>JBKYIJ010000001.1:0-18855 GCA_047030855.1 Dysgonomonas sp.
AAACTTTCTATGGACGCCCTGTTTCATCAAGAAATTTTTATTCAGTAATTAGTCGTTATTTTCTCGACCGCATCATGCAATCTATTTTTTTATACGCAAAAAAGGCACTAACTTCTTACAGTTAATGCCTTTGGGGTTAATTATTATTCATTATCTGTTTTTATCAGATTGTGAAAGAACACTGGCAGCTAAACTCTTTGTTGTTCCGGAATACTTATTACTATTCATTACCATAGATGCTTTTGCCTCCATAGCTTTACCGGTAATCTTTCCTGTGTTTCTTTGTGATAACACACTGGCAGCTAATGACTTCTGAATTTGAGAACTGTTATTTGATCTCATAATTTTTGAAGCTTGTGTTGATAATTTTTGTCCACTTGATTTTTTATTCATTTTTTTCTCTCTTTCTTTTAGAGAGAATGTGACCATCAAACATTCTCTGACACCTTGTTACTTATAAATTATTTACTTGTTTTTTCCTTGGTTTCTTTACGTGGAAAGCAAAATGCTTTTTTCCCAACCTGCTTAGCATACAAACGATTTCCATTTTTCAGAGTAATGTATGCTGTAAAAACCATTTCAGCCTGGTCACATTTTTCCATGCAATCTGCCTCCTTTCCAAAAGATTTTTCTCAGACGAATCCGAGAAAGTATGGAAATCGGCAGAAACAAATACTAAAATACATTTGAAAGATATGGTTTTAGTAGATGATCTTTTGTCTCTGCTATTTCCGATAGAGTTCGTTTGAGGCCCTAATCTCAAATGAACTCTTTTTTTGGAATCAGAAAAGTTGCAAGCCTTATACCATAGTGACTGCTTCATTCAAATCAAACAACATCAAGTTCATTTCTGGTACTAACACACCATTTACCCGATATGACAATTGACTCAAATCCCAATCGCATATTCTTGCAATCGTATTAATCAAATCTTTTGCGTTCCATCGAACAGACAAAACACCATTTGACTTTTCTTTGTAAAATTGCACTGATTTATCATCATGTTCTCCACATGCCTGAACAGCAATTTGCTTTTCAGTCTCATTAATTAACAATTTTACATATGCCGGATATTTCATCTTCATAATTACTGATTTGTTAAATGTAATACCATTGCTTGTAATTGAAATGTATGGTACACCTTCGCTGAAATCAAACGTCTTAAAATTCGATAAATCAATCACTTTGCTCGCCTCCTTTCTGTTTTCTATGTGATTATATCATATTTATTTGTTTTGTTCAATTATATTTGTTTCTATGTTTTCTTTTCGTCTTTCATTCGTCTTCTGTTCATCCTATATCCTATTATATTTTTTGTTATTTATTTGCTAAGCATTTTATCAATTTGCATTACAGCTTATACAAATATTTCCATTTAAGAAAATTTGATTGAAAACAATTACAATTTTTGTATTAGTCAAAACAAAAGGCACTAACCTTTTTAAGTTAATGCCCCGCAATTAAAATATTTTACTCTATATGCAAATTTCCCAATTCATCTCGAGTATTTTCTTTTATCTCTTCACGTTCCGTTTTATTAATGGCATCTTTAAGATCTTTGTACATACTACTAGCCGGATATGCATTTATTACATCCGATTTCAAGAAAAATCTTCCTTCAAAATAATTTGCCATCCGATTACTTGAGCAAGAAATTTCATTAAGTTTTCTTGATATATCTTCCAATTCACATTTCATAAATACATTTTCATCATTAGTACCAGTATAACATATGCACCGAAAGAACTGAATTTTTTCTTTTGTATTTCCTTTTATGTAAGAAACTTCAATTTTTATTACTGGTGCTATAGAAGTTACTATATTTCTACCAGAACGACAAATTCCACCTGTAACTGTTTCATTAGGATATAATGTTAATTCGCTTTTTAGGATTTCATCCAATTCAAATTTATTCTGCTCACCATTATTACTTAATTCCTTAAATGTTAAAGATATTTCGGTTGCCTCAGACTGTCCTGTATTTTCAATCCTCAAAAATAAATATCCGGATTTTTCATATAATCTGAATGATAACAATGGGCTTAAACTATCTATATACTGCTTTCTCGTTTGAACACTAAAATATGTACTGCTCAATACAGCTATACCTGAAATGATAACCGATACCAACGCAATTATATTAGCTGTTGAATTATCTGATATCGAATGAAGTAACTCAATTATTTCATTGAACTGTATAATATTCATATTGTCCTCCAATATTAAATACCATTATAATTTTCATATCTCCAACGAAGAAAATCCTTATTTGTAAAATCTGGCACAACAATCCTTGGCGGTATAGAAGCTCCATAATCCATTCTTGCTCTTGATGATAATTCTATAACTCCTTCAGGTGAAATTCGTAAATGTCCTGTATCGAACAGTGTATGAATATCTGTTCTCATTGCAAATCCATTTGCAACAGTATCCTCACCTTTGTATTTAAAAGGCTTAATATGTGCAGCTTCCAAAACCTCTGGCATAGTTACATTAGTAATAATACATCTTTCGCACGCCCGTAATACAGATTTTCTAAATGCTGCTTGATTTGGTCGATATACTCGACTAGATTGCACTCGTTTGCGTTCCACTTCATCTGTATATTTTTCTAATCTCATACGACTCAAAATATCCAGAATAGAATCTTGCTTTACCTGTTCATTTAAAATCTGTGTTATTTCATCTGTCAGATAATCACATACAAAATATTGTTCACTCATGCGATCATGTTTTGATTTCATTTCCATATATCCATAATTAGATAAAAACAGAAAATACTCTCTTGCAATCCTCACATCGTTAGCCCCTGGTGTACAATTTGGCCATTGGGAAATATCAATACTTCCTTCTCTGTACCATCGTATAAAATTAACATAATCTTGTAATTCTGCATGGCACCCAGACAACGGTATCACAATCTTGACTAGTTCTTCTGTTGTCAAATACCCCTCTCCATGTTTTAATAACTCACATACAATTTCCAATATAAGTTTTAATGGATAAATAATCAAACCATGTTTCAACCATAATTCGCATTCTTCTGACGACTGAACTTGCGGATTTGGCAACCGAAATGTCTGAACTGTTATTGCTGCAAATTCCGTTTGTGAAATGTCTCTATCTGCAACTCTTCGTCCAAAATCTGTTAATTCAATTTTTCCTGAACGACCTCCCGGTACAATAAGGTTCAATGCACGCCAATACTGTCCTGAGTTTCGTATCAGATTACGTTCACCTGTTCTTCTTGCCAAATCTACTCCTACCGATTCTTCTGTATCTTTAGAAAGTTCTATTAATTCTCTTGCAAATTCATCAGAACTGTATTTTATACCTTTATTCAATAGTTCCAATTTTCTCATTCTAAATAACACACCCAGCAAAATAACAGGATCGTTTAATCCTTCTGTACATTGCAGACATGCCCATTTCCATTTAAAATCCGAAAATGGTTTTTCTGGAACAAATTTTTTATCAAACATTTTTCTTTTCTCCTTCGTACTGATTAAACACATCTGCAACAGCTCGTCCTAATAACGGCGGAACAGCATTTCCTATCTGGCGATACACAGATGAATTATTTCCACAAAATTCATAGTTCAATGGAAAACTTTGAACTGTTGCCAGTTCTCTACATGACATTCTTCTTTTTCCATTTGGATGAGGTAATATCACTACTCCACCTTTATTATCCCCACGTGCTGTAACTGTTGGTGCAGGCTTATCTGGGTCTAATGGTCTATGTCCCAAATACCCATTAAAATTTAATTTATATTTTGAATACACATGATTAGGCAAATCATTTGGCAAATCTGGATCTGGAATATGTGCCATAGCTTCACTTACACTAATCCACTCCGGAAGACCATCCTTACCATTTTTACTGTTTGTTGGTAACGGATATATATATTCAAAATTTATATCATTACGCACACCAATAATGATAACTCTTTGTCTCGTCTGTGGCACTCCATAGTCTGCTGCATTTAGAATCTTATGCTTAACTTTATATCCCAATTCTGTAAAGTCTTTTAAAATCATTTGAAAAACTTTGCCTTTTGCTAAATTTGTTATTCCCTTTACATTTTCTGCAAGAAAAAATTTAGGTCTTTTTGCATCAATCATACGAATCAACTGTTTATACAATACATTTCTTTCATCATCTTCATGTCTTTTAGTATTTGCTACCGAAAAACCCTGACATGGAAATCCTCCAATAATTATATCGCAGTCCGGAATATCTTCAGCTTTAATTTTTGAAATATCTTCGCATATAATATGATCGCCTATATTTTTTTTATATGTTTCTACAGCATCCGCATACATATCATTCGCCCAAATAATATCATGCCCTGCCATTTTGAATCCTAAATCAAGTCCACCTGCTCCGCTAAAAAGTGATACAACTTTCATACTCCATTATGCTCCAGTCTAATCAATTCTTCTCCCAATAATTTTGCAAATTTCACAGGAACTGCATTTCCAATTTGTCTATAACAAGAATTCATAGATCCAATAAAATGAAATTTTTCTGGAAACGTCTGCACACTTGCACTTTCTCTAATACTAAGTCTACGTTTACCATTATAATGTGGTATTGCACATACTCCTCCTTTACCATTTCCTCTGGCTAAAATCGTTGGCGATGGCTTATTCGGATCAGTTTTTCTATGTCCTGTATAATTTCTATATTCCACTTTATACGCCGAATAAATATGATTAATCACATTATTTTCAGTATCCGGATCTGGAAAATGGTCAATTGCATCCTTTATTGAAATCCAGCGTGGTAAATCTTTACCATCTTTAGAAAAAGTAGGTTGTGGAAATTGAAATAACATTTCTTCCCCATAATCTTTTCTTTGACCAATAATAAGTACCCTTTGTCTTGTCTGTGGAACACCATAATTTGCCATATTTACCAAGTTTACTGTTGTTATATATCCCGCCTCTTCAAAATCAGAAACTATTTGCTTTATCACTTCTCCTTTTCCGAGACTAAGTATTCCTCTAACATTTTCAGCAATAAAGAATTTAGGTTGTTTTATCTTTATTGTACTATAAAAAAAACTTGTATAACTGATTACGTTCATCTTCCAAAGTTCTCTTTCTATTTGCAAGAGAAAATCCTTGACAAGGGAATCCACCTACCACAACATCCGCCTCTGGCAAATCATATATATTAATATTTTTTATATCATCACAAACAATATGGTCACCTATATTCTCCCTATACGTTGCAACAGCATCTTTATCTATATCATTTGCCCAAATGACTTCGTTGCCTGCTTGTATAAGTCCTAAATCAAGTCCGCCTGCTCCGCTAAACAACGAAATAATCTTCATACACTATACCTCTGTTTCTTATTTTACTTTACTATTCACGCATACTTCAAACAATTCCCCAGCACTACATTCAAATAGCCGGCAAAGCTTTTCCAACGTGTCAAAATCTATGCGAGTAGCTTTATCATTATACAGGCTTGATACTGTACTTCTCGAAAGCCCTGTAAGTATATGCACATCTTGAATCGAATATCTTTTTCGTCCCATTAAAGTGGACAAATTGCAGTGAACTGCCATATGTTTACCTCCTATCCCGCATTTTATTTATTATAGCTTAAAAGTCATTCAATGTAAATGACTAGTCAGTTATTTTAACTACTTATCACTTCATTTTTTATGATAAAAGGAAAAGAAGCATCAACCACTATTGCAGCCAATGCTTCTTCAATTTACTTTCTTACTTACGAAAGAGATTTCAATATACTTTTTATTACTTTCTTTAATTTCAATCCATCTTTCAGCCCCAGACGATAAAAAAATTCTTCTGTATCTGCTCCACTACTGAATATGGCATCACAGTATTTTGTAATTGCCTCTTCCTGTTCTGGTGATAATGAAGCAATTACCTTTTCATATTCTTCTTCAACTTTATCTGGCTCTGTCACAGATTGCTGTTTCATTTTCCAGTCTGCATACTCTTTCCCCATGTGCTCTGTTATTGTTAGACTGATAAATTCTTCAATCTCCTTTGTCAATTTCATAGATTTATACCTGCCCTTTCCATGTTATCTCACTGTTTCAGATAAATCCGGTAACTATCCAGAACTGAATCGGTAACACCACTTTTATATATTTTACGAATATCAACAATTTGTTCATCTTTCAACAGTTTCAACCAATCCAGTAAATCTTTTCTGCTGTTTGCAAAATTGCAGCATCTTCCATCTGCATATTCAATTCTGTATCTCATACGCTCCTCCTATACATATACCAATTCACTCAATACAATTTCCTGCACACGATTCCTGATGTTGTTACACTGTCGCACCCATTCCATAGGATTCTGACTCTTCAGTTTCTCGGTAACTCCATCCGCAATTCTCATTTGTGCTTCAATCAGCTCATACCGTTCCTGTGTCTGTTCGTTAAGATCTGCCAGATAGCGATCCAGTTTTCCGGTCAACAAAAGATAAGAATACATCCCTGATTTATGTTTTTTCAGATATTGTTTCCGAAGTATTCCCCAGTAACCAATCGGTCGGTTTTCCTCCGGCAAGGCTAACATCGGCATGTAATAATCTCCCACCAGCACATAATCCAATCCATTGTTATCATCATGTATTATTTTTCTCTGTTCACTCATGTTCTTCTCCTCTATCAAATCTTCCTCTGCTCTCGCAGATACGCTTCAAATATACTTCTACGAATCAGTACTTTCTTCCCAATCTTATATACTGCTCCGGCTTCATGTGCCATACGAACTACGGGCTTGATTCCCAGTCTGTAATATTCACATGCCATATTGTAGGTCACGTAGTCATGGCTCATAAATTCCAGATCTTCATCGTCAATCTCATCTGAAAACATCCATACATTACCGCTCATCCATCATTTCCTCCCTGCCTTTTCCTGTCGCCGGTTCATGGAATCGTTCCAGATAAGTATCAAAAATATCCCGGTTCCCTTGTAGGGATTGGTACGACTGCCTATGCCGCAGAGGAAACGGACGATGTGTACCTTATCTCGTATCCCCGTGACGGGGACTCAAATTACAACGCCGAATGGGGACACGGCAGCCTTACCTTTATGAACGGCTGGAAAACAGGCACTTCCCGTTATACAACCGTCCGTGCGATGGGATCATATACGGGAAATATCTGCTACTGTATTGAGATCGGCGTCCCGCAGCAGACCGGAGACAGCTATACCAAAAAGGGCGAGGATTTTTGGGACAACTACCCTTCGTCCTATAACAGCACCATTTCTCCTGACGATATTAAGCTGTTTATCGGTCGTATCTTCCAGTACGGCTATACGGGAACAATCTCAACCTCGTGGCGTTCTCAGAACGAGGGCGGCGATAAGCTGGCTCACGCAGTCGCTACACAGCTTCTCATTTGGGAAACCGTGATCGGCGAGCGTGATGAAAACTTCAACAAGGTCAGCACAGGCGGCAGTTTACCACAAAAGAATATATCTGCGGTGCGGACTGGACAATCAGGGAGCTTGAGCCGAGTGAAGGCTATTTGCTCGATCCGACCGTCCACAAGGTCGGCGCAGAGCCGGAACTTTATACCATCGAGCATAATCAGACCGCAAATGATGTGAATGAACAGGTCATCAAGGGCAATATCGCCATTATCAAACATACGGACGATGGCGAGACGCAGATCGAAACACCCGAAGAAGGCGCAGTTTTTGAAGTGTATCTCAAGTCCGCAGGCTCTTTTGCAGACGCAAAGGAATCCGAGCGTGATACGCTGACCTGCGATGAGAACGGCTTTGCACAGACAAAGGATATGCCGTATGGCGTATATACCGTTCATCAGGTATCCGGTTGGGAAGGCAGAGAGCTGATGGATGACTTTGATGTGTTTATTGCAAAAGACGCACAGACTTACCGCTATCTGATTAACAACAGTAATTTTGAAAGCTATATCCAAGTGGTAAAGGTTGACGCAGAAACAGGCAAGACCATTCCATATGCGGGCGCAGGATTCCAGATTTATGATCCGTCCGGTAATCTCGTAACGATGGAGTTTACTTATCCTACCCCGACAACCGTTGACACTTTCTATACCGACGCTAACGGCTCGCTCGTAACGCCGGAAACACTGCCATACGGTCAGGGGTACTCTATCGTTGAGGTACAGAGTCCTTATGGATATGTCCTTGATTCTACGCCCGTCTATTTTGATGTAGCGGAAGAAAATTCCTCTGAGGAAAGCGGGGTAACAGTGATTAAAGTTGAAAAAACCAATATGCCGCAGAAAGGCACGATCAGTATTGAAAAGACGGGCGAGGTATTCTTCGGCGTTTCGGTAAGCGGTGGAACAGATGAAAACGGGCAGGAACTTCCCGTGATCTATCAGCCGATTTATGAAACACAGGGACTGCCTGATACCGTTTATGAAATCCGTGCCGCCGAAGATGTGGTAACGCCTGATGGTACGCTGAGGTACAGCAATGAGAAAAAAGATTTGTATTGCGCTGATGGCGGCGTTTACCGTCCTGCTCGGCGTCAGCAGCTATTTCATTATCGACCATTACAGGGAGGCGGAACATCAGGAGCAGATGTACGATTCTCTCGTACAGCTCGTAGAGGACAGCGAAACCGAGCCTGCCGAGCCGATCATCTATTCGGAAGATAAGACGATACTGCCGGAGCTTACCGAGCTGTACCGTCAAAACAATGATTTGGTCGGCTGGATTTGCGTGGAGGATACGAACATCAATTATCCCGTTATGCAGACGGTTGATAACCCGAACTACTATCTGAAGCGTGGATTTGATAAAGAATACAGTTCTTACGGCTGCCCGTATGTGCAGGAGGACTGTGATGTCCTAAAGCCCTCGGACAATGTAGTGATCTACGGTCATCATATGAACAACGGCTCGATGTTCGCCGACCTTGAAAAATTCAAGGACGAGGATTTCTGGCGGGAACATAAAACGATTGCTTTTAATACCCTGACAGAGAAAAATGAGTACGAAATCCTTGCGGTTTTCAAAACCGTTGTCTACACCGACAGCCCGGAAGCCTTCAAATATTACCGCTTTACGGACGCTCAGTCGCCGGAGGAGTTTGACGCTTATATTGAAAAATGTAAGGAGCTTTCCCTTTACGACACGGGCGTATCAGCGGAGTACGGCGACAAGCTGATCACGCTTTCCACCTGTGAATATTCCCGCACGAACGGAAGGCTTGTCGTTGTGGCGAAAAAGTGACAGAAAGCAGTGGTGCAAATGCTCCCGCAAATGACGGGGCGGCAGAGATACCGAGCTAACGCCCTGATAAAGAAGCTGTGCGCCAATTATGATGACGGGAACTGTCTGCTTCTTGATAATGGGAGCAGCCGCAGGAAACGCACCTGTCAGGGTGCGTTCCGAGTATCTCCGCTTCCAGCGCCGGATCTGCCGGAAGCACCGCATTGCGGAAATATCTGCACAAAAGCGAGTAGGATATACTCTGTACGCAGACGCAGCCTTCCCCCTCATCAAGAAGCAGACAGTTCCCGTCATCATAATTGGCGCACAGCTTCTTTATCAGGGCGTTAGCTCGGTATCTCTGCCGCCCCGTCATTTGCGGGAGCATTTGCACCACTGCTTTCTGTCACTTTTTTCGCCACAACGACAAGCCTTCCGTTCGTGCGGGAATATTCACAGGTGGAAAGCGTGATCAGCTTGTCGCCGTACTCCGCTGATACGCCCGTGTCGTAAAGGGAAAGCTCCTTACATTTATCAATATAAGCGTCAAACTCCTCCGGCGACTGAGCGTCCGTAAAGCGGTAATATTTGAAGGCTTCCGGGCTGTCGGTGTAGACAACGGTTTTGAAAACCGCAAGGATTTCGTACTCATTTTTCTCTGTCAGGGTATTAAAAGCAATCGTTTTATGTTCCCGCCAGAAATCCTCGTCCTTGAATTTTTCAAGGTCGGCGAACATCGAGCCGTTGTTCATATGATGACCGTAGATCACTACATTGTCCGAGGGCTTTAGGACATCACAGTCCTCCTGCACATACGGGCAGCCGTAAGAACTGTATTCTTTATCAAATCCACGCTTCAGATAGTAGTTCGGGTTATCAACCGTCTGCATAACGGGATAATTGATGTTCGTATCCTCCACGCAAATCCAGCCGACCAAATCATTGTTTTGACGGTACAGCTCGGTAAGCTCCGGCAGTATCGTCTTATCTTCCGAATAGATGATCGGCTCGGCAGGCTCGGTTTCGCTGTCCTCTACGAGCTGTACGAGAGAATCGTACATCTGCTCCTGATGTTCCGCCTCCCTGTAATGGTCGATAATGAAATAGCTGCTGACGCCGAGCAGGACGGTAAACGCCGCCATCAGCGCAATACAAATCTTTTTTCTCATTGCTGTACCTCAGCGTACCATCAGGCGTTACCACATCTTCGGCGGCACGGATTTCATAAACGGTATCAGGCAGTCCCTGTGTTTCATAAATCGGCTGATAGATCACGGGAAGTTCCTGCCCGTTTTCATCTGTTCCACCGCTTACCGAAACGCCGAAGAATACCTCGCCCGTCTTTTCAATACTGATCGTGCCTTTCTGCGGCATATTGGTTTTTTCAACTTTAATCACTGTTACCCCGCTTTCCTCAGAGGAATTTTCTTCCGCTACATCAAAATAGACGGGCGTAGAATCAAGGACATATCCATAAGGACTCTGTACCTCAACGATAGAGTACCCCTGACCGTATGGCAGTGTTTCCGGCGTTACGAGCGAGCCGTTAGCGTCGGTATAGAAAGTGTCAACGGTTGTCGGGGTAGGATAAGTAAACTCCATCGTTACGAGATTACCGGACGGATCATAAATCTGGAATCCTGCGCCCGCATATGGAATGGTCTTGCCTGTTTCTGCGTCAACCTTTACCACTTGGATATAGCTTTCAAAATTACTGTTGTTAATCAGATAGCGGTAAGTCTGTGCGTCTTTTGCAATAAACACATCAAAGTCATCCATCAGCTCTCTGCCTTCCCAACCGGATACCTGATGAACGGTATATACGCCATACGGCATATCCTTTGTCTGTGCAAAGCCGTTCTCATCGCAGGTCAGCGTATCACGCTCGGATTCCTTTGCGTCTGCAAAAGAGCCTGCGGACTTGAGATACACTTCAAAAACTGCGCCTTCTTCGGGTGTTTCGATCTGCGTCTCGCCATCGTCCGTATGTTTGATAATGGCGATATTGCCCTTGATGACCTGTTCATTCACATCATTTGCGGTCTGATTATGCTCGATGGTATAAAGTTCCGGCTCTGCGCCGACCTTGTGGACGGTCGGATCGAGCAAATAGCCTTCACTCGGCTCAAGCTCCCTGATTGTCCAGTCCGCACCGCAGATATATTCTTTTGTGGTAAACTGCCGCCTGTGCTGACCTTGTTGAAGTTTTCATCACGCTCGCCGATCACGGTTTCCCAAATGAGAAGCTGTGTAGCGACTGCGTGAGCCAGCTTATCGCCGCCCTCGTTCTGAGAACGCCACGAGGTTGAGATTGTTCCCGTATAGCCGTACTGGAAGATACGACCGATAAACAGCTTAATATCGTCAGGAGAAATGGTGCTGTTATAGGACGAAGGGTAGTTGTCCCAAAAATCCTCGCCCTTTTTGGTATAGCTGTCTCCGGTCTGCTGCGGGACGCCGATCTCAATACAGTAGCAGATATTTCCCGTATATGATCCCATCGCACGGACGGTTGTATAACGGGAAGTGCCTGTTTTCCAGCCGTTCATAAAGGTAAGGCTGCCGTGTCCCCATTCGGCGTTGTAATTCGAGTCCCCGTCACGGGGATACGAGATAAGGTACACATCGTCCGTTTCCTCTGCGGCATAGGCAGTCGTACCAATCCCTACAAGGGAACCGGGATATTTTTGATACTTATCTGGAACGATTCCATGAACCGGCGACAGGAAAAGGCAGGGAGGAAATGATGGATGAGCGGTAATGTATGGATGTTTTCAGATGAGATTGACGATGAAGATCTGGAATTTATGAGCCATGACTACGTGACCTACAATATGGCATGTGAATATTACAGACTGGGAATCAAGCCCGTAGTTCGTATGGCACATGAAGCCGGAGCAGTATATAAGATTGGGAAGAAAGTACTGATTCGTAGAAGTATATTTGAAGCGTATCTGCGAGAGCAGAGGAAGATTTGATAGAGGAGAAGAACATGAGTGAACAGAGAAAAATAATACATGATGATAACAATGGATTGGATTATGTGCTGGTGGGAGATTATTACATGCCGATGTTAGCCTTGCCGGAGGAAAACCGACCGATTGGTTACTGGGGAATACTTCGGAAACAATATCTGAAAAAACATAAATCAGGGATGTATTCTTATCTTTTGTTGACCGGAAAACTGGATCGCTATCTGGCAGATCTTAACGAACAGACACAGGAACGGTATGAGCTGATTGAAGCACAAATGAGAATTGCGGATGGAGTTACCGAGAAACTGAAGAGTCAGAATCCTATGGAATGGGTGCGACAGTGTAACAACATCAGGAATCGTGTGCAGGAAATTGTATTGAGTGAATTGGTATATGTATAGGAGGAGCGTATGAGATACAGAATTGAATATGCAGATGGAAGATGCTGCAATTTTGCAAACAGCAGAAAAGATTTACTGGATTGGTTGAAACTGTTGAAAGATGAACAAATTGTTGATATTCGTAAAATATATAAAAGTGGTGTTACCGATTCAGTTCTGGATAGTTACCGGATTTATCTGAAACAGTGAGATAACATGGAAAGGGCAGGTATAAATCTATGAAATTGACAAAGGAGATTGAAGAATTTATCAGTCTAACAATAACAGAGCACATGGGGAAAGAGTATGCAGACTGGAAAATGAAACAGCAATCTGTGACAGAGCCAGATAAAGTTGAAGAAGAATATGAAAAGGTAATTGCTTCATTATCACCAGAACAGGAAGAGGCAATTACAAAATACTGTGATGCCATATTCAGTAGTGGAGCAGATACAGAAGAATTTTTTTATCGTCTGGGGCTGAAAGATGGATTGAAATTAAAGAAAGTAATAAAAAGTATATTGAAATCTCTTTCGTAAGTAAGAAAGTAAATTGAAGAAGCATTGGCTGCAATAGTGGTTGATGCTTCTTTTCCTTTTATCATAAAAAATGAAGTGATAAGTAGTTAAAATAACTGACTAGTCATTTACATTGAATGACTTTTAAGCTATAATAAATAAAATGCGGGATAGGAGGTAAACATATGGCAGTTCACTGCAATTTGTCCACTTTAATGGGACGAAAAAGATATTCGATTCAAGATGTGCATATACTTACAGGGCTTTCGAGAAGTACAGTATCAAGCCTGTATAATGATAAAGCTACTCGCATAGATTTTGACACGTTGGAAAAGCTTTGCCGGCTATTTGAATGTAGTGCTGGGGAATTGTTTGAAGTATGCGTGAATAGTAAAGTAAAATAAGAAACAGAGGTATAGTGTATGAAGATTATTTCGTTGTTTAGCGGAGGCGAGCGGACTTGATTTAGGACTTATACAAGCAGGCAACGAAGTCATTTGGGCAAATGATATAGATAAAGATGCTGTTGCAACGTATAGGGAGAATATAGGTGACCATATTGTTTGTGATGATATAAAAAATATTAATATATATGATTTGCCAGAGGCGGATGTTGTGGTAGGTGGATTCCCTTGTCAAGGATTTTCTCTTGCAAATAGAAAGAGAACTTTGGAAGATGAACGTAATCAGTTATACAAGTTTTTTTATAGTACAATAAAGATAAAACAACCTAAATTCTTTATTGCTGAAAATGTTAGAGGAATACTTAGTCTCGGAAAAGGAGAAGTGATAAAGCAAATAGTTTCTGATTTTGAAGAGGCGGGATATATAACAACAGTAAACTTGGTAAATATGGCAAATTATGGTGTTCCACAGACAAGACAAAGGGTACTTATTATTGGTCAAAGAAAAGATTATGGGGAAGAAATGTTATTTCAATTTCCACAACCTACTTTTTCTAAAGATGGTAAAGATTTACCACGCTGGATTTCAATAAAGGATGCAATTGACCATTTTCCAGATCCGGATACTGAAAATAATGTGATTAATCATATTTATTCGGCGTATAAAGTGGAATATAGAAATTATACAGGACATAGAAAAACTGATCCGAATAAGCCATCGCCAACGATTTTAGCCAGAGGAAATGGTAAAGGAGGAGTATGTGCAATACCACATTATAATGGTAAACGTAGACTTAGTATTAGAGAAAGTGCAAGTGTGCAGACGTTTCCAGAAAAATTTCATTTTATTGGATCTATGAATTCTTGTTATAGACAAATTGGAAATGCAGTTCCTGTGAAATTTGCAAAATTATTGGGAGAAGAATTGATTAGACTGGAGCATAATGGAGTATGAAAGTTGTATCACTTTTTAGCGGAGCAGGTGGACTTGATTTAGGATTCAAAATGGCAGGGCATGATATTATTTGGGCGAATGATATGTATGCGGATGCTGTAGAAACATATAAAAAAAATATAGGCGATCATATTATATGCGAAGATATTTCAAAAATTAAAGCTGAAGATATTCCGGACTGCGATATAATTATTGGAGGATTTCCATGTCAGGGTTTTTCGGTAGCAAATACTAAAAGACATGAAGATGATGAAAGAAATGTATTGTATAAACAGTTGATTCGTATGATTGATGCAAAAAGACCTAAATTTTTTCTTGCAGAAAATGTAAAGGGAATAACAAATTTAGCAAAAGGCAAAGTTTTTCAAATGATTTTAAAAGACTTTACAGAATTGGGATATAAAGTTAAGCATAAGATTCTAAATGCAGCAGACTATGGAGTGCCACAGACGAGACAAAGAGTTATCATTATTGGTGTGCGTAATGATATAAATTTTGAATATATATATCCGTTACCAACAAACAGTAAAAATGGTAAGGATGGTCTTCCGGAGTGGATTAGTGTAAGTGAAGCTATGGCACATATTCCAGATCCAGATTTGCCAAATGATTTGCCTAATCATGTGTATTCAAAATATAAATTAAATTTTAATGGGTATTTGGGACATAGACCATTAGACCCAGATAAGCCTGCACCAACAGTTACAGCACGTGGGGATAATAAAGGTGGAGTAGTGATATTACCTCATCCAAATGGAAAAAGAAGAATGTCATGTAGAGAACTGGCAACAGTTCAAAGTTTTCCATTGAACTATGAATTTTGTGGAAATAATTCATCTGTGTATCGCCAGATAGGAAATGCTGTTCCGCCGTTATTAGGACGAGCTGTTGCAGATGTGTTTAATCAGTACGAAGGAGAAAAGAAAAATGTTTGATAAAAAATTTGTTCCAGAAAAACCATTTTCGGATTTTAAATGGAAATGGGCATGTCTGCAATGTACAGAAGGATTAAACGATCCTGTTATTTTGCTGGGTGTGTTATTTAGAATGAGAAAATTGGAACTATTGAATAAAGGTATAAAATACAGTTCTGATGAATTTGCAAGAGAATTAATAGAACTTTCTAAAGATACAGAAGAATCGGTAGGAGTAGATTTGGCAAGAAGAACAGGTGAACGTAATCTGATACGAAACTCAGGACAGTATTGGCGTGCATTGAACCTTATTGTACCGGGAGGTCGTTCAGGAAAAATTGAATTAACAGATTTTGGACGAAGAGTTGCAGATAGAGACATTTCACAAACGGAATTTGCAGCAATAACAGTTCAGACATTTCGGTTGCCAAATCCGCAAGTTCAGTCGTCAGAAGAATGCGAATTATGGTTGAAACATGGTTTGATTATTTATCCATTAAAACTTATATTGGAAATTGTATGTGAGTTATTAAAACATGGAGAGGGGTATTTGACAACAGAAGAACTAGTCAAGATTGTGATACCGTTGTCTGGGTGCCATGCAGAATTACAAGATTATGTTAATTTTATACGATGGTACAGAGAAGGAAGTATTGATATTTCCCAATGGCCAAATTGTACACCAGGGGCTAACGATGTGAGGATTGCAAGAGAGTATTTTCTGTTTTTATCTAATTATGGATATATGGAAATGAAATCAAAACATGATCGCATGAGTGAACAATATTTTGTATGTGATTATCTGACAGATGAAATAACACAGATTTTAAATGAACAGGTAAAGCAAGATTCTATTCTGGATATTTTGAGTCGTATGAGATTAGAAAAATATACAGATGAAGTGGAACGCAAACGAGTGCAATCTAGTCGAGTATATCGACCAAATCAAGCAGCATTTAGAAAATCTGTATTACGGGCGTGCGAAAGATGTATTATTACTAATGTAACTATGCCAGAGGTTTTGGAAGCTGCACATATTAAGCCTTTTAAATACAAAGGTGAGGATACTGTTGCAAATGGATTTGCAATGAGAACAGATATTCATACACTGTTCGATACAGGACATTTACGAATTTCACCTGAAGGAGTTATAGAATTATCATCAAGAGCAAGAATGGATTATGGAGCTTCTATACCGCCAAGGATTGTTGTGCCAGATTTTACAAATAAGGATTTTCTTCGTTGGAGATATGAAAATTATAATGGTATTTAATATTGGAGGACAATATGAATATTATACAGTTCAATGAAATAATTGAGTTACTTCATTCGATATCAGATAATTCAACAGCTAATATAATTGCGTTGGTATCGGTTATCATTTCAGGTATAGCTGTATTGAGCAGTACATATTTTAGTGTTCAAACGAGAAAGCAGTATATAGATAGTTTAAGCCCATTGTTATCATTCAGATTATATGAAAAATCCGGATATTTATTTTTGAGGATTGAAAATACAGGACAGTCTGAGGCAACCGAAATATCTTTAACATTTAAGGAATTAAGTAATAATGGTGAGCAGAATAAATTTGAATTGGATGAAATCCTAAAAAGCGAATTAACATTATATCCTAATGAAACAGTTACAGGTGGAATTTGTCGTTCTGGTAGAAATATAGTAACTTCTATAGCACCAGTAATAAAAATTGAAGTTTCTTACATAAAAGGAAATACAAAAGAAAAAATTCAGTTCTTTCGGTGCATATGTTATACTGGTACTAATGATGAAAATGTATTTATGAAATGTGAATTGGAAGATATATCAAGAAAACTTAATGAAATTTCTTGCTCAAGTAATCGGATGGCAAATTATTTTGAAGGAAGATTTTTCTTGAAATCGGATGTAATAAATGCATATCCGGCTAGTAGTATGTACAAAGATCTTAAAGATGCCATTAATAAAACGGAACGTGAAGAGATAAAAGAAAATACTCGAGATGAATTGGGAAATTTGCATATAGAGTAAAATATTTTAATTGCGGGGCATTAACTTAAAAAGGTTAGTGCCTTTTGTTTTGACTAATACAAAAATTGTAATTGTTTTCAATCAAATTTTCTTAAATGGAAATATTTGTATAAGCTGTAATGCAAATTGATAAAATGCTTAGCAAATAAATAACAAAAAATATAATAGGATATAGGATGAACAGAAGACGAATGAAAGACGAAAAGAAAACATAGAAACAAATATAATTGAACAAAACAAATAAATATGATATAATCACATAGAAAACAGAAAGGAGGCGAGCAAAGTGATTGATTTATCGAATTTTAAGACGTTTGATTTCAGCGAAGGTGTACCATACATTTCAATTACAAGCAATGGTATTACATTTAACAAATCAGTAATTATGAAGATGAAATATCCGGCATATGTAAAATTGTTAATTAATGAGACTGAAAAGCAAATTGCTGTTCAGGCATGTGGAGAACATGATGATAAATCAGTGCAATTTTACAAAGAAAAGTCAAATGGTGTTTTGTCTGTTCGATGGAACGCAAAAGATTTGATTAATACGATTGCAAGAATATGCGATTGGGATTTGAGTCAATTGTCATATCGGGTAAATGGTGTGTTAGTACCAGAAATGAACTTGATGTTGTTTGATTTGAATGAAGCAGTCACTATGGTATAAGGCTTGCAACTTTTCTGATTCCAAAAAAAGAGTTCATTTGAGATTAGGGCCTCAAACGAACTCTATCGGAAATAGCAGAGACAAAAGATCATCTACTAAAACCATATCTTTCAAATGTATTTTAGTATTTGTTTCTGCCGATTTCCATACTTTCTCGGATTCGTCTGAGAAAAATCTTTTGGAAAGGAGGCAGATTGCATGGAAAAATGTGACCAGGCTGAAATGGTTTTTACAGCATACATTACTCTGAAAAATGGAAATCGTTTGTATGCTAAGCAGGTTGGGAAAAAAGCATTTTGCTTTCCACGTAAAGAAACCAAGGAAAAAACAAGTAAATAATTTATAAGTAACAAGGTGTCAGAGAATGTTTGATGGTCACATTCTCTCTAAAAGAAAGAGAGAAAAAAATGAATAAAAAATCAAGTGGACAAAAATTATCAACACAAGCTTCAAAAATTATGAGATCAAATAACAGTTCTCAAATTCAGAAGTCATTAGCTGCCAGTGTGTTATCACAAAGAAACACAGGAAAGATTACCGGTAAAGCTATGGAGGCAAAAGCATCTATGGTAATGAATAGTAATAAGTATTCCGGAACAACAAAGAGTTTAGCTGCCAGTGTTCTTTCACAATCTGATAAAAACAGATAATGAATAATAATTAACCCCAAAGGCATTAACTGTAAGAAGTTAGTGCCTTTTTTGCGTGTATAAAAAAATAGATTGCATGATGCGGTCGAGAAAATAACGACTAATTACTGAATAAAAATTTCTTGATGAAACAGGGCGTCCATAGAAAGTT
>JBKYIJ010000002.1:0-15980 GCA_047030855.1 Dysgonomonas sp.
TGATTACTATGGTGATTTCTGCCGATAGTAAGGAACAGCTTGACAGTGATACCGAGGCCATTTTGTCTGTAGCGAGAAAGCATATGTGCCAGCTTGCAACCCTCAAATTTCAGCAGCTTGACGGTTTAAATACGGTACTTCCGATTGGAACACGAAAAATCAATGCGTTTCGCACCTTAACCACGGAATCACTTGCGGTTTTTATGCCTTTCAAAGTACAAGAGATTCAAGATGATGGGGGAATTTATTATGGTGAAAACGCGATTTCCCATAACTTGATTTTGTGCAGCAAAGAAAATCTTTTGAATCAATCGGCTTTTCTGCTCGGTGTTCCCGGATCGGGGAAATCATTTAGTGTAAAAGAATTGATTACATTTCTGATTTTAAATACGAATGATGATATTTTAATCTGTGATCCAGAGGGTGAATTTGTGCCGTTGATTCAGGCTTTGAGCTGGGATATTTCTACAGTCATTCGTATGACAGCAGGCGGGAAGGATCGGCTTAATGCGATGTACATGGTTGATGGATATGGTGAAAACAATCCGATTGTGGAGAAATCTCAATTTGTCATGTCGTTGATTGAACAGATAGATAAACGGGGAGTTGGCCCGCAGCATAAATCAATTATAGACCGTTGTACAGCTTTAGTTTATCAAGAAGCGGAGCAAACAGGAAGGGCAGCTACCCTTTGTGATCTGCGTAATAAGTTGTTGGAGCAGCCAGAAAGGAAAGCGAAAGAGATCGCATTGTCTTTAGAGCTATTCACAACCGGTTCCCTTGATATTTTTGGAAAAGAAAGCACGGTTGATCTTGATAACCGTATTGTGGTATTTGATATTCATAGTTTAGGGGCACAATTAAAGCCTACAGGACTTTTAGTAATTACGGATACCATTTTAAATAGGGTAACATTGAACTGGAAATGCGGCAAACGTACTCACGTTTTTATCGACGAATTTCATGTAGTGTTTGAAAATGAGCAAAGCGGAATTTTCTTTAATTCCGCATGGAGGCAGTTCAGAAAACGGGGCGCTTATCCCACAGCCATTACGCAGAATGTAGAGTATTTGTTGGATTCCGTACAGGCGAGTACCATGCTGTCTAACTCTGAATTTGTTATCATGCTAAATCAGGCCGCGTCAGACCGGACTAAGCTGGCAAAGCTGCTCAATATATCCGATGAACAGATGAGCTATGTGACCAATGCCGACGCGGGGTGTGGGTTAATCAAGTATGGAAGTGTTCTTGTCCCGTTTATTAACCATTTTCCGAAAAACACAAAATTATATCAGCTTATGACAACTAAGCCCGGCGAGGGCGTATTTGGGGGTCAGGCAGTGCCAATAAAGAGGACGGTGGATAGCGTATGAAACCAGAAAAATTTATACGAGATGTAGGGCGGCTATTGGACGGCTGTTCCACAGAGAGTATTGAAACATGGATTCAGTGGGCGAAAGAATGTGTTGAATCGGAACAATATCTGGATTTTAAGCCCCTTCCAACAGAACAGGCGGTATCCGTATGGCTGGATTCCTACTATGCGTCATTCTATTTTATCAAGCAGGATTTTGGGAAATCAACTGCCGAAAAACTCGTCAGTCTTTCTAATTCGGCCTTGTGCTTATATCCTTATGAAATGCGAGAGGCGGCAAAGGTACTGAAAGCTGGAGGAAGCTTGGAGCAAATTGAGAAGATGATTGTGGAAGGAACATTAGAGGATTACAAAAAACTCCCCACGCTGGAAGATGTCAGGAAAAGTGTTCGGAATCGCAAGGAAAAGGAGAGATAGTTATGGAAGAACAAGTCATGAATTTGAGTGTTCACCCTCAAATCCTAGACTTATATACAGTATTAGAGCAAAATGGTTTAAGCAAACAGAAAGAGGAAATACAGTCCCTAGTAAGCTATATTGAAAATATGGAAAACAAATTGTCCGAGATGTCAGAGGAAATCGAAAATATGCACAAGGCACTAGAACGAATGAATGATCGAAAATTCCGCAATAAATGTCAGAACATTATTTCAAGCATTGAGGAAAAAATTCAACAGGCTAGGACAATGATCTCTGTTACCAAAGTCAAGCTGGTTAATTTTGCGGATAATGCTGTAAAAACATTTCGAGAAAAAGGACATTCAACACTGTTACAGATGATGAATGCCCTAAAAGTTCCTGAATTGCTTTCTCATATGCGAGATGGCTTTGCCCATGCCTCTGATTCAATGTTTCAACATGCCGAACATTTAAAGTCAGCACAACAGGAACTGCATGAGATTGGTGCACATTTTAAAAATTTCATGCGGTATTTAGTAGGAAAACCGGCGGCAAGTGAGAAATTGAGAAATGACGCAGGTGCCGGAGCAGATTTAATTTATGCCACTGAGTCGTGTGGACATATATTTTTTAATATGAAATGCAAAACTGATGACTTCATAAATAAGATTTGTAAGGATACAAAAACAGAAGAAAAAGTATCAGTAAAAGGAGAATTAAACAATATTAAAAAGACATTTTCAGAAAAAGTGCGCTCACCTATCCAGAAAGAACAGGTGCGGTAGAAAGGAGAAAAACAAATGGGAAAAAGGCTTATAATAATAGGGGCGGCAATTTTTGCCGCCCTTTTTCTGTTTTCCAGTATTATGTTGTTTAGTGAATATCAGGATCAGAAACAAAGTGCCAGAGTATTCAAACAGGTTACAGAGCTTGTAGAAAAAGATTTTACAGAATCAGAGCAAAAAAAATCACCATTTGAGAAATATGCCGCAGTTTATGAAAAAAATCACGACTTGATTGGTTGGATCACCATTGAAGGAACACGGATTGATTATCCTGTTATGCAGACAAAGGAAAAACCTAATTTTTACTTAAAGCACGCCTTTGATAAATCCTATAGCAGATATGGGGTGCCCTACATAGCGGAGAACTGTGATATAGACGTTTCCGACAATATTGTGATTTACGGACACCATATGAATAACGGCTCTATGTTTTCTGATTTATGCAGATACGCAGATGAAGATTTTTATAAGGCGCATAGAACAATTCGCTTTGATACGCTCGGCAGTTTTGGAGAATATGAGATCATCTCTGTTTTTAAAACTACGGTTTACTCAGAACAGGGATTTTCTTATTATCATTTTGTTAATGCAGGCAGTGAATCTACTTTTAATGAATATGTTTCAAAATGCACAGAACTTTCTTTGTACAATACCGGCGCGACTGCTAAATATGGAGATAAATTGATTACTTTGTCTACCTGTGAATATAGCCGAACAAACGGGAGAATGGTCGTTGTCGCAAAAAAGATATGTTCTGATTCAAAAGGGAGGAAACAGAATGAAACCTAAAAAGCATGTAGCTATGCTATCTGGAGGAAAAGATTCAACAGCAATGTTATTACGTATGTTAGAGGAAAGTTGTCCTGTAGACTTAATTTTGTTTTGTGACACTGGCTTGGAGTTTCCACAGATGTATGAGCATTTGAGGAAACTAGAGAAGTATATCAATCAGAAAATTACATGGCTGAAAGCACCCCGTAATTTTGAATACTATTTTTTTGAATATCACCCGCAACGTAAAAATCCGGTATTAGAACAATATGCTGGCATGAGCTGGCCCAGCCCGCGCAATCGCTGGTGTACTGGTATGTTAAAAATTCGTATAACATCTGCTTATCTGCGGGATTTACGAAAACAGTATGAACTGGTTGAATATATCGGTATTGCCGCCGATGAGAGAAAACGAATTAGAAATAAATGCTACCCGCTTGTGGAATGGAACATGACGGAGAAAGACTGCCTTGACTACTGTTACGAAAAAGGGTTTGATTGGGGCGGCTTGTACAAGCTGTTTCATCGTGTTTCTTGTTGGTGCTGTCCGCTTCAAGGATTAGACGAACTTAGACAGCTTTATTTTAATTTTCCCCCTTTGTGGAATCAACTTCAAAAATGGGATAATACCACATGGCGGCAATTCCGAAAGGATTATTCCGTTAAGGAGTTAGCCTGGAGGTTTGAATTTGAAAAAGAATGGCAGGAACAGGGTGGAACACTTTGCGGTAAACTTTTTTTCACAA
This sequence comes from Dysgonomonas sp., assembly GCA_047030855.1. Classification (GTDB taxonomy): domain Bacteria; phylum Bacteroidota; class Bacteroidia; order Bacteroidales; family Dysgonomonadaceae; genus QVMM01. Next base: position 4,077 of record JBKYIJ010000002.1, read on the forward strand.
CATTGAAACAAGAACTGGAAAGGCGGAAGGCGATGATATAAATGCCAAATATAAAAATTAAAAATGTTGCGAAGGGTACAATAAAAACGATTGATAAAACAGCCATTATTTCTGGTCGTATGAAAAATTCTTTTGTCCGTACTAAAGATAAAGCCGAGGAGGAATTGCTTCCCGATGATAACTCTCCAGTGGAATACGCTGTTAATCGTGTGTCTAATGCAGCAGATAAAGGAGCGCACAAATCGGCACATGTTGCTGCCGGGTTAGGAAAATATGGGGTCAAAGGCACAAAAGCTGGATTTTCTAAATTAAAAAGGAATTTACAAGATCAATCGACTCGGCAAGTCAAGAAACAGGTGCGACAGTTAATTGATAAATCAAGAACTAGCATTAAAACGATAGATCGTGGAAATAAAACAGTTAAAAGTACCGTCAAAGGCACGGTAAAGACTGCACAGAAAACAATAAAAACAGCAGAACATACTGCGAAAGCAAGTGTTAAAACGGCAAAACAGGCAGCAAAGGTCGCACAAAAAACAGCACAGGCCACAGCACGAGCGGCGAAAATGGCGGCACAAGCAGCACGGGCTACGGCAAAAGCAACTATTACAGCACTGAAAGCGGCAATCAAAGCGATTATGTTGGCAGCAAAGGCAATTATAGCCGCAACAAAAGCATTGATTGCCGCTATTGCTGCGGGAGGCTGGGTTGCTGTAATCATCATCTTAGTTATCTGTTTGATTGCCTTAATTATTGGTTCCTGCTATGGCATATTCTTTTCTGGCGAAGATACAGGAAATGGAATGACCGTGCAGACAGCAGTACAGGAAATCAATAGTGATTATCAGGAAAGACTAGAAGAAATAAAGAGTGCAAACAGTTATGACATACTGGAAATGTCAGGTTCGCGAGCGGTTTGGAAAGAAGTGCTGTCGGTATATGCTGTTAAAACTACTGGTGATCCTATGGGAGCACAAGAAGTTGCAACTATGGACGAAGAAAAGAAAAATCTTTTAAAAAATATCTTTTGGGAGATGAATCAGATTTCTTATGATACTGAGAGTAAAACGGAAACAGTTATTATAGAAAATGATGATGGTCATGGAAATATTCTTGAGGAAGAAATAATAGTAACAAGGGTATATTTGTATATATCAGTTAGCCATAAGACAGTTGACGAAATGGCAGAAAAATATAACTTTAACAGTACACAAAGGGGGCAGCTTCGTCAACTGCTTATGGAAGAAAACGATCCCTTATGGTCGCAGGTGCTTTATGGAATAGGAAATAATGATATTGTAGCAGTTGCTTTATCGCAGGTAGGAAATATAGGGGGAGAGCCTTATTGGTCGTGGTATGGTTTTAGTAACAGAGTAGAATGGTGTGCCTGTTTTGTATCTTGGTGCGCTGATCAGTGTGGATATATTGAAAGCGGTGTACTTCCTAAATTTTCTGGGTGTACTTCTCAGGGAGTGCCTTGGTTTAAAGAGCGGGGACAATGGCAGGACAACACTTATATACCAAACCCCGGTGATATAATTTTCTTTAATTGGGACGGAGATAGCTTGATCGACCATGTAGGAATCGTAGAGAAAGTAGAGAACGGAAAAATTTACACGATTGAAGGAAATTCTAATGATAGTTGTGTGCAAAACAGTTATCCGTTAGGATATTCTAAGATTTATGGATTTGGAATACCTCTATATTAAGTAGATATAAATAAAGGTCGGAAAACTTTGGCTTTCCGACCTTTATTTATTACCTTGATTATTTTCTTGAAAAGTAGTAATTACTTTTATAATTGTTTCAAGCTGATTAGGCTTTAAAGTTTTTAAGGCTTTTGTTATTTCCTGAATTTGATGTGGGGCTGGATTATCCATAGCGAAAAATTCTTCTGGTGTAATTTTAAGGTAATCACAGATATAAAAGAAGTTTTCCATAGTAGGAAAATTTTTATTGTTTTCGATGTGGTTTATATAACTTGCATTTTGTCCAATATCTAAACTCATTTTTCTTGCAGATATTTTTTTCAAATCGCGGAGTTGCTGCAACCTATCTCCAAAAAAATTTTCATAATCAATCATAGAACATACACCTCATACTACCTTTTATTATAGGCCATGAGTATATGTAAAATGTGGCTGTTATCGCTATATATTTATTGACTTATAGCTAATAACCCAATATAATAATATTAAAAAATGTCGTATTTTTAGCATACGACATTTTAAGTTATTTTTTATTCGCTTGAAAAAATTGATATATGATTTTTTCTAAGATGTCAAGTTGCTCATTATTGAGTTTTCCCAATCATTTTACTTAATTCATCTGATTTTTCAGGATTTACTTTATCAATACAGAAAAATTCTTCTGGAGTAATATTTAGATATTGGCAAATATAAAAGAAACTTTGCATGGTAGGAAAGTTCTTTTTATTTTCGATTTGATTTATATAGTTTATATTTTGTCCTAATGATACGCTCATTTCTCTTGCGGAGATATTTTTTTGATCGCGAAGTTGTTGAAGTCTCTTTACAAAAAAATCTTCGTAGTCAAAATCTATATTAAACATATAATAACACTCCCATACTTGTTATTATATGGAATTACTGTACATAATACGAAATATCAAATCTTTTGATATTTTAAAAAGAAAAGAAAAAATCTTTTTTGTTTTGTAAACTGTGAAGGAATAGCTATGGAACCAAAAAATTTAGCTAAAGATTGTATAGAGGGTTTGCTGTACCCTTGGTATGTACATTATGAAGAATACTTAGGTGCAGCAGAATATCTTGCAGGTAAAATGAATCTTATAAAGGTATTTTCGCCATTTACTGATGAAGTAGTTGAATCATGTGTAGAAAAGCATGATAAATATGATTTAACGCTATTTACTATTCTATATGAAGATTTCATAGAATATCTGTCATATAAAATAGGGTCTGTTTTTTGTGTTGCAGATGAACTCAATCTGGATATTTTACAAGCCCAAAGAAAAATTTTTAATAATACTATAATAATACAAAGTAAAATAGGTGATATTCCTATGCTTGCTAATTTGAAAAAGATGATGTCAAAATTAGAATGGCATAGTTTTTGCAAGTGGTATGAATATTCTCTATGGGCAGCAATATTACGATGGCCGATATATTTTTTACTAGGTTATTATGAATATGCAGATCAAAGATTTTGTAAATCAGATGATTTTTTTAAAAAAGAGGTCTTAACTCAGAGAATTGAAAAACAAATACAGATATACTATCAATCTTTCAATTTATTGTAGGTACTAAAAGAAAAAAGTGAAAGGCGTAATCGCCTTTCACTTTAGACATTTTTGGATTTAAAATCTTTCCACTGTGTTGTTACATGAAGTTCTACGTTATTACCGATTGCTTTAAAATGTTGTTTGCCACAATAGATTTTGAGATTTTCGCGCCCCCTTAAATCCAGTTCATTAGTATTTCCCTTAGTTTCAAGAATAAAATATAATTTTTTAATCCCGTCAATATCAACGTAGACGGCCCAATCCGGGTTATAGCTGCCGATAGGGGTATCGACTTTAAAGCGGGAGGGAAGTTTGAAGAACATCTTAACGTCTGGATCATCATCAAGATCGAGAGCAAACCTATTTTCTACTGTGCTGTCATACATAACATAGTCGTACACGCTATGCTCAACAGCTACAGCGTTCCGATCAAGATTTGCAATCAATTCCGCACTGTCGAAAATCTCCTGTACATAATACTCTGCGCCGTACAGCTTCTTATAACTGATACCATCTATCGCCAATGAATAACAGGCATTACGGATTATTTCAGTAGCTCGTTCAATAAAGAGTTGAGGGTCGTTTAAAAAGTCTTTTAATCGACCGCTTTGCTTCAGTATTTTCGCAATCACGCTGCGGCTCGCTAATGTTTGGCTGTCAAGAATAGCAAGGATATTTGGTAATGATGAATAGCTGTCTGAAAGATCAGCAGTTTTAATGCCGCGTTCTGTATAAGTAACACCCGGTTGGTCGATTTGAATATCAGCAGTCTGTGTAACAATATGTGCTTTGTGTATTGACTCCATGTTTTGCAGGGCGGCAACACTCCGGCGTATCAATTCTTTTTCATCAATCTTTACTCGATAAGTTGTTTTTTGCTTAATTTTATCCCAAAGTTCCAAAAACTCCGGGGAAAGAGTAATTTCTTTTTTCAATCGTACTGTTACATCACGGGAAGCGTCGCGGATCGGAGGCCGGGTATCAGCACGTCGAATGATAGAAACAAGTTGATTTCTTGCGCTTTCAAAACGAGATGGAAGTTCCAGCGTACCGGATTGTATAGCTGATTTCATATTGTCTTTAATTTTTCCTGATTTTGTGATGTATCCTTTTTCTTCAAAATGGTTCATTAGCTGTTGTGCATCCTCATAAGAAATCTCTTTTTCAACAGTTACTGTTTTTTGAACAGTTAATTTAGAAACAGCTTCTGGAGTGATTTCACCATTGCGGGTAATGATTTCAACAGCTTTTTCTTTTACGGCTTCTAATTCTTTTGGCAATTCAGGTACGTCTTTAGACATAGATGATTCAGCTTTTATAAAGCCTTTGTCCGCAAGATGGGAAAGAAGAATAGCCGTTTGATTTTCCGTTAAAGATTTTTCCTCGGTTGTTGTTTCCTCAAAAATCATTCCGTTGAACAATTCAAGTCCCAAAATACCAAACTTTATGCCGGTTTCATTTTCGATTTCTTTTTGTAAAGTATCGGCAAATTCTGCAAAGCTTTCATTTGCCATAACATGAAGAATATTGATATTTCGATCTTCGATTCGTTCTCCGTTCTGATCCACACAAAGACGCAAGCCGCGACCGATTTTTTGACGGGCAGTTAATGTGCTTTTCTGTTCGATAAGCGTACAAATCTGAAAGACATTAGGATTGTCCCAGCCCTCTTTTAATGCGGAGTGAGAAAAGACAAAACGTAAAGGACAATCAAAGGATAATAGCCATTCCTTATCTTTCATTATGGTGTTATAGGTGTTGTAATCGTCCAGCGTGTCACCTTTGGTATTTTTATAATTCCCCTTTTTATCTTGTGAGAAATATCCATCGTGGACGTGATCGGCACCAGCAGGAAAATAATTTTGTAAAACTTTATATTTGGGTAGGGCAATCAATTCAGCGTAAAGCTCCTCAAACATTTGGGCATAAATCCCTTTGCCGCCCTCTGCATTACGATATTTTTTAACTTCGTCGATGAAAAACAGGGACAAAACTTTGATTCCTTTTTTAGTGTAACGCAGTTCTTTGTCAAGATGGGTTTCGATAGTTCGGCGTATCTGCATACGCTTTACAAGATTTTCGTCAATATCGCCTATTGCACGGTGAAGCGGAATAACCTCGGTATTAGACAGTTCGATTTGTTCCATACCGGGAGTACAGTCAATGCCGGAAATTGCGTAATCTTCATAAATTTCCCGGTTGCCAGATAGGGCAAACAGATCGGCACCCGGCTTGACCGTGATTGCTTTACGAGCTACTTTTCCGTCTTTGTCCTCAACGTCTATTTCTATACGGGCGCGAAAACCATTAGCATTAGAAACTGATAGCAATTTAATGTATGGTTTATTAAAACCACTCGTAGCTTGATTGCTGGAAACACATATTTGTTTTACTAGCCCCATTTGATAAGCGTCTACAGGAGTAAGGCGATAAAGAAGATTTACTTTTTCACGGTGGGTTGCCGAATAGCGGAATATGCAGAGGGGATTGAGAGAAGCAATCGCCTCTTTAGCCTTTTGAGTGTTGTCTACGCTTTGTGGTTCATCAATGATAACAATAGGATTGGTGTCTTGGATAAAACGGATCGCAGCTTCTCCGTTTAATCTGTCTTGCTGTTGGTTAATCACGTTTTCCGCTTTTCTGAAAGCATCAATATTGATAATCATGATTTCAATATTAGTGCTGGTAGCAAACTGCCGCACATCGGACAGTTTGGAACTGTTATAAATAAAATAGCGGCAAGGGGTGTTGTCATAGAGTGCGGAAAAATGTTCCTGTGTTGTTTGCAGAGATTTGTAAACCCCTTCCCGAATCGCAATGCTTGGAACAACAATAATAAATTTTGTGAATCCATATTGGCGGTTTAGTTCATAAACCGTTTTGGTATAAACGTAAGTTTTGCCGGTTCCAGTTTCCATTTCAAGGGAAAACTGCCGTCCTTGCAAATCCTCAGTTTGCGGCAAAAGATTATTCTTTTGAACGGCCCGCATATTTGTAAGCATATTTTTATCAGTTATATGGAGGGCATTTGCAATGCCTGTTTCATTAAAAAAGAATGTTTGTCCGCCGCTTTGCTCCATGCTAAAAGTGGAAGTTTGCCGTTGCTGTCCGTCAAAAAGAGCGCATACAGCGTTTACCGCTTCAGTCTGAAATTCCTGTTGTTTAAATTTTAACTTCAATAGATAGACCCCCTAAAAGAAGTCGATTTTTTTATTCCTGATTCCCATAGAAGAAATCGAATAGCCAGCCATATTTTTCATAGTTTAAATAGGCTTCGCTGTTGTCCGGGCAGTATGTCCCATCAGCCGAATTGATGGCATCTATTTCAAATTGGATTGCCATTTCTTTTATTTCGTTGATTTGTTCTTGTGTAGCATGAATCTCGATCGTACAGGGGATTTCATGTACAAATCCCAAATCACGCAATGCAGGATCGGAAGCTAGAAGCTCAACTGTTGCCTGCGGATAAATTTCAGCCAGACACTTTGTTAGCCGTTGAAAGGTTGGCATATCGGTTTCTACTTTCATAAATCTATTCCTTGCTTATTCCGAAAGATTAAAAAGCATTTCCCTTATATTGAAACTCATAGTGATTATCTTGCTCATCATCATAATCATATTCACATTCATCATAGGAAAAACGGTCTATGAGTTCCTTGTCCTGCACGTCAAAGCAAGTGACTTCACAAATAATTTTAGATTGTGTCGAAAAACACACTTCGATTAAAAAATATTCTCCTACCCGATCATAGATCCGCGCCGCCGACATTGTACCGTTCGCTTTGGTGCTTGCACTGTTGGCAATATATCCAATCGTATAACCACCTTGTATCAACACTTTGATTGCTTCGCTGTCATAAGCATTATCCGGTTCCTTACAACATAAAAAGGTAGCGCCAATCGAGAAAGGGTCCCGGTCTTTATAATGATTGAATCCGGTTATCGTTACAAATGTTCCTTTTAACATAAAATAGCCTCTTTTATATCGTTTTTAGCTCAATGTTTTGGTTTTCCAACAGATAATATGCGTTTGCTTTTGCGCTGCTATCGGCTAGGCTGTGGCTTGCCAACCACAATTTTTTTCGGCTGATATGCCGCCATTTGCTCCACATGTTCGGCTGTTACACCCGGCTGCAAGCAGATCAGCATTTCGTTATTTTCAACGGTGTAAACGGTCAACCCGTTCAGATCAAAGGCGGAAAGATCGGAGGTGAGGGGATACCCCATCTTTAGCAGGATTTCAAAGACAAGCTCATCATTGCTCCGGTCTGGCTTCAGCCCGTCAAGATGTCCGTCGATCCGGTCGAATAATGTTGCTATATCCTCATTATCAATGAGGGAATCGTCCCATATTTTCAGATTGGAGCTATCCAGCTTGAACACCTTAAATCCTACGTCTGGCAATGGCTTTGGCTCCTCGCCTAATTTTAATTGGCTATTTGCCTGCTTTGCTTCTTCCAGAATCTTTGCACCAGCACGCCGGATTCGTTCCTTGCCGATCTCACAGATATTTTTATATCCAGCCTTAAACGCTTCGCTCTTTTCATCGCACACTTCGGGAAGCTGTACCATAATATACCGGCGGTTTCCGCCGTCCTCGGCGTTTAGCTGCATGACGGCATGGGCGGTTGTCGCGCTGCCGCTGAAAAAGTCAAGGATTATGTCGCAATCATCTTTTACAGTAACATATTCTACAAGTTTTTTAATATCATCAATGCTTTTGGGATTTTCAAAAACCCGCCTATTATCGAATATGGCATTAAACGTTTGGGACGCTGTTTGTGCATAACTAAAATGCACACTACGCATAACCTCTTTATCTGCTTCAAAAAGATTAGTCCTTATGCGTGGTGTAGTCGTTTCGTCTTGTCCAAATACAACTCGCCCGCGATCAATTTCTTCTTTCATTCTCTGCGGATTTGGGTAAATCCAACCTCTCGACGGTACTTTACAAGGTTTATGAGTAACAGGGTGCATAACGTCATATCGCGGCCCACCACCACCGGGCCAACTAATATTTCCATCATCACGATATGGGCCTTTTTCGTCAACCCTTGTAAAACGCGCCAATGATTTACGCGGGTCGTCCTTATCCCATGAACTATATAACAATTTCAAGCCCTCGTTTACTTTTCCCCAGTCGTCATCATATAGTTTTCTCAATCGTTCAAACTCGGCCTTAACTTCTTCTATGCCCTCTTTTGTCATTCTCAAAACAGTGCCGCGTTCATTCATTGTCGCTGTACTTTTGAAATAGACAAGCATATATTCATGTCCAATAGAAAAATATTTTGCGTCATTTTTTCTATTCTTGTCGTATACAAGGCAAGCTATGAAGTTTTCTTCCCCGAATACTTCATTACATAGCTTTTTGAGATTATCCAATTCTACATCGTCAATGGAGACGAAGATAACCCCATCGTCCCGTAAAAGATTCGCGGCAAGCCGCAGGCGAGGGTACATCATATTCAACCAGTTGGTGTGATACCGCCCCATGGTTTCAGGGTTGCTTTTGGTCGTCTGCTCGGTTACTTCCTTGTACCGTGCCAGAGGATCAGCGAAATTGTCTGCATAAACAAAATCATTCCCGGTATTGTAGGGAGGGTCTATGTAAATCATTTTGACTTTTCGGAAGTAGGATTTTTGCAGAAGCTTTAAAACCTCTAAATTATCACCCTCTATATAGAGATTCTGTGTTGTGTCAAAGTCAACGCTTTCAGCAGGACAAGGGCGCAATGTGGACGTGCTCCGTTTTTGGGCTAGCGCAGACAATCGCTTTTTCCTTTCCATTTAAACTCATATTTTTCATAATCATCGTTGATATATTCCCCGCACAGGGAAAGCAGCTTGTCAATATCCAGCTTGCCCTCTATAAAGCATTCCGGGAACACCGACTGCAATTTTTCTTTATTCATTTTTTCCAAGTCCAAAGAAAGACCGTCTAATTTATCTGTCATATCTGTACCCCCATTCATTGACTTTATTTTACCATAAATGGCGAAATTCTGCCACTTAAATAAAAAATCCTATAGCCTTACGGCTATAGGATTGGAAGTTATTTTTCCATATGGGCAACCATTTTAAATATATGATTTAGAAAGTCTGATACAGCCTGGAACTGTTCAGGCGGTAAACGTTCTAGTTTTTCAGCGATATATGCAACATCGTTCAGTTCCTTGTCACCAAATAGAATGGTGTCACTAGATATGGATAACTTCTCACAGATTCTTTTTAGAGTAGACACAGTAATACCGGAAATACCCCGTTCTATTGCTGATACATTTTTTGTACCTAAAGAAACGAGTTCACCAAATTGTTGCTGAGTGAGTCCGGCACGTTCTCTGGCTATTCGTATTTCATTGCCGATCTGGAGATTGATTTCTTTTTTGTTATTCATCTTTTCACCGTTATTGACTTTCCTAGTTTGTTTTCCAAAGTATGTTGGAGATTCCTAACCTTACTATTATTTTAAGTAATAGTAAAATTGACATAAACCCTATGACACTACTATAATTTGTAATACTAAAAATATGATAAGAAAAATATAGTGCAAGAAAGATAGAAAATCAGAAAAGAGGGGGAGCCTTTTGGATAGAAGAACTGCCGTTGCAAAAAAATTAAGGATATTGAGAGAGAATAGTAATTTTAGTCAAGCGGATATTGCTGCAATGCTGGGAATGGATAGGTCAACATATGCCTATTATGAAACAGGAAAAACAGAGCCTTCATTAAAAACAATAGTTAAATTGGCTGAATTATATAAGGTTTCCACGGACATGATATTAGGAAGAAAACAAAAAGTAATTAACAAGCCTTTAGAACGCAGAGTTTTAAAAATTTATGAAATTGAAAATACAGTAAAAAAGCGCACTTGATTGTACTAACCAAGTGCACTTTTTATTTATCAAGATTAGCGATTAACTCAAAAATATGATTTAGACAATTTGAAACGACAGTAAACTGTTCTGGTGATAGACGTTCTAGTTTTTCAGAAATGTATTCGACATTATTTAATTCTCGATCATGAAAAAGAATTTCATCACTGGATATAGACAGTTTTTCACAAATACGTTTTAGAGTAGCTACAGTAATACCGGAAACACCACGTTCTATATCAGATACATTTTTTACACCAAGAGAAACGAGATCGCCAAATTGTTGTTGAGTAAGTCCGGCACGCTCTCTGGCTATTCGTATTTTATTTCCGATTAGGATATTGATTTCTTTTTTATTTTTCATTATTCCACCACTTTAAATACTATATACAATGAGTTTATGATTTTATACCGGTTATTACTATTATTGTAAGTAATAGTATTGTTGACATAAACTCATTGTATATAGTATTTAAAGTGGTGGAGTATGAAAAATAAAGAAAGTCGTATCTGTCGATAGCTACCGAATAGCCGGAAGTAGACTATAATGTGTTTGGCAGTCAGTTTATATGATGTAAAGTAATCTGTGTAGGCATGTTTCATTGTTACTATTAAGCTCCTTCTGAGGCATCAGCCATCAGTGATAACATGAATAGGAGGCCAGCTGATGATAGGGCTCCTGCCCGGCGGGCATTATCGCAGACGAGCGCCGCCAGGCGCGGTGATACGCCCAATGTGATGATAAAAGTACGCTGTTGAGACACTGTCAAGTGTGCTTTTACTGTATTTTCAGTTTCATAGTTGACTCGTGTTTTTGTGAGTACTGTTTTTCCTGTTTCATAATGGGCATATGTTACTATCACGACTAGCATTGCAGCTGGCCTTCCGCTTGATAAAATTACTATTCTCACTCAGTATCATGATTTTTGCGGCGGCATTCTTCAGCCCCTCGATTTTCTATCTTTCTTTGCTATATTTTTCTTTATCTGTTTTTAATTATTATAAATATCAATGGTAACAGGTTTATATTCATTTTACTATTGCCCAAGTAATGTGGGTAGGAGACAGCTCTTTGAAGCAACACAGAAGTCAATGGCAGTGAAGATGAATGGCAAAAAAGTCAATCTTTCCAGATCGGCAATGAATACGTAATAGTGATCTCCGGTTTCACTTCAGCAGAACTGACGAACTCATTTAGACTACAGAAATGATCAGCTCAGAGCCGGGGTATTTCATTACTACTGCAAAAGGCTGTAGAGATATCCATATCTGTGACCTGTGACAGGAAACTGAACGATGATGCATAATAAACTGGTACCTGAACAGTTCCGAGCTGTATCAGGCTGCTTTCTAGTTGCTTATATGGAAAAAATAAGCTTCCCTGTAATCAAATGAGATTTCTCGATTTTTATTTAAGTGGCGGGGAATTTCGCCATTTATGGTAAGGCAAAGTCGAATGGGGAGGCAGTATGACTTTGAATAGATTAGACGACTTGAAAGAATGAAAATTGCAGTCGTGTTTGGAATAACATAGGCTTGGCTGGATATTGACAAGCTGACCCAAATCTGTCAACGATGATCATGAAAAATATGGTTTAAATGGAAAGGAAAAGCATTGTCTAATAGACATCCTGATAAGCCCGCTACATCTGCTGAAAACGTCAGTGACACAGCACACAGAATCTCTATGAAGATTTAGAGGTTTAAAAACTTCTGCACTTCTCAAAAGTCAAAGTATTTACATAGACCTCTAACCAGGAATAT
>JBKYIJ010000003.1:0-12745 GCA_047030855.1 Dysgonomonas sp.
CATGGCGGGCGGCGGCGTTGCCCTTATCGGTGGCACCCTTGTACCTCTGCTTTCCGGCCTGTTCGGTTAAGCGGCGGGGTTAGCCTATGCAGAGCATACTTGACGCGATTAACGAATGGATAAAGGAAATCCTCATTGGAGCCATTAACGGTAATCTGTCAACTATGTTCGGGGACGTAAACGAAAAAGTCGGAACTATCGCCGCAGAGGTAGGACAAACCCCGCAGGGGTGGAACGCAGGCATATTTTCCATGATACAGAGTTTGTCGGAAAATGTGATTGTACCCATTGCGGGGCTTGTCATTACCTACGTTCTATGCGTGGAGCTTATCAGCATGGTAACGGAAAAGAACAATATGCACGATATTGACACGTTCATGTTCTTTAAGTGGTTTTTCAAGGCGTGGGTAGCGGTGTATCTCGTTACCCACACCTTTACTATCACTATGGCGGTGTTCGATATGGCGCAGCACGTTGTTTCCGGCGCAGCGGGCGTGATCGGCGGCAATACGAATATCGACGTTGACGCCGCCCTCTCGTCCATGCAAGCCGGACTTGACGCTATGGAAATCCCCGAACTGCTTTTGCTCGTTATGGAAACAAGCCTTGTGAGCCTTTGCATGAAAATCATGTCGGTGCTTATCACGGTTATCCTGTACGGCAGAATGATAGAAATTTACCTTTACTGTTCGGTATCGCCTATCCCGTTTGCAACTATGACCAACAGAGAGTGGGGGCAGATAGGCAACAACTACTTAAAAGCCCTGTTCGCCCTCGGTTTTCAAGGCTTCCTCATAATGATATGCGTCGGCATTTATGCGGTTTTGGTTGGCAGCATGATTGTAGCGGACAACCTGCACAGCGCGATTTTCTCCCTTGCAGCCTACACCGTGATTTTGTGCTTCTCCCTATTCAAAACAGGCGCACTTGCGAAGTCAATATTTAACGCCCATTAAAGACCGAAAGGAGGAGGTTTTCACTTGGCGTATGTACCCGTACCCAAAGACTTATCAAAAATCAAAACGAAAGTCGCTTTTAATCTGACAAAGCGGCAGATTATATGTTTTGCGGCAGCCCTCGCTATGGGACTACCGCTTTTCTTTTTGCTCAAAGACAGCGCGGGAACAAGCATGGCGGCATTTGCAATGATTGTCGTTATGCTTCCCTGCTTCCTCTTGGCAATGTATGAAAAACACGGGCAGCCCCTTGAAATCGTGATAAAGAACGTCATTCAGACAAAGTTTATCCGACCAAAGGAACGCCCCTATCAGACGGAAAATTTTATGCCGTCATAGAAAAACAACGAAAACTGGAAAAGGAGGTATCGGCTATTGTCAATGGCAGAACGAAAAACCATGACCCGCGCGGTAAAAATCCCGTGAAGCGTAAGCTGACCCGCGCAGAAAAGAAAGAAATCGCCGCCGTGATACAGGCGGCAAAGGGCGACGGGAAGCCCCGCACCGCACAACAGACCATTCCCTACTTGCAGATGTACCCGGACGGGATTTGCAGGGTAACGGAAAAGAAATACAGTAAAAGCCTTGTCTTTGAAGATATTAACTATCAGCTTGCACAGGCAGACGATAAGACAGCCATTTTTGAAAACTGGTGCGATTTTCTCAACTACTTTGACGCTTCCGTTTCGGTGCAGCTCTCTTTCATCAATCAGGGTGCAAGAAAGGAAAAGGCACAGGCGGCTATCGAAATTCCGGCGCAGGACGACGCTTTTAACTCTATCCGCAGGAGTACGCGGATATGCTTAAAAATCAGCTTGAAAAAGGCAACAACGGACTGGAAAAGTGCAAGTACATTACCTTTTCCATTGAAGCGGACAATCTTGCGGCGGCAAAAGCCCGCCTTTCCCGTATCGAAACCGACGTACTCAATAATTTTAAGGTGCTTGGTGTAACCGCCCGCCCCATGAACGGACAGGAACGCTTGAACGTACTGCATGGGATTTTCCACCCGGAGGGCGAGCCGTTCCGTTTCTCTTGGGACTGGCTTGTACCGTCCGGGCTTACCACAAAGGACTTTATCGCCCCGTCCTCGTTCCGCTTTGGCGACGGCAGGACGTTTCGCATGGGGCGCAAGCTCGGTGCTGTTAGCTTCCTTGAAATCCTTGCGCCGGAGCTGAACGACCGTATGCTTTCGGACATTCTCGACCTTGAAAACGGAATTATCGTCAATCTGCATATCCGCAGTATCGACCAGAGCGAAGCAATCAAGACTATCAAGCGCAAAATTACCGACCTCGACAAGATGAAGATTGAGGAACAGAAAAAGGCGGTACGCAGCGGGTACGATATGGATATAATTCCGTCCGACCTTGCCACGTTCGGCAGCGAAGCGAAAAATCTCTTGCAGGATTTACAGAGCAGAAATGAAAGAATGTTTCTGCTGACGTTCCTTGTGGTAAACATGGCAGACACGAAGCGGAAACTGGATAATGACATCTTTGCTACGGCGGGCTTTGCACAGAAAAACAACTGCGCTCTGACCCGCCTTGACTATTTGCAGGAAGCGGGCTTTATGTCCTCTATTCCTCTTGGGGAGAACCTTATCCCCATTCAAAGAGGGCTTACGACCAGTAGCACCGCTATTTTTATCCCGTTCATCACGCAGGAGCTTTTCCAAAGGGGTGCAGCCCTTTACTACGGCTTAAATGCCCTTAGTAACAACATGATACTCTGCGACCGCAAGCAACTGAAAAATCCCAACGGGCTTATTCTTGGAACACCGGGAAGCGGTAAATCCTTTGCGGCAAAACGGGAAATGACAAACGCCTTTCTCATTACCGACGACGATATTATTATCTGCGACCCGGAAGCAGAATATTTTTCCCTTGTGCAGCGTTTGGGCGGGCAAGTGATACGTCTGTCGCCTGCCGGAAAAGGCATGGACGGCAAGCCCCAGTATGTGAACCCTATGGATATTAACCTCAACTACTCCGAGGACGACAACCCGCTTGCCTTGAAATCCGACTTTATCCTTTCCCTCTGCGAGCTTGTTATCGGCGGCAAAGAGGGCTTGCAGCCCGTGGAAAAGACCGTCATTGACCGCGCCGTTAGGAATGTGTACCGACCTTTCCTTGCAGACCCCGACCCGGCAAAAATGCCGATTTTGGGCGACCTCTACAACGAACTGCTGAAACAGCCGGAGCCGGAAGCTGCCCGCATTGCGGCGGCATTGGAGCTTTATGTTTCCGGCTCTCTGAACGTCTTTAACCACCGTACCAACGTGGAGCTTTCAAACCGTCTTGTCTGCTTTGATATTAAGCAGCTTGGAAAGCAGCTCAAAAAAATTAGGTATGCTCATTGTGCAAGACCAGGTGTGGAACCGCGTGACCGTCAACCGCGCCGAGAAAAAGGCAACCCGTTACTATATGGACGAATTTCATTTGCTTTTGAAAGAGGAACAGACCGCAGCCTATTCTGTGGAGATTTGGAAGCGTTTTCGTAAATGGGGCGGCATACCGACGGCTATCACACAGAACGTCAAAGACCTTTTTAAGCAGCCGCGAAGTCGAGAATATCTTTGAAAACTCCGATTTTGTCCTCATGCTCAATCAGGCACAGGGCGACCGGGCTATCCTTGCAAAGCAGCTTAACATCTCCCCGCAGCAGATGAAGTATGTAACCCACACCGAAGCGGGCGAGGGGCTTATCTTTTACGGGAATGTGGTGCTGCCGTTCATTGACCGCTTCCCGACGGACACCGAGCTTTACTGTCTGCGAGTGAAGCACTAACCCTGTTTGGATGGGCACTGGCTTGTGGAATCGTTTTGTTAGCATTTGAAAGCATTTCTATTTTCCTGTGTGTTATCATTCAAAATATAGGGGTTGTAACTGGAATTTGCTGCTTATATGTATTCAGCGGAGCGTCTGTTTATTTAATGCTATGGAGTAATATGGACGCGGCTTCAATACCTTTGAAAATTTTTGTGTATGGAAATCCTATGTACTATTGGATGAATTTTTGTTCTTGCCGCACAATGGGGATTATCGAACATTTACCATTTTATTTCATGGGGGGCATTTTGCTTTTGATTGTCGGCGGCATTGCTATGAGTAAGAAAGAAATCAAGTAAAAACAAGGAGGTAGAATATGGGTTGGGCGATTCTGTTTCTTGTTCTAGTAGTATTGGTCATTATCCTTTCAATTTCTTTAATTAACTGGAAAATGCAGATACACAAAGTGAACGTCCAACTAAATGCTATTCTGAATGGAGAAACGAAAAAGTTAGTTACAATATCTTTAACTGATAGGCGGTTGGAGCATTTAGTGGAAATCATAAATCAAATCGTATCAAAAGATAACATTTATCTGGGAGAAATCCGAAAAAGGAGGATGAACTTAAAGAGAATATTTCTTGCCTTTCTCACGATTTACGGACACCACTAACTTCTATTCGCGGATATTTGCAGCTTTTATCAAGTGCGCCGGACGAAAAAAGACAAGAATATATTTCAGCATTATCAGGAAAAGCCTTGAGATTAGAACGTCTCATAGACGACTTTTATCAAATCTCTCTTTTGGAAGCAGGACAATATCCATTTTATTATGGAAAAGTTGAATTATGCTCATTGCTTACCGAAATCCTGTTGGACAACTATTCGACTTTCAGTGTTAATGGAATTGAACCGCAAATAGAAATACCTGATGTGAATATTTATCTTAATGCTGATAGAAAAGCGTGTATTCGCATTATACAGAATCTTATATTCAATGCGATAACTTCCACTACAAGTAATGTTGTAGTTCAGCTAATTTATAATACAGATTCTGTTCAACTGTGTATCAAAAATCCTATTGCAACTATTCCTACAGAAGAATATTCAAAATTGTTGGAGCGCTTTTATGTGGCAGATATTTCAAGGAGTAACGGTACATCTGGACAGGGACTTTATATTGTAAAAAAGCTGTTGCTGTTGATGAATTGCAAAAATCCAATAATTGAGATACAAGACCATATTTTTAAGATTACGATTGATTTTTCTCCCTTACTCATAAAAAAAATAATCTGCCGGACGACGGCAAAAGAAAAAAAAGCCGTCGCAGAGCAGAAGCATTTTGATATGTACCCAGAATTCTGGACACATATTTATAAGTTAGGCGGACATCATGGATGCTTCTCTGTATTTTACAGGAGGCATCCATTTTGTTTTTGCCTGGATTCGTTTGCTATTATAGTAATCAATATATTCATCAATAGCAATTGCAAATTCTTCAAATGATGTATAATCTTTTTCAAAACCATAATACAGTTCTGTTTTTATTCTTCCAAAGAATGTTTCCATGATGCAATTATCGTAGCAATTCCCCTTTCTAGACATAGATTGAATTATTCCATGTTCTTTCAAACGATTTCGATAATAAGCATGTTGATATTGCCATCCTTGATCAGAGTGCAAAATTAAACCGTTTACAGAAGAATACTTATCAAAGGCTTTATCAAGCATTCTTTTTATTTGTTCTAAATTAGGACTTAGCGCTAAATCATATGAAATAATCTCATTTGTATTCATATCCAAAATAGGAGAAAGATAGCATTTTCCCCACGAAAAATTAAATTGGGATACATCTGTTGTCCACTTTTGCAGAGGTAAAGTAGTTGAAAAATTTCTATTAATTACATTGTCGGCTACTTTCCCAACTTCACCTTTATAAGAATGATATTTTTCTTTTGGACGTTTTCCAAATAATCCAGCGTCATGCATAAGACGTTGAACTCTCTTATGATTTACGTTGTAGCCACGATTTTTTAATTCCATATAAACTCTGCGTACCCCATATCTGCCTTTGTTTTCTACGAATATTTTTTTAATAACTAGAAGTAATTCTTCATTTCGTATAGCAACTGGATCTGTTTTATTAATTTCAAAATAGTATGTAGAACGCGCCATATTCATAGCCTTTAACAAGTGTTTTAACAGATATCCTTTTTCTTTGAGTTCTTTGATGATTGCTGCTTTTTCGCCTTGAGTAGCGCAGCTTCCTTTCTTCTCTCAAGGCGATCTCTTTTTTTATTGCTTCATTTTCTGCTTTAATATAAGTAATTTCAGCTCGTAAACGAATCAGTTCTTCATATTCAGACTCATTTAATTTACGTGGATTATTTATGTTCATTTTTTTCATTGCGGACTCCTTTGGTTTTCGCCCTTTTCTTCGGCCTACAAGTCCATTATAACCCCATATTTTATATTTGCGAATCCATTGAGCAAGTAATCCACTGTTTATACCCACAGTATAAGCAACTGAAGTAATAGTATCTCCAGCTATAACTCGTGCAACAAGTTCATATTTTTCCTCTGGAGACCACTTTTTATTTGTACCATAGTGTTTTAAACAATCAGAAGTATTTGATTCTTCCAAATGATGCCATCTGACAATCATGTCATGAAAATTTTTTAGATTTATTATATCATTGGGTGCATCAATCCATTTTCCTTGGCGATACAATTCAACAGCTTTTTTCTTAAATTCGTAAGTATAACGCATAAAAATACCCCTTTCACTGGATGTCCAGTAAAAGGGGTACATATCATTTTCACGCGCCTACTATTTTTCGGCGGCTTTGATTTTCAGAGCCGCCGTTTCTTTTTGCCTATCAGAAACCTACGACGACCCTAAACCATGTAAAAGACATGGCGGCTTTAGGAGGGAACCGCCATGAGCTATAAACTGTATCGACAAATTCTTACATTCTTTGACTTATCAAAAAAAGCCCGACCACCGCCGGGGACATTTCTACCCTTGAATATGAACTGTCAAATCATCTGAATACTTTTTACTATACTTATGCGCCTGTCCGGGCTTTTCGGACAGGCGCATTTTGCTTTTTCAAAAATTTTTTGAAAAAGTTTGCTCCCCAGTTGGCAAAATCTTTCGCGCGTCCGTCGAGGGTTTGCGAAAGGGGAGAAATAAACCTGCCCCCACCGGGTACGAAAGGGGGTGAGAATATGGAACCTAATCGCATTGAATGGCAGAAACGCTGCACATTCAACGGCTTTTGCAAAGCGGTATTGAGGAATGAAGCTATCGACGCTATCCGAGAAAGAAAGTATCGGAAAAAGCATGAAGTCACTTTTTCAGACCTGTCGCCACAGGAAGAAAATCAGCTTTACACTTGCGACAAGTATTTTGTAAATGATGAAGCTGAAAAATCTTTCTTTGTCGCTGGGAAAGAAATTACGGCGAAACAGCTTGCCGACGCGCTTCACTCTTTGCCGGAAGAAAAGCGTCAAGCTGTACTGTTGTATTACTTCTTTGATATGAAAGACGCAGAAATCGCGGAGCTGATGAAGATACCGCGCAGCACAGTACAATTTCGACGGACAAGCTCTTTTGAGCTGTTAAAAAGATTTTTGGAGGAAAGCCGATGAATGAACCGATTAGCAACAATCCCGACGAACGCGGCTTATTGCCTTACCCGGTTATTTTAGCCGCAACAAAGGGCGACCCCGAAGCAATGAAAATCGTTGTGCAGCACTACGCAAGCTACATAGCCTACCTGTCTACCCGTAAAGTGCGTGATGAATACGGCAATGTTTATTACGGCATAGACGAGGATATGCGCGACCGGCTGCAAGCGAAGCTCATGCGGGCTGTTCTGGACTATAAGATAGACTGACATAGTATGTGGACGTTCCCCTTTCCGTTCCACATATTCAGACTATCGCAGCACCTTGACAAAGAAAGCGGCGCAAGATAACGGCGACGCAGCATAGGGCAAATCAGATACATTCGATATATGGGGAGCCGTTGGGCTGATACGCGATGACCGAAAGGCGGGAGAAACACCGAGCGAGAACTATCAGCGTTCCATAGCAGACCTTGGCACGTCTGCCGCCACAATCCATATATCGGTATAATGATACTCCCCTACCGCCATAATCCGAGCGTTAGAAGCGTCGCAGGTAATGGGTAGGGCTGCATGAGAACCATGCAGGGGTGCAATTCCCGTGGAGCTTGCCGAAGCCGTCTGATTAAAGCCCACTTTTTGTAAATCTGACTTTTTAGCCATTTATGAAAGGGGGTATTTTCCTATGGCAAAAAAGGAAACTGCAAGCCCCGCTATCCCTGTATTCCCTATGTTAAAGACCGTTGAGCAAATGAGCAAAGTTAGCGGTATCGGGGAAAATAAACTGCGCGAGCTTATGGATAGCGGCGAGCTTGAATATATACAGAATGGAAACCGCCGATTGATAGCTGACGCTGCTATCTGGGACTGGTATCACAGAGCAAAGAAAACAGCGAAGCCCCCGGCACGACAGGGAGGTTAAGCTATGGCGGTATCATCAAGACAAGTTAAGAACAAACGCGACAGTAACGGCGTACTGACCGGGCGACCGGGTACAGTCTACGACGTGAATATAAAATACACCGCCCCGGACGGGAAAAAGAAGTCCTATGCGAAAAAGGGCTTTGCCACCAAAAAGGAAGCGACGCAGCACGAAGCGGAAATGAAAACGAAGCTCCAAAATCCGGGGCAAATTGCGTCAATCACTTCACAGCGGAAACAGACCGTCGCAAGCTACCTTAACGATTGGGTGGAAAGCTACGCAAGAGTGAACTTGCGCCCCTCTACCTATGACGGGTACAAAAAGACGATTGCAAACTATATCAATCCCTATATCGGCGGCGTTGCTCTCAATCAGCTTACCCCCGCTATGGTAGACAAGATGTTTCAGCAGATTATCGACAAAGGATTGAAACCGTCCACCGCTGCCGGGGCAAAACGTGTTTTAAGCGTGGCGTTGAGCCATGCCCGCAAATACCGCTATATCGAAACCAACGCGGCAAAGGACACGCTGACGAAGTTTGGAAAGAGCGACAAGACCCCCGACCCTTACACGCCGGAACAGGTAAAAGCCCTTATGCAGCGCGTCGAGGGTACAGTGTGGGAAATGCCCGTCATTTTAGGCGGGCTTTATGGTATGCGGCGTTCTGAAATCTTGGGCTTGCGTTGGCGCAATGTTGACTTGGAAAACAACACTTTTGATGTTTCCGAGCAGCTTCCCTTTAAGGTGCCGCCAAAAACAAAGGTTATCGAGGAAATGGCACCGCCGAAGTCCAACGGGCGCACGCTGCCGATTACAGAGCTTGCCCGCCCGTTCTTCCTAAAACAGTTTGCCATGCAGGAAGCACAGCGCGAACAGGCAGAAAAAGACGGGAAACCTTATTATGACAATGACCTTGTTGTAGCAAAGCCGGACGGTTCCCCTATCTCCGCGTCGTGGGTATCTTCACAGTTTGGAAAACTGCTTGAAGATTTGGATATGCCGCATATTCGCTTTCACGATTTACGCCATACGGCGGCTACGAATATGCACCAACTGACGGGCGACTTCTACACCGTAGGCGAAGTGTTAGGACATACGCTTGCGGGTATCGGCGTATCGCTTGGATTGTCTATGAACTTTGAAGCCGTTACTGCCCGCTATGTTGACGTGCGGCTTGAACGGAAAAAGAAGTCCTGGACGCTTATCATGGGGCTGTCAAACAGGCAGACCCGGCAAAGGCAAAGGAAGCCGAGCCGAAGAAAGCAAAGAGTGCGGCGAAGAAAAAGAGCAGCGAAATTGAGCTTTAACCGCCTTATCTTTTTACTGCTTCTTATAGCCTTTTATAGCCCCGCGTGGGATTTGGGCACCATTTGGGCACCATTAGCCGAAAACGCACCACCAAAACAGGCGATAAAAGAAACGCCGAGAACACGCAAAAACATAGTGTTTATGCGGGTTTCCGGCGTTTTCTAATCCCTCAACCGACTTAAATCTATCTTGTGCGAGAGAAAAAAATTCTACTATTTTTTATACTGTCAAAGTCAAAAATATCAATTTTCCTTAGCGTTTCAATCTGCAGAAGATCATCTTCTAACTGAATTAGATTATCACAGCCGTATACTACAAAATCAATATCACTGGTGGGGGGCAGTGCCTGTGGCGAAGGAACCGAATAAATCAAGGCGCTTTACGTTATTTTTTTACATATTCTATAGCCGTAATCCTTTGATATCTTTAATACGTGATAAGATTGTATTGCAGCTGCAGCTGACAATGCTAGGCAGGGTATCAATGACATTGTGCAGAAAGAGTTCCATTTCATCACTAGATGAGGCAACGGCATGTACATGCAGTTTGTCTCTTCCGGTGACACGGTAAATCTGCGTGACTGTATCATTTTTATATAATATATCTGTCACCTGCGACAGATTGTCTGGTTTTGTTTCAATTTCAAAATAGCATGACACAGCACCACTGATTTTCTGAGGATTTATTATTGTTGTATATTCTTCAATTACACCCTTTTTCTCCAAAGACTGGATCCGGGCTTTTACTGCTACCCTGGAAATACCAATTTTTTCACCAATATCCGAGTAAGAAATCCGTGCATTTTCTATCAGTAACTGGATAATTTTCTGATCCAGTTCATCTAAACCGTCCAGGTACATAAACGTTCCTCCTGTAAAATAATATTCGCTGGATAGCATTTTCTTAAATATCATATCATTCATATTACTAAAAGTAAACAGGAGCTTGACTTAACTGTTATAGCTACCTATAATTATTACATAATGTAACTTACAACTTGCGTTTGGAAGATACAAAATTGATTCAGATGGAGGAAAGAATAAGATAATGTCAAAAGATGAGTATTTGATCACAGATGCGCCTCTTAAAGCGCTGACGGTTTTTGCAATGCCGATGATTCTGGGCAGCTTTTTTCAGCAAATATATAATATGGCTGATTCCATCATCGTCGGTCAGTTTGTGGGTTCCTCCGCACTTGCAGCTGTTGGTGCCTGTGCAGCACTGACTAATGTTTTCATTTGTGTGGCGCTGGGCGCAGGTGTCGGCGCCGGTGTACTCGTGAGCCGCTACTTTGGTGCCAGAGAGTATGGAAAAATGAAAACCATTGTGTCAACGTCCTTGATTAGCTTTTTAATTCTAAGCATAGTCCTTGGTGTTTTTGGCTTTTGTTTTTCCCGCTCGATGATGAGCGCACTGCAAACCCCTGCCGATATACTGGATGACGCAGTCCTGTATTTGCGTGTCTATTTTGTGGGATTTCCGTTCCTGTTTATGTATAACATTCTTTCAACGATGTTTAATTCTATAGGAGAATCAAAAATTCCACTGGGACTCCTGATATTTTCGTCAATCTTAAATATCTTTATGGATCTTTGGATGGTAGCCGGCCTTGATCTCGGCGTGTTCGGTGCGGCGCTTGCAACTTTGATTGCACAAGGCATTTCTGCCGTGTTTTCACTTTTGATTTTCTTCCATCGGATGCGGCGATATAAAAGTCACTTTGACTGGTTTGACAGGCAGGAGTTACTTTCTATGTTTCAAATTGCTGTGCCTTCGGTTCTGCAGCAGTCTACAGTATCTATCGGCATGATGATCGTGCAGGCAGTTGTAAATCCTTTCGGTACACAGGCACTCGCGGGGTATTCGGCGACGATGCGAGTTGAGAACGTTTTTTCTCTGATTTTTGTATCCATCGGTAATGCGGTTTCACCATATGTTTCCCAGAACCTTGGTGCAAACAAACCACAGCGTATCAAAAAAGGCTACCACGCTGCATTAGTGTTGGACGTGTGTTTTTCAGTCATTGCTTTTATTGTAATTGAAACGCTCCACACGCAAATTTCCTCGCTGTTTCTTGGTAAAGACGGAACAGCCCTGGCCTATCAGGTATCTGGGGATTATATGAGATGGCTCGGTTATTTCTTTATCTTTATGGGAATCAAAATGGCAACCGATGGAGTCCTTCGTGGTCTTGGAATCATGCGCCCATTTCTCATTGCAAATATGGTGAACCTGGCAATCCGTCTTTCTGTTGCTTTGATTTTTGCGCCGCGTTTTGGCATTGCATTTGTCTGGCTTGCTGTACCAGCTGGATGGCTTGCAAACTTTTTAATATCCTATGTGGCTCTCAGAAGGTCATGGCCGACTGATAAATAAATGTGTAAGATGATATTGGAGTGTATGGAGAAATCCATATGCTCTTTTTTTACTCAAAGACTTTAAAATATATGGAATTTCGGAAAATAAGTTAGGCCCCAAAATATTCAAAACTATAAAACTTTTCGGAGAGTTGGGCTGTCTATATAGTAAGAGAGGAGGAACGGCAGAGGTGACGATTCTATGAAAAACAAAATCATGCAGTGCTCTGAAGAGTATTGAACTGCCGAAACAGGTTACCACCATTGGTGCAAACGCATTCATGAGATGCAGTAGAATCAAAACACTGGAAATTCCGGGAAATGTTCAAACAATCGGTAAAACAGCTTTTGCAAAATGTACCGGACTTGAAGAACTTGAGATTGAAGAAGGTGTTCAGACTGTGGAAGAGGCGGCATTTGCAGAATGCTCCAGCCTGAATGCAATGATCTTACCGAAGTCTGTCAGCAATTTTGCAACAAATTTTGTGACAGATTACAATCCAGTCAAAAGAATCTGTTACAGAGGAACCAGAGAACAGTGGATTGCAGCGAACTTAAGCAGTGATAATTTTTATAATGCAAAAGAGTATATTATGTAAGAGTACGTACATATAAAAAATTCGGAAACAGAAGATGCTACTCTTCCTGGTCAGCATCGAAAGCAGTAAAAACAAAATAATACGAGACTTAACGAGAAGGTAGAAAATATAGATGTAAAAGAGATTATTGGAAAAGTAGCAAAAGGAATTTGCTCGTTTGTGTTGCTTCTTCTTTTGATGAGAGGATTTGAATTTGGAT
>JBKYIJ010000004.1:0-4893 GCA_047030855.1 Dysgonomonas sp.
AAAGGAGATATTTCAGTAAAATAACACATTAGAGAAAATCAATTTTTCTGCGAAAGCAGATTATAAATCTTGTAAAACTCTATTATTTAATTTAAATTTGGATTAAAAAATAATTCAGATCTACTATTATGGCTAACTATCAAAATAAAGGGATTATTATTCAGCGCTTTAATGATGCTATACGCGACCTCTTACAGGCAGGCGGATCTTGCAAGTCAAAATAATGAAACGAATAGATCAAAACATTTGAGAGATGCGGGAGAAGCTATTTCTCAAACAATTGAGTGGGCCCTCAAACATCATCTTAATTTGTATTTACCAGTCGCAAAACGAATAAATCCCAATGATCGCATTAGTATTAAAACTTTACTGGACTATTATGCCAATCCATTTTATCGCTCCAAAACATGCGATGGAAGGCCTTCTTCTGTAAATTTTCAATATCTCTTAAATGAAAAAGCCGCTTTAACGAATAAGGCTAAACATGCAGGAGATGTGCCTAACGCACAAATCCAAAATGACTATATAGAAGAAGTACGTAAGTTCATCAAAGAATACATTGATTCTGAGGCGGATTTAAAATCAAAGACGGATTTCCCTAATGGCTTGATTGGCAGCTGGTATACATTCTATTCTGCTTGTAATAAATTTAAAGATGAAGATACAAACTATATACTTCTTATTGGAAAAAATTGTAATATAGACCAAGCTTACCTACAATATTTAATTCTACCATCGTGGACTTTGATCATTGACTTTGATTTTGAGTCTCGAAATACAGGATTTTTTGCTAAAACATATGGAAATGGGATCGATATTACTCCCCATATTTTCACAGCAAAAGATCCTGCAGAACAGTTTATTTTTTCCCAATATACAAAAGTGCCATATATTTACTTTGCAAATAATTATGAAGGCGAAGGAGCTGGGAATATCACTGAATTTAGAACATGGCAGAAACAATATGGCCGAAATACAACATCTTTATTAAGAAATTTTGCAGATGCTTTTCCGAACCAACGAACTATTGTCGTTGTGTTATATAATGCTCGACCTTTTGTGAATTTCGTAGTAAACGAAATCACCCAAGTATTCGGTGATTCAGCTTCATTTATCTTTTCAGGTCCCAATATTGATTCACTATCTGCTGTCTGTGAGGACTATGAAGGTGTTTATATTCCAATGACCTATCAAGATTTAGTAGATGGCTTCAAAGATATTGTCGAAAATTTTGAACATCAATCTATTATTAAACAAACTATCTGCCTCCCATATAATGAAAATTCATTATCTAAAACAACGGGAGTTTTAGCACCTGAAGAATATAATCAATTTAGTGAATATTTCGAGATTCTTCATCTTTCATTACCTGACCCTGAAAAGGGTAATGATCGAAAAGTATTTCTTCGAGGAGAAGAACAAATATCATGGTATGGATTGAGTAAACGATTTGATGTTGAGCGTCAAAAATTCAATAAATATTATATATCACCCATAAAGAAAACAATTGATTTAGGGCATGGTATTGTTTATTTGACGCATGAAGCCGGCTTTGGAGGAACAACTATTGCTCGGCGAATAGCTTGGGAAATACATGAGGATAATCCCACTTTAATTATGACTAAATTTCACGAAAGAAAAACTCGTGAGATTTTAATTCAATTACACGAAAAAACACGAAAAACAATATTAATCATCATGGAAGCTCCTCAGGTTATAGCTCTTGATGATGTAAATAATTTGTATGCTTCAATTTCCCAATCTCGGCCCGTCGTATTTTTAGTTGTACGAAGAGGAAGGCCATCTAAAACTGATTTAGCTGTACCTGATTGGGGAAATAATGTCACAGACTTAATAGAAGCATATAAACCATTTATACAAGAACGATATGGAGAATACCTCCAGTCTTCAAAAAACAAAGAACTGAATAATATAATCCATAGTACCGAATCATATAAAAAGACTCCATTTTATGTAGGATTAGTTGCTTTAGAAAGTGATTTTGTTGCCATACATAGTTATATAGCAAAATTCCTCTATGAGGTTAATGAAAATATCGAACAAAAACGAACATTGGTATATCTTACACTTTGCATGGACTATTTAGGTACTGGACTACCAAGTACATTCTTTCGAAACCTATTCAAGGCCTCCACTAATACTAATTTCAATTTAGAAGACTATTTTCCTTCTGATTCATCATTAATTAATGCTTTATTAAATGTAAAAAAAGAAGGTAAAATAAAATACTGGAGTATTCGGCATCCATTTTTCGCAAAAGAATTGAAACGTCAATTATTAGGAGGAGTTGGAACCAAAAATCCTGAAATCTGGAAAGAGACTCTTTCTGATTGGTGCGTTCATTTTATTGAAGATAGTTTGGCTGATGTTGCCTTGTCTGAATATATGGCTACTATATTTCAGAAATTATTTATTGGCAATAGAATCGATCGTTCCGGGGATAAATTCACACAAATAATTAATGATGTTGATACAGATAGTGCACGAGAAAAACTTTTCCAAACATTAAAAAATAGTTATCCGGAAAACCCCCATTTTTGCTCACATTTGGCTCGGTTTTATGCCTATCGCATAAAAAACAATGAATTAGCACTAAAATATGCAGATCAAGCTATCCGACTTTCACAACAAATTGCTCAGCCAGATTCTTTATTATATCACATTAAAGGGATGTGTATTAGAACTAAAATATATGAGTTAATAGATAATCTTATTTCTCAAAAACAAAGAGGAATAAAAATTTCAGAAACTGAGTTTAATCATATTATTGATAATTTAGTCCCAGAAGCAGCCCAGCAATTTGCGACATCTCGGCAACTTAACAAAAAAGACGAGTATGGATATATAGCTCATATTCAAATGTTAGTACGGGTTTTAGATTTTGCTATCAAAGTATCAAATAAAACTAAAAGTGAATTTATTTCGTCATGCAAAACTCCATATACTGAATGGCTTGATCTCGCAGAATCTTTAATTGAAGAAGTTAAGTTGCTAAATTGGGATACAACAAGTAGTTATATTACAGATTGTGAAAATGGCTTATCTGAACTCTATGATGATTATAGTACAATACTACAAAATCTTAGAAATTATTTACCAAAAAGTTCAGATCCAAGTCGTATTCGTAGATTGATTGTAAGGACTTATTTCCGAAAATCAGGTAATCGACTGACTAATGCTCCTGATCTGTTAAAATTAATGGAGCAAAATATCGAAAATGAGCCAGAGAATACATATAATTATTTACTGTGGTTCAAAGTAATTCGTTTTACAAATTCGAAAATTAATGATGTTGTCGATAAAGTTTCACGATGGAATGCTAACAGCCGAGGTGCAATTGAAACAATATATTATTTATTTGAATCAGTAGTTGAAAATAAGGTATAAAAATGCGATGGCTACCTTTCCCATCGTATGAATTAGCAGTCCGCAAGTAGAGCGGCACTTTGAAGCTCTTTGAATATTTGTTTTTTCGTTCAGCCAACTGAATAGCGCTTCAATGGGTTCCCTGACAGATGAAACGGCTTGAGAATAAATGTCATCAGCGGCCTTGCTTCTCTGCTTCTCTTCTTCAGGAGCCCCTTTGATTGACTTGACGGGAGCGTAGAACTCATTGGCCTTATCGCGTCTTTCCTGCTCCCAGTAGTCATTGCTTCGGTATATCTTGTCAGCGAAGATCTTCTTGTTGAAAAGATCCGGCATGCATTCGCTCTGGAAGACCTTCAGGTCATTCTCGGAGGCAGGAGAGAGCGCTATCTGGCACGGATGAGGAAGATGCCCTTTCCTGCGATATCCTACCATGTGAAGCTTTAGTCCATGATAGTACAGGTTCTTGGTGGAACAGTATCCTTTGTCAGCGATATCTCTGGCGACCTTGCCTGTACGGTTTCTTCCGCAGCATGTGATTATCGGCATCGAGTCAACAATCACGGTATCATCCTGACAGTCAGAAGGCCTGAACATCCTTAATAACTGCGAGGACAGTTCCCTAACAGCACCGGCCATCCTGTTGAGACGGTAATTGAATGTCTGATAGGACACCAGGTTCGGGAACCAGTCGCGCAAGTACTCTTTAGCGAAGTTGTGAATATCCTTGATGAGGGTGTACTTCTGCTCATGACCGACAAAGAAATAAATCGTGAGGATTTCCTCGTCGGAGAACAACGGTTTCGAATTATTGCTGTATCTTTGGCAATGGTATTTGAGGCTTTGTTCGTACATATCGCAGATATACATATAGATTTTTATTAGTCTATACTCTTTGTCCTTGGGAATCATAACAAGCAAAAAATAGGGGTATTTTTTACTTTAAGTTACTGATTTCCAAGGATTTTACAAGTATTTCCATCCCTTAATTTTCAAATATTTACAACTAATTCCGAGGCTTAAATGACCTCGGTTAAACTTATAAATCACAGCAGTTCAACTGCTGATTGGAATTATTTCTATGTGTTAAAAACGTTCCAGGCTCTTGAAGGATACTCTGAAGCAGAATTAGAAGCAGCTCGCCTAATTCGAGAATGTCGGACAAAAAATCGTCAAGGAACTATTAGTATTTTTGATTGGTATGGCAAAGGAATGGGAATACATAAACTTATTTCAAACAAATTAGTTACAGACAATAATAAAAATGAATTGCTTGATTATGTTGAAGGTTATTTTACTGAGTTTTTGCATGAGGGACATGGTAAGATTAGGATTGCCAATCAATTAGATGTTTTCTTTAGCCCGACTCAGGCAAAATTAACATCAAGTGACTTGCATAAAAAAGTTCAATTTTATTTAGGTTTTAGCTATGATGGATTACGAGCAGATAGCTATAGTATAAAAATAATAGAATAATCTTTTATTTAGTCATTTTCTGCCAATCCG
>JBKYIJ010000005.1:0-46572 GCA_047030855.1 Dysgonomonas sp.
AAGGTTAAGGAGAGGACAAAGGTTTCAACGCTGACACCTTTAAAACTAAATTCATTATCTCCGGGCTTTCCCTTTGCCCTGCTTTGTTTTCGCTACAAAGTTATAAACTCTTCCGGCATAATCTTGCATATCTCAATAATACTGGCTGATCACGACGCTTAACACCCCGGTTGGCGTGTGCGTATGGCTGCAAATTGCCGTCCGCTATTTCCTTTTCGTATATTCCGGTTAACCCATCTTCCGGGTCGTCGTGCGTGTTGGCATCGAAGTTACGCAAAAAGGTTGTAATGTGGTCGTAAACTGCCTTGTACCGGGTTTCCCATCCGAACGGCATTATTATGTGTTGGTTTACCATTGCGGAATTAGTGATAATCCGGCTTTCTTTGTTTCCCCCTTGGTAAAACGGTTCAGTCATTGCACGCATTTTCTTTTTGATAACCTTTTCATAACCCGCACCGCCGTTGTTACTTTCAACCCATACTTTTTGCACGCCGTTCCGATTTATCATGTTAGGCACGGTTACGGTTGTAACATCTGTATTTTCGTCCGTTACTTCCATATCGGTTATTAGGGCAAACAACAACGGTTCCATTCTCTTTGTCTTTTCATTGAATATAAGATTATCGGACTTATATACGTCGTATGTGGCGGCAAACAAAAGGTCGTCGCCCTCATCCGCAACGTCTATGTATGCGCCCGAACGGACGTATTGCCCCCAATCAGACTTTTCGACCCATGTTTTGAAAGGCTGATACAAACGACCCTCAGCGGAACCGGGGTTTCCTTGATAGAGGCATTGGAATTGTACCGGGTCTAATGCCTTTTGCCCCTCCAACTTTAAACGGCTGTGTCGCCCCTCCCATAAAGCCGCCCCCGGTTCCCGTGGGTCTATCTCCGTGGGTTCTCCTGTTTTCAATGCCTCAAAGTTTATTCTAACCCATGCGCCGGGGGATATATTATCCAAATCAGCCCAACACTTAACATCAATAATAATTTCCCCGCTTTTCTCAATACGTCCTATCAAATCGTCGTCGTGCCATCGGGTAAAAACAATGAGTTCTTGCGAATCATTATGCAAACGGGTACGAACAACGGTTGTGTACCATTTCCACGCCGCCGCCCTTACAATCGGGCTATTACCCTCGGCATAATCTTTATCCACGTCGTCCAATATCGACACGTCCACGGTTTTAGATGTAAGAGAACCGCCACGACCTACAACACGCAACGACCCTTTGCGCCCTACCATTTCGATAACATCACTATTCCGCAAATAGGTATTCGCCATTGTTACTACGTTGGAACCGTTCAAATACGTACCGGGAAACAATTCACGATACCGGGGCGTGTCGATAATACGTTGTACATCCCGGTTGAAATCTCGTGCAATGGTTGCAGCATACGACCCGATAACTATTTTCAAATCCGGGTTCAATCCCTCCATGAAAGCGGGTAACTTTCGGCTCGACCCCTCCGATTTTCCATGTTGCGGCGGTTGTTGTACAATCATCTTTCGTATTTTCCCGTGGGCGAACATATCCAACAGGGTATAATATACGACGTGGAACGGCTCTAATACTAAATCCGGCTGCATATATCGGGCAAAGTTAATAAGGCGTTTGCGGGCGGCGGCTTTTACCAATTCGCCGGGGTTCTCGCTTAATGCCTTATACATCTGCAATAATTGTTCGTTGTTCATTTCTTAACTCCTTTCTCCCATTTATTACAAGCCCGGCGACCTCGTACAATGTAATGCGGGTAATTGGGGCAACGCAAACAAATCGGTTTCCCGTTCAAATCTCGGTGACTATGGTCGTCGGTTATCCATTCAGAAAAACGACACGTATCGCAAACCTCCTTTTGCCATTGTGGTTGCGATTGGGACGGACGGGCGGCGGTTACTTTCTTTGCCATTACTGCAACCCTCCTTTCTCGTTCATAGCTTTTGCAAATTCGGCGGACTGCAATTTATCAGCAACGGCAAATAACAGGTCGTCCGGTATTGCCTTAACGTCGTACTTTGGTTTATCGCTATCCGTTGAAGCATTAACGCCCGGTATCTCTATCTTAACGGGCGCATCAAATCCCAACATCTTTGCCCGGCGTTGTTGAATGTTCAAAAGCAAATCTAAAAAACGGGGGTTTCCGGCGGATGTTTCGGTTGCCGTCTCATTGTAGCCGTAATATTCCGGGTCGCCGTCCTCGGCATCCGTTTTAATTGGTCGCCCCTTATTGGTTTTTTCCTTGGTGCGCAATTTCCCGGTTTTAGACGCTTCCCACGCCTCCCATGCTTGCACCTCCATTGCATCCAATTTGCGCAACTCCTGCGTAACATAATCGTCGATATTATCTAACCGTTCCCGCTTCCACTCAATAAGCGTTTGTTGCAAATCGTAATAGACCATCGACAACGTAATTGTATATCCAACGCCACGTTCCGACAAATTCCGGTTCAAAGCCTCGGTAATTTCCCGATATGTATAACCACGTAAAAACAGATTAGAACAAAATGCAATGTCATACGCCCGTTGTTCCTCGGTGCGCTTGTTATATCCGGCGGGCTTCCGGTTCTTATTGCCCGTTTTCAATTTTTCCATTTTACAACCTCTTTTAATGTTCAAACGGGGTAAAAATTAACCCTTTGCGCCTTTTTCCCTTATACCTTTCCCCTGCCTCTCTTTCTTTGCCTTTCCTTTGGCTTTCTCCCTTTGGCTCTTTTATCGGCTTTCGGTTCTTTCGGCTCTCTGTGTTCTCTTATCCCGTCCCTCCTTAAAACGTGTTTACCCTTTACAAGTTATTTGCGGGGAATTTCCATTTTAAGAGGCTTTTGTTATTAACTCAATACTTTTATTGTCTTTATAGTTATCTCTTAACTACGGGGCAAATTTACGGCTTTTCCGGTACGTTGCCAAACGTTTGTAATCTCACGTATATAAACGGCAAAACCCCGGCTTTGTTTCCGGGGCTATTGCTCTATCGTCCTATTCCATTTTCATACTTTCCGTTTGAGCAATGAAAATGCGGTTCAACTCCTAATGTGATTTTATACGTATGCCCGTCTTTGGTTTCTTTCAACGCTAAACATACCGGGCGGGGTTTCCCGTTTATCGGATATTCCGGGTTAAAATAACGACACGTCCCGCATATCTTTTGGGGTGTCCGATTATCCGGGGCGCATCCGGTCAACTTATCCGGGATTGTACCGGAACAATTATTTCCCTTTTTCATTCCTCAAATGGTTTTTCCTTTCCGATTATTACGTTTGTTCTTTGCCCGGCGTTTATCCCGTGGCTTTCTCCGGGGTTCTATCCGGTGTATCTCAACTTCGGTTCCGGGAAACATTTCCCCGAAAAAATCCGCCATTGCTTGCACCTCTTTTAGCACGTCGAACGCTTCCGGCTTTTTGTACTCCCTTTTGCGTTCCGGTTGCTTTTCCATTTGAACGGCGGGGCAAACATCAATAAGCGGGCAACCCTTACAAGTTTTCACGGGCTTTGCTTTTTGGCTTTCGCAAATGGCTTTATATTTCCGGTCATTATCTGCCTTTCTAAAACCGTGCCAATCGTCCCGTACTTTGGACGCATCGGCAAAAGCCTCCATTGCTGCAACTGCAACACTCGCTAAAATGTAATCCGGGGTATCATTGAAATTACCCTCCAATGAATTGCGGTTGATAACTTCCGCAATCTCCTTTACAAACTTTTCTCTTTTATTCATCGCTCAATTGTTGTTTATTGATATAATGTTGGCACGGCATAACACCGCAATTTTGCTTTTCTTGGAACGCTTTACAATATCCGTTGCCGTCGGCATCTTCATGCAGGAAATGAACACAATTACCGCATCCGCTTGTTTCATCCGGTTGTATTTGGGATTTTTCGGCGGGTATTTCTTTTGGCTCAAATTCCCGTTTGAAATCCTTTTCGGGGCGGGCAGTAAATCGTCCGTTTGGCTCCCGGATAATAAACCAATCTTCCGGTACATCAATGAATATTCCGTTACCGTCCGGGAATGAATAAACCGCCTTTCCGTTCGGGGTTCTTGGAGTCGTAACCGTTCCGCCGCCTGTAAACTTCAATACGTCGTTCACGTTGTCCCGGCGAAATTGGATTGCATCAACTTCCAACATTATGCGGCAATACCGGGAACCCGCCGTTGCGTCCGGGTCGGCTAA
Source organism: Dysgonomonas sp. (assembly GCA_047030855.1). Classification (GTDB taxonomy): domain Bacteria; phylum Bacteroidota; class Bacteroidia; order Bacteroidales; family Dysgonomonadaceae; genus QVMM01. The sequence continues at coordinate 4,175 of JBKYIJ010000005.1, forward strand.
CTTGGTTCTTACCTCTTCCGGGTATTCTTCCGGGTCGTACTTCATATAAACCGATTGTTTGTTATCAGCATAGGAGAACTCAATAAAACGGTCTCCCAAACGTCCCCGGATTGCTTGTTTCAACGCTGCAATCCTTTTGCGCCTCCGGCTTATCCTTTCCCTCGCTACCATTTTGCGACCAACTTAAACGTATCGACGTATCGGACGCTGTAACATTAATTTCTTGTTGTGTAATGTCCTCAATCATTGCGCACATATCGCAATCAAAGGGGCTTAATACTTGTTTATTCATCGCTCTAAAATTTATTTGTTATTACTATCCGGGGCGGCGGGTGCCTTAACTCCGGCTATTGTTCCATTGTAATTAAACTCCAACGCACAATCTTTAAATTCTCCGGCAATCCTCAAAAAACGCCAATAAATCGTTTTTCTGTCATTCCTATGGAATTTATCGCATTTCCTACCGATTGCGGGGCAATCCTCCCTTTTGATTTTACAACGAACGCATCGTTGCAGGAAAATTGCGGGGTTGTTGTTGGCTAATCGAGCATCCGCCGCCGTCCATATTTCCGCTATCAATACCATACCCCGGTAAACGCAACGTTCGCCGGGGCTGTATTCCTTATCCGGGTCAAATGGTGCGGGCTGTCTTATTCTCATTTGTCGCCCGCCTCACTTACATACTCAAACAATGCGTCCAAATCTTCCTTTGCGCCTCTAACGGTAACTCTTACCCGGTTGCCTCCGGCTAATGCGGTCTCAATGATTTGGCAATTGTAACGTTCGGCGTTAATCTGTAACATCGCCGCCGTTGCGTTCGTGACAAACTCGTTTCTTTCTTCCATGCTCTCGGTTTTTTTAATTGATAAATACGCTTCCATCGGTTCGCTATCTTGTTGGCAGGCTCCTAACAAAAGCGTTGCCAAAGATAACAATAAAATCTTTGCTTTCATAACTTTACTTTCTTTTAATCCATATAAACCGTATGCCGATACCGACAAACAATATTTTCGCCTCAACATCAACGTAACGGTCGTAACCGTTGACCGCATCCACGGACACGCCGGGAATAACAAACCAACTCTTATATTTCCAATATTCCCGGACGTAACCACAAACGCCAACCCGTCCGATATGGAACCCAATTTGCGCCGTATGTACGTCGCCATTCTTTCGGATAACTCCTATTCTTTTCTTACTCATTTTTCTTTCTTATTCAATAGTTCGTAACTCTCTTTATCTATCACTACTACCGTCGGATATTCGGTTATCACTCCTTTTGTGTACACCAAATTGTAAATGCCCAATTGCCCTTTAATTGGGAACTCAACAACCCGGCGGGGGTTACGCATCAACCACCCGAAGCCCTTTGTAATGTTTTTGCGCTTTTCGGACGGTATGCGGGTATTCTCCCAATCTTCCGGCGTAAAATCTTTAATCGGCTTCACGTCGTATAATTCAACCAATCCCAATGTAACCCCACTTTCATAACCGGGAATTACAGGATTAGCGGACGAACAAATCATTAAATCGCCTCGGTATGGTGTATTCTTACTGCGTACCTCAATGCACTTTTCGCCGTAAACAACTCCGTTATCCTTATAAGCCGCCGTAACCAATTGCGTTGCATACGGGTTTTTAACGGTTAATGCCCGCCAACGGTCATGTTGGGCGGGGTTGAAATCCTTGTTAGTAAACTGCATAATCGTTATTATCTTGGTTAAACAAATCGTAATTTGCCGGGACACAATAACCGGGCAATAAATCTCGGTTAATCCCGGACGCTTTAACAAAACTCTCTTTCCAATACAACCGGGGCGTTGTGTGCGGGTGCGCCTCCCAATATTCGGCAACGTCGTTGTAAAATCCTAATGTTTCCTTTTTCGTATATCTGCAACCGCTTTGCAGCCCTATTTTAAATAAGTCAACAAAAGGGTATGATAACGCAATTACAGAAAATGCCCGGTCAAACATTCCCGGCGGTATTGGTTCAACGCTCGCAAAGGTTGGGAATCCGTGCCGTTTTGCCCTTGCTAACGTGCTTATCCGCATCCGGTTGGGGCTTGCATTTGGTTCTAATTCGTCGCATCCCGTCAACGTGGAACCAATCGCAATACGTGTTTTGTCCCATCCCGCCGACGCTTCGACAAAATCAATGAGTATATTAATACCCTCGGCGCATTTGCTCAATACCTTAACCGGGACGTTGTGGCGTTGACAAACGCCAATCGCTTGACGGGTCAACCGTTGCGTTTCCGGTAATAACGGGTCGGTTGTAAAAGAGAAAAACAAACCCGTTTTTTGCAATTCTTCTTTATGCTTCAACAACTCATTCGTAAATATGTCGATTGCATACGGATATTCTCGCAAAGTCTTTTTCAATTCGGGGCGGTTGCCTCCCAATACCTTTGCCCCAATACCTTTGCGCAAATAACAATAGGTGCAACCATTTGAGCAACCTACAAAGAAATTGGCGGCGTTCTCGGCATATTCCGCCGCCTTTCCCTTTGGGCTATAAATAACCCGTCCGTTTATTCCTCCCATATCCATGCAGATTAAAACGGTAAATCATCGTTTTGGCTTGGTGCGGGGGCTTCCGGCACGGGCGGCGGGGCTTGTGTCCCGGTTCCTTTCGGTGTCAACATTTCCATATCGTAACCGACAACCTCCGTAATATATCTTTTTACGCCCTGCGCATCGTCATAACTTCGGGTTCTCAATTCCCCCTCAATATAAAGTTTATCGCCTTTCTTAACGTATTGTTCCGCAATTTTTGCCAAACCGTTTTGCAAAACGATATTATGCCATTCGGTACGCTCCCTTATATCCCGCCCGTCCTTTGTTTGAAAACCTCTTTTAGTCGTGGCTAACGAAAATGTCGCTACAACTCCGCCGTTATCGAAATACTTAACGTCGGGGGCTTTACCTGTATGCCCTATCAAAATAACCTTGTTTACACTCATATTACTTAAATTTTACACCGTCCAACAAATATACTTTTTTGTTATCAGACCAACCCGCCGCCATATTTAAGGCTTTCCGGTCATCGTCATGCACAAACTCGCAATACCATGAATTACCGCCTATATTCGCTTTATCTTTCAACCGTACCAATTTACCCACAATAAACTGGGCTAACTTGTCGTATGCGCTTGTTTCCGATATATGAATAATACGACGTTCGGCATTTATTTTTGGCAATTCTTCGATTTGCGGGCATTTTTCCTCGTTCGGGTACCTTGGTACCCTTTGAAAATCTTTTTTCACTGACGAACGGGAAATTGCCCCGTAATCGGGTTGCCTCTTTTTTGTTCTCATAATCTCAACGTTTGATATTCTTTTTTCATTAATTCAATCAACCGCATATTACCGGGATAAATACGCATCGTCTCCCGGTTCCCATTCTCCCAACGGTTGTGCATTTCAAAACAAAGGATATTTATATTTCGGGGGTCGTGCGCTATTTCGGGGTGCGCCCCACGTGTTAGTATGTGGGAACAATAGACGGCGGAATAATTCGCCAACGGCTTTAATGTCTCTTCGCATTGGTGGGGCTTGTGTTCCCATACCCAACGGAAAAACCTTTCGTTTGCCGCTTGGATATTATCGCCACGCCCGAAAACACAATGTCCGAACAATTCCCTTTGTATCTCAACCCTCAATCTAATATCCATTCGGAAATTACGCAAATCCAAAAGGGGATTATACCCCCTTTGGATGCAATAGTTATATTCTTCTCGTTTTGTCAACAAATACGGTTCCATTTATCAAATATCTCCGGTTTCGTTATCGTCGTCGCCGTCGGTTCCTTCCGCCGGGTCGTCCACGTTCGGGAAAAGCCCGTTATCTTCGACCTTTTCGGCGTTCAATCCCGACATTGCTTCGCCATCGGCACCGAATAACTCCAATTGCGCCTTTTTCCCTTTGAAAAGAAATGCGTACACCTCGGTTTCAATATCGGCGGCAATTTCTTCTAATTCTTCCTCAAACCCGAACTTTTCCGTATTGAACTTTAACCGGGGGGAATTGATAGCGGTTTTTTGACCGTTGGAAACGGTAAACAATCCCGTTAAAACAATGCCTACATTATCATCTTGACCGGAAAAGGACACGCCCCGCACCTCTATGTTTTTCAACATTTCATCGGCAAAATCCCGTGATAACTCGTTTTGCTTCTTGGTTGCCTTAAAATCGGACGTTTCAACCATCGAAAGAAAAGATGTAATGTTGAAAATACGTCCCATAATCGGGCGCAATCTATCAAAACAATCTCTTAAATCGGGGTGTATGTCCTTTGCACTCTCAACGTGATATTTGTTAGTGTAACTTTCGTTTCCGATTGTTTCGGTTACTTCATAATGCACGTCTAACCCGCCATCCTTTAAAGTCTTAACTTTTGATAATGCAAACGCCTTTTCACTCGGAATAAGCATAACATTCGCTTTTTTTTCTTCGTTCATATTGCTTTTGTTTTATTTGCCGGGAACCCGCCCGGCTTCGGTTTATAAATCATCTTCAACATATCGTTTTAATTCGGCTTGAAATTGTTCCCGTTCGGCTTCCTCTGTTTCTAACAATTGGAAATGCAAATCTTTATCGAATATCTCGTTAATCGCATCATCCAATAAGGAAATAAGTTTTTCCGGTTTAACCGCATCTAATTCAACCTGTCCTAACCCGTCCCAATTCGCCGTTCGGCTGTCTGTCTCTTTTGCAGGGGCGGGCGGTAAATTCCATGCGATAACCTGTTGTTCCATCAACGCAATACGCCTAATCTCAACGCCGTAAACTCCGAACTTTTCCAAATTTTCCCCAATAGACCGGGGAATATCTTCCCCGCTCGGGTCGTAATCGCCAAAGTACAATATAATCGGCTGTTTGCCATTCCTTTGCGCCTCTCTCATTCTTTCCGACAACTCATATAAGAAAGTTAAGGACGGATAACCTTTACAGGCTCCAACGGCAATATCCCAATTGCGGCACGGTTTGGCAAATACGCCCTCCAATGCTTTCTTTTCAATCAGTATTTCGGGATAATAAGTTTGGTTCTCCCAACGATTTTTAGAGTATGAACGCATCCACGCCCTAACTTGTGCTTTCGCTTCAACTTGTTTTTCTTCTAAATCCGTCGGTTCGGCTTTTGTTTCGCCGCACATCGCCCTATCTCTATCACTGAACGCCTCAAAATCAACCAATCCATCCCATCGGGCAACCTCCATTGCAGCAACAACCCTTTTATAATGCTGCAACGTGTTTGTCATGCCGATACTTACTAACTGATAATGCAACGCCCTTATCGTTAATACTCCCGGCTCGTATCGGCTCAATATCTCAACGGAATTTTCAATTATCCATTTCCGGGTATATATATCATTAGTTCGTTTAGCCATTTCAAAAATCGTTTTCGTCTAACAATTCCCGTGTCTTACTATCGGATAGAACCGCCGGGCGTTCCGGCTCCGGTGTTGGTTCCGGGGTGGGTTCTTCGGTTCCGATTGGTTCCGTTACCGGGTTGGGGTCGTTGAACTCAATATTGCGCCCGTTTTTAGGCTTTTCCGGCTCCGGCTTCAACTTTAATTGTTCCGCCGGATATTCCTTTTGCACCAACTCAATAATACCAAATTCGACCAACGCCGGGACGCAACGCCGCAACGCCCGTATATCCTCTAATGCGTCATGCGCCGGGAATGTTTCGCCGGGGAACAACTTACTATATAATTCCTCTAATTTCGGATATTTACCCGGACGACCATTTGCGTACAATGCGCCGACAAATTTAATTGTTTTCATCATTGTATCAATGCGTTTTGCCTTATGCAATGCGTTTTCAACGTGTGTGTCGTAATATTCCCGTCCACAATACCGCAAAACATTTGCTTTCAACATTGAACTATCAAAGTAAATATTGTGCGCACATACAAGCGGGGCGGCGTTGGCATACGCTAAAAATTCGTCCACAACCTCGGCAAACGGTACGCCCTCGGCAATTGCCCGTTCGGTTGTTATACCATGAATGGCGGTTGTTTCCGGGGGTATCTCGTAATTATCGGGCTTGATAATATAACTTTTTTCCTTATCTCCCAACGACCACGCCAATTGAACGACGTGCGGGAATTGCTCAAAATCCGCATCCCATTTCAAACCCTTTGCCGGAACCCCGGTTGTTTCACAATCAAAAAAACAAATGTCTTTCAAATCAAATTTTTGCATAACCTTAAATCATTAAATCGTTAATTACTTTTTTCGCTCTCATTGCGGTATTTATCCCGCTTTTCTCTATTTCTAAAACATCCCGGTTTTCGTTGATATAACGTTGAACGGCGGGATTGCAAAACGGTTGCCCGTCTAACCAAAGCAAATGCCAATAAGGTACATTTTCCATCGGTTGCCCTTTAAATTTGCCTTGCGGCATTGGGGATTTATCATTTAATTCCATTATCAAAATCTAATTGTTCGCCCTCGGAATACCGGGGCAATTGTTCCACATAATTTGCTTTTGTTCTCCACACCATACGGCAACGCAAACACGTTATTTCGCTGTAATCGCTCCGGGTGTACCGCCAACCGTTAAAAGCCGAATGATTGCATTTGTATTGCAATATGCGCCATTTGCGACGGTTGGCGGGTTTCTTTCTTTCACTACATTTGCAAGCGGGCATAATTACAAGGTTTTAGGGTCGTCTATAAAAGTGTTATATTCCTCGGCGGCAATCTGTTTGAGTGTTTCGATATGCTCTATTAATTCAGCGTTCGACAACTCCGACACATTGCGCAACTCGTGGGTATATTGCCCTGTTTCCTCGTTGACCCTTTCCACATACATAATCGGGGAAAATTCTCTCAATCGTCGCTCGGTTTGTTCTTCTGTCAGCCGTTCGCCCGCTTCCCAAATTGCGTGCCGGAATGTTGGTACAACGTAATTATAATAATACCCTTTCAACGCCTCGGACGACCCCGGCGACGAAACAATAAACCGGGCAATTATTCGGCTACCTTTCCAACGTTTGAAAAAATCGTTCAATTCGCCCATGTACATTGCCAACCCGCCGTTATTGTTTATCGTTCCCGTCGCTGTTATTTCTCGCTTTTTCATCGGCAATAAGTTTTTCCATCGTTTTCTTAAAAGCAGTCATTCCGGTTGCTCTAATAAAATCTCTTTCGCTTGCTGAATACCCGGTTAATACCTTATCCAAACAACGGGCAAATATAACGGTAAAATTACCCGGTTCCCAATTCCCGGCGTTGTGCATCCGGTCTATTACGTGCGCCCGCAACTTCATGTTATCCCGTGTTGCTTTTTGCCGTGCGTTCTCCCTGTCTTTCCACAAATCAGATAACAAGGTTTTCAGATTATCAAAAAACAAATTCATTTTCAAAACGTCGGCAATACTCAAATCAGCCACGGCGGTTGCATTATCTTTTTCCGGCTCCGGCTTTCCTGTAACGGGCTTTACTTTACCGCTATTAACTCCATAGCCGAATAAGGCAAAATCGCCCTTTGTAGGGTCGTTAGGAAATATTTCGGCGAAACGGTCTGTTATCTCTATCGCCGTCGTTAAATCCGGCGTGCGGCGTTTAACTAATCCCAACCGTAACGCCTGTTTATGTACATGGGTATCTAACGGGATTATCAAGTTACGGGGGTCGCATACGTCCCACAATCCAAAATCAACCGGGGAACCTTTACGACACATCCAACGCAAAAATAGACACAACCGTTTGCAGGCGGATTGCGTTTCAAAATCGGGTATTCCCTTAACGGAACCGAACAACGATTGCAGGGTTGCTAATGCCGTTTCTCCGTTCGTTTCGTGCGCTTTCTTTATCGCTGCCTCCATACTATCAAAAGACGTATAAACATCATAGAGGCGGGCGCATAAATCGTAAAAGTCGGCGTATGTAAACGTTCGGTAAAAACTTTCTTTACTTCCAGCGTATTGCTTCCATTCGGGGACGGCTCCCGGCGCAACGGTATTACCTACGATATAATGGTATGGTTCGCCCTTAAATATTTCCCGGTCTATGAAATCCGCCTTTTGGATTATCTGTTTGCGTGAACCCCATGCAATCCACGCCGTGATAAATGCGCTTATCTCAATGTTTACCCGGCTATCGTAACGGTGTGGGATTTGCACCGGGTCGGATTGGATAAAATCGGCGGTTTCGTATTGTTCCGCCCAACGTTTTAAATTATCGTTCAATGTATATGCCATTACTTTAGGTTTTAAGGGGACGGAAAACCCGCCCCCGGTTATTACTCATTTTCTGTATATTCTTCAACGACTAAATCGGTTTGTCCTCGCTTCACTTCTTCAATAAAGCCTTGGAACCCGTTCGCCTTGGCAATATCAATAATCGCTTGCAATCGCTTTTCGCCTAAACTTTCGCCCCTTGCAATGCGGAACACTTTAACCGTCGGATTGCTTGCAATAATCAGTTTGGCGGCAACCTCCATAATTTGACTATCCGAAACTTTTCCGGCAACGAACGGCACGCCGTTTAATTCTAATCCGTCGTCAGTAAACGACAACCCGGCAATCGGCAATTTCGACGTTGCAATAAGCGTTTCCCGTTCTTTTGCCAATTCGCCTAATTTATCGTCATATTTACGGGCGGTTTTCTCGGCGGCTTCTTTAGCTTTCTTCTTTGTCTGATAATCCACAACCAACGCATTAATACGGTTGTGTTCCTCGGCTTTTTTCAGTTGTTCGGCGGTATCTAAGTTTTCCGGGTTATTCTTTTCGTATTCTTCCAACCATTTATCGGCATTAGCTTTACGGCGTTCAAAATCGGCTTTATCATTTCCGATAATATCCAACGTCTCTTTGAAATCCTTTTCAATAGCTTCTTTGTCGGCTTTGGCACTCTCTTTGGCTTTTGCTAATCGGGCTTTTGCTTCGGCAATTATCCGGGCAACTTCTTTTTCCTCGGCGGCTAAATCGTCGTCGATAGCCTTAATATCATTTTTGCGGGTTTCTTCCGCCGCCTTAATCCGTCCGGGGATTGCTTCCAATTGTTCAATCCTTTGTTGCCGGGTTTGGCGTACCGTTTTGGCTTTCTCAATCAAACGGGCGTTTTCGTTTTGTTCTTCCATCAACGCCGTAATATCCTTTTTCTCGGCATACGTTTTAACATCGCCCGGCTTCAATTGCTTTTCAGCGTTGGCGCAAATAGTTGTATATGTCTTAACCTCGGCATTGGCATCTTTGCGCTTATCCTTAACGGTTATAACCTCTTTATCTATCTCGGCAATACGATTGCGCACCTTTTCCGGCAATAATGATTTAACAACCTCAATTTGTTTTCTGCGACCCTCGGCGGTTTCAGACCATCGGGAAAACTCTACTGCGTCGAAATCTTGATAACCGAAAATCTTTTGTAACATACTCACATTGTCAGAACGCATACCCGTTGTTTTTTGCTTTATGGAAAGCGTTCCCCGTGGGTTGGCTTTCGTGAAACGCAACTCAACTTCGTATTCCTCGCCATCATCGCCGACAACCATTTTGGCAAATCCTTTTTCCTCTCCATTTCTTAACACGCCGTCCCGGTTCCCGGTCAACATTGCGCCAATTGCTTTTAACAGGGTTGATTTGCCTAACTCATTATCCCCGGTAATGAAATATACATTACCTTCAAAGTCTGCATTGAACTCCTTGATAACTTGGAAATTCAACAATTCAATTTTTTTTATAAACATCGCTCAAATATTTGTGCCGGGGTTTCCCCGGCTGATTAAACATTACTTTTCTTTCATTCGTTGGTGTATCATCGTTTGCACCTTGTTAAGCGCATCCCGGTTGGCTTCAACCTCCAACCGGGTACAATCAGCAATAAAATTTTCCAATCGTTTATACAGGTCGTCCAATTCCTTTGCCGTCATTGCGTGCCGAACGGCTCCCAATTCATCCGTTACCATATCGTTACATCTTTGTGTGAAATATCCATTTTCCAACACGCAATGAAAACGTTATTTATATCCTCGTTGGCGTACAATATTGCATAATCTTTGGTTCGTACCAATTGAAAGTAAAACGATTGTTTGCCGTATGCGTCAACCGGGTAAACGTATTCAATGAAATACGCCGTTTTCGTTCTTTCTTGCAAATCCTTATCCATTCTTACAAACTCTTTTAAGGGTTTCTAAATCTTTCCGTTTCGGTTCGTCGCAATTTCTCGTTGCATCTATCAACGGCATATCGTTTGTTACCGTCGTCCATTCTTTCCCGGTAACGGGCGATTTGTAAGTAACCCGATAATGTCCGTAACCGCTAAAAAGAAAACTAAAATCCGACTTCTCAATTTTTGTACTCATAATATTTATGCTTTAAATTTCGGGGAAAACGCCCCGTCGTATCATTTTCATGCCGCAAATATACGTATAACTTTTATATTACCAAAAGAATTATCTTTTATTTTCCGCTATTTTTTTATTTTCCTCAATAATCGCCCTAAAACGACGCATTTACCCACGTCGTCAAATTCGACTAACATATTGCCATTCTTTCCCCTTACACATTTACCATTGGGACGGCGAACCGCCCGGCACGGCTTACGTCGTAAATCCGGGCGGGTTAGTCGGTCTCCTAAATAGATATATTCCGCTACCATAGTTTTAGCTGTTTTTGCACACGCCTAATATCAATCAATCGCAAATAGTGGTTTGTAATTCCCAATTCTATGTTATAAACGCAATGAACAAATTTATGCGTTCCTTTTTCGTTTCGGAAATAAACCTTACCATTTTCGACCTTTCCAATTAATACCGTATCGTAAACCCATCCGCATAATCGTTTCAGAGTTTTTGCGCTATATGGTACCTTACGAATGTATTCAACCCTTATTTCGTCGCCATCATTCAATATAATGTTAGCTTTGGGATAATGCAATATTTCTTCTACCATAACTTTAACTGCGTATCAGTGACAACGGCAACGACGGCATCAACCCGGCGTTCCCAACTTTCCAACGTTGCCAACTTTTCCGGGGTTGGGTTCCGTTGGCAACGGCGTTGGTTATGCCGCATTTGCTTAACCATTTCCGCAAACTCCCGTACCGTTATTTTTTCGGGATTTTCGATTTGCGGGGCTTTTGTTTCGTCTGCCATACAATTAACCATTAATGAAATTAAAAGCCTCCACGGGCTTAAAACAACCTATTGTGCATTTGCGTTGGCAAATTAGATAACACCCAACCGGGATTATTTTGCAAAATGAAGCGTCCAAAGTGCATTATTAACGTTGCGTCGGCGTTCCATAATGCCGGGGTAATCTCCGGGTACAATTTCCCGGCAATATCCCGGAACCGTCTTTTCCGGTCTGCCTTTTCTTCTTTCTTTCCTTTTACCTTGACACGCAATTTAAGGTCGTTTTGCCATTTCAAAGGATTAACCAACACAAACGGAATTTCGGCAACGGTTATTATCGCTTTCAAATGCTCAAAGTTTTGCAGCATCTTTTGTATGCGGTACAACTTTCCCATATTTGCCCCGGCATCGCCAACGGTAACATCATCCGGGCGAACGTTCAATTTCTCCAAAAAGATAATCGGGTTTGCAATACCCTTGATATAATTAAGATAATCCCGAATATCGTTAATATCTTTAGGCATCTTAATTGCCGTTGTATTGTGATTGGGTCGCCAAACCACAATTCCCCCGGCGGCTCCGGGGTCTATTCCAATGATACAATCAATCTTCATTTTTCAAATCTCAAATAATTATACACATAAATTTCTTTCTCAATCATACGGTCAAATGCTCGTTGTATCTCCTTTCGCCGGGCAACTTCAAAAGCCGTATAATCTATTTCCGGGCTTTCCTTGCCTTGTTTCCGAACATGATAAACCGTATATTCATTTACTAACCCACGTGCGGCACGGGCTAAAAAACGTTGGTATGCTTCCCGTCGGTCTGCGTCGGTTTCTTGTACTTCGTCCGCTAACCCTACACTTAACAACCACTTATATACAAACATTTCGTCGGTTAATCCAAACACTAAACGCCCGGTATATTTATAGCGCATAAAACACATTAAACAAGTCATAACCGATTGATTGCGATAATACCGGATTTGCTCCGGGCTTAACCCCTTTTTCGGTTCCGGCAACGCTGTATATGCTTTGCCGATAACTTGGTTTTGTTTCCGGCAATATGCGTTCAATACCTTTGCGAAATAATCGGCGTTGAATTGTTGGTAATGTTTCCGTTCGGCGTTGCCGTCCCTATCCTTTGGCAAATAGTCGTCTAATTCCCCGGTAATCAGCAATTCAAACGCTAATTTAACCTCGGATAATGTTAATTGCGAATAATAGCGTTTGAGCAAATCCAACAACCGGGTACAAATATACGTCCAATCGTCCCGGTTTTCCGTGGGAATGATAAACCCCACGTCCATTGCGATAAACCGGAACATTTGCCCGGTTTTGGCAATCAACGTTTCGTCGTCAATCTCGGCAATCTGTTTTTTTGTGGACGCCACGAAAATATATTTTTCGACCGGGGTTAATGCTTTGGCAACCTCCGGTAACTCAACCATCGCCCGGCGAACGTCAATTGCTTTTGCCGTTCCGCTATAAAGCAAAACGGCGGCGGATTGTCGTTTTTCGGGCAACGTTTGTGGCAATCTGTTTGTCTTTTCGGGTAATGCTTCCATTGTTAATAATCATCTTTCAAATACTCAATAGCCCCGGCAACGTTCAATCTTTGCGTTGGGGCTTTGTATTCGGGTTTCAAATGCAACTTTTTCTTTTCGACGTCCCCCCGTATGAAATTGCGGACGGTCGCCAACCAACCGTTTTTAGTGCGCTTCATATTCTTTTGGTCGCTCCAATCGCTAACCGAATGAAAGTAATAAACCAAATCGACCTTTTCAAATTCCGGTGTCGCAAACTTACTTTCAAACTCTGAATAATCCACGCCAACGCTGTTTTCAAATTTAACCATTTTGTAAACGTCGGAATTACGGAATAACGTTTTTTTTCTCCTTTGGTTCCTCAACCTTTTGTTCTTCCGGGAATAATTCCCCGACAACATTGTTGTTGGGGGTATTCTCATTATCATTTATTGTATTATCTATATTATTACTATTATACCCTAAACTTTCGTTTATGGGTACCCCTAAACTTTCGTTTATGGGGGGGCATCAACTTTTGTTTAGGGGTATCAACTCCGGTTAATATCCTTGCTGCCTTTTCGGTAAATGTTAGTAACTCGTAATTTTCACCAAAACAATACAGAGTTTTGTTATACAATTCGCAATTAGGATGTTTTTGTAAAATTCCGGCTTTAATCAAATTATCAATACGCTTTATCATGCCTTGACTTGTCTTTATATTCAATAACGGCATTGCTTCCAATATTAACTTGTGGGAAATCCAAAAATATATTCCCTCCGGGGTGTGCATCTTAACGCAACTTGCACAATTGGCGAAATCTTTTATAAAATCAAAAATCGCCAAATCTATTAAATCTAAATCTAAACCGCTATTAACGGCGGCATATTGGTTTATTAATATCGTGTATTTCATAATATTGATATTTTATAAACATCCGGTTCTGCTACGGGCTGAACTGATTTTATTAATAATCCTTTTTCGCATAACCATTTAAGGCAATCAATTACAGTGCTTTTGTTTATCCCTAAACATTTGGATAAATACAAAATACCCTTTGAATACTCGCCATATCTAACACAATAGGCGTGTATCATTGCATACAACATTAACTTATTACCTTTCAAATGCAATTCGTTAATCCATTTGTTTTTTATAATAAAATCCATAATTAAAATATAAAAGCCCGCAATCCGGGCTACCACACACCGGAAAACGGGCTTTGCGCTAAATAAATTAGCAATACTTTGCAAACGGTGGTAGTCGTTTGTTTTATCGACGCAAATATAGCATTTTTTATTCATTATCCAATTGCTTTGCAGGTTCCCACGCTTTGCGCACTTTCAAAACATTATCCGCACTTTCATTAGGAACCAATGAGACAACAGGAAAGCGGGAACGGTCTCCCGGCTTTTGAGTTGTGGCAAATTGTACATTCAAATCAAAGATAATGCCTTTGCAAAATCCCCTTTCCGCTAACATACCGTCGAACGTTTCCCGAATTTGGGGAATTGTGGATGCGGTTCCCTTTGTCGAAAACTGCCAAACCCCGGCAATACCCCGCACCAACGGAACAATGAAATTAAGCGTTAATGTTACCTCCCAACCGTCGGTATCGGGTTGCTTACTTTTCCGGTTTGGGTACCGTTTGGCAATCGACAACATTAAATTAGGATATTGGGAAATAGTTAATTCCTCATACTTTTTGCCGTCCCAAACTTGGAACGTTTCGCCATCGCCCGCCGCAATCAAACGCCCGTCGTCGTCCCGGTATTCGTAACGCTCGTTACATACTTTTGCCGGGTCGTCGTCCGGAAAAACAATTTGTATTGTTTGCGGTTTTTCGCCGTATGCTTGCGTAAACAACCCGGCATATTTCCCGGTTGGTATGAAGTAATCAACGCTTTGCGGATAACCGTTTGCGTTTTTCATACCTATTTTTATTTGACCGACACGGGGCAATATCAAACGGGATTGTTGCGCCTCCGGTCGCTTTATTCTACCTTTCATAATTCAATCAAATTTCGGGGTCGTCGTTCAACATCTTTTTCCTACTCTCATTTTTGGGCTTTTTAGGCTCGTTTGCGGGCTTTACTTTCTTTTCCGTGGTATTACCCCGCTTTGCGGTCGTTTTGCCCGTGGTGGCTTTCTTTTCCGGCTCCTTTGCCTTTTTGGGCGCACGTTTAACAATGGTTGTTTTCTTTGGTTCCTTTTCCGGTTCCGGTGCATCCGCTTTGACTTTCTCGGCGGCGTCCGTATTTTCGTCCGGGGTCGCCTCCTTTGGGGCTTTCGTTTTAATCAGTTCCGCCAAAGATAACGATATTACGTTTTGGGTTAAATCCGGGGCATTATCCAATAATACCATACCATTAACCGACGTAAACGTATTGTCTTTCTTTTCGTCCTCAATGGCTGCAATCTCTAACAAATATGGGATTTTCCGTATATTGGGACTATCCGTTTGCTCTTTCAGATTGTACGACGGACGTTTGCGCCAATCTTTCGGGCTAAAATTGAAAATACGTGTTACGGGGAATTGTTCAAAATTGACGTTCCACATATCCCGGTACATTCCTAATTGTATCTCGCTTTCCTCGTAAAAACCTTTGCGCCCGCTCTTAAAATCGACGATTGCGTTAATACGTTCGTCGCCGCCTATCTTTGCCAACATGGTACACGGGCAATCAATCATTCCGGCATACTTATAATATGGATGCACTAACGCAATTTCAACCGCCAACGGGCGAACGTCGTAATCTAATACGAATTGAGCAAACGCCAATACGTCCTTTTTCAAATCGTCGGCGTAATAAATAAAGTCGTCCGGCAATCGGTAAACCTCTATATATTCCTTTAGTTTGCCTTTTAACCCGTCCAAATCATAAGCCCGGTTAATTAATAATTCCTCAAATGCGGCGTGCATAAACGTACCATACGCCGCCCGTTCGCCTTTGTATCGTTCCGCTTCCTCAATACCTTTGTTGGCAATCCATTGTATCAAGTGCGGGGCTTTGGGTAACGTTTGGGACAATATCGTTGTAACCGACGGGAAAAACTCCGGGTTTCCGTTGTCGTCGTATCGGTAATAATAACGGTGTCCTTTGCTATTCAATTGCCAAACTTTGTACGGGGGTTCAATCAACGTTTTTTCATCAAAAAACATTGCCGTCATTTCCTCAACCGTCATGCCCGGCAATATCTCAAATATTCCGGTTGGTTGCTCAACCTCGACCGCTTCAAACGGGGGGATTATTTGTTGTTGTTCCTCGGTAATTTCCGGGAATTGGTCGGCGGGAACGGCTCCCAAATTTTCGACCGTCTTTTGTACCGGGTTTTCCGGTTTCTTTTTGTTCGCTCTCATTTTCTACTCTTTTTTAATTCTGAAAATCCACATAATACCATTACGGCACATATACCCGCAAATATCAATTGCCACGGGTTCCAAAATGCGCCAATCAGACAAACAACGCCCAACGTTCCAAACGTCGAAATAATGGCTTTAGCTTGGAACCTATCGGAAAACATAACGTCCGCCATGCGTTCAAACCATTGTAACCCGTTATTCTTCATATCCAAACAAATAATTAGGGGTGCAATTACACATTTCGCAAATGATAACAACCCATTCCGGGCGTATCTGTTTGGTCGTACCGTTACATAAGTTAGTCATATTAACTTGTTGTGCGCTTTCGGTGCGTCCCTCCCATAAACGGGCGGCAACCTCTTTTTTATAAATCTTAATCCCGGCGGTTTGCGCCCGTGCGATTGCCTCGTTTACTCTTAATTTCGTCATTTCTGCCATTTCTTTAGTCTTTTATTGTTAATAACTCGGTTCGTTACTCTCTTTGTGTCCGCAATGCGTACACGTTTTTTCCTCCCAAATTGCGGTATATTCCGGCGGGGTTAAATATCCATCGCCTCCGGTCTGTTTATATTCCCCGTCGATAACTTCCATTTCGCCGCCGCACTCCGGGCAATCATCATCCCCCATTAAATCCAAATCCGGGACAATGAAATATACCCGTTTCAGATATACGCCCAACGCCTCGGAAATCGCCGCATAACAATTGGCGGTTTGTTCCTCGGTTACGTCCTCATTTATTGCATCGAAAACGGAAACGCCCCAATTGTCCGGGTCGTCCTCAATAACTTTGTTTTTGAGTAATTCCGAAACGACAATTTCGGAAACTTGTTTGGCTGTTTTCCCGCTATCGGTCGCCAATTGTTTTAATAAATCGCTCTCTTTTATCTTCATTTCTTTCTATATATTATACCTTTATATGGTTTACCCGTATCAACGCTTTGTTTTATCAAATGCCTATAATAACCCTTTTTATGCGCATCTTTATAATTCTGAAATTCAATACAAACATTTCCGTTTTCATCTATTCCCTCAATTGGAAAATCGTATTTTGTTTTGTTTCTTATGGCTATATCAAAGTTATTATTTTCATTGATAGAACACCAACGCAAATTATCAACGAAATTATGAAAACGTACACCGTCGATATGGTCAACACATGGTTTGTTGTCCGGGTTCGGAATGAAAGCCGCCGCAACTAATCGGCTAACTTGCCTTTTCTCAACCTTTCCATTTCTCATTAATCCAACAACTAAACCGTTGGTTCTTACTATACAAGGGGTTAAAATCTTATTATTGATAATAGATTTTACCCTACCAAAAGAACTAATTAAATATAGTCCCTCAAAATCTGCTATTTCTTTCCATTCTTCCATATCTTTTATTTTGCTGCAAATATAAGATTTATTTTTGGTATATTAAATAAAACCTTTGAATATTTTATTTGTTCACATTGGACGCTTGTAATACAGATAAAAAGCACTAATTTTGTTGCACCGCATAACCTTACAACATCGCTCTCGGTTACTGCGTATCAACCCCCGGCGTTACTTCATTGCGTCGGGGGTTTCTCTTTTAATCATGTATTCCAAATTCACAATCCCCCCATTGGTCGAAATCCGCCCCGTCATAACTTAACGGGTAACGTTCCAGTTCCGGGCAATCCGTCCAACATTCCCGACGTGCATTATTTACGGCGACCTGTTCCGGGTTATATCCGGGTTTATTCTTTTCCCTCAATTTGGCGGCGCAACTCTTACAACAACAACGTCCCCAACCCCGGCGTAAATTCCGGGTATCGGCGTTATATTCTTTGCCGCAATTATCGCAATTTCTTTTTATCATTGCCATATATCAACCCTTTGTAAATCCTTTAAATGCGACGTGGTAAACGTCGTATTGTTTCCCGGTAACATAAAACTCAATCATACGTTCCGGGTTCCCGGTGTCGTTTATCGCAATGGTTGGGTATGGTTCCCCCGGCAATTGGTTATAATCGCTTTCAATATCCCGCAATCCCTCCGGGAAATCCGAACGGTCGGCGGAAAAATACCGGGTTAAACTCTCTTTTATTCGGTTCAACATTTCGTCGCCGTGCGGCTCAAAATGCGCTTTTATCTTATCTTGTTTTCTTAATGCAAATCGTCCCATAACTCATTAAAATAATGTATTGTTTTTCCCGGTATCAATTCCCCGGTTTTTTTATTCTTTCGTCCCGGCTTAAATGGTTGGGAAATACGGTTTTGTAATTCCATTAATTCCGCCCATGTTTCCGGCAAATATTGTTTTATGTTCTGCAACTCTTTTAAATTCTTGTTTCGGCATATTCGACAACTAACCCGGTCTAATATTTCATATAGACGAACGCCGTTTTGCTCCCAATAAATACCCCGGTCGTAACAATATTGTAAGGCTTGCGCCTCTGTTATACCCATTTCAACCAACGGTAATACTTTATTTTCCCGGCGTTCCTTTTCGATACGTTTTGTTTCGTCGGCGGCAATAGCCACATAATCCCAATTATCGCCAATATAGTTTTTTAAAGCACGCAATTTCAAAGTTGTACCCCAACGGCAATTCCCGCCACACCAACTATAACCGTATTTATGAACTATTTTTGTACCCTTTTTATAAACGGGCTTTTCAAACATATACCAATAAAACGGTTTATCTATTTCTAATTCGGTGTACTTAATACCCCGTTCGGCTAATATAGGCAATATCATATCCCGCACCATATAAATTGCGTCAAATTCAACCCCTATATTGAAAAATACAACTTCATCAATTGGCAATCCTTTATCTATTCCCAATAATAACATTGCTACACTATCTTTTCCAAAAGATACTGAATAAATATGTTTTCTTTCCATTACGCAATTACTTTACAAAATTTATAATATTGGTCGTGTCGGCTCTCAACTTGACAAAGCAACCCAATATCGTTGCCATCCAATAATAGGTTTAACACATCGCCGGGATTATGCCGGGTATAAAGCAAAAATAACCCGCCGTTTGCATTTTGGATTATCTTATACATTTCTTGACTTATTCGGTAACGTTTCGTTTTATTCATCGCTCTAAATTATTATGCCGGGGGATTGCGCCCCGGCTTATTGTTACTGCAAATATGCAATTGTGGTTAATCTCTCTTTTTCCTCTTTAGCACTCTGAACGTTTCGGGCAATCCATTGTTCGGCGGGGTTTTCTGCAATCCATTGTTTTCTATACTCCGGAACCCAATTTGCCGCCATTTCTTTATATGCCTTTTCGGGATTTGATAAAATTTTGTTTACCCAACTTAATTGTTTACCGTGGTCGCCTTTCCCGATTAAATCTAACCGCCCGAAATAATATGAACCATCAGCAACACACGCCACATAATCACGGGCGGACGTTCGTTTTGAAACGATTGCTTTGCTTTCGGCGTGGATAACTTGGTACTCAAATTTCTTTCCTTTTTCTTTCTTGACTAAAATATACTTTGCCATAATCTTTGTTATTATGCCGGGGTTTCCCCCGGCTGATTAAACATTACTTTTTAATTTCGTATAAACTCAATGAATTTTCGCACAATACCCACGTCGGGAAATTCTGTTTGTTCAGATAACAAAGGTTATCTAATGCCGCCCGGCTTGTATAAAACCACAACCCAAACTTTTTGCCGATAAAATATATATCATTAACACCCGTTTCCCGGTATTTCTCCGATAACACTTGTTGACTATAAACTATCGAAGAAAAATTAACTTTACCGTCCAATTTGGTTGCAATCTCGGCAATATCTGCCGCCTGTGTTCTTTTCTTTGTTTCCATAACTTGAAAATTATATTATTCCGGGGAAAACGCCCCGTCGTTCTTATTGATAGTAAAATGTAATCTTAATACCACGGCATAACTTACAAACTTCTTTGTCGCCGTAACAATTAAACGCACGCTTTAACAGACGGTTGACTAACTTAATGTCGCCTACAATCTTAATTAAGCCCGACACGCCAACCAAAGTATTAACCTTTTTCCCGTTTACCATTCCGGCAACCTTGATTTTGAAATTATGGTTAATCTCTTTTGTTGTGTAATCTAATCCGTTATAAATGCTATGCGTATTCATTGTTTCGCTCTCTAATGTTTCGGGGAAAACGCCCCGTCGTTTATTATCATGCTGCAAATATAGGTAATATTATTTATATTACCAAAGGTTTTATCTTTTATTCTTCGATTTACCTATAAAAACTTTCATTTTTGGTTCCAAAAGAGTTATTTTCTCCGAATTTTTGATTTAAGCGACTTTTGAAAGCCGGACGGGTAAATTATCCACTTTGAAATAAAACGCCCGGAAACGGGCTAAAAATACGTCATTACAAAAAGGGGCTGCAAACACTCGTTGCAACCCCTCTTTTTGTTAATCCTCTATTGTTATAAACTCAAATCCCAATATCTTTGTCGCCGGGTTCTTACTTACTATATCAATTTCCCGGTTTTTTATCTTTTTGGTTTTCCAAAGAAAGCCTAAAAACCTTTTATACTTTACCGTTTCGGCTATTAGTAAGCTATCACGGTTTATAAATTGCCCGGTAAACAATCCGTTGGGCGTTGTGCATCCGTGCAACTCAAACCATTTTTCCACAATATCGACGCATCGCACAACGGTTGTAATCGTATCGCCCGGCAAATATACAATACTATCTCGGACGGTTGCCCGTAATTCGTTTATCGTTTCCATTTGCGCCGTCGTAACCCTTTGCAAATCCCGGTTCTTTGTCTGCAACGATTTTATCAACGCCGCATCGTCCGCCCGGTACTTTTTAAATTCCGATAATTTCAACTCCAACCCGCCAACCTTTACGGCGTTCAAAGAATCTTTTGTTTTGTAGCTTTCCACATCTTGCAACAACGTTTCGGTATTGCTCCGGTATTTATCCCGCTCGGCTGTTAAACTATTAATTCGCCTTTGCTGAACCCAAAAGGCGGCGGCAACCGCCAAAAGGATTGCCGCCACAATCAAATACTTTTTCATGCGTTTGCGGTGTAAACGATTAACGAACTATCCGGCGTTTTGCTCAAAGTCAACGTGTAATGCCCGCCGACAAACTCAACCGTACTATTTACTTCGTCCTCGTTTATCTCCAATTGAGAAAACGAAATAACCACGCCAGAAATATACACTTTAGGAATGTTGTGTAATGGGTCGGCGTTGACGGCATCAATGAAAGCATCTATTTCCGCTTGTGGATTGGTAACGTTTTTCGTGTCTTCCTCGTTTTCCTCAACCGTAACCGTGAAAACGTCCTCGCAATCTGCAATGATAGCGTTCAACAACGGGGAAATACTTATTCCCGCTTGGTTCCCTTGATTTGCAACCAATTGTTCCAAATACTCCTTTTTTTCTTTCTTTGTCATAAACGTATTGATTAAATGTTACTATATTCAATTGCCGCATCAAAACACGGGCAACTTTTCATATACTCCCACGGCTCAATAACGCCGTTGCCGTTCAAATCCGGGCTATAATCCCGGTGTCCCTTAATTGTTGCATCCGGGAACATACAGACTAACCGGGACAACAACCATATCAAAGCCTCTTTTTGTTCCGGGGTTCGGGTGTCGGCGGCTTTTCCGTTGGCATCCAAACCGCCAACATAACAAACACCAATAGACCGGGAATTTTGCCCGGAAACGTGCGCCCCAATCTCGGAAAGATAACGCCCGGTTTCAATCGTCCCGTCCGGCAATATAACAAAGTGATAACCGCAAATTCGCCCGCTTTGGGGTTGCTTCTTAAATCCCCGTTCTTTGTGCCAACCGTCGATAACATCAACGTTGACTTTTGCGCCGGGCTTTGTTGCGGTGCAATGTACAATCAAATCCGTAATTTTTCGGGTCGTTTTTTGTCCCTCCAAATACTTTAAAATCTCGGTTTGGTTCATTGTTCGCCCTCCTTTTCTTTATCGTTAATAATATCGTTATCGTGTTCCCGTTGGTATCTCTCAATTATCGGTTGCCAATATCCCGGCAATACCCGTGTAAATTCCAACCGGATAACGTGGTAAATAATACGCAACGCAACCTTTGTGGGATATGCTTTAATAAGGTTGCGGAATGCGTTTTGCAAATATACATACATGAAAACGTATGTAAGCGACTTAATTACTATTTTGGCGGCTTCATTGTCCCCACATTGCAGCATTACCGAATAAATAACGTGTATAATGGTAACGTACAAAAGTAATTCCGCCAACGCATTCTTAAACTTACTGAATCGAAAGTTTTTGCAATGCCTTACGCTTACACCGTCCGCCCGCATACCCGCCCAAATGTTGAAAGCGAACATTATAACCAATGCGTACATAAAACCCGCCGTTGGCGTTAAATAGGCTAAAACCGGGCTTAACGACGTGGCAAATATCATTCGCCATTGTTCCCACGTAAAAAGTTTATCCATATCCTTAAATGTTTATGCCGGGGATTGCTCCCCGGCTTGGTTATTAAATGATTTGTCCGAAATCGCCGTTGTTATACGTTGCCAAACGCATTGTTTCCGCCAATATTTGCGCACGTTTCATTTGTATGTAACAATCCCATTGACGTGTAGGGTGCCAACCCATACCCGTGTACATTACGCCATGAATAGGGATTGTTTCCGTATCATTCCCGGAACCATAAGCGGCATTATTACAATGCAATGCACCCCAACGTATTGAATCGTCGTTTGTCGGGTCGGTCTGCAAATAACTAAATCCCACATTATCCGCAACGTTACAAACTATTGCGCCGTGTCTTTTTGCCATTATCTTAACGCTGTCATTGAAACGTACATAACCGTCGTGCCATTGCGTCGTACATACGATAACAACGGGTTTGCCGGACTTCGTACCGTAATACTTTGAATCCGGGTTTAAACGTAAATTGTAGCAATCCAACGCATACTTTTTCAATAAGTAGTCATAGCCCGCCGCATATCTTTCGTCATACAGATTATTAGGGACTTGCGCACCGGGCGCACCTCTATAGCTTCCATACGGAACAATACGTTGCGTTAAATCGGTTTTATCCATAGGAACCGTCAACGGGTTATTGCTTGCGTCATATCCTTTTGCCTCGTATTCGGCAACGGTTTTTTGCAAAATTCCATAACCCACGCCCCTAACCTTTGTAATGGAACCGGGGAAATACATACGCTTAATTAATACATAAGCCGCATTTTCGGGTACATCAATTTCACGGTCAATAATTGGCGTGTTTGAAACGGCGGGGTCAAATATAATATCTCCGCTAATAAAATTATTATTGCGGTCAAAAAATAGGGCGTGCGGCGTCGTACTTTCACTTGTAAACGTGTTTACAATCAATTTTGTATCGTTCGGCGACAAATTATATTTATCTAATGCCCATGCACCGGACGGATAAAAAACGCCTGTTACGGAATAATACCCGAATGTTGTTTCTACCTTTTCAAATACTTTGCCCTCAAACGCAACATCGTAATTGTGAATATGGCTTGTAACGAATATGTCGATATTTTCCAATTCCTCAAAAGTGTACAATCCAACGAAATTACCTGCATTATCATAGTTATTTGACATACGTCCGTCGGCTTCATAAATAAGCCCACGCCATGCACGGGTTGCGTGCATCATAACACTATCCCCGCTAATTGCTTCGTTACGGTGTTTGAATCCCAATAATTCGCACGCCGTTTCAAAGTAGCCATTGCCCGGCATTGACGAACTCGCACCCGTCATAAATGCCATACGGGGCGTTAAATTGTAAGCCGGATTTTCAATTAGTTTTGTTTGACACGGTTCAAACTCGGTTGCAACGCTGTTTTCTCGAATTGGGCAACGGTTGGGTCAAATAAAACGGCTGTATTGAATTGCAAAACAATACGCCAATAGTCAATATATCCATTACCCCCCAACGCCCGACGTTCCGGCGTTTACGGTATAATGTCCCTCTTTGTTCGCATCCAACGTAATTGCATCTGCGTAAACCATTTCATTCTTATCATTGAAACGTAATATACGAACCGTCGTTTGAACCGCCGAATAAGGGGCAACCCCTTTAATCGTATATGTGCCGGGCGACAATCTCAACTTATTGCTCAATATACCGTCCGCATTTGTGATTAATCCCGACGACGACGAATAAGTAATACCACGTAAAAGATTAGCTGGGTTAATTAGATTCTTTCCGGTTATTACTTGCTTAAATTCCGGGATAATGTTTTCACGCATCGAAAGCAAAGCCGCAATATTAACCCCTACAACATAACTATCCGTTGCGTCCTCATCTTCGTTGCGGGTGCATCGAATATATTTTGCGCCCGCCGGAATATCAGCCGCCGCAACCGTATAAACCCGGTTTGTTGCTTGTTCAGTTTGAGCGATAGGCGCAATGAATTTATAATGCGCATCCCAAAACGTAATAGCAGGAACGCTCGCATTGTTGGCACCCTTAACAACAATGTCGTCTTTTCCGGTAATAGGTAAAAATCCGGTTGTCGTCAAATATGCTGCTGTCGTTCTCGGATTGCCCGAACGATCGAAATTCAAACTTTTTTCCGTGAATAATTCCCCGGTATTCTGCAATAAACGCAAACTACTTGGTGCGGCTCCGTTTTGATTTACACGCAAATTATTATACCCGTCGGTGTTATCCGTTTTACGTAACGTAATTGTCGCCATTACTGCATTACTTGGAATAGTCGTAATATAGTTGGTTGTGTTGGATATATAATTTGCCGTGTTAATCTCGTAATCACTGAAAAAAGATACCCGAACAATCGTTGCGCCCGTTATCTCCAAATATTTACTTTTATCGAAAATATCGACAAAGGCAACATCAAACGCCGTATTGGGTATGTAATTCACATTTCCGCTTATGATATTTACCAACATAT
This sequence comes from Dysgonomonas sp., assembly GCA_047030855.1. Lineage (GTDB taxonomy): Bacteria > Bacteroidota > Bacteroidia > Bacteroidales > Dysgonomonadaceae > QVMM01. The sequence continues at coordinate 29,047 of JBKYIJ010000005.1, forward strand.
TTGCGTCAATGTCAACTTTACCGGAAAATGAACGGTTCTTATATAAACGTTCTTTCAATAACAGGATATTGTTATTGTTGGTTTCTTGTGCTGCATCCAATTCCATGCGCTTAACCGCCCCGCCCGGTTGCGTTACAATTAGATTTTTGTAGCCCTCCGGGTTCGCTGAACGCAATAACGTAACCAACGCCAACTTTGCGTAATCCGGGATTGTAATATTGGTAAAACCGGACGCAACCGAACTAATGAAAGCCGAACCGGACGGTAATACATCATTAAAAAATGATATGCGCACAATTGTTGCACCGCTAACACTCATTTTCCCGCCATATTCCGGCACAACAATCCAACCCGTATCATATTGACTATTTACATCAACGATATATTTGCCGTCACTATATCCGGTTGTTGGAATGTTGTATAAGTGATTAGGGTCTATATTAACCATTCCGATAATAGATTTATCGGCTAAAAACTTCATTCTCACATTATCGGAATTAATACCCAAATTTACGGCGGTAAACGTTCCGGTTGAATTTTCAAACATAACTAACCCCTCGGTTAAAACATAGCCCCCAAAATTGGAATAGGTTCCGGGGGTTCCCGCCAAATAAAAAACATTTTGGTCGGGGGTTCCCGGTGCGGTGTCCGGGGTTGCAATCCCGGCAAACGTGGCATTTGCCCCAATTGTACTAATGATATTCAATAACGTGTTCTGCATAACTTGCCCCGTTATTTCCTCATTACCATTTTGTTTAATAACCGTCTGAACGGCGGTTTTTAATTCTTCGTAATTTCCCATATCTAAAAAATTAATAATTAATATTGTTTACTTTGAGTTTATCAAATAATCATTATTGAAATCATCGTTGAAATCCCCCTTTGTTGCAGGTGGGATAACGCCCCGTCCTATCTTCTTAACTACCGTTGCACACTCAAATTCACATTCAACGGACGCTAAATTACCCTGCGTTTGCCATTTCGGGGTAATCAAAAACGTATCGCAATCGTATTTCCGTCCTTGACTATATACCGTAACAAAGTCACTCATACGAATTAACCGCATAACGTCGCAAAGGTATTCGGGTGCCAAAAAGATAAACCGAAACGTTTTTTCGGAAATCTGTTTTTCCGGGAAAAAATATCCGTCCCGTTCTTCTCCCTCTTCCTCAAACTTGTATTCCGGTTTTCCCAATTCCGAACAAACGTAAACACGATTTTTGAATTGTACACCCTCGTACACGATTTGCCCGCCGTCAACTTCCATGTTTTGCGCATCGCTCCACTCTATGCACAAATAACCATCCATTGAACCGCTAACCCATGTAAACACGTCCGAAACGAATGTATTAACCCCGTCGTTTATCATTATCGTATAACGTCCCTCCGGGAATTTTAAAGCCATCGGCATAATACCCGGATAAACAATAACGTCATAACCGTAATTAGCGAACCGGAATATTTGCAACCCGGTTTCTAACATTTGCTGCGTTATATCTCCCAATAAACGGGTTATCTTATAATCGTAAATCCGCACCCACTGAATCGCATTAGAGCGGGTCGGACGGATTATTTGAAACGGCAATAGTTTATTCAACGGCGTAAACAACGGGTAAACGTCGCCATACGCATAAGATTTGCGGAAATCTTGGTATTCCCTGTTATTATAAAAGGGCAATACGGATAAATTGTTATTCGGTGTCATACTTCAATGTTGCTTTAATAGAACGACTATGCAAATTTACGCTTAATTTATCAACTTGACCGTTACCCAAATAGGTTTTTATTAACTGCATTGGGTTGGGGTCATCATAAGCCGGGAAATTAAGCGTCTGTTTCTTCTTTCTCTCAATACCGTATGCGTATGTATCGGTACCATTTACATTAACACGACGGGCGGGCAAATCATACATCCAATAAGGTTGTTGCAAATTGATAAATGCCAAATATCCATTTTGCAAAAAATATTCCACGCCGTTAATCGTTTGTCGTGTAAACGGCAATATCCATTGGCTGCCGGATTGAGGCGGAACGGCGGCAAACAAGGCGAACCCGTCAGAACTCATATTTCCGGGGTTCAATAACATCATATCAATATCGGACGTGAAATTAGATATATTTATTTCCTCAATCTTTCCGGGCGTTACATACTTGCTTATTACCTGTATCGGGTACCCCTCAAACGGCGTTGTTACATCATCCATCCATTCAAATTGATACCTTTCCGCCAAATCAACCTTATCAAATGAATATTCCGACGTGTTAAACGCCCACGCCTTGCCGTTACGCAAATTTATTTCCTGTGTCAAATCTCGACTAACTACAACATTCCCGCCGTATGAACCACCGTTTTTAAAATACTGAACGTGTTCAATTTTAAATTTGCCTCCCTCAATAAACCAATAGCACTTAAAACAATCTCGCAACATATTGGTAAATTGTTGTAAGGTCGTCGGGGCTTTTTTGTGCGGGTTGCTGATATTCGCCGTTTATAATATTGGTTTTCTGCGATACAAGCAACCGGAAATTCAAACCGGAAATTGGATTATTCCCACTATATAAAAATTGGCTATATTCCGCCGTGGCTTCATGCTTAACGCCCGGTGCAATCTCATTGAGCAAAACAGAAATACAGGATGCAACCGGGAACGCATCACGCAAAGTATATTCTTTCCGGGCTTTCTCTTCTAATATCCAATCCATCAGATAAAAGCCAAACCACAACGACGCATAACGCCACGTTGACCGGGCAATTGGGTAAAAGGTTTGCCCGTATATGGAATAAGGCGGGCGGAAATACTTCCCGTTATCCGCTAACCCCCACTCGGTTGGCGTATCGGAAAACCTGTTAGAAATAAATGCCACATCAATTGCGTAACCAATTGCACGGCTATAATTACGGTTATTATCAACAATATCGTCGGCGGGCAACGGATATGTATTTAAGTCGTCGATTTTATCAACATCACACAAATAACGGGCATAAATATTGTAAGACTTCATATCTGCGTGCATTGTTCCGGTTGCCCCGGAACCCTCGGCGGCGTTTAAATCAAACTCTAATGTATAAAAGGTTCATCCGTTATTTTTGCATATTCAAACATTATCACATCATCCGATTGGCGGCGTATTTGTACAGAAGCTGCCCCAAATGGTATGCCCCCGCCTAAACGTTTTTGCGAAATAAGGATATAATAACCATTGCTATTGTCCGGGTATAAATTTCCTGTAAATTCGTCAGCACTTGAACCCGTCGCCATTCGTCCCGAATACAAACCCGCTACCGCCGACGGAGTACCTCCGGATGTTATTTGTATCTCTTTTAATATATTGCACAAAGCAAAATGATATGTTTGAATTAGTGCGCTTTGGTCTGTTGTGGCGTTTGCGTCTTGCTCCCAATTCGTACCGCCCAAAAAACATGAAACAATAGTATCGCCCGGCACATATATTTGAATCAACGGGCGTTTGTTTATGGTTATTCGTTGAACCGACGGGGCTAACGTTATTAAATTATACTCCTTTTCCAAACCCGCCAACACATCGTTATATTCGTCTATCGTGTCCGGTTGTACGGTTACTTTTCTTATCATAGTCAACAAACGTACAATCGGTTTTCATAAATTGCCCGGAATAATATACCGTCCATGTTTTGCCGCCGTCGTTGCTTTTCTCAATCTGCAATAAAAACGTCGTATCAAATGGCTTATTATTGATATAATCGTAATCATCCCGGATAAACGATAATTTGCCGGATAATTTAGCCCGGTAAAAACGTTGGTTTGTCTCTAATTCGTATTCCTTTGCCAAATCATCCTTATAATTGGGATGCACGGTATAAGGGGCAATATAGTTTTCCGCATCCATCGTTCCAAATCTCAACCATGCCGTACCCGCACGACGGGACGACAAAGTAAAATTAACCCGGACGTATGCCGCCCCGCTTGGTATATCAAATTCCACATTTGCAGCCGGGGGATTAGAACCAAAATTTGATATTATATTTTTGTTTGAATCGTACCAAACCCCGGCATTTTGCGGGGCGGTACTCATATACATTTTTCGGGGGTAAACATTAGTAACGGGTATATATTCCTTTGTGTAGGAATAATTGGGGTTTACGTGGGTGCCTTCCGTTCCCACTGCATACCCATCAACAAAGAACGTGTTTACAAATCCAAATCTATAAATCGGGTTCATATCTTAACTTTTAAATTTACGTGTCAAATTCTTATATACTTCAACAACATTTCCGTTGCCATCCACATAACGGCGGCGGCGGTTTTGTTCCTTAATCTCCCGTACATCGTCTTTCAAATCCCGCAAATCCGGCGTACTGCCTTGTTGCAGGGAAATATTAACGCCATCGGTGTTGTAAGCGTTTAAGTACTTTTTGGCAAAGGTGCCACGGTTCAAACTATTAATAACGTCCGGAATAATCCGGCGGTATTTCCGGGAATTTCGTTTATTGATAACGGCGAAAAATTCCCCACCCTCGGCACGTCGCCGGGTTCCGTCCGGCTTGGTTCCTAAATCCACATCGTCGCCGGATTGGTGCGAACCTCCGTTCAATAATTCAACCGTACCATCGCCGTAACTTTCGGTTCCTTGACCTGCATTAGATTGTTTAGCCAATTGCGCCGCCTTAATCTTTGAGGCTGCAAACGAACCCCACATTACGGCAATTGCAGGAATTGCAAACGGGAATCCCAATTGCGACCAAATCAAAGCAGAAGCCGTTACAAGGTTTCCTATTTGTTGTATCGTCTGTATTGCCGCCTGTGCCTTTTGCGCCTTTTGTTGCTCCTTTAGGGCTTTTTCTTGGTTCTTTTTCGCCATATCTAACTCCTTTTGCGCCATTGCAACGTTATTGGCGTAACCGTTCGCCCGTGCTTCTAATTCCGCATCTAAACGGCGTTGGCTTGCGTCAACTTCTTGGTCGGCGGCACTAACGGCGGCTTCGGCGGCTTGTACCTTGGCATCCAAAAAACTATTCAATTGTTCAATAGCAAATTCAACGGATGTACTAATTGCCTCCTTTTGGTCGTCGTCCAAATTCAGACCAAACAACCCGTATATATCGTTACCCCGTTCGTCGCCTTTGCTTTTCTCAATTTCTTGGTCTATTTTGGCAATGGTGTTTTGAACCGTTTGCAACTCGGCATCCGTCATTTTAACGCCCGCCGCTTTGTTCAACTCCAATATCTTTTGCAACCGTGCCTTTTCTTGCTCCAACCGGAACCGGGTTTTCTTTTCCTCTGAATTGCGGATTAAATCAAACTCCGAAGCCTCTAATGCTTGTTGTTGGTCGAATAACATTAACGCCCGTTGTTGGTTTAACTCGGTTGTTTGGCGCAATACCTCGGCATCATATTTGGCATTAATATCCGCTTCCGATTGGCGAACGTCTTCGGCTAACTGCCTATTTTGTGCCAATTCGATTGCCCGTTGTTGCTGTAATAGTTGAATACGCAAATTTATTTCCTCCTGCGAACCCTCCCGGACGGCATCTAATTGTAATTGCGTCCGGTCTGCGGCGGCTTGCATTTGGTTAATTGTAATTTGGTCGTTTAATTCTCCCAAACTCTTTGCATATTGTTGCTGCAAAAGGATTTGTTGGTTTAACAACTCGGTTGTTTGCGTTTCGGTTAATCCCCGCTCCGTTTCTAAACGGGTTGTAATATCTTGTATCTGTCTTTCATACTCAACCCGTAATTGTTCCCGTTGCTTTTCCGCCCCCTCTGCCATTAAAGCAATTCGAGCATCCTGCGTTGTCCGTTGTGCAGCTAATTCCGCCGCCCGTTGTTCATTCTCAATGTTAGCCAAATCAATTGCTAATTGTTCACGCAATAAAACTATTTGTTCGTTCAGTGCCTTACGAGCATTAACGGTTAAATTGGTTTCGGTTCTCAACTGCAATTGTATATCAGCAATCGCACGGGCGTTGGCGGCTTGTGTTTGCGCCTGTCTTTGCTTGTATGTATCTTGGATTAATGCAATACGGGTATCTTCCGCCTTACGTAATATATCGGTTTCCGCTTTTGCTGCATCCCGGTTTTCCTGCAAACGTTGGGCGGCTTGTATCTTTCTTTCGGCTTCTAAATCCGCCCCCTCTGTTAATAGATTAACGGCAATATCAACCGATTTTCCGGTATTATCTATTTGCCCCTGTATTGCCTCAATCGCATCATCAACCTTAACTTTATCAATTTTCCCGTCTAAATCAACGTCTATTTTTATAGTCTTATCCCCTTGAGCTTTGGCGTTGTTTACTTGAACTAACATTTCCTGTAATTGCTTCAACTTTGCCCGGTTCGCCTCCAAATTATCTATTTCCTCGCCATAAAAACCAACGCTTTTGTTGTGCGCCCGTATCCGTTCCGCTAATATTTCGTCCTCTATTTTACGGGTTTCGGATAATGAAGCGTTGCGGGCTTTGGCAACATTCAATTCCCGGTTCAATTGTGCAATACGTTCGTTGCTTACCCGGTTCATTTCGGTTGCCTCGGTTTCCAGATAATCCCAACCAAACTTTTTGCGCTTCATTTAATTTTTGTTGGTTCTTTGCCGACTTATCAGTATTTGAGGCAAACAGGACTAAAGCCCCCACAACCGTAACCAAAAGCCAAAGCCAAAAGAACATAAGGATTAGCCGACGCAATCAGATTAAACGCCTTTTGCGCAACGGTTGCCGCCAACGTCGCCTTTGTCCCTTGAATGGTAACAAGGCGGTTATATACTTGTGCCTTACTCAATGCCGCCATTTGTATGCGGGAAATACCCAACATTAATGCCGATTGTTTTTGTACGGCGTTTTGAATAGCTTGCACCCCGGTTGTTATTGCGATTGCCGCCTGTAACTTCTTTTGCGCTTCTTCGACTTCCTCGCTTTCAGACCCGAACAACTCCATTGCGCCCGTAAATGCGGCAAATCCACCGGATGCACCCGCCGCAAATCCTAATACCGCATCCAAATCGGATGTATCAGAAGCCATATTTGTAATTTCGGCGGTTGCATCCTTAACAGCATCACGCAATACGGCGGTTTCTTGACTTAATCGTCTGTATTCCTCGGTTCCCTGTTTGCCCTCCAAACGCATTAATGCCAACTCCTTTGTTTGGTTTTCAATTTGAGTTGTTAAACCTTTGGCGGCATCCGAATAATTACCGACGTTTAGCGACGTTTTCCCGGTTGCTTCTTGCAATCGTTTCATTTCTTCGTATATTGCTTTGGTTTCAGCAACCAATTTGCGCCCCTCTTCCGTCGCCTCCCGTTCCTCAACCGTCATATTGTTAAGGTATATCTTATTAATGGAATATTGAGCGGACAAACGATTATACGACCCCTCGGCGGATTGATTTAACCGGGTCGTTAGTTTATTCAATTCGTTTGCCTCTTTTTGGGCTTGCTTCAATTCGGCTAATCGTTTGGCGTTCTCACTTTCCGCAAACGCCAAATCCCGTGCCGCCCGTGTTAATTTATCGGTGTCATTCGACGCACCCCGGATTGTTTTACGTCCGCTTTCCGTCGCACCGCTTACACTTTCCAACGCTGCCTTAACCGTGATTGCCTCGCTTTTGATATTATTCAAAGTGTTCATATAAGCGTCGCTCAATTGGTCTAATTGCGCAATCAACTTTGTAATACTATCGTCCGGCTTTACAAGGTCGCTATATTTAATTGGGTTGTTATTATCTGCCATAATCAACGTTATTTGCGGGCAATTTGCCCCGTATTCAATTATCTTTTCCTTTTAATGTAGTTAATCATCCAAAGAAAGAAAACGCCGGAAATCGCCTTATTTGCCGCCTTTATTTCCTTTCCTTGGTTTTAGCAACTCTTTTATCCTCTCAAACGCATTGTAATACTCTAAAACGGTGTACTTTTTTGGCTCCGGTACGTGCAAATGTTGCGATATGGTTAAGCACATATTTTCAAATTGCTTATCGTACTGAATTTCCATGTTATCGGAACCACTAAACACAACCGGACGATTGTATAACAATAACATCGTTGTGATTTTGTCTATTTCCGCCCTCTTATCCTCTGTATCGCCGTTAATGATAGCATCTAACATTATCATTGTGCGGTGCCTCAATTCGTCGTAATATTCCTTAACCATGGCATCATCGAACAACCGGGGGAAATACATTTGCAATTCTTCATCTATTTTTTTTTTGACCGCTTCCATTTGGGCGGTCAACTCTTTAATAGGAACATCGCCGAACATATCGACGACCTTTTGCAAACCATCATCCGACAAATCGTTGCACGGGTTCCCATTGATAGACTTAACTAATACGGCAAAGGCTAAATGTTTGGGGCTTATCCCGGTTTGAATGAAATACACGTTTTGCCGCATATTATCCAATTCAATTGCCGCCAATTCCGGGGTTTTACTTCGTGCGTATCTCATAGCCTTTTCAATGTGCGTATCAAAATCCTGTAAGTCCGAACCAATCCCGGCATCAACTAACAACATTTTGTTATACTTGTGAAAACGCATCATCGGCAAATCGTCGATTGCGTCGTAAATCTCAACCGTATAATCTCCTATCTTAACCGTTCTCATAGCAAAAACCGTGTTATCATTGTTGAACAAAAGGGAATCAGCAATAACGCCGGGTTCCCGGTTATAAACACCAAAAGGATTGCCAACGCAACCCCCGCCCAAAAGGACAAACAGAACTCGCAATTAAACATCTTTGCGAAAAAGTCGTTGCCGTGGACTTGCACCCATTCGACAACACCCCATTTCGATAACAGGGTTAAACCGAACGCCGCCACCAAAGCGACCATAACCGTATAATATAAAAATGCTGCCATACTAATTGTACTTATTCAGTTAAACACGTTTCATCAATCCCCAATTCCCCGGCAAACCGAAATCCGGCGAACGGGTGCATTAGAAATTGATTATCTATTTCATCCAACGTAAACCCGGCAAATATGTTTTCCGCCTTGGTATATACTTGGTTTATCTTCATTGAACCGGAACGCAACCATATACCGCCGTTCAATACTCGCATGATTTGTTGCTTTACCGCCTCCGTGTTGCGGTTGTTCGGGTCGTTGGTTATCGTGCGCATATCAAACCAAAAGATAATCGAAAACGGCGTTGTATATTTGTTTTGTTCGCCGGGAAACCAATCAATTTGTTGGGGGTCGTCTAACACGAAAAACGAAAAATTCCCAATATTGCTATCGGGGGGCGATTAGCATATACTCGTTACCTCCGACGTAAATATTAGGGGTATAATATCGTTTCCCTTGTATGGACTTAACCAACCGTTCCGAACGTCCAAAGGAATAATTAAGCCACGGTAGCCCGTCGGCTAATCCTTGTTGTATGAATCCAATAACCCGGTCGAATAATTCCGGGTTCTTAATAATCGGTACTCTATCCATTTCCGTAAATTGTTTTTTTAGCCTTGGTTAGCAAATCCGGGTAAATGTACTGCCAAATGAGTTTAGCAATGTTTTCATTCGTCAACCCTAATATTTGCCGTCCGTACTTCTTTATCAAATCCTCCGTTTTGAAATCCGACGCTTTAATTTCAAATTGTTTATCGCCGACTTCCAAAAAGAAACTACTTTCAAAATCGCCCTCATCCCGCAAAGTTACCCGGTTTGTCGGTTGTCCTTTTTCCTCTTTTATCGCAATGGTTAGCGGGGTATAAGGTCGGTAATCCATAATATCAACGCCCAATCGGTTAATACCCTGTTCAAACAATTGTTCCTCGGCGTTGGCATCAATGATAAACGCCGTTGTATATCCGTCGTCTATTGCATCCCGGATTAATAACCCGGACGTTAAACCGTCGTTGAACCTAACGACCCGGTTACGCAAATCTAATATTGATTGCAACCCCGCCATATCTTACAATTAGGTTGTCCGGTATTTAACGCCGTGGTTATTACAACTAAGACAAATCCGGTCTATTCCCTGCGTGTCTAATCGTAACGCCTCGTATGCTTTTTTGAGGTCATAACCCAAACCGCCGGGGCGACCCTCAACATTTCCGTCCAACTCATACAAAATATCCATTTTAGAGGCGTTGGACTGATTGCGGTTTACCCTTACATTGGGGTTCATTGCTAACGTGCGCAATGCGATTGCGGCAACCTGTCTTTGTATTACGGTTTGGAAAATAGACCGTTGCTCAATAATGAAATCCGTTAAGTCACAACCTACGGTAATTTCACAATTCAGACCGTAATTAAGCGTATTTGTGTACATCGTAAACGCTATATCCCACAATTCCGGGTATTCGGCGAACGTTTCCGGGGCATTATACATGAACGGGGAAATTTGCAAATACTTTGTCAGTTGTCGCCATGCCTCAATATTGCCATAACCCGTACACGTTCCGCACGGCTCCCGGCTCCAATCTTTTGACACGTTAATAGCTTGCATCCCGGGGGGCAATTCGTCTTGATTGTAACAAAGGAACCACGCACCCCCGGCGTTATTGGCATCGCTTATATACGGCAAAAAACAATCTTCCAACGGGAACCATTGAAAGCCGCCATTCGTTAGAGTGAAATTCAACTCAAACGTTTTTATCGGGTCTATCTGTGAACTATGGAAAAGATACATTTTCACTATTCCGGTTCCGCCTGTCATTTGTAAGCCTATCCGGTGTATTTGGGCGGTTACTCCCATCGCACGCACCGGGATAATTTCAAACCCTACTAACTTGTGGCTATTGGGCTGCGTGGCACGTATGCGCCCGGCACCGTCGAAAAATGTACGACGTTCCAAAAGGTTCTTTGTCTCTCTATCCAATCCTTTAATTTGGGTAAACGTTTGTACCGCCGTGGAAATTCCGTTGCGGGTCAAACGTTCCAAATAATCCGATAAGATATTATAAGGTTCCCAAAATGTTGAACCCTCGGCGGGAACCTCGGCGACGTTATTAACTAAAGCCCGCCAATACTTTTTATTGCCCGCCGAATCGTTTGCGTATTGTACGACGGTTCCGGCTTGCCATTCTTTCGTATCATTCCAAACGGGGTATTGATAGCCCCAATTATCCGGCACAATTGCCGCCATATTATCCAATGTTACAAGCGGGTGCGCACCTTGGAAATATAAACCGCTTTCGGTCTCGGTCAACCGTTCGGCGATTGCGTCGGCGGGATTATAGGATTGTTCCCAACCTACGACGTGTAACAATTTGTCTTGTATATCTTTTATCCGGTACATACTGCATAAATTTAAAAAGGGGGCGGGATGCTCACCCCGTCCCCTCGGCATTTGTTAATAATAGGCTCGTAACAAGTTACGCACCCCCGGCGGGGAATTGTGCGGCGTTCGTTACATAAACAGGCATACCCAACGGTTCGTTCGGGTTGCGTGCTGCAATCTCGGCTTTGATAATCGGATTTGCCACGGTGTCCGAGTTGCTGTTATATGCTACCATGTAGGCAACATCAACGCTAAATCCGAAATACTCCTTAACCGCACACGTCAAATCGGCGGTTGCGTCTCCCATGATTGCGGACTGGTCGCCTACCGCCGTGTAGTAATGCGAACCAACGGGCAAATCAATGTACGGTAATCGTACAATGTCCCATTCGTGGAAATTAGCACGGGTGCGGCGGTATGCCTCACGGTCAACACGGGTTAAGATACCAACGTTACCATCGGCAACGGCAAACATTGTACCCATTTTCCCGGCTTCGTCGGTTACGTTGTTAGTGTAATGCAATACTTTGTTATCGTATTCCATACGCTTATTAACGTCATTATAAACGCCATGTTGCGCCAACTTGCGGATAAGGCTATCAATTCCGGCGTTTGCAATCAAATGGATATATTCGGGGTAACAATTAGCCCTCATAATCGGGTTAATGTCTCCCAAAATCTCGGTTGCCATTTGTGTAGGCACTTGTACAACGTTACCCGTTTGCGTGTAGTTTAACAGGGTTTTGAAAACCTGTGTTTTGTTAGCCTCCAACGCTGCCACGGCTCCTTTGTCTAATGAATCAGCCAACGCACGTGTTGTTTTCTCCATTTTACGCAAAAAGTCGTGATTGTAGGAAATTTCGTTGTTCTCGTATGCGGCGGGTACCATCGTGAAACCAATCGCATACGTTGCCCATACAACCGTTACCAATGCAGATGTATTCTCATCGTCAGCGATAACGCACGAACGTACATTGCTAACTTGTACATCGCCGTCGTAATTGATAACGGGGATTTGTACCGTATTACCGATACTTACTAATGCCCTGTCTCTCAAAGCCGGGCTAATAATTGAACTCGGTGCGTTGGTTTGTTCAATAAAGAAGTCCAATGCGCCATACTCACACGGGCGGAACATATTACGGTCTAACTCCGGGTTCTCAATCCGCCAATTCTGTAATCTTGTTGCAACTAAACTCATAGTTTATAATTTAAAATGTTATTTAATGCGGGTTTACCCTTTACCCGTGGTTACTTACTTTTCCGGCAAAGCGGATATATTGTTATCCTGCCATGCCTGTTTCATAGCGTTATCGAAATCAGCCGTACCCGCTTTCAAACCTTGTTGGAACAATCCGTTGGCGATTGCGTCGTATGCCTCGACACGGGTTTTTGCCCCTGCAATGTCGATTGAACTACCGCCCCCGGTTCCGGCTCCACTCGGTGCGCCCGTTCCGCCGCCTGCCGCCTGTCTGCCTTTGTCTAAAATACCCATCGTTTCCAATTCACGGGTCAAAAGGTCGCCCGGCGTGTACGGGTTTAACTGATTGTTCGGGTTACGCATGATTGCGCCGTTTTCGTCCTTAAACGCCAACATTTTGCCACCTTTACCGTCGTCGATAAATTCCGGGTTCATACCCTTAATTTTGTCGATAGCTTGACCCAACAACACCTTTGTTGCGCTTTCCGGCAAACCTGCCTTAAACTTCAATCCGGCGGTTGCGGTCTGCAACTCTGTATCAACACGAATACCGAACACCTCTTTTGAATGGTTTTGTTCGGCTTCATCGTATTTGGTTTTCAAATCATTGTATTGACTCGTAACGCTTTGCAAATCTGCCTTTGCTTGTTTCAAAGCCTTTGCCGTTTCCGCATCACTTGCACCGTCGGCAATAGCTTTTTCCAAACGTGCCTTTTCTTTTGTAAGGCTATCAATTTGCGACTGCAAACCGCTTACCCCCTCAACCTTGCTTTTGAACTCGCCTAATACACGTTTAGCGTAATCAAACGTTTTTTCGGTTCCATTCTTTGCGATACCGGAAACGGCTAAAATATCCGCATCCAAACCGCCGTAAATTTCTCCCGTTTTCTTCGCTATAACGCTGTTTTCGTCGTTGACTGATAACGTGGTTATCGCTGTTAATTGTTCGTCGGTTAATCCGGCTAATGCCGCATTTGCCTTTAATACATCAATCGTTAATGCCATAATCTTACCCTTTGATTATTGTTAATAAATTCGGTTACTTTTTGCCCTCGGCTTTCGCTTCTGCCTCGGCTTTTGCTTTGGCATCCGCTTTGGTTTCCTTAACAGGCGTTGACGGGATAACGCCCGACGCTTTCAGTTCTGCCAAAATTTCGGCTTTCAACGCTTCTTTCTCGGCGGCTTTGGCTTTCGCTTCTGCCTCGGCTTTTGCTTTGGCATCCGCTTTGGCTTTCTCCAATGCGGCTTTCTCTCTTTCCGCACGGGCGACGCTTTCCGCCTCGGCTTGCTCTTTCATGTACTCGTTCGGGTCGTGCAATATGGTAATTGTGTAACCCTGTTTTTTCAGATGCTCGGCAATGCTGTTTTCATAGCCTTTTTTGCCGAACTTCTGAATACGGGGAATAGACAAACGTTTACCCGTTTCGCTGTCGAACTTCTTAATTTCAATAACGCAATGAAACAAATGTTTCTCGTTATCCGGTACAATGTAATTTTCGGGCGTAACGTCGAAAATACTAACGTCTTTAGTTTTGCCCTCGCTTACTTTCACTCGCATAATCTTTAAATTTATTAGTTATGAAATTTATCTTTGAATTGAACGGCATATTATAGCCAAATTCTAAGATATTAATATACTCTCTTTCAAATCTCCGCACAAAGTTAGCAAAATTCAACTTTATACGCATATCGTTTTCGTCGATAATGTTTTTGCCGTACAACTCTAACACCTCGGAACGGGTTAAATGTCGGTACGGCTCCAATTCCGCCAACGTTAGCATCCGTTGCAATTGGGTTGGGTTATTCCGGTATTCGGTTTCAATGATTTGGGTTCTGCAAAGCGTCTAATTCCGCCTCGCTTGCACCGCTTTCCTTTGCTATCTTATACCGTTCCCGCAACTCCGTTGCATTGGATAAATAGAACTCCGTGCCGTAATTAACTTTAGCCGAAACAAACAAACTACCGTAACGCAATCGGCAAACCGTTTCATCAACGAATTGTTGTGCCGCCTCAAACCCTTTCTTAATCCGGTTCAATACCGTACTTTGGCTTTCAAAATTCGCCTGTATTTGTTGCTCGTTCAATGCGTCCCGTGTAGTTATTTCCTCGTTGGTTCCAACAACCGACGTTATAATGTCGTTCTTTAGCCGTTTTTCTTCCTCAACGTTGTAATCTAAGCTACTACGGTCAACGGTCAACATTTGAACCGGGTTGCGCAAATCGGGTTGTTTATCCCCGTCCGGTATTGGTATCTCAACAAAGGTTCCAACACCGTTAATACGACTATCGCCGCATTTAGGACAACGCATTAACAACCCGGCGGCATCCAATCTATAAAAGCCCTGTTTGTCTTTCAGAAAACCGCCATCGCAATAATCGCCATTTTCGCCGTTACTGAAATCGCAACTTTGTTCATACCCGGAATAAATCGGATATGCGCCGTATAAGTCTAAATGTCGTTTACTGATATGGTAAAACAAAAACCAATCCAACGCCTCCAATTGCTTGGTTAGCGGGGATTGTTTAATGTCGGGTTCTGCAAGGCTCAACGGCTCGTTCCAAAAGAAGCGGGCGGGGCAATAACCTACATCGTGCGGGTTATCAATCAGCAATTCGCCGATATTGTGGCTTTTATCTTCCCGGAATACTCTATAACGTTCGTCGTCGATAACTGCGATACGTTCGCCATCCTGCCGGAAAATAATGTAATCCATTACCCCCGTCGTCTCGTTGGCTCTGTAATCAATAACCGACGCAATAGGCAACCAATAGAAATACGGTTGCGGGTATTTGTCGCCGGGTTTTTGTTCGCTCGGCATATCAACGATTAGAACGCTATTTATTTCGGTCTGAAAAAATTCCCATCCCTTTGTACTCCATATTTCCGGCTCGTGTAATACGTCTTGGCGGTAATACTCCCAATCGTCCCGTTGTTCCGGGTTCTGAAACTGATAATTGAACGCCGGGTTACGACCGTCAAAAATACGGCTCAACTTATCAAAACAAATGCCCGTTACCTCGTTTGTCTTAACGGGGTAACGGAACAATGTTTTGAACATCTTAAACTTGTCATGCGGCAATAGATTGGAAACAAATGCCAAAAAATCCGTTATCGGTTGGCAAATGTCAAACGACGTTATGCGTGTGCGGGCGTGAAAATTAATGCGCAATTGATGATAGATTGCTCTATTTATCGTTTTGCGCTTTTTCGGCTCCGTTATCCGCTTTCTTATCTCGTTTATATCCAATCCCATTTTCGTTATCAAATTTAAAAGTTGAATTATCCGGCAATCTCCAACCGCCATTATTGCGTAATCGCAAAAGACGTTCGGCGTGCGTTATCGTAAATTCTTCGGTTACGTTCAACGTGTCGTTAACCAACGCAACCTTTTGAACTTTCGCCGCCATATCGTTAGGCTTTGAGGTCGGTTAACGGGTTGAAATCCGGTGCAACAATAACAAGGTCGTCGGAATAGTTAGGCAAAAACGACCATTGAATTGCGTTGCTGTCCGGGGCTTCCAAACCTCCGTGCGACTTATCGCCAATGAACAAAGAACGGATTGGAATAGGGTAATAGGTCGTCTTAACCGTGGCATCCTGTATTGCCTCAATACTTCCGTTTTCATCAAACAGGTAAACGCCCAAATTATCGCTCCAACTTTCGCACTGCAATTCTTTCATCGCTTTAATAACGCTTTGGGGAATTTTACGCATTACGCCCGTGAACGGGTTCGGCTCACGTCCGATAATTTCCTCAATACCTCCCAAAGTCTCGTTACCGCCTCCAAATGTGCGGGCGGCTCCGGCTTCATTAGTCGGGGCTTGGATATACGGGGAAACAACAACTTTAGTGCTGTCCTCGGCTATCAACAACGGTGTCCATGAAGCCAACAACGTTATCGCCTTTTCGGTTGTGAAACTATTTTTCGTTCCATCGTCTTTTGTCAAACGCTGAAACGCTACCTTTTGAATCTGCCCGAAACTTTCGGCGCAATTTACGGCGGGAATATCGGGCAATGAAGCCGCCGCCGGACACTTACAAGTAATCATACTCTTTAATTTTTAACGTTAAAACTAAATTCATTATCTCCGGGCTTTCCTCTTGCCCTTTGTTTTCGCTACAAAGTTATAAACTTTTTCCGGTATAATCTTGCATATCTCAATAATATTGCTAATTACGACGCTTAACACCCCGGTTGGCGTGTGCGTATGGCTGCAAATTGCCGTCCGCTATTTCCTTTTCGTATATTCCGGTTAACCCATCTTCCGGGTCGTCGTGCGTGCTGTTGGCATCGAAGCTGCAAAAGGTTGTAATGTGGTCGTAAACCGCCTTGTACCGGGTTCTCCCATCCGAACGGCATTATTATGTGCTGGCTTACCATTGCGGAATTAGTGACAATCCGGCTTTCTTTGTTTCCTTGGTAAAACGGTTCAGTCATTGCACGCATTTTCTTTTTGATAACCTTTTCATAACCCGCACCGCCGTTGTTACTTTCAACCCATACTTTTTGCACGCCGTTCCGATTTATCATAAAAAGTTAGGCACGGTTACGGTTGTAACATCTGTATTTCTCGTCCGTTACTTCCATATCGGTTATTAGGCAAAACAACAACGGTTCCATTCTCTTTGTCTTTTTCATTGAATATAAGATTATCGGACTTATATACGTCGTATGTGGCGGCAAACAAAAGGTCGTCGCCCTCATCCGCAACGTCTATGTATGCGCCCGAACGGACGTATTGCCCCCAATCAGACTTTTCGACCCATGTTTTGAAAGGCTGATACAAACGACCCTCAGCGGAACCGGGGTTTCCTTGATAGAGGCATTGGAATTGTACCGGGTCTAATGCCTTTTGCCCCTCCAACTTTAAACGGCTGTGTCGCCCCTCCCATAAAGCCGCCCCCGGTTCCCGTGGGTCTATCTCCGTGGGTTCTCCTGTTTTCAATGCCTCAAAGTTTATTCTAACCCATGCGCCGGGGGATATATTATCCAAATCAGCCCAACACTTAACATCAATAATAATTTCGCTTTTTCTCAATACGTCCTATCAAATCGTCGTCGTGCCATCGGCAAAAACAATGAGTTCTTGAGGTGCTGAAGCGTTGAAACCTTTGTCCTCTCTTAACCTT
>JBKYIJ010000006.1:0-10739 GCA_047030855.1 Dysgonomonas sp.
AATTCAGATTGGAGGTAAAACGGTATGGCTTACAACAAAGCCAGAGAAGAAAGGAAATGGCGGCTCTGGAAAGAAGCCGAAGAAAAACAGTTAAGGAAGCTCGGCGTTGATGAAAGTACCATTGAAACGCTCCGTTCTCACGATTGGGCGATTTTCAATTCAGACAGGCGGTACTATCAGCGTATGCAGGAAGCGGGTACATACCTTGAGGGAGTTGCCGATGACACGCAGCAGCCCGAAATAAAGACGGTTGAGGACTTTCTGGACAGTATCGAAAATCAGCAGCTCTATCAGATTTTGATTAAGGTGGACAAGCTGACCCTGCAAATCGCCTTGATGAAGATGCAAGGCTATTCCACTCGTGAAATAGCCCTCTCTCTCAACATCACGGAGAAAGCTGTTTACAGGCGAATGGACAGGCTCAAAGAAAAATTAAAAAAGTTTTTTGAGTAGAGGGGAAAACGCAGTTCCCCACAGGCTACAGGGTGAGAGGATAAAATCCTCACACCCTGTTTTCCTTTGTGTTTAATTGATTATAAGGGCAAGCATATTTTGACTTCAAGCCCACCATATTCACTATGTCCTATTTCTACCGTCCCTTTGTGATCAGCAGCAATTTGTTTCACAATCAGCAAGCCTAAGCCGTGGCGTTGCTCTGATGTATTTTCATCACAAACCATATAGTGAGGGGAATTATTCAGCTTGTCGACTTGTTCGTCTGTAGCCACTACTCCATTATCTGAAACAACTATCTTACAGACTTTACCGTGTTCTTCCTTGACAGCAACATAAATAGTGCAACCATTTTCATTATGGTTTATGCTGTTTTGTATCAAATTGCTGACAGCTCTTTTTATCAAATCTTTATCGGCATTTATGATAACGGTATTCAAGTTACTGTCGGTAAGCCACTCAATAGGATATTTACCGCTAATATCCAAGTTGATGAAATCTACCACTACCTGCCGAACAACAGAAATAAGATTAACCTGCGCAATATGTGTAGGCTGCATATTATACTCCAATTTTGAAGCAAGGTTAAGGTCGTTTATGAGGTTTTTCATTCGTTGGCTCTGCTTAACAATAACCGCAGCTTTTTGCCGTTCTTCTTCTGGCAATTGTTTGTTGCTTTCCAACTGACTTGCATAACCCATAACCATTGAAAGAGGTGTGCGTATATCGTGAGATACTCCTGCAATCCAATTTGCTCTTGCTGTTTCTTTTTTCTTAAGCTGATAATTCTGGCTTTGAAGCACCTCAGAAGTTTGATTGATGTTTGCAGCTATTTCTGAGAGTACGCCTTTTTCCTTAAGCACAACAGGTTGCCCTGTGTGCAATGCCTGAATGCCGTCCGTTATAGGCTTTACAGACTTCAGTAGCTTAGTGTTCGCTGCCATATAAATAAGAAAAATGATTAAAACATTCAGAGCTAAAACAATGAGAATGGTTTTGGGCAAGTTGGCAATAAATTGATAATCCCAACTCGGCCACATATGTTTCCAGTAGCTGTCTCTTGGATACCCAAGAATAATCAGCCCATCTTCGCCTTCGCCTGTGAAGGTTGGGTATCCGTCAATATATCCACGGGTGGTATTGGCAATATCGGAAGCTGTATATTCCAGAGGAACAGTATCGGGAAGATTGTCCGAATGCCAGACGCATTCTCCCGTTGCGTTATCAATGTAAACAGCCCACACATTCTGAGCGTTCAGCTCCTCAATCATTTCATCAGACATCTTATAGCCTTGCTCTGATTTTTCCATACTTTCTGCGGCTTGCTCTGCCGTAGTCCACGGAGAGCCATTTGGTGCTTGTGTGGCAGTTATGATTGCTAAGACGGCAAAATTTATAACAAGAATTAAAAGCGAACTTAACATCAAAATGCCCACAAAGCGTTTGATTAGCTTTGGTACGCTTTTCATACTATTTGTCCCCCACGATGAGCTTGTATCCTAAGCCCTTAATCGTTATCAGAGAAACAGGCTGCGAAGGATTGACTTCAATCTTTTCACGAATGCGGCGAATATGCGTCATTAGAGAATTTTCATATCCATACGGATTGTCGCCCCAAGCAGCTTCGCATAAGGCGTCAAGTGTAACAATGCGCCCTGCGTTTCGGTATAACGCTGCAAGAATATCGTACTCTTTTGCCGTGAGCGCAATATGTTCTCCGTTTTTTATGACTTCGGCACGGTCAAAATCTATCTCGCTGTCCGACAGCTTGACAATCGGATTTTCGCCTTTATAACTTCTGCGGAGAATAGCGTTTACACGATAGATAAGCTCTTTGGGCAAGAACGGCTTAACAATATAATCGTCCGCTCCAAGTCCAAATCCACGGAATTTATCATCATCTTCTCCACGAGCAGTTAAAAACAGCACGGGATAATCGGACTTGTTTTTTAATTGCTTCATAAGGTCAAAGCCATTGCCATCAGGCAGCATTACATCAAGAATTGCAAGCTCTGGCTGAAATGTCTCTGCTATACAAAGAGCTTCTTTAACCGTTTTCGCTGTTTTCACATTGCAAAAGCCCTCATTTGCAAAGATGGAAGAAACCATATCTAAAAGCTCCTGCTCATCATCAACAAGCAAGATGCGTTTTTGCTTTAAGTAGTCAAAATCCATTTTAACGCCCCCCTTTGTGTATATCATTATAACACATATATGTGCTTCTTTTTAGTGTGCAAATAAAAAGTAAGGTAAATGTAAGGTAGAGAGAAGGTTGCTGCAAGGTTGGCAAGTTAAAATAAACTTGCAATGATGAGAAAGGAGCAAAACACTATGAATATCATTGAAACTCAAAATCTGACAAAATCATACGCTGATTTTACAGCCGTATCGAATGTCAATCTGCATATCCCAAAAGGAGCTGTATATGGCTTTCTCGGCCCGAACGGTGCAGGAAAATCTACAACAATGAAGATGTTTTTAGGACTTACAAAACCTACAAGCGGCTCGTTTACCATTGATGGGAAAAAGTACCCTGAAGCAAGAGTAGAAATTTTGAAAGAAGTAGGCTCATTCATTGAAGCACCTGCTTTTTACGGAAATTTAAGCGGTGAAGAAAACTTGGAAATTGTCCGTAAGATATTAGGACTGCCGAAGTCCTCTGTGTCTGAAGCACTTGAAATCGTAGGGCTTACACAATTCAGGAAGCGTCTTGCAAAAAAATATTCCCTCGGAATGAAGCAGAGGTTAGGGCTTGCAAGTGCTTTAATCGGTCAGCCGCCGATTTTGATTTTGGACGAGCCGACCAATGGACTTGACCCTGTGGGTATTCACGAGATAAGAACGCTTATCCGTTCTCTGCCTGAAAAGTTTAATTGTACGGTGTTTGTATCATCACATCTGCTGTCGGAAGTTGAGCTGATGGCGGATACAGTCGGCATCTTAAATCACGGGCGCTTACTGTTTGAGGGAACGCTTGAACAACTCAGAAGCGGTGCCGCCGCACAAGGGTATCCTACCGATAACTTGGAAGATACATTCCTTGCTTTGATTGACGCAGACAACCGCCAGAGAGGAGCAGCAAAATGAGCCTATCTCTGGAATATAAAAAAGCAAAGCGAACAGGATTTATCCCCGCATTTTTATGCGGCGGCATTTTGGCGGCGGCTGTACCGATTGTCAATATGGCAGTCCGTTCCGAAATGTATGTCGGACAGCAAAGTTCCCCGATGCAAATTCTAATGGGAGCAAATTGGCAAATGATGGCGATGCTTAACATTCTGCTTGTTGTTGCGGGAAGCTGCCTGTTGTATCATACAGAGTTTGCCGATAACGCAATGCAGAAAATGAAGTCACTTCCTATCAGAGAAAGTTCCATTTTCTTTGGGAAATTTGTTTTGACCTCGATTATGAGCGTGGTTGTACTTGCCATTGAAGCCGCTTCGATTGCGTTTTGCGTTTCGCACTGGTTTGAAATTGGAAATGATTTTTGGCTGGAATTGGGTAAGAACTTCGGATATTCATTTTTACTGATGTTGCCGTGTGTACTGTTATCGCTGTTGATTTCATCGGCTTGTAAAAATATGTGGGTATCTCTGGGGATTGGCGTTGTGTGCGTGTTTACTGCGACAATGTTGCCGACAAACAACTTTATGCTTTCTCTTTTTCCTTTTGCCACTCCATTTCAAGTCTTTGTGAATACGGAAATGGCACAGGCAATGCACTATGTTTATGCGGCGATTATTGAAATCGTTGTTATCGGGATTGCAGAGCTTGTATTTATAAAGGTTAGGAGGTCGTTTGAATGAGTTTTTTATCTCTCGTCGGCGTTGAGTTTAAGAAAATAAAACGCTCAAAGATATTTCTAATATTGTTTGCTGCGACGGTTATTCTCTGGATACCATCGATACTCAATGCCGATATGAATTTCAATATGCAGGCAGAAGGAATTTCTCCTGAAAATAATTTTTTCATTCAAGGTTTTATGGGAATGGCGTGGTTTATGTTCCCTGCAAGTATGGTAGTGGGTACTGTTCTTTTGAGTCAAACCGAAAGAACAAATAAAGGTATCTTAAAGATGCTCGCTTTACCCATAAGCACAGTCAAACTCTGTTTGGCAAAGTTTGTTGTGTTGCTTGCTTTAGCCGCATCGCAGATTTTGATGATGGTTGGAATGTACTATATTAGCGCCGCCATCGTAACAGGGACGCAGGATTACAATTTTATTTTATCCCCGTTATTTGTTTTCAAAGAGGTTGGCTTTATAGCTGTTTCAACTATACCGATGCTGGCGTTTTTCTGGTTGCTTGCGGTATGTATTCAAACCCCGATTTTTTCCATCGGCATTGGTTTAGCTTCCATTGTACCGTCAGTTCTGATGATTAACACAAAAGCGTGGTTTGCGTACCCGATGTCATATCCGTTTTTCGTTATAACTTCAGAATACGGAAAACTTGCAACAAACCTTACGACTTCACAGGTAGAGCTTTTCCCGTGGATACCTGTGGCAATCGTCATCACTATTGTTTGTTTGTGCATTTCCTGCTTCCGTTTTGGGCAGGCAGAAAGGAGATAAAACTATTATGAAAAACAAAATCTTGACCGCTATCAGTACCATTATGCTTTTTGTTCCGTGGACTATTTTACCTTTGCGGACTTTCGATTGGGCTTTGGAGTCGCCTGTTGCAGAAATAATGATTTCCTGCTATGCCGCATTTATGATTTTCAGTGGGATTTTTACCATCGTTTCTTATGCGAAAGCTAAGGTGCAGAACAACCTGATGAAAATTGATTTGGTGATAAATAGCCTTTATGCCGTATTCGGCGTAACTGGCTTTATTTTGATGGCGGTTACGAAGTTTTCTTAATGGGAGGGCTTTCAAATGAAAAAGATAAAATCTCTTGTTGCCTTATCTTTGGCACTTTGTATGATGCTTTGCTTTGCAGGCTGTAGCTCTAATCACGATGAAGGAAGTTTGAAAGACAATCTGATTGAACGGATTTAATAATTGGTTGGAGTCATTCAGTAAACACGCTGTTACAAAAGATAAAAACCTTCAGGGTGAAAGGGAAAATGACATCGATGAATATACAGGCAGTTACACCGCTTCATACGATGGTTTTAACGGTGAGGAGTTTATTTTTGGCGGTACAGCTTTAGAAAGAGATAATGGAAGCAATCTGGAAGCAACTTATTCGCTGACAATTACATCTGGGAAAGCCACCCTCTATTGGCTGAGTTCAGGAGAAGAACATATCATAAGCGAAGAAAGCGCAGACGATACTTATAAATTTACACTCAGCTCAGGCGATAACTACATTGTGCTGAGGGGCGATGATTTTAGTGGAAATCTCGAATTAACGGTTAAAGATGTGCAGGAATAAAAAATTCAAAACCGTTTTTCGGTATGCGGTGTTGGGTATCAGCTTGACTTTTATAGGGTTACTGCTGATACCCATAGGCATACTTGCGATACTAATCCATTTTATCTGGGCTCTTGCAGACCACATTGTTTGCTGGTGTGAAAAAGGAGAAAAAGATGAATTACAATGAATGGGCTTTTCACGATATAGAGCCTATCTATTTGCAGCTTGTAAAGAAAATAGAGTATTCCATTTTGAGTACACAGCTTTCTGCGGGAGAAGAACTCCCGTCTATTCGAGCAATGGCAAAATTATTAAAAATCAGTCCCAATACCGTAATGAAAGCATATATGCGCCTGTGTCAAAGCGGTTTAATTATTTCTTCCAGAAACGGACATTATTCTGTGATTGATAACGAACAGTATATCTTGCAAGCAAAAAATGAAAAAGTACGGCAACTGTGTATTTCCTATTTGAGCAATATGATAAGTCTTGGATTTCCCAGAGAGGAAGCAACTAACTTTTTAACGGAATATTCAAGTAAATTGAAAGAGCCGAATAAATAAAATCATTAAATGTAATGCGAAAGGAGCTGTCAAATGAAAAAGAAACCAAAAAGTTTTATAAAAAAATTTGTACTTCATTTGTTTGCAGCCCTGTTTTGCATTATCGCTGTTGTATTTCTTGTATTTGGCATCAAAGGGTACTCAATGTATCGAGATGCCGTAACAGCGTACCCCATTCCCCAAATGGTGTCCTCTATTCAAAGCAGAGAACATTTTGTCGGATATGAAGAATTGCCGACAATTTATATAGATGCTGTAATTTCGGTTGAAGATAAGAGATTTGAAAGCCATTGCGGAGTAGATTTTATCACCATTAGTCGTGCAGTTTGGAATGATATTAAAGCTATGTCTTTTGTAGAAGGCGGAAGCACAATTACACAGCAAATAGCTAAAAATCAATACTATACGCAGGAAAAGAAGCTCGAAAGAAAATTTGCAGAGATATTCACAGCTATAGAATTGGAAAAATATTGTTCCAAGCAAGAAATATTCGAGTTATATGTAAACACAATCTATTTTGGCGATGGATATTACGGAATTTATGATGCTGCAAAAGGATATTTTGGAAACGAGCCATCTGAATTAAGTGATTACGAAGCTATACTGTTAGCAGGTTTGCCTAATGCGCCTTCTGCATATTCTCCAAGCACTAATCCCGAATTAGCGCATAGCCGTATGAAAATTGTTCTATCAAAAATGGTTGAATGTGATGTAATTACCCAAGAAGAAGCTGAGGTCATCTTGACGGACGGTAAATAGATATATTTTCAATCTATTATTGCGGCAAGCCCACCAAATAAAAAAACGGTGCTTTGGTGGGCTGCTCTGTCACGCCCGAACAAAATTATCAACGCCCTCTAAACCCGTTTTGAGTTTGGAGGGATTTTTTATGTGCTGGTCTGCCCTAAGCACCTTGCTGCTTATCAGAAACAGCAACTATCTTACATAGTATTACGAATAAGTGAGGATAACCTGTTAAAAAAATCCTCAGTTGCTTGTGGCATTATTGCGCCCCTAAAGTAGAAGCTATATATCTACATAATAGAGTTTATATTGCCTATAGCCGCAAAGGTGTGACAGCCTTTGCGGTTTTTCTTTTGTCGTTATTTGTCGCAACAAAAGACAAGCCTATATCTGGCGTTGGCTGCCGTTCGCCGCCTTTCAATCTGGATTTTTCAAAAAAATTCAGATTGGAGGTAAAACGATATGGCTTACAATAAAGCCAAAGAAGAAAAGAAATGGCGGCTCTGGAAAGAAGCCGAAGAAAAACAGTTAAGGAAGCTCGGCGTTGATGAAAGTACCATTGAAAGCTCCGCACTCACGATTGGGCGATTTTAATTCAGACAGGCGGTACTACAGCGTATGCAGGAAGCGGGTACATACCTTGAGGGAGTTGCCGATGATACAGCAGCAGCCCGAAATAAAGACAGTTGAGGACTTTCTTGAACAGTATCGAAAATCAGCAGCTCTATCAGATTTTGATTAAGGTGGACAAGCTGACCCTGCAAATCGCCTTGCTGAAGATACAAGGCTATTCTACCTGCGAAATAGCTCACTCTCTCAGCATTACGGAGAAAGCTGTTTACAGGCGAATGGACAGGCTCAAAGAAAAAATAAAAAAGTTTTTTGAGTAGAGGGGAAAATCGCTGTTCCCCACGGGCTATAGGGTGAGAGGATAAAAAAACCTCTCACCCTTTTTTAAAACTGGAGGATAAGATAATGGCGATACCAAAAAGGTCATACTGGCTTCGGGAGGTAGTGACAGAGGACGGAACGAGTTACCATATCAGTTTTCGGGACGGGCAGGGAAAAACTCAAGAGTTGTGTGTACCGTATGATTTCTATATGGCATTTCGGAGATTAGAGCTTGATGAGCGAAAATTAGAAAATTGGGATTATCGTCACAGAGAATTTTCAGAGATTTATGATGAATCGCTAAACAGACGGGTACTAAAACCCTCCAAAGATGTTGATGCTTTTATTATTGAAAAAGAACAAGCGGAACTGCTTTACAAATTGATAGTTGCCCTTCCCGAAACTCAAAGGCGGCGTTTCCTGCTCTATTACGAGTATGATTACAACTATTCAGAAATCGGAGCAATGGAGCATTGTAACTCTACTGCGGTATACCAATCCATTGTTCGTGCCAGAGAAAAAATAAAGACACAGATGAAAAATTATCTCTGTGCCTAATATTGAGAAAGGATTAATTATGAGCGAACAGAACGAAATCATTGAAGATATAACCATCCGAGAGGCAATCGACAGTATTTATGATATGCTTGTCGAATTTCCAAAGGCGAAACGCCTTGCATTTTTCGAACAAATCTCAAAGCCTAAAGAATTGGATTTTGTAACAGAAATTGATGGTATTTACTTTGTTGTTCTTTCCCATTTCGATAATGCTAAAGATGAGAACATGGTGGAAAAGGTACGCAGGATAGTGTTAAAAAACGGATAGTATCAAAAGTCACGCTTTAAAGTGTTGAAGTAAGACGGCGAATATGATATACTATGACCACTACAATTCATATCATACTCCGACTGTCGGAAAGGAGTTAATTTTGAACAGGCAGTCAGATAAAATAACAGCTCTTTATTGCAGATTATCCAGAGATGATGAATTGCAAGGCGAGAGCAACAGTATTACCAATCAAAAATCAATTGTAGAAAAATACGCAAAGGAAAACGGATTTAAGAATACCAAGTTTTTCGTAGATGACGGATATTCTGGTGTAAGTTTCACAAGACCAGCTTTTATGGAACTGATGGAACTTGCCGAAGCAGAAATGGTTGAAACAATCATCGTCAAAGACCATTCAAGGCTTGGACGAAACCGCCTTGTTATCGGTCAGCTTCTAGAAGAAGATTTTGTGCGTTTAAATGTTCGGTATATCGCGATTATGGATAACATTGACACGAAAGACGGACTGAGTGATTTTCTTCCTGTGCAGGATTGGTTTAATGAAATGCACGCTAAAAACACCTCAAAGAAAGTGCGTGCGGTATTCCAAAACAAAGGTATGTCGGGCAAGCCATTAACAACAGTTATTCCATACGGCTACAAGAAAAATGAATCTAACCCTGATGAATGGCTTGTTGACGAGGAAGCAGCTGAGGTTGTGCGAAAAATATTCAATCTATGCGTTGCGGGTTACGGTCCGACGCAAATCGCAAATCAACTTTCCTCGGAGAGTATTCCCACGCCGACTGAATATTGGCAATCACAGGGCAGAAAGACATCGGCATTACCTGCTGTTCCACATAAATGGGCTGCAAGGACGGTTGCAGATATTCTTAAAAGACAGGAATATATCGGTGATACAGTAAATTTTCGTTCTACTACACGCTCATTTAAAGATAAAACAAAAATTGAACGACCACGAGAAGAATGGAAAATCTTTGAGGATACCCACGAAGCTATTATTGACAGGGAAACTTGGGAGCTTGTGCAGACACTTCGGGCAAACAAACGCAGACCAAACCGCACAGGCGAGGTCAGTATGTTTTCGGGATTGCTTTACTGTGGGGATTGCGGCGAAAAGCTGTATTACAGCGTGACGAATAATTATAGTCGAGAGCAGGCATATTTCTTCTGTTCCAACTACCGCAAGAATACGGCAAACTGTACCGCCCATTATATCCGAGAGAAAGTAGTCTATGCCTTGGTGATTGAAAGTCTACGGCGTGTTTTGTTTTATGTACAGGCATTTGAAAAGCAATTCGTACAGGAACAGCTCGATAAATCAAGTGAAGAACAGAAAAAGGAGCTTGCCAAGAAACGCCGAGAGCTTGCGAAATCCGAAAAGCGTATTTCAGAATTAGATGTTTTATTTCAGCGGATTTATGAGGACAATGTATCGGGTAAATTGACTGACGAGCGTTTTGCGATAATGTCGGCAAACTATGAAGCAGAGCAGAAATCGCTCAAGGAAGTGGTTGCTATGCTGCGTAATGAAATTGAAGCACAGGACGATAAAACCGCAAATGTGCTTGCGTTTGTGGAAAAGGTTAAGCGATACACAGAAATCAAAGAACTTACGCCTGCCATAGTCAATGAGTTTATCGACTACATTATGGTTTCAAAAAAGCAGGTCATAGACGGCAAAACCGTATATCCGATTGACATTTACTACAACGGTGTTGGCATCATTACAGCCCCATCTGCTGAAGAATATGAAGAAATGTTCCAAGAACGCTTAAAACAAAAGCGTGCAAAGGAACAAAAAACGGCATAGCCACGAATGACTATACCGTAATTTATCAGAGCCGCCCTCGTCCCCTTCACTTCCTTATGTGAAGGGGACGAAGGCGCTCCTTTTTCTATTTCGTCAAGACGGAGCCGCTGGCGCCTTATTT
>JBKYIJ010000007.1:0-1620 GCA_047030855.1 Dysgonomonas sp.
CCTGCGTGCCAGTTCTGTAATTTCATCCAATATATATTCCTGATCTTCCCGAAGATCACGGTTCATCAGTTTCAATCCTATATGCAGATCCGATAAATGAAAAAATTTCATAAACATATTCCTCCATCAGCCATGTTACTGTTTTCCGTAACACGGCATCTCTTCTGTATACATCATAACATCTCGATGATCTGCCTGCACCCGACGAACAGGCAATTATGAACACCTATAAAAATGGCTCTCCTGATTATCAGCCATCTGTTTCTCAGGAAAATTTGCTTAAAGAATTAAACTTAAAGCACAACCTTTGAATAAAATTTCATTGGTTGTGCTTTAATGCAAACTATTTTCTATTTCTGATTTGTTTTTTTGCCTCTTTTTCAAGATCATGAATGGTATCTAAATACGCTTGCTCGACAGGCGCAATTGTTTTCTCTTGATATTTTCGATATTCTTGTTTTGCTTTTTCAAGTGCCTGCGTATGACTAATCGTCCCACTATTTTGCAGAAGTTTTCTGTTACTCGAAGACAAAATTGTATCAAGTTGATTTATGTAGTCCTTCATATACATAGGTCTACGCTCAAGAGCGCTGATTTCAGCAAAATCGAAATATCCGGAAACAAGATTATTAAGAACTTTAAGTTCTGTTTCAGTCAAATAATTCTTAGCAATACCAATATCTTTAAGTGCCGGTATTTCACCTGCAAATGATTTCAATCCCATAAACGGTTTTTCTGCATCAGCACGCTCATATATAACTTCTGCAGCTGTATGTCCGTGAGCTGCAAAATGCAATTTATTTTGAACAATCTTAAAAAACCTGACTGATTCCGGTGCCTTCGGATTATAATCGATACTTGTTGCATATAAATCAAGAACCTGTCTATAAAGAACTTTTTCAGAAGAACGAATATCCCTGATACGGTCAAGCAATTCTTTCCAGTAAGAACCACCACCATTTCCTTTTAAACGCTCATCATCGAGGGCAAATCCTTTTTGCATATATTCTTTTAAAATTCCTGTAGCCCAAATTCTAAACTGCGTACCACGAAGAGATTTTACACGATACCCAACAGAAATAATAACATCAAGATTATAAACTCTTGTAATATTATTCTGAGTTTTCCCCTTCATTGCACCATGAGGACTGGTTGTTGCAATTTCTGCAACAACCACTTTCTCATCTAATTCTCCTTCTGTAAAAATGTTTCTGATATGTCGGGAAATCGTAGATTTATCCCTCTGGAACAATTCTCCCATCTGTTCCTGTGACAGCCAGACAGTATCGCCATCAAAAGTTGCCTCAACTTTTGTAACTCCGTCGTCAGTTGTGTAAATAATCAATTCTGTATTAGAGTTCATGATATCTCTCCTTCAGGAACAATTCCTTGTCCAGTCACTCTTTTTGTTATTTCAATTTTTCTGTCAGCATACTCCTTGCATTATCTAGTTACTATTTTATCATTAATTAGGCATTTTCGTCAATTTAATAGAATTTTTCTATATGTGAAAATATCAAAAAAGGTGCGTCCCATCTCTGAGACTGCACCATTTCCTTTAAAACACTTTGTTATTAGCTTCAAAACAGTATTGAAGACATTATCTCTGTTCTATTTGTG
>JBKYIJ010000008.1:0-2481987 GCA_047030855.1 Dysgonomonas sp.
AAGGTTAAGAGGACAAAGGTTTCAACGCTTCAGCACCTAACATCATCGCCATTTCGTATTGAGCGCTGAAATGCTCGTCCTCAACAGCTTTGGAGAACCAGTTAAACGCTTCCGTCTCGTTTTCAGCTGTTCCTACTCCATATTTGTAACAGAGTCCCATTCGATATTTAGAAGCTGTATTCCCTTTTTCAGCGGCAAGCGTATAGTATTTCAAAGCTTCCGTTGCACTTTCTTCCACCCCGAAACCAAATTCGTAGCAAATGCCCAGTCCTTCGCTCAGGCAATCTTTTTCATAAGCATATTTGTAATAATCATAAGATTTAGCATAATCTTCCTCTCCTCCATGATTGTACAGATAATAGTCTCCAAGCATCAGGGCGGCATAAGGATAACCCTGATCATAAGCTTTATTGAACCACTCAAGCCCTTTTTCCATATCCCGCTCAAGCAGTCCGTAATAATTATAATATCCGACTTTATATTGTGCATAAGGATAGCCTTTTTCGGCAGCCCGAGTCATGTATTCCATAGCGTTCTGTGCATCAAATTCTTCTCCTGCATAGCCATATTCGTATATCAAAGCCATTTCTATTTCAGCCTGTCCGTCTCCCTGTTCAGCCGCCTGACGGAAATTTTCAAGAGCAAGCTCAGGATTTTCGGGAATGCCTACCGCATATTTATAATAACGCCCGACATTATAAGTTGCTTCGGGAATGCCTGCTTCGGAAGCTATTTTGAAATTTTCGAAAGCCTTGGCTAAATCTTCTTCTCCGAGTAAACCGTCTTCGTAATAATAACCCATCTTCAGATTAGCATACGAATAACCGCCTTCAGCCGCTTGGCTATACAATTCAAAGGCTTTTTTATAATCTTTTTCCACCCCGTAACCCGCTTCATAACATAAGGCGAGCTCTACTCTCGAATAGTTTGAATTACGTTCAATGGCTCTTGTGAAATAGTCCACTGCTTTTGCGGCATTGCCTTCTTCTTCACTGACAAAATTCATCCTGCAATAATGCCCCGCAGCATCCAAACCGTAAGTATTTCCTCTTTTTGCAGACAATTCAAATAGTTCCAAAGCTTTTGCGTAGTCGGGTTCTCCTCCGAATTCGCCGCGTTCGTAAGCCAACCCTAAACGGTAAGGAGCATAATCATTGCCCAAGTCCATCGCTTTCTCAAACAATTCTTTCGCTTCATCAACCTTACGTTCTTCAGGATTGGGATTGTCGATCAGCAGATAAGCTTTTTCGCTCATGGCTCGATGATTACCTTCTTCGATAGCCAGTTCGAGATATTTCATTCCTTTCTCAACATCTTTATGCTCTTCATTATAAAGATATATTATAGCCAGTTCGAATGCCGAATCGTGAGAATAGTATGAAACAGCTTTCTCGTGCCATTCTATTGATTTATCAACCGAAGAGTTTTCGTCATTGGCATAGTAATAATACTGCCCTAAAAAGTTAGCCGCATAAACGGTATTGTAGCTGAACGCTTTTTCGAGCAGTCCGATCGCTTTGTTCTTGTCTTCATCAGGCACTTGTCCGCGAAGGATGTACATTCCGTAAAGATATTCGCTGTAATGTTCATTTCGGGCGACACCTTCACGCATTGCACTGATCGCATCTTCAAGCTGATCGTATCTTAAGTAATAGTCTGCTAACAGATAGTAAGCTTTTCTTTTTTCCGGGGCAGTTTCTATATATTTGAGCAACTTTTTGAGTAACTCGTCCTTGTCCGTACTGTCATAAAAATCCACATAGATAAGAAGTAGATCGGCAACCTCATAATCAAGTTCTTTCGAGCGTTTGATCAATCGCATACCCTCTTCTTTGTCCGCTTCGCCGTAACCGGGTATCCCGAAATACAAACCGTATCCGTAGTCACCCATAGAAGCAGGATCTTCCACTTCCACGCCTTTCAGATAATATTCACGCATTTTGTCATAGTTCCGATAAGGACGTCGGGCGCTTCCGTAAAGATCGGCCTGTTCGGCATATCCTCTGTTATGCCCTGCCGCAATAAAACGATCGTTGATTTTCTCATTCAGTTTAAACCAGAAATCATAGTCCGTATCATCCAGATCGACTGAAACATGCTTGTTCCATGCAAAACTGTATATCTGCCAGTATAACTTCTTAATGACTTCTGTAAGAGCATTGTGCGATAATGCTACATCACAAATGGCAAGCGCATCCATCCATATCATCGGATCGGAATAATCATCTTTTTCTGTTAAAACTAAAGCCTTGTTTTCAAGATTCCGCACATCTGCATTATGCTTTTCAAGTAGTTTATTATACTCGTTTTCAAGACTTCCGCCCGTATTCCGTATTCCGTTATTCTCGGAGGCAGGTTTATTTTTCTTTCCAAAAAGACCAAACATAAAAGTTTCGATTTAATAAAGTTTGTAATGGAAACAAATATAAATAAAAAAGGCTTTGAAAGCCTTTTTATCAGATGTTAAATATTATATCAAAATCGTTCGAATGAATACCCTCTCTTTTTCAAATGATTAATAATCTCATCCAAACGGTTATACAATTTATCGGTTCTGTCGGGATGCGTTCCGGGGTGAATCAGAATTATTGCACCATTCAGTCCTTTTTCTTTCTCAAAGTTATACAACTGATCTATCAAGTCCTGTGAAGACGCATAGTTTTTCATATCTGGGGTTGTATAATCCGCTGCCGTACGGACACCGGGAGTCATATTCACAACCTGCTGTCCTTGGCTTCCGATCAGTTGTACCGTTTCGTAATTATACCATTCGTAAGGTGACAGAAAATATTTAAGGCTGCTTGTCTCTATACCAAAACGTTCGATCTCCCGCATATTCTTTCTGAAATCAGACACCAGACTGTCAGGCGTAACCAACGTATTGTCTCTGTTTTCCCAAGCAGCATAAAGAAGATGATTGTCGGAATGTCCGCCGAGATAATGTCCTTCGTTTATTATTCTTTTTATATCGGACGAAAAATCTGCATTTCGTAGGCAATTGCCTGTAAGGAAAAAAGAGCCTTTAGCTTTATGTTTCCTGAGCGTATTCAGTATAGCATTCGCTCCCTCAAATCTCTCATCTGCCGAAAATATCAGATAGATATTTTTTTTATCCGCATCGTGCTTTACCATTGCACCGTAAGCATCAACTACATCATTGTTATCAGGTTGATTTTTTCCCATTTTTTGCATGGCGGAAAGATAAAAACTAAGGCTTGCCGTTCCGTCCATAGTCGGTTCGTTGGACGAGTAATCACCGGGATCGTCGTGATATACGGCTGCCCCATCCTGAAATTCTGCGTACGGATCATCATACTTAAGGTGGATTCCCCACAAACTCTTGTAAATCGAGCTGTATATCGGTCCGTCCACCAATCCGCCGTAAGTAAGATCATCAAGCAACTCGACATACGCCGAATGCGGACGCGTAGGAGAATCTCCGTTTTCGGGCAAACCACAGATCATACTCGTACCCCAAGGGTTGCAACCAAAGAGCCAGTCACGCAAAGACGCTTCCATTTCAAGATATTTCCCGTCTCCCGATGCCTGATGATACAACCGCGCCTGCGTAACAGCGGCAGCTACCAGATTATTTGAACACCAGATAAACGGGACGCCGTTAAGGAAAGGATCGTCTTCCTGTTGTGCTCGTTGCAGCAGGCATGCCAATCCTTCATCCATGTAATTCAAGTATTTTTTTCGCATACTTTCGTCCGATGACATCGACATATAATAATGTCCCAGATTCACGAACGGATAGTACTGATAATGCCTTGCAGTACCTTTTTCCATCCAAGGAGTTATCGCCTCAAGCTGTCCCCAGTAGTCGGCTTCCTTAAGCCAGTTTTCGTTTTTTTTCAGATCATAGTTCACCGCTGCGGCAAGCTCCATATCATCCACCCAATTGTCTTCTTCGTAGAAGTACGGAGACTTAAGGCAAGCTGTTTGCGTATTTCCCAGATCGGATTTGGCAAAAGCATAGGCAGGGCTTACCTTTTCCTGCAATACATTTGCAAAAGCAGGATCAATACCTTTAAATATTTCCGCCCCTAAAGCAAATGCCGATACGAATTTTGCGGCACTCGAAGACACTCCTGTCGTACGGTTTTTATATTTTCCAAGCCCTTGCGATTTGCCCGTAATGAAATAAACGGGACGATCTTTTCCGCTACCCCATCCGTAATCCACTGTTTCTCTTGAAGGCAGACGCATGCTCGCATGATCCCTGTCGTCGGCTATCTGGTTGAACATCACTGCCGAATCGGGATTCATCCGCACCATCCATTCCAATCCCCAGCGAACTTCATCGAGTATATCGGGAATTCCGTTTTGTCCTTTTTTGCCTAAAGCGTCGTACTCGTCCTTAAATATTGTCTTATCAGGGGTTTGCTGCCAAGCGAACAACATCTGAAATGTCGCATTGGCAGACGTTGTCAGGTACTGCAAATAATCGGACGCATCGTGCCAACCGCCACGCACATCTACTCTTTCGCCCGAACGCGTCGGATGATCGACAATGACTCCGTCATACTGGTGGCAAAGCGTATCCAGATAAGGATTATATCCGCAACGTTGCTGACGCATGTATTTAAGGAGAAAATCAGCCGTATTGTCATATACATCACTGCCTATTCTGAAAACAGGCGAACGCACGCCGTCATTTTCAATATAATATTCTCCTTCTGTCCGCAATTCGGTAAAATTAAAACGGAAAGCGTTTTTCATTCCCCAGCGTTCAGCATTGGCAGCCACGCCGCCGCCTTCATAAACCGACGCTCCCGTCTTGGCATCCCTGACTATAAAGTGAGCATCTGCCGCTTCATCTTTCGATATGGAAACTGCGACTTTGACCGAGTTCGGGAGATAGCCTAACTGATTGACTCTAATCCATGTTTTAGCCTGTGCATTTAACAGTAAACCAACGGAAAAGAAAAAACATAAAAGTAAAATAAAACGGTTTTTCATGATTATATTTTTTTGTGTTAGAACCAGATTATCGCATAATATCAAGCAAGTCTTTATATGAAAAGCCAGAAAAATCGGGAATTATTTTAAAGCATTTTCCGTCTAATTCTTCTTTCGGATGCGTTGTCGACAAACCGATGACTTTCATTCCCGCGCGATTCCCTGCTTCCAATCCCGCAAAAGAATCTTCAAAAACAATACAATCTTTCGGATCAAAGCCCAAATCTTCCGCAGCAAGCAAAAAACACATCGGATCGGGTTTTCCTGCGGTAATTCGGTTTGCGGAGACAATCGTATCCATTATTCCCCTGAAATCTACCTGTTTATATACCGATGCAAGCTTATCGTCATTCGAGCTGGTTACCATACCGATTTTCACACCGTTCTTTTTCAAGTCCGACACAAAAGCTTCCGCTCCTTTAATCTCGGCATATTTCATATTCTTCTCAAAATCGTTTATTTCCCGAGTCAAACCATTTATTTCATCGTCAGTAAGATGTGAAAAATATTTGGCAAGTATGTTCGGTAAGGTTGTACCTTTAATCACCCGTTCAAAATTCTCTATACCCGAATCGTATTTATCTCCTAAATGTTTCCATATTATATCATACTGGGTTTCGGTATCAAGCAAAACACCGTCCATATCGAACAATACGCAAAATTTTATATTCTCCATTGTTTTTTAATTATACCCATTCACTGAGTTCAAGCCAGCGTAATGTTTTTTCGTCTATTTCTTTTATTAATACACTTATTCGGTTCGATTTTTCCAGCAATTCATCATTTGAGAGTGTTCCACCGGACAGTTCTGACTCAATCTGCGATTTCTCCTCTTCCAATTGAGGGATCAAAGCATCGAGTTCTTCAAATTCGCGTTTCTCCTTGAACGATAATTTTTTCTTTTCTTCTTTTACAGGAACATCGTTTCTTGGTTTATCTTCCTTCTGCTTAACTTGTTGCTGGGATTCTTTTTCTATTATATCGCGGACTTCTTTCCATTCACGATATTGAGAATAGTTTCCGGGGAAATCTTTTATTCGGGCATTTCCGCTAAAGGCAAGCAGATGATCGACTACTTTATCCATAAAGTAACGGTCGTGTGATACGACAATTACGCAACCTTTGAATGTCTGCAGATATTCTTCCAAAACGTTCAGAGTCATAATATCGAGATCGTTTGTCGGCTCGTCAAGTACGAGGAAATTAGGATTCTTTATCAGCACCGAACAAAGATATAAACGACGCTTTTCGCCACCCGAAAGTTTATATACGAAACTGTGTTGTTTTTCGGGCGGAAACAGGAAGTGCTGTAAAAACTGGGAAGCAGTCAGTTTGTTTCCGTTACCGAAATCTATCACTTCCGCAATATCCTGAATGACATCCAGCACTTTCATCTGTTCATCGAACCGAAGCCCGTCCTGACTGTAATATCCGAAGTTAACCGTTTCGCCCACGTCAAACTCGCCTTTATCGGGTTTAACTTCTCCGACGAGCATTTTAATAAAAGTAGATTTTCCCGTTCCGTTATTGCCTACGATTCCCATTTTTTCGTAACGGGCAAATACATAGTTAAAGTCTTCGAGTATTTTTATATCGCCAAAAGATTTACAGACATGTTTTGCCTCGAAAATCTTGTTGCCGATATACGAACCCTTCATTTCCAATCTGACATTGCCCGAATCTCTCGATTGTTGAGCTTTCTTCTCAAGTTCGTAAAATGCATCAATCCGCGATTTGGCTTTTGTTCCCCGTGCCTGCGGTTGCCGACGCATCCAGTCGAGTTCTTTCCGCAATAGGTTGTTGGCACGATCGACTTCTGCGTTCTGGGCACTGACACGTTCTTCTCTTTTTTCTAAATAGTAAGAATAGTTACCTTTATATTGATATAATTGCTTCTGGTCTATTTCAATGATCTCGGAACAAACCCGATCGAGGAAATAACGATCGTGAGTTACCATCAGTATGCTGAGACGTGCGCGTTGCAAATACTCCTCCAGCCACTCGGTCATATCCAGATCGAGATGGTTGGTAGGCTCGTCCAATATTATCAGATCGGGCTCGGTTATCAACACATTGGCTAAGGCTACGCGTTTGAGTTGCCCTCCCGACAGTTGGGAGACTTTCTGATTAAAGTCGGTTATTTTCAGTTGAGATAATATTTGCTTTACCTTCTGCTCATAATCCCAAGCCTTCAGCATATCCATACGTTGCAAAACGGCATCGAGATTTTTATTATCCCCGCTTTGCATTATGTATTCGTATTCTGCGATGAGTTTTGTGATTTCATTGTCGGAACTGAAACATGCCTCGAGAACGGTAAGATGTTCGGGAAATTTCGGATCCTGCTCCAGATAGGCAATTTGCAGATCGCGGCGGAAAGTCACAGAGCCTGCATCGTACGATTCATTGCCTGCAATTATGTTCAGAAGTGTTGTTTTTCCCGTACCGTTTTTGGCTATTAAGCCTATTCGCTGCCCTTCACCGATTCCGAAAGAAATATTCTCGAAGAGGACAAGATCCCCGAAGCTTTTTGTTAAACCTTCTACTTGCAGAAATGAAACCATTGATGTTCTGTATCAAATTACTTTGATACAAAAGTACATTAAAAAAATATAGTATCCATATTTAACCGTCAATGACAAAATAATAGCTCATATACTTTGATATAATATAAATTTACAGAACTTAAACTTCACAATTTTGTTAAACATATGTATTTTATATATTTTTGTCTCGTGAAATAATTGTGTAGCGTATAATTTCAGAGGGGATAAAATTTTATTCTTGTGCTTTTGCCTTAAACAAATGACAAAAAACAATTCTACAACAAAAATACTGGTTTGTGTACATAAAAAAGATTTCTATCTGAGTGACGGCACCTATATGCCGATACAGGTAGGGAAAAGTATTTCCGATCTCGATTTAGGAATTACGGGCGACAATACAGGAGATAACATAAGCACAAAGAACAAGGAATTTTGTGAACTCACGGCTCAATACTGGGCATGGAAAAACTTAAAGAACGCAGACTATATAGGTTTGGCACATTACAGGCGTTACCTTAGTTTACAACCGAAGCATCAATCTTTGTTATTCGACTGTGTAACTCCTGAAAAAATAGAGACGCCCGCTTTTGATCCTAAAGAATATTTTCCCGAATATGACATAATACTTAGCAATCAGGATTATCATTATTTTTCCAACAAAATATATTATTGCTACAACCATGTCCTTGAGGACTTTATAATATTCAGAAATGTTATAAACCGAATATACCCAGAATATACAGAATCATTCGATTATGTAATGGATCAGAACAACAGGACGTCTGTGGGAAATCTTTTCATCAGCCGGTGGGACAGGTTTGACCATTACAGCAACTGGCTGTTCGGCATAATGTTCGAAGCGGAAAAAGAAATAAAACCGTCGCCTTACGAATACCAACGCAGAGTATTCGGGTTTATGGCTGAAAGGCTTATTGACGTATATTGTCATTTCAATAAATTAAATATTAAAAGATTTCCTATTTTATATGTTACCGATACAAAAGAGGAAACCGTAAAAATGTATAATCGCAGAAAAATAAAAGCTAACTTAAGTTTTAAGTTAACTTCTAAAACAATGATTTAACCAACCATAGATTATGAATATAGTTTGTTGTATAGACAATAAATACATAAAACATTGTATTGTTACAATCGTCTCTCTGATAGAAAATAACAGGGATGAGAACATAGATATTTATATTGTATCTCAGGGACTCACAAAAGAGAACGAAGACCTGTTGAGGGATGTGGTAGTTAATTCATACAAAAACAACATTAATTTTTGTACGTATAATGAAGAATTATTAGAAGGAAGTTTCTCTATATCGGACGAAACAAAACATATCAGCATATCAACATATCTACGCTTCTTCCTTCCTCAAATATTGCCGCAATCGTTATCAAAAGTCTTATATATCGACTGTGACATTATAGTAAGGAAATCCATCCGTGATCTGTGGAATACGGATATTTCAAACTATGCCGTAGGCTGTATAGAAGACGTATTAAGCGAAGATTCCGAAAATCATGATAGATTGGGCTATCCCGAAAAATTCTCATATTTCAATGCGGGCGTCTTACTTATCAATCTTGATTATTGGCGTAAAAATGACATCCAAAATAAATTAGTGGAATATGTGCTTCAAAATCCTCAGAAACTTAGATTTAACGATCAGGATGCTTTAAATGCCGTGCTATTCGATCAGAAACTGTTTGTAGCACCCAAATGGAATATGATGGACGCTTTCTTTTTTGTTATCAGGAAAGCCAAGAAAATAGACTGGAATGAAATAGATGCCGAAATGTATGATCCTGCCATAGTCCACTATAACGGACCAAGAAAGCCTTGGAGTGAAAAATGTCTGCACCCATACCGAAAAGAATATTTTAAATACCTTGACATGACTAAATGGAAAGGAGACCGTCCCAAAATCAGTTTTTCGAGAAAACTCGAAGCGATCTTCTATCCTATTGCCATAAAGCTTAAACTGGATAAACCCAAATACAGGAATATATCTAAGAAATAAATAAAGTTATGGACATAGTTTGTTGTATTGATAACAAATATGCGAAATATTGCGCAGTCACATTAGTTTCATTATTTGAGAATAATAAGGGAGAAAAACTGAATATCCATATTATTGCTTTAAGCTTATCGGATGAAATTAAAAGCGTCCTGAAAAATTTAGTCGAAAAAACCTACAAGCAAGAAATCTTCATTTACGAAATCGGGGAAAATGAGATTATAAAAAAATTCCCGTATAAGAAAAACAGCCATATCAATATTTCAACATATATCCGCCTTTTTTTACCGGAAACATTGCCGCAATCGCTGTCAAAAGTGCTCTATATCGACTGCGATATAATAATACGTAACTCTATCAAAGAACTTTGGAATATTGATATTTCAGATTATGCATTAGGTGCGGTGGAAGATATGTTCAGTACAAAAGCGAATAATTATGAAAGGCTTGATTATGTAAATACCGATTCGTATTTTAATGCAGGAGTTTTACTTATTAATCTTGATTATTGGCGTAAAAATTTTGTTCAGGAAAAACTCATCGGATACATCTTAGAAAATTCCGAAAAATTAAAATTTTATGATCAGGATGCTTTGAATGCCGTGTTACATAACCAGAAACTATTGATGCCTTTCAAATGGAATATACAAGACGGATTTTACAGAATTGAAAGACATATAAGACAAGACGCATGGGAAGAACTGGATAAGGAAATAGAAAATCCGGCAGTCATACATTATACAGGGAGTAAAAAGCCTTGGCATTATAAAAGCCAGCATCCGCACAAATCCGAGTATTTTCGTTATCTGGATATGACGCAATGGGCAGGCGAACGCCCCAAGAAAGATTATGTAGCTATGGCGATACTGAAATTACGCCCCATTGCCGTAGCCTTGAAACTGGATAAGCCCCGGTATAAAAAAATAACTAAAGATAAAACATCAAATGGTTAAGGAATACGACTACCTTATTGTTGGAGCAGGACTATACGGTGCAGTATTTGCTTACATGGCAAAAAAGCAAAACAAAAAATGCATTGTAATAGACAAGCGCCCGCATTCAGGAGGAAACATATATTGCGATAACGTTGATTCGATAAATGTTCACAAATATGGCGCGCATATTTTCCATACCAGTAATAAGGAAGTATGGCAATTTGTCAACTCTTTCGTAGAATTTAACCGATATACTAACTCCCCAATGGCAAACTATAAAGGAAAACTTTATAATCTGCCGTTCAATATGAATACTTTTAACAGACTTTGGGGCGTTACTACACCTGAGGAGGCAAAGGCTAAAATCGAAGAACAAAGGGGAAAATATGCCAATATAGAACCGTCCAATCTTGAAGAACAAGCCCTAAAATTGGCAGGAGAGGATATATACCGCATACTGATCAAAGGATATACCGAAAAACAATGGGGACGTTCGGCAACCGAACTGCCTCCTTTTATAATAAACAGGTTGCCATTCCGATTCATCTACGACAATAATTATTTCAGCGATTTATATCAGGGTATTCCGATCGGAGGATATAACAAACTGATCGACGGATTGTTAGAAAATACCGAAGTTAGATTGAATACTAACTATTTGGACAACCGTGATTATTTCGATAATTTAGCGGATAAAATAATATTCACGGGACGAATCGACTCATTCTTTAATTATGAATTCGGCAAACTGGAATACAGGGGATTGCATTTTGAACACGAACGCATCGAAACGGATAATTATCAAGGAAATGCCGTAATTAATTATACTGAAAGGGAAATTTCGTATACCAGAATATTAGAACACAAGCATTTTGAGTTCGGGACACAGCCTTTTACCATAATAACACGTGAATATCCGAGTGAATATGCGAAAGACGACGAGCCGTACTATCCTGTGAATGACAAAAAGAACACGGGCATTTATCAGAAATATAAAGAAAAAACAGAGACACTTACTCATCTGCATTTTGGCGGCAGACTTGCCCAATATGCGTATTTCGACATGGACGATACGGTTGAAGCTGCTCTGGCATTTGCAAAAAAAGAATTGATGATATAAGTATCATGGATAAATATTACCTTTCGAAAAACTACAAAACCGTTTCCAATGCAGGAAATAAAGCAAAAACAGATATAGAAACCATTCTGTTCCGGCATGGTTTTAAGAACGCAGGTTTTAAACAAACTTCCATAAAGAATAGTTTTATCGGATTTATCATAACATTTGCAGGAATCATAAAAGCTTTTTTCACTTTACGGAAAAACAGCGTTTTAGTAGTTCAATACCCGTTAAAGAAATATTTTACATTAGTCTGTAAAATAGCCCATTTTCGGAAATGTCAGGTAATTACGATAATTCACGACTTGGGAAGTTTCCGTAGGCAAAAACTTACCGTCGAACAAGAAATGAAGCGGTTATCGCACTCCGATTATATCGTAGCACACAACAATATAATGAAAGGCTGGCTTGAAGAAAACGGCTGTAAAAAACCTGTCGGCAATCTCGAAATATTTGATTACCTGTCCGATGTTTCAGCACCTGCTGAAAGGAAAGTTACAAAACCCTACAAAGTATTATTCGCCGGAGGACTGAGTTATAAGAAAAGTGCATTTTTATACAGTATCGGCGATTCTATCCGATCATACAAATTAAATCTGTATGGTTCAGGATTCGAGCCAAGCGAAGCTAAAGGAGCAGAGAATATATCATACAAAGGATTTGTTCCTTCCGACAGCCTCATCCAAGATGCCGACGGAGACTTCGGGCTTGTCTGGGACGGGGATTCCGTAACAACCTGCAGCGGAGTTTACGGAGAATATCTCAAATATAATAATCCGCATAAAACGTCACTGTATATCCGCTGCCACCTGCCTGTTATTATCTGGGATAAGGCTGCATTGGCTTCTTTCGTGCGGGAAAATCATATCGGAATATGCATAGATTCTCTGGAACATTTGGACACTGTAATTTCGGAAATAAGCTGTGACGAATACGAAATGATGATGCACAGTATAGATCTGGTAAGCAGAAAATTATCGGAAGGTTATTACACCATGAAAGCCATAAACGAGGCTATAAAACATCTGTCAAAGAAAATCAATTAACGGACTTCGCCAATGTAAGCCTGTCTGTCGGGATGCTTTCGGGTAAATTCCTGCCAGAACTTTCTATGATAATGCATTGCCAACTCGACGGTTTTACCGACATCAAAACCTCTTGCTTTGGCATATTCAGCGGCAATATAAGCTATCATTTCATCGCTCCCCCACAATCTGCGCAGACTCTTGCAGCCTTCTTTCATAGGCACTTTACCAAAATACATCCGATTCAGATCGACCAAGTAAAAGCTATACTCATCATCTTGTTTCTTATACAATATGTTTCCCGGAGAATAGTCAAGATGGAGAACCTCTTTTTCGTGCATGCTTGCTGTAAATACCGCAAATTGTTTCATCAGATTTTCCTGCCCTTCCATTTTCACAAATTTGAGTTCGCGCATTGTACCGTCAAACTGCTCATGAACTGAAATATAAAAACTCCCTGAAAATTCAATTCCTTTACGCTCCTCTATATAAGCAATCGGATCGGGAGTATTAATATCCTTGTCGATCAACATATTTGCATACTCAAATGAACGCCGGGCTTTTGATTTTCTGAAATTTCCGTAAACAAAACGATTGATAATATTCGGTTTTTTTAAATGATTTCACATTTATACATAAACCATTAATATCCATTATTTTTATGACATTCCGTCCTCCGAAGATTTGTTCCCCGCTTTCATCAAATTTGGAAGGCAGTTCCTCTACAAATTTGCGTAAAAAATCATATTTAGGATTGACAACTATTTGCATCAAAATTCGGATGTGAAATGGAAGCGTATATCTTTAAAATCCTGTTGAGCCATCATCAGAACATAGTTGGAATCGGCTAAAAAAAAACATCCCGCCCTTCTTTATCCTTAGCCATATACTGAGCCTTGCGTTTCTTAAAGTTTTCAAGTTCTTCGGCATTGTCGCTTTCTATCCAGCAGGCTTTATATAAACTGATCGGATCCCATCGGCATTGAGCGCCGTATTCATGCAGCAGGCGGTACTGAATCACTTCAAACTGCAGTTGTCCTACCGTACCGATTATTTTTCTGCCGTTGAACTGATTTGTAAATAACTGGGCAACGCCTTCGTCCATCAGCTGATCTATACCTTTTTGAAGCTGTTTGGTTTTCATCGGATCGGCATTTTCTATATACTTGAACATTTCGGGAGAGAAGCTCGGCAATCCTTTAAAATGCAGTTCTTCGCCAGAAGTCAACGTATCTCCGATTTTGAAATTTCCTGTGTCGGGCAATCCGATTATATCGCCCGCATACGCCTCGTCAACCGTTTCTTTCTTCTGAGCCATGAATGCTGTCGGAGAAGAAAATTTCATCATACGATCGAGGCGGATATGTTTATAGTTGACATTACGTTCAAATTTTCCCGAACATATTTTTACAAAAGCTATACATGAACGGTGATTGGGATCCATGTTAGCATGTATCTTAAATATAAACCCCGTAAAAGCCTCTTCTTCGGGATGCACGATTCTTTCAACAGCCTGCACGGGACGTGGCGAAGGCGCTATTTTCACAAAACAATCGAGTAATTCTTTCACTCCGAAATTATTTAAAGCAGAGCCGAAAAACACGGGTGCAACTTCTCCTCTTAAATAAGCATCAATATCCAAATCGGAATAAACCCCTTCTATCAGGTCAATATCTTCGCGAAGCTTTGCCGCCAGACGATCTCCGATATATTTTTCAAGATCGGGGCTGTTTATATCTTTAAAAGCGACGGATTCGGTAACGGTTTGCTTGCTGGGCGTATACAAATCCAGCTTTTCGTCATATATATTGTAAACCCCTTTAAAGTTATATCCGCTGTCGATAGGCCAGCTTAAAGGACGAACGCCTATTTTGAGTTCTTCTTCAAGTTCGTCCAGCAAATCGAAAGGATCTTTTCCGTCCCTGTCCATTTTGTTCACGAACACCATCACGGGAGTTTTCCGCATACGACATACTTCCATAAGCTTACGTGTCTGAGCCTCTACTCCTTTCGCTGAATCAACTACAATGATAACGCTGTCAACAGCCGTCAGCGTTCGATAAGTGTCTTCCGCAAAGTCTTGGTGTCCGGGCGTATCGAGAATATTTATTTTATATCCGTCGTATTCAAATCCCATCACGGATGTTGCAACCGAAATACCGCGCTGTTTTTCGATTTCCATCCAGTCTGAGGTAGCGGTCTTTTTAATTTTGTTCGATTTGACAGCC
This sequence comes from Dysgonomonas sp., assembly GCA_047030855.1. Classification (GTDB taxonomy): domain Bacteria; phylum Bacteroidota; class Bacteroidia; order Bacteroidales; family Dysgonomonadaceae; genus QVMM01. The sequence goes on from JBKYIJ010000008.1 coordinate 14,844, forward strand.
CCCGCAACATGGATAGCTCCCCCGAAAAGCAAAAGTTTTTCGGTTAAAGTCGTTTTCCCTGCATCGGGGTGGCTTATGATGGCAAATGTACGTCTTCGGTGTATCTCTTTTATCAGTTCGGAATCACTCATTTCTTTAATTTTGAGGTGCAAAGATAATATATTTTGAATCAAAAACCTCTTATATGCTCCTGCAAGTGTGTAAAGAAATACAAAAGTAAAAGCTTAATTTAACTCAGTATTTAATATATTTGTAAATACAAACCGCATAAAATTAATGGATAATTTCATAATACCACAATATCTGAAAAAAGGAGATAAAGTCGTTATTGTTTCTCCTGCGGGATATACGGAACGAAAGTATATAGACGGTGCTGCCTCGACCCTTAGCGATTGGGGACTGAACGTAATTATTGCGCCTCACGCAACAGGACAAAACGGACGATTCAGCGGAACTGTGGAAGAACGTTTATCCGATTTGCAAAATGCGATGGATGATCCTGACACTAAAATGATTCTCTGCTCGAGAGGAGGTTACGGAGCAGTCCATTTGATTGAGAAACTCGATTTTAAGAATATCAGGAAATATCCGAAATGGTTTGTCGGCTATAGCGATATCACGCTTTTGCACCAATTGTTTCGCCATAACGGCATAATGAGCATACACGCGCCAATGGCAAAGCATTTGTCGGAAAACGGAGACGATGATTTTTGCAAAGCCTTTAAACAAACACTGTTCGGTAATGCTTTCGAATATACCCTACCCTCTTCCCCTTTAAACAGAAAAGGAGCAACGGAAGGGATGCTTATAGGCGGCAATCTGGCAGTATTGTGCAGCCTTATGGGTTCGGACTATATGCGAATACCCGAAGGAAGTATCCTTTTTATAGAAGATATTGCGGAAAAAGCATATAAAATAGACAGAATGATCTGGACTTTAAAGCTGGCAGGAGTGTTCGACAGGATCGGCGGACTCATTGTCGGAGAGTTTATCGACTGTGAAGAAGATACGTCTATGTACCATTCTATTTACGGATCGATAAAAGATGTCGTGGAAAAATATAATTTCCCTGTGGCTTTCAATTTTCCGATAGGGCACTCCGAGCGCAATTCGCCTGTCGTACATGCGGCAAATTACAGGTTGCAAGTATCAGGCAACACGGTTTTTCTAAAAAACTTATCATTATAACCCTTTACAGAAGATGGATATAGTCCCATTACTACTCATATTATCAACGCTTTTTTTCATAAGTATCTGGATCGGTAAGATCGGCAGTAAGTTCGGGGTTCCTGTTTTGCTCCTGTTTCTTGGAGTAGGAATGATTTTCGGGAGCGACGGAGTAGGCATTAAGTTTGACAACCTGAAAGTTGCGGAAGCGATAGGTACGCTGTCTCTTTGTATTATCCTATTCTCAGGAGGATTGAACACAAAATTTGCGGAAGTGAAACCTGTCATTAAGCAAAGTTTGATGCTTTCGACAGCGGGGGTTTTACTTACAGCATTCTTTACAGGGATATTCACATGGTGGTTGTGCGGAGAAATGATTCCGGCTCTTGGTTTGGGAATTATGAGCGCACTGTTGCTGTCTTCCTGTATGTCGTCGACTGACTCCGCTGCTGTTTTCGCGATTTTAAGATCAAAAAACCTGAATCTTAAAAACAACCTTGCTCCTACTCTGGAACTCGAAAGCGGAAGCAATGACCCAATGGCTTACATCCTTACAATAACCTTTATAGGATTAATCAAAAAAGGAGGAGAAGTTCACCCATTACACATCGCAGGAGATATTGTTATACAAATAGTTATCGGAGCATTAGCAGGATATCTGCTCGGAAAACTTGCCGTAAGGGTAATGAATCGAATAAAAATCGACAATGAAGCTTTTTATCCTATTTTGCTGCTCACTTCCTGTATATTTATATTTTCTTTCACGGATTTTATTCATGGCAACGGATACCTTTCGGTTTATCTTGGCGGGCTTATCATAGGAAATTCGAAATTTGTAGACAAACGATCTTCTATAAAATTTTTCGAAGGGCTGGCTTGGCTGAGCCAGATTCTTATGTTCCTCACATTAGGGCTCTTGGTCAATCCCGATGAACTTTTACCCATCGCATGGATAGGGCTTATTATCGGCTTGTTTATGATATTCGTATCACGCCCTTTGGCTGTTTTTATAAGCCTGTTGCCTTTTTCGACTAAAAAAATAAAAGTAAAAGACAGATTATTTATTTCTTGGGTAGGACTACGCGGTGCCGTCCCCATAATTTTTGCCATATATCCGCTGACAGCAGGCGTTCCTCACGCTAAATTCATTTTTAATGTCGTATTTTTTATCACCATATTATCGCTTCTTCTGCAAGGTACTTTTTTAGGGACTATAGCGAAATGGCTCGGATTGACAAACAAATCCAAAGAGAGGAAAAAGATAACTGATTTTGATCTCGACATATCGGAAGATATGGGTTCTTTTATGACGGAAGTTATTCTGAATAATAATTCACTGAGGAACGGGAGTATGCTCATGGAACTGCCTCTTCCACCCGAAGCATTGGTTGTTCTTGTAAAAAGGGATGACGATTACTTCATCCCGAAAGGTAAAACGGAAATGAAGGCAGGAGACAAGCTTCTGATTATTGCCGACAGCCAAAGTACGATTGATAAAACCTATTCGCAGCTGCTTATATAAAAGGAAGTTCTATTTACCGTTTCTTTTTTTTCAGTTTTTCCACTTCCGCTTCCAGTTTATCAATCTCGTCGGACTGGTTATGGATAGTTTCCAGCAAGGCGTTCAATTCTTCATTATCTATACTGCTCGGATATTCCGAAGCTACCCTTTCTTTAAAATCGCTCAATACATTCATATAGTTGCTGAATGCATCGTAAGGCGAAGCATAGGGGCTAAAAGCCGTTTTCCCTTTGGTGTTCATATAAAAGAAATGATCGCTCGCCTGCAAATAAAGCCAGTCTTGTTTTATTCTGCGGGTTTCGCTCAATCTTACGCGGTCCTTTATTTCATACAGTTTGTTAAAAGCTTCCTGTTGCAAAGTATTCCCCAACCATAGGGACAAATCTTTTTCTTCTCCTGCCCAAGAATTCGGATGGCTTGAAGAAATAAAATCTGTCGGTTTTAATAATTTCAAAGCTTCCGACGGCGTAGCGAAATTTATATTCTGTGCAGAAGCAAATTTCGGCAATGCCCTTACAAAATCAAATATTCCCGACGAACGGAGATTGCCGCTACCCAGTGTTTCATAATTCATAAACAGGTTGATAATCTTCTCATTTTCGGGCAGGCTGGATATCCACCGAATATATTTATCCGCAGTAAGCGGATACTCTGCCCATGAATAGTCGGAGAACCGGACAGCTATGTCATTACTTAGTTTTGCGTTTCTCAACAGAACTTTCATTTTGGGTTCCGAAACGGATTGATATATATAATTGGGACTTTTCCAGCCCAGCGTACGTTTTGCCCCTTCCGCAATTATGGCTTTAAAACCCATATTGTAAACTTCTTGGGCTATTTCGTCGGAAAAAATAAGCTCCGTATTGCAAAACACCTGAGGCTTCTGATCAAAAAGTTCTTCTATCCTCGCACATTGAGTTTCAACCTGTAATTTAAACCCGACAGGATCTGTTATCGACACCAAAGAATGGGCATACGTTTCGGCTATAAATTCAACACATCCTGTTTTCGCCAGTTCGCGCAAGCCGTCAATTACTTCGGGCGCATATATAGTCAGTTGTTCCAGAGCCAGCCCTGAAATGGAAAACGATACTTTAAAATTTCCTTTCGACTCGTTTATCATCTCAAGCAACAGTCTGTTCGCAGGAATGTAAGACGATTCGGCAATGCGTTGAAGTATATCCTCATTGGCAAAATCATCGTAATAATAATGATCGCCTCCTATATTGAAAAAGCGATACCTTTTAAGTCTAAAAGGCTGATGCAACTGAAAATAAAGGCATATATTTTTCATAAACTCATTGTTTTTAAGATAATAAAATTACCTTACATCATTTTTTAATTAAACGATCGTAAATCTCGCGGACTTTCAATCCTGCATATTCCCATTTTATATTATCAACCTCCTTTTTCCCTTCCGTCTTGAGGAAGTCCGATAAGGCGTCATATGTACAAATAGAATATATAGCATCCGCCATCGCATCTATATCCCAATAGTCTACCTTAATGGCATGATCGAGTATTTCGGCACAACCCGACTGCTTCGATATTATAGTAGGAATACTGCATTGCATAGCCTCCAAAGGCGATATTCCGAAAGGTTCCGATACGGAGGGCATAACGTAAACGCTGCTTCGTTTGAGCATTTCGTAAACCTGTCGTCCTTTCAAAAATCCAGTAAAATGAAATTTGTCAGATATTCCATGTCTTGCCGCCAGATATATCATTTTTTCCATCATATCTCCGTTTCCTGCCATCACAAAGCGTACGCCTTTAGTCCGTTTAAGCACCCGTGCGGCAGCCTCAACGAAATATTCAGGTCCTTTCTGCATGGTTATACGCCCAAGAAAAGTAACCAGTTTGTCTTTGGATTTAGACGGGTTCAACGCCATTATGTCCGCACTCAGCGGTTCAACGGCATTATGGACTGTCGTAACTTTACGGGGATCCTGATGATATTTCTCAATAACAGTAAAGCGTGTCAGATCGCTGACACAAATAATATGATCAGCATAATCCATTCCGTTTTTTTCGATATTATAAACCTGCGGATTTACATTGCCCCTGCTCCTGTCAAAATCAGTGGCATGAACATGGATTACAAGAGGTTTTCCCGAAATATTCTTAGCATGTATTCCCGCAGGATAAGTAAGCCAGTCGTGAGAATGAATAATATCATAACCGACTGTTCGCGCGATGACTCCTGCTACGATAGAATAATTGTTGATTTCCTCAAGTAAATTATCAGGATAACGTCCCGAAAATTCTATACAACCTAAATCATTCGTATTTATATATCTGAAATCGGCATAAATATGACTTCTCAGATCAAAATAGAGTTGGGGATTCATGTACTTCGACAGTCTGGAATTCACCGTATCCCAAGAAACATCCTTCCAGACAACAGGAGTGTTGCAAGCTCCTATTATTCTAAGGAAGCTTTGATCCTCATCGCCCCAAGGTTTAGGAATAACAAAAGTTATATCCATATCGCTCTGTTGTGCCATACCTCGTGTAAGCCCGTAACTGGCTGTGCCCAAACCACCTAATATATGTGGGGGAAATTCCCAACCAAACATCAGAGCTTTCATATTATCGTATATTTAATATTCTTCATCAAATGCTTTCAGTTTTTCCAGAATCTGCAAAACGCCAGACACGCTCGTTGCGTACGAAGGAGCCCCGTGTCCCGAATAAGGCGGATTACCGTCATATAGTTGCGACAACGATCCGATACAGTTATTCGACATTTCTTCTTCTAATCCCACCATTGCCCTTTCCGCATATATCAATCCCGAACGCTTAAATATTTTCAGGCAGGCATCTATGTACGGAGCAAGCAGTCCGGGACACGCCATTCCGTTCATACTTGCATAATCCTTCTGATATTGATTTCCTGAATAATAAGGACTGTATCCCTCACTTTTAGGACTGAGCGTACGCAGACCTTTCGATGTCAAAAGTTCCTTTGTAACAATGTCAATAACAGATTTGCTCACCGATTTTGACAGAAGCGGATAATCAATAGCTACCGCTAATATCATATTAGGGCGGACACTCCAGTTTACATAACCGCCGTCCACATAATCGAACAAATAACCTGCATTATTACAAAGGTTTCGTTAAACGAGTTTTTTACCTTTGCACTTAAGGGTAAAAGTTTTTTTATATTTTTTTTATCATCTTGAAATTCGGCAACGTCAAGAGCAAACATCAACGCATTATACCACAAGGCATTAAATTCCACTAAAAAACCTGTACGCGACACGGAGGAGGATAGGTTCATCCAGCTAATAGGCTTGACTCTGCCATCTGAATATAAAAGCCCGTTTTCTGTCAGTTTAAGATTCGGATGTTTATTACTGATGATAAAATCTATTATTTCGTTCACAAATGTTCCGTATTTGGCATAACATTTATCTTTATATTTTCGGGAATACTTTACCAATGCCCAAATTACCCACAGCAAAACATCTGGTGAATCTATATCCTTAATATATCCTGTGGAAGATTTACCTTTCATAAACTGTTGCAATGCTGGAATTGCAGTATCCATTATTTCTTCAAAAGCCTGATCCTTACCGATACTCAAAGTAAGCCCCGGCAAAGACATAAACTGGCTACGGGCATCAACACCGAACCAAGGATAGCCTTCCAACAAATACAGTTCTTTACTTGAAGGGCGAAAATAAAACTGATGCCCCGAGTTTTTCAAACAATTATAAAAAGAAGATCTGGGCGTCCTGTCTTTTATTCCATCTTCAAAAGATTTCAGGAAATCCCGTGTGGGCATTTTTTTATCGCCTGCCGAAAATATAATTGTTTCACCTTTATTTATAGACAATTCAAAATATCCCGGGACAAACAGATCCTCTTTATAAGGATAGCCTTCCTGCATATCTTCCTTATATTCCACATTCTTATACCAAACAGGATCGTATACGAATTTCACTTTTTTATTGAACTGCATACAGATATCGGGATATCCTTTATACATACATATACTAATTCCGTTCTCGATCTCTTTATATGAGATATCCGCTACGCTATTTTCAACAGCAAGGCTATTTATTTCCCGAAATGCCAAAAAAGGGCGAAACCTCAATGTCGTAGGAGAATGAACATCGAGCAGCGAATAACGGATCATTATGTTATTATCCCGCAGGGAGAACATCTTTTCTTTGGACAAAATCACTCCTCCTACACGGTATATCGTCCGCGGCAACGAATCGCAATCAAACTCCCTTATATATTTATGCCCCATCGGGCTATAATTGTCACCGTCATATTTATGTATTCCCAGATTAAATTCTGCCCCGTGCTGTATAACTGTTTCATCGAAAGAGGATAGCAAAACATGGCTCGAATTATCCAATTCGGGGATGGGCATAACCAATAAGCCATGCTGTTTTCGGGTATTACATTCAACGATAGTCGTACAGTGGTATGCACCTCTTCTGTTCGTTCTTAATATTTCACGGCTTAAAGAATACTCCAGATTAATCATTCGGGATTTATCAAACTTTAAGTAACTCATAAACAGCCGATTTTTAATTTTTAATAAATGATTTTACTCTCATTAAAGATATAAAGAATTCTGTGAAAATCAAAGTTATGCAATGTAAAAGGGGTAAACTTTTTTAAACAAATATTGTGTCAAAAGCACATATTAATATTTTTTGCCCTATATTTGTAATCAGCAATAAAACTAATATGTAATAAATAAGAACGTGATAATTGTTGGGGTTTATCGGTTTTGTTCTATTAATTATAATCCCAATAAAAAAACGGATTAACCTGAGGTTAATCCGTTTTTTATATTATTATTTACTGATAATGTCCTATTTATCCAACCTCGATTACCAAATATTGGGTAAGGCTCCAGAATTTTTTAAAGTTTTTGATATTTACAACAATCTGCCCGTTGGCATCCTTGTCGAGAGAATAACTGTCTTTCGGATGTTCTGACAATATTTTCGCTTTCTTGGCATATACAGGAATGGCTTTTACGTCCCGAATATCAATTTTCACAAAAACAGATTTGTCAATGGATTCTTTAAGGACTTTCGGCGATGACAAGAAACCTCCCGAAACGATTTTGGCTTCCTTCAATTCTTTAGAAGTTCCAAAAATATAAAAAGCGGTATTCAGAGCTTTATCCTGTTCTTTTATAGTAGTAGCCTGATTGGTTACCTGTCCCGATAAGTTTTCGACATCGCTGCTCAAAGCCTGAATGTTAGAAGTCATTTCTGCAATTTGCTTATCTCTTGCAGCTAAAGATGTCTGGAGTTCTTTAATCGTTTTTGCTCTTTCTTCAAGTTCGGTATTCAAACGTTCTATGGTTTTTTGTAAACCAGAAAGCTGACCGCTATTATTTTTCAATTTACCGTTTAATCCCGCAATGGTTTCCCTATTCTTTTTCAGAATGTCGTTAATCATCTGGAAATTGTCGTTAATCCGGGTTTTTGTGTCCTTGTTTAATTCACCTTTTGTATTGGATTCTACGGCTAAATATTTTTCGGCTTCCCTAATTTTATTAAAGTTTTCTTCAACCTCATTAATAATACCCATCGCATCCGACAATTCCGTATTGGCGTGGGTACTTAATTGCATAAGCGAATCGTTTTGTGCCTGCAAATTTTTGTATTCATCAGAGTTCTTTACATTACATGATGCAAAAACAGCTACTGATAATGATAGGAACAATAGTTTTTTCATAAATTACAATATTAAAATATGTTTTGAATTAGTTTTACTCAAATATATTATAATAACAAATATCAATATATTTCGTTCAAAAAATATGTGGCTTTAAATTATTTTTCTTTCCCTGAAACTATAATAACAAACTCGCCTTTAGGTTCATGAACGGTAAAATGCTCCGTCAGTTCGGACAGAGTTCCTCTGACGGTTTCTTCATACATTTTTGATATTTCACGAGAAGCGGATGCATAACGATCGGCACCGAAATATTCTATCAACTGATTTAAAGTTTTCACCACTCTGTAAGGCGATTCATACAAAACAATTGTACGGGATTCCTCCGACAGTTCTGAAAGACGGGTTGCACGCCCTTTCTTAACAGGCAGGAAGCCTTCAAAACAAAACCTGTCGCATGGGATTCCCGAATTTACAAGGGCAGGGACAAACGCCGTAGCCCCCGGCAAACATTCTATTTCGATATCCGCTTTCACACATTCGCGTACAATCAAAAAACCGGGATCCGATATTCCGGGAGTGCCTGCATCCGATACTAATGCGTAACTTCCGCCTGAAGACAGTTTTTGAACGACTTGCAAAACAGTTTTATGCTCATTAAATTTATGGTAAGACTGCATTGGGGTATGAATATCAAAGTGTTTCAGCAAGAAGCCTGTGGTTCTGGTATCTTCCGCTAAAATCAAATCCGCTTCCTTCAAGGTTTTGATAGCCCTGAACGTCATATCCTCAAGATTTCCTACCGGAGTAGGAACAATATAGAGTTTACCCATAAGAAAAAATCTTATATGCTTATTTTGAGAAAAACGAATATTTAATCATACAAATAAATGCTCTCACACCGTCTCTCCATCCGATTTTTTTCCCTTCTTCATATGTTCTTCCGTAATAGGAAATCCCAACTTCATAGATTCGGATGTTATGGATTTTTGAAATCTTGGCAGTTACTTCGGGTTCGAAACCGAAACGTCTTTCTTTCAGTTTTATATTCTTGATTATATCCGCCCTGAATAGTTTATAGCAGGTTTCCATATCTGTCAGGTTCAGATTTGTCATCATATTCGAGAAAAAGGTAAGCATTTTATTCCCGATAGAATGCCAAAAAAACAAAATCCGATGCGGATTCCCACCCATAAACCGAGAACCGTACACAACATCGGCAAACCCATCCAAAACAGGTTTAAGCAACAGATTGTATTCTTCCGGATCATATTCAAGATCGGCATCCTGAATAATAATATAATCACCTGTGGCTTCTGCAATGCCTCGGTGCAACGCCGCGCCTTTTCCCATATTCTGGGGTTGGCTGAAAAGTCTTATGTCATGTTGTGGATGCTGCCTGATGTATTCTTCAACCACCTCTACGGTATTGTCTTTAGAGTAGTCGTTTACAATAATAATCTCTTTACTTATATCTTTTAAAAGAGAAACGGCAATCACTTTATTTAAAATAAGATGAATTGTTTTAGCCTCGTTATAGGCCGGTATTACAACTGAAAGTTTCATATATTTATCATTGTTGTTTTATTCTAAAACCGTCCTGAATATACTTGCCCCGCATTTCGAGATTATTATTTAACAGATAATCGGGTGTACAGGGTATCGGGTGATCAGAACACATACTGTCATCAGGAGTATAGATTATCATTGAATCGACTGAATGGGTTTTAAATCCCGTATTTGCTTCCTTATTCAAAGAATCCATAGATTGCGGAGAATATAAATACGACATTAATGTTTTGTCAGCCCTATACGCTTTATGCAAATCGTATCCTTTAAAGATAACAAAAAAGAGCAATATTACAAATATAGCAATTGGCAATCTTTTGGCAACAGAGTCTTTTGTTTTTATTTTGAAATCAACCATGAAGAACGGGGCCAATGACGCAATCAAGACAAAAGAAAAGCCGAATCGCGGATCTGGTGCGAGTATAAACCAGAAAACAAACCCGACAAAAGCTGTAAGCCATGAATAAATCAGAACAGCAGGCATATTTTTCGTTTTTTACGAATAAACCAAACGATAAGGGGCGAAACGCCCGCTAAGCAAAACAGTAAAAAGTACAATTTCCCATATCTAATATATTTGACAAGCCAAACTTTCAACCACTCGGTATATGACATATTCAGAAAATCATGATAGTCCATCCCCGGCATTTTAGCCCAAGATGTCACCCATATTTTTTCCTCTTCAACCAAGGCTTTTGGAATTTTCCAATCAAAATTAAAGATATCGAGAGAAGGGTATGGATATATAAGATAGCCTGTTATCACAGTTGTCCGAATACACCAAGGAATAATGACAAAAAACTGCAATAACCGATAATACGACAATCTGACTATACTGTTTTTTTCTGGCAAGTGTATACAAAATCAGCACACACAAAAGGCATAAAGGAGCTATTGACAGTTTAAGAGTCAATGCATATAAGCTGAGAGTCCAAAACATAACAGGAGATTGGGAAAGGCTGTCCTTATCAAATATGATTTTCATCAATAAAAACATGACGATAACGTTCGGCATAATATCGGTAGATGCCGATGATATGCCTAATCCATATTCATAAAGGAAAGCAAAACAGACAATACCCGTTATTATAGCCTTTACCATATCCTTTTGTCTTACCAACTCCGTTATCATCCAACCGATTAAAACAAACACAGATAAACCGACTATGGCAAATACTCTGAAGGAGAAAATATCATAAAAGGAAAAAGCCGATGTCAATAGCAGAATGTTCGAGTTAAAGCCCAAACGCCCGTGAATATTACCCAAGCCCGGTATCAACGGATAAGTCTCGTTCCACAATATAGATTGCAGGTAGTATAATCTCGCGTCTGCTACAAGCGGTGGAAGCAGGCTATAATAAAGAACAATAGCGAATACTAACAATATAAGGAGTTTCGCAGAAAGAGGCTGGGAGTGGAGACACAATACTACTTTCTGTAAAACGCGATCGCGTTTTACTGTATACAAATATACCGTATAAAGGATTGAAATAATAAGGGAAAACCACGCTATATGGCTATTTATAGGCATCCATATCGACAGAATGGAAATTATGGTTCCGATAAAGCATAAACCCAAGAAAAAAAGTTCCGACAAAACCACAGGAACTTTTTTTATAAAAAAAACTGCAAATGTCGGTAAATAGCCTACCAAATACTAAAAATACAAATCCGCAAATAAGCCATGATAATAAAATACTTATCATTATCGCATCTTAATTACATTCTCAAAATAGGCGATTGTTTTTCTAAGACCTTCGTCCAATTTTATTTTAGGTTCCCAATTCAACACTTTTTTAGCCAACTCAATATTGGGTTGCCTTTGTTTCGGATCGTCGCTGGGTAACGGACGATAAACGATTTTGGAACGGGAATTTGTCAACTCTATAACTTTATTCGCCAATTCCAGCATAGTAAACTCTCCCGGATTTCCGATATTTACAGGACCTGTAAACGAATTGTCCGAGTTCATCATGCGAACCATTCCTTCAATCAGATCGTCTACATACTGAAAACTACGGGTCTGCGTACCGTCGCCGAAAATGGTTATATCTTCATTCTTGAGAGCCTGAACGATAAAGTTTGAGACAACCCTTCCGTCATTCGGGTTCATATTAGGTCCGTAAGTATTGAAAATACGGATAATCTTTATCTTCACATGATTCTGGCGGTGATAGTCCATAAATAACGTTTCGGCACAACGTTTTCCTTCATCATAACAAGAACGTAATCCGATCGGGTTGACATTTCCCCAATACGACTCTACCTGAGGGTGTATGACAGGATCTCCGTAAACTTCACTTGTAGAAGCCTGCAATATCTTCACATTCAGTCGTTTTGCCAATCCTAACATATTAATAGCTCCCATTACGGAAGTTTTCACCGTTTGGATGGCATCGTGCTGATAGTGCACAGGAGAAGCGGGACAAGCCAGATTATAAATCTCGTCGACTTCTATATAGAAAGGATTGGAAACGTCATGCCTGATAACTTCAAAATAGGGATTATCCATCAGGTGAACAATATTATCCTTGTTTCCTGTAAAATAATTGTCAAGGCAGATTACCTCATTTCCTTCCTTCAACAGCCTTTCACACAAGTGGGAACCGATAAATCCGGCTCCCCCTGTTACTAATATTTTTTTTCTTTGCATTATGATCTAAGAGATATATGTTTTGCTTCTTAAGTTTGCGGAGCAAAGTTAAATAAAATTAATTAATATCCGCCAGCTTTTTCAACAGCTTCTTTATTATGTTCATGCTTAAATACAAATATGAAAGTAATAGCAAGAACAACAGCATAGGCAGAGAATGAGAACCAAACTTTCGGCCAATCGGTCACTCCGTCCTGTGTAAAATGATCTACTACCCATCCGCTTCCGATCATACCGACAATGGTTCCGATACCATTGGTCATAAGGATGAATAAACCCTGAGCACTGGATCTGATGTTCGGTTTAGTCTCCATTTCGACGAACAGAGACCCCGATACGTTAAAGAAGTCGAACGCCATTCCGTACACGATCATTGAAAGTACAAGGAATATAAAACCGTCGCCGGGGTTTCCGACACCGAAGAAGCCGAAACGAAGCGCCCATGCAGTCATACTCATGAGCATAACCGTCTTGATTCCGTATCTTCTCATAAAGAAAGGTATGGCTAATATAAATAACGATTCGGATATCTGCGATATTGATGTCAATATTCCGGGATGTTGCACGGCGAAGGAATTTTTGTAAATATCCATACCTTCAAAAGAGCGTAAGAATGTTTGTCCGAAAGCATTGGTCACCTGCAATGCAGCACCCAGCAACATAGAAAAAATAAAAAATATAGCCATCTTCTTTTGTTTGAACAGGACAAAGGCATCTAACCCCAATGTAGAGACAAGAGATTTTTTCTGCTGAGTTTTTTCTGGCGGACATTTAGGCAATGTAAACGAATACAAACCCAAAAGTAAAGCAGCTCCTGCACCAATATATAACTGCTGGGCACTCTCCGTCATTTTCAACAAATCTACCGCCCACATTGCACAAATAAAACCTACGGTCCCCCATACGCGTATGGGAGGAAAATCCTTTACAATGTCAAGCTTCGCTTTTTCAAGAGCATTATATGCTATTGAGTTAGTCAAACCTAATGTCGGCATAAAGAAACAAGTATACAACAGCATTATAATAAAGAAACTTTCAAAATCAGTCACCCGCGTAAGGGCAAACAGCAGGACTGCTCCGATCAAATGGCAGGCACCCAGAATACGCTCGGCATTAACCCACCTGTCGGCGACGATGCCCAGCAATGCTGGCATAAACAATGAAGCGATCCCCATGGTTGCTATAACACTGGTAATCTGGCTTCCATCGAAATGTAATGTTCGTTGCATATACACAGCTACAGATGTCAACCATGATCCCCACACAAAGAACTCCAGAAAGTTCATAAATATTAAACGCAATTTTATACTCATGATATTCAATTTAAATTTTAGACTAATGAAACAAAGATAATTTTTTTGTTGAAAACATTTTTTATTAAAGGCAAGTTTATAAGAAAAAAGGCAACTATTTTGTAAGTTTGTCATGTGCATTGAAAAATAAATCATTTTTACGATGAATGAAAGATTTCTTGAAATAATAGAGAAAAGTATAAAAAAGAATTGGGAAAATCCCGCGCTAACCGATTACGGGGGCGAGACTTATCTGTATAAAGACTTTGCAAAAAAAATTGCGGAATTACATATTATGTTCGACGCTCTCGGCATTCAAAAAGGAGATAAAGTAGCCTTATGCGGACGGAACATGGCAAATTGGGCAGTGACTTTATTCGGCACATTAACGTATGGTGCGGTAGCCGTTACTATCTTACACGAATTCAATCCCGAAAATATATATAACATCATAAACCATTCGGAAGCGAAGGTTTTCTTTACAGGCAAATACGTATGGGAAAAACTTTCTACGGAAGAAATTCCCAATGTCAGCACTATAATAGAAATGGACGATTTTTCGGTAATTAAATCTTCATCCAAAGAACTTATCGAAGTTGCACATGATATTGATCTGAATTTCAAAGAAAAATATCCCGATGGATTCACTAAAGAAGATTTGAAATTCTACATAGAAGAAGCCGAAGAACTTGCGATACTGAACTATACTTCAGGAACGACAAGCAAACCGAAAGGAGTGATGATACCCTATCGCAGCCTGTGGTCCAACACCCGATTTGCCATAGATAAAATCCCGTTCGTGAAAACAGGATCGGGAATAGTATGTATGCTCCCGATGGCGCATATGTACGGATTGGCATTTGAAGTATTGCTTTCTATATCAAAGGGTTGCCATATACATTTTCTGACACGCGTACCGTCCCCGCAGGTTATAACAGAAGCCTTTTCGCGGGTTCGTCCGCCGCTTATACTTGCCGTGCCGCTTATAATAGAAAAAATAATCCGAAACAACGTTTTTCCCAAACTGGAAAAACAGCCGGTAAAACTTCTACTGAAAATACCGTTCATAAATAAAATAATCTACAAAAAAATACTGAGCAGCCTGTTAAATATTTTTGGAGGAAACCTTGAAGAAGTAGTTATCGGCGGCGCTGCCCTTAACAAAGAAGTCGGCGACTTCCTTACAAAAATAAAATTCCCTTACACGGTAGGATACGGGCTGACCGAATGCGGACCGTTGATCAGTTATGAGTATTGGGAGACATACAAACCCATGTCGTGCGGCAGGATGGTGGACCGGATGGAAATTATCATCGAATCGGCCGACACTGAAAACATTGCAGGGGAGATCATTGTAAAAGGCACGAACGTGATGCTCGGATATTTCAAAAATGAAGAGGAAACAAAAAAAGTATTGTCAAAAGACGGCTGGCTCAAAACAGGCGATCTCGGAACGATGGACAAAGACGGGTTTATTTTTATTAAAGGACGCAACAAGAGCATGATTTTAGGACCTTCGGGGCAAAATATCTACCCGGAAGACATAGAAGATTTAATCAACAGTTATTCTTACATTGCAGAATCGTTAGTTGTGGAAAGGGATCGGAAACTCGTGGCACTTATTACGCCCGATTATGATCAGATAAAGTCAGCGGGCATAAAAGAAAACAAGATCGAGGCTATTTTAGAGCAACAGATAAAAAGCATAAACAAACGATTGCCTTCTTACAGCCAGATATCGGACATTAAAATTCAAACCGAAGGTTTTGAAAAAACGCCAAAGCAAAGTATAAGAAGGTTTTTATATCAATAATGAAAATATGAATTTTGTAAAATCTTCAACGCAATTATCCGCATTAATCAGTGAACACAATTCGTTGGTTCCTGTTATCAACAGATTCGGAATAAAACTCGGATTAGGGGATAAAAGCATAATTGATATTTGTGATGAGGATCAGATAAATGAAGATTTTTTTCTTACGATCCTCAACACCTATCTTAACGAAGACTTTTTCCCTGAAAAGAAACTGCAAAGTTTTGAGGTATCGCTTGTCATAGACTATTTACAGAAAACCGACACATTTTACGTTAACGGTTCGTTGCCGAATATAGAAAAGCACCTGCATGCTTTTATTGCGATGAGCGACCCTAACAACACTCAACTTAAACTTATCCGCAATCTGTTTTATGAGTTTAAAGATGCTTTTCTGCAACGTACCGAAAAAGGATTGTTGGAAGAAGATACTTCATTTGCACTTCTGTTAGATATTAAAAACATTCTGATTAAACATATTTCAGGCAATTTCAACGAAAACCTTTGCTATGCCGTATTGTTTTCCGTAGACAGTTTCCTCGAAGATCTGAGCAAACACAACAGAATCAGAGAAAAGATACTGAAACCCATGATCGAAGAACTGGCTGAAACGGGGATCGAAAATTGGCAGGAAATGTTAATCGTCGATAAAGCCGCAGTACAAAACGGAGACAAACACATCTCTCAACGAGAATTGGACGTATTGAAACTGATAGCATTGGGACTCTTAAACAAAGAGATTGCCGATAAACTGAACATCAGCCTCAACACCGTATTGTCCCACCGAAAAAACATAACCTCAAAATTGGGTATCAAAACAGTATCGGGGCTCACTTTTTACTGCCTGAGCCACGGTTACATCTCGCCCGACTCTATCGAATTATAATAAATGCAAATTTAAACAGTAATGGTTAATGTATAAGGAATAAACGCCTTGTATGTTAGGGGAAAATTTTGTATATTTGTTAGCTTTTTCAAAGCAATTTCTATTTTGATTATTAATAAATAATATAATATATGACTGATAAAGAAAAAAATGTAGCAAGCGGTTCTTATTCTGCGGAGAATATACAGGTGCTGGAGGGGCTGGAAGCAGTCAGAAAACGCCCTGCGATGTACATCGGAGATATCGGGGAAAAAGGTTTGCATCATTTGGTTTATGAAGTTGTTGACAACTCGATAGACGAGGCTCTTGCAGGATACTGTAACGATATCCGCGTTACCATAAATGAAGATAATTCGATAACCGTTGAAGATAACGGACGAGGAATCCCTGTCGATTTCCACGAAAAAGAACAAAAATCAGCATTGGAAGTTGTGCTGACCGTACTGCACGCAGGAGGTAAATTTGATAAGGGAACATATAAAGTTTCGGGAGGACTTCACGGTGTGGGAGTTTCTTGTGTTAACGCTTTATCCATATATCTTCGGGCGGAAGTCCGCCGTCAGGGGAAATTGTATATGCAGGAATATTCCTGCGGTAAGCCGCTCCACGATGTTGAAGTTCTCGGAGAAGCGGATTACACGGGAACAACCATAATGTTCAGACCCGATGACAGTATTTTCATAACTACCGAGTATAAATACGATACTCTGGCATCGCGTTTGCGTGAACTTGCGTTTTTGAACGCAGGCGTTAAACTCTCTCTGACAGATAAAAGAAGGGTAAAAGAAGACGGAACTTACAAGACAGAAGTATTTTATTCGGAAAAAGGGCTTGAAGAATTTGTTCGCTACATAGACCAGTCTAAGGAAGCTTTGATCAGTGACGTTATACACATTGTTACTGAAAAACAAGGCGTTCCCGTTGAAGTGGCAATGACATACAATACGTCTTATAATGAAAATGTATACTCGTATGTAAACAATATTCATACGATAGAAGGAGGTACGCACCTCACAGGTTTCAGACGAGGATTGTCCAGAACGTTGAAAAAATACGCCGAAGATTCTAAAATGCTTGAGAAAGTTAAAATCGAAATCAGCGGCGACGACTTTCGCGAAGGGCTTACGGCTGTTATCTCTATTAAGGTGGCAGAGCCGCAATTCGAAGGACAAACCAAGACGAAATTGGGAAACAATGAAGTTATAGGAGCTGTCGATCAGGCTGTGGGCGAAGCCCTCGGTTATTATCTCGAAGAGCATCCGAAAGAAGCCAGAATAATTGTAGAGAAAGTCATTCTGGCTGCTACTGCACGTTATGCCGCTCGAAAAGCGCGAGAAATGGTACAGCGTAAGTCTCCGTTATCGGGAGGAGGATTACCCGGAAAACTGGCGGACTGCTCAAGCAAAGATCCTTTAGAATGTGAAATTTTCTTAGTCGAAGGGGATTCCGCGGGCGGAACGGCAAAACAAGGACGTGACCGAGGTTTTCAGGCGATATTGCCTTTGCGCGGAAAAATTCTGAACGTAGAAAAAGCCATGCAGCACAAAGTGCTCGAAAGTGAAGAAATAAAGAATATATACACTGCTCTCGGAGTAACGATAGGTACGGAAGAAGATACGAAAGAACTGAACATCCAGAAGCTACGTTATCATAAAATAGTGATCATGACCGATGCCGATGTGGATGGAAGCCATATTGCAACACTGATTCTGACATTCTTCTTCAGGCATATGCGCCCTCTTATCGAGAAAGGTTATGTTTATATCGCCACTCCGCCGCTTTATCTTTGCAAAAAAGGTAAAATTGAAGAGTATTGCTGGGATGACAAACAACGCCAAACTTTCATTGATAAATACGGTGACGGTAATGAGAACGCAATACATACCCAGCGATATAAAGGTTTGGGAGAAATGAATGCCTCTCAGCTTTGGGATACGACAATGAACCCCGAACACCGTACGTTGCGACAAGTGACGATCGACAATGCCGCGGAAGCCGATCATATATTCTCAATGCTTATGGGTGAAGATGTAGCTCCGCGTCGTGAGTTTATCGAAGAAAACGCTACTTATGCAAATATTGATGCTTAAAAAGCAATCCTCTATAAAGAAAAAGCTTACTCAAATGAGTAAGCTTTTTTTTATTAGTAAATATATATCAGATAGCAGTCCAGCCGCCATCCACATAAATTGTTTGTCCTGTGATATAGCTCGATTCATTTGCTGCAAGGAATACTAAGGCAGTATCCAATTCTTCGGGACGACCTTCACGTTCGAGGCAAGTCATAGTTTTCACAAAATTGACAAAAGGTTCGGTATTGAAAAAATCGCCTGTCATTTCCGACTCGAAAAAACCGGGACCTATATTGTTTACCGTTATATTATATTTCGCCCATTCGGCGGCAAGTCCCCGCGCAAAGTTAACAACCGCACCTTTAGAAGTATGATATCCGATAGTAGGACTGAATTTATTGCCTACCAAACCGTACATGGAAGCTATGTTGATAATACGTCCGTACTTGTTCTTTATCATGTTCTTCCCTGCCTCGCGGGCAAAATAAAACACACCGTTAACATCGACATCCAGAACCTTGCGGAAATCTTCTCCTGTCATATCTTCCATATTCTTGCCTATCGCAATACCTGCATTGTTAACAAGAATATCAATCTTTCCGAAATGAGAAACAATCTGGGAAACTGTCGAAATTACTTCCGATTCTACTGTTGCATCACACTTTACGGGCAAGCATCGCACGCCTAACTTTTCTATGTCTTTTGCTTTATCCAGCAACCGGTCATACCTTCTGGCTATAATAGCTACATCAGCTCCTTGCCTTGCCAAAACCTCCGCAAATCTTGCTCCTAATCCTGAAGAAGCTCCGGTTACCAAAGCCACTCTTCCTTTCAAATCAAATAATGCCATTTTTCTAATCTATTAAATTATTCTTTTATTAATCCGGAATTCTTCCTCCTTTTTTCCATGTACGGTCATAATAGTCTTCTTTAAGGCTACTGATAATGACCCCGCGAGATGTGGAAGCATGAACAAAACAGTTATCTTTCAGGTATATCCCGACATGATTAATTTTTTTACTTTTTTTCGAAGTAGCAAAAAAAACCAGATCTCCTGCTTTCAGATTTTTCTTCGATATCTTTTTTACGTCTTTCTCTAAATCCCGGGTAGAACGGGACACATTCTTATTATATACATTCTTATAAATACGATGAACAAGCCCTGAACAATCAATGCCCCGCCTGCTGAGTCCGCCGTACCTGTAAGGCACGCCGAGCCAGACAGATGCTTCGGCATATAAAGGAATGTTCTCATCATTATTATCGACAGGAAATCCCATTTGTTGTGACAATTGTCTTACTTCCGCAGGATTATATACAACCGATTTGCCGCTGTGGCAAGATGAAAATAAAAATATTGAAGAAAATAAGAGGAGGGAATATAAAAGGTGTTTTTTCGGATATTTAAGAGTAGCTATATATTTCATATAGTCAGTATTATAATTAATCCAAAAATAAGAAAGATCGTATAATAAACCATATCAGTTTTGCGATGTTATTTCAGCAAAATGTTAATAATAACAAAATTGCTTTTTCGTGAAAAACGAATATAATTTCGCAGTGTTCTATTCAATAGAAATTAAAACAGATAATGTATGAAAAAGATTGTATTATTAATCAGTATTAGCTTTGCCCTTTTTGCGATAAGCTGTTCTTCTGCTAAACTTACGCCTGCTCAAAAATTGGAAAAGAAGCAACAGAAAATAGCTGAAAACGTAGAAAAAATAGAATTGCCCGATTTCTCTTTTTTCCCCGATGAAGTCACGCCCGAATTTGGCGTATCGCATGCTCTTATGGAATGCGTAACCTGTTCTTTGAGCGTAACGAAAAACAGGGTGGAGGTCAATTTACCGTATCTGGGACATTTTTATATTCAGCCAACCGACTGGAGAAACGATATTCCGATAAAGTTTGTGACAAACAAGTTTATATACACCGTTAATTACAATGAGAAAGATGACGACTTCAATATCGAAATAATACCACAGGATGCCGGTTCTATTATGAATGACGGAATAGTTTTCAGAATGACGTTAAAAAAAGACGGCAGAGGCACTCTTTCCGTCAAATCGAACGGAAGGGATGAAATTTCTTACGAAGGGGATTTCAGATAAGACAAAAACCTAAATAATAAAAAGAGTCTCTGATCAGGGACTCTTTTTTTATAAATTGAATTTAACGGTATGTTAGTTATTCTTTGTAAATTTGAAGCAATTAAATAAACACCTATTAATAATCTTGCTTTTATGAAAAGAGACACTGCTATTTTTGACATCATCGAACGAGAACACCAGCGACAATTAAAAGGTATAGAACTGATTGCTTCAGAAAACTTCGTCAGCGAACAAGTGATGGAAGCAATGGGATCGTATCTGACTAATAAATACGCCGAAGGATATCCGGGCAAAAGATATTACGGAGGCTGCGAAATTGTCGATTTAAGTGAACAGTTAGCCATTGATAGGTTGAAAACTTTATTCGGAGCCGAGTGGGCAAACGTTCAACCCCATTCGGGAGCGCAAGCCAATGCCGCCGTATTTTTAGCATGCCTCAACGCAGGAGATAAATTTATGGGGCTTAATCTTTCACATGGCGGACATCTTTCTCACGGATCGCCTGTGAATTTTTCGGGTTTGATGTTCCACGCCATTGAATATAACGTGCAGGAAATTTCCGAACAAGTTGATTATGAACAGATGGAACTCATTGCCCGTCGAGAACGTCCGAAACTAATAATTGCAGGAGCATCGGCATATTCACGCGATTGGGATTATGCACGTATCCGCCAGTTAGCCGACGAAATCGGAGCAATATTTATGGTAGACATGGCTCATCCTGCGGGTTTGATTGCGGCAGGATTGTTAAAAAACCCGCTGCCTCATGCCCACATTGTTACGACAACCACCCATAAAACGCTTCGCGGTCCGCGTGGAGGTGCGATACTTATAGGTAAAGATTTTGAAAATCCATGGGGAAAGAAGACTCCTAAGGGAGAGGTTAAAATGATGTCGGCATTGCTGGACTCTGCCGTTTTCCCCGGTATTCAAGGCGGTCCCCTTGAACACATTATAGCAGCTAAAGCCGTATCTTTTGCGGAAGCATTAGACCCTTCGTACAAAGTATATCAGGCACAGGTGAAAGTCAATGCTTCTGTCATGGCACAAGCTTTTATGGACAAAGGATACAAAGTAGTTTCAGGCGGGACGGACAATCATTGTATGCTGATCGACCTGAGAACAAAATTCCCCGACTTGACAGGGAAAGTAGCTGAAAAAGCCCTTGTTGCGGCAGACATAACGACTAACAAAAATATGGTTCCTTTCGACAGCCGCAGTCCGTTCTTAACATCAGGACTCCGCTTCGGAACACCGGCGATTACAACCCGGGGTGCCCGCGAACCATTAATGGGTGAAATCGTAGAAATGATAGACACTGTACTATCTAATGTTGAAAACGAACAAACCATAAAAGCCGTACGCGAGAAAGTAAACAAAACAATGAAAGACTATCCGCTGTTCGCATGGTAATAACAATTTAGTAACAACTAAGAAGGGTTAAAAAAATTCTTCTATTTTATACTTTCCAAACTCTTTTTTCAGGCAGTTTGGAAAGTTTTTTTATTACTACGCCATCAGCCTGTCATATATAAGCATCAGTATGATAGACTTTAAAGGAAATAAATAGCTACGATATTTGAACAATTTAACGGCATTGGCGTTTATTAATAAAAATTAAAATAGCTGGTGTCAGCAATAAATTAATGTAGAAGGAATAATAAATCAAATCAGGTTATGAAAAAAATATTTTCGTTAGTAATTATCACATTCTTGTTTATCAATATATCAGCACAAACTGAAGAAGAAGCTAAACCCGAACCAAAAGCGTGGGAACTGAAAGGAACGACAGGGCTGAATTTTTCTCAAACATCGCTCACAAACTGGTCGGCAGGGGGAGATAATTCTGTGGCAGGAAACGCATATCTGAACGGTTCGCTTATCCATAGAAGCGGTGACTGGCTTTGGGAAAATAACCTTGCATTGGAGTACGGATTAACTTACACGGGATCGGACGGAACTCAGAAGTCGGCGGATAAAATCGAATTCTCAACCCAACTGGGATATTCTACCGATAAAAAATGGTATTATACCGTAATGGCAGATTTCAAATCTCAATTCTATAAAGGTTATAACTATCCGAATAAAGAGCACTATATTTCTAAATTCATGGCGCCTGCTTACTCAAATATATCGGCAGGTATGGAATATCGCCCCAATGAATTTTATTCGATATATTTTTCACCCGTAGCGGGAAAACTTACATTTGTTCAGGACGATTACCTTTCCAATCAGGGTGCATTCGGTGTCGATCCGGGCGATAAATTTATGGCGGAATTTGGTACTTATCTGAAAGCAAAAGCCGAAAAAACAATCATGGAGAATGTAAAGGTAATTACCAAAGCGGACTTCTTCACAGCTTATGACAGTTCATTCGGAAACATCGACGTAAACTGGGATTTACTGATCAGCATGAAGATAAATAAATACCTGAATGCAAGCATCAACACGTCATTAAAGTATGACGATGATGTCAATTATATTGATGACAAAGGACGAACCCGCGGTCCGAGAGTCCAGTTTAAAGAAATGATAGGCGTCGGTATCGGTTACAGCTTCTAATCAATTAGTTATCTTAAACTTTGTTTTTTTTATTATTTACTGCTTTAAAAAGTAAAATTCAATTTCCGTTTTTTTGAATTTATGAATTATATTTGAAAAATATATTTCTATGATTTATGAAAAAACTGACATTGTTTGTATTCTTAATTACCATAAGTAGTTTTATCTTTTCTCAGGATAAAGAAAGCAAGGCCGAACAATTTATTTACAGGGGAATTATGGCTCAACAATGGGGCAATAACCGAAAAGCCTGCGAATATTATAAGTTGGCGGCAGAAGCCGATCCAAAGTCTGCCGATGCTTTTTATTACTGGGGAGGCGCTCTTGCTGGCATAGCTGAAGAGAATGAAAGCGAAAAAGGATTTAAGGAAAGCTTTGATAAATACAAACAGGCATCTAAACTTGATCCGAAAAAATCATATGTCTATAACGATTGGGGATGTGCACTTATGATGCTTGCTAAGATAAAGGACAATTTTAAACCCTACAAATCGGAAGCGGAAAGACTTCTGAAAAAAACGGAAGAACTTGGCAATCAAAGCGGAGCTTATAATCTGGCGTGTTTGTATTCGCTGATGAACAACAAAAAGGAAGCGATAAAATGGCTGGATACCATGATGAGCAAGGACTATGAGGATAGAATGGATGACTTGAGCCGTGAAAGATTCGACAGCGACAGCGACTTCGACAATATCCGTAGCGATTCTGATTTCAAACAGTTCCTGAATAAATATTTCATTGACAGCCTGCCCGATACTTTCCATGCGATTTAATCATTAAAGAAAAAATATATTTCATATCTAAACGATCTTATACGCTTTTTAATTAATTAACATCATGTTTTTACCTAAATTTTTAATTGCTGACAACTCGGAATATCCCGAGAATGTCTATGTGGTTCACACCGAAAAACCCCGATTTGTACTGGATGTCGATAGTGAAGAAGTAAAATGGTTCGGAGCCGAACCGGATGGTGACGATGAAGTAGAGGATCTGACAAGACAGGCGCTGGCTTTTTTACGATAGCGAATTGGACAGCTACGAAGAAGATGAAGAATAAGGCTGTTAACAATTAACAGCCTTTTCCTTGCAACTAAGCTCAAAATTATCGTATCTTTATATGCACTTACGTATTAAATTATGAAAATAATAACTGCTTCGGAAGAACATATACCCGTCATCAGGCAAATAGCCCGAAATACGTGGAATGACGCGTATTCTTCCATACTGACAGAAGAACAGTCTGAATATATGCTTGATTGGATGTATAGCAATGATTCTTTGAAAGATCAGATAAAAAATAAGAATCATGTTTTTCTCTTGGTAAAAGGCAGTTATGATGAATATGTAGGATTTGCTTCATACGAACTGAATTATCAGGACAAGCCTATAACCAAAATACATAAAATATATATTTTACCCGAATATCAACATCAAGGTGTAGGAAATGCTTTAGTAAGCAGAATTGCAGAGATTGCCGAATCAAATTCCAATAAGGCTCTTCAACTGAATGTAAACAAACACAATAAAGCTCTGGAGTTTTATAAAAGCTTAGGCTTTGATGTTATTGCAAGCGAATGTATTGATATCGGAAAAGGTTTTATAATGGACGATTATATATTGGAAAAAAAAGTTATGACTCGGTTTATTACCATAAATACATAACAAAAAATGCCTGTTTGAAACAGGCATTTTTAATTTATATAATATCTATTCTGTATATTTGTTTCCAATAAAAAAAAAGAACAATTTAATAAAATGAATAAACTTTCTATTCTCATCGTCGCTTGCGTATCACTTATTTCGTGTGGAAATAAATCGGTGAATAATGTGCAACCCAAGGAAGCGTATAAACAGGTATCACCCGATTTTAATGCAGACAGTACGTACATATTCGTAGAAAATCAGGTTGCGTTCGGCCCCCGAGTGCCTAATACGACAGAACACAGTGCCTGCGCCGATTACCTTGTCAGCGAGCTTAAAAGATTCGGAGCAGAAGTTATTGAGCAAAAAGCCGATCTGAAAGCATATAATGGGACTGTCCTGAAAGCGAGGAATATAATAGCTTCATTCAATCCTGAAAACAAAGAACGTATAATGTTGTTTGCACATTGGGACACACGTCCTTATGCGGATCATGATCCTAATCCGGATAATTATAGAAAGCCGATATTAGGGGCAAATGACGGAGGAAGCGGCGTCGGCGTTCTTTTGGAAATAGCACGTATGTTGAACGAACAGCCTGCGAAAATCGGAATTGACATCATACTGTTCGATGCTGAAGATTATGGTGAACCTGCTTTTGATAAAAGCTTAATAACCACCCAAAACTGGTGGTGTTTAGGCTCGCAATACTGGGCTGAGAACCCTCATGTACCGAATTATACTGCGAAGTTCGGAATACTGCTCGATATGGTCGGCGGATATGATGCAACTTTCCTCAAAGAATATCACTCGAAACTTTATGCAGGCGGGGTTGTCGAAAAAGTATGGGCTACGGCGCGCTTATTAGGCTACGGAAAATATTTCATAGACAAAAGCGGAGGTGCTATCACGGACGATCATGTTCCCGTCAACGAAATAAGAAGAATACCGAGCATTGATATCATTCAATACAATAAAGATACCGATTCAGGGTTCGGATCTTACTGGCACACGATGGACGATAATATGAATAATGTGAGCAAAGAAACCTTAAAAGCAGTAGGACAAACGGTTGCCGAAGTAATTTATAAAGAGAGATAATGAAAACAATAAACGAAGCACAGGACGAGATCATAGAAGAATTTTCCGTTTTTGACGATTGGATGGACAAATATGCCCTTCTGATCGATTTAGGAAATTCGCTCGAAAAACTCGACGAGAAACATAAAACAGAAAATAATCTTATCGAAGGATGCCAAAGCCGTGTCTGGCTGCAAGCCGATTATATTGACGGACGTATTGTTTTTCATGCGGAAAGTGACGCTGTTATCGTTAAAGGCATAATAGCTCTGTTGATTAGGGTTCTTTCCAATCATACGCCCGATGAAATAATTGATGCGGATTTATATTTTATTGAAAGGATAGGACTGAAAGAACATTTGTCGCCCACCCGATCCAACGGATTACTTTCGATGGTGAAACAAATGAAATTTTACGCAATGGCTTTCAAGGCGAAGGAATCACGCTGAATAAGGCTGCCACAACAATCTTTGACTGTCCTTCCTGTCGGGACAGTAATATGCTTATTATTAGAGAAAAGCAAAGGGTAAAAAGTTGGTCAGTTCATAAAAAAAATTATCTTTGTATATTGAATTATGAACCAATACTAAGCTAAACTATGGACCAACCTAGTCTTAAATCGCAACTACCAGAAGATAAATATCTCCCCGGGCTTTCTGTGGACTGCGTAATTATAGGATTTCATAACGGGACACTGAAAATATTACTAAATAAATTTAATACCAATAACAAATGGATGCTCCCCGGAGGTTTTGTTTTAAAAGATGAAAACATTGATGATGCGGCATACCGGCATCTGAAAAACAGAACCGGATTGAAAGAAGTTTTTCTTAAACAATTTCATACATTCGGCGATTCGGACAGGACTGATATAGAAGAAAATAAAAGCGTACTACAAAAAAAGGAACGTTCCGAAAGAAAAAGCAGAATGGTATTTAAACAGGTTTGTAACGATTGCTTATTATGCACTGGTAGAATATTCGACTGTCTCTGTTTTTTCTAATACTGCGACAGAGTCGGTTGAATGGTTTGAATTAAGCAAACTCCCCGAACTGTACGGAGATCATAGGCACATCATCGAAAAATCGTTAAGTACTTTGCAGTTTTTTGTCGGACACATTCCCATCGGCTACGAACTACTCCCTAAAAAGTTTACAATGCCCGAGTTAAGAATCATATACGAAACAATACTCAGGCGATCGTTAGACAGGAGGAACTTTCAACGGAAAATGTTATCGCTGGGATTATTCAATAAATTAAACGAAACCCGTAAATGCGGGGCACACAAATCGCCTCACCTTTATGAATTTAATGAAAAAAAATACAAGACAGCTCTTGAATATGGATTCAATTTAGTATTAAACTAACGAATTCTTTTTTTGTTGAAATCAGAATAAGCCCAAGCACTGTCAGCAGTCCGTTCATTATTAATAATTCATATCCTATCGAATAATTAAGATGTTCGTTCAGCAAGTGAGCTATAATCCAGCATAATACAGGGGATACTATACACACGTAAGGCGTGTATTTGTCTTTTACGCTTATTTTTGTGAACAGCCCAAAGCCGAACAACCCTAACAACGGGCCGTAAGTATATGACACGATGCGATACAAAGCATCTATGATACTGCTTTCGCTCAAATAATTAATTACCAGAATAGTCAGCCCGAAAACTATACTTACCGCAACGTGAACTTTAATTCGGGTAGATTTTGCTACTTTCATATCCTTTTTGTCTATATCCAACAAATCGATGCAAACGGATGTTGTCAAAGATGCCAGCGCAGAGTCTGCACTCGAAAAGGCTGCAGCTACAATACCAAGCGTAAAGAATATAAGAACGGGAAAACCTAAATAATTCTCTGCTAAAAACGGCAATATATTGTCCGAAAGTGCGGGAAGCTCTATGTTTTTCTGGCTTGCAAAAAGCAAAAGAAGGATTCCCAACGAAAGAAATAAAAAATTAATGGGAGCAAATGTCAATCCGTATGACAGCATATTTTTACGGGAATCTTTAAGCGTCCTGCATGTCAGATTCTTCTGCATCATGCCCTGATCCAATCCCGTCATTACAATCGTCACAAATATTCCGCTAAAGAACTGTTTAAAAAAGTTTTGCCTGCTTCCCCAATCATCAAATACAAACATACGTGAATGGGGACTTTGTTGAATTGTATCTACAACCTGTGCAAAATTAAGGTTCAGCTGCGTTGCTACCTGATAAATAATGAGTATCAGGGCTATAATGAAGCAAGTAGTTTGTAAAAGATCCGTCCATATTATTGTTTTTATTCCACTTTTTCGGGTATAGAGCCAGATAAACAAAATCATGCCTGCCACAGTCGCATAAAAAGGGATATCCCAATGGGCAAAAATCAACGATTGCAGTATCATTGCCACCAGATAGAGCCGAGTAGCCGCACTCAACAATTTCGAGAGTATGAAAAAAGAAGAACCTGTTTTACGTGTCTTATCGCCGAAACGTTGACCGAGATATCCGTAAATAGTAGTAAGATTCAATTTGTAATATAACGGTAAAAGCAAATAAGCGATTACCAGATATCCGAAAAAGAATCCGAATACCATTTGCATATACGTCATGTCGTTTTCCCTTACCCAACCCGGAACCGAAACAAATGTGACTCCTGAAATGGAACTGCCGATCATCGCAATAGCAACTACCCACCAAGGAGATTTTCTGTTACCCAGAAAGAAAGCTTCGTTATCGGTATTTCGTTTGCTTACAAATACTGATATAAGATAAAGAACCGAAAAATATAGAATGATTATGCCGAATAAAATTACAGAAGAATTTTTCATCTTTATCGAAACGAACGGTCTTATATGATATTCTTAATTTCGGCTAAATTTTTAACCGTGTACGTCGGTTCGAAACCTTGTCTTGGCAGGTTTCCGGGATTATACCATATCTGATCTATGCCGCTGTTTTTCGCGCCGAGTATATCACTGCTCCAGTTGTCGCCAATCATGATTGTTTTGTCAACGACCGCATTCATCTCCTTCAATGCATGAAGAAAAATCGCAGGATCGGGCTTATTGACGCCAATATCATCGGACAATACGACCTTATCAAAATACTTTGTCAGTCCGCCATTTTCTATTTTATCGAACTGCACTTCTCTAAAACCATTGGAAAGGGCACATATTTTGTATTTCGCTCTCAGGTATTCGAGCAGATCAACGGCTCCTTCAATCAGTTTACGTTTAGATGCCATCAGGGACATAAACTTATGATTGATTTCAATTCCTTTTTCCCTATTCAGATTTTCAATTTGTGGAAAAGGTTTACAAAAACGTCGCGACATTAATTCTTCTTTGTCAATCTCATGTTTTTCATAAGCATTCCACAATGAAATGTTATAGTCATAAAAAACCTCATAGAAATCCGAAAAAGAAGGATAATATTTGTCGAACGAATAGATATGAAAAACTTCTTCCAAAGCCTCCCTGCTGTTTGCAGCCGTATCCAACAAAGTGTCGTCCAAATCAATGAAAACAGTAGTATATCGCATATTTTTATAATTTTCCATTAAATCGAAAGCAAAAGTAGTGCTTTTAATTTTAATCCGAAACAAATAAAAATATAGCAAAAAACAGAGAGCGAAAAGCAAGAGCCAACCAAACTGATTTCAGATCATTTGATTGAGAATTTTTTAATGATGCTTAGTTTCCCTCCAAAATTCTTTCCTACCATATCTGAGTTATCATAAGCCAAAGCTCCTGTAAACTCCCAATCTTTTAAGTTCGGATTGGCATAAGTCATTTCATACATTGTCGAAAATTGATGTTTGAACGTCCATGTTTCAGGCATACGCGCGGCACCATAAGCTCTTGTATACGAAAGGAGCAAACGATACGATAAATTGTTGTTATAATAACCGCACACTCCTGCATGATAAGCAACGATTTTATTATTCAAAACAATAAGATTCTGTCTTCCGTTATAAATAGGCGAAACGAAAAAAGGGTTTCCGACAACAAACCCGTAATTGGAAGCAGATATATACATATAATTATTATAATAATCGTCAGCCGCCCTTATCGGGCTCATCTGCCCTTTCTCATTAAGCGTATATTTCCCCGAGTGATTTCTGGCATATAAAAACTCAAATAAGATGCTTGAGAAAAGTTGTTTCTTCTTCAAATTCAACTCAACACCATATAACCCGTCAGGCATATTACGAAACACAAGGCCTGAATTATCTTCAAAAAAATGTTCGTTATATATCCGAACATGATATTTTTCAGCATAATAATTAAAGACTATATGCCAGCTTCCAAAACTGTTTCCAAGCTTGTTTATCTGATCACCGAGATCTGATTTGGAACCGCCTGACATATTAAACAGAACTTTAATATAATCGTCAAAACCATGAGGATTTGATCCCACATATTTCCCGTCCATGTATCTGTCGCCACCAAACTGAGCGGACATATCCAAACCCGCAATCAAATCCCATGTAGGTTTCAATTGCAATTTCAAATATCCGTATTTTCTGTGGAACAAAATGTTTTTTACATAATTACCGTCTCCTGCATATTTTTCCTTAAACTTGTCGTCCAAGAATTTACCGTAAGACAGTCCTCCTTTTATTTGAAGTTTCCCGTGAGTGAACGGAAAATCGGTAAACTCGGGGATTCCGACTTCTATCTGCGGAACAGGACGCATATTGTTTGAATAAGACATTATCCCACTGCTAAGTTTAGTATTTCGAATGGGATTATACCTCTCTTTCATGCCTATGGATAAACCCAATGCTCTATAATTTATATCAAAAAATAATTGCTGGATATAAATATCAGCCTCCAGATTATGTGCCACTAAGAAATCGGCTCCGGAATTAAGCTTCAATTTATTGTCAAAGAAACCTTTAGAGCCTGTCACTTTAGCTCTCAAATATTCTTTGTTTCTTTTCTCAGACGCAATACCATTGACATTATTCGTAAACCAAAATGGGGCGTAATCTCCTGCACTAAACACACCCGATGCTTCTAACTCGGCATCCAATTTCAGGTCTCCATTTTGGTTTTGAGAGTAAACAACAGTATTTCCCAAAACTATACATATTAAAAATAAAAACGATTTCAGGTAGTTCATGTCAGGAGGTATTAAGTAAACAATAAAGAATTGTAAGGGAAAAAAGAGTGTGCTTGACCAAGCACACTCTGAAAAACTAATTCAAAAAGTTAAAGTTTGCGTTAGGAAGGAATATTAGTAGTCGCAAGAATTACCCCGTTCCTACCATTCGATCCATATTTAGAGATGTGTTCTTTTTTTGTATATACTGACAAAACAGTAATATTATTTTGTTTTATCCCTTTCAATGCGGCAAGGGACGATGTCTCGCCGTTGATAATAACCAAAGGTTCTTTTAATTGATTTATCACATCGAAAATATCAGCATTTTCAATAATAAATAAATCGTCGGTTTTCACGATTTTAGGCGAATTTATACCATAGTCCGAAATAGATGATACGGTGATCTGGCTTCCAACCTGACTAAACATCCGATCGTTATACAAATATGTGAGAGAACTTATATTCTTTAAGTCTATCGCCCGTAAATCCTGTTCGGAAGAAGCATTTCCGTCAATCAATATAATAACGTCTTCTCGAGCCAATACTTTATCTATCATATCCGTATTCGCAATACTGCCTTTACCTTTTTTACCGTTGGCTCTTGTCTCAACCACTAAAGTACCGTTTGTTCCTGTTTTGAGGTAAAGATCCATCTTCGCATTCCTTAGGGAAGAGGGGATCAGATATTCATAACCCGACAATTTAGTCAGAGCAAGCATATCGTTAAAACTGATAGTATTCCCGATAGGATATCCGTTTTTATCCACCATTTTCACTTCATTTATAACTCTGAATGAAAAATTATCAAAGTTGATTAAAAGAAAATTTGGCGTAGCCGAAACCCAAAGAAAAGCACCCAACAAAGGAATTATTGTCAAAGCAAAAGCTCTTTTCCATATTGGAGATTTCTTTTTTTTCATCATCGAAAACCGGCTTAAGGGTTCGGAACCTTTAAACGAATTTACGAATTTGAAAACCTGTCCCTGCATTCTTTCGTTAACAAGCGCAGCCTTATATGCAGAAGGAGATATCCCCTGATCAAGAACGCCTTTATCAGCCAGATATTCATGATTCTCTTTCTGATAACGAACATATAACCAAACTACAGGATTAAACCATTCTATGATCAATACGATTTCGCTCAAAAGCAAATCTATCCAATGTTTTTGTTTTATATGTACGATCTCATGTGCTATTATGGATTCTTTCGATGTCCCTTGCAGTTTGTTCAAGTCCGCAAAAATCACATTAAAAGTTGTAAACGGCGATGCTATTTTAGGCGTATCAATTACAGTATACCCTAATATTTTATCCCTTTTGCCCTTTTTATATAAATTCATCAAACGTATATAAGCATACAATTCCCTAAAAATCAAAACGATTACACCAGCCAAATACAATATGAAAACTATTGTCCAAATAGTATCCATGTTGATTAAAAACGTATTTGTCGTTTTAGGAGTAACAACAGGTGTTTCGGCAGAGTAAAAAACTTCAACTTCCGATACTTTTGACAAAGTAGGGGACTCAAAAGCATCGGAGAGCTGAAGGGGTGTAACTGTGGGGGGAGAAACAGTTACAACATCATAAGTAATGTGTAAGGAGGGAATGATAAAAGATGCAAATAAACCTATTATCAAAAAAGCACGGTTAAATTTAAGAAATGTTGTTGATCGTAAAAACAATCGGTACACCAGTATAAAAATACTGAAACATAAACCAGACTTTATTAGATATATGATAAATTCTTTCATAGAATGCTAGCAAACATTAATCATTTTCGCTATTCTCTTCCTGATCTAATTCTCTACGAGTCTCTTCCAATAATTTATCTAAATCTTCAATCGTAAGATTAGCTTCTTTAGCAAAGAAAGATGCCATCGAAGAAAAAGAACTGTTAAAGTAATTCTTCAAAAAGCCAAAAAGCTGTTTCCTCGAATAATCTTCTTTAGTAACAAGCGGAGCATAAACATTTGCACGTCCATCTGTTGTGTGGCTGACAAAGTTTTTATTTTCCAAAATATTAAGTATCGTTGCAATAGTCGTCCGTGCAGGTTTATTATCTTCGAATCGTTCTCGGATATCCTGCACCGTAGCCTCTTGTAAAGACCACAGGATTTGCATTATCTGTTCTTCTGCTTTCGTTAATTGCATACTTAATATATTTTTAACACCACAAACATACGTCTATTTTTTTAGACAGCAAAAAAATCTTAATAGAATTTGTCTATTTTTTTAGACAATCAGAAAATCATCTCACAATAAATAAACATAAAACACTAATAAACAAACGATTAAATTAAAAATATTTTATATAAAAAACATTTAAACAATAAATTATATATAAACACAATGCTCCGAATTATAAATATTATTTCTATCTTTGTGCTTCAGATATTCATACATATTACTCTTGGGTATTTGATTATATTGATAATGATTAATTCATACAAAGCATACAAAGGCAAGCTTATTTATTAAGATAAACTTGTCTTTTTTTATTTTATATACCTTATTATAAATGCAAACAGATAAACCTGCAAAATTAATTCTTGACGACGGAACAATCCTTGAAGGAAAATCATTCGGATCAGAAACTCCTTCAGCAGGAGAAGTTGTATTCAACACCGCAATGGTAGGCTATCCCGAAAGCCTGACCGACCCGTCTTATCTGGGACAAATACTTGTAGTTACCTTTCCGCTTGTCGGGAATTACGGTGTGCCTGAAAATACGTTTACAAACGGAATATCCGATTTCTATGAATCGGAACGCATACAGGTAAGCGGACTTATCATTTCAGATTACTCACACGAATATTCGCACTGGAATGCAAAAAAGAGTTTAGGCGAATGGCTTAAAGAAAATAATATACCCGGAATATACGGAATCGATACCCGCGAACTGACCAAAATATTACGGGAAAAGGGTTCAATGAAAGGCAAGATCGTATTTGAAGCTGAAACCGACATTAATTTCATCGACCCGAATCAGGAGAACCTCGTGTCGAAAGCAAGTTGTAAGGAAGTTATAACTTATGGTAACGGAGATAAAAAAGTGGTTTTGGTAGACTGCGGCGTAAAGCACAATATAATCCGATGCCTGTTGAAACGGGATATAACTCTGATACGCGTCCCGTGGAATTATGATTTCAACCAAATAGATTATGACGGACTGTTCATATCAAACGGGCCGGGTAATCCTGACTATTGCGAAATAACCGTTGAAAACATCCGCAAAGCAATGCTGAAGGATAAACCAATATGCGGTATCTGCATGGGAAATCAACTGTTATCGAAAGCAGGAGGAGCAACGACATACAAACTGAAATACGGGCATCGCAGCCATAACCAACCCGTAAAAATGGTTGGCACTAACAAATGCTTTATCACGTCGCAAAATCATGGTTTTGCGGTAGCCAATGCTTCATTAGGAGAAGAATGGGAACCTCGTTCATTAACCTTAATGACGGAACAAACGAGGGCATACGCCACAAAACTAAACCCTTCTTTTCGGCACAGTTTCACCCCGAGGCGGCAAGCGGACCCACTGATACTGATTTTTTATTCGATTTATTTTTTGAAAAACTGTAAAATACAATATGGACAATAGCATTAAAAAAGTATTGGTACTGGGTTCGGGAGCTCTCAAAATAGGAGAAGCGGGAGAATTCGATTATTCGGGATCTCAGGCTCTTAAAGCTCTCAAAGAAGAAGGAATCGAAACGGTACTTATCAACCCGAATATTGCTACAGTGCAAACATCGGAAGGCAGCGCCGATAAAATATATTTTCTGCCTATTACTCCTTATTTTGTTGAGAAAGTTATCAAAAAGGAAAAACCCGACGGAATACTACTGGCATTCGGCGGGCAAACGGCACTTAATTGCGGAGTACAGTTATATGAAACAGGAATCCTCGAAAAATATAACCTCCGTGTATTAGGCACGCCTGTACAGGCAATTATGGATACGGAAGACAGGGAATTGTTTGTAAAGAAACTTGACGAAATAAATGTAAAGACGATAAAGAGTGTAGCTGTCGGGAGCATCAATGATGCCGTTAAAGCCGCATCCGACTTAGGCTATCCTATCATCATCCGTGCAGCTTACGCACTGGGTGGATTGGGTTCCGGCTTTTGCGACAATGAACAGGAGCTAAGGGCTTTAGCAGAAAAAGCACTCTCCTACTCTTCTCAACTTTTGGTCGAAAAATCGCTGAAAGGATGGAAAGAAGTAGAATATGAAGTTGTTCGCGACAAATACGACAACTGCATGACTGTCTGCAACATGGAAAATTTCGACCCGTTAGGTATCCACACAGGCGAAAGTATTGTAGTTGCACCGTCACAGACACTTACCAACTCGGAATATCATAAACTGCGGGAACTGTCTATACGCATTGTAAAACATATAGGCATTGTCGGCGAATGTAACGTACAGTATGCTTTTGACCCCGAATCGGAAGATTATCGTGTTATTGAAGTGAATGCGCGGTTAAGCCGCTCGTCGGCATTGGCATCAAAAGCCACGGGATATCCTCTGGCTTTTGTTGCGGCAAAATGGGATTAGGGTATGGACTATTCGAACTGAAAAATTCCGTAACCAAATCGACATGCGCATTTTTCGAACCTGCTCTCGACTACATCGTGGTTAAAATTCCGCGTTGGGATTTAGGTAAATTTCACGGCGTATCGAAAGAGATCGGTTCGAGCATGAAGTCAGTCGGCGAAATTATGGCTATCGGACGTAATTTCGAAGAAGCTATACAGAAAGGACTTCGGATGATTAATGTCGGAATGCATGGTTTTGTAGCGAATAAACCCCTTGAAGTGGATAACCTCGACGAGGCCTTGAAAAACCCTACCGATAAGCGGATATTCTGCATCGAACAGGCTTTTGAGAAAGGCTATACCATAGACCAGATTCACGATTTGACAAAAATAGACCGTTGGTTTCTGCAAAAACTTCAATACATATTCAAATACTCGAAAGAACTGGCAAAATACGACGATGTACAATCCTTGCCTTTAGCTTTACTGAAAGAGGCAAAACAAAAAGGGTTCTCCGATTTCCAGATTGCAAAGATTGTATGCAAAGAGCCCAGCCTAATAGATTCGGCAGCTCACGAAATACGCCGCATCCGTAAAAGTAACGGGATTATACCTGTCGTAAAACAGATTGACACTCTTGCCGCCGAATATCCGGCACAGACAAATTATCTGTATCTGACCTATAACGGTACAGCAAATGATGTGAAATATCTGGGAGACCACCGTTCGGTCATCGTGTTAGGTTCTGGAGCATATCGTATAGGTTCGTCTGTCGAATTCGACTGGTGTTCGGTCAACGCCCTCCAAACCATACGAAAGGAAGGCTATCGTTCGGTGATGATTAATTATAACCCCGAAACTGTGTCTACGGACTATGATATGTGCGATCGTCTTTATTTTGACGAATTGACTTTTGAACGGGTAATGGACATCATCGAGCTTGAAAATCCGCATGGAGTAATATTATCGGTTGGAGGACAAATACCTAATAATCTGGCTGTAAGGCTCGATGCTGAAAAAGTAAACATATTGGGCACATCTGCCAAAAACATCGACAATGCCGAAGACCGCCATAAATTCTCCAGCATGCTCGACCGAATCGGGGTAGACCAACCCAGATGGCAGGAACTAACTTCGCTCGACGACATTAAAGGTTTTGTAGATGAGGTAGGCTATCCTGTTCTGGTTCGTCCTTCCTATGTGCTTTCGGGTGCAGCGATGAATGTCTGCTCAAACGAACAGGAACTTGAAAATTTCCTAAAACTCGCCGCCGATGTATCGAAAAAACATCCGGTAGTGGTAAGCAGTTTCATTGAAAATGCAAAAGAGATAGAACTCGACGCCGTTGCCGATAAAGGAGAAATGATAATGTATGCCATTTCGGAACACGTGGAATTTGCGGGTGTACACTCGGGAGATGCCACTATACAGTTTCCGGCTCAGCGTCTCTATATAGAAACCGTACGCAGGGTGAAGAAGATAGCCCGAAAGATTGCCAGAGAATTGGAAATATCGGGCCCTTTCAACATACAATTTCTTGCAAAAAACAACGATATAAAAGTTATCGAGTGTAATTTACGTGCGTCACGGTCGTTTCCTTTCGTATCGAAAGTCTTGAAAATAAACTTCATTGATCTTGCTACCAAGATCATGTTGGGACTTGAAGTCGAGAAACCGAACAAAAGCGCATTTGACCTTGATTATGTGGGAATAAAAGCATCTCAGTTTTCATTCTCACGTTTGCAAAAAGCCGATCCCGTGTTAGGCGTAGATATGGCTTCAACAGGCGAAGTGGGATGTATAGGCGATGATTTTTACGACGCAATGCTCAAGGCGATGCTCTCGGTGGGATGCCGTATCCCTGAAAAAACAGTGCTATTCTCGACAGGTCCTGCAAAATCAAAAGTAGAATTGCTTGAGGCTGCACGCCTATTACATCAGAAAGGGTACGAACTTTATGCGACAGGAGGCTCTCAGCAATTTTTGACGGACAACGGAATTCCTGCAACACGAGTATATTGGCCCAACGAAAATCAGCAGCCGAATGCGATGGAACTGATACACGACAAAAAGATAGATCTTGTGGTGAACATTCCCAAAAACTTCACAACCAGCGAGCTTGACAACGGATACAAAATCCGTAGGGCAGCGATAGACTTCAACGTGCCGTTGCTTACAAATTCACGGCTTGCCTCAGCTTTTATTCAGGCGTTTTGTAAACTGAATGTGGACGATATAGATATAAAAGCTTGGAACGAATACGAATGATTAACCTCGTTCGATTCGCCTGTAAGCTTTACCTATATAATTAATAAGGTCGGAGGGTAGCATGCTATACTCCGATTTTGTTTTTGCAGCAAGATCTCCCGCCAAGCCATGAAGATATACCCCTAAACGGGCTGCATCGAAAGGTGAATATTTTTGCGCCAATAAAGAGGTGATCACACCTGTCAAAGCATCGCCGCTTCCGCCTGTCGCCATTCCGGGATTGCCTGTCGGATTGAAATAGACTTTCCCCTCGGTAGAAATTACGGCAGTATATGCCCCTTTGAGAACAACAATAACCTTGTGGTCGGCAGCAAATTTGCGGGCTTTCTGCAAACGATCGTATCCGTTTACGCTATGTTCTCCCGCCAAACGGTCAAATTCTATCGGATGCGGAGTCAGAATACTGTTTTCGGGTATATTATACTTGAGCATATCGTCCGAACCGATCATATTTAACGCATCTGCATCAACAACCATTGGTTTATGATACGATTCGAGCAGCGACGACAAAAATCGCTTGGTTTCCCTCTCCTTCCCTATTCCGCTACCTATACCAACAGTCATTTTGTTCAAATCCATATCCGTTTGCGTGATAAAATTTTCATTAATATCCGCATCTGCCATAGCTTCTGGAACAATTGCCTGAAGAATATTGTAACCGCATTGCGGAATATGCACGGTAAGCAAACCTACGCCTGTCCGCAAGCAGGCTTGTGATGCCAAGACAGCAGCACCCATCTTTCCTTTCGAACCTGCAACAAGAAAGGCATGCCCGAAATCTCCTTTATGAGAGAATCTTTGTCTCCGATGTAAAATAAGGGAAACGTCTTTTTGCTCTGTTAAACAATAATCGGTTGCCATTTCCGATATGCTTTTTTTAAAAAGCCCTATATCGAGAACGGTCAGGTGTTGGCAATATTCGTTGCTGTCGGGCAAAAGCAGCGAGAGTTTCGGAAATTGGAAGCTAAATACTTCATCGGCTTTGACTATCGCATTAAAATCATTTTCTGAATTATCCTCCAAAAACATCCCCGAAGGAATATCAATCGAATATACTTTAGCCTTAGATTTATTAATCGCTTTAACTACCTCCGCAAAAATAGCATTTAAAGGGCGATTGATCCCTGAACCGAACAAACCGTCTATCACAATGCAATCCTGTGGTAACTCGGGAATATCGACAGATTCTTTTATTAAATTGATCTTAATAAGCCTTTCGAGCCTTTCCTTATTTATGCCACAATCCTGTGAATATTTTTCTTCGGAAGAAACAAGGTAAACTTTCGGCTTTATGCCGCTTGTCAACAACATACGGGAAAGAGCAAGCGCATCTCCTCCGTTATTTCCACCGCCTGCAAATACATATACAGGAAGTTGCCTGTCGATCGTCTCTGCCAGATATTCAAAAATACTCAAGGCGGCGCGTTCCATCAAATCAATAGAGGTTATACTTTCTTCTTCAACTGTATATTTGTCTATTTCTTTAATCTGTTTCGCATCGAATATTTTCAACATGGCAGTCCCTTTTTTTATTCTTTATGAAAAATAGTTGCTGACGCCTGTACCTTGGGCATTATAAGTACATCTTGGATATCCACGTGATCGGGAGCAGTTATGGCGTAATGAACGGCATCGGCAATATCTTCGGCAACGAGCGGAGAAAAACCCTCGTACACATGAGCGGCACGATCTTTATCGCCTTTGAACCTGACAAGAGAGAACTCTGTTTCGGCAAAGCCCGGAGCAACCAAAGTAACCCTAATGCCGTAATGGATCATGTCGATACGCATAGCTTCGGACAATGCACGGACTGCATGTTTTGTCGCGCAATAAACATTGCCGTTGGGATAAACCTCACGCCCTGCAATGGAACCTATATTGATTATATGTCCTGCTTTTCTTTCCACCATTCCGGGAGCGATAAGACGGGTAACGTATAAGAGCCCTTTAACATTCGTATCTATCATACGTTCCCAATCATCAACAACTCCTTCATGAATCGGATTAAGCCCTACTGCAAGCCCTGCATTGTTTACCAAAACATCTATATTCTTCCATTCCGCAGGAAGGTGTCCAAGATTTCTCTCGACTTCGTCGTAGGAACGGACATCGAAAGAGAGAGCCAGAACTTTAATGTTATTCTCTGATTCGAG
The DNA here is from genome assembly GCA_047030855.1 of Dysgonomonas sp. Lineage (GTDB taxonomy): Bacteria > Bacteroidota > Bacteroidia > Bacteroidales > Dysgonomonadaceae > QVMM01. The sequence continues at coordinate 54,947 of JBKYIJ010000008.1, forward strand.
TTTTTGTTTTAATTCCTCCAAACGTTCTTTTCTTCGTCCTGTTACTATCAGATTGAATTTTTCTTTTGCCAAGCGTTCTGCTATCGCTTTTCCAAAACCTGAGGTTGCTCCTGTTATTAATGCTGTTTTTCCCATTTCCATATTATTTTTTTCATTCAAATTTACAAGAAAAACTTTACAATTATTTAAGCCGGCAGGATAAAATAAAATAATCTCAAACTAATCCATTTTTTATTCTTTAAGCAAAAACAATATTTGTTAATGCATTGTTATACAAAAAATAAGTACATTTGGTAATAAACAGAATAAGTAGTAACCACAAAACACAAAGTCTATGAAAAGGTTTTTATTTGGATTGGCTGTCGGCGCACTGGGTGCATACGCCGCAATGAAATTGATTGATAAAGATACGCGTGACGAATGGTACGATGAGTTTGAAAGAACTACCGACAGAGCGAAAGAAAAGCTCGAATACGGACTGAAAACAGGCAGAGGCAAAGCAATGCGTGCAGGCGTTCGCGTTAGGCAGGAATACCGTGACGGAAAGAAAAAAATTAATGAAACGGCAGGAGATTTAGCAGGGAAGCTTGCCGAAAATCTGACAGAGTTTGAAGAAAAAGCAAAGGCAAAAGCTAACTCTTAAATTATATTACGAATAAAGAAGAAGGGCTTTACTTTTTAAGTAAAGCCCTTCTTCTTTATATATTTATATAACATTATAAACTTCAATACAGTATTTTATAAGACCATTTTTTATTGCCCTGACTTAGAAGTACTACATAACTTCCCTTTGCAGCAGGCATACCGACAGCATCCTGTGCATTTCTGTACGATTTGACTATACGCCCTGTCAAATCATAAATATCAACGGAAAAACTACCGTCCAAACCGTTTACTTTCAATCTGCCTCCAACAACCGAAACCAAAGGTTTAAACGCATCCTCCGCATCCAGTCCTTCTATGCTGTTCGGATCTTTTTCATACGTAAAATACGGAGTAATCATAAGAGATACGTTCTCGTCTTCATTTTTGTACCATTTATATTCTCCCGTAGGTTCAAAGTTTTCATCTTCTTCTGCTAACAGATGATATGTAGATGTCGGACGTTTTGAATCCGTATTTCTTCTCACTGCCCCTATCACGACATTGTCCGTTTCGTATGTGCTTTCATCCGTTCTGTTGGGAAATCCCGAAACAACAATATAGAAAACATCATCTACATTTATCGGCTGATCAAACTCGAAGGTGGTTGCTACCCACTCTGTAGGGTTTTGATTAAGAGCTGTCGTAGACAAGGATTTGGATGCTATTTCCTGATCGGGCAATCCGTCTTTATCGTTCATTATGGATAGTTTTATATCCACAGGGGAAATAACTGTTTCCGTTTCGGCAAAATAAACATCAACAGACGAAATACTGCCTTTGACTATCGGTTTTTCAAACCTTTCGGCAAAGCCTCCATTCCAAGCCAGTTTGTGCCGCCGTAATAACCGTACCAACCTACTGCAATAGTACCCATTAAATCATATTCGTCCTGATATATGTTCCATATATGCGTAGGAATTCCTGCTCTTACTGACCCATAATGCTGATCTTCGGCAGAACCTTTCCCGTTCTTAACCTCAAGTTTTACATCAAATGTACCTTCTGTCGTATATTGAACAGTCGGATTTTGATCCGTACTTGTCCCTACATTTGTTCCGGGCAATGTCCACAACCATTCATCAGGCATATTGTCGGACTTGTCCGTAAAAGTCACATCTGTATTCAAAGGCAGATATACAGCCGCTTCAGGCGACAGTACCCGACTGCCGGATAATCGAAAGAAGCTTTCGGTGTTATTTCCGTAACAGTTACGTAATCCGTCCTCACTTTCTGGTCTGTTCCGTCTGCGTTAGTTACTACGAGAGTAACATCATACACTCCTTCGTTGTTGTATTTCACTACAGGATTCTGTTCGGCAGATGTTGCGGGTTCGCCTCCTTCAAAAGTCCATTGCCAAGAGGTAGGATTATTTTGCGACAAGTCTTTAAAGTGAACCTCATTGCCTCTCAGAACAGATACTTTCGAATCGTCGGGAAATATCGTTTTCCAATATACGGAAGTTATCAATATAAGCGTCGTCTCCGTCAACCCCTTTGTATCGGAATATTAACCTGATCGGAATATTCTGGTATTCGCTCAGATCGAACTCGAATGGCAGCCACTCGTGTCGTTCATGTCCGGTTTCCTGCGACCAGGGAAAGAATCAAATATTTTAGTTGTTTCTGAAGTATTTTGATTCTGCACTTCCAGCGTCATACGAGCCTGATAAGCAAAAACTCCGTCGAACGCCGCATAAAATGAACAAACGGACGGTTTTGTCAGAGTAAACTGTGGCGAAATAAGCTGTTCGTTTTGCTGAACGCTCGGATCGTAATACACAACCATCGGAATTTTGACTGGCTGGATCAATCGTTGAAAAAGCCGGTAATCCGGATTTCTTGACCTGTCCTACTTTCCATGTATTAGCAGTATTCTGCGAAACTATCGACCAATCAGTCATTCCGTCAGAAGAGTCGAAACCCTGTTTATAGATTTCTTTTTTACTTTCTTCTGCAGAAAATGAAGCAACAGGCTGATTCTGGGAATATAAAAGAGAAATAGAACCTATAAAGCCTAAAACAAACGTTGTAAAGTTTTTTCTCATATCTAAAATATTTATAATGTCTATATTGTGCAAATATAATCATAATATATAAAGCCCAAATATCACAATGATATTTAACAAACAAAAATCTAATTTATTTGACACGAATAGAAATAAAACAAAATCAAAAAGACAATCTTATAATTTCAGATAGAAATCTTTTACAAGTTCGGTATAGTCAGGCGAATAAACATGTCTTTCGGTTTCTAAAACCAGCGTCGAAAAATCACATTGAACATTATTTTTAGAAAACTCCAATAAAACTCTTTTAGGGAGAGAATCCGGAGTCGGACATACATCCGTAATCCGGCTAACATACAATCCGTTAACATCTCCAAGAGACAATAACAATTCCTTATCCGTATAAGGAAAAATCAAAGCAAAACGCCCTGTTTCAGTCAGCAGCGTAGCCGACAATTTTATCAAATCCTCAACAGATAAAGAATCGGTATGCCGGGCTTTGTTTCTCAGATCATTCGGAGATTTCAGCGAATTTTTGAAAAAAGGAGGGTTGGAAACAATCAAATCATACTTATCCGTATTTCTGAGATAAAACTCCTGCAAAGATAAGTTCAAACAGGTCGTTATATTGTCAAAAGGTGAACCTTTATAATTTGCGTTTGCCTGCCTGCAAGCAGCCTCATCGGGTTCAACAGAGTCTATTCGGGCATATTTTGCCCTCTGGGCGAGCATTAAAGCAATCAATCCCGATCCTGCCCCGACATCCAAGACTTTATTTACATTCCCGACCGAAACCCATGCGCCCAGTACCACACCGTCAGTTCCGACTTTCATCGCGCATTGATCGTGATACACGGTAAATTCTTTGAAACGAAAACAGGGATCGGGCATTATCAATCGAATTTATATTTTATAATTTGTTATTATGAAAATCTTTTGACTGGACTAAGAATCAGCCCTGCTAAATTAGTAAATTATTCGTTTTGCAGTTTTTGTTCAATAAAAAAAGATTAAAATTGCCAACCGGACTTTGCAGTTTGCAAAAAAAAAAGTATCTTCGTTGCCTATTAAATATTTATAAACAGATTGTTGCGTGGAACCGTTTTACAGGACTCATAAATATTTGGTTGAGCATCTTGATCCCGACTTGGTAGATCGCAGGCTGATGGACGAATCGATTGGTCCGACAGGCTGATTGCCATAAAAGGGACGCGAGGTGTAGGAAAAACAACCTTTCTTTTGCAATACGCCAAACGATATACCGATCTCGAAAAACGGGATTGCCTGTATATCAATATGAATCATTTTTACTTCACCTGCAACACAATAAGAGACTTCGCCGAAGAATTTCGGTTTAAGGGTGGTAAAACTCTCTTGATCGATCAGGTTTATAAATATCCGAACTGGGCTAAAGAGTTGCGTGAATGCTACGATGATTTTCCCGATTTGAAAATCATTTTTACAGGTTCTACAGTTATGCCGCTGGATGAGAGCGAAGAGCTTTCACAGATAGCGAGCGTATATAATATCAGGGGCTTTTCTTTCCGTGAGTTCCTGAACATCATAACAGGCAGCAATTTTACGCCTTATTCGTTAGACGAAATACAGCGCGATCACAAACAGATAGCAACACATATTTCATCACAGCTGAAACCGTTGGCTTTTTTCAGAGATTATATCCATCACGGATACTATCCTTTCTTCTTGGAAAAAAGGAATTTCTCCGAAAACTTGCTCAAAACGATAAATATGATGTTGGAGGTGGATGTTTTATCCATCAGGCAAATTGAACAGTCATATTTGCCCAAGTTGAGAAAACTCCTGTATTTGCTATCGCTATCTTCGCCGGGCAAACCGAACATCAGCCAACTGAGCGTCGATTGCGAAATATCGAGGGCTACGGTAACGAACTACTTGGAGTACTTGAAGGATGCGCGTCTGATCAATATGCTTTACCGTGAAGGGGAAGAATTTCCGAAAAAACCCGATATGGTATATATGCATAACACGAACCTGATGTTCGCGCTTAAACCCCGATCGACCGAGGAGCAGGCTCTCAGGGAAACATTCTTCTATAATCAGCTTCACCATAACGATTGGAAACTGAAAAAAGGAAATAAGAACGGAGAATTTCTCGTCAAAGGAGATAACCGTTGCGACCGTTTCAAAATTGAAGGGACAAAAGCAAAAAGCAAAAAACAAAACGATGTATATTATGCCATTGAAATGATGGAAGTCGGTGAAGACAAAGTTATTCCCCTGTGGCTTTTCGGTTTTTTGTATTAGAAAATAAAAATAAAGGTAATCGAGATATCAACTCAATTAATGTATTTATAAAATATCAACTATAAAAAGTATGGCTAAAGAAAAGAAATTTATAACCTGTGACGGGAACTATGCAGCTGCCCATGTATCATACATGTTCAGCGAAGTAGCATCTATCTACCCCATCACACCATCGTCAACTATGGCAGAATATGTTGACGAATGGGCTACAGCCGGACGCAAAAACATCTTCGGCGAAATATTAAGAGTACAGGAAATGCAATCCGAAGCGGGAGCGGCAGGTGCGGTTCACGGATCGCTTCAGGCAGGAGCTTTGACGACAACCTATACTGCATCACAAGGGCTATTGCTAATGATCCCCAATATGTATAAGATTGCAGGAGAATTATTGCCGTGTGTATTCCACGTATCGGCACGTGCTCTTGCCGCTCAGGCACTTTCCATATTCGGAGACCATCAGGACGTAATGGCTGCGCGTCAGACGGGTTTTGCCATGTTCTTCTCGGGTTCGGTTCAGGAAGTAATGGACTTGTCGGCTGTGTCTCACTTAGCAACATTAGAGTCCCGCATCCCGTTCATGAACATTTTTGACGGATTCCGTACTTCGCACGAAATACAAAAAGTCGAATTAATGGAACAGGAAGATCTTATTCCGTTAATCGACAAAGACGCTTTGGAAAACTTCCGTCAACGGGCACTCGATCCAAATAAACCCGTAACACGCGGAACGGCTCAAAACGATGACATATACTTCCAGTCCCGTGAAGCTGCCAATAAATATTATGATGCAGTACCCGAAATTGTAGAGAAATATCTGGCTCAAATATCAAAACTTACAGGACGTAAATATAACCTTTTCGATTATTATGGCGCACCGGACGCCGACCGCGTAATTATCGCTATGGGATCGGTTACGGAAGCCATACGCGAAACAATAGATTATCTGAACGGACAAGGCGAAAAAGTGGGGCTTGTCGCCGTTCACTTGTATCGTCCTTTCAAAGCGGAAGCCTTCTTAGGTGCAATACCTAAAACAGCGAAAAGAATCGCCGTACTTGACCGTACAAAGGAACCGGGTGCGCTCGGACAGCCTCTTTATATGGACGTTAAAGACTGTTTCTTCGGAAAAGAAGATGCTCCTACTATCGTAGGCGGTATCTACGGACTTTCATCTAAAGATACTACCCCGTCGCAAATCATTTCGGTGTATGAAAACTTGGCAATGAAATTGCCTAAAAATGATTTTACAATCGGTATTGTTGACGACGTTACATTCAAGTCTCTTCCGTTGAAAGAAGAAATTGCGGTAGACGATAAAAACTACGAAGCAAAATTCTACGGATTGGGTTCTGACGGTACTGTCGGTGCTAACAAAAACACCGTGAAAATTATCGGCGACACTACAAAAAAATATTGTCAGGCGTACTTTGCATACGACTCTAAAAAATCGGGAGGATTTACTTCTTCTCACCTTCGTTTCGGCGATCATCCGATCCGTTCTACCTATCTGGTAAATACGCCGAACTTCGTAGCTTGCCACGTACCTGCGTATCTGCATCTTTATGATGTGACAAAGGGATTGAAGAAAGGCGGAACATTCCTGTTAAACTCTGTCTGGACAAAAGAAGAAGTCGGAAACTATCTTCCTGACAACGTAAAGAAATATCTGGCAGTAAACAACATCAATTTCTATATAATCAATGCGACTAAAATTGCGACTGAAATAGGACTTGGCGGACGTACCAATACTATTCTGCAATCAGCGTTCTTCAAAATATCGGGCGTAATTCCTTACGATCTTGCCGTAGAACAAATGAAGAAAGCAATCGTAAAATCGTACGGACGTAAAGGAGAAGATGTTGTTAAGAAAAATAATGCCGCTGTGGATCGCGGAATTGAAATTGAAAAAGTGGAAATTCCTGCCGATTGGGCAAATATAACAGTAGGAAATCCTGTTGAAGACGACGCTCCTGAATTTATCAAGAAAGTAGTTCGTCCCGTAAACGCCCAGAAAGGATACGATCTTCCTGTTTCCGTATTTGTCGGACGCGAAGACGGTACATGGGACAACGGAACAACGGCTTATGAAAAACGCGGGGTTGCAGCATTCGTTCCCGTATGGGAAATGGACAACTGTATACAATGTAATCAGTGTGCTTACGTTTGTCCTCATGCTACTATCCGCCCGTTCGTACTTGACGCCAACGAACAATCCAAAGCTCCTGAATCCATGAGTTTGTTAAAAGCTCAGGGTAAACAGTTTGACGGAATGGGATTCCGTATTCAGATTGATGTTCTTGACTGCTTGGGCTGTGGAAACTGTGCTGATATCTGTCCCGGAAAGAAAGGCGAAAAAGCCCTTAAAATGGTGGAAATCGGAACTCAATATCCGGAACAAAACAATTGGGAGTATCTGACAAAAAGCGTTACCAGCAAGGCTCATCTTGTAGATGTTAAGATGAATGTGAAAAACTCTCAGTTTGCTACGCCTTTGTTCGAGTTCTCAGGAGCATGTTCGGGCTGTGGTGAAACGCCTTACATAAAGCTTATCACCCAGCTTTACGGAGACAGAATGTTGATTGCAAATGCAACGGGATGTTCTTCAATCTACGGAGGTTCTGCTCCGTCAACGCCATATACGACAAATGACAAAGGACAAGGTCCTGCTTGGGCTAACTCATTGTTTGAAGATAACGCTGAATTCGGGCTTGGTTTTGCAATAGCTAACATCAGCCTTCGCAATCGCCTTGAAAAACTGATGACAGACGCTATCGCTAACGGTTCTTGTTCTACAGGTCTGAAAGAAACATTCAAAGAATGGATTGCAGGCAAAGACGAAGCTGATAAGACTAAGGAAATATACGAAAGAATGTTGCCTTTGCTCGAAGCGGACAAGGACAACTGTGAAGCCTGCAAGAATATATACTCACTGAAACAATATATTGTAAAACGTTCTATCTGGATATTCGGTGGAGACGGCTGGGCATACGACATAGGTTTCGGCGGACTCGACCACGTAATAGCTTCGGGAGAAGACATCAATATTCTTGTTCTTGACACTGAGGTATATTCGAACACGGGAGGACAATCTTCCAAATCGACTCCGGTAGCAGCAGTCGCAAAATTTGCGTCGGGCGGTAAAAAGATCCGCAAAAAAGACCTCGGTATGATCGCCGCCACTTACGGTTACGTTTACGTAGCACAAGTAGCGATGGGTGCAAATCAGGGACAATTCCTGAAAGCACTGCGTGAAGCCGAAGAATACAAAGGTCCTTCGCTGATCATCGCTTATTCGCCATGTATCAGTCACGGATTGAGAAAAGGTATGGGGCATGCTCAGGACGAAGAAAAAATGGCCGTTGAATGCGGATACTGGCACTTGTGGCGTTACAACCCTATGTTGGAAGCTGAAGGAAAGAATCCATTTACTTTGGACAGCAAAACTCCTGACTGGAGCAAGTTCGAAGCTTTCCTTGGAGGAGAAGTGCGTTATACTTCTCTGCAAAAATCGAACCCGACAGAAGCAACGGAACTTTATGCTGCCGCAAAAGAAAATGCACAGTGGCGTTATAAGAGCTATTTGAGAATGGCTGCCGAAGTTTTTGACAAGTTCGATGAAACAAGTGAACTTCAGAATTAATTTCTGACTTTAGATAACAAAAAAAGGTTCCTGAAATCAGGAACCTTTTTTATTTATAGCAATCACTTCTTTAATAAGTTATCCAACGTTTCTTTAATTATCTTTTCCATCACAACATATCCTGCCTTACTCACATGCACGCCGTCAGTCGTGTATTCCTTTATCATTCCCATAGTAACGGTATCCAGCATTTGAGAATAATAATCGACATACACTATATTATTACCGTGCGCATAACTTCGGATACTGTCGTTAAGCGTTATTATTTTCGCAGGAACATTTTTGATAGAACCGTTCCAATATATTCTCTCTGCAGGAAGTACGGATGTTAGCACAACTTCAATATCTGCAGCACGTGCTTTTTCAGCCATTCTTTTTATGTCTGCGATTGTGTTATCTATACTGTATGGTTCGAGGTTTTCCGCAATATTGTTTATTCCGCCGTTTATTACCACAATTGCAGGTTTTTGCCTTATCACGTCTTTATTAAATCTGGCAAGAAATTGTGGAGTTGTCTGAGAACTTATGCCTTTATTTATATAATTATTGTCCGTGAAAAAATCGGGAAAAGCTTCATTCCATCTTTCAGTAATAGAATTGCCCATAAAAACCACTTTCGGCTTTCCCTTTTTATCATTTGACTGAGGATTTCCACATGCCGCAAATGACGTCTGAATTAAAAACAAGACAACAAAAAAGTATAATTGCTTCTTCATGGTAAAAAATATTATTTATTATAGTCAGGATGCTCTATTTTCTGTTCCCGAAAACGATCCAATAAAAAACTCCCGATAAAACTCATCAATACGCCGAATGTTATTCCCACGATTATATCCAACGGATAATGCTTCCCTACATAAATCCGGCTGTAAGCAACTGCCGTCGCCCAAATAAGTATCAGTACAGAATAATATTTGTTCCGGAAGAATAACGCAGTACATATTGCCAGACAAAAAGCATTGGATGAATGAGCCGAAAAAAAACTGTATCGCGTTCCGCAATCCTCCAAAACCCTTATCGTAGCCTCCAATTCTTCGTTCTGGCACGGACGCGGTCTTTGAATAATAACCTTTACTATATTATTTATAATGCTGTTTGCAACTACTGTCACCAAAATGAGAATGATCTCACGTACGCCCCAATAACGCGAACGCCGGATCATAAAGATCGAAACAATAAGAAACAAAATCATCCACGACCAATGCGAACTCAGAAAAATCATTACCGGATCGAGCCATTTGGCATGTAGAGAATTCAAGTATCTGAAAAGATCAATATCCCATTGCGGAAAGTCGAATTGAAACATATATCAAAATTTTAATGTACAAAAATATATTTAATTTGCTTCTCAAAAATATAATTTTAGAACAACTTCAATTAAGTTAAACATTTTTCAGACATATCTGTTTATAATTCAAACACTAAACCAAGAAATTATGAACAGATTGCTTTTTATTGCTGCAATAATTACAGCAGCCTTATTTGTGTCATGCAACGAAGCTCCCAAAACAGAAAAAATGACAATTGCGTCACAACAAGGCGATTGTGTGGGCGTAGCCCCGCAAAAATGCCTGTTAATTAAAATGGAAGGACAAACCGAATGGCAGTTCTTTTATGATCAAATTGAAGGATTCACTTACGAACCGGGATATGAATATGTGATAGAAGTGAAAAAAGAGGAAATAAAAAATCCTCCGATGGATCGTTCAAGCATCAAATACATATTTGTAAAGGAAGTATCAAAGACACAAAAAGTATCGGAAAATCTTCCTCAGATTCCGCAAAGGGAAGTTGCCATAGATTCTACAAAAATGTTTGTTGACACCACATTCGTTGTTGCAAAATAAAATACAGATTACGCTGAATAAAAAACGCATCTGAAATCAGATGCGTTTTTTTGTTATCATTTTTTCCAAAGATTGTCCATATCTTCCAACGTCTTTCCTTTTGTTTCGGGAATACGTTTCCAGATAAACAATGCGGCAAATACTGCCAGCAATCCGTAAATCCAATAGGCAAAGCCATGATGGAAAGTATCCACCAGATATTGGTTTTTGTCCATAATCGGGAATGTCCACGAAACCAAAAAGTTGGAAACCCATTGCGCAGCAACGGCAATAGACATTACACTCGAACGTACGGAGTTCGGAAATATTTCGGCAAGCATCACCCAGCATACAGGTCCCCACGACATAGCAAATCCTGCCGTGTAGGTAAGCATGAATATAAGTTTAAGAACTCCGCTTCCGTCATTATAAAACGATGTCCCCAATCCTGCCATGGATACAGCCATAACCAGCGCGCCGATTATAAGCAATGGCTTTCGTCCGAACTTGTCAACCGTGGCAATAGCCAAAGCCGTAAAAGTAAGATTCACGATGCCTACTATGATCGTTTGCAAAAGAGCGGAGTCCGTACCCGATCCCATGCTTTTAAATATTTCGGGAGCATAATACAGAACGACGTTTATACCGACAAACTGCTGGAAAGCCGAAAGTAATACTCCAGTAATAATAATGAGAAAACCATACGATTTTATCGGAACATACAATGCTATCAAAAAACTCAAAATAAGAGATAATTCAAACGCACTCGATACATCGGCAAATTTCAGAGAGAAATATCCTATCACGAACAGCACCAACCAAGTAAGCATAAACTTATAGTAAGGTTTCTGTGAGATTGTTTCTCCCGTATTCAGGCTGTTTTGTATTTCCGCTATCTCCTTCTTTGCCGTTACGTTGCCGACAAGTTTGTTCAAAATACCTTCCGCTTTTTGAGTTTGCCCCTGCATAATGAGCCACCTTGGCGTTTCGGGTGCAAAAAACAACAGTATAAAAAATAACAACGAAGGAATTGCCAACGAAAGGAACATCCATCGCCACCCTGTATCGTACAACCATAGAGTATCCCCCTGACGGGCAATTATATAGTTTACAAAGTAAACCACATTCATCCCGAAGATGATTGCAAACTGGTTAAAAGCCACTAAGCCGCCACGCCTGTCAGGCGGAGCAATTTCGGCAATATACATGGGAGACACGACAGAAGCAATACCTACGCCGACACCGCCAATAATGCGATAAAAGACAAAGTGATAGATAAAAGTGTAGTCGCCTGTTCCGGGCATCCCCCAGCCTATTTCGGGCCATGCTGCTCCTATTGCAGACAGCAGAAACAGGATAGAAGCCGTAAACAATGCCTTTTTCCGTCCTAAATGCTGACTGATCCAACCCGCAACAGAAGCACCCAAAATACAGCCTATTAAAGCACTGCTCACGACAAAACCTTCCAGTGCATTCGCCTGATCGAGAGGCAAACCGAAAGGTTCTATGAAGAAATGCCGCAATGAAGCCACGGTTCCCGAAATAACCGCCGTATCGTACCCAAAGAGCAAGCCTCCAAGGGTAGCGATAAGCGTTATCCGTATTATATACGATTTATTTGCTTCGTTTTTCATTAAATAAGGTTATTAAGAACTCCGAGAATCTCATATTTCTGATTCTCGGAGTTCTATGATTTTAAATATACATATTAACAATTGCTTCATAAAGCTCTTGCTTGCCGCTGATTTGTTTCGGTTCGCCGATTTTGTGTGCGATATTCCTCAAATCTTCCAAAGACAATTTTCCGTCCTCGAATGCTTTTCCGTCACCGCTATCGAAAGAAGCGTATCTTTCTTTACGCATCTTCTTATAATCAGAATTTTCAAGAATAGCGGCAGCAACAAGCAGCCCGCGTGCAAAAACATCCATACCCGATATATGGGCAATGAACAGATCTTCAAGATCAGTAGAATTGCGTCGTATTTTAGCGTCAAAATTCACGCCTCCGTTTCCGACACCACCCGCAGGCAACATAACCAGCCATGCTTGAGCGAGATCATACAAGTCGATCGGGAACTGGTCTGTATCCCAACCATTCTGATAATCTCCGCGATTCGCGTCAATACTACCAAGCAAGCCTGCATCAACAGCAGTCTGAAGCTCATGTTCAAACGTATGTCCTGCCAAAGTAGCATGGTTTACTTCAATATTCACCTTAAAGTCTTTTTCCAATCCGTAATGGCGAATAAACCCTATAACGGTTTCCGTATCGTAATCATACTGATGCTTTGTAGGTTCCATCGGTTTAGGTTCGATAAGGAAAGTTCCTTTGAAGCCTTGTTTACGCGCATAATCGCGAGCCATTGTCAACATACGGGCTAAATGATCCTTTTCGCGTTTCATGTCCGTATTCAACAAGCTCATATAGCCTTCTCGCCCGCCCCAGAACACATAATTGGCGCCGCCCAAAGCAATAGTTGCATCTATCGCATTTTTTATCTGGGTTCCTGCACATGCAACAGCGTCAAAATTTGGATTGGTTGCGGCTCCGTTCATATAACGTTCGTGTCCGAAAACATTGGCTGTTCCCCACAATAATTTAATGCCTGACGCAGCTTGTTTTTGTTTGGCATATTCCACCATTGTCTGAAGATTTTTTTCATAATCAGCCCAATTGGCAGCAGGATCAACCAAATCAACATCATGGAAACAGTAGAAATTGAATCCCATTTTAGTCATAAATTCGAAACCCGCATCCATTTTATATTTAGCCCTGCTTATCGCGTCAGTTCCAGCGTCCCAAGGGTGATGCATGGTTCCTCCTCCAAACTGATCGGTTCCGTTTGCACAGAGCGTATGCCACCAAGCCATAGCAAAACGCAGCCAATCCTTCATCGGTTTGCCCATAACGATTCTTTCCTGATCGTAATAACGGAATGCCAACGGGTTTTTACTGTCTTTTCCTTCAAACTGAATTTTTCCTATTCCGGGAAAAAATTCTTTACTTCCTTTCAAAATTTCCATGTATATTGATATTTAGTTTTAAGTATTATATAAGTTCTTTCCACCTCATGTAGGCTTCTCTATACTCATCTCTTTTGTTTTGCTCGGGCTCAATAACTGCTAATTTTTCCAAAGAGCCGAACGCTTCCTTATTCGATTTGTAGTATCCGATTCCCATACCTGCCCCTTTTGCTGCTCCGGCTGCTCCGTCCGTATTGAACAATTCGATACTTGCACCGCTTACGCTTGCAAGTGTTTGTGAAAATACAGGGCTTAGAAACATATTGGCGTATCCTGCACGTATCACGTTTATTTCCATTCCCATTTCTTTCATTATCTCCATACCGTATTCGTATGAAAACACAATGCCTTCCTGTGCTGCGCGCAGAACGTCTTTTTTGTCATGAATATTAAAGTTGATGCCGTGTATCGAACAGTTTACATCTTTATTCTCCAATACACGCTCCGCACCGTTTCCGAAAGGTATGACAGACAAACCTTTTGCTCCTATTTCGGATTGTGAAGACAATTTATTCATGTCGTTATAAGATAGTCCTTCAAGCGCAAGATTGCGTTTCAGCCAAGAATTAAGAATCCCTGTACCGTTAATACAAAGCAGAATCCCCAAGCGTGTTTGTTCTTTGGTATAATTGACATGAGCGAATGTATTTACCCTCGATTTCTCGTCATAATCCAGTTTATCCGACACTCCGTACACAACGCCCGATGTCCCTGCCGTAGAAGCAATTTCCCCGGGATTGAATACGTTTAACGAAAGGGCGTTATTAGGCTGATCGCCTGCCCTATAAGAAATAGGCGTGCCTTTCTTTAAACCCAATTCTCGTGCCGCACTTTCCGACACTTCGCCCTGTAATCCAAAAATCGGTTTTATTTCGGGAATAAAACTCTCGGAAATTCCGTAATAGCTAAAAACATCCTTCGATAAAGATTTATTCTTAAAATCCCAGAATATTCCTTCCGAAAGCCCTTCTATCGTCATTACGGCATCGCCCGAAAGCCGCATCGCTATATAATCTCCGGGAAGCATAATTTTGTCTATCTTCTCATATATCTGAGGCTCATTGTCTTTCACCCAAGCGAGTTTGGATGCGGTGAAATTTCCCGGAGAATTGAGCAAGCGGGATAGGCATTCCTTGTGTCCGATCGTGTCAAAAGCTTTTTCCCCGTAAGAAACCGCACGGCTGTCGCACCAAATAATGGAAGGACGCAACAAGTCCTGATTTTTATCGACCGCAACAAGTCCGTGCATCTGCCATGTTATGCCGATAGCCTTGATATCTTCTGCCTGAACTCCGGATTGATTCATTACGGATCGGTGTGCTTTTTTCAGATTCTCCCACCAATCGGCAGGGTTCTGTTCCGCCCAACCCGGTTTCACGGCAATTATTTTCATTTCTTCTTTAGGAAAAAAATCAGAGGCTACTATTTTTCCCGATTCCGCCTCAACAATGCAGGCTTTAACCGAAGAACTGCCTATGTCATACCCTATGAAATACATCGTGATGTGTTTTTATGGTTTTAAAAATTTCAGGCACAATTATTTATCGAGTCTGAACCAATCTATCTCAACTCTGCCGCCATCATTTATTGGTTTAGGACGGGTACAGAAAGTTCCTATTTTAGCTCCGATCCATTTTCCTTCTTTTGCCGTAAATTTATTTCCTAAAAGAGTATATTTTTTATTATCCGAACTGTAATAAAATTCACAAACGCCATCTTTAACTTTAATACGGAGGTATATGGCAGGATCCGTGATATTAACACTTGCGTTGATCTTTTCTTTGCCGCCTTTATCAGCTTTCAGACATTCAGCCTGAGAGAGCGTATAACCATCACCTACATTTTCAAAAGAAAGCAATGCATAGTCCATCCCCATCATGACAAGCCCTGTTCTCTCACCCGTAAATCTTGGATCGGGAACAAAAGTCAGTTTCATCGTTGCAGTAAATTCAGGTGCAGGTGTTTTCTGTAATAATAAGTTAGGAACATCCCACAAACTTTTATAATCTGAAGAAACAGGAACGGAATACAAATTTAAGCAACCTTTCTCCTGATTCGTGAAATACCACCACGATTGCGGATTACCATGCCATTCCCATTGCAACCCCAGCGTATTGTTATTAAATTCATCGCTCTCGGCAGGCGTAGCAATTGGATATGTTTTGCCCATATTCGGTTTTTTGTATTTCAGAACAGGATCGCCGCAACCGTCACCGTCTTTATCTTCACCGATTACAGGCCAATCGTTTTTCCAAACCATTGGTTGCAAATGCGTGATGCGTCCAAATGCCCCAACGTCCTGAAAATGAATAAACCAGTCTTCTCCTGTCTGCGTATCCACCCAACCGCCTTGGTGAGGACCGTTAACGGAGGTTTTACCCTGAGCCATTACAACCTTCCTTTCATAAGGACCGAAAACATCTTTTGATCTTAGGGCTAATTGCCACCCTGTGGCAACTCCGCCCGCAGGAGCAAATATATAATAATATCCGTTTCGTTTATAGAATTTAGGACCTTCTACCGTTGGATCCAGATCATGTCCGTCATATATAATTTTTGATTCACCGACAGCTTTTTTCCCGTCAGATGTAAGGCGGGTTACGGCAAGCAAACTTTTCATTCCTGCACGGCTTCCCGCATAAGCGTGAGCCAGATAAACCTGTCCGTCGTCATCAAATATGGGGCAGGAATCTATCAAACCTTTCCCTTCTTTTACCAGCACTAAAGGCTCCCATATTCCTGCCGGATCTTTGGTTTTTGTCATGAAAATTCCCTGATCGGGATCACCGTAATATATATAAAACTCACCGTTATGATAACGTATCGCAGGTGCCCAAACTCCGCCGCCATGTTCCACTTTCGAGAATACGGATTCGGGCGTTAGTTTATCAATAGCATGTCCGATAAGCGTCCAATTAACCAAATCTTTCGAATGAAGAATTGGCAAGCCGGGTACACAATTAAAACTCGAGGCTGTCATATAATAATCATCCCCTACCCTGCAAACATCAGGATCGGAATAGTCGGCATATAATATAGGATTTTTATAATATCCGTTACCTAAATCAGCCACCCATGTTTTGGAAACGTCATCATTACTTTTTTGCGCACTTAATGACAGGCAGCTAAAAAACACTAATAAAGAAAAAACGCGTTGTTTTACTAACTTCATATTATTTTAATTGTTTGGTTAACACTTCTATATTATTCTCTTTCAGTCCCTCGACGAACAATGCAGCCATAGCTTTTGCCCCTTCCTCCCTGAAATGGGTATTGTCGGTCTTTCCTTCGGGAAAATTCCGGTTTTCTCCTTTTGCGACATGAAGAAACAGCGGAACGGAACCTTCCTCACCAAGGCTGATTAATAAAGCTTTGCTTTTTTCGTACATGTCGATCAGAGGTACGTTTTTTTCTTCGGCAACCTGTTTTGCCAAAGAAACATATTCCCTGTGCGAATCCTGAAAATTCCCGTTTCTGTCAAAACGCCGTCTTACAACGGATGTACAAATAATAGGATTGCCCCCTTTTTCTCTAACCTGATCTATAAAAAAAGCAAAATTCTTCTTATAATCCTCAGGCGTCGTATACCTGTCAGGTCTGTCAGCAGCAGAATCGTTATGCCCGAACTGAATAACCACATAATCGCCTTTCTGTACTCCGTCAATAATCTTCTGCCACCAACCTTGTTCTATAAACGTACGGGAACTCCGCCCGTTTTGAGCATAATCTTCCACAACAATATTTTCGTTGAAAAAATCAGGAAGCACCTGCCCCCAGCCTCTTTCGGGAAAAGCCTCTGCGACTGTATCGCCTGTCACGGTATCCAAAACATTTTTATACAAAGGTTTCAGCGCCATGGTAGAATCTCCTGCCATAAAAACATGCACCGGTCTTTCTTTGGCTGAAGAGAATATCAATAAAATAAAAAAGGCAATAAATGCTATTTTTACAGCTCTCATGTCTTTCAGGATTAAATCAGAATGTAAATTTAACGGTTAACTATAACTATTAAATCGTCAAATTGATCTTTATGGGGGGATAAATTGATCTTCTATCTGTTAAGGCTGTATGATCAAAGTCCGGTTATCCTCTTCATCTCTTCTTTGAAAGACATATTTTTAACACTTGAGCGACGGAATAAAAGAGCTCCGATGCAAATACCGATAGCCAGTGTAAACAACAGCGAAATCGTGAGTACAAAATTGTGGGACATTTCTATTAACAAATACGGATCTTTCTCCACGGTAGTCAGATCCGATAGTTTTATTCCCGACAACATGGTTCTATAAGCAAACATCCCAGGAATCATGGTTATACATGCCGGCATCGTAAACACAACGGGAGGATTATGTACTTTATGCGCTGCAAAAATACCGACGAGCCCGATCAATACAGAACCTGCAAGAGTAGCCGAAACAATGCCGAGATCAAATTGCAGTAAAATAAAACGAAGGCAATGCCCCATACCTCCCAACAAGCCCGCAAGCAATAACACTTTTTTAGGCGATCCGAACAGAATTCCCCAACAGAACGCCACAATAAAAGCTATTGCAAAATCTCTAAACACTGCTAATAAAAACCCTTCCATAACCTTGTCAATTAAAGTTGTTGATACCCATAAGAGTAATGCTCAAAGTCATTCCTACGGCAATGCACAACAAAATAAAGCCGGAAAAAAGAGCCCGGTTCATCGCCGAAGACAAATAACCTTCAAGAAGGTCTATAACGCAATTGATCAGCGGAACTCCCGGTATCAGATACAATACGGCAGTAGCCATCGCAACTTCAGGATGTGATCCGATATGCAGCAAAGAACCCAATCCTGTGATTATTGTAGTTATAAAGGCTGCGACAATAATCGCAATCATAGGATTGAACTGCATTTTTGTAATTCTGTATCGGAATATTGATCCGATTGAAGCCCCTAAAAATGCAACAAGTGCATTTAACATATCACCGAAAGAAAGCAAACAAAGTCCTGCACATGAAATGCCGACAGCCAAAGAAATAATCCAGACTCTATAATTCGGCGTGTTTTTTATTTTAAGAAACTCGGATCGGACTTCTTCAATAGAAAGATTCTTTTCTACTGCTTCCCAAGTCAAATGGCTTACCTGAGTCAGCATCGACAAATGGGCGTGATATACAGGAGATTCTTTGAATAATGTGACGGTATCATCAGCATTATTGAGATTTTTAACCGTAACCAGCAATCCTTTGAAAGAAGGCTGCATATCCAGATCAAAACCCCAAACATCAGCCAAACGCTTTATATTAGAATATATGCGTCCGCAGTGAGCTCCGGATGCCAGTAAAAACGTACCGATATCCAGTATCAGTACCGCAAATTGTTTTGACGATATACCTTTTGAGCCAGAAATCTCCAAATCCATTATTCTCAATAATAATATACAAATATAATAATCAAATATATTATACGCGAAAAAAGAGAAAAATCATCTTGAAAAGCAATTCGTATTTGTATCATATTAATTATAAATAAGATCAAATTGAATAATACAATCCGTCCAAAGTAGCTTTACTTTGTTTGTGTTAATGCAAACCTAAAATTTAACCTAAATTTATATTTTATAAAATCCATGAAAAAATTTACTCCTTTTTTAATAGCATTTTTGTTATGTTCTATTGTGTCTGTTTATTCACAACAGCTGGCTTTTCCCGGAGCCGAAGGGTTCGGGCGTTTTGCAATCGGCGGTCGCAACGGGGAAGTGTATCACGTATCCAATCTGAATGACACCGGCACAGGATCATTGCGGGACGCTGTCAGCAAACCGAACAGAATCGTAGTTTTCGACGTATCGGGAGTCATCAAGATCAAAAGCAGAATGGTGTTTTCGAGCAACCTTACTATTGCAGGGCAAACCGCTCCGGGTGAAGGAATTACGGTATATGGAAACGGCGTTTCGTTTTCCGGGGCTCATAACGTCATCTGCCGTTATATCCGCTTCCGAATGGGACGATCAGGCGATTCGGGCAAAGATGCGGCAGGAATATCAAACGGAACAAACATGATATTCGATCACGTATCCGTTTCGTGGGGAAGAGATGAGAATTTCTCAATATCATGGGATAATAAAGGAACTGAACCTTCTAACATTACCATACAAAACTCAATAATATCGCAAGGACTACAAACCCACTCCTGTGGAGGTTTGATCCAGACTAACGGAGGTGTTACCTTATTCCGAAACCTGTATATCGACAATAAAACCCGAAACCCTAAAAGCAAAGGGCTTACTCAATTTGTAAACAATGTAATCTACAACTGGGGAGGCGGAGGCGCCTACATACTTGGAGGCGATTCGCAAGGAACATCGTGGGGAACGATCGTAAATAACTATTTTATAAGCGGACCTTCTTCAGGAAGTACGCCGCCTTACACAAGAGCAAACTCCAATTTTCAGCTATATGCCACAGGGAATTATTACGACAGCAATCTCGACGGCAGCCTGAACGGTGCTGAAAGTCAAAAAGCTGATTATGGATCTGCACTCTGGGTGGAATCTCCCGATTACTGGAACACCTCCACCCCTACAATTCCACAGATGCATCCCGAAATCCAAAGCCAAATGTCATCGCTGGACGCATACAACTGGATTGTGGACAAAGTGGGCGCAAGCCTGCCCGTCAGAGACAATGTAGACGGATATGTCATAGACGAATTAACATCGTTAGGAGCCAAAGGTGCTTTAATATCAAATGAATCCGAACTGAATCTCGAAGGCGGCAATGCAGGTTATATTTTTAACGCACCTAAATTAACAGATACTGACGGCGATGGTATTCCTGACGTATGGGAAGATATATTGGGAACGGATAAGAATGTGAACGACGCCATGACAATTGGTGTCGATGGCTATACGAATATCGAAAGATATATAAACAGTATCGACAAACCGATTGACTATCTGAAATACCCGGTTGACGTGAAAGTAAGCGGAAATAACAAGACATCGCTAACCTTCACATGGAAAAATTTTGAAACAAAAGCAACCTCTATTATCGCTGAAATATCGACAGACAACATAACATTTACGGAAGCCGCTGTTTTTTCAGGAAATGCAACTACGGGAACCGTTGACAATCTTGAAAAAGAAACCCTATATTACATAAGGCTCAAGGCTGTCAACAACGAAATACAATCAGAATATTCGGCAACCATATCCGTTAAAACAGAAACCGATCCTACTCTGCCTCGTACATCCGTAAACCCGCAGCCTTCTGATTCGGAAGAGTTGAATTACTGGAAATACATCACATTGTCGTGGGAAAATCTAACCAATCCGTTAGGCGGAACTCTTAAATACAATCTCTTTCTCGGCAAATCAACGGATAACTTGACATCAATTGCGAGTGAATTAACCGAAACCTCTTATTTCATCAACGAACTCGATGAAGAAACTACTTACTACTGGCGCGTCGATGCGACTAATGATCTGGGCACTACGACAGGCGATGTGTGGAACTTTAAAACGGGGAAACAAACCGACAGGGAAGCCGTACTTTATTTGCCTTTCGACGAAGGAAACGGCAACACGGCATCCGATCCTGACAACGAACACGTGGCGTCCGCCGTAAACTTCACTCCCGAATGGGCGGAAGGAAAAGTCGGGCATGCATTACGCTTCGCCAACCAGAACAATACCTACATGAGCGTTCCCCATTCCGAAAGCATAATGCTGGACAACACTTCCTTTACCATTTCATTGTGGTTCAAATCAGCAGGCGTGGGAAGCAACAACGACACTTATTTAATAAACAAAGGCTCGTTTTCAAAAGACACGAATACAGGCGCTACGGGAAAATGGTACGGAATACAATACAAAAACAGCAAACTTACTTTTGCCATTGACGACGACGTAACAAAAACGAATATCGACTTTGCGGCAGCCGCATATTTCGACAATAGCTGGCATCATATAGCCTGTGTAAGGGACAGGGAAAATAAAATGATCCGCATGTATCTTGACGGAGAAATGAAACTTGAAAAAGCCGATGCAAAAACAGGCGCCATAGGAGAAGAAAGCGACCTGATGATCGGCAACAGCCGTTTTCTAAACAATCCCTATCAAGGCGAAATGGACGAACTGCGAATCTATAACTCGGCATTAAGAGCAGACGAGATATATGATTTGTTTAACATAACGCCTAACTCCATTACATCCGAACAGCAAAATAAAGATACGTTTTACATATACCCCAATCCGTTCACTGACAACTTCAATGTAACAAATGAAAGTAATGAATCTTTTACGCTCACCGTTACGGATTTGAGCGGACGGACAATCCTCAGCAAAGAATACAAAGACGGTAATATTACCGTAACGGCGCCGTCAAATATGATTTCAGGCATATATATATGCTCCATCATATCGAATGGGACCAATATTATAAGAAAAATTGCAAAAAAATAAATATAAATTTTAAAATTCAAGCCTGACTTTTTGTAAAATTACAGAAAGTCAGGCTTTTTTATTAAAAAAATTTACTATATTTGCCCAAAATATTTTTTATATATTAACATGCGGTATATAATGCTGATATTAAACATATTATAACAGACCAAAAACGAATACTGTATTATATTCGGCATACATTAAAATAACTATTTTTAATAATAATATTTTGACCAACAAAAGAATCATTACAAACTTAAATGCAAATACACAAATGAAAAACCTATACTTCATCAGTAAATATTTTTTTATTGCATTGATAATGCTGGGTGGCTTTTCACTTAAAAGTTATTCGCAATGCGACGATATTACCGTTTCTTTAAAAATTACGGACAATCCCTGCGGGCAGAACGGTTCGATAGAAGTTACCGTAACGGGAAACGATGTCAGTGGTGAAACCCCCAAATACACAGGGCTGCAATACCGCGCTTTCCTGACAGGGAGCGATCCGGATGATGCGCAATGGCACGATCAGAATATTATAGGGACATTATCTGCCGGTACCTATACAGTGGAAATACGGGGCAAATGCAAGGATTCTCCCGGAGGAAATTATGAACCCAAAACAGTGACCAGATCCGCAGTCATAAAACAGCTGGGGGGGGTGGACCAAGGTGAATATGACCGTAAAAATCGTAGCCAAGACGTTTCCCTGCAGAAACACGGGAGCGGTATCTTTCTCGGAAATGACAGGGGGTACGCCACCCTTTAAATTGGTCATGACAAAATACCCGGCAACCTATACGGGCGATACCGTCATATATCAGACAAACGGAGTTTTAAGCAAGTATACGACGCAATACGCCAAAGACCTGCCCGCGGGAGACTACGTATTCAGTCTCATAGAAGGCAGCGTCTGCCATGACACAAAGACCGTTCCTGTAACGATAGGAACCTATACGGCAGGACCTACCAATATATTTTATAACTATTATTACCCGGGGCAATACGCGATGTATCCGGCTGCTACCGACGATGAGAACTGGACAAAGACTCTTCTGTTAAACCTAAATTATGTCTCAGCAGGTTCAGGTGTAGATTTTGAATATTTACTTATAAATTCAACGAAATACTTCGAATATGCGCTTTATTACGAAGGAGACGATATCTCCGACCCCAATGCCCTGACATGGACGGGATTCGATAAGGCGCCATCCACACCAACTTCCTCAGGAGATAGGATACGTTTTCCAAACCTGCCGTATTCTTTGTCGGAAATGCACGACGACAAAACAAACAGGGTACCCAAAGTGTTGGTCCGCCCCAAAGGATGTACGGACACGAAGTTCATGAGCGCTTATTCCCCTTATTATCCGGAGCCTTATGCATCTTATATGAGCTCGGATGAGGGATGCAACCTGGTAAAACTGACATTTTATGTGATAAATGATTATCGCGGGCTTATGAACTACCCTTTGGCAGGATATAAGCTAACAGATCCCGACGGTATCGTACTGAAGGAATCAAACGGTCCGATAAGATTTGCAAATGCGACTAACCAAATAACAACGTATGTGCAATCGCCTAAAACAGGCAAC
The DNA here is from genome assembly GCA_047030855.1 of Dysgonomonas sp. Classification (GTDB taxonomy): domain Bacteria; phylum Bacteroidota; class Bacteroidia; order Bacteroidales; family Dysgonomonadaceae; genus QVMM01. The sequence continues at coordinate 78,388 of JBKYIJ010000008.1, forward strand.
TATAAAATTGAGTACACCGACGCCATGGGTAAAAAAATGGCCTACCAGCTTTCGGTTGAGCGCTACAACTCCCGCCAACAAAACAACGGGTGTAAGTTATGATTTACAATGTGGCCTGTTCGAAATACCCTTAATTTATGTACAGTCAGGCAGTCTTAAACAACTTTCAAAGGTAAAATACGTCAAAACCCAGAAAAGGGTTGGAGGCACATGGGTTGACGACGATTCCTATCCGAAACCGAATTATCCGGTATTGGACATGTCGACGGTATCAAAAGACACGTTAAACAAAACCAGGTATTATTCCCTCACCTTATGGGGAAACACCAGGGATAATTGTATCATCCCATATCCTTCTTCTACTACTCCAAAAAGAATATAATTTGTTGTTATCGAAGGTGTCTCCGATCGAAACAGGAACCAATAATCAATACCGGCATTTTTTAGAAGTAACCGATACCTGCGGATATACGAATACGTCAGTAATGATGACAGGACCATTATATTATAACAGATTTGCGGAAGACATGAAAATAAACATGGACAGGAATCCTTGTACGGGAAACGTAAGATTTACCTTCCCGAACAAGGATACCGCTATGAAAAGGGTCGACAAAGCAACCGGAAATGAAAGTTCGGTCAATACTTATGTAGGTATATATTCTTATCCGTCAGGGGCGAATCTAAAACAAATCGGCGGTTCTTGGCAGCCGGATGTCTCATACGAGACGGATAAACCGGGTGAATATACCTTTTGGGTAAGTAATTCGTCAGTGAGTAGTTCATATCCTTTAGATTTGTACTGTACCAGATTGTACAAGGTCACCGTACCTCAGATACCGCAATTCGAACTGGATCTATCCAACACCGCCGCCTACCGTTGCCCCGGACAACAGATCGGAGGATACATCCACATTAAAGTAAAGAACGGTTCGGGCGACGGCAATTACAAATTCGAACTATGGGACGACAAAAAGACCACCAAACTGCTGCCCAAAGCCGGCGATCCAGACAATACCGACGGAATATTCAAAGACTGGGATCTGGGCAGTGATAAATACAGGGTTATTGCCTACGACTACGGGTGCGCTCCTACAATGATATCCTCATTCGAACAGGAAATCACCGTCTACGACCTCAGCAACAGACCCATAGCAGAAGCTCGACCCTCCATCGTCTGCATCGGCGACACCATCCGTCTGGAATCCCTCGCCCTGGGCGACACAGACTACGAATGGAGCTTCGACAACGGGCGCTGGAGCTGGACCTATACGGGACGTAACCCCAAAATCCCCGATGCCACCCTCGACATGAACGGGGAGTTCACCCTCAAGGTAAGAGTACCCGGTTGCGACAATGCCATCATGACCTCAAAGGTACAGATCAACGTAGGGGAGAACACCCTTTACTGGAACCCTGCGGCAACCGACGGCGACTGGTTCAACACGGCAAACTGGCTGACCAAGGACGCAAGTCCTACTATTTCGGTGCCGGCTCCTTGTACCACCGTACACATACCCGGCATGGCAAGCATCTTCCCTGATTTACATTTCGATCCCACTTTCGACAGAGGCTATCCCTTCTGCGACACCATCGTCTACCATTACGGCAGCGAAACCGCCTATCCCAGCTACCTGAGATATAACCGTGCAAAAATACAGTACAACTTCGGTTACTACGACACCCCGACCCCCGAGGAAAGCGGAATCCCGGAATACGATAAAGATACGGATTTCCCGGGCTACGACTGGGCGAATGACATCCCCAGGATCCCCAGGGCTCGCTTCTCTATGCTAGCTGCTCCCCTGAAATACCAGACCGGCGGGGACTTTGCCCTTGCAGGCTATCCCAACTTCTACCAGAGGCTGTTCAATTCGAACAACCCCGAAAACGGAACGCCTGCCGACGACGAATTCACCGGTACATTCAGTACCGCGAACATCGACCTGTCCACCACAGGGCACGCTCTGGCTATCTGGCCGGGAGACTATGATTCAAGCGTAACAGGACAAAAAGACCACAAATACCTGGAAGCCCTCCAGGGAGTCATGGAAATGCCTTACATTATGAATCCTTACATAGAAGCCCAGCGTCCGCTGCAAACCTATAACACGGCGGATTCTACCAGTACATTCTGTCAGTATTCGTATATAACTCTCGAGCCCGAATGCTGGAATAACCCCACGAAACTGCAGCGAGGCTACAAATCGTTCCGTTTCGTCTTCGAAAAGGACAACGACAAGCCCGAAACCGTATTCGACGGGGAAAACAACGTAGCCGTATACAAGATGAAACTGAACAAGCCCAATTCGGGAGAGAGAATCATGATCGGTAACCCGACCATGGGACATATCGACTTCGATAAGCTGTACGCCCTAAACAGTTCGGTAATCAAGAACTATTTCCAGATCGTGGAAGCCGCAACCAACCAGACCCTGACTTATAGCATCGGTTCTCCGGGTAACGACATCGACAGCCCGGACATCCCGCTCTTGCAGGCGATTATAATCGCCTCAAGAATCCTGCGGCAACCGGCAACGAACTGCAGTTCTATCTCGAAGGCAAGAACAGCGTTATGAAAGCAGGTTCGACGGTTCTCCCAGAGCAGCCAAGGCGGAAAAAGAAAGCCTTAGCGGATCCATAGTGGTTAATGCCGTTACACCGACAAGGATTAGCAAAGCTGTTTTGACCTTCAACGACCCGGAACACGAAAGTATAATAAAAACCCGTCCCGACGACGACTTCGACAAAAAGGCGGAAATAGCCTATATGAGCAGTGACGGATACCTCTACAGGAATCTGGTGGAGAACGGCACGACCAAGCCTTCCGTAATCAGGCTGAGCGTCGAATCCTTGTATAAGGGCAGCGATGCACAGCTTCAGATAGAAGTCGGCGGTAACCTGATAAAAAGCATAACCCTTGTCGATAAAGTCGAAAATACAGAAAAAGACGTTACCAACGGCGGAAGCTATGTCTTCCAACACAGGTACAACCGGACTGAAAACGGCAAACCGGGACTCCGACAACCAAAGGTTTGAATTACGTATTACCTATCAGGACGAATCGGGATTAAACATCGGAAATAATGCAGAAGCCAAGTTATCGGTAATATGCTATAAGAACGACCTTATGGTCGACAGCAGCAGACCTATCGAAAATGTAAGGATTACGAATTTAGCGGGAATAAGTGTTATCTCTGAAAAACCGTCGAATGAGTTCTCTTACAGAAAGAGACTGGATATTGCTGCCGGAGTATACATTGTTGAAACAATGCTTGAAGACGGACAGGTAAAAACCAATAAAATTATTGTACAATGAAATTGACGAAAAAAATCATATTTACGGCAATCTTCTTGAACAGTTTTATAAACCCTTCTATAGCTCAAGAAGATATAACCCTTCCTTCGGAACAGACGTATTCTGAGTTGCAGGATATGTACAGGCAGGGCATGGATGCTTCCGGGCAGGAGGGTACACCTTCACTCAGGACAAAACCTCCTGTGGGCCTCCCATTGCAGGGAGCCCTGTGGGTGATCTGCCCGTTGCGGCTTTACTGCTTACGGCTGCCTCTTATATGATGGTTAAGAAGAGAAAATTGATAAAGCAGTAAAAGAGATACAGATTATAAAAAAAGGAACGGTTATATAAGTTTATATAACCGTTCCTTTTTTCATTATATTGAGCATGATTACAATATGAAACATTGAGTAAAAATAAAGAGCTGTCAATTGACAGCTCTTTATTTCAATATGTAATCCTTTATCTATCTTTACTTAACTTCCTCGAAATCAACATCAGTAACATCACCATCGTTGCCATTTTGTTGTCCTGCGTTAGTGCTTGCATCTGACTGCCCGCCAGCATTATTTGCACCTGTATCATTTGTAGCATTATACATATCCTGACTGGCTGCCTGGAAAGCGGTATTTAATTCTGCCATTGCACTATCAATTCCAGCTAAATCCTGAGCTTTGTGTGCATCTTTCAGTTTATTTAATGCTGTTTCAATTGGAGCTTTTTTATCTGCAGGAAGTTTATCTCCCAATTCACTCAATTGTTTTTCGGTCTGGAAAATCATAGAGTCAGCCTGATTCAACTTATCTATTTTTTCTTTTTCTTTTTTATCGGATTCGGCATTGGCTGCAGCTTCATCTTTCATACGTTTGATCTCGTCTTCGCTTAGTCCTGAAGATGCTTCGATACGGATGGATTGTTCTTTACCTGTTGCCTTATCCTTCGCCGATACTTTTAAAATACCGTTTGCATCTATATCGAACGTAACTTCAATTTGAGGTACTCCACGTGGTGCGGGTGGTATTCCGTCCAAGTTGAACACACCGATTTGCTTATTATCTTTTGCCATCGGACGCTCTCCCTGTAATACGTTGATTTGTACCGAAGGCTGATTATCGGCGGCAGTTGAGAATGTTTCGCTTTTACGAGTAGGTATTGTAGTATTCGATTCGATAAGCTTTGTCATCACTCCACCCATTGTTTCAATACCTAATGAAAGGGGTGTTACGTCCAACAACAGTACGTCTTTTACTTCACCAGTCAATACAGCACCTTGTATAGCAGCACCCACAGCAACAACTTCATCAGGGTTTACTCCTTTAGAAGGGGCTTTCCCAAAGAATTTTTCCACTTCCGTCTGAACGGCAGGAATACGTGTAGAACCTCCAACCAAGATTACTTCATCAATATCCGCTGCCGAAAGTCCTGCATCCTGTAATGCTTTACGGCAAGGTTCTATACATTTACGGATAAGTGTATCTGCCAATTGTTCAAATTTTGCACGCGTCAAAGTTTTTACCAAGTGTTTAGGAATACCGTTCACAGGCATTATATATGGTAAATTGATCTCTGTTGTTGTTGTACTTGACAATTCAATCTTAGCTTTTTCCGCAGCTTCTTTCAAGCGTTGAAGTGCCATAGGATCTTTACGCAAGTCAACTCCTTCTTCTTTCTGGAATTCTTCTGCCAACCAATTTATAATTACGTTATCGAAGTCATCGCCACCTAAATGGGTATCACCATTGGTCGATTTTACTTCAAACACGCCATCTCCAAGTTCAAGGATTGATATATCGAACGTACCTCCACCTAAGTCGAATACGGCGATCTTCAAATCCTGAGTTTTTCTGTCAAGCCCATAAGCCAATGCCGCAGCAGTAGGTTCGTTTACAATACGTTTTACGGTAAGCCCTGCTATTTCGCCAGCTTCTTTGGTTGCTTGACGTTGAGAATCGTTAAAGTAGGCAGGGACTGTAATAACAGCTTCTGTCACTTCTTGTCCTAAATAGTCTTCCGCTGTTTTCTTCATTTTTTGAAGAATCATTGCAGATATTTCCTGCGGAGTGTAAAGACGTCCGTCTATTTCAACGCGAGGCATATTGTTATCTCCTTTAACCACTTTATATGGTACGCGCTTAATTTCGTCTTGCACCTGATCCCAAGTTTCACCCATAAATCTCTTTATAGAATATATGGTTTTTTCAGGATTGGTTATAGCTTGACGTTTAGCCGGATCTCCCACTTTCCGTTCGCCGCCTTCTATAAAGGCAACGACTGAAGGCGTAGTCCTCTTTCCTTCATTGTTGGCGATAACGATAGGCTCGTTACCTTCCATCACGGCAACACAAGAGTTTGTGGTACCTAAGTCTATTCCAATTATTTTTCCCATTTTGTTATATAATTAATTATTTGTTATTTTTTCTTTTATCAACATTAATACTATATCAAATGTTGTGCCAAAAAATACCCCGATTTACCAATGACAAAATGTCAGAAATTATGACAATAAAAAAGCTGCCCTTTAATAGGGCAGCTTTATATCATCAAATATTAAAATAAAATCACAGTTTGACTTTCATCACTTTTTTGCCTATTTTGACAATCACAATCTGATCAGGTGTTAATCCCGAAATCTCCGTTGTTTGCTGAGATGCTGTTTTATTATATAGGACACGCCCGCTTATATCATATACTAAAATATCATCGCCTAAAGCGGAATCAACAACTAATACTCCACCACGGGAAAAAGCATTTACTTTGTCAACGGCAGTTTCATTCTCCATGATTCCCATACCGGGTTCTTCCGATAATTTATAAGCAGCAATACCATTGTTCACGCAATGCAAATAAATCATCACATGATCTCCTTTGTCTTCTTTCGCCATTGCAGTTATAGCTGTCGATGCTTGAACAGATGTAGTCCCCAAAGCATCAGTTGTATATATTGGAGAGTTACTTCCAGCAATAGGAGGTCCGACAGGAGGTTTTGTCCTCAAAGATGGGGATGTATAGCTTTTATTAAAATCATTTGTAACGTTAAATATTCGTACAGCGCCCATATTTCCTATCGAAACCACTAAAAATTCTTTGTCTATAAACTTAAAATAAAGCCCGCCGGAATTAGAACTCTGTTCTGAACTTTCTATTCCCGAAAAAGCTGTATAACTTCCATCTTTCTTGTACAATCGACGTTCGGCAGATCTGGCTACGACAAAAAATGAATTATCATCTTTCGGAAAGGTTGTTGCTGAAATGCCTGTCAACCCTGTTATGAATGGAGAAGTTATCTCTCCTAAAGTGCCACTTGACATAGGAATAGTTGTTATATTCCCTGTATTACTTGCCAAAGCAATATATCCTCCTTCTTGAGCGCTATTAAAACTTCCGCAAGCAGAAAAATAGTCTGTTCGCCCGAATCCTGTCATTGCAATAGTTTTAAGTAAATTTGTAGCACCGGTTTCCAGATCACAAACATAAATAGTAAAAATATTCGACCCTGTCCCACTGCTGCCTAATAAAGCAACGTTGTCTTCAGTCAGATAAATACAATTCTTAGCAAAGAAGCCTGTTGATACCCCGGTAGTAATGTTTTTGATAAAATCTCCTGTTTTAGCGTCAACAACAGCTATATTTGCATCCCCCTGATTGGTTATGTAAAGCTTATCATCAAGAGCAATCATCGATCGTTGCGTGGCAGTCATATAAGTGGCTTCAGCAGAAGTTTTTTTCCATACCAGTTCTACTTTAAATTGAGCAGATACGGTTAATGACAACAAAAAGAGAGCAATAAAAAAGTAAAGTTTCTTCATTAGGGTAAAATTTAATTTTTAGAAAATTATAATTTCGTTCAAATATAAATAAAAAAGCAGATAAATTATCTGCTTTTTACATTGAAATTAAACTATTTATTAATCCCTTTTCTGTTCATCTTTCACTTTAAGATCGAGAGGATGCTTTACTTTTTCTTTCAATAGAGCTATATCGAGCACCTCTTTTATATCTGTGACGTAATGGAATTTCAACCCTTTCAGATAAGAATCTTTTATTTCTCTTATATCTTTTTCGTTCTCTTTGCAAAGGATTATCTCTTTAATGCCTGCCCGTTTGGCAGCCAAAATTTTTTCGCGAATGCCTCCTACGGGTAACACTTTACCCCGAAGAGTTATTTCGCCTGTCATAGCCAGATTACTTTTAACTTTTCGCTGGGTAAATGCTGAGGCAAGAGACGTTACCATCGTTATGCCGGCTGAAGGTCCGTCTTTCGGAATAGCTCCTTCAGGGACATGGAGATGAACATTCCAGTTCTCAAAAACATTTTCGTCGAGTCCTAACACCTGACTGTGAGATCGCAGATACTCCAATGCCAACATTGCAGATTCTTTCATCACATCACCTAAATTACCTGTCAGAGTAAGTTTTCCACCTTTTCCTTTACTCAGGGAAGTTTCAATAAATAAGATTTCACCGCCGACGGACGTCCACGCAAGCCCTGTGACAACTCCCGCATATTCGTTTCCCTGATATTCGTCACGCGAAAATTTAATTTCACCCAAATATTCATTCAAATCTTTTTCCGTCAAAGTCTTGTTATATTCAGCATTAGTAGCAACTTTCAATGCCACTTTACGCATTATTTTCGCAATTTCTTTATCCAATGCACGAACACCTGATTCTCGGGTATAATTTTCAACAATTTTTTCAACTGTTTTTTTAGGAATTGTAATATCTTCCTTTTTCAATCCATGTATTTCCAATTGCTTAGGAATAAGATGACGATGCGCTATCTCTACTTTCTCTTCCATAATATATCCGCTGACATCTATCAACTCCATCCTGTCCAATAAAGGTTGGGATATAGCCGATACATTATTTGCGGTGGCGATAAACATTACTCTGGACAAATCATAATCAATATTCAGATAATTGTCATGGAATGTAGAATTTTGTTCGGGATCAAGCACTTCCAACAAGGCAGACGCAGGATCGCCCCGAAAATCGTTACCGATCTTATCTATTTCGTCGAGAACAAAAACAGGGTTTGATGAACCTGCCTTCAATAGATTCTGAATAATTCGCCCCGGCATTGCTCCTATATAAGTACGGCGATGTCCGCGAATTTCGGATTCGTCGTGCAAGCCGCCTAATGAAACCCGGATATATTTCCGGTTCAAAGCCTCGGCTATGGATTTTCCCAACGAGGTTTTACCTACCCCGGGAGGTCCGTACAGACATATAATAGGCGATTTGAGGTCTCCTTTCAGTTTCAATACCGCCAAATGTTCAACGATACGTTCTTTCACCCGCTCCAAGCCGAAATGATCCCGATCGAGTATTTTCTGAGCATGTTTCAGATTAAAATTATCTTTGGTATAGTCGTTCCACGGCAAGTCAAGCACTGTCTGTAAATAAGAATATTGAGTCGAATAGTCCGGCGACTGCGGATGCAAACGTTCAAGTTTCTTAATTTCTTTTTCAACGGCTTCGGCAACTTCCAGACTCCATTTCTTTTTTCGGGCACGGGTACGAAATTCGTCAATTTCAGCTTGTTGCGGATTTCCTCCCAATTCGTCCTGAATAGCTTTTATCTGCTGTTGCAGGAAGTATTCTTTTTGCTGTTGATTCAATTCTTCCCGCGTCTTCATCTGAATGTTCATTTTCATTTCCATCATTTGAGTTTCACGGTTCAATATCATCAAAAGCCGGTAAGCCCGATCCTTATCGCTGTTTATGTTTAATAATTCCTGCTTTTCCGAAGCCTGTATAGGAAGGTTGGTACAACAATAATTCACCAACACCGACAATCCTTCTTTCGAATTGAGGCGTTGCAGCAATTCTCTCGGAGGCTCGCCAAACATTTTCATCATTTGTATTGTCAGGTCACGGATCGAATCGAGCAAAACCAGATACTCCTTGTCATCGAGAGATGCAGGTTTCGTTTCCAACAAAGTATATCTTCCTTTCAGATAAGGTGCATGAAGCGTGATCTCATCCAGATGAAAACGCTTCTTCCCTTGAAAGATCACAGTTACATTCTCGTCATCCGACAGTTCAATAACACGCAGTACCTCACCGATTACCCCAACTTCGTACAAATCATTAATATCCGGATCTTCAACTTCGGCGTCTTTCTGACAAACGAGTCCGATCAAGGATTTCTTGTTTTTAAGGCTCTTGATGGCTTTTAATGACTTTTTTTCGTGCTATTGCAATGGGTTGGCTTGTACCGGGAAAAATAATCGTGTTACGCAGCGCCAATATAGGAATCTCTGTTTTCAATTCTTTCTCGTCAACACTGCAATCCATATCATCAATGTCACCCGTTACAATGGATATAATAGGTTGTTGATCTTCATTATCTTCAAAAAAATTCTTTTTCTTATTATAAAACATAGTTATCTCCTGTTTCTATTGAATTTAATGCCTAAAAGTAGCATAAATATAATTACCGTTACAATCGAATTACAAAATCTGTGCCATAAGTTGATAAAAAAGGAAAAGGGTTTCACAAATATGATCTGTAAAACCCTTTTCTTAAAATAGTCTAACGACACTATTTTATATTGATATCTTCACGCCTAAGAGTTTATAAAATTCACGCAATATAGCAGGATGTCCAGGCCATGCAGGCGATGTTGTCAGATTACCGTCGGTTATGGCATCAGTTGCGGGAATCTTCTTATAGTTTCCTCCCGCTATGTTTACTTCCGGACCCACTGCATCGTAGGCAGTCAAAGTACGCCCTTTAACAACACCGGCGGCAGTAAGAATCTGTATGCCGTGACAAATGGCGGCAACAGGTTTATTCTTCTCAAAAAAGTGGCGGGTATATTCCAAAACTTTAGGTGTCAGCCTTATATATTCAGGAGCACGTCCACCTGTGATATACAAACCTGCATATTCGTCAAGTTTAACATCGTCGAAGTTCTTGTTTACAGCAAAATTATGCCCTCTTAATTCAACATACGTCTGAAAACCGACGAAATCGTGAATAGCCGTCGCAACAGTATCTCCCTTCTTCTTTCCGGGACAAACAACATCAACTTCGAAACCGACAGACAGTAGAGCCTGGTACGGTACCATCATTTCATAGTCTTCTACAAAATCACCTGCAAACATTAAAATTTTCTTACTCATGACATTCATATTTTAATTAAGACGATAATCGAAAAGTACGAATATTTTACCAGACTTCTTTTATTTAACAACGGATTTTAATGAGAATAAATTAAAAATATTGTTAACATTCCTGCCTGTCGCTTATTAATTTAAAACTTAATGACAAATAATAATTATATTTGGGATAATCAAAAAGAATTACCGCATGAGATATCTACTCATTCTGACGTTATTGTTCTGTTTAACCAATTGCAGCAATAAGGAGAATACCGAAAGAAACAAAACATCTGATATGGAAAAAACATCTGAAAAAACAAACAACAGCGAAACAGGCAACGAAATAGTTATCGTTGCGGAAATGCGGATAAAACCCGAATATGCCGAAAACATAAAGCCTATTTTCGAGAATATTGCAGCCAACAGCCAAAAAGAAAACGGATGTATATATTACCATGTTCATCAGGCAATTGGAGATTCAACTAAATTTGTAATCCTTGAAAAATGGAAATCTCAAGAAGCAATTGATTTTCACAACAATACCATTCATTTTAAAGAATATAAGGAAAAAACTAAAGATATGTTTTCCGAAAAGAACGTAATTCTTTATAAACAAATACATTAAAGTGCTAACAATAAAAAAAACAGTAGTATGAAAAAAATTCTATTATTATTTGTCGCAATTGCAGCATTAACCGCTTGCGGACAAAAGGAAGAAGCGAAACAACCTGTTGTTCAGCAGGTAAACAAAAAAAGAAGTTGCACTGGATAACCTTATGACACGCAGAAGTATCCATGCATACAAAGCCGATCAGGTGTCTAAAGCGCAAATCGACACGATTATGAAATGTGCTATACTCGCTCCCAGCGCCAACAACAAACAACCTTGGGAAGTAAGAATAGTACAGAATCCTGATATGCTTAAAAAGCTGAACGACATAAAATCGGTATTCTACAATGCGCCTACATTCATTTTTGTAGCACGCGACGTAAACAATCCTACTTCGGCATCGGATTGCGGAATGCTTTCACAAAACATTTTGCTCAGTGCACATGCAATGGGATTAGGAACTTGCGTTATAGGCAGCATTGTGCCTGTGATCAACGATCCGAAAGCTAAAGAAGTAAAAGACGCCCTACAATTTTCAGAAGGATATGAGATCATGTACGGAATTGCTTTAGGCTATGGAAATGAAACTCCACAAGTAAAAGATCGTGATGCAACTAAAGTAAAATATATTGATTAATATTTTTATGTAAGTAATCAAATAAAAAAGAGGGGATTAAAAAATTCCCTCTTTTTTGTCTTATCTGCCGCTTCTGCCCGAAGAGCCACTTCTCCCGCTTTGTTCCCTTCCCGACTGGGTACTTGTTTCTGAGCTGCTGCTTCCCGAGCGCCCGCTTGAGGCGTCGCGTCCACTTGAAACGCTGCTCGATTCTGTACTACGCCCGCTCGATGAATTACTTCTTCCTGAACTTGAGCCTGAATCACGCCCTGATGAACCGCTTACGTTTCCTCTGCCCGAAGTATTGTCCCTACCTCCGTTAGACGGATTTCCTTTATCCCTGCCGCTCTGTCCCGGATCAGGACGATAGCTTGGTGGCGAAGGTCTGGTTGGAGGTGCCGGAGCAGGCAAAGGACGAGGTCTGACAGGGCTGCCTACCGGTGGATAATAAGGCGGAGGCGCAACAGGCGGATTATAATAATAATTATCTTCTGAATACAGATATTCATAGCCTGTCAAGTAATCGTTCCAGAACTCAAAAGCATAAACATCATTTCCGAACCGATATTGTAAAACTTCAAGATATTTACCGTCTATATTCCGTGCCTCAAGCAATCGTTCGGGATTACCGATAGAATAAGCAACTTCGCTTTTACTCATTCCGAAAGTTATTTTATTCAGTCCCGAATTTGTGGCACAAGAAACGAATATAAATATTGCAAGTAAAGCAAATAATATTTTTTTCATAATGATTTATTTTACTGTTATTTTGTTTAGATATGTTTTAATTAAAAAGGTTTAATGATCAATCTGAAAGCAAATACTAAAAATATAAAATATTTTATTCAGTAATAACATCCAAGACCTTCAATAAGTTCTTGCCAAAGCTTCGGCACACCTTTCTCCGTCCATTGCGGCTGAAACTATTCCTCCCGCATATCCTGCACCTTCTCCGCAAGGATACAAACCCGAAATTTCTATATGCTGTAAAGTATCCCTGTCTCTCGTAATTCTGACAGGGGAAGACGTACGGCTCTCTACGCCAAGCAATACGGCTTCATTTGTCAAAAAACCGTTCATTTTTTTCGAAACCATTTTCAATCCTTCCCTTAATCGAGTATTTATAAATGGCGGCAACCAGCTATGTAAAGGAGATGATACTATACCGGGAACATAAGACGACACGGGTAAATCTGAACTTAACGTATTATTGACGAAATCCGTCATTCGTTGAGCAGGGGCAATCTGTGTTTTTCCTCCCTGAATCCAAGCTTCTTTTTCATATTCTTCCTGAAAATGGAGCATCGACAGTTTTCCGTATTTCGCATATTCAGGAAAATCCTCAGGATGAATTTCAACTACAACGCCTGAGTTCGACCACTTAGAACCTCGGTTTGATGCGGACATTCCGTTAACAACCAGCTGCTGCCGATCGCTTGCCGAAGGAATAATAATTCCTCCGGGACACATACAAAAAGAATATACGCCTCTACCCTCTACTTGCTCGGCAAAACTATATTCGGCGGCAGGCAGATATTCGCCTCGTCCCTCTTCGTTATGATATTGAATCTGATCGATGAGATGGGCAGGATGCTCAATACGCACACCGACTGCCAAACCTTTTTCTTCAATATAAACACCTTTCTCGTCCAACATTCGGTAAACATCCCTCGCAGAATGTCCGGTAGCAAGTATTACTTTCCCGAAAAATTCTTCTCCCGTATTCGTTTCAACGCCTTTCACTCGTTTATCGGATATAATAAGCGAATCTACACGTGTTTCAAAATAGACTTCCCCACCCGATTGTTTAATCTGCTCACGGATATTTTCTATCACCGACGGAAGTTTATCAGTTCCGATATGCGGATGGGCATCTACAAGTATATCGGTGTTAGCCCCATGCTGGCAAAACACGTTAAGTATTTTTTCTACATTGCCTCTTTTTTTACTGCGGGTGTAAAGTTTACCGTCGGAATAGGCTCCTGCCCCACCCTCTCCGAAGCAGTAGTTTGACTCGGGATTGACAACTTGTTCCTTATTTAATAAAGCGGTATCAAACTTTCGTTTATGAACGTCTTTGCCTCTTTCGAGTACAACAGGCTTTATTCCTAACTCGATCAGGCGCAATGCCGCAAAAAGTCCGGCAGGACCTGCTCCCACAACTATTGCCGTGTTTGCCGACTTTGAAACGTCGGGATATTCCGTTTTTTGATATTGAATTTCAGGTTTAGGTTCATTTATGTATCCGCGAACACGCAAATTGACAAAAATATTCCTTTGTCGGGCATCTATGGAACGACGCAGAATCTGTACATCATCAATATCTCTGTACAAAACTCCTGTCTCAGCCGAAAAAAGAGTTTTGACCGTATTTTTATCGGAAGCCTGTTGGGGCGTAATTCGCAAATCTATATCTTTTTGCATCTTGAATTTATTTACGCGTAAAGATATAGATAATTTCCATTAGTCATATTTAAGATTTTTAATGCTTTTCTTTGAATAAAAATCAATTTGAAACGTTTATAAGATAAGAATATCTAATTTTTTTAAATAAAAAATATTCATTGTCATGCAACGAATCGAAAATATTTCCGTCTATACTAAAATAAAGAATATCTGTATAATGAATTTTTTGAAAGGCATCACTTGTTTCATACTGCTCTGCATCTTGATTTTATCAAGTGCCTGCAGCGATGAGGACGATAGTTTTTCAGCAGTTAAATCGAAACATTTACCGATTACGATAGAATCAAACGGAGATATAAGCTCAACAAGCGTTCATTACACTTATGATACTCAAAACCGCTTAACAAACATTCTGAAAAAAGAATCGTTTTACGATAATTCCATGGATGACTCTGAGATCAGGATAGAAATTATTTACGACGAGCAGGGAAAAATATCCCAGATGGTAAGGACTTTGGATACAGGCGATGTTAACGGATTGATTCAAGATACCGTTTCTTACTACTATCACGGATTGTCGATTGCGGTAAATCAGCCTTCGGGTGCTACGATGATAGAACAAGATACTAAGGGGAACGTAGTTAGTTACAGATACAACCCCGATACGGAGAAGAAAAGCCAGAAAGTATATTTCATCTCTGAAAATTATAAATATGACGGATACGGCAATATAATACAATCCCGGATTGTCGATCAGAACGGTAAAATAATTAATGATATTGCCTATACCTATGATGCTTACAACGGCATATTCAAAGACGTCAACATACCTCAGTGGTTTTTGACAACGCAGATAAAGGAAGTTTTGAATTATGAAAATAATTATAAAGAAAAGAAAGTGATCGGCAATGAAGGCGAGAATCTGATTTCGGTAGCGTCGTATAAATACAATAATGCAGGATATCCGGTAAGTGAATCTATTTATTTTAAGGGTTATTCATTAGCTATCGACATTTTCCCTACCCATATAAAATATAAAGAAGTTTATTAAGAAGCTGTTTTCAAATTGAGAGTGTGTAGAGTAAGCACGGAATCGGAATTCTAAAAAAACAACGATTTCGTGCTTCTGATTTATTCACAAAAAAAGAAGGAGAGTTTTCAACCTCTCCCCCCTCAAATTAAAAAATAACCCCTAATAGCAACCTTTCTACCAAGCCAGATACATCCGGCTTGTATAAACTCATTTTTCTATTGTAACAAACAGAGTTGCAATTTGTTTATTGACAATAAAAAATTATTGTTTCAAAGTTTTCAGCAAATCGGGGATCAGTTGCCAGATATAGTTTTCACTCTGTGCTGTATAAAGGTTCTTATCTACAACGAATTTATCGTCGGTTGCAATGCCTTTTTTCACAGCAGATTTTCCATATGGGTGAACAGCGACTTTCTTCCCTGCGGTTATATCAGCATTATCAAACATTATGGCGGCTGCACAATGTCCTGCAATAATTTTGCCTTCTTCGTTAAACTTTCCGATAACGTCAAACATATCCTTATAATACTTTTTATCCGCATTTTCTGCGAACGTCAACATTGCGTCTCCACAGGAAAAGACAAGAGCGTCAAAATCCTTTTCATGTCCTTTGAGATTCGCAATAGTGTCATCCAAAACAATCTTAACACCTGAATTGGTTTTTATTTCTTTAGAATCCGAGATCGCAAAAGTTTTATACTTAATGCCGTTTTCGAAAAATGTTTCAAGATACTGAAACAAACCTAACCCATTTACAGGATTAAATGCAATAACTGCTACTTTTTTTGCCATAATATAGAAATTTTATGTATTAAGGTAAATATACGATTATTTTTCGTACTTACTGGTTTTCAACAAAAGAGAAATAAAAGTATTGAATGATCTGGCATTTTTTTTACTTTTGGATTATAAAAATCCTAAGCTATGACTCCAAGAAAAAAACTGATATATTCGATTACATTCATCATTATAATTTTAGCTGCCTGCTTTTTAATAAACAAATACGTATTAGGCAGACAGGAAGCATCATTAAAAATAAAAGACTACGAAGAGATAAAACATGAGGGCACACTGCATATCGTTACGGACTATAACAGTCTCGGATATTTCGTATCGGGCGATACTATCGCGGGATTCAACCACGACATGCTTCAGGCAACACAGGAATATACGGATATAAAATTTAAAATAGACGTAGAAAACGATCTTTCGACTTGTATAGAGAAACTCGAGAACGGAACGTACGACCTCATTGCACGTAACATCCCGATCAATCTTTCATTGAACGACAAGATAGCGTTTACTCAGTCTATCGTAAAAAACAAACTTGTATTGGTGCAAAAAAAACCTTCCAAAGAGAATAAACACGAAATTATCCGCAATCATTTAAAACTGGCAAAACAAACGATATACGTCCCGAAATCATCCCCCGCAATACTCAGGCTTCAGAATCTTTCCCACGAAATCGGGGATACCATATTTATCAGGGAAGACAGCCTGTATGAGTCTTCACAACTTATAATGAAGGTTGCCACAGGTGAAATCCAATATACCGTGAGTGACGCTTACATTGCCTCAAAACTGGCTAAAGTAATGCCCGAAATAGACATAAATACAGATATCGGATTTACGCATCTGGAAGCATGGGCTGTCAGGAAAAGTTCTCCGATACTTCTCGATTCTCTGAACGCATGGATTGAACGTTTTCAGAGCACAAAACGTTATCAAGTAATGTATAATAAATACTACAAATAGAATGACAAAAAAAATAGTTTACACAATCATAATACTCATTCTGGCAGTTGTCCTTTATTTCGTTCTCAGACCTAAGAAAAGCGATAGGATCGAAATAACGCACGATATGATCGTTCAGCAAGTCGAAGAATTAGGAAAGCTGGAATTAATAAGATACAATATCAAAGACATTGTCGAATACAAGAAAATAAGAGATTGGCTCCCGAATTCTAAAACTGCACTTATCGTAGTCGGCGATGTCACTTCTTGCGTCGATCTTACAAAACTAACGAAAGAAGACGTCAAAGTATATGGCGATTCCGTAAGCTTGCTTTTGCCGATGCCTGAAATATGCCATTTCAAAATAGATCATACAAGATCGAAAGTCTACGATGTACAGTACGGACTTTGGGAAACCCCCAAACTTGTAGATGAAGCGTATCGAGAAGCGGAACAACAACTGTACAGGCAGGCTCTGGAGATGGGAATTGCCCAAGAAAGCCGTCAAAGTGCAGTAAAAACGCTCACTCAATTCCTCAATCTGTTAGGATTCAAAAAAGTAACCATAAACTTTAAAGAAAACGAATCGCAAAATTCCGAAAACAGGAAAATAAACGTCATCCCCAATTAATGATACGAAAGATCAAGCCTGAAGATATCGAAACCGTAATGGATATATGGTTAAAAACCAGCACCTCAGCCCACAACTTTATTTCTGAAAACTATTGGGCAGAAAACTATGATATTGTTAAAAAAAAATATTTACCTAACTCTGAGAATTACGTCTATGATGAGAATGATGAAATAAAAGCATTTATCAGCATCATGGACAGCCATTGGATCGGGGCTCTTTTCGTTGATCAGAAATATCAGAATCAACAGATCGGCAGAAAACTGATCGAATATTGTAAAAAACTATACAACCACCTTAACCTTGCAGCTTATGCAGACAATGAAAAAGCCGTAAGATTCTACCAAAAGAACGGGTTCAAAATCATACAAAAACAACTTAACGAAGATTCTCAATTCCCCGAATACATTATGGAATGGGACGAAAAAGACGAATCAGCATCTTAAAACAGTTTGCTTGCCCCGGAAAAGAATATTTACTTATCTTTGCAATGCAATTATGGCTGAAATAAGAAAAAAAATACACGTCATAATAAACCCGAAGTCAGGAGTCTCTTCCAAGCAGGATCTGCCTGACAAGATTGTATCAATACTACCCTTCGAAGAGTTTGATATACACGCTTTTTTTACCGAATATGCAGGGCATGGATATGAAATCGCCAAAGCTGCCATACAAGACAAAATAGACTATGTAATAGCTGTGGGCGGAGACGGAACAGTGAACGAGGTAGCCAGAGCATTAGTAAATTCGGAAGTTGCGTTGGGAATCATTCCGTTGGGTTCAGGAAACGGGCTCGCCCGTGATTTGCATATTCCGTTAAACGTAAAAAAGGCATTGGAAATAATAAGAGAAGAAAACATTATAGAAATCGACTACGGAGTTGCGAACGATATGATTTTTTTCTGTACCTGCGGAATGGGATTTGATGCCTTGGTAAGCGAACAGGCGGCAAAAGCGAAAAAAAGAGGTTCTCTGATGTATTTAAAAACAATGCTGGAGATTTTTTTTGAACAGAAACCTCAGAAATACGAAATCAAATGCCCCGAAGGAATTATCAGGGACGAGGCTTTTGTCGTAACATGCGCAAACGCAGGTCAATACGGATATAATGCTTTTATCGCCCCGAATGCCGATATACAAGACGGGTTGATGAACATTGCCATATTGAAACCTTTGACGGTATTGGACGTTCCGCAAGCCAGCATTCAATTGTTTACAAAGAACATCGACAAGAACAAAAAAATGGATCAGATCACCACCTCTGAGGCGATAATAAAGCGGGAACATGAAGGTCCTATGCACTTAGACGGGGATTATATTGAAGCAGGAAAAGAGATACGCGTCAAAATAATGCCTAAGGGATTGAAAGTTCTTGTCCCGACTGAAAAACCTTCTTTCAAAACCGATCCTTTAGATTTCTTGTCGAGTATTACCCGTTGGATTTAATCCATTGATTCTTTTTCAAAACAAAGAGGCAGAAGAGCCTTTATCGAATCGACCTCGTATATTTTATTTTTTCCGCACATCAGGATACGAACCTTCCTCTTAAATCGGGTTTCTACCTCAACCAAAACCTGACGGCATGATCCGCAAGGCGTACAAACGTCCTCAGTAAAATCTCCCTTATTGTATGCGGCAATTGCTATTGTGGTTACCGCCTGATCGGGAAAATTGGCATTCGCATAAAACAAAGCCGTACGTTCGGCACACAAACCCGAAGGATAAGCCGCGTTTTCCTGATTACTCCCGTTTACGATATTGCCGTTTTCGAGCAAAACAGCCGCTCCCACGCTATATTCCGAATAAGGAGAATAAGAGGTTTTGGTAGCCTGCTGCGCCGATTTTATCAATTCTTTGTCCTTTGGGTTACATTCTTCTATGGTATATACTTTTACTTTTGATATCAGATCGAAACTTTCCATATATTAAATATGTTTATATTTGTAGTTCAAAGATAGAAAAATAGAGTATGAAACAAAATAACTCTGTATTTATATACATTTTTTTAACGGTTATAGTGGTAACGGCAACAAGCTTAAGTCCTCTTAATGCCCAGATAAAAAAGAATAAACTCTACGAAGAATATGTAAAAACATACAGCCCTCTTGCCATCGAGCATATGAAAAAATATAAGATACCTGCCAGCATTACTTTAGGGCAAGGTATTTTGGAATCGGGCGCGGGGAACAGCGAACTTACGAAAAAATCAAATAACCATTTCGGAATAAAGTGTCACAGCGATTGGAAAGGCCCTACCGTTACGGCACGTGATGACAGACCGAACGATTGCTTCCGTAAATATAAAAAGGCGGAAGAATCATTTGAGGACCATTCCAGATTTCTTGCGGAAAAATCGCGTTACAGTTTCTTATTCTCATTGGATATTACCGACTATAAAGGCTGGGCAAAAGGTTTACAAAAGGCAGGATACGCCACCGACAAAGCCTATGCCAACAAACTGATAAAAATCATAGAAGATTACGAATTATTCCTGTTCGATAAAAAGAGTAAAAATCAGAAAGAAGAGAAAGGAAAGGAATCAGTCCCTATAGCCGCCTTCAAGCACACTCCGTATAAAACACACGGACTTATCTACGTAATTGCACAAGAGGGCGACAGTTATGAATCAATCGCACAGGAATTTAACTTTAAAGCAAAAGATTTGTATAAGCATAACGAGGTTCCGGAAGGATTTCCGCTACAACCCGGAGATTTAGTTTATTTTGAAAAGAAAAAGAAAAAAGCAGACAAACCATATTACGAACATCTGGTAAAAATAGGAGAATCAATGCACAGTATTTCCCAGCTATATGGCATCAGGGTTAAGAACTTATATAAAATGAACAAGAAAGATTATGAGTATGTACCCACCGAAGGCGATATACTCAAGCTCAGATAAGTTTTTCTATTCCATTTGTTGCTTTGTATTGAAATATACTTTATTTTTGCCCGACAAAACTGTAAAAAACACTCTTCAGTAGCTCAGTTGGTTAGAGCACCTGACTGTTAATCAGGGGGTCGTTGGTTCAAACCCAACCTGAAGAGCTTTAAAGATCAGAGACTTACAATAAAGATGTAGTTTTTTTATTTATCTACACATGCAATTTGCATGCAACTCTCTCTTCTTCCTTTTATATAACCTCTCTTTTGTTTACTTTTTGATATAAGAGTCGTATTTATTCCATTAACCTTGCCATAATAAAAACCTCAAAGATCAACTATCCTTTGGGATAATAATCAGACTATAAGAACATCAAAAATCTTTATTACATTTTTACATTTTCTTTATTATTGATCTCGGAGATGAAGTTTTAATATCACTTTCTTTTTAAGCATACCCAACCTTATTTACAGCAATAGCTGTACTTCAATCAGAATATTCAGATATTTTTGTAGTATTTTAGATATCCCACCAATCTATGTTG
The DNA here is from genome assembly GCA_047030855.1 of Dysgonomonas sp. GTDB lineage: Bacteria > Bacteroidota > Bacteroidia > Bacteroidales > Dysgonomonadaceae > QVMM01. The sequence continues at coordinate 99,251 of JBKYIJ010000008.1, forward strand.
CAATATTAACGATTTCTTTCTTGTTCATCTAGTATAAGATAATGTGTTATAATAAGATAGAACATTACAATTATGCTCCGTGAACAAAGATAAAAAAATGAAGAATGTATTATATAACCTGTGTGTGAAAAATGCCCTTTCGGTCTTCTCAGATGTAGGGGCTATTGTCTCTTATTTCAAAAATCCACAATTATTTCTCCCCATTGCTGTTTATTCCAGTGGTGGATTTCTATCTTGTCTATTTCTTCTGCATAGGCTTTCAGGAATATCTCAGCTTTGAACAACTCTGCGTTTGTTTTTCTGGATACTGTCTTTTAGCTTTTTTCCATGTCACAGCCGTAATACTTAGCCCGTTTCGATAAAATACTCTACCACAGTGGCATCGGCAGCTATCCATGTTTGCGGATACTCCATACTATTTGCTTCAGTCAGTATAGAGTAGCCTTTGAGTTGAAAAAACAATTATCCTTGTTTTGAACAAGGTATGTGCAAAAAGACCTATATAATCCAATCAATCGGTTATCTTTCATTCAGACAGAGGCATACAATATACAATACATATGACCAATTTAAAGATATATTGAAAAAGTGTTATGATAATACAGTAGCTGAATCTTTCTTTAGAATGTTCTCATATATCATAATTCTCACAAATCAAATAAATATAGTGTCCATATCTGAACACATAGAAGGTTTTCATAATACAAATAGAAGTCTTCTACATTAGAATATTTAACCATTAAAGAGTTTGATGACAAAATCCAAATATAAAAAGTAGCATAGGAGCTATTATTTTAAAAATTATCCAAATAAAAGTTAAACGTTTATATGCTATAATCTATATTTTTGCACATAAATTGTATTCTTCTTCTTTGGTGAATTATGAAATATAAATTCCAGCAAATGTGTATTTTTTTTATTTTTTATATATTTGCAACTTATTTAAATAAAATTTCAATTTCTTAAATCTACAATAATGAAAACAATTTATTCTACAATTGCACTAATAGTATTAATCTATTTTTCTCAGAATATTTTAGCACAAGATTCAAAAGTTATTTATAGAGACGATAATTTAAGTGGAAAACTAGAAATGCTAAAATCCGACTTTATAAAAGGAGGTGCTTATATATGGAATATAAATGTACCGAAGGGATTTCCTGTTAAAATAAGTAGAACTAATAATTTGTATATAGATAATGTAGAGATATATGTAGATGATAAGTTAAATGATATATTAACTTATCACCATGGTGCGACCGAATATTCTGATATAATATATTCTTCAGGTGGAAAAATAACAGTGAAAATGAAACCTTTAGATTACACAATACAGACAGAGAAAAATATTATTGCCACTATAAAATTTGCAAGATTAAATCAAGAAAATAGTGAAACAACAGTTCTAAAAGGAGATTTAGAACTTGAGGCTGGGATAATAAGAGCATATGGTAAGCAAGATTTTCTAGGAAGTAAAGTCTCTGCTATATTAGGAAAAGATTATGAAAGTTATACTCTTTTTGGAGGTGTTAATGGGGGAAGAATAAGAGGAAGTCAAGAAGGATATCTCATTTTAGAAGCTAATCCAAGTGGATACGGGACAACTCCAACCGTTTACATAAATAGATTTGTCTCTAACAGTAATATTATAATGACAAGTGCCTCCGGAAAAGTAGGTATAGGTGTTGACAAACCCATGGTAAAACTGCACCTTGGAGGGGCTATCAGAGGACATAAAGATGGTGGAGCCTTAGAAGTAAATACAGAAAACGGATACCTTGTTTTAGGTGCTAAAGATAAGACCGGAACTCATTTTCAAACTGATTTGCCTAAATTTATTTTTAATAAAGACATAGAAACAGCAGGAAACCTTATAATAGCAAATCCAAATCAAATGACTCCAATAGGAAAACTAGGGCAAATTTTATATTTTGGGCACAGTGGTGAAAATAATGATCCAATATGGATGTCCAGAATTAATATTGCAAACGACCAATTAGAGCTAAGGCTTAATATAGGTGATGACTGCAGTGATAAATTTATTATTGGAAGAACTTTTTATACCCATCAAGAAAATGCCTTTACACCTGTTTTGGTTGTTGCTCCTACTGAAGAAAACTCCGGAAAAGTAGGTATAAACGTCTATAACCCTCAATATGAATTAGATGTAAAAGGGACAATACGAGCAACAGAAGTTAAGATAGAAAGTCTAGATAAATTTGCTGACTTTGTTTTTGAAAAAGATTATAACCTCCGCCCTATAAGCGAAGTTAAACAATTTATAGAGGAGAAAGGACACCTGCCTGAAATTCCACCTGCATCGGAGGTTAAAGAAAAAGGTATGAGTTTAATTGAAATGCAAGTAAAACTACTGCAAAAAATAGAAGAGTTAACCCTTTACGTCATTGATTTAACTGAAACAATTGAAACACAAAAGACTAAAATCAATGAACTTGAGAATAAAATAAGATAAACTAACTATTTCTCTATCAGAAAAATAAAGAAATTAATAAAAAAAATCATATATGAAAAGAACATTGTTATTATTAACTCTATTATTCTTTTATTTTCAGACATATTCTCAAAATAAAATAGAATATAGTTATGACTCTGCAGGTAATCGAGTAAAGCGGGAAGTTATCTACATGGCAAAACAACAAGTTTCGGAATACTCAGAAAAGACAAAACCGATACAAAAACAAATCTCAGAAGGAACTATTATAATATATCCTAATCCGACAAAAGGACAAATTAGTGTTGAAATAAACGGATTTAAAAGTTCTATGGAAGGAAGTCTTAATATTTATGATATGCAAGGAAAACTTATATTGAAAGAGTCTATCACAACAACTCATAAAAATCTTGATATTAGCTCTAGTCCTGACGGTATTTATATCATGACAATAATCATAGACGAAGACAAACATCAGTGGAAAATTGTTAAAGAATGACATTATGAAAAAACAATATATTATTAGACTTATTTACTCTTTTATATTTATTTTATTTGCAAATCTAATACAAGCACAGTCTCCACAAGAAGTGTGGGTATTGAACACTAATGAGAATGGAAATAAAGAATATATAGCTAGAGATGCTATCTATATGAAACCCGGATTTTCATATAAATCAACAGATGGCACAACATTTTCCGCTAAAATTAATTCTTTATTATTATTTCCTCCTTCTGATAATACATACCTTACTGAAGATGGCACTATAACTACAGATCCCTTAAAAGGTGCTATTGTTAACGATTTCAGAGGTGATTTTGGTGTGTCTGAAAATGGAGCTGCGATGTATAATATTCCAATACAATGTCCTGAAGGAATGGGTAAAATGTCTCCAAATATATCTTTAACATACAATAGTATGTCAGGTGAAGGTATAGCAGGTTTTGGTTGGAATCTGTCTGGTTTATCTGCAATAAGTATAGCACCTACTGATAAATATCATGATTCATCTATTTATAGCATTAAGTGGAATAATTGGCATGGCTTATATACTTTGGATGGGGAGAGGATATGTATTAAAAATGGAATGGTTAAAGACAGTATGGAATATGTATTGGAAAGCCAACCAACAGTCAGAATTGTTGCATACAATATTAAGGAATGGGGACCCGAAACGTTTAAGGTTTATCTCTTGGATGGAAGCATCTTAGAATACGGAAACAAAGAAGATCAGAATACCTATGCTATTATTGGATATAATGAAAATAATAGCCCTAAGACTTTAAGTTGGTATTTATACAAAAAAACAGATAGAAATGGAAATTGCATAAATTATTATTATAGTGGAGGCGATACAAATATCGGGATTTTCCCAAAAGTTGATAAAATTACATACGGCAGTATGGCACGTGGCTATTTTGAACAAATCGGGCGCATTGATTTTCAATACTGTAAAGTTCTAGCATCAAGTAAATATATTGATGGACATAGTATTAATTATACTTGGCAACTACAGCTTATTACTGTAAAAGATCAGAATTCAAATATACTGGAAAAATATAAATTGGAATATAATAATCAGATAGAAGGCAAATCATTATTAAACTCTGTTAAAAGAAGTAATTCACAAGGAGAATCCTTGTTGCCAATCCGTTTTGAATGGGCTTCTCCTCAATATACGGCTTATTCTCCGACAAACTCAACATTTAATGATGCTCCATGGAAAAATGAAAAGGCAGCAAAAACTGGATTTGTGCTAAATTGCGCCGGTGATATTGATGGGGATGGTTTGACTGATATAATTGTTATATATACAACCGGGTATGACACTAAAAAAGAAGACCGTAAATATTATTGGACATTAGCTAAAAATAAGGGGAATAATACCTTTGACTGTGGACCTGCCGAGCTTTATATTCCTAGGAATAAATCCATTAGCCTTATCTGTGCAGATACTGATGAAGATGGTATAGATGAGTTCTATATAGTAAAACCTAAAATCAAGAATGAACAGGATTATATTATGGAATTTACAGCCTATAAATACGATCCTGACAAAAAACATATGGTTGAGAACTCTTCCAAATCCTTTGAAAATGGATCTGCTAATAGGACTTATGTTAAAGAAATGAAAGATTTATCGATAATAGTAGGAAACTTTACAGGAAGTAAGTCTTTTGAGTTCATTGTTGTAGGAAAAAGAAATAAAGTGGTCGGTTGTTCATGGGGATATATATTCAACGACGGGCATTTTGGCGGTGAAGGAAAGGATGAAGATCCCTATCCACGGATATATCTAACAGATATAAACGGCAATGGTAAAAACGAAGTCATGATTATAAATAGGCAAGATGCATATTTCTATGAATGGGATGATTTGTCAAAAAAATTTAAAAAATTATCTGATACTGCATTTCAAGGAATCAATTATAAGAACATAACTTATTTAGGGGACTTCAATGGAGATGGTTGTACTGATTTTTTAACAAAAAATAACAAAACTCCCTACAACTGGGAATTGTTTCTATCAGATGGAAAAAATACTATAATGACAGTAAATAGATCAGATCCTTATGGGAACATATTAGATTATTTGAATAAGAAAAAAACAGGAGGGTCTTATATTTATGATTCTCAGAATATAATTGTTACGGATGCCAACGAAGATGGGAAAAGCGACTTATATGCATATTACGAAGATGGTAGTGTAAAACAAATAAGATATTATATAAGTGCGGTAAATGTATTTGAAGAAGTTATAACAAACACTCAAGTATCTGAAAACTCAGGCTTTAAGCTTAATAAAATGTTTACGATGGGAAACTTCCTATCTAAAGACTACTCTGATTATGTTATAAATAGCTTAGGAATTAATATGAATGATGGAGGCATGCCTACATCTCCCCGTATACTGCAATTAAATAAAGGGAAACAATATGATAAGATTACTAAAATAAAAGAATCATTTGGAAAAGAAATAGTAATTAGCTATACAAAAAGTGAAAAAACAGTAATAGGTTCTACCAAATTGGCAAATGAATCTAATGATAACAACACCAATGGTAATACGCCTAAACATATGATTAAAGGATTTATTCCAACAGGTATAAATGTTGTATCATCCGTTATTAAGAAAGAAAATAACAGACAATATCAAAAAAATTCCTATTTATATTCTTCTCCTAAAATAAATTTAGGAGGAAGAGGTTTTATTGGTTTTGCATATACCGAAAATACTGATAATACAAAAGGGATAATAAGTTCTTTAGAAAAAAGCCTAAGGCCTGGGTTGGCTCTCTTATCTCCCTACAAACAACAAACTATGCTTCTGGGTAGCAATGAATTAATTTCAGAAAATATATATTATTGGAGGTATGCGGATTTTAAGAATAAATCCTATTGCAGAAACATAGGGGATTTAACAGAAAAAGATTATTTAAATTCAGCTACCGTAAAAACAATCTATTATTATCATGATGATCAGATAACCTTAAAATCAGTTAATAAAGACTTTGGGGGTGGGATGACAGAACAGGAATATTTTACTTATATAAAAAATGGTTCTAACTTTTTCAATAAGGTAGAAAGTAAAACCATTACTAAAAAAATTCCGAACGAACCAGACTTTGTTAGAAAAACAAAATATGAATACAATAACAAAGGTAATCTTATAAAGGAAATTATAGATCCGGGAGATAATAACATGGTAACCAATGTATATACATCTTTCGATGTATATGGAAATCCTAAAATAACTTCTACTACAACTAATGGAGTAGCGCGTTCTACAAGCTTGACTTATACGCCTTCAGGTAGATTTATTTCAACAAAGACCAATAATATAGGAGAAACGATAAAATATCTTTATGATGAATCAAAAGGTTTATTGTTAAGCGAAACCGATAGAGTTGGAACAACTACATATAAGTATGACAATTGGGGGCAATTAATTTCAACTAAAACCGCAGATGGCATTGAGAGTGTAAAGTTACTTAAATGGGCGCCTTACAACGCACCCAACAAAGCAGTCTTTTATGAATATGCTGAAACATCAGGGTTACCACTTTCTATTAAGTGGTACGATGCATTGGGCAGAGAAATAAGATCAGAATCTTATGGATTGAGTAATAAGAAAATATTGATCGATACAGAATATAACTCGAAAAACCAATTATATAGAATTTCAGACCCCTATTTTGAAAACTCTTCAAAGATTTGGGCTGAAACCTATACTTATGATAAGTTTAATAGAATAGCTACTGTAAAAAACCTTATGGGTATAACTTCATATAATTATGGCGCATTGACAACTACAGAAACTTCACCAACAGGAACTTTAAAAAAGACTCTAAATAATGCAGGGCAAGTAGTCTCATTAATAACAAACGAAAAGGAAATAATTTATAAATACCATGCATCTGGATTATTGAAAAATGTAACACCAAACGGAGGAAAAACCGTAGCAATGGAATACGATTTGCAAGGAAACAGAATAAAAATTATTGATCCAGATGCAGGTACTATTACTAATAAATATAATGGCTGGGGACAACTGATTTCCGAAAAACAAGCTATTCATAAGAATAGTACGGAAACTGAAACTATTTATTCTTATGACTCCTTGTCAGGTTTGATAAAAACCATCAATTTGAATGGCGAAAAAACTGTTTACGATTATGATGATGAATATAGGGTGAAAAAGATTTCTATAGAAGGAAAAAATTCGCAAGAATTTGTTTATGATTATTTGGATAGAATTATAAAAACAACAGAAAAAATAAGTTCCGATAAAATATTTACATTAGAAACAAGCTACGACAGCTTTGGCAGAATCAATAAACAAACTTATCCTTCAGGATATTATATTCAGAATCAATATGATAAAAACGGTTATTTAGTTGAAGTTAAAGATAAAAACAGTAATTCTATTTGGAAAGTTCTTGACGGTAATGCGAAAGGACAAATAACAAAAACTGTGCAAGGTAACTTCGAAAATTATTTCGGATTTGACAGTAGAGGGTTGCCTGAGAGTACTTTTACAAAAGAAGTTTTTGATATGACTTACTCATTTGATCAAAAAGGGCATTTGCAAAATCGTAGAGATAACATAACTAACCAACAAGAATCATTCTTGTATGATGCAATGAACCGTTTGTCAAGTTGGTCTATAATAAATAATGGAACTGCTGTAGCCTCGATTAACATGGATTATGACCCTAACACTGGAGTTATAAAAAACAAATCAGATATAGGTTATGAAATGAACTACGGAGAAAATGGTACCTCTCCATATAGAATGACTTCAATATCCGGCAAACCCGATAATATATCAGGCGAGAATCAACTCATTACTTATACTGACTTTAAAAAAGTAAGTACGATAAAAGAAGGTAGTAAAACCCTTGATTACTTGTACGGCGTTGATAACCAACGCAGAAAAACGACATACAAAAACGGAAGTGCAACAAAGATACGCTATTATAGCAATAACTATGAAGAGGAAATAGACAATGGAAGAATCCGTAGAATCCATTATATCAATGGAAGCAATGGTTTAGCTGCTATCTATATAGAAGAAAATGACAATAACGTGCTCTATTATGCATTCTCTGATTATTTGGGATCGCTTACCGCTTTGGCTCTACCGAACGGTACTGTGAAGGAAAGGTATGCATACGATCCGTGGGGCAACAGACGCAATCCTGCTAACTGGAACTTGAGGGATACACGTACGTCATTTATCATACCAAGGGGATATACGATGCATGAGCATCTGGATGCTTTTGCTTTGATCGACATGAACGGACGTGTATATGATCCTCTTGTTGCGATGTTTCTCAGTCCCGACCCGTATGTGCAAAATCCCGATAACTGGTTAAATTTTAACAGATATGGTTATGCGTATAACAATCCGTTCCAATATACGGATCCAAGTGGAGAATTTTGGCAGTTTATAGTTGCGGCTGTTGTAGTCGGAACTTTTAATGTAGTCACAAATTGGGATAACATAGATAATTTTGGGCAAGGGTTAGCTTACTTTGGAGTTGGTGCAGCAAGTGGAGCTTTGTTTATGACCGGGCCTCTCGGTGTAGTTGGTGGAGGCGCTTTAATGGGATTCGGCAATTCTACCCTTACGCAAGGCTTTAGTAATGGATTTAACAATATTGATTGGGGGCAGACAGGTATTTCTGCAACTACAGGAGGAATTACGGCTTTTGCATCCTACGGCGTTTTCAGTGCTCTTAGCGGACCTGTTTCCGGAATTTTTTCTTCTGTTTCAAGTCCTGTTTTAAATCAAGCACTCAGCATGGGGACTACGTCGGCTGCAACCGGCTTTGTTATGGGGACAGGAATGTCTTATGCTAATGGAGAGGATTTTGGCACATCGCTGCAGATAGGAGGAAAAGGGGCTCTTTTCGGCTTTGGAACAGGTTTTGTATTAGGTGCTTTCAATGGTTATCAATATGCAAGGCAGAATAAAGTGAATGCGAGTAATGCTAATAGTAACACTAGAAGTGTAGAGACAGAAACAATCCAATTTGGCAATAACTCAAATCAAACTTATCATACCTTCCGTCACATTGATGAACTCGGTTTGAATAGAAGTATGGTAGAAAAGGCTGTGAGAAATGATTATTTGATGAATTCATCAAATATTTCATCTGGCACTCCCATTAATAGAATAATTGAAGTTGGAGGAATTAAATTACAATATACAGCTTTTAAACTGCCAAACGGCACAGTAAATATTATAGGAAGAATACATGGTGTCAAATAGAAAATTAACAATACAAGAAAAAAAAACTAATCGAATTTTTAATTCATAAGTCATCCATAAATTTCCCGCCTGGATGGGATAAAGACATATTTGTATGCCCGATGAATGATGGAGACATGGGAAGTTTATATTTATACTCGAAGGAAACGATAGGAAACGATAGAAAGTTTGGAAAACAAATAAGTGAAGCCGAATTCAAAGATAAGGATGGAGTGGTTGTAATTGCATCTCTTAATCTTGATCAAAACGGAGATTTGTATGAATTGGATATTTGGAAAACTGATTATAGTAGATTAATTAGCATTCCTGACATTTTTACTTGAAAAAGCGATGAGTTTATTTCATTTTTCAGATTAGTATCCATTCGTTAAAAATGAAAATGTTTTTATCGCTCACATTGGTGCTATTCATAACGAAGATCAATTATTTGATAACTTATATAATAAACTGCGATTTCCAAATTATTTTGGATTTAACTGGAATGCATTACTTGATTGTCTGAGGGATTTCGACTGGATTGAGGAAAAATATATTATATTAATCCATGATTGCCCGTTAAATCTTGAGTACAATGTTTATAAATTTACATTGATGTTTTGTCTGACGCTATTAAAAGTTGGGAAAATGACGATTCTCATAAATTAATAGTTGTTTTTCCAAAAAGTGAAGAAACATACATTAACTCTCTTTTAGATGAAATTAAATCGGATAATAAAAATACAACGCATATTTCTCGTTATTAGCAATTAATACGAATTAATAATAATTGATATGTATATTGTAACTATACATATAACTATGCTATATGTTTCGAAAAAGAGACAAAAACCCTTTTTATAGTTAGTTTAATCTTGAAAAAACAAAAGTATGCTAAAATCCTTGTGCATACTACAAATCAAAGATATTTTTGTAGTACAAAAAGAGATCAAAATAAGTATTCTTTCTTAGCTCAGTTGGTTAGAGCACCTGACTGTTAATCAGGGGGTCGTTGGTTCAAGCCCAACCTGAAGAGCAAATTCCGCACAATACATTTTCCCTTATAAATTTTGCTTGGAGTTTCATAAACTTTTACCTTTGCATACCTGAAAATGAAATGTTTCAATCATTTTCACGTGTAACTTAGATTAACCACGTAAAAAACAAAGAATTTATTTATGAAACCAAACAATTCTGCTCTTGTCCTGTTTTCGGGAGGGCAAGACTCTACGACATGCCTGTTTTGGGCACTGAAAAAATTCGACTCTGTCCACACATTGTGTTTCACGTACGGGCAAAGACATTCTAAAGAAGTGGAAATTGCAAAAAAGCTTGCCGAAAAAGTCGGTGTTCCGTTCCAGCTTCTTGATGCATCCATTATCAGCCATCTTTCAACCAATTCGTTGACAAACGAAAACGTAATAATGGATAAAGAAAAACCGACGGATTCTTATCCCAATACATTTGTTCCGGGACGGAATCTGCTGTTCCTAACATTTGCTGCGGTAATAGCAAGAAGCCATAATATCAGCAACATAGTAACAGGCGTATCGGAAGCGGACTATAGCGGTTATCCCGATTGTCGGCAGACATTCGTACTATCAGCCAATTCGGCGATTAACCTTGCTATGGACGAACAGTTTTTAATCCATACGCCACTCATGTGGAAGAACAAAGCCGAAACATGGCAATTGGCAGATGAACTAGGGGCTTTCGACATTGTCCGAAACGAGACATTAACATGTTACAATGGCATTCCTGCTGACGGTTGCGGAGAATGTCCCGCCTGTAAACTGAGAAAAAAAGGATTGGAAGAATATTTAAGCATGAGGAAAATAAAATGAAAAATAACAACGAGAAAATAGAAGGACTGAGCCATCTTGGCAGTAAAACAGAATACAAGGATGATTATGCACCCGAAGTACTGGAAGCGTTTGTAAACAAACATCAGGAAAATGATTACTGGGTTGCTTTCAATTGTCCTGAGTTTACAAGCTTATGCCCAATAACAGGGCAACCCGATTTTGCTACCATCCAGATAAACTATATCCCGGATGAGAAAATGGTGGAAAGCAAAAGCCTGAAATTATATTTATTCAGTTTTCGCAATCATGGAGCCTTTCATGAAGACTGTGTCAATATTATCATGAAAGATCTGATAAAATTAATGGATCCCCGCTATATCGAAGTAATAGGGCTATTCACGCCAAGAGGTGGCATAAGCATATATCCGTATTGCAATTATGGAAAGCGGAATACGGAATATGAACAAATGGCAAAAACCAGATTACTGAATAGAATTCCCCCAATAATTATTAAACAGGAAATCAAACAGGCTTCAAAATAATGAAGCCTGTTTTTACATTCTCGGATTAGGTAAATAAATAAGGAACAAACAATTATGAGATATAAACATATACCTGAAAATATCTACTTGTTAAAATATATTATCAATACATAAAAAAATAATTTAAAATACATTTTTATATATACATTTGATATGTATATTTGCGTACATGAAAATAACGAGACTAATACCAAACAACAAAGAAAACGGCACAATGAAAAATACCTGAAAGCAGGAACACAAACAGAATATTTACAATTAATATTACAATATCATAAACCCTTTTAAACTTATTAAGTAACCCTTTTAAATTATTAATCATGAGAAATCTTTTATTAGTAATGCTCTTATTTACTAGTCAGCTGGTTTTTTCGCAAGGAATAAAAGTTGTCAGTAACGAGCAAATTCCGATCTCCGAAGGCAGATGCCTTCCGGTGTTGAGTCCGAACGGCGATTATCTTCTGCTTACGGGAGATGATATGCAAGGGCTTCAAAAGTACGATTTAACCACGAAGAAATTAACTACTATCACAAATGATAAAGGTGCGGGATTTGGCGCGCAAATTTCATCTGACGGTAGTACAATCGTGTATCGCACAAGCGATTATCAAGGTAAATTGCGTTATTCCTCACTTAAAAGCGTTGATGTAGCAACAGGAAAAGAATTTACTTTGATCAAGAGTACACGTAATCTACAGGGTATAAACACTATAGAAGGAACAGTTTTGGCTGTAAACGACGGAAAATTAGTAAAAAAAACAATTTCCGGGAAAAAGTCATCTTCTTCCGTAACGCCTCCTGTTGTCAGCATTAAAGAAGGACAACTTTATGTTACCAACAATGGATCTATAAAACAAGTATCTCCTTTAGGAAAGAACGTGAGCTACCTTTGGGCTTCCGTTTCCCCGAACGGGAAAAAACTTCTTTTCTATGTTGTAGATCAGGCTAAGGCTTATGTAAGCAACATTGACGGCAGCAATTCCGTATCGTTAGGAACCCTGCGTGCTCCCAGCTGGATGGGTAATGATTGGGTAGTGGGAATGCTCGACAAAGATAATGGGACAGTAGTTACCTCTTCAAAAATCATAGGTATCGCCGCTGACGGAACAGGACGTACCGAATTAACCGGCAATTCTGTAATAGCAATGTATCCGACAGCATCTACAGATGCTACAAAAATTGCTTATAACACAGCTGACGGAAAAGTGTTTTTAATGCACGTGAAAACCAATAAATAATCAGAAACTATGAAAAAATTATATAGCCTAATATTAATATTCTTCGGAATATCATTATTTTTTGGCGTAGCTGCACAAAACCAGTTAGGAAACGCCAGAATTTATATTAACCCCGGACATGGCGGCTGGGGTTCGAACGACCGTCCTTTGGCAACAATAAATTACCCAGTGTTGGATACACTCGGTTTTTTTGAAACAAATACAAACCTGCTTAAAGGATTGAAACTTCGTGATGAGTTAGAAAAAGCAGGGGCAGGATATGTGAAAATATCCCGTACAAAAAACGGTATTATATCAAGTGAAAGTGAACGCAGATATTCTACCGAGATAATTGAAGGTGGAGATCAGATAATTACCCTGTCGGTAATAGCACAAGATGTGGAAACTAACAATATGGATTATTTCCTTTCAATACACAGTAATGCTGCTGCAGAGGGTTCTTTGACAAATTATCCGTTATTACTGTATCGCGGATATGATTCAAAACCCGGAAATGGATTGACATATGCAAGGGATATGGCAAGGGATGCATGGAAATGGATCAACGATAATGGTATTACTTATCACTCACATTATACAACAGAAGATTCAAACAACAGTAGAGGAGATATATCTTTTATGGGTGATTCCGTAACATCTCCTCAAGGATATGTTGGATACTACGGTGTATTAAGACACGGATGTGACGGGTTCTTAAGCGAAGGTTGTTTCCATACTTATCAGCCGGAACGTCATCGTCTGTTGAACAAGGATTATTGCCGTCAGGAAGGTGTAAGATATTCACGCGCTATCCGTGCATGGTTTGGCGATAACACTGAAACTAAGGGTGCAATTATGGGTACTATTAAAGATAGAACCAGATCATTGGAAAATGCTTTATATAAATACCGTGCAGGTTCTAACGACCAATATTATCCGATGAATGAAACAACTGTCATTCTTCAGGATAATAACGGCACTGAATTAAAAAGATATGTTACCGATAAAGAATACAATGGAGTTTATGTATTTGAAGACTTAAATCCGGGAACATACAAATTGGTTTATGAAGTACCTGACCATGATAATGTAACAGCTGAAATAGAAGTTACTGCTAATAAAACCTCATTCATCAACCAATTGGTTGGCGGAGATCCTGAACCTATAGACACGGAAGTAAAATATTATACTCATCCTGAACAAGACGGAGATATAGCCGGAGCTTCTGAATACAACTTCGTAAAAGAATATGAACTGAAAGATGTAGATGCATTGAAAGACCTTACGGTTCGCCGTGCAATTCTTCGTGACGGAAAATATTATGTGCTTGCGATTGACGCTGCGAAGAATCCTAAACTTTTAGTTCTGAATCCTACGGATGGAACTCTGATTAAAGAAATGAGTACTACAGGAGTCGTAACAACAGGATTTAACGGCAAAGAATACCCCTATATACTTTCCGATATAGCCTTCACTAATGACGGTGTATTGATAGCTGTTAACTCAACTGTTATCGGTAGAGAAAATAACGGTTACCAAAAAGGAGATTTCTATATGTACAAATGGCAAGCTACTGAAAGCATTGCACTGGAAGATGCTACTCCTGAAGTTCTTTTGACAATACCGACTAATACTGCTGCAAGTCTGGCATGGTGCGGAAACAACTATTCAAACTTTATGGCAAACAGTATTGCCGTAAACGGAGATCTCAATGATTTCAATTTCTACTTCGATTCTCATGCAGGAGAGGGATGGAATACCACTTACGGGTTAATGTTTATGTACTGGAATGTTAAGAATGGACAAATAGCAACATATCAACGCAATGACATTTCATACACGGAAAGCCAATTGGGAGAAGATGTAAGAATGACTCTTTCGCCAACGAAAATACATCGTCTCATCGTAGACGGAAACGGTATAGTACCGAAAGAATTCGAACTCAGCACTCTTGAAAATAAAGCAACTGAAATTGCAAACTTCTCGGAAAATATCCCTGTAGAATCTACCGGAGCAAATTATTTCCGATATGCGGGAAGAATATATATGAGTGCCCCGGTATGTGATAAAGTAGTATCTACATATTCATACAAAACATATCTGTACGATATTACCGACGGATTGGATAAAGCTAAGAATATTGGTGTAACAGACGCTGTCATTACAGATCAGCCTGCTGTTACATATATGGCAAGCTACGGAGTAGTAGATAATGCCGATATCGATCAATACCTTTTAGTTGGCAACAATATTGTAAAATATACTACTAAGGGACAACCGGTAGCCGATTCACCTGCACGTATATTCGCATACGGTCTTGAATCCCTTCAAACAGCTACGGGTTATGACATTTCATTCCAATTAAATGAAGATGCTGATGCAGCCGACCTGATCCTTACAAACTCTGAAACGGAAGAAGAAGTTAAGACAGTTTCTCTTGGCGCTTTGGCAAAAGGAGCTAATCAGACAAGTATTACATTTAACGACATTCCCGAAGGCATCACTTGCAACTGGAGTATTCGCGTAGCGGCAGACAACGTTACACGATTTGTAAAACTGTCTGATGACAGCAAAGCATATCAGTATTTTGCACCTAAGGGTGTTGCTGTCGACAAATCGCCTGAAAGTGATTATTTCGGACGCGTTTATGTTACAAATACCGCAGCAGGAGCTACAACAGACAGAAGCACTACAACAGGCGTATACGTATTAGGACCTGACGGATCTGACATTACAGGACAAGGCGATAATGCTTATGCTGGTGGTATAAGTTGGACAGGGACAAATACAGAAAGCCCGCGTAAAGTTGCTGTTGCATCAGACGGGCGCGTATTTGTTTGTGATGCAAGTGCTGCAAATGCAGGAGTTTACGTAATGAACCCTGAGACATTTGCAATGGCTTCATTATTTACAGGAGCAACTAACACCGGAGGAAAATTAACTATCGGAGGAACTTATGTAGGCGGACAATTTACAGCAATCGGTATTCGCGGTACAGGTGCAAGCACTCAGTTATATACTGTGGATAAATCAACCGAAGGAGCTTCTACTTGGAAGAAATTCGTAAACGTATATAATATCGGTGAAGCAACATCATGGACTACTGCGCCGAATTACTCAAAAGCTGCTTCAAGCTACTTAGGAAACGATAACAATAGTATAGTTCCTGTTTCTACTGGTTACTGGGGCGGACAATACAGAGAACCCGGAGCAGGACATAATGCAGGTACGCCGGCATTGTTCTACTATTCAGATGCAAAAGAAGAAGCCATATTCAACTCGGCTCAACCTCTTCTATTCACCTCTTCTTCTAAAAACGGAGGATTAGCTGTCAGTGAAAAGGAAAACATACTTGTTCTTAGTACAAATACCGATATTTCCGTATTCAGCTACAAAATGAAATCAGACGGAAGCCCTGAAGTTTCATTGAAATTCTCAAAAGATCTTGGCGCTACAGGAGCTACTTATGATGACTTCGCATTTGACTATGCCGGAAACTTATACGCATTATCCAATTCAGGAAAGCAAATAAGCGTTTGGGCTATGCCTACAGCTGAAAACAATTGCGTTGTTCCTGCTAAGAAATCTATGGTTCTGAAAAGAGATGATACAGGTATAGAATCAGTACAAAATCAGGTTGCTAAGGTTTATCCTAACCCTGTGACTAACTACTTGACAGTCGAACTTACTGAGGTAATCAACACTGTTGCGGTATATGACATTGCAGGTAAATTGATAAACAACAATACTAATATCGGAAGTAACTCAACAACTGTTGATTTCACCAGTTTAGCACCGGGTATCTATCTTGTAAAAGTAAATAATGGAAAAGCGATTAAAGTAGTGAAGAAATAAACTCTTCGGACTGCTTTAGCTTTACTGAAGCAATATAAAAAGGTATTCAAATTATTGAATGCCTTTTTTTAA
Organism: Dysgonomonas sp.; assembly: GCA_047030855.1. Classification (GTDB taxonomy): domain Bacteria; phylum Bacteroidota; class Bacteroidia; order Bacteroidales; family Dysgonomonadaceae; genus QVMM01. The sequence continues at coordinate 115,949 of JBKYIJ010000008.1, forward strand.
AACAGCCGAATAACTAAATCATTTATAAAAATGGGTAGCATTAAAATGCTACCCATTTTTATTTTAAGTAACCGGTAAATTTACAACCCTAAAAAGGTATAAACTTCTCCCGAATTTGTTGCGATATCGTAAATATAAGATGGTTTCATTTCAAAACCTGTCAAGCAAAATGCTTGTCATTATAAAAGGTCCTACGGCTTTAGGGTCATCGTCGCGAATCGGTTCAGATATGTAATATTCGAAACTGCCGTCACGATAAACCTTTTCCCCTCCTAAACCCGAAACGGAACAACAGTCTGTTATAGACAACGTTTTATCCGCATTTATCCTTACAAAACGGCTCATATACTGATCGTAAGCATCTTTGCCTTTTTGCATATATTCCTGATCCAAGTATCCGTTTTGCGCGCCTTTGATCCATGAATATATGAACATTATTGAACCCGTAGATTCCTGATAATTCCCTTTCCGCCCGATCTGATCGGTTACCTGATACCACATGTCTGTCTCAGGATCGCGGAATTTCTCAACCGAAGCACACAAGTTACGGAATATTGATATAATTTCGGAACGTTTCGGATGATCCTGAGGCAAAAAATCAAGCACATCCACCATTGCCATTGCATACCAGCCAATACTGCGTGACCAGAAATTCGGGGACAATCCTGTTTCGGGATCAGCCCAACGCTGTTCGCGGCTTTCGTCCCAACCATGGTAGTATAAGCCCGTTTTCGGATCATACATATACTTGTGGCAATCTATGATCTGCAACGCAACATCATCAAAAAGTTTGGGTTCGTTAAATTCTTTCGCATATTGGGCAAGGAAGGGGCAAGCCATATAAATACCGTCGAGCCAAACCTGATGAGGATATACTTTTTTATGCCAGAAGCTGCCGTCTTTGGTACGCGGATGCGTTTTCATCTGGTTTCTCAACGAATCCATCGCCAGCTTAAAGCGTTCTTCTTTCGTCTGTTTATAGATAGGAAAAAGAATTTTTCCCGTGTTCACTCTGTCTATATTATATTCCTGCGACTTATAGGTTTTAATTCTGCCGTTGTTGTCTATCATTAAATCGGCATAATCATAAGCATAGTCAAAATACTTTTGATCATCCGTCTTATTCCATACCTGCAATATTGACTGTATAACAAGTCCATGACAATAGTTCCATTTAGGAGTTTTGGAGAAATCGAGCATCCATGCTTCGGGGTTTCTCTTCATTTCCGAATCAGCCATTACCTGATAGTTCTTGGGTTGTGCCTTAGCAGATACTGTAAATAAACAAACTGTAAATAATATAAAAATGATGTTTCTCATGGTTTTTGTTTTTTATTCTTGGATTTTACTTTTATCAATTCCCAATTGCAGATTTTTGTTATCATTGCCCGTAATCTTCACTACGGTTTGCAGATCGGACGAATATTTAAAATCTTCCATTTTCATGTTTTTTACATTGTTAAGAATCAGAGCAGGACCTTCTTCAGGTATTATCTTAACATTACGGAAAGATATTCCGTCAGACTCGTTTAATTCCGCACCTATTTCTGCCGAAATAATGGTATTCTCTACATTTATATTTGTTATATTCATCTCAGGCAAACCGTTGAAAAACATGGCTCTCCTCGCTCTTCTCGAAGTAAGATTCTTCACGTATATATTTCTGAATACGGGCGTTGTTTCGTCAACAACAGGAGTTTTCTGATCGACAGGAGTTTTGTCTCCGTCTTCTAATGATTCCACCGCAGACTTTCCTCCGTAATATAAGTCGAAAAGAAAAGATTCTGTAACAATATCAAACATGTTAATGTTGTTGACGTAAATATTCTCTACAATTCCTCCCCTGCCTCTTTTGCTTTTAAATCTCAAACCGACATCCGTCCCGAGAAACTGACAGTCAGATACGGAAATATTCTTTACTCCTCCCGACATCTCGCTGCCTACGACAAAACCTCCGTGTCCTTTAAATACTTTGCAATTATTGATAATTACATTTTCCGTCGGCATGGCACGACGCCTTCCGTCCTCATCTTTTCCCGATTTTATACAGATCGCATCGTCCCCGACATCAAACGTACTGTTGACAACAATGGCATTTTTACACGACTCCAGATCGAGCCCGTCACCATTTTGTGAAAATGCGGGATTACGCACCGATATATTATCAATAATCACATTCTCACACATAAGAGGATGTATGTTCCAACTCGGTGAGTTTTCAAACAACACGCCTTCGAGCAGAACATTTTTGCAGGATACCAAACTAATCATTACAGGCCGTAAAAAAGGTTTTATCTCATTCCATTGGGCATCCGATAATTCGCCCATCGGGACATTCATGTCACTCATTTCAGCGCCTTTTAACGCGCCTTCGGTAGGATACCAGACTCTTCCGTTCTGCACAACACCGCCCGAACCAACTACTTCGTTCCAATATTTTGCAGTCACTTTTTCTTTTTTAAGGGGACGCCAAGCCTCTCCCGATCCGTTAATGGAGCCTTCTCCCGTGATAGCGATATTCTCAAGATTCCGTCCCGATATCGGCGACTGGCATCTGCGCGTATCCAATCCTTCAAATACGGTATGAATAATAGGATACAGATCAAAATTATTGGAAAACAAAATCAAAGCTCCCTTTTCCAAATGTAAGTTTATATTTGAACGAAGAACGATTGGTCCCGTATACCATATACCTGACGGAACGGTTAAAGTACCTCCTCCTTTTGAGGACAAGGCACTCATCGCATCCTCAAAAGCCTGTGTATTAAGGGTTATTCCGTCGGGTACGCCGCCAAAGTCAACAACCGAAACTTTATAATCAGGAAAAACAGGACGATCCACCAAAGGCATTGTAAACGGCAAATCCTTATACAAATAAGCATAACGTTCGCCTGCTAAACATAACTGAAATGAAAAAAACAAAATTAACAGAGATAAGGTAATTTTTTTGAATTGCATCATTATATATTTTAGATATTAAATTCAGGTAAAATAATAAGCATACAATATTATCCAATAATCTCATAAAGATAGGGGGCTAATCTGGTATTTTAGGGTGGAAAAATCATACAATACCCGCTGATAAAGACAATACAGAAAGAGGAGCCAGATTCAAAATAATCGACTCCTCTTTTATATCGGGATATATAAAAAACGTAATTAATCCATTACCTGCCCATGGTTTGCCGCAATCTGGAGCATCTGGTCATATTCTTCGGGCGTCAAGTCCATAAAGTAATATTTGGCAGGATTATCAGGCTTACCTTTTACATGCACTTCGTAGTGAAGGTGAGAACCAGTCGATTTTCCAGTATTTCCTACCTCACCTATTTTCTCGCCGCGAACCACTTTCTGTCCGACACGGACTTTATACTCATCCATGTGTGCATACAATGTCTGATATCCAAAACCATGATCAATAATCACACACTTGCCGTATCCTTGTTTCCAGTCAGCATGGATAACCGTTCCGTTACCTGTAGCATGAATATCCGTTCCTGTCTTGGCTGCAAAGTCCATTCCCGCATGGAAACGCGTAGTGCCGTATATAGGATCGACACGCATACCGTAACCTGAAGCCACTTTTGACAAATCTTTATTGGCGACAGGCTGAATGCTCGGAATATGCTGGAGCCTGTCTTTCTGAATTTTTGCCATATCCACTACGGCATCGAACGATTTGGATTGTATATATAACTGCTTGGAAAGCATATCCATTTTCTGAGTCGTCTGTATGATAAGATCGGGATTGGAAAGTTCCAGCAAATAATCGTAACGCCCTACTCCACCGAAACCCGAATTACGGATAGATGAGGGTATGGGATCGGCGTGAAAAATAGCTCTGTATAAATTATCATCACGTTGCTGAATGTCTTTCAACACCTGAGAGGCTTCATCCATACGCTTCGATAACAATTCGTATTGGGCTAAGGTAAGCTGGTTGTCTTTTTTCAGTTCTATTTCCTTAGGCGAATCTATCAGGAAGTTCGTTATCGCCCAGTAGCCGATAGCTCCGATAACTATTCCTCCGATAAGGTTACGCGTAACAATAAAAATCCTTTTGTAAATATTCGGATAAACACGCTCGTAAGTAAGTGTCTGGGGGTTATATATATAATATACTTTTTTTCTTTTCATCCTTAAAAGGTGATTTTTATTCCTACCAAAAAGGCAAAAGTAAAGATTTTGACTTATTTTTGCAAACTGCTTATATAATACATAACTTCGAATAGTTAAAACAACAAAATATGACGATGACTTCCAAAGAAATAAGAAATTCTTTTAAAGAGTTTTTCAAAGAACACGGACACAGAATAGTTCCTTCCGCTCCGATGGTGATAAAAGACGATCCTACCCTGATGTTTACCAACGCAGGAATGAACCAGTTTAAGGATATTATCTTAGGAAACGCGCCGATAAAATATCCGAGAGTCGCCGACTCTCAAAAGTGCCTGCGTGTCAGCGGAAAGCATAACGATTTGGAAGAAGTCGGGCATGACACGTATCATCATACAATGTTCGAAATGCTTGGCAACTGGTCTTTCGGCGATTATTTCAAAAAAGAAGCGATTGAATGGGCTTGGGAATACCTGACAGAAGTGTTGAAGCTCGACAAAGAGAGGCTTTATGTAACGGTTTTTGAAGGAAGTCAGGACGAAGGATTGAGCCGTGATGACGAAGCAGCAGGCTATTGGGAAAAATACCTGTCGAAAGACCGTATCATAAACGGAAATAAAAAAGATAACTTTTGGGAAATGGGCGATACAGGTCCTTGCGGTCCTTGTTCCGAAATTCACATTGACATCCGCCCCGATGATGAAAGAAAAAAAATAAGCGGATTAGAGCTTGTCAACAAAAGCCATCCTCACGTCATAGAGATATGGAATCTGGTTTTCATGCAATACAACCGAAAAGCGGATAAATCCCTCGAGCCGCTTCCGGCCAAAGTAATAGATACGGGAATGGGATTTGAAAGGCTTTGTATGGCTGTACAGGGAAAAACGTCAAACTACGACACAGACGTATTTCAGCCGATCATTGAAGCCATAGGAAAAATCACGGACAGCAGATATGGCTCCGATCCGAAAAAGGATATTGCGATGAGAGTTATCGCGGATCATATCCGCACAATAGCTTTCTCGATAGCTGACGGACAACTTCCGTCCAATGCGAAAGCAGGATATGTGATCCGAAGAATACTCCGCCGTGCCGTACGATACGGGTACACCTTTTTGGGACAGCACAACGCATTTATGTACAAACTTCTTCCTGCCCTGATCGACACGATGGGCGAAGCGTATCCCGAACTGATAAAACAACAGACGCTGATCGGGAAAGTGATAAAAGAAGAAGAAGATTCTTTCCTTCGAACACTCGAAACAGGAATCAGGTTGCTTGACAAACAGATAGAAGAAGCTAAAGCCAACAGCAATACAGTTCTTTCGGGGAAAGATGCTTTCACGTTGTATGATACTTACGGATTTCCGATTGACCTGACGGAACTGATATTACGGGAAAACAATATGTCCGTCGATCTGAAAGCTTTTGACGAAGAAATGCAGAAACAGAAAGACAGGGCAAGAAACGCATCATCCGTAGAGACTGACGATTGGGTTATACTCAAAGAAGGAGAAACAGAATTTGTAGGTTACGACTACACCGAAAGCCAAAGCGAAATATTACGCTATCGGAAAGTAAAACAAAAAACAAAGAATATTATCAGGTAGTTTTAAACAAAACTCCGTTTTATGCCGAAATGGGCGGACAAGTGGGCGACAGCGGATGGCTTATAGACAATACGGGCAAATACGAAATTTTTGACACCAAGCGAGAAAATAATCTGGCTGTTCATCTGATGAGTAAATTACCTGCTGAAACAGATAAGCCGCTCTTTGCCAAGATCAATATAAAAAACCGAACCGCGACAGAATCCAATCACACAGCCACGCATCTGCTTCATGAAGGGTTGCGTGAGATATTGGGCAGTCATGTCGAACAAAAAGGATCGTACGTTTCTCCGCAGTTGCTTCGCTTCGACTTTTCACACTTTCAAAAACTGACCGATGAGGAGATTCGTAGAGTGGAGCGCTTCGTCACTTCAAAAATAAGGGAAGACCTAAAACTTGAAGAAAACAGGAAAGTCCCTATCTCCGAAGCAAAGGCAATGGGCGCGATGGCATTGTTCGGCGAAAAATACGGAGACGAAGTTCGGGTCGTGAAATTCGGTGATTCAGTCGAATTATGCGGAGGTACGCATATATCGTCGACAGGAAGGATCGGATCTTTCCGAATCATAAACGAAAGCTCGATAGCAGCAGGAATACGCCGAATTGAAGCCATTACGGCAGAAGTTTGCGAAGATTATTATTACACCCAGCAGGATATTCTGAACGAACTGAAATCGTTGGTAAACAATGCTCCTAATCTTACTCAAGCTTTCCATAAGTTTTTCGACGAAAATGTAGAAATGAAGAAAAAACTTGAAGAGTATGTGAAGGAAAAAACAGTGTTGCTGAAAGAAACTATAATAAAAAATAAACAAAACGTTAACGGTACCGACACATTTATTCTGAGAGGAAATTTCCCTGCTGAGGTAGTTAAAGACATTGCTTTTCAAATCAGAGGTGAATACCCCGAACACTCGGCTTTTGTCGGAATAGCAGAACACGAAAACAAGCCTAACATAACGCTAATGCTCAGCGACGATCTGGTGTCTCACGGCTTAAACGCATCACAGATCATACGTGAAGCGGCAAAACACATTCAGGGAGGCGGTGGCGGACAACCTCACTTTGCAACGGCAGGGGGTAAAAATTCCGACGGACTTACGCAAGCCTTTAATTTTATCCTCGACAGATTAAAGTAGCTGTTGATATGCCTGACCTGAAAGCTTGGATTTCGGCATTACGCCCGCGAACGCTTTTTCTGGCTGTGGCTACATCACTGTGTGGGAGTGGAATAGCTTATTCGACAGGGAGGTTTAGCACATCTGTATTTATTCTTACGATGCTGATCGCAACAATTCTGCAATTGCTCTCAAATATGGCTAACGACTTAGGCGATTTCGAACACGGAACGGATATTACAGGCGAAAGAATCGGTCCTCAACGGACTCTTCAAAGCGGAGCGATCTCTCCCAAGCAGATGAAGAAAGCAATTGGCTTCACTATCATTTTAGCCGCAATAGTGGGATCGTTGCTCATATACGAAGCCCTGAAATTCTTATCGGTATATGTTATTCTGATATTTCTTTTTCTCGGACTTGCTTCAATCGTTGCAGCCGTCAAGTACACGGCAGGAAAAAAACCTTATGGTTATAAAGGATTGGGAGATATTTTCTCTTTCATATTTTTCGGCTTGGTTTCAGTAGCAGGCACCTATTTCCTGCATACGCATAAACTCGATTTCCGTCCATGGCTGCCAGCAATCGGAATGGGAATGTTTACGGTTGCCGTACTCAATGTAAACAATATGCGGGATATGGAAAACGACATAAAATCGGGGAAAATAACGATAGCAAGCCGATTAGGCATGAAAAACGCAAAAATTTATCATGCTATAATTACGTTAATCGGAATATTCTGTTTCATCGCGTACAGCATAATCTACAGTCAGCACTGGTACCAATTTTTGTATCTGCCTGTACTTTTTCTTTTTGTAAAAATATTAATAGACATATTCAATACGAAAGAAGCCAAAGAGTTAGATCCTTATTTGAAATACACTTCTATGGCTTCTTTTATTTTATCATTGACATTCTGTATCAGTACCAATCTTTCCTTCTGAATGTAGCGTTATAAGGCATCCATTCGTAACAACCTATGTCGGGAAAACCATCCGACAATCTCGAGTTTCCAAGCATATCGTATTGCATATTGACAGGCAAAGACGGATCGGAAATTACGGAATAGCTGGGATCGGCAGCGTCTTTGGCAACAGAAACGGAGTCGAGGCGAAAATCGTAGTATAGAGTTTTGCCGTCGATCGTTTTAAATTTAACATCCGCCCTTTTCCAGATATTATTTACAAGTATTTCACCCCCTTCAATAGTGTCTTTACTCGTACCTCTTATAAAACAATGATCAAACTTGTAATTTAAAGCCGTAGTATTTCCTTCCGCACGTTGAAGCCCTGCTTCGTGAGATACGGAACCGGATATGACGGTATTAATAAATTCGCAACGTTCCAATGGTATTGCATTCTTATTTTCAGTCGCATTCCCGATCATTAAAGCATAGCTTCCTTTCTTTCGGCTAATCCACGTCATCCAGTTTGCCAAAGTGCAATGTAAGAAATAATAATCGCCACCGACTAGTTTAACCGTCGATCCTGCCGCGTTGGAAAACAATGAATTATATGCTTCAATCTTACAGTTTTCGGCAGACAAGCCGTCCTCTTTCGTATTGTGTATAATAGAATTGACAAAAACGGCTTTTTTCTGGGACGTATTCGAATGTTTGAACTTAATACCGTTAACCGAATTTCTGAAATGGAAATGTTCAAAATAATTATTAAAACTCAACGAGTCGACCACAATTCCGTCCCATTGTCCCGGCAGACGATCGTAAGGCACATTAGAGAAAAACCAGTCGGTGCGATCGCCACGGAAAACAACAGGTTCTTCCAGAGTTCCGACAACACGGAGCGTCCCGTCCAGTTTGACTTTCGCGGCATTGTGGAAATACATGTATGTATTTTTCTCTATATTGACTGTAACTCCTTTATTTATCACAAGAGAATCATAGATAAGGAACGGTTTTTTATCCGTAAGCGTCGTGTCTTTATCTATCGTTTTCCCACGCCAGATAAACACGTCTTGCCCCAAAGCCTCCAATTGTATGTAGTGGATATTTCCGTTCCAAGATACCTGAATGGAGTCCCTGATAAGCACAGGCTTGTCCTGATTCAATGGATTTACTTTGACGGCAACCCACATAAAAGCACTGTCCTTTCCCCAGATATCAATGTTATGCACTTCATCCCCTACTGATCCATCCACCGTGATCGTAAATCCCGAAACGTCAGGATTCATAACCTTAACCGAACCGATTGTTACCGCATCTTTATTTTTGTTATATATCTTCAAAGTCTGTTTGGGTGTTCCGATGGTTGTGAACACAGTATCAAAACGTACCGTATCGGACGAAAACTCAAGTCGCAACGACGGATTGGATGAAAACTTTTCATCGTCAAAACAAGAAAATAACAAAGAAGAAAGAAGTACGGTCAGTGTAAATGTCAGTAGGATTCTCATTTATATTGTAATTGATGTTAATATCTTTTATATGCTGCAAGTTCCGTCAATTGAACAGGATTTACCGTGAACGACGTCTATTTTTTCTTCGCCTATAAATATACCGTTCTCTTTCCAGTCGTTATAGGCTTCTCCTAATGCTTTCAGATAGTCTTCCACTGAAACGGAGCCTTGTATCACATACCTGTTGTTGAACAGATAAAACGGGATAAACTCCAAATCCAATTCATCTTCGGCACGTTGAATGTCGTTATTTATATCTTCGGAGTATTCAAAGGTGTCGAGACATCTGTTAATATCCCCTGCGGGAATCCCGATCTTTCCTCCTATTTTGATCAGGACATTTCTGTCAGCGACATTTTCCCCGTCAACAAAATAGGCTTTAAACAATGCTTCTTCGGCTTCGGATGCCTTGCCATATTTTGCCGCAAGCTTGGTTAATCTGAGAGCATCGGATGTATTAGCTACCACTATATTGTCAGGATTATACTTCAATCCGACACTATCAGCCAATTCGAGGACATCTTTAAAATCTGCCTTGGCTTCTTCTTCCGAGTAGTCGTGCATTTCCGCAAGATATTGGTAATATGTCTGACTCAAACCGCTTTTAGGTAAAGACGGATTCAGTTCATAACTATGCCACTCCAATTCGACATTATCGGATTCCGAAAACTGCGACAATGCCTGCTCCATTTTCTTTTTTCCAATATAACAGAAGGGACAGGCAATATCAGACCAAATTTCTATTTTCATCTTACTCATAAGCAAATGCCTTTTCGGCTTCTTTAATTACAAACGTAAGTTAACGGTATTTATTTTCTTTTCTTATTACATAAGAATAAACAAAGCCGTCAAAGAATTGTTGACAGCTTTGTTTCAATAATCTTATCAAATTAAATTATTTCGCAGAAATATTTTTCAGCATTTCCAAAAGCAGGTTCCACCATTTTTCGACAGTAGCGATTTCCACTTTTTCTTCGGGGGAATGTGCCCCTCTGATAGTGGGCCCGCAGGATATCATATCCAAATGAGGATATTTTTCCAAGAATAAACCGCACTCCAAACCTGCATGAATGGCTTTCACCTCAGGATCTTTTCCGTACAGTTTTTTGTAACAGCTTTTCCCTATCTCCAATATTTTAGAATCCGGGTTAGGCTTCCAACCGGGATATCCTTCTCCGTGAACAACTTCTGCTTTGGCAAGGGTAAATGCAGCGTTCACCATGTTGGCGGCATCGTTTTTAAGAGATTCGGTAGAACTGCGCTGGCTCGTGCCCACTACAATGGTATTATTCTCTTTCATCTTAACAGATGCGAGGTTTGTAGATGTTTCCACCAAACCCGGAATATCATGGCTCATACCCAAAACGCCATGCGGACAAGCGTAAATGCCATTTAATAAATTATAGACAGTATCCTTATCCATAACGCATTTAGGTTCTTCCGTTGTCTCGATCGAAACTTTTACATTCGGATCAACAACCTTCAATTCGCTTTCTACATCGGCGGCAAACCTGTTCAACATAGCTGCAACCTCATCTCTGTCTCCGACAGGAACGCCTGCAACTGCATATGCTTCACGGGCAATGGCATTATGGAGATTTCCCCCGTCAATTTCGGACATAGCCAGATAAGTTTTACGGGATAAAGCCCACAAAAAGCGGTTAAGGATCTTATTGGCGTTCCCCAAGCCTTCGTGTATCTCACTGCCCGAGTGTCCGCCGTTCAAGCCTTTCACCTGCAATTTAAACCAATAGTAATCCATCGGCGTATCACATTCTTTGTACTTGAATGTTGCAGTAGTGCCTTTACCGCCTGCGCAGCCGATATAGAATTCGCCCTCTTCTTCCGTGTCAAGATTTATCATATAATGTCCTGTCAGCAAATCTTTGCTCAGGGCATAAGCCCCTGTTAACCCTGTTTCTTCGTCCACTGTAAACAGACATTCCAATTTGCCGTGCTGAATATCTTTAGAGGCAAGCAATGCCAATTGAGCAGCAACACCGATGCCGTTGTCCGCTCCAAGCGTCGTTCCTTTCGCTTTCAGCCAAGCACCATCCACATATGTCTCGATCGGATCTTTGTCAAAGTCATGCGTTATATCCCTGTTTTTCTCACAAACCATATCTATATGCGATTGCAGAATTACGGTAGCGATACCTTCTTTCGCAGCAGGCTTGGTAATTAAAACATTGCCCGCCCCATCCTTTTTCGATTCTAAATTATGTTGTTTCGCAAAATTCAACAAATACTCTATCATCTTGCCTTCTTTTTTCGAAGGACGCGGTATTTGATTTATCTCATAAAAATAATGCCAAACGGACTGGGGTTTAAGATCTTTTATTGTCATATTTATAAATGTTTATTTATATTGTGTTAATACTATATTGTAAGTACAAAATTTAATACATAACAATTACATAAAATTAGTTCAATAATACATTGTCACCAACTTTTTCACATCTTTTAAAGGTGTATGTGCAACTTTATTTTAACATAAAAGATATATTTGCACGTAAATAAGAAACATCTATTTATATGAAACATCTTTCTTTAGTCATCAATGCAATATTGTTCATTGCTGTCATCGTTTTGTTTATATTGCATTTCACATCCAAAAACAAAGCTGCGGATGCCTCTACCACAGTTGCATTTGAGAACGATACGACTCTCATGCTACCGATAGCTTATGTCGATGTAGACTCACTGCTTACGAAATACAACTATGCTAAAGAAATAAGCAACATATTGATGACTAAATCTGAAAATTCAAAAGCATCCGTTAATGAGAAACAAAGAAAACTTGTTGCTGAACAACAAGAATTCCAAAGGAAATATCAGAACAATGCTTTCTTGAGTCAGGAAAGGGCTGAACAGGAATTTCAGAGAATACAGAAACTTGAACTTGAGCTCAATCAGACTGCTTCCAGACTGGAAAATGAATTGACAATGGAACAGTTGAAATATAACACCCAATTGGCTGATTCTGTAAGACTATGCATCCGTGAATACAACAAAACTGCAAATTATCAAATAATTTTCAGTAATTCGAGAATGGATAATATCCTTTACGCTAAAGAAAAATATGATATTACAAATCAGGTTCTTGAACTGTTGAACAGCCGTTATATTCCTAAAAAATAACTACTCAGATTCCCTAAAGGAAGGGGCACTAGCTCATCTGGCTAGAGCGCGACACTGGCAGTGTCGAGGTGAGCGGTTCGAGTCCGCTGTGCTCCACAAAAAAATCCTCAAACAGAAATGTTCGGGGATTTAATGTTTTATTCCATAGAATACTGTGTCTTGAAGATAGGTCTTACAAGGAAGGTTTGTATATACCTGATCATCTTTTATAACATTTAGTTTATGTTTATCTAAACAGAATATATGGTTATCTACAACATATTTACCCTCGTGATTTTTATATTTATAAATATGTTGCATTTTCCAACCAATAAATTCGGGAGTAAATACTAATTCTAAAGAATCGCAAATTGCTTGAAAGTAAATCTCTTGCTTCTTATTTGATTTTACCTCATCTTCGGTGTACATATCAGGATATTGTCTGCTAAATATTTCCATTAACTCAAATGCTTCCCTTCTTAAATTATATTCTTTATAAAGCTTTGTTTCCTTTACAGATGTAAATGCTGAATCTAATTTTCCGAAAAGAATTGGTTTGTAATTTTCTTTTTTTCTGTATATTTTTCAAATAATCACTTACTTTATATTGTACAATTTCTTTATCGCTTGGATTGTGACATGAAATGAAAAATATAATACATAATGTTATAAAATATAATTTCATAATTTATATATTTAATGTTTTTATAAAGCTAATAATTTTCGAGTAATTCACATAAAAAGAGTTAGATAATTTGGTGCTGTGCTCCACTGAAAAAATAATCTCTGCATTTTCCCAAATGCAGAGATTATTTTTTTCACTTAACAGCAATAAACATCGTATATTTGTATTAATACTATATTAATCAGACACTATGAAAGATTGGATAGAAATTATTTCATTTACATATCCACATGAAGCACATTTAGCAAAATCTCTTTTAGAAGCTTCTAATATAGAGGTTTTCATAAAAGATGAATTTACGATACAAGTAAATAACTTCTATTCAAATGCTATTGGTGGAGTGAAAATTCTTGTCGAAAAGAGCAAATAATATTGCAAAGAACATCAATAATCGGTTCAAAATCCTCACAAAAAAAGTTCAAGACTTTGGTGTGATACCTCACTGAAATTGAAATTCCTGCATTTTTTCAATACAGAGATATTTTATTGATATCAGATCAAACATTCAGAATATTCATAAAGACCTATACCACTCACTACTTTCATCAAGCTTGAATTTAGCACTACATCCTAAATTGGCTAAACTTAATTTTACAGGATATTTTCCTTCGGTATTAGCTCTTCTTGTATCTAAAATCACCTTTATAATCATAATCCATCTGCAATTAATTTGCAATTCAAAAAGACTTATTTTAATAAAATTTAATGAAATAAAAAGCCTCTAAAACTCGCCAAAATACTTATTTTAAAGACTTTACCTTTTGTCGGGATGACTGTAATTGAAATATCATTTTTAGTGAAATTTTAATTTTGTTAAAATATGCTAATTTGCACCAATATATACGTTGATAATCAATTATGTATACAATTATATTATTTGCTTTCAAATATTAATATCTATATTTGTGAACTATCAAAAGGTGTTCATAAAAGTGTTCAATTAAATATTATGTTAGTACAAAAGAAATATTATAGAAATGCTATTGTTGCCTATTACAAGAAAAATGATTCTGTTATAAGGTACACTCTGTTTAAGACAGATAAAAAGAATGTCGGAAGATATATCCGATTGAAAGATAATCCGGGAGAATACGATGCCGACATAGAAAATATGAGGATTGATAAACTTCTTAGGGATATAAACGATGTTATTGTGGAACTGATAACACACAATCCAGATATAAAACTATCAAATTCTTTAATTTCTGCGAGATTAGGAAGAATCAAAGGTAATAAGGAAAGTATTACAGATGATTTGGAAAAATTTATAGAAATCAAACTTGCCGAAAAATTGAAGGATAATCCTGAAATAGGAAATACTTTTCCATCTGGATTGAAAGATTATCGAAGTCTGAAAAATGCCTTATTAGATTATCAGAACGACCAAGAAAAGATATTCTCTATTGCAGATATAAGAGTAAAAACGCAAAAAACGGGAAAGACGGTTGAAATTCCACTTGTGCCAAGAGCCATTGAGATTGCGACAAAGTATAATTATACATTTAACAAATATGTAAATCAGATATTTAACAGGAAAATTAAGGAGTTCTTAGGGAAGCATAAATTGCTTGAAGATGAAATAAAGGTATCTCGTGTAATAAGAAAGAAATCAAATGATTATATTTGCAAACGAAGAGAAAAGATAAGTGCCCACACAGGGCGAAGAACATTTATCTCTATACTTGTTGAAAGTGGAATGCCTTTGCAAATGATAATGAGCATGACTGGACACACGCAAATAAAAACTTTACAAATTTACATAGATAAATTTAGTCCTGAAAAGCGAAAATACATGGAGATACTTAACATATAATGAAATGGGTAAAAATTGGATAGATAATATACTAAAAGTAACTTTAGACGAGATAAAAGAATTAGATACTCTGCCAACTAAAGCAGAAATAAAACGTCTTGCTCATAAATATATATCCGAAATATATGATGAAAATGATACAAATAAAATACTTGCTGATTTGTATAGAGTATATTTAAACCTTGCATCTGGCATAAAAGAATCATTTATTCCAGACGAAAATAATTCTACTCTTTCCGTATCTCAAATAACAGCAAAATCGAAAAAAGCAAAAGAAGCAAAAGAAGCAATATCTGATAAAAATACCAATATTACTGTTAAATCTGACACATATATTACAGTTAAAGATATAGTAATATAATGAAAGTTACTCCTCAGACAATAACAAAATGGATTAGAGAAGATAAACTAAAAGCAGATAAATTGGGGGGGTAAATCATGGAGAATTAAACAATCTGATTTTGATAATTATATTAATAGTGATAATAAAAAATAAACATCATGGAAAATAACGAAAGAGTAAAAATTATTAGTGATGAATATCTACCTATTAGCCCAATAACAGAAGAAGAGATGAAAAATGAAAATGGCGAAAAAAAAACCAAAAACAAATAAAAAGAAAAAGGTTACAGCTAATAAATATAATATAGTCAATCAATTTTCTTTAAGAGGTATAAAAGATAAAAATAAACAAAGAACACTTTTACAGAATCGAATATCCGAATTAGAAAAAGAATTAAAGGAACGAAAAGAACAATTAGACAAAGTAAATGAAGAATTATTTGAAGAGGATATAAAGAAAATAACAGAAAAATATTCTAAAGAAAAAATTATAAAAGCATTAGAACAATAACGATAATACAAAATGACCTGATAACATTCAGGTCATTTTTCCTATCAGTTACATATCGACAATACCAATTTTCTCAGGGAATACACACCTCAATACAAAATATTCAATTTATCTATATGGCATTAGTCTGATTGACAGAAACTTAATATCTTTGTATCAGATTAAAATAAAATAGGCACTTTTCCCGAAGTGCCTATTTCTTGTCTTAAAGATGACATTAGAGCCTTATTTTTAAACTTTACTAAACAATGAAGTATTACCTATGAAGAACTTGAAAAATTCGCTACACATCAATTAAAAGCCGAAAATCGGTATACAAAGCCGAATATTAAGAATATTGGCTTATGGCTAAAAAGTAACGGATATAAAAAGATTAAGAAACAGATAGATAAACAGAGAAAGATATATTACTACCTACCAGATACAGAAAATTCACACGATATATCGCTAAATATGATAAATAATTCAGTTGGAAAAGTTGCTCAAAACTTGCCGCCGAAAGTCGGGTAAAACTTGCCGATATATCATTACCTTTTTATTCACTACCTATCAAAGTAAAAAACATTCCTGCGGAATGATTTTCACACCATGCACCACAGATAACAAAATATGCCTTTAATACGCATATAGATTAATATTTTTCTTTTTAAAAAGACAGATTACAAATTATAATCATAACAATATTTATATAAATGTTAATGTATAAAAAGACACAGGAAAAATTTAATAACAGAGATGAAATAAAGCAGAAATATGGAATAAATAGATATAGAAATATGGTAAAATACAATGAGATTATCTTTTTAAATCAAGAAGTTGCAAACGACTATGAGACCATACACAATAATTACAAAAGAGATAATTAAATTTAAAGGAAATAGTAAATTGTCAGATATTTATATATATGCTTGTTTATACAATTCGATAGACCATAAGACAGGAATATCAAAATATAATCAGGAAACATTAGCTAAAAAATATAATATACCAGAGAGAACATTAAGGAATGCAATATTTCGTTTATCAAATCAAGATAATATATTAAAAATAGAACAAAAGACATATCATAAGAATAATGATATTATAAAGAAGAATTATTATTACATGAATACAAAGCCTGAAAATTATTTCTTCTTATATGATGATTTTTTTGTAATAGATATTGATAGAGAGATTAAAGGGTTTATTTTATTATTAAAAGCGATATGTTATAACAATACAAATACATTTTTATCGAAAAAATTGATAAAGGGGAATGTTAATAAGTCAGAATTATCACAGTTAATAGGTATAGCAAGAAAGACACTTGATAAATACTTAAAATTAGCTATTGAATTAGAGTTAATAGAAATTATTGAAGATAAGATAATCATTATTAATGAATATATTCCTTTACGAGTAAAAGAGAATAGCAGGCAATCAGAAATAGTTAGAACAATTCAAGATTTATGTATAAAGTATAAATCAGAAATGCCCTATATAAGCAATAATGATTTAAAGAGAATAGAGTTTTACTATCCATTTTTAGAAAGCCAGATTGAAGAGATAAAGAAAGATAATTTTACAAAAATACATTCTTTGAGATATGTATTGAATAATAGAATGAAAAGCCTGCCAAATACGATTACTATTAAATATATATTTTCGGCATTGAATATACCTTATAAGGTCAATAAAGAGCCAATGAAGTATAATAATATAATTGTTGCATAAGAATGCGTGAAATTAAAAATTCTCTGTAAACAGATAAAAAACAGTTATCCAGATTACACATTATAAAATAAATGATATATGCATAAATATGAAATTAAATGTAAGTAAAGGAAATATGTATGCCTTTGTAACTCATACAGGTAATGCAATAAAAGGAAAATGTAAACATGAATGTCCTTATTGTTATATGATTGACTTAGGTGTATTTTACCCGATTAAATTAGATTACAATGAATTGCAAGGTAATATGGATGAGCCAAAGGCAAAGAAGAAGTACATATTATCATCTATGATATATCGAGAAAACAAGTCTTTCAATCTGTAATAAGAGAGAACAAGGAGATATATTTAGACAAAGGAATATATATCGTAAAAGTAAAAGACAGTACGCAAAAAGTGATTGTAAAATAAAAATATAAAACAGAATGAAACAGATTAAATATGCTTTTACAATATTGCTATTAGTGATATTTACATTTAGCTTTAGTGCTTGTAATGAAGATGTATATGTTCATCAATTAGATAAAAGAGAAGACGGACGTTATTACAAAGCAGGAGAAGATAAACCATTTTCAGGCATAGCTAAAAGTAAAGCTTCAAATGGAGAATGGGAATATGATTTGGGAATAGAAATTAGACATACAAGCTATTATTCCACAGGAAATATAAGATTTGAATCAAGATATAGAGAAGGATTGCAATATTATTCTCCAGACGGAAGCCCGATTTCAAAAGAAGAATATGGGAAAAAATATACACCAATACAAGGCTATGAATAAATAGAAATTAATCAATATACAGCGAGCCGAAAAGTTCGCTGTTTTTCATTAACCAAAAGTGGCAATTTAATAACGTTCGTTTATAAGATGCTACTTTTTTTATTTAGAAAATGACAATGGATTTACGACACGCCGAAACTGTATGTTTGATATAACGGCTGTAAAGAGGTTGTTTGCGAGATACAATACCACATGAAAGAAAAAAGCAGGAAAAGACCTTATATCATAGAAATATTCGTTTCGCTTATAACGAATCAAGTCTTTTCTTGCTATATATTTGCATTATGCTATTATTTTCAGGTGGGAAAATTTCCAATTTTCGGAATTTTCGTATCTATTTTCAGGTCGATAAGAATGCAAATTCGTGTTCAAAATTGTGTTCAATAAAAAAGCAACCACTTGATTTAAAAATGATTGCTTGTATTATTCGTCGGGATTACAGGATTTGAACCCGCGACCCCCTGCGTGACAGACATAATACAAAAAAACCATATTTGACTAATACACAATTCATTATAAATACTAAAAATGTTATTTCAATTAATTTGCAATCTATATAGGGCGATCAACTATTTTTATAACATTATACAGTTCGCAAATATCATCAAGGTTTAATTTGAAATCTTCAGGATATAAGGGGCTTAAAGAATGACAGATTATGACACATTTTTCGATGTCATGATCTATTATTTGTTTTACCATTATTCCGTCTTTGTGAATGATGACAAAATACTTCCATTTGTTAATGTGCAGTTTATATTTCCATAAGTCTTTTTTTATTTCACGCCCCAAAATAACGTCTTTATCTTTTATTGATTCAATAGTTCCGTTATCCATACTGTCACCATCAATCTCAAAGCATCTATATTCACCATGAAAGGTTTTATCTGTAATGACGGGCATAGTGGGTAATTCCTTTATGTATTCAGGATCACCATATCCTGCTAAATACCCTGCTCTTGCCCTAATCGGTATTAGGGATACTAAGGTGAAATTTATGTCAATCGGTCTTGCTTCGCTTATGTACTTATTTTTCGTTTTATATTTTTCACCAACACCGTCAACCAACCATTCTTTATTTAGATCAAATGACAATAAAAAGAAAAATCCCATTAATCTATTGATTAACAGGATTCTTGTCTCTTAATTGAAGTTTCTGTCTTTAGTTGACTTCCACCAATTTTGTGTCTTGGTGGGCGTTGACGGATTTTGAGTGTCCTATCTAACCCATATGCTGTTAGTGCATTAGCAAGATTTCGTTTTTCTTTTTCACTCGGTTTTCACTTTGTTTGAAAAGTGAATTTTAGAGGACTTTTCCTCCCTAAGCGATAGTGTAAAGATAGTACTTTTGTTCTTATTTCTAATAATCAATTTTGAAATAGTTAAGTATATCTTTATACTTGTCTTGGGCTGTCAGGCAGGTATCAATTAATAACCATGAGCTTTTTCCCATTCCTGCAATCCACGATAATAAAACCATTTCAAATCTTCATCAATAATAAAAGGTATCAGATTATTAGCCAAACATTCCTTAAACATAATGAGGTGACCGACACGCCCGTTGCCGTCCTGAAACGGGTGTATACATTCAAATTTGTAATGAAACTCAATTATATCCTCAATCGTTTTAACCTTTATGAAATGATAACTATTGAGTAATTCTTTCATTGTATTTTGGACTTCATCAGGCGGGCACGTTTCCATTCCTCCGACTTCGTTAGGTAGTTTCTTATAATCGCCTACTCTGAACCAATCTTTTCGGCTATCCGATGTACTTGATTTAAGTATATAGTGTAACTCTTTTATAAACGATTCGGTAAGTTTTGACTTTGCTTTTTCAATAATCAGGTCGATACAACGGAAGTGGTTGGATGTTTCAATTATATCATCCACATTAATAGTTTCGTTGGTTACTCCTATTGTGTTTGTTTCAAATATATAACGAGTCTGCTCCTCCGTAAGTTTACTTCCTTCGATACGATTGGAATTGTAGGTTAAGTCAATTTGAGTACGATGATAGACGCCTCCTTTCAGCTTCATATCCTTTTGCTCTTTAAGGATATTGAGCAAAGGATTATCGCTGAATCGGCTACTACTCTTTTGTGGTAAAAGGGCATCTTCGGGTATATTCCATGTTTTACCTGTTAAGAAAGCACCTTTTATTCTTCCCGTCGCACAATAGTTGCGAATGGTTCTTTCAGGTACTCCCCATTTCTCGGCAAACTGACTGACTGATAAATATTGCATAAATCTAATATATTGCTGTTATCGGCAAGTTTTGTTTAAAATTAGCCTTAAATATAGTTATTTTTGCCGATAAAGGCAGATTTTTTATAATAAATATTTAATATTACTATCTATAAAACATCTACATTATAAACATTTTTGTTTATCTGCCATTACCTTTGTAGATAAAGTATCTTTCGCTTTTGCGTCTTCTTTTTCTTAGATAGAATTGGGTTTTTCTCTTTGTTATTGGGGATATTCGGTGTAAATATAAAATGAATATCTCCTAATTCATATATATATATATTGGCAAGGAACTCAACTTGCTGCCATATTGGAATATTGATACTCGTGTAAAAATATTATATTTGCATTAATACGTGAAACTAACTTCATATTATGATTGGATATAAATATAGAGCAAATCTATATTCAGAAAAGGATGGATTTCGGGATACAAATTCATTACTTAATGATGAGTTATACGCATCTCCCTTACAATATTTAAATGATCCTTTTGAAGCTACTTATATAGATGGTATTAGAGATGTGTTGAAACAGCTTGAAATATATTTTGGAGCACATACTGCTGATGTTCAAAAACACTGGAATGAGATTGTTAAATTTCGCGAAAAAATTGGAGTTTATTCTTTGGCTTTATCAGATAAAAATTATCCAGATAATGAATTATTGTGGGCGCATTATGCGAACTCTCATAAAGGATTTTGCATAGAATACGATGCCAATAAATTAGAAGATAGTGAAGTCTATGAATTCAATGTAAACAAGATGTTAATTGAATATCAAAATTCACCTCCTGCCATTGGTATTGAGGATATTGTAGGAAGAAATAAAAAATTATTTTTGAAGAAGTTGTTTGGAACAAAATCCAATATTTGGAACTATGAAAAAGAAGTAAGGTTATTATATGATTCTTATGGAGTTAGAAAATATAATCCGTTTTCTCTTAAGTCTGTTTATTTTGGACTAAATATGGATGAAGAGCAGCAAAAAACAATAATATACGCCGGTTGAAACGGGTTTGGAAAAGAAAAAAAATCTTTTTGAACTTTCTAACCTTGGATTAGAAAAAATAGAGGATAAATACTATGTAGAAAAAGTAATAAAAAAGACAGATGGAAAAACCCTAAAAGTGAAAAGCCTTAATTTTGGCGAACAGGATACTCCTCTCTATTTGAAAAGTTACCTTGCAATACTGCCCGGTTCGGTTGGGAACGAACCGATTGTATTCGAGCAAGATTTTTACATTGGTAATATTATAAAGTCAGGAAACCTAAAGCCTGATAAACATACGGGTTATGCGAATAAAAGCGGCGACTGCTTCCTTTTCCGTATCGAACATGGGAAAAATACTTGGACTACAGTCAGCTTCTTAGGCGGAATTTTATTGGCAACAGGCGAGTTGATTCTCGATATTGCAGCTCCTTCCGAAGAATATGAGGAATAAAAACAAGTAAAACACTTCATTTTTTTATAAAAAAATATATCTTTGTTAAGATTTAATATAAAATATGAAATTATGAAAAAAAAGAACCTTAACACATGTTTCCATACTTAGTATGGTGCTTTTTATTTCACTCTTATTCGTTCAGTGTAATTCTAAGGATAAAGCTACAGATAAGATGCTTGCCGAAACCGTAAAAATGATGAATGAACGATGCCCGATGAACGTTGATGCTTTGACAAGGCTGGATAGCTGCGCTTCGGAAAAAGGCAAAAAAATAAAATATTACTATACAATCTTGAATGACTCCTTGTTCGATGTTGAGCAGTTTAAAGAAATAGGCGTTCCTAATATTAAGGAAACTCTTAAGACAAATCCGCAGATGGAAATTTTCCGTCAGAATGATGTTTCAATAACATATCAATATTCGTCGCTTAACGGAAAAGTTCTTTATTCATTGGAGCTTGCTCCGTCAGATTATAAATAAGACTTTATATAAAATACAAAAGAAAAAGCGACAATATTAAATTGTCGCTTTTTTTAATATCTGTCCTTCCAGAGTTTACGCAGATGCTCTACGATGCGGTTTTCCGAGGAGTTTTGCTGCGGTTCCCAGAATCGTTGATTTAATATCTCTTTTGGCATATATTCCTGATTTACGAAATTGTTTTCGAAGTCATGAGCATATTTATAATCTTTTCCGTAATCCAGTTCTTTCATCAGTTTCGTAGGAGCATTGCGCAAATGCAGAGGAACAGGCAGATTGCCTGTCTGCTCGACAATCCCTAACGCCTTGTCGATCGACAGGTAAGCCGAATTGCTTTTAGGCGACGTAGCCAGATAAACGGTAGCTTCTGCTAACAATATTCTGCCTTCGGGCCAGCCGATTTTTTGGAGGGCGTCAAAACATGCGTTTGCCAGCAGTAATGCATTCGGGTTGGCAAGACCGATGTCTTCAGCGGCTGAAATCACGAGCCTGCGCGCGATAAATTTAGGATCCTCGCCTCCCGCAACCATTCGTGCCAGCCAGTATATGGCAGCGTCAGGATCGCTCCCTCTGATAGATTTGATAAATGCGGAAATAATATCATAGTGCATTTCTCCGCCTTTGTCGTATGCGGCAGGGTTTTCCTGCAGACGCTCGGTTACTATTTGATCGGTGATGATAATTTTATCGTTGACATCGGCTGATACTACCAAGTCGATAATGTTTAACAGCTTGCGGGCATCTCCTCCAGAGAACCGTATCAAAGCATTCGTTTCCTGCAGTTCTATGTCTTTTTCCTTGAGGATATGGTCTTCCCTTAAGGCTCTGTGCATAAGTTCTGTCAAGTCCTCCTTATCTAAAGACTTTAATACATATACCTGACAGCGGGAGAGTAAGGGACGTATTACTTCGAATGAAGGATTTTCCGTAGTTGCACCTATCAGTGTAATAACTCCTGTTTCCACAGCTCCGAGCAGAGAGTCCTGCTGTGATTTGCTGAAACGGTGAATTTCGTCAATAAACAGAATGGGCGTGCGTGAGTCAAAAAAGTTGTTCTTTTTTGCTGCCTCGATCACTTCACGTACGTCTTTTACTCCCGAGTTTATTGCACTTAGGGTATAGAAAGGAGTTTCCAGCGTGTTTGCTATGATTTGAGCCAACGTAGTTTTTCCTACACCCGGAGGTCCCCACAACAAAAACGAAGGAATACGCCCCGATTCGATCATTTTTCGCAGGACGGCACCTTCTCCTACGAGATGTTTCTGCCCGATATATTCGTCCAGCGTATGGGGACGCATTCTTTCTGCTAAAGGTTGGCTCATTACTTCACTGTATATCTAACAAATTTACGAAATGGTATTTGTCAATGCAAACAAAAGAGCAGGATGTTTTTAGTATAATTCTGCTTGTTGCAATCGTTCCGAGAAATGATCGTTTCCGTTGCGTAAATCGAATTGTTGAGCCAATTTTTTTGCTTTTTCCTCGTAATAGTTGTACAAGTCGGTTACATTATACTTATTGTCGCTGTTGTAATAAGGAAGTTTTGAACTCATATTCAGAGTTTTTTCTCCTCCTTCCTTGAGCAAAGGCAAAACTGTTGCCGAGAAATCGAAACTGAGAGCATCTTCCGCGTCTACTTCCCAATCGGCATATTTTTCAAAATATTCCCATGCTTTTTCTCTGTTGTTCTTGTTTAAATAATGCATCAACAACGATATGTCGCCGATAAGGGACATGTCGTTTTCCATTGTCGCAAGTTCCTCTTCCGCTTTTACAAAATATTCATTCGCGCGCGGATCATTCGCTTTTCCCAGATAGTATGTCAAATTGCAAAACGTTCCGAAAGGCATACGTCCGCAGGTAAGTTTTTTGGTAATCAAGTCATGCGCTTTGGAAATGGCTTTGTCGAAATTTCCGTCTATCAGTTCGAGTTCGACGCTTGCATCGAGTTCGCATGCGGGACAGTGCGACATACGGTCGCGGGAAGCTTCGTCACGTAGTTTGAGATGCTCGCGGGCTTTTTCGATATTGCCTATAAACAGATGCCAATACAGCATTACGGTGTGGTATGCCCTGTCTGTATATCCGTTTCGCGACATCCGCACTTTCAGGTCTTCCATGATGTTTTCGATCTGTTCACGCGAAATATTGACATTGCGTCGTGCCGAGGAAGCCATCCATTTGTATTCCCACAGAAAATCGGATTCGTCGAACATTTCAGGATTGTTGTCGTTGACGTTCAGTATCCATGCAAAGGCAGGAAAACTCTCGGTGCAATGGGATGTGTAAGTTTCTTCACGGATCAGATCGAGCCGCAGGTCGAACCCCCAGTCGATGTCGTTGTTCGCGTCCGCTATTTTTATCGCTTCTTTCAGCAGATTCATCTTATCTTCAGGGTTTACGGTTTTATCTACCTGAAGAAGTATTTTTTGTATTTGCAGATTGTAGTCCATATTCTGTTTTTTTGTTGTAAGTGTCTTTTTATTTGTTCCGAAAAATAGTTGTTTTCGTCCCGTTCGTCGAATAGTTTTGCAAGGCGGGATGTTTTTTCGAAATAATAATCATGGAGTTCCTTGATATTGTATGTGTCGTCTTCGCGATGGTAAGGAAGTTTTCGGTTGATTTTCATCTTCCGTTTCCCTCCTCCTTGCAGCAAAGGCAGGACGGCTAATGAAAAGTCGAAACTCGAGTAATCATTTGCGTCAATTTCCCAATGAGCATATTTTTCGAAATAATCCCAAGCTTTACTTTGTTCGTTGTGTGACATATAGTACATCATCAGGCTGATCTCAAAAAGAAGATAAGGTTTTTTCTCTATTGCAGGAAGGAGATTTTCGGCTCTGTCAAAATATATCTTGGCACGTTTGTCGCGAGCGTTGTTGAGATAATAAATCAGTTGATTGTACATGCTCAACAGGCTATAAGAGTTTAAATATCCGTTTACTTCCAGTTGATTGGCCAATTCTATTCCTTTGTCAAATTCTCCACGCAGCATACGAACGCAGATTTCGGTTACTGTTCCGTTTTCCGAGGAGAAGATATCTATCGCTTCTTTATTTCGTAATAAGAGATTTTTGTAAGCTTCGGTTCCGTTTCCTAAAAAAAGTTCCCAATCGGTTTTCAGTTCGTAATATGAACGATTGCCGAATCCCGCTTTTCCCAACCTGTTGCGATAATCTTCCAATATGTCGCCGATCTGTTTTTTCGATATGCCTGCATTGCAGTACGCAATGGAAGCCATCCATGTATAATGATGTAATATTTCTTTCTCGTCGAACAGCTCAGGATTGTTATCATATGCGTCCAACATCCAAGCAAAAGCAGGGAAGCTTTCTTTCCGATTCAGCAACGAAGCTTCATGTCGGATAATCATATCCCTTAACTCGTATCCCCAGTCGGTGTCGCTGTTGGCATCGGCAATTGTAATTGCCTGTCTCAACGATGCAATCTTATCTTCCGTGCTGCTGAGGGTATCTGTTTTCAGTAATATTTTTTGTATTTCTAAATTGTGGTTCATATTTGTGCTTTGCTCTTTCAAAGGTAAACGAATCCGAGCAAAACACAAATATTATATGTCATCCTCTTTTATTATTTTTCTTTGAAAGCGACTTCGTTTACTAACTGTTTTCCATTGAAAAAATCGTCAATGTTCTGCAATGTGGTTTCTGCAATATTGATTACGGCTTCTTTGGTGAAATATGCCTGATGCGATGTCACGATCACATTATTGAATGACAGAATGCGTGCTAAGGTATTGTCTTTAAGTATTTGGTTTGACAAATCGCGATTGAAATAATTTTCTTCTTCTTCGTACACGTCAAGCCCTGCATAACCTACTTTGCCGCTGATAAGCGCATCTATCAGATGTTTCGTGTTAACTAATTTTCCGCGTCCCGTATTGATCAGCATAACGCCGTTTTTCATTTTCTCAATGGATTCGTCACAGATCATATATTCAGAATCTTTGGTCAGCGGACAATGCAGTGTAATAATATCGCTGTTTGCGTAGAGTTCATCCTGACTGACATATTTTGCGCCGATGCTTTTTATAAAATCATTGTCGGGATATACGTCATAACACAAAACCTCCATTCCGAAACCTCGCAGCAATTGTGCCACGGCTTTCCCTATTTTGCCTGTCCCGATTACTCCGGCCGTTTTCTGATACATATCGAAACCCATAAAACCTTCGGTGGAGAAGTTGTCGTCTTTTGTCCTCCAGTATGCCCTGTGAATCTTTCTGTTAAGCGAAAGCATCAGCCCCACTGCATGTTCTGCAATTGCATGAGGCGAATAAGCAGGAACGCGGACTATTTTTATTTTATCGGCTGCCGCTTTTAAATCCACGTTGTTAAACCCCGCGCTGCGTAATGCAATTATTTTAACTCCTAATGCCTGAAGCTTATCAATCAATTCAGCATCTATCAGATCGGTTCCGATAGCCAAGGCTTCGCTGTCTTTTGCCAAAAAAGCGTTTTGAACATCCAGCCGTTCTGTTCGAAAATTGAGATCGAAACCGAAATCTTCATTTACTTCACCGATTGTTTCCAATTCATAATTTTGTGTACTGAATACTGTAACTTTGTGTGTCATGATGCTTTTATTTTTAGATTATGTAGTTTATAGATTTTGTTTCTATTTTAACACATAATCGGGTACATTCGTTCAGGTATGATATATGTAAAAATAAGTAATTATCCTTATGTGTTTGATTATTATATTAATATGTTATTTGCGGGATATTTGCAACATAAAATTTTGCGGCAGAGAAAAAGTTGTTTACTTTAGCAACCGAAAACTGGGAGTCAATAAATTCAATTGTAAGAATCTCATCTGTCATGAAATTTATTCATAGTTTATTTTTTGTTAAAGCATTAATATTTTGATACATATTATAAAAATTAAGATGTAATATAATATACCATTTCATAGTTATTAATTTCTAATTATTACATCTGTAAAAGACGACGAGCATGGGATATGTTGGTCGTTTTGCTTTTATATAAGCAGAGTAACTGACAATAAAAAAAGAGGTCATTCTCTCGAATAGCCTCTTCCAGTTTTTGTAATGTTATGAAAACTTACAGCAGATAATATATTTACTATATTACTGCAGTCTCTTTAGTCGATACAATAATTGCTGAATAGCTTCATGATAATCGTCTATGATTGCTTGGGTAAATGCTTCCGCAAACAATTCACGATTGCTTTCCACTACTTTGAAGAAATCTTCGCCGTGCTTAACTATATCTTTCGGTACTTTTGTTTCAGGAATCTTGATGTCAATGTCTCCATACATTGCGTAAGAAGTTTCCACTATTCTGTCCAATACGTCGATAAGATCTTCCAAAGCCTGATCTAAAGCCATATGCTGTGCATAACTTCCTTTTCCTGTTATATGCCAGTGATAAAGTTTCAGGCTGTTATTAAAAGCAAACATTTTTCCGAAAAAATTACCTATTTCCGTTGTTTTACTCACTACGTTTGATTTTTTGGTTTTTGCTTCCATAATCTTATAATTTTTAATTATTTGTTATTTATATAATAAACGAATCAAAGCTCTAATGGTTCACCTTTTTTCATTGATTTTACCTATTTGACATAAGTATATACGATATGGAAATTTGTATTGTAAAAGGAAAACGCGGAATCTGCTAAAAAAATATAACTTTGTAACTTCTTGAAATAAAATATTAAGCATGAATAGTTGGAAAAGAACTTTTGCCATAATATGGACGGGACAGCTTTTTTCTACTTTGAGTAGTACGATAGTTGGTTATGCTGTAGTATTCTGGCTGAGTTTGAAAACCGAATCGGCCGAAGTACTGGCGTATGCAATGATTGCAACCCTGCTTCCGCAAATCGTATTCGGTTTGTTTACAGGTGTATTCGTGGATCGCTGGAACCGCAAGATGATAATGATCTGTGCCGATATGTTTATCGCCCTGTGTACGGGAGTTCTTTGCGTAATGTTCTATACAGGTAATATTGAGATATGGCAGGTTTACGCCCTCTTAATGATGCGTTCCGTCGGCAGCGCGTTTCATATGCCTGCGATGCAGGCAAGCATCCCTTTGCTGGCTCCCGAATCGCAATTAATGCGGATTGCGGGCGTTAACCAGATAATTTATGCAATCAGCAACATTGCAGGTCCTGCATTGGCTGCTTTTCTGATTTCTTTTCTCGAAATGACATACGTGTTGATGCTGGATATTATTGGAGCAATCATCGCCTGTACCACTCTGCTGTTTGTGACGATCCCGAACCCTGAAAAAAAGTCGGAAAAACGCCGTGTTCTGGCAGAAGTAAAAGAGGGATTGACGGTTATTTTTCACCAGAAAGGATTAAAATGGCTTTTGTCTTTCGATATTCTGGTAATGTTTTTTATAATACCCGTTTCAGCACTTTTCCCGCTTATGACAATCAAACATTTTATGGGAAATACCTACCAGATGAGTATCGTAGAGATTGCTTGGGGAGTCGGTTCTCTGATTGGCGGAGCAATAATCGGCATGAAACAGATAAAGACGATGAACAAAATCGTGCTTATTATCATAATGAATTTGATAATAGGAGCTACGTTTCTGTTTTCAGGACTTTTACCGCCATCAGGCTATTGGTTTTTTGTTGTGTTGACAGGCGTCAGCGGATTGGCTGCCGCAATCTGGAACGGAGCTTTTGTCGTTGTGCTGCAGACTAAGGTTGAAAACTCGGTGTTAGGCAGAGTATTTTCCACTTACGACAGCCTGATTTTGCTGCCCTCCATTCCGGGTTTGCTGGCAACCGGTTTTATTGCCGAAGAAATAGGGTTGTCTTACGCCTTTATAATCTCGGGACTGGCAATATGTATTCTTGGCGTTATCCTAAACTTTATCCCTTCCGTTATAGCTCTTGGCAAGACTACGGAAGGAAACAACAATATTCTGAAATAGCATTTAACCCGAATCAAAAATAGTTTTTATATGAAAAAATGTATTTTAATTCTGTTTTTTTCTGTTTTCTTCTTCAGTCTGCAAGCAGAAACAAAGATTGATAAACAAACGTTTGTCTATTCTGTAAAAGAAGGCGATACTTTAAGGCTCGATAAGTATGACAGTTTCGTCAGAACTGAGAAGAAACCCTGTATAATATATATGTTTGGAGGAGGTTTTTATTCGGGAAACAGGGATCGAGCCGATTATATTCCTTACTTCAATCAACTGGTTGAGAACGGATACGTAGTCGTTTCGATAGACTATCGTCTGGGATTCAGAAAAGCAAAGGATAAACTTGCGGGTAATCCTGATATACAAGCTCTTGCTTCCTTATTGGGCAATACTGTTTCGATGGCTGTTGAAGACTTGTTCGATGCCACCGCTTTTGTTCTATCCAATGCCGATGATTGGGGAGTGGACAAAAACCTTATTGTCGCAAACGGATCGAGTGCAGGCGCGATAAGCGTTTTGCAGGCAGAATACGAGATATGTAATAAATCGGAATTAGCCCGTAAACTCCCTGACGGTTTCAATTATGCAGGCGTCATGTCTTTTGCCGGTGCTATTTTCAGCATGAACGGCGATCTAAAATGGGCTCAAAAACCTGCTCCGATTCTCTTTTTTCACGGAGATGCCGACAGCAATGTCCCTTACGATAAAATTGAACTGATGACACTCGGCTTTTACGGATCGAAGCATATTTGTCTGCAACTGGATGACCTTAAAGCTCCATATTATTTCTATGATATTGAAAATGCCGCGCACGAAATTGCACGTCTGCCGATGGAGTTGAACCTGAATGAGATAATGACATTCTTGGATAAGTTTGTGAAAAAGAAAGAAAATCTTGCTATCTATTCGAAAGTGCGACAGTTGGATAAACCAGAAGTCAATAAAGATTTTGAAATATTCGATTATATAAAATCCAATTTTTTTTCAATCGCGCTGAACTGACCTTTTTTGTATTACCTTTGTCATAAAAAAACAAAAAATGCTGTATAGATTTTCTGATATACTGGATATAGTCAATAACGAGGTTAACAAACTCCGTTTTGAAGAAAAACCCGCATCTCTTTTTACTCCGATAGAATATATTCTCTCGTTGGGCGGTAAACGCGTGCGTCCTGCTCTTGCCCTGATGTCGTATAATCTGTATAAGAACGATGTAGAAAAAGCTATTCCCGTAGCATTGGCAATAGAAATATTCCACAATTTCACATTGTTGCATGATGATCTGATGGATCGTGCGGATATGCGTCGGGGTAAAGAAACCGTACATATTAAGTGGAACGAGAATGTTGCCGTCTTGTCCGGCGATGCTATGCTGATCGAAGCATACAAAGAAATAGCCAAGACCGAAGCAAAATATCTTTCTCCAGTTCTGGAATTATTTTCCAAAACAGCGACTGAAATATGTTGCGGACAACAATTGGATATGGAATTCGAGCAGCGGATGAATGTTACTATTGAGGAATATCTGGAAATGATACGTCTGAAAACAGCTGTTCTTATCGGTTGTGCATTGAAGGAAGGAGCTTTTGTTGCAGGGGCGGACAAGGAGGATTGTGATGCTTTGTATGAATTCGGACTGAATATAGGTTTGGCATTTCAGCTTGTTGATGATTTGCTCGATGTGTATGGCGATCCGGCAACGTTTGGCAAAAAAATAGGCGGCGATATACTTTGCAACAAGAAAACCTTTTTGTTTATAAGTGCTTTGCAGGATTCTGACAAACGCAAACAACTGATTGAATGGACGAATAAAAAAGATTACAACCCCGAAGAAAAAATACGGGCTGTAACGGCTATATTTGATTCTTTAGGACTTAAAAATACGGCAGAAAGGTTGATCGAAGACTATTACAATAAAAGCATAGCTTTTCTTGATCGGGTAAATGTTTCGGAAGATAAAAAGAAAGAACTTCGGGAACTTGCACTAAGTCTGTCTTCCAGAAATTCGTAATATTTGTTAAAATACTGTGGAGATAATAGATACGCATTCCCATATATTTCAACCCGAATTCGATAATGATATTGATGAGGTTATCTCACGGGCGAAGAAAGCCGGAGTATCCAAAATATTACTTCCGAATATTGATGTGGAAACAATCAGCAGGGTGAATAACCTGGCGGAAAAATACCCGGACTATTGTGTCCCCATGATGGGACTTCACCCGACAAGCGTAACAGAGGATTGGAAAAATCAACTTACCCTGATAAAAAATCAATTTGACAATCATCATTATATTGCCATTGGTGAAATAGGCATCGACTTGTATTGGGATAAAACTTTGATAGAAGAACAGAAAGCGGCTTTTTGCGAACAACTGGAATGGAGTATCGAATACGACTTGCCTGTTGCCATACATTCCCGTGATGCCATACCAGAATGTATAGAATGTATAAAAGAGATAGGCAGTAATCGGCTTAGAGGTGTTTTCCACAGTTTTGGCGGTACTCGTGAAGAATTGGAAAATATTCTTGCGTTGAATAATTTTTACATTGGAATAAACGGTGTTGTCACGTTTAAAAATTCTACGCTTCTCTCCGTTCTTCAATACACGGATCTCAGTAAAATCGTAATTGAAACGGATTCGCCGTATCTTGCCCCCGTGCCATTCAGAGGGAAAAGGAACGAATCTTCTTATACGGTATATGTAGTCTCCAGATTGGCTGAAATATATTCTGTTTCGCTTGAGGAAGTCTCAGAAATTACTTCCCGAAACGCCAAAAATCTTTTTTCTCTGTAAATAAACTTTTTTTTCGCTGTTTCCCTCTTGCAAATAAACTTTTTGTTTCTATTTTTGTCATGTAAATAATTGTTTAATTTTACTAATTAATTGTAATCTGGTATATGAAAAACTGTAAAAAAATCCTATCCATTATTTTCCTTCTATCCTGTTTTACAATGTCTTATGCGCAAAAGGCAGGCTTTAAACAGGGTTTTGTCGTGAAGCTCTCCGGTGATACTCTGAGAGGTGAAATTGATTATAGAGGCGAACAGGATATGGGACGGGTTTGCGTTTTTAAGAGTGCAGGGAAAATCAGTGAATATACTCCTGATGACATAAGTTCTTTTCAGATAGATGAAGGTAAATATTATGTTTCAAGAGAAATTAAGGAGAAAAAAGTTTTTCTGGAGTTCCTGATACAAGGGATGCTTAATGTTTATTTCCTAAGGGATGAATCAGGAGCGCATTATTATATAGAGAATCAGAAAGATGGATTGAGGGAGTTGGCGTATAATGAGAGTATTATGACAAACGAAAATGGTAAAAGTTATTTTTATCACAGCGACAGGCATATCAAGTTATTGGAACATTATATGGAGGATGCCCCTGATTTGCGTAAAAATATAGAACAAATAAAAGAACCTTCGAAGAAGAATCTGGTTGAGATTGCCGAAAAGTATCATTATGAAGTATGTGGTGAAGGAGAAAAATGCACGATATATAAATCAAAAAGCAAAGTAGCCATTAGTCTGGAAGGCTTGGCGGGGATAGTTCATTTTTCAAAAGAATATCCGTCGCTCAAAAATTACACAAACTTTCAGGCAGGAGTTGTCGCCCGTATTTGGCTTCCAAGCTCGGGCAATAATTTATATTTCAAGACGGGAGTTGTCTTTTCCCCAGTGGAACGTGAAATTGAAGAGTACAAATATTATGAGAAAAAAGTAAGACATAAAAGACAAACTTATGTTAAGATTCCGCTATATTTAGAATATTTATACGGAAAGGATACTTTCTTCAAACCAAAATGCGGAATAGGGATCAATTTGAACAATCCTTTTCATCCGACAGCAGGACTGATGGCCGGTTTTAATCTGCGGATGAAAGAGTCTGTTCACCTGACGGTAAGTTATGATATTGATTTCAAGTTCAAGGATGTTTTGCCGAGTCGATTATTTTCTCAATATTTCTCTTTAGGCGTATATGTAATATTGTAGTGTTTTTATAATGGGGATTACAGTTTTTTCGAAAAAAATATGGCATTTATTTGCTAAATATAAAATATACGTTACCTTTGCATCCGCAATCGGGATTTAATTTGTAAATCAAACGAGGCCCATTCGTCTATCGGTTAGGACGCAAGATTTTCATTCTTGAAAGAGGGGTTCGACTCCCCTATGGGCTACAAAATAAAATAACAAAGAACTTAAAAAAGATTAGTCAGCATGGCAAATCACAAATCATCTTTAAAAAGAATCAGACAAACTCAAGCTAAACGCTTGCGGAACAGATATGTTGCGAAAACAGCACGTAATGCAGTTAAGAAAATACGTTTAACAACAGACAAGGCTGAGGCTCAGAAATTGTATCCTTCAGTATGCTCTATGTTGGACAAACTTGCAAAAAAGAATGTCATTCATAAGAATAAAGCAGGAAACTTAAAGTCTAAGCTTGCTGCACACGTGAACTCTTTATGATAAGATAATTTTATTTTCATTATATGAAAAGCCGAATGTTTCATTCGGCTTTTTTTATTGCCGTATTGCAACTACTCCATAGCCTTTTATCCACAAATGGGCAGAAACAAAATGAGGTTCACATTGTTTAAAATATGTCGAACTTAAATTAAATGCTTGATGTCTTTACTTCAACTTTTTAAGAATATATGGCCTTATGTCCGTCCGTACAGATGGTTGGTTGTACTTGCTTTGGTGCTGACGTTTGTCGGATCGCTTACGGCACAGGTCAACGCTTGGGTATTACGCTATACGGTTGATAGCATAAGCGAACTGCTTGAAGCTCATAAAGGAATAGCGGAAGGTGTCGGTATATTGGTTACTATATCAATAATATTGATTACAAAAGAGGTATTAAACTCATTCATTCAGTTTGGACAGAAATTTTATGGGGAAAAATTACGCATATTCCTTTCCCGCGATTTGGCTCAGAATGTGATCGAAAAGATATTGACCTATAAATTGGCATTTTTTAGTACCGGAGGCAATCAGCCCGGAAAACTTCAGACGCGTATTGATCGTGGAATTGAAAGTCTGACCCGGCTCATTCAGAACTTTTTTATCGATATACTTCCTTTGTTTGCCAATTCGATAGTGGCTCTGATCATGATGTTCAATGCCAATTTCTATGTCGGGTTGGTAGGTTTCTGCATCATTCCTGTTTATTATTACGTAAGCCAGCTTCAGGCTAAAAAACTGAGAGGAATGAGGCGTTCCATTAAAGAACTCCGTGAAAATAAGAGTCAGGGAATATTGAGTATTCTGGAGTCTATCCCTGTCATTAAGTCATTTATAAGGGAAGAGATCGAAGAGGAAAAGCAAATGCAGCTGCAAAATAATTTGACAGATACTCAATTGAAAACGCGTAAGACGAGCTTTCTGTTCGACGGGCTAAAAAGTTTTATCGAGCAGATAGGCGTCGTTATTATCATCATACTTACTGCCTATTTTGTTTTGACGGGGCAGATGACAATCGGTGCCATTATGTTCCATATATTGCTGTTTAATAACGTATCGGCGCCGATCAGGCAATTGCATCGCATATACGATCAGATGAACGATGCTCTGATATATTCGGAAGGGTTTTTCGATATCCTCCATGCCGATCATCAGATAGAAAGTTCGGGCAACTACAAACCTGAACACATAAAGGGGCA
Source organism: Dysgonomonas sp. (assembly GCA_047030855.1). Lineage (GTDB taxonomy): Bacteria > Bacteroidota > Bacteroidia > Bacteroidales > Dysgonomonadaceae > QVMM01. Next base: position 150,942 of record JBKYIJ010000008.1, read on the forward strand.
TTTCGTACTGAAAAACGTAAATTTCACCTACCCGGATAACCTGACAAGGACGCTTTATGACATTAATATGGATATACAACCGGGCAAGATTACGGCATTGGTTGGCTTATCGGGTGCAGGAAAGAGTACGCTGATAAATTTGCTCGATAAGTTTTATCTGCCCGATTCGGGCAGTATAATGCTGGATGGAGTATCTTTAGAAGATTATGACACTTCTTACCTCCGCGATAATATAGGGCTTGTACTGCAAAAAAACCACATTTTCGACGGTACGATAGAAGAAAACATCAGATACGGGAATCCTGATGCCGACATCGGGGAGGTGATAGAAGCCGCTAAAAAATCTTATATCCATGATCAGATTATGGATTTGCCCCGGCAATATCAAACCTCGGCTCTGACTTTGTCAGGAGGACAACAGCAAAAGATTGCCATAGCCAGAATGTTTCTTAAAAATCCGCCTATTATATTTCTTGATGAACCGACTGCCAGTCTTGATGCTATTGCTACCGAGCAGATAAAGAACAGCCTTGATGCCATAAAAAAGAACAGAACCGTAATTATAATATCGCATAGCATTTCTCAGATTATTGATTCTGACTGTATTTATGTTATGAAAAACGGGGAAATAGTCGAGTCGGGTACTCATGACGAAATATATCACCAATCGGGTGTATATAAAGATATATTTGATGCGATGGCGCGAAGTTTAAACATCGATAAAATCTCAAGAACTTTAGAGTCGGATTGATTGCTTACATATTGATTAATCAGATTTTAATCCCTTTTTTCCCATAGAAAGGCTATTTGTTATTTATTTAATCAGGTTAATAAGCATCAAAAATCTTAGCACCGTATAGTTAAATATAGTTAATAGGATGTCTTTTTAATAGTTGTATTTTGAATTGTGTCAAAAGAGAAAAGTCAGATTATGGACGTAAAAAATCATTGTTAATAAATTAAAAATAATGTTATTACACGTAACTTTTGAATTATGAGTGTGTTATAATTCTGTGTCGAAAAAATAAGAATTGTGGTTTGTTAGGTCTATAATGACATTAAAACCAAATTAAATTATATTTATAATTTAATTGGGGCTGCCAACATGTCTACATTTCCTTTAAGTACAATCAAATTAATTATTAAAGTTTTTATGAAGAAGATTATTTTACTGTTATTAGTAAGCGTTACTTTTTTTTGCTTGCTCTAACGATGACGAATCTAACGGTGGTTATTCCAATGACGGAAAATTAACTTTTAAATTGGCTGCTGTCAATAAACTGTCTATGGATAAAAAATCAGGACAGCCTGTTTACAGTCAGGAAGCTACCCAAAACATAGATAAGGTCGATATTTATGTATTCAAAGACGATGCAGGAACGTATAAATGGGTGAAAACTTATACAACTACATGGACATCGGGTACTGCTTCCAAGACTTATACGGTTCCTGATAATGATAAGCTGGCAGCCGGAAATTATCGTTTCATTGCCGTAGGTATTAACACAAGCGGAAGCTATACTATTGCAGCCACAACATCTACCACTTATTCTCAACTGTATGCGGAAATTGCAACATCCGGAGACGAATATGAAATTTTTGCGGGTAATAACGCTGCTGTAATTGGTGCGGCTCAGGAAGCACAGGTAGGCATCGATATGACGCGTAAAGTCGCAGGTTTTCTCGGATATTTCGGAAATATACCTGCCGATATAGACGGAACGGCTGTTAAATATCTACGTTTGAAGATTGATAAGGCTAATAAAGCAGTGTCATTGTCTGATGGTCTTGGGAATACCTCCGCAAGCGGATATAACCTGTTCGAGATAGATTTGTCGGGACAAACGGTAACAAACGGATTATACGACGGAAACGAGATTGCTTCAGTTACTAAACTGCCGTTCTCTCAACTTGCCGGAGGATATTTGATACCCGTCACAGGCGTTCAGCTGACAGTAGGGCTTTATGCAAGCGATGGTGAACCTTTAAGGACATGGAAGGTTGTTAATGGAAGCAATCAGTCTCAGTACGACCTTGTAGCGAACAACCTGTACTCTTTAGGACAGAAAATGAAAGCAGGAGATACTACCGGAGGTACTGGCGATCCTAATGATCCTTTGGCTGACAGTTTTATGGATTTGCAAAAAGATCAGGATATTGTCATTACAATAAACAAAGACTGGGAAACGATTCATAGCCTTGACATAGAGGAAGAATAATATTACCAATAACTTCATGGGTTCTCTTGTCAAAAAATGAGAGAACTCATGAATTTTTTCATTTGTATATGCATATTCAAAGATTATTTTTCAGTATTCTGATACTCAGTTGTTTCGGGTGTTTCTGTTCCTGTTCTTCCGACGATGATAATGAGATTCCTAAAGACAAAGGCTTGGTCTCTGTCGATCTGGATATTTCGTTCAATATGTATATGCGTCCCAAGAAGAGCGCGGATGAAACAGTAAATCGGATACTTATCCTGCCTTTCAGGAAAATTGATGAAAATCTGTCAGACGACGACAATAATTTTGAAGTAGCGTATTCAGCTGCAAAACAAATTGACATAAATGCTTTTCCGACTTATATTACAAAACTGATTTTAGAAGAAAACAAATCGTATCAGGTTCTTATATTAGGTTATAAACAAAACGACTTTGATTTTTCCGATCAGGATAATGCCGGAAATATATTTCGGATAGGATCTTCCGGGACACCCGTTACGCTCGAAAACTTTCAGGTATCCATGCCGAATATTGCCGAAACGCCTGAATTGTTCGCTTGCATAAGCGATGCCTATCTTGACGAGGCGAATAAAGGAAATGTATTTAAACCCGAAAATATATCTAAGCTCAAAGGCAATCTTACGCGAAGGGTAAGCCGGTTAACGGTCGGAATTTCTGAAATTCCCGATTATGTGTCGTCAATCTCTTTAGAAGCTGAATATATAGTGACTGCTTTTAAACCCGTTATAGGTGATCCTGTAACTGTTCAGTCCACCGATAACAACGGAAATAATATACTTGCCGAACAATCTGTCGGAACATCGCGTGTCGTTAAATTCAGCAGATTTTTGTTCCCGACCAAAGATGTTTATAAAACACGTTTATATATAAATGTCTTATCAGGGAGCAGTACGACTCAATACCAAATTAAAGTTGCGGACGTAAGCGGCGCCTCCGAAGCCGGCTATATTCTCTTTTACCCGAACAATGAGATCAGGATAACAGGGCGTTACGACAAACTTGATTCGGGCATGACAATAAATAATACAATAGGTTTAGACGAAGATGAATGGAATGGAGGAGTATCGGAGTAGAAGAAGCAGGGCAGCTCTTGTGTTTTCGGGCTTATGTATTCTTTTTGCCTTATTATTCTACGGCTGTACTGCCGAGGACGATTATGGCTTTGATATAAATGAGAATGGACATCCCCAACCACCTGTTGAAGAAATTCCGAATGATTACTTTATCGTAAATTTTTCAACCGGAAGAATTACCGGGGATGATATGACCAAATCCGTATCAGGGCCTGACGACAGGATAACACATTTGAAATATATTATCTATAACGCTGTTACAGGCGATTTCGTGAAAGAAAAAATTGTGTTTTCAGCGGAAGACGGCATTCAGAACTGGCCTCTGCAACAAATACAGGATACGCTGCCTAAGGGTTCTTACAAAGCTGTTTTTTTAGGAAATGTCGAAAAAACTCTTTTTCCGTACGCATTGCCTTCAAGCCCGACAAATTATTCGGAAGTATTGTCGGATTATAAAAGCAATTACAGTAATGCCCGCATACAATTGCCGAATGCTCCGTTTAGCAGAACTACCGAATATTATTGGGCTAACGTGGAGTTTTCGGATCAGACTCCGATGCCTTCGGTTTTGCTTAAACGCATTATCAACGGGGCAAGAGTTAAACGTGATTTTGTTACAGCCGAAGCTGCTCTTGATAAATTAGTCGAAAATATTCTGACAAAAGGAAATTATAAAAATGAAATAGGAGCACAAGTAAGCATAAAGCTTCCCGGTCTCTTAGAGTCCAGTTTAGGGCTTCTGGCGGAATTGGGATTAGTGGGGAGAGTTGTCAATTCTCTGGTAGATGTACTGGTGAAACCGGTAACAGATGCTTTGTATAATATGTTGTTAAAAAGAGTTACGGAAGAAATAGGTATGGCTCTTGTAGGAAACTCCGAAAAAGAACAATTACTGCCTTATCTCGGCTCTCTGCTGAATCCATGGAATAAGGGTTCATGTGATTATGCAATAGTAGAAGTAGAGGATTTTCCGAAATCTGTTGATTTTGATTTGAATACGCGTGAAGTTTTTACAGGGAGCAATCGTTTCAAATACGAATTTCCGAACAAAGGCGTTGACGACGAAAAATATGTGGTAATAAATACTTTTAATAAACCGTATAAAATAAATAACATAAATGCGGCTACTTCGGGTTTAGTATCGGGGCTACTTGTTGGTGGAGTAATTGATGAATGGCTCCTGCCGGGTATATTTGTAGATGTAAAAGAACCGTTGGTTATTGATCAGACAAACCTTAATCGCAGATATAAATCAGACTATTCTTTTGCCGATCTCAATCTGAAAGATCATGAAGGAAAAGGTTCTATAAACCTGAAGTTAAGAGTCGGTGATGTAGGAAACATAGAAAAAGTGATTAACGGAGCTTTGTCCAATATATTATTCGGACTTCTTGGATATTTATTGAAGCCGGTTACCAACATTGTAATGAATATAGAAGTAGATGTAAACCTCTATCTGCCGGGTATCAGTGAAACAAATCTTGAATTGACAGGAAGTTGGTCTCCCATTGAGTCTTACTGATTCTTGGCTACCTGATAATGGCAATCAAACTTACTTAAATAACAAAAAAAAGGGACTTCCGAACAGGAAGCCCTTTTTTATATAGTTCTACTTTCTTTTCCTGTTTTTATTGTATTATAATCTTTTTTGGAGAAAGTTCCGTCAACTGATGCAATCTTTACGAAGTAGATTCCTGATGTGAAATTATTTACCGGAATTACAAGATCATTTCCGGTACTTACTTCGGTATGTATATTCTGTCCTTGCAGATTGAATATCTGTATTTTACTTTTTACTTCTATATTTTTAATAATCAGATTGTCTTTTACGGGGTTCAGATATATTATGATGTTTTTATCAGACCGGTTATTCTCAATTCCGGTTGTTGATTTTGGTACGATTTGCATGTTTGATATTTCTACATTAGGCACTTCCGATATTAATACGTTTTTCTTAAGTTGTGCCACAATTCTGAAAGTAGCGGTTTGCTTTAGTTTTATATCGTATTGTCCGTCTTTATCGAGATAGAACCGGTTATTTGAACGTAGCATTTCGTCAGTTTCTACATACAAGTCTATTTTCGAACTGTCTTGTCCGCTTATTGTCAGTGAAAGATTATAGTACGAATCATCGGGCAGTGTTTCCGCACTCTCGTCTTTGTAGTTTAATGAAGCTTCTCCTTCGTCGGCGTTTTGCCAGCCTTGCAGATTAAAACTGTTATCATCCCCTTTGGGTTGCCATGCCAAAGCACCCGAATTGTTTGTTGTGATGCTATCGCCATAACTGGTTTCTTCTTCCTTTGTTTCCATTATCTGAAACATATCGAAATGATATTCCGTAGCATCATGGTTTGTTATAATAGTCGAATCTATAATGATTTCCCGTGTTGCATGGGGTAGAATTTTAATAAATTTTGTTTCCTTAGGTATGGATATTTTCTCGGGCATAATTATTTGAGGATGAACAACGGTGTTTATATCGAATGTCTTAAATTCGGTATACTTTTCACCATCAGCAGACGTATATATAATACACTCGCCTATGAAATCTATATTCGGTCCAAACTGTGGAGTATAAAATGATATACAAGGTCGCTTTAATGCAGATAAATCTAATTGGGGTGTAATAATTGAAGGTATACTGTTCATGTAAGTATTGTTATAAAAATACAACACAATATCGCCATCCCTTCGAAAAACAGCTCCTTTGGGAAATTTAAACGGAGCATACCCATTACCTGTCCAACCGCTACTGATGAACGATTCGGGAGTCTCAAAACTCTCCTGGTATGGAAACGTAGATATTGCATGGCCTTTCCTGTCAAAAATACAGACGTGATTTAACGCGTATGTATTTTTATAAGGGTTCTCTATATCGCCAACTCCGTATGCTACAAACCTGATGTATTTTACATCTTTATTAAGTCTCAAAGAATTTATCCATCTGGATGTAGCTATTCCCGCAAACTGAAAGTCAGCATCATCTGCCGTGTTTTTGGAGGTCTGAATTTCTATCCTGCTAATACTGTCGTTATTGTTTATGTTGATTGCAAAAGTCATATATGGATCTTTCATTTTAGATAAATCCAGTTGAGGGCTTATTGCATAATTAGATGTACCTTCTGTGATATCATAGAGAAGTCCGCCTACACCTAAGATTCCTTCATCTTCAGAAGTAACAGAAGAGCCATCAATCTCTAATGCCCATCCTTTCACATTCCACCCTTGATAGTCGATATATCTATATTCTCCCAAAACAGGGTCATATCCTTCTATCACCGGCAATTTTCCAAAATCCATATAGTACGGAAAACTGCTGATTTGAGCCTGTAAGTTGCTCATACTGACACATACAAGCGCCAGAGCCATATAAAAGTAAATTTTCTTTTTCATACAATTTTGTGTTTTTAATATTGTTTTATTCTCCACTCCCCATTTTGGAGGTATAATTTTGCTTTTGTTTCGAAAGATTGCCCGTTGCTGCTGAACGTAATTTTATATTTTACGTTTGCCTCTTTTTCTTCATCGGTTTCGCCTTCTATATCTTCCGATATAATATCTACTATCATCGTAGTTCCTCTGCTCCGGTGAGTATCATAAAATCCGCGGCTAAATTTGTCGAAATTGTCGGAAAAGTGTTTTTTTTCTTCTTTGTATTCTTCCGTTCCTCGCTCGGATGTGTAAAAATATGCTTTGTCTATATATTTTTCATACTCACCGGTGTTCAGCCATTCAACATGCCTTTTGATTGTTTCGCCGGGAGTCAGAGGTTTTGAACACCCCGACAAAAGTACTATTGTAAATAGTAGTAATTGTAAATAAACTGTTTTCTTCATTTTGTAATTGTTTTTTATGGTTATTATTCTATTCGTTTTCTTCCCATTCTTTTATTTTCTTGAACTTAAGGCTCGGAGTGATTTCATGTTGCTCATAATAAGACGTGCCTTCTGCCGAAAAATGAGCTGTTACTTTATTGCCTTCTACTACGCTTTCTCCTCTGTCTCCCGCGTAGACACCGATTATGCCAACAGAAATGTAATCTATGAGTTTCCCGTTTTTGTCGAAGCTTATCAGGTATTCTTTCGAAGCATGGTCTTTCACAACCGATAATATTGTTTTTAATGTTCCGGCTTCCCCTTCATATACAACAACCCCTTCCGACAGTTCGCCGTCGAGCCAATATTCGTCTGTTTTAGAAAGCTGTTTAATGGCTTTTGTCAATGAGGCTTGTTCTGCCTTGCCCATTCTTTTGCGGTTGTCATATTGGTCGTATGCATCAGTTAAAGACATTATGCCTTTCTTTTTGGGAATATTCAGGGTGCTTCCCCCTGCAATAACGGGAACAACTGCAACCTGCTCGTTTTCGATTCTGTTTATGGGCACGTTCTTAAACAGAAAACCACCCTCCAATCCTTTTATGGGGCTATTCCATTTAGGAAAACCATAGACACATATCTGTTTGAAGCTCGTTGCTTTCGGGTTTATATCTAGAATTCGTACCGTAACACGCAGAGGAATCCCTGCCGGAAGCTCTGCACTAACCCAGCTATCACCCGATCTACCCGATATGTATACAACAACAGGAGCTCGTCCTCCCAGATTGTCTATTGCATATGTTTTTCTTGTACCTCTTCCTGTATGATCGTTTAATAAATTGTAAAGCTTGATGTCGGTATCTGCGGTATTGGTGAGCATGAATTCGATAGCCATCTTATCATCATATGTCTCGATTTTCTCCAGATCGACTTTTAAGACATTGCTGGGAGAGGAGTAGGTTATTGATGCCTCATTAATTGTAGTTTGTTTTGTGTTTTTCGAACTGTCAGTTAATTTATCCAACTCTTTACTGACATCTTCTATTCCTTTCGACAGCTTTTTCAGAAAAGACTGTGCAGGCAAGTTGCTACTGTTTAGTAAGCAAAAAATAAAAAATAATAATGTAATTTTTTTTGTTTTCATAATGTCTATTTATAGTTAATATTGAATATCAATGGCACTTTAAAATTGCTTTTGATATGTTGTTATTTAGCTATATTGTGTTAACTGACACAATAAAAAAGCGCAGGAACTGTCATCATATCTGTTACTGAGGTATCGCCAAACACCTTTCCGCAAATAGACAACAGAACCCACGCCTATAAATAGACGTGAGCGCTTGTTGCTATTATCTCTACGGAAAAAATATTGGCGATTTTCAGTAATAGAGATAATATCTTTAAACGCTTTAGTTATAATCAATATGTAAATTCCAAAATGCAACGCTATGCTAAATGGAATTTTAGCAAATATAAACAAAAGCGACATACTATACAATTATTTTTTTTTAATTATAATACGACTTTTATGTTATGTAACATAAACATTATCATTGTTTTTATAGTAGTACCCAAAAAGAATAAAAGGTAACCATCGAAAGTGATTTTTTTTGAAAAAATATTAAAATTATATTTGTAAAAGGTTTGTTTTTCTCTTTAAATTAATTGACTATGGGTGTAGTTCGGTTGTTGTTTTTCCCCTTTTTTTCTATTCATAGCAATGCACAATGTATCTGCGACTACATGCAGGGCATTATTTGTCGCAATAGATAAGTATCCCGAAGGCAGTGGCTGGAGTCTCATCCATGCTGCCAATGACTATGAGATTATAATTCCGATGTTAAAAAAGAAAGGATTTGCGGATGAGAATATTTTTGTTTTACTCAATGAAGAAGCTACAAAAGCAAATATAGAAAAAAAACTTGATGAGATATTCAGCCTTTCTGACAAAGGAGATTATATATACATACACTTTTCGTGCCACGGACAGCAAATGTTCGACGACAACGGCGATGAACCCGACGGGCTGGATGAGGCTATAATACCTTATGATGCACAGCGTCGGTACAAGAAAGGTATATATGAAGGCGAGAATCATTTGAGGGATGATATGTTGGGAAGATTAACAGACAATATAAGATATAAAATCGGGAACAAAGGCAATATGGTGATCATACTGGATGCGTGCCATTCGGGAACAGGAACAAGGGAAGGCGATGATGACGAGTATATCAGAGGTACCGGTTATGTTTTCGCGCCCGAAGGTTATGTTTATCCTAAAATAGACCCTGATAAAGTTCGGTTCAATCTGAATAATAATAAATATATGTCGCCCGTTACGGTGATAAGCGCATGTAAAGACTCGGAGATAAATTACGAATACAAAGATGAGAATAATAAATATTATGGAGCTTTGTCCTATGCTCTTGGCAAGTTGCAGGGCTTATCGTCGGCTCAGGTATCGACACGCAAGTTTATCGAAAAATTGAAAGAAGAAATGCAGGTTATGTTTGCTTCGAAAAGATGGCAGCAAACACCTTATGTGGAGAGTACGGATATAAAAAGAGTTTTTGAAATTGGAAAAACAAGATAACGATTATCAGATGTACGACAACTCAAGCTCTTCGGGGACAGAAATAGTCAAACTTTATGATGCATACAGAGAATGGTTTGTCGCGACAATAACATCTGTTTACCATTTAGACAAGGAAACGGTTCTCGACATATATCAGGAGAGCTTCTTTGAACTGTATGTGAAATGTACCACAGAGAAAACGGAGATACGTTTTGTACGAGCCTATCTGTTGCGTATTGGTAAAAATATTGCCTGCAATTATATCCGGGATAACAGAATCACTTTAAAAGCTGAAATGTCGGAGACGGAAGGCGTAATATATGCTGATGAAACATGGGAGTATCTGGAAGAAAAAAAAATAGTAAAAGATACAATAGACTCGGCAATCTCAAAAGTAAACGGAATTTGCGAACGTATTTTTAGGCTCTTCTATTGGGAGAGAAAAAGCCTGAAAGAAATATCGAAAGAGTTGGGACACAAAGATGAGCAAGTAACCAAAAGCGCCAAATATAAGTGCAAGAAAAAACTTAAAATATATCTGGAGAGAGAATTAAAGAAAGCGGGGATAAATTTAGAAAATCTGTGGCATGAGTAAAAAATATGATAATGATTATATAGAACGTTACCTGCTGGGTGAATTGTCAGAGAAAGAATCTTCCGAATTGGAACAGGAGATGTCCGGCAACGAAACCTTAAAGCAGGAAGTCAAGATAATGAGTAATATTCTCCTTGCTATCGACCGACGCTATGAGGCTCCGGCTTTGGCAGAAATGGCAAGTGTGAAATCGAAAGATGAAATGCGCTCGATACTTGTACAGGCTGAAAGTAAGTACAAAACACAAAAGAAACGAAAAAAGAAGTTGTTGCCGATAATACTGGCTGTAGCTGGTGTAATCCTTGTACTGGTCTATATCGGATTACAGCCGGAATATTCATCGCCTCTCCTTTTCAAAGAGTACTATGAACCTCTTCCTTATGAGGAAATTTATACACGGGGAAGCAACTCGTACAGCGAAGAACAGCAACAACTGATAGAAAAAGCAAATATTTATTACAGTGAAAATAATTTTGCCGAAGCATTAAAAATATACAACGGCGTTACTTCGGAAATGAAAAAAGAAGATATACCTTCCGAAGTGATTATGTATCAGTCTATTTGTATGCTGGAAACAGGCAATACGCAAGAATCTATCGACCGGCTCAGGCTTTTAAGCGTTTCGGAATCTGTTTTCAGACAGGATGCCGAATGGTATCTGTCTTTAGCATATCTGGTTAATAAACAACGAAACGATGCTGAAAAACTGCTGACGAAAATCTGCTCTGATAAAAATCACCGTTTCTCGGGAAAAGCTCATGAACTGCTGAAACAATTAAATGAAAGGAAATGGTTTTGATATAATAATCTGCACAATCTTATACGCCATGAATACACTAAAATTTTTCATATCCTTAATTTTATTGTTGCCTGCAACCATATGTTTTGCTCAAACAAGCAATGACAGTACGAAAAAATTACTGCAAGAAGGAGATACCCTTTATGAGAAGGCTCATTATGCTGATGCTGAAAACACATACAATGAAGCCATCCGATCCCTCGATTACAACAATACAAAAGAGTATAAAGACTACTGTGCGGCATTGAACGGACTCGGCAATATATATTCCCGCAGAATGCGGTTTGAAAAAGCCGATTCTCTGTATAAATCCGCAATTCAAGTACTGAGGATGCGAAAAGACACATGCGGCATAGAGTATGCCCGGACATTAAATAGTTTGTGCAGGCTGTCTGTCAATTCGCAGAAATTAACAGACGTAGATAAATTAACAGAACAATCCATCGAAATTATAACGCGTATAAAGGGAGAGAAAAATCTGGATTATACCGAAGCCCTGATCAATTTAGGATACTATAAACTGTTTAAGGGTAAATTTGCCGAATCCCTCGAATTATTGATGAAAGCTGCCAAAATCCGATTAGACCTTTTGGGTAATACAAACCCGAAATTTGCCGAATCGTTACAAATGTTGGGTACATTTTTTTATTCCATTGGTGATAATAAAGAGGCAGAGGGTTACTATAATGCTGCCATAAATGTGGCAAAACAAACTTTGGAAGGAAATCACCCCGACTGTTTTGAGACATTCCTTGCCCTGACAACCGTTTATGCCTCGACCGGAAGATACGATGAAAGCATGGAGATTTTAAATGCTGTATTGCCCGTTGTAGAAGTAGTGTTTGGAAAAGAACATCCCGATTATGCAGGCGGATTATCCAACCTTGGAGCAATATACTTCATCAAGGGAGATTACAGCAAAGCAGAACCCATACTGAAAGAATCGTTGGAACTTACTGATAAGGTTTTTGGAGAAGGGCACAGTTATTATTTCAATGCCCTGAATATGCTGGCATTGCTATATTTGAATATCGGCTTTTATGACAAAGCGGAACTTATGCTTGTTAAATCGTTGGAACTAAGGAAAAAGATATATGGCGAAAACCATCCGGATGTTGCCAATGCAATGAATAGTCTGACCATGTTTTATGTTGAAATGGGAAACTATCTGAAAGCAATACCGTTGCAGACAGAAGCTCTAAAAATGACGGCATCGACTATCGGTAAAAACACCGAATCCTATGCTGTTCAGCTAAATAATATGGCTTCTATGCTGGGATTTGATGTAAAGGCTCTGCCGTATCTGGAAGAAGCTGCCGAAATACAAAAAAAACTTGCAGGAGAAGATAACCACTACTATTTAAGCATAATTTCTAACATTGCTGCTATTTATCTGAATGACAAAACGAAAGGCAAAGAGTTTGCCGAACAGTATGCACTGGACGTTCTGTCCAGGAAAAAATCGGCAGTAGGCGAAAACAGCTATCACCTTTTGGGCTTGATGAATAATCTTGCCAACTTTTACAATGAGAATGGCGATTACCAAAAAGCACACGAATTATATAAAGAAACCCTGAATATTGCAGAACAAACCTATGGCGAAAACAATTATTCCTATATCACTTTACTATCCAATACGGGATATAACTACGAAAAAGCGGGTAATCAGGTGGAGGCAGAGAAATGCTATATAAAAGCCATCGGTATTCTGAAAGAAAGAATCATATCTGATTTTGCGTTCCTGTCGGAAAATGAAAGGTTTATGCAATGGCATTTTAAGAAAACCATATCAGACTATATCTCATTTTATGCATATAAACGCATACCATACGATCCATCACTCGCAACACTGATGTATGACAATGAGCTGTTCACCAAAAATCTTTTACTCAATTCGTCCTCACAGATACGGAGGTTGATAGCCGAAAGTAAAGACGAAGAACTTTCCGGTTTATGGGAGAAGGCAAGATTAATGAAAACGAAAGTTGCACAGGTGTTGTCTCGTAGCATTGATGATTACTCTGAAATAGAGGATATAGACAAACAGTCTCAGGCGCTCGAAAAAGATATTATAAGAAAATCTTCAATTTATAGCGATTTCCGGCAGCAGTTTTCGTCCACATGGCAGTCCGTCGAACAGTCTTTGGATTCGGACGAGGCAGCTGTCGAATTCGTAACCTTTCAGGATATGGATTTTTGGACAAGTTCATATGTTGGGGAAAAGCTGTATGCCGCTTTGGTTTTACAGCAGGGGTACGAGTATCCCGAAATGGTTTTTCTGTGCAATGAAGAACAGCTTAAGGATGCTATTTTGCAATCGGGATACACATTCGAAAGAGTCTATCCTCTGGTATGGAAACCATTGGAAAAGCATCTGAAAAACATAAAAGAAATTTATATTTCTCCGGCGGGGCTTCTACATGGAGTTACGTTTCCGGCGATGAAGGATGATGGCAAATATTTATTTGACAAATATGTTGTACACAACCTTCTTTCAACAAAAGACATATCCAAAATAAAGGAAAGGAGGAGTAACAATCTGTTACAACCTGCCGAAGCCGTCATTGTTGGCGGGGCTGACTACGATTTGCCGGAGCAGGTATTGCTCGAAACGGATTATAACCTCAGACAACCTTTGAAGCCAAGCTTTACGCGTAGTTTTTTGGATGATTTGAATAATACACGCGGACAGGGCTTTTCTTATTTGTCAGGCTCGAAAACGGAAGTAAAGGCTATTGATAGTTTATTTACTGCAAAAAATTGGCAATCTATTCTCTTGCTTGATAAGGAAGCTACCGAAACACGATTGAAAGCCGTTTTAGATTCTGTTTCCCCACAATTCTTACACATATCGACACATGGATTCTATTTCCTTCAACCCGATAGTGCATCTGCCAACATCTATAAAATGGCGCAAGATCCTTTGGTGCGTTCAGGACTGGTTTTTTCCGGAGCTAACCGTGTTTGGAACGGAGGAGAACCGGTAGACGGGCTGGATGACGGAATCCTTACCGCTTATGAGATTTCCGACATGAATCTCTTAAAAACTCAATTGGTCGTACTTTCAGCCTGCGATACCGGGCTGGGCGACATATCGAGAAGTGAAGGCGTATTTGGGCTACAAAGAGCTTTCCGCTTAGCAGGCACAAAGTCTATGATAGTGAGTTTATGGAAAGTTCCTGACCAAGAAACCGAAGAACTGATGACCCGGTTTTATGCGAATTTGTTAGATAAAAAATTAACAGTAATTCAGGCTTTTTCAAAAACGAGGAATGAAATGAAAGCCATATATCCCCAAAATCCTGAAAAATGGGCAGGCTTTATTCTTATCGAGTAGTTATGATGATATGTATTATATGATAAAAACTATTATGCCATTATTCTGCATAAGTTCAATAGCAGAGGTACTGAGAAGACATCACTTGATATCATCATTATTAAGAAAGTAATAATTGAGCTTTTGTTAAATGTATTGCGCAACAGCATGATTGTTGGCTATATAACGAACATAGTAGATATTTTCTGTGTAGTTAAAAAAGACATACCATATTGTATTTTTATTTCTACGGTAAGATACATAGTACATATTTTTACCATATCTGTCGAAATGTTCGGGAGCTATTCTTTTGTGTTTTGTTGTAATGGTTGAGTCTATTTCTGTAATCAATTCTGCAACATATTTTTTTGCAGAATCCTTAAACCCTAAATAGTCCTGATTGTATAGAATTTCAATCAAGTCAGCAAGAAAATCAATTACATTTTTCGAGTAGATTACCTTCATTATTTGTCCGCAAACTTATCTATTTTTTTACTAACGGCAGTAATAAGTTCTTTCCCTGATATTCCGTTAGCTATATCTTCGGCAGTAATAACTTGCTCTTTTCTATTTAGAAACATCTTATCAATACGGACATTTACTCGTTTTTTTAGTTCCTCTCCGGTAATAAACTTTTCTTTTGTTTCAGTACCCATAATTGTATTTATAATATTACAAAGTTAAGAATAAATTAATGTCTTCGAATTTTTAGGGTATTTATTTATAAAAAATGAGGAGTTTAATTATCTTGTTTTTTATTGGAGGTATTTGTCCGGTTCTATATGATTATTAGATACATTGCGGATGAAGCACAAGGCTTTTTTCTGTATTATTACAAACAAACGATAGATTTTCTCTGTATTTGGATAAGTATGACAGGGCATGAGTATAGAGTTATCGAATAATTTTTATACAGGCTATTTGAACATAGCTCTGATTTTACTTCCAATAGCTTTCTTTAGTTCTTCTCCCGTATATGCATTTTTGGTTTCTTCGGCTGTTACCAATGATTTATCAGTAGACTTATTAGATGAAGAATCACATTTTTTATTGACAAGTATTCTTGTTGTTCCCATAATACACTCAAAGCTGAGATATTCCTGAAAACCTATGCTGAAGAGATAGACAAGATAGAAATTCACCACTGGAATAAACAGCAATGGGGAGAAATACCCGCAGATTTTGGTAATAAGTGAAAACAGCCCCTGCATCTGGGAAGACCGAAGGGGCATTTTTTACACACAGGTTATATAATACACATCTTCATTTTCTTATCTTTGTTCACGGGGCATAATTATAATGCTCTACCTTATTATAACACGTTATCTTATACTAAATGAACAAGAAGGAAATAGTCAGTATCGCAGCAGAGATTAGCGGGCTACCCAAACAAACACTACACAAATATTTCGATATTCTGATTGAGAGTACAGCTATCGCTATAAATGAGGGCAAGCCTGTTACAATCTCTAATTTCGGTACATTCAAAGTTAAAGAACAGAAGGAACGTTATGTCACGAACCCTCAGAATGGAGAGAGGGTATTAACTCCAGCTAAAAAGAAAGTAGTTTTTAAAACTTCTCCGGGTTTAATAAAAAAGAAAATATATTATAATAAGTAAGGTTATATTTTTCTATAAAATATATATTGTAAAAACGAATTTATAATTCCAATACTGCCATATATTTTTTATTTTTGAGAACCAATTTGGTAAGAAATAATATAAATTAATGTGGCGACATTAATTTCATCTATTTTTTATATAGTTAATTATAAATAGCTAAAAGAAGAATTTACGGTTTATAATATTAGGTCTTTATAAATACTTGTATAAATTTATATTTAGATTAAATTTTACAAAAAGTTTACAAAAAGTTCACACTTGGTTTTATAGAGCAAAAAAAGACCTACAAATATCCTTGTAAGTCTTTGATTATCAATCGTCGGGATGACTGGATTCGAACCAGCGACCACACGCCCCCCAGACGTGTACTCTAACCGGGCTGAGCTACATCCCGAAATCGGTTGCAAAAATACTATTTTAATTTTTTAATTACAAACAGATTGGTGTTAATCAGAAAAATTTAAGATTAGATTTCCTGTTTTTTGTAAAAAGGAATGATGCCTATTTCTTCAATAACCTTACCCCAGTCGTCATCAACTACAGTCGCTCCTAATGGAATATTAGGTCTATTCTCACCCTTTAGAGACTCTTTTAAAGCGTTGATCATTTCTGAACGAGATTCATCATCATCGGTATCCATCAATACCCCGATCATGAGTACCAACTCGGGTGCGTTTTCTTCTGTTTGTTTTTCTTGTATATATTGATATGCTTTTTTGACTGTATTTAATTGAGAGAAACCAATGTTTAGTTTCTCTATAATTTTTTCATTTAAAGGCGTCGTTGGGATGCCTATCTTAATTTGTTCCTGATCATCCGGCGTTTCGTTGTCATCATCATTTTTACGATGTAAAGTAAACATGTTTCGTTGACCATTATTAATGATAATCCGATCTATCTCCAACTGCCTGCACAAACTGAATATATCTTGTGTTGCAACTGCGATGTAATATGAGTTGAGCTCGTCAGTCCATTTTCCTAAAGCTGTTTCGTCGGAAAAAACATTTAAAATCTTTATCCCGTCGTCCTCTGTAATTGAAGTTAACTCTGAATTTAAACATTCTTTTAATGTTTTCAGCATCCCTATTTTTTCTTCGGCGTTATTTTTTGTCGGCAACAGTAAATAGGAATTGCCGTCGAACAATTCATGCAGCACTGCTTTAAATGAATGTTCCGATTCTTCACGCCCCCATGTGTCCAATAATCGGATTAAGATTTTATTGTCGCCAATGACACTGTTTGCCTGGGAATTATCTTCTCTATTTTTTTCTCCGAATAATTTATTAAAAAAGCCCATATTATTATGTTTTGGATCAAATCACATCCATTTGACTATTTCGTTTAGCGGTTTTCTCTTTTTTTCGGGAATTTTAGCTTTTTCCTCATCTATGTAACCGATCGGAAAAATTGCTACTGCTTCTATATTATCGGAAAGATTTAAAAATCTATTCAGAATATCAGGATTGTAGTTACAAACCCAACACGTCCCTAATCCGATGCTTTCAGCAGCCAAGCAAATGTGTTCCGCCGCAATAGCAATATCTACGTCGCAATAATCTTTTTTGTCTTCAGGACGTTTCCATGATTGATTGTGATCGCCACATATTACAATATAGACAGGTGCTAAAGTAAACCATTCGCGGGGATATGCCGATTGCACGGCTTTACGTCCTTCTTCAGACGTTATAACGTAAAACTCCCAAGGTTGATGGTTACACGCGGAAGGAGCCAGACGTGCGCATTCAAGTATATATTCTATCTTTTCTTCTTCTATTCTTTTAGATAAGTATGTCCTTACGGAATATCGTTTTTCCAGTAATTCTTTGAAATCTTCCATTTTCATATCTCTTCTTCAATTTTGTAATCGTTTCTTTCCGTAGAATTTCGCGAAATAAGTTCGCCTATAAATCCTGTCAGGAATAATTGGGTTCCGAGTATCATGGACGTTAATGATATGTAAAAGTATGGGGATTCGGTAACCAAACGGTAAGACATTCCGTGTGTCATGCAATACAGCTTCCATACGCCTACAACGATAACGGAAATTAGTCCTACAAAAAACATCAGACTTCCGAGCAATCCGAAAAAGTGCATCGGCTTTTTACCGAATTTGGATAAAAACCAAAGGGTAACCAAATCGAGATAGCCGTTAAAAAATCGGCTTACTCCGAATTTGCTTTTACCGTATTTGCGGGACTGATGATGGACTTCCTTTTCGGTGATCCTGTTAAAACCTGCATTTTTTGCCAGATACGGTATATAACGGTGCATATCGTTATACACTTCTATATTCTTAACAACATCTTTCCGATAAGCTTTTAGTCCACAGTTGAAATCATGAAGTTTTATCCCTGATACGGCACGCGCAGTAGCATTGAACAGCTTTGTCGGTATAGTTTTAGAAAGGGGATCGTATCGCTTTTTCTTCCAGCCCGAAACCAGATCATACTGGTCTTCTTTTATCATTTTATAAAGGACAGGTATTTCATCGGGACTGTCCTGTAAATCGGCATCCATCGTGATAACCACATCCCCTTGAGTTTTCAGAAAAGCACAATGAAGAGCAGGGGATTTTCCGTAATTCCTCCTGAACTTTATTGCTTTAATGTTTTCTGATTTTAATTTCAGGCTGTTTATTACTTCCCAAGAATGATCCGTACTTCCGTCGTCCACAAAAATAACTTCGTATGAATATCCATGTTCATCCATTACCTTCTCAATCCATGAGAATAGTTCGGGTAACGATTCTTCTTCGTTATATAACGGGATTACGACTGAAATATCCATATATTTCTCCTCTTCTTAAGCCGACTCTTTGTCAGCATTATTTTTGTTTCTCTTAGATACAAAAATACCATATACGAGCGAAAGAAAAAAGCCTATCATTACATTTTTAATGATTTCGCTTATGAGAATAATAATTGTTCCGTAGGTTTCCTTTTTAGAGTCCAGCCATTCTCTCGAGAACAGGCGTTGCAGAAGCATCTCGAGCCAACTTTTGTCGCGGGTTACCAGATATTGCGGTTCGACAATAAATTTCAAATGAATGTATATTATTACGGCTTCAATAAGAGCGGCAAAGAAAAAAAGGAGAACGCCGAACAATATACATTGGACATAATTTATACTCCCGCCCAAAACATTATCCCTGAATCTTTTCAGCAGAACATAGTACAAAGTAAGCGTAATGATCGGAAGCAGGTAGAGGCATAAATACATGAACAAATCGGAAAGATAATTGTAAGAAGAGACATCTCTGAGCGATATGGATGCCATAAAGAATAAATACTTAAAAACCCAGAATGCCCCTAATATCAAGCCATAGTTCATGGCATATTTCCAGATTAATATTCCCTTTTCTTTGTTACCCACAATTATATCTTTAGAGGATGCAAAAGTAGTTAAAAATATAATATATACAAAAATGTTAATTTTCAGTTCGTTCTATATAGGTTTATTGGTAATTATTTAATAAATTTCAGCAGGGGTTGATTTTATCATAAATAAACATATATTTGCAAATATAATTGATAAGAAATAACACACACTACATTATTAAAAATCAAAACTATGCAAAAGAAAAAGAATTTATTAAAACTGACACTAACAGCAATAGCCTTGTTAAGCGTATCTGCGGTTAATGCTCAATTATTATCGTTAAGTGTGAAAGGCGGTGTAAATTTCTCAGCGTTGAATAACGGATTTACAAAAAAAATGGACACCGAACTGAAAACAGGTTTTCATGCAGGGTTGGGTGTAGACATTTCGATTCCTATGTTATTTGATATTCAGACAGGTTTGAACTTTACAACAAAAGGGACAAAATTTAAAAACTCTGATGATTTAAAAGTAAATGCGTCATATCTGGAGATTCCTGTGATGATTGCCTATAAAATTCCTATTCTTCCTAAAATAAAATTTGTCCCTAATATTGGTCCGTATTTTGCTTACGGGATAGGCGGTAAAACTAAACTTCATGTAGAAGATGCTCCTGCCGGAAAAATGGATACATTTGATAAAGCCCTGAAAAAATTTGATTGGGGAATCGGCGGCGGAATCGGTATTGAAGTAAGTAAATTCACAGCCAACTTAGGATGTCAGTTCGGGCTAAAGGATCTTAATAACCGAAAAGGAGAGAGCATGAAAACTCAAAATATTCAAATAACGGTAGGATATAAGTTCTTCGGGATCTGAAAATGAATAATTACCAGAAAATAGCAGTATTTTTGTACTGCTATTTTTTTAATTAAATTTATGAACAGGGAAATAATAAGAATTCTGGTTGTTGTATTTGCCTTTGGTACAATTTTTAATGCCAAAGCTCAGGTTACAATATTGGGAAGTGCAGGTGCAAATATATCCCGATTGAATAACAGCAGCGCAGATTCCCGATTCGGATATCAATTAGGAGGATATATAGATTATGCTTTGCCTAAGTCATGGTCGGTCTATAGTGGTCTGTTATTGACAACGAAAGGGACAAAAAACTACGAAGGCAACGATGATTCATCGGTCAATGCCATTTATCTCGAAGTTCCTGTTATGTGTGCCTATAACATAAACCTGTCGAAATCTACCAATCTGAGAATAAGTCTGGGACCTTATTTTGCTGTCGGAATAGGAGGGAATACCCGCATAACCCGATTTTATAAAGTAGAGTCCGGACAACGTACCGAACGCCGCAATTATAATACATTTGCTGATGATGTGTTAAAAACTTTCGATTATGGAGCAGATATCAGGATAGGGATAGAAACACGAGCTTATCTGATTTCTTTTGCTTCTCAATTCGGTATACCCAATATATCCGGCGGAGCTTTTGATAGAAGTGCCCGAAATCAGAATTATTCAATAACTTTTGCTTATAAGTTTTATAGTAAATAAATTGTCTTGGAATTGAATCCTCGCCTCGTTTTGACTCAAAGTATTAATTTTAATATTTTAAACTCAAACGATATATGAGGCATTATTCATATTTCCAGTTCATTTTTTTCTTTATAAGGGGAAGGCAAATATAAATAGGTGGTATGGCAAAAGCCATTGCCAATTTATTTTTGAATGTCGGTTTTTCCTCCATATCAGCCATATCTTCTTTTGATAACAGAAGATAACAGATACTCACATAGGCGATATGAGTCCAGTATTCTTTCAATGGAATTTTATATGTTTTACCTCTGTTAAGAGAGTATAATCGGCTGTAATATTTATTTTTAGCCCATTGGATATTTTTAATTGGCTGAGTAAGGCAGTCTCCATCATTAATATAATATACTCTGAATATTTCGTTTGTAAGATACTCTTTATAATCGTTTTGTATCAGATCCCAAAGAAGACCTTCCATCACAAATGTTATTCCTTTTGGTTCGGGAAGTTTATATTTTCTCAGAACATCAGTACGTTGTAATCCCCACTTTTCTGCCTGATTCTTTTTCATTATCTTCCTTATCTCATCCCATTCGAGATTGTTCACTCCTTCATCAAACAATTCTCCTTGCATTTTTCTTTCATGTTGGTCAATGACTCTCCCCAAGACACACCAATAATCGTCTTTTTTTGCAGGATCAATATTATCCCAAACTTTTAGAGCTGTTTCCATTGCATCAGGCATAATCTCGTCGTCCGAATCCAATTGAAAAACATATTTCCCCTTAGCCATCTGATGTAAAATATTCAGAGCAACATGTTTTCCCTCATTCTCTTTTCTTAAGAAAGTCACAGGATAAGTTACTTTCTGTTTATACTCATTTACAACTTCTTCTATATTATCGGTTGATCCGTCATCCAGAATGATCAATTCAAAATTTCTGTACGTGGATTTTTCCAACGAATCAAAAACTCTGTGGATTTTATCAGCTCTGTTATAGACAGGGGTAAGAACGGATATGAGGATATCAGTACTCATGATTATTTTTTCTGTTAATATTATTACGTTAATCAAAGATAAAGATTTTTCACGAAATATTTAGAAAATAGGATGGAGAACTAAAGAGAAAATAAA
Source organism: Dysgonomonas sp. (assembly GCA_047030855.1). GTDB lineage: Bacteria > Bacteroidota > Bacteroidia > Bacteroidales > Dysgonomonadaceae > QVMM01. The sequence continues at coordinate 172,980 of JBKYIJ010000008.1, forward strand.
CAATTGCCTATAAAGCAAATTAGTATTTTTATTTGTTTGCATGTTGTTTTATCAGATAATTCTGCTTCAAGAGAATTATTTATTAAATAATTTTTATTTTTCATAAATTATATCAAAAAAAACACTGTACTTTTATTTGGCAATCTTAGAACAACATCATTTATACATCTCATTATAAATTACTTATCATATTATAAATCCTAAAAGAGATAAAGTTAAATTATTAACTAACAGAAATTTGAATATAAAAATTATTATTATTATCTTTCAAAAGTTAAAGTTAGCTTATACTACAAAAACATACTATCTATGAAATTTCTTCTTACAACCCTTCTTACTTCACTCTTTTTTTAACTATATAACCTTTAAAATTACCACAAAATGAAAACAAGAAAATTTGCCAAAATGGCAACTGTATTTGTCTCGTTACTACTCTGCATGTCAGGTATGGTAACGGTAAAAGCACAACCTCCCGGGGTTGGAGTCGATCCTAATGTCATCATGCTTGACGATTTTGAAAACGGAAGCACGTCAAAATGGGCATGGAAAGCCTTTGGTCGAGGAGAAAAAGCAAGTATTGAATTAGCAAGTGCTGCGGCAGGAGATCCCGTGCGCTTTGGTGAATATGCGTTAAAATTCAATATAGACTTTACCAATGCCGATGCAGGACAGACCCTCCCCGCTAATCTTAGTCCCGGAATGTCCCGCCCCGGAATTATTATTCCCGGTAATGATGGACAATCAGGTAATAAAAGAATCGGTATGTGGATTTATGCCTCACCGGGAGTGAGTGGAATGTGGATGAGAGTCGCAACCAGACCTAATAATGCCACCAGTGGAACAACTCCTGTCAACCTAAAAATTGAAGGTTCAGGAGGGGATAAGATCAATTGGTCCGGCGGTTGGAAATACGTTACGGGAGATTTACCTGCTAATTATGAGTTTCATCCTGACGGAATTAGGTTTTTAGTAACAGCTTCATATCCTAACTATAGAGTTAACGGCTATGTAATCATTGACAATATCCGTATTACGAACCAGTCTTTTACTGAAGATTTAACTCCTCCCACAATAAGCAGCTTAACAGGAAACGGAGCAAACTTAACAGGAACTTTTACAACAAGTCAGATTGATCTGGCTGCCGCATTTAGTGATCAAGGTACCCCTTCCAGCGGAATCAATTATAACAGTATAAGCATATCGGTAGACGGTTATGTTTATAAAGTAGGTGATGCAGGTTTTACGGTGGATGAATCGGCTAATACAGTTTCGCTCACGGGAGTAAAGATGTCTAACGGAACACATAATGTAGAAGTACATGTGGAAGATAATTTCGGACATATTACAACAAAAACCGAAACCATTACGGTCGATGCGGAAGAAGAATCTACCGCTATAACTACAGAATTAGATGCAGAAGCCAATGTAGGTAATCCGTTTATAATAAAAATAAATACCACAAACTCAAAAGATGTCAAAGAACTGAACGTTATCATGAAGGTGAATAGTGTCGGCTCTATTGATGCGGTAAATGGCGTTGTATTTGCACCTTCTGCCCAAGTAGGTAGTATATACGCATTCGATTCCCGAAACGAGCAATTGACGATAAATTTAAAAAATGATATTACTGCCGGTGCGGTAGAAACACTTGCGACGATCAACATAAACATCTCGAAAAACTGTAATCCTACCGATGTTCTCAGATGTTCGCCTGTATCTGCCGGCATAGTGTACGGCGATGATTCACAGTCAACAGTTAATTTGTTTGATGCTTTTGAAAAGAATGTATTGGCAGCTTATGACTTTGTTGTAAACAAACGTATCGTGGGTCTACCGGGAGAAGTATTGGTTACAAATCTGGATGGAAGCCCGCTGGCAGGAGCGACAGTATATGCGCTTAACTCTGAATTGGCATTAATTACTTCGGCTGTAACAGATGCAAATGGTATCGCATCGGGAATGAGTTTTACCGACATAGCACAACCTGTTAATATCTATGCGGAAAAGGATGGTAAATATACTTATACAAAATTAATACGTACGCTCACTCCGCTTCTGTCAAATACTCCTTCGTATATAAGATCGGGTACGACGCCCGATCCGAAAACTTCAAAGACCATTACTTGGGTTACCAACCCTGTATTAGCCGCAGAAAACGCAATTATGAAACTTGCGAAAAAATCTGAGGGTGAAAGTGGCTTCCAACAATTTACCGGAACTACAAAAATACTTGAATACAATGCTGTGGCAAGTAGTGGAGTACTCATCGGAAATTCTGTAACAGTTGAAAATCTTGAACCCGGAACAGACTATATTTATCAGGTAGGCGACGGTACAACTTGGTCGACAACAAGAGAATTTACAACAACAACGGTTACAAACAAATTCTCGTTCAGTGCGTTTGGTGACTTACAAGCGTCATCAATGGCTATGATGGACAGACTAATCGCAATGGGAGGGACTATCGAGGAAATGTCTAAAAAACCTCTGTTCACTCTTAATGTTGGAGATATTAACGATACAGACGACCGTTATGACTATTTATCATATTACGGACATTTGTTTGACCAACGAACTGATTTTGCAGGTATTGATATGATATCCGGTTACGGAAACCATGAATATATGGGTAACCCTGATGCCGATAATATTAAGTTTTTGAATGGACATCATACCGTAGAAGCATCCGCCGATTATGATGCCAGAATAGTAGGTACAGGTTCGTATGCGGTTGAGTACGGCAATATGCTTGTTATTAGTCTGGATTGGGAACACAAAGGTATTGTTTCGTCAACTGCCATGATGACCGAACAGGCTAAATGGCTCGAAGATATCCTAAGCAAGACTGACAAAACATGGAAAATTGTTACAATGCATTACCCAATATATCCTAATGCATCTACCCCCGGATCACAATCCATATTAGCCCCTGTATTTGACAAATACAACGTTCAGATAATGTTCTGCGGACATGGGCACACATTTGAGCGCGTACAGGTTTATCAAGGAAGCCCCGTGGTTCCTTACGGTGACAGACGTACTGTTACACCGGGTATCGGCGGCACTCTGTATTTCCAACTTGGTGACAGCAAAGTGACAACTGCACAAGGAAGATGGATTTTCTGCGAAGTTGACGGTAAGAGAATGGATGTTACAGTAAGAGATGCTAATAATAATATAGTAAACAATGAATGTTTTACATTATATGCATCAGCTCTTGAAGAGTATGCGGTCACTTTCAATACAGTGAACGAAAACGGAACACTCACCGCTACTGTGGATGGCACGGAAATCACAACCGGGCAACAAGTGCAGGAAGGTAAGGATGTAATATTTACAGCAACTCCGGATACTGGCTACAAAATAAAAGAATGGAAACTCAATAACACAGTAGTGAATGGAACGGGGACTACCTATACGCTTTCGGATTTGGCGGAAGCGGCGATAGTAACAGTTGAATTTGAATTGGCAGACGGAACAGGAGTTGAAAACCATTCTGCGGCGAATCTGAATATATATCCGAATCCGTTTACGGATGTGTTGCACATAACAGGTGCGGAAGACGGTACATTGCAGGTAATGAATGTAGTGGGAACAGTAGTACATATTCAAAGAATAGCCACTGCTGATGAAACTATTCGTTTAGAACAATTATTGCCCGGTGTATACTTCTTCCATGTGGAAAAGGATGGACAGACGAAGGTAATAAAAGTGATAAAGAAATAGAACGATAAAGATGTAAGCAAAATGACAGCAACAAATTTTAGTTTGTTGCTGTCATTGTTTTATAATATCTGGTAAATGTATTCAACTACTTAACCTATTGACACCTGTTTAGAGTGATTCTATATTTTTCATAAATTATTCGGGAACTTTCAGTTGAAATTTGGTTAAATTAATATTAAATAAAAGCCAAATACATTACCGTTTCAATTAATACACCTAACTAACAATTAATCTTTTACGAATATTTTTGAATTAATTTAAGCCTATATATTGCAGTATAAATAATTAAATATATATTTGCATTCATACCTATAATTTAAACAATATTAACCTTACCTGCGGTTTAGACTATGAAAAAATTGTTTGTATACATGATTCTGATTATGTCATCAGTGTCTGCTTTGCTGTATTCTTGCATAGATAACGATTATGATATTGATGATCTGAATAAAGATGCCCTTCTAAAAACACCTCCTATAATATTGGGAAACATAGATACCATCTGGGTTGAAACATTACCCGACGATTTCCCTCCAATATCGCTGCCGATCGAAGGAGAGCAAATCTCAAAATCAGATATAATATCCGGTTTATTTACCCATGATATATTAAATAAATTTTTCAATGAAAAAACGAAAGAAGATGTTGTATTGGAATCAAAAATTGATTTAAGAATCATGCCTGAATCGGAAGATCTCAGAATAGAGATTTTTTGCGAGGTCCTTAATGCTGAAAATTCAGTCCTCAATAATATAAAAATAAAAGAACAGACCTTAGTAAATGGTTTAAATCAAGATTTTTCCATAACCTTTCCCCACGAATATTTTTCTGATATGCAACAGGCCAGCAGCCTAAAGTTTACTTTCAGATTAACCGCAAAAACACTTGTTCTGTCAAAAAAGGATTTTATCTATATAAAAGAAGTAATCCTAAAATCAGGAGGGATGCATTTCGAGTTTTAATTTTACACAGGAAAATCTTATGAAATCAATTTACGGCAAATATATAACATTATTTTTGGCATTATTTTTCATTGTGAGTCACAGCTATGCCCAAACGCCAAGATCAACATATTTTATCGAAAAATCTCATACCAGAATCAGTTTAAATCCGGCATTAAGACCTGACAGAGGGTATATGGGAGTCCCTTTTCTTTCAGGTATCGGAGTTAATTATCAGACAAATACATTCAATCTGGACAATTTCACTTTTCCTGTAAACGGCGAACGGGTTACATTTATGCATCCGGATGTTACGGATGATAGATTCTTGTCGAATATTTCAAACAAAAACTATATCACGACAGACGTTGGATACAATATTTTCTCGATTGGTTTTTACAAAGGAGAATCTTTCTGGAATATAGATTTTAGTGCTAAAGCAAATGTTAATGCAAATATTCCCGGATCAATGTTTAAGTTGTTAAAAGAAGGATTTGATCAAGATGATATAACAACGTATGACATTAGCGACGTCAGCGCAACAGCAAATGCATATATCGAATTGGGAGTGTCATATTCCCGTCCTATACTTAATAACAGCCTGATACTGGGAAGTAAAGTAAAACTGCTTGGGGGAATAGCAAACATGGATATGCAAGCCGAACAGCTTTCTGTTGAGGCTGGAGCAAATAAATGGGTAGCCCGATCCAAGGTGAAACTACAAGCCTCGGCTCCGGGCATCGCTCCAAAATATACAATAAAAGATAACGGCAATGACATGATTGACGGCGTTGACTTTTCGAATTGGGGAAGATTGTCGGGTTTCGGGCTCGGGTTCGATTTCGGGGCTGTATATGACTTCAATCGACTTTCTTTAAATTTAGACGGCTTAGCTTCCGGCATTTTAAAAAACCTGACGGTATCCACTTCTTTTACCGATATAGGTTTTATATCGTGGACAAAAGGAAATTCCATGAATCTGGCATCTTCAGGAGAGGATGTAACGGTCGTTCCCGATTACACTATACACCGTGATGGCTCTACATCTTTGGAAGACGTATTCAATGATGTATTGGATGACTTTGAAGAAGCGATAAATCTCCGAGAAGAGAAGAACGGCGGACGGACGACAGCACTTCGGGTAACATGGAATCTGGGAGCCGAATACAAATTCTTGGATAATAAACTATCGGGAGGATTGTTATATTCCAATCGGTTCGGTAAATATTTTAACACGCAGGAACTGACTCTCTCTGCAAATTACAGACCGTTAGACTGGTTATCTACAAGTTTGAGTTATTCGTTTATACATAGCGGATTCGACACTTTTGGCTGGTCTGTGTACCTTTATCCGAAAAAAGGCGTCAACTTCTTTTTAGCAAGTGACTATATAATTCCAAACGTATCGCCTCAATGGATTCCGTCCACAACGAAAGCCTTGAATCTTCAGTTTGGTTTTAGTATTCCGATGTAGTTGAAGCCGGCATCGGTGCTTGTAAAGAGTATTAATAAGAGAAATCGTTGTATCCGTTTTCATCATATGTCGATATAGCTTTTCGATATTCAGCAGGAGACATTCCGAATTTGTCCTTAAATTGTCGTTGGAAAGTCCTTACTGAACCGAAGCCTACTTTAGAGGCTATGCTTTCTATCGATTCATTTGTCATTTGCTCCATGAGGTATATTGATTCTTCTAAACGAAATGAATTTATATATTCCGTAAAACTGCTTAAATCATTAGAATGCAATAGCTGAAGTAAAGTAGATTTAGAAACATTGAGTTTTTCTGCGACCTCGTCCCGGGTTAATGTCGTATTGTGATAGATTTTATCATCCATCATAAGTTTCTGCAATTTATCATATAACATTTTCTCGGTTTCCTTTCTTTTCTCGGTTCTCTTCCCCAGTTTATATTCTTGTAATTCTTTAATTTGCTTTACCATTATCTTGTTCCGTAATTTCGTTTTCTTATGGTTTCTCAGAACCAGTATTAATCCTAATACAGACAGAACAATTATTATGCAGCCGGTTATTAGAATTGTCTTTTGTAACCTGATTTGCAATTTATTGGCAATTATAGCCTCATCTTTTTTTTGTGTTTCGTAAATGACGGCCAATTCCTGAGAAGCCGAAAACAAATCTCTTACTCTTAAACTATCGGTTATTGTATTAATTTCTTTCAAATAAGAATTTGCTATATCATGCATCCCAAGCTTTTCGAAACATTTTGCCAAATAATGTTTAGCCGCTAACATATCCGTACCAATCGTATCAGTATTACTTCTTATAAATTCTTCTCTTTGTTTCGATATTTCTATTGCCTCCTGATATCTATGAGCCGATATAAGATAGGGTGCAATATGGATTTTATTGGATATGTTAAACGAAAACGGCAAGCGAACAAATTTTTCATAATAAGCTTCCGCTTCTTTTCTCTTTCCGTTTTTTGCGAGGATATCCGCTTTAAGCGCATAAAGACGCCCTTGCTCATATTCCCCGTATCCGACAGGCATATTTGCCAGCATAAACATTTCGGTTAATACATTTTCAGCTTGATTAACCTTTTCGAGAGATTCGGCGTATTCTTTGATATCCTGCAAAACATTAGCGGTTGACAGATAAAAATAGAATAAATACGATACATCTGCCCCTTTCTCCAGATGTTCTTCAGCCAAATCGAAGTATTTAAAAGTTTCTTTTATTTTCTTTTGGCTGTAGAATATTTTACCCATCATGAAGTAAGCACGCCCCATCTCCATATTGTTTTTTTTCGATTCCGCTATTTTCAATAAATCAATGGCTGACATCATTGATTTTTCGAGCTGATTATTCATAAGGTAACATTCCATCATTGTACTGAGAAGCCCCATCTTAAAATCAGAATTGTTTTTTATAGTATCATAGTCTGCCACTTTTTCAAAATAATAAGACGCCTGCCTGTATTTTCCCGTATTAAAAAACAGATCTCCCTGAGCCCAGTCCAACTCATAATCTCTAACTAATCTTAAATCGCTATGTTCACGCATAACATCAATTATCAGTTGAGCTTTTTGAGGATCCGTCAGGCAGTACACGTAAACATTTTTTATGTTTACCAAACTGTCATGTAACATTGTTTGAGAAAAAAGGCATGAATTGGCATACAGAAACACAAAAAAAAACAACTTTACTTCTTATTATTAAATTTTTCATATATTGCTATAAATAAACCTATTATAGTAGATGCGACAATTTGTTCAATATGTTTTTTGACGAATTTTCGCATGTGTTAAATTCAATTGTAAAAAAACATGAAAATATAGACGAAAATATAGTTTTTTTTTTCTAAAAAACGCTTTATATTTGCTCATACTTTCACTTTTGTTAAGAATTATACATATTATATATAACGTCATATTTGGAGAAAATGTAAGGATAATGAACCTGACGCCATTCCTTAAGCTTATTATTCATTTTAATAAATATATAGATTCAATACTGTAATAGTCTGGGTATTGAATATTGTGTTGTGCAAAAAAACAGATACATACAAAAGTTTTCATTTCTGGCAATAATATGTGCCGGTCTATGATTACCCCATAATATAAATCATTAATCAAACTAATAAAAAAGTTTTTACATTATGAAAAAATCTACAGATTCGGGGTTTCACAACGAGGCTCCTCCCGGAAGGAAGAAACGGCTTATTTGCTGGAAAAATGTTGTGTTTACATTGACATTTATTCTGGCATTTTTTTGTACTACCGACACGTATGCTTCGCGGGAATGGGGAAGCGATTGTTTCTCTGTCAGCTACAATTCCACGTATGGACGATACGAAATAACCATACTTATTCATGAAGCGGAACATTCTGGTTTGACATATTATAATGGGAAATTAGATAATACATTGATTCGGGTTCAAGACGAAACCGGAAACAGGCATGAGCTTTTATATATTAATGCCGACGGCGATAATGCTTGGTTTAACGGAAATTTCACTTTTCAGTATAAATATCCTTCTAACTCAGGAAGGTTATATGATACCAAAGGGAGTAACGGCACTCAAATAGAAAGCGAAATAAATGGTAATACTCGTAAATCAATAAATCAAGGTTACGGTGATAAAGGTCAAACATGGAAAGTGTTTTACTGGTATCCGTCAAATTTGTTTGCTGGCAAAAATTTGAAATTTTTTATTGATTACGGAAAATGGAACAGGCGCATGAATGGCGATAACAGTATCAGTAACCAATGGGCTAACAATGGAAATGCAATCCTAATGAGCGATCCTACATCAACGATAAAAATTACGCAAAACGGGTATGACAGGAACGGCAACAATAAAATAGAGTATGCCATTGACAATTATAATGCTATTTATGAGAGAGGTCAATTGGTATTACAATACTCTGATGACAAAAATAATTGGAATGAAATAGCACAGGCAAACATATCATCTACAGGCTCTTTTACAGGAAAATATATGCCAGACAAAAAGGAATCATTTACGAATGGGGGATATTTCAGAATTGTAAAAAGAGTCAATCTGAGTGATGGCAGATTACCGAATGAATTTGTTTTCTTCCGATATAGCGATGATTCGCAAAGTTCGCGAAAATCTGTTTTTGATAATTTCAATGCCCAGCAAAGTGACAACAAAATCAACTTTTCATGGACCACTAGCGGCGAAAATGACAGCAGCAACGGCGGCAACAGTTATGAATTGTTTATTAAAAAGGCAGGCGACAGTTGGGATAATGCCGAAAAAATCAGGAATATAAATTATTCGGCAAAAGAGTATGTCTACACAATTCCAAATACGATATTAGGAGTGGACAAGCAAAAAATAGCATATGAATTCATGATCAAACGTTCTGAGTTCGATCCCGGCGCGAACTGGGATAAATATCTGGCTAAAACAATATCTCAAACCATTAATCCAAATTATAGAACCCTGACCGATACTAATGTCGAGCCCAGCGGAAACTCTATCATTTTAAGCTGGGGTTTGACTAATGGAGTATTTATCAAAGATGATTTTGAATATATTATTACTGTCCCCGAAGTAGGAGATTTTTATCCCGAAATCAAAGAAGGAAATAATACATACACTTTAACAGGCTTAGCCTCTTGTAAACCTTACAATATTACATTATCACTAAGACTAAAATCGAGTAAAGTAAATATTTCCTCACATATATACAAAGATGTAATGATCGAAGATAACACTCCGAGTGTCGTACGAAATTTTACTGCCTCAAAAGGATATCACCCTGATAAAATAAATCTCAGATGGCAGGTGCCGAGAGATTCAGGCAATTTTGCAAGATTTGCTATCGTTCGCAAGATAATGGGGATAGAAAACAGTGAGCCTGTTATAGTAACGGAGCTGACTCATGTAAATAATACAGTATACAACTTCGAGGACAATTCCATCGAACCCGGAGTGTATTACGATTATTCCTTAATAGGATATGTCGAATGTGCAGAGAACAATACAGAATATACCTATTCCAACATCGGCTTTTCACAACCTTACGGATCAATATCGGGAAGAATATCTTACGACGGAAAACAATCGGTTTCGGGCGTAGATATAATTGTATCAGGAGATGCAGGCAGATCTGAAATAAAAAACAGAGCATTGGAATTTTCAGCAGAAAGGCATGGAGGGCATCATTTGGATATACCTCTTAAAAACAAATTTACGGGAAGTGCGACAATTCAGATGTGGATCAGCATGGCTAAAGAGGAAGCGGATGCAAAAACCATTTTGCATATACCCGAAGTGCTTACATTTGACTACAAAAACAATTCATTCGAAGTAAACGGGCAAAAAATAAGCGGTTCATTAGATATCAGCCCGCTTAAATACCAACATGTCAGCCTTGTTCTAAAAAATGAAGGGACAGAAACTAAAGCCGTCTTGTTTCTGAACGGAAATGCGGCGGGTGAAGTATCCGTCGCTACAGGATCAGAACAACCTAAAAACATTTATATCGGAGGAAAGTACGATCCGAATGAAACGGAGGATAATCTGAAAAAAACTTATTTCAGTGGTTATGTCGATGAAATCCGCCTTTGGAATTACTCTTTGGCTGCCAACGAAATAAAAAAGAACTACGACCGGTATCTCTCAGGAAAAGAAAACGGGCTTATATCCTATTATCGTTGCGATGAACCATCCGACATCAAGGGCAAACTGTTTGACTTATCTGCCGTAAAATCGTCTTTTAACATGAATGACGCCCTATTAGGCGATGCCATATCAAAGGTAGACGATGACAATAAAGTTCCGTCCCCCGAGCAGCTGGCTATAAAAGGGACGACCGATGAATACGGCAATTATTTAATAAACACGATTCCTTACTCCAACGAAGGAGATGTCTTTAATGTTACACCTCTCTACGGAGTGCATTCTTTCAGTCCGTCGAGCCGTCCCGTATTGGTTGGACCCAATTCCAAAGTACACAACGGCATAGACTTTACCGACGTTTCCTCTTTCAGCGTATCCGGTAAGGTTACCTACGCCGAAACCAACTATCCCGTAGAAGGAGTTGAGTTTGTAATTGACGGAACCACAATTTGCAGCAAAGACGGAGAAATAATAAAATCGGACAAAAACGGGAATTATACTATATCCGTACCGATAGGAGAACATCATATCACAGCCCGAATGAACGGACATACATTCGTTGGCAAAGGACGTTATCCGGCCGATCCTGAAAATATCAGCAAAAAGGTCGCGTTCGATAAACCCGTTACAGGGCTGAATTTCCAAGACAGCACTTTAGTAACCATTGCAGGACGGGTAGCCGGAGGAAAAATTGAGAGAAACAAATCGGTAGGATTTGGCATCGGCAAGGCGAATATCGGACAGGCAACGATAACACTCAAAGGGACAGGTGATTATCAGTTAAACACCGGATCCGATACTAAAAAATTGGAATCAGGCAATAAGTTCATATCCAGTACGGCAGAAGTTTCGCAAGGATCGAATGTCATAACCATCAAAACCTGTCCTAAAACCGGAGAATTTGTATTCAGGGTTCCTCCTATATCGTTAAAAATAGATAATGTATATACGAAAGCGAATACAAAGAATGATTTTGGATCGGGTGAATTTGCCGAAATCGGAATAATCAATCCTAATCAGATAGCAACCGATACTTTAACCGTTGCCGGTAAACCGGAAGAGTTCAAATATCATAAATTATTAAACTTCAATTACATAAGCACACCTATTCTTGAAGTAAGGGATATGAGTAACAACAAAGGAGCTTTTGGTGAAAAAACCATTGAATTTATCAATAAATCCGGCAATAAGGAAGATGTCGATATATATACGGATAATAATGGCACCATAGATTATAAATTGAAATACCCCGTATTTGAACAGTTGAAGCGTTATAGATTCGAACTGCAAGGTTATGAATTGTATCAGAACACTGATAACGAACAAGACACCGTGTCAGATCGAGTGCCGTTGGACGGATGTGTCGTTACAATAGCAAATGAATTCGGAATACAGCAGGTTTATAACGAAGGCGCAAACGACGGACAAATCTATGAATTATCAGAAAGTCAGGTACAACTGGATTCTTTAGGCGTTGCACAATATGTATTCACCACCGGATTCCCTAATATAAACGACGATCATACTCTTGGCATGAATATTAGCTATCAGTACAACGATCGCCCTTATCAATGGGACGAAAACGGAAAGTTTAAAGCATACGTATTCGGACAGTTACCGACAGGGAACGATTATGTAACCGAAGGTCCCGATATAGTTTCTATGGTACTGCGTGATCCTCCGGGTTCGCAAAGTTACGCTTACTTTGAAAAAGGAACTACAATGACCTCATCTTCAAAAGTAGCGCATTACTATAGTGGGTCAGGTGAAGGAAAAAATACTATAAAATATGGTGCTACAGTTACTGCTGGTTTTGGAATTGGGACTTTGGTTTTATCAACTGTTGAATCAAAAATAGATGTTACTGTTGGACTTGAATGGGAAATCAATCATTCCAATGAATCCGGAACAACCAACACGATTACGACAACCGAAAGAATCAGCACATCGGAATCACCCGATTATGTCGGAGCTGCGGGAGACGTTTTTATCGGCAGTTCCAACAACCGAGTGTTCGGGAAATCGCGTAATGTAGGTTTGGTAAAAGATGGAAATGATTTTTCTATCGGTGTTGACGAAGTGATGACTATCGGAACACGTTTCTCTACAGCATTCAAATACACGGCAAACCATATCGAAAATAACCTTATACCTAATTATTACGATATGAGGGATAATCTGCTGATAAAAGTCAGTGAAGCCGAGTATAACGACAGATATCCCAACAATACGGACAAACCTATTTACATAACCACATTGGACAAAGATGATCCCAAGTTCGGTTCGGATAACAGTGATAAAAATGTATGGGGAGATGGTGCCGTACATATGGATAGTTTGTCGGGAAAGAGTTATAGAGTGATACTTCCTCAAAATAACAGTACATTAAAAGATTCTATTCTTACCGATAAGATATCTTGGTGCAATGCCCAAATTAAAATGTGGACGGATGCTCTTGCAGATAATGAAGAAATAAAGATAGAAGCTATACTGAATAAAGATCAGACCCTGAATAAGCAAAAACGTTCGGAAAACCATTCGTTCGATGCCGGAGTAGCCTTCGAATCTTCAAAACAAAATTGTACGGAGAAATCTCACGAGAAAGTTCATGAATATACTATCAAGTCTATTGTTGGAGCAGAAACAGGAATAATAGTCGGAGGTCTGGGTACAATAATGAATATCGAAACAAGAAACGGAGGGGGAGATACTTTCACAGAATCAGGATCAACTGAGAATTGTATAACGACAGGCTATGTTCTGAAAGATGAAAATCCGACGGATTATTATTCGGTCGACGTAATACTTCCGCAGGATAACACAGGAGCAGTGTTCTCAACACGGGGAGGACGTTCTTCCTGCCCTTATGAAGGAGAAATATTGACAAAATATTTTAGAGAAGGGTCGAAGCTTTCAGAAGCCACAATGAAAGTCGAAGTGCCTTCATTGAGAGTTACAAATCCTTTTGCGACAAGCGTTCCTTCTGGTAAGGAAGCTACTTTCGAACTGAAATTGAGCAATGCATCGGAAGCCAATCAGGATGTAGTTTACAGCCTCAGGGCTTTGGATGAAACAAATCCGAACGGAGCCAAATTGTCTATCGACGGAAGCGTGCTCACCACAGGACGTGATATTTTCATCAAAGCAGGGGAAACGTTAACCAAAACTCTGAAATTGTCGCAAACAAGCGTCGATGTTCTCCAATACGATTCGATTAGCGTTGTTCTTTCCTCGACTTGTCAGTCAGACATAGCAGATACGGTCTATATATCAGCAGAGTTTGTTCCTTCATGCTCAGACATATCCATAGTAATCGATCGCCGGATACTGAATGTTGAGAACGGGGACATTCTGCCTGTCAAAATCAAGGATTATATTCTTGAATATAAAAACCTGAAAGGCGTCCAATTGCAGTATAAACCCATAACAAGTGATGTATGGAGCGTTATTCGTGAATTTGTCATTAACTCTGAAGACAAAAATGAGAATAATGAGTTAATCAATTCCAGAAGGGAAATAAATTATGAGTATAGCACATCGTCATTACCGGACGGGACATATGATGTCAGGGCTGTAACAATGTGTGCATACGGAAACGAAATAATTTACAACGAATCTCAAACTATCCGCATTATCAAGGACATGGTTCCTCCCCAAAGCTTAGGGCAACCCAGTCCTTCAAACGGAATTTTGGTTCCCGAAAGCGAATTGTCTATAACCTTTAACGAAACTATACAAAACAGTTTGCTGAACGACGGCAATTTTATAATTGAAGGGGTGCTGAACGGTTATAAAGTGAAGGACAATGTCGGGCTAAGTTTCGACGGTACGGGCAATGCATACACCGAATTGCAAGTAGTAAACAACAGTTCGCTAAGCATCGAAGGTTGGTTTAAACGCCAGTTGAACGCGGAAGGCACTCTGTTCTCTTACGGGACGCAAGAAAGCTCGATATCTTTAGGTTTTACCGGCGACAACAAACTGGTAGTCACAACAGGAGATGAAACATTTACATCTCAAGACGAACTGAAAGATGCGGGCTGGCAGTATATTTCAATGGCATACGACAGAGAAAACGGCAATCTGCGCGCGTATCTGCTAACCAACCAAACGGACATAAATCCGTCTATACTCGGAGCTGATAAATATGTGAGTAAAGAATTGCCTCAAACCGGAAAATTCTATATCGGGTCGAAAGTTGACGGATCCAATAAATTTAAAGGGTCTGTTCGTCAGGTACATTTATGGAACAAGGAACGGGAATTGGGCGACCTATCGGACAGAGATGCAGGTAAAGGCGGCAACGAAGCGGGACTGATCGGATATTGGAATCTTGAAGAAGGAAGCGGAGATGTTGCAGCCGATAAAGCAAGAGGAAGAAACCTTCTGTTAAATACGGGATGGTTTATATATCCGTCAACCAAAGCTGTTTCTTTCAATGGCGTCGATGATTATTTGAAGATAAGCAACCAGCAAGTTCTATTTACAGAAAATGACGATTTCAGTATTGAATTCTGGTTTAAAGGGGACAAACAAAACGGTGTTATTTTGTCAGCAGGAGACACTATTCAGAATAAAGTGAAGGGTAAACTCTCCATCGCATCAAAAGACAATGGGCAATTATCGTTAAAAACTTCCGGATCGGAATATATAATCGCTTCGTCGGATGTAATGAACAACGAGTGGCATCATTTCGCTATGAGTGTCAGACGTCAGGGTAATACGAATGTATATATCGACGGAAAACAAACCTTCCAAACCCCGTCACAATACGTTGGAGAGTATTCTACGGTACATTCTTATTTAGGAGCAGGTACAATTTCAGAGTCGGTGAACGAATCGGAAGGCGAACAAGTTACAACAATAGCAGTAAACGACCCATTCAAAGGGTCCATCGACGAAGTACGGATATGGAATACCTCTCTGACCGGTGATAATTTCAAATTAGACAGGAATAATAAATTGACAGGCAAAGAATCGGGTCTGGTTGCATATTATCCTTTCGAGAAATACACTAAAGACGATTTTGGACAGTATATCATCGAAGAGTCGCTAAACGATCAGTCAATGAATCTGTATAAGGATACTGTCAGTGTTCTGGTGGCTGAAGGAAAGGTAACATTTACGGATGTTACGCCTGCCATAAAAGATGTCAGACCGAAAGAAACCATTGCCCAATATTCTTGGACTGCATCGGATAACAAAATTGTTATAAATCTGGATGAGCCCATATCACGGATAGAAAATTGCATATTGGAATTCACCGTTCAACGTGTTATGGATTCCAATAATAACAGGATGGCGCCTAAAAAGTGGACTGCATTTATTGACTTGAACAGAATGCAATGGATCGAAAACAACCTTTCGCTCGAAAAAGATGTTTACAAACCGCTTTCGTTCAAAGCAAGCATTTCCAATAAAGGCGGAGTAAACGAAACTTATAGTATTGGCGGAACTCCGTCATGGCTAAAATGTTCGGCACCATACGGAACGCTAAAACCTCAGCAAACGCAAGAGGTAGAGTTTGTCGTTGATGAATCTGTCGAAATAGGCAAATATGAAGTCGCTCTGATGCTTACAGGAAACAATAACTATTCAGAGCCATTGATCCTATCTCTGAAAGTTAACGGCGAAAAACCCGATTGGGCTGTCGATCCTAACAAGTATTCTTCTTCTATGAACATTGTTTCTCAGGTTAAGATAGAAAACGTTTATCAAGAAGACACAGAGGATATCGTAGCTGCGTTTATCAACGGAGAATGCCGGGGAGTAGCTTCACCGCAGTACGTGAAAAGCCATAACAGTTATTACCTGTTCATGGATGTTTACGGAAACGAATCCGACATTGCGAAAGACGTAATATTCCAATTGTGGGATGCCGGCACAGGACGCGTATATTCAGATATAGAGACGAGTAAACCGGTTAATTTCAAAGATAACCTTACAGAAGGGACATTTACGAATCCTGTTATACTGAACGCTCTTAACGTCATTGAGCAACAAATAAATCTAAGGAAAGGATGGAACTGGATATCGGTAAATATCGTCGCAAGGGAAACTCCTTTACTGGATATATTTAAAACAAATATCGGAAACGCAGGCGAAATCCTAAAATCCAAGACAGCATATATTCAGGCTCCGACTTGGGGCGGAGGTTTGTCAGTCGTTAATAACGAAGAAATGTATAATCTGCGGGTTAATGACGCTTATGTACTTAAGTTTAAGGGAGCAATCGCTAATCCGTCAGAACATCCTATTTCCTTGAAAAAAGGATGGAACTGGATCGGTTATCTGCCCACATTTAGCCTTCCTATCAATTCTGCTCTTGCAGGAATAGAGGCTAAGAACGGTGATCAGATTAAAGGACAGAGCGGTTTTGCCCTATATGTTGAAGGTAACGGATGGTTAGGAAGTCTGACTCATATGGTACCGGGCAAGGGTTATATGTATCAATTGGGAGACGAATCTGCAACATTGACATATCCGTCCAAGATGATGCCGAACGCTTCTCTGAAATCAACAGAAAAAACTGATCTTTACTGGAATTCTGACGTCAATAAATATCAGGATAACATGACTCTGACTTCAATAGTTAAAATTAATGGTGAAGAATTAAGAGACAGCGACTTTGAGATTGCATTGTTCAACGGAGATGAATGCCGGGGATCTGCAAGGCTGAAATATGAAGAGTCTTTAGATCGCTATCTGGCATATCTTCTTGTACACGGAGAGGCCTCGGATGTGCTTAGTTTCAGAATATACGATCATACACGCCAAGAAGCGATTTCGTCTAAGGAAACTATAACATTTACGGCAAATGCGATTTATGGCAATCCTACGGATCCGTATGTAATAGATCTGAAAGATATAACGGGAATTACATCTGAATATTTATTGAATAATATCAGTATTTATCCGAATCCGGCATCTGATGTACTGAATGTCGAAGGATTATATCTTGACAGTAAATATAATTATGTAATCTACGGGGCGGATGGTCGTATTGTAAGTTCAGGAACTGTCAACAGGACTGATAATACAATAAATGTGTCAGCTCTTGCTACTTCTTTCTATATAATTGAATTATCCAATAACGAGTTTGGAACTAAACATCAACTCAATTTTATGAAAAAGTAATATTTGCGATTATTAGTACGCCGCAAATTGCGGTAACCCATTTTATACGGCGGGAATTAAACTTCCTGCCGTATGTTTTGAATAAGTATAAACAAGAAAAAAGGCAGTTTAAACTGCCTTTTTTTCATTTGATAAAATTACGTAGTAATATATTATCTGATTATAATTTTCCGGATCAAATCGTTAGCCTTCACTATATAAAATCCGGCAGGAAGTTCTACTACATTTTCTCCCTTTGATAATTTATATTGTATTACTGAAATGCCTGTCAAGGTATAAACATTTAGCAAGCCTTCTGAATCAACTGTGGCATGCAGATTTTTGCCATCAGCCCAGATTTGATTATTGTTATCCCTGCTGTTTGCAATGCCAAGAGGAATCCCTTGATATTCATACGCACCCATATCAATAGTTGAATTAACGATACGGGTTTTATCGCTTAAGTCTTTTTCGATGCCTGTGGCATAAGCGTTATTTCCTTTATCAATTACGGGGCTTCCCTGTTTTAATGTATAATCATTATTGTCAGGATCGCTAAATAACGGATTACTGTAGCCGATATTATTCGCTCCGTAAGCATTTATCGTAGCTTCATCCCATCCTCTTACCATACTGTTGTTCATGGTTTGTACCGGTGTACCAACACTGTATTTAATATCGCCGTCACACAGAGTGTTCTGCAATGTGAGTGTATAGGTTGCCCCGGACGGATGGTGTCCGTAGATTGCTTCTATCGTACCAATCTCTGTAGCTTTGTTATCAGCCAATGTTACATTGGTAAGGGTTACATTCACTTTATAAGTCAACATATGTACGCCCGGACCACGCATACTTTCATTTTTACATATCAAAGAGTTTTTGGCATTCAGCGTAGCAGTACGATCTAATGTAATAGTTCCGTTTGACCAGTTCGATCCACTGACTGTTACCCCTCCACCATATAATTTTGCGTGATTATCTGTAACAACAGAATTAGTCAGTTCCACAGTGGAGTTTTGATCGACATACATACCCGCACCGTGTCCGGTTGTCCGGTTACCTGTAATCAAAAGGTTATTTAATCTGTATAACGTGGTTTGATCATTATTTGCATATATTCCTGCACCTGTTCCATGATAGATTTCATATTCAATTCCACCATTCACTATCACTGTGTTTTCTGCAGCCGGTTCACCTGCATAAGCACCTTTAACCGTGAAACCATCGAGAAGAACGTCTCCAAGATCGCCTGCAAATACAGCAACATGGTAGGCATCACCTGCATTGGCTGTTCCGTCATTATTCAAATCGCCGCTCAGAATCGTTTCGTTAACTTTCCAGTCTCTTTGATCCAATGTCGTTTCTGTTCCGTTGAATCCACCGTAAACCTTTACGTTCTTACGCATAATAAACGATCTGTTTCTCGGATCTCCTGCTCCTGCCCAGCCTGCCGGTATAGTCGGATAGTATGTTCCTGCAGCAACCCATATTTGTCCTCCTCCTGCTTCATTTAAGATATCCAACATAGCCTGTAAATCGTCGGAAGCATTTTCCCAACCGTAACCGCTTTTATCTCCGTTTCCTGTTACTGTCACAAAACGTTGCTGAGCCGAAAGCGTAAGCGATATGCTTACAACAGCGATGAATAATAGTAATATTTTTTTCATATACTTCATTTTTAAGAAAAACCGACACTCAGAACAAATCAGAAGTGTCGGTCTGAATCTAATAATTGTCTAACTTAAAATATTATTTAATTAAAACCTTTTGTGCAACATTGCCTGTTTTTACGATATAGAATCCTGCGGGCAACTCTACTGAAAATTCTCCTTCTTTCAATGCTTTTTGGAAAGCCAAAACTCCTGAAGCAGAATAGACATCCAATGTTGTCGCATTTTCTACATTTACATACAAGGTATTTCCTGCAGACCATATACGCATCGTATCTTCCTCTCTATTGACATTTATGCCGACGCCGGATCCGTCATATTCATACGCACCTATATCTATTGTCGAATTAACTATACGGGTTTTACCGTCTAAGTCTTTTTCAATGCCTGTGGCATAAGCGTTATTCCCTGCATCAATAAGCGGACTTCCTGTTTTCAAAGTATAATCGTCATTAAATAACGGATCGGTATATTCCAGATTGTTAGCCCCGTAGGTTGCCAACTCTGTAGCATCCCATCCTTTAGGCATGCTGTTATTTATTACTAAAGTTACTACGCCATCTCCAATTATAACATCTCCTTCACTAACAGTATTTTGTATAGTAATATTATAAATAGCAGTTGTCGGATTGGATCCGTCCAGTGCATAAATACTGTATCCTGTATCCTCAGTAGCGTCATTATGAGCCAAAGTCATGTTAGTCAATGTCACATTTACATGATGTCTATTCATGTATATCGCACCGCCTCTTGCGGCAGTGTTTCGGCTTATTAACGAGTTCTTTGCATTCAATGTAGCCGTACGTCCGCCGCCCCAAGGACCGCCACTAACGCCGATACCTCCGCCCCAGTGTCCTGATACGTTTCCGGTAACGATAGAGTTTGTCAGTTCCACTGTCGAATTCTGATCGACAAGTATGCCTCCGGCATCCCAAGTAGATTCGTTACCTTTAACCACAAGATTGTTCAGTGTGAAAACGACCGGACTTGCATTCCCAAAAACAGAGAGATAAATACCTGCTCCCGTAGTATGATAAATTTCATATTCCCCAATCACTGTATGTTCTGCAGCAGGACTAACAGCATACGCCCCCGTAACAGTAAAACCATCGAGTGTAGAATTTCCAAGATCACCGGCAAACACTACGACGTGATAGGCATCACCTACGTTACGAATACCGTCTTTGTTCAAATCTCCGCTTAAAATAGTTTCATTAGCTTTTAAGTCACGAGCATCAATAGAAGTTTCTCCACCGGCAAATCCTCCGTAAACTTTCACATTCTTACGCATAAGAAACGATCTGTTCCTTGGATCGGACTGTCCTGCCCAACCTGCGGGTATAGTCGGGTAATAAGTGCCTGCGGCTACCCATATTTCTCCACCTTCTCCGATATCGTTAACTTCGTCGATCATTGCCTGCAAGTCGCCCGAAGGAGAGTCCCATGACGCGCCTGTTCCGGTAGCATCCTGTTTTACAAAACGTTGGTGTTGTGCCGATGCAGTAAAAGATACAGCAACAACCGTAGCTAATAAGAATAAAAATTTCTTCATAAGTCAATGTTTTTTATTGGTTAATAAATTTGATTAAGATATTTATAACCAAACATTAAAAATATCTGGTTTATCTGGTTATTATTTTTTTAGTATTTTATACTGGTATTCTTTGTTTTCGTTAATCACTTTGACAATGTATAATCCTTGCGGAAAACTGTAAAGGTTCAAACTGTTCACATTATTCTCTGATAAAAGCATCCTGCCCATCAGGTTGAATATGTATGCAGCATCGACCTGTTTGTTTAGATCGAGCGTGCCATTATCTGAATTAAAAGCGATTTTTACAGCATCATTATCTTCCGAATCATTAATGCCTAATCCCGTGTCGTTAACTTTCACGCTATACAAAAGGTTCAATAACGGAAAATATGAGTTCGTCATTGTACACACAAGATTCCGTCCTTTATTAGCCTCTCCTGCGACAAAAGTACCGTTCCCGTTATTCTGCAGAGGTTGCGCAGTATTACTCCACGAGTAAGTTGTATTAGATCCGTATACAGAAAACTCACTGCTCAAATCTATAAGTTCATTATAGCCGACAGGCTTGCCCGTAATCGTTTTTTGTGGTGAATACCGCCACATGTCCGTAAAGGTATCCTTCTTTGGAAAAGATGAAAACATCAGATAATTGTTTGATACATTAATATAATAACCGGATTTATCCTTATTATACAGTAATTCTGATATTTCATTATTAGCACAGTTGAGAGCACCGATTTGTGTTCCCTGTGCATCCAATTTTTTAAGTTTATTGTTTGCCAAAAAGATTACTTCAATATAATTTATTGCAGGCAAAGTTATATCGGTTAGCCCATTACCGTTAAAATCCAACCTGTCGAGCAAACTCATTTTAGAGCAATCGAATTCTCCCGCCAGATCACTGTCGGAAGCAATAATCCGAACTATACGTTTCACACTGCTTCCTTCACAAAGGATGAATCCGTTTAATTCCAGCTTATCCATCCATGCGTCTGTCGATGTTCCTTCATTCATATCTTCAGCAGATAATCCTAAACGTTCATAATTTTTTACTCCACTGACAGCAGATGGCTGAAGCAAAAAATTATACATAGCCTCTTTCTCATCTGCATGGTATGGTGTAGAACCCGTAAGCCACATATCTTCGGTATCGCTGTAATCATACACGCTTATACCTTTAAAGCTGGTGTAAGATGCAGCTTGCGTATGCAGATAGTTTAACGTTTGAATCAGATAACTCCATCCTTGTGGTTTCAAAGAAGTACCCGGACCTTCATCATCCCCCAGTCTGGTTTTTATGCAGATATATACGCTCTGTGGTAAATTTGAGGCATCGGCGGCTTCCAAAATCACTCTGCCCCTACTCCATACGTTTACCATGTTATTGTTATAAGCCATAACATTAATATCGGAGCATCTGTTTGCAGCAAGATAATTCGTTACGTTCCCATAATCCAGAAGCCCTGCGTTATATTGATTCTGTACATGAAAATAGATAGCTTCATTTAAAGTCAAAAGAGGTAAACTTTTCTGATTGGATAAATCATCAAGGCTCTTTTTCGCATATTCAAGCATATCTCCCGTACGTTTCAAAAGCCTGTCGTTAGCAGCACCTTTACCATATCTGTCGTCAGCCCAACGATCTTCAACCGCCAGATTAGCTCCTTCTTCACCTCCGCCGTATGTAGCATCAGCCAAAGGGCTGTCCACTGTCAATAAGTGCGGTTCCCAATCGGCAGAAGCTCCTGCAAATCTCTCATTGGCTGCAACCGTAGCATTATAATTCTGAATAATATTCGCTTGATTATAAATCAGAATATCTCTTGAAGGATTAAACTGGGAAGGTTCGCTAAACATCAATGCATGTACGCGTACACTATATTGGTTCAAATAACGGTTGAAGTTCTGGATCCATGTTTTATTATAAAAATCCAAAGTTCCATTTATAGGGCGAACGTCTAACAAAACATCCGTATATCCCATGAGAATAATGCGCGCCGCTAATTTTTTAGCGCCTGCTTCCCCTGTATATTTTCTCACTGTCAGGGCATCATACACATACACGCTTGCTCCTCTGCTCCCATTTGCCGTAAGCGCATTCCTGAATTCTGTCGCTTTCGCAAGCATAGCATCTGTTGCATCGGCATCCGAAATTACGGATTGCGGAATTTCATCAACTCCTTTCGTCCTGCTATTTGCGACATTACAAACCAACAGGCTAAAAACAAATACTAAAAAAGTTTTCAATAAAATTTTACTCATCTCTGTAATCTCTCGTTTATCAATTTATCTCTATTTCATCTACAAAAAGCATCGCAGGGCTGCCTTTTCCGTCATGCCATTCGGGTATGCTGCGGGTATTCACTACTTCAACTCTTACATATCGGGCTTTTACCTTCGGAAATTCCACGCCTACATTTACGACCTCGTATTTAAAACCTTCGGGAACAACGTCTATGTTTTTTTCCGCTACTTTGGAATAGTTTTCGCCATCTTCCGATACTTCGACTATAATCGCTGTCGCGCCGAAAATCCAATCGGGAACACCGACATACGTTCCGACTGCTACTGACGAAATATCCATAGATTCTTTCAAATCAACCACAGCTTTCAAACCTCTGCCGCTAAAGCCAACCCAGTTACCGTCAGTAAAACCATTGCCTCCCTGTTTACCGTCAACCAAAGCAGCTGCTCCGCCAAAAGTATATCTCGGATTAGGGTCAGTTAACAACTGTAGGGGTTTTAACGTAGCCTTATTAAAGATCAGCCTACGATTCAGCACTCCGCTTGTCGTATCGGGATGAACGGCTATCGCTTTCAAGATAAATGTCGAAGTTACAGGTATAGGCGCTGTATATCGTCGGCTTTTTTCGGTAGGTTCAGTGCCGTCTGTCGTATAATAAATAGGAGCGTTTCCGATCGTCAGCAGAACAGCTTTCAACGAGTCCTGATTCTGAGTATTAACGATGTCAACATCAACGCCGTATACGTGACGAGCCGCATTATAACCGAATTTTTTATAATAATCGAACAGGTTTTCCAACCTTCCGAGGAATGAACCGTAATCTTTCTTTGAAGCTTCTGTCCACTGAATTTCGGACAACGCAGCCAAACGCGGCAACAGCATATATTCCGCCTGATCGGAAGTAGGTATATATTCAGTCCACAAATTAGCTTGCGTGCCTAATATAAATTTTTTCTCTTCTTCTGATAACATGGAAGGCACTGGTTCGTATCCATAAACTTTCTGAACAGTAATCAGTTCACCCCCTGCCAAAGGTTCTTTCTCCCTGTCTGCAGACTGGTAATAATCAAAATACAGGCTGTAATGCGGAACCATAATCGCATCATGGCGTTGTTTCGCTGCCGTAATTCCTCCTTCAGTCCCACGCCACGACATTATAGTAGCATTATTTTCCAATCCTCCTTCGAGAATTTCGTCCCATCCGATAATTTTTCGTCCTTTTGCATTCAGAAATTTCTCAACATACTGCATCACATAACTTTGCAGTTTTTGTTCGGCAGAATGTTCATGATCGGCTTTCAAACCCAGTTCGCGTATCCTTGCCTGACATTTCGGACATTCTTTCCATCTTGTTTTCGGACATTCGTCTCCGCCGATATGTATATATTCGGCAGGAAACAGTTCTACAATTTCTGAAAATACGTTTTGCAGGAATTCATAAGTTTTGTCGTTTCCTGCACAAAGTACATCCTCGAACACTCCCCATTTGGTAGCCACTTCGTAAGGTCCGCCCGTACATCCCAGATCGGGATACGCAGACAAGGCACCTAACATATGGCCGGGCAGATCTATTTCAGGTATTATTTCTATATACCTGTCCTGAGCATATTTCACTATATCCCGTATCTCATCCTGCGTATAATATCCACCATAAGGTTTGCCGTCATACACTTGAGGAGTATCGAAAAGATGCCCGACTAATGTTTCCTTACGATAGGCACCTATTTTCGTTAATTCAGGATATCTTTTTATCTCTATTCTCCAACCCTGATCATCAGTTAAGTGCCAGTGAAAGCGGTTTATATTATGAAGAGCTAAGATGTCGATATATTTTTTCACAAAATCAGCAGAAAACATATGTCTGGAAACGTCGAGATGCATTCCGCGATAGGCAAAACGAGGATAATCAACAATTTCTACGGTAGGCAAAACAACATCTTTCCCTTGCGAATCGGCAAGAATAGATTTGCGTAAAGTCTGAATACCGTAAAAAGTACCTGCTTCGCTTGCACCGTTTATTACAACATTTTTGGAAGTAACATTCAGCGTATAGGCTTCCCTGTTTGTATTCTTGTAATCAGATTTCAGAATGATCGCGCCTTCGGTATTTTCATCTGTGACAATTGATAACCTGTACCCCACGGATTGCTCAATATACCCGGATAAGAACTCGGCATTCTTTTTCAGCTTATCGTTACCTTCAGTATATACGATTTTTGTTGATTTGCTCAAACGAAAGCCATCGCCTTTAGTAATATTCATACACTGGGGCAAAGGAATAACATTATAATTGGCTTCCGATATTTTTCTTCCGCACGACATAAGGCCAAAAGCGAGAAATAATGTTATAATGGGTTTTAGATTCTTTAAAATCATAATATTTTTCAATTTCATTTTCAATAAACCAATTCGGGTATGTATTCCGCGCGATGTATGAGATACGAAAGAGCAACCGTCCGCTTGACGTTACCTTTCAGGTCTGTAAATACAACGGTTCGTGACATTCTTGAACCATATATCAACAAATCGTCACCTATAATTTTTGCATTGCTGCCCAATAATGACGCATAGTCCTGAGGAAATACTATTTCAAGATCGACATCTCCTTTTTTCTGAGTAGCATCTATGTTGTATAATAAGGCGCGCGTAACTCCTGTTTTTTTTCCGTTATCGAGAACCATTACTTTGTCGGGTGCTATCGGATAGGCGCTATGTAATCCGTCAGCTAATGAATTAGACGGCATATCAATATTTCCGCCATGCCCTACCCTATACACAAGATCATCGGTTTTTGCATCAATTTTCCATAAAGCTCCGATGTCGCGTGACGTCATATAGATATCGCCCTTGCTGTCGTAATTTACGGAATTGGCATGTATCCAGTCATTTTTGGAATTCATTATATTGGGATCTTTTGTCGGATCGAGAAAATTGAAAAAATCCCACTGCTTTTTAACTTTTCCGTCAATTCCTAAAATCATGTAACCATCGCCGATAACCTGCTCTTTCTGGCTTCCGCCGTATGCAATCAAATCAAAATCTTTCGGAATAAAACTTACGGCTATAATATCTCCGTTAGGCATCCTCCGTACATCGTGATGCAGATAATAGTTACGGACATCTATTTTCGATACAACTTTCCCGAATATGTCTATAACCTGAATGTATTCGGCCGTATATTTCTTCAACTGTATATCACTATCCAGCCCGTTAGCCCCGGTCAATGCAGTAAAGGTGTTTGTCTTAGCGTCGAAATTTACAACTTTAGCCCCGCGTTCAATCGGTTCATACCAGACAACAACGCCTTCTGTCGTTGTCACGATTATAAATCCACTGCCAACATCTGCTTTCTCGAACAGAATATATCCGGGTATATTTAACCCTTTTTCGTCCAGTTCTAATGTAAAAGTCGGAAAATCCAGAGGAATATTTCCGGTTTTAAAACCGTATTCTCCCGATATTAAATTCTCGGATGGTAATATTATCCTGTATTTATAATCTGTCTCAGGCTCCAGAAAAACAAGAGTAGACGATGCTTTACTGCTACCGGGACTACCCAGTTGAGTAGTCCTTTTAGTAGCAGGCTCATTTGTTTTCCAATATTCAATCTGATAACCCACAGGCTTAGTAAATTCAACTTCGACATTTACCCTTAAAGCATTGTTTTGTGAAACAGTCGCCTTTACCGATCTTATTTCAGCCTTATTATCATTACCATTGTCATCATCGCATGATGATACCAAAAAGATAATAAGCATAACCGAGCATATGTATTTCAACGTTTTCATTTTTTCCTTAATTAATCATCGTATGCAATTATTTTTCAATAAGATGCAAATTCAACGAAATCGAATTTAGTCACATATTTTGTAGTAATTCCTTTATCAGCCATATATGGACGGTTTGCCTCATTGGAACAGATAAATAAAAATTTAACTTTATTAGGACCAAACGTGGTATTTAGTTCTACAATAACTTTTTCATCCAGTAACCAAGTAGCCTTATAAAAACCGTTCACCAGTTTCAGGTCGATTTGGAGAGTGTAATCTTTGTCAGCCTTTATCGGAACATAAAAATCGTACATCCCGGGTATTTCAGAATAGCAGCGCAACAACAATTCGTCATTGGCAACCTGATACTGATTTCTAAGGGATTGCGGACCATATATGGCATACATTGCAAAGCAATGATATTGACTATTCGCATCATTTGATGTGTATAAAGTACCTCCAGTCATATACTGTTCATCCTTGTTTATTTTAGGCACATGCAATCTCCATGTATATTTACCTGCTCCTAACGGAGTAGCATACTCGATATTTGCTCTTTTTACAACACCTCCAGGATAATCAATAGGCATAGTCATAGTCATGTATCCTCCATTAGATATAAGGTAAGGTGATGCATCTTCTGCCCCTATGTCAGACGATATACGCCATCCCGAAGGGATAGGCATACCTTCGCTTGCATCGAAGTTCCATCGCAAAACTTCACCCGGATCAGGTTCCGGATCAGGATCCGTCGGATTCACAGGATTTTCGGGAGTTACCGGTTCCATAGAATAATCATACGGAGTATATTTTACCCAGTCATAAAGCCCGTAATTGTCCTGTAGCGGCCAATGGTCGCCCGTAAATTTCAGATTTTCTACACTGCAAAAAATATAAAAAGGAAAATTTTCACCGAAATTCAGTTGTTGTATACTAACAGGCATACCATCTATAATCCATTCGGCAAGATAATTATCGCCTACCAATTTAAGGTCAATTTCAAATATATGCCAAGCATTCTTTTTAATTTTCACTTTATTATGCAAAGCAGGACCATCCTGATTCGTAACATACGCAATGACTTCATCATCCTGTGCAGCCATGGCTGCCCTCTCGGACATTGTACCGGCACCTACTTCAAAATCCAATTCATGCTTATCGTCGCACCACAACCACGATCCAATACTTGCTCTGTCTCCTATTTTCAAATCGGATATGTACGTACGCCATGTATAGCGCCCTGCTCCAAATTTTTGTGAGGTACGCATTTTTTTACGTTCCTGAGTCTTAGCTTTAGTATAAATTCTCATAGCTTTTCCATCTTCACAATCAGGACAATCCACAACAGAAGAATGGCTGACAGGGTCGTTCGACTGATTGGCAAGCTCCCATTCTGTAAAATCTGCGAAATTCCAGAGTTTAGCTTTGGTTTCGTCCAAAGATCCTTCTTTGGGTTTACCTTGTTGGCTTTCGGGATCTTTTACAAATCTTTTATCTTCGTCCTCATCGGAACAAGCACAAATAAATATTCCCAGAAACAAAATCAGTAAAGGATTTATTATATATTTTTTCATGTTTATTTCTTTTATAAGTTTTAAACCAGCAATATTATTCTTCACTGAAATTTCTGTTATTCAGCAAATCAGAATTACTGTCGGTTTCTCTTTTAGGTATTGGATAATAACGTCTCTTATCGAATTTCTTAAGAGGCATTCCCGAGAATTTAGGATACACTCTCCAATCGGAGCTGAAGTCGGGTCTGATACCGTTAACGGTATTGTTTACTTCCTTCATTTCCACCTTGGCTTTTATCGCGTCCATATATTTATCCATACGGTCTTTCCACAATCCCATGCGAATAAGATCGGGGCGGCGTACACCTTCATTGTTTAGTTCGAGCAAGCGTTCGTCACAAATTGCACTTCTTAAATCATCCGCTGACGGGTAATCCGTCAAAACCAGATTATGAGTTACATCCTGAAAAGCTCTTTCTCTGATCATATTGATCAGATCGACAGACTCTTGATTAGGACCTTTCAGTTCGTTCAATATCTCGGCTTTGCAAAGCAATACATCTGCATATCTCAACAGAATCATATTATTGTTGGTATTATAATTATATGTTCCTGCCGCCTGATAATGATATTTTTCGGTATAACTCTGTTCCATTTCAATAGTAATCAACGACGGAGTTTCTTTATAAAGGGTTCCGACCTGAGTTATATCCTGAGGCAACACATACGTTCTTTTATTCGTAGCTTTATATACATCATCGTAATCGTGCGCCAACAAGTTGGTATATCGCTGATCGGTTTTATCAAACATCCATACCAATTCTAAAGGAACGGAGAACAAGTCCCAACCGTAGTTGTAAGACCATGGAGTAAAATTCATACCTATATCGGAAGCTCCCGACGGAAATTTCTTGCTGGAACGGACTGCAAAAATAATTTCGTTATTATACAGAGTTTTGTCCGTAGACGGATCAAAGACATCCCACACAGTCGGTTGAAGCGAATAATATCCTTTATTGGCTTGTTCTATCACTTTATCGGCATACATAAGTGCCTGATTCCATTTAGCGGTAGCATCGCCTCCGCTAAGCCGCGTTCTACCTGCAGCACGCATATACAACCGCATCAGATACCCGTAAACGGCTCCTTTGGTCGGACGTCCCGCATCAGCCAGCGATGCGTAACTGTCAGGCAAATTGTTCATTGCTATCAGCAAATCTTTTTCGATTTGTGCATCCAGCTCTTCAACGCTTGCCAAAGGAACTTTTGTCGTTGCTTCGATCCAGCTGTTTGTTACAAGAGGCACTCTGTAGAAAAGATCGGTCAATTGATAATACCCGAACGCTCTCATAAAATAAGCCTGAGCCATCAGTTCTTCTCGTGTAACTTCTTTTCCGATAAATCTATTATCAGGAATGTTAGGTATATTGTCTATGGCATCATTGGCACGACCTGTTATCTGGTTGTATGCCAGCCATGAACGGGATACATCCATGTTTCCGTTCATATTGTTGTCATTAAGAAGCTCATTGTCCATCCCCGCTTTGTAACAAGCGTCGGTAGACATGTCATTCAAATAGAAGATCGCTCTTGCCGTAGCCATTTGCAAAGAAGCATAGATTCCGTTAACGCCTTGCACGGCATTTTCGTAAGTTATGTAAGCGTTATCTCTTCCGTAAACAGACTTAAGATCTTCATCCAGATCGTTACAGGAAGAAATATTTATTGCCAGCAGAGCTGAAGCTGCCACGTAGCATATATTTTTTATATAGTTATTCATTTCTTAAAATTTTGACGGTTAGAATGTAATTTTTGCTCCAAAATTAAATGTACGGTAAGCAGGATATGAATTGAAATCCAATCCCTGAGCCACAGGGTTTCCGTCATTTGTGCTCACATCGGGATCAAAGCCTGAATAACTTGTAATCGTAAACAGGTTCTGTGCACCGACATATACTCTCATCCCTTTTACGTAAGAGTGCAAGAATTTCCATTTCGTTACGGGTAAAGTGTAGCCGATCTCTATATTACGAAGTTTCAAATAGCTTGCATTTTCAACAAAACGGGAGTTTACGTACGATCCGTATTTCACGCCCGAATCTCTCATATATCCCGCGCGGGGTATCGTATTGGACGGCGTGCCCGGTATAATTGCCGTATTTCCGCTTTCATCGACAACAACGCGTCCTCCCGGAGTCCAGCGGTTAAGGGTTTCTTTCAGTCTGTTGTTATCTTCCAGATATATACGCGTAAGGTTTAACATATCGTTTCCGATAGCAGCCTCCAAGAAAAATGAGAAATCGAAATCCTTATAAGTGAAATTGTTACTCAATCCAAGTATTACATCGGGGTTACCATCGCCGATAACTTTACGGTCGTTCTCATCTATGATTCCATTCTTATCCAGATCTTTAAATTTAGGATCTCCCGGCACAGAGTTAGGTTGTGCACTGTAAGTTTCGCCATTCTGAATAATACCGTCGAATACATATCCGTATATCGAACTTAGCGATTGTCCTTCTTGCAGAATTACGTATTCCTTATCGTCATACGATCCGTGAGGGCGGATAATGTCATAACGGGTCACTGTCAGGTCAAGCACTTTATTCTTATTCTGCGACACATTCAGCGTAGAAGACCAGTTGAAATCCTTAGTTGTTATGTTATTGGATTTAATAAACAGTTCAAAACCCCTGTTTCTTATACGTCCGTCGTTTGCAGTCATTGCAGTATAATCCATTACCCTGCCTGTGTTAGGATCTCTGAATCCGGGCATACCTGTGTATGCGCCTATCGGAACAGGGTTTAACAAGTCTTTTGTCTTTTTGATGTAATAATCGAAGTTAACTTCTATACGTTTGTTAAGCAATGAAAAATCGAGCCCGAAATTTAATTGAGACGTAGTTTCCCACTTCAAATGAGGGTTATACGGGTTTCCGGGATACATGCCTTTCAACATCTGTTCTCCGCCCAAATATACATCCCGTATCATGCGTTGATACTGATGTTGCCCGAACCTTATACCATTATTACCGGTCAAACCATAACTTGCTCTCAACTTAATATCGGAGAATAACGGTTTACTGAAAGCCATGAAAGATTCTTCTCCTAACTGCCATGCAGCTGAACCCGAAGGGAAGCAACCCCATCGGTTGTTAGGTCCGAACAGTGATGAACCGTCAGCCCTGAATGAAGCATTAAATATATATTTATCCATCAACACATATTCTGCACGGGCAAAAGTGGAAGAGTTTTTGATAGTCGATTCGCCTGAGCCTACCCATCCGACTTGGTTGGCAGAACCTATACTTTTGAATTTAAACACATCGGAAGGGAAATCAAAAACCTGCGCTTCGTCTCCTTCTACTTTTTGCCGTATATAGGATGTACCTGCCATAAGCTTGACATCGTGTATCTTCCCGAAATTTTGATGCCATGTAAGCACCGCTTCAATCTGATTTCGGGTATCTTCTTCGTGGCTTACGAAGGCTTGTCCGTTATATGCCCGTCCGATATTGGTGGATCTGTCATAATACTGCTGATCCTTATAATGATCATATCCGTACGTATATTGCACGCGGGCAGTCAATGATTTCAATATATCCACTTCTCCGTACAGTGATCCGTATACGGTATTTCCTATCTTAAAGAGCTGCGAACCGCTCATTTCATCAAACACGCCGGGGCGTTGGGCTTTTTCGCCGAACACATTGGTTCCGTCTTTGTATGTCAACGGCGGAAGCATGAATATCCGGTACATAATATTGTTCAGGGAAGAGTTTTTTCCCATATCCTGATATTGTTTCTCGAAATGTACCAAGTTCATATTAGCTCCGAAACGCACCCTGTCATTCAATTTATAATTCAAGTTGATACGTCCGCCGTAACGTTCGTAATTAGTATTCAGCAAAATACCGGGTTCAGTTATGTAGTTAAGAGAAACAAACGAATTAAGTTGTTCCCCGCCGCCTGCAATGGATATCTGATGAGATTGAGTAGTTGCATCACGGGTGGTTGCATCCAGCCAGTCCTCGCCTTTTCCTCTGTATAAAGCCTGTTCCGCCGTATAAGGAGGATTAGGTATTGACGGAGTTTCGTTATAACGTTTCATGGCAGCCTCGATAGTTTCGCCTGCATCCATCAAATCCCACGGATTTTTCATCATTTTCACTGACGCATTATATGAGTAATCCACAGTAAAAAGCCCTTTGGCTCCTTTCTTTGTAGTTATGAGGATAACCCCGTTGGAGCCTCTCGCTCCATAGATAGCTGTTGTAGCAGCATCTTTCAATATTTCTATTGACGCAATATCATCAGGGTTGATTTGATCCATATTATCGGTCTGAAAACCATCTATAACATAAAGCGGTTCGTTGTTCGCGCTGATAGAAGATGCTCCGCGAATACGAATAGAAACGCTTCCGCCCGGTTCGAGCGAATTTTGTTTCACCTGTACCCCGGCAGCACGTCCTTTAATCATTTCCGACATATTGGTGACAACGCCCGCTTTAATATCGTCGGTTTTCAAAGACGAAATTGCTCCGGAGATATCTCTTTTCCGGGTTACCCCGTAGCCAACTACCACGGTTTCGTCCATAAGGATAGCGTCAGGTTTCATATATACGGTCATTTTACTCATTTCGCCTGTTACAACAATTTCTTTTGTAATCATCCCCAAATAAGTAAACTCTAAAGTTTGTCCTTGAGAAACAGATATCGAGAATCCACCGTTGATATCGGTAAACTGTCCGACAGTAGTTCCTTTCACTACGACTGAAACTCCTATCAACGGGGTTCCGTTCGATTCGTCAAGTACAACTCCGCTTATAGTCTTTACTTGAGCCATCGTGGTCAAGCAAAAGGAAAATAATAAACAAAGTAGGATAAAGATTCTTTTCATATTAAATTAAAGTTTTTTAGAATATGTCAATCACGTTTTTTCTAATAAAAGTATTTTGTGGTTATTTTACATTTCACGGCTTTAGTTAACGGATATTTGCATAAATTATTTAGAATTCGTTACATTTTTCATGATTTATAACAAACGTATTTAATGATTTTCACATAAGTGTTCGATCTTGTCTAAAAAAAGTCAAATATTGTCTAATCGCAGATTATTCTTTACATTTGATTCTATAAATGTCAACTAATGCTGAACTGAAAATGCTCAAATACCTAAGATTTACTGTAGTTCTTCTGTATGTTTTTGCTTGTACAAGTTTAATATCAGCCAAAAACAACGATAACTATTATTTTAAACGTATATCTATCGAGCAAGGGTTATCACAATCGAACGTGACGTGTATATTGCGTGACAGCCGCGGTATATTATGGATTGGCACAAAAAGCGGACTGAATTGCTTTGACGGGAATGATCTTAAAATATATTTTCACAAAAAAGGGGATAAAAACTCTCTGTCGGGCGATTATATCTACATGTTGCTGGAAGACGATTCCCGAAATATCTGGGTTTCGACGAACGGAGGGCTTATAAAATACAATAGAATCGAGGATAATTTTACACTTGAAACTGCCGACATTATATATTCTGCAATAAGAATAAACAACAGCGTATTATTTGGCGGGCGAAGAGCATTCTATAAATATAATCAAGACAACAAGAAAGTAGAAAGGCTGCCTTTTATCCTGCCTGAGCCGACAACCGATAATAAAGATTACAATATTTCGGAGATATTTTTATTGAATGAAAATACGATATTATTCGGAACAAAGGACGACGGAATTTATACATTCGATATTGTTACGCATAAAGTAACACGGTTTATAAAGAAGGATTTCCAAACGCTGCTATCCATGTTTGTTGATCAGAACCGTAATATCTATGTGTCTACCTTTAAAGAAGGCTTATTCTGTTTTAACAGTGACGGACATTTAATCAATCATTACACTACGCAAAATTCCAATTTAAGCAATGATATTATTTTAGATATAATAGAAAACGAAGGGAATATCTGGCTTGCCACCGACGGAGGCGGTATTAATATTCTGGATGCCTCTTTACATTCTATTATCCGAAACATACAACACGTACCCGGAGATATAAATTCGATCCCCGTCAACTCCGTTACAGTCCTGCATAAAGATCAATACAACAACCTGTGGGCAGGCAGCGTAAGGGATGGAGCTTTTCTGGTAAAGAAAACGTATATAAAAACCTACAAAGATGTGGCTCTGAACAGCGCTGACGGGTTAAGCGATAAAGCTGTTATCAGTTTCTTTGAAGACGAGGATAAATATCTATGGATCGGAACGGACGGAGGAGGCATAAACAAGTACAACCCTTCAACCGATCAGTTCATTCATTACGGCAAGACTTACGGAGACAAAGTCGTTTCCATAACTGAAATAACCCAGAACGAACTATTGATTTCTTTATACGGCAAAGGAGTTTTTAGGTTCAATAAAAACAACGGGCAATATATTCCTTTTACTCTGATAAACAGCGAAACGAGCCAACAAGAGTATTTTTCGGGATTCGTCCCCGCATGCCACAAAATAGCATCCGGCAAAATCATAATACTGTCCCGTAACGTTTATGTATATGACATACATAATAACAGTTTCAAATTATTAAAAACAAAAAAAGGAGAATCAATTTCTTCTCTAAGACTTGCGTATTCGGACGAATCGAAATCATTTATGACAAAAGGAAATAAAATATATCGCTTGTCTAATGACTATGAATATTTAGAAGAATATTTAAGTTTGGAAGATCATGAAATTATAAACTCGGTATGTTATGATAAAAAAGAAGTGTTGTGGATCGGTTCAAATTTAGGGCTCAGCAAGTACGACATAAAAACCCGAAGTATGTCAAAGGTCAGCACAGGTCTTTTTGATCGTGTTTCCTATATCTTCTTAGATGAAGAAAAACGTCTATGGATAAATGCCTCCAATACCCTCTTTTCTTATAATATCGCCGAAAACAGGTTTTCAATATGGGAAGAATCAGACGGTTTTTTGCCGAACGAAATCTATCCGACCTATAACACGCCGTCAAAAACAAATTATATATACATGGGTGGTACAAACGGTTTTGTCAGAATAAACAAAAATATAATTTCACTCGACAGCCCCGATCCTAAAATAGAATTGCAGGATATTATATTAAACGGAAAATCGTATTTCGGAAATATGTCAAATGAATCCGAAATGAGATTGAACTGGAACTACACTTCGTTAAATATAAAAGTAAATATAAACGGAAAAGATTTGTTTCAAAGAGCATTAGTCCGGTTCAAAATAGAAGGGGAAAACAATACGTCCATTGTAGAATCCTACAATAACGAATTGAATCTGGCATCCCTATCTCCGGGCAGATACAACATTTATGCATCCAGCACCGCCAGAAGCGGAACATGGAGTGCAGAAGTGCCAATCATTACAATTACGGTTTCTCCTCCATGGTATAAAAGTTCACTGTTCATTTTCGGTATGGCTCTGTTGCTTATTATCGCTACGCTATCCGTAATGTTCTATATTATACGCAGGCAGGAAAACAAAATGAAATGGGAATTGGCTAAAAACGAACAGAAAAACAGTGAAGAAAAAATACAATTCCTTATCAATGTGAGCCACGAACTCCGTACGCCTCTTACGTTAATTTACGCTCCTCTTAAAAGACTGCTTGAAAACACTGATAACGCATTAAAAGATGACAACATAAAGAATCAATTACAAAATATATTCAGGCAAGTGTCCAATATGAAAAACATCATCAACATGGTATTGGACTATGACAGAATCTCTTCGGGACAAAAAGAACTTTCGATCAGTGAGATCAACCTGAATATATGGATAAAAAGCATACTGGAAGATTTCAAAGCCGAACTTGACGAGAAACATATTGAATTAATATACGAACTTGATGAAGGCATAACCGAAGTACCTGCCGACGCCCCAAAATGCAGGATAATTTTATCGAATCTTATTATGAACGCCATAAAATTCAGCAATGAGAATTCTTATATAAAGGTAATGACAAGCTTGAACGGCAATTTTGTGAAAATAGCGGTTGAAGACAAAGGAATAGGGCTCTCGAATGTTGACATCAATAAATTATTTTCACGCTTTTATCAAGGGAATCACGACAAAAAAGGGAAACGGCATCGGGCTCGCTTATATTAAAGAGCTCGTAGAAATACACGGAGGACGGATCGGAGCCTTTGAAAACGAATCCGGAGGCGCGACTTTCTTTTTTTTGAGTTACCTGTCAATATTTTACCTAACCTGAAAAACCAAAACATACTTACCGGCACAGATCTAAAAATTGATATTCCGACAACAGACATCGACATGCAAACATACAGCGTCGCTTTTGTCGAAGATAACGCTGAATTCCGAAGCTTTATGAACAATGAACTGAAACAGCATTTCAAGCATGTTTATACAGCAGAAAACGGAGTGCAAGGTATTAATCTGATAAAGGAAAAACTCCCCGATATCATCATAAGCGATGTGATGATGCCCGAAATGGACGGTTTTCAATTATGCAAATTGATTAAAAGCGATATCGAAATCAGCCATATTCCCGTAATATTACTGACTGCCGCCAACAACGAATCCAATATTAATCTGGGCTATAAGCTGGGAGCCGATTTTTATCTTACCAAACCGTTTGACATAGAACTGCTGCTGGCAATTATAAAGAATCAGTTAAAGGCGAAAGAATTAATAAAACAAAGATATATTTCCAGTATAATACCCCTATCGGCAGAAGAAGCTACATCAAGCAATGCGGATGAGCGTTTCATTTCTAAATTGAATACCCTGATTCAGAACAATATGAATAACCCGAATCTCGATGTCAAGTTTCTAACCGAAAACATGGCAATGAGCCGGGCATCGCTTTACAACAAACTGAAGGCTATTACAGGATTGGGAGTAAATGATTACATTAACAAATTGCGTATCGAGAAAGCCTGCTATTTATTAAAAAACACAGTACTGAATGTTACCGAGATTGCTGATGAAACAGGATTTACCTCACAAAGATATTTCAGCACCGTATTCAAACAATATACGAACCTGACACCCAGCCAGTATAGAGAAACAAATACAATTTGACCAATCCTATATCTTTATTTTATATTTCAATAAACATGATGTCATGATTCATTGTTATATAACAATATGAAGATAATATTGGCTGCCTCCATAAGTAATCAATATTGTTATTCTTTAAAATAAAACCAGTGTCTTAACCAATACAAAACTAATTATGGACAGATTTATAAATGACAGGATAAAACAAATCCTGAAAACTCATTTTCAGAATGACACCAATTTATTTGCCAACGCAATTAACATTCCTTATTCAACGCTAAAAGATACTATATCGGGAAATGTCGATATGCCTTCTTCCAGAACATTAGCTGCAATAGCTTATAATAAAGACATGAACATCAATATGAACTGGCTTTTTACAGGTGAAGGTAAAATGTATCGTCTGCCGGAAGAAGATAATGTGCTCTGTTATGAAATACAGAAAAACGAATTAGTAAAAACAATCGGTTATTTAAACATAAAAGACATTGATGTCACTTGCTTTTTCAAAATTTCATTCAATCCCGAAGTAAGCGGGGTAAAAAAAGGCGACATAATAGGCGTTACGGTGGTAGAAAAAGAAGATATCAGTGAATACGGACTATATCTTATCTCTTACAAAAATCAATATTATTTTACTACCCTAAAAACAGATAAAAACAGAGCCGACATACTTTATGGTACATCGGCTGATTTTGAAATAGCTGAAATGCCGGCGCGCAACGTTAACATTATATATCAGGTTAATTACGTCCTTAGCACCGTTAAATAGCCTCCAGCAACTTATGTTGGAACATGTAGTGACTGAATAAAGCCTCAAAGGCTTCCTTTTGTCTCAGTTCAATGTCGGATGAGTCAATAAGACTTCGCATAGCGACAACTATTGCTTTTGTCGTATTTAAAGGCTTCTCCCCATTGAAACTGTCTATCGCATTTTGTATTGCTTCGGAATCAAATTCTTCAAAATTAGAATGTATGTTTAATTCCCCTTCTTTGATAACCATAAAACTAAATAATTAATTAATTACTGTCAGATGTTAAATATCTGATTAACTTATTATAAGACGCAAGATATCGCTTTTCGTTTACTTAAAATCATTCGGTATATTTTTTTAACAAGTCATAAAAACAGAATCAAACAACTAATAAACAAAAAGTTATAAACAAAAAACACAATAAAACTTTAACTTTATTTATGTGTTTATTTGACGCAATAATAAATAATATTAAGCCTAAATTAACATGGTTATGTGAAAGATATCCGAACAAAAGAAAATAATTAACCGGATTCCAATAAAAAAGCTGCCTCAAAATTGAAGCAGCTTTTTTATTAATTAGTATAATATATCATCATCTAATAACTTTGACAACTTTATTTCCTGTCTTAACAAGATATACGCCTTGATCGGTTAGAGGAAAAACATTCTCACCGGACTGGCCGTTTGCTCTATATATTTGTTTTCCGGAAACTGTATATACCTCAATAAGAGAAGATTCTTCCAGATCCACATGGAGATCATTTCCTGATACGTATATTTTATTATTGTCGGCAACATTAGATTCTATTGAATTACCTTTAAAATCCACTTTCATTCGGTTTTCATATCCTAAGAACTCCATATATGGCTCTACATCAAGACCTCTAAGAGTCACAACCGAATAACTATAAGTATATCCGTCTTTGGGTTCTAATTCAACGGGAACACTTTGCACCCCGCTTCCATTCTTAGGAATCACTGCGTAGTATATATAGCTGTATTGATCTCCCGCCTTAAGGGTTTTTGTTATCCTAAGATCATCCATGAATGTTTTTGCACCCGTTGTTTCGAACATCAAGTCAATTCCACCGATAGATAACGGGTTTTGGTGTGTAAATTCAACCTGAAAGTTTTTTGTAGCAGCATCAAAAGTAAGTTCTTTTATATCTTTCGGCTCTGTATGAGAGGCATCCGTACAGCCTTTCAGAACTTTCAACACATCTCCGT
This sequence comes from Dysgonomonas sp., assembly GCA_047030855.1. GTDB lineage: Bacteria > Bacteroidota > Bacteroidia > Bacteroidales > Dysgonomonadaceae > QVMM01. The sequence continues at coordinate 212,665 of JBKYIJ010000008.1, forward strand.
TTGCTGAACTTGCATTAATTTCAAGCGTGAATTTCCCGTCATTACCCGACAAATCCATACGCGGAGAAAATATAGCTGACGAAAGAGCCGATCTGGTAGCGCTCAACCCGAGCATACCTTTCGCAAATAGCGGATACATGGATTCCCATCCTTGGGATTCGGTATATCCTTCCAGTGATTGTTCGAGAGCTCCGACAACAGGATTTGCAACCGTTCCTTGTGTTATTTTATTGAAGTCTTCATTTATCACTGTATAAACGCCGTCGGTTTTAGCAGTAAAGGTTTCGATAATGTACAGCCAATAAGATTTCGCGGCATTTCCTTCCCAGTTTGCGGTAAAAGACGTTGCCGTTACATCAGATGCAGGAAGCAGTCTTACAGCCTCAATCACATCCGATTCTTTTACGACTTCTATCTCTGCCGATTCAAGGGAAACGTTTGTACCATCGGTAGCTTTAACCGTATAATAGTATTGTATGTCTTTATTCAATTGCTCAACGGTACACTCAGTCGCATTTATCTCTTCATCCTGCAGATAATACACTTTAGTCCCTTCTGCTTTAAGCCTTCCTGATTTTGTAGTTTCATAATAATAGACGCTCAACAGATAATGGGTAGCCCCTGCTACTGCTTCCCAGTTTGCCGTAAATGATGTTGCGGTAACATTTGTAGCCGGCTTTGCAACAGGTGCGGGAAGCTCTGTTCCGGCTTCTGTAGTTTGGATAACCTCTATATCGTCAATATAACATTCCGATTCAAGGGCATAAAATTCAAGGGCTGAATCGGTTGTTCCTCCTGCCAAATCTATGCTGAATTGCTGCCATTCACTCGTCAACTCAACCTCACCCCATTCCATGTCTTCATCATTGAAATTGAACCGTCCGATAACCAGACCGTCACCTGTTGAAGATTTGGATTTAGCCCTGAACTTCACCGTAAGGTTTCCGTTATTACCTGACAAGTCTATATAAGGTGTATCCAGAAATCCCGTATCTTCTCCTTCTGCATATTCAACCATATCAATATAACAAGTACCCCCTGCCTGAAATATGCCTGCACCTACCCAGCCAAAAGTCTGCATATAACTTACAGGGATTAACCCTGTCTCAAAATCAGAGATTTCCGTAGCATCGGGAACAGCTTCCGAACCGGCTGTGAACTTACTGAAATCTTCGGAAAGAATCACTTTTACATCCGAAGACTGATTTTTCAGAAACAAATCTTCAGAAACTTTCGTTCTGCTTCTTTCCGATCTGATTACTTTTTTTGCTCTGCTTTCACGATTTGTCTGTCCTGTGACAATTCCTCCAAAACATACAAAAAACAATAAATATAACAGTGTATATTTTTTCATATTACAAATTTTAGTTTAGTATTTGTTACATAAAGCAGAGGATATAATCCTCTGCTTTTAGAGTGTTATTTAGTTATTATTATTTTAAACGGGCTATAATCTTTTCCATTCACAACTTTCACATAATATACTCCATCTGGAAGTCCCTGAACATCAACTATAACGTTCCTTTCCCCTTTAGCTTCCACCGTCTTAACGCATTGCCCAATAGTATTATAAAGCTGAATCTGTTCAATCGAATCTTCTGAATCTACCGTAAAACTACCTGCCTTTATATAGGAAGGGTAAACTTTCAATGCATCGTTAGCAGTTTTGGATGTTATCGAATTCAACGACGGAGTCGTAAATTCATATTCCGACATTTCCGATATACCCGATTCGTAGACAGCCTTAACCCCGGCTTTATAAGTAGTGCTTGGTTCCAATCCTTCAAATTTATAAGTATTTGAGGTTGTTTTTGTAGCAAGTGCATCATTCAGGTAAACTTCAAATTCTTTTACATTTTCGGTCTCCGCATCTTTTGACGAAGGACCTACATATACTTCATCAAGCTGAACGAGGAATCCGTCATAAGACACGAAGTTGAAACCTACATACATAGATTTCCCTTCATAATCCGCAAGCGAAAGTTCATAAAGCACCCAATTTTCGTTGCTTGGCGTAATTTCGTCGATAATTTTGAAATCAGCTACATTTTCTGTTCCAGAAAAACATACGTTTATTTTATCGGTTATACCAATCATCGGATACGATTTAAGCAAAAACCTTAAAACATAACCTCTTTTGATATCCTGCTTCGGAGATATCAGCCAGTCATTACTCTTTGCCATCTGTGCAGAGAAGAAAGCAATATACTTTTCGCCCTCGGGAGCAGCGGCAGCCTTATCTACATCAACAGGCATAGGCGGAGTAGTCTTTAACGGATTGAAAACAACAGGCCCCATAGGTTCATAAATTCCGGGAAATGCGTATTCCTGCCCGGGGTTAGGTCCCCAGCCAATCGGATACGATACAACCTTATCCAGATCATGGGTTATCCAAGGAGCAGGTTTTTGCGTAAAATCGGCGTATGACTCGAAACCGTCAGTCCAACCAAGGTTTTGGTTCCATACAAAAGTCGCATCAAATTTCTCTGTTGTCGTATTTTTCTCAACGTCGACAGTCAGATTATACGGTTTTATAATTTCCTCCTCCAATGTGGCGGTAAGATTGGCATCTGCTGTCAGATTATGTTCTCCTGAATAAGCCTTGTAACCCGATTTTTGTATTGAAATCTCATAATTTCCTTTACGGGCAAACGGGATTATAATTTTGCCGTTTTCAACCTTTTTATTGTAAATAATACCGGCATCTTTATTGGTTAAATATACATCTACTCCATCCGCCGATTGGCTATTGTTTGTAGTTACATTCACCGTAAAAGAAGCAAACACCGTCAGTGGATCAACCGTTACGTTGATAGACTCAACAGCAGTTTCCGACATTTCGTAAATAGCCTTAACTCCTAACGTGTGCGTACCTCCGTCCACTTGGTCGAATTGATAACCAAGTTCCGTAACTCTGGCTTTTTCCTGTCCGTCCAGATATACTGCATATTGTGGATAGACATCTTCAACAGACGAACTGACACGCTTCGACTTTCCAAGTTTAGGACGGGAGGCAGCCTTACCGATGAAGAAGTCGTCTACCATCAGCATCTGCCTGTATATCGACATATAGTTGATAGCAACGTAAACTTCCTGTCCTGCATAAGCACTAAGATCGTACTCAAACTTCGTCCAAGTGCCGCCAACATCCTCGCTGTTACCTTTCGATATTACAACAAAATCATTGACATTGGTATTCCCTGACGTAGAAACAGCCACCCTGAACTGCTCCTCTTTATAGTTTACACCAAGCGCTTTTGCCATAAAACTTACGACATCACCATCCTTTATCAGTTTTTTAGGCGCTATCAGCCAATCGTTATTGGGTACGCCGTCGGCACGTAAGAAGGCAATACATTTCAACCCGCTGTACGGCATCATCTCAGCGGATCCGAGACGGGAAGGCGTAGTTTCGGCAGGATTAAAAATAGTTGCATACTGCGGATTTCTGAAATTAGGAAATGTGATATCCATCTGGGCAGGACTTGCCTTATCCATATCAATACCTGTCCATGGAGAGAATGAAATTGAGAAACTCTGATAATCTTCAAAATTATCAAAAAATACGTCGTCATTATTCCATGTGAAATCTACAATTCCTTTTCCGGTCTGTTCGTCATAATTTACCGACGAATTCAACCGATATGGAGTGACAACATTTTCTTTGAGTTCAATCTGTAAATCCTGATTTGAATTTAGAACCAGATTATCGTTGACATAAGGCTTGAGTCCTTCTTTTGTTATCGTAAGCTTATACGTTCCTTCCAGAAGATTCGAATATTCCAATATTCCCGAAGCAGGAAGGTTATCCTCATAAGTCATGCCTGTATAATCGTTTGCCAACAAAACAGGCGTACCTTCGACTGAAACTCCTGTTTCGGCTGTCACGGTAATTTTAAGAGAATAATAATTGATTTGAGCTTTTAAAACGCCTCCGTATAATAAGACAGAGCAAAACAGAGTAAACTTTAAAAGCTGTAATTTTTTCTTCATAATCTATATTTTAATTAAAATACAGAAAACCGAAGTACATCAAAAACCTTTTGGTATACTCCGATTTTCCGACATTCGTTTACTTATTTTTACTTCTTAATAACTCTTTTTGTATAAATGCCATTAGAAGAATCTATTTTCAGTATATACACTCCTGACGATAATTTATCTACAGATATTTCTTTCACATTGTATCCTGTAAATACCTGTTTACCCATAAGGTCAGTCAACGTTACCTGCCCTTCATAATCGCCCGATATGTGAAGAACCGAACTTACAGGATTAGGATAAACATTGATTTCGTCAACTCTTTCCTGATCAGCAGAAAGTGGGTTTTCTCGCTCAAGTTCAACGTTTCCGACAACCACATCCGCTTCAGCCACATTTATTTTTTGAGTATAAGATATATATCCCGTTTTCTCTACAGTCAAGGTATATTCCGTATTGAAAGTATAAACATCCACGACAAAAGATCCGTCAGCCTCACTTGTAGTTTCATACAAAAGATTGCCTGCAGTCAATTTTACTGTTGCTCCGCTAAGGATATTGTCGACAGCCTTCTCGGATATAGTTCCTGAAACTTTAACACCCTGATATTTAGCTTTAAACATAGTAACAGGAAATTGTCCGTTACTCAAAGACTGAATACCGCTTCCACTGAAATATGAAGTTATATTTCCATTGGCATCAAGCCCTTTATTTGAATCATGCCTGTAAAATTTAACCCTGTCTACTTTTGTAGAATTATCCGCATAGAATGAGTAACGTGGATAATCGCTAACACCGATCCTGTCAGATTCTATAACGACAATGAGGTTTCCTCCTGCATAACTAACAGGAGTTTGTAAATCAAACCAAATAGAAGCAGGAGCATTAGCATTTCCTTGTTTCAAAAATTCCACACTGCTGTTTTCATATACAAGAGACAATGAAGCCGGATCTATTAATTCTGTTTTAAGCTCTGAAACCGTCGTATTAGCGATCCATATTCTAATTTTTGTGGATTTGGTTGCCTGAGTATTAAAGTAAGGATATCCGATGCTTGTAATATCGTCGCCTGCCGCTATACCAGACAATTCGTCAGGATAATACAATGTTTCGGAAACAGAATACCTCCAGTTATCATATAAAGGCACATTTGAGTTCTGATTCCAAAACCCGCTTTCGTTTGCTTTTGCCTCTCCGACATGAATTTCTTTCAGATTTTCAGCGTCAATTTTTATATTAACAATAGAATTTGAGGTATTATTACTTAAGTTCTCATCGTTTGATAAGTCAACCACGGCATATACAGAATAAGTACCTTCAAAATTAGGAGTCCAAGGTATTTGAATATCTGTCTGTGCCTGTGGTGCAATAACAACACCTTTAATAGTCGTTAAGATATTAGTACCGTCTGTCAGGCTGACAGTATAATCAGTTTCTTCGTTATTGCCATAATTAACCAAAGACAAGGTATATACCATTTCTTTATTCGCTTTTCCTTTTACCGGTCCTGCCAGTTTTTTAGCATAAAGGTCATGTCCGGGATATATTACCTGAGGTCCTCTGATAACATCCATCAGAATATCTCCTTTAGCCTCGAAACCGATGAAATATTCACCTGTTTCCAAAATAGGTATTGAATAGTAAGTATATTTATTATCATTATTCAACTCACCCGATTCCTGTGTAAGTTTTTTCAGACTTACCCAATTAACCATATCAGAAGATATTTTCACATCAATATATACATCTGTACTTGTACTCCAGCTTCTGGCGTAGAATGTAACTTTATCTCCATCGGTGACATTAAGTTTTGGCGTTACAAGCATACCGGAAGTCGTATTATTATATCGGATACTTGCTGTACCTTCATATTTTATTGACGTAATATTTCTTTCCCAATTATTTCCGATTACCGTCCACATCGGGGAAGGGAATTCATCCTGATTGAAATCTTCATAAAGATCGCCCGGTTTGTAAAGTTCTCCTTTTACAGGGACAGTCGTCACACCGTCTTTTCCGTCATGCGTAAACGTAATAACATCCTGATAAACACCCGGTACGGTAGGATCGAATGAAACGGTAATCTCAGCTTCGACCTGCGGATCAATAGGAACATCGGCGAAACCCGAAAGATCGGAGAAAGGTGCGTTTACTGATATTGAAGAAAGCGTCAGGGTTGCAATACCCGTATTCTTGATTTTATAATCAATTGTTTTTGCACCGGTTGTTTTCAGAAGTCCGAAATCTATACTTGCAGGCGTTACTTCCAATACTCCGATATAAGGCACAACCGAAATATTCTTCACAGATGATTTATTATTAGTTAAATCTTCATCTCCTGTAATAGAAACCTCTGCGTATATCGAAGCAACGTCCGGTTGGGGATTCCATTCCAGATTAATAGTTTTTTCTTCGAGCGGCTGAATTGCAGGCACAGTTGTTTGCGTAACAAGAATATCACCGTTAGCTGCATTTTTTAAATAAACCGTATAAGCAGACTCTGCATTTTTACCCCAGTTCTTGACAGTAACAGGTATCTGAACATTCGTATTTTGCTTCCATTCGGTCGGAACAGTCCATGACGTTAAAAACATATCCGTTTCGGGATAAGTTACCTGATCGGCTTGGACCAAGTCTATAATTATGTTGTTGCCAGCGAATCCGATATATGCTCCTGACGGAACATTTGCAACCGCTTGCTGATATGTAGCCGATAACGTAACGGCAGGAGTAATATCCGTCCAGTTTACCAAATCAGCAGATGATAAGATTTTGAATTCACCGCCTGATGCCGATTGTTTTACATAAACAGAAACATTTCCCGATACTTTAGGTGTAATCAGTGTATCCGCTTCTGTTCCCAATGTTGCTGACGAAGCACCATGATAAGGAGATGACGATTTAGTCCATTTTCCGGTTCTCGTTCTCCAATAATCGGGAACGAATTTATTTTCAAAACTTTCGAATAAAGAGCCTGCGGCAAAAGTTTTTCCTTGCAATGTTAAAGCCGCACTTCCCGCACCGTCATGTGTAATAGTAACATTCTGATTAAAGTCTCCGCCAACAGTCGGTGTATATGCAATGTCAACCTTCTTCGATTGCATGGAAGGAATAACCAACGGCAAAGATGTAGATACACTGAATGGAGCTGCAATTCCGCTAACTCCTGTTATCGTCAAATCAGACAACCCGTAGTTGAATACATCAACACTTTTCGTCGCTGTTTTATTTATCTCCGAATAATCAAAGTCTATAACCGTTTGATTAACTGATATTTCTCCGGTAGAAGCTAATGTCGAATAGGTAAAACGCACAGATGGAACTTTTGTACTAATTCCGCTTGACCTTGCACTTGTCGGATTATCTGTATTTATAAGACTATTGTCATCTCCACTGTATACAACCCTATTAGATAAAACATCTTTGCCATAAAAACCTGAAGAATACCAGTTCGCCTGTTTTGTTTTCACAACTACAGCAATAACGATGTTGCTATTTCCATCATATATGAACGGTTTATTCAAAATAAGATTTACCCAGTTTGCCCCACTATTGGGAGCAGCCATTATACCATCATAGTATAAATTCATATCTGACAACGGAATATAATCGGATGCAGAGGCAAATACATTTTTTGTTGTTTTAGCAATATATAGTTGTATTTGTCCACTAAAAGGAGCTTTACCGCTGTATCCCTGAATGTAATAGGCGATCTCAGATATTTTTGAATTAGCTACTCCTGTTAATTCCGATTGTAAATAGATTGTTTGAGTATAACTATGGTAGTATTTTATATACACCGGAGCTTCCGAAACATCAGTCCCTGTCGCAACTTCCAATACAGACTGTGCTTTTGAAAATGACAGAAACGCCCCTCCTAAAAGGATCGTCACGAACACCTTCATTTTAAAAAGTAAAGATTTGTTTTTCATACGCTTTATTTTTAAAATAAAAAAGCTGCAACTATCCATACTTAAATGTGAACAGTTGCAGCTTTTAATTATTATTTTTTGATAACCTTGGTAGTATAGATATTGTTGTCAGAATAAACTTTCAACAAATATATTCCGGAAGGTAGATTCGCTACATTTATTTCAGTAGTATTTTCTCCGGCAAATACCTCTTTTCCAGCGATGTCAGTCAAAGAAACTTTTCCTACCTGTTCAGCGTCAATATAGAGAACAGACGTTACTGGGTTAGGATATACTTTTATAGCATTATCGGCATCTGTATTTGAAATACTTGATCCGGGAAGCACCTTAATATCCACTTCCTGCGGTGTTGTGAACTCTCCGTCATTAGCTTCGATACGAATATAGAAATCTCCGGACTGAGTAGGAACACCTGTTAAAATTCCGCCATTTGCTCTTGGAGTATAAGTAAGCCATGAAGGCAAACCTTTAACTACTATTGTGAGGGCATCGTTATCGGGATCGGTAACCGTGAAATCATACGTATAAGTTTGTCCTACCTCAATACTTGCAGCAGGAGGCGTTGTAAGAAAGTCAGGTGCACGATTGCCGGGAGCCGTAAATTTGAAGTTTTCCAGATAAAGGTCATCGATGAACAATGCCAATCCGCCTTTTACGTTATGACGAATAGCAACGTATATATCCTGATCTTTGTATTGGCTTAAATCAATAGTACATTCCATAAATTCACGGTCATCCGCATATGCAGGTATTTCAACATTCGTAAATGCAGGAACCTCCGTAAAACTGGCAGGGCTGTCTGTCGTTGTGCTTACAAGAACCGTTAATTTGCTGGCTGTCCAAATGTCATCCGCCGCATAAGATTTTGCATAGAAACGCAACTTAGCATTATCCATGGGTGTCACTTTCTTAGTGATAAGCCAGTCTATCACTTCTTTGGTAGGCGATGTTGAAGTTTCATCAGCACCGAAAGCTGCTAAAACCTGATTTCCTGAACGTGGATAAACATTGCGCCAATCGGCTTCTTTCCAGTTAATCACCTTGTAAGCCATTGCTGATCCTTTACCGGGGAAGAATAAGCCCGAGAAATTAACTGTCGCAAACCCGTCCTGATCGACAGTTTTAAAATCGGCAATCTGCGTAGTAAATGCTGTCAGATCATCAAAAGTATAGCAATATGTATATTGTCCCATAGCCGATCCTTCGACAGGGAATTTTACTATTTGCCCGTCAACAAATTCGATACGTAACGTATCTTCGATAACTGCCTGTTCGCGTACGGCATTGAAGTTTATACCGAATTTAATTTCTTTATTGGCTTGGATAACGGTATTGGCATTTACACCTGTCGCTGTAAAGAAATCCGTATCGAATTTAGCGGATTTAACTTCCAGATCATATTCTCCTTCATTAGCCAATGTGAATATTTCGCCCGAATACTTGCTTTGTTTGTAGTTAAGAATGCTGGCGTTCCAACTTGTTTTTCTTTCGACAACTCCGGCTACCCATTCTGTATAACTGATAACAGGAACTCCTACATTGCTTACAAGTGATATTTCGATATTATCCAGCGCACCAGCACTCGATTTAACAGCATTGTAACAATTATATCTCCATCTTACCGTAATACGTTCGCCTTTGTAGTCGCTTAACAAAACTTTCTGTTTTACCCATTTTCTTTCACCGGATTCCTGAGAACATATCGCTAATGTTTTCCAGTCAGATCCGGCTTTACTTACTTCGAAATAAACGGAATCGCCATTTAAAACTTCATTATCATTAGCAGATTTAGTTAAGTTTACAGGAGAAGAATTTCCCCATACAAAAGATATCTGCAAGTCTTTGTCGGATGGCACTACTATTTCGGGAGATTGCAGTATTGCATAGCCTCCATTTTGATGTGCGAATACAGTGATGCTATACTTTCCGTCATAAGGTCTGATATCCGATGTACTCCAACCTCTGCTGCCAACCTGTTCTGTCAGCCAGCCTACAGGAGGGAAAGTTCCGTCTTCGAATCCGTTGAAATACGGGAATGTAGAGATAGACATATCTTCCATAGTCGTGAAACTCCATGTTTGAACTCCATCGGCATCGCCCTGCGCATTAAAAGGTACGACTTTCCAGTAGTAAGTAGTATTATATTCCAATCCGTTCAGAACATAAGAGATTGCATCTTTTGATAATGTTTCTCCGTTTACAACCGAAGTAGGATTGTTTTGATCTTTTCCTACAAATAATTTATATCCGTCAACATGAAGCGTACTTCTCCATGAAAGTTTCAGATTATTTACGAATTGATCCACACTTCCGCTTGCAGGCACAGGATTTGTTACTGGTACGGGTTTCAGGTTCGATCCGTATAAAGGAGGCAATACAACGTTATCGACATAAATCGAACTGCATATAGTTTCATAACTCAATGCACCGTCAATTTTATATACGAATCTTATATAACAATTATCGGATGCTCCTATCAGACCTGTTTTAACTGTCAATCTGGTATAAGGAAGATCCGAATAATCGGTACAAGTCCATATCTTAGTCCATGTAGCGCCACCGTTTCGGGAAAATTCAACGTAAAAATCATTTTCAGGAGATTCTGTTACTTCCTCGCCTAAAACGACTGCATAGTCAAATGTAATATCATGGTTTCCACCGGGCAAAGTAAGACGGGGCGAAGTTAAAGTCGCTAAATTAGAAAAACTAGCACTTACGGCATAATCTCCCGAACGGGAAGCCGTACTTCTGACCCACTCAGTATTTGTCCATCCTGTCGGAGGAAATTCCGTTCCTTCGAAACTCTCTAATGTATATCCCGTAGGCAAGCCTTTTTTAGTACCGCTTAAGGCAATAACGACATCTCCGCCGTTTGTTTTAATAGTCATAGTTGCAGATGCTGCACCCGTAATGGTTGGAGTGAAATACACATTAAAGAAATATGTTTGTTGCATAGTCAGAGAAACATTTTCCGGCTTAAGATCCGTAGAAAAATCCGTTCCACTCAAACCTTCAATGCTTAAAACTTTCAATTGACCAATACCTTGATTTGTTATAAATAAAGGTTGGGCAGATTTTTCCTTAACACCGATATAGGCATTTTCAAATCTATAAGAAGTAGAACCTCCTGCAATTGGATTTTCGATAGCAGTATAAGGAATAATGCTTATATCATCGAGTTTAACCATATTTCCCAAATCAGGAATCATAAGGTTATATATAAACGCAATTTTTACGGTTTTGCCTTTATAATCTTTAAGGCTCACGGTCGATGTATTTTTCGACCAGTTTTTCCAAGGATAAACAACCCCGCTTTTTTCAAGGGATTCCTTGTCGGATGCCGCCCACACCTGAGTCCAGGTAGAGCCGTTATCTTCACTTACGGAAACCCTGAAGTTATATGAGCTTTTTTCTAATACACCTATTGATTGTGCCTGCCAAAGAAATTTTACGCCGTAGTCTTTATCACCGGGCAGTGATATGGCGGGCGTAATGACATATTCTTCCTTAATCGGGTCATAATCTCCGACAGCCGACGATTTTTTCTCATCAATGTACAGATTATAAGTTCCCGTAAGGGGAGCATAATCCGAAACTCTCCAATGCCCTCCGGCCGTAGGTTCTTGGATTGTAGTCCACCCTGTCGGGAGTGCTCCAAGTTCAAAATCTTCCACCAACAACTCATCCTGAGCCTTTACGGACAAGAGAGATATCAAGAAAGACATCACAAAAAGTAGATTTCTTTTGTTCATAATAGTTGCGTTTTATTCAAAAAATTATTTCAATCATTATATCTTCTAATCAATCATATTTCCGGAAAATTTTTCCGCGAAAGTGAAATAAGTCAGATACTCTAAACTATCAAGGTAAATATTGCCTAAGTCATAAAGTAAAATAGTTCTGCAAAAGGGATCGTTACATAAATTAAAACATTTTACCAATTTTCATCAAAATAGACTAAACTATCTTACATCCATCCATCATGGCAAAGATAAATAAATATCAATAAAAAAATGATAATTTTATTTCATTTTTTTAGTAAAAATGAAATAAAAAGCAACCCTAAAACAACAAATAATATCGGATTGTTTTGAATAATCAGACATTCCGTCCTTTGTAAAGGATAATTATTCTACAATTACGGAAATGCTTTATACTATTTTTTGAAAACCAAATAAACCGCCATGACAAGGAAAAGGAAAGCCAGAGCATGATTCCATTTGAAGGCTTCATTCTTAAATACCAACGTGCTGAAGATAACAAAAACAGTAAGCGTTATAACTTCCTGAATTATTTTAAGTTGCATCAACGAAAACGGACCTCCGTTTCCTTGGTATCCTATCCTGTTGGCAGGAACCTGAAAGCAATATTCGAAAAAGGCAATACCCCAGCTAAAGAGAATGACTCCGATCAAAGGTAATGAAGCGAACCACGAAAATTCTTTCATTTTCAAATGTCCGTACCAAGCAAAAGTCATAAAAATGTTGGAAGCAATAAGTAATAATACCGTATAAATTCCTGACATATTGTTATCAAATAAATATTATAATATAATGTAAAATTAACTACTAAAACTACAAATCCATTCTCATACGAATCATGTGCTCGCACTCTATTCCGTTCTCAAAAATCGGCTCGGAATAATGACGCTTAAAAAAATCAAAGTCGACCGAAACAATAGTAAAACCGCATTTTTGGTATAACGCAAGCTGTCCGATACCCGCATTGCCTGTACCGACTTCCAAAACTTTGTAATTAAGATTTTTAGCTGTATCAATGGCATGATTAACTAACATTTTTCCAAGTCCTTTGTTCTGGTAATCCTCATCTACGGCAAGATTTACAAGTTCTGCGGTAAAAGGGCGGGTAGGTAATAAGACATACACTCCGATAACAATATTACCGATTTCAGCGACGTAACAAAAACCTCTTTCAAGGTAATCGCCGACAGCTTCTTTTGAAGGATCTGCCAAGTACAGCAAATCATAAGGAATTTCGTCCTCTTCTTTAAGTTTTCTTATTTTAATATCTTTCATAAAGTTCCACTATAACAAAGCCTTAATAATCCTGTCCTTCTGCGACAAATCTTTATAAATGGCAACAGTCCTAAAAAAACTTTTCCCTAAGCATCTCTGACGTTTCTTTTCCTTTCGAAGCATTAATTTCAAAAAAACAAACTGCCCGACCCTTTCAATAATATTTTTGCCGCGTCGGCTATTCGTTCATAATATAGCAATGCGGAATTATCCGGCACAAATAAAGCCTGATGCGGTTCATAGTCCAATACGTTCTTGTCCATTGCCGATTTTTCGGATTCCAACACATAAGGCGGGTTGCTGACTATTATATCGAACTTCTTATCTTTAGGAAAATCACTTAATATATCAACTTGCCTGAAATCAACATCCGTATGATTATTCTTTGCATTAATTCGGGCGGCATTAAGAGCTTCTTCCGATATATCCCAAGCGGACACTTCACATTTGGGCAAATATTTCTTAAGCACAATTGCAATACATCCGCTTCCTGTGCCGATATCCAAAATTGAAATATCATTTTTGTTTTGATTTTCGCTGATGATTAACTCCACCAATTCCTCTGTTTCGGGGCGTGGAATCAATACATTGTGATCTACAAAAAACTTCATTCCGTAAAACTCGGTTTCACCTAATATATATTGGATCGGTTCGTATTGTTTCAATCGGGTGATAACCTCATTGATTTTATTCTCCTGCTTTGACGTTATTTTTATATTTTTGTCACTGATAATCATTGGAACGGATTTTCCGATAACATTTTCAACAATAATACCCGTAAAAGATGTTATCTCCGAAGAAGGATAGTAACCTTCCAATGATTTTCCGATATGTAATAATACATCTTGCATGACGCAAAAGTAGGAAAAACGAACGAATGGCTATGAATGTTGACGAAAAATATATACTCCGCTGTTTACAACTGGCTCAGAACGGGAAAGGACGCGTAAACCCTAATCCGATGGTGGGTGCAGTCGTAGTACATAATAATAAGATCGTAGGCGAAGGATATCACCGCAAATACGGTTGTGCGCATGCAGAAGTAAATGCCATCGACAGCGTCAAGGACAGATCATTACTCAGTCAATCAACCCTATATGTTTCGCTCGAACCTTGCTCCCATTACGGTAAAACACCGCCTTGTGCAAAACTTATAATTGAAAGTAAAATCCCCAGAGTGGTGATTGCCGTTAAAGATCCCAACCCTAAAGTATCGGGCAGAGGCATACAAATGTTGCGGGATGCAGGGATAGAAGTCGTCACAGGCATTCTGGAAAAAGAAGCGAGAGAAATCAACAAACCTTTTTTCTGCTTCCAAGAAAAGCATCGCCCGTATATATACCTGAAGTGGGCACAAACATTCGACGGGTTTATAGATAAATTACGGCAACAGGACGAGAAGCCTCAACCGACATTAATTTCAAACAGCTTCTCAAAAATGCTTGTTCATAAGAAGCGTTCGGAAATAATGGCGATCATGATAGGAACCAATACCGCGCTGAAAGACAATCCTGTACTTACCACACGCGAATGGTACGGAGACAATCCCATACGCATAGTAATAGACAGGCTTGGCAGGATTCCTGAGAAATATCAGATATTCAACAGTCAGGCACGGACTATTTGTTTCACTGAAGTAAAAGAACCTGAGATTAGTCTTGCGAACGTTACGTTTATTCAAGTCCGTTTTGATGAAAAACTGCTATCAAATATTTTATCAAACCTCTACTATCTGAAAATAAATTCCCTCTTAGTTGAAGGAGGACAACAACTGCTCGTAAGCTTTATAAAAGAAAACTTTTGGGATGAGGCTTATGTCGAAATTGCAGACAAAGAATTCGGTAACGGGGTGAAAGCTCCTCACATAGACGGAGAAACAATAGAAGAATTATACTACGGAAAATCAAAGCATTTGCATTTGAAAAACGCAGATCCACAGGACTAAACACAATAAAATCCAAACTCCTTGCTTGTTTTTAATTAATAATCACTACCTTTGCACCGCTTTTTAAGAAAAGCATCGGGTTCAGAGCCTGTCAAAAAGGCTGGTGAGCTTTTGTAATAAAAGGCTTTATTGTTTTTCTCTTTTTATTTGAGTCGTTAATTGGTGGCGAAGAGAAAAAGGTAATTGCCGCAATTAATAACATAACAAATAAAAATGAGAACATTTGAAGAATTAGGTGTTGCTCCTGATATACTTAGGGCAATACAAGAAATGGGCTATGAGAATCCTATGCCCGTACAGGAAAAAGTAATCCCTTATCTTTTAGACGAAATCAGAGACGTAATTGCCCTTGCCCAGACAGGAACAGGGAAAACCGCTGCGTTCGGGCTTCCCGTTATTCAGAAGATAGACGTAAAACAAAACGTTCCACAGGCACTTATACTTGCTCCTACAAGAGAATTATGTTTGCAGATAGCAGGCGATCTGGCGGACTATTCCAAATATGTCGACGGATTG
Organism: Dysgonomonas sp.; assembly: GCA_047030855.1. Taxonomy (GTDB): domain Bacteria; phylum Bacteroidota; class Bacteroidia; order Bacteroidales; family Dysgonomonadaceae; genus QVMM01. Next base: position 228,075 of record JBKYIJ010000008.1, read on the forward strand.
CGCGTACTTCCCGTTTACGGAGGTTCGAGTATCGAAAGCCAGATAAAAACGCTTAAAAGAGGCGTGCAGATCATTGTGGCGACCCCGGGGCGTTTGATAGACCTTATTAACCGTAGGACTGTTGATCTGGCAAACGTAAAATACGTGATTCTGGACGAAGCGGACGAAATGCTCAATATGGGATTTTCGGAAAGCATCGACGAAATACTGAAAAAAGTACCTGAAAACCGTTCCATGCTGCTCTTCTCGGCAACCATGCCAAAAGAGATTGCAAAGATCACAAAAAAGTATATGCAAACTCCCGAAGAAATTACGATCGGGAGAAAAAACGAAGGATCGGCAAACGTAAAACACGTATATTATATGGTTCATGCCAAAGACAAATATCTGGCACTGAAACGTATTGCAGACTACTATCCCGATATCTACGGCATCATTTTCTGCCGCACGCGCCGCGAAACGCAGGAGATTGCCGACAAGCTGATTCAAGACGGATACAATGCCGATTCGCTTCACGGAGACCTGTCACAGGCTCAACGCGACTATGTGATGCAAAAGTTCCGCTCTCATGCCTTACAATTGCTGGTAGCTACCGACGTAGCGGCACGCGGGCTTGATGTCGACAGTCTTACGCACGTTATAAACTACGGTTTGCCCGACGATATAGAATCTTATACCCACCGAAGCGGACGTACGGGACGCGCTGGCAAAACAGGTGTTTCCATTGCAATAGCCCATGTAAAAGAAAAAGGCAAAATAAGGGAAATAGAAAAGATTATTAACAAAAAATTTGAGCAAGGCGAAATTCCTTCGGGTGATATAATTTGTGAAAAACAACTGTTCAACTTCGTTGACAAACTGGAAAAAGTAAAAGTGGACGAAGACGAAATAGCCCGCCTCCTACCCTCTGTTTACCGCCGATTGGAATGGCTCGAAAAAGAAGATATCATCAAACGGATCGTAGCCTTAGAATTTAACCGTATCATCGACTACTATCGCGATGCGGAAGAAATCGAAACCGTTTCGGCAGAACGCGGAAGCCGTTCGGAAAGAGACTGGGATCGCAAAGGCAAAGATCGCGATAGAGGTGATAAACGCGCTCCACGTGCTGCGGAAAGAGGATACTCCCGCCTGTTTATCAATATCGGAAGGACTGACGGCATCAACCCTGCAACCCTGATGGGCTTCATCAACGATTTTGTAAGCGATAAGGTTCGGATCGGAAGAATCGACCTTATGCAAAACTTTTCGTTTTTCGAAGTTCCCGAACGCGATGCGACAAAAGTCATCAGCGCACTAAAAAATAAAGACTACGACGGGCGTCGCATATCTGTCGAACTGTCGCAACAAGGAAAAGGAGACAAACAATTTGACGGCGGCAGAAAATTCTCACCAAAAAATAAAAGTAGAAAAGACGACTCTTCTAACGGAAAAAGAAATTTCCGTAGACGATAAAATATTGCTATATTAGAGCATTCATTTTAGTTCAATAAATAGATTTGCTTTAAAGCCAATATGGAAGAATATATAGTTTCGGCACGAAAATACCGACCTTCGACATTTCGCTCTGTCGTAGGTCAGCGTGCTTTGACAACAACGCTGAAAAATGCGATAGCGGCGAATAAATTAGCGCATGCTTACTTGTTTTGCGGACCTCGTGGTGTGGGTAAAACGACATGTGCTCGGATATTTGCCAAGACAATCAATTGCTTTCATCCGACAGCTGACGGAGAAGCCTGCAACGAGTGTGAATCATGTGTCTCGTTTAACGAACAACGGTCGCTGAATATACATGAACTCGATGCAGCTTCAAACAATTCGGTAGACGACATCCGTTCGCTTATAGATCAGGTTCGTATCCCTCCGCAGATAGGAAAATATAAAGTGTATATCATTGATGAGGTGCATATGCTTTCTTCTCAGGCTTTCAACGCTTTCCTTAAAACGTTGGAAGAACCGCCGCATCATGCAATTTTTATTCTGGCAACTACCGAGAAACATAAAATATTGCCGACTATCCTGTCCCGATGTCAAATTTATGATTTCAGCAGGATAAGCATTACAGATATTGTCGAGCATCTGCAATATGTGGCGGAACAGGAGCATATCAATGCAGAACCTGAAGCCCTCAACGTATTGGCACAAAAAGCAGACGGAGGAATGCGTGACGCACTCTCGATTTTCGATCAGGTAGTAAGTTTCACGGGTGGAAATATTACCTATAAGTCTGTTATAGAGAATCTGAATGTACTCGATTATGAATATTATTTCAAATTAACAGAAGCTGTTTTGAACCGGAATGTTCCCGAAGGTTTGCTTATACTAAATGATATTCTGAACAGAGGTTTTGACGGACATAATGTGATTACAGGCATCGCTTCGCATTTTCGGGATTTGCTGCTTTGTAAAGATCCTCAGACTGCGGAACTGTTTGAAGTTGGTTCGTCCATACGGACACGCTATATTGAAATGGCAAAAAAGTGCAGTAACGATTTCCTGTATAAAGCTATTGATATTGTAAACGAATGCGATCTGAACTATCGTCAAAGCAGAAACAAAAGATTACTTTCCGATTTAACAATAATCAAGTTATGCCAATTAGTTGACAAAAGTTCTGTCAGCGACGAAAAAAAAAATGACGTAATCGAATCCATTTCAGCAACCAATGTTGAAAAACCAGAAATAAAACCACAAATAGTTTCTAACCCCATTAAGATTGCTCCGGAACAAAGTAATGTTCAGCCAGTAAACAATCCGCAGCCTGAACAAAAAGAAAAAACGCCAACCCATAAAACAATATCTGGGCTTGGAGTTTCAATTTCGGACATTGTCAAAAACAAACAAGAAGAGAACAAAGAAACGCCGAGGCAGACACAGGTTGTATTAAACGAAGCATTTACGCCACTGGAGTTAATAAACGAATGGAAATTGTATGCAGAATCCGTAGAAGAAGACCATCATTTAAAAAATACAATGCTGAATTGCCTTCCTAATCTATTGACAAGAAACGAATTTGAGGTTATCGTCAGCAATCCTGTTCAGGAGCAACGTCTGTTGGATTCTTCTCTAAATATTATGACTGAGTTAAAAAGAAAACTCAGGAATACTGAAATAAAAATGACAATTCACGTTTCGGAAAATAATGAGAAAAAAACTGGCATACACGCCAATGGAAAAATATAAATACATGCTGGATCAAAACGATAACTTACTGAAACTGAAAGATGAGTTCGGCTTAGAGTTAGAATAGTGTTTATTTTCATAAAATTATTTTAATCATTTATTTTGATAATTAAAAAAAAAGATATACCTTTGCATCGCGTTTGGAAACAAACACAACCTCACAAGGGCGTTTAGCTCAGCTGGTTCAGAGCATCTGCCTTACAAGCAGAGGGTCGGCGGTTCGAATCCGTCAACGCCCACTTAAAAATCAAAGACTTACGAGGAATCGCAAGTCTTTTTTCTTTTGCATGTACATGCAATTTGCATGCAACTTCTCATATTAAAGGAAACCTTTTGTTACCTATTATCAATTCACATATAGCAACAAATTTCATTACTTTTCTACTAAAAATATTATTTTATCAATAATAATTCTTAGTAATAGGCTATTTGGGTGTCTTTTAAATGTTATTTTTGTGTATAATAGAATTGTACGTATAATTCCAACAGCAATTATGAAAACTCCTAAGCAAGCTTTAAATCCGGCATACTTAAAACAAAAACCAGACAGGAAAAACATAGAATTATTCAAAAAAGAATTTATCTCTCTATTGGATAAAATAAATGATTCCGAAACAGAAGAATTTCACAAAAATCTCATCACTGATTTTCTGAATTCGGTATACTATAAGAATAATCACTATATTAATACGAAAGGCTACGCTGATTTAGTTATTCATAACGGAAAAGATGCTAAAACTCCCGTAGGTGTTCTTGTTGAGGTAAAAAAGCCAACTAATAAAACTGAAATGGTAAGCAGGGAGAATTTAAATGCTAAATCATTTCAAGAGCTTGTCTTATATTATTTCAGGGAACGAAGTAAAGCAAAGAATTTTGAACTTCGGTATTTGGTTATTACCAATATAAATGAATGGTTTATCTTTGATGCGCAGGATTTTGAAAGATTATTTTATCAAAATAAAACCTTGCTAAATCATTTTAAGCAATTCGAAGATAAAAAACTGTCAGGAACAGGAACAGATTTTTTCTATAAAGAAATAGCTTTACCCGAAATAGAAAAAATAAAGTCAGATATTCCTTATATATATTCGAAAAATCGAAATGTGCCGCTTTTCAAAACGAAATGTGCCACAAAAGTACAAATTTAATCTTTTCTACCCATCCGAACAAAAAAGTGCTAAATACGTGAAAAATAGCGGTTTTATTGTTTGTCTATCTCATTAGTTTTTTGTATCTTTACAGTAAGATAAAGCATTAAATGCGAGGTTGTTTATGACTAAACCAACAAAGAAAATCCGTCCTACATCAAAGGATAATGGTCTGTATCCAAGTGTGATCATCATTGATGATTTAGATGACAACCGACCTATGAGTCCTGAAGCTATAAAGTTTTATTCTAAATGGATAGACGAGGTTCTTTTTCCTCAAAAACAATCTTTAAACGACGATTAAACTTTCTTTAAATATCGTATAAACGCATATAATTTACGCTTCTTGAGGTATGTATCGTCCTGATCGTTGGCATAGGCTTCACGCTCGAAAGATATATTGCGATAGGCTTCCTTCTTATTCCGGTGTTGTATCAACCGAAAAATCCACTCAATCCCGTACCATAAATAGAATATTACCACCAATAACTCGGCTATTTGCCGCGTGTGTATTGTTTCGTGGCGTTTTGTACGCTCACTTATAGGTCTGTATTGACTGCGGGCAAAGATAACGCCACAGATGTTTATTGCGGCATATCCTTTGGGTGGTAGGTATTTGTTATAAATAATTTTCATATATTTACAAGGTTTTTAGTTTTAAACATATTGTAATGAAAAAGATACTTTATATTTTATTCGCTGTTTGTTTATTTACAGCATGTTCAAGTGACGACGACGATAACAATGGAGGAGGGCAAACTCAAAACAAAACAAGTTATGTCTTAAAACAAACTTATAGAGATATTCAACCTAATACTGTCGTAGGATATAAGAAAAGTAATATATATGTTCAATTGGCTCAATATGGAGATTTAAAAAAAGATGTTTTATCTAAAGAGGTCACAATTGAAAGCAATGATATTACTGAAATATTTATATTTTACACAGACCAATCAGGAACATACCGAATAGATGATACTTTTAAGATAGAAAAGGATAAAAAGAACATTATTGAACTGAAAGGCGAACAATCAATTATATTGGTTGATAAAGACAATTCTACTCAATATCCTATAAATCCTTATTAAGTTTTTATCTTAATAGTATCACCACTCCTATAAAGGAATCCTGCGGGCAAACCATTACCAGTTGTAGGTAGTCCACTCATTCGAACAAATAAATAGCTATCTAATACACTCATCGTTGCAGAAAAACCTCTTGCCACATTGAAATCGTCATCATATTCAATACATCTAACACCATCATCAGACAAAGAGAATTTGTATCGATAGTCTGAATAGTCATTGTCAATACCTCTTGCAGATAATCGAGTTCCTCCAATATTAATAGCAGAATTTCCAAATACGTCAAAAGACCAAGTTCCGGCAACGCTACCATTTACAGATATCAGTTTAATTTGTCGCGCCAAGGGGTCAATAAGTATCCTATCTCCACTTCTATTGCTTTCAAAAGCTCCTCGCATCCTCTGGTTACCTTTACTATCCCAAGATATACCATCAGCGGCAAGACTCCCTGAACCATCCTTCCCATTTAGTCTAATATTTACTCTCTCATCTCCATATACATCTAAAACAAATGGATAATTTTTATGATATGTAATTCTAAAGTAGGTTGCATTCTGTGGCTTGTCCACTCTTTGTTCTACTCCAAATCCCACATTATCTGACGCAGATATTTTACTCCTATCTTTATCATAAAAAGTCAGAGCCTTAGCAGGAGATTCGGCATCCATAGAATTAATCATAAGATATTTATCATCTTCTCCTATACTATAAAATACACTGTACACATAAAGTGAATTTTCCTCATACACTTGCGATCCTTGAGAATTGATATAACCACTCCCTCCAACGATTTGATCTTTATCGTAGGATAGGTTTAATGATGTTTTTGCATGCGATTCAAATTTATCATTATCAATAGTAAATCCCCCAAGTATAGCACCCAGAGCATTTACAAAGCCGTCAAGCGTTAATGTGTCTTTTTCTGTAACATTCCAGTCGAGCGAGCCTATCTTAAACTGATTCTTCAACGCCTTCCAGAAACTTTTACCATCCGAGGAGCGAAGCGTATCCACAGTAAGCTGTCCCGGAAGCAATTCGGCAAGCCCGTACATAGTCGTAAACGAACGGTCGCCCTCTTCATTTTCGGAGTTGATAAAAGCTACCCACAAGATATAGAAGCCCTCCTCGTCCTCTATCTTGATCCGCTGATCAGAAATAAAGAAGATGGCATCGCCTGTAAGCCGTCCGTCGACCACCGCCAACTCTTTGGAACATTTCAGGTAGAGATAGTAAGGCGTTGCCGCGTCCAGAGCATCCGTCCTGTATTCAGGAATAACCCAGTACGGCTTTTGTCCGCCTATCTCCAACGTTTCGTGCTTAATGCGGGAGGCAGGGCAATAGAAGCGTTTTTCCGTTTTGTTGAATAGCAAGTCCGGCTCAATGGAAGTATCCCAATCATCAGCCAAGAATCGGTATTGCAGAGTTGCCGCCCCTGCCCGGAAGACCATCCCCTCGAATACCAACGCGCTCAGCAGGTTCTCCTGAAACTCGTCGGACATGCCGATGATGCCGTCAATAAGCTCCTGCGTATCTTTCCATCTACGTTTGGCATATTCTTTTATCACGCTATCCTTGCGGTCGGTTCCCTGCTCCTGCGTAGGTATTTCATTCAAAACCGCACCGAGAGCCTTGCCCGTTACATTGTTTGAAATTTCGATGGTGGGCGACTTGGGCTTGTTTACATACTCCTTAACCGAAGTGATACGGATATCTACGGGCTCGGGCAGGAACTGCGGATCGGAGAACTTTACAAAATAACCGGGCGTGAGGAACCCGCCAATGGCTCCCCATTGCTCTTTGGCAAAGATGCCGTCCAGTTGCCACAGATAGGTATATTTCGGTTGGCTGTTCTCATACAGGAACTTAACCGCTTCGTCGCGGGCTTCGATCTCCGCGCTGTCGATATACTCGGGAGGCAGGCTCATGTGAAATACACCATACTTATCGCCTGCTTCAGGTATAATGGAGCCTTTCGGATAAGTCAAGCCGTTATCGGTATTGGGTACGAGTTTGAACTTGTGCTCGCTGTGTATGTATTTAACCTCGAACTCCATGCCTGCAAGCTGCCCTGTTTGGAAGACCACGGTCATGGTCTCGCCCGGGATAACCATCTTCGAAAAATCGAGCGTGTCCGGGATAGAAGTATCCGTAAAATCATAGAAGCCCTGCGCATCGTCCACTACGAAGACCTGAGTAACGGTGCCGACTCGCTTGGGATATACCTTCGAGGTGTCGAGGCTATCCTCCGAAAGCGACCCCGTTCGACCGACAGGCTCCACGAAGCATCCCGTTTCGTCGGTTCGGTATTGCTTGCCTTCGTATTCAAAGGTTGAGTTTTTGGGCATCAACAGCGTATCGTTGCCGTATGTGCCGTAATTGATATTGCGGTCACCGCCTTGTATCCATACCCGATTGACCACTTTGGAATCATCAAACTGTTTGCGCGTAATGCCCGGCAGTATCCCGTTGCTGTATCCATACGACAAAGGGAAGGAGATGCGGTTGCCGTCGCCATCCTTGCGCTCTACTTTTCGGATATGAATCGTTTTATTATCGACCTCCCACTCGGTATTGAAAGCGTCGGCGATCTTTTGCAGCACGCCGTAGCAATAGTCGTGGTTAAAATCGATGGTCACGGGATCGCTTTCGATACATTCGCCAACCGTCCAACCTGTAACGCCGCTAAAATTCATGCAGTCGACCATCAAGCGAACAAAATCTTCGGGTGTTGCCGTCAGCGAGAACTTGAGCTTGGGTGCGCCGACCATCTTATCGGGCTGTCCCGGATTACGCTCAACGGTAAAGAATTTGAATTTAACAAACTTCATATACGCTATCCACGCCTCGAGGATAAGGGTATAGTCATAATGCTCGGAGTGCTGCTTGACGAAATTCTCAGGCGAGAACAGCATGTACCTTTCGGCTTTGAACTCGCACCAAGAGCCAAGCGGGATGCCTAAGTCATCGCCTGCGGCTTTCAGGTATTCAGGTAGCGAGAACTTGAGCGTGAGGTTATTGTCGCCCATTACCTCTTTAAAACGAAGGCTCGAATCATCGACTGGCGTGTCGAGCAGTAACTTATTATCGGGAGTGTATAGTTGCATGATTATTAAATTAAGTCTTTATACTTTTCAAAAATGGTCTGTATCTGAGTTACTTCATCGGTTGTCAAATCATTATTGAATGTAGCATACATTTTATGGGTTCCATTTGTTGGAGAATCTACCGTAGATGTATAATTCAATAATTGAGGATTTGCTGCTGTCGCAGTTGATGCAGCAATAGTCTTTGTTAGGTCAGTCGTATTATGTTTGTATAGCAATGATGTGCCTTTAGCATACATAACATATACTCCTTTTTTTCTCAGTGGGGTCTTCTGTTGTTGAAACTGTTACCGTATCTGCACTGCCATGCCATCTAAATAAAGTATTTGTGAAATAAGAAGCCGTCCCTGCTGAGGCAAATCCGTACACATTTCTATCAACGAGGTCTCCTCCCCAATCAATACCTCCACTTGATAGTCCAGAAACCATAAAAACAAGACACATCCCTTTTGCAGACATATTGTAAGCACCTGTATCTGATAATCTACCACCATTTGCTTTAACTCCTTGAGCCGTTACACTTGGCGTGTTCACAACCCCTAAAGCCCTCAAATCGGTTATACTGTATTTTATATGCTCCAGATTATTACTATCAGAAGCCAAATAGAATAATCCGGTACATTTTTGCAACAGCCCCGCTTTATATAGTTCCGACATCATTTTCAATAAAGACCGGTTGTCAGTCCTTCCCGTTTTATCCATATAGGCAGTGTACATGGCTTTAACCTCGGCAGGAATAGAGCCACCCGTACCTCCACCTGAATCTTTTAATGTAACCTGAGCCACAGCCGAAGCCGTCCAGTTTACATCATCTACAACAATAGCTACTCCCATAATTGTTAAATTTTTATAGTTTATATTCGAATATTGTACACCAGTTATATAAGTTATAGTCGGTACCCTGTATTGGAAATACGACCTCTTGGTTATCCCGTAACTCGCCTGCGTTCCGGTTGTTTGAGTTGGCAAAGCCATACGTTACCGACAAACCTGCCGGACTGGAGGAGCAGGTTATCTTAACCGTATCCGGAGCGGATATCTCCACCGACTGTATCAGTTCATTGTTCGAGGCATCTTTCACAGAGAAGCCCCTGTTGGCGATGGTTGCCGTTATATATGCAGGCTTATCGAAGACAAGCCCCTGTTTACTGAATTTCAGGTATAATGCTGTTCCGGATACCGTGTGCGATACAGGATAGAGCGGCTTCCAGTTTTTCTCGAGCATCACCCTGTACAGGGCATACCCGTAATAGGCTCCCATCCATTTGGATGCAAAGTTTTTCAAGTGCCATCCGTCTGCGTATTGCAGATGATAGATCGGTGTTGCCAAAAAGAATCCGTTTGTATCGCTCTCGATGGCGAGTTCCAGTTGAGCCAACCCGATGTCGGGATAAGATTTTCCGGCAGTATAAGAAGAGGAGACCTGATACATTACGAAAGGCAGAGCCGAATAATCGTCCCCGGTAATAGCCTGCACATCTGCTATTAAATCGGCACGCAGTTGGGTCAGCTTCTGTTTATAATAATCCTTGCCATTGCCGTAGTCATATTCGCCCTGCGTCCATGTTACTGCAACCAACCTGTACGTTTTTCCTTCGGCATCAGCTAAACGCTTGGCATTGGTTACATCGTTGATAATATTATTGTACCAAGTCGTGCCTTTGGATAGTTGAGCCACCGACATGGCTCCCCTTGCACAGCAGGAGGATAGAATCACTTTGCCGTCTGCACCGTCCAGTTCGGAAGATCGGATAAACATCACCGCTGTTCCTGCGGCAGGGGTCTCCCCGTTTTCGGCATCCTGCCTTTCCACATGCGGGACAAAGGATTGATACATCGGCGATGTGCCATACCTCGTTTTGATCCCGTGGTTAAACATTTTAGCGAGTGGAGAGAATTCCGAGCTTGTTATAATAGGGCTACATTGGGAACCCTCGCCCAAGCTCTGCCCGTAGGTTACGATATGATTATAATCAGCCTGCAACAAACCATCCAACGACTCCAGTTGTTTCTTGAGCCTTTTCAGGGCAACCTTCGACAGCTTCAGGTCGGTCTCGCCTTTGGCATCGATCACGAGCGAGGCGTTACCGTTGGCATCGGATATTGCAAACCCTTTCTCTACCATTGTTTTAATAAATAGGGAGGTAATATCAAAGTCGAGGTTCATTTTCGATATACCGTCCTCGTCGATCCGGTAGGCACAGTTACCGAACGCATCGCATACGGCAAAGCCCGGCTCTTCGGTCTCGCCCAGATGTATTTTACTGTTACCTGTATGGGTGTCGATCAGGTCGAGCATCTCATCATTCTTGTTGGTAAACAGTTTTTGGCTCGGAGCCAATGTTATGGATTGACCTGTCTCCTGCGTAACTCCAAACAGGGAAGTAATTTTGTCAAACGCAAACTTTACAGAAGTAACCGCTCCGCCTATTGTCTTGGAGCCGAATATCCAAAAGCCCGAGGTGTCTGTTGCTTCGGGCAGTTCCGATACTTTCCTTTTTTTTATGTTATTTGCCATATTTAAATGCCGTTTATATACTGTTTAAACCTCTATGAAATAATCGTCCGTCTCGGTTATAGCCGCAAAGCCATCCTCCATACCTAAAATAAACTCTATCAATCCCGGACTCATGTTTACGAGCGTCAGGACAAAGCGCACCAATACCCGGGAACCGAAAGGTCTGAGCTTCTGAAAGCCCGACATGGATGAATAGTAGCATGCCATATCGTCGAAAGCAAAGGTGGTCAGCGGGATTGCCGCTTTGATGGTCAGGTTATTGAACAGAGCCTCGTAGTTGTAATAAAAATCCTCGCGGTTGTTTGCCGTCATGGTGCATTCGATAACCGTTTGCTTGGCTTCGAATACCCTCTGTGCAGGTGGATAAACCATCAAGCCGTTTATATTGCTGATGCTTCGCGTGAGCGGTTGTTTTACCGATGCAAAACGAAGCACTGTATTGTAGCACTCGTTTACGATAATACCAAAATCGGCAAGGTCTCGCTCATTTATGGTAACATAGCTCTTCGCCGACCGCCCTCGTCGTGGGATCAGGTTGGCAGAGCCGATAAATATCTGCAATGGGTTGTCCATCGAAAATTCCACGCTTATCTCGGCGCGTTTGGTACCTGCCTTATACATCCCCCCCGTGTGGGTAAATGCAGGGCAGGATACATACCTTAATAAAAAGGTTTTGCCGAACTCCCGGCTGTATAGCTGCCTGTAACCGGGTGCGCTGATTAGCTCTAAAAAAGTATTGAGGTTACTCAGCATTTCGTATCCTGTATTGGCTTTGATGTAGAAGCGGACGGTCACTTTCTTTTCTTTGAAGTAAATTTCCGAAAGGTCGGCGTCCACGCCATCCAACTCGTGCCAGTCGTTTTGCTCCGGTTCCTTGCGTTCCGGGAACGAGAGGAAGTCATAATCACCGCCTCGCAGGATAAACATCCCCAAGTCGGCTATATCAATACCATCTATAATGCAACTACCTTTCATACCTTTACTTTTATGCCGCGAGTTTGCATATCCTCGAGGCTGTTCTTTACATTTTCCAACAAGCGACAGTATTCGGTATTTTCAGTAATACGCGTTAGCTGCGCCTGCATTGATTTACGCATGGTGTTGGCTTCCTTTTGTAAGTTGCGGATATCGCCTATCTGTTGGCGTATGGCGTAGAAGTTGCCGTTCAGTTCGTTGGCTGAGTCCTGCGATATACGCTCAATCCCGGCTGAGGTTCCTTCGCGTTCGCCACCGGGGCGAGTAAATCCTGCGGCTTCTGCATTTTTCCAAAATTCCTCCAAGAACTGATTGGCTTGGTCTACCGTGCCGCCCAAACCGTTAAAGAAGCCGCCGAGCAGATCGGTTACTTCCTTTGATAAGTCCTTCTCGGTAATAGCCCCGTCAGCCAGTTTATTATATGCCTCTTCGATATCGCCCTGTAGACCCGTAAACATTTTAGATAAAAACTGTGAGTAAACCATCTGCTTGGCGAATCCGTTAAGGACATCTGTTACATTATCTTTAAAAGACATCAGGGCATCATCGCCCGTGGCAAATGCATCGACGATTGCCGTTGCCAAAGAGTCGCCCAATGTGCCAAATGTACTCTCGAGCATATTGCGCATCTCTTCCTGCGCCGCTTCGGCTTGCTCTTCCAAGTCGAGCAGGGTCTGTAGCAGGTTGCGGGTTTCGTCGTTCATTTTCCGGGTATCGAGTATCGATTGCACCCGTTCTTTGTTCAGTTTGCCTTCGGCATCGATTACATCGGGATATACATCCAGTATTTTGGAGTAGGTATCTTTACCTTTGCCCCAACCGAAGAGCCCTGTCTTTTTATGCCCGGTAACTATTTCTGCATTGTATAATGCGGCGGCGCCTTTACTATACAGGTCAAGTTGTTTGCGGTACTCGTCCAGACGCTTTTGAAACATAAAGCCGAATATCCCCGCCTTTGCTTGCTCCTTGCTCCAGACTTTTCTCGTAGGCTTCGTTGGGAGTAAATCCTCCCTGCATCTCTTCCTTATAGGCTTTGATCGACTTACGATATACATCGATGGCATTAACCACTTTACCAATAGCATCCGTGCCGAATATAGATGTGCCGTTTTTGTATTGTAGCTGTTCCTCAAGCAATAACTGGAGATATTCTCGCTGCATGGCTATTTTTGCCTGCTGCAATACTTTGAGTGCCTCCTGATGCCGTTTCTCGGCTGCCGATGCAGCATTAATAAGGTTGATGGCTTCGCCTGCTGCTGCCATAGCCCCTCCGATAATACCTCCCGAAGCAAAACCCTGAGCGATACTGCCGACGGTGCTTGTAATCTGCTCCATCGTTTCGTTGGAGAAGGCACCATCTTCCTTAAACAGGCTATTTAGCATACCCGCTGCCTCGGCTATGTAATCGGCTGCCTGTCTGAGTTTTTGGAGTTTCAGATTTTTCTCTTCCTTGCCAAACCCCTCAAGGGCTACCGTAGCCTCTTTTATATCATTTTCCAACTCTTTAGTTGGCGATTGTTCGTATTTCTTCTTTAGTATTTCGATGGTTTTGCGTGCCGCATTCTCCTGTATTTTAAGCAGAGCCAATTGACGGTCGGCTTCCAACAGGTAGAATTTGCCTGCCATATTTTCGCGGCGCAAGGCTATCTGCGTTTCAAAATCGAGGGCTTTGATCTGTGCGTCAAGGCGTTCCTGATCCTGCTCTTTGCCACGCATGGTGTTCAGTTCGTTTATCTGCTCGATAGTTGCCCCTGCTTTGCGGGCTTCGGCAATGAGGTTGTCGTAGTATTGGTTTATGTGCAGGAGGTTATTGTCCAGTTCGCTTTGGAAACGCTGCCCGGCATCGGCAAAAATGGCATCGATGGCTTTTTTCGATGTTTCGTTAATCTCCCGTAGCTTGTTTTCATATTCGGTGGTTGCCGCTATATCCAGTTCCATCAACTGGTTGCGTTGCTCGGTAGCGGGATTACCTGTTATTTTTTCAAGTTCCTCAAGCTCCTTGAGTTCCTGCTCCATAAACGCTTTTGTGCGGTCGTACTCTACCTTTAGCGCGGCGCGTTGTTTTTCGGCTCCCTCCTGCATGGCTGCTATACGGGCGGCATCTATCTGCTTTTGATATTCGGCAGACTTTTTCGCAAGGTCTTTGTTGGCTTTTTCCTCTTGCTCTTTTTGCTTGTCCTTTTTCTCAGCAGGCTTTTTAGGCTCCCTTACTATTGGAGTTATCCCTGCTTTCTTTAGCTCCTCATTTGCCTGTTTCAGGTAGTCGATCTGGTCGTTGGTCAGATCATCCGCTTCCTTAAATAGTTTATCGGCTTCTTTATTTATTTCTTTTGCCGCATTGATAGACTCTTCGGTTCCGATCCAAACCGGCACATTTTTATGCCCGTCAATATCCTTGTATTCATATACATGCTTGCTATGAGCTAACTCTTGCTTTGTCGGGCTTTTTGCCCTTTTCTCTGCCTCTATTTGTTTTTCAATAGCCTTCTTGTACAATTCAGCAGCTAACTCACTCGCTGCCGCCGCACGAGCTTTGATCATGAAAGATTTTACTACAGCATCCGTATTTGCCACAAGTACATTTTCAGCATCCGCGACATTATTAATTTGAATACCTAAACTCTCAAACTCCTTTTTATTATCAGATATAAATTTCTCTTTAGCCTTCAGATTGTCGGCTAAAGCGTCCCACTCTTTTTGCAGTTTTTTATAGGCAGTTATTGGTTTTGATGCGGATTCAGCAATAGTATTGTTGTATCGCTCCATTCTTTCGGCAAGTTGCCGGGCATCAGCTTCCATCTTTTCTTTAGCCTCCTGCTGTTTCTTGCTCCAGTTCTGATAGGCAACAATAACCAAACCAATGGCAGCAATAATAGCTCCAATGCCCGTGGCGACGAAAGCCCGGCTAAGTCCAATGGATAAACCAAGCTGCGTATTTAACACTTGCACGGCGGTAGTCCATGCTTTTTTTACGGCAGCAATAACTCTAACATTCCCGATAGTATTTCTTATTTGGGCATTTTCTATGCCCAAATTTTCGCAGATTGCCTTTATGGAATGGCTTAATATCTGATTCGATGCACTATAAACATCGGTAGAGCCTCCTGCTTTTTCGAGTGTATTATTAATTTCCTCCTGATTACCTATTAACTCATGAGCATTATCTATCAGGGTTTGCTCCGTATCCGATAAATTTTCGCGGGCTTCATTTAGTATATCAGAGATATCGGCACCTTCCCTGGATGCCTCATTCATTTTGTTGCTGATTTCCTGATAAACATCCAATTCTTTAGATGCCTTATCAAGAGCCGTCTGCATCTCTTCTATCTTCCGGGTGGCTCCCTCGAACTCGTCAGCATTGGCTTCGGTAATTTTACGCTGCGCCTCCAAAGCCGTAGACATATCGGTAACAACCTTGTTGAGCCGGTCGATCTCTTTTTGCATAAGCTCTACCGACTTGGTCATCTCCTCATTAGCCTGCGATGCCTTGCCTGCCTCCTCGCTGACATTCTGCCGCATGTTTATGTCTATGTCTATGGGTTCTAAATCTGCTGCCATTATTCGCCTATAACTTTTATTCTACTGCTTGTAAATCCTGCCGCCTCCTTTGCCGAAGTAATGGCAGGAGCAGGCTTTTTACCTTTTATATATCGCGGTGCATCGGCATTTTCCATCAGAAAAATCAGCCAACTCTCGCCCCAGAGTATGTATTCGTGCGTATATCCTCGTTTTTCCTTTATCTGTCCTATTATCCCGAAAGGGCTATGGAGACCATCCGTATAGCCTTTTAACTCCCTTTCTTCATCTGCCCCATCTCCTTCGGACTCATCATCATCTGCGCCTGTATGTCGAAGTATATGGTAATACTCATAAAATCCGATACTTTGTTGATTTTGGCTATCTGGCTATATACCTGACGGATAATATCTACCGGGACTTGCCAAAGCAGGAGCCTTGCAAGGATACCCGAGAAAAGCCTTATCCTGCGTTTGCTGTTCAACATGGCTACCGCTATGATCAGGGTAATAGTATCGAGCTTGGTGTTGGCATCTTTCTGTACGCGTATATCGTCCAGTTCGTTTTCGTCTATCAGCCGGGATATCTCCATAATAGTGCCTGCCCGTAAAGGTCGGATGCGTATCTTGTTCAGGCGTAGCATCCTCCAATACCAAGGGGCGCCGGTAATTGTAAACCGCACGCCCCTGTCAAGCAATATACTTGCGGCTGCCAGTCTTACATTGCTTTGGTTATCCATGTTTTAAGAATGTTTACGTTCCTAAATCCAATACGATATCGCAATCCCAACCGTCGGGAGCCAATGCTTTGAATACGAACGGGAACTTGGCTCGTCCGTCGCGCCCCACATTCAGGTTAAGCAATACATAGCCGCGAGCCTTTGGTATTACAGCATACCCGCCGTTTTTGAAACGGAAGCGGATCGACTTCTCCACCATGATCTTTTTGGCACTCTTCTGAAACGCCGTGCTTGTGTTTGTACCTCCCAACAGGGCGATCAACTGCTCGACGGTTGCTTTAATGAAAGAGCCTGAAGCCGTGATGCCCATTCCCGTGATTTCGTAATCTTCCGGGGCATCGTTCTCGTGTGAGTATATCTCATCCTCTTCGGGATCGCCTTCCACGATCTCCACCGTGTCGTCCCTTAAAGTCAATGGTTGCGGCTTCCATGTAGCCGTGGCGATATCCTCAAACTTCGTAATAGCGGCATCGGCAAAGTCAATACCGTCCACCACATACTTTACACTTGTTTTTTCTCCTGCCATTGTTATAAAAATTTAGATTTGACAATTCTGTATCCTACAAATAGGACTGTTAATGAAAAATATATCCTGAAGCCATATATTTGGAACCACTGCCAACCGCTGAGCCTGTTTACTTCGACGATCTTCTCTTCTTTTGTATTGGTTTTAAGCTCCGCATTTTCGTTTTTGTAGCGGTACACCTCTTTGGTTAATGATTCTACGAGCAGCGTCAAACTGTCGCAGTTGGCTGTAAACTCCAGACTGCCGTCCGGTTTCTTTTCGATGGTTCCTGTGGCATTGCCGTCTTTTGCCTGATATTTACCTCCTACGGGCAAGTCCTGCAACTGATCAAGGCTCAGGTTCTGTTTTGCCGTCGTTGTCGGCGTGGTCATCAGTCGCGTCTCTAATGTTACTTTTTCGCTTACGCTGTCCAGTTCCTGCCGGGTTTGCACCGTTTCCTTTTCGATTGCGGTTTTCGTGCTTCGACAACTCGTTGCGAATAGGGCAAACATCATAATGAATGCAATTGTGAGCTTTCTTAAAGGCATGTTCAAATTTGTTTATGGTTTTCTTCAATAATTCGATCTCGTCCATCGCCTGTGTAATGCGCTCGGCTTGATCGTTATGGAGTTTCTTATAGAGGTCGAGCCAGTCGCTTTGGTTCTCTATCTCTTTGGAGATATTGGCAACCTCCAGACCCTTTAGTTCGGCTTTTAGTTTGTTTTTGTCCGCGTTTGCGCGCCATCCGAAGTAACCCAATGCTACGGTTACTACCGGCAGGATAACGCTCTGCACGACCTCTATAAAATTTTCCATTACTTTACTTTGTTATCTTCCATTGAAGTTTAAACCCACTCTCCACTTCGCTCATGACGGCGGGTTTACCGTTCTCTACTTTCGACATGGCTCCCACTATTTTGATATAGTCGCTGCCGCTTTTGTCGGTCAATGCCTTATCGCGCGCCACACCCGATTGTTTTTCTACGGCTACGATATAGGCTTCGGTGTCGTTGTTATCTTCGGGTGGAGCCCACGCCTTGATAATCTTTTCAATCGTATCCCTGCGATATTTGACAAGGTAGGTGTGGAGCGTTACGAATGCGGCACGGTATCCGTGAGCCATATCCTTAAAGCTCTTGAAAGCCTTGTCATTCCCCGGCACCTCTCCGACAAAAGTGTCGGAGTTATGCCTTATATTCAGGGGATTGTTATTTCTGAGTCCTCGTGCCATTATGCTGCTGTGTCTTGTACGATTGCCAGTAAACCTTTCACATCACTGCGCATCGGGCGACCGCCTGCGCGTACCAAGAAGGAATAGATATCCCCGTAATAAGTAGGGTCTTTCTCGTTCTCAAAGGCAACCACCTCGCCTAATGCACGACAAACCGAGTTTTCATGCCATGCCAATGCCGCAGCATTGTCGGTGGCAGCACCCGCCGTTACCCAATCTTTTGGAGCCCCGCCTCCTGTATATCGTAGTGATTTGGAGCGCATCATTACATTAAATGTATAGAGCTTGCCGACTACACCGTTTTTCAGGTCTGCCAAAGCGTGAAATGCTTGTGCATCCTTTTCTGTCATAGAATCCAGTAACTGGCTGTACATATCGGCGTCGAGTAACAGGTAGCGTCCTTCCTGAGGAATATTATCCTTGTTGAAGCGTAACATAGCGGCATTTACATCTTTCTTAGAGAATGCCTTGCGGTTCCCGGTAGCGGCATCGGTGTGTGCTACTACGGCATCGCCTGTGGTTTTAATGATATTGCCTCCCGCAGTCGGCGACCATTGGAACAGGAACGATTCGGATACTTTCTCTATCAGGTTTGCCCTGTCTTGGCGGATAACCGACTCTCGCTTGTTATACGAAAGCTCTACGGTGTCGGCGTGAGGGATACGGATCGGGTCGGTAGTAAACTCGTCCAAGTTAAAGGTCAGGTCTACATCGGTACGTACTTTCACTTGAGCCGGGAATACCGTCCTGTTTTTCTCTACGTTGGACGCGCTGCCCGCGTTGGGGATGTGTACCACCTTGCCCATATTCACGAACTCGTCGGCATTGATTGCTTTACTCAGGAATAAGTTGTCGGCAAACAAGCCCTCCACAATGGTATTCATCCAGATTTCCTTCTGAATAGCCATATTCATTTGCCCGGATGCCGCTCCTCCGAAGAGGCTCACCAAAGCTCCTCCCCCGAACACGCCTGCGAAGGGCAGACCCGTTGCCAAAGTGATTGCCGAGGCTCCTGCAATGTTAAATACTAATGCACATAAGAGTGCCATAACATGTTTTAGTCTCATTTTTCTAAAAAATTTGGTTATTAATGAATTGTTAATTTATTACCTTAAATAGAGTTTAAAGCCTGTTTAAACTGTAGGCTCTACGCCAAACTTCTCCTTGTACTTGTCCTTGTAGGCATCCGGATACTTATCTTTCAGGGTGATCAGCTTGCCCGATTTGTCAAGGTCGTCCCACGGTTTTGCCAACAGATCGGCAAGCTCGGTTTTGCTGCCTTGTTCGGCTTGGTTGATTTTTCCTGCAACTGACTCGCGGGCAGGGATACTGGTCAGGAACTTCTCTGCATCTTCCGGATTGGAATCGTAGAGTTTGATCAGGTGGTCTTTGCCTGCTGCGTTGATACGCCCGTCTTTTATGGCTTTTTCCACTTCGGCGGCAAACTGATTCTTTTTGCCTTCCTTGTCGGCGAGTTCCAATGTGTCGATTTTTTTCTGTAAAGCATCGCGATCATCCTGCGCCGTTTTCAGTCCATCTTTAAGTGCTACAATAGCAGCCACAACAGCCTTATCGTCGGCTTTGTCGGACAGGTTCAATTCTTTTAATAATTCCTCGTTCATTTTGATTTTTAATTTATATGGTTTAATAAAATCAGAGAGTTTAATTTCGTCAGACAGATCTATTTCGGCATCATCGTTATCGTAGAGCCGCAGGGCATTGTTATTACCTCCGATGGGAACAATAGATGCCTCACGCATAACCGATTTGATGGCGGTAGGTAATTCCTGCCCGTCCAGTTTGTAAGCCGCATCGTTAGACCATTCTGCTTTTCGCAAGCCAACCGATGCCATTTTTATGATTCCTCGTTCTATTTTGCCGATAATACGTTGCACCTCTTTGTCGTCATCTGCATAATCGAGAACCGCATCCGCCAGTAACATTCCGTTCTCTTTGCGGATGTTAGTCCATGTCCCGATGGGCAGCATGTAATCTTTGTGATGATAAAACATGATGGGATTACGCTCAAACTGGGAGAGGTCTATGCCATCAGGTAAAACCCTGAAGCCATAAGTTGTGATGGTGCCATCCAACAATATGAAGGGGATCGGTTTTTTAGAATCGGTTTTTGCCATTGCTTGCTTTTTTCAACAAAGAAATAGCTCAAAAACGGCTGTGGCAAAGATCATTACAAGCGTTGTAATGATCGTTACAACCCTTATAGCGATTTTTCTTCGGGGGGCTTATAGTCGGTAGTTTCGCAATAAAAAAGCATGGCAAAAAAACTAAATCCGGAACAAGCCAAGAAACTCGCATACTCGATGTATATCAACGAGGACAAAACGTGGGTCGAGATTGCCGAGGTAGTCGGATACACTCCCGTATCGGTAGGTAATTGGGCGCGGGACGGCTGTTGGAAATATTTGAAAGAGGCTCTGGCAACCACAAGCGACAATCAACTTAAAAACTTCGCCAACCAACTCAACGAGCTAAACATCAATATCAGTAACCGGGAAGAGGGCTTTCGTTATCCGAACTCGAAAGAAGCCGACGTGCAGATCAAACTGACGAAGGCAATACTGATGTTTCGTGGCGAGGCGGATATAACCGAGATTTTGAAATTTAACAAGCTATTCCTGACATTCCTGCGGGCAAACTATCCCGACAAGCTCAAAGAATACGCCCTGCTTTTTGACGAATTTATTAAAGAAAGGGTATAGCCATGAGTAAAGTGTTGACAAACAAAGAAAAGAAAGCACTCGAAGCATGGGACAAACTCGTCCGGGATATCCTTACAGAAACGGTTGTCGAGGACTTAACCTACGCTGAGATACAGAAAAAGCGCAAAGAGTTGGAAGCCAACCCCGTGGAGTGGATATATTATATGTTCCCGAAGGCTGCGAAATACAAATTCGCAAAGTTCCATATCAAAGCCATCAAGCGTATCATCGCCAACAACGACTGGTACGAAGTGCTTTCGTGGTCGCGGGAGCTTGCCAAATCCAGTACCGTCTGCTTTATTGTCCTATACCTTGTCCTGACGGGAAAGCTGCGCAATATCATATTGGCATCTGCCACGCAGGATAGTGCCGAACGCCTGCTCCGCCCATACCGCGCCCACTTGGAGAATAACCAACGCATCAAGCAATTCTACGGCGAACAAAAGGGTAGCTTGTGGACTTCGACTGAGTTTGTTACCAAAAAGGGCGTGTCCTTTATCGGCGTGGGAGCCGGTAATGCTCCCCGTGGTTCCAAAAACGACGATATCCGCCCGGACTGCCTGCTGATAGACGACTTCGATACGGACGAAGATTGCCGTAACGAGGATATTATCAAAAAGAAATGGGAGTGGTTCGAACAAGCCCTGTATTTTACGCGATCCATGTCGGAGCCGTTGCGTACGATATGGTGTGGTAATATTATCGCCAAGGACTGCTGCATCACCCGCGCCGGGGCAAAAGCCCGGGAGCTTGCCAAACGGGAGAAGCCTCTGGGCAATTGGGATATTATCAACCTTCGGATGGTCAATATCAATAAACCCGATCCGCAAAACGACTTCCTGTACGGAACTTCCTCATGGAAAGAAAAAAATACCGAGGATCGTATCGATATTGTGCAGGCTCAGGTATCGGCATCTTCTGTTCAAAAAGAGTGTTACAACAACCCGGTATCGGAAGGCGAAACGTTTAAGGAGGTTACTTGGGGCAAAGTGCCTCCACTGAGGGCGTTTCCTTTCCTCGTGTGCTATTCTGACCCCGCACCGAGTAATAATACCAAAACGAAGGCAAACTCTTACAAAGCGTCTTTTCTGTTGGGTATTTTGGAAGGCAAGCTCTATGTCATAACCGGATACCTCGACCGCGTTACCAATGCCGAGTTTGTGGAGTGGTATTATTATGTAGATAAATATGTAGACGAGCGCAATCAGGTCTATAACTACATAGAAAATAATAAACTGCAAGACCCATTCTACGAGCAGGTCTTCATTCCATTATTCGCACAAGCCCGGCAAAACCACAATAAAATTATCAACATATCGCCCGATGAGCGTAAAAAGCCGGACAAGTTTGCCCGTATCGAAGGGAACCTCGAACCTCTGAACAGGCAGGGCAACCTGATACTGAACGAAGCAGAGAAAGGCAACCCGCACATGCAACGCCTTGAGGAGCAGTTCCTGATGGTCAACCCACGACTGACGGCTCCCGCCGACGGTGTGGACTGCGTAGAGGGTGGATTCTTTGTTGCCAACCAGAAAATGAGCGCATTGGCTCCGAATGCCATCACATTCGGGACTCGAAATACTAACCCCAAAAAATATTAACGTATGAACTTCAACGATTTAAAATGCAAAATCAAAAACGCCTGTGTGAAATGGTATATCCGCTTCAAAGGTCGACCATACCTCCTGTACAAAGCCAAAAAGAAAGCCGACAAGCTACACAGGCAAACGGGCAAGCGTTACAGGGTATTCTTTTTCGGGTACAAGTTCTATGTATGGACTCGCGAAGATATTAAGGAACGCAAACGCATCGGGCTGTTTAAAGACAACCTCAAATGCGGTGCGGACTTCGATAGGATATGTTTTTACGATACTCTAAACCCGGAACGCTATGTTTTTAAGTAACGACGAAATGAAGACCCATCTCTACGCCGAGAATATCAGCGTCATACAGCGTGACGACGAGACCATACTCACGGCGGCGATACAAGGTGCAATCGTGGAAGCTAAAGGATACCTGAAGGCATACGACCTCGACAAGGTGTTCGGCAGTATTGGCGACGAACGCAACCCCCTGCTATTGATATGGGTCAAGGATATAGCCACATGGCACTTTCTTGTATTGTGCAATGCCGGGCATGAGTTGAAATTGCGACAAGACCGCTATGACAGAGCCATCGCATGGCTTCGTGGCGTACAAAAAGGAGATATCGACCCCGACCTGCCTGTAAAAGAGGACGAAAACGGAACGGGGACGGGTATTATAAAATTCGGTAGTAATCCCCCTCGGGGACAACATTTCTGATTATGGCAAAGAAAACTTTAGTAAAAAAGCCCAGTGGAGGCGATACCATTATAACACAGCTTATTATCAAGCAACCGCAACGCTCGACCTCGGATGTGAGTGCGTGGCGCAACGCCCTGCGGTCAGCCGATGGCGGGCGCGTGAAAGCCTTGTTTGACCTATACGAAGACCTTTTGATAGATACCACTTTATTCAGGTCATGGAACAAACGGATAGATGCCATCACCAATGCCGAGCTTGTGTTCCAGTTGGAGGACAATGAATCGAGCGACGATGTGGATGCCCTCATGGAAACACTCTCATGGGAGACGCTATTAACCGGGATAATGAATTACAAAGGGTATGGACGCTTCGGGGTGGAGTGTGATTTTTCCGATGGGTTTAACGCAAGTATCATCCCGCCCAAACATATCAACCTGACAAACCATTGTATCCTGATCAACGACTCCGACGAAAAAGGCATCGACTACCTGACCGATCCGAACCTGATCGTATTGGGCGATCCGCGCGACTTCGGTCTGTTCCTGCGGACGGCTCCGTATGCGATTTGGAAGCGGGGAGGATTCGGGGATTACGCTCAATGGTTGGAGCTATTCGGAATGCCGCAACGGGTCGGTAAATATTCGAGTTACGATCCGCAAAGCCGCATCCTGCTCGAGCAGGCTCTGCAAAATGCAGGCTCCGCCCCGTGGTGCGTGATACCGAAGGAGACGGATGTAGAAACGGTGGACAAAGGAAGTAACTCCTCCGGCGATTCGTTCAACGAGTTCAGGCAGGCATGTAACGAGGAGATGCTTATCGCCGTAGTCGGTAATACGCTGACTATGATTGCCGGAACGAAAGGTGCGCGCTCGCTTGGCGATGTACATAAAGAGGTGGAGGAGGCTATCAATAAAGCTGACATGCGTTTTGTGGAAAAAGTCCTCAATACCTATTTTAAACCGATGCTCGAAGCGCGGGGCTATCATGTACAGGGTGGCAAGTTTGTATTCCCTGCCGCCGTGGAACCGCTGACCGTTACCGAAATTATATCACTGAGCGATATATTGGATATTCCTGCATGGTGGCTGTATGATAAGTTCGGTATCCCATCCCCGAAAGAGGGAGAGCCATTGGCGCGTAAAAAATCGGTATCGGTGGAGGAGATCGATGTCGATAAAAAAGAGAAATCCGGAGCGAAGGATAAGAAAAAGGAGGAGGAAAAAGTGAAGGACACCAAACTTCATGACGACCGCAATTTCTTATTAAAACTGGTAGACAAGGTTTTTCTCGACGCCCCGACGAAGTGGAGCGGGGCATTTCAGAACTGGAGCAGGAGTTGGAAGAGGCGTATAACGGGCAGGATCACACTTGATGACGGCTATACAATAGATATAGACAAACTCCTGAAAGAAGCCATCGAGGAGGTATATGGGAACAAAGGCAGCAAGGAGCTTGTCAATAAAAACCTCTTTGATATTACCAACAATGCCCTGCAACACGGCATCGACTCCGAACTGGAGGATAATGTTATCGACAAGGAGTTTATCCGGCAATTCAAAGAAAATGCCGCCGTATTCTCGGCTTTCAAAAACCATCAGCAGACCGATCTGTTTGTCAAGGCTTTATACGACGAAGATGGCAAGTTGCGTTCGTTCCGGGCATTTCGCAAGGAGTGCCTGAAAATAGGCGAGAAGTTTAACGAGCAGTATTTGCAAACCGAATACAATACGGCTGTGCGTGCGGCTCGGATGGCAGCCAATTTGAAAAAGTACGAAAAAACGGCGCACCTGTATCCGAACCTCGAATATATCGAAACAAACTCGTCGCATCCCCGGGAGCAGCACCTCGAATATGTAGGAACCATCCTGCCTATCCATCATAAAGCATGGGCATGGCTGATGCCGCCAAGTGATTGGAACTGCGACTGCTCGGTGCGCCCAACGGATAAAGAGGCAACTGTGGCTCCCGTCAAACCTTCGGGTCTCAATCCGATATTTGATAACAATCCGGCACAAACAGCCGAGTTTGTCAATACCAAAGAGACTCCATATTATACCCACACGCCCGAAAACCTACGGGACAAGGTAGAGAAAGAGGGCAAAAAGCTGTTAAAGGAATACAACAAACAGGTTGCCGAGCATCGCAAGGAAGTAACCGAGGTATATAAGGGCAAAAACGGCGGGATGCTCGAGGTGGTGCCACAGCAAAAGCAGGAGTTTGAGAAAAACAAGGCTACCTATAAGATATTAGCCGACAACGGCGGTAGGTACACGCTATTAAAACCTGTGAATGTGGATAATGTAAAGAGTCCGGACGCTTTCAACTATATCAAAAGTATATACTCCGATGCCAAGCACCCGGTAACGGATATCGGAAAAAATGCGATACAGGCATCCATACGCTCGGCAGACAGGCAGGGAGTGCAGGAGGTAGTTATCCGTTTAGAGAAAGATTATCCTTCACGGGATTTGTTCGACGGCTTCAAAGCTGCATTACAGCCGGGACGGGTAGATAATGTTAAGACGGTTATTCTGATCAGAAACGGCAGGAAGCCGATGTATTTGGATGTAGTAAAACTGATGAAACGCTTTGCCAAAAAATAAACAAAGGAAAATACCGAGGCACTTTCCTTTGTTGGGGGTGTGTGGCATGGTTGGATACATACTCACTCACCGATACAAAAATAAGGTTTAAACCATTATTAAACAAGCATTAAAGGTTATTTTATGGATATAAATGAAGGTAATCGGATTTTTCAAGAAAGAATGCAGGAGCTACAGGCATTTATAGACGGGGAGGATATCCGCGATATTATGGGCGTGGAGGCTG
This sequence comes from Dysgonomonas sp., assembly GCA_047030855.1. GTDB lineage: Bacteria > Bacteroidota > Bacteroidia > Bacteroidales > Dysgonomonadaceae > QVMM01. The sequence goes on from JBKYIJ010000008.1 coordinate 253,914, forward strand.
TGAACCATTTTCAGGGATCATTCGATAACGAGGGATTTACCGATAAGACGACCGATCCGTGGCAGGACGTCGAACGCCGGGACGACAAAAGTGAGTGGTACGGACATTCGGGACAGACAGGCAAATTTTCGCAGGCTCGGACAACCGCCAAAATATTGACCGGAGAGACGCGGGAGCTTCGCAACTCTATATTTTATGTACATACGGACAGCGGTGTGAAGGTAACGAGCCCTACGGCATACGGGCGGGTGCATCAATTCGGTTTATTGGCGAAGATATATGGTGGTAAATCTTTTCAGATGACTCCCAGACCGTTTATGGGCAAATCGGTACTCCTGAAAAATAATATTGAAGATAAGATTAAACGCGAATTCATTAAAATATTAACGAAATGAAGGTAATTTACAACGACATTTTAGATCGGTTAAATCCGCTTTTGCAGGATAAAACCTTGCGGTGGTTCGATTGGGACAACGGGCAACTGAAAAAGAAAGATGCCACAGGACGCTACGCGGTAGCCTTTCCTTGCGCGCTGATTCGTGTAGGTGTGACGGGAACCAAAGATATAACGGATCAGGTGCAGGATTGCAGATCGGCGGTCACCATAACATTGGCTTTCGATCCTCTCAGCTACGGACGCACGGCTGCCAACGCCCCGGAAGATGTCCGGGAGCAGGGACTGGCTCCCTACGAAATTATTGCTAAAGTGTATGCTACGCTGCAAGGCTATGGGACTGACCATTTTGATTGCCTGCGACGCCGTTCGCAAAGTGAGGTAACACACGGCGACTTGTTTGTGTACCAGATAGTATTCGAGTGTGAGTTTGAGGATAGTACAGCAGAGGATTAAAAAAAGCCCCGAAGGGCTTTAAAACAAGGTTGGATGGTTTTTATAGTTGGTAACGAGTATCTCGGTTCGTCGGTTTTTCATATTGACTCGCTCGCCAATGGTAATCACATTCAGACCTCGCCGCTTGGCTTCTGAAATAACAAACGGGTGGTCGAACTCGCTCATGGCAAACTTACAGCCACAACCTTCCAATACATTATATAAGTCGAAGCAGTCCTCCTCCGTCCATTTTATGCCGGTTAGTTCGCCGTAGTTATTATCGGTATCCACATACGGAGAGTCCGAGTAAACGAGTGTATCTTCCTTTTCGTTGTCGTCCTTAAACGATACCAAACGAAAAAACCCGCGAAAATCGACATTTGTAAAATATACCTGAAACAAATAATCGAAGGTCTCGTTAATTGAATCCAACAAAATCTGCGCGGTATTATTGGCTCCAATACGCAGGGTCTCGGGTTTGCCCATGTAACCGAAATTACTCAGGAATAGAAAGCGGACGGCTCTCAATACAGGCTCGGTTTCGGTATTCTTTTTCCAATACTCCCACAAGTCGGCGTGTATGGGCATGCGTTTGATATATTCTATCAGGTCGCTTTTATTGTCTTTTACAACGCAAAACAGGTTATATACCTCGCTGTCCATATCGTTGACGATGTTATATTTGGCTTTTGGTTTGTTGAAAAACATCCCGCCTGCCCCGAAAAACAACTCAATGTACTGCTTGTGGCGTGGAAAGTGCGCCTGCACATCTTTGGCAATCTTCGACTTATTGCCTAATCTTCTTAATAATGTTGCCATATTCTTTTATTATTATTGATTTCTATATTTATCATTTATAGTTTTTACTTCATCGTATATTTTTACGGGTACTTTAATACTGCCATTGGGAGTGACGAGAGCCTCTTTCTTATAAAATCTATTTAACGAATAGGATATATATAATTTATTAGTTGAGTTCACTTTCAACCCGTATAATATTAAAGCCATATCGAGCAAGTCCTTAAACTGAACTCGCAGGTCTCGACAAATTACATCCTCGCCCCGGCAAAGCATAAGTTCTTTCATTACATCATAGCCATCAACACTATCGTATAAATCCAGTAACTCTCTGTTTACTTTATCTTTATTATCTACTTTTTTCATTTAATCAAATGTTAATGTTAATTGCCGTTTTGCTTCGGCTTCTTTTCTATCCAATAATTCAAGCTCTTTCTTGGCGTTACAACTCAGGTAATTGTTAAAACATGAGTAACTGATGTGGTACTGCTTTTCGATCAGCGTCCGGTAGATATAGGTATAAGGTACGCCGCGAGAGTACTCTCGCTCTGCTATTACCTGTATTTCCAGTATCTTATTCAACAAATTCCTCCTATTGTAAGCCATACATCCCGAATTTTAAGTATATTTGTAGTGCCACCTACGCCTTTTGCTATCTTCCGGGATGTGAGAGGCTTTTTTTATTCCAACATCTTTAGCTCTTTTTCCAGTTCGATCTGTCGCATCAGACCCATTATTATCAAATCTTTCGAGATTAACATCTTATCCGTCAGATACACATACAATACCAAAACCAGACTCAGTAGTGCGAAAAACACACATGTTATACTTAGAATTATTATTGCTGTCATATTATACCAAATCTGATATCGCCAACGCTAAATCTCCCAAATCGCAAACAATATCATCATAGATTTTATACATTAACTCAGGCTCTTGCTTAATTGGTTGGTAAACAAGCACATGTTTTCCTGCACCTTTCATCCATCCTGCTTCTGTATTTGCCGAACGTCCACAAGGTAAAACCATCACACATACATCAGCCCACTTCATCCCATCGAAATCAGAGTTAAAACCATTTTCCGATATTGGATGAGTTAGGGCTTCTTTATATTGAAGTGTAGACCAATCCTCCCAATTCGGATCAATATCACTCCAAGCAAAACCTCCTTTACCGTGTGGTGGGTTCCTAAAGTCATAAACTTCATGACCTTTTTCTATTAAATACTGTACAACCTTAGGTTGATAAGGGTTGCGCCAACTACTTGCTACATATATTTTAGCCATAATTCTTTTTATTTAGTTATTCGTTTTCTTCAAACAGCGACTGCATCTTTTCCTGATTTTCCCAAGCTAACAAAGCATAAGAAAGCTCCTGCGTATCCCAATTGATATACGGTTTGTTTTTGTACATCTTTTTGAGAATATCCTTTGTCTCCCGTGCCGAGTAACCTGTATCAAGCCTTGCAATCCACTCGTTTATCTGGTTCAACTTAATTATTTTTATATCCACCACTTTAGCTTTGCCTTTCGGGTATCCCGACATGGAAACCTCGAAACGGGCGCCTTTGTAGTATTTCTCATCGTTACGCAGGCGAAGTGTTGTAAAGCACCTGCACCGCAGCTTATTATTCCAGTTATATGAAAAATCCAGTTTATCCATATCGTTACTATTTATGCGAATCCTGTATCAAAGTGGTTCTCCTTCAGTACATACTTGTAAATCTCCTCCCAAGTGGGCAGTCCACCTACCTGTTTATCATCTACATACAAATCAGCCGAAACCTTGCGGGTTGTGCCGCCGTACTTGGCTTTGTTCTCAGGCTCGTGATCGTTTACTCTATCGAAGGGAATATCTTGCGACAAAAGCCAATTAATCGCCTCGAGCAAAACATCGCCCTCTCTGCAAGTCCAAATGATCAGGTAATGCCCGTCCTCCTTGAGTTTTTGCATGTATTCCCTTGCGCCGGGACGCATATCTCCGATACTTGGATATGCGCCCGTATGCAATGTCCCATCAAAATCTACTGCGATAGTCATAGTTCACAAACTTTAGCAGCTATTTCTGAAGCTAAATAAGAAGTATATCCTCCCTCTTCGCTAACTTCCTCTGTTACAACCTCACGCGCCAACCATTGACCATTCGTTTTAATAGCCTGAACCGTTGCTGATAAACCGTTCTCTTGGTTGATTACTACTATTGTATATTTTTCGTCGCCCATTGTACTACTAATTTTTAGCGGTGTGCCGAATGCTAACCTATTCCAACATATCTGGCAAAAGGAGCCTGTTATTATTCGATTGCAATGCACACACCGCATGGTTATTAATTATTTATGTGTTTACCATCTTTGTCTACTCTATAATAATCGTGTGCGCCACAACGAGGGCAAGTTGAAATATAAACTTCGATATCAGGAAAATCTTTATCCCTCTTTTTACCTCGATCTGCGTATGGGTGTGCATTTCTGCACCTACAGCATTTACAATATTCTGTCATTTGGTATCCCATCACTCATCCTCCTTTTTTGAGTCTTTAGCTATTGATCTTGATAACTGCATGCAGAGCCTATTTGCTATATGATTGAAAGCTAAATAATCTCCCGCACTCTCACCTGTCAAATGATTATACATCATGGCAGGCGTGACGCATCCGATAGCGGTAATAAATTCTGTGGCAAACTCCTCCAACTCTTCCGAAGGTATATGACAATCGGAATCCTCCTCAAAAACGGCTTGTATAGCTGAGTTTAGAGTTAATGCAAACTGTTGTACTTTGTTGTAATCCATTTTATTCAATATTTAGTTATTCGTAATTTCAGATTAAGATTCGTGTATTGAAATAAAGTCCAACACATCAATATTGATAGTTTCTACCATTTGAGCATGTTCTACGGCATTCAAAGCGAGGTTTACTGCCTCTGTCATTCCCAAGTATACCGGCTGCCAAATATTTAGATCGTCTTTATATTGAGCCTTGATATACTGTTTGGATATTGCCGGGCGATAAGCAGCTTCAATAATTTGCACCCCGTCCATAAACTCGGCATTTTTGCTATCCTCCGCCATTTTGCGTAACTGTAATACTCGGGATGCCTTCAGGGTTCCTGTCTTGCCATCCTTAGCTAACAATCGAAGCACGGCATTGACAAGTGTTTTTGTATCCTCGTCTTTGGCAAGTGATGAAATATAGTCATGCACTTTCTGTATCCCTTCGTTTACTGTATCGTCGTAGTCGTCGGTCACATTGTATCCCAATAGAATGCGAAGTTTACCATCGCTTGTGGTAAACATGTGCGACTGTTGCCCCTCTTTCACGCCGTACAATTTGGCTTTTAACTCAAGTGCCTCATTAAACTCGTCGTAGATGCGTTTCTTTATGGCTCCCAACAGTACAGAGACCGCTTTTGCGGATGGAAATACTCTGCGGATCGTTTCGTCTATAAGCTCCTTGTAAGCTTCTCGGTCAGATTGTTGCTGTGCAATCCGCTCCTTTTCTTTCTTTTCTGCCTGATAGGCTTCGAATTCTGCCTTTTCTTGAGGCGTCATTTCTACGGTTTGTTTTTCCATAACTTGAAAAATATTAATGTTTATACTATATAATCTGACTTCCCGTGCGTTACTGCCGGCTGTTCGCCTTTCATTATGCAAACTTTGATAGATAGAGCGTTGAAGCGACTGATCAAACTCGACCATATTTTCATATTGCCCGCAAAAAGCAATCTGTCGGCAAGCATGTCCATCTCTTGATCTATTTCTGTTATGCTCCTATTTTCTTTCATAATTCTAGTTTAGATATGCGAGTGTTTGTAGCTCAGTCTCCAACAATATCTCGCCACGTTTAAAATCCTTTTGCTTTTTGGAAAACAGAAACGATATGTTTGCGAGCCTTTCGAGAGGTATCTTGTTAAAATCCTTGTATTCAGTTTGTCGGCAAGCAATCGCTTTTATTTTCTCTATTCTCTCCCGGTAGCGGATGACATCCTGTTTCGATACTCGTCCGTATAGTATATCCAACCAACCTCCAACGGCTCCAAAAACACGGGTGCGAGCCTCCTGCATCTTTATCTCCTTTTTGTTGGCATCCGATTGCAGTACATTGCACAAATGCTCCAACTCCTCCACATACAAGTCCTTGCTGCTTTCTACGCCGTAGTTATTGGATAGCATCTCACGGCGATCCTCCTCCGTCATTCCGATCTTAGTACACAAAGTGTGGTACTTGCGGATAAGCCTTGATTTTTGTCTATCTGTCGCTGTTTTCATTGGAATAATATTTTTAATTGTTTATTTTCATCGGGTAACGATAACCCATTGATAGCTAGCACAGTTCTTAATGCCTCCCTGTATGTAATGCCATCATTCAGGTAATCCATAAACATGCTGTAAGATTTAGGATATAAGTCATAAACTAACTGAAGCCTATTGTCCTCCTGAAATTGGCAACCAAAGCCACAAAACATACATCCTGTTCTTTTTGCTCCTTTTGGATAAATCGGTGATATTGGAATTTTATATTTATCAATACAGAATGAAACATCATCGCCAATCCAAATAGACATGGGATGGCTGTTTATTCTTTTGGAGTTAAAAGAGTTGCATCCACCTCTGTTTATATATGAGTTTGCTCTTTGAGAACTTTCGTCTGCCATAATCCCAAGCATTGGGTGGAGCCCTGTTTCTTTATCATATATTTTAAATGGCTTTTTCTTTAGCTCATAACAGCATCTGTCGCTTATGTTAAATAGATTTATTAACCTCCAATACTTTCGAGGTATCTCTCCTTTGAATTTATATTTTGCTTTCTCTTCAGGAGTTAATAAACCCATTGCCCGTCGGGATTGTAAGCCGCTCGGGTTTTTCTGTACAGAGCGGATATATTGAGATATTTCTTTGCTGATAAGTGGAAAGCCATGTTTTGCAAAAACATCTTTAGGCTTCATTTCCGGGTATATAATCTCAACATTGTCAATACCACGCACAAACTTTACGATATCCGGATATTCGTTTCTTGTATTACAGAATACAGCTTTTACATTTGGGTATATCAGTCGAACCAACCATAAAAGAACTGTGCTGTCACGTCCACCACTAAAACTCACATAGACATCCCCATCAAGGCGATTATAGAATTGCTCTATAACTCCTAATGCGTGGTCAATCTTTTGATTAAGCGACCATGATTGTCTATATTTTAGTTCCTCGTATGTCATATTCTTATATATTCTCAGCCCAACATTGATCGGCTTTTTCTTTCCATACATTGTAATATCCACGCTCCCCGAAGTATCGCCCCATCGATAAGGCTCTGTATCTGTCCACCTTTATTTTTAGCGTTGCCTCCTGAAATACAGTAGCGTCGGCTGTTTGCTCGGGAGTCCCGTTCGGCTTTACGTGGCATATTATTACTATTGTGATATTTGGGAATAGCTCCCTGAGTTCCTCTATCTGTTTTGAGGTTAGTCGTGCTTTCTTTCGGCTATCTATAATCGCTACGTGGGTGCGGGTGGTCTCGAGTTCTTTCTTTATTTCGGAGTAGGGGATCACTTCGTTTATCATTACTACATTCTCCGCCACGTCCGTTACTCGCTCCCTGATTATGGCTTCTTGTAAAGGTTTGGAGACCTGCTCCTCGAAATTGTAAAACCTTACACGCATGCCAAGCTCCGCAAATACTTTGATCAGTTGCACGATAAAACTTGTTTTGCCACTACCGGGAGTCCCCGATACATACCAGATACCTCCTTTTTGTGGCTTCCCAAAAGCCAACTCCCACTCACCCGTAAAGTCCAACTCCGTGATATTGATACTCACGAAGTTGTTTATAGATGTCGCTCTTTGTCGTGCTTTCTTTGCCATTTTTAAATACCGTTTAAACTTTCTTTAATCACAGGTTAAATAGACTTTTAAATAGTTTCTCAGTAAGAGGAACTCCCATGCGGTTAGCCTCTTGCAGGGCATATTCGAGGTAGTCATTCAACTCGCCGTAATTGTCGGCAAGGTTGGTTAGCAATACTTTAAGTCCCTCGTCCTCCACAAGCTCGAAAAATGGCTCGAAATCGTTTTGATTGTCGATGTCCTTTATTTCTCGGATACCCGCTTTCAGGCGGCAATAGAACTGTGGCATACCCTCTATATCCTTATCACGCAGGGCTTCCAATTTCTTTTTAAATTGAGGTGTGCCGACAAACGTTAGCGAGCAGGAGTCCTTTACAGCATCGTAGAGAGCCTTTGACATCCGAAGTACCGGGATAGTCATATTCTCTGCCTCGTCGATAATAATATCAGGCTTACTGCCTTTCATTTTCTTATCGTTGAGCGTTTTAGATATTCTTTTCAGGCGAGCCACGTAGCTCCCGGTTGTATCAAGGTTAAGCAACTCGCACAATTCGTTTACAATATCTTTCAGGCGGTACAAACTGCTGACCGTGATGCGGTAGGTATCTTTGGGAACCTTTTTTGTAAAGCGGTCTACGGTATAAGTTTTGCCGTGGCGGGTTTTTCCTATCAAAACACGCACCCGTCCGCTTACTTTGGCATCCATCAACTCGGCATATAGCTGTAAGTATTGAGGAGTGTCCACATGCCTCCAAAAGAGCCTCTCGTACTGATAATTGATAGCTTTGGCTACTTTCTTGTAATAGCTATCCTTTATCGCCGTTTTGCCGATGTGGGTATTGCCGTTCTCTATTGCATTTATATACGAAACGTTGACTCCCGCCTTGGAAGCGATATCGTCCTGACTCAGAACGTTATCCTTACGGTAGGCTTTTAGTGCCTCTTTGATATTGTCTTTAATTTGCTGTTCCATAATCGCTTAATATTTTGTTATTCTTTTATTTAGTTCTCACTCAGGCTCAACTCCAATAGTCTGGCTCTTTGTTTGTAAAACTCGTCCTTGTCCTCGGCTTCCTGAGCCTGCATTTGCTTCTCAGCCTTTTCGGCTTTCTTAATAGCTTTGCGAGCGGCTTTCTTTTGTTCTTCGATCTCGGTCATATTGCTGACCTCTTTTTGTATCTCGCCGATATCAATCGGTTTTTTACGCATGTTGATGCCTTTAGGTTTCGGAGCGTTCAGACCATGTTGGTTAGGATGCAGATCGTATTTCTCGAGGCGTTCGTTAGTTTGTTTCACATTGGCAATACGTTGGAGTTTGTTCGTGATCTCCATTTGACGGATAAACAGCTTGTCATCGTTGGTCTGCTCCTGAAGGTTGCGCTGTACTTTGATGTAAGGCTGTGCAAGCGTAACGAACCGCATGCCCGAGGCATCTTTTTCGTAGAGCGCTACAATACTCATATCCTCCAAATCGTAACACACATAGAATTTGCGTCCGATATTTCTACGCATAAAGTCGTTGTCCGGCTCTCCATCGGCACTAAGTACCTCGTATTCGTATTTTGTATTTTTTACTTTGAATAGGATACCTGACGATCTGTATGTCGATGGGTCTTTGGTAGTTATACCGAACATGGTTATCATATCCAAAAAATCCACCTCTTGAGCCTTGTCGTTGGCACTCGTTTCGTACATTTCAATGCGTGGGATGCCTGTTGCGGGGTGTGGAGCATTGTTCCACTCCGTGCGTTTTTCCAAATAAACCTCTTTCACTCGCTCCAGAGTCGGTAGATTTTTCAGGTTGGCAAGGATAAACTCCATATTCGCTCGGCTTTCTTTCTTATTTGTAGTAATATTTTGTCCTGTGAAGTACCACTCCTCCTTTAAATAGCCTGCCTGAAAGCGTCCGAAGGCACTCTCTATTATTTTTGATTTACCGTTATATGGTGCGGTTTTTATAGCGTGGCGGGTGATTGTGGTCAAGAAACTGCCGTTCTCTAACTTCTTATGCCCGCCCTGATTGTCGAATCGAATTTCATAAGGTTTACATTTCGAGGTCTGTATCGCCATTTTGAATGCGAAAAACTGAGCTTCAAAGTCCTCCGTGCGACTGATGTAATACCCGAGAAAACACTCGCTATACACGTCGATAACCTCGTAAACATTAGCGGTTTTAGTGTTGCCGTCTTTATCCTGATAGTAGAAATTGAGCTTCGTACCATCTGAATACCAAAGAGAATCCCGAAAACTCGCCAATTTCGTTTTGTGTTGGCGTGTAAACTTCTCTTTATAAGATAACTCGCCGTAACGGGCGGCATGCCATTTCTCTTCTATATCCGGGCGATACATATAATCACGAATGGCGACGCTGCTTTTTATCTTTTTCCACACCACCTCGCCCGCTTCACGGTTCCGTTCGTCGGCTTCTTTATTATACAGGGCGTGTAATTGTTCTATCGACACCACCACCTTTGGTACCCGTGCCGACCATTTGGCTACCAACCAATCGCCAACCTCCTCAGTTATAATACGAGTATTTTGGTTGCCCCATTTGCCCGATAATATTTCATCGTATCCGTACTCGATATAGTCTTCGAGCTTTATTCTTAATCGTTTAGGGTTTTTAGGTAGGTCGCACCTCCAATCTTTCGGTAGGTTTTGGATCGCCTTTGCGGCACGGCTCCAAAATTTGCCCGACAATGGGCGTTTATTACGACTCTTGCTACTTATTACATGCTCGTCCCATGCTTTTTTCAAAGCATTGAGCACAGCGGCATTGTTTGAGTATAGCAGTTGAACATCGTCCGGAAGACCTTTTTCGTTATCGTCGTATCCTACCTTATGTAGTTTAAAAAATTCTATTGCTTGGCTGTCAAGCTCCAAATATTCCATAATACCCTCTTTTTGAGATTCCACTTCAGGGTCGCCAAAACGTTCTTTAGCCAATTTCTTATATTTCGGTGGCAGGCTGTCAAATTCTATCAAGGCAGGAGTCTCATTACATCCTCTACGAACGATATTTAAGCTCTTTTTGCCCTCTCGCTTGTTTGTATATGCCAGTTTTCTATACATAGAAAGCGACATAATACCATCAGGATTGTCCTCTGAAATAATCAGCAGACTGCCACTTATACATAATATGCCGTTGTATTCTTCCATTTATTTACATTTTTGCTTTTGCGGAAAGTGCCGGATTCGAACCGGCGAACCTTTTACGGTTTACAGTTTAGCAAACTGCTGCGATCAACCACTCTGCCAACTTTCCAATTGCCCACTACTTGGGCTGTTTATTTAGTTGTTTATCCACCCAATTTTCAAAGCGATCTACTTCTCGCATTGTTATTCTCTTATGTTTGTTTAGAAGCCATGATGAGAACCCAAACCATCCAACCACACACATTGCTATTACGGGATCATCCCCGGCGTAGCACAAGGGAACCCAAGAAAACAGCCAATTAAGAATTATGAGTTTTGCTTTCATTACTTGCTGATTTGATTTTCTACACTCAATTCACTCAACCGATTGTAATACCCATCATAATTGCCACTATCCTCGTTATGGCTCCAGAACCCGTATCCTCCATTATCTCGTCCTACATATTTCACGGAGATACTCTCACCATTACCTGTGTATTGATACACTTTGCCTTCTTGTAAATCTTTTGTTTTCATAGCATTACTTGTTTTTTGTTATTTTCTACGGCTACAATCTCCACACCTCCATTTTCCAAAGCCCCCTTGCGGATGCGTAAGCTCAAAAGGCTCTTACTCTCGCCCTTTAAAGCTGCCCTAACAGTCGGATAACTTGTTTTGAATAGCTTTACAAGTTTGTCCCTTGTTCCATGTGGTACTATTATTTCATTCATATCTCAAAAATTAAAAATTTCATTACCTTTATAGGCGTTTTCAATTTGAATCACATTGCAATATTACAAAAGATTTCGCCATTTATGCAAGAAAAAGAACAAAAGATTTCGCCAATAAAGAGCAGAATTTTACAATTTGTTGATACTTTGGGTATTAGCAAACGTGATTTTTATAAGACTATAGAGGTCTCGAGGGGGACATTGGAGTCAAAAACAGGAATAACCGAAGATGTTGTGGCGAAATTTATCGCCAATTATCCTGAAGTAAATATAGTATGGTTAATGACTGGCAAAGGAGAGATGATAAAGAAAGGAGACAAGCCTATCTTATCCCCTAAAAAGCCTATTGCTGAAGAAGAGACCCGTCCTCGCATCCCAATGGATGCAGCCGCTGGCTCGTTGACTGTAGCAGCAGATGGGATTACCATTGATAACTGCGAGCAATTACCGGTAATAAAAGCCTTTGCACGATATGATTTTACAATTTTTGCACGAGGAGATAGTATGGAGCCTGAATATAACTCAGGCGACGAGCTTGCTTGCATATATATAAGAAATAGCAGTTTTATTCAATGGGGACGCATTCATGTGATAGATACCGCACAAGGTATATTAGTTAAACGCATTTTTGATGGTGGGGACTCTATTATATGTAAGTCCGACAATCCTAATTATCCTGATTTTCGTATTGATAAATCTGAGTTCTATAATGTCGCACTTGTTATAGGAATGATACGACGTTATTAGACGAAATCCTGAAAATGCACCATTTTATACTACTCTCATAACAACACCTTATATATCAATATGTTGCGTTTTGTTTTTGTGTGTAGTTTTATGCTGTTAGGGGGTATTTTATTATCAATATTAGCCAAAATCTAAGTAAAAACACGCTATAAGCATACTTCTAAAATGCTAAAAGTAACAGCAATAGGTAACACCATCGGTAACAGCATCGTGTATTTTTCGTTATTTTCGCTCCATCCGTTTTTCATGGTTTAAGTAGGCTTTAAACCTCGTTTATTCGGCGTTTAAACAGCGTTTTCTATTTGCTTAATATTCTTTTGTGGCTATTTGTGGCGCGGTTTACGGTGTTTTAGGTATATCTACCCACCCGAACAAAAAAAGGAGGCACAAAAGCCCCCAAATTCATTGCCGCGACAAAGCAAAACTAAACCAAAACAAAGCAGATCGGCACCTTTCGTTTATTTTTACCGTCCGCGCATCATCGCCTCATCCTCTTATAAATAAACAGTTTAACAAGTTTTACCGTCCGATGCTTCCGGTACATCTCGTTTCTTACCCCCTATATACATATTTCGACATTCGAAATTATGATAAAATACTTCGTAATGCTGATAAAGAAGACGATAAGAAACTGATATCATTATATAAATTTCTGTCTCCTATTCACTTATTAAAACTTCCATTTGCCAATGACTACAACCAATTAAATAAAGAATTTTATGCCGAATTGCTGCATATTCTTGGATTGGAGGAGATAAAAGAAAAGTCTCAGAAATTAATTGTTCGGAAATCCAAAGAAAAACGAGACAATGGCTCAATCATAGAGAATGCTATTAACGAATTGGATTCGATGGATAAACTATCCAGACTGCCCAATATTAGTCAATATGGCGATACATATGAAGAAAGGTTGTTTAATGTGGCATTAGATTTGAGTATAACGTGGATCAACCGGGTTTTATTCTTAAAACTGCTCGAATCCCAGATCATAAAATATCATGATAATGATAAGGCTTATTCTTTTCTTACTGCTGATAAAATAGAAGGTTATGATGATCTGAACAGTTTATTCTTTCAGATATTAGCCCGCAAGGAAAAAGATAGAAGAGAAGGAATTCTAAAAGATAGGTTTGCTCATGTCCCTTATTTGAATAGTTCGTTGTTTGAGCAAACAGAATTAGAAGCATATACAATAGCAATCAGCAATTTACGGGATAAGGCGAGTGTCAGTTTGTATAGCAAATCCGTATTGAAAGGTAAAGTCGGAAATATCAAAGAATTGAATCCATTGGACTATTTATTAAGATTTCTTGATGCTTACGATTTTAGTAGCGAAGGCTCGGAAGATATACAAGAAGAAAATAAAACACTGATATCAGCATCTGTACTCGGACTTATCTTTGAAAAAATAAACGGATATAAGGATGGCTCTTTTTTTACTCCGAGCTTTATAACCATGTTTATGTGCCATGACACTATAACGAGAACAGTAGTACAAAAATTCAATGAAATCAAAGGATGGGAGTGTAAGTCCATTAATGATTTGTATAATAAAATAAGTGATATAAAAGAAGCCAATAAAATATTCAATTCGTTGAAAATATGCGATATGGCTGTGGGGTCAGGGCACTATCTCGTATCTTGCCTGAATGAAATGATTGCTTTAAAATCTGAACTTGGAATCCTTGCAGACAGAGATGGCAGGCGACTGAAAGATTATAAAATAACAATAGAAAATGATGAGTTGATAATCAGTGATATTGAATTCGGTATTTTTAAATATACGCCGCATAATCACGAAAGCCAGCGAGTACAGGAAACTTTATTCCATGAAAAACAAACAATTATAGAAAACTGCCTCTTTGGAGTGGATATCAACCCTAATTCAGTAAGAATATGCCAGTTGCGTTTATGGATTGAGTTATTGAAACATACATATTATAAATCTGGCACAAAAGAACTGGAAACTCTACCAAATATTGATATCAATATAAAATGTGGGAATTCACTAATTCATCGTTTTTCACTTGACGAGGACTTAAAGCCTGCACTCAAAACTATTGGTTATACTGTTGCCGATTATCAAAAAACGATTGCTGATTATCACGATGCGCATGATAAAGCACAGAAACATGAACTGAATGAGTTGCTTTCAAAGATAAAAAAAGGACTCAGAGTTGAAGTCGGCAAGAATGATAAAATTGTCCGTACTTTGCAAAAATGGAAAAAAGATTTGTCCGACTTAACAGCCCCTGATCTGTTTGAACTCTCAGACAAAGAGAAAAAAGCCCTGCAAAAGAAAATAACGGAAGCACAAAAAAACATTGATAAATGCAATACTATAATTGACGAAATAAAAAATAATAAGAATTTTCAGAATGCATTGGAATGGCGGTTTGAGTTTCCCGAGGTCTTGGATGACGAAGGAAATTTTGTCGGATTCGATGCTATTATTGGAAATCCGCCTTATATACAGCTTCAATCTTTGGGCGAAATTACGGATGTATATAAGCAGATGAATTATCAGACATTTGAAAGAACTGGTGATATTTATTGCTTGTTTTACGAGATGGGAAACAATTTACTTCGCCCCGATCATTATTTGTCGTTTATCACATCAAACAAGTGGATGCGCGCAGGATATGGAGAAAGCATGCGCAGATATTTCGTTGACGAAACTAACCCTATCCTGTTGATCGATTTTGCAGGCATGAAAGTCTTTGACGAGGCTACAGTTGATGTAAGTATTATGACTTTTCAAAAATCAGAAAACCAGCATAATACAGAAACCTGCCAAATTAAGGACTACAATTCTGATACAATTAAATTGAGCGATTATTTACGACAACATGTTATTAATTCGTCATTCGGGGAAAGTTCTATCACCTCATTTGTTATTTTGTCAGATATAGAAAAACGTATCAAGGAGAAAATAGAACGTATCGGAACTCCATTGAAAGACTGGGACATAAATATATATCGAGGTATTCTTACTGGATATAATGAAGCTTTTATTATTGATGGAAAGACTAAAGATGAACTAATTGAAAAATCTCCTAAAAACGCCGAAATTATACGCCCCATTCTTCGCGGCAGGGACATAAAACGATACGGATATGAATTTGCTGACTTGTGGTTGATATGTACTTTTCCATCACTAAAAATAGATATAGAAGATTATCCTGCTATAAAAGAGCATCTTTTATCGTTCGGATATGATAGATTAAAGCAAACTGGAGAATCTGGAGCTAGAAAAAAGACTAATAATAAATGGTTTGAAACCCAAGATAGCATAAGTTATTGGGACGATTTTTCTAAACAAAAAATCGTATGGAAACGGGTAGGCTCAATCTTACGTTTTGGTATTGATTATGATAAGTGTGTTACATTAGATAGTACGTGTTTTGCAACGGGAAAACATCTTAGATATTTAACAGGTGTATTGAATTCAAAACTAGGTAATTACATGTTGCAAGATTCACCTAAAACAGGAACAGGAGATTTACTCATAAGTGTACAAGCAATAGAGCCTATCAGAATTCCATATCCTAATTTAGAGTATGAAAAAGATATATCAAATATTGTTGAAAAACTTATTGAAGAAGAGAATAATATTGAATATAATAAGCTATTGGATAGTCAAGTATACTCCTTGTATAGCCTTGATAATAAGGAAATTGGTTTTATTGAATCTCAATATAACCAATAATGCCTCTTTCTTCGTTTGTCAATTGATAAAGGTCAAAAATCATTTGATCTATTTCAATTTCTATATCTTTTGTTTCTTTATAATTAGCTTTCAAAATTTGTATTTGGTTGACTTTTTCACAAAATAAGCGATTTGTATTTTCATTGACAAGAATCACAGGAATTTTATCTAGAAAAATCTTCCTCAACTCTCTTGTTCCACCCTGTAATTCAGGGAAGTTATCTAAAAAACAATATTTAAATATGGATGAGTTTAAAAAGGCAGTCAAAAAAGCAATATTGGTACCTGTAATCATGAAAGATTTATCATTTTGATAGAATCCACTGTTATCAAGAAAGAATGGTAGAAATTTTGTCATATTAGGATAAATAATTTTTTGTCTAGAAAAATCGTCCATATAATTTGCTCCCCACCGTTGTAAAGCATACCATTCATAACGAATTCCAGTTTCTGCCTTATTTCTATTTAGAAGTTGCTCTTTATATTTCAACAAATAATTATAAATATCTGGATATTCTTTTTGAAATTCTAATTCTGCTTTTTTTGATGCTCCAACAATAGAAGGATCTTTATGTAAAGGAAAATGCCATGGGATATATATCAGCCACAAGTCAGCAAATTCATATCCGTATCGTTTTATGTCCCTGCCGCGAAGAATGGGGCGTATAATTTCGGCGTTTTTTGATGATTTGGCAATTAACTCATCCCTTGTTTTACCATCTATGATGAAAGCCTCATTAAAACCAGTCTTTATCCCATAATTTATTTGTATATCCCAATTTTTTAAAGGAATACCTATTTTTTCAATCTTTTCTTTTATCCTTTTCTCAATATCAGACAAGATCACAAAAGAAGATATTGAGTTTTCATTAAAATCTGAAGAAATTGAGAATTGACTAATGTAATCGCTCAACTTTTGCATATAAATATCCTCTATTAAATTAGGCAATATTTATTTTATAAAATATGATTAAGTATTTTATTTATACTATTTTTATCGTAAATAATAGTATAATTTAAATCTATATTATGATATACGGATATATACGAGTAAGCTCAGATAAGCAGACGACAGAAAACCAACATTTTGAGATGTCAAATTACTCACGGGATAAAAATATGCCTATCGATGAATGGATTGAAGAGACTATCAGTGGCACAAAGAAAGTTTCAGAACGGGAATTAGGTAAGCTATTGAATAAAATGCAGAAAGGTGATATATTAATAGTCACTGAACTCTCTCGTCTTGGGCGCAATCTTATGCAAATTATGAGTATTCTCCATACTTGTATGGAAAAAGAAATAATGGTTTTTACTATCAAGGAGAGTTATGAACTCGGCAATAACATAAATTCCAAAGTATTAGCTTTTGCCTTTGGACTATCTGCCGAAATCGAACGCAACCTTATTTCTCAACGGACGAAGGAAGCTCTTGCTCGTAAGCGTGCAGAAGGAATTATTCTCGGTCGCCCAATTGGAAGTAAATCTAAAACTGTCAAGCTCACAGGAAAAGAAGACGAGATAAAAAGTCTGCTGGACAAAAAAATATCAAAAAGTGCAATTGGTCGTATTCTTGGTGTTCATAGGCTAACAGTTAGTGCATTTCTTAAAGAGAATAACCTGTAATATAATATTAATATATTGAATTTATAATCAGATTGTTTTCTTATTTCTCCTTGCATACAATTTGCACACAAAAACTTACTATAAAATGTTCTATGCTGAAATTGTATGCTCTGCTAAATAATTCTTTTTTTTATTTTTTATAAAATATATTAGGAATCCCCATGCTATTATTACAGAAATCACATCGGCAAATGGCTGTGCCAGCCATATACCATTTACACCCCAGTTGGATGAGAATATTAAAATAGTTGGAATATAAAAAAAACATTGACGGCTCAGACTCAGGAATATTGTTTTCCACGCTTTTCCCATACTCTGGAAAAACTGGCAAATGATGATTTGAGAACCAACGGGTAGAAAAAATAGCATTGTTAAGTGAAGACCGTTTGAAGCAATGCTGACTAGTTCTTTATTGCTTGAGAAAGCACTGACAAGTATATTCGGTATCAGTAGGCTCATAACCCAACCCAAACCGGTCACAACAGTTGCGGATATTATTGACAATTTGAGTACTTGCTGTATCCGATCCATTCGTCCTGCACCGAGATTAAATCCTACAATGGGTTGCATACCATGAGCAACCCCCATCACTAACATCGATAATAAAAGAGTGAAGCTGGAAATAATTCCATTTGCACCGACCGCAAGATCACTGCCATACTGCTTTAGTAAGCGATTGATAATAAGTACTCCAATGCATCCAACAAGCTGCATGCAAAAAGGAGATAGTCCAATGGATAATATTTTCTGAACCAGCTGTTTGCGTAAAGAAAAATAGTTTATATGAAAACGCAGTATACTATTTTTATTCATAAAATGGTGGAGTGCATACACAAACCCGACAAACATGGAGAGAACTGTTGCAATAGCAGCACCTTGTACACCCATTCTAAAACCAAATATAAAAACAGGATTAAGAATTACGTTCAACCCTGTACCAATCAACATGACCTGCATGGATTTGATCGGATACCCAGAAGCTCTCATAATAAAGGTTAGAACAAAAGTAATAATAGAGATAAAATTAAACGGAAGGAGAATGTAAAAGTAATCTATGGCATACGCCAATGTTTGTTCACTTGCCCCAAACCGATATAGTAATTTATCCATGAAAAGAAGGAGAGGTATAGTGGTAAGAACAGCGGAAATAATAGACAATGTAATTGCGTTTCCCAATACATTTTCAGCCATATCTTTCGCTTTTTTGCCAAGGAAAATAGATATCCATGTCGAAGCTCCAATCCCCACCAACATGGAAAAAGCCTGAATAAATAAAACAATTGGAAAGGTCAATGTTAGTCCGGAAAGAGCAAAAGGGCCAACTCCCTGACCGACAAAAATCCGGTCTACAATATTATAAAGCGCACTAACCAGCATTCCAATGATAGCCGGAACTGCGTACGAAAACAATAGGTGCCCGATACGCCCATGTTCAAGCTGAGCCATTTTTTGATTTGGTGTCATATGATTGATATTTATTGATTAAAAGATAGATATGAAATAGTACTACAAAGCGTTACAGCCTTGTTAGACATTATAATTAAAGAAAAGATAATTTAATCTTCAGCTAATTATTTAGCTGTAACAGGAATACAAATATCCACAATCCATTTCTTTTCAGGATGCTCTTCGCTATTATTGTGGTAAATCTCGAAAGGGAGGCCGCAGCATTGGAGACCGTAATCATCTATGAGGCTATACATACATTGCCAAGCACTCTTAAAATCCTGCCGAATGATTTCAAAACGCCCGGTAGCATATTGTCCCTCTTTGATAGAGTATGTACTAAATTCCCTATCTGCTTTCACAGGCTTGTCGACAATCAAACATGCGTCTGAAGTAAGTTTTTCTTCATCTGTTACTGCCGGATTGTCATGGTAAATTACAGCCAATTTAAAATCCGAGGAGGAAATTAATCCTCTCGGGTAAGCCCACTTCAGTAGTTTTTCAAAAGCAATTCGCAGATTAAAGTAGGGTCCGTAATGCCTGTGATACACTACATGGGCAGAATCTAATTGTTTCACTTCAAATATGCAATCCATTTTCATATTTCTGATTTGTAATATTTTAGGATTGCAAAAATAATCGGAGACAAGTGTATTGGATGGATTGATTTTGCTGTCTGATGTACGATTCTTGCTATTTTCTTGTTTTATTTTACTCCGGTATTCTTCGGCTGTCATTCCAAAATGGCTTTTGAAGTTGCGGCAAAACACATTCGAGGAATTGAAACCGACTTCGTAAGCAATGTTTGTCACAGACTTAGAATAATCATTTATTAGGTATGTTGCAGATAATTCCAATCTTCTGCGGGTAACATATTTTATTGGAGATTCGCCCATGATGGAACTAAATATCCTATGAAAATGATAAGGTGATAAGTTCGTGAGTCGGGCGAGTATTTTTATATCTAAGGCTTGAGTGATATTGGCAGAAATGTAATCTATAACAATGTTGATTTGTTTGGTATACTTTTCAGATTCCTGCATGGTGAAATTCCATTTATGACAATAGTGCAAAGATACTAAGAATTATGGATGTTTCTTTTTTATATCAAAAATGTTTGGTTATTACACCCAATGAGAAGAAACAAGAGTATCTAAAAATATCTGTAATCCCCTTGTTTAGTTTTTCGTATTTTGCTCTATTTTTATCCCAATACTTTACTAAAATTTCGATGCTTTTATCAGAACCAGTTTAAATCACGTTTTTATTTTTCTTGGCATGCTACTATGAGTATTTCTGGGTATTTCGGAAGCAATGCCATTTTTTAATTCGAATATATCTTTGTATGGAAGATGGGGAAAGATAGTTTATTCCCTCTCCCGATACTCCATAATCTTCTCCTCACAGATGCGTTTAGTAATATCACGAAGTAATTCCACTTTAGGCAGTAAAGCGTCAATATCCTCTTTGGTAACTACAAAATCAGGGTCATAGCGTCCATTTACATAAGCAGCTTTGATAAGCTCGAACAGACGTTTTTCTTCGGGAGTGTCCTGTGGAAAGACTTTGATAAACTCATTAGAATATTTCTTTACAGAATTTAGCAATTTTGTAAGATTATGCTGCTTAGGATTCTCAAGTGTATTAACTAAACGAATTGCATAGATATAGTTTTCACAAGTCTGGTGGAGATTGAAGGATGCTAACTTATATTTCTCCTTTTCATAATTGAATATTGCTGTTTCGAAAAAGTCGTTAGCATAATTAAATTTATCATCAAAATACTCCTGCGCCTGTTGCTTTATTTCTTCCAGATTGAGCTTACGTCTCCGTGCAAGTTTGAATTTTCCGCTATCATATAGCACAACGCCTTCCTGTTTTATCTGCGTATAAAAATATCGGCTTTCATCCAGATACTTATTCAGTTTCTTCATATCCTCGCTGATAAACTGAACAGGAGGTTGCCTGTCAGGGTCTTTTGCCCTGTCATAATACGCATCCTCTATATTGTTAAGAACTTTAATAGCAATACCATCCGAAATTCCACTTGTTACCACCAATATATCGTAATCGCTTACATAGAACTGTCTTTTGCCAAACTCATATTTCTCATCATACACCACATAATCGTTTCGGGCATAACTTCCGAAAAGTATTATCATTTCGGTTTGTTTGAGCCGTTGCAAAATAGATTCGACAAGAAAATGTAAATCTCTCTGATTGGTAGATGGTAAATATGTAATTGACTTTTTCATTCAGTTTATTGTTTACTACAAAAATAAGAATAATAACAATACAAAATAATAAAAGGGTCTGCGACCCTAAAGATATAGAAAAAAGGAAAATCGGGATTAACTTTTTGTCTGTTAATTGTATATTTGTATCCACATCCTGTTATTGTTGGTTGGATATCTGTTCTGACTGACGAAAGAAAAACCGCAGCGATATAAAAATTATTCATTTAGTATTTATATCGGCTTGATTCCCCAATCAGGCTTAAAAGCGGACGTTTATGCAAAATCGTGATAATAATTTTGAAACCCTTATCGGGCATGCCAAGTCTATGCTCGGTCGCTCCTATGAAGGACTGAAAAGAAAGTATCTTCACTATCCTATTTCTTTAACGGTACATCTTGAAAATAAAATATTGGAAAAGGTTATCGAAATACGTTTTAGTGAACAGCAAGCAACAACCTCTCTCGATTTCGACCAAACGGATGAATGTACTGCTGTTTATCTCTTCTTTGATACTCAAAATGATGAAAACAGTTTTATCGAATATTTAGCAAAATCCTATGATTTCGATTTCAGGAAAAATTGTTGGATAATGGCGAATTGCTATCTAAAGATAAAACCGTCCAAATATGAAATAGCGTTTTTATTTTATGAAAAATGTATTGAAAGATAAAGGTATTATCAAAGATAAAACCAGAATATTCTGTAGAGGATGAGGCGGGCAACTTTTGTCCCCCCTCAAGTTTTATATTTGGTATAAATATAGGCTTCTGAAAAAAACTGATTTTCATGTTTGTGTTTTTCATATTTCCGATACTCTGCGTCGGAATCGGCTTCGCATACTCTGTCCCTGTGGCAGACAAGAATAACCGGTGCGAAACGTCAAATTTTTAGCAGGGAAATACGACCCCGTCAGGGTGGAGATTTTCCTGCTAAATCCGTCAGGACAAGAATTTGACCGTTGAAGCACGTATATATACCTTAGCCACAGGGACAGAGTGCGAAGCTAACAGCACAGAAGTCTATAAACCTCTTCTATATTTCTGTTTTTTCTTTTTCTTACTGTTGAATTGTCGTTCTTTCTCTTCCGACTGCATCCGGTTTGTGAATTCATTTTCCAAAGCATCATCCTCTCTATGCTGTTGTATACTGCCTGTGGCAATATTAAGAACAAAATCCGGGCTATGAGCATTTTGTGATTGCTTTTGTGGGTTATCCGTGTTTTGCTTCTGATTATTATACTGGTTCTGTTTTAGCAGATTGTTCAGCTTTGAATAACTGAAACTGCGATCGATCTCCGAACCTTTGAATGAATAATCTCCTTTCTTAAAAGATATGCCCTGTACTTCTCCTGTCTTTCCCTTGTATTTGAACCGGATGTTTATTCTCTGTTTCTTCAACTCTGAGTGAAACTGTATCCAGTCGGGTGATTGCCTTAATGCCGTTTTGATTGCTGTATATATCTCATATTTTACTTTATCAGGATCGTTGAGTTTCTGGGTATTGACTTGTTCTTTGCCTTTTCCGAATGTCAGTCCGTATTTTTCTTTCAGGGCTTTGGTTACTCTTTCGTTCCTTGCATAATCATTCTTGTCTGATATGGTTTTCCCTTCATTATCTACCCGATTGAATATGATATGGCAATGGGGATGCTCTGTGTCGTTATGCCTTACGATGATATATTGAGTATTTTCTATCTTCATCATTTGCATATACTCTTTGGCTAACTGTACCATCATCTTATTATCTGTCAGCTTGTCTTCATCTTCTTTGGCATAACTGAGCGGTATATGGCCGACTGATTTTGCCAGCTTGGGATTCATCAGGCTTTGCAGGTAAAAGCTGTTAATAATGGATTGTGTATCTATGTCCAGGACTCCTTCGCTGTCTATCAGTGTTGCGTTTTCTTTTCCCATTACATAGGAAACACATCCTTTAAAGCTTTTTCCTTTTAGAACTTTTCCAATCATCGGACAGGTTGGCTATAATATATTGTATCTGATTGAGTAATACATTTGCTCTTTTCTCAAAGTCTTTGATGTCTGCAAAATGTGCCAGCTTTACAAATTGATTCAGGTTATTACCTACATAGGAAAGCCCTTTTAGTGTTTCCATATCTTCTTTTTTTATGGGTTCTGCTATCTTTCCTTTCAGAACCGCACTATGGCAATATTCACTTAAACTCAGGTTTGCTTTGGATGCCCTATACTTGATTGCCATATATTCGCGTTCGGAAAAACAGACAGCTATCGTCTTGCTCTTCCGTTCGGACCTGCTCTTTTTAGGGCGTCCGCCTTTATTTTTATGCGTATCATTTTCTGTCAATTTTTTAGTTTTATACTGCTTGGATATAATACGTCCACTTATTTATGTTATATATTCGTCCTAAAAAATGGCGACCGGCGGGAGTGGTTTTTCCTTTGGCATAGCCAAAGCAAGGGGTTTTCATGCAATGAAAACATACCCTTGCTATGCTATCGCTTTTATGGGCTGTGATAAACAGGGCATAGCCGGCAGACCGGGTATACATGGTTTACAAATGTATCCATTTTTCGACATCTTCGCGGTAAACTTCCAGGTGGTGACGCAGCAGGTTCTCTATAAAACCCGAGACGCTTGCTTTTTCTTCACCCAGTTTTCTGACTATACTCACTGCCTGCTCCCGGATGTCATTGCTGATGAAAACGGTTCTGCGGTCAATGATTCTGGGAACGCTTAAAAATGTTTCTTTATATTCCTGCAAATCGAGTTTACGTTGTTTAGCCGGTACAGTTTTCCGGGTAGACTTATCGGACTTGTTCAATTCAACTTGTTCTGTAGCAGATATGGAGTCAGCCGATTGGGATGTATTGCTATACCCGTTTATATAATTCTCCATATTGAAGTCACCGGGCTCTTCTTTCTTCTTTGCTTCCATTTGATATACATTTTAAAATTGATTATTTTTTACTATTACGCATTTTTTGCCGGGCGCTCCGGGCAAGGATTAAGGCTGCTTCCTCTTTGTTGTTTCCGGCTTTCGTTTGGCTTTCAGCCCAACGTAGTATCTCCTTTCGGGAGAAAACGAGTTTTCGTCCAAACTTCCGGCAGGGTATCTCATCGGTGGAGGTCAGCTTATAAAGTTTGGATTTGGACATCGGATAACCGTGTTCACTCAGCAAAGCGAGGGCAGCCGTTAAGGTTATCGTATCTATTTCCGGTTTCGTATCTTGCTTCTCAGGTAAGAGTTTGGACACTTCTTCCTGAACGATGGTGCGAAGTTTATCTTCTTCAGTTACAATAATATTACTCATCTGTTTATTTGTTAAAATGTTTCATAATAGGCTATCGTCACAGCCGTTTCCTGATTATAATCTTTTGCAAAGCTAAACTGCAAATAACTGTTTATCAAACCGATAAAAAGTTTACACAGGCATGACAAAAGACGACATATTACGACAAATGACGACAGTCAAATCAATGTAAATGAAACACTTGTCATAAATTGTCCTATTTTGGGCAGTATTTTAGGACAAACACGGAGAATGTAAAGGAATAAAATTATTTTTCCGGTTTACATGATTTGTTTGCTTGCTTATAGGCTTCAAGCTGTTCCAGAATCAGCTTTGGAGGAAAAATATTTTTTTGGAAAAAGGAGGAATGTTGTGGTGTGATGTTGCCGTCTTTTATCCATTTATCTAAGGTCGGACGACTTATTTTCATCATTTTGATGATATCTCTTTTGAATACGGAAGGTTCTCCGTTAATAATGGTAATGTTCTTTCCGTTGATAGCTATATACCGTTTTAGGTTTGCTATGGCTTTGTCTATGTTCCGGATTTGGGGAGTCAGGTTTTTGAGGAGGGTTATTTCGATAGTGTTCATGTCATAGTCCGCCAGCTCGGGATTTTGGGATAGTTCCTCTACGAGGCTTCTGTAGATTTCAAGCTCACGGCCTTTTAATACGTGTTTCTTGCGGCGGGGCATGGCTATAAATAAAAAGCCTATATGAATAGGCTGTTATTTGAGTTTGTTTTCATTAGTCTTAGGATTCTGGCGGCAATCAAAAATAGCTGAAATATATATTTTCTCATCACTGATATAATATACTATCTTGAAATATTTCCCAACTACTAAAGAATGGTATTTCTCGGTTGTCTTTGTAGAAAATATCTCTACCGGAGCCATTTTAGGATGTTCTTTTAACGGAGCCACTGCTTTATAAAGCTCTTCTCTCACTTTTACAGCAGCATTTACACTTCTATTACTTTTATAGAATTGATAAATATCTTTTAAATGTTCGCGGGCTTCCGGCAACCAGATTATTACCATGATGCAAATTCTTTTTCAAAATCTTCATGTAATGTTCCCAATCCTTTTTTTGCATCCTGCTCACCTTTCAACAGGATCGCTTCTTTCTCTTCCGGTGAAAACTGACAAGGATTTTGTTTTTTTGCTTTTTTCAGCCTTTTTACATATTTCAAAGCTGAATTCAATAAATTAGTGTCGCTGTTTATTTCCTGTAACAGTTCACGTTCTTTTGCTTTTAATTCTAATGTTGTCATATCCAACTCCTTTCTTTATTTGCTGATATAGGCAAAGATACGTATTCTTTCTATAGATTGTCGAAATTAGTCAATAATTTAGCATTCTTTTCCCTTTCTTCTTTTTCAAATGAGGCTAAATAATTTTCTGTAGTTTTTAAATCGCTGTGTCCTAGACTTTCTGATATATAAGCAATATTTGCTCCACTACGTTTTAACACACTGGCGAATGAGTGCCTTGCCGTATAGGTGCTTATCCCTGATATACCAAGAGCATCACCGATCATTTTTAAGCGTTTATTAATCCTTCGGGTAACATCCTGTGTCCTTTTCTTTTGCCCTAATGGTGTATTATACCCATCCAGAAAAGGAAATACATAATTATTCGGATTTCTATCAGGATTGCCCCATCTCTCAATAATTCGTTTCATTTCGGGTGTGAGCAATGCTTCTATCTCTTTTTTCTCACGGGATGTATGAATCGTTTTGGAACGATAAAAGTGTATTTCATCTCCATCTATATTAGAAAACTTCAATTTTAGCAGGTCGTTTATATTGATCCCATTGCATAAATAGGAGAAAAACCATAAATCCCGATAGTGTTCTGTGGTTTCTGTTTCATCAGTATAGGAAATAATCTGTTTTATCTGCTGAAGTGTCAAAGCCATCTTCCGTCCTTTTCCGATTGGAATTTCATATTTACCTTTTCCAAAAGGATATTGAGCCTCTCGTACCATCCCTACTGATTTAGCCTCATTAAATATTGCTCGCATACAACGCAAATACATGGATATGGTCGTATAACTTTTCCCTTCCGATAGCATTGCTTTCTCGTACTTCTTTAACCAATCAGTTGTTATTGCATCAAAGGTAATTTTCTTCCCTGCATATTTCTCCAGGTGGCGAAATGCACAAGCATATGTCGAAGCATTGCCTATTGCACCATCTTCTGTCAGCTTATTTATTTTATTTTCAAAAGCAGTATTCAATGTATCGTTAATACACTTCCCCAATCGGATATTCAGATTGTCAAAAGAGAAACTGCCCTCCTCGACTAATGCACGTACAGCATCCTCAACTTTTTCAAAAGAATTTTTAATATCCGATCTAATCGTTATTAGTTTTGGGCTTTTAGATTCTGCCAACATATTCCAATCATCGATACTTAATTCTTTACCTGTATTGTAATACCGTTGAATCCGATTAAATACGATTTGGATTTTCACAGGATATAATCCTGATTGTTTTTTTCTGCGGATGTCTTGTGTTGTTAGTACAACCTAGTAGTAAAAGAGCAAAGAGAGGAAACAAGAGGTAAACGATTGGCATTTAGAAAAGTATGTCTTTAGCTGTCAGATGTTGTCTATAGGCAAAAATGGCTGAAAAAGCAGAATATAGCAAACGTTCCGTTTCTAAAACGTTACCCATTTTTACCAAAGCAAAATAAGGCAGAATAATATCACAGATTGTCTTTTAAAGATACTGTTTGTCTGCTGGTTACATTGTTCAAATGACTCACATGAAAAGTAATTTTATCAACTTAAAGTGTGAGTATTATGACACAAGAATTAAAAGTATCCTTTTACCTCAAACGGGAAGGTAAAAGTAAAAAAGCAGTATCCCGTCCCGATGCCATTTATCCCATAGTCGGCAAAATCATTATCGGGAACAGTATCGCCCAATTCGGATCAAAACTATCTGTCCCCGAACATCTCTGGAATGTTAAATCAGGACGGGCAACCGGAAAAAGCCGTGTTGCCGTTGAACTCAATCGAGAGATTAATAAAATTAATCTCTTAATACACTCCCACTACAAAGACATTCTAGGCAGGACAGGAAAAGTAACAGCTATCGATGTAAAGAATGCCTTTCAGGGAATAGCCTCTTCCCAGAAAACCCTGCTTGCTCTGTTTAAAGATATGGCAGAAGAATTTCGCAAACGGATAGGCATCGACCGTGCCGCTTCCACTTATCCAAAATATAATGTAGCCTACAAAAACCTGAAACGTTTTCTTTGGGAAAAGTACCATGTAGAAGATATACCATTGACCCAATTAGACCTGCCGTTTATAGAAGCTTACGACTTCGACTTACGTGTAGAACGTAAACTGAAATCAGAATCTATTGTTACTATCGTAGCCTTATTGCTGAAAACAGTCCGGATAGCCCTGCACCGGAATATGATTACCTATCCGCCATTCTTAGGTTATAAATTAGAGAAGCCTGAATTTAAACAACGGTCTTTATCTGCCGAAGAACTTGAACGACTGATATCTACTCCCTTGAAATCATCAAGTCAGAGCTTTATCCGTGATTTGTTTGTTTTTGCAGCCTTTACAGGTCTTTCTTACATCGACCTGAAACAACTGACCTGGAAGAATATAATTACCGAAGAAGACGGTAGCTTGTGGATTTGTATGTCAAGACAGAAAACAGATATTCCTTTTCATGTAAAGTTACTGGATATACCTATTCAGATTATTGAGAAATATAAAGGCATCAGCGGAACAGGTAAAGGCGATCCGGTTTTTAAGGTATTATCGCATAGGCGTATATCTGATGCACTAAAGACCATTGCCAAACATTGTAATATCACAACCAACATTAGCTTCCATGTTGCCCGGCATTGTTTTGCCAGTCAGTTATGTTTATCGCAAGGCGTACCCATTGAAAGCGTCAGCCGGATGATGGGGCACCGCAACATACAGACAACCCAGCGTTACGCTCGTGTCAATAACGAGAAAATAGGCAACGATATGAAACAGCTATCCAAACGTCTGACAGGTAAATTCAGCTATACAGTCGATAATCAATAGTAGTGCAGTTATTTACAATAATCTAACAATATCCAGCTATATAATCATGGAACATAACAGAAGTACATTCAGTATATTATTCTACCTAAATACCAGTAAGAAAAAGAAATCCGGTAAATGTCCGATAATGGGACGTCTCAGCGTGGACGGGGAAAGTAAAGCATTCAGTACAGGAATGGATATTCTGCCCAATGAGTGGAACGCACAGGACGGATTAGCCATCGGTAAAAGTAATACCTCCATAAACAAACAGATTGAAAACTATAAATCTGAACTGAACACCCATTATAAGACAATGGTAGAAAGCAAAGGCTATATTACTGCCGAATCCCTGAAAAATGCCTTGCGTGGTATCGGGACAAAACGGAATACACTGATGCAGGAGTTTGCGGAACTGGTGGAAGAAAAACGCAAAAGTGTCGGCGTAAAAATAAAAGAATCTACCTATCCGGTCTATCCGAATGCATATAAGCACTTGAAAGATTTCCTATCCATGAAATATAATGCGACCGATATTCCTTTCGGACAGGTTGATATTGCTTTTATTGAAGCCTATTCCTTTTACCTGAAAATAGATTTGCAAATGACGCCGAGAACGGTAAAGTGTAATCTGATTCCCTTACGTACTTGCGTAACAAGAGCCAAGCATAAAGGACTAATACGACAGGACCCGTTCTTCGATTATATTCCCGAAAAGATAATACCCAAACGTCCGTGGCTGACCAATGATGAAATAGAACGCCTGATGCAGATACAGACCAAACACCCGACATGGAACTTTACACGGGATATGTTTATCTTCTGTGTATTTACGGGTATCACAGCTATTGATTTGAGAAACCTGAATCATTCCAATATCCGGCAACAGGAAGATGGTAGTTTATGGATTGTCCTGAACAGACAGAAAACCGGAACAACTTCTTATATTCCTCTATTGGATATTCCGATGCAAATACTCAACAGATATAAAGATTCTGAATTTGCCGGAGATGACGAAAGAGTTTTCAAGCTACAAAGTCATCCGAATATGAACTGGCAACTGAAACGATTGGCTAAACTTGTTAATATAGATAAACGGCTGACATTCCACATGAGAAGACACAGTGAAAACTTTTTTTAGCTATTAATCAACAGATTACACGACCTTCGTTTTAAAACAGGTAACGATTTAGAAACCAGCTTAGTTCTTAGATATGCTTAATTTCCTCAATATATAAAGAGCAACTTATCTTTTGTAAAGATATAAAATTTTCGTTTTAGAGAACTGAATTTCTTAGATTTTCATCTTCAAATAGAATTTATGTAGTAGTAAAAAAATGATACTATATAGTCAAAGTTAAGATACTAAAAAACTTTTCCTCTTTCGTTACTCTTTGAAAACTTTAGATTAATATCTGGATATTTCTCTCTAAGATAATTTACAAAATAAACATTCGCAATCTTGCGAATTAAAATTCTATTCGTATATTTGCGAACAATAAATATATAGTTTATGTCGAAGAAAGAATTAATAGCCGATCAGGAGCAATTAGCACGCTTTGCTAAAGCATTAGGACATCCTATCCGTATCGCCATACTTGAAATGCTTGCCAATCAGTCATGCTGCTATCATGGCGATATGTCAGAGGTGTTACCGATTGCCAAGAGCACGCTGTCACAGCATCTGAACGAACTGAAAGATGCAGGATTGATTCAGGGAACAATAACATTACCCACCGTGAAATATTGTATTAATAACGAGAACTGGAATAAAGCCAAAGAACTGTTTGGTGGCTTTTTTACTCAATTACAGAAAACAGACGATATTTGCTGATATGATGAACATCAGGTTTGCAACAAAAAAAGATATTCCTGCCATTAAGGAATTATTTCGTTCAACTATCCTTTCAGTCAATTTGAAAGACTATCCTTCTGAACAAGTTGAATGCTGGGCTGCAAGAGGAGAGGATGCGAGCGTATGGGAGGAACGTATTAATGAGCAATACTTTATACTTGCCGAGGAAAACAATACAATATTAGGGTTTGCGGCCTTAAAATTATCAGGGTATTTAAACTCTATGTTTGTCCATAAAGATTATCAGGGAAAGGGTGTTGCATCACTCTTACTTAAAAAGATTGAAGAGTATGCACGGATGAAGGATATTTCAGAAATAACTGCTGATGTCAGTATTACAGCTCAGCCTTTCTTCTCAAAAAAAGGCTATGTTATTCTTGAAAAACAAACCGTTTGCATTGGTATTTCCATGACAAACTATAAAATGTCAAAAGTTTTCTCCTGATATTTTTTTTAAGACACATATTCGTTATTCGACGAAATAGGAACTGTTAGTGTAAATACAAAATCATGAACAATATGAGAATTTTAATTCTATGTACAGGAAATAGTTGCCGCAGCCAGATGGCTCATGGATTTTTACAATCATTCGATCCTTCATTGTCTGTTTATTCCGCAGGGACAAAAGCAAGCGGAAAAGTAAATCCAAAGGCAATAGAAGTCATGCAGGATGCAGGCGTAGATATTTCACATCATACATCCGATAGTGTAGAGCAATATATGAATGACGAATGGGATTATGTGATTACTGTTTGCGGAGGTGCAAATGAAAGCTGTCCTGCATTCTCAGGAAAAGTAAAGAACCGTCTGCATATCGGTTTTGATGATCCGTCCGAAGCTACGGGAACACCCGAGTTTATTCAATCCGAGTATATCAGGGTAAGGGATGAAATCAAAACAGCATTTTATAAATTATACACCGATAAGATAAAAGGTCATGAGTAAAAAGAAAATGAGTTTCTTAGATAAGAACTTAACACTTTGGATATTCCTTGCAATGGCTATCGGTGTAGGATTGGGGTATTTTATCCCGTCTTTCAGCAGCTACTTAGATTCCATGTCGAGCGGGACAACAAATATTCCTCTGGCAATAGGTCTGATCCTAATGATGTATCCGCCATTGGCAAAAGTAGATTACAAACAACTGCCGAAAGTATTTTCTAACGTAAAGATATTATCTATTTCGTTAATCCTGAATTGGATTGTCGGACCTCTTTTAATGTTCTTACTTGCCATTCTCTTTTTACACGATTACCCCGAATACATGGTTGGGGTTATTCTTATAGGTCTTGCGCGGTGTATTGCAATGGTACTTGTATGGAACGATTTGGCAGAAGGTAATACAGAATACGGCGCAGGATTGGTTGCCCTGAATAGTATTTTTCAGGTATTTTTTTACAGTTTTTATGCATGGATATTTGTAACCAAGTTACCACCGTTATTTGGCTTTGAAGGTGCGATTGTGGATATATCCATCGGTACAATAGCCGAAACAGTCGCTATCTATTTAGGTATTCCTTTCCTGATGGGTATTTTAAGCCGTTTGATATTGGTTAAAATAAAAGGGGAACAATGGTATAAGGATAAGTTTATCCCTGCAATTTCACCAATTACTTTAATCGCTTTACTATTTACCATTGTATTAATGTTTAGTCTCAAAGGAGAACTGATTGTACAAATACCATTGGATGTAGTGCGAATCGCCATACCGCTACTAATCTATTTTGTAGTCATGTTCTTCCTCAGCTTCTTTGCAGGAAAATTAATGGGGGCGTCTTACGATAAAAACGCTTCGATAGCATTTACAGCTACAGGCAATAATTTTGAACTGGCTATTGCAGTTGCTATCGGTGTCTTCGGTTTGCATAGCGGACAAGCCTTTGCAGGTGTAGTCGGTCCGCTTGTCGAAGTTCCTGTACTTATCCTGTTGGTAAACATTGCCTTTTGGCTAAAAAGAAAATATTATAAATAAAATAACTACAATACTTTTAATATGAACACGAACGAAGAAAAGAAAGCTTTGGTAAAGCAGAGATATAGCGAACTAGCGTTGAATAGTAATGCCCTAAAATCGGGTTGCTGTTGTGGAACGAGTCCTGCGACTCCTTCAAAAAAGGTCTTTACGATCATGAGCGAAGATTACAGCGGGCTTAAAGGGTATGAAGTAGATGCTGATTTAGGTGTAGGCTGTGGACTACCTACTGAGTATGCAGGCATTAAAGAAGGTAATACCGTTTTAGACTTAGGCTCAGGTGCAGGTAACGACTGTTTTATAGCCATAGCAGAAGTCGGGGAAAAAGGAAAAGTAATCGGTATTGACTTTTCGCCACAAATGATCGAAAAGGCACGGAAGAATGCAACCAAGCGAGGATATACCAATGTCGAATTTATCGAAGGAGATATAGAAAACATGCCTTTACCTGATAGTTCCATAGATGTGGTAGTCAGTAATTGTGTTTTAAATCTGCTACCCGAAAAAGATAAAATCTTTAAAGAAATATATCGGGTACTGAAAGAAGGCGGCCATTTCTGTATCTCTGATGTTGTGCTGAATGGTGTATTTTCAAAAGAATTTACGGATAATGCTTCTATGTATGCGGGTTGTATAGCCAGTGCCATACAAAGAGAGGATTATTTGGGTGAGATAGAGAGAGCTAATTTTACTGATATAAAGATTGAACGAACAAAAACTATTGTCATTCCTGATGAAGTCTTACAAGAGCATCTGGATGCATCGACAATAGCCAAATACAAAGCGCGAAATGTCGGCATTTATTCGATTACTGTAACAGGAATAAAATAGCAAAGTTTAAAGAAAGAGATTGCAAATAAATAGATTCAGGACGATCATTCCTTCCTGAATCTATCAATTTATTCACAGCCTTCTTTTTCAGGTTTATCTACTTGTCAATAATAAGCAATTCGTTTTTATCATCAGAGATGAGACTTATAAATCTTTCATATTCTCTGAGGACATCAGCTATCACTTCCTCTTTTGTCATATACTGTATATCATTTCCTTTACGCCCATCATTAAAATAGGTAATCGGGATATAAGGCGTTTCCATATCAACATTCGGAGTATTCTCTTCCTCGATCATATACTCCGAGATCGTTTGAGGCTCAGCAACGACACCATATCGGAAATTTCGTATTTTATCATGCCTTATGAATAACTCTATGGATAGAGCAGTGTTTTTACCTGTTATAATTTGAGCTTCAATATCATTTTCGGATAACTCTTGCTGAAGTTCGCCGAATGCTTCTTTTACCGTGCCATTCAAAAAGTCCTTGACATCTCTTTTGTGGGAAAAGGTTAGTATTCTGTTCAGCCGTTCCTTCCATCTGCTCCCGTCCCATGCGATACTACCATAGGGCAGTTTGGTATTATGAAATAAATGATCGATTTGCAAAGCTTTCCATAAAGAAAAACATAAGAGTAGCATACTCAACCCAAAGGGTAATGCGGAAATGAGAGTCATCGTTTGCAGTGAGGCCAGACCTCCTGCCCGAAGCAGTGTAAGAGAGAGAATGATGAGTAGTACACCCCAAAATATATTTTGCCACTTCGGCGAGTTCTTTTTATCACCGGATGCTATACTGTTCATAACCAATATCCCGGAGTCTGCTGAAGTAACAAAGAAAACCCCAATCATCAAGATTGCTATTATATTCAATAAGCCTGTAAATGGAAAATATTCAAAAAAGCGAAACAGGAGAGTATCCGGATCGTTCGCCAATAGACTCAATTCTCCATTTGCTACGAATTTATCCAGCCAAACACCACTACTGCCAAATATAGTCATCCATAAGAAATTGAATAAGGAAGGAATCAGTAGAACAGCTATAATAAACTCACGTATGGTACGCCCTTTCGATATACGTGCAATAAACAACCCAACAAACGGAGACCATGATATCCACCAGGCCCAATACATAATTGTCCAGCCCGAGAACCAGCCCTGAGCTTCTGTTTCATAGGCAAAAGTATTAAAGGTTAGATTTGTTAAATTACTGATGTAATAACCGATACCTTCACTAAAGGTACTAAGTATATATATTGTTGGTCCCGCAATCAAAATAAATACCATCAGAATAAAAGCGAGAGACAGATTCAGTTCACTTAATCGCTTCACACCTTTATCCACGCCTGTAAAAGCTGAAAATATAGCGATACCCATGACTACAATAACGATAATAGCCTGAAATGTAAAACTGTTCTCTGGCACCAATCCTATACTTTGCAATCCTGCATTTAGCTGTACGACACCAAATCCCAAAGTTGTCGCAATTCCGAAAAATGTACTGCATAGCGCAAAAGTGTCTACAATATTTCCGATTGGCCCATATATTTTATCTTTCAACAAAGGATATAAACCGCTTCGTATTGCCAACGGCAATTTATAACGATAGGCAAAATAAGCCAGTACTAATCCCACCACAGCATATATGGCCCAGGCATGTATTCCCCAATGGAAAAAAGTGTATAATTGGGCTTCTTTTGCTCGTTGAAGCGTATCGTCTATGGCCGGATTTGCATAATGAGACATTGTTTCTGCCACACCGAAATACATAAGCCCGATTCCCATACCGGCTGCAAACAGCATTGCTATCCATGAAAAGAAGCTATACTTAGGCCGGGAATTATCCGAACCTAAGCGAATATTACCAAGTTTACTTAAAGCTATAATAATAAGAAACAGAACGAACAAAGTTACCATCAATACATAAACCCAACTCAGGTTGTTAAAAAAATAGGTTTTCACAACCGACAGAGATTTATTGGCTTGTTCAGGGAAGAAGCCACAATAAAGGGATACAAAAAGTATAACAATTAGCCCTGGTAGAGCAACTGATTTGGTTAATGTCGTTCGAAAAGGTAATTTGTTTTTTATCATATTATTTATGTGTTTATTGCTTTAAAGTGATGAAGATGGAATCATATCCTCGTCTTTAGTAACTATTCTAATTGTAAATGGAGCAAACAAAAGGAGATGCCCCAATATTGGAATCTACAACATAACCCCATGGCAGAACTCATCATTACAAATGATATAAATAGTTCCTCGGTCATATAAGATAAAAAAAGAGTTCAGAATATATAAAGAAAGGTAAAAGACTAATAATAAAACCACTCCTGAACAGTACCGGATTTTCCAATATTAGGAACAAAAATAGTAAAATTAGAGCTTGTTTAAAAGTTAATTTATGTTTAGTAGTTCATTATAAGTATACTATGTCTACTAAAATAGAGTTAATCGGTAATATTTTTTCTAGTCGAAAAAAAATAAATTATTTTTGATGTTTATTAAAATATTCAACATTTCCATAAAATCCGGATAGATGACAGGAGAAAAAAAAGAAGCTATCGATAAGGTGGTTCAACCCATTCAGCGATTTATATTACAGGAAAAGGCCGGAGGTATAGTCCTCGGGCTGAGTGTTATCATTGCTATGATTTTAGCTAATTCCCCATGGTCGGAAGACTATTTTCATGTATTGGAGCATAAACTGGGATTTATATTTGATGGCATTCCATTCTTTGAATATAGCATTCATCACTGGATCAATGACGGGCTGATGGCTGTTTTCTTCTTTGTAGTGGGCTTAGAACTCAAAAGGGAGATTGTAGGAGGAGAATTATCCAACCCGCGTAAAGCCCTTTTGCCTATCGGTGCAGCAATCGGCGGTATGCTCGTACCGGCACTTATCTATATTATCCTGAATCCATCAGGAGAAGTTCATCACGGTTGGGGAATACCGATGGCAACCGATATTGCTTTTGCTTTAGGTGTTTTGTACCTATTGGGGAGCAAGATACCACTATCACTGAAAGTGTTTCTAACAGCATTGGCTATTGTCGATGATCTGGGGGCTGTCTTGGTTATTGCATTTTTCTATACATCCGATATTTCATTCATGAGCCTTGCTATTGGTTTTGGCTTTGCTCTTATTATGTTCGTTGGCAATAAAATGGGTGTGCGGAGTATTTTGTTCTACGCCATATTTGGTATTCTCGGAGTGTGGACATCTTTTCTCTTATCAGGAGTACATGCTACAATAGCTTCTGTTATTGCCGCCTTTATGATTCCTGCGGATGTGAAAATAAGAGAGAATCTATTTGTGGAACGGATAAAGAACTATCTGAATAAATTCAGGGAGGTTGATCCTAAAAACGAAATTCCGACACTGACAAACGATCAGTTACACCTATTGGAAGAAATAAAAATAGATACCAATAAGGCGATTCCTCCATTGCAACGCTTAGAACATCGAATGCATCCTTTAGTGACATTTGTTATCATACCGATATTTGCTCTGGCCAATGCCGGAGTCTCTCTTAATATTGATTTTGATCAACTATTCAGTACAAATATAGCTTTAGGAGTAGCTTTGGGATTACTGCTAGGTAAAGTGTTAGGTGTCGTTGGTTTCACTCTTTTATTGATAAAGTTGAAAGTAGCACCCTTTCCTCAGGGAATGAATGTACGTAACCTGTTTGGTTTAGGTTTGCTGGCATCTATCGGCTTTACTATGTCGTTATTTATTACATCGCTGGCCTTTTCTCATCCCGAATATATGGTACAGGCTAAGATCGGTATTTTTGCTGCTTCTATTATCGGCGGAATATTAGGATATATCACATTGAGCCGTTCCGTAAAACATAAATAATGTTGTCTCGAATAAAATATATAGGATTAAACCCGGCTCGCTTATTTGTTTTCAGTTTTTTAGGACTGATTCTTATAGGGACAATTTTACTGTTATTACCGATATCCACAACAGGAAGTATCAGTCTGATCAATGCTCTTTTTACAACAACGAGTGCCGTTTGTGTAACAGGTCTGGTAGCACTGGATACAAGTAAGGATTTTACCCTGTTCGGACAAACTGTTATTATGGTCATGATTCAGGCCGGCGGTTTAGGTATATTGACTTTTGCCAGTTATTTCAGCTACTTCTTTAAGGGAGGCTCGTCTTATGAGGACCAATTAACGATGGGTAATATCTCTAACATAGAGAAGATTGATGAAATTTTTAAGACGTTAAAGCGGATATTAATTATAACAGTTGGTATTGAAGCTGTCGGGGCTTTCTTTATTTTTACTAGTTTAAGTTCTGCTTTGATGCCTAGTCTGAGTGATCGGATTTATTTTTCAGTATTTCATTCCATATCCGCTTTTTGTAATGCAGGCTTTTCCACATTGCCCCATGGTATCATGGAAAACGGATATGTGAATAACTACAGATTCCAATTGAGCCTGATATTCCTTTTTGTTCTCGGAGGATTAGGATTCCCGATTGTAATCAACTTATTGAAATACCTGAAACATTTAATCAGAAGAACATTCTTACAGATTTTCAATCATAAAAAAGACGTTTACAAGCCTTGGGTGATGAAGCTGGGAAGTAAAATTAATCTGATAACAACATTCTCTTTAATTGTTATCGGAACCATTCTTATTTTCATAAATGAGTATAATAATATACTGGTTTCTCATCAGGGAATCGGGAAATTCGTCACAGCACTATTTACAGCGACAACGCCCCGTACAGCAGGGTTCAACTCAATTGATTTTAATCAGTTACATTTATCGTCACTCATTATTATAATCATCTTGATGTGGATCGGAGCTTCTCCTGCCTCTACAGGAGGAGGTATAAAAACCAGTACATTTGCAATAGCAGTATTGAATTTTATCAGTTTGGCCAAAGGGAGAAAGAATATAGAAGTGTATAGCCGTGAGGTATCCGAAACATCCATAAGACGTGCTTTTGCAGTGATGACACTTTCTGTTGTTGTTTTAGGGATAGGGTCATTACTTATTTCCTATTTTGATGAAGGCTTACGGTTATTAGATATTATATTTGAATCGGTTTCGGCATATAGTACAGTCGGGCTGAGTCTGGGGATAACTCCCGGTTTAAGTTCTGCCAGTAAACTGGTGCTGATAATACTGATGTTTATAGGCCGTGTAACAACACTCACGCTGCTTATTGCTTTCTTTAAGCAAGTGAGGATGTCTAATTATACTTATCCATCGGAGGAGATACTGATTAATTAAAAAGAAGAAAAAATGAAATATATTATTGTGGGACTCGGAGTATTCGGTTCTTCACTTGCAGAGAAGTTAGTATCACAGGGCAATGAGGTAATCGGAGTCGATACGAAGATGCAACGGGTGAATGAACTGAAAGATAAAATAACGCATGTTGCATGTTTGAATGTAACTGATGCCGCTGCAGTAGAAACATTACCCTTGAAAAATACAGATGTGGTCATTGTCTGTATAGGAGAAGATCAGGGTGCTAATATAATGGCGACAGCCATGTTTAAAAACCTGAATGTGAAGAGACTTATAGGAAGATCTCTTAATCCTCTGCAAGAAAATGTTTTACAGGCAATCGGCGTACATGAGATTGTCCGGCCGGAAGAAGAAACCGCAGAAAGATGGGCCAAGAAACTAACGCTTCGGGGAATGGTAGATTCTTTTGAGTTAAATGAGAATTACAGCATGGTAGAGATTGTAGTGCCGGATATTCTTGTTGGAAAGACAATCGAAGAAATCGGTTTTCGTAAGGAATATAATATGCTCGTGTTGACTGTTATCAAAAATGTAGAAAAGAAGAGCATAATAGGGAAAACCAGAGTTGTTGCCGACGTTCAAGGTATACCAACACCCGATACCATGTTAGAAAAAAATGATATCTTGGTTGTTTATGGATCTAACAAAGATATTAAACAGTTTATAAGCAAGAACAAAAATCATAAATAGAAAAAGTGTGATTGGTAAATATATAATTGATAAAAAAGAAGTATCTTTTCCATAGTTATTCAAATCAGGTGTATAGTCTGAATACTAATAATATATAGCATGTATAACTTCATACGAAAAGTAGTCACTTACGTTAGTCTGCAAAAGCAAACCGAAGACTTTGAAGAAATCCATAATTCGATAACACAGGGGATTTCGTTCAAGGGGACGAATATATGGATATTAGTTTGCGCGATAATCATAGCATCCGTAGGGCTTAATACCAATTCAACCGCTGTGATAATAGGAGCCATGCTTATTTCTCCACTGATGGGGCCAATCAATGGAATGGGTTACAGTATTGCTATTCATGATTTTGGATTGCTTCGTCAGTCATTAAAAAACTTTGGTTTTGCGGTGCTGGCCAGCCTTATAGCATCCACTGTTTATTTTTCGATAACCCCCGTTCATACAGCCCATTCAGAGCTTTTAGCCCGAACCAGTCCGACGATTTATGATGTTTTAATTGCTCTATTTGGTGGATTTGCGGGTATTATAGCAATCAGCAGTAAGCAGAAAGGAAATGTTATTCCCGGTGTTGCTATTGCTACAGCCTTGATGCCACCTCTCTGTACAGCCGGCTACGGTTTAGCTACGCTCCAATTTTCTTTTTTCTATGGAGCATTCTATCTGTTTACCATCAACACTGTTTGTATTGCTTATGCTTCGGTTTTAATTTCTCAAATGTTGAAGTTTCCGATCAGAGATACCAACATAAGTGAGACAAGAAAGAATCGTATCAATCAGGGCTTATCAATCGTTCTTATTATAATCATATTGCCCAGTATATATTTGGGTTACCGGATGTCCCAGAATGAGAAATTCAGAGTAAATGCCGAAAAATATACACGTTATGTAGGAATATACAAAGGGAATTATTTATTAAACAATGAGGTTGCTGCAAACAGGAAAGAAATTAATTTGGTATACGGCGGATCTTCGTTGACAGAAGAAGACAAAGATGCAATTATCGGTCAGGCAAGCTTATTCTCTTTAGATGATGCGAAAATAACAATAGAACAAGGGTTGGCCATAGATAATGATATAGCTAAGGATAGACTAAAAGCTCAGTCTGAAGAAGAGAGGTCCCGGCAACAAATAGTCCGCTTAAATGTAGAAATTGCTGATTATAAACAAAAAATAGACAGTATACAAAGCCAATATCTTATAGGCAAACAATTACTGTCTGAGTTGACTCCTTTATACCCTCATATAGAGAGTTGTTCGTATGCCCAATCATATATCTATACCCAGAATGATACTTTGCATAGAGCGAAAACTGGTGTATTTATGATCACATCTAAACGCATTCTTCCAAAGAACGATCAGGAGAAAATAAAGAATTGGCTAATGAAAAGATTAAATGAAAAAGAAATTAGGGTCTATTTTGACAGAATTAATTGATTGATCAAGACCGAACTTGTAGAAATATTTTAATGGAATAATCAAGGGTCTTTTAAATTATTCCTCTACCTGTGTTAAATTATATTGTAGAAATGCCAAATATCAGAACGTGCTATTTCTTTTGATGCATTAATTTTACTCCATTTATCTTATCTGAAATAAATCTCCCCCGGCTGTCTAAATAACTGTTTTAGAAATAAAGGGTGTATACTTCGTCATAATCATAGAAATTACTCTGATTAGATAAGCTCCCGAACTTCTATCCTCTGGTATTTGAGTAGTGTCTATTAGTAGTCTATATAGACGAACTAATAGAATGGTATAACCGATGTTGTAAATTTCTATTTTTCACAAAACGTATATGATCAAACATTTCATGAAAGAAAGTTTGCTAATCTTAAAATATTTATTTCCTTTGTTTATTATTTCCAGTGGAATTATAATATATGTGCATAATTACAAAAATAAAGAATATACAGAAAATACTTTATAGACTCGAAAAAGTGTTTTTAGAAAACAATGGCATCACATTAAATGAAGCTATTATTATATATTCTTTGCCCGAAACAAGAAGCTCCTGTGCGGGTTATCTGTCCGGCCAGCTTGACGTATCGAACTCCCGGACATCTAAAATTCTGAGTAGCTTAGAGCAGCAGGAATATATTATAAGGACAATGGGACAAGCCGATAAAAGGCAGATGCTTTTTTCATTAACGGAAAAGGGACTGGAGAAAAAGAAAGAAATACAGAGATCTGAAGGTGAATATAGAGAACTTATTAAGTCATTGGCTAAGTTTATGGACTAACCAAAATTTCAGACAGATCTTATAAACCATTTTATTAAAAAAATAAATATATGAAAATATTAATTGTAGGAGGAGTTGCCGGGGGAGCATCTGTTGCAGCCCGTTTAAGGAGAATGGATGAACAGGCTGAAATTATTTTATTTGAAAGAGGCGAATATATTTCTTATGCCAATTGTGGATTACCATATTATATCGGAGGT
Organism: Dysgonomonas sp.; assembly: GCA_047030855.1. Lineage (GTDB taxonomy): Bacteria > Bacteroidota > Bacteroidia > Bacteroidales > Dysgonomonadaceae > QVMM01. Next base: position 295,407 of record JBKYIJ010000008.1, read on the forward strand.
ACAATAGCGGACAGAGATAATCTTTTCGTCCAAACTGTAGATGGATTTTCTAAGCGATTCAAGATAGACATCAGGGTATTGCAGGAAGTAATCTGTATCAATAGGGAAAATAAAAGTATAACCATACAAAACCTTATCACAAATAAAGAATATACTGAATCTTATGACAAACTTATTCTATCTACCGGATCAGAACCGGTGAAACCTCCAATCAAAGGCATCGATAGCAGAAAGATATTTACACTCCGTAATGTACCTGATACCGATAAAATCAAAAACTTTCTTATAACTCATAAACCCCAAAAAGCAGTTGTCATCGGCGGAGGATTTATCGGACTGGAAATGGTAGAAAATTTACATAATGCAGGACTTGAAGTACAGTTAGTGGAGAAGGCGGATCAGGTTATGGCTCCAATTGATTTTTCCATGGCCGCAATAGTTCATCAGCAACTTAGGCAGAAAGGAGTAGAGCTTTATCTGAAAGAAGGAGTGACTTCTTTCCTCGAAGAAGAAAACGGCGTTAGAATAGTATTGGAAAGCGGTAGAGAACTTATCTCCGATATGGTTATTTTCAGTATTGGTGTTCGTCCCGATATTAAGATTGTAAAAGATGCAGGGCTGGAACTTGGAACGACAGGAGGGATTAAAGTTAATAGTTATATGCAGACGAGTGATAACAATATCTATGCCTTGGGTGATGCCGTGGAAGTACTGAATCCGGTAATAACTAAACAGATGTTGATTCCTTTGGCGGGTCCGGCCAATAAACAAGCCCGTATTGTTGCAGATAACATACTGGAGGATAACAAATATATCTACCCGGGAACTATCGGCACATCTATAGCTAAGGTGTTTGACCTAACCGTTGCGGCGACAGGACTTTCATCCAAAGTGCTGAACAGGGAGTGTATTGAGCATATATCATCTTTTACTCATGGAAGTTCACACGCGGGATACTATCCCGGAGCATCTCAATTGTCAGTAAAGGTTAATTTCTCCCCCTTGAATGGAAAGCTTTTGGGAGCTCAGGTTGTAGGAAAAGAAGGAGCCGACAAAAGAATTGAGTTGTTTTCTGAGGTTATAAAAAAAGGAGGTACAATTTACGATCTGATGGATATTGAGCATGCATATGCCCCGCCTTATTCATCGGCTAAAGACCCTGTCAATATGGCTGGTTTTGTAGCTGATAATATTCTTAAAGGAAAGATGAAAGTAGCCCAATGGCGGGATATTGGAAAAATAAATCTCGCCAAAACGACCCTGTTAGATGTCCGTACTTCAGAAGAATGCAGCGAAGGATATATCAAGGGTGCGATGAACATCCCCCTGGATGAACTGCGTTCCCGGATTAAAGAAATACCAAAAGAGAAGGACGTTTTAATCTATTGTGCTGTCGGCTTACGCGGGTATATTGCTTCGCGGATATTAGCACAATATGGATTTTCTAATGTTCTAAATCTGTCAGGAGGTTATACAACCTATGCAACAGCAATAGCAGAATACTCTTTATAATAGAAAAATTCAGCCATCACTCCGTATTTAAACAAAATTAGAGTTTTAAATACATTATTTCTTATGGAACTATATTCTAATGGAAATAATATATTATCTTTGTAAGAAATATAAACGCAATTAAATATGCAAATAATAAAAAACAATTGGACATATCTCTTAGGAGCACTTATCGGAGCAATAGGTGGATATATGTATTGGAGGTATATTGGATGTAGTACCGGTACTTGTCCCATAACGTCATCACCTACAATCAGTACTCTATACGGAGTTTTATTGGGAGGCTTATTCGGAGGAATTTTTAAAAGAAATAAAAAAAACAAAAATAAAATAAATAATATGGCGGGATTTCTTAGCAGATTACTCGGATTGGAGGACAAAGCTGATTTTAAAGTTCTCTTAGAGAATGGAGCTATACTTCTGGATGTCCGAACAAAAGAAGAATATAAACAGGGAGCAGCAACAAACTCAGTCAATATTCCTCTGGATAGTTTGAATAGTAATTTATCGAAACTAAAAAAAGATAAACCGATTATTGCTATATGCGCCAGTGGTATGCGTAGTCGCAGTGCGGTGACTCTCTTAAAGAATAAAGGTTTTCAGAAAGTATATAATGGCGGAAGCTGGTTTAATTTTAATGAGTAACAGAATGAAACGCATATTAAAGAAATGGGATGCAGCCCGGATAATTCGTTTATTGTTGGGAGTGTTGATAGCTATCTATTCAATATCTACGAAGGATTATATGTTTTTAGTTTTAGGTGGATTGCTACTTTTTCAGGCAATTATGAATATTTCCTGTTGTGGCTCCGCAGGGTGCTATACAGACAATAAGTACAAAGAAAATATTTATGGAGATCAGATAAAAAAATATAAACCGGATTAAAAATGAAGTATACAATACTACTTCCACTTGTGGCATTATTGCTTATTTCTTGTAATAACACAGCTGAGACAAAAAGTCAAACAAAAGAAACAATTAAAAAAGAAGATAAAATGACAACAATACATTTAACAAAAGCAGAATTCTTGTCAAAAGTTGCTAATTTTGAAACAAATCCTACTGAATGGAAATATTTAGGGGATAAACCGGCATTGATTGATTTCTATGCTGATTGGTGTGGCCCTTGTAAAGCTATAGCTCCGGTGCTGGATGAATTGGCCGCAGAATACGGAGGTCGTATATATATTTATAAGATAAATACGGAAACTGAACCTGAACTAGCGTCTGCGTTTGGGATAAGAAGCATACCTTCTTTACTGTTTGTTCCGATGACCGGACAACCTCAAATGGGTGCAGGAGCATTACCAAAACAGCAACTGAAGGAGGCTATTGATAATCTTTTATTAAAAGAGTAACAGTAAATATAAATTTAGACTAAAATGGCAGACAATACAAATAATTCGCAAGTAAGAACATTATGCCAGATCAGGGATGTGTATCGGGCTATTTATGACTTTGAGTTAAACTTTCAGCAATTATATGATCTTGGACTGAACGAAGGGATGCTGCTATGTTCGCTGAATGCTCAGAAATATTCATCCAATGAATTGGCTAGTGTATTGGGATTGAGCAATTCGAATACATCGAAAGTGATAAAATCGGTCGAAAAGAAAGGGCTTATCAGACGTATTGTAGGTAAGGAGGATAAGCGCCAGATGTATTTTGCTTTGACTGATCTGGGCAAGAAGAAACTTGAATCGATAAAATGTGCTGAGTTTGATATACCTCAAACACTAGAATCTATTATAAAAAGATAAAATTTTTATCTATTGACGATTTGTTCTCTCTTTTTTCTACTATAAAACAAGTTGCAAATACGCAACAAGAACCACTACGTATTAGTAAGTTAGATTTTGGATAAAAGATCTAATTTCCGTGTAATTTCATAGGTTAGGCAAATTTTATTATCTTTGTAAAAGTCTTGAATACATTGAAAACAATATTGTTTTTTCTTCTTTAAAATCTACTTATTCGGTAGATACCTTATTTAAGCGGAGTTGATCCGAAATATAGCCAATATATAATTCAGTTTTCTTAAAGGAATTTAGGTTACTCTTTTGGGCTTCATATGATAATTAATCTGAGGATAATAAAGTTTCTATAGGTTCACTACATCCTTCTGTGTTCAAGCGAATTATTCCATTTTTAATAATCGGACTGCCCTGCCCGATACAAAAATTATTTTATGAAGTTGATTATTATATCTAATAGATTACCACTGAAAGTAGTGGAAGAGGAAAATGAGTACAAGGTCGTTCCTAGCTCAGGTGGTCTTTCAACCGGACTGAACTCATTAGAGACAAATATGGAAACACATTGGATCGGTTGGACTGGAATGTATCTTGATGATCTGCGTGAACAAGAAAAAATAGACAAACAACTGGCTGATCTAAACTTTCATTCGGTAAATCTTACCCCTTCACAAATAGAAAATTATTATGAAGGATACAGTAACAGTGTAATTTGGCCGCTTTCTCATTATTTTTTTAGCAATGTAAGGTACAATAATGACTACTGGTCTGTATATAAGGAGGTGAATGCTTTATTCTGTGAAAAAGCAATGCAAATAATAGAACCTAGTGATATTGTTTGGATTCAGGACTATCAATTGATGCTTTTACCTCGAATGATAAGAGACCGAATACCTGGAGTCAGTATTGGTTATTTCCATCATATACCATTTCCTTCTTATGAATTATTTAGGTGCTTGCCCGAAAGAAGTGATATTTTAAACGGTCTGTTAGGTGCCGATCTTGTTGCTTTCCATACGCATGGATATATGAGACATTTCATTAGTGCTGTTTACCGGGTACTGAAATTAGATTGTAACCTCGATGAAATTCATTTAGATGACAGAATCGTAGATGTGGATGCTTTTCCAATGGGAATAAACTATGATATGTATCACAATGCTTTACTAAATCCGGATATAAAGAAGCAAGCTGATAAACTACGAGGTGAGTTTGGTAACAGCAAGCTTATATTATCTGTAGATAGGCTCGACTATAGTAAAGGTATTCTTATGCGTTTAAGGTGTTTGAAGACTTTCTGGCGAACCAACCCCAATACAGAGGAAAGGTTAGCCTCATTATGATTGTCGCTCCATCAAGAGACAATGTTGATATTTATGCAAAACTGAAAGAAGATATAGACCAGAAGGTGGGAGCTATCAATGGTAAGTATGCGACAGCAGGATGGCAACCAATCAATTATTTTTATAGGTCATTCGTCTTCGAAGAGATCGCCGCTTTATATCATATATCGGATATCTGTTTAGTTAACCCTTTTAGGGATGGAATGAATCTTGTTGCAAAAGAGTATATTGCAACAAAACGAGATGGGAAAGGAGTGCTCATTTTAAGTGAAATGGCCGGAGCATCTATTGAGCTATCTGATGCACTGATAGTGAATCCAACTAATATAAAAGAAATAGAAATGCTCTTCTTCAAGCACTGGAAATGCCAGAAGAGGAACAAAAAGCAACTATCTCAAATATGCAAGAGATTATTTCTTCTCAACATGTTGGACAATGGGCCAAAGATTTTATAGATGAATTGGTCTTAGTAAAAAAGAAAAATAAAGAATTACAAAAGAAAATAATTGTACAAAAAAAAACTTCAATGAAATAAAAGATGCATATCAAAAAGCAGAAAAACGTCTGATTATTTTAGACTATGATGGCACATTGGTTTCGTTTCACCGCAATCCGATGAAAGCATCACCAACGATTGACGTTCTTGATCTTTTAGAAAAAATGTGTGCCGATAGCCATAATAAAATGATAATAAGTAGTGGTAGGGATAAACAGACACTTGAAGATTGGTTAGGACATTTACCTTTGGACATGGCTGCCGAACATGGTATGTTTTATAAAGAACATGGTATATGGAAAAGTAAAGTGCAGAAAATTGAATGGGATCAAGAGATAATAGACATAATTAAACATACAGTTAAAAAGACTCCACGTTCGAAACTGGAAATAAAAGAGACAGCCTTGGTCTTTCATTACAGGGATGTTGATGTCTGGCTAGCAGACCTACGTGTAACACAACTGATAAATGCCTTGATAAATCCAACGTCGAGACAGAACTTGCAGATAATGAAGGGAAATAAGATTGTAGAAATTAAGTCAGGTGAATTTAATAAAGGCTCAGAAGCTTTAAGGCTAATGAATCAAAGTGAATACGATTTTGTGATGGCTATAGGAGATGATACAACTGATGAAGAAATGTTTATGGCATTGCCGGATACCGCTATTACTATAAAAGTAGGAGACCCATCAAATGCAGCGCGGTATAATATTCCAAAACAAGATTTAAACATTGATTTTTTGAAAAAACTAATAAAATAATTTGATTGCTTATGGATAATCTAGATTACGGTGTAGTTGGAAATTGTAAAACGGCTGCTTTAATATCAAAAGAGGGAAGCATCGATTGGCTTTGTTTTCCGGTATTCGATTCTCCATCTGTATTTTCTAAATTGTTAGATAATGATAAAGGTGGGAGTTTTTCATTCATTGTTTCTGATGGCTATCGTATTACACAAAATTACTTTAAAGAAACAAATATACTTGGTACTCGCTTTGCTTCTGATGAGGGTGTATTTGAAGTACTTGATTTTATGCCAAGATATAAGACTCGTGAAGACGAGTATTATATACCTTCCGAGATCTATCGTTATGTAAGGCTTATTGAAGGTAAACCGCGTTTCAGGATAAATTATACTCCTGTAATGAATTACGCTAGAGATTCAGTCATACATAAAAAGTTTACCGACTTTATAAGAACATTTTCTTTAGCAGATGGGACTGATAACATCTATTTATATTCAAGTATTGACTTTGATTCCATATTAAATCAAGAAGAAATTATTCTGGAGCAGGATCAATACATGTTATTGTCGTATAGTCAGAAATTAGCAAATATAGATATCGACCGTGCTTATCTAGAATATCAGCGTACAAAAATTTACTGGTTGAACTGGAATAATCGTTCCCGAAAATTTGTAGAATATAATGACTATATCTGTCGCAGTTTGTTAGCTCTTAAATTGATGTGTTATGAGTCATCTGGAGCTATTATGGCAGCTCTGACCACCAGTATTCCGGAGACAATAGGTGAAGTCCGCAACTGGGATTATCGATTTTGTTGGATTCGTGATGCATCTATGTCTATAGAAACGCTCATAGAGCTTGGACATCATTCGACAGCGAAACGGTTTATGTCCTTTGTAAAGGATATATTGAAATCTAAATCAGATTCTTTACAAATTATGTATGGAATAGATGGTAGCCGTACGTTAAAAGAAGAGATATTACCTCATTTGGCAGGATATGAAAATTCCCAACCGGTAAGAATCGGTAATGCCGCATATTTCCAAAAACAAAATGACACTTTCGGCTATTTGATGGATGTTATACATAGCTATTATTTCCGTTTTCCTGGGACATTGGGCGAGTTGGAAGAAATGTGGGAAGTTGTTAAATCGATCATCAGAACGGTTTATATTGTTTGGCGAAATCCTGATCAGAGTATATGGGAGTTCCGTAACATCGAAAAGCATTTTGTCTTCTCGAAGGTAATGTGTTGGGTAGCTCTTGACAGAGCAATAGAGATAGCTAAACTTTTAAATCAGGCCGATTATGTATCAGCATGGCAAAAAGAAGCGATGGCTATAAAAGAAGATGTGATGCTCAATGGCTGGAACGATCAGATTCAAAGTTTTACTCAAGCTTATGATAATACGCATATGGATTCATCATTGCTTTTGATGGAACAGTATGGTTTTATAGATGCAGGTAATGATCGCTATATAAAAACGGTAAAGCGTATAAAAGATGAATTATATCATAATGGATTGATGTATCGATATAAAGTTGATGATGACTTTGGTTTGCCCTCTTCTGCTTTTACTATCTGTACTTTTTGGCTAACTCGTGCATTGTTTATGATTGGAGAGAAAGGCGAAGCCCGGAAAATATTTGATCAGCTACTGACGTATTCTAATCATCTGGGATTATTTAGTGAGGATCTGGATTTCGAAACCAAGCGTATGATGGGGAATTTCCCTCAGGCGTATTCCCATCTGGCATTGATAAAGACTGCTTTACTATTCTCGGAGGAACGGAGATATATCAATTTTATTAAACCTTGAAAATTGACTCAGTAGAGTTTTTTATAAGTTATACAATAGAGGCACAGGTAATGAGAACCTGTGCCTTTGTTTTTTTATATCTTTTTGCCTACAAAGCGTATAACAGAAGCTTTACCATTATGTCCTATACCTTCTGCCAGTCTTATTTCTTTTTCTTCTAAAAGATCGATCTCCATCGAATCAAAGATAGAGAGAATTTCTTGCTTCGAATACATCATATCCACATATGGCGGACCTCCGGCTAATGGGTTTTGTTGCTGATGTTTTACATGTTCTTTACCGAATCCTTCAATAATAATATGCCCTCCGGTTTTCAACAAAGGCAATAACGACCTGTGATATTTCTCTTTTAATTGTTCCGGTAGGTGAACATAGGTAAGAGCAATTACATCATAGGAGTCGACAATATAATTTTCAGAGATATCTTCGAAATCAATCACTTTGAATGAAATATTCACGCTATTCTTTTGAGCCAAACGCAAGGCTTTTTCTTTAGCTTGCTGGCTTTGGTCGAAAGCGTCTACACTCCATCCCCTTGTTGTTGCATATACACCATTCCGTCCCTCTCCATCAGCCGGAAGAAGAATTTTTCCTGTTGGAAGCGTATCGATGATTTGCTTGAAGAATAGATTTGGAGCTTCTCCATAGCGGTATTCTTCCATATTGTAACTTTCGTCCCATTTATTATTCATAGTCATTCATTTTTTGTTAATATGCACTGAAGAAATCCGGTTTTATCGTAAATCCTATTCTTACCTGATTTGTATATTTTTTGTAATTCAGCAACCCTTCTCCATAACCGGCATAATAATCCAAAGTTAAGTATTGATTTGAATTTTTCGATACTCTAAATGATAAAGATGTGTGTAAATTAGGGTTTATAAACTGATCCCGTGGGATTATATTAAGACTGAACCACCATAAATTTTTACTATCAATATAATTAACCGAAAAGATACCATAACCTTTATAACGTAACAAATCTTTATTATTACCTCCATCCACATAAGGTAGATACACTTGAGCTTTAGCCGATAAGCGCATATTATAGAAATATTTGGCTGACAGATTCAGATAGTTCCAACTACGAGAATCTTCTCCTGCTTTTCCATTCGATTCATGTTCCAGAGAAACCATTACCGCTCCTTTCAGTTTGTTGTTTTTGATAATGTAGTGTCCGACTCCTATTCCGGGATTGTAATTCGTATCGCGGAAAGGGCTCGATTTGTCATAAATATCCCAGAATGACTTTTGAGAATAAATAATGTACAAAAACGAATTGAATGGCAAGACGCTTCTGGTAACTCTGTGGCGAATACTAAACTGGAAGAATGCATCCGCTGTTTTACGGGTTACCGATTTGTTTAAAGGGATTCCCGTTACCATATAATTATCCTTATACACCGCAAAAGGAGCCTGCTTGTCTAGTACAGACCTTACAAGGTCTTCTGAAACTTCAATCGGTCTATGTTTCAATACATTTATTGACTGCATCTCATTCAGATAGTTATTCCGAAGTGAAATACTATCTACCTGTAAGATCGTATTTTCTTGTGAGTAGACCCTGGGTATGTGTATAATGAGGATAAACAATACGATTATTATATAAAATATTGTTTTCATATCTAAAAAAGAGAGCAAAAGACGATTTCAGAATTCGGTTTTGCTCTCTCAGAAACTTATTAATCAATTCACCGTTTAATGTTTAATTTATCGAGCAGGATTTCCAACGGACAAAATTTAGTAAATGAAGACTGTATCAGATTCACTCCCACAAATGCAGGCAACAACAGCCATCCGATGGAAACAAAATAAGCCAACGAAATACCAATCAAAACCATTGTGCCTGCTACTATACGGATAATATATTCACGTTTCATAATCAAATCAATTTAGAGAAGTTTTCTACATCAAGGACAAAAGCATGTACAGGAAAAGGATTATTCGTTTCAATATTACAACTGTCAATCTCTGTAATAGCATTATCAGCAATTTCTTTTGTCACAAAGCTGAAAAGCATTATAGAGTTTGTTTTAGCATTGCTCGCATTAGCCGCAAACCAGCCCAAATTTTCCTCTTTCTTTTTATAGCCAGTGATATTGGTCACACTGAATCGTTTCACTCCGGCATCTTGGAGTAGGCTTGCTACCTGCTCCTGATACTCTTTTATACTTAATACAACTAATAGCTTCATAATCATTTTACTTTCTTTTCAACATTTTATAATACAGTAGTGGTACTACAATCAATGTAAGTACGGTAGAGGTTATTGTTCCTCCCATCAGCGAGATTGCCAGACCTTGAAATATAGGATCGAACAGAATTACAATAGCCCCCAGAACTACACCTCCTGCTGTCAAAACTATAGGCGTTGTACGTACAGCCCCTGCTTCGATAACAGCCTGTTTCAACGGGATGCCGTCTTTGAGCCGTATGTCGATAAAGTCGATAAGTAATACCGAATTTCGCACCATGATTCCGGCAAGAGCTATAAACCCAATCATTGACGGAGCACTAAAGTAAGCTCCCATAATCCAATGCCCGAATATGATACCAATCAAGGATAACGGTATAGCTGCCAATTGTACCAAGGGTGTAATAAAGTTTTGAAACCAAGCCACAATCAGCACATAGATAATGATCAGTACAAATAGAAAAGCCAGCCCCAAATCACGGAATACCTCATATGTTATCTGCCATTCGCCATCCCACTTTAAGGAAAAGTTGTCTTCATATTTTGGTTGCTCACTATATTCTTCCGACAAAGTATATCCTTCGGGAAGTTTTACCTGCGATAATCTATCAGACACTTCCGTAATAGGATATATCGGACTTTCCAAACTTCCTGCAACTTCGGTTAATATATACACTACACGCTTCTGATCTTTGCGATGAATACTCTTTTCTTTTTCTCCTTTTGTAACCTTCACTAAATCGCCTACAGGAATAGCCATTCCTTGTTGACTCACCACTTTTAGGCTTAATACATCTTCAATAGTAGATTTCTCTTTTTCAGGCAATTGAAGGATAATACCAACTTGATTGACAGACGCAGGTTGATGCAACACACCCACGGACATACCCGACAAAGCCGCTCTCATATTCTGAACCACTTGCGCATTCGGAATGCCCAATTTCATCGCTTTGTCTTTATCCACCTCAAATTTATATTCGGTCTGAGCATCTTCTACCGACCAATCCACATCGACTACATTGTCAGTTTGCGCCAACAGATCTTTCACCTGTTTGGCTACAGCTATTTGTTGTTCATAGTCAGGGCCATATACTTCGGCTGCAATGGTAGACATGACAGGAGGACCCGGAGGAACTTCCACCACTTTTACATTGGCATTGTATTTTTTACCGATAGCTTGCAAATCGGCACGCACTGATGTAGCTATATCATGACTCTGTTCACTACGTTCTCCTTTATCAACAAGGTTGACTTGTATATCGGCCACATTATCACCCATGCGCATATCATAATGGCGAACCAACCCGTTAAAGCTGATAGGAGCGGATGTTCCCACATAAGTTTGATAATTCGTTACCTTATCATTCCGACTGATATACACAGCTAATTCTTTAGCTACGGCGGCAGTACGTTCCAATGTCGTTCCCTCCGGCATATCTATCACTACTTGAAATTCATTCTTATTGTCGAAAGGCAACATTTTTACCGGAACAGATTTTGTATAAAACAACACAAACGATCCTAGTAAAACGACAGTTAAGCCAATCATAAATGTCCAGCGGCGTTTTCTGCTTTCCAAAAACGGTGTTACTATTTTAGCATATAATTTGTATATTTTCGTTTCGTGCAAATCTGTTTCTTTTTCTTCACTTTCGTGTTCTTCTCCTTTTTTATCTTTATGTCTTAAGAATAAATAGCCGAAATATGGAGTCAATGTCAGAGCTACCAGTAAAGAGAAAATCATGGCTATGGATGCACCTATAGGCATCGGACTCATATATGGACCCATCATTCCCGATACGAATGCCATGGGCAGTACGGCAGCGATAACAGTCAGCGTTGCCAAGATAGTCGGATTCCCTACCTCATTGATAGCATATAGCGCAGCTTGTAACGGTGGTAGTTTCTTCATCTTGAAGTGACGGTGCATATTTTCCGCAATCACAATGGAGTCATCCACAACAATACCTGTAACAAACACCAAAGCAAACAGTGTAATACGATTGAGTGTATATCCCAAGAAGTAATAAGCAAAAAGAGTCAGGGCAAACGTTACAGGCACGGAAAGAAATACTACCAATCCGCCACGCCAGCCCATTGCCAACATCACAAACAGGGTTACTACCACAATGGCAATAGACAAGTGAAAAAGCAATTCGGATACTTTATGTGATGCCGTTTCTCCGTAGTTACGGGTAACGTCAACATGTATATCATTAGTGATAACATCTTTTTTCAGATGCTCTACTTTGTTGATCACTACCTCTGCCAGCTTCATGGCGTCTGCACCTTTTTTCTTAGCAATGGAAATAGTTACGGCAGAATAGTCATCGGGCATATCCGCTTTTTTATCGCCCGACGCAGCACCATATCCAAACGAAACATATTGTTTAGGGACTTCGGGGCCGTCTTCTACTTCTGCGATTTGATACAGATAGACCGGTTGATTATCATTTGTTCCGACAATCAGATTTTTCACTTCTTCCACATTGGTAAAAAAATTGCCTGTTTGCACTGAATAAACCATATCGCCTGTTACGATATTTCCGCTTTGCATTTGGGCATTGTTCGCTTGTAGAGTTTGGGTTATAGCTCCAAAGTCTAGTTTACTCTGTGCCATTTTATCCTTATCGAGCATGACCTTTACCTGACGGCTCTGTCCTCCTACAACATTGACTTGTGCTACATCCGGTATTTTCTTTATTTCGTTGCCAACCACTTCTGCTACCTGACGTATCTGATAATCGCCCATCTTATCACTCCAAAGAGTGAAAGCTAATGCAGGAACATCGTCTATGGCTCGCGATTTCACCAAAGGCATAGTTGCGCCTTGTGGCATACGATCCATATTCTTCATCATCTCATTGTAGAGCTTAACCAACGAACGCTCGACATCTTCACCCACAAAGAATTGTACAGTAAGCATACCCATACCATTCATAGAGGTAGAATATACATGCTCTACCCCTTTGATATTCGAAATGATCTTTTCGATAGGTTGTATTACTCCCGATTCTACTTCCTGAGGTGTTGCCCCGGGATAACCAATCATAATATCCGCCATAGGGACTTCTATTTGAGGCTCTTCTTCGCGCGGAATGAAATATATGCTGAACAGTCCTAAGAGCATAAAGGCAAACATGAGCAGGATACTCAATTTTGACTTGATAAACGCTCCGGCTATTTTTCCTGAAATTCCGTTTTCCATAATTTTACTTATTTACAGATACTTTTACTCCGTTATATAATTTGCCTTCGGCTTTAGATACAATTCTGTCATTTTGGCTCAAGCCGGAAAGTACTTCTACCTGATTGCCGATTGTCTTACCTAAACGTATCCAGCGAAGATTAGCTTGATTCTGATCGTCTATTACATATACTCCTGTCAGTTGGTCACGATAAACAATTGAGTTTTTATCCAACATAATTTTAGAAGAGATATCCTCTCCTGTTTTATTCGGTATCAAAATATTGACATACATGCCGGAGCGGATATTAGTTTTATCTTTTGCGTCGATAGCTAACTTCATCGAATATTGTCCCCCTGTACGGAATGCCGACGGACTAAGCTCCGATACTTTTCCATCAATAGTTGTGCCTAATGATTTCAACTCTATTTTGGCAACATCTCCTATTTTGACATACGGTATATAGTTTTCGGGAATGGATGCTACGATTTGTAATTCGCCACTCTGCTCAATCGTCAGAATAGGCATTCCTGGGTTTGCCATACTGCCTTCGTCCAGCATTTTTTGTGTTACCACTCCCGAGAATGGTGCGCGTATATTGGTGTAGGAAAGCATTGCATTTATTTCGTTCATCTGCTGGCGAGCCATCTGCACTTTCGCATTCATCGATGTGTTTTGCAAAGACACATCTTCGAGTTCCTTGTCTGATACACTGTTTTGGCTGCGCAGTGTTTTGAAACGCTCATAATCACGCTGCGCATTCTTTGACGCGGCTTCAGCTTCGGTAATCATAGCCTGTACCTGTGCTTTTTTTGCCAGAATATCATCGCTGCTAATAGATACGAGGAGTTGCCCTGACGCTACTTTGTCGCCTGGTTTCACATATATTTTGGTTATATAACCCATCATACGAGTGCTGATATTGGCCGTTTGCTTGGCTGTGACCTCACCACTAAGATAAAAGCCTTCGTTAGATGACTGAGTTGGAGTGTAAACTTCGACTTTCACTATGGTTCTATCTTTATCCTCGGGCTTGTTGGATGAAGAGCAGGAATAGAAAGCCGAGATACCTACTATTACTAAAAATACATTTCTTAAAGTTTTCATATCTATTTATAGGTTTTGTTTATTATTTCGTCTTTGATAAAAAATTGAGGTATGCCTCTGTGATATTATATGACATGATGGACTGTGATAGCAGGAGTTTCTGTTGCGAAAGTTGCGCTTGAGCCATCAACAGGTCAGTGGTGCTGGCTAAACCTTCATGATGGCGATTGGTTAGAATACGTAAGGCTTCGTCGGCTTGCCCTACACTTGTATTTTGCTTGTTTATCTCTATTTGCAAATCGGTCAGATCTCGCTTAGTTTTATTTAGCTCCAGTTCTTCTTTTTTGATGTGCAGATTGAGCTCTTCTTGCATTTTATCACGTTGAAATTGTGCAGACTTCATCTTACTCCGATTCTGATTGCCGGAAAATATTGTCCAGCTTAGATTTATACCTACCAAATAAGAATCATTACGGAATTTGAAGGCTTTAGAATCATTCAGTCCATACGAACCGAAAGCATTGATACGTGGCAGGAATGCCATTTGTGACGATTTTACCATCATATCAGTTGCATTCACAGCCTTGTTTAACACCATTATATCGGAACGAAAAGATGAAAGTTCAGCGGCTTGATACAGGCTCATCTGTTGGGACAAGGAATCTGTTGTATACACTTCATCGTTAGCATCCTGTCCCATCAAAAGCCGTAGCCCGTCGGAAGCATTATGTATATTACTTTCAGCTTTTGCCAGGGCTGCCTCAATCGTATTCACCTGTACCTGAGCATTCAACACATCCGATTTTTGAACTAATCCTTGATTATAAAAATTGGAAACTGATTGATGTATTTGTTTCACATCATCTAATGATTTTTGAAGAATGTTTCGAGCCTGATACGACATTTGTAATTGAGTATATGCTTTTCGCACTTCAAACTCAATATATTCTTTAGTTCGTTCGACCTTATGTCTATAGACTTCTTCGTTAGCTTTTGCCCCTTTCCGTGCATAAATCATGTCCATATTCAGCAATGGTAGCTTAGCCTCTACCTGCGTACTGTAATTTTGGCTGGCTCCCGGATTGTTTAGCTTGGCAGGATCGAAATCCATAGCTGTAACAGATTCTTGTTGTAGCAAAAAGCCAAATGCATTCAATGGATTATTGGTACTTAAAGCGGTATACCCTACCGTAATTTGAGGAAGGAATACGGCATCTGTTTGATGATAATTTGCATTCGCTACTTTGCCATCTAAATCGGACATTTTCACATTACTGTTATTTTTCACTGCTATTTCTACAGCTTTATCAACGGTGATGTATGGTGAATTTTGCGCCTGGATAGAGAGGCCAAGCCAAATCACACTTAATGTAATAATTATCGCTCTTTTCATTTTTATCATGTTCTTTATTATCGTTTATTTTATTTTCCATTGGAAATATACAGCAAAGGAAAATAATATTTTCCAAAGAAACAAATTTCCACAGGAAAATATAGTAAAATATTATTTATTGCATTATTACGAACATATGTTCATAATAATATTATCTTTGAATGTTTTAAAACCGCAATCAAATAATATTTATGGCTCGAATAAAGAAAAAGAGACTAGTCCAGATGGCTCCTTGTTTTGGAGGATTCAAGCCATTCGGAGTACTTAACGAAAAACGTAGTAAAGTCATGATAAATATTGAAGAATACGAGGCTCTCAAGTTATGTGACTATGAACATTTGACTCAAGCAGAAGCGGCAGAATTAATGAATATCTCACGCCCTACATTTACCCGTATTTATGAAAGTGTTCGATCTAAAATTGCACGGGCATTCATTGAAGGCTTACCGATTACTTATGAGGGAGGAGATAGCTTGATTGCAGAATGGTACACGTGTGATAAATGCGAAATTATATTTACTCTAAAAAATATAGGTGGAAAGAGCTGTCCCCTTTGCAAGAGTAAAGAGATTACATTAAATAAATTTGAGTAAATGATTATTGCGATTTCAACAGATAAAAAAGACGATTTGGATCAGCCGGTTTCGGAAAACTTTGGACGAAGCCAATGCTTCTGTTTGTATAATGCGGATACAGAAGAGGTGATATTTATCGAGAATATAGCAGGGGCGGGAAAACAGAATGCGGGAATAAAAACTATAAATTTCTTACTTGAACTAAATGTTGATACTGTCCTATCAGGTCGTTTTGGTACTATAACGACTGTTTTATTAAGAGAAAAAAACATCCAGATAATCATTCCACAGAGAACAAAAATAGTAAGTGAAATTATCAATCAATTAAAAAATCAAAAGTTATGAAAATTGCAATACCAACAAGAGCGAATGCTGTTGATAATCATTTCGGACATTGTGAATCCTATTCTATATTTACCATCGGAGAGAATAAAAATATAGAAAGTACCGAGACGTTAGCTTCTCCTCAGGGATGTGGCTGCAAAAGTAATATCGCCTCGGTCCTACAAGACAAGGATGTAACAATTATGCTTGCCGGTAATATGGGAACAGGCGCATTAAATATCCTAACAAAACATGGGATAAAAGTATATCGTGGATGTTCCGGAAATGTAACAGGGCTAATCAATGACTTCTTAGACGGTAAAGTGACTGATTCGGGAGAGGGGTGTAATCATCATGAGGAAGGCCATCAGTGTGAACATCACTGATACAAGGATGCAAAGAAAGTGTTAGTCTGCCGATAAGCAGACTAACACTTTTTATCAGTAAATAATTAGTTGAGACCATGTTATTCCGCTAATATCAGTAAGGGTCAGTTTGTATTCACCCTTTTCTAAGGCATGAAGACGCTCATCATCTATAGTCAATACGGCTTTGCTACCTAAAGGTATTACCAAACTGTGTTTTCCCGGAGTAACTTTTGCAACGTAATAATTGCTGATGTTCGTCTCGGGAAACATCGATAATTCTGATCCACTTTTATTAATAACAATATTACCCTCTTTATCCTTCAGTTCAATGCCAATCAGGAAAGAACCGTATACATCTGCTCCTTCTACCCTGAATATCGTAAAGGATAATCCCTTGTTTGTCAAGCTAGCATCTGATATCTCTACAATGGGTTTAACCGACTTGTTGTGAAGATTCCCCCATACTCCATTATGAAAATATTGGTTTGTGAACAAGGTCATAAAGAATATAACGATTGTTCCCGAAATTGCTATTCGTTGTATTGTTTTCATATTTAAAGGAAGGGACCCAGATCCAATCCAAGAAAACAACTTTAGTCTAGACTCCGGCATCTTTTTGAGTAAACAATTATCAATTGAATATTTCCCTCCACCAGTGAAAAACAGTGCAAATCCTGTGGATATACCCAATATTCCGATTTGCCACTCATCCAGACATGTTGTTCCCAACCAACCCGAGCCAAGTAAAATACCTGTTGCTAAAGCCAATACTCCAACGCTCATTAGCCGGGTCATTAGCCCGAGCATAATGAACAGTCCGACAATTGCTTCTATAATAGTAAAGATAACCATCGCCCACCAAAGAGTATCGGGATTAGATACTAGATATTCTATCATAGGTTTTATTCCTAGAGCATTTGGCAGGAAGTGGTTAAATTTTTCTCCGATATATCCCGAAACGTCGGGATTTAACTTGTTTTCAAGAATCAATCGTCGCCAAAAAGCAGAGAAGTAAGTCCACCCGACAACCAATCGTAGTGCTAGCGTGAAAGTCCCTGAAAGACTATATAGTTGAGATAATTCTTTATGATTCTTTTGCATAAGAAAGTTGTTTAATTGTTAAATACTCGAATAAATGAGAAACCCAATAAAATAAATTTCATTTTATTGGTAATTTTAAAACATATTTTCGGGATTTAAATAATTAACTTTCGAAAGAGGAGAAAAATAGGAACCTCTTTGTATCTACTAAGGTTGAAATAGCCAATGTGGGAAATGACTGAAGTGTTTGAATCAGAAGAGGGACTATCTGAATCTTTTCGTAAAAATTGAACTTTAATATTAAAATATTGTTTTCTTTTTTGCGATTCTTTATCCTTAGTTAATACAGCTAGGCATACTTTGGAAGATTTGTAATTGTCAGTTTGAGCAGATGTATTCACCGGAATGTCCAATAATAATCTAACTTCCTGTTTAAGTGGGCAAGAAAGGCTTATGAGGATTGCCAATGGCAATAGAGCCAAATATGTGATAATACTTTTATACATCAACTCGAAAACTTGTACAAATAGAAAGTAAAACAAAGACGAAGCAACAATGTTTGTTTATTTTGTTTATTTTAAGATTCCGTATTCCTCTTTAATTACTTCGGAGTGTCTCCTATATAGCTTTGAAAATTATAATTTGAATGTATATTTAGAATATGACTGTCTGCCATTTATAAACAAATGTCTATCCTTAGTTATTTTATTCTATCCCATAAATCCTAATTAGTAATTATCAATAGTTACCTCATTATTTTTTCTATAAGTTAAAGATGCTTCTTTCATATATGACCTAATCTTATGATAAGTAAGGATATTTATCTATTCTGAGATCACTACAAATATATTATCACTTTCTTTTTGATTCAATAAGGCATTACTTATATATATCCTACGATATAATTTGAGTTAAATGTTTGTTTTAGAGAATACGATAATTGCTAATCTTTGTATGTCTAAAATTGTAAAATATTATTTATATGAAAAAAAAGAAAATTCTTTTAAATAAGAATTCGGTGTTAATAGCTTTTCGGAAAACCCTCGAAATGAAAAAGCTGAGTGGTCGATATCACACGGTTGCGAACTATGTGAGCTTTATTAATAAATTAAATCTGTATCTTGGGAAACAAAGCGAATCTTTTTCTCTAGATGAGCTAAACAAAGGGTGGGTTGAATCATATATTGAATGGCTACATGAAAGACATCCGGATAAACCCCAAACTGTAGATTTCTATTTTAGAGGACTCCGCTCCTTATTTAACGCTACAATTAAGACCAAAGAATATGCCGATCTTAATATTATAAATCCATTTATTGGATTGTATGTGAAGAAAGGATTAACGCCTAAAAGAGCACTTTCCGTAAAAATGTTGTCGAAACTGCTAAATCCGGAATTAGGTTCATCTCTAACCGATAGTCAAAGAGAATCCTTAGATATATTATTAGTGAGTCTATATTGCCGGGGGATGGTCTTTCATGACATATATAACCTCAGCTGGGATATGATTAACGATTTCTGGCAAATTGAATACCGCCGAAGTAAAACCGGACAGTCTATTCGTTTGACTGTTCCAAAAGAGGCACAAGAAATTATGTTACGATATAAAAAAAACAATAATTTGTATATCTTTCCTTTTCTTAGAGAAAAAAATAATAAAACTGTATTATGTGAGAAATCGGCATTAAGACGAATCAATCGGCATGCTTTAATTATTGGTCAAATGCTTCATCTCCCGGGTAAATTAACTACTTATGTTATGCGGCATAGTTGGGCCACATTAATGCTGGAAGCCGGAAAATCGGTTGAGATTATTAGCCAATGCATGGGGCATACATCAATAAGAACAACACAAATATATTTATCGTCTATTTCAACGACAAAAGTAGATCGGGAAGTAAATGATATGTTGAATCGTTTTGTTCGATTGGATAAGAAAAGAAAAGGAAAATATCAAAAAGACTTTTGCACTTCGGTAGTCCCATAAGACTCTTTCTTTGTGGGAAAGAGTTTTCCAACTGTGTCTTAAATATTTGCAGCAAAGATAATTATATTTTTTTAAGATTCAATAATTATTGTCGATATTTATTAAATATCAATTATTTCTATATTGGATTGTAGTATATGAAACTATATTTTGATCATAGCTTACATTTTTCCACACTCAATTTTGCCTGACAATAAGGTAATAAAATAATATAACACATTCTTAGACAAATTTATAAGTTTTATATTCTCTGAATGTAAAACTTCACTATAAACAGAATACACAATTAAGATTAAGAAGTCTCTTTCCCACAAAGAAAGAGACTTCTTGCTGTAAAACACTTTAACAATTGAACTTAAAGATGAATTTCAGCAATCAATTAAACAAGGTCTACGTCGTCATTTTAATCTTTATTTTTTGTAACCAGCAAGCTCGGAGCCAAGAGGTTGCAATAAAGACTAATCTGGCTTATTGGGCTACTACAACACCTAATTTGGGGATGGAGTTTGCTTTGGGCAAAAAGAGTACACTTGAAATCAGCGGAGGTTTCAATCCTTTTGAATTCTCAGATAATAAGAGGTTCAAGCATTGGCTCGTCCAACCGGAATATCGTTGGTGGTTCTGTGAAACCTTTAACGGACATTTTCTTGGAGTGCACGCACATGGTGCACAATTTAATGTAGGAGGGTGGGATATTCCTATCGGTAGACTGGATGTCTTTAAAGATAAACGCTATGAAGGTTATCTCTATGGTGGAGGCCTTAGTTATGGCTATCAATGGGTGTTGAGTAATCGTTGGAACTTCGAGTTCAATATCGGAGCGGGATATGCCCGCATTCATTATAATGAATACCCATGCAAAGATTGCGGAACTAAGCAGGATGAAGGTAATTATAATTATTGGGGTGTGACAAAAGCTGAACTCTCATTTATTTACATAATAAAATAGGACACAATGAACAATAATATAATGAAAGCAATACTGATCGTAATCTTCTTAGGCTTTATAATACCTCTTCGTTCCCAGATGATACAATCAGGAGATTTTAAGGTTTCTTCCGAGCATATCAGTAAGGAAAGTAATCATGTATCTATTTCGATGATTTTTGATTTGGATGGGATGATCGTTAAACGAAATGAAATGGTTATTTTAACTCCTGTTCTTAAATCAAATGAACCTAATGGAGAGATATTATCACTTGCACCAGTAGTTATAACCGGAACTCTGCGTAATAAAATTATTAACCGTAAACAGAACCTGGGAAACGGTGATCAACTCCCTTTTGAAACAGAACCACAGACCATCTTAAAACGTAAAAACAACACATCCCAGTCAGTAAATTATAATACATCCGTGGCTTACAGACAATGGATGGATAATGCCTCGCTTACAATTCAAAAAGCTGTATCCGGATGCGCTAACTGTTATGATGAGTCAGACAGGCAATTAATCGTTCAAAATATTTTGCCAAAGCGAGATCCGGCATCTTACAAATTGACATTTATCATACCGGAAGTGGAACCTGTGAAAGCACGCAGTGACCGTCACACGGCGACTTTCAACTATCATGTTGATCGCTATGAACTGTTAAGGGATTACAGGAATAATAGAGTTCAATTTGATGAAGTAGACAGGGTTATTGGGGATATAAGAGATAACCAAGATCTTGAAATAACCGAATTCACCATTGCCGGATATGCCTCTCCCGAAGGCAGCTTTGAACATAACCGCATACTGGCGCAAAACAGGGCTAATTCCTTTGCTCATTACCTGGTCTCCAAATTTGGTGTCTCGCACGACAAATTTACGGTTGAAGGCAAAGGAGAAGACTGGGAAGGTCTGCGTAAAGCCATTTCTGTTTCATTCCTGGCAGACAAACAAAATATTCTGAATATAATTGACAAGGTTCAGAATCCCGATGTGCGGGATATTGAACTGTTGAAACTTTCAAACGGAGATACCTACAAAACACTGCTTAATAATTATTATCCTCTATTGAGACGTACAGAATATACAGTAGCCTACGTGGTACGTGCCTTTAATGTGGAAGAAGCCAGAGAAGTGATAAAGAAAAATCCAAAACTTCTCAGCCTAAACGAAATGTACCTGGTGGCAGAAAGTTACCCATCGAACAGCAAAGAGTTTCGTGACGTCTTTGATATCGCAGTCAGATTATACCCTGAGAGCGAAATTGCTATTATTAATTCCGCAGCCGCAGATATTGAAAGCAAAAATTATGACACAGCCATTGAACGGCTAAAAAGAATAGAAGAGAAATCGACTGTGTGGAATAATCTTGGTGTGGCTTATATATTAAAAGGTGATATGGAAAAAGCTTTAGGGTATTTCAATAAATCAGCAGATAACGGAGATAAAGATGCAAGTGCCAATCTGGAAATTATTAATAGAATCCTCAAATAAAAATAATATACAATACTGATAAACCGCATTATTCACAAAACAAACAAAAATAGATTTTTAATTTTTAATCGATAAAAAAATGAAAGTAACCAAATTATTTTTAACTGCTGCAATCGCATTAAGTTTGGGATTGACAGCATGTAGCAATGACGATGATATATCATCGGGCGGAGAAAAAGAAGGTAACACGAATGTGAGTGTTACCTTGAAGATGTCCCAGAATTCAGGGTTGAGGGCAACAAAAGCTCTGCCTGAAGATTACAACAATATCGGGGAATGGGCTGGAAAAGACGATATAAAAACTGTAGCTGTTTATCTCATAGACGGATCATCGGTTACCTCAAAATCACTTGAAGTCGGTGCCAGTGGCTCAGGGAAAGATTATGAAAAAATCATAAACGGTAGTGACATAACACTGGTTCCTAAAACACAAAATGCTGCAATTAAGACTACAGCCGGAGCCAAGAAAGTATATGTTCTGGTAAACGGAACAACAGAAGTAGTAAATGCGTTGGCTAAAACGCCGGTGGCTGAGTTTGAAAATGCTTACACCCAGGCGGCGTTGTATCTGGCTAACTCGGGTGCCCAAACATTTACCAATACTTCTGCGGATAAACTAGCAGTCAAAAATGGGACGACAGATGAAACAATCGTCATGACCAATGTTGAGCCTAAAACAATAAATGTGGAAGCCAATGTAACAGATACCGAAACGTTGGCTACAACCTCACCTAAAAACCGTGTTAGCCTGGAAGTGGAAAGAGCTGTCGCCCGGGTTATGGTTTCGACTCAGGCTTTGAGCTACACCGTGCCTTCAGCGGGAGGTTCACCCCTGGGTGTAATATCCGATATCAACTGGGTACTGGCACAAGGTGAAAGTTCATTGTTTATCCAACGCAAAGCAGATTGGGTTACACCTAGCTATTCATGGGTTCCCGTTTCAGATGCTGACTTTTGGGGAACCGATATTACAGGTAGCTCTTCTAGATACGATTATTCGGGTTTGTTTGAAAACTATGACTCTGCTAACCAGTTCGGAGGAACTGCCGTTAAAACAATGACTGACTATGCAACCGATCCTTACGGACAAGTAACTGCAGAGTTGAATGCCGAACTGTCAGGTAAATTTATCCTGCCAAACACACACGCTTATGCTGCAGGTGCTACTTCCAGCTATAAAAAAGGGAATACAGCCTATGTGCTTATCCGTGCTAAATTCACACCTGCGGCTGCAGCATTTGCTGACGGTGAAACGTATACTCCAAATAACGACTTCTTCGTGGGTGAAAACGGTAAGTTTTATACTACCGCGGAAAATGCACAGAATACAGCTAAAGGCGGTGCCGCAAATCAAAAAGTCGCCAGATACGTAAAAGGTAAAGTTCTGTATTATGCATGGGTAAATCCAGATGAAGTTCCGGCATGGTATAATTCTCCGGTTATAAGAAATAACGTATACCATATCCACATTACAGGATTCAGAAATCTGGGAACAAACTGGAACCCGTTATTTCCTGAAGATCCGAATAATCCTAAAGGTTCTGAAGACCCTTCTAATCCGGGAACGAACCTACCTCTAAATCCGGATCCGAAACCAAGTGTGCCGGGATACGAAGAACCGGAGAATCCGATTAAACCGACTGATCCGTTAACTACTCCTGAAACGTGGATGAGCGTGGATGTGAAAGTTCTTCCTTGGACGCTTCACTCGTATTCTGTATCTCCGGGGATTTAATCCTCAAAAATAAAAAACAATAACTTCGGTAGGGAGCCGTATTTCCCTACCGATTATTCAAATCAAACATTAAATTAATAAAAAGTACAAGGGATGAAGAATTTACGAATCTGGATAATAATGGTATTGTTCGCGACAGGGGCTCTTTTCTGGGGTTGCGATTCCCTTATCTACGATGACCTGAAAGATTGCCCTCAGGGTGTTTATGTAAAATTCTACTCCAAGACCCCATGTGCGGACGATTCTCTGTTTATCGGGAACGTGTCCTCACTTACCGTATTTGCATTCGACCAGGAAGGCAAACTTTCAACTACAATACAACAGCAAAACGTAAACCTGAGCCGTGACTTTGAAGTGCTTGTACCAGTCTCCAATGGGAACTATTCCTTTATAGCATGGGCAGGGATAAATGATAAATTCAACAAGAACACATTTTCTCCCGGGGTAACCACAAAAGAGGATGTGATGATGACTATTAACTCAACAAATAATATAGCGACCACTCTTACTTCTACAGAACATATATGGCATGGTGAAAGCCCAGTCGTTTTTTTACCCAATCCGGAAGAATACGGCTCGTTATATAAACATACTGCTATAAATTTAAAAGAGCTAACCAACAGGATCAAAATTATTATTGAGTTTGATAAGGTAACCATGAAAGAATATGATCCTACAAAACTCAATGTGGATGTTTCTTCAGCCAATGGTACGGTACGTATAAACGGTACGATGCCTATGAATACTCCGGTACTGACCTATCCGTCGATAGAGACCAAACTGGAAGGAAATACAGGTGAATGGAATTATGCCATGCTGGACCTTACTACCGGCTACAGCAACAAACTGAATATTACCTATACAGGAAACGATAAGGAAGAAACCGTCTTTGACGGTGACCTGATTGCCAGCATCCTGTTAAGGGCTGTAGACAAGGGTGTAAACCTCGACTGTGAAAATGACTTTACAATCAAATTCCTGATCAAGGATTATTGTGCCGAGTGCTGGACTCACTTCAGTTGCGCCATTTATGTGAACAACTGGCTTGTTCATAGCTATAGCACTGATTTATAAATTTAAGCCTGCCGGGCTTGAATAATCCAAACGATTATGATATTAAAAATACGATATATACTCTTACTCTGTCTGCCGGTTCTGCTTGTGGCTTGTGACTCTTTTATCTATGAAAATCAGGATGAAACAGACAAGACAACCAAAGGACAGGAGGTATACTTATCTGTAACCAGGGCGCAGGCAGCCGATACGGAAACAATCAATGAAGATGCAGCAGATAATGAAGATCGCGTACACGATCTGGCCTTGCTGGTCTTCGATTCATCGACCGGAGAAAAGATCTCTGAATATTTCGATGAAGCAATACCCTTTACAGATAAGGAAAAAACCTTTACCGTAAAGCTGACCACAGGACAGCGTGATTTTTATTTTGTGGCCAATATGCCGATGGCAGCATTGAAGATGATAGCCACAAAGTCATTGATGGACAGTTACATGTCTGCTTTCCGCGATATGGATACAGACCTGTATCTTTCAGCCGCAGAAAGTAAGGGCTTCCCGATGTCCAGAACATATCTGAACCAAACAGTAAGTGAAGGCGGAAACATCTACCAGCCGAAGCCTTTCCGACCTGTTGTGAACGGGACAGAAGAAAACCGGGTGAAGTTAATCCGTGCTGTCGCCAAACTCGAGGTCGTAATAGAGGGGGCATCTATAGGTTCCGGTGTCAAGAACATTTATTATAAAAATGCATATCGTCAGTTCGGGCTCATACCGGATATGTATCCTGCAACTGTAGGGTATTATGAAGATAAGCTATTAAAAAAAGTGGGTAATTCATACCTGTACTATATGCCGGAAGCCATGATGATGAATACAAATCCTGTATGGTCAGTGGCAGATCATAAACCGGTCAACTACTTCAGTATTGAAACCCTTGACGGAAAATCCTACGACATACCTGTCATTACAGACGACCGCACCATCACAGACACGGATTATCTGGCCTTTGCCACCGGTCAAAATACGGATAAACCCGACTATAACATCTACAGAAACAGGCATTACTACTATGTTATCAAAAAATTGCAAACGATAGAAATCATTTATACCATCGATCCATGGACAGTTAAAAAAAGTGCAACTTACATGGGTTACGGGTACAATGTGAACGTTGACAATGACGGGAATATAACGATCAGTAATACGATAGAAGTTTGTGATCCGCATCATGTTACGCTGAAAGCTATAAACGGATGTACCTTCTCGGACGCTGCATTGACTAAAGAATTTATAAAGACAAGCCCTACTGACAAAGAGGATTATACACTGACAAATATTCCTCAATCTGGGAATTATCTGGAAGTATATTACAATGGGATTCTGGTGAAGACATTCAGTAAATAAAAGAATATGAAAATATATATATACATAATAGGCTTCTTAAGTCTGCTGTTCACCGGTTGTTCAGGTGATGACAACCCTGTGGCAGGCAGTACGGATAATGAAAAAATAATACTCTCTTTTCAAATAAACAGTTTCGTTAAAGGGAGTCTGAAAGCAGCTACTGACAATGGCTCTGCCGCTGAACAGACAATTGATAACCTGTATGTGTTTTTATTTCCTACATCAGGGGCACAGACATTTAAATCTTATTACATACCATCGGCTAGTTTTTCCGGCGGTTCATGGAACAATACAGATAACAAAGTATTACTCAACCTTACACAGGCAGAAGCTGGTAGCAGAGATGTATATGTTGTAGCCAACTGTACCGGAATAAAAACATCACTTGATGGAGTCTCTACCGTAACAGGGTTACAATCGGTTTTACAGTCAAACAGCACGCCTTGGTCTACGACACTAACGACTCCTATCTTGATGTCGGGCAATAAGACACACAATTTTAATTCGAATTACCAGCTTAGCAGTATTCCTCTGATTCGGGCTGTGGCCAAAGTACAACTCAACATAAGCTTGACAGCAAAGCATCAGGAAAAACCATTGTCTGGGGAAGGCACTACACGATATAAATATAGGCTTATCGATTTCGATAAGAATACCTATGTCCTGAAACAGATATTGAAAACCGATAATCTGGTCAGCTCACTCGCTTGGATAAACTGGAACGATGCTATAACATCCTATACGCTTGATGGCAATGGAAAAGTAACAAACCTGACCCTGATAACTTACCTCAACG
The DNA here is from genome assembly GCA_047030855.1 of Dysgonomonas sp. Classification (GTDB taxonomy): domain Bacteria; phylum Bacteroidota; class Bacteroidia; order Bacteroidales; family Dysgonomonadaceae; genus QVMM01. Next base: position 322,570 of record JBKYIJ010000008.1, read on the forward strand.
AACGGGATAATGCAGGAACAAGCATAGAGCTCAGTTTGCCTTATTTTGACGGGGGATTCCTACCCCCACCTGAATTTGGAGACGAGACCTACAAATTGCAACTGCCGGCAAAAATAGAGCGCAATAACTGGTATGTGTACGATGTGGAGATTTAGACGGAAGTTATAGAATTAAATATTCACAATAAATGTGATAAACAAAACGAATATGAAATTTGATATAGACATGATACTTAAAAGTACATACAGTACATGCAGGTTAAGAATATTTTTAGTTCTTACTTGTTTTCTTTTTACAGACCTTCTCTCAAGTATTCATAATACAATAAATGCCGCAGAGCCACTTAAAAGCACTACAGATATTAAATTGAGATCATTAATTACAGGGCTAAAGCCAGATGCTTATCTTACAGATGGAAAGTGTGCGATGTATGGCAACTCCGCCCCTTTAGTGTTATATGTGGATGCAAATGACATATCCTCTCTTTATAGTAAAAGAAAGGAGTTCTCTTCAGTAGAGCTTATTCAGATACGTTTGCAATCCACTGATGATGAACGGATGGAAATAGACTGTTCCCGCTTAGAAGCTTTCACCTCATTAGAATATATCCTTTTTGTTTATGAATATCCTGTCTGCGACGATAATGAAAACGAGGAATGTCTGAACGTTAAAGTTTCGGAAGCAGTGATTAATAATACTGTAGAAACAGAAGAATATATACAAGTCTTCTACCAATTATGTATTCCTCAGTAAACGAAAAAATGAAGAATATGAAAAAACTATATCATCATAAAAATAGAGTGGGCTGGAAATGGATTCTATTATTTCTATTTATAGGGATAACTTCTTCCTTCCAGGATATAGGGGCACAGGTGAGAGTCCCATTCACTCAGCGAACATCAACTTACAGTACTGATACAAAAGTATATAATATCAAGGGAGACTTTACAATGATAGGCAATACGAATCTCACGTTACGAAATTATAGTGATAATGGCAGTAATAATGCTAATATGGACTATGTAGATGTAGATGGTGACCCTAATACTTTAAACTCATCTTCAGCCACCCTTACTTTTTCTACAGAAGGTGGTGTGGCAGATCCGAATTGTTCTAATATTATATATGCAGGACTCTACTGGACGGGCAGGGCACATAATGGTACAAGCCCTAATGCATTTACAATCGGAGGTTCAACTGATAATCGATATAATACTGATAGTTTCAACGGCTATACCTTGTCTATCGCTGCCACCGATCAATCTCAGGGCTCAGGCACATCAGATGGCCGTATTGCGACCTACACTTTCACTCCTTCTGGGGGAGAAAATAAGGTTGTTTTTCGCTTTCGTTCCTGGAACTCGGGAAACTCCGATCAAGGTTCAGTAACAGTTCAGATCGGTAACGGAACAGAAACTGCACTCTCTGGAGATTTGACAAGTACGTCTAATAACAACTATTCCTTTACCTTTAATACTCCTTACGGCATAAGTTCTGGGAGCCAGACTATTTTTCTCAATTCATTGGAAAAAAGGAGAACAAATAACAGTATTAATGACAATTACCGAGCAAGTGTAACATCAGATGCAAAATTATTGAATAAGCGACAGGTAAAACTGAAAAAAGCCGGGGATACTTATCAAACTATCACTGCGAACTCCAACGATATCTATTATCCAACCGCAGACGACGGGTACATGTATTCAGCTTATGCAGAGGTAACTGATTATGTTAAGGCAAATGGATTAGGTGAATATTTTGTAGCTGATATTGCTTTACAGAAAGGTAACGGAGGTGGAACCGGATTTTATGGTGGTTGGGGATTGATCGTAGTCTATGAAAACTCCAAGATGAAATGGCGCGATGTAACTCTTTTTGACGGTCATGCTTATGTCGCAGGAGGGAATTATACATATGAACTACCAGTTTCCGGTTTTAATACTGTTCAGCAGGGTCCTGTGGATGTAAAATTAGGGTTAATGGCTGGAGAAGGAGATGTTGGTATTTCTGGAGACCAGTTTAAGATAAGAAATGCAGCCAATAGTAATTGGGTCAATCTTTCCCATGGAGACAATACAACAAATAACTTCTTTAATTCATCAATATATACAGGAGGAAATGCTCGTAATCCCAATTTAAAAAACAACACGGGATTAGACATTTCTATGTTTACACTCAATAATGATGATAAATCTTTGATGACTAATAATCAGACTTCCACACGTTTTCAGTATAACTCTACACAAGATACATATATTATTTTCTGTATTGCTATGGCAGTGGATGCTTATATACCGGAAGTACAAAGTGAGAATAATGTGATCTCTGTAAATGATATTCCATACGTCCCGGGAGAATCATCGACAACCGTATATCCTAACGATGAGATTGAATATACTGTATTTCTTAAGAACTTGGGGACAGAAGCAGTAAAGGATGGTAAGATTATTATACCTGTTCCATTCACAACCACTTATATGAGTTCTTACGCTGAATATTTTTGGCAAGGTAATCCTTCTATGTCGGGGACAGTAACCTATGATCCGGCTCTCGGAGGAACCGGATCCATTATATGGAATATAGGTAATATTCCTTTGCCTGTAGATAAAGACGAAGTATTAGCTAAGTTAACCTATCGATTGAAAGTTACGAATGATTGCTTTATTCTCAACAACGCATCTTGTATAACGGTTTCTGTAGATGGGACTACTACTGGAACAGGAGTGACCTCCGGAGTATCATTTACAAATAATAAATTTATTACTGGATTTATAAAAGATGGATCCTGCGATGGACAGCCTGTATATGAACCTGTAAACTTCAATATAGATGCAACAGATTACTTAGCTACAAGTTGTACGGTTCCAGAGGGTGAAGATCCTGATTATTATACTCGCAGAAAGTTTAAATATTGTGGGTTGTCTGCTGGGGGAACTATTCCCTTTACAGATGTTTCACCCAATTTCCCCAAAGGCTCAAAATTTTACAGTAAAGTAAATAAAGATGTCTCAACTGGTATTGTAACTCCCGCAGACGATGCTATACAATATACTTCAGCGACAGGTTTCCCTGTGGGAACTTTCGGTGAATCTTCTATTTATTATGCTATTCCTCCAGGAATGTATATAACTTGTTACTGGGAGTTTATAATTATTGTGGACCAATATTGCAGTAACTATTGGCATGGAACCGAAAGTACCAATTGGGCAATAGCCAATAACTGGACAGCTAAGAAAGTGCCTGATACTGGAGAAGACATTGAATTTGCGACTGCTGTTAATAATAGTAATAATCCGGCTCAAAGAGATCTATATCTAGACAAAGACCGTATTATAGGTGATCTGATTAATAATTCGAATGTAGATTTAGTTATCACTACTCAAAATCAGCTAACTATCAATGGTACTGTAAAAGACGACAATTCCAATAAGGGTACTATCGTTATAAAATCAGATCCAGATAAGGCTACGGGAACGTTAATATTCACGAATCCTCCCAATAATACAACAGTAAATGCCATTGTCGAATTTTATAATAAAGCTTATGAATGCGCGACTTGCGGATTTTATAAAAAACAATGGCAATATTTTGGTATTCCGGTACAATCCTCAGATTTTCCTTACTTGGATCCGAAAGTTGAAACTATAAACGAGTGGGTTGAGCCTTATATTTATAGCAATAAATGGCGTCCGGCTCCATATACTCCGGATCTAAGCTTAAAAGCATTCAAAGGTTATGAAATCACAAATAATACCAACGCTGAGCCGACTCATATATATCGTTTTCCTGGTATACTCAATGTCGGTGATGCAACTGTGGGTGTTACCCGGACACTTAATGTAAATTATTCGGGGATGAATCTTATTGCTAATTCATTTACAGCAGCCATACCCATAACATCTGCGGCTATAAGTCATGAAAGTGTGGTACTAGAATCGAATACCGTTTATCTGTTTAATATCGGAACCCGAGACCAATGGCGCAAGCTTAACGGAGGAAGTGCAGACGGAATTGCGGCAGGACAATATCAGGCTGTTCCATTCAATCTTGCCGGACAAGCTGGAATACCGGACAGGATATTATCCATGCATACATTTATGTTGGATGTAACAACTCCTGGTAATATTACACTTAAATATGACCAACTGGTAAAAAATGACTTGAATGAATCTACAATAAAACCATGGAAATCGGCACAGCTCAGAAGTAGTTCATCATCAGAGTTACCACATGTTATAGTAGATGTGATTAGTAATGAATCGGCTGATAGAGTGTGGCTTTTCGAGAATCATAATACAACTACAGGATTTGATAACGGCTGGGACGGTTACAAGATAAAAGAAGGGGAACTTATTCAAGCATATATTCCGGGAAGTGACCAGTCTGACTATCAGATAGCCACAGTTCCAGATATGAATGGAACTGTAATCAGTATCAGATCCGAAGCTATGACAAATTATTCAATCAGTCTGTCGGTATCCCCTGAAGTTGAATCCCGTAATCTTTTCCTTAGAGATTTATTTACCGGACGAAATTATCCTGTTGTAAACGATGCGGAATATGTAATCGCAGGATTTAATACTTCAAAATCTGATCGATTCAAAATAATGGCATCTACTTCAGGTATTATTGAGGACAAGACAGAATCTTCCTTAATAAATATTTACGTAAGAAATAATATTATAACGATAAATAATCAAAGCGAGGAAGATTGTACAGCTATAGTTTACGATTTGATGGGTAAACTTGTTATGAAAAAACAAGTTCGAAAAAACGGAATTACTGAGTTTTCTGGTAGCCCATCAATTAGACAAGGGATTTACATAGTGAAAGTTCTTGGAGAGAACAATTCTATCAACAAAACAGACCGTGTTTTATTAAGATAGAAAATAAAAATGCTGCCGATTAGTATTGGCAGTAGTGTAGTTTTGTAAAGTTTGTGAACCGTGTGAGATGCGATATTTCGCGCGGTTTTTTTAAGAAAAAACAGTCAAATAAAATTAAAATATGCTACCGATTGAGATAGGTAGTTATGTAAAGTTTGTGTTAAGGATGATCCGCGTGAGATGTGATATTTCGCGCGGTTTATAAATTATACCGATAAAATGAACATAAGGTGTAATGAATAATTTCTAACCATATGTTTGTAATATATGATCTTAGAGTAAAGTGTTTAAGAGAATGGAATAAGAAGAAATAATGAAAAAATAACTTAAATGATTAAAAGGTTTTTCAAAAGATACGATTGGGTAAAAATTGCAGGCATATTGACAATAATAAGTATAGATATCCTCATTATTCTATTTATTTCTTCTTTGTTTTCTACCTGCACAGGAAATTGAATGTACATATAAGTAAAGGATATATAAAGGAGTATACAATATAAAAATTAAACATATCTAATACATGGAACGATACGCTAAGCGGATAATAAGAAACTTACAGAACCAGATAATTAAAGGGACTTATAACCCTCAGGAAGGTTTAGTTTACGGATTAAGTGATTCCCCTTTTGGGGATATTTATTGTATATATCGACTGGAGAAAGATATACTGACATGTTTTACACTTTTCGAACCTGAAGTATCCGACAAAGTAGAGAGAGAGGTTCTAGCCTATCTCGAAGGATTAAATAAAGAACCCGGAGGTGGATGTTTTTATATAGACAATATTTTATCCCGGATTACTTTTGCTGTGGATTATGAGATCTCCAGGGGAACTGATACTCCTTCATTTGACAGTTTCTGCACATTGGGCTTCTATCGCTTTAAGAAGGACAGACAGATATTATACTGGATGCTGACAGGAAAAATGGCCAAGAATCCGGATGTGAAATTGCGTAGATACTAATATATATAGCTGAGAGAAAAAATATAGATAATATCAGGAATTGATCATGGACTTTTTCTCAACGGATACGATCTTATCGATTCTATTTCTATCGGACGTTATCAGTCTGCAAATATTTAAGACTTATCTTTTTCTAAAAATAAAAACATGAAAATAAGCGAATTAATAACAGATTTACAGAAACAGCAGGATTTATGCGGAGACCATGAAATTAAAGTCCGGACCCATCACTCCGGGGTAAGATATAGTATTGATTATATAACGTATTGGACAAAAGAAAAGGAATATCATATTGGTATTGAAAGAAATGTGGAGCCGAGCCGCTCCTATAAATAAACGATAAAAAGAGATGTGCTAATGACCTTTTCTTAACAGGCTGACACTTGTCTCAGAGGATCTGGCTTGACCAGTCAAATGAAATTTGGGAAGTTAAATATTATATCTATATAGAGTCAAGAATTTCTCTTATTCCAATCAATACGACAAATAGGGAATTACATATTATCTAGAGAATATTATTGATGACACACATTATTAAAATAGAGAGACCTAAAATATGAGTAAGATAAAGATGTATGCAGTCATATCTCTTGATGGCTATATAGCTCAAGTAAACGGGGATATAGATTTCTCGGAAAAGTACATAAAGCAATATGATTATGGATTCAAAGATTTTCTTCGAACAATTGATTGTGTTCTTTTCAGTCATCGCCATTATACGATGATTCAATGTTATAATTATCGTTGGAAATACGAAAATCTTCCTTGCTATGTTATATCCAGGCATTTTTTTGAAGCCCCACCGAAAAGGGATATCCGTATTATCCTTGATAACAGGAAATCATCCAGATCCTATATGAACCAGGTACAGGAGATCATTTCCTATGGGGGCGGTGATATCTGGCTTGCAGGAGATCATGAATTAATTGCCGAATTTTCAGAACAGGAATTGATAGATGAATTTACCCTTATAATAATTCCGGTAACTCTGGGGCATGGTTTTCCCTTGTCCATGGGAAATGCGAAAGAAAACTATTGGGAGTTATCATCACAACAAGCTTACCCGAATGGTGTAATACGTCTTAAGTATCAGAGGAACATTAAATAATGTAGAATATGAGATAAATATCGAACTTCCTTGGGATATACAAAATACTCTAAAATTATTCATAGGCCAATATTTTATAAAGTATACAAGATAATAGCTGTTACATATGATTATTTATGCTATTATCTCTTTATAAAACTTTGGACATAATAAGTCTATATGATAGTGATTGAAAACGGTTAGCCTAAAAAATAAGCAGGTTTATAGCATGATATAGCACTTATAATTTTCAGAGAAAGAAAGCTATCGTCGAATAAGAAACAGAAAGCTGAGTAAATATGGTATTGCCACCTGTTTGCTTTTAATAATAATCTAAAAAAAAGAGTGATATGAAAAGATTAATAAACACACAGTTATTATGCCTGCTGAAGAAAATGGATGGAACATTCAATCTTGGCAAATATGATATTGAATCAGCGTATGAAGACTTCGTACATAAAGTCACGACTCTTTGTACCTCAGAGAAAGAAAGTATTCCTGCTTATTTTACAATACATTATACCCGCTTAGAATTGGAAGGATTCCAGATGTCATTAAGCGATAAGGGGGCGGGAAAAAAAATGCTCCAATTCTAAGTTGCATAGCCCATAGTTTATCCTTCCTTAATGCTGCTTTGCAATGGATAGAGTATAATCCAAAACCTGTTTCTTCCGATACAAATAACACAACAGAGCCTTCTTCCTCCGGCTATTATATCTGGGGAGGGACAATCACAGATCTAATAGAACTGGCAATAGCGATTTATAATATTAAACTGATTCGTAAAGCATCCGGTAAACTAATCAGTTTTTCTGAAATCATACAAGGCCTGAAGCTTATTTTCAATGTCAAGATTCCAAAAAATATTTACAGCCGCAAAACTCGCACAATGGAACGTAAAAAAAATCCTTCCTCTATGTTAGAGCGACTGCTTGCCGTTTATAAGAATGAAGTAGACAAATTCTATAAGTAAAACACTAAGTTTAATAATCAATATGTTACAAACTAAATGGTGGTATCTGCGGTGGTAGATACCACTTTTATTGTTTTCGTTTCCGCTAAACTTGCAGAAGAAATTAAAACAAGCAAGTAGATGAACGACGATAACAACCTAAAAGATTTTATGCAGGCGTGGTTCGAACAATTTATGGGACGTTTCGACCGATTGGATAAATTTATGGATATAATGAGCGGACGACATAACGTACTGAACGGCGAACGGCTTTTAGACAATCAAGACCTGTGCCAAATGCTGAACGTAAGCAAACGGACATTACAGCGTTACCGTTCGGCTGGGGAACTGACCTATATAACCATCCATCACAAGATATTTTACACAGAGAAAAACGTAGAGAAATTTATTCGTGATCATTTTAGAGACAATATAGATGAGGATATGGTAGAAAAAGAATAAATATAAGATGACCGCAGAATTATTCTTCTACGGTCATCTTCATTTAGAGCTTCATGCCTTTTTTTTCTTCTTTTGGTAGCGGACTACTACCCACCGATGCAATCACGAACCTGTCTCCCATAGCTTCTTTCACTCCTTGCAAAGTATTTGGCAAAGGGGCATCTTGAATTACTGTTGATTTTGGGTTATTTTGAGATTGAACCTGATCTTTTTCAGAAACATTTTCTTGTCCCTCACTTTGCTCGATGGGCTTCAATGATAACTCTATCTTACGCTCCAAAGCTGTGAGCTCCGTTTTCAAGTCCTTTAGATCATTCTCTTTCGACCACACGCTTTCGACTACTTGCCTGAGAACGGGTACATCCTGCATCCGTTTATCGGTGTCTGCTTGGTACTTCTCCAAAAGTTTGGGCATACTGTCGAGTGCATTTAAGAAATTCAGTGAAGCAGTTTTGGGGTCGGCCGCCAAACTCCCGTAATTGTAGTTATAAAGTATCTGTCCCTCGCCACGTATAAAAAATCGGTTTTGTATCAGATCAAAACCATCTTTGTTCGTAGTTTCGGATTTTACCAACAAATCAAAACCATATAGCGAACCGATTTTCTCGTGTGCCCCATGTGTGCGTGCCCTATCCGAAATTTGGTTCAACTTCTTCCCAATGGCAATTGGGTCTGTGGCTTGAAACCCATCCAAATTTATAGGATTCAGCCGCGAGCCATCAGGAGCAACCTGCACTCGACTATTGAACGCTTCCACATCTTTAGAGATGCGATCAATATAACCCTTATTAGATTCTACGGTCTGCATGATGTTCTCTAATTTGTAGCGGCTCGAAGATTTGCCCCGAACGAAAGCCTGCTTTTCACTATCCAAAGCAGCGATCTTCTTTTCTATTCTAGCTTTCTCCAATAATTCGGTGTTTCCCGAAAGGATAGCTACATATTCAGAGAAATTCATGCCGCTTTTTTCATCCATACTGCCCTCGTCAATGGTACGAGTACCCAAATTGTTATTTTTAAGCTGTTTGATAAATAACTGCTTGTTGTGAAGTAATCCAAATTTATAGGCATCCAATGATTTTTCAACAGCATAAATCTTTACATCTACCTTATTATCAGCATATAGTTTGGCTATTTCGTTGCCCTTTCGTATTGCCCTTCCGTCGCGCTGCTCCAGATCGCTTGGCCGCCAAGGTGCGTCCAAATGATGAATAGCTACCGCCCGTTTTTGAGCGTTCACGCCTGTTCCTAACATCTCGGTAGAACCGAACATAACACGGATTTTACCCTCGTTCATATCCTTAATCATCGCTTTTCGTGCCCTCTCGCTGGTAGCTTCCTGAATAAATCTCACTTCGGATGCAGGGATACCGTAGTCCTCCACCAATTTGCGTTTAATCTCGGTGTATGGGCTCCATTGCCCCGGCTTATAGGTTCCCAAATCCGAGAATACAAACTGTGTCCCTTTCTGGGCATTGTATTTTTGGTAATAGTCCGCTATCGAAGCGGCACAATGGCTGGCTTTGTTGTCTATATGGTCGCCATACTTATCGGGGTCTATCATCCGCATATCAAGTGACATTTTACGTGCATAATCAGTCGCTATCAGCATTTTTGCTTTTTCTTCCCGTTCCGATAGTGGTGTACGTCCCAACAAAGTGGCATCGCCTGTTTTGGCAAACTCCATCAGCTTACCGATAAACTCCTGCTGGTCGGGTGTGGGTGGTATATTGTGTAAAATCTCGTTTTTTTCGGGACGATCTATGCCAATATCCTGTGCAGTGCGATAGTCGGTTATTTCGGAATAGAAAGAAGCCAGTTCCGGCACTTTGATAAAATAACGGAAACGTTCTTTCTGTACAATCTGATTGGTAACCGAAAACTCGTAATCTTTGGTTTTCTTGGCAAAGATAGCTGCCCAAGCATCAAAGGTATTGATACCCTGTCTTTCCAGTTCTTTGGGACGCAAATATTTGAATAACAGATACAGTTCGGTCAATGAATTAGAGATCGTTGTTCCCGACGAATAAGTAGCTCCTAAGTCCTTGCCTGTACGTTCTTGTATGGTACGCAGGGCAAAAAGCATATTGAGTGCCCGTTGTGAACCTTCGGTATTTCCCAAGCCTGCCACACGGTCATGGCGGGTAGTAAAAGTCAGATTTTTAAATTTGTGAGATTCATCTACGAACAAATGGTCTATGCCGATCATCCGAAAATCTGACATATTATCCTTGCGATTTTCGATCTGGTGGGCTACCCCTTCCAATTTAGCTTCAAGATTGCTTTTGCGTTTCTCACAACCTTTCAGCATCCCTCTTGATACCTCCTTACCCTGTGAACGCAGCACTTCGAGATTTTCCTCCACACTGTCGAGTTCAGCTTGTAAGATGTCCCGCTGTATCTCCGGAGATTGTGGTATCATACCGAACTGTTCATGTGTTAAAATCACCGCATCCCAATTGTTGTTTTTCATTTCGTTGAAAATACGATTGCGGTTCTGCGGTGTAAAATCCTCCTTGCCCGGATAGAGTACCTTGGCATCAGGGTATGCCGTACAAAAGGTTTGGGCGATTTCGTGAACATTGGCTTTCAGCCCTGTAATAAGCGGTTTATTCACTAATCCGAGTCGCTTCATCTCCATTGCACCACAACACATAATCAGTGTTTTACCGCCGCCCACCTCATGGTCGATTATGCCACCACCATTCAGTTTAAGCATCCAGATGGCATCTTTCTGGCTCTTGTATAAATCGGGAATACCTAAACCTTTCAGGTCGAGTCCGGGAAAAGTCTGGTGTGATCCATCATATTCGGGACGTACAAAACAGTTGAACGTGCGGTTATACATATCGGCAAGTCTGTCTTTAAATTCGGGTGTTTGTTCTCTGAGCCATTCCGAAAAGCCGTTACGCATCTCATCTATCTTGGTATTGGCAAGCTGTATCGCTTCTCCGTCGCGTACTTTCGTCTCCTTGCCATCGACTCTGACCGTTTTTGTCATATCGGGAGTGGTGTCGTGCAAAGCATGACGCATCAGGGCAATACCGTCAAAGGTGCGGCTTTCGCTTTTGACAGCATACTGATCGCTAATCTTGGCATTTTTAGTGTTAGAATTTATACTAAACTCATCTCGGCTCTGTGCATAATGGATATTGACATCCGTCTCAAAGAGGTGTGAGGCAAAAGCGGCATAAATACCCGTAGGTATCCAACGTTCACCGAAATTGAAATCCAGATCATCGAAGGCTATCGGTTTGGGTATCGCTTCCTGTAAAACAGTCAGGGATTCTTTGGCTGCTTTATGTCCGGGATTGCGGTCAATAAAGTTCTGTACCTCATCAGCTTTTGAGATAACATTGCCCGAGATAAACTTATCCGCTACTTCATAGCCTCCCATAAGAGGATTGAAGTAAATCTTACCTTTTAACTCATCAAGTATGCCCTCTTGCGTATTGCTTGTAAGCGAAACCATGTAGTCCAAATTGACTGCTCCGTACTTATTGAGACTGGAGACAAGAGCTTCATATGCATTAGCTACTTTGGAAATCTCATCGGGATTAAAGGCTACGGGACGTTCAAAGATATCAGCCTTTATCGCTTTGCCCTCTCGGTAACGTTCCAACGAAAGTATTTCCCGTCCTGCGACATCCATCTTGATAAGTTCGAGGTTTCTCGCATCGTTCAGGTTTCCGAATTTTTGTGTAAAATCATCATACAAGCGATTGAGCATCTGCCGTAATGCGGGATTCTCTTTCAGTGTATCGGCTTCGTTGTTGTACAGATGGTTGTAAGTATCGCGTATCTCGATATAGAGTGATGCCTGTTTTTGTTGATTCGGTGGCAATTCCAACGGATGAAACATAGGTTGGTGTCCGTCCATATCCCGCAGGTAGCCGATGCGATTATCTGCATCAGTGACTAATGAGCCATCCTTATAATGTTTTGGCAATCCGGTTTCGGGTATTGGCATCGGAATAGGCTTTAATCGTTCTGCCTTTTCCTTTTCCAAACGTCCCGCACGTTGTTCGGGTGTTTCTGTTGGTGTACTTGCTGTCGGACTTTTAGCTTGTACCTCCTTTTGCTGGCTGGCTTTAGGCTGTGGTATGGGCATACGGCGACGGGAACGCTTGGGCTGTTTAATCTGTGAACGTTCTTCGGCTGAAAATCCAAACAAGTCGTACAAGGTAACAATCGGCTGTTGCTGCATATCAGGCGGCGGTACTTCCTTTTGTTCTATTACTTCTCCAGTATTCGTATTTACAAACAATCCGCTGGCTTCATCCTTGATGATTGTATCTTTTTTTTCTATTGTTGGTATAGCCTTCGTCTTTTCCTTTGGTGTGGCAATGCGTGGTTCTACAACTGCTTTTCTCCCCTGTTCGGACAGTTCCGCCCATGCTTTGCGGTTTCTGGCTTCTCCAAAAGGATGGAAAAGGACTAAATCTTCTTCAATAGGTTCATAAGCCGATTTGGGACTTAGTTCTACCATATCCGAAACAGATATTTCCTGTGTGTTTTTTGGCTTTTGGCTTTGTTTTGTTATTTCGGATTGTTGTACTGTCGGCTGTGTCAGAAAATCCTCCACTTCTTGCCAAAATGGACTAAGGTCATCGGGAAAGCGAGTTTCATCTAAATTGGGTGTTTGTCTTATTTCCGCAGAGCGAGCTACCTGTAATTGTTCTGCTGTACTCTGTGCATGGCTTTGATAATGCTGTACATCTAAATGTTGAGTAAAATCTTCATTCAGCATCCGATACAATGTGGCGGCAATGGCTTCCGTTCCTCCTGAATGAGTAAATTCCATTGCAGGTTTTCCGTAAGGGTCAGTACCTACTTTTACATCGGTCTGTATCACTCTGTCGAAGTCTTTGAAGAGGTTGTTAACAGATATACCGTTGGATAATTTACGGGATTCTATAAAATCTTGTTGGCGTTGGCTCGGTAAAATAGTTATATTCTTACGTTGCAGGATAATTAAATCGCTTCCGACTTCTGTTCCTGCTTCCTCTGTAAACAAGTTATTGGGTAATCGGATGGCGGAAACGACATTGCAACTATTCATCAGGTGTTCACGAATCGGTTTATTCTGCTCCGAATTAAGAACTCCTTGCGAAGTAATAAAAGCTATCAATCCTCCCTCACGGGCAGCCATCACACTTTTGGTGAAAAAATAATTATGGATTGCCTTTGTCGATTGACTTACTGCGGGTATCTCATGTTTGTAGAGCAAAGGATCAAATACAGCAACATCCCCGAAAGGAATGTTGGAAGCAATTACATCATAATGCTGTGAGTATCGTCCTTCCATCTTCTCATAGCCTTCAATCCGTATTTTATCTTGTGGGTGAAGGTGCGAGAGAATCTTACCTGTCAGCAGGTCTTTTTCAAAAGCTGTTACTTTTGCATCAGGAACAGTTTCTTTGAACGAGGATATAAACGCTCCGGCTCCAGCACTCGGTTCAAGAAAACGTTGAGGTTTGATACCACTGTTATTCAGAGCGAGTGCCAAAGCATCAATAACGGGCTTGGGGGTATAGAAAGCGGTCAGCACCGAATTTTTAAGGGAGCTTACATAGCGTTTGTATTCAGCATCATCTTTCGCTCCATTCCGTAACACTTGGTGCAATTCGGTTACCAGAGGGAACAAATCATGCTCCGAGGCTTTCCAATATTGTATATCTTCCTGTTTGGCGGCGGGATTCAACACGGCTTTTATCCCTCCGAAACCGGAATAGGCTGCCAATTTTATTTTTTCATCATCGGTAGCCTGCCTTTTCTCTTTATCAAGAGCAAAAGCAATGCTTATTGCCTCGATATTGTCCCGAAGATGGGCTTTCTTATTATAAGCCATTTTCGAGAAGGATTTGTATTTCGCCTGTCAGTTCCGTGTAAAACTGATTGTACTCTGGTGTATCGGCAAAATCATCAGACAAGGTGTATTTCTGAATCGTATCCGCAAGGCGGGATACTAGCTCCATTGCTATGCCTTCGGCTTGTGAAGGGTTTACTTCTTCTGAAAATTCATCCCAGAGGATAGTTACAAGGGTTCGGTAGGTGGAGAAATGCAAGCCTTCATAGAGGACTTGTGAAGAGATTACTTCTGCTTCGTCGTGGGTATGACCTTCTTTTATAGCTTGGCTATACATTTCTGCTGCGGCATCGCCACGTACAGCAATAAATTCATGGTCAATGGCTTTGTCGGGGTGTGTATCACGTAGGTAGGATAATAGGGATAGTCGGAAATAAGACAGATCTGTGACTGTCGTCTTTGGTTTTGTTGTCATATCATTGATTTTTAGTGGGGTCGAAGACCCTTTTGTTATTGCTTTTATGAGAGTAGATATACCAATAGGCTTAGACCTAATGATATACCACAAAGCACTTTCTTTAGCTTATAGTTTGGGAAAGAAAAAGGCATCCGGAGCTTAGCTCTGGATGCCACCACTAAAAAATCAATGTTAAACGACTATTCCGAATCGTAGAACAAAGACCTTTCAGTGGCAAATATAGTGAAATTATTATTTCAATGGTCGCTTCTTTCTTGGTCTCATTGTGTATCCAATCACTTATATTTAAATTTGTCTGATTAATTGAACCGTAATATCAATAAGCAATTGTCATGTCCTTACCTGATGTCCGAATAGATAAATTGAAAGAATCTGAATATGAAGAGGTCGCTGCTATTTTAGTAGATGCTTTTGAATCGAATCTGGCCTATACTTCAATCTTTGTAAATAAGGATAGATTGCGAGACGGATTGTTCTGGTTATTCAAAACCAATCTATACCTGATAAACAAAAGACAATCTGTGACAAAAGTCGTTAGAATGAAAAATTCAAGGGAAATAATAGGAGTATTTAGCTTATTACCTCCCAATGGAGTAAAATCTGAATTTCGTGATTATTTCAAGATCGGATTACCCCGATTTATTATGAATTTTGGATTCGCTGCTTTACGCACGATGCTTAAGATGGATTCTCTCAATAAACAGCTTCTAACAAATGCTATCGGAACCAATGAATATTATTATTTGTCGATGGTTGCTATAAAAGCTAACTATCAAGGATATGGAATTGGTTCTTATATGATTGACGATTGCTTACAACAATTGAGATCTATAAATCGGATATGCCATATTGTTGGTTTAACAACCCAACTTCCGGAAAACGTCACTTTTTATAATCGCTTAGGATTCCAAAAATTAGATGAAGGTGAAATTCAACTGAAGAAGGGCTGTTATTACAATTACAATATGAAATTGGATCTATAACTTTACTTAAGATCGTTTCTTCTTGCCGTCACCTTTGCGTGGCGAGAACTCAAATACAGTTTTATAATCTGCATCAAATTTTACGATGGCATCAAAGGTGCTTCCGGTCTTAGAACTAACGAAACCTTTGATTAGAGCAGTCTTCCCATTCATCAGAAGATCGGTTAACTGTCCATCCGTCAATTCTTTTTTAGCAATGGTTCTAAATACAGTCAATCCACAATTTTCATCTTTGCATTTGGCTACCTTCTGATAAAATACTACTTGCCCATTTTTACATTTGGGACAAGGGCAGGTATTGCGATTATCCGTATGCTCAATAACTGTAGATAGTAGTTCTGTGGTGATTTGTGAAGTATAGACCTCTATCCCTCTGTGGAACGTCGCAGCATCCATATTGCCCGATGCTATTTTGTTTAAGGCTTGCTCCCATTGTCCTGTCATCGCTACATCGACTATCTTCTTGTCTTTGACCGCCAGATAGACTATCAATCCTTTATTGGTCGGAACAAGAGATTTTTTCTCTCGGACGATGTACTCACGGGAAAATAGTGTTTCGATAATAGATGCACGGGTGGCAGGTGTTCCGATACCGCACTCCTTCATTGCTTCACGCTGTTGTTCATCTTCCACCTCTTTGCCTGCGGATTCCATCGAACTAAGTAAACTAGCTTCCGTATGCAATGGTTTCGGCTTGGTTTGCTTCTCTTGAATCTCGCAATCATGAATCGGAAGATTGTCTCCCTCGACCAAAACAGGGAGAGTTGAGTTCTCATCTTCTCCGTCGTTTGGCTCGTCATTCCCATCAAATACCGCCCTCCAGCCGGGGACGAGTGTAACGCTCCCTTTGCAGGAAAAGTGTACGCCATCGACATCAAGTGATACGGAGGTGTTCTCTTTGATGCAAGTTTCGCCAAAGGCTTCGAGCATACGTCCGGCAACCATGTCATAGATGAGTTGTTCGTCTTTAGATAGATTGGTAGCCGATTCTTCTGTGATAATCAGTGCATGGTGGTCGGCCACTTTGGCATCATTGACCGAACGGGTATTGAGTTTGGTGTCAAATCGGCTATCAATATAAGGCCTAAAAAGCGAGTGCGAACGAAGTGTTGCTATTAGGTGCGGTATTTCCTCCAGCACATCCTCGGAAATATAACGGCTACCGGTTCGTGGATAGGAGATTTTCTTCGTCTCATACAGACTTTGTGCTATCGTCAGCGTCTTATCTGCCGAAAAACCGTGCTTGCTGTTGGCTTCTTTCTGAAGTGTGGTAAGGTCGTACAGCAAGGGTGGTTCCTGCTTAACCTCCTTGCGTTCTACGGCGGTAACCTGTATAGCTCCTGCGGCTTTTACCTTTGCCGTAACTTCTTCAGCATGGGTTCGGGTGTCGAATTTATCTACCGAATGAACGGTAAAAGTAGTAGCTTCTTTTTCTGTTTGTAATTTCAAACGAAAATAGGTCTGTGGCTTGAAGTCTTTATTTTCCAGATAACGACTACAAATAATCGCCAGTGTCGGGGTTTGTACCCTGCCAAGTGACCAAACACCGTATCCTGCCGAGATAGAAAGAGCCTGACTGCTATTGATCCCTACGAGCCAATCAGCGGTACTGCGGGCTTTGGCAGAAGCATACAAATTGTCATAATCTGCTCCGGGGCGAAGCGTTTTAAAGCCGTCTTTGATAGCTCGGTCTGTTAGCGAACTGATCCAAAGTCTTTCAAACGGAAGGGTGCATCCTATATATTCGTATATATAGCGGAATATGAGTTCCCCTTCTCGTCCGGCATCGGTTGCCACAATTATAGATTCTCCACGATGGAATAACTCGCGGATAACCTTTAGTTGCTTCATCACACTGGGATCGTTTTTGTATTCTTTACCCTCTTTGACTTGTCGGGGCAAGAGTTTAAATTCTTGGGGAAGTATCGGCAGGTTCTCTTTCTGAAATCCTGTGATACCATAATGTTCTGGCATGGCGAGTCCTACCAAATGTCCGAATGCCCATGTAACGGCATATCCGTTACCTTCTATATAGCCTTCTCTTTTATTGTTTGCTCCGACTATGGCTGCTATACTTTTAGCCACAGAAGGTTTTTCTGCTATTATTATTTTCATTGTAACATTGATTTTTTAGTGGTTGGGGTCGCAGACCCTTTTATTATTTTATATTTCTACATTTTTCGCCCTTTGCTTTTCTTTGGAGCAGCAGGAGATTGTTTTTGTTCCTGTTGCTGCTCCTTCTTTTCGACTTGCTTGGCGGTGGGCTGTATCTGACCTTGCTTTAGCGGCTCTTTGGAATATTTGGTTGCCTCGTTGGTCTTGCCCTCATTATTGACAGCCACTTGTGTCTTACTTTCGGCAACAGGAGTCACTTTCTGAGAATCCTTAGCAGCTTGCTTGGCTTCGATGGCTCGTACCTGATCGGGATGCTTAGAGGTATGACGAACTTTATCTCTGTTTTCGTCAACCCATACCCATGCATTATACTTCTGTCCTTTCTGATCGGTAGCTTCTACTTTCTGTGCACCTGAGGCATCAGCTTGTTGTTGTTTGGGACGGGATTGCATGCCCTCAACAAAGATTGGTTCTTTGTTACACAGCTTGGTAAATTCTTCTTTACTGAGTTGTACGCCACCTTGCTTAGAATAAATCCATACCTCATCAACTTTACGGGCTTTGGGTAATGGCTTTTCCTGTGCTTGTCCTTCACTCTGTTTAGCCTGTCGCTGTTCCTTATGCTGTTGCCGTTGTTCGTCGCTGAACTTGAAGTCGAAGTTTTTATTGACAGCATTGAACTGTACAAAACGATCTATCTTCTGTGGTTCTTCTCCCGGCTTTACTTTTTTATCCATGCCCTCAACCCATACGGCTTTACCTTCTTTCAATCCTTGTTGCTGTTCGGGAGAGAGTGTAGCATTTTTTAAGGTTTGAGGGATATTGATTTCGGAGAGAGGTACGGCTTCGAGTCGATTCGTCATTTTGTCGAGAGATACAAGCGAGGGGATCTTCTCACCTCCGCCTACGGGTTCAAGTTCATAGACTCGTGCTCCGTGCCCTGTCTTTTGGAGTTGCTCTTTATCTTGCTCCGAAAAGGTTATTCCCATAAATGGTTTGTCAAAATCGGGCTGTTCTTGCTTGGGATGGGTTACCAACTTGATACTGCCATCCGCCTGTGGTTCTAATGATAAACGAGCCTGCATCGGAAACTCATTGCCATCAACAGTTGGTTTGATATCGACCAATCCGGGAGATTTATGTCCGTAAACCATCGCTTTAAGGGCATCCTGTAATTTGTCACCTGAAAGTCCCAACTTCTCAGTCTCTTTCCAATTGAGTTTATTAAGATCTAGAGGTTGAAACTGACCTGTTAGCTCAATATGTATCTTTACCTTACCATCAAATTTAAGGCGATACGGATCGAGAGCTTTATCCGTGTGGTCGATACGGATAAGTTTGTCAAGAAAAGCAGCAATTTTATCTACGGCTGACATCCCGACTGCATAAACACCTGTGTGCGATGGGTGATTGAACTGTGCCGACATCTTCTTGAAGAAATTTTCCAGAAAGTTACTGTTGGTATCAACCTTCAAAAACTGGTCGGCATTCGCTTTAGTGGGTTCAACGGTTTTGAGTTTACCGTCCTGCTCCCCTGTGATGACTTTTAATTTGCCATCTTCGCCTTGCGTTAATAAGACTTTCGGCTCTTCAGATTTTACTTTGTTTTGATCCATAATAAATGATGTTTTTATTCTGCATTACTATTAATGCAAAGCGAAAATACATCTTACTAATGGACTGATTGCAAGGTTTTAAAATGGTGGCAGCTTGTGTCTGGGGTTGTCTATAGATGGTTTTAGAAAGGTTCTTATTTATCGACCTGTTTCATTATCTGAATAGGGAAAGAACTGTATCTTTGTGATTGTTATTTTTAGAATATCATTATGGCTAAAAAGAAAAAGCGAGGACACTATTGTCGGATATGTGGAGCATCTAAACCAAATGAGGCTTTTAGTGGGAAAGGTCATGCAAAACATATCTGTAAGGAATGTTCATCTTTGCCACAGGAACGTAAAAATGAACTGCAACACATAAATCAAATAGATCGGATTGCCGGGAAATATCCCCGCTCCAGACAAGATTGGGAATTTCTTGAAAAAATGTCTAAAAACAAGAAATATCCTGAAGCTGCCGAATTTGCTCAAATGATTTTGGGGATGAGTAGAAGTCAGTCGGATGGTGACGATGAAGAGAATGACCTTTTTGGAGATTGGGGACAGAGTAAGTTGAGCTACTCTGAGTTCGACGAATTTGCTCAAGGAGATATCATGTCTATGATTGAAGATGATATCTGGGATTGGATATCTTATCGTAATGGAAAACTACCTAATGAAAAGGGCAAACAGCAGATATTGAAAGATATTTGTAAAAATATAGCATTCGGGAATGGAGACTCGTTAATTCTGAATGATGAACTAAACAATGTATTTGATTCTATTTTAAAGCAGGTAGTAGCAGATTTAGAAAAAGAGAACAAAGATGATTTATGATAATTATTATCTTTGCCGCGAATCAAAAAATAAAAAACAATGAAAAATTTAGTAGAAAACATTAACTCCCTAATTGCAGATTTCCAAAAAGATGCCTCTCAACAAGTAGAAAACGGCAACAAAGCGGCAGGAACTCGTGCAAGAAAAACATCTTTAGCAATAGAAAAAGCTTTGAAAGAATTTCGTAAAGTATCTATCGAGGCTGCGAAGTAAGAACTTCCGGCCTAATAATATAAAAACCGAATAACGTTTATAGATTATTCGGTTTTTATATTTAGTGCTTATGGTTCTATTCTTCTTTCGGCAACAAATAGCAAAGATCCGGATCTTCCTTTATTCGTTGTAGTTCATCGACTACAATCTGTTTGGCTTCGGCTTTGATGCGGTCATAGTTCTCCTTAATCATTTCCTTCATACGATCTACGCCATTTTCATCCACAAAGTTGGTGATAACAGGTATCTTCTTGTATGCCTTCGTCTCGGCAGCTACCCGCTCATTATCGACTACGATTTCACAGTGGAAAATTTTTTGCTCTATCCGCTCGTCGAAATTATCAGCTATCGCACCTACAAACATACCCTGTGTAAGATTGGATATTTTGGACGGTGGTATCAAGCTATCCATTTGTGTAGAAATGGAAGTCGATTTATCGTTGCGGTTAATGGTCATAGACTGGCGCTTCTGCAATACTTTACCAAAACGGTCAGACAAGGTTTTTGCCGTGTCCCCGACTACCTGCCCCGAAAATATATTACCTACCGTATTCATCACTACGGTAGCCTCTTTGTCTCCATAATCACGCTTTAGCTGCGAAAAATCTTGAAAACCAAGCAACACGGCAACTTTGTTGCTTCGGGCAGTAGCTATCAAATTATCCAACCCTTTGAAATAAATAGTCGGCAACTCGTCAATGATAACACTACTTTTGAGCTGTCCTTTCTTATTTATTAGTTTCACAATACGACTGTTATACAATCCGAGTGCTGCTCCGTAGATATTTTGTCGGTCAGGATTGTTACCGACAGCCAATATTTTAGGGTCATCCGGATTGTTGATATCTAATGTAAATTCATCTCCCGACATTACCCAATGGCCTATCTGCGAATAAGATAGCCTCCCATTATCCCTATATGATTGAAGCGTGCGTTTGGAGATATTGAGCATCTCACAAACCTGTTCGTTATTGAGCCATTCCGTTTTCTGATTCTGATTGCATAGTTTTTCAACCTGCACGACAAAATCCTCAAAACGTTTTTTCATCAGCTCAAAAGTCCTCTTTTCAATAGCGATTATTTCCATAGTTATTTTCTCTTTTTCTTAAAAATACCGTTATCCATATCATCCATCCGTTGGTTCAATCTGGTCTTCATTTCATCCAGAAAGAGTGTCCTGCTGTCAGTCCTTCTGCGTATGGCCCGGAACACATCATAACAATCGGTTACCGGAAAAGATAGCATCCGGGAGAGGTGTTCGACAGCTTCCTGTATATCTATATCTCCCTCATTGAACCGTTTTGTTTCGAGTATGCCATACGCCAGTTCCACCAAATCACTTTTTGAGCCAGACCAATATAATGGAGTATCCGGTTTATCTCCGGTTACTGTTTTGAATAGGGCATTCAATTCATCAAAAAGCATTTTTATTTTCAGGAATTGAGTTTCCGGTATAGTTATATTCTGTTTCATGTGCGTATAAATTTTGATAAGTTTCCTGGGTTGGAGCTATTGCTGTTATTTGCTTCCGAATCTGTTTCCGCTAATGCTAATATATTGGAAGCTATCTTTTCTGCTCCATTAACCTGACCAATGAATTGTTCATAGAGATTAGTTCCCTGCACCTTTTGTAAAATTTCAGGAACATGTTTTTCTTCATTTTGAGAGATAGGTTTTCCTTCCAACGTTTTAGCCAACAGCTCAAACTCATCCATCGTTATGGACTGACTACCCTGCAACTCAACATCGATTCTATCTTGTATCGCAACTGGTAACGAAATATCTTCCTCCGATTCGGCAGACTTGTTATCCGGCAAACTCTCCTGTTCCAGATGCTCGCTGTGGATAACAGGGTTGGGCTGTTCCGCTAGTGTTGGTGCTGGCTCTTGCTTTTGCTTTTGTTCTTGCTCTTGCTCCCGTTTTTCCCTATCGGCTTGTACTTGTACCTCATGTAGATTGAACTTTGATTTACCTACAATATCAGGAGTTCTGTCATTTTGTAGCCTCGGTTCTTGTTTCTTATCGCCTGTCTTATCTTTTCTCTGATAGCGTTTACTAAACCAGCCTTTAAATTCCAGCCACAGGTTCAATCCTGCCATAAACAGGCAGGCAATGATTAATATGATTTTCCCTATTGTTTCTATCATGGCTATTGCAGATTAGTTATTTGAATGATTTCATCCACCAGTAAATCAAGGCTACTCCCTTTCAATAGCGGTTTATCCGGAGGAAATATAGTAGACAGAAACAGACAGCCGTTTCCTTCGATAGATTGTTCTCTGTCGTAACGCACACTTTGAGGTATCTTCGTTTTTAGTATCGATATCCCTAAACCGAGTATAGCGTTTTCGTAATAGTCGAACAATTCCTGCTTCTCCCTGCCTGTTATCCTGTTCCAGAAGGGATAAATCCCTTGTAACTTTATATTTCCCTGATTGATTGTCTGCATCTCGTTGGTAGAAATGATAAACGGCAGAGTACTTTCCATATTGATGCGGGAGGTCATTATCGGTACAAACAGGTAGTCCATTGCAAAATAGGTTTGCACCACACTTTCATTATTGACTGTTCCCGGCAGGTCGAACAATACGACATCATAGATTTGTTCTTCGGATGCAAGAAAATCCCTCGCCTGTTGTAATCCTGTTTCAGGCTGGCTCGGAACTATCGGATAGGTTGGTTTATTCAATCCGGAGAAGAAATCTTCTGCTTTTTTCTGATAGAAACTGTTCCTTTCAATCTGCTCCGCTTCCCTTTGGCGCATTTTATAGATGCTCCATTGCGGATAATCACAATCGATAATGGCTACGTTATATCCTTTGACATAATGCAGGTAACTGGCAACTAAGGTTGTAAACACCGATTTGCCTGCTCCGCCCTTTTGTGTGCAAATCGCGATGTATAAGGGCTGTCTGTCTTTTGTTGTTGTCATAATTCTATTCTGTTAGATGGTTTTTAATTGCCTGAATTATTTAATCGGTTTACTAAATCCCAATGTGTAGAGTGTATTGATTTCTTCTTTATAGCTTTCAAAATGATGTTGCAGGACATTTTCTACAAATCCGCTGATGGTCAGTCTCCCATCCCCGATATTGTGAATAATTTGTTTTATCACTTCAATAGTCGCTTTTTCAAGGTAGATTCCCTGACGGCTTTCCAATTCGTTACGGTTCAGGAAGCTCGCTGCATATTGGATAATACGTTCATCTGTTGTCATAGCTTTTTGTTTTATAAATCTTTGATTGCTTGATTATTTTATCGGTTTTCTTATATTCTCTTCGAAAATGCGGTTTATCTCATCGCCATACAGTTCTATATGATGCCTGATGATATTGTCTACCAGTCCGCTGACACTTAGTCGTTCACTGCGAATAGAGCGGACAAGGGTTTGCAGAACTTCATAGTTTTCTTTGTCGATATACAATCCTTGGCGATTGCTTAGTTCGTTCCGGGCCAGAAATACACTTTCATAATCGATAGCGGTTGGTTGTCCTTTCCGCCGTTTCGATTGTTCTTTCGTTTTCGGTTCTTCCGGGATATGTATTTCATTTTCAGAATCAGCAGCATCTTCGGTATTTTGCTCCATAGAGGCCTGTTTGCTTACGGGCATATCTTCCTGCCTATCTGCATTGCTGCCTGAAAGAGAGATTTGACGGATAAACGCATTGGAGTTTATCTTCACTTCTGCTTTTTGACCTGCTTCCATCAAGGTATCCTTTTCTTCATTCTTGCTTTTATTCTTTTCTTTCTCCATACATGATTGCTTTTAATCGGTTATTCATATTGGCATATATTATTTTAAGCATTTGGGCTTTTCTTCTTATCCCGGTATAAGCAAATCAGCTTATTCGAAGCATTGCTTTTTGGCAAATCTCCTGCAAATAAAAACAGAAAATTAATTGTTTATATCTATTTCAGATGGTGTGACATTCCTTGTCAACGGCTGTCATCTATTGTCTATATAAGTAATGATTTACAGCGTCTTATCTCATACTACTTTTGTAGAAGTCGGGAATATAAAAATGGAAGCACCTGTATGTTTCTATGGTGCTATTCCCGAATCAAAAGAGCAATCGTTCCGATTACTGTTATAGTCCGCCCCAGGTGGCGGATTTTGTTTTCAATGGAAAACAGCAAGAAGTGTTTTTGTCAGCAGAAAAATACTTTTCCGCTTTCCAAAAACATTCTTGCTCCGGCCTGAACCGGAGGGACGGTTCTCCCAAGTCGCACCTTTTATAAACTTCAAATAAAGAAGAATGAACATGGAACATGTTGAAGAAAGCAAAAAGCGGAGGCGTGGTCGCCCCAGAAAAGAAGAAGTAAAGAAACACGGTCATATGTTTCGCCTGAACGAAGCGGATAGTGAGCATCTATTACATATTTATAAAGCATCGGAAGCCAAATCCATGTCCCAATTCTTAGCGGATAAGATATTGAACCATTCTCTCAAAGTAATTGAAATCGACAAATCAGCTATTGATTTTGTGATGTTACTGACACAGTTTTATGCCCAATTCAGGAGAGTAAAGAACAATTATAACCAGTTGTTTGCCTTACTTGTAAGGGAATTAGGCGAACCTAAAGCCCGTCAGATGATAAAGCTATTGGAGCAACCGACACTCGATTTTATACAATCTATGAAAGAAATTGAACAGATAACAACTAAACTCAGGGAACAATGCTTGCCAAAATAAGTAGAGGTAAATCGGTTTTCGGAGTATTGCAATACAACAAAATTAAGGTGGAAGATAATACTGCCGAAGTAGTATATAGACAAAAGATCTTCGATTCACCGGACGGAAGATTCTCCATCCGGGATTGCATGGATTCCTTTTATCCTTATCTGGCCAATAACAGAAGAACCGAGAATGTAGTCTTTCATGCCTCAATCAATCCCGACCCGAAAGATAAATTGTCGGATGAACAGCTATCCGAAATAGCACAACGCTATATGGAGAAACTCGGGTATAGTAACCAGCCCTATATTGTATTTGTGCATCGGGATATTCAAAGAACTCATGCACATATTGTATCATTACGTATTGATGAGAACGGCAAGAAGATTAATGACAGCTACGAAGTTGCCCGGTCGATGAAGATATGCAAAGAACTGGAACAGAAGTTTCATCTTATCCCGTTAAAGAAAGGGCAACGGGAGAACGAAGTCCCAACCAAAAAGATAGACTACAAAGCCGGAGACCTGAAACATCAGGTCAGTAATATAACCAAGTCCATTATGAATAACTATAAATTCCAGTCATTCGGGGAATATCGTACCTTGCTGGAAATGTTTCATGTAACGGTAGAGGAGGTCAAAGGAGAATATAATAATAAACCTTATCAGGGATTGGTATACTCGGTAACGGATGATAAGGGTAACAAACTATCGAAACCTTTTAAATCCTCCCTGTTCGGTAAACTGGTCGGGTATGATGCACTACAAAAGAAGTTTAAACAATCGAAAGCACAGATTGAACAATCGGATATAAAGGAAAGGCTCAGACCTGTTATCACAGAAACCATGCGCGAAGCCTCCGGGATGGATGATTTCAGGCAATCGCTGTTGCAATCGGGTATCGGCTGTGTATTCAGGCAAAACGAGCAAGGGCGTATCTATGGCGTAAGTTTTATTGACTATCAAAATCAAACCATACTCAATGGCTCTCGCTTAGGTAAGGAATTCTCAGCCAATGTCTTTAACGGCCTGTTCAATACTTCTCCTGAAAGAAACATTGAACGGACGGCGGTTTCGGAAAATACTCAATCAAATGTAACCAATGTCAGCCACTTGTCCGAATTGTCAGTTCGGCAAGACGCTGACACCGGTTCTGTAAGTATCGGGCTGTTTGAACAGCACGGAGAAGATTATGAAGCAGAAAAGTTTGCTGGTCAAAAAGAAAAAGAGGAGAAAATAAGGCAAAAGAAGAAAAAATACAGAGGCAGGGGTATGTGATTTTCGATTGAATGAAATCTTTCCCTTTATCAAAGCCCTTCATGTTTTTGTGAAAGGGCATTCGTTAAAGGGAAAAATTTGTTGGTGGTTAGTGGTAGCTTATACATCGTTTTCCGATACAGCTTCATCCCATCTAATACGGGAAGATGCACCGTACCTTTTTACAAACTCACGGATATCGCTGGCTTTGTAATACACACGTTCGCCAACTTTGAAATAGGGAAGAATGCCTTTGTCCCTATAGCGTTGAAGTGTCCGCTTAGAAACCTTGAAAAGAAAACACAAGTCCTGATTGTCGAGTATCTTTTCATTATCGTCCAGTATGTCGGAAGTGTTCATCATAGTTTTTATATCCTGTCCTATTTCAGTTAGTTTGGTACTGAGTTTTTCCATCCAACTCAGAAAATCTTCATTGTCTAAATACATAATGTTCTAATTTTGAAATTAATAATTGAGATTAATTCCAATCGATTGGTACGACAAATATCTGACAATGAAAGACAAAAAAATAGGGAAGTTCCCATATACTCCCCTATATAAAGTTTGTAATACAAAGATTATCAAATATCTACAAATTCATTATTTTTCATCTTTTGTTTGCTCCGGTTTCGGTTTTCCCGAATAAGCAGACTCCGCAGATAATCCAGTGCTTTGGTTAGGTTAAAAGGTTTACGTCTGAATATCTCATGGATTTTTCGGTCGAAATTCTTGAATTTGAAATTAAAGGCATGCTCCAATGTTTCTTTCATCAGCTTTAACGAGACAATCCGACCCTGGTTGTCAATAAATTCTCCTGATAATTTCAGATAAAGAATAATCTCAGCTAAACCAATTATCCCCAGGCCTTTCGACTTAGGGATAAAATAGACTTTTAGGTTTTTAGGTAAAGAATCCTCTTTTGGAAAATAATGAGGCTGATTTTGTGGTATTTGTAGTTTTAGAAGTTCTATTTCTGAGTCAAGATACCATCTTGCTTTTTGGCAATACAGATTTTGAAGCGCATTTTTTCCCCTGCTCGTATAAAATTTGTGTTTGTAGTGTTTTGAACTCGATACGAGTCAGATTCAATAACCGAAACAGTTGTATATAATCTGTTTCTGATTGAGTTTGGGTCTTTATTTCGTTTATAAATTCTACATAGGCACTTTGCATTTCGTCATTCGCCACTGGTGAGGTTTCAGCTAATAAGCTGAATAGTCTCGTTTTTAGTAAATCATTCATAAGCATAAAATTTAATAGTGAATATTAATGGATAGCCCAAAGGCTCGTTATGCTGAATGATTATTTTTTATAATAATTAGATAGGTATTTGATTTAAGAGTTATTGTTGGCAATTGTTCTGGTTCTTATCTATGTTTACAGCATGTCTCAAATCTTCTTTTACTCCTTGAATATCCTTAATTTTTCCCTCCAAATTTGATCGGAAGTAATAACAATCTACAAAATCGGGATGTAGACTTAATATATTTGTTGTAACAAAGAAGAGTAGTAATATGAAGATATGGATTATCCTTATCATTTCTAAATCAAGATTACTGAGCTATTTCAAATGAATAGTAGGACCTAGAATCCCTTGGGTTTCCCAATTTTTAGTTAATGGATTAAATATCCGCTCTACTCCTACATTTAAATCAACTTTTTCAGATGTTTTAAATTTTAATACCGCTCCATACGATGTTTGCGGAGTAAACATATATCCTCCAAAACGAGCATTATTTACGGAATTCACGGAATATTGTCCAAATACGGATAAATGCATCCAATCGGTAAATTCATATGTCGCATTAAAGTTAAACACGATATCATTGTACTTACCGTGTAATATATTGTAATTGACATTATATCCACCTAAAGAAAGGGTAAGTTTATCCAAAGGTTTATAAATTAATTCTATTCCTCCCTGACGATAGTTACCTATTCCATAATTATAGTCATATCCATTTAGTGAATATGATAATGTTGAAGATAATTTTCGAGGTTTTAAGTCTGGAGTCAGTTTTAACCCATAATTTAAATAATTAGGTAATTTTACTTCTGACTTGTCATTCAATCCTCTGTTTTCCAATTCTGTATCCACTGAATTAATTAATGGTTCTTGATAAATAATAGGGTCCTTAGAGATTTCATTTTGAGGAACATACTTAATTACCAAACTGTCTCTCTTTATCTCATTCTGAGAATACACCATGATACTCGTTACAAATAAAAAGAGTAAGAAAAAAAATCTGTTCATACTGTAATTTTTTTGAATAATTGATATTTACATCTTTGTTAAAAAAATCAACTAGAAATGTATTTTATAGCTAATATTGGGTATCAGGCCTATACCTTTTTCTTTTTTGATTTTCATTGTTGTTTCGTTGTACTCGTAATAATGCATACCTGTGTATCCTCCAACATTCAATATTTTCAGAGAGAATTCATGTGATATTTTTCGTTTATTTATTTTGTAGTTGATAGAAATATCCCCATTTATAGCAGGATTAAATTTCTTTGAGAAAGCTCTTGTTTCATCAAACTCAATATCGTGAGTCTGATTAGACTTTTCTTCGTCAATAGGGGTATAACGATCTCCCCCATGAAAAAACAAGCGAGTATTTATTCCTAAAACATTTTGCTTTTGTTTACCTACCATCCATTCTTTACCAGCAACAAGGTTAAATGTAAAGCCTCTGTCATATCGTGTATTTCGCCAAATATTATCTCCTCCCTTGTACTTAGATTTGAATAATGAGCCTGTCAACATATAGTAAAAACCTTTGTTCATATACTGCTCAAAGGTTATATCTATACCGTAATTTTTCCCTGTCCCTTTATTTTCCAATATCTTATCTAAATAAAATTCTTGCTGATTGATAATTGAAAATGATGAGTTTTTTTCAACTGGTATATTATATAGATGTTGAAAATACGGTTCAATCTTTAAGTGATGAATGGGAGTTATATTCCAATCGTAACTAAGCCCAAAATGATGAGCTTTGGATAAGTCCAAATATTTATTCGACTCTTCCACTCCATTTACGTTCTTCTCAATAAAATAATAATCAAGTCTTTCTCGACGACTGTGCAAGCCATATGCTGCAGCTAAAGTATGTTGAGGAGCAACTTCCCATTTCAAGGACATTCTAGGTTCGAGAGTCCAGTTCTTGTTCAGTGCAAAATATTGTGTTGTCAGTCCTACGTTTGCTGTTAAGGTAGGAGCCAATTCAAGAACAGAGGTAGTAAATGCCGAAAATACAGAACTATTTCCCTCCCCTTTAGCGATACGTTCCATTGGGCGGTTCAAACCAAAATCGGGACTAATCTTGTAATCAAGATTATACTGTAATCGAGTAAGTGTAAGCCCTGTTCTGTTCGTATGTTTTGAACTAAATTTCTTGTTAAGATATGAGTTGAATACGATATCCCATTTGCTATTACGGATATCGCAAACTGGAATGAATGATAAATCATAGAGATATTGGTCTGCGTATATTTTATCCTGAGAATAGCTTGTTGCAAGAGACGAGCGTAAATAAGTCATAGGGTTAAAAAAATATTTATGAGTCAATCCTCCCGAAAACTTTTCAATATCATTTTTTAATGCTCGTCTGTCTGCCTGTGTTTCCCATTTTTCTTTATCCTCTGCTTTGACCTTATTATTGTCGAGCAATCCTAATCCCCAAATTGAAAAAGTTCCTGCTTTTTGAGTCGGGAAATTCAATTTGAAAGATAAGTCCTGATATTTTGCATTTGCATCACCACCAGTAGCCAGAGTTGTTGTCGAAAATCGATAATTAAATATATATGAACTTCCATGCTTTTTGCTAATCGGTCCCTCTGAAGCTAAATCAATCCCTAATAATCCAACCTGAAAAGTATGCTCATAATTCTGATTATTCCCATTTCTCATATAAGTATCGAAGATTCCTGATAAGGCATTATTATACTCTGCAGTAAAAGCACCATTATAAAAATCAAAATTACCCATTACCTGTGTGCTTAATGCTGAAAGGAATCCACCACCTAACCCACCTATATCAGCAAAATGAGTCGGATTCGGAATTTCGACCCCTTCCAATCGCCATTGTGTAAACTGAGGAGAATTACCCCTGATGGCAATAGCATTAGTCCCGACATTTCCTGCAACTCCTGCAAAAGCTGTAGCCAATCGTGCAGGGTCGTCAAAGCCATTAGCGAAACGTCCTGCTTCTTCCATACTTACCATACGCCCTCCGGTAAGTACCATCGGATTGACTGTTGAACTCTTATCTATATTTGGACGTACAACTACTTCTTCCAGCAATTGAATATTCTCTTTCAAAGCGATCTGTAGATATGTTTCTTTAGCCGATGTAACAAGTACCTCACCTGTCATTCGTGGTTCATAGCCCATAAATGTAGTTTGCATATTATATCGCCCAATAGGTACATTCCGTATGATAAAGCACCCTAAACTATCAGTTATAGCTCCTTGATTCTTGCCATTCATAATGCTTATATTTGCAAAAGCAATAGGTTGTTCGGATGATTCATCTACTACTATCCCTTTTATATTTTGTGTCAACGGAGCCTTATTATCGTCCTTGTCATCCTCCTTCAATGGAGAGATTATAATATGATATCCTTTCACTTTGTAGCCATACTTGGTATCTTTCAGTGTTTGTTTCAATGCTTCTTCGATATTGGCATCTTTGAGCAATAGTGAGATTTTTTTACTCACATCTATTTCAGATTGCTCATAAGCAATACTATATCCTGTTTGTTGCTCAATTTGATAAAAAGCATCTTTCAGTGATATGCTTTTACTTTGTATCGCAATTTTTTTATCTGTATTCTGAGCTGTTACGCTTACGGTCAGGAAGAATGAAAATAGAAAAAGTAGTATTCTAAATGTCTTATCTTCTGCTTTTATTCGCTTCATTATATTATTTTTGTATTGTTGATACTTTGTTTTACTTCCAAGTTTAATGAGTTTCGACACTTCAGAATCGAGGAGAGGGTCTCAAACTACTTCTCGATTCTTTTTATTTCATAAGCATAGTCATTTTTTAGTTATCATTATTTTACCATCTTTTTCCCAATAGCTGAAACTTGCCACATCTTGCATAATATTCAGAATTTCGTCTAGACTCTCATTCTTTAAAAACTTAACGGTATAAAGTTTTGATGTAGAGATTCCAGTATTGTTTTCAATTGTGATATTGAAATGTCGTTCCAGAGTTTGTAAGACATCTGATAATGAAGCATCTGTAAAGATTAATTGACCTGATTTCCATGCATCCGTTTCGTTTGAAGGTATTTCACTGATGTTTATTGCTGATGTTTTTTTGTCGAAGCTTAATTGTTCGTTGGGTCTTAATATACGAGACTGAGCTTCCGATTTTACTTCAACTTTCCCACTTGTTAGTGTCGTTGTTATCTTTTCATCATTAGTATAGGCTTTTACATTGAACTTTGTTCCAAGAACAGCTACTGACAGCATTTCTGTATTTACAATAAACGGCTTTGAAGCATCTTTTTTTACTGAAAAATAGGCTTCTCCATCGAGCTGGACTGTACGTTTATCCCCTTTAAACTCTTTAGGATATTTCACTGTCGAGCCTGCGTTTATCCATATTTCTGAACTATCAGGCAGGAATAGATGCTTTTCTTCGCCGTAAGCGACTTGGATTTCTATCAGATTGCTTCGGGTAGATTGGTAATATAAGTATCCTCCTGCAATAATAAATAGAGGAATAAGAACAGCAGCGATGCGACTTAGCTTTTTATACAAAGGGATACTGACTTGCTGCTCCGATGGATAGCCGATTCGATGATTGACTTTATCAAGAGCTGAATAAGCCTTTGAATCAGGTGCTATTTCTAAACTATCCCAAAAATCCAGAGAAGCAGACTCTTTCTCTTCTGCGTTTTCATCCTTGATTAGCCATTTTTGGACTTTCTCTTCTGTTTCTGATGAATGGCGTGAGGATAAGTATTTCCCGACGATTTTGGATATGATATTTTTCATCGTTTTTCTGCTTTTTACTACTTATACAAGTTAGAGGCAGAAAACTCAGTAAGAAAAATGATGTTTTTTAAAGAAATTACATCAGAAAAGGTAAAAATACAGATACGACTTTACGTATCTCTTTTAAAGCCAGACTTAATTGGCTTTCCACATTTCTTTTTGTGGTGTTGAGTTGCTGGGCTATTTCCTCGTTGCTGAATCCCTTTGTTTTGCTCAGGATATAGATTTGTTGACGTTGTTCCGGCATATTTTCTACAACAGAATCAATCAGTAAGCCCAGTTCTTTTGCTATCAGTTCCTCTTCGGATGTAGCACTCAGTAGGTTTATCTTTGCGGTATTGATATAATTGCTATGAACAAACTTGTGTTTCAGAAAATTGATAGCTGCATTACGCGCCATTGTATGTAAATAAGAATTAAATGATTTAGTTGTGTCTATTTTGGTGTGATTCTCCCACAGATTGACAAACAGGTCTTCGGCTAATTCCTCTGCCTCACTTTCTGATTTCACATAAGCATTGATGAAAAAACGAATTTTATTGTAATACGCAATAAACACAGCCTCAAAAGCCTTGTGGTCTCCTTGCCGCAAAGATTCTATTGTCGCTATGTTAATATTGTTATCCATCGTATTCAGTTCTTTATGGCAAAGAAATAATAAATTATTGGAATGAAAGGTGTTTTTTGAAATGTTAAGAAATTCTTTGTAAATATTATACTTTCTCTATTTCAATGTGTTATTTTTATAGCGAAAAGAATGTTGACTTATCTGTTATTGTATGCAAGAAGGTAATCTGTTTCTTTACAAATCACTCTTTCGGGGGCGAGAAGATGTCTACGCAGTTCGTTGGGAAAAGGACGGGCGGGGAGGTTATATGCCTGCTTATAAAATAGACTGGACTGACTATAATCAGCATAAAGCCAAAGGAGGAACTTTCGCTAACTATGAGAAGAAAGAATATTTGCCATTGCATGATGAAGCTATAAATGAACACCTGTCTGGAAAAATAACGATTGGAATATATCCATTACTCCCTGATAACACATCTTTCTTTATTGCTGCAGATTTTGATGAGGCTAATTGGCAGGAATCTATACTAAAACTATATAATGTTTGTCTGGAAGTTAACTTACCTGCTGTCATAGAACGTTCCCGATCCGGCAATGGTGGACACTTGTGGTTATTCTTTGAAGAAAATATACCCGCTTTTATGAGCCGGAAGATTATGTTTGAACTTCTTCTGCAAACTGATATCCTTTCCAAATTTGAGAAAGAACCCAGTTTTGACAGGCTTTTTCCGAATCAGGATACTCATTCAGGGAAAGGTCTTGGCAATCTGATAGCACTACCATTGCAAGGAAATTCATTAATCAAAGGTAATTCTTGCTTCATAACTCCTGAGAGCTTTGAACCGGTACCTGACAACTGGTCTTTCTTACAATCTGTCCGGAAAGTATCAAAACAAAAGATCGAATCTCTTTATCTGCAATTATCAGGAAAGTCCAAAGAGGTTTTCACATCAAATTACGTATCCGATTCCAAATTTGAGTTAGAAATAGTAATCAATAGCGAGATATATCTGAAAAGAATACAGCTCAATCAAAAACTAATTGAATTTCTGAGAGATAATCTTAACTTCTTAAATTCCGATTATATCGTAAAAAAGCGTTTGGGTAAAACAGCTTATAATGTGGAAAAGTATTTTAAACTGATCGAAGAAACGCCGGATGGTATCATTATTCCGAGAGGATTTGCCGCTACGCTGATTCATTTTTGCAACTTGGAAAACATTCCTGTAAGAATTATCGATGAACGATGTAAGCATGATGAAATAGAGGTCAATTCCAAGATAGATCTTCTTCCTCATCAGGAAGAGGTATTGGAACGAACCGCAATTAAAGATTTCGGTGTTATAGTAGCTCCACCCGGTTCAGGCAAGACAATCATAGGACTGGAATTGATTGCTCAAAAGAAACAACCGACACTAATACTTGTGCATCGGAAACAACTATTTGACCAATGGGTCGACCGCATTCAAAATTTCTTATCTATCCCTAAAAAGCAAATAGGGCAGATTGGCAATCAAAAAGACAAATCAGGTAAAGAAATAACCGTTGCCATGATACAATCATTAACAAGAGGAGATATTACGGAGTTAAAGAATCAATTTGGAATGATAATCGTTGATGAATGCCATCACATCCCGGCAAAATCATTTCGTGAAGTGATAACACAACTGAATTGCTATTATTTGTATGGTTTGACAGCCACCCCGAAGCGAAAAAACAATGACGAAAAATTGATATATGTGTATATAGGAAATATCATATATGAGATGACTCAAAAAGAGTTGATGGAGTCACAAAATAGCAGAGCTGAAATTAATATACGGGAAACGGAGTTGTTCGCTCCCTATGATTATAAAATCGACAACTATGAAACCATTTCGCAGATACTGATCTTCGACACGAATAGGAACAATCTGATATTGAAAGATATTGATGAAAATATTTCCCGGTTCAAATCTATATTAATCCTGACAGAAAGAAAATCCCATGTAAATGTTTTAAATCTGTACCTGAAAGAGAAATATGAAACAATAGCCATATCCGGAGATGATTCTGAACGGAGCCGGAAAAGTAAATTGGAACAAATAGCACAAGGACACTTTCAGATTATTATATCTACAGGGCAATATTTCGGAGAAGGCATAGATATAAATGCGTTGGAATGCTTGTTCATTGTTTATCCGTTTGCATTTGAAGGCAAGCTGGTTCAATATATCGGACGTGTGCAACGTTCGGGGAAAACTCCCGTTATATTTGATTATCGGGATTCCAAGATAGACTATTTTGAAAAGATGTTTAAACAAAGAAACCGGTACTATAATAAATTGAGAAAATAATTATGTCAAAGTTGCAACTAAAGAGACTGCTTAATTCGATGGATAAGTCGGAGATAATTTCGTTTGTCCTTGAAATGTATGATAACAAAAAGGAAATAAAAGAATATTTGGATTATTATGTGAGTCCGAATGAAAAAGAGAAATTCGAGAAATACAAGAAAATTATTCAAGCAGAATATTCACTAACAACTCATATACCTAAAACGAGATTATAAGTGGCAAAGAAAGCAATATCTGACTTCTCAAAACTAAACCCTTCTCCCGAACTGGATGCTGAACTAATGATATTTCTGGTAGAATGTGGCTGCGAGTTTACATATAATTATGGCGATATGTGGGAAGGATTTTATGATGGAATGTACAATAACTTTGTCAGGGCATTAAAATTCATGGAGAAAAATGGATTGTTGGAAATGTTCAGGCCGAATGTCGAAAAATGTGTGAAATGGGCTTCCCCTTGTGGATATGGCTTTGCAGATGATATTACCTCAGCATTTTATGAGTATTATTCATCATGAGTTATTGTTTGTCAAATTTTTTATTATCTTCGCTTATGAGTTATTTGAAACAATGGAAAATCTAAGCAGAGCAGAGAGTTTCGCTCGTTTCTAAATCGTTACCCATTGTTTACCTTTCTTTCTTCAATTATCTGTTATTCAACGGATAAGTTTTATTTATTTTACTGCTATACCAGATACGCCGTCTTTAGAATACTTAAAC
Organism: Dysgonomonas sp.; assembly: GCA_047030855.1. Lineage (GTDB taxonomy): Bacteria > Bacteroidota > Bacteroidia > Bacteroidales > Dysgonomonadaceae > QVMM01. The sequence goes on from JBKYIJ010000008.1 coordinate 358,522, forward strand.
ATAGTTATTTATATTCTGCATGCAAATAAAAAGTGTACATGCAATTTGCATGCAAATATAGCTATTTTATCAAAACAAACAAATGTCCAAAGAAAAACAAATTTAGTTAATTAACTGCATATAAAATACTTAAACAACAAATGCAACTATATGAAAATAGGTGAAAAATACGTAAAATGCCTTACAAGCAGAGGGTCGGCGGTTCGAATCCGTCAACGCCCACCACAGAAAATCAAGCAGTTAAGAAGAAATTCTTAGCTGCTTTTTCTTTTAGGTTGAAACTAAGTTGAAACTAAATCGAAAAATTAATATCAATAAAATTGTTATTAATTCACGATTTAGAGCTATTAGATTGGCTGATTATATAAATTAGCCAGTTCTAATAATAAAATAAAATCAACCCTTCGGGAACTATTTTCCAATTTAGACAATTCACTTTGCGTGATTATTTTGGTATCAGCAACTTGTTTTTGAGTTAAGCCAGCTTTTTCTCTTGCGTCTACTAATTTAGCTGATAATAGTCTTCTTTTCTTTTCGTATTCCTGTTTAGTCATATTCAAAATGGGAAAATTCCATTTTGCAATATTATACACATATTTTTGCTATTCCATTTTGGAATATTTTTGTCAATTTATTTCTTTATATCAATATTTTATGCATATCTTTGAAGAAAGAAAGTAAATAACCGATAATATCGGTAATATAATAGCGTCTGCATAAGTCTCATAGTAGAAAACTGCCAATTTTCAAAACAAACGAGACGAAGTGTGCTGAGCTTATGCTATATTCGCATCTTATAGCGTGGGTTCGCCTGTTTCGTTTGTTGGGTATGGCAGTACCTCTACTATGGATATAGGTGAGTCCCACGCTTATTTTATGTCTAATTCGTTTGCTTGGGACGACAAACAATAAAACAAACAATTATGACAGACAAGGAAAATAAGTTTGAATTATTAATAGAAGAATCTTGCGAAGCAATCGGATTATCCTATCAGGCAGTAAAAGATAAATATGTAGATTATCCGATGTATTTGATAGAGTATATCGAAAAGGAAGTCCATAGACAAAGCATCGAAGTGCATTTTGAAGACTTACAGGCAACAATAACATTCTCATTTAACGCCGACAAGAATTGTAATGCTTCCTATCTGTCCTTTGACACGGTTGATGACGAAGAATCACTGATTGATTATCTGGTGGAGACAACAGATTTTCGTTTCAGAAAAAGCAGTTGGGAGATACTGAAATGCTTGGTAAGAATAGAAGAAGTAAAGTCAAAAGTATATTTCTGCTTTTATAAAGAATAATAATATACGGCTCAATGTTGAGCCATATATTTATATATTATCTGCTTGCCATTATTCTCTTTTAGTGCATGAAGGGGAAGAATAATTCAAATTTTGTGGTAAACTCATTACATAAATAGAAAATTTATGTAATTTAGGTGATGCTTAGTATAGTCGTTTTTTTGATTTAAAAACTTGAATTTAAATTGTTTAAAGTTAATTGAAATTCGCTTATTATGCTAGTATTTAAATAATCATCTTATTTCGAACTTACGCTATTAGTATATTGAACGAATCGGAATTATGGACAATATTTAGAGAAGGAGACGAAAGTGCGTTTACGTCTCTGTATAAACTAAGCTATAAGAAGCTATATTCTTATGGGCTGAATCTTGGTATGGAAGACGAACAAATCAGGGATATAATTCAGGACTTATTCATTAAATTATATACGAAACCCGAACTGATTAAAGAAGCTGATACTATCAAGCCTTTCCTTTTCGTATCTATGAGAAACGCATTTATAAACCAGAAAAGGGTAAAAAACAAGTATCTTTCGATAGAGCAGATTGATAATTTTGACCTTAGATATTCTATACATGAAGATTCAATAGAGAAAGAAGAAGAGAGAAAAAGTATCGAGGATAGGATAAATAATATCATCAGTGGCTTAACCCCCCGCCAGAAAGAAATTATTTACCTGCGTTTTCTGCACCAAATGAGCTATGAAGAGATAGCCGACATTATGAATATGTCGGAACAGTCAGCCCGAAACCTTGTTTACCGGACAATCGACGGCATAAAGAAACGAAGCAACGGCTACAAACTCGTTTTTTTAATATTAGTAAACACTCTGTACTAGTTAATTACAAAATTATTTCAAAATAAAATAAAAAAAAGTGATTAAAGACTGATTACAAAATCGGACTTTGATTGTAGTACTATATATAAGCGGATAAAATAATGGAAAGAAACAATCAAACCTTGAAAAATATAGAATATTTCATTTTCAATGAAAAACTTATCGACCTTGCCCATAACGGAGATTATGAAAGATTAGGAAGATTTAAAAAAAGAATTCTCCGCTGAAAATGAATCTGCTATTGATGCTGCCTATACATTATTAAGGAATCTTATTGTTGAAGAATACAATGTCAGTCCTAAGTTAATCGAATCGGATTATAAAGAACTTCGGGCAAAAATTGCACGGAAGAAAAAAGCAAAACGCAGGACACTCATTTCCGTGTGGGCTGCTTGTGCCTGCATCGCTTTGATTATTGTCTCCACCTTATTTATCACAAATAGAAATGGACAGCATGACTCGTCTTATTTGCTTTCGATATTAGATTCTACAAACATAAATATCGAACAGGTTCAAATCGTTAGTGGAGATAACAAGGCATACGTAGATAACGGGACTATCAGCCAGACTCAGGATGGTGACGTAGTCGTAAATTCAGAAGAGAAACTGAAATCTTCCGATATCAAAACCGAATTCTTGCAATTACTGGTTCCGAACGGGAAAAAAACGAAAGTCGAATTCAGTGACGGAACTAAGGTTTGGGTAAACTCAGGCAGTAAACTTATGTACCCGAAAGTTTTTGCGGACAACAGGCGCGAAATCTATCTGGACGGGGAGATTTACATAGAAGTAGCCAAAGATAAGTCAAAGCCTTTTATCGTACACACAAAAAAACTGGATGTAAAAGTGCTGGGAACAAAGTTTAATGTTTGCTCCTATAATAGCGAAACGGACAATTCTGTTATTCTGGTTGACGGACGTGTCAAAGTTCTGACTGACAATAACGGAAAGAAAGAACTTAGCCCTAACCAGGGATTCTTTTACGATGGGCAAACATTCAGTGTAAAAACCGTAGATACCTATCCCTATATATGCTGGAAAGATGGACGAATGAACCTTAAAGGAGAATCGTTGGATTATATTTTTAAACGTTTGTCACGCTATTATAACCTGAAATTCAACTATGATGCAAGGAAAGCCACTGACAAATTTAAAGGGAACCTGGATTTGGATGCTCCTATCGAGGACATTCTGAATAACCTGAGCCTTACTGTACCATTCACATACTCGTTAAATAACAACGTGATAAACATTACTATTCTATGATAAATTTAAATAATTGAATAACAACCCTTAAAACCTTGAACACCATGAAGAAATATCCAAGAAACAAGCCATAGTTTTTTAGGCAGGGATTGTCTGAAAAAAGAATCGTGCAATACTGCGAATATTACACGATTCGATAAAATTTTAATAAGCAAGTGTATCATGTTATTAAAACTCTTTCAAATATATGAAAAATATTGAATCTAATGAGAGGCATAAGATGCCTAATTTTTATCTAAAAGTCATGAAAATAAACATACTCTTCTTTTTAATAGGGTTATTTTCAAGCGCATTATATGCGGAAAGTGCTTTTGCACAGACTACAATTTCCTTAAATCTAAAATCAGTGAAACTTGAAAAAGTTTTTTCGGAAATTGAGAAAAGTACCAATTATGTCATTTTGTATAAGGACAATGTCCCGACTGAAACGACAGTCAATGTAACTGCCAAAAACAAGAATGTTTCAGCCGTATTGGATGAAGTTCTCAATCCCCTTGGGTTGACCTACTATATAAATGGGAAGCAAATAATAGTAACTCCCCAGAATAATAGTGGAAAACAAGTCCCTGTGAAACAGATAAAAGGGGTTGTTGTCGATTCACAAAATGAACCGTTAATCGGTGTTTCTGTCATAGTAAAAGGCAAATCGACAGGGATTGCCACCGATTTGGACGGGAATTTCACGTTGGACAATGTTCCTGAAAATGCTGTTCTCGTATTTTCATACATAGGGCATCAAACCGCCGAAATCTCTGTTGCCGGGAAAACCGAAATTAAGGTAATCCTGCGCGAAGACCAGACTGTGCTTCAGGAAACCGTAGTGACAGGCTACACCGCCCAACGAAAAGTTGACCTGACGGGTGCCATATCTGTTGCAGACATGAAAAACATCGAAGGAAAATCCACTACCAACGTACTCAACGCCCTCCAGGGACAACTACCCGGAGTAATGGTGAACGTCGATAATGCTCCCGGTTCTGCCGGAACAAGCATTCGTGTAAGAGGTATCACAACAATTAACAACAACAATGCATTGGTGGTGATAGATGGAGTTCCTACCTCCGAAAACCTGAATTCAATAAACCCGTCCGATATTGAAAGCATACAAGTGCTAAAAGATGCCGCTTCGGCATCAATATACGGAGCAAGGGCAGCGGCAGGTGTCATCGTCATCACAACTAAAAAAGGAAAAGAAGGAAAGCTCCAAGTCGAATTTAACGCTTCCGCCGGTGTTCAGACAGTAATGAAGACATTCGATATGCTCAATTCCCAACAATGGACAAATACCATGTGGAGAGCAGCGCAAAATGACAACAGAAGCGCCCAATGGTTTGAAGACTCTTACAAATTTTTAAAAATAGTAGATGGTCAGGTTGTGCCGAATGCATTCCTCGACGGGAATAATCTCGTTCCATACAGCAATACCGATTGGCAGGATGAAATATACTCAAGTGCATGGACACAGAATTATTCTATGGTCGTAGGTTCGGGAAATGATAAAGGCTCGATGATGTTTTCTTTAAATTATACAGACCAGGATGGAATCATGGACCATACTTATTACAAAAGATATTCCGCCAGATTGAACTCTACTTATAATATTTCAAAATATTTCCGTGTCGGTGAAAATATAATGGTCGCAAAATGGCAGGATTTGGGAGCAGGTTCCCAGGACGACAGGGGTATTCCTTTTACAGCCATGCGTCAGAATCCTTCTATTCCTGTCCGTGACTTGAATGGAAATTTCACGGATGCCAAGAGTTTAGTCGGTTCTGATATTGCAAATCCTGTTCATCAGCTATACAATGCAAGAGATAACCAAAACGAAAGCTGGAGAATTTTAGGTAACGCTTTTTTGGAATTTATGCCGATAAGCAACCTGACTTTTAAGACCAATTTCGGGCTGGAACATATCCAGTACTATAATAATGTATTGAACAGAAAGCTTGTTGATACCGATGTAAACAGCGTATCGTCCGCATTCGGTCAGGGAGATACGTGGACATGGACAAACACGGCTGTATATAACCTGAAAATTAAAAAACATAAACTGGATTTGCTGGCAGGTACCGAAGCCATAAAATATCAGTATTCAGGACTTAGCGCCTTCCGTCAGGATTATGCGTTTGAAGATAAAAACTATATGATTATAGATGCCGGCGGAAAAAATGTAATAGATAATGGCGGTGGAAAGTCCTCTTGGAGTATCTTCTCTCTTTTTGCAAAAGCAGACTACAATTATGCTGACAAATACCTTTTCTCTGCAACGATAAGACGTGACGGAAGTTCCCGTTTCGGAGAAAATAACAGATATGGGACATTCCCGTCCTTTTCGGGAGGATGGCGTTTGACCGAAGAATCGTTTATGCCTAAAATCCCTACAGTCGATTATATCAAGCTGCGTGGAGGATGGGGACAAAACGGAAACTCAGGAAGCCAAAGCTACAGAATGTTTTCATTCTATGTTGAAGACAAGGGAAACGGAGCATATCCTTTGAACGGGACAGGAAGCTCTGTGACTCCCGGAATCAAGTTAGGCGCTAAGGGAAATCCCGATTTGAAATGGGAAACAACCACCCAGACAAACCTTGGCATAGATTTGGCTATGCTCGACAATACATTAAACGTAAGTTTCGACTACTTCTGGAAAAATACAAAAGATATGATCACAGAGCCTCCCGTACTGTCGGTAGAAGGAGAAAATGCTACTATGTTGATGAATACAGGAGATATGAGAAACCATGGGTTTGAATTTATTGCAACTTACAACAGCAAGCAATACAACGATTTTTCATGGAATGCGACATTCAATATTGCGAAGTACAAAAATAAATTAGTTAAATTAAATACAGGAACAGACCATACCGGAAATGAACAACGACTTATGGCTGGAAAACCTGTCAATGTATTCTATGGATATGTAGCAGACGGAATATTTAAAACCAAGGATGAAGCATTGAACCATGCGAAATATGAAGAAGGAGCTCCCGGTGTAGGACGTATCAAATACAGGGACTTGGATAATAACGGAATTATAGACGATAAGGACAGATGCGTTATTGGCGACCCTAATCCTGATTTGTCAATGGGGCTTAACCTGAACTTTATGTATAAAAACTTTACGCTAAGTTTCCTTCTGACCAGTGAACTGGGTTTTGATATATGGAACTCCGCTAAAGGGCAATTAGAGTTTGCTACTTATGGAGATAAATACACAAACAGGGGGAAAGATATTTTGAAAGCATGGTCACCTGAGAATCCCCATTCGTCTATTCCGGCATTGACATTCTCGGACAATAATAATGAAACCCGCATGTCCACCTATTTCATCGAAGACGGTTCATATCTGAAGATGAAGAATTTAAAACTGGGATATGACTTTAAAGGGCAATGGCTGAGAACTTTAGGATTATCCTCTTTCAACCTCTACGGACAAATTGACAATGTATTTACTATTACCGATTACTCAGGACTCGACCCCGAACTTCCTTACGGAGGACTCGACAGGGCTCCGTATCCGAGAGGACGTACGCTCACGTTAGGAGTCAATTTAAAGTTTTAAGTAAATCGAACACTAAAATAAAAACATTATGAACACAATATATAAATTGATTTTAGGATGTATAATATCTGTATGTTTATTTCCGTCTTGCAGCGATTTTCTGGAAGATGAAAAACCGTACGGAGGATTCGGAAAAGAACAAATGACGGAGGAAACGATTGAAGGATTGATGTCTGCATCTTACGCCGGATTGCACGGGCATTTTTTCGGGAACAACGAAGCTTTTTCTGGACCGATGTCCAACTGGGTATTCGACGTTCGTTCGGACGATGCCTACAAAGGTGGAGGCGGCATTACTATGGAAGCTTATATCCATCAACTTGAAATATCGAATATTTCATCGTCTAATCCCGTAGCACTAAATAAATGGAGGAACAACTATTACGCTATTGCAAGGGTGAATAATGCAATCAATACCATAAACGAACTCAACCCTTCGGACAGAGATGAACTGGTTGGCGAACTACGCCTGCTCAGGGGACATTTCTATTTTGACCTTATCCGGATATTCGAGCGTATTCCTTATCTCGATGAAAATACGGTTGGGGCAGCCAGATACGATGAGTTCAGCCGCGAACAGATATTTCAGAAAATATATGACGACTTCAAATATGGCTTTGACAATATCGTGCCAACCCAGTCGCAGGAAGGGCGACTCAATAAATATGCAGCAGCAGCTTATCTGTGCAAGTTGTCAGTCCAATTACAAAAATGGGATGAAGCGATTTATTGGGCAGATGAAGTTATAGGTTCAAGAAAATATGAGTTGTATGATAACTACCTGGATATGTCGAAGATTGAATTTAATAATAAGAAAGAAGCGGTTTTCGCAGTCCAGTTTTCTACCGAAAACAATGCAGCCCATATAAACTGGGGTAACCTGCTCAACACAACTTATTCCGAAGGCAACCTGTTTGGCAATGGCGACGATTTCTTCTTGGGAAGCCAGAATCTTGTGAATGCCTTCCGTACCGATGAAAAAGGATTACCCTATCTTGATGATTTCAATACCGTAAGAGTAACCCAGAATTACAAGGGAAACCTTGACCCGCGCGTTGATTTTACGGTAGGAAGAATCGGAGTTAAATTCCGCGGGCATACATATAATATGAACTGGTGTCGCGATTATGCAACTTATGGAGAATATTCAGGCAAGAAATGCCTGATAGACCCGGAATCTCCTGATATGTTCAAAGGATTCCCATGGGGTGCATCTTCATTGAGTTTCAATGTTATCAGATATGCCGAAGTACTTTTATGGAAAGCCGAAGCCCTTATAGAAGGAGGAGGTAGCCTCGAAGATGCCAGAGGACTGATAAATCAGGTAAGGGAAAAGGCAAATCGTAGTATAGATCCCTTCTATTATCCGGTGGATATAGATGTGACAAATGTAAACTATAAGGTAGAAAATTATCCCCAGGAAGGTTGGACCAGACCTTATGCACAAAAAGCTTTACGCATGGAGAGACGGCTGGAGTTGGCAATGGAAGGGCATCGCTGGTTCGATTTGGTAAGATGGAATGCGGCGAACAGTGTGTTGAATAAGTATTTTCAGGAAGAAAAAGCATTGCGCCCATATATGGAAGGAGCCAGTTTTTCTGAAAACGAAACATACCTGCCTATTCCGCAGGAAGAAGTCGATAATTCTAACGGATTGTATAAGTAACCGATTAAAAAAACGTTTATTATGAAAAGAATAAATATATATTATATCCTCCTGACATTATGCTTGTATGTATTTGCAAGCTGTGAAGACGTCAAATACGAAACAATCGGAGAGGCTCTTCCTAAAATACAGAATGCAGTTGCAAACGTGGAGAATGGAGATATTAACCTGACTTGGGATAAACCTGCCATTGCAGACAGTTTTGCCGTTCAGATAGTGCATAACGGTTCTGTCATAGAATTGCCGGATAGTCCTGCCGGATATGTGATTGAGAATGCAGAAGTAAAGATTGACCATTCTATAACCCTGAAGATAAGGACTCTTGCACAAGAATCGGAAGGAGTTACCTTGCACGTCTCTTTGGATGGACCTAATCCGGTTTCTAATCTGAAGGCTGCACGTGATGGAAGCGATATCAAGCTTAGCTGGGAGTTGCCTGAGACTATCGATGCCAATGCCATTGAAATCAATTGGGACGAAAATCAAAAAGCTGAAATAACTCCTGTTACAGCCGCAGACACAACATATACAATAAAAAATACGGACGGAAGCAAAAGATATACTATTGCCGTAAGGACAAAAACGTCCACTGCCTATTCACACTTTGTATATGCTGTGGCAAATACGGAGAAATATGGATTTGTCACTACTTTTGATGATATTAATGCTATTCAGGATGACGATGAACTTGCAGCTGCAAAATGGTTTATCAGCACTTATCCTACGGCAGAGATTGTTCCGGTAAGCAAGATTCAGTCAGGAGAAGTTGCCTTGGGCGAATTTAGTGTGTTGTGGATTCATATCGACAGGATTGGAGATGGTAAACTGCCGAACGAGCTTTTGGACAGGACGGTCACAGGCAGTATTTCCGATTTCTATAAGAATGGAGGAAACCTGTTGTTATCGATTCATGCAACCCAATACCTTTCAGAACTGGGACGTATCAATAAGAACCGGAATCCTGGCATTATCGGCGCAGGTGCAGGCGGATTCGGAAACGATACATGGACTATCAATCCTAATATAGGTATGACATACGACCATTTCAACCATCCGATATATAAGGAACTGCCAGTGCCGACTATCCCTGATTTCGGGCATCCTAGTATTCCTGTAATAGGACCCGGACAACGTGAAGACCATAATTGTATGTGGGACCTGAATTCTTTCGGATATTCAATCCCTACCGATGGGGAGAATGTGGTGAAAGCTTTCGAAAGTGAAAACAATGCCACTGTAATCGGAACATGGGGACACGTAACCGATTTTTGTTGTGCCGGAATTGTCGATTTCAACCCGACAACTACATACAAAGGGCGCTGCATCGCCATCGGAATGGCTGCTTATGAATGGAACCAGAATAGTGGGGTAAATCAGTATCAAGGTAATATTGAGAAAATGACTGCTAACGTTATAAATTATTTAAGATGAAAAAGATATTAGTATCGTTACTTTTGTTAAATATCTTTTCGTTAAGTTCTTTTGCGGAAAATGAGCAATACCTTATAGCTCATTTTCCGATGGAGCTGACTGGAAACACAATGAAGGAAAATGTTTCGGGTAAAAGTTTTGTAGTACAAAACAATTTCGGAAAACCTGAAAACATTCCCGGTGCGGAAGGTTTGGCACTACGTTGTGACGGATATTCCACTTTTTCTGACTCGGAGATTAATAACGCTCTGGGTTCTAACCTGTCGGAATTTACAGCTACATTGTGGTGCGCCATGGAAACTTACCCTATGACCAATGTGGATACCTACGATGCAAAAATGACTTACATCGCCGGTAATATGAACGATGACCAGAAAAGCGGTTTTGCATTCGTTCTGAATAGCTACGGCACATACGGGGTTGAAATATATATCGGAGGCACAAAAAGAAAATGCTACGCAACGCTTGAAAAACTTCCTAAATATGAATGGGCACAACTTTCCGTCACAATCAAAGACGGAAAGATAAACCTTTACAGGAACGGGATATTGTCTGGCAAAACTACATTCGCCGCTACAAATTTCAATATAGGCAATAAAGAATTCGTAATCGGAAAATCATTTGCCAACGACTTTCATGGAGTTTTCAGGCTGGGTGTAATCAATGGGCTGATAGACGATATCCGTATATATTCAAAAGCTTTGGATGTTTCACAGTTTGGAAATCTAACTCCTGAAAACGTCGCAGACCTTTCGATTCCGGCTTCAAGGCATGCGGGAGACATCCAACGCCCGGTTTATCATCCGATACCTGCAACAAACTGGACTAACGAAACTCATGGACTGGTTTATTATAACAACAAGTATCATGTTTATTTTCAGAAAAATGCAAACGGTCCATACATGCTAAGGTTGCATTGGGGACATTTGAGCAGTCCTGACCTCATAAACTGGACTGAAGAACATATAGCGATTGCTCCCGGAGATGCGTATGACATAAAAGGGGCGTGGTCTGGTTGTTTGTTTTCGGACGCTGAAATGACAGGCGGAAAACCCAATATATTTTACACGAGTGTGGACTATGGCAAAGCAAGCATAAGCCAGGCAATGCCATTGGACGAAAATCTTGTCACCTGGGAAAAGAGCGAACAAAATCCGGTCATTCCGAACAGACCTCCGGGATTAGGTGACGACTTTAGAGACCCGTATATATTTGAACACGAAAACAATATCTATATGGTAGTGGGAACTTCCAAAGATGGACACGGAGCTACAACCTTGCATCGGTATGACAGAAATACGAAGACATGGAGCAATGATGGAAGTATATTCTACCGGGGAACAGATGCAGCTTACGGGACTTTCTGGGAAATGCCAGCCGTAGTTAAGATGAATGGCGGAAGATGGATGCTCGTCGTTACCAATCTGGGAAGCCCGGCAGGCACAGAAGCTATCTACTGGGTAGGTACTATCAATGCAGACGGCACATTCAATGCTTATAACAATGTTCCTAAGAAAATAGAGCTTTTCAGCGGACATGGATACGGATTGCTCTCTCCTTCGGTTATGTACCATGATGATAAAGTAATCACACTTGGAATCGTTCCCGACAAATTGCCGGGAGAGCAAAACCTGAGAATGGGATGGGCTCACCTGTATAGCCTTCCACGCGAATGGAGTTTGGATTTATCCAATACATTGGTTCAGAAACCATATTCGGGATTAACCAAAATACGTTCCAATACCGAAAAATATGCTGTATCCAATACATCTGTCATCAATGCAATTCCTATAAATGAAGTGACGGGAAAAGCTGTGGAAATAAATACACAGTTCAAGATATCTTCCGCCAATAAAATAGGATTTACCGTTCGTAAAAGTGGACAAAACGGTGTTCAGGTGTATTATGAGCCTGCAACAAATAAAATAGTCGTGGATGCACGCAGCATTACACGCTTGTGGAATGATGCAGGGCTTTACAATGGTTTGTATGAAACCGTATTGCCCGAAAACATGAATGCAGGAGATATTATGAATCTGCAAATATATATCGACCACTCTATTATGGATATATTTGTAAATAATAAATACGCATTCTCCATAAGAGTGTTCCCTACCGATAATAATTCTGACCAAATAGAAGTATTTTCCGAAGGCAGTACAACCCAGTTTGATTATCTGAACATCTGGAAACTTGACCCCAGTCTGAACAACCCGAACGGAATCGAAAACGAAAGGAATGACGACAGCTCCGATGCTGTTGTAACGTCCACCAGTCAGGGTATAATTTACAAGGATGTTCCTTCAAATTCACATATATATGTATATGATGGCTTAGGCAGATGCCTCCTCTCTATGGTAAATAGGGAGGAAGCCGGCATCCTTCCGCTGGAGATTGTCGACAGGCAGTTTTATATTGTGAAAATTGTAGGAGAGAATATTCAATTAAGCAGAAAACTTTTGACAAAGTAATAATCCGCTAATAATAAACAAAACTTGTAGTGTGTTGCTATTTTTAATATTTTGATTGACAGTCTTTGATAAGATTCCTCTGGTTTCTTTCGAAGCAAATAATACACACATTAGCATAATATCAATCCATAATAAATAGAAGTAAAATATACTTCTGTCAGGGTGTTTCACACAAAATTATTTAACAAACTAATAAACTCAATCATGAAGAATATAATATCTATACTCATAACTCTTTTCCTTATATCAGGAAGTATAAGTGCCGTAGAACCGGTAACAAACATGACTGCACAGCGTGCGGCTAATGATATTGTTGTAAACTGGTCTTTGCCTCAGAATGCTACAATATCTTCCGTGGAAATATCTTATAACGGAATATCACAGGAATTATCTGCCACAGCCAATAGCTACAAGATCTTGAATACTCCCGATGATAAGGAATACACCATAATCGTTAAAACTAAAAATGGCAATGAAGCATCTTTAGAGACGAAAGCCATAATCAACAGCCTGAGATATGCCTTCGTAACTACTTATAATTCAGCATCGGAAATAGAAGATGATGATGAAATTGCAGCAGCTAACTGGTTTCTGAATAAATATCCCAATAACGGAGATATTTTATCCACAAGCAATATCACAACAACCGACCTATCTGAATATAAAACGATATGGTTGCACATCGACAGAGTAGGCGACGGCAAGATTCCGGCTGGATTATTGAATGCAGATGTTATAAATAAGCTGAAGAGCTATTATCAGGGAGGTGGAAATATGTTTTTTTCAGTACATGCCACTCAATATCTGGCTAATTTAGGGCGTATCCCTGAAAACAGAAAACCGGGAATATTGGGTGCAGGCAATGGGGGGAACAATACGGACATCTGGTCGTTTAACGTGAACATAGGAATGGTTTACGATTACTCTTCCCATCCTTTGTATGTAGGCCTACCTACAATCCCTGATTTCGGTCATCCTACAATTCCGTTGATTGGCAGTGGTTATAAAGAAGACCATAACTCGATGTGGGATTTAAATTCATATGGATACACACCTGCCGAAGGAAGTAATGTAGTATTGAGTTTTGAAGACGAAAACAATGCAACAGTAATGGGTACCTGGGGGCATGTTACCGATTTCTGTTGTGCCGGTATAGTGGATTTCAATCCAACAGCGTCCTATAAAGGAAGAAGCATAGCTATCGGTCTTGCAGCTTATGAATGGAATCAAAATTCAGGAGAGAATATATATCAAGATTGTATTGAAACACTGACAAAGAATGTGTTTGATTACTTAAAAACAGAAGTTGTAAAAGGCGAACAACAACTTCCTTTATCAATAGAGTCGAAAATATATAAAGAAGGACTTAAATTCATTATTGCCGACAACCAGATACAATTTCTGAATTTTGAGAAAGCCTCTAAGGTTTACATATATACTATGACAGGGAAAGCTGTTTTAAATGATGTCGATTGCAATAAAATTGATATATCCTCTTTATCTTCCGGTGTATATTTAATATCTTATACGACAAAAGATGGTATGGAAAAAACCGGTAAGTTTATCAAATAATATAATACGACTTCAACTAAACTTCAGGAATCTATAAATACATCCTTGTTAGTATATTGGCTAACCACATATAAATCTGTCAATCAAAATATTAAAAATAGCGACACACTAACAAGTATATAGCATAAAGAAACAATATGAAAAATAACTTATTCGGAACTTTAAAATATATAGCACTTTTTTCAATTCTTCTGACAGGGGCATTTACCCCCTGTTGGGGAAACGATATAATCCTCGCCGACTTCGAGTCCGGGGGTTATGGAGGTTGGGTTGTTGAAGGCGACGCCTTCGGGCAAGCCCCTGCCACAGGAGCTTTACCCGGTCAACAGGAAGTTGCAGGCTACCAGGGGCAGTATCTTGCCAACAGCTTCAACGGTGGCGACGACTCAAGAGGAAGCCTTACTTCCGATGAGTTCACTATCGAGCGCGATTATATTAATTTCCTTATAGGCGGAGGTATGCGTCCAGATGCTTACATCGAGTTGCAGGTTGACGGAAAACAAGTACAGCTATCGCGCCCGTTGTTCGACAGCGAAACTTTGCACTGGTTGACATGGGATGTAAAAAACTATCAGGGCAAGAAAGGTGTTATCAGAATAATGGATAATCAGCGTGGCGCATGGGGACATATACTCGTCGACCATATTGTAATGAGTAACACTCAAAAGAGCAATATCATGGTAGATTATAAATTGTCTTTCAATATCGACAAAAATTATTTGCTTGTCCCTGTTGAGGATAAAGGACCAGAATCGCAAATACACCTCCAGCTTGCAGGAAAAACAGTTAGTCCACGACTTAGCATAAGAGTTGCTCAAACCAAAATAGATTATTGGGTACCGATAGAAGTCGGACAATACAAAGGAAAAGAATTAACCCTTTTATTTGAGCATGTAAAAAAAGAGGATATCGGTTATTCACAAATCAAACAATCCGATACATTTGAATTTGACTATAACGAACAATACCGTCCTGTTTACCATTTCTCGCCACAATACGGCTGGACTAACGACCCTAACGGAATGGTATATTATAACGGTGAATACCACCTGTACTTTCAGCACAACCCCTACGGTTCGATGTGGGGTAATATGAACTGGGGGCATGCTGTTACCAAAGACCTGAAAAAGTGGGAGTACCTGCCCGATGCAATATCTCCGGATTCATTAGGGACAATTTTTTCGGGCAGTGCCGTCATCGACAGGGATAACACCGCAGGCTTCGGTAAAAATGCTCTTGTAGCTATTTATACTTC
Source organism: Dysgonomonas sp. (assembly GCA_047030855.1). Lineage (GTDB taxonomy): Bacteria > Bacteroidota > Bacteroidia > Bacteroidales > Dysgonomonadaceae > QVMM01. The sequence goes on from JBKYIJ010000008.1 coordinate 373,893, forward strand.
AGCAGGAGAGATTCAAACCCAAAGTATTGCTTACAGCCTGGATAACGGACGGACGTTTACTAAATACGAAAATAATCCTGTACTGACCAACCCGAATTACGTCGACTTCCGCGATCCTAAAGTATTCTGGCACACACAAAGCAATCAATGGATTATGTCGCTGGCTACTACACAAACCATTACGTTCTATGGCTCTAAAAACCTGAAAGAATGGATTCGTTTAAGCGAGTTTGGTGAAGGTATCGGTGCGCACGGCGGCGTATGGGAATGCCCCGACCTGTTCCCCCTGACTTATAACGGACAAACCAAATGGGTACTGTTTGTAAGCATCAACCCCGGAGGACCAAACGGAGGCAGCGCAACACAATATTTCATAGGCAGTTTCGATGGTAAAACGTTTAAGCCCGATAGCCTCCCATATCCTTTATGGGTAGATTACGGACGCGACAACTATGCAGGCGTTACATGGAACGATGCGCCTAACGGACGAAGAATCTTTATCGGATGGATGAGCAACTGGGATTATACCAATAACGTTCCCAGCATTCATTTCCGCAATGCTATGACAGTGCCACGCGAATTGTCACTGGCAAATAACGGAAAACACCTGATATTGGTTAACCAACCCGTTAAAGAAATTACCGAGCTCAGAGGAGAAGCATTTGAAATTGGGAATCTGAAAGTGAAGGAAAACCATACGGTAGACAAACTGTTTAAAGAGCCTAACGGAGGAGCCTATGAGATAGAAATGACAATTATCCCTCAAAAAGAGACTAATTTCGGATTCAGGCTGATGAACCGTAAGGGAGAATCGTTAGGCTTTACCTTCAACACAGAAAAAGGTGTAATGAGTGTACATCGTGAAAAAAGTGGACAAACCGATTTCAGCAATAACTTTGCTCCAAAGAGCATTGACGCTCCGCTGGTGAAAAGAGACAAGTACAGAATAAGGCTGTTGATAGATAACGCTTCGAGCGAAATTTTTATTAACGGAGGAGAGCTGGTGCAGACAAATACAGTATTCCCTACCGAGCATTATTCATCTATGGAATTCAATACGAAATCCGGAAAAATCGACATTGAAGATATTAAAGTTTACACAATACATTAATTTAAAATTACCATGAATACAGATAATGTAAAAAGCAATAATCTATCGAAGCTAATACCTGTCATGTTCGCCTTTTTCGTCATGGGCTTCGTAGACATGGTAGGTATTGCCTCGAATTACGTAAAAGAAGATTTACACCTGAACGATACGGATGCAAATATATTCCCTTCTATGGTATTCTTCTGGTTTCTCATATTTTCCGTACCTACCGGAATTATGATGTCCCGTATAGGCAGGAAGAAGACCGTATTAATAAGCCTTGTCGTAACAGCTATATCTCTCGCTGTCCCTCTATTCGACTACACTTATACCTCGATGCTTATATCGTTTGCCTTGTTAGGAATAGGCAACACCCTGATGCAGGTGTCTTTAAACCCTTTGTTATCTACTATTGTAAAAGGTGACAAACTGGCAAGTTCCCTTACACTCGGGCAGTTTGTGAAAGCGATTGCCTCGTTTATTGCTCCTATCATAATGGGGCGCGCCGCCCTTATGTTCGACAACTGGCGTCTTCTGTTCCCGTTGTTTATGGTCATTGCAATCATAGCGACAGTCTGGTTGTCTCTAACTCACATAGAAGAACAAAAAGAAGATACAAAAAGTGCCACATTCAAACAATGTTTCGCATTACTGGGCAATCCCGTAGTATTACTTTGTTTTGTGGGTATAATGTGCCATGTGGGTATTGATGTCGGGGTTAATGTTACTGCTCCTAAAATATTGATTGAAAAATTAGGTATCGACCTGAAAGAAGCAGGATATGCAACCAGCGTTTACTTTCTGTTCAGGACAATAGGATGTTTCAGCGGAACATTTATTCTTTCCCGCTATTCACCGAAGAAATTCTTTACTATCAGTGTTATCTGCATGATACTTTCGATGGCGGGATTCTTTATTTTCGACAATGAGATAGCTTTATATGTCTCTATTGCATTGGTCGGTTTCGGGAACTCTAATATATTCCCTATTATTTTATCGAAGGCTATGCTGTACATGCCTGATAAAAAGAACGAAATATCGGGTTTGATGATTATGGGATTGTTCGGCGGTACAATATTCCCTTACTTGATGGGAAAACTATCCGATTTAATGCTGTCTCAGATAGGCGCTGTTATCATCATCAGTGTTTGTGTGGTTTACCTATTGTTTATGGCGTTTAAAATGAAAGAAAATTAATATTATTAACAAATGAATGATATAGTAGTTGGATTAGGAGAGATTTTGTGGGATGTATTTCCCGAAAGGAAAGTGTTGGGAGGCGCTCCCGCTAATTTTGCTTATCATGTGTCTCAGTTCGGATTTAACGGTTATGCCGTAAGTGCCATTGGCGAAGATTTGCTTGGCAAGGAAATATTATCGAGTCTCGAAGAAAAAGGCCTTAATTACCTGCTCGAAACTACTGATTTCCCTACGGGAACAGTACAGGTAACTTTGAATAAAGCAGGCGTTCCTCAATACGAGATATGCGAAAATGTAGCATGGGATAACATTCCGTATACGGCACGTACCGAAAATTTAGCGAAAAATACCCGCACAGCCTGTTTCGGGTCGTTAGCACAACGCAACGAAGTATCGCGAAATACCATCCGTAAGTTTCTGAATGCGATGCCCGAAGAGAGTCTGAAAATATTTGACATAAATCTCCGGCTCAATTTCTATACAAAGGAAATCATCCATGAATCTCTTCAATTGGCAAATATTCTGAAGATAAACGACGAAGAAGTAGTGAAAATTGCACAGTTGTATAAATGGAACGGCAATGAGCAGGATATATGCAAGAGGCTGTTGGATGAGTACGATCTGAATGTGTTAATCCTGACAAAAGGATGTGACGGCAGCTTTGTATTCACTCCGCGGCAGTCTTCTTTTCAACAGACACCCCGTATACATGTAGCCGATACGGTAGGTGCGGGCGATTCGTTTACAGCCGCATTTATTGCAGCTTATATGCATGGCGAACGCATTGAAGAAGCCCACCAACTGGCGGTTGAAGTTTCGGCATACGTATGCTTACAACACGGAGCGATGCCCAAATTAGCCGACTCTTATCTGGAGTTGTTTCGGAAATAAAAAAGCAGAACAGTCGATATACTATTATAATAAAAGCGATGTATTATTTTTTTGTAATACATCGCTTTTTGTATTTTTGGATAAATTTAACGACTCATATCATGAAAAAAGCTGCCATTGTATTACTTTCTACTCTGCTGTCTTTTATTATGTTTTCGTGTAAGACGGACAATAAATAATAATTGAGGTTGTTCAATTATTATTTATTAAATTGCATTTATCTTTTATAATTTGGAATAAACTAAAATCCTCCATTTCCAGCCTTTTTTTTATTCGTTTATGATAAAAGGCTGATTTGGTGTTAATTATTTGGATATGTGTATATTGTCGTGTTAATGAATTGTTAAAAAAATAGCGAAAACGAATATTTAATTGTTTTGGGTATAAGGTTGTTTTTTTACTTGTTTTTTGTTTCCTGTTGGAAGGTAAAATCATAGATTCTGTTTAATGTACCGTCATGTCGGAAACCGATGGTTGAGGTAGCACCGTTTCTGTTTTTGGCAATAATCAATTCGCCGTAATGGGTAATTGTTTTTAACCATATTTCCTAACAATCTTTTCACCGCAAATATAAAGTGTAATAAATACACATTAAAAATAATTTTTGTTTTTTTAATAATTATAAGGAGTTATTTATATGATAGTTACAAAAACAGAGGAAGCATATTATCATTATTTTACATAATATATTAGCTCTCTTTTATAAGTAAATCAGCCCATACTTTCACAAGCAAGACGGATCGAGAGTTTACTGATTGATGATTGAAATGTTATTTGATAAATATAGTTAGAGTTAGGACACACCTCAAAAACACCATCTATTTTTAATTTAACTTGCCCATATCCCGCAAAAGCAATCAATAGGCAAATAGATATTATAATATACTTTTTCATTTTTATCTGCCTTTAGATTCTTCCAGTTCGACAATGCGTTTATTCAGTTTTTCGATAGTTTGTTGTTGTTCCGCCGATTTCTCGTTCTGCTGAATAACATAAAGAGTAAGTTCTTCAATCTTTTGCATCATTTTGGTAGTCATATCCGCCAGTCCTACACCGTTTTCCTGTACTTCGGTAGCGGAAGGAATACCCGGAAGGTGTTTGTGTTCGTCAATATGTGCTTTTACTTCGCTAAGAGCAGGAAGTTTATAGTCTTTGTCAAAAACAAAATCCGCCCAACCTGTTTCTACGCGTACTTCTTTGGCACGGATGGTTCCGTTTACGTCGAGTGTGTTTTGTGGGTTTTCGACTCCTATGCCGACCTTGCCGGATGCGGTGACAACCATTGAGCTATACCATTTGTTGTCGCCGTAGTAAGTACATCCGACAGCAAATTTATGGTGATCAGATTTATCTAAACCAATATTTACTCTTAGAGCGGCATCGTAACTATTTGTGGTGAATTTTGACATATAGATATGGTTGGAGGTCGTGTTAGTCCCTTCAAAATATAATCTTTTTCCTTCGCCAATACCCCCTGTATTTCTGTCGGAATATTCACCTAAGCGATAATCTCCGTCCCAGCTTTCTGTCAGTATTTTATTCCACCTGCCCCACTGATTATTATCATCGCTCCTTCTCCAAAATAATCCTTGCCATCCCATATTGATTTGTGTAACATACCCCAGTCCTTTATCAATCCATGGAGAAACTGTCATATTCACTGAAGCTGCATCATATGGAAGCTCTATGCTTTTTGTGTATTTGGCTTCTACTACAAGTTTCTTTTGGTAAAAAAAAGGGATATTATTTTTTGCTGGTGCATCTGTATCTACTTCCAGGTACTTTGCACTTTGTGCTACTGCTGTAGTTGAAATAAAAGACAGGCATAAAAATGCCGCTACTGATAAGATTTTTGTTTTCATAGAGAGTTAATTTTATTTAAAATTATAATATAAATATTGATGTATAACAGAGTTGACTAATCAATAAATTTGATTATAGTTGCTATATACACCAGATTATGCGTACAAAGTTATATCTTTTAATTTAATTATTATAGCTATTTTTATGTTAATAAACATAATTAATTAACAAATTACTTATTCTTTGATTTTGATTCTTTTATCTCCTTCTCTGTTGTGTTGTTGTAGCGGTAGAAATGTTCTGTTTGTTTCATGGGGGGGAAGAAAATTATACTATATTTGCCGTTAAGGGTATCGGTCTCACGTTAGAAAGTTATCCGAATGATTCAATGCTCGCGAAGGTTGCGAATCTCTGAGGGCAGAGTGACATAAAAAGGCTGCCCTTCTTTTATTCTATTATCTTGATAATAATGAAAATGAGAATTTAAATACTGATTATAAGGAAATTAAGCAGTCCTCTTTTTCCTTTTTCATTAAGTTTAATCTTTATTTATATTATGGGTTGCCACTCAGTACATAGAGTTTTTAAAGTATCAATATAGCGGTTATCCTCTATTACATATACGCAATATGGGTTTTCGTATGGTTCAGGGTCTTTATATTTTGCGACTACAACTTGTCCCACTTTTGGCAATTCTTCTTCTACCTTTCTCCATCGGTTCAGGGAGAGGGCGAAGTTTGCGCCTCTCCTAAATGTTTCTCTATCTATTGCAGAACTGTAAGATGAAGGGAATGCAAAATTTTCAGCAGCTCGCTTTATGGCTTCTTCTTCTATCAGTTTGTCTATTTCGTTCATGGGGTTACTGTTTTATTGTTCTTAGAAAAGAAATCGCCTATTTTATCAGCCTTTATGCTCCACAATATTTTGTGGATTTCCTTTTCTGTATATGTACGATTTTGGCTTTTTAAGTATTCAAATACAGCTTCATTTAAAGATTGTGTCGCCATTTCTAAAGCTGTAAGTATTTCAATTACCTTTGCATCTTTATCGAATGAAACCGATACATTGTTATTTACGCCATCATTTGTGACTTCTACTGACAGCTTAGTCTTGAATAAAAATCCTATCTTTTTCATAATCTATTTTTTCTTTGTTTAGTTTATACCATATCCATAAGAAAGGAGTTACTATATAGGCTATTAAGCAGAATAAGATTATTCTCTGACTTTCCTGAAAGCTTGCACTAAGTCTTTTGTAATATCTTTATATCCTTTAGGCTCATTCATCATCTTTCTACTTTTTAAAATGTTCTTGAAGTTCGGCAAGGGTGGCTTTGCGCCATTCTCCCGACAGCTCCATTATTTCACTGTAGTCTATTGGCATGGCTATACTATTATTCTCAATTCTTTTAAATATCCATTTATTTCTTTATCTAAGCCATCCCTCTTTGCTTCGAGCTCTTTTATCTCATCCATAGCAATCTTATTTCTTTATTTTCTGCCATGATTATAGTTGTTTTAGGTTTCTGTATATTTCTTGAATTTTAGAAGATTTTTCCTTTAGGAATGACACGCTTGCTGTTGTTTCTTTCGAGGGCGACAGTTCATGCTATTTTAAGGCAAAAGTAGTGTTCAATGGGCAAAATAAGACAGGAAATGTAATCAATTCCGAATTTCCTGTATTACTTAATCTTTTACCAAGTACCCCTAACGTCCGAATTTTAGATATACGTATGGAAGATGGTGCAGTATATTTCGGTTTATCCGCAGAATCGGCAAGAGCTGAACAATTTGGAATAACAGTAAGGCGAAAGGTTGGAAATAGATTTTATACTCTTAGCCATATTCTTTCAGTTGATGAAGCAAAAAACTTTCATTCAGCATCAAAATTGTCTGATGGCGTATTTGTTGTTTCTCATGCTCAAAACAAGTTTGGGTATGCTTCATCTGAAGAACTAAATCTTTCCGATTACATTACATCTATCGAAGATAACGATGCTGCAAAAAGCGTATCGTTATATCCTAACCCTGTAAAAGACATCATTAATTTACAGGGCGATATTAATACGATCAAATCGGTTGAGTGTCTTAATTTAAAAGGACAAACCCTTATGCAAATCGGTAAGTTGGAAAGCAAACAAATAGATGTGTCGAACCTGCCATCAGGAATATACATTTTCGAGATTCAATATATAGAACAAGGAAAAAAGGATTCTTTTAAAATTATAAAGTATTAATTTAAACCCAATAAGCTATAAAAGCAATTTCATTTCCATATCTAAAACAAAAAGGCTACCCGTTCAGAGGATAGCCTTTTATAAAAATATAAAATCAGATTTTATTCTTTTCCTGAAAGTTTTTCTTTCAATGCAGCCAATTCTTCAATATCGCCAAGCGTTGTTTTCTCGGCAGATGTAGAGGTTATTTGAGCAACATCGTCTTTTGCTTTCTTCGTTCTTTTAGAAGTTTTCTTTTCAGTCGCTTCTTTTTCTTCTACTTTATCGTCCTCAAAAGTTTTGCTGTGAGATACAATAATACGTTTAGAATCTTTATTGAATTCTATTACTTTGAAAGGAAGCTTTTCTTCAACCTGTGCATGAGAGCCGTCTTCTTTCACAAGATGTTTAGGTGTAGCAAAACCTTCAACGCCATAAGGCAAAGCGATTACAGCACCTTTATCAACCATCTCGACAACTGTTCCTTCGTGTACCGAACCTACTGTAAATATTGTTTCAAATACATCCCAAGGATTTTCTTCCAATTGTTTATGTCCAAGGCTCAAACGACGGTTTTCTTTATCTATTTCAAGAACCTGAACGTCAATGTCTGCACCTATTTGAGTTATCTCGCTTGGGTGCTTGATTTTCTTAGTCCAAGAAAGGTCGGATATGTGGATCAAGCCGTCAACGCCTTCTTCGATTTCGGCAAATACACCAAAGTTTGTAAAGTTGCGAACTTTAGCTGTATGTCTGCTTCCGACAGGATATTTTTCTTCAATGTTATCCCATGGATCTGGTTTGAGTTGTTTTATACCCAACGACATCTTGCGTTCGTCACGATCAAGTGTCAAAACAACGGCTTCAACTTCGTCACCAACTTTCATAAAGTCCTGAGCGCTGCGGAGGTGTTGAGTCCAGCTCATTTCTGAAACGTGGATCAAACCTTCGACTCCCGGAGCAATTTCGATAAATGCACCATAGTCAGCCATTACAACAACTTTTCCTTTCACCTTGTCGCCAACTTTCAGGTTTGGATCCAGTGCATCCCAAGGATGTGGAGTCAATTGTTTCAATCCTAAGGCTATACGTTTTTTATCATCATCAAAATCAAGAATAACCACATTGATTTTCTGATCCAACTGTACGACTTCTTCCGGGTGTTGAACGCGTCCCCAAGAAAGGTCTGTGATGTGGATAAGTCCGTCAACGCCGCCAAGGTCGATAAATACTCCGTAAGAAGTAATGTTCTTAACAGTACCTTCGAGCACTTGTCCTTTTTCGAGTTTCGATATAATATCTTTCTTCTGTTGTTCGAGTTCAGCTTCGATAAGTGCTTTGTGAGATACAACAACGTTTTTGAATTCATGATTGATTTTAACCACTTTAAATTCCATTGTTTTTCCTACAAACACGTCATAATCGCGAATAGGCTTAACGTCAATCTGAGAACCGGGCAAGAACGCTTCGATTCCGAATACGTCAACAATCATACCGCCTTTTGTGCGGCATTTGATATAACCTTTAATAATTTCATCTTTTTCAAGCGCTTCGTTAACACGATCCCAAGAGCGTGTAGCACGTGCCTTTTTATGAGAAAGAATCAGTTGTCCTTTTTTATCTTCTTGGCTTTCGATGTAAACTTCTACTTCATCGCCAACTTTAAGATCGGGATTGTAGCGGAATTCGTTCAAAGAAACGACGCCGTCGGATTTATAGCCGATATTCACCACAACCTCGCGTTTGTTCATAGCAGTTACTTTACCCATAACCACTTCTTTGTCGTTTATTTTATTCAACGACTGGTCGTAGGTGTTAACAAGATCTTCTTTGCTTACTTCAGTCAGAGCATCTCCATTTTCGTAAGCATCCCAATCGAAATTATCGATAGGGTGTACATTTTTTAATTTTTCAGATTCAATCATTTGATTCGTTTTCGATCTTTTATTGATCAGTAAATTAATTAGTTAGACATTATTTTAATTAAAACTGGGCAAAGTTAATGTTTTCCGTTTAAGAAAACAATTTAATATACTAAAAAATACTGATATAATTTGCAGTTAATGCATAATTCTGCAGATAAGATTTTCGCCTTCAATCTCGACAAGAAAATCATATTCTCCAAGCCTTTCAAATAACTTTTTACCGCATCTCAATCCTTTCCTGTCATGCAATTCGATAATAATAAGTGATGTCCGATCCAACCAATATTTATAGTTCGAGTCGAAAAGATCAACCTCAGCACCTTCTATGTCAATTTTAAGTATATCTATGTAATCGACAGAAAATTCCGACATCATATCTTTTATAGATTTTGCCTCAATACTTCCTTCTGTTTTCTCCTCTGTTTCATGAAACGAAAAACCCCAATTAGTAGCATTCACATTATTTACCTCTAACCAAGTGGATTTATTCCATACACCCACGTTGAGACAAAATATGTCATCATACCCTTCCGTGTTTTTTAAAAGCAGTTCGTAATTGTTTGCTTCGGGTTCTATGGCAATAATTCTGGCTTTCGGATATTTCCGTTTAAAGCAGATAGCAGTCAATCCGATATTCGCGCCACAATCGAAAATTATTTTCGGATCAATATCCTTATCTATTTTATTGCCATATTTGGAATAAAGGAGTATTTCATAGAAAACATCCAGATCGGAACTGCCCTTTCTCAAATAAATTGGTTTAGAAAAATTCGGAAGTGATACTTTGATCAGTTTCTTTGTCGAAAACGAAATGTTAAAAGCGGACTTAATCGTTCTGCCACCAATCCCGTATCTGTAAAACATCCAAAACGTATATCTAAGTATTTTGAAATTCATGGATATTAGTTTAAATAAATCCTGCCAAAGATATTATTTTAGGTAACTATATCCAAGTTTACGCTAAAGTAAGTCAAATGGAAAAACCTTAAATAGGGATCCATACTCAAAAATAATTGAGGATAGAACAACAAGTGCTCCTGACAACTTCTATTATTGGAAATAACGGATAAAATTCTTTATACATTTACCTGAGTTTCTACCATTAAGGACACAAGCAGAAGTGAATTCTTTGTTTTCAAACCTTTTTTTGATTCTGGTATAAAAGTGGGCGGCTTTTTGTTTTGTAATTGTCTGTTTTCTGTTAATCAAACTTTTATAAGAAGTATTTGTTATAAAATAAATACTAACCGGAAAAAAGGATTATTAATTATGGGAAAATTTGAAATTACAAAAAGAAAAAACGGCGAATTTCAGTTTAATCTGAAAGCATCTAATGGGGAGATTATTCTTTCAAGTGAAGGATATACAGCTAAACCTAATTGTAAGAAAGGAATAGAGTCTGTCAAGAAAAACAGCCTGAACGATTCGAGATTTGAGAGAAAAGTTGCTAAGAACGGAAAACCTTTCTTCAATCTGAAAGCAAGCAACGGGCAGGTAATAGGTACGAGCGAAATCTACAGCAGTGAGAAAAGCCGTGAAGACGGCATTGCTTCCGTTAAAAAGAACGCTCCGACTGCCAATGTCGTAGATTTGTCGAAAGCTTAAGGGTTATAAAAAGAGAGGTTTTTTGAAAACCTCTCTTTTTTATTTCTACCGCAAATAGATTTTTATTATTTAGAATAATATTATCCTATTTTGTGTATCTGGTATTGCATTTATATTTATATTTGCAATCTCAAATTTGCAAAATATGGATAATGACAATGCTATTAATTCGCGATTTGCCGAAGTTAATGTCGGATATACGACAAAAGAAGCGATCGACGAAGCCAAACGCTGCCTCAACTGCAAAAATCCCTTATGTATTCAAGGATGCCCGATAGAGCATAATATTCCTGCATGGATCAACCAATTGTCTATGGGTAATGTTGGCGCAGCAATGCAAATCATAAACGAAAAAAGTAATCTGCCTGCCATTTGCGGGCGTGTTTGCCCTCATGAAAGACAATGTGAGGGGCACTGCATTCTGAACAAGAAAAATAATCCGGTGAGAGTAGGCAAATTAGAGCGTTTCATTGCCGATTTCGACAGCGAAATGTCCCTGATAAAAGATAAAATAAAGCCAAAGACTCGTGGCAAAGTTGCAGTTATCGGGTCAGGCCCTGCAGGGCTTACCGTTGCCGGAGATTTGGCACGGGATGGTTTTAATGTCGTTGTTTTCGAAGGTCAGCCCGAATCCGGCGGAGTATTAAGATACGGGATTCCCGAATATAGATTGCCGACTGAAATAACCCGTCGGGAAGTAAAGAAAATTGAAGCGCTTGGCGTAACTTTTATAAATAACTGTGTCATAGGAGAAACTATAACCGTGGACTCCATGCTGGAAAAAGAATTTGATGCCGTTTTCATAGGTTCGGGCACGTCCGTTCCTAAAACTCTGGATATTCCCGGAGGAAATTTATACAGGGTTTCCCAATCGTCCTATTTTTTACGGATGGTAAGTTTATTCAATAGCGGAGATGTCGACAAGAACCAAGTTCCGTTGAGGGAAAATGAGAATATTGCTGTTATTGGGGCGGGTAACGTAGCGATGGATACTGCCCGTACGGCAATACGTATGGGCGCAGGATCGGTAACGATCGTTTATCACAGAACCGAAGCCGATATTCCTGCTTTGCAGACTGAATATAAAGAAGCTGTGGAAGAGGGCGTGCAATTTTTGTGGCAGACGAATACGCTTGAGTTTATAGGTGAAGTGATCGGCGGAAGAAATACCCTTTCGGGGATGAAAGTCTTAACTACTGAAGGAGAAAAGACAATTCCGATCGACAGAGTATTTATTGCTATCGGATCAAAGCCTGCTAACCGCATCGTATCTACATCGTTGGGTATAGACGTAAACGAACAGGGGTATGTGATAACAAAAGAGCATCCTTACGGCATGACTACCCGCAAAGGCGTGTTTGCGGGAGGCGATGTCGTTCATACTCCGCAAACGGTTGTTTTGGCTATGCGTGATGCTAAAATGGTTGCGAAAGGAATTGCCCAGTATGTGGATGCCGTTAAATTGTTGGAGCAGTAAGGTTTGTAAGTATTTTTATAAAATATAAAAAGGCTAACACATACTGTGTTAGCCTTTTACTGTTTAATGATATTGTGTATATTATAATTTGGATTCCGTAATGATCTGCTCACGATCTCCTCTGTACTTTTCCCGAAGTTGCTGCAACTTTGTTTTTTGCATATCGGATGATATTCGTGACAACCGAATCGCTTCTTTCTCTTTTTTATAGTTGTCCTGCAATACAATGAGCTTTTCAGCACCTTCTTTGTTTATATTATGCCTGTTTGCGATTGCAGTTTCTTTTATTTCTTTCCTTTTCTCAATCTGTTGAGGAGTTAAAACTGCTTCTACTTCATTTCGTTGTTGGCTGCGGAGCGTTGATGTTTTTAGCCTGTATTCCGAGTTGATCTTCCTTATTTTGCTTTTTTGTTCATCCGTAAGGTTCAGCTTAGCCATCTCTCTATTTACTCTGGGTGAAATCCTGTTTTTTGCTTTGCCTCTGTTCGGTTCTTTCGAGGCTCTCATTTTCGTTCTGTCATTACGCAGGCTTTGCCATTTTTGCAACTGATCGGATGTCAGTATTTCTTGAATGTTGGTTCGGTGCTCTGATCTCAATTCCGATTTCTTAGCGTCTTTTTCCTCTTTGCTCAATGTTTTGTCATCCCGCAAAGTTTTCATTGCGTCTTTAAAATTTTTGTTTGTAGCATCGAACCTTGTTTTCTGTTCATCGGTAAGATTCAGTTCTTTTGTGATTCTTTCAGTGTCAGCCTTATGCTTTTTGTTGTGGCGATTATTTTGTGCTGTTAAGCAAAATGTAAGGCTCAACAATAATATACCGGACAAAATTATTCTTTTCATAAATTTCTGTTTTAATTGGTTATGATGCTTTGATTACTTTAGAATCAGAAAGTTTAAACCGTTTGTAATTTTTAACGAAACTATATTCTTGGTTTTACGGTATAATTAGAGAAAATGTTTTTTATTCTGTTATTGTTCTTGTAGAATTAGATTATTATAACGAAATTCGTGAACTCTATAAAGAATTATTCTATATAAGGAATTTCTTGATGACACCAAGTAAGAAAAAGACTGTAGCTGTTGCAGAAACATCATATATTATACGTAAGGGATTGGTATATACCCTTTCTCAATTGTCTATTGTCTCGAAGGTTATTGAAATCAGAGAGCACGAGGACATAACTTACCAGCTAAGTATAATAGCTCCCGATGTGGTGGTAATTAATCCGATGTTAGTCAGTTACGGATTGAAGCATGACATAAAGCAACAATTGAAACTTGACAAAAACACTAAGGTAATAGCGTTGGTATATAATCTGATCGACGAACACTTTTACCGCTCTTTTGACGGAATAATCCGTATAAACGATACGGAGTCTAAGATAGAAGATGCTATCTTGAAGTGCCTTAATGAAAATCTGAACACATCCGATCAGGAGGAATTGAGCGACAGGGAAAAGGATATTCTGATATCACTTGTAAAAGGTTTAAGCAATAAGGAGATAGCAGATTTTCATAATATATCAATCCATACGGTGATAACGCACAGGCGTAATATCGGACGGAAATTAGGGATACACAGCGTGTCAGGGCTTACGGTTTACGCTATAATAAATAAGTTGGTCGACATAAAGGAGATTACAATATGAGAAATATTACCACGATATTTAATAAATCAATGAAGATGTCGGATCTTATTGACTCTGATTATCTTTTATTGCTGCTTCTTATGCGCTTGGATATTCCGCTTGGTTTCGGGGATAAAAGCGTGGAAACCGTTTGTCAGCAAAATAATTTTGATCCCGATTGTTTTATTTTCTTGGTCAACTTTCAGTCGAGCAAGTCGATTATAAATATTCAGGACGAATTCAATAAATTGCCCGTAGAACCTTTCTTATTATATCTGAAAAAATCGCACAAGTATTTTCTTGAACAAAGGCTCCCCAATATCCGAAGGAAATTGTATTTAGTTTTTGACGAAAACGAATCTGATATGAGAAGCGTTGTTCTCGATTTTTTCGATAAATATGTGCAGGAAGTAGCGGATCATATGAAATACGAAGACGAGGTGGCATTTCCTTATATCAATGCGCTGATCCATAGTTCTGAAATAAACAATTATACGATTAATATTTTTGAGGAAAGGCACAATGATATAGAGGAAAAGGTAAACGATCTGAAACGCATATTGATGAAATATGTATCGGGCGTAAAAGACCGGAATCTGATAACCAATATATTGATTGAATTATATATGACTCAGGAAGAGTTGGAAAATCATACTTTTATAGAGGATGAACTTGTTATACCCCGCATTAAACTAATCGAGAAAAAATAAAAAGGGATATATTTGATATATTCCTTTTTATTTTGATTTAAAGTAAAAGCATGAGTGTTAAAGTAATCTTACTTTGATATCATCTTTTACTTCTTCAAGTTCAATTTTTCCTTCGCGTGCGAGCCATCCCAATGCAGCATACATATCTTTTTCAGTAAGCTTGCAGACTTTTTTCACTTCTTTCAGCCCTTTTTCTCCGGATTCATTTAAGTAAGTCCAGATAGCACCGGCATTAGTACCGATTTTTTCTTTCATAATCGAATGAGTTTAATTTAGTTTGTTCTATTAATAAATAACGCGATATCAACAAAATTAGTGAAATATCAATATTATAACAACTTATTGTGATAATTGGATTATGGATATTTACTTTTTAATTATTAATTAACTTAATTATGATTATTTTTTTTCTTTTATATGCAGATTCTTTTTGTTAAAAATCTAACTTTGTTGTATAAACTTACAATTAAATATGTTAGAATTATGATTATTGATAGCCTTAAAAATTCGGAACAATACGAACAACTTAATCCTTTGTTTAAGAAAGCATTTGATTATTTGAAAAAATTAGATTTCTCCGCTTTGCAAGCCGAGAAAATCGAATTGCAAGGACGTGATCTTCATGTCAGTATCAGTAACAGCAAATTGAAAAACAAGCCGGATGCGAAACTGGAGGTGCATAATAAGTACATTGATATTCAGATGCCTGTATCAAAGCCAGAAACTTTCGGATGGTCGCCCCGTTCGATAGTAAAGACGAAGACGGCGGATTTCAATGAAGAGAAAGATATCCAGTTTTTTGAAGATCAGGCGAAAACTTATTTTACGCTGGAGCCTGATAACTTTGTAATATTCTTTCCTGAAGACGCGCACGCGCCGTGCATAGGAGAAGGCGATATTCTGAAGATTGTAGTTAAAGTGAAGGTTCAGTAAAACTGCATATCAGATAAAAAAGAGTAATACATAATTACTCTTTTTTGTTTGTCTTTAAAATTGTTAAAGTTTAATTTTTGTAATCAAATAACTTTAGACAGAGATAAGAAAGTTGCATTTTTGTAGCCAAATTTTTTGAAACATGAAAAGATATATATTATTCCTGTTGATATTATTCCCGTTATTCAGCTGTAATACAGCCGTAAAAGGACCTGATAAAGATAAGGTTGAAACTGCTGCCTCCGATTCTTCAAAAATCAAAACAGATGCGAAAGGAATTATCCCTTCGTCCGAAAGTTTGAAGATGTATTTTAATGAAAGAAAGGCTTCCAATCAGGTTCTTGTTCAGCCCAAAAATATTGCCGCGAACGGAAACGGAATATACTGTTACTTTACTTTGTCGGGTAATAAGGCTACAGCTCTGCGGTTCCGCATACAATATTGGGATGAAAAATATGCAGATGTCGATCAGTATCAATTTGTTGTGGATGGAAAAAAATATGATTATATAGCAAATCGGGACGAATCAGGTTCGCACAATACCCGAATAGTGGATTCTTCCACTACATTTTATTGGTATGACGATCGTGTTGATAAGACAGATCAGAATTTCCTTGAAGCTATGGCTCGTTCAAAAAGTGCGAAACTTAATCTGATAGACAGAGCCGTAAATAAAGTCATAGGAACTATTGAAATAACCGAGAACCAAAAGTCAGATATAAAAAGAACATTAGACTACTACTTTTCGCTTAATGGTGCTGCCATACCTAAAAAAGGCATGGTGAATATCCGAAGCTGATCAGGCGTTTATATTGCAATCGCCGCAATAGACAGAAGTATTGCTATGGCAAGTGTTATTAAGATTGAGATCAAAATATCCTCAGGCTTATAGCGTACAGATGTTCTGAGGTAAATTTTGTTATGAGGAATTTCGACCGTTTGTTTTTCAGAAATGTCTTTTAATACGCTGTCATTCAGTTTCCGATATTTTACAGCCGCTTGTAAATCGCCCATTGTCAAAACATTCTTTCTTCTTTTAAAAACAGATCGGTAAGCTTTATAGAGAGTAGTGCCTTTCGAAAAATACTTTTTATAACAGAAATTCGATATATCGATATTGTATATTTCGGAATAGTGATAAATAAACCCTTGTGCCTGGAAGCCATATAAATGCAGATCAGATTCAAGCCTTGTGCTTTCATTTATATCTTCAGGATTGAGAATTATTGGCAGAGTAGGTATGATGTCTATCAATTCTTTATCAATCATTACTATACGAATTTCATTGCTAAAATTTTGTTTTTCTTTTGGTAAATATACAAAGATTATTTTTTGCTAAATATAAAGTGTTAAAGATAAGAAGATAATTATTTTGAATATTCGTAATCTATCCGTATTTTTGTAAGTATTTTAATTGTTTATGGCAGGGGAGCAGGAGAAATTATTTGCTGATCTTGAGATAAGATTCAAACAACTTATATATTTGTGCGATTCTCTCAAGGAACAAAATACTGCTCTGAAAAGTGAGATTCAAACTAAAAATAATACCATTGAATCGCTAACCCTCGATTTGGAGCAATTGAAAACAAAATATAATAATCTGAGGTTTGCAAAAACGTTAGCTTCTAAAGGTTCTAAAGAAGAAGCGGATGATGCGAAGCAAAGGTTGAATAAACTGGTGCGGGAAGTTGATAAATGTATTGCATTGTTAAAGCAATAAAGATAAATAACAGGCAATGACAGAAAAAAAGCACTTGACGATTAGATTACAGGTTTGCGGAAGGGAATTTCCACTTCGGATCAATTTGGATAATGAAAGGATATACCGTGACGCAGCTGTAGAAATAGACAGAAAAGTTTCTCAATATAGAAATAATTTTGCAAGTGCCGATATAAGAAAATTAGACGAAACTGATTATGCGATTATGACATCCATTCAAGCCGTATCGGAATGTAGGGATTTGGAAATCGACAATAAGTTTTTAGAAGATAAAATTAAATCTCTTATTGGAGAGTTGGATGAGTATCTGAAAAGATAGTTCTTATATTTTTTTAATAAAAAAACTTTGCACCGGTTAAGGATTTATGATAATCTTTAATTGGTGTTTTTATTTATATAATAACGATTTAAAATATGAAAATTAAAATATGGAAATAATAATTGGTATAATAGCTCTGGTAGTCGGAGCGATAATAATGTGGGCTATACTCCACTTTACTTCAAGTTCGAAGTCAAAGAAAATGATAGAGGAAGCCGGACGGGAAGCCGAAGTAATAAAGAAAAATAAATTGCTTGAGGTCAAAGAACAGGCGCTGCAAATGAAGTCTGAGTTTGAAAAAGAAGTAAACTCAAGAAATTCTAAAATGCAGGTTGCCGAGAATAAAATCAAACAAAGGGAACTCAATCTTAACCAAAAACAGGAAGAATTGCAGAGACGCAAAAATGAAGTTGATGCAGTTAAAGAAAATTTGGACGCACAATTAGAAATTATTGAGCATAAAAAGATAGAACTCGAAAAACTGCATAAACAAGAAGTTGAAAGACTCGAAGCTCTTTCGGGCTTATCGGCGGAAGACGTAAAGTCAAAACTTGTAGAAGCCTTGAAAGACGAAGCTCAGACACATGCCCAGTCGTATGTCAATGAGATAATGGAAGAGGCAAAAATGACGGCTAATAAGGAAGCAAAGCGCATCGTAATCCAAACAATACAGCGTGTCGCCACTGAAACTGCTATCGAAAATGCGGTAACGGTATTCCATATTGATTCGGACGAAATAAAAGGACGTATCATCGGACGCGAAGGACGTAATATCAGAGCGTTGGAAGCTGCAACAGGCGTTGAAATCATTGTAGATGACACGCCCGAAGCGATAGTCCTTTCGGGATTCGATCCTGTACGTCGCGAAATAGCCCGTTTAGCGTTACATCAACTTGTTTCGGACGGACGTATTCACCCTGCACGAATCGAGGAAGTCGTAACCAAAGTGAAGAAACAGATCGAGGAAGAAATAATAGAAACGGGGAAACGTACAGCAATTGATTTAGGCATTCATGGTTTGCATCCCGAACTTATCCGTCTTGTCGGTAAAATGAAGTATCGTTCTTCTTACGGGCAAAACCTGTTGCAACATGCCCGTGAAACGGCTAACCTATGCGCTATCATGGCTTCGGAATTAGGCTTGAATGTGAAAAAAGCGAAACGTGCAGGACTTTTGCATGACATAGGAAAAGTGCCTGACGATGAACCGGAATTGCCGCACGCACTTTTAGGGATGAAGCTTGCCGAAAAATACAAGGAGAAACCAGATATTTGCAATGCGATAGGTGCACACCACGATGAGGTTGAGATGACGACGCTATTGGCTCCGATCGTACAGGTTTGTGATGCTATATCAGGTGCCCGTCCGGGTGCTCGCAGAGAAATCGTCGAAGCTTATATAAAACGCTTGAACGATTTGGAACAATTGGCTCTTTCTTATCCGGGAGTGTTGAAAACATACGCTATACAAGCCGGACGAGAGCTTCGCGTGATTGTCGGGGCAGATAAGGTCAGCGATGTCGAAACAGAAACGTTATCCAATGAAATAGCAAAAAAGATACAGGACGAAATGACTTATCCGGGACAGGTTAAGATCACAGTTATACGTGAAACCCGTGCCGTAAGTTTTGCGAAATAATCATAATAATGATAGTAAAAAAAAGAAAAGGGAAAATCATAGATTTTCCCTTTTCTTTTGCTTTGTTTATACTATTATGATTTCAATCTTTTCTCTATTTCGGCAATCTCGTTACGGAAAGACTTGTCGACTTCTATCTGATCCTTTACCATTTTGCAGGCATGCAATACGGTAGCATGATTTTTCTTGCCTATAATCGTCCCGATCTGTGCCAGCGACATTTCCGTATATTGTTTTGACAGATACATTGTAACCTGTCTTGCCTGTACGATCTCTCTTTTACGCGAAAGCGTATGTATCAGTTCAGGTTTGATGTTAAAATACTGACATACGGTATCGGCTATATTATCAATCGTGATTTTCTTTTTCTCAATCTTTTTTATAGCCTGTCCGATAACTCTGCGAGCTAGAGGAAGATCAACTTCCTTATTGTAGATAACGGAATGTGCCATTAATGAAACAATAATACCTTCCAGATCCCGAATATTGTCCGTAACGTTTTCCGCTATAAAGCGAATGACGTCTTCCGGAATTGAAAGCCCGTCATGCAGAATCTTGTTTTCAAGTATCTTATAACGGAGTTCCAAGTCAGGGTTATCTATTTTGGTTGTCAATCCCCATCTGAAACGGGTGAGCAAGCGTTCTTCTACGCCTTGCAGGTCAGCCGGAGCCTTATCAGACGTTAATATTAATTGCTTATTGTTTTGATGCAAATGGTTGAATATATGGAAAAATGTATTCTGGGTTTTTTCCAGCCCCATCAGTTCGTGAATATCGTCGATAATAAGTACATCTATTCCCAAGTAAAAATTTAAGAAATCGTTAACAGTATTGAATCTTGTAGCGTCTGTATATTGTATTTTAAATAAATGTGCGGAAACATACAATACCCTTTTCTCGGGGAACAACTCTTTTATACGCGTCCCAATAGCATGACATAAATGAGTCTTTCCAACGCCTGAAGTTCCGTGCATGAAAAGAGGATTGAAAGCCGTTTTCCCGGGATTATTCGCTAATGCTTCCCCGGCTGTGCGCGCTAATTTATTGCTTTCTCCTTCGAGGAAATTCTCAAATGTATATTTAGGATTTAATTGTGAATCAAATTCTTCGGAAACAATTCTTTGAAATGGGCTATGTATTTTATTTGCTTGCTTTGGCGTGATTTTTTCAATTGCAGCAGATTTTTGCTCGCCTCTGTAATTGACATGCGTATTGGAATTGCTTTCAACCAAGATACGATAATTCAAGATCGTTTCTTTACCCACTTCTTTATGCAATGATGCACTTAGAAGATCAACGAATTTCTCTTCCAAATACTCATAAAAGAATTGGCTGGGTACCTGTATCGTAAATATTTTTCCATCATAAGCCAACGGAACGATAGGCGAAAACCACGTTTTAAAAGTAATATCCGTTACATTATCCCGAATAATGTTCAGGCAATTATTCCACAAATGACTAACATCATTTTTATAGTCCATATTCAAAAATACCTTAAAAAATTAGCTTCAACAGCAATACAAATTTTCTTCTTTTTTATTTCAAAAACAACGTGCTTAAAATTTGTTTTTCTCAACAAAAGCATATCGTTCTTAAAATGAATATTTTACATCTCACTTCTTAGGTGTCTTGCTTGAACTTGTGTTTTTGGGGAGGTAATTGTCTGTTTTTGAGCAGATTGAATGCCAAGCGCTTCTATTCCTAAAATCTTTCTATAAATTTAATTATTTTTTCAAGTAAGCATATAACAATGCAATAAAAAAAAATGACTTTTATCGCTATTTAGAATAAATCTATACAACGGTTTTAAAAAACTTTTACGTTAATATACTTGCTCGGATTTTCTTTTACATCTTTTAACAGAATGGATGCGTTGTTCAATGTTGAAGTCAAGCTGTCGTATAGCTGACGATCGTTTAGCAATAATCCTATCGAGTTATCTTTTGAATTAATGCGTTCAGAAAGGCTCTGTATGTTTTTTAAAGTAGAATCTACCGAATTATAGGTTGCCTTTAAATCCATAGATTTGACTTGTCCCGTAAGAGTAGTTAAATCCTCGGATACTACGGCCATATTAGCCGTTATTTTAGGAACGTCTTTATTAGCGGCAGCCAAAAGAATATTCAATTGCTGGGTAGATCGGGCGAGGTTGTGCGTAATTTCGTCAACATTGCCCAATGCACTGCTTAGTTTGGGATCGCTGATTGTCGTTTGCAGGCTTGTGAGAATAGAATCTATTTTGGGAACGATGGCGGCAATTTGGGGAACCAT
This sequence comes from Dysgonomonas sp., assembly GCA_047030855.1. Classification (GTDB taxonomy): domain Bacteria; phylum Bacteroidota; class Bacteroidia; order Bacteroidales; family Dysgonomonadaceae; genus QVMM01. The sequence continues at coordinate 395,319 of JBKYIJ010000008.1, forward strand.
GTTTTCGGACAGAGCCTCCATCATGCCTTTTTCCCTTACGCCTATGATTAAATCGTCGGTCGAATAATATTCTGTTGCTGTTGAGTCGGGAATGAGCACAACTTTTGCTCCGCCCAACATTCCGATGCTGAGTTTTATTTTACTGTTCTTCGGTATCCTGACTCCTTTGTCAAGATTTAATACCGTAGTCGTTTTGCCTGTTTTGTTGTCAAGTTCCATTGAATATACTAATCCGATCTGGTATCCGTTCAGAACGACAGGCGACGATAATGTAAGATCGCTGACATCGTCAAATACGACCTGATAGGAGTTTGTCGGTTTAAAAATGTTCACTCCTTTTAGAAAACTGATTCCGAAGTATAAAATGGCTAATGCAATGACAAATGCAATACCGATTTTTACCTCTTTTGATATTTTTTTCTTTTCCATTTATTAAGTCCTGTTATTTTATTCGAATACCGTTTCTGAATTTTACCGTAAAGGCATCTTTAAACTTAGTCCTGACTTGCCGTTGAATACGTATAGCTTCGTTCAGGTCCGTTGTCGAACCGTATGTATATTTGAATGTGTTTCCTTCCACATAATAATCGACCGGCGACAGTCCCCTAAACTCCGATGATCCGTTCGGCAGCTTATATTGTGAAATATAAAACTGGATTCTATACTCGATCGCATTATTGGGTATATTCTTTCTTTCGTTTTGAGAAGCCGGTTTGCTGTTTTTAGGTTCGGTATAAGTTGGAACCGTTTCAACTGTTCTTTGAACAATTGTAGTTTCAGTTTTGGTTTCAACGACCGGCGAAGTTTTAGGTTTTGTTACATAAGTTTGATTATTACCTTGTTTAGTAACAGCCTGTGGTGTTTCAGGAGTTTTAGTCGTTGTAGTCGTAACTGTATTTGTTGTTACCGTTTTATCTTTCTTTTCTACAAACGTAGGATTTGAATTATCCCCACCACCTATTGTGGCTAATCCCTGTCTTTTGTCAAAATCTTTTTTATATTGCTGGAATCCTGCATATATGGCACTTGCCATAGACCGTTGCCCGATAGTGGACGTCAGATATTTTGCTTCATTCGGATTATTGATAAACCCCAATTCAATAAGTACGCTGGGCGCAGCCGTTTCCCGAAGTACGAGAAATCCCGCCTGTCTCACTCCGCGATCTTCGCGGCGAGCCACTTTTTTGAAATTTGTTTGTACCTGCGACGCAAAGTCAAGGCTCTGTTCCATGTACTTATTAGTCATAAACTCGAATATGATATAAGATTCGGGCGATTTAGGATCGAAATCTTCATATTTTTGTTTATAGTTGTCTTCCAATAGGATCACGGAGTTTTCCCGTTGAGCAACTCTCATGTTTTCGGCACTGCGGTCCAACCCTAATATATAGGTGTCTGCTCCTGCTGCATTCGTGATTTTTGCTTCGGTAGAGTTTGTGTGAATGGAAATAAATAAATTAGCTTGCGCTTTGTTTGCTATTTCCGCTCTTCTTTTAAGTTCTACGAATACATCGGCTTTTCTTGTATAAACTACTTTTACGTCTTTGTAATTATCTTCTATAAGGCGTCCCAGATTTAACGCGATTGCCAGATTTATGTCTTTTTCCTTTGTTTTTCCTCTAACAGCACCTCCGTCTTTTCCTCCGTGTCCTGCATCTATTACTACCGTAAAATCAGCCGCTGCCAATTTTCCCGATATGATCAGAAAAAAACAGAAAATGTATATTAGTTTTTTCATAAGCAAATTATGATGATAATGTTTATTATTTGGAGTATACAACTTCGTTTACGAGTTCTTTGCCTGCAAAGTAGTCTGAAATATTGTTCATTGTTGTCGTTGCAATATTTGTCATCGCTTCTTTGGTAAAGAATGCCTGATGCGAAGTCAGAATTACATTGTTGAAAGAAAGAAGTCTGGCAAGTATTTCGTCAGGCATCACTTCATTAGACCAGTCCTCATAGAAGTAGTCGCCTTCCTCCTCGTATACGTCGAGCCCTGCATATCCGACTTTAAGCGATACAAGTCCCTCTATAAGATGTTTGGTATGTATCAACTTTCCTCTACCTGTGTTAATGATCATCACGCCGTCTTTCATTTTTGTTAAAGACTCGTTGCATATAATATATTCCGTTTCTTTGGTGAGCGGACAATGAAGCGTAATTATATCAGACTCTTTATATAGTTCATCTAAGGATACATATTTAAATCCGATTTGCTTGGCAAAATCTTCATTAGGGTATAAATCGTATGCGATGACGTTCATCCCCAATCCTTTTAATATCTGTGCTACGGTTTTCCCTATTTTACCTGTTCCAATGATGCCTACTGTTTTTTCGTTCATATCGAACCCCATAAATCCGTTAAGAGAGAAGTTGTTGTCCTTGGTTCTTAAGAACGCCCGATGAACTTTTCTGTTCAGGCATAACATAAGGGCAAGCGTGTGCTCTGCAATGGCATGCGGAGAATATTCGGGAACTCTCACGACACGAATTTTATCCTTGGCTGCTTTCAGATCGACATTATTGAAACCCGCACAGCGTAAGGCTATGAGTTTTACGCCATATGAGACAAGCTTATCAATAACTTCCGCGTCTACAACCGCGTTGACAAAAATACAGACAGCATCGCAATTCATTGCCAGAATAACATTGTTTATGTCCAGATGTTCTTTATGAAATTTCAGTTCAAAACCGTAATTTTTATTCACGGAATTAAATGTTTCGATGTCGTAATTTTTAGCGTCGAAAACAGCGATCTTATATGCCATAATATAATTGAGAGTTTAATTAATATGCTCGTTTTTATTCTACAAATTAACCAAAATATGTGATATGCTCCAAACTTTATTTGATCTATAATTTAGAATATCGGCACATGCGTTAATAAGAACAGGACGGATTTGGTTTTATAGATATAATTGATGTTTGTTTATCAAAATGGAGCTTATAAAAACAATGAAGGAATATAAATTGTTAAATATAAATCAGTGCATCTAAGCAAAAGCTGGAGCTATTGTTTTAAGGTTAATTTATTATTCATAATTTCGTGCCGCAAAATAGAATGACGCGAATACAATAATGACTATGATTGTTCCTGAAGAATATAAAAAGATTGCTCATTGGGCAATTGGTTTTGCTAAACAAAAGGGTTGTTCGTCCGTTCGGGTTTCGGTTGTCGTATCTGCCAGCAACTCTTTTGAATATAGAAATACCCAATTGGATAAATTACAGCGGAATTTTGAAAATAAATTTTTTATCGAATTGTTTGTCGATGGAAGATACGGCTCTTTTTCCACGAACCGATTCGACAGGAACGAACTGGAACATTTTATTTCCGAAGCTATTGCTTCAACGAAATATCTCGCTCCCGACAGGTTCCGCCAGCTACCGGATTCTGTCCGTTATTACCGATCTTCGGGAGATGATCTTGACTTATATGATCCTGCATATTCTGATTTGAGTGCCGAACAAAAAATCGATTTAATAAAGAAAACAACGGATGAAGCATATGGAACGGATACGAATATTATCTCCGTAACATCTTCTTTCGACGATGGCGAAAGTGCCGAATATATGTTGGATACCAATGGTTTCGAGGCAGAAACTTGCGATACGGCTTTCAGCCTGAGTTCGGAAGTATCTTTGCGGACAGGCGGGGATGCCCGTTCCGAGTCGTTCTGGTACGATAGCAGCATATATTGGAACGATCTTATAAAAGAAGGAATTTCGCTTAAAGCACTGGAAAGAGCCAAAAATAAAATAGGGCAAAAAAAGATAAAAACGGGCAGGTATAATATGCTTGTCGATTATACTGTTTCGGGCAGATTGTTTTCACCGTTGATCACTGCGATGTTTGGGAATTCCCTCCAACAGAAAAACTCTTTTTTGTTGAATAAATCAGGGATGAAGATTGCGTCTGACAAACTCACGGTAATCGACTCTCCTCATATTAAACGAAATTTTGGATCCCGTCTTTTTGACGGGGAAGGCGTAGCCACACATACGAATTCGATTATCGAGAAAGGCGTATTGAAAACCTATTTTATTGATACATACAATTCTCTGAAAATGGATGTTAAGCCGACAATCGCTTCGCCTTCGGTTATAGTCTTTGAGAACGGCGAAGGCGATACTGATTCTCTTGCTCGCGATATGTTCAACGGCATAATGGTAACGGGATTCAACGGCGGGAATTGTAATCAGGTAACGGGCGATTTTTCTTTCGGCGTAGAAGGTTTTTATGTAGATAAAGGAGAGATAACGTATCCTGTAAGCGAAATGAATATCACGGGAAATATGATTGATCTGTGGAACAATCTTATTGCTGTCGGAAATGATGTGCGAAAAAACTCGGCATGGAAGACTCCGTCGCTGTTATTCGGCGATTGCAGTTTTACAGGCTTATAATAATAGAAATATATTTATTAATTTTTTTAATACGATCAAAATGAAAACGTTCAAATTTGCTTTTATTTTAACTCTGTTTGCCTCGGTGTTATTATCGAGTTGTTCTTATAATACTATGGTGGAGAAGGAAGAAAATGTTTCTTCCCATTGGGGACAAGTGCAGAATGCTTATCAACGCCGTGCCGATTTGGTTCCTAACCTTGTCGCAACGGTGAAAGGATATGCCGATCACGAACAAGGTACGTTTACAGCCGTTACCGAAGCGCGTTCAAAAGTATCACAAATTAATCTTTCGGTAGACGAACTGACAGACGAAAATCTTCAAAAATTCCAACAAGCCCAAGGCGAATTGAGTTCAGCCCTGAATCGCTTGTTAATGGTAAGGGAAGCATACCCTGAACTGAAAGCCAATACGAATTTCCTTTCTTTGCAGGACGAACTGGCAGGTACTGAAAACAGAATATCCGTGGAAAGGAACAAGTTTAACGAAGCCGTGAAGGATTATAACCAATATATTCGTAAATTTCCGAGAAATATTTATGCGGGCTGGTTCGGGTTTAAGAAAAAAGCATATTTCCAAGCAGATGCTGCAAGCCAATCGGCGCCTAAAGTTGAATTTTAATATTTAAGATGTCCCCTCTATGAAAGTTCGTTTGGTTCTGTTGGGTTTATTACTGTTTTCGATAAATGTCCTTTATGCGCAGGATATACCTGATCCTATGTCTCCGCCGAGGCTCGTGAATGATTTTGCGGATGTATTTGACAGCAGTCAGAAAAGCAATCTTGAAAAAATGCTTCTGGATTACAACGATTCTACATCTACGCAAATATATGTAGTTACGGTAAAAGATTTGGGAGGATACGCTATTTCCGATTATGCGTTCAAACTGGGTGAAAAATGGGGAATAGGGCAGAAGGGAAAAGATAACGGTGCGGTTATACTGATAAAGCCACGGATAGGAAATGAAAGAGGGCAGGTTTTTATCGCTGTGGGCTATGGGCTCGAGCCTATTCTGAATGATGCCAGAATAGGACGCATTATTGATGACAAAATGCTTCCTTACCTGCAAGATCAGGATTACTATCATGCTACCGAAGCTGCCGTTTACACTATGATTGCCTATCTGGCAGGACAGTTTGAGGCTGATGAACAGCCGACTGTGGGCGATTCGGCAGTTGTGTGGATAATTGTAATCATTATCTTTATCTTTATAATTATAATATCCTCAAAGGGTAATAAAAACGATTCGGGAGATAGCGGGTCTTCCGGCGGCGGCAGGGTTTATCCTCCCATCTTCCGTTCAGGTGGCGGATTTGGCGGTGGAAGTTTTGGCGGCGGCTTCGGAGGAGGTGGCGGCGGAAGCTTTGGCGGCGGCGGTGCCGGCAGAAGTTTCTGAGCACTTTCATCATATAAAAGAAAAAGCCTTTGATTCAATTGTCAAAGGCTTTATTTATAAATGTATATTTAATATCAGTTTCCTATTGCTGTAATTTGCTGTTGAGCGAGAAGATATTGGTATATATCCCGTGTGGAAGGCATTTTTGAGGAAAGGCGGAAAACGAAAACGCCCGTTTCGGCATTGACATACAGTTTCTGCCCTTTCATGTTGTCAATGCAGAACCATTGCATAGCGCCGTTTTGCACCTGTATTCCGGGCCATGTTATTACAGAATCTTTGAGATCGAACTCGAATTTTTGTCCTTTCGTTCCTTCAACGTAAACAATATTGTCTTTTAAATACAAAACTCCGCTGAATTCAAATGCTTTCAGTTTTACCACAGCATCATTTTTTTTCGCTGTATTGAGCCTTACGGATGCTGTATAACTAACGTCTTTAGGCAAAGTTTCGAATATTTTTTTACGTTTTGATTTTCTCGACAGGTAAGCTATTACCGAAATGCTTACGGGTATTGAAGCGATTATGAGGACGAAAGCGATGAGTATTAAGAAAAATGCTATAATTCCGAACATATTTTGTAATGTTTTGTGTAAATAGGAATATAAAGGTAAAAAATATTTTGTAATTTCGAGGTGATGATCAGATTCGCTGATGAAAATACAGAACCTGCTGTTCGTCAGATGTGGAAAATATGCTTTGAAGACACTGATGAATTTATGAATTTATATTTTTCGAAGAAATATAAAAATGAAAACACATTGGTTTATTTCGAGGAAGGTAAACCTGTCGCATCTCTTCAAATGCTTCCCTATACCATCACATTTTATAAAAAACAAATACCGTTTTGTTATTTGTCAGGACTCTGCACATTACCCGAATACAGAAACAGGGGATATATGAAGCAGCTGATGCATGAGGCTCATAAGGAAATGAAACATCGGAATATACCTTTAAGTGTATTAATCCCCGCAGAAGATTGGCTGTACGGATATTATGAACGATTCGGTTATGAAAAAGTGTTTGAAGGCGATAAAAGGACAATACCCTTGAAACGTATTTTAGGTGAATTCAGCGATATCCGGGATGTTTATTGGTTTTTTAATTCGGTATCTCGCATCAAGGATTTTACTGTACAGAAAAGTTTAGAAGATTTTGAAACCGTTATCGAGGAGTATTATATAGACGGTTGCCCTCCAAAACATAATCTGTCGGGAATGGCTTGCATTATTGACGTTCCCTTTTTGCTCGACTTATATGCAACTTCGAGGTTAAAACACGACAACGATAAATATAAAGCGTTGATTATAAAAGTCAATGACAATACAGGCTCGTCGCAGGCTTATAAAATACAGTTCGGCTTTTGTAAGCCGTGCGGTTCGGAAGAACCCGTAGATATTGAAACGGATGAAAGGCTGCTTTGCCGCTTATTGTTCGGATTCAATACCGATAAACTCCCCGTACCATTCTCTACTTATTTCCCCAAACATCATCCTGTGATGAACCTGATGCTCGAATGATAAAAAATTGTATCTTTGTTTCCTTTTTACAAGATTAAAAAAATGGAAATAAATAACATTGACGTAATCACATTCGATGCAGATGATACCCTGTGGGTTAATGAATCGTACTTTCAGGAAACAAGGTATAAATTCGGCAAATTGCTCGAGGATTTTATGCCTTATGAGCAGGTAGAAGCCGAACTTTCAAAAACCGAAATACAGGATCTGCCTTTATATGGTTACGGCGTTAAACCTTTTACCTTATCAATGGTAGAAACGGCAACGCGTATTGCAGGCAGTAAAACCACCGGTGCGATGATTGATGCAGTGCTGGCACTGGGGCGCGAAATACTGAACAAACCTGTTGAAGTCATTGACGGAGTTGAGGACGTGTTGGAGGAATTAAGCCCAAGATTTCGGTTAGCGGTTGCGACAAAAGGCGATTTGCTCGACCAGAAAAGAAAACTTTATAAATCGGGTTTAATAAATTACTTCGATCATATTGAAATAATGAGCGATAAAAAAACACGCGATTATAGTAATTTGATGAATATAATGGATTGTAAGCCTGATGATTTTATGATGATCGGAAACTCAGTCAGATCTGATATTCTGCCTGTTCTCGAATTAGGCGGATATGCAATTCATGTCCCTTTTTCCGTTACATGGGATCATGAAGAAGTAGAAGGAGATATAGTGCATCCTAAGTTTAAAGAAATAAATAATATAAGAGAAGTTTTACCCCTGTTGGATAAACATCGGATAAAAAAATTAGCTTGAATGAGATGATATATATAAAATCAGTATTTGTATATTTGCTTTATATATGTTAGAATTATGCTAATCTCCAATTCTATACTTTTGGTTATTCCAATCTCATCTATGAAGTGCCTGTCGTGAGAAATTACAAGAATAGTCCCCTGATAACTTTTAATCGTATTGGTTAGTATAGATAAACTTGATAAATCAAGGTTGTTGGTCGGTTCGTCCAAAATGAACATATCTGGGATATGGTTTGAAATCATCAAACAACATAAATAAAGCCTCATGCGTTCTCCTCCGCTTAATGTCTGACAATTATTATCCCATGTTTCTTGGGGAAACAAAGCCCTGTTTAGTCTTAATCGTATTTCATGCTCTTGTAGGTTGTTTAAATTATATTCCTCGGCGAGTTCAAGAACTGTAACATTCTTATCCACTTGATTATATTGCTGGTCGAGGTAGATATATGAGAAATCTGCTCTCTTAATTTCTCCTATTGTAGGTATTAACTCGCCTGTAAGTAATTTTACTAGCGTAGTTTTACCCGCACCATTATTGCCTGTTATGTGAATACGTTCTCCGCTTCGTACTTCTATATTTTGTTGAGTTTTCCAAATTGGTTTTGTCCTGATATACTCAAAATTTACACCTGTGGCTTCGATCAATAATTTACCTTTATGTAGTTGTGCATTTTCGAAGTCGATTTTAAGCTCACAATTTGTTCGCTGTTTTTGTCGTAGTTCTGAAAGGTTTTGTTGCTTATTACTTACAATATCAGTGTGTTTTTCTTTTAATTTTGCCGAACTATTTTCAGCTAAATTGCCACGAGCATTCATAACAATTCGTGCAACACCTCCTTTTTGCTTCAGGCTTTTTCCTTGAGATGTCCGCTTATCTTGGCGCTCCCGAACTTCTTGCGCTTTCTTACGAGCTAAACGCAAACTCGCTTCTTCGGAATTTACCTGTTGAACTAATGCCTGTTCTTCAATTACTTTCTGTTCCATGTAGAAAGAATAATTCCCGCCATAAACTTTGATGCCTTTTTCTGTTAACTCGTATGTTGTTTGTAACAGGTTCAATAGGGTTATATCGTGGCTTACGACTACGATTGTAGATTTACAATTAATAATATAATTGTAAAGTTTTCCCCTGCTCGCTTGGTCTAAATGATTAGTTGGCTCGTCAAGTAAAATAATATCGGGCTTATGAATCAATAATCTTGCAAGAAAAACTTTATTCTTTTCTCCACCACTCAACGAATCTATGGAAGATGTCAATTCAACATCTTCCAATCCCCAAAAGTCAAGAGCAGACCTACATCGAGATTCAATATCCCAATCATCTTCCAATAAATCATAATAGATAGGGTTACTACTACCATTATTAATAGCATGTAAAGCATTGATTTTCTCATCAATACCAAGAGCTTTGGATATACTTTGTTCCGTAATGCCTATTTGTTGCGGAATATAATAGGGTTGAGATGAAGATTGAATTGCTCCAGAAGATGGCACAAGTTGCCCTGCAAGTAACTTTAACAAGGTAGATTTACCTGTTCCGTTATTGCCAATAATTGAAACTTTCCTGTTTGAGGGAACAGAAAAATTAATATGCCCTAATAATGCTTGCTGATTGGCATAGTGATAAGAAACATCACTAATGATAATACTCATTTTTATACAATTAATAGCGGTCTTAGAAAAAGACCATTAAACCGATAACTATTTTAGTAACTCATGGTGTCGGTTTAATAAAACCAACTATTAATTGTTAATTCTCATTGGAGTATTTTTAAATTCAAGGACAAAGATATAACATTTTGCAAAACTAAACAAGATATTTTTATGCTTCTTTGAAAATGAATCAGATAGAAGCTGTTGTTTGTTCTTGTAAAAAGTATAATCTTCGCATTCGAGTTATTTGAAACAATGTAACCCTAGGCAGACCAAAGAGTTTCGTTCGTTACTAAATCATTACCTTTTCTACTTTTGCAGATGTTTAAACGCTTCTTTAATAGTAGAATAATAAAAAATCGCATCTTATTTTATAAGGCATATACCTACGCACTGTATTGAATATTATAACCAATCGGTTAATCTACTATTCGTGTGCATAATTTGATACTATTTTTTGCACACAGTTTGCACACAAACCTACTGTCTTATTATGTCTTTTTCAGTCCTGTCGTGTCTGTTATGTAAAAAGAAAAACCCCATTAATCTATTGATTAACAGGATTCTTGTCTTTTAATTGAAGTTTTTGTCTTTTGTTGACTTCCACCAATTTTATGTCTTGGTGGGCGTTGACGGATTTGTCCGAAAACCACCTATCTTATTCTAAATCATTTAGTCTACACGCAGATAGAAGTCATAGACTTCTATAAACGGCAGGTCTAATTGGGTCAATGGTATATCTTCAACATGATACTTTTCCCAAAGAAAACGTTTTAGGTTTTTGTAGGCGACATTATATTTCGGATAAGTCGAAGCGGCACGGTCGATGCCTATCCGCTGGCGAAATTCTTCTGCCATATCTTTAAACAGAACAAGCAGGGTTTTCTGTGAAGAGGCTATGCCCTGAAAGGCATTCTTTACATCAATAGCTGTTACTTTCCCTGTCCTGCCCAGAATATCTTTGTAATGGGAGTGTATTAAGAGATTAACTTTATTAATCTCTCGATTGAGTTCAACGGCAACATGGCTTTTTCCGGTTGCCCGTCCTGATTTAACATTCCAGAGATGTTCGGGGACAGATAGTTTTGATCCGAATTGGGCGATACTGTTCCCGATAATAATTTTGCCGACTATGGGATAAATAGCATCGGGACGGGATACTGCTTTTTTACTTTTACCTTCCCGTTTGAGGTAAAAAGATACTTTTAATTCTTGTGTCATAATACTCACACTTTAAGTTGATAAAATTACTTTTCATGTGAGTTATTTGAACAATGTAACCAGCAGACGACAATCTGTGATATTATTCTGCCTTGTTTTGCTTTGGTAAAAATGGGTAACGGTTAAGAAACGGAACGTTTGCTTTATTTTGCTTTTTCAGCTGTTTTTACCTATTGACAACATCAGACAGTTAAAGACATATTTTCCTAAATGCCAATCGTTTACCTCTTGTTTCCTCTCTTTGCTCTTTTACTACTAGGTTGGTAAAACATTGAAACAGAAATAAGTCTTTAACTTTATCTAATTTTTCATTTAATCCTTTTACTTTCTTAATTTTATGAACTTCTTCTTGAGTCAAGAATACAGGATCAGTATTTTTCGCTTTAGGAGGAGAAAACTTACTATATGGATTAGATTGAATTAACTCTTTATTAATAGCAATCTTTAAGTACATATTGAGTAAAGAATGCATTTTATTTATAGAAACATTTTTTATGTCTTTGGAACGCATATCCTTATCAAATTCCACAATATTGAAGTAAGTCACATCCTCAAAGACTGTCATATTTCCGAAATCTCTCAATTTATTCACAAGTGTAACATGAGCTTTTAATGTATTGTACTGCATGTTACGCATTCTCATTTCTGATTCTATGAAACTAATCACATTCTCTTTGTTTGATGTAGATTTATTCCAATTTCTTACATCTTTCAAATTCTTGCATTTATCAGAAATAGCATAATCTTGTATTGCTTCAAATATGTCTTTGGCTTGTTTTGTAATCGCATCTGCAAGATTATGGCTTTTGCACGTAAACCCCATTTTATCCGAAAATTGATTTTTAAATAGTTTTATTCCTGTGGATAAAAATATTCTTCCACTTGTTCCTTGTTGACGAACTTCAATTTGGAGCAATCCTTTTTTTAGAATTTGTACTTTCTTTTTTACGATCGAAAACAAATTTCAATACAACATTCAGTATAATTATTTGATACTTTTTGTTACTTTTTTTGACACCAATAAAACAAAGGCAACAAATAAGTAACAAAACAAATGTACTTTTAATGTATTTTAATTGTATGTCAAATGTATCTAAATGCACTCGAAATGTAGTTATAGAAAGGATTGAAAATAAAAAAGCCGCTTATATAGCGACCTTTCGAGTAGCATGACCGGGAATCGAACCCGGATCTAAAGTTTAGGAAACTTCTATTCTATCCATTGAACTATCACGCCAAAATGCAGTCACAAAAGTAACAGTTTTTTATATAACAGCAAAGCTTATTTATATTTGAACCATTTATATAATTCCTTTACGCTGGGTTTCTTTCCGTACATGAGTATTCCGACACGGTAAATCTTTGCGGCAAACCTTATGGTTACAAAGACAGACAGATAAAGCACCACCAAAGAAACAAGAATTTCCCACAACGGAATATCAGCAGGAACACGTACCATCATTACAATAGGAGACGTGAACGGAATAAACGAGCACCAAAATGCCAATGGTCCGTCAGGATTCTGTACGCTGTACATTCCCACCATAAGAGAGAATATGAAAACGATCGTTATCGGCATAACAAACTGCTGGGTATCCTGCGAATTATCAACAGCCGAAGCAAACATCGCGAACAAAGATGCATAAATGAGGTATCCGCCAATGAAAAACAGGATGAAGAACAATAATATACTCCCCCAATCAATTGTCGGCAGCAAAGTCATATAAGACTGAATATCATGTGAGCCGATATCGGCTGATCCTGCACCCATAGCTTCGGGAGAAAACATAAGTCCTTGTATCACGAATAGTATTCCTCCAAGGCATATCCAGATGAACAGTTGCACAAATCCTGTTAAACCTATGCCTATTATTTTTCCCATCATCAGATCGAAAGGACGAACCGATGATATCATTACTTCTACTATCCTGTTCGTTTTTTCTTCAATAACTCCCTGCATCACCATCGCACCGTATGTCAGAATAAAGATGTACATGAGCATAACCATAGCAAAGCCTATGCCCGCAGCGAGCTCTACCGACATTTCTTTTTCTTTGCCCGTCTCGTCCCATCTTATGGTGTTAACCGAAATATCGCTTTTCGATTCAAGTATATTCTGAATGCCTTGCACCACCTCCTTATCGACTGAAAGACTGCTGGTATATGACTCTAATCTGTATTCTCTCGACGTTTCGCTTAGCGTATGATTTATATAGGTAAGCAAGTCCATCGGAACCTGTTTTTCCGAATATATCGTAGCCGCTTTCGGATTCTCGGTAAGATTTGATTTGATCTCCAACAAGGCGAACATCTCTCCTCCCGCCTGCGGACGGCTATCCTGTCCGCTATTTACTTTCATCGCCTCAAACTGATAATTGCCGGATGACTGAAAGTGTGATGCGTAGATTCCCGTATGATCGAGGACCACAACCTTTTTTACTTCCGAATCCTTGATCTGTGCCAAGAGAAGAGGTATAAAGACAAAGCCTGCGAAAAGGAACGGCGTCAGAATTGTCGTCAGGATAAAAGCTTTTTTCTTTACCCGTGAAAAAAACTCCCTTTGTATAATCAGTCCCAGTGCTTTCATCTTGCTTATGCTTTATTAGTAACGGTTTGAATAAAAATATCGTTCATAGATGACATTTCTTCTTCCAAAGATATTATTTCGTATTTTTCGAGAATGCTTCTCAATATTTCAGACGTAGAAACGCGATCAGCTTTTTGAATCCGTACAACGGTGGAATCCTTTTCTTTTGTTTCGGACACAACGGAAAACAAAGGAGAAACTTCAGAAAATTCCTGAGCAGATATTTTCAACACCAAGATATTACTCTTATAAGTATTTTTTATTTCCGAAACGTTGCCCTGTAATACCACTTGCGATTTATTGATTAAAGATATTTCGTCACAAAGGGCTTCAACCGATTCCATATTATGGGTAGACAGAATAATAGTTTTACCCTGCTCTTTCAGTTCAAGTATCTCATTCTTCAACAGTTCTGCATTAACAGGATCGAAACCGCTGAACGGTTCATCCAATATAAGAAGATCAGGATTGTGTATGACGGTTGTGATAAACTGTACTTTCTGCTGCATTCCCTTCGACAATTCCTCCACTTTTTTCGATGTCCATGATTGAATGCCAAACTTTTTGAACCAGTAGTTAAGCCTCTCCTGCGCTTCTTTTTTTCGACAAACCTTTCAGCCGCGCTAAAAAAAGAGCCTGTTCCCCTACTTTCATTTTCTTATAAAGTCCGCGCTCTTCAGGCAAATACCCGATATTATAAATATCTTTCGATTCGGACGGTCGCCCATCGACCAATACTATTCCGCTGTCGGGAGCCGTAATTCGGTTAATAATCCTGATGAGGGTTGTTTTTCCCGCACCGTTAGGACCTAACAGCCCGTATATACAACCTTTAGGCACCTGAATGCTTACATCATTCAAAGCCCTATACGCGCCATACTGTTTTACTATATTTTTGGCTTCAAGATAAAGCATTGTTTTTCTTAATATTGGTTTTCGGCACAAATGTATAAAAAAAGATACACTTATTACGCGTTGATATTGTGTATAATAATTGACACTTATCAACAAATAATAACGAAAACACTTGCTTTATAAATAAAAAAACATAACTTTGCACTCGCTTTTACAAAAAGCAATATTAAGGAGATTCGCTAGCTCAGCAGGTAGAGCACATCCCTTTTAAGGATGGGGTCCTGGGTTCGAGCCCCAGGCGGATCACAAAAAATCCCAGCGGGATCACGACAAAAAAAGAAAATAGAGTTGTAAATCAAGCATTTACAACTCTTGTTTTTTTAGGTGGTTAAAAAAGTGGTTAATAAAATAAGGTTGAACGCACTTTTATAATAGACTAACTATACTATTCTATAATACATATATTTTTACTTAAAACACTATTTTTCATTCTCGATTTTAACATCTTTACTCTTTCTTCAATTAGAAAATTTAAGCTTCAAAACATTAAAATTTTATATATAAATAAAGTTATTCAAATAATGATTGAGTTATTTTTGAACATATGCAGCTTTTTTCATTAATTTACATCTAATAATAGAAACCTAATGTCTAATAAATTTTATCGTATGAAATATATCTATATAATTTTTCTATTCATCATATCATTATTCTCATTTGCATCTTGTGATGATGAAACAGAACAGGGGAAAAAAGAAGAAACTTTTATAAAGATTAATGTTTCTTACAAAACAAATACAGATTCCGAAATTCATCCAGATGTAAATGCAAATGTTTATATATATTATGACATTGACACATCACTTCTTATGAATTGTACATATGAAGGAAATGGTAAAATTATTTTATCAGATGGAAAAGTGTTATTGCCAGATTCACAAGCTAAAACTAATAATGAAGGAATAACAATTATTGATCCTTTAAGGCTTGATACTTATATTACTGTAATAATTGAAGGAAATCATTATACAGGGCATCTTACAGGAACAACAGTTCATTTGAAAAATAATGTTACTTGTTCATTCCTTTTTAATCCTACATAAGACTACACTTGTGTTTGATAATAAAAATATCCGGAAGATTTGTCTTCCGGATATTTTTTATCTGACTTTTTTTAGGTGCAATATAGATTCTAAAATGACCACCAACATATCTTGTGTTAAACCCTGCGGGTTCTCCGAAATAATCATAATTTGATCTGCTTCCTCTTGTATAGGATAATGTCAAATCTTTGTTATAAAGAATATCGTCATAAAAATTAACGATAACTTCTCCTAATTCATCATTTCCATTTGTTTTACTTACAGTAAAAGAAACAGTTTGAGTAGTTTTCGCACTACTTCCGAATTTTAAGCCATATTTTACTGTTTCTCCGAAGCCAATATCATAACCAAAATTAGCTGCAAACTCACATGCAGTTTTTGTTGTTTGAGATGTAGTTATTTGTTCATCAATCTCCTCAACAGCAATTCTTATTGAAATAGCATAATTTTCCAGATTCCAATCAATTAACGGAACAGATAATCTCGCTCTTTTGAATTTAAGTCCGTCATATTCATAATGAGCAGTTTTTATGTCTCCGGGTATATATTTCCAATTTGCTTCAAATAAATCTTGAGGTTTCAGTTCTTGTTCCTGTTCTATCTCGACTTTGTACAAATCACCGTTTAGATTGTCATGTACTAAGTAACGTTCCCTGCTTTCTTTCTTCCATACTTCAATTACCCTGCATCGTGTTTCATCATCAGGAACAAAAAAGCTGCGGTTTTTATGCGTATTATCTTCCGATAGGTTTTTAAGATATGATACTGCCCTTTCTTTTGTGCATCCGTTGTATATCTCTCGTAGCCGTAAAGCCTTTTCTTTTGAGCCATCCGAAAACTGTTGCAGTACATCATACAGTCCAATATCGTGTATTTCGCCTATCAAATGACAATCCCAATGGCGGGGATCTTCCATGTGGTTATCAAAGAACACACGATTGTAATTGACAATGTCAGTCCATACCTCTTTTTTATTGTTCCTGAAGCTGTAAGTAGTTTTAAAAAAAGCTGCACCCGATATTAAGAAATATTCAAGGTTTCGCCTGTCAAGTTCCCAAAGTTTATTGAGTTGATAACTGTATTGCAACGTAGAGGACATCATTTCTCCCTTTGTCTGTTTATCCCTGTCCCTCGACACACATACAGGCTCGGTCTGTTGGTTGGAGAACACCCCTAAAACAGAACGCACGATGCCACGAATACGATTGTTTTTTAAGGGTACGTTCCCTTGATTCTTGATGTGTTCTTCTTCCGTTATATATCCGCAGCCGTTAGGATTCTTTATTTTATCCCCCCATTGATTACCGAATGTATAACGCTCGTTTCGTCTGGCTTCTTCCCGAAATTCATCTAACGAAGTCCATGCGATATATGCCTCATGCAATACATCATTATTCTTGTCAAAATCCTTTAATCGCCTTACTGTATCTATCTTTTTCTTTTCCTTACGGCTGCCGTATAGCCTTACAGATAGTTTCGGATTCGCTGTTCTTGTCATATTAACCGATATTTTCAGCTAATAAACTATATGCGAATAACTTATTAATTCCTTAGTGAAAAAAACGATTCCTATGTCAATAAAAAAGCCGGACATCTTAATATCCGGCTTTCCTATTTTATAGCTAATAAATTTTTAAGCAGTTTCTAACTTCTCTAATCCTGTTTTCAAAGATTCATTCATTATCTTATCGAAAGAATATCCGCTACGTTTCATTGTATTTAATATTTTCTTTCTCAATGCAGAATTAATATGACTGAATACTCCATCATACGATTTTTGTAATGGTAGATGATTAGTTTCGCAAGTTTCAATATATTCTTTAATCATTGATATAAAATTCTGTTCAAGTTCTTTTTCATCCTCTCCCTCATAAAGAATAGTGGCTTTTATTCCCTGCACTTGTCCGAAATAGCATTTATCCTCTTTACTGTATTCAATAGAGCCTACCCAATCTTTATAAAAAAGTTGGCTACTCCCTGTTGTCCTATTTTTAGTCGTTTTTTTCATTTTCCTCTTTCTTTTTAGTTGGTTTCACTAATTCAAAACCGCAGCCAATTAAAGTTTGATAAACATTTTTAAGCACATACATCTTTATAATGTTACTTGGGTGTGGCTTATGGAACATGATTAAATTTTCTGGAAAATCATTATTCATAAATTTCACCGCTGATCCTGTCGTCTTTCCTGTCGCTAATTCATAAAACTTGAATATCCCTAAAAGTTTTACAAGTTCATCATAAGTAAAGTCTTTTGGAAAACTTAAAAATCGGGATATTAATTTATCGTTCTTACTCATGCTCTATACAAAGATAATTATTTTGTTGCGACAAATATAACTTATTAACATTACATAACTCTGCCAATTCCTGCATCCGTTTCTCAAACGAGTCGATATTTTTTTTGATAAACGCTTGGATTCTCATTATACTCCGGTGTACGCAGTTCATATATCGGCTTGCCGTTCTCATCCTGTCCTACCAATTCATACCATGCTTTACTGACTGTCAATAAGCCTGTCTTGTCTTTTCGTGCGATTCTCAATATCATTTGGTGCATCTGGTTTAAAGTTGCCCGCGTTTGTAACAGTTATGTCTTATCCGATATTCCGGCAGGACAATACAACCCGGACAAAGGTACAGATAAAACAGCCATAGCAGGTCCGAAAGAAGTAAAAGCCACGGTTAAATAACAACTTATTAAATATTCTGATTACGGCAGGGAATAATTATTTTCCTGCCGTTTTTTATACGAAACTGTCTTTCATAGCAACCCATCCGTGATATTTTGGGCGTTCGGACATTCTCTTTCTCAATTCCATATTTCCATTGACGAAACCTTAGAATAATCTGATTAAATCTATGCCTTTCAATGTCAGAAAAATGATAACGACATAGCGGCAGAATTTCCCCGCAAACAAACTTACATTGACAATCAATACGTTAGCACGTATATATCCCAATGCAATCACCATAATATTGCCGACTATGGGTATCCACGAAAAGAATGCCATCGCAGCCCCTTTTCCCTGCAACCATTGCTGCATCTGTTCTATTTTTTCCCGCTTTATTTTGGAATGCTTTTCAATCCATTCTATTTTCCCAAGTTTTCCCAAATAATAACAGGTCATGCCTCCAAGCCAATTGGCCGTGGATGCCACTATAAGGCATATACGCCAATCCAAGCCTGCAGCGACAAGTGCTATCAACAGTATATCGGAACTGAATGGAATGATCGTGGCAGAAATAAAACAGGCTATAAACAGCCCCAGATATCCGTATGTGGCCAATGTTTCAATCATATTCAGTCTGCAGAGGTAAATTCAACATCGACTACCAACAATTCGGATTGCGTTCCGATTCTGTACTGTGATCCGCCAATTCCTAATCCCGAAGAAATAAAAATATGAGTATTGTCTTTTTTCATATATCCGCAAGAAAGTTCATATAACAACTTGGCGACATAATTTACAGGAAAAACCTGTCCGTCATGTACATGTCCGTAGAAAGCCACGTCTACATTATTCTCAATTTCTTCTTCAAGATTATTCGGCTGATGGTTCAATACGATTATAGGCAGCCGTTTATCTATTCCTTTTATTATCTCTTTCAAAGGCTTTCTGGGCGATTTACGATCTTCCCTTCCTACCAGATAGAAAAAGTCCGCTATTTTTACGACAGAATCCTGTAAGATAGTTATTCCCGTATCTTCTTTCAGCCATTTTATTTTTCTTTCGCTGTCGGCATAATGTTCATGATTGCCAAGGCAGGCATATACGCCATACGGTGCTTTTAATCTTTTAAACTCTTTGTCCATCTCCTGTTCCAATAAAGGTCTGAGATCATAATCGACAATATCTCCCGCTATGAGAATAATGTCAGGTTTCTGATCCATTATTTTATCTACATATATTTTCAGGAAATCCTTATCGTTCAGATAACCTATGTGCAGATCGGAAGCTTCGACAATTCGCAGCTTTTTTAAATAAGCAGCGGAATTGTTTACAACTATCTTTTTTTCAACTACGGAGGGATGTGAAAAGTGATAATATCCGAAACACATTATCAGAGAGACCGCCAATATCGAAAAAATATAATAAATCCGCCTTATCCTGATTTTCCGCTTTTGAGATTCTTTTTTTGCCTTATTTCTATTTATAATATAACACGCCAATTTCCCGACATCGTATATCAATAATAGTAATGTCATATAAAATATGAATAAAGCCCATGAGGTACCGATGGCAATTATTATACGAAAGACATCGGAAGGAAGTTCCATGCCAAACGTAAATCCTACGATATAGACTATAAACTCAAATACAAACAATCCGAGAAAAAGAGCTTTATATATTTTTCTGTCAGGCAAAACTTTCCAGCCTCGCCAGAAGACGTAAAGATTGAGCAATATATGAACCAACAGTGCTTGGTAAAATAATTTCATAACAATCAGAACAAGGGTGTTAATAATCGCATGATCGATTCAAAAAGACGTCTTAAAGCAGGACGGTTCTTCCATTCTTCGGGAACTACAAATTTAGAATCTTTCAAATCGTTCATAAAAATTTCCTTTGCTTTAAGTGCAGTATCTTCATCATAAACAAAGGCACAGGTTTCAAAATCAAGATCGAAACTGCGTATATCCATATTTGCCGATCCTACAACAGTCAGATAATCATCAATAACAAACATCTTGGAATGTATAAAACCTTTTTCATACAGATAAACTTTCACATTAGCATCGATCAAATCATTTACAAAAGAGAAAGTTCCTGCATCCACAAAAGCATTATCCGACTTGGCTGGAATGACGAGTATAACCTCCACTCCGCTCATCGCCGCCACCTGCATCGCTTTAATAATGTGGTCTGTCGGAATAAAATAAGGTGTTTGCATATAAACGTAACGTTTGGCACAATTAATCGCCTCAAAGAAACCTGACGTTATACTTTCATAAACATCTACAGGACCGCTGGAAACGATTTGCAAGGGATTATTGCCTTTCGATTCCACTTTAGGAAAATATTCAGCCCTATTGAGATTTTCCTTATGGGCATAATACCAATCAAGGATGAAAGTAGTCTGTAAACCATATACGCCTTGCCCTTCGATGCGTATATGCATATCACGCCATACGCCCCATTTGACGCCTTCAATATAACAATCTGCGACGTTCATGCCGCCGACATATCCTATTGATCCGTCAATCACTGCAAGTTTTCTATGATTACGGTAATTCACCCTCCGTGCTATACGGGGAAAGCGGATAGGAAGAAAAGCCTCCACTTCTACGCCGCCTTCTTTCATTTCCCTGAAAAAGCGTTTCTTTGTTTTTATCGATCCCACATCGTCATAAATAACCCTGACTTGTACTCCTTCTTTCGCTTTTTTTATCAATAAGTCCTTTAACTGATTCCCTATTTTGTCATCCATTATTTTATAGTACAGGATATGCACATGCTCTTTCGCATTCTCTATATCTATAAAAAACTGTCTGAATTTATCCTTGCCGTCAGAATAAAAGTCTATCTTATTGCCTCCGATAAGAGATGCCCTGTTGATCCTTTTCAGCAATTCTTCAAGTTGCAAATACTTATCATCTATTTCAGCAGTATCGTGAAGTTTAAATTGAGGTTCGGGAAGGTTTTCCAGATTTTTGTGTAACTTCTTGTTCATGCTGTTTATCCTACGGTGATCCTCTCCAAAGAAGATATAAATCACAATTCCAATAACGGGAAGGAAAATAAGTATCAGTATCCAGCAGATAGTCTTTTGAGGATTACGGTTCTCTGATATGATCACACCGATCAGCCCTATTACCGTAACAATATATAATATCTGAAAAATCAATAAAAGAATACTTTCTATATCCATACTATTTTATTTAGGTTAAATCAACGTCCTCTATTATAAACAACAGACAGTAAACACGGATTTCTCAATTAATTGAAAAATTACATAAAAATAATAAATACAAGTCCGATCATAATAACTTATAACCGGACTTATTAATTATTAATCTAATAAACAAGATTATTTTAAAAGTTTAAACGATTGCACATTATTGTCTACGCTAAATACAACTATATAAACTCCGTTATCAATATTATCCAAAGCAAAACTATCGGAATGTTCTCCTCTTGCTTTATTTCCATTTGCAATTTCTTTCATTTTCACGCCGTTCAGATTATATAGCTCTATCCTAACATAGGCATCTTCCTCTAAAGTATAAGCTAATTGTCCTAAGCTACCTTTTACTAATATTTGAAGATCATATTTGTCGGATACAACGTTTTCAATTGAATTGCCTCCTCCGGTTTTATTCGGATAATATGCCCTTAAGTCTCTCAGAGCTATTTCAAGTCCTGATCCGGATGCAGTATTTTTTAAAGTAAAACTAATCCTTTCCAATGTTATTGGATAATCATATAAAGGTACGTTAAAGGCGGAATTATATAGCTCATTTGTCACAATAGGAATAATTCCGTTCTTCAAAGCGTTACCCGCTATCTTATAAGGAAAATTCTGATTGGATTTAGTTTTAAAATTGAACATTATATCATTCAATAGATTGTCAGAAGCCAACAATTGAAAAGTCAGAGAATCGGGTAGTCCATATATTGGTATAGACTTAATTACACCCAAGCTGGGCGAACGTCCCTGTTTAGAATCGAACTTAATAGACAAACCGTCTAACCATCCTGTAGGCAATTCTGTATTAGAAAGCGTCATATTGGTTATTGTCGAAGGTTTAGAGATAGTAAAATCGTCTTTATTGGTAAAACCTTCCATAGCCATCGAATCCACACCTATCTCTACGACAACGGTTAATGTATCCTCTAAACCGGAAAACTTTCCTGTTATTACGGAAGTCCCATTCTGCATACCTTTTATTTTTCCGTCAACAACAGAACAAACCTCAGGGTTAGAACTTTCCCAAGACACTGATGACGGAGCTATATTATACTGAATATTATTAAAATAACCAAGAGCATCCACTTGCGCTTCTTTGATATTGTCTAATAAAATGTTTTCGAAGCTAAAATTAAAATCTTCCAAAGGACTGAGAGATACTCTCAACTTAGCTTTTTTGCCATTCTTCTCAGCCTCGATATAACCGTCTTGAACCAATAAACTGGCATAAAACACACCGTTTTCGTCTACCCTGCCCAACGAAGAAGGATAACAGGTAAAAGTCATATCTTTAACATCTTTATTCAAAATCTCACCATATTGATTGTGGGACAGAACTTGTAATTGCGTAGTATAACCCACACCTGACGATATTGACGGACGGATAAATGAAAAAGAAGCTTCTTCTTCAGACTTAGGAGCGATTGAAACCGCTTGGAACGTATCCATCACAGGTCTTTGGGCACCACCGGGAATCACATTTGCCAATTCATTATTAATAGCAAGCGTCGTAGAGCCCCCGCTATCAAAATTTACGACGTACCATGCACCCATATCCCGCATATAGTAGGCAGTCTCTACGCAATTGATGCCTTTACTGATTGCACTTCTTCCGTCAACAACCATAACATATGCCGTTTTGCCGTCTTTCGAAATGCCGAGCATCGTATGGGGAGCAACTTCATATTCGCGTCCGTTTTCAAAATTATTATATTCTCCTTCATGTAATACTCCGTCATACAAAATGCTTGGGTAACCGTGAAATCCGGCTTTTATATTTTCCAGCGGAGTACCGAACTTATCTTTAAGGAATTTCTGAGAAATAAATATCCGGTCATTTACATTCACCTTTCCTTCTATTTCTGTTGCCCGTGCATTTCTAAAAACCAATACATATTCAGTGTTCGAAGACATTAAAGGAGTCTTTGAAACTTCAAGCACTTTGCAAGGAACGTCAGGACCGTTCACCGTCCATTCTCCTTCCGGTTTAATTTTCACATAAGTCCCTGCATCCTGCATTTGAACGACATTAAATCTGTTCAAAAGAATAACGCTAACACTGGCAGCAGCAGGATCCCCTGTATTATATGACTCTATCGGTATTTGCGTATTATCTGCCAGAATAACATTAGCCGACAAATTCGGATAAAATACAGAAGCTAAGTTATCTTTATTAAATGCCAGCAAAGAACGTCCCCAGCCTTGGCGGGAAGGTATTTCCCCGTCGCTGATATTAAGTCCGATGTTAATACCTAATTCATAAACAAAAAAATCGTGATTCACGGCACAATATACCCTATGTCCGTCATAAGTGTTTCTCCGGCTTTGAGCCAATGTCGTTTCACGAACTAAGTCAGGAACTTTATTGTTCGATTGTACTTGCTCAATCTTGGTATATTCATTTGTCAAATCAATCACAGTCGTATATACATATAAAGGATAATCCGGAAAATGAATTTTTGTATATATCGCACCCGGACCTACCGAATAATGTTCCAATGTATCCGCACGCCCCAGATTAGGAGCTTGGGCTTTGGCATAAAAGGGGAATGCACAATAATAAAATAAGAAATAAATTTTTCATAGTTTTCATAATTATATATTAAATTAAAAGAGAGCGTTTTTATCTTATAAAGATAAATATTTAAAGCCTTTTTCTACTTAATAAAGAAGAAATTAACAATAAAAAAACAAGAAGGGATGTCATTACTGACATCCCTTCTTATATATGATTTTATATTCTATCAATCAACAGGAACTTCATATTTATCGGCTCCGTCCAAAACTTTACTTACTTGGTTAATCTCCAAGAAAGAAGTTCCGCCTCCTTCACCAAACGAACCGCTTAAATAAGCAACAGTATCGTTTCTATTTATGACTTTTTGATCGATCAATGTATTTAACGCTTTCAAGAAATATTTTTTGTGCTCACGCGTAGTATATCCGGTAGATTCCTGATACTCCGCATTGATTCCGTAGCAAACGGACAATTCGCGGACAACATTTTCTTTACAGCACATTGCATATACAGGGCTTTTGCAGCGAAATGCAGCCAATGTACGAGCAGTACGACCTGTCAAACTGTCTGTAATAATAGCTTTCACATTAAGGCGGTTACAAGATTTTACGGCTTGTTTCGCAAGGAATGAAGTCGTATCGTATTCATCATCTTTGAAAGGAACGGGAATATCCTTTTCCTCCAATTTGGATATTTCCGCTGCGCGGGCAACGGTAGCCATTGTACGAACCGCTTCGACAGGGTATTTTCCGTAAGCGGTTTCACCGCTTAACATAACTGCGTCCGTTCCGTAATATACCGCATTGGCAATATCGGCAACTTCTGCACGCGTAGGACGCGGGTTTTCTATCATTGTATGCAACATCTGAGTCGCAACTATAACAGGTTTTTTATACTCAATAGCTTTTCTGATAAGAAGCCTTTGTATTCCGGGTATTTTTTCCTGAGGTACTTCTATACCCAAATCGCCGCGGGCAACCATAACGCCATAGGCGTGTTCGTATATTTCGTCTATGTTGTCTACGCCTTCCTGATTTTCGATCTTAGCAATAATCTTAATAGAACTATTATGGGCATCCAATATTTTCTGAACCTCAAGCACATCTTCTTTACTTCTTACAAAAGAGTGTGCTATAAAATCAGCCCCGTTACGGATAGCAATATCTATACATTTTCTGTCTTTTTCCGTTACAGAAGGCAAGTTTATGCTCACGCCCGGTATGTTTACGCTCTTTCTGCTTCCTATTGTGCCGTCGTTCATTACCTCACAAGTAAGATGATCCGCAGCTTTATCAATAACTTTAAGAGCCGTTTCGCCGTCATCAATCAATAGAGTATTACCCACAGAAACATCCGCCACGATACTCGGGTAAGATACCGAAACTTGTTCGGGAGTAGATTTTACGTTAATATCGCCGATTACTCTCAGTTTATCTCCTGTCTTAACAACAATCTTTTCGCCGCTGGCAGTTGCAGTCATCCTGATTTCAGGGCCTTTGGTATCCATCATTATACCGATCGTATTGGATACTGCTCTTACATTGTTGATAACTTGAACGAAACCTTCTTCGGTCATGTGTGCGGAATTCATTCTCACCACATTGATCCCTTCGTTAAACAATGATCTGATGAACTCTACATCACATCGTAGATCTGAAATTGTAGCTACAATTTTTGTTTTCTTGAACATAAAAGTTATTATTATAAAATTGTTTAGTTTCGAAAAAAAATACTATTGCTGTTTTTGTGATCCCACAAAAAACTCTAATGCCAGTCTGTACGAATCCAAGCCAAAGCCTGCAATACAACCCTTACATACAGGGGCAAGCAGCGACTTGTGCCTGAAATCTTCCCTTGAATATACGTTGGATATATGAACCTCCACAACCGGAGTCGTTATTGCACTAACGGCATCCCGAACAGCTACGGATGTATGCGTATAAGCTCCCGCATTCAGAATTATTCCGTCATATGAAAACCCTACTTCATGGATCTTATCTATAATATTACCCTCGTGATTGGACTGATAGTAATGCAACGTACTTAAAGATTGATATTTCTTTTTTAGATTATCAAAATAATCTTCGAATGAAACACCACCGTAAATATCAGGTTCTCGTTTACCCAATAAGTTCAGATTCGGTCCGTTTAAAATCAGTATATCCATAACAATTGGCGGCTATTTTCTTTATAAAACCGCATTAAATTCAGGAACAACAAAGGTAGCTATTTTTTTCGTAAATTATTACTAAAGATATTGAATGTCTGTATAAATGGTTAAAAAAGTACAGCCTTTTGCCTATATGGGTTTAAAGCTTATTCTTTTCGTCCAGTAAATCCTCAAGACGAATAATTTCGTCCCGATATTGTGCCGCCTGCAAAAACTCCATTTTCTTGGCTGCGTCTTTCATAAGTTTTTTAGTTTTCTCTATAGCTTTCCTTAAATCGTCTTTACTCATGTATGACGCTTCGGGAGTAGACGCAATAGGCATAAAATCGGGTTCGACGTATGCATGAGAATCCGCATCGGCTGAACCTCCCTGTTTATTCAATGCCGACACTTTCGCTTTTTTAATTTGCTGAGGAGTTATGCCATGCGCTTCATTATAAGCCAGCTGTATTTCCCTACGCCTGTTCGTTTCATTAATAGTCAGCTGCATGCTGTCGGTAATTTTATCCGCATAAAATATAACCTTCCCGTTTACATTGCGTGCAGCACGCCCCACTGTCTGCGTTAAAGACCTGTGTGAACGAAGGAAACCTTCCTTATCTGCGTCCAAAATTGCGACAAGGGAAACTTCAGGCAAATCGAGCCCTTCCCGTAACAAATTTACACCGACAAGAACGTCGAACAACCCGCTTCGCAAATCATCCATTATCTGAACGCGATCAAGCGTATCAACATCGGAGTGTATATAATTACACCGAATTCCGTTCTGCAAAAGATAATTGGTCAATTCTTCCGCCATCCTTTTAGTCAAGGTCGTAACCAAAGTACGCTCGTCTTTTTCGATCCTCAATTGTATTTCTTCCATCAGATCGTCGATCTGATTCAGGCTGGGACGTACATCAATAGGCGGATCCAGCAATCCCGTCGGACGGATCAACTGCTCCACAACCACGCCTTCCGATTTAATAAGCTCATAATCGGCAGGGGTTGCACTGACAAATATCGCCTGATGCATCATAGACTCAAACTCTTCAAACTTCAAAGGCCTGTTATCTATTGCGGCAGGTAGCCTGAATCCATATTCCACAAGATTTTCCTTGCGGGAATGATCTCCTCCGTACATGGCACGTATCTGAGGGATGGTGACATGGCTTTCATCTATGACTATAAGAAAATCATCAGGGAAAAAGTCTAACAGGCAAAAAGGACGCGTTCCGGGCAAACGGTTGTCAAAATACCGCGAATAGTTCTCTATTCCCGAACAGTGCCCTACTTCCCTGATCATTTCCAGATCGTAAGTCACACGTTCATACAAACGCTTCGCCTCTAAATCTTTCCCAATCGACCTGAAAAACTCGACTTGTCTGCCTAAATCTATTTCGATTTCGGCAATGGCTCTAATCGTCCTCTCCTTTGTCGTTACAAACAGGTTGGCTGGATAGATGCGGTATTCGTCAAAATGTTCTATTGTCAACCCGCTTAACGGATCGATACACTCAATGCTTTCAATCTCATCTCCCCAGAAAACCACGCGGACGATAAGGTCGCCATAGGCAAGCGAAATATCTACCGTATCGCCTTTAACTCTGAAATTTCCGCTGTTGAGTTCAACCTCATTTCGGGAATACAAACAGGCAACAAGCGAACGCAGGAATACATCACGGACAAGCTTCTGCCCGACTTTTATCTCAATCGTATTGTTGTAAAAATCCTCGGGATTACCTATGCCGTAAAGACATGAAACGGAAGAAACCACAATTACGTCACGCCTGCCCGAAAGTAAGGAGGAAGTAGTCGCAAGTCTTAATTTTTCTATTTCTTCATTGATCGAAAGATCTTTTTCGATATAAGTATTTGAGGACGGGATGTAAGCTTCGGGTTGATAATAATCGTAATAAGAAACAAAATACTCAACCGCATTGTCGGGAAAGAAGCCTTTGAACTCGCTGTATAACTGGGCTGCCAGCGTCTTATTATGGCTAAGGACTAAAGTCGGTTTTTTGACTTGTTGGATAACATTGGCTACGGTGAATGTTTTACCCGAGCCTGTTACTCCCAGCAACGTCTGATAAGGTATATTCTGATTGATTCCGTCAACAAGCGATTTTATTGCGGCAGGTTGATCTCCCGTAGGTTTATATTGTGAACTGATTCTATAATCCATATACTACATACAAAAATATGTATGAAACAAAGCTCCTTATCTAAGGCTGTCCATACATAAATATTATTAAATATAAAAAATATTGATTTGCCGTTATTTAACAGCTATTTTACGGGTTTTGTCGTCTATCTTGATAATGTAATAACCTTTTGGCAGAGATATCGAAGAATCTGTAACAACACCTGATTTTATATCGAAAGATACAACTTTAGCTCCGATGATGCTGTATATATCAACCCGTCCGTTAGGATTTACGTTTTGTATCGGATATTTATCTCCGTTTATAACAAGTTCCACAGTCTGCCTGTCATTGTCGGCAATAGCACTCGACCTGACGCCGTTACCCGAGAATCCCGAAACGGAGAGCCCCAGTAAAACGAAGAAGAGTAATATTTTTGTGAAATTTTTCATATAATTCGGATTATTCCAACACAAATATAACAATTTTCCGAATAAAAAAGCGTTATGGCTATAATTTTTCACATAAATTTTCGTTGGCAAGAATCGTATTCGGGAAAACAGGCTTTGCTTCATTAAGTAAAAGCCTGTTGTCGATATATCTCGAAGAAAAATGTCCGAGCATAAGTTTCTTCACATTGGCAAGTTTTGCGATCAGGGCAGCCTGAGCGGCAGTAGAATGTCCTGTTTGCTGGGCTCTGGATATATCCGCTTCCGTAAATGTAGCTTCATGATACAATAGATCTACGCCTTCAATGAGAGGAACAATATCTTCCTTATATGCCGTATCGGAGCAATAAGCATACTTTCTTACGGCATCGGCGGGACGGGTCAACCGGCTGTTTTCAATAACTTTTCCATCTTCATCGATATAATCCTGTCCGTTTTTAATATTATTATATTCTTTAAGAGGAACATTGTAGAATCTGAGCATGTCGGGAATCAGATGGTTTTGTCCGGGTTGTTCTTCAAAAAGAAAACCCGCACAAGGTACGCGATGAGCCAGCGGAATTGTTTTTACTTTCACCGAACGGTCTTCATAAATCAGTTCGCTTTTTGTGGGATCGAACGGTTCGAGAATAACCTTAAAGGGACTGTCCTTACAAAAATAATCAAGTTGCGGCGTCAGCACTTTCGTTATGTCAGGAACTGAATGAATGTAGAGATCGCCTGTCCGCCCGAGCAAACCTAATGTGGAAATCAACCCGATAAGCCCGAAACAGTGGTCTCCATGCAGGTGAGAAATAAAAATACGGTTGAGTCTGCCGAATCGCAGCCTGCTTTTACGAAGTTGCAGCTGAGTGCCTTCGCCGCAATCTACCATAAACAGTTTATCCCTGATGTCAATGATCTGTGCCGAAGGATTGTGTCGCATAGTAGGCAAAGCAGAACCGCAACCCAGTATATGAACATCGAATTTTTCCATTATTCAATCATTATCAGTTTATGAACCTGCAAACTGAGAGTCCATACAGGATTGTTTTTGACAAGTTCCACGCAATAATTTATATTATCCATGTTTACGTCATTTCCGTCAAAAATAGGGCTCACAAAATATTTTGCGGCTTTAGGCAACAGGGAAATTTCAGGCAAAACATCTCCATTTTTTATTGGTATCCTGATTTCATCGACAACGGGATTCAAATCCCTTGCTTTTTCATATTTCTGTTTTGGGCTACATGCCACGTAGTCTATCAATTCCGGCACTTTACGCGTACCGTTTGTTTCTATCGCCTGTTTATATCCCGCATCTTTAAATACCTGCAGATATTCGTTGTTTAACTGAATCGTAGGTTCGCCACCCGTCCAGATAATCCAGCGGGAAGGGTATTTTTTTATTTCGTTCAATATTTCTTCAACAGACATGTCCTGTCCTTCCGCAAAATCAGTATCGCAAAAATCGCAGGCTAAATTACACTTTGTCAAACGTATAAAAACAGAAGGTTCGCCGCTTCGCCCGCCTTCGCCCTGAAGTGAATAAAATATTTCCTTAACGTTCAACTTCATATAAGGCTGTAGTTTTGGGAGTTTCGGATACTTCAACGGCATACAGTTCGGGCAAGGATTTCTTGAATAAATCGAATAAATATTTTGCTATATTTTCAGCAGTAGGATTAAATGTGAAAATATCATTCAGATGCCTGTGATCAAGCGTATCGTCTATATATTCTTTTATGAAAGACAATTCCCTGTAATCTTTTACAAAGCCAACCTCATTCAGCTTTTCGGAACGAAGGTGGACAGTTACGACATAGTTGTGACCGTGCAATCTGGCACAAGGATGTTCTTCCGGCAATCCGTTTAATATATGCGACGCGGAAAACGAAAACTGTTTGCTTATCTTATACATATCAATTAATCTTTAAATAAGTCCATATAGGATAATGATCCGAATATTTCACTTTATCCACCGTAAAACCATAAGACTGCATATTATCGGAATGCATTATAAAATCTATCCTGAACCAGAAATGGTTCTCATGGTAAGTTATTCCCGCACCAAATCCGTTCTCGGTATAAGAATCGACAAGATCGCCTTTTATTCTGTTATATGTGTAAGAAATCGGCGTATCGTTGAAATCTCCGCAAACGATAATCCCGTCTGTTTTTTGTTTCCTTATCCACTGATTAACTATATCTGCCTGCGGTGCACGTTTGGCATATGCCGTACCCAATCGGCTTCTTATATTCTGGGTAACTTCGTCAAAAGTCTGACGATTCGTTTCCGCCAAGAATTCCCTGTATAATTTCTTATCCTCGTCCGTTAGCCGATTGGACTCCAGATGACTGTTAAACAAAGAGATCGTTTTCCCGTTTACAGACAGTTCGTACAAAACAGAACCGGCATTATACCTTGTTTCGACAGGAATCTGAACAACCTTATTTATAGGATATTTAGAAAAGCATGCAATGCCATACAGCACCTCTCTTTTGTTATCGCCCAAATCTTCCAGTTTTATCACAGAATGATAAGGATAGTGTTTTAAGGCTTTTTTTATCTCACGCGAATTAAACTTATCACTTCCTTCTATCGCTAAATATTCCTGTATACAGACAATATCTGCCCCGCTATCCCGAATATATGCCATTACAGGGTTTTCCTGTAAGTTTTTATTACGAAACCAACTGAACATCATCACATTATAAGACAGAACTTTTATACTTTTCTGCGGAACTTCCATATTCTTTGCAAAATGCAAAGGGAAATAAGTCAGAGCAGGTTTCATGCATAAAACCAGAGTTACAAGAACGAGCAACACAAATTTCCACTTTCTGAATATCAGCCAAAATACGAGAAACAACAGGTTTATTATAAGCAGGAACGGGAAACCTAAACCCAGATAAGCGAAAAAGGTAGTTTTTGCAGGAGATATTTTCCATGCAAGAACCGACATAAACAAGAGAACAATAGTCAGTACGTTTATGATCAGGATCAGATACCATCCGTAACGGAGCAGGTTTTTTTTATTTTTTACTGGCATCGAACAATCGCTTTTTCTCTTCTTTGGTTAAACTGCTGTAACCCGATGATTTTATTTTATCCAATATAATGTCTATTTCCTCTTCAGTTTTGTGTTTGCGTTGATTATAGTCATAATCGGCTTCACGTTCCGATTTATAGACATTCTTCTTAACCTTTAATTTCCTATGCGGATTTTTTTTGAATAAATCGACAAACCAGTCTATCAATCGGTTCAGCCAACGGGTAATATCCCTTCCTCTCAGATATTGTTTAGCAAAAACAAATCCTACTAACGCACCTCCTATATGGGCAATATGCCCGCCGGGGTTCTCAGGCGATCCCAAAGCTAAGAAATCCAGCAGGAAAATAACAACAGCAATATAAATAATTTTTATTTGCCCGAAGAACAAAATTCCCACTTTAGCATCCTGCCTGTAAAATGCGGAAGCGAAAATAACAGCCATAACAGATGCCGAAGCTCCCACCAGAATAGAATTCTTCATATCGGTATAATACGGTATCGTATTAAAAGCAATAATATACAGGATAGCTCCTCCTATGCCACCTAATATATATAGGCTGCCGAGATTTTTCTGATTAAAATAAGAAAGGAATATCCGCCCGAACCAATACAGCATCAACATATTAAACAGTATATGCCACAAGTTGGCATGTACGAACATATACGTGATAAAAGTCCAAGGGCGGCTTATGGCTTTCGAAACAATGGCAGGAACTCCTACATAATACTCCAGATCGAAAGCCGATATTTTAAACAGGGTGCAAAAAACATTGAAT
This sequence comes from Dysgonomonas sp., assembly GCA_047030855.1. GTDB lineage: Bacteria > Bacteroidota > Bacteroidia > Bacteroidales > Dysgonomonadaceae > QVMM01. The sequence continues at coordinate 427,807 of JBKYIJ010000008.1, forward strand.
ATTCCTATCAACAGGAATATTGCTATATTTATAAAAATCAGTTTAATGAGTATATCCCCAGATTTAAACCTGACCTTAATATTGTTAATAAAATCTGCCATTCGTTTTATTGGTTTTCTTCCAATAAAGGACTAAAATTAAACCGAACACCAATCCTCCAAGATGGGCAAAATGTGCAACAGAGTCTCCTGAAAAACTCGCAATACCTAAAAACAACTCCAATACACCGTATCCTATTACAAAATACTTTGCTTTAATAGGTATCGGGATAGGTATTATCATTAGTTCCGCATTTGGAAACAACATACCGAATGCCAACAATATGCCGAATACAGCGCCCGAAGCACCGACAGTCAGGCTGTAAGTAATTTCAAACGGTGTCGATAACTGAAATGCCCACACCAGTTCCTGTGTCAGTCCCGCTCCTATTCCCGTAATCAAATAATAAATCAAAAACCTTTTAGGTCCCCAGACAGTTTCCAATGTCCGTCCGAACATAAAAACAGCGAACATATTGAAAAACATATGGCTGAATCCGCCATGGACGAACATATACGTAATCAACTGGTGTGGCATGAAAAGATCGGAACTGAAATAATGCAGCCCGGTATATTGATAAAGCGGCAATCCGTTAATCAAAATACTTTTACTGTTAAGGATCAGATCAACGAGCCAAACCAATACGTTTATTATAATTAGATTCTTTGTTACAACAGGGATAGAACTGAAAAATCCTCCTCCTCGATTCATATTATTTACTTAATTTTGAAACGTTGCAAAAATACTGATAATTTTCCTTTTTATACAGTATGCACCCTTTTTTATGGATTATTACCTAAAGTTTGAAAATTTATAGTGCATTTTTTTATTTTTTTTTTGATACTTAACGAATTATCTTCTATATTTGGCAATGGATAAGAGAAAAGGGATATTTTTTAAAAATAAATATAAGTATTAATGTTTAATTAATTTAATTAATTTGCTATGAACAAGACAGAACTTATTAGTGCTATTGCTGAAAAATCAGGTCTTACAAAAGCTGATTCTAAAAAAGCGTTGGACGCATTTATCGATGCAGTTTCTGCTGAAATGAAAAAAGGCGGTAAAGTTGCTTTGGTTGGTTTCGGAACTTATTCAGTTACTGAAAAAAGTGCAAGAAAAGGTATCAACCCACGTACAAAAGCTGTTATCAACATTCCTGCAAAGAAAGTTGTTAAATTCAAAGCTGGTGCTGAATTGGCAGATTTATAATTAATAAATCCGAAATTATAAAAAACAGAAGAAGCAGTTTCAAATGCTTTTTCTGTTTTTTGTTTTTAATAAATTATCATTTTGTGTGTACATTTGCATTTCGATTTACACCAAATATGTAAAAATGTATTACATGAAAATAGAAAACAAACTATCCGCAAGCATAACCGAGGCAATACAAGAACTCTATAAAACGAACATATCGGCTGATCAGATACAATTACAAAAAACAAAGAAAGAATTTGAAGGGCATCTTACACTGGTAGTATTCCCTTTTTTAAAAATATCAAAAAAGAATCCTGAACAGACTGCCGAGGAGATTGGAAAATGGTTGTTGGACAATTCACACGAAATATCGTCATACAATGTTATAAAAGGATTTCTTAACCTGACAATCAAGTCATCTTCATGGATAGAATTATTACACACTATTAATAAAGATAAAAGCTACGGCATCACTACAGCCAAAGAAGATTCTCCGTTGATAATGATAGAATACTCTTCCCCGAACACCAATAAACCGTTACATCTGGGACATGTCCGAAACAATCTGTTAGGTTTTGCCCTATCCGAAATATTAAAAGCAAACGGAAATAATGTCGTAAAAACAAATCTCGTAAACGACAGAGGAATACATATCTGCAAATCCATGCTGGCATGGAAAAAATGGGGAAAAGGCGTTACACCTCAATCTTCAGGTAAAAAAGGCGATCATCTGGTCGGAGATTTTTATGTAATGTTCGACAAGCACTACAAAGCCGAACTCAATGAATTAAAAGAAGAAGGTTTATCGGAAAAAGAAGCGGAACAACAATCTCAATTGATGAACGAAGCGCGCGAAATGCTCCGCAAATGGGAAGCAGGCGATCCGGAAACCGTACAAATGTGGGAAATAATGAACGGCTGGGTTTATGCAGGCTTTGACGAAACTTATGATAAATTAGGCGTAAACTTCGATAAAATATATTACGAATCCCAAACCTATCTGGGCGGCAAAGAAACCGTACTGGAAGGACTGAATAAAGGTATTTTCTTCAAAAAAGACGACGGCTCCGTATGGGCTGACCTGACAAATGAAGGATTGGATCAAAAACTGTTACTCAGAGCTGACGGCACGTCGGTTTACATGACACAGGACATAGGAACGGCAAAGATCCGTTTCGACGACTATCCTATCGACAAGATGGTATATGTCGTAGGGAACGAACAAAATTATCATTTTCAGGTGCTGTCCATTCTATTGGATAAGTTAGGCTTCTCGTTCGGAAAAGGGCTTGTCCATTTTTCATACGGGATGGTTGAACTGCCCGAAGGAAAAATGAAATCCCGTGAAGGAACGGTTGTCGATGCGGACGATCTGATTGACGAAATGATACAGACAGCCCGCGAAACTTCTCAAGAATTGGGTAAATTGGATAATTGCAGCGCGGAAGAAGCTGACAACATCGCTAATACTGTCGGATTAGGAGCTTTAAAATACTTTATCCTCAAAGTTGATCCTAAGAAGAATATGACCTTCGATCCTAAAGAGTCCATTGATTTTAACGGAAACACGGGACCATTCATACAATACACATATGCCCGTATTCAATCTGTTTTGAGAAAAGCGAAAGAAACCGGCATTTCACAAGATGCCGAAATACCAACATCTTTATCTTTATCCCAAAAGGAAGAAAACTTAATCCAACTATTAGGAGACTTCCCTCAAATAATAAAACAAGCGGCAGAAGAATATAATCCCGCCCTTATAGCCAACTACACTTATGATTTAGTGAAAGAATACAATCAATTCTATCACGATACGCCGATATTAAAAGAAACCGACGCAGAGTTGAGGAAATTCAGGTTAATCTTGTCGGAAAATGTTGCGAAAGTGATCAAAAAAGGCATGTCATTGCTTGGAATTAATGTCCCCGACCGGATGTAACAAACAGTTATGATAATGAGAATTCCCCTCTTTCATTATCATAACTTCTATATATTTTTTCATTAATATACGTTAAATATATTAATGATAGAGATTATCCATAAACTTTCAAAGCGAAATATACCACTTTCCATTTTAACACTTAATCTCCACACTATAATCGTATAATAAGTACCAATTAATCAAAAAAAGTATCTTTTTGATACATGAATTGCATATTTATACATTCAATCATTTCAAAAACAAGCATTATGGCATCAATTTGATTTTGATAATTAAATTAAATAATTTTAATTTGTAGTTTAAATTTATAAAAATTGAGATAAGGTTATTTCTCAGGTTTTCCGAACCCAGACTATTAAAAATAAGGTTATCAAGTCGAGAGAAATAAGGTACTATTATAGAGATTAATTTAAAGTTATTAGCTTATGAAAAGATGGATGCTATTCTTATCTTGCCTATTTATTAGTGCAGGAGTAATGTTTGCACAAGACACCTCCATATCGGGAACGGTCGTTGACGATAGAGGGGAAGAGGTTATCGGTGCATCGGTTGTTGTAAAAGGAACAACAATAGGGACAATGACGGATATTGACGGTAATTTCACTATCAGTATTCCTTCGGGACACAATACGCTCGTTGTTTCACTCATCGGTATGACTACGCAAGAAGTCACCGCATCTCCAAACATGAAAATCACCATGCACAGTGATGCGGAAATATTGGACGAAGTCATGGTAGTAGCCTATGGCACGACAACCCGGAGTTCTTTCACAGGATCGGCTAAAGCTATCAATGCGGATGCTATTTCTGCCGGTTCAAAAGAATCGTTGGATAAAGCATTAGTCGGAAAAGTATCGGGAGTCAGGGTGTCGTCTGCGACAGGTGATCCCGGATCTGCGGGCGAGATCAACATCCGTGGCGTTGGTTCTGTCAATGCTTCCAAAACGCCTCTGTATGTTATTGACGGCGTTCCTGTAAAAACAGACGGCGACATGAATTATTACGGAAAATCTCAAAGTTTGTTGAGTTCCATAAACCCTGAGGACATCGAGAGTATGACAATACTGAAGGACGCTGCAGCCGCATCTCTTTACGGTTCCCGTGCAGCAAACGGAGTTGTTATCATAACTACGAAAAAAGGGAAAGAAGGAAAAACAAAAGTATCCTATAACGGAGAGTTGGGATGGTCGAATATGGCTGTGAAACAATATGAAATGATGTCAGCCAAACCAATGCTGGAATATACCCGTGACGGACTTGCAAATTTTTATACCGATAATGGTATAACATCGAATATGGATCAAGCATATGCTTGGGCGAACGATGGTTACTACGAAAACGGGGAATTAGCAGTACCGGGAATGAAACATATTTTTTCAGACACGTCAGGCAATACAAATACCGATTGGTGGGACGAGATTTACAGGACTGCATTCTTTCAGGATCATCAGGTATCGGTATCCAGCGGTAGCGAAGCTACACGTATTTACGCAAGCTTAGGATACAACCAGACTGACGGTATTGTTGTAGGAAGCGACTTCGAACGTTTTAGCGGACGTCTGAACGTGGATCATAAAATCAACAACATATTCTCGATCGGACTTAAACAAATGATAACATCTACTTCTCAGAACGGGTTCAGAGATCAGAATGATCAGGCTCAAGGCTTGGGCACAAGTTCGCCTGTGGGAATTTTATCGGCAATGGATCCGACAGCTACCATAAAAAATCCTGACGGGTCTTACAACGCCAATGCGGGCTGGGGAATGGTGTCCAATCCTAATTTGATGTTAGGTGGACGCGGTAAAGCTCAGGACTGGATTCAGACAAAAATGTTCAGAAGTTTAAGTAATGTAGACCTGACAGCTAAAATCTCGGATAAAGTGACTTTCAAAAGCGTATTCGGATATGATTATATGGACAATAAACACTTCGAATTCTGGGATCCGTCCGGAGTGAACGGATCATCTGTGAACGGACTTGGATCGCGTTATACTTTTGAAAACAAAACAATGACAAGTTCTTCTACTCTACGCTATTCCAATACATTCGCCAATGTACACAATTTCGATGTTTTGGGCGGTTATGAAGCGGAAAAAAGCGAATTGTTAGGTATTTATACAGTGGCTCAACAATATTCGACAGGTAAATTGCCGGAATTGTCTAACGGGTTGCCAAACGAAGCTTCCAGTGAGATTCTTAAAGACGTTATGAACTCTTATCTGGCATCAGCTAATTACAACTATAATCACAAATATTATGTATCGACAAGTTTCCGCCGCGACGGTTCATCCCGTTTAGGAAAAGATAACCGATGGGCAAACTTCTGGTCGGCTTCGGCTGCATGGAGATTGAGTGAAGAAAGTTTCCTTAAAGGAAATCGCTGGTTTGAGGACATGAAACTGAAGTTTTCTTATGGTACTAACGGAAACCTTCCGACTGATTATTACGCGAGCTTAGCAATGTATTCGTTTAGCGGAAGATACGGTTCGAACGGAGGTTCATTCTGGGAACAGGAAGCAAACGGAAACTTAGGATGGGAAAAATCAAACAATCTGAACATCGGGCTTGAATGGAATATATACGGCAGAGTGAATTTCTCCATAGAATATTACAATAAGCTTACTAAAGACTTGTTGTTCAGAACACCGACAGCGGCAACCTCCGGTTTCGCCGAAAAATGGGTGAATTTGGGAGAATTAAAGAATGACGGAGTAGAAATAGAAATTTCGTCTTCCAACATCAAGACTAAAGATTTCACATGGAATACCAGCTTTAACTTAACTTACCAGCAGGCTAAGATTAATAAATTGCCGAACAGCAATGCTGACATTGCTTATGGCGACGGAGAAATGTATATCCACCGAAAAGGCGAATCGATATATTCATTCTATCTGCCCGAGTGGAAAGGCGTGAACCCTGAAACAGGGATGGGTGAATTCTGGCTTGATCCTGACGATCACTCGAAAGGAATTACTAATTTTTACAGTGAAGCAAAAAAAGGAATTGTAGGAAAAGCTCTTCCCGATGTAATCGGAGGTCTTACCAATACGTTTACATACAAAGACTTCGACTTGTCATTCCTCATAACTTATCAGTTCGGCGGCGACTTGTTCGACTATCCGGGATATTTTACTCACCACGATGGGGTAAGATTCGGAAATACCGGAATATCCAAGGATGTTACCAACAACTACTGGAGAAAGCCCGGAGACAAAGTAGACAACCCTAAGCCTATATATGGCAACGGATATCGTTGGGACAGGTTTTCAAGCCGACAGATAAAATCGACAGATAATATCAGAATGCGGGAAATCACTTTCGGATACAACATTCCTTCTAAATTATTTAAAAAATATGTAAGCAACGCCAGAGTATATTTCAGGACAAACAATCCGTTCATGATCTGGTCGAAAGAAGACAATATCGACCCCGATGTATCGTTAAACGGTTACAGACAAGTAGATACGCCTCAAATGCGTACGTTTGTTTTTGGACTTACATTTGACATTTAAAACGAAAAACAGATACAATATGAAAAAAATATATATATTATTTGCAGTAACGTTAGGGCTTCTGACAGCATCCTGCGATTTGGATACCACTCCCTCAACAAGTTTGGACCCGAATGAAGCTATTGAAAATATTAATGATCTGAATACTGCCGTCAACGGAATTTATTTCTTGCAGGTAAGTGAAATGCCAAAGTCTATTGATAGATATATGGGAGTAAGAGGCAGTTACGCCGGAGACTTCACGGTTTATTCCGATCTGCTGGGTAGCGACTGTTATCCGATAGGTGGACAAAACGCAATAAGAGAGGTTGCAAGGTATCAGTACACAAAAGACAGTGATATCGCGAAAAACTTTTACCGTCGTTTTTATTATTCTATTGCAAGGATCAATAAAATATTCGATCTGATGAAGTCCAATTCACTAAAAGGCGACGATGTAAACGCACAACTTGGTGAACTGTATGCATTAAGGGCTTTGTTCCATTTCGACGTGGCTCGTATGTTTGCCAAACTTCCGTCGACGACAACTCCCGACGATTTAGGAATCGTTATTGCCAAAAGATTGTTTGATGACAACGATACAGGAACAAGATCCACTATATCCGAAACATACAAAGCGATAGTAGCCGATCTGGACACGGCATTGCAATATCTTCCCGAAGATGCCGCAATCAAAACAGGACGCATCAACTATTGGAGCGCAAGAGCTTTGAGGGCAAGGATTTATCTGTATATGGAAGAAAATTCATTGGCATTGAAAGATGCACAGTATGTAATAGATAATTCTCCGTATTCATTATATACCGTAAGCGATTACACCGGAGTATGGGATAAGGAAGGTACATCAGAGTCTTTATTTGAATTTGCAACCTCATCTATTTCTAATGCGCAACGTAACTCTTTAGGGTTTTATACACATGCCACAGGGTATGCGGAATGTGCAATAACACCTTCTTTTAAGGATATACTGCTTTCAAATCCTGCGGATGTCAGGAGTAAAATGATAAAAGAAGAGGAGGATGAGGGTTATAACATAGGATTTTATCCTCAAAAATATCCGGGACGCAACAATGAAATATATGTAAACAATCCTAAAGTTATCCGCCTGTCTGAAGTTTATCTTATTGCCTCCGAAGCTGCTTTGAAGTCAGGAGAAGGCGATCCTGTTTATTATATCAATGAACTTCGTAAGAACAGAATAACAGGTTATACTCCTGTGGGATCAGTAACGTTGGACGACATACTAATGGAAAGACGTTTTGAATTGTTTGCCGAAGGACATCAGGCTTGGGATGCATGGAGAAATAAGAAATCTGTCGCAAACCAGTTTAAAGGCGAGGTTAATTATGATAACTATTTAACCGTTTTACCGATTCCTGTTTCCGAAATCAACATATCGGGAGGAAAACTGCAACAAAATCCAAATTATTGAAATAAACATCAATCTGAAAAAGAGCGGCTTTAGTTAGTCGCTCTTTTTTTTATATTTCGGGGATGGTGCTCTATTATTTCCTGACGGAGAAATTCCCTGTCCATATGAGTATATATCTCCGTTGTAGTTATTTTTTCATGCCCCATCATCTGTTGTATGGCACGGATATTTGCCCCGCCTTCCAGTAAATGGGTAGCAAACGAATGGCGAAACGTATGAGGACTTATGTTTTTCTTTATGCCAGCCGTTTCGGCATATTGTTTAATAAAATGAAATACCATAATGCGGGATATGGCGGTACCGCGATTGCTGAGGAAAACAGTATTCTCAAAACCCTTTTTGACTTTCACAAGATTTCTGTCCAACACGTAATTCTGTATTTCTCTTATTGCGGTATCCGATATAGGTACCAAGCGTTGTTTACTGCCCTTTCCTTCTACTTTAATAAAACCGTCTTTCAGAAAAAGATCGGAAAAACGCAGAGTAGTCAGTTCCGAGATTCGTAATCCGCAACTATAAAGGACTTCCAATATCGCACGGTTACGCCTGCCCTCTTTGGTGGACATATCTATAACAGACATTATGCAGTCAATCTCCTCAAGGGTTAATACCGTCGGTAATTTCAATCCGATTTTTGGAGTTTCGAGCAATTCGGTAGGATCGGAAGTTATGTATTCATCAAGAACCAAAAAATTATAAAAAGATTTTATGCCCGATATAATCCGGGCAACCGAACGCGGGCTGATTCCGACATCATACAACTGAGCAACGAATTGCTGCAAATCGTCTAAAGAAACTTCATCGTATTTAATACCCTCGCTATCCAAAAAGGAGGACAACTTGTTCAGGTCGTCAATATATCCCTCTATCGAGTTCTTTGACAACGACCTTTCGAGCAGCAAATATGTCTTATATTTATCTGTTACAGATTTCTCCATCTACCTAATTTAACTTTTACAAATATATAACAGATTTTTTCCGAATATGGTTGTAAAATTGCTTTTATCATTATATTTGTATGATATTTAAGTTTTTGAATTATAACAATGAAAGCATTCAAGCCTTTTTTTGATTATCTGTTCAGCAAATTCACAAAAATACAGCTGATATTTATAGTTGTCCTGATTGTCTGCGCATTTATCATAAGTGACAGTAATGTATTTGCCCGTATAGGTTACAACGCTGAAATCCGAAACTTAAACAATCAAATAGACTTTTATCGTAAAAAAACGGAAAAAGACAAGCGTAAGCTTGACGAACTCCACTCTAATAAAGAAGATATCGAAAAATTCGCGCGGGAAAACTATTTCATGAAAAATGAAAACGAAGATATCTTCATAATCGAATAAATGAATAAAAAAACAAAAGAAACGATATATCAAATATCTGCCCTACTGATACTATTGGCAGCCGTGTTGTGGTTGTTTTCGCCCGAAACGGCAAGATTTGTAATGATAGTCGGCGTAGTTGGTTTTACAATCACGACATTCAAAACCCCTTATCCGGGAAAAAGCATCAGAGGCAAAAGATTATTCAACATTCAGGTATTTGCAGTGCTGCTTATGATTGTATCTGCCTGTCTGATGTTTTTCTATATCAAAGAGTGGGTAATTCCGTTATTTATATCGGGCATTCTGACTCTATACTGTGCAATACTGCTTCCCCGTACATACGAGAAAGAAAAAGAAGAAGGCAATGAAAAATAATAATCATTGCCTTTTTATATTTTTGCTATACAAACTTATCCGACACTTCCTTCCAAACTGATTTGAAGCAATTTCTGAGCTTCAACGGCAAACTCCATAGGCAGGTTTTGCATAACCTCTTTTGCATAACCGTTCACAATAAGCCCTACGGCATCTTCGGTGGCTATTCCGCGTTGATTGCAGTAAAATATCTGATCCTCGCTTATCTTGGAAGTAGTGGCTTCATGTTCGATAATGGCGGTATCATTCCGAATATCGGAATAAGGGAAAGTATGCGCACCGCATCTGTCACCGAGCAACAAACTGTCGCATTGGGAATGGTTACGCGCGCCTTCTGCCTTGGGCGAAACTTTTACCAACCCCCTGTATGAATTCTGGCTTCTGCCTGCCGATATTCCTTTCGATACGATACGGCTTTTCGTGTTTTTTCCTATATGCACCATTTTCGTACCTGTATCCGCCTGCTGATAGTTATTGGTAACGGCTACCGAATAGAACTCTCCGATAGAATTATCGCCCGAAAGGATACATGACGGATATTTCCAAGTGATAGCAGAACCCGTTTCAACTTGAGTCCAAGATATTTTAGAACTCACACCTTTACAGATACCTCTCTTAGTCACAAAGTTATACACTCCGCCTCTGCCCTCCTTGTCCCCGGGATACCAATTCTGAACGGTAGAATATTTCACCTCCGCCCTATCGTGCGCGATGATCTCTACAATAGCGGCATGCAGTTGATTTTCGTCACGCATCGGTGCCGTACACCCTTCAAGATAACTTACGTAAGAGTCGTCGTCCGCAACGATCAGAGTACGTTCGAACTGCCCTGTATTGGCGGCATTGATACGGAAATATGTAGACAATTCCATCGGGCAACGTACGCCTTTAGGAATGTAAACAAAAGACCCGTCGCTGAATACGGCGGAATTTAACGCCGCAAAAAAATTATCCCGATAAGGGACAACCGAACCTAAGTATTTTTTCACCAGTTCGGGATGTTCCTGCACTGCTTCACTGAACGAACAAAAAATAATACCTTTTTCAGCCAGCGTAGCCTTAAATGTCGTTTTCACGGACACACTGTCCACAACGGCATCAACCGCCATTCCTGCCAATTGTTTCTGTTCAATCAGAGGAATACCCAGCTTATCGAAAGTTTTGAGTAATTCGGGATCAACTTCTTCAAGGCTTTTAGGTCCTTCTTTCTTTTTGGGCGCAGCATAATAGCTTATCGACTGATAGTCGATTTCGGGAATATCCAGATGTGCCCAATGGGGCATTTCCATAGTTAGCCAATGCCTGTACGCTTTAAGCCTGAACTCGAGCATCCACTCGGGTTCATTTTTCTTTTCAGAGATTAAACGGACTACGTCTTCGTTCAATCCTTTTGGAATAACCTCCGTTTCGATATCCGTTACAAATCCGTATTTATATTCACCGGTGGTTATTTCGTCCAATAATTTATCTTGATCTTCCTGCATTTTATATACTTGTATTTTAAATATTTATTGATTAAAAAATCAAATCACATACAAATATATATAAATAGGTTCTATATTTTAAGTCCGGTTATAAATATTTAGCATTGAATATATTTATATCAGATCAACTCTTTTTTATTCTGAACCTTCTTTCAACTTCAACACAAAACGACGTTGTATTGCTGAATTAATCTGAGCAAAAAAATTCTTTATTGACATATATTGCCCTTTATCATACTCACCTGATGAAAGAATTATTTTTTGATAATAAATCAACTTATTATTATCCCATTTAGTTTTAGCAGAAAATGAGCCAAAAGGCATATTAATTTCTATATCCTTAGGCAAACTTTCAATCGTATATAACTCCGGGATATTATATATAACTGTATCAATAGTTGAATAATTTTTGTCCATGTGGATATCATAGTCTCTTCTATCCGAAGAGAAAAAATTGAGGCTGCCTTTATTTATAGGAGATAAAGGTATAAACAAACGACTCCCTGTCTTATTCGCAAAATCAGGCACAGCAAAATCGGCTTTCATAGTACAGGAAGGTAATGCCGACCTGTCTTCGGAAGCCATGATTTTATTAATCTCTATTTGCGGCAGTTTTATATAAGCATTAATGTACTCGGTTTGCTTTTTTCTGTCATTAGACAGAAAAGCGTCTTTTTGCATTATAATAATTATGAAGATATCTTTTAAAACAAACCTCTCCTTCAGCGCTACCATTTTCATTTACATTAACGATTAATTTCGTTGAACTTTTATTTTGTTCTTTAGTATAGGAAGGTAACCGGCAGATTTTTCCGCCTTCCCCGTGTTCATTTATTACCAAAGCGTCATGTCCGGCTATCCCGTCATGAATGTAACCAAAAGGTAGTGTCTGTGATGTACATTCGAGCCAAATGCTGTCTTTCTCCATAGGAACTAACAAGATGGCATGATTGGTTTGGTTGACATTTGCAAAATCAGAGTATAATCTTTGATTTCTGTCACCCGAATAAATTTCGCAATAGTTAGATTGAATATTAATTGATTTCAGCATAGCTTTCATCAAGTTGGTCAGTCCTTTACAATCACCATAACGTGTTTTATAGACCGACGTTGCGTCAATCGGTTGTAAACCGCCTATCCCTAATTGTATGCTGACATATCGGGTATTATTTTGTAAATACTCATAAACAATCTTTACTTTCTCAGCAGGGGTTTTCGCATCTTTCGTCAAATCTTTTATTTTTTCCGATAGTTCATTCGGGATGGCATCCCTGCCTTTTAATAAATCCGACACCCATAACCCGTAATGTTTCCAATCAGACATATTTCCACAATGTGAATCATAACAGAAATCTGTCGGGGCAAACATTATAAAAGGAAATATTTTATCATAACCGGGAGCAAATGCTTCAAACAGTTTTGCTTTTAATCCTGAAACCGAAACTGAATATATATTTTTATTCTCTTTTTTATCAATTTTGAAATTATCATTATAATTAGATTTATATCGTAATTGAATATTAGCCGGAATCTCCATTTTCATTGAAGCTTGTTCAACAGCTTGCTGATAGCTGTCAAACGGAAAAAACGGAGGATAGCTGATTACGCCATTTTTCATTTTCACTTGATATGTATACTGAATAGTATACGGATATGTTGGCGATTGGCATGTATAAAATATGTCGTAACTATCGCTGAGGAGCGTATATGAATCCTTTAGCGAAGACACTGAAAAATCACCTTTTTTGATTTTCTTAATTACATTTCCGTTTGCATCCATTAAAATTCCTGAAATGTCGCTATACTCCCTGAATTTATCTCCAATAACATGAAAGTTCGCAAAATGATCTCCTTGCCTGTTCAATACGGTAACAACTTTTTTTACGCTATATTCAGCATTATTTATGTTCGATTGCGATAATACAACCGAGTAATCACGCACAACTGCGACAGCATCCTTCTTTAAAGAATCGGGGATAGTATGTACTGTATATACCTGACCAATTAAAGGGATGTTCAGTATTACACTGAAAAATGTAAAAAAATACTATTTTTTTATTTATTGTAAGCATAAAAGTAGTTTTGACAGAATTTATTCAGCGACTTTCTTTTTTAGAACAATTTGCTCGTTATTTTTCAATACGACTTTCGCATAAAAATTGCGCAATGCCTCATAATCATCGGGCAAAAACAATATTTTATTCACAATATATTGATAATTCAGCCTTATGCTATTCCCTGAATTGACAATCCTATAAATCAGTTGTATGGAGCCATCATCATCAAGTCTGAATTTTTCGCTTTTAGGAAGCTCCTCCACAACATATCCGTCAGGAACTTCAATGTTTGCTATCTGCAAATAGGTTTCTAAATATTCAAAACTAACAGGATAAACACGCGTCTCATTTTTAAAAGGATTGCTATTTAAATGTTTTATTTGCATCGGGTTGATGTATAAATAATCTTCATCTCCGTTCACAATATTGGGTTTTATTGTATATGACACCTGCAAATCTTTAGAAGGTTCATTTTCATTCACCATGTCGTAATCTTCAACTTTATAGCCCAATTGCGTCGATAATTTCTCTACATAATCTTCTTTATTTTTATGATTATCATAATAATAATTTCTGAATTTTAAAGCTGAATTACCTCTGTAAGATTCTTTTAAATTCCCTGTGTATTGATTATCAACAAAAGAGTAGCCCGCGTTTATAAATGTAGTTCCAGTTGAGACGGTTGTCAAATCAACCCAATAGGAATTATCGTCGCCAATAAATCTGGCTTGGGGAACCATACATTTTTGCGGCAGCACATTCCAATCTCCATATAATGAAGAAGCATCGGTATAATACATCATTGTATCTATTTTAACTGCGGCAATAACATAGTTAAACGCCAAAATAGTTGGATGCGAAATTGGCAAACGTCCGTGTTCGCGGGTACTTAAAACAACAGGATAAACATTAAAATTGCTTGCCTTAAGAGCATTAATAAGTAAAAAATTCATATCCGCACTGCTCCCTAAACCCTTTTTCAGGGCATCGCCCAAATTAGAAGGATTCATTCTATTACGCCCGTCCCACTTTACTTTGTTTTTTATCAAACCTAAAATTCCCCTTGCTTTCTCAAGCGTAGGTTCATCTTCAACAACAATGTCTTTAAACAAACCTTTCTTTTTCAGATTATTATTAAAGTCTCCTTTATGAAAATAATTCTGGTCTATACTCTGCCATGTTGTTACATAATTATATAGTTTAGAATAGGGGAATTGGATACTATGAATCTCAAACGAAACTTTACTAATATAGTCATTTAATGACCAGACATAAGGTTCTTTCTTCAATGCAGAAATATTTTTCCCTTCCAACATCCATCTGTCTGCATTACAAGAAATGTTGTCAACCCTTCCTCGTGAATGAATGGTAAAAACTTCGCGGGTAATTTCTTGTTTAGCTGTTACCGGTTCAAAACCCTGCATATCTTTATTAAACCTGAAATACTCGGGAATCGTTATTTCGTAATAGGCGTATGCAACAGGAATCTGGGATTGAAATTCAAAATCACGCAAGTCTGCAAAATAATCGGAAACTATCGTATATTTAAACTCTATTACAGAGCCAACTTTGGCGGCAGGCATTGTAAACTTTTTTACTTTCCATCTTTCATCGACTGTTTCATCCGACATTTGTTCTTTTGTCAGTTTTGTTTTAATAATTTTTCCGTCTTCAAGATTATACGTTGTCCCCGACAAACCGTTTATTCGTTCTCTATTCTGGAAATTTTCCTCTATATAGTATATGTTTTGATTACACCAATCAAGCCCTTCGGGTTTCAATATCTTAATTTTTGTCTCAATAAAATGTTCATATTGAAAATTATCACGCTGACTATCGTATGTAAAACGCGTTTCTCCCTTCTTCAACAGAATTACGGCAGACGCGGTTGAGTCTTGTGCATATACAACCATATTCAGTTCTTCAGAAGTAATATTCCCGTATTTACTTTGGGAATAATTATCAGTCGAGAATATGATAAATAAGAATAAGAATAAAATGTTCTTTTTCATAGAAATACATTAATGAGATTATCAGATTACCAATATTATACTAATTTAACACAAAAATAAATAAATTAATCTAATATATTTATTTCATCAATAAAAATTTCAAACCAAAATTAAATTATCTTTGACAACCTTAAGAAAAAGCAAACCTTACATTATGATAAAAGCAAACAACAAACACAATAAGATTTATATTGCATTATCCGTATTATTATGCTGTCTTCTGACAACGCCTTTATACTCAAACGCTACGGACAGTATAAAACAAGACAGCCTGGTGCTGAATCAAAACATAACCAATCTGCAATCAGAGTACTCCAAGTTTAAACCCGCGCGTTTCATTTTACCGACAGCTTTTATCGCTTACGGATTTACTTCCCGATATACGGGTTTGGACGAAATCGACAAACGCATACAAAAGGAAAGCCAGAAACACTTCAACACTAATACTTGGGCTGACGATGTTTTACTTTTCGTCCCTCATGCCGCAGTGTTCGGACTGGATTGGTGTGGCGTAAAACCCGTGAATAATTTTAAAGACAGGTTTATCGTTTCGGCAACATCATTTGCCATCGGAGAAGGGCTTACTTTGATTACAAAACACGCTACGAACCGCTGGCGTCCCAATGGGGAAAACAAAGAATCTTTTCCGTCAGCACACACATGTCTGGCATTTTCGGGCGCGCATATTCTAATGAAAGAGTATCGGCATGTATCCCCTTGGATCGGAATCGGAGGCTATACCGTAGCAACGACAGTCGGCGTATTGCGTATAACAAACAACAAGCACTGGTTCAGCGATGTTGTTGCAGGTGCGGGCTTCGGAATATTAAGCGTAGAATTGAGCTACCTGCTTCTACCCTATCTGTCCCGTACATTTTCGTTCGGGAAAGAGAAAAAAGAAGAAACGAGCCTGTTGGAAATTTCGCCCATAATGACATCGGAACATATAGGATTCGGATTTCAATACAGGTTTTAAGTAGAGTTTTTTTCGCAATTTTATTTCTTCTTTCTAAATATTATCTTTGTTCTTCTTTTTGAACAGAACAAATGAAAATCGGCAACATAGAATTCCATGATTATCCCGTTTTTCTTGCACCGATGGAGGATGTGACAGATATAAACTTCCGCCTGTTGTGCAAAAAATTCGGAGCAGACATGGTGTACACTGAATTTATTTCCAGTGACGCACTGATAAGGCATGTAAACAAAACGAAGGAAAAACTGACTATCAGCGAGGAGGAAAGACCTGTTGCCATTCAGATATACGGAAGGGATGCCGATTCTATGGCAGAAGCTGCAAGGATATGCGAAGAAGCCGCTCCCGACATTATCGATATCAATTTCGGATGCCCTGTAAAAAAGGTAGCAGGAAAAGGGGCAGGTTCAGGAATGATGAGGACTCCCGAATTGATGCTCGAAATAACCAAGGCGGTAGTCGACGCAGTAAAAATACCTGTTACGGTAAAAACCCGACTGGGTTGGGATCAGGATACGAAGATTATAGCAG
Source organism: Dysgonomonas sp. (assembly GCA_047030855.1). Taxonomy (GTDB): domain Bacteria; phylum Bacteroidota; class Bacteroidia; order Bacteroidales; family Dysgonomonadaceae; genus QVMM01. Next base: position 444,701 of record JBKYIJ010000008.1, read on the forward strand.
AATTGGCAGAACAATTGCAGGACACAGGCATACAAGCTTTAACCATCCACGGCAGAACAAGAAGCCAGATGTACACAGGCGAAGCGGACTGGACACTCATCGGAGAAGTAAAAAACAATCCCCGAATGAAAATCCCGATCATCGGAAACGGAGACGTAACATCACCCGAAATTTGCAGGCAACGATTCGATCAAACAGGCGTAGATGCCGTTATGATAGGCAGAGGAAGCATCGGTTGCCCATGGATTTTCAGTGAGGTAAAACATTATCTGAAAACAGGAGAAAAACCTGAACAAAAACCGTTTGAATGGTATCTGGATGTATTAAAACAATACATCGTTTCAAACATTGAAAAAGCAGGAGAACGGGGAGGCATTATCCATAGCCGCAGGCATTTGGCTGTGAGTCCGTTGTTTAAAAACATACCCGATTTTAAACCGACCAGAATAAAGATGCTGAGAGCATCCGAAAAAGAAGAGTTGTTCGATATAATAAACTCTGTTCCTGAAATATACCGAAAGAACAGCGGTAAATAGTTATTTAGACAAAGTCAAAATTAATTTTTACCACCGTTTCGTTTATTCACCAAAATAGTGTATTTTTGCCCTTGGCTGTTTTTATAAAAAACTTCAATGGAAAACAAATTAAGAGAACAAGTTAAAGCTGAGTTTACCGATTATCTGAACAAGCATAATCACCGTAAGACTCCCGAAAGATACGCAATACTCGATCATATCTATTCCACAAAAGGGCATTTCGATATGGAAACATTGTATAACTCGATGGAAAAGGAAAGTTTGCGTGTCAGCCGTGCCACTCTGTATAACACAATGGAGTTGCTGCTTGAGTGCGGATTGGTTGTAAAACACCAGTTCGGAGCAAACGTATCCCAATACGAACGCGCTTACGGAAATGAAAACCACAATCACTTGATTTGTATTTCGTGCGGAGACGTGAAAGAGTATAAAAACGACAGCTTGCTCGACATATCGCACCAGAAGAAACTTCAACGATTTAAAGTAAGTTATTACAGTATGTACATTTATGGCATATGCAGTAAGTGCCAAAAAGAGAAAATGCTTCAGGAAAAGAAACAGAAATCTTCCGAAAATAAATCCAATCTTAAAAAGAAAAAATGAAAATAGATGTTTTACTCGGCCTGCAATGGGGCGATGAAGGCAAAGGGAAAATTGTGGATGTACTAACCCCCCACTATGAAATTGTTGCGCGTTTTCAGGGCGGACCAAATGCAGGGCATACCCTCGAATTTGAAGGCAAAAAATATGTACTGCGATCTGTTCCTTCGGGAATATTTCAAGGTAGTAATATCAACATAATCGGTAACGGCGTGGTACTCGATCCTGCTCTTTTTAAAGAAGAAATAGAGGCTTTGGAAAAATCAGGGCATGAACTGACCAAACGTTTGCTTATCTCTAAGAAAGCGCATCTGATCCTACCTACCCACAGGCTTCTCGATGCATGTTACGAAACATCTAAAGGAAACTCAAAGATCGGAACTACGGGAAAAGGCATCGGTCCGACATATACCGAAAAAATAGGGAGGAACGGTATCCGCGTCGGCGATATACTTTCCGATTTCGAAACTATTTATAATTCGGTTAAAGAACGTCATCTCGAAATACTGTCACAACACAAGTTTGATGTATCGGCACTGCCTGAAATAGAAAAAAAAATGGTTTGAAGGCATTGATAAACTTAAACAATTTCAGTTTATAGACAGCGAGTATTATATAAACAAAGCATTGCCCGATAAAAAAAATTCTGGCAGAGGGCGCTCAAGGGACAATGCTTGACATCGACTTCGGCTCATATCCTTACGTAACATCATCGAATACTATTTCGGCAGGAGCGTGTATAGGGTTGGGAGTATCGCCTCATCAGATAGGAGAAGTATACGGCATATTCAAAGCATATTGTACAAGAGTCGGAAGCGGACCTTTTCCTACCGAACTGTTTGATGAAACAGGAGAAAACCTGCGTAAACTCGGATTCGAATTCGGTGCAGTGACAGGGCGTCCACGCCGTTGCGGTTGGATCGATCTGGTTGCACTCCGTTATGCAATAATGCTGAATGGCGTGACTCAACTCATCATGATGAAGAGCGATGTTCTGGATTCCTTCACAGAAATAAAAGCATGCGTTGCATATAAAGTAAACGGTAAAGAAACTTCCGATTTTCCATACAATGTAGAAAAAGATGTTGAGCCCGTTTATAAGACATTTGGCGGATGGCAAACCGATATGTCAGGAATGAGGAAAGAAAAAGAGTTTCCTGAGAAATTCAAGCAATATGTATCTTTTCTGGAAGAATATCTTAAAATTCCAATCAAGATCATATCGTTAGGACCTGACAGGGAACAAACCATCATACGCGACTGACATTTTCAAACCGCCATTATTAGCAGTATAATACACTAATAATAAGAGCATTTAAAGCAACAGGAAAATCAGCTTATTACAGGACAAATCTTTCTTAATAAAATAAATCAAAAGAAAAGAACTACTTGTTGATTTTTTTAGCTACTTTTGCAGCCTGCTTTTGTTTTAATGAAAAGATAAATTAACAAAAACAGAGTATAGGTTACTAAACTTTGTCATAAGACATTATGAATTTATTACGAGATAAACTTTTTCGTTTCGATGCAGCCCGAAAAACCAGAGCTGCAGGAATCTATCCTTATTTTCGAGAAATCCAAAGCGACCAAGATACAGAAGTTGTAATCAACGGAAAAAAAGTATTGATGTTCGGCTCAAATGCCTATCTCGGACTTACAAACCACCCCAAAGTTAAAGAAGCTGCCATTGCCGCTACTAAAAAATACGGCACAGGGATGGCGGGTTCGCGTTTTCTGAACGGGACTCTTGACATACACGTAGAACTGGAGCGAAAACTCGCTAACTTCGTCGGCAAAGAAGACGCGTTGGTGTATTCTACCGGATTTAATGTAAATCAAGGAGTTATGGGTTGCATTACAGGGCGTGAGGATTATATATTGTGGGACGAGTTGGATCATGCTTCTATAATAGAAGGCAACCGCGCTTCGCTTTCTACAAAACTGAAGTTCCGTCATAACGATATGGATTCTCTTGAAAAGCAGCTTCAAAAATGCGAAGCGGACAAAGTGAAACTTATTGCAGTCGACGGCGTTTTCAGCATGGAGGGAGACATTATTAACCTGCCTGAAGTTGTCAGACTGGCAAAAAAATATAACGCAAATATATTGATTGACGAGGCTCACGGATTGGGAGTCTTGGGTACTAATTATAACGGAAAAGGCGTGCACGACCATTTCGGGCTAACAAACGATATGGATCTGATTATGGGGACTTTCAGTAAGTCTTTGGCTTCGATCGGTGGCTTCATTGCTGCGGAAGAATGTATCATCGACTATTTAAGACACAATTCCCGACCTTACATATTCAGCGCAAGTATAACGCCGAGCGCTACTGCTGCGGCAAGTATGGCTTTAGACATACTTCAGTCCGAACCCGAAAGGATCAAAGCTCTTTGGGAAATTACGGACTATTCGATGCAGGGATTCCGTGAAATAGGATGCGAAATAGGACATACATCTACGCCTATCATTCCTCTATTCATACGGGATAACGAAAAAACGTTCCTTATTACGCGTATGCTTTTTGATGAAGGCGTTTTCGTAAACCCTGTCGTTTCGCCTGCCGTATCAGCTAACGATACGTTAATCCGTTTCTCGCTGATGGCAACGCACACAAAGGATCAGGTAGATTTTGCACTGGACAAAATCAAGAAAGTATTTGCTAAAATGGAGGTTCTTTCAACTCAGAAACAGAAGTCTTAAGTATTTATTTTCAAATATTATAACTGAAAAATAATCAGAGAATATTATATTTATTGCTCTGATTTATTTTTTTATAGATGGGCGATAAGAGAAAAAACATTCAACACTGACGCGTTAACGCTGGGCATCGGACTGCTTTCGATACCAACTCTTGATCTGTTGATAACTTCTTTATTATTCCTGTTCGGGTTATCTGTCAATCCTTTCATATTTCCTTTATCCGTCCTGCTATCTTCATTTCTGATCTGGTTGTTACTCAAAAAGAAGAAACAAAAGGTATTGCCTTCATTATTGTTCCACCTTTCATTTATTATAATCGCTTTAGTTGTTTCGGCATTTTTTTATGACAACACCTACGACGGGCAACGTTACCATCAGGAAATAGTAAGCCTGCTCAAGGAAGGATGGAATCCTATATATGAGTCAAGCGGAACAACATCTCTATGGGTAAATCATTATGCAAAAGGAATCGAGACTATTGCCGCCACTATTTTTTCTACAACGGGAAATGTTGAAGCAGGAAAAGCCGTAAATTTTATCATCATATTCGCATCATTGTTTTTTGCCTGTGATTTTCTTGATAAGAATTTCAGCTGTATATCCCGAAACAGAAAATATTTTCTCTCGTGCCTTTTGGCATTCGCACCTATTACAATAGTTCAGCTATTCACATTTTATATCGACTGGTGTGCCTACTCTCTTCTACTCATATTAGTGACATCACTGATTAATATGAGTAGAAATTTCTCAAAATATTCTTATGGGGTTATCATATCCGTGATATTTTTATCGGCAACAATAAAATTCAATATATTCTTTTGGATATTGTTTGCTGTTTTTTGTTTTATGGTTTATCTCCTTATTACAAAAAAAATATCTTTATCTGAAAAGATTGTTCATTGCGGCAGTAATCGGCTGCATAACGGGAGTATTTATCGGAGGGGTAAATCCTTATATAACGAATATTATCTCTCATCAAACTCCTTTCTACCCGCTTATGGGTGAAGGAAAGGTAGATATTATGACAAACAATACACCCGTAGTCCTGAAAGATAAAAACAGAGCGGAGACAGTGCTCATTTCCATTTTCTCGTATCCGAACAGCGAGTTTAAGGACGAAAACGATCTAAATCTGATATTCACGTCAAAACCTTCGCTAAACAACGTTTTACACTCAGGCAGGACTGCTGTAACAGTCGGGGGTTACGGATTGCTTTTCGGGTGGGTTCTTGTCGCGTCTGTCTTATTTTACATCATCGTTTACGACAAAAAAAGAAAAGACACGGCATATTACAATGCTTTCCTGCTTCTTCTTTTCGGTTCTCTTTTTATCCTGCCTTCGGGTTGGTGGGGGCGTTACGTCCCATTTTTCTACGCATTTCCACTCATTATATTATTGTACGGGGAAAGTTACAGATACAAAAAATGGATACGATATTTCACGAACATCATGTATTTCATTTTAGCCGTAGATATTATCATTGCGGTTCCCATAGCAGGAGGAATATCTCTTTACAAGAAAAAAATAGTGAACGATTATATTGAGAATTTTTCCGAACTGAAAGAACCTGTAAAAATAGATTTTGCAGGAAACACAAGTTTCAGGCTCAAACTGGAGAAAGCAAATGTCCCATACGAAGAAGTTCCGGAAGAAGAATTGGATACGACAATATTTTCGCCGCCTATTTTTGTACTTTCTTCGCAATTGTTCAACAAACAATCGGATGAAACAAATAACTGATTTTTATTATCTTTGGGTAAAATATATAGATTCGTCTTCCGTTAAAATCTTAAAGATATAACACAACTCCATATAAATGAAACATATTCTCTTATCCTTTATTTTACTACTTGCATCCGTATCCGCTGCTTATTGTCAACTTTCAGCATCATCGGGAGCAATTGAAATCTCATATCCAGAAGTAAGCATATCAAAAGTATATCTGTTTAACACACTGTCGGGTGCAACACTAACATACACAGGAAGCAACCCTTCTGTAACGTTCTACAAATACAGCACCAATCTTCAAAATAAAACAATAGTCCCCGCTTCCGATATTAGCGGAAATACAATCATAAACCTTGAGGACGGAAGAGGATATACGACAAGCGCAAACGAAAGCGAGATTTATTGGGTAATAGATTACAGCCAACATACATCACAAATCAAAGCCGTAAAACCTCGCGAATCAGGCGATGAAGGTGAAAAATGTGCCAAAATGTATCTTGATCTGGAAGTAGAAGAAACTCCATTACAATATTATACATCAACAGGCGAGGTAAAATATATTCAGAGAAAATATACGGTAACCTACGACAATTTGAGGTATAACGACGACAATCTGGCCTTTGATGATATTGAAGAGAAGGTAGAAGACCTGACGCCACCCCTAAAGTTGAGTTCACCGTTGAAAGACACCAAGTTCACGGTATCCGATCAGTACGCATCGCAGCTTAATATGCAGAACGGTATGACATCCGAAACTTATACAGCTACGCGGGTAGAAGCTTATATGTACCAAAAAGAAATAATCGACGGCTTTGAGCCTGACTCCATCACGGTAACATTCAGCCCGTCTGCTCCATTGACTGCAAAATTTTTCGGCGTTACGAACGAGCCTACTGCCGATCATCTGGTGTGGTACATCTATTTCAACGGGGACAAGGACAATTACGAACTTATGCGCCAAGGCGACAGGGATATGACTTATACATTCACAAAAGCGGGGAAATACGAGATCGTTTTTCAGGTAAACAACCTGAGTTCAGGATGTGCAGCTACCGCATCATACGAGAATTTAACCATATCCGAATCGGCGTTGGACATTCCCAATTTCTTTTCGCCCGACGGATCGCCCGGAATCAACGATGAGTTTAAGGTAAAACATAAATCCCTCATTAAATTCAAAGCTACCATCTTCAACCGTTGGGGAAATAAACTGTTTGAATGGGACGATCCCGATAAAGGCTGGGACGGAAAATATAAGGGAAAATTTGTCAGCCCGGGAGTCTATTTTTACATAATAGAAGCGACAGGTTCGGACGGAATCAAATATAAAAAAGGCGGCGACATTAACATATTGAGAGGTAAATAAGATTTTTCTCCTAAATCATCATAAAAAACGCCTGCATAATTCTATTCTTTTTTAAATTTGTGTATTAAAGAATAAAATACACAGATATCGATAATGGATTCCGTTAAACAACGAATAGACAAGTTACGCCAAGAAATTAACCAAGACAATTACAACTACTACGTATTGTCAAATCCGACTGTTTCTGATTTTGAATTCGACCGGAAATTAAAAGAGTTATCCGAACTCGAAACGCAACATCCTGAATATGACGATCCCAACTCACCGACAAAACGGGTAGGCAGCGATCTGACAAAGAATTTCAGGCAGGTAACGCACAAATATCCGATGCTCTCTTTGGCTAATACATATTCGCAAGAAGAAATCAAGGATTTTTACGATCGTGTGAAAAAAGATCTGAACGAAGATTTCGAGCTTGTCTGCGAACTCAAATATGACGGAACATCCATTTCCCTTACTTATGAAGACGGAAAACTCGTTTTGGCAGCAACACGGGGCGACGGAGTAAAAGGAGACGATGTTACCGCCAACGTAAGAACGATAAAAAGCATTCCGCTTACGCTTCGGGGAAACGACTATCCGCAGGAATTTGAGATGCGCGGAGAAGTGCTGATGCCTTGGAAAGTCTTCGACGAAATCAATACGGAACGTGAGGAACAGGAAGAACCTCTTTTTGCCAATCCGAGAAACGCCGCTTCGGGGACGCTGAAACTTCAGGATCCCAAGATAGTGGCTTCACGAAAACTGGACTCTTACCTTTATTATTTTCTGAGTGAAAATCTGCCGACTAACGGGCATTACGAAAATCTGATGAAAGCCAAAGAATGGGGTTTCAAAATATCGGATGCAATAAAAAAATGCAAAACCCTTGAAGAAGTTTTTGACTACATAAACTATTGGGATGTTGAGAGGAGAAACCTCCCTGTAACCACTGACGGAATTGTATTGAAAGTAAACTCTCTCATACAGCAACGAAATCTGGGATATACGTCCAAGTTTCCGCGTTGGGCGATCGCATACAAGTTTCAAGCCGAAAAAGAGCTTACAAAATTACTTTCCGTATCTTTTCAGGTGGGGCGGACAGGTGCGATAACGCCTGTCGCCAATTTAGAACCTGTTCTGCTGTCGGGGACAACGGTAAAACGAGCCTCGCTCTATAACGCAGATGCCATTGAAGCCCTCGATTTGCATATAGGCGACATGGTTTACGTAGAAAAAGGCGGTGAAATAATTCCCAAAATTACAGGAGTAGATACTTCCTTGCGTAACGATTCAAACCAAAAAGTAACTTTCATAACCAGTTGCCCCGAGTGCGGTACACCGTTGGTAAGAGATGAAGGCGAAGCCGTTTATTATTGCCCCAACGATATGGGATGCCCTCCGCAGATAAAAGGAAGGATCGAACATTTCGTCACCCGCAAGGCAATGAACATCACGGCAGGATCGGAAACAATAGAACATTTATACAATGCAAACCTTTTACCGAACAAGAATGTAGCTGATCTTTACGAACTGAAATGGCAGGATGTGGCAAGGCTTGAAAGGTGGGCGGAAAAAAGTGCGAAAAACCTGATCGACAGCATACATAATTCCGTCAACGTTCCTTACGAACGCGTACTTTATGCTTTGGGAATCAGATACGTGGGTGAAACTGTCGCCCGCAAGCTCGCATCGGCTTTTCCGAACATTGATCTGTTAATGGAAGCCACGGCAGAGCAGCTCACCGAAGTTGACGAAATCGGCGAAAGGATAGCTTTGAGCGTAGTCAATTATTTCAGCAACGGTGACAACAGGAGTTTAATAGAGAAATTGCGGACATACGGGCTGCAATTTGAGTTAAGCAATGAAATACTTGCCCAAAGAACGGATAAACTGTCGGGCAAAACAATTGTTATAAGCGGAATATTCTCCAAACATTCACGGGATGAATATAAAGAAATAATAGAAATAAACGGAGGGAAAAACAGCGGCTCGATATCAGCCAAAACAAGTTTTATCTTAGCAGGGGAAAATATGGGTCCTGCCAAACTTGAAAAAGCCAAGAAGCTTGGTGTGCAGATTATTAATGAAGACGAGTTTCTAAAATTAATCGAATAAGCGATGAAAAATTTTCTGCGAAAAAAGAAAGTCAGTTCGGTTTTAGGAAAGAACCAGCGTAAAAGGTCTTTTCTGAACTTTGATTCTATACAGAATATTCTGATCATATTCAATATATCGGATATCGAACAAATAAGCAAAGTAATCGAAGATTTGAAAGAAACAGGAAAAACCGTTACGGCTTGGACTACTTTGTCGAAAGAGAAACAAGGAATTTCCCTTCCAGAAGGGGTGAAAGCGATTGATCCCACAAAAGATGTTTCGTGGTCGCAATCTCTTTCTAAAAAAATAATTGAGGAATTTGAAGAAGCCCAATACGATACGTTCATAGATTTGACCGTAAACGAAGACAATATCTTAAAATATCTTCTTGCGATCAATAACAGCCAATTCTGCATCGGGATAAGGGAGAACGACAGGAGCATATACGACTTCGTACTTTTGAAAAAAACCGACGATTCCCTGTTTGAAACTTATGAGCAAATAAAATTCTATCTGGAAAAAATGAGTTCATAAAAAACAGAAGCATTTTTTATCAAAAGATAAATTCTTAAAGTATTACTAATAATTCTTACCTTTGACGTCTTATTTGCAGATTGTTTTATATGCCAAGATTAAATTTAAAAGGTATGGGAGTAGCGCTGATTACTCCTTTCAGGAAAGACGAGAGCGTCGACTACAAAGCTCTTGGCAAGCTGGTTGACTATCAACTGAAAAACGGCACGGACTACATCGTTGCCCTTGGAACAACTGCCGAAACTCCGACTTTAACCGAAGAGGAAAAAGAAAAAATACTGAATCTGATCGTGAACAGAGTCGGCGGGCAAATACCCGTTATACTCGGTATCGGAGGAAATAATACGAAAGCCATAACTGATAAAATCAAAAAAACCGATCTGGCTAATATAGATGCTATATTATCCGTTACGCCCTATTACAACAAACCGTCCCAAGAAGGGCTTTATCAGCACTACAAAGCCATTTCGGAAGCTTCTTCCCTGCCTGTCGTGCTATATAATGTTCCCGGAAGGACAGGCGTTAATATGACTGCCGAAACGACTTTACGCATAGCCAATGATTGCAACAATGTAATCGCGGTAAAAGAGGCTTCGGGCGACATTACTCAAATGGATGAAATCATCAAAAGGAAACCCGACAGTTTCGACGTTATTTCAGGCGACGACGGAGTAACGTTCCCTCTGATAACTTTGGGAGCTATCGGGGTTATCTCGGTTATAGGAAATGCTTTTCCAAAAGAATTCAGCCGTATGGTAAGGCTTGCTCTCGCGGGCGATTATGAAAGCGCATTGACTATCCATCACAGTTTCAGCGAGTTGTTTAAACTATTATTTGTGGACGGTAATCCTGCGGGAGTGAAATGTATGCTCAACATGATGGGATATATCGAAAACCAATTGCGTCTTCCCCTTGTTCCTACCCAAATCACTACATACGAGAAAATCCGTAATATATTGATCGAACTCAATATTAAATGTTAGCCTCGAAACAGACATTTTGACACCAACGCTATTTCCGTAAAAACATGTAAATCAAAACAAAAAAAGATTTTACATGCACTCAAATAATGCCAAAATGACACCACACTGTAAATAATTACTTTTTTTGATAAAAGTGACACTAACAGAATTAACCAATTAATAAACAGATAGATAATTCTAATTCTTTTATATTTTAAACAGATTTAACTTCCAATAAAAGCAAAATGCATATTTATTGCAGAAAATATTATTGAAAACAATAATAAAATATAATTAAGGAGGAGTTATTATGAATAATCAAGTTAGAAAATTTAATCCAAGGAGAGGGTTCTTACCGTCTATCTTTAATGTCGACGACGATTTCTTTACAAACTTCTTTGAAGGCTCAAACCTTCCTGCAGCCAATGTAGTTGAAAACGAGAAAGAATACAGGGTCGAACTTTCGGTTCCGGGTTTTGACAAAAACGATTTTAAAATCGAAGTGGAAAAAAATGTACTGAATATATCCGCTAACAAAGAAAGCAGGAAGGAAGAAAAAGACGAGAACGAAAAAATACTTCGTCAGGAGTTTACTTCCTCATCCTTTTCAAGGAGTTTCGTGTTGCCCGAAAATGTAGATACAGAAAATATTAACGCTGCTCAAAAAGACGGGGTGCTGAAAATATCCCTGCCTAAAATGGACAAAGCGAAAGAAGATAAAGTAAAGAAAATAGAAATTAAGTAATCGTCAGATTATGTAAGCGAAGTCTATTTCATAAAAGGAGGAAGCCCGGTTTGCGTCGAACAACCGGGCTTTCGTATTTTAAAACCATCGTTTTTTCTTCAAAAGGTATATTGCTACAATAACAATTATTATCATTATAATCCATGAAAAAACATAACCGTATTTCCATTCAAGTTCGGGCATATACTTGAAATTCATCCCCCATACTCCCACCACGAACGTCAACGGAATAAATATGGTGGAAACGATTGTCAGACGCCGCATTATATCGTTCATCTTCATATTGCTGTTGCTAAAATAGAGTTGCATCAGCGAAGCAATAGTCTCATTCAGTGCTTCCAGTTCTTCAAGGGTAGTACGCAACCTGTCGTCAAAGTCATTGAAATATACCATGCTGTCGTCCAAAATCAGTTTATTCGAATTATGCATCAGATTAACGTATTCTTCCCGTATCGGCATTATAGATCGCCGCATAAGGGCATAGTCCCTCCTTCTTGCCCTGAAGAAATGCATAATCCTTTTATCTGTCGACTGATCGTCAATAAGTTTGTCTTCAACGTCGTCCAGTTTTTCACTGATCTTATCTATCACATCAATATAAAGGGAATGGACATCATTCAACAGGATATATAACAAGTAATCAGCTCCTTTCTCTCTCAGCTGGGCGCGCGAATCTTTTATCGCTTCTATAATATCGTCAAAAAACGGATTGGGAGCTTCCTGCAAGGATATAACGTAATTCTCGCCCAGTATAAATGCTATCTGTTCAACTTCGAGCTGCATCTGGTCGTCGTAAAAACAACCCGACATCATAATAAAAGTAGCTTTTTCGTAGGTGACGATTTTAGTAACCTGAAGGTTAGAAAAAAGATCTTTTATATCGAAACGGTGGATGCCGAACGTTTTGCACAAATTTCCGATCCGATTTATGTCGGTAAATCCTGTTACTTTGAACCAACTTACGGCGTCGGGCGATATTTCATCCTGCATTTTCTGATTGGGGGCTATTGTTTTCGTCACAAACTGTTGAGAATTATAACGAATCAGTTCTACCGTTGTCGGAATATCATATTTTCTGAGTAAGATAAATTCTGGAGAAAATGCGTCTTTTTGTTATGTCTTGCCGCTTTTTTTGATGTATGTTTTAGCATATTCCGATTATGTATTATAATATTGCAATATCAAAAATAAGAATTAAATACTATATTTGCCCGAATACAGAACAAGATTCATAATAAAATATTCGGAAAATAGTTTGGTAAATCATGGTTAATATCGGACATTTATTTAAGAGAAAAAAAAATGCAGCTCGTTTTTCTCTTTTATGTGCTGCTTATTCTACCCCTCCTCTCCCCTTTGGCACAGAACATACCTTCTAAGGAGGTTTGTTCGATGGTGGTTATAAACATTTTCCTATTCCTTGCGGTTTCGGTTTTTTCGCTGTTCTTCACGCCTAAAGCAGAAAAAGTTATATATATAATATTACTTGTCATAACGATAATTCCAAGCGCAATATTTTTAGGTTACCTACTCTTTGCCCGTGTATTGCTGGAACAGAACAGCATTACGAGTTTGTTTGAGACAAATACGGCTGAAAGCAAGGAGTTTATCATGCACTATTTCAATATCGGAATAATTATGGGGATTTTAATATATATCATCATCCCGATAATTATGATCTGGAAAATGAAAGCTTACAAACCTCTGAAAATACACAAACACAAGATCACCTTTGCAGCATCGCTCTCCATAATTATATGCATAACGTTCGTATCAAAACTGTCACAATCAATTTATTTCATAAACTTCTACAATACTTTTATTGCCTATAAAATACAGACCTACAAAGAAGATGAAGGGATTAAAAACCGCCAAAAACTCCAGTACGAAGTAAACGTAAAGGAGGATATTCCTAAAGAACAAACGATAGTAATGGTTATCGGCGAATCATTAACCCGAAATCATATGCAGATATACGGCTACGGAAGAGAGACTACTCCTCTGCTTGCTGCAAAAAGAGACAGCGTTTCGATTTATAAGGATGTCGTTTCACCCCAAGTCCACACTATTCCCGTATTACGTTCCGTCCTGTCTTTTTCGAACAGAAAACATCCTGAATATTTCGTACAGAAACCTTCGGCATTCGAACTGTTTAACCGTGCGGGATATGAAACATATTTCATCAGCAATCAGCCATTCGGAGGGAAAAACAAAACAAGCTATGATGTCTTGCTGGAACTGGCAAAGCATAAGTATGACATGACAACTCCCAAAAGACGATTCGATGATGTTACGGTAAAAAAATTCGAACAGATACTAACCGACACGATAAATAAAAGGAAATTTATTGTGATCCATCTGATGGGCAACCACATGGCTTACCAATTCAGATATCCGAGCAAATTTAACGTGTTTGACCATACGAAGGACAGTTATATACAGGACGAAAGTTTCAGAAACGATGACGCGAAGAAGCTTATCGACGAATATGACAATTCAGTGCTTTACAATGATCATGTGATCAGCCAGACTATAAGCCTGTTGCAAAAACGGAATTTGCCCAATTCCGCCATGATCTATTTTTCCGATCATGGTGAGGAACTCTACGACTTCCGAAATTTTGCGGGACATGCCTACGAGAAATTATCCGTATATATGTGTCAGATTCCGTTTATTCTGTGGCTATCACCTGATTACCTGAACGGCAGAAAAGATATTTCAATAGATACCGCGCGTCCGTTCTCCATTGAGAACGTGATTTATTCGATAACCGATCTGGCAGGATTAAAATACGAAGACTACGATAGCAGCAAAAGCCTTTTCTCAAAAGAATTTATCCCCGAAATCAGATATGTCGGAGACATACGTTATGATGATTTGCAGTATGGCAAAAAATAATATTCTTCAAATTCTTTTATTTTTTTCTGATTTATTTCATTCTTCAAAATTGCTTCAGAATCTCATTTTAGATTTGTACAATAAATTACAGAAAATAATAGTTTCATATCAAAAATGAGTAAAAAGATGAAAAGAATATTAATTACATTATCAGCCTTAATCGCTGTATCGATAGGCATATTTGCCTATACCCAACAAGATGGAAGAATAACAGGGGCGGATTTGCCGAAAACAGCGCAGGACTTTCTCAAAAATCATTTCGGGAGATAAAGGAACCGTTGTGTTTGCGGAGAAAGACTGGAATGAGTACGACGTCAAACTGGCGAACGGATTTGAGATCGAGTTCTTTAGCGATGGCACTTGGAAAGACATTGAAGCCAATCGGGAAGCCATCCCTGCTTCTATTCTCAATACACTGCCATCGAAAATAGCAACGTATATAAACACAAACTACAAAGACTGGACTTTGACAGATATCAGTAAAAAGAAATACGGCTACGAAATGGAACTCATAAATCCGGCAATGGGTTCGGACGTAGAATTAAAATTCAACCAAGCAGGGGAACTTATTAAATTAGATTATTAATAAAAAACTTAACACAAAAAGATTATGAAAAAGTTTTTAAATTTCTTTTCATTAGCGCTATTTGCCGCAGTTTTAACTTTCACTGTTTCGTCGTGCAGCGATGACGATAACGACAATAAAAAAGTTAACTACGCCGATCTGCCTTCGGCTACAAAGACAGAAATAGCCCAATACTTTGGTGGAGAAAGCAATATAAAAGGCTCTCCGAGACAAAGCACCAAAGGAGAAGGATATGCTATCAGCACTCAAACGGGTTACGATGTGGACTTTGACGCAATGGGAAACTGGGACGAAGTAGAAGCTCACGGCAACAGTGCTCTCCCGTATGAGCTCGTTTCTCATCTGACAGGAAACACAAAAATAGCTACTTACGTAATGCAGAACTATACAGAAAGAGGCATTCACGAAATCAAACGTGAAGTCTACGGTTACGAAGTAGAACTGACAGGAAAACCCGATTTAGATCTGATTTTTGATTCAGACGGAAATTTCAGCAAAATCAAAGGTGACGACAACGAGCGGGTAATATCATACGAACAACTTCCTGAAAACGCACGCGCTTTTGTAGAAAAATACTTCTCCGTTTCAAATATCAGGCAAGTTAAAGAAGACGGCGACACTTACGATGTCGATTTCAAAGACGGAATAGAACTTGAATTCTACAACGTCGGTGATTTGAATGGCACATTCAAAAAAATAGATGCAGACAAACAGACGTTAAGCGATGTATTGGTAGCGGACGTACTTCCTGCAGAGGCTTATAACTTCATAAAAAAGAATTACGCCAACAACAGAATCGAGGAGATTGAAAAGAAAAGAGCTTACTTCGAAGTAGAGCTATATAAAGACATAGACCTTCAATTTGATCTGAATGGAGCCGTTATTAATATAAAGGACAATGGCAATTCGGGGAACTCAAGCAATGTCATCAACAATCTTCCGGAAGAAATAAAAGCTTTTGTAAAACAACATTTTCCTCAGGCAACTATTGTACGGGCAGAAAAAGACAATGATGAATATGAATTGACTCTTTCCGACAGAACAGAAATAGAATTCTACACATCCAATCTTGAGTGGAAGGAAGTAAAAGTATATAATACCAACGGAGTTCCGCAAAGCATGATATTGCCCGCAATATACAGTTACATCAAGAGCAACTATGCTGACAAAACCATAATGGAATACTCTAAAGTTCCTGCATTGTTAGGCGGCGGCTATAAAGTAGAATTATCAGGTTATCCTGAGATAGACGTATTCTTCGACGCATCGGGAAAATTCATTCGCGAAATATATGATTGATTTATGATACAACAGCGATAAATTTTAACTATAATAACCGGAATGTTTTGCATGAAAACATTCCGGTTATACTTACAATCTTCCAGAAAATGAAAAAAGTAATACTATTCTCTCTTCTCACAACAATTTTATTATTTTGTTTCCCTTTTGGCTTTTCGCAACAATCAAGCAAAAAAGAACAGCTGCCGCCTGCTGCCCAGAAATTTCTGGAGCACCATTTTTCAAATTTCGAAATCTACCGGGTCAAATATGACGCAAAAAACGGCGAATATGAAGTAAAGCTGCAAAGCGGGCACGAAATAGAGTTCGACCATAACGGAGATTGGTTTGAAATAGACGGCGAAATCCAGCCTTTGCCCAAAAGCATAATTGATATGCTTCCGATCGGAATACCTCAATATATCGCCAAAAATTATCCCAGAAGAGCCATTATCAAAATAGAACGCGAAGCCTACGGATACGAAATAGAACTATCTAATTCGATCGATCTGTTGTTTGACAAGAAAGGCAAATTCCTGAAAGAAGATTAATTTCTGCCTTTTGTAAACAAAACCTCTATCCTGAAAATATCCCTTTCAGGGTAATAGTATTTGACATCAAATCCATTCTTTTCGCAAATGGATTTTACTATATTAAGCCCTAACCCTGAAGAATCTTCCGTATTGTTTTGCTTAACAAGCCTCGTAAACAGGTTTACTGACACATCAGCCTCAAGACAGGTATTGGATACCGACAATTGTCTCGAATTCAGGCAAACATCAATCTTTCCGTTTTTTATATTGTGCCGTATGGCATTGCTCAACAGGTTGGAAATCATTATTTCTGCCAATACAGGATTCATATAACAGATGCAATCTTCGATATCCGTATTCAGAACAATACCTTTGATGCCGATCAACTCTTCCATATCGAACAGGTATGCGTTAATTAACCGGGACAGATCGACATTCTCTTTTTCCTGAAACTGATCGTTATTTATTTTCGTAATCAGCAACAGCGATTTGTTAAGCCTTGACAAACGCGTTACGGCACGCGATATCGCAATCAGATTATTCGCCTGTTCCTCCTGATTCAAAGAATCTTTCTGCATCAATAAATCAACTTTCGATTTAATTACGGATAATGGCGTCTGCATTTCATGTGAAGCGTCTTCCGTAAAGATTCTCGAATTTTCATAATCTTCATTAATCTTACGTACCATTCTCATTATCACATTATTCAGCTCATCAAACTCTTGTATGTTCGGATTTTCGAGTTCCAGTTTTGTATTTGCTCGTAAATCGTAATTACGCAAACGTTGGAGATTTCGGGTTAACGGTCCGGCTATGCTTTTCTTAAGAGAATAACTGATCGCATATACAAACACGATAAACAGAACGAAAAGAACCAGCAGAGAAGCTACAATAGCATACAAAAGATCGTCCGACTCCATTGTAGGCTGGTTTATGTTAATGAGATACGAACTGTTCTTGTATGCAACGGGAAAATACAGCTGCCTGTATGGTGCAAAACTTCCCGTTAATTCACTGTACAAAAGAGTGTCTTTGTACATTTCGGCAGGATACAGACTAATATCATCAATCTTTTGCTGCTCGATACGGGCAGGCTGCAATACTATTTCGGTAGCAAGATTAAGCGTATCGTGCAACGACACATAATTCTCGATCCTTGTTTTGTATTCGTTAAGAATCTCATCCGTAGAATAATGGATAAAGAAACGGAAAATAAAAAAATGCGAGATACATCCTATAATTATAATTATAACCATAGAAATAAAAAGATTTCTGCGGATAAGTTGAAACAGATTCATTCTTCCGAGAATTTATATCCTATTCCGTAAACGGTTTTTATATAATCATGAGATCCTTTTTCAAGCAATTTCTTGCGAACGTTTTTTATGTGCGTATAAATAAAATCAAATGAGTCCGCACTCAACCCCATATCGTCACCCCATAAGTGTTCCGCTATGACCTCCTTACTCAAGACTTTATCCCGATTCATCAAAAAATACAGCAACAGATCGTATTCTTTGCGGGTAAGTATGATCTCCTGTCCCTTTACCATAACCTTACGGCTATCAAGAAACACTGATATTTCGTTAAAAACCAGCTCGTTCGATCCTTTAAAATTACGACGGCGGATTACTGATTTTATCCGGGCGTTCAGTTCCGACAAATGGAAAGGTTTGGTAAGATAATCGTCTGCCCCTATATCGAGCCCGACAAGTTTATCATCCAGCGAATTTTTTGCCGATATAATAATAACGCCTGCATTCGTGTCCTTTTGTTTGAGCCTGCGGATTATATTCAATCCGCTACCTCCGGGAAGCGTTATATCTACAATCACACAATCGTAGTCGTAGAGATTCACCTTTTCTTCCCCTTCGTCGTACGTCGATGCCGTTTCGGCAGTAAAACCTTCCGAAACCAGAAACTTAACAATCGATTCCTGCAAATCTATTTCATCTTCTATAATAAGTAGTTTCATTCTATCTCCTATTTTCTTAAGGTTTCAACAGCTCGTAGCTATGAAGATCAATAATTGTATTGTTTTTTACCGCGGCTCTCTTCATCACGCCGACTTTCCGAAAGCCGACTTTTTCCAAAACCCGCATAGAGGCTTTATTATATTCGTAAACAGATGTGAACAGACGAATAAAATCCGTATTCGAAAAAACATAGTCAATCACGTCTTTCAATGCCGCACTCATTATTCCTTTTCCCCAGTAATTCTCTCCGAGCCAGTAACCGATCTCGGCGTTCAATCGCTCGACATCCCATCCCGGAACAAAACCGATACCGCCCACAGCTTCTCCGTTAACTGCTATTGCAAAATCTTCCGTATTGTTTTT
Source organism: Dysgonomonas sp. (assembly GCA_047030855.1). Lineage (GTDB taxonomy): Bacteria > Bacteroidota > Bacteroidia > Bacteroidales > Dysgonomonadaceae > QVMM01. The sequence continues at coordinate 463,589 of JBKYIJ010000008.1, forward strand.
TTTCAGAGCTTGTTTGATAAACACTTTAGCGTCCTTCTCCGTATAGGGATGAGGAAAATAATCACGCACGTTATTCCAAATTCTCGGATTATTGGCATTCTCTGCTAATCGGCGAGAGTCGGTAAGTTTCCACGGACGAATTGTGTATTCGTTACTTTTCATAATCTTATTTGTATCAAAAAAATAAAAATACAAAAAATCGGAATACTTTCTCATTATACTTCCTTTATAGATTTCAACAAAAAAAGCAGGTTTTCTTAAAACCTGCTTTTACTGTTTTTTTAATTTATCTTATGCCACCACCCAAATAATTGAAGAAATTATTTGCCAAATACCTAATATTATAGCTAAGATACCCAATTTACCTTGTAACGGGATCAGTTTTTTAAGCACTTGTTCTCCTTTTTCTGCCGCAGTAGGATTTTTAGATAACGCATGTTTTGCGATCAGTCCGTAACCCAGAATAAAACCTAAAGCTGCCAAAACGATGGATACCAATAATAATGTTATCCAGTATATAGGCCAAGTCGTAAGCCAACCTATTGTGAGGATACAGCTAATAATGCCCCAGATACCCCAGATACAGAAAACAACTCCTGCCCATCCCCTGATAGGGAGCAATTTTTTCAAACAATTCCTTTGCATTGGGTTTTTTTCTCAAGCAATAAAGAAGGACATGCAATGAGTCCTAAAATAATCAATGTTATTCCAAAAATCATGATTGTAAAAAGTTTTTTGTTAAGTTAATATATTGCAATATCTTGCATACTTTCAGCAAATATATAATAAAAAAAATCATTTACATTCTATAAATAAAAAAATTGTTAATCTCATAAAAAAATATCGTTAACCTATATATCAGAATTATGACAGCATTCTAATAATATAGATTAATAAAGATATATTCTTATTGCAATACTAATGAAAATATTATCACCCTTTTTCATACCTTTGCATGATAAAAAGAAAATCAGAAAAATTCTAAAATATTTATGGCAAAAGAGCTTAAAGAATTGACCTCGCGCAGCGAGGATTACAGTCAATGGTATATCGACCTTGTGACAAAAGCCGATCTGGCAGAAAATTCTGCTGTCCGCGGATGCATGGTTATAAAACCTTACGGATATGCAATATGGGAAAAAATGCAACGCCAGTTGGACGATATGTTCAAAGAAACAGGACACATGAACGCATACTTTCCGTTGTTTATCCCTAAATCTTTCTTAAGCAAAGAAGCCGATCACGTGGAAGGCTTTGCGAAAGAGTGTGCCGTTGTAACGCACTACCGATTGAAGAACGATCCTGACGGAAAAGGCGTCGTAGTCGATCCTGAAGCCAAACTTGAAGAAGAACTGATCGTTCGCCCTACTTCCGAAACGATTATATGGAACACGTACCGAAACTGGATACAATCATACAGAGACCTGCCGTTGCTTATCAATCAGTGGGCAAACGTTGTCCGCTGGGAAATGCGTACGCGTCTGTTCCTGCGTACAGCGGAATTTTTGTGGCAGGAAGGACATACCGCCCATGCTACAAAAGAAGAAGCTGAAACAGAAGCCCGCAAAATGTTGGATGTATATGCCACGTTTGCCGAAGAATATATGGCTATGCCTGTAATCAAAGGAGTGAAATCGGCCAACGAACGCTTTGCGGGAGCTGTCGAAACTTATGCGATTGAGGCACTCATGCAGGACGGAAAAGCGTTGCAGGCTGGGACATCACACTTCTTGGGACAAAATTTTGCCAAGGCATTCGATGTCAAGTTTGCAGATAAGGACGGCAAGCAGGAATATGTATGGGCAACATCGTGGGGAGTTTCGACACGTTTGATAGGTGCGCTTATCATGGCACATTCCGATGACAACGGATTAGTACTGCCTCCAAAACTGGCGCCGTATCAGGTAGTGATTGTTCCGATATATCGCAATATGGAGCAATTGGCTCAGATCGACGAAAAAACAGAAGGCATTATCAAATCACTAAAATCACTTGGAATCTCGGTCAAATACGATAATGCAGACAATAAAAAGCCGGGTTGGAAATTTGCCGAGTATGAACTGAAAGGCGTTCCTGTCCGTCTGGCAATGGGTGGACGCGATCTCGAGAACAATACGGTAGAAGTCGCAAGACGCGATACATTGACAAAAGAAACAGTTTCTTGCGACGGAATAGATTTGTATATCAAAAATCTTCTGGACGAAATACAACAGAACATTTACGACAAAGCAGCCGAATTTCGTGCAACTCATGTAATAAAAGTAGACAGCTACGAAGAGTTTAAAGAAAAAATCGAAGAAGGCGGTTTTATCCTCGCTCATTGGGACGGCACAAGCGAAACGGAGGAAAAAATCAAAGCTGAAACGAAAGCTACCATACGTTGCATACCGTTGGAAGGTGATAAAACTCCCGGGAAATGTATGGTAACAGGAAAACCTTCTGCTCAAAGAGTCGTTTTTGCAAGGGCATATTAATCGATGATGGAAAAGGTTCTTGCAAAAATTGCTTCCGAACTGAATTCTGCCAATATTTTATGGGGCATTGGGGCGTCTATGGTGCTTCATCAATACTCTTTAGTGAAGAATCCGACCGACATTGATATTTTGGTGTCGGTTTCCGATATAGACGAAGCCGATAAGATATTATCGGGAATGGGAATTAAAATTCATAACGAGAAAAATTCTTCGGTATATTCGACAGAATATTTTCGGGAATATATCGTAGATGACATAAATATTGATGTAATGGCAGGTTTCAAAATAAATCTGCCCGACAAGAAAACCTTTGAATATCCGTTTGACGCCGAGTCTGTTCCGTTAACATTCACGATAGGAAATATGCCTGTGCCTTCAACTACGCTTGAAGACTGGTATGTATTATATCAGTTAATCCCGAATCGGGAAGCTAAAGCAAAACTCATTCTGAATTATTTTAATGAACATGGCATAGAGTATCCGCCGTTAGTGGAAAGAATGATAAATAACGGTAGCGTTCCGACAGAAATTAAACAAAAACTGCAAAAATTACTTGACTGCGATAGTTACAGGAAACTGATAGAGGCTCAGGATACCTTTTTAGTAGATGTGCGCACTCCCGAAGAATATGCAGAAGGATATGTAGAGGGTTCTATAAATATTCCGTTAGATTCAGTCGAAGATAATCTTGACAAATTTGAAGGAAAGAAAAACATTGTAGTATTTTGTCACAGTGGAAAACGCAGTGCAATAGCAAAAAAGATACTGCAAAGTAATGGGTTCAGCAATATTATTAACGGCGGTTCTTGGACAGATGTAAACAATTTTCGGCAACGAACCTGAACCTACTAATACTAAACAATATTTAACTATATACTTTTTTATTATATTTGTGAAAAAAGTTACAAAACTATGCAAATAGCTGTCATCATTCCCTGTTACAATGAAGGACTAACGATCAGAAAAGTTGTCACGGATTTCAGAGCAGTTTTGCCCGATGCACAAATATATGTCTACGACAACAATTCTACCGACAATACGATAGCCGAAGCAGAAGCCGCAGGTGCGGTTGTAAGACGGGAAACGGAACAAGGAAAAGGTGCGGTCGTACTTACAATGTTTAAGGACGTCGACGCAGACTTATACCTTTTGGTGGACGGTGACGACACCTACCCTGCCGAGGCGGCAAGTCAAATGATAGACTGCCTTAACGCATATAACGCCGATATGATCATCGGAGACAGGTTGTCAAACAAAACGTATCTGGCTGAGAATAAAAGACCTTTTCACAATTTCGGAAACGATTTGGTAAGGAAGCTGATAAACAAATTCTTTCACTCCGATCTGCACGACATATTGTCGGGTTACAGGCTTTTCAGTAAAAGGTTTGTAAAAAATTATTCATCCTTGATTACAGGATTTGAACTCGAAACGGACTTGGCTATTTATTGTCTTAACTATGGATTCAGAATAAAAGAAGTACAGGTTGATTACAGAGATCGTCCCGAAGGCAGCGTATCGAAGCTAAACACTTTCAAGGACGGATATCGCGTATTGAAGCTGTTTTTTAATCTTTACAGGCTCTATAAGCCTTTAAGTTTTTTCGGCATCATTGCCTTTATATTTTTAGTGATAGGTTTGGTGCTCGGGGTATTTCCTATTATCGATTATATTAATTATCAGTACGTGTACAGAGTACCGACTGCTATTGCTGCCGTAACCATGACTATTATTTCAATATTGTTGTTTACGTGTGGGCTTATACTGGATAATATATCCAAATTCGATAAAAAGAATTTCAAACTTGCTTTACTGAACTATAATGAAAATCAGAAACAAAAAAATCTCTAAACAATTTGTTTTTTCTTTTATCGGATTCATAATTCTGTTTTTAAGTTACACTATCAATCTGTGGCAGATTACGCCTTCCGAATATTTCCACGGTTTCGAAAGAGCACCCGAAGGATTGGTTATAGGCAGGCTGATTAAAGCAGAAAAGGATGGTATATTTTCTGACGGAGGATTAACTGGAATAGCATATACATATAATACCGATTCTTTCAAAACGGAAAACGATGCTGTCGATCGGTACAGGCTTTTGCAACACGACATTTATCTCACAAACAAAGCTGCTCCTGACAATTTTTTTGCATACAGAAGCCAAACTGGCGGACAGGGGATATTATACAGTTCAATTCAAAAAACATCTCCGCTGAGCCATAGAATAAATCTACAATTATTTAGAGCGATAAATTCATCTCTTACGGCTCTATGCTTCATGCTTTTTATTTGTTGGTGTTATCGTAACTTTGGGTTTATAAGCAGTTTCGTCACTTTCATATTACTACTCTTCTCGCCGTGGATCAATAATTTTTCACACAATCTGTGGTGGTCGTTCTGGAGTTTCTATCTGCCTTTTTTAAGTATGTTGCTTTTGTTAGAAAAAAGGCATCGGAATCCCGACGGCATTTCAGAAAAAAAGATATTTGCGATCTTATTTCTTATGGTTTTTGTAAAATGCATATTTACGGGATTTGAATTTATAACAACCACATTGTTAGCAATAATCTGCCCTATTGTTTACTATTATGTTTTGGAAAAGAGAAAATTCTCCTCTTTCATAATATTTTCTTTAAAAACAGGATTGTGCGCAATATTGGCAATGATTGCCGAAATGGTTGTTTTAGTAATCCAGATTGGCTCATTGACTGGAAATCTGACTGACGGAATAAGTCATATTCTGCTGTCATACACAAGGCGAACAACCAATGAGATTATCTTAGACAATCAGCCCGCACTTTCATATTCAGAAGTCCTGCGGGAATATTTTGGAGGAAATGCGTTCAGGCTAAGCTTTTTGGAAAGCTCAAATATTCAGGTACATTTTGGTATTTTGGTTCTGCTGATCCTGATATTCGGTTTATTTATTATTCTTATAAATAAAAAATTAAAAAACAGCGATATTTTAAAGAACCGTTCATTGATAATAACCACAGCGTTTTCTATCCTATGTCCGCTGTCGTGGTATATTATTTTTAAACAACACTCCAGCGAGCATCCTCATTTTGATTATATCGTCTGGTACATGCCGTTCTTATTGTACGGATTTTTAGTTATCGGGCAAGGGATCACACTCGCTTATTCCGCACTATTCAAATCGGATAATTCGCTCAAAAGGACAGATTCGTAACTTTCGGGGATATTTGATGTCCTTATTCGCCACTCCTGCGGATATAGGTTATTCGCACGGTTTCCTATATTTTTCACAAAACCGAGGGGAATGTTTTTATACATTAGAAGTATATATCCCTTAGGCAAAGAATTGTCGAGCGAAAGGGCTTCTTTTCGCAAATATGAAATTGCCGTTTTCCAGTCGATTGAATAAATCGGGAAAGCTTCTCTATTTAGGATACTGGATAATGCCAAAGACTGATCGGGGATAAAATCTTTACCTTTCATTTCCCCCAAACGGACACCGAAAGAAACAATATTCAAAGCACGTTCAAGCGATGAATAGTCAGCCGATAAATCTTTATGTAAGGCATATAAAGCGTTGTTTTTTTGTATGTAATTATATTCTTCCGATTGAACAATCAGGTTTTTATTAAACGATAGAATATTGTCTTTGTTTCTGTTTTTAACTTTCTCTTTTCTCGCTCTGTCAAACGGTGATAATTCGGAGTATTTTTTTCTTAGTACGGAAAGAAAAAAACCTTCACCTTTGGTTTTATGGGGCAGAAAACGATAACAATGGTTGTCGCCTTGCAAAGCATTCGTGATATTCCAACTATCGGGAATATTCAATTTAACGGTTTCCACGTCAAATGTATCGCATATCCATTGTACGTTTTTTTCGTTTTCTTCAAGATTGTATGTACAGGTGCTGTAAATCAGTAAACCGTCTGGTTTCAAAGCGCTCCACACATCTGAGACAATACGCTGCTGCCGTTCTTTGCATAACTGTACATTGGATAAAGACCATTCGCTCACGGCTGCCCTGTCTTTGCGAAACATTCCTTCTCCCGAACATGGAGCATCTATCAGGATTACATCAAAGAAACCGTTTAACTTCCCGATCTCCTTTGGATCATTATTCGTAACGATATTATTGGGATATCCCCATTTCGAAATATTTTCGGACAGAATATTGGCGCGCGATCTAATCACCTCGTTGGAAACAAGCAAACTGTCCTCAGACAGTAAAGACAATATGTGCGTCGACTTCCCGCCCGGGGCAGCGCACAAATCGAGTACCCGTACGCTCCGCTCTGCTATTAACTGCCTGAAAACCTGCTCGATGAACATAGACGAGGCTTCCTGAGGATAATAGCAACCGGCGTGAAACAGCGGGTCGAACGTGAACACTGGACGTTTCCGCAAATAGAAACCGTTATCGCTCCATTGCACTTTTTGCAGATCGGGAAACTTCTTTATTTTCGACGGATTAAAGCGTATGCTCACAAGTGGATCTTGCTCTATTGCCATAAGAAGGTCATTCGCTTCTTCTCCGAATAAAGCCTCTATTTGCGATACGAAATCGGGTGGAAGATTTGTCTCTATATGTTCCATTGGTACAAAAATAATTCACTTTTCAAGATACTACAACCATAATCAAATAAATTGCAGAGAGTTTCACTATAAAAATATAATGTATTATTTTAGCGTTTCCTTATTGAAAGATAACAGGATGGGACAAAATATTCGACAGGCATTTTCAGAAACTTTCATAAATAACAAATACAACCTGATATTACTTGGCATTTATGCGTTTGTCTTGTTGTTTTTTTGTTCGGAAATGTCCCCTTTATATCCGATAAATACATGGGCTGATGTCAATATATACTTTAACGTAGGCAAATGCATTTTTGAAGGAAGAACTCTTTATACCGAGGCATTCGACCATAAAGGACCTTTGATCTTCTTCATTTACGGAATCGGCTATCTCATTTCGAACACATCTTTTTTGGGGATGTTTATTATTGAGGTCGTTGCGTGGATTATCATGCTGTACGCGATCTATTATTCTGCAAAACTTTTTATTGACAGAAGCCTTGCCTTTATAGTTGCACTCGTGTTTCCGTTGTTCCTGTTTAAATACACGATGTCGGGAGGATCGGCCGAAGAATTCGTATTGGTGTTTGAGACTGTCAGTTTATACTTTTTCCTCAGGTATTTCAAAGATAAAGAAGCAGCCTGCCATGATCCGCGTTTTATGCTGATACACGGGATAATGAGCAGTATGGCTTTCTTTATCAAATTAAACCTGATTTTTTTCTGGTTTTTCCCGCTGCTCGGCATATTCATAAATCTGATCTTAACAAAGAAATATCGCAATCTTATAACGAATTTACTTGCATATTTGGGTGGCTTCCTTATCATCATGTTGCCTATCTGCCTGTATATGATTATAAACGATTCGCTGGAAAAATCATACTTCATTTACATTGTAACCAACAGTAAATACGCGTCGATACCGGAATCGGCAACAGGGATCATAATGCTGTTGTTAAACCGTATTTATATTTTCTTCAGAAGCGATGTTCTGGGATCCGTTTCGATCTGTCTGGGCATATTCTATTTCCCTGTAAAATTTATAAAAAACAGGATAGGCAGACTTTCTTTTATTTTATGCGGAATATCCGTTTTTGTTATTGTTTCTTTTACGCGTTCGTTTTTTGGATATTATAACCTTCCGTTCTATGTATTCAATACACTCGGATGGATTGCGGTATTGCACTATCTTCAGCAATTCGCCTCCGTTACGAATTGGAAAAAGGCGACAACCGTTCTGTTTTTTATTGCTGTCCTCTTCGGAATCAACGAAAAGAAATTCTTCGACATTGGCGGGGAAGTCTTTTTTAATAAGAAAAAGGCAACAGGACTTATTTTTCAGTTCGGTGAAGAAATAAATAAAGAACAAAATCCTACGCTTCTTAATCTGGGTTTCGGATACGGAAACGGCGTTTTTACGTTTTGTGATATAAAACCGAACGTAACGTATTTCATCACGCCGAACCTTCCTCATTACCTGTATCCTGAAATGAGAGACGAGCAAACAAATTATATTAAAAATAAATCTGTCGATTTTGTTATCCTGACTAATGTCACTCAGAATTACGAATATTTTGATTCTCTCTCTGTTTTCAAAAATAATTACATGCCGATAGATACATTCGTCGATTATTCGGATGTCAATAAAATACCGCCGCCAGCAACTTTAGAACAGGCTTTCCCTGTTTATTACCTATTTAAAAGAAAAGACTGAATGCAACCCGCTTTATATTTAATACCCGTAACGCTCGGTGAAACAGAGATAAATAAAGTATTACCGAGTTATAATAAAGATATTATCGTACAGATAAAATACTTCATTGTCGAGAATATCCGTTCGGCTCGCAGGTTCTTAAAAAAAACCGAGCCTTCCATAAATATTGACGATCTGACTTTTTTTGAGTTAAATAAACATACCGATTTAAAGGAAATAGAAAAATATCTCGATCCATTAACAAAAGACGAAAGCATAGGGCTTATTTCGGAAGCAGGTTGCCCGGCAATAGCCGATCCGGGCGCCGATATTGTTGCCATAGCCCAGAAGAAAAACCTTAAAGTAGTTCCGCTGGTAGGTCCGTCGTCTATTCTGCTGGCACTGATGGCATCGGGTTTTAACGGACAAAGTTTTGCTTTTCACGGTTACCTGCCAATAGAAAGTGACAAACGCAGTAAAGCTTTAAAAAATATTGAACAAAGAATTTTTTCGGAAAATCAGACGCAAATATTTATTGAGACTCCTTACCGGAATAAAAAAATAGTAGAAGACATTATTCAGAATTGCCGACCGGCTACCAAATTATGTATTGCAGCGAATATTACATGCGATGACGAATACATTAAAACGCTTCCCGTAAAAGAATGGAAAGAGAGGATACCCGACATGGAGAAAAAGCCGTGCATTTTCCTGCTATTTACATAAAAATAAACATAATAAATGTTGATAATAACAAGAAAAATATACTGAATATATATTTTTTATTACATTTGTCTGCCCCCTAATCTTAATTGTAAAATTACGGTAATCATATAACAACTTTTTTGATTATACATTATATCTGCGCATTATGATAAAAACAGTCATTGTTTTTATAGGGTTGTTTTTAGTTTCTGCTTCGGTATTCTCGCAAAACGTTATTAAGAAAGCGGAAACTAAATTTAATTTTTTGAATGATAAAAGCACGATAAGCTATAATTTACTTCCTGAACAAACCGTTTCTACAATAAAAAAAATTGAGAAATCATTAACTCCCCAAAACAGGCAATCACAAACCATTGAATTGCCTTTTGAAGAAAAATTCTCATCAGAAGACCAAATCTTACAGAATTGGACTATTATAGATTTAAACAACGACGGATTTACTTGGACATACAATTCAGCCAAAGGTCCTGACGGGAAAGACGGAATTCTTACATACCATCAAAACTACATTAACGATGCGGATGATTATCTGCTAAGTAATCCTATCGCTTTGAAAACAGGGAACAATTATTTAACCTTCTGTTATTCCGCCGAAAGCGTGTATTATCCGGAGGCTCTTGAAGTATGGATTGGAACAGAACCCGACACTAAAAAAATGACGCTTTTGATTGACCTTCCGTCAATAAACAATACAGGTTGGATAATGAATGTAACCAACTTTAAAGTGAAATCGGACGGTAACTATTATTTTGCATTCCGCACAAAGTCAAAGAAAGGAATGCTAAACCTGAATATTGATGACATAATTATTAATCGCGGCGAATACGAAGAAATGCCGGATTTATATGTGATGGATATTATACTGTCCCCGTCCGGTTGTTATTTTCCCGATACAACTCCGATTGGGGTTGTTGTAACAAACGGAGGGAGCAAGCCTATATTTGAATTTAACCTGTCCTATAAGGTAAATGACAACCTTCCTGTATCTCAAACGTTTGATCGTTTATTAGATATAAAACAAGCAGACACGATATATTTCGATAACAAAGCGAATCTGTCCGCTATCGGAATTTATGAAATAAGCGTAACGGGATACACCGTTGATGACGTCAACGTGAATAACGACAGCATATCCAGCATTATTGAACACTCCCTTCCCGTAACTCTCCCTTTCACCAGTTCTTTTACGGATGATAATGATGTATATAACTGGTTCCCGTCAATACCTAAAGGATGGATATGCAATACTGATTACGGATATTACACAGCGCAAAAAGAAAATATCCCGTTGCTATCGAAATGCATATCACTGACACCGGGAACATATCGAATGAAATATTCATATACAGCAGGATTCAATTTCTTAGGAATCAAACTCCCTGACGACTATTACATATCTTACGGAAGAAAAAACACAGATATTGCATCATGGAAAATATTAAAAGAATACACCGAAGCATATACAAACTTTGAGGCAACAGATGAAATAACATTTACCGTAAATGAACCTGACGATTATGTGTTTGCCATAATTCCCAAGCATCTGGCTGCTTTACGCATCAAATCAATTGATGTTTTCGTGCCGTCGGAACATAGCGTCAGAATCAATGATCTCAAAATAGATATTCCCCGCTTAATGCCCGTTAACCAGACAAATAATATTTTTAAATTAAACGCAGAAGTTCAAAATAACGGGCTGAATGCCGAAGAAAATGTAAAAGTACGTTTTAAGAAAAATGATGTCGTATTTGACAGTTATGACAATATAATACTGACCTCTGACGAAATAAAAACTTTCGGAACAAGTATAGATCTAAAAAATGAAAAAGTCGATAATATTATAAAATTATCTGCCGAGGTTTCTATCGGTACAGAAGAATCTCTTCCCGATAATTACATTGAAAAGTCGATACAAATAACCGATACCGTATTCGCATGGGATAACGCTGTTGATTTTAACGTCGAAGGAATCGGCGGTGAAGAATTTCTAAGATTCGGAACGATATTCGACATCAGATCAAAAGCTATATTATCTTCAGTGACAATAGCTTTTGCAAAAGGCGAAGACCAGAATTTTTTATTTTCGGTTTATAAAATCGGACAAGATCTTTCCATACAAGGAAACCCGATTATAAAACAAGAGTTTGCAAGGGGAACAGGCGAAAAACCCAAAACATTCAAGTTCCCTGACGTAATCTTAGAACCCTGCACTTATTATTTTGAAATACAACAACTTACTCCTACCAATATCGGATTACTGACGGACTGGGACGAAGCTGGTTTTATTGCTTTAATAGATGCTGACGGAAAAATTATTTTAGACCACTCATCCGGTTATGCCCATATCCGTCCTAATGTCAAACAATATGAACCATTATCAATACACAACCACAACAATATTAACAAATTAAATATATATTACGATCAGAATACAAAAAAGTTATTCATAAAATCAAAAGGCAAACCAATAATCAATATTGCGATAAGAAACACGGAGGGTAAACTGATTTATCATGAGAATATTTTGCCGACAGACAGTCATGAAACCGATTGTTCAGAATTAATGAGAGGATTATATATCTTAACTATCCGAACCGAAAACGATATTCAGAATATTAAAATTCTAATTAAGGAATAATAAACGACCAATTAAATCATTATTAATTTATCTTATAAAAAAACAGGGTACTTTCACAAGCACCCTGTTCTATATGAGAGAGGGAATAATAAACCAGTGTCGAAAAAAGGAATATCTAATACTATTGAAATATTAGACATTTAAGAACCTCTCTCTTTTTTCTCTATTGTGTCTTAAGAACACAAATTTATAATGAATAAATGTTTAATGCAACAAAAAAATAAATAACTTATCGAAAAAAAACAAAACAAAAGTCATCTTTCGACTGACAATCAATCTATTACCTTAAAGATTTAAACATAGAATCGATCATAGGATAATATGCATCTTTTGCTTTGTCATCATAAGTAAGAATTGCCGTAACGATTTGTCCGTTCGATATAACCGTTTTTTGATAAAAAATAATTTTATTTTTATATCCCATCAATACATAGTTAGTCGAATTAAACGCATTGTAAGTAACTTCCCTGTTACTTGACAACTTAAGATCTTCGTCATAAGCTTTTTTCAAATCCGTCCCGGACGTAATAGTTGAATTCAGATTACCTCTGTGAATTGCAAGCTGTCCTAATGTATCGGCACCTATCAGAATAACTCCTTCATCTGTTTCCGAACCTTCCATTACCGTAAAAGCACCTTCAGGGAATTTGATGCAAAAACCATACTTCTCATTACAATATTCTCCGGGAACGACTTTTTTTTGTAACAGAAGTCGAATCCGCACTGTCATTGGCTTCAGCTTTAGATTTTGGGCCACAGGCAGACAAAGCAACAAAAAACAATAGAATCAGGATATAGAATGTATTTTTCATAATTCAAAAAAAGAAATTATTTTTTTATATGCAGTAAAGATATATAAAACATAGATTACTTACAAAAAAACCTATCGAACTCAAATAATAAAATAAAAAAAAAGAGTCATTCCATATGGAATGACTCTTAGATTTATAAAAGACAAATTTATTATCCGTTTATTTTTGCCATGCTTGCAATCAAATCAAGCATTTTAACAGAGAATCCCCATTCATTGTCATACCAGCTAACAACTTTAACGAATGTTGGGCTTAATTGAATACCCGCCTTTTCGTCAAAGATCGAAGTATGAGGATCTCCCAAGAAATCAGAAGAAACAACTTCTTCATTTGTGTAACCAAGAATACCTTTCAATTCACCTTCAGATGCATCTTTCATTGCTTTACAAATGTCAGCATAAGTAACTTCTTTTGCAAAACGCACTGTCAAGTCTACTACCGAAACATCTAAAGTAGGTACGCGGAATGACATACCTGTCAATTTACCGTTCAATTCGGGAATAACTTTACCTACAGCTTTTGCAGCACCTGTAGAAGACGGGATAATATTACCTGAAGCAGCGCGTCCGCCTCTCCAGTCTTTCATTGAAGGACCGTCTACTGTTTTTTGAGTAGCTGTTGTAGAGTGTATTGTGGTCATCAAACCTTCAACAATACCGAATTTATCGTTAAGAACTTTAGCGATAGGAGCCAAACAGTTTGTAGTACAAGACGCGTTAGATACAAATTGTGTACCTTTTACATATTTAGTATTGTTCACACCGCATACGAACATCGGAGTATCGTCTTTTGAAGGTCCTGACATTACAACATATTTAGCACCGGCTGTAATGTGTCCCTGAGCTTTTTCCTTAGTAAGGAACAATCCTGTTGATTCAACAACATATTCAGCACCTACTTCGTTCCATTTCAGGTTGGCAGGATCTTTTTCTGCTGTCACACGGATTGCGTTTCCGTCCACAACAAGTTTTCCGTCTTTTACTTCAACAGTACCTTTAAATTTTCCGTGCATTGTATCATACTTCAGCATGTACGCCATATATTCAACATCAATAAGGTCATTGATGCCGACAATTTGAATATCTTTTCTTCCTTGAGCTGCACGGAATACAAGGCGTCCGATACGGCCAAAACCATTAATACCTACTTTAATCATTTTCTTAAAAATTTATAGTTAAAAATTCAATCTTTTTACTCTCGATAGTCTATAAAAGAAACACTTTTCATATACCTTTTGTTTCTGTCTTAAAGAAATTTACAAGTTATTAAACAACAATTACATTTCTTATTTCAAAAGGCACACAAAAGTAACAAAAACTTTTTGTTTCTACTAATATTTTTGCCGCAATTTTAACACTTTCAACCGCTCTTTACAACAACAATATAAAAGTGATTATTCGAGATTACAAATCCGTAATATTTAGTAGTCGCAATAAAAAACAAGGGTAATACCCGAAAGTATAACCCTTGCTTAAAAAATATTTTAACCTAAAATCAGAAAACTACTTTTACAGCTTTTTCTCCGATTTTTACAACATATACACCTCTCGTTGTTAAAGGAACTACAAGCTCATTTGCAACGACTTTTCCTGATGCAACCAATCTTCCCGACATGTTATAAACCGATACAGGCAATTCCTGATCCGTATTTACGACAATATTACCGTTTACTATGCGAATATCAATGCCTCCTGCAGCTTCTTCATCGGAGATATTCAAAGGTTTATCGGTAGTAACCGATATTTCGTTCGATTCATCTGAAACAGCATCACCGGCTTTTCCTTTAACTGCATAATAATAAGTAGTATTGTATTCCAAACCAGAAATAGCTTTGCTTGTTTCTGTTACGGCAAACGGAGAACCTGTTATCGGAATGTGTACTGTTCCACCTGCTACAATCTTCACATCATCCAAGAAAAGACGGGAATTGCTCGCAGATTGTGCCTTAAACGTAATCTTAGTTGAAGGCGTTCCTCCGAATATTTTTACAGCATAAGAAGTAAACGATTCTCTAACCATTTCAACAGAAGACTGATCCAAAGCTCCTCCGTCTGTTATTTCAAGCAAAAGCGTAGTATTATCACCCTTCCAAGCCCCGGCACGGAATGTAAGAGTCGCATCCCCGTTTAATGTTGCTAAGGCAGGAGTAACGGCAGTACCCTGTTTGCTTCCTGTTCCGAATTTTATACAACCATCGCCTTTATATATATTGGTTAAGCTCCAATCACCATATGTACTAAGTCCTCCAGACGCTATATTACCGCTCCAGCCACCGCTGTTTCCTCCTGTTCCTGTTACATCATCAAAAGGAGCATTGAGAACTTCGGTTTCAGGAAGTTCGGTTTTTGTATAAACGAACAATTCGTATTCTGTTGCACCCGCAAGAGCATTCCAGTTAGCTGTAAAGCCATCGCTTGCAACTCCTGTTGCAGCAGTTGCGACAGGCACTCCTAAAACAGATGTTCCTGAAACCTGTACAGTAGCACTAACACCTGTTCCTGTCAATGTAATGGTAGCAGTATGCGTTCCAAGAGTCTGGGGAGTATATACAAAATCCACTACGCCATCTGTGATTTTACCATCTGTTGGGGTAAGAGAGTTTACATCCAACATAAAATTATTCTCATCCGAAAGCGTAATTGTTATATCTTCCGTCATATTAAGGGCATTTACAGTTATGCTCGCCACTTCACTCATATCATTAACTACAGCGGTTAAACCGGTGATCGATTCAGGCGTAGCAATTATAACAGGATCCGTAGAAACGTATTCTACAATATCGGCGGCACTGCGAGGCACCAACTGAACCGTTGTGTAATAAGTAAGAACAACACCCGTAATAGTTTGCGGCAAAGAAGGTATCGGAGTGCCGATATAATCCAAGTCGCTGTATTGTGTGCGCAATACTGGATTAGTCGCACCGTTCAGGTTGTAACTTGTCCCTGCATAAAAATTACCCGTACCTGCGATTTCCAGATTTTCAACAGTTACTAATTCTCCGGGATGATTAACAAGCTCTTCCAAAGTTACTTCCTGAGGAGTAATAGTTATGGTAGCTGGTATCTGAGCACCCAAATCGACAACGGGAGTAAACTGCAACATTCCGTTATAATCGGAAAGCTTTCCTAAAATATTCTGGAAGCTTTTGCCCAACTCATAGCCTGTTGTCGTCACAACTTCGTCCGCATCACGAACAAGAATTGCCGCTGTCGCGTCCTGAATGTATTTAGGATTGCCGCTTGAAGTATTCGACTGCAAAGTCAGAACAGCCTCTCCCGTCAATCTATATACAGAATTGCCCGTGGCGCTTGCGCGCAAAGCGGCAATATCGGTAATATCCGTAATTTCAGGGATTGTATATGTAACAGAAGCGACATAGCTCGGATCCATACCGTCCTTATAAGCGATTGCTTTCAAGGTAGTAGTTGCGGAAAGGGTTATTTCTCCCGTATAAAGAGTACTTGCATTAGTAGGTTCTGTTTCGTCTGTCGTATAATAAATAGCTGCACCTTCTGTTTCAGATGTTATCGCAACATTTATAGGATTGTAATACGTTCCTACTTCTACTGAGAATGTAGGAATTTTAACTTGGTTTGCAGACGTAATCTCTTTGTATAAGTAAACATCAGTTTGCCCACTAGCATAACAAGCGAAAAGAAGATTACTAGCGGTAGCTTTGTTAAATCTTAGTACATTTCGGTCATACGAACCCGTACATTTAATTGTTGCAACCCCTGTAGGTGCAATTGAAACAGTCCAGTTTTCAGGAGTAGTTTCGCCTACTAAAGCGTTGTTTTTGCCTATTTTTGGCCTTAAATATGTGTTATTTGCTGCATCAAAGAAAGTCCAAGCACCTGAAACACCACCAAAAGTAATCTCATACAAGTTCGTTTTGTCAGCAGCATCAGATGCAGGTACAGCCTCAATTACACCTGAATTTTCAGACATAAGAACGGCTTTACGGTTACTAGAATCTTGCCAGCCCATAGCGTAAAACGCACTCTCATTCTTCCCTACTAAAATGTACTTAGCTCCTGCTTCCAATTCTGTATCAGAAGTCACAAGCTTATAACTTTTCGCTTGTGCCGACACATTCGCATACCCTGCCGTTACAAGAACAGACAAGAGCATGAGTCTTAATAAAGTAAAGGTTTTTTTTCATAAGTATAATATATTAGAGTTAGTAAATAACAAGGTTTATACAGAACTTTCGTAAAGTTAAGGATAAAGCTACTCAAAATATCATATACATGCCAAATCTTATCCGACTCTTAACATATTTTTTTTTTAAAAAGACGACAGAATCCTAATAGACGGAATGTGCCTGCCTGCAAAGTAAGTGTCAGTCATACACTATTGTATAAATATTTTTCGATTAAAAAAAACTTCGTTAAATTAATTGAATTATAACATATTTCATCTATATTTACAGTGAATTATATAAATTCAATCAATCTCTCATTTGTAACCTTTATCATCAAGCACAACTTACACAAATCACTGATTTCCGGTTTAAAAATCAATCAAATAAATTTAAGCCGGAAATTGAGTGTTTTTTCTTATTTTTGAATCTGTAATCAGAAAAACAATTCAAAAAATGAAGATTTTACTCTTTTCACTGTCTGCCATTGTACTTATTTTATCATTCTGTTCGTGCGACAAACTGGACGCAGACAAAAACTATTTATATATTCCAAGTCAAATTACGGAAAGAGATTCGGCAAACGTAGCAAGTACGGTTAATCTCGGATATGATAGTATGAACCGCCTTACAGAAATAGCGGAAACAATAACAAGGGACACTATCACCTATTACGTTTCGCAGACAAGTATTTCATACGACGACAAGGGAAATCCTTTGCAAATGAATAAAACGGAAACGGTATATTCTCCCGAAAACAAACAGAACGACACATTCGAAAATACCTATTCTTTCTCTTATGCCACAGACAATACTGTAGACATAATACATAAAAGAAACGAAGAAAATGAAACGATCAGCATAAAGCTAAACGGAGACGGAATGATAGAGACATATTCCGAACAAAATTCGGCTAAAAACATCGGTTTTACTTATACAGGGAAAAATATAAGCACTAAAACAGAAAACAACGCAGTTGAAACTTACACGTATGACGACAAACGGGGCTTGTTCCGCGATATAAATACCCCACAATGGTTTATCATTGCATTTTTAGATAATTATGATTTGAAAATATCTGCACTTTTCGAAAGGAACGTGAGCATCCAAAATAACCCTGTCGGCATCCAAAGGAAAGATGCGGAAGAAAAAACCTCCCGAAATCTGTATGAATACACATATAATGCGTTCCATTATCCTATACACATTTCGGAAGGACCTAAAACCAATCCTTATAAAACAGTCGATATTTACTATACGAAAGCAAAGTAAGGATTAATCAGGTGCGGGTAAGATCGGTTATGAGCATAGGATTATACTGTCTCATTTCATCCACAAGTTTTTTCACCTCGCCAATAGTAGGATTGGATTTCAATCTTTCCAGCTCTTTCGATGTAATGCCTACCATTTGCAAGAATGAAACTTCTCCGTGAGGAGTGCTGACTTTTCCCAATTCGGGATCGAGGGCAAAAACAAGTCCGACAATATCCACATGGGATTTCGTTTCGGTGCGGATAGGTCCGTTTGCAGGAACAAAATGGTATTCTTCAAACCAATTGCCGCTCTCATACACGTATCGGGCAAGGTTATTCATCACTTCTATAACCCACAAGGGATCGCTCTCATCTTCGGCAAAAGGTTTCAACCTGAATGTAAATTCGAACCCCCATTTGCTGAATTCGCCACCTGCGGCTTCTTCATTATAATACAACTCGGACATTCCGTAGCTTATGAAGTGGCGATGAAATTCCTGTTTCTGCGAATCATATATACTTGTTCCGTCTATCGGATCCTTGCCGCCTAAGATGTAATGTATCGGAGGAGCGTAATGCCGTGGCTGAACGTCTTTATATATCTCATTGATTTTCTCGTCCAGTGCCAGCCAACCGACAGCTTCTTCTTCATCGAATTTTTCTTTATATTCTTTCTGTGTCATACGATCAGTCTCGTTTATATTCCGAAAAGTAAAAATACAAAAATATATATGCCGTAAAAACAATAAAGGCTGAATTTAAATTCAACCTTTACATTGTATCTAAAAAAACATTCTACATTGTTGTCAGAATCACCCGGTTATCCTCGGCAAGTTTTCTCATATTAAGTATTGCGTAACGCATTCTGCCTAAGGCCGTATTAATGCTCACGCCTGTTATATCGGATATTTCCTTAAAGCTTAAATCCTGATAATACCGCATTTCGAGCACTTCTCTTTGGTTCTTAGGCAAAAGTTTGATAAGTTTTCTGACATCCGATAAAATCTGATCTTTTACCAATTTGTCTTCCACCGTGCTTTCACAAAGATTCATATTATTGAACAAGTCTATTGATACTTCATCATTCGAAACAGTATTTTCGTTTTTTTCCTGTCTGAAATGATCAATTATCAGGTTATGCGCTATACGGGTTATCCAAGCCTTGAATTTTCCGCTTTCAGTGTAACGTCCTTGCTTTATTGTTATAATGGCTTTTACGAAAGTTTCTTGGAATATGTCTTCTGTAAGATTTTTGTTCTTAACTATAAAAAAAATATAGTTAAACAAACTGTTTTTGTGACGATGTAAAAGGTGGTCAAAAGCCAAATTATTGCCTTCAGAGTAACAAACAACCAATTCTTCATCGGTCATAGCTTTTAATACATTCATTACTAAATATTTATATGTTTATAGAGTAATGGTGCAGCTATAGGCAAAATTTGTTTTAAGATTTAAGAATATTATATTTTAATATGCAAATAAATATAAAATATACGAAATATGCAAGATTTTGTATAAAAAATGGGAAAAACAGCGATTCCTAATTGTTAAAGTCCCACGAAATTCCCATCTTAAACACCAATGGGTTGACCGGGTAATGAGGCAAAGAGAAATACTCGGAATTGAAGAGACTTTCACCGACGTTGTACACCATCAGGAAAAATCTCGTATTCTTCAGATTTATGTTCATATAAGCCGTGGCAATAGGGAATCCTCCGATTTTCACCTCTTTCTGATTGTGAAACTGTATTGTAGCAGGATCGTAAGCAGGAGCATAATATTTGGTATGGAAATGAGCATCAACCCCCAACTGAATGGTAAGCACTTTTATAATATCCGTAAGAATATATGCATTGGTATAAAAACTCAACGTCGGCAAAGGAAGAACATCTTTTTCGCTGCTCAATTGATAGGCTATCTGGTTATCCCAATGGAATATTCCTGCCTTGAGTTTCTGATCCAGCCTCAAAGAAACGACTTGTATATTTTTACTACTCTGTAAAATAGTGTCTTTAGTATAATAAATGTAATTATCAATAGATTCTACTCCACCGCTAATGCGCGTATTAGTATAAGGGATAATTATTTCACCTCCGACAAAGAATCTTCTCACATCATCAAAATCATTTTTCCACTCAAAATATTTTGAATTGTAATTATTTTCATAAAAAGTAGGTTTCAGATTCTTAACATATCCTTTAGCTCTTACAGAAGCGTCTTTGCCTGCTATCTTAAAGTTAGTATTAATGTCCGCTTCCGCCCTCAACTCACCAAGGTTATCACCTACAATGCCGAAATCGGCTTTGAGGTTGTAAGTAAGGAAAGGACCTTTCTGCTTGGTAAGCATACCGCCGATTACCGTCGAGTTTTGGCTGTATTCTTCCACAATACCGGGAAATCTTAAACTTTTCGAAGGCATCGAGTATTTACGAAAATCCTGCTCAACAAAGGCTGTAAGCCCGAATTTCACCCAATCCTTAAAGCCTTCGTTCAATGTTACCGCAAAAGTATTTTTGAATGACCAGAAAGCCATTTCGTCATCGGCGGGGCTGGCATATTTAATACCGGGTTTTGGATAATATAGAGTATCGGTAGACGTCAAGTTCTGTCCGGTCGAAGTATCTACCGCAATGTAAGTATTGTCCCTTGAAGCGAACCTGCGTTTCTGATCGCGATAATTGGTTGTCAGAATAAAACTTGCGACAGGTACAAATTCGTTTGTTTCCTGCTTTTCGTAACCCACATTGTATTTATTGCTCAGAAATATCTGGCGTCCGCTTAACCTATTCCATAGGCTCTCGGTTTTGGTAGGAATATCTTTAGAACCCGAACCTTCAGCCAATTGCGATTGTATATCGGGATTTGTAGGATCGGTAATAAAACGATCGTCGGCAATACCGCCGTTTTCGGAATTGTTGTAATAATTATTTGAGAAAAAAGCATGCAACTGGTATTTATCGGAAATATAGCTGCCGTAGATGTCATAAGTCACCTGCTTATTGGATAAATAAGCATAAAAACCTCTTGAATAAATATAATCAATATCAAAACCTACATTTATTTTCTTCCCTAAATTCAGGGACATTTCCCCTTTCAGGCGTTCTTCCTTATTCATACGCCCGCCGCCCGTTTGATAAAATATATTGGAATAAGGCTGAGTCGTATTGAGGAATGGATGTTCTTCCGCTTTTTTATAGTAGTATTCAAAAGCATTCAAAAACGGGTACAATCCTGCTTCACCTCTTTCAAAAAACAGTTTTGATTGCATCGGCGAACCCATATTTCCTAAATAACCGATAGCAATGCCCTGCCCGTCGGCAATCGAGGTCTGATGAAAGTTATACAATGTTTTGCTCACATCCGTCATCTTCCGCTCACCCGATCTCGGATCGACAAGCCAACCGTACCTTTTGGGTTTGTGGCTGGCGGTATCATTGGATGCAGGCACAGAATTCAAATCGGCAACGGGCAGTGCCGATCGGCTTTCGTTGCGAACAGAATCCGACACGGCATTATCTTTTCCTTTAGGATCGATAGGTATAAAAACAGGATCTTGAGCTCTGGCAACAGGCAAAAGCACAAATATGAAAAATAAGAAAAAGACGATACGTATTTTCATTGCCGCAAACTTACAAAAAAACATAATACTGAATAATGTTGATATGTTTTTTTATGATATTCTGATATAGGTTGTGAATTTGTAATTATACTTGTTTCTCTCGTCGGCAAGATGTTTTTCTTCCGAAATTTTTTGCCAGTCGGAAGCTGAAATTTCGGGGAAGAAGGTATCCGCATTTTCTGCCGAATAATCCACTTTTGTTACATACAGTTTATCTGCAATCGGCATAGCTTGCTTGTATATTTCCCCTCCACCAATTACAAAAACTTCTTCTTCACTGTTACACAAGCCAAAAGCTGCCTGCAAAGAATGGCAAATTATACAATCTTTCAGAATAAGATTTTTTTTTCTGCTGACAACAATGTTTCGCCTGTTGGGCAAAGCTCCTTTCGGCAACGCGTCGAATGTTTTTCTTCCCATTACGATGCTATGTCCTGTCGTCAGTTCCCGAAATCTCCTCAGGTCGTCGGGAATATAAAACAACTGGTCTCCTCCCCTGCCTATCGCATTATTATTGTCAACGGCAACGATGATCGAAATCAAAGCCCCTTCTTTTTTGCCTGATCCCATAATTCGTCCATTTCGGCTAAAGTCATTTTCTTTAACGGTTTATTCTTTTTAGCCGCTTCTCTTTCGATATAATTAAACCTTCGTATAAAAGTCTGGTTTGTCCGTTCCAAAGCGTTGTCGGGATTGATTTTATATAAACGCGCGGCATTTATAAGAGCAAAGAACAAATCTCCGAATTCGGCTTCCATCCTGTCGGTGTCAAGACTGTTTATTTCGGCTTCCAGTTCGCTTAATTCTTCTTTGACTTTGTTCCATACATCTTCTTTTTGCTCCCAGTCAAAACCTGCATTGCGGGCTTTATCCTGTATCCGATGAGCTTTGGGTATGGAAGGCAACGAAGAAGGCACGCCTTCCAGAACCGTTTTATTCCCGCCTTTTTCTTTCAATTTGATTTGTTCCCACGACTGTTCCACTTCTCCTGCCGTTTTAGCCACATCATCGCCAAACACATGGGGATGACGGAAGATAAGCTTGTCGGACAAAGCATTACAAACATCCGCAATATCAAAAGCCTCTTTCTCCTCCCCTATTTTTGAGTAGAATACGACATGAAGCAACACATCGCCCAATTCTTTCTTTATGTTCTGATTATCGTTTTTGATTATGGCTTCACACAGTTCGTACACCTCTTCTATCGTATTGGTGCGTAAACTTTCATTTGTCTGTTTGGCGTCCCAAGGACATTTGACACGCAATTCGTCCATAATGTCCAGCAGTCGCCCGAAAGCTTCAAGCTTTTGTTCTCTGGTATTCATTCAGAATGTTGGTTTTTATTCTTAAAGTTAGTAAGTCCCGTATTCAGGAACGTAAGATACTTTTCGATTTTCTGATTATAGGCATACGAAGGACCTATGGGTTTACCGTCGTAGTCAACCGTAACATAATAAGGCTGCGAACTGGTACCGAATTTATGCCTCTGGAGGTAACTCCATTTGTCTCCGACGGTTTTCAGTTTGATCGTTTTACCGTTCTCCTCCAATTCGATTATTTCGGGCAATCTTTTTTTGTCATCCACCATCAGCGTAATAAGCACATATTCGTTTTCAAGCAGGTTTTTCACGCGCGGGTCAGTCCATACGCTGGCTTCCATCTTACGACAGTTTACACAACCGTAACCCGAGAAGTCGATCATCACAGGTTTGTTCTTTTCCCGTGCATATTTCATGCCTTCCTCATAATCGTCAAACTTTGCATGTACAACTCCGTCGTAAAGGCTGAAATCCTGCGTATATAAAGGTGGAGAAAAGGCACTGATGGACTTCAACGGGGCGCCCCATAAACCGGGAATCATATAAACCGCAAAGCTCAGGGAAACGATTGACAGAAACAATCTGAATACGGATACATGCTTAATTTCGTTGTCATGCGAAAACCTGATCTTACCTAAAAGGTAAATACCCAACAATATAAATATTACGATCCACAGAGAAAGGAATACTTCACGATCCAATATTCCCCAACCGTAAGCCAGATCGGCAACCGACAAGAATTTCAGAGCTAATGCAAGTTCGAGAAAGCCGAGTACGACTTTGACAGAATTGAGCCAACCTCCCGATTTCGGCATGCTCTCGAGCCAAGAAGGAAAGATTGCAAACAGAGTAAACGGTATTGCCAACGCCAGCGAGAAGCCAAACATCCCGACAGCGGGTGAGGTTATATTACCTGTTGCGGCAGCTTCAACCAACAGCGTCCCGATAATAGGTCCCGTACAAGAGAAT
The DNA here is from genome assembly GCA_047030855.1 of Dysgonomonas sp. Lineage (GTDB taxonomy): Bacteria > Bacteroidota > Bacteroidia > Bacteroidales > Dysgonomonadaceae > QVMM01. Next base: position 487,784 of record JBKYIJ010000008.1, read on the forward strand.
GACACGAGCACAAGGGTAAAAGCCATCAGGAAAATACTGATAAAGCCTGTCGTAGAATCAGCTTTACTGTCTATTTTACTTGTCCATGAAGCAGGCAACGTTATTTCGAAAGCCCCGAAAAAAGAGATTGCGAAAACAACCAGCAACGCAAAAAGAACTATATTGAATATGGCATTTGTCGACAGTTCGTTCAATGCGCTTGCACCAAACAACAATGTAATAAGCAATCCCAGAACCAGATAAATGATAACAATGGCTAAACCGTAAGTAGCTGCTTCACGAATGGCTTTCGAACGATTCTTCTTATTTCTTTTCAGAAAGAAACTGACTGTCATGGGAATAATCGGCCACACGCAGGGAGTAACAAGGGCTATCAGCCCTCCGAGAAATCCTGCCCCGAAAATGTACAGCAACGAACGATCCGAAACATTGCCTTCCGCTCCGTATTCTTTCAACTCGTCTATTACAGGCATCCACAGGTCGACATCGGCATTAACCATCTGTCGAATACTATCGGCTGAGGTTTGCTGAGCGGTATCTGCTTTTTCGCTAACAACTGTATTTTCAGTATCTGTTTTTAATTCCGCAATCTTATCTGTCTGTTTAACGACTAAGTCTGCAGGTAAATCTTTAGATGAAAAACTGAACGAAACGGGAATAGGAGGCTTACATTCGTGATCGTTACAAATCTGAGCGCGTACATCGCCTTTGATCGAAAATGCTGTTTTATCTTCAACCTTAAAACGCTGAACAAAAGTCGCTTTGTTTTCGTAATAGCCGATCACCATATCGAAGAGCCTGTCGAATTCCTGATGCAGTTTTGAATTTACGGCATGAAATTTCCCTACGGCTTTCGCTCCTTTTATTTCATCGATCTCGATCCCTGTAGCAACGGGACCTCCTTCGGGAATATCAGTCCCGTAAAGATGCCAACCGCGATCAATCTGAGCCTCGGCATACAAATCGACTTCTCCGTTTTTCGCATCCACGAGTTTAAAACTCCAGCTAACCTGTGCAGACAGAAAGCTGATGTTCAGAAACAAAACAAGAAAAGCGAATAAAAACCTGTATAACCTCATCCAGTCTATCAATTTTATTTATGAATCAGTTATTTATATTAATTCTATCTTTGAAAGATACAAAGGTATAAAAAAGTATATACCTGAAATGCAGTTAAATCCAAGAATATCTATAAAAATCCCAAATAATTGAAAATCCTGCGAAACATAATTATAATACAGATGTTTAAATTCAACATAGTTTTTATATCTTGCGGCAGAAACACACATTAATCTATGACTCGAAAGAAAAGAAAAAAATGGAAAGTTATATTAATTATATTTTCATTCATTTTCATTGGAGGTATAGTTTTAAACTGGTTTCTGACAACAAGGCTCGAAAGTTTCTTAAGAGAGAAGTTAAGCGAAGAGGTATCGAATGCCACAAACGGATTTTACCGACTGTCTTATGATAAACTTTCAATAGGCTTTCTCAATGGGGAATTAAAAATAGAAGGGTTAGAATTATGTCCCGATTCTACCGTGTTTAAACGCCTGTCATTAAAAGACAGTTTACCCGACACTTACTTCAATATCCATATCGACACCATAGACTTCAAAGGGGTAAACCTCACATGGCGGGTAAAATACAGAAAGCTGCACTTCGATCTTTTCGAGATAAAATCTCCAGATATTTTAATTTACAATCCTTATATCCAGAGCGATCAAAACAAAGAAGATTCTAATAGCAATAATCCTACGAACCTGTACGAACTTGTTTCACCGTTCTTTGATGTTATAAGCGTAAAACAACTGAATCTGGAAAACGCGAGCGTTTCTTACAGCATTCAGGATTCTATCGTTCCTGCGGTATATTCTTTAAAAGACGTAAGTTTTCACGCTTACGATTTTTTACTTGACGAAAACTCGTCCAAGAGCGGAAAGCTCCTTTATTGCGACAATTTCGATTTTACGACAAACCAATCACAACAGTTATTGAGCAATAACCAGTTTACCCTGAATGTTGCCACAATAAGCCTGAACACCCGAGATTCCATTATTAATATCGAAGACGTTTCGTTGCTGCCGCAAAAGGATCTGTGGAAAAGCATCAATCGGGTTCCCGAAGATATTTTAACCGCAAAAGTCAATGGGGTAAAAGTTCATGGAATAGATTTTAAAAGGGAAAACGGACTGAACTTCCTGCATGCCCGTTCTTTCAACATAATGTATCCCGACATTCAATACTTCAAGATCGACACTCTGATCTCCAAAGTCAAAAGGCATAACAAAAATGAAGATGTCACACTGCTGCAAACATGGTCTTTATACAATATCATATCTCCGATACTGAACAGGGCTTCGATAGATGTTATCTCGCTCCAGAAAACAAAAATGGACTATTCTACATTGACAGAAAAAGGGTTGGACAAGTTTCATCTGGGAAATTTCGATTTTAAGGCGACAAACTTTCTGGTAGACTCACTTCCTGCCCCGAATCATAATTTTTTATATTCGGACAATTTTGCTTTTTCAGCTTCGGATATCAATATTTATTTAAAAAGCAAAAACCATGAGCTAAGTATAAAAAACATCTCTCTTGATACGGAAAAAGGAGTTTTCGACATCAACGATATAGAGCTCTCTCCCATATCGACCAAAACGCGGGACGACTATGTACAAGGATATGTGGACTCGGTTAACATAAACGGGTTGGAATTTAATCGCGGGCTTAAAGCCAGATTGTTAAAAATAGAATCTCCCGACATAAAATATTTCAAATACTTCTTAAAACCCGTTCAGGCTAAAAAAGAGGAAGACAAAGGCGAAGAAGGGAAAAACATAACGGTAGATTTGTTTACGTCATATTTTAATTTCGTTGCCGTTGACGATATCCGTTTGAATAACGCAAACTTTGTCTACAACGACAGAGAGATGAAGAACACCTCCGTATATAAAATACGGGGATTAAACTTCTATGCATCCGACTTCCTGATAGATGACAGCACCCGTCTGAATTATGATTGGCAATTCGCGTATTCAAACTACGGGTTTAATCTTAAAAATTTCGACAACTATCTGGCAAACGACAAATACCGCCTGATCGTGAAAGACATTTCTTTCGACGGATTTAAGGGGCTGCTAAAACTGAAAAACATTGACCTCATCCCTCAGGAACAGAAATGGAAAGAATCTCCCGACAGCTATATGAGTTTAAACTCTCCATCTATTTATGTGGACGGGATTAAGTTCGACAAGAAAATAATCAAAGTCTCAACAGTCAATTTAGAAACGCCAAATGTAAGAATAACCAAAGTCCGGAATTCAAAGAAAGAAAGGGAAAACAAGAGGTTTTCTTCCGATCCGTTGAATATATTCTTTACAGATATGTTTTTAGGTAAAATAACGACGGACAACATCAACCTGCAATATATTGACAAAACGAAAAACGACAGTCTGAACACGCTGCTTAAACAATTAGAAATAAAGGATATATACTGGAATATTACGGAACAGAAAAAAATAAAACTGGGTGATGTCTCTTTCATCAATCCGCAAATAATTTATATAACGAACAGTACGAAAAAAAGGGAAACGACAGAAATATCTTCACCTGATTCGGACAACAGGCAATCTGCGTTTATCGATTATTTTCAAATCGGGAAATTCAAAGTTTCCGATTTGAAAATCGCGGCAAAAACTCCCGAAAGCAAAACCGATATGAAGATGAAGCTTTTTCAGTTTTCCGGACTCGACTGGAAACTGACCGAAAAAGACTCTTATTTTAAATTAGACGACATAAATATACAAAACCCTGTTATCTCAGCACAATTCAGTAATATTAAAACCGAAAAGGACACGATAAGAGAAAAGGATAAAAGGCAAAAGGCATCTTCAAAAAACATATACTCTACCCTTCAGAATTTCTCTGACAAAATAACCATCGGAAAGTTTAATCTGAATAAGGCGGATTTGGATTACTCATTCGTTGGAGTTGAGAAGAAAGAACAAAAAATAAATTCATTTGATCTGAATATAAAAGGATTGTCGGTTGACAACAGAAACGAAACTTTCAGGCTTGACGATATTAATTTCTCCACGAAAGATTTAAGTTTTCCTATCGCAAACGGATATTACACCATAAACATAGACAGCATCGGAATGGACGAAGACGGTAAAAATCTGGAGATAAACAATCTGCACATGAAATCGCTCTATCCTAAAATGGAGTTCGCCTATAAACATCCGACACATAAAGACTGGTTTGATGTAAAGGTGGGAAATGCCAAGATTTCGGGGATCGACATACCGTACTATTTTTCCGACAATATATTAAAGATCGCAGATGTTCGGATTGACGATGTATCGCTCGAGAATTTTAAGAATCAGAAAATAGAAATACAGCACAATATTATGCCCATGATTTACGAAGGCATACAAAAAGCCCCGATAAAATTTGAGATAGGCAATATGAATGTCAATAATTTCTCGGTAGTATACGAAGAATTGGCAAAAAAAGGAGAAACCCCGGGAAAAATATTTTTTACAGACATGAACGGGCACATTACAGGTATGACTAACATCATTTCCCAACCCGAACAGTATATCCGTCTGGATGCTGACGGAAAACTTATGGGGAGCGGCTACTTCACGGCTACATGGCAATTGCCTGTCGATCCGGGAAACGACAGGTTTCTCCTAAATGCGGACATACATGAGTTTGATCTGACAGAGTTGAATGAAATAATAACGCCGCTTGCCCCTGTGAAACTGAAAAGCGGAATACTGAACAGCACTAAGTTTGACATGGATGCGTCCAGCAAAGGCGGCAACATTAAACTCACGTTTCTATATAATGATCTGAACGTCGATATTCTCAAAGAAAAAAACGGGGAGTTAGTACAAAATAAACTTGTTTCGAATCTTGTAAATATGATCGCGCGTGATCATAACCCGAGAAATAAAAAATCTGAACCAAAATCAGTGGATATATACGTAGAACGTGATCCTTACCATTCAACGTTCAATTACCTGTTGCAGATTATACAACCTGCGATGGCAGAATCGGCGGGCGTATCGTACGGCACTCAGAAATTTGTAAAAAACCTGCCGAATTTCTTCAAAAAAATGAGCGACTTCTTTTGGCCTGTCCCCAAAAAGGAGGAAGAAGAAAATACGAACAATTAATCTTTGTTTTTATACAATCGCCCTTGCCAAGTATTCCGCTCCGAAAAACGTTTCAGTATTTTTGCAGTAAACTCGTAGTTCTTAATACCCCAATCGGGTGCGATGAGAAGCGATTTGGGCGATTGCGAAACGAAACGTTCAATGATAAAATCAGGATTGAGTCGTTCGGCAAAATCAATGCACAAATCTATATATTCGTCCATCGCCGGCAACGTAAATTTTTCAGGTGCAGCCAGATATTGTTTTCCCATTGCAGTGCCTCTGATCAATTGCAGTTGATGCAGTTTTACTGTCGTCAACGGCAGTTCGGAGAGCCTGTCGGCATGCGAAAGAATATCGTCTCTGGTTTCATCGGGCAATCCGAGAATCATGTGTGCCCCTGTATGAATTCCTCTTTCAGCGGTTTTTATTATTGCTTCAACACTATCGGCGTAAGTATGACCTCGGTTTATTGTCAAAAGAGTGTCATCTAAGGTAGACTCTAAACCATATTCAACCAACAGAAAAGTTTTTCGGTTCAATTCGGATAAATAATCAAGCAGCTTATCGGGCATACAATCAGGACGTGTTCCGATAATCAAACCAACCACATCGGGGAAAGAAAGAGCTTCTTCGTACTTGGCTATCAATACGTCAAGTTCACTGTATGTATTTGTGTATGACTGAAAATATGCCAGATATTTCATATCGGGATATTTATGCGAGAAGAACTTTATACCGTCTTGCATCTGATTGGAAACAGACTGTTGCCTGTTTCCATAAGCAGGGCTGAAGCTCTGATTGTTGCAGTAGGTGCAACCACCCACGCCCTTCAATCCGTCACGATTGGGACATGTGAATCCCGCATTTATCGAAATTTTCTGAACCTTAAAAGGAAAATGCTTTGTAAGCAGTTCCGAAAATTCTTTGTATGGCTTATTTGTCATTCCGTATCTTTCTATTCTCCACAAAAAGTCCTCAAAAGTATAAATGATATCTTCATATCAAAAGTTAAATATGTATTCGAAACATTTTTTAATGTAAATTTGTTTCCGATAAAAGCTAAAACCATGAACAATTGGGACAAGACAATCCATTCAGGCTTATTAATTATTACCCTGTTATTCCTATGCAGCAGTGCGGCATATGCGCAAACTGCACAGGAGGACTCCATACCGTTGAAAGCAAGTGAATGGGTAAAAAAATCAATCTATGACAGCAGTACGAAAAAGCATGGATCGTTCTATAATTATGTCTGGGGAAAACATTATCGCGACATCTATTACACACCTGTTTCGGTACGCGCAATCCCGCTTAATACGTTGTTCGGAGGACTGACTTATCAGACACAAATACCCAAACTGCATGGAATGCTTTTTAAGAACAAAAGCGACTGGTACTACTTTCTAAAACCTATCGGAGGAGGATCGTCGAGCTTTTCGGAATCAGGTTTCTTCCAAAGCATATATAACCGACGGGATTTTAAGGATACTTATCTGGGAGGATTCATTGCAGACGCATTTACGATGCAGCATCCCTATGCGTTTTTAGCAACCGAACATTTGGCAAAAGGCATAAATATGTTGTCGCACGATCCGCAACTGATATACGTGACAGGCACTTCGGAGTGTGATACCATTGCGGACGGCAGCCCCATCGAAAATAAAATCATAGGCATTTACAAACATCCTGCTCTGAAAAACAAGGACGTAACCGACAGTATTCCACTCATGTTGGAGCATTTGCACGAAGCCGACAAATACGATATTGACCGAAAGAAATATGTCAGAATACGCCTGTTCGACATGCTTGTCGGCGATTGGAACAAAATTCCCGAAAATTGGTTATGGATAGGCGACAAACAAGAACAAAGAATAATTTATCAGCCTGTTGTACTCGACAGAAGTAACACGTTTACTAAGGTAGACGGATTGTTATTTCAACAACTGCTTAATATGTTAGGTTTAAATTTCATAACCGATTTTGAAGAAAACATCAAGAATGTGAAAAAATTCAATTCATTAGCTTATACCTTAGATGTCGCATTAGTGAACGGCATAGACGAAAACACATGGGTAGGCGAAGCCGAGAAACTGAAATCGGAGATTACGGATCAGTTCATAAAAGAAGCGTTTAACAAACTTCCCAAAGAAATAGATAAAACGGAAACCGAAAAAATCAAAACCAGCCTAATGCAAAGGAGAAACAATCTGGGGTCTATCGCAAGAAGATATTACAGGGAATTACAAAAGAATCCTTCTATTGCAGGTAGCTATGGAGATGACAGGTTTGTTATAGAATATGACAGTTCAAAAAACGTCAGAATACAAATTTTCACAGCCAAAGAAAACAATCTTATCCTGGATAAAAAATATTTCCGCAAAGAGACGCGCGAAATATGGTTATACGGATTAAACGGAAACGATACTTTCGAAGTACGCGGAAACAGTAATGGAATACCCATATTCCTGATAGGGGGAAAAGGAGATAACAAATATCAGATTGAGTCCGAGACAAACGTGAAAATATACGAATACGAATCTCAAAAGCAGCGATTGAACTCTCTTTCAAAGGTGAAAATTATTTATCCGAGCAATGCGGATCAATCGCTGGCATACGATTATGAGAAACTGAGATATACAAAGTTTTCTATCACACCGATCGGAATATACGACTCCGATCTGGGGCTCAATATAGGGACTTCGCTCGCTTATACGATATACGGATTCCGCCGCTCTCCGTACACAAGACGTCACCAGCTCAGCTACAATTATGTGGAGGGCTTCACCTATCAGGGAATATTTCCCGATTATGATAGCAGACGCAGTTTTCACGTTTCGGCATTTGTCGGTAGTCCCGAATATTTCTCCAACTTTTTCGGATACGGAAACAACACTTCGGGATTCAAAGACGAAAAGAACAATTACAATCGTGTTCATCTGAATAAATACACTCTCACGCCTGCTATCTATTATACGATTAGCGACAATCAGGAGTTCAACATTTATTCTTCTTTCGAAATATATAAGGTCAATAATCCGAAAGGAAGGGACAGGTACATCAACGTCTGGTTCAAGGATAAAAATTCTGTTTTTGATACAAAATTTTTTACAAACATCGGTGCAACCTATCGGTTCGACAAAAAGATGAACCAAACCATTTCGCATATCAATATGGAATTTAATGCGGGGTGGGCGATCAACTGGGGCGATTTAAAACGGAACTTCCCTTACGCAAAGGCAGATTTTGGCATGAATGTGGCAATCACCGACCGTATAACGTTTGCAACAAAGCTGAAAGGGCACGTCCTCTTTAATGACAAATACGAATTTTATCAATCCGCAACGACTGAACTCCGCGGATTTCGCGACAACCGTTTTATCGGACGGCAATCGTTTTATCAGTATTCAGATTTCAGGCTCGACATGGGACAATTGAAAAACCCGTTCACACCTCTTGGCTACGGCGTTTTTGCAGGAATAGACTACGGGCGTGTCTGGTGGCCCGAAGAAAGTTCAAAAAAATGGCATACATCATACGGCGGAGGATTCTGGCTAACGTTGTTCCGCAACTTTACGGGAAAATTCTCCTATTTTGCTTCGACCGATACGGGGCGTTTCATGTTCGAACTCGGAATGGGATTCTGATTATTAAGGTTCTGATAATTTATATTTTATAATTCTGAACAGTATAACCTAAAAATATTTTGTCTGAGAACTTTTATTATGCGATAAAATTTGTTTAATCAAAAAAAAAAATTAATTTTGCACCCTCAATTAACCATTACAATCATTCCATACAACGTAAGAGTTAATTAGTTAAGTAATCAAGAAAAAGAAATATAGCAATGTCCAAGATTTGTCAAATAACAGGAAAAAAAGCTATGGTTGGCAATAATGTGTCTCACTCTAACAAGAAGACCAAAAGAAAATTCAATGTCAACCTGTTCAGGAAAAAATTCTACTGGGTAGAAGAAGATTGCTGGATTAGCCTAAACATATCGGCTGCAGGTCTTCGCACAGTTAACAAAATAGGTTTGGATGCGGCTTTGAAACAAGCGGCTGAAAAAGGTTATTTAAATGCTTAATTTAAAGGAGGAACTGCAAAATGGCTAAAAAAGGAAAAGGAAACCGCATACAGGTTATATTGGAATGTACAGAGCATAAAGAAAGCGGAATGCCCGGAACATCAAGATATATCACAACTAAGAACAGGAAAAATACAACTGAAAGACTTGAGTTGAAAAAATACAACCCTATTCTTAGAAGAATGACAGTACATAAAGAAATCAAGTAAAAAAAGACATAAACCATGGCAAAGAAAACAGTCGCAGGTTATCGTGACCAGTCTTCAAAAGATGGTCGTAGCTATACGAAAGTAATCAAGATGGTAAAATCTCCGAAAACAGGAGCTTATACTTTCAAAGAAGAAATGATACCAAACGAAGCGGTAAAAGATTATTTTACGAAATAATACTTGTTAAAAATATTTAAAAAGCCTCCAGCCTTTATTAGCTTGGAGGCTTTTTATTTTAGGATTTTCGTAGCTTTGCCGTAACGGATATTTTCCGATGAAAAGGTTATATTTTTTTATTTATCAAAGCAATAAAGGAGAATATTTACAACACAAATCGGTTATAAAACTTGGATTCAGTAATATCATTAGTCTGTTAAATATTTTAAGTAATTAAAGGTAAAATATATGGGATTGTTCAATCTGTTTTCGAAGAACAAAAAAGAAGAATTGGATAAAGGCTTGGAGAAAACAAAAGAAAGTATGTTTTCGAAGCTGTCCAGAATTGTCACAGGTAAATCTAAAGTCGACGAAGATGTCCTTGATGATCTGGAAGAAGTCCTGATCACATCTGACGTAGGCGTGGATACAACTTTAAAGATTATTGACAGAATAGAGAAAAGAGTCGCTAAAGATAAATATGTAGGCGCAGACGAGCTGCACAATATACTAAGGGAAGAAATTGCCGATCTGCTGATGGAGAATAATTCGGGTGACGGGACAAATTTCTCTATCCCTGAAGACAAGAAACCATATGTAATTATGGTAGTCGGCGTAAATGGCGTAGGAAAAACAACGACTATCGGAAAATTAGCCAATCAGTTTAAGAAAAACGGCTTATCGGTTTATTTGGGGGCTGCCGACACTTTCAGGGCAGCAGCGGTAGAACAACTGACAATCTGGGGCGAACGGGTAGGCGTGCCTGTCGTAAAGCAAGCGATGGGTGCAGATCCCGCATCGGTAGCTTTCGATACGCTAAGTTCCGCCAAAGCGAACAATGCCGATGTTGTCATCATTGATACGGCAGGACGCCTACATAACAAAGTAGGGTTGATGAACGAATTGTCTAAGATCAAGAACGTAATGAACAAAGTTGTTCCGGGCGCGCCTCACGAAGTGCTTTTAGTGCTTGACGGTTCTACGGGACAAAACGCGTTTGAACAGGCAAAACAATTTACGGCAGCGACAGACGTTACGGCACTGGCGATAACAAAACTGGACGGAACTGCCAAAGGCGGTGTTGTGATCGGAATATCGGATCAGTTCAAAGTACCTGTTAAATATATCGGTTTAGGAGAAGGTATTAATGACCTGCAGGCATTCAACAGAAAAGAGTTTGTGGACTCTTTGTTTGGCGAGTGAAAATTCTCTATATTTGTAAATATTGCACGTTTTATGCCTTATCGCACTATATACGCGAGACAATTGCAATACTCTGTCAAAGTAAATGAAAAAAAACAGGATTGATGTTATCACTTTAGGATGCTCGAAGAATCTGGTAGATTCCGAAATGCTGATGAGACAGTTGCTGGCTAACGGCTACACTGTCAAACACGATCCTGAGAAAGCGGAAGGTGAAATTGCGGTTATCAATACATGCGGATTCATTGGCGACGCTAAGGAAGAATCAATCAACGTTATATTAGGGTTTGCGGAAGCAAAAAAGAAACGAAAGTTAAGCAAACTGTTTGTCATGGGTTGCCTGTCGGAAAGGTATATGGAGGAACTGCAAACCGAAATTCCCGAAGTTGACAGATTCTATGGAAAATTTGCTTGGAAAAATCTGATAAGCGATCTTGGAAAATCATATCACAACGAGTTTGGGCTGGAAAGATCCCTTACAACCCCGTCACATTATGCTTATCTGAAAATATCGGAGGGTTGTAACCGTACTTGCTCTTACTGCTCTATTCCCATCATGACAGGGAGGCATATATCACGCCCGATGGAGGAAATAGAAGATGAGGTAAAGCTTTTAGTGGCATCGGGAGTAAAGGAATTTCAGATCATCGCTCAAGATCTGTCTTACTACGGAATTGATCTGTACAAAGAAATGAAACTTCCCGAACTGGTTGAAAGAATTGCCAAAATTAAAGGCGTCGAATGGATACGGCTTCATTATGCGTATCCTGCCAAATTCCCTTTCGATCTGTTAAGGGTAATAAGGGAAAACGATAATGTCTGCAATTATCTGGATATTGCGTTACAACACATATCGGATAATATGCTGAACAAAATGCGCCGAAATATATCCAAGCAGGAAACTCTGAATTTAATCAAAAGGATCAGGGACGAAGTTCCGGGTATACATCTGCGTACAACGTTAATGGTAGGGCATCCGCAGGAATCGGAAAAAGATTTTGAAGAATTGGTTGAATTTGTAAAAGAAGCGCGTTTTGAAAGAATGGGTGCTTTCCCTTATTCTAACGAAGACGGTACTTACGCTTATAACCATTATGAAGACAATATTCCCGAAGAAATCAAGCAAGAAAGAATGGATTTGATAATGCAGATTCAGGAAAACATTTCAAGCGAAATAAACGAAAAAAAAAATTAGATATATGACACACAAAGAACTTATTGCAGAACTGGCAGAAAGATTAGGCTGGACGCAAACTCAAACATCCGCCATATTGGATGATGCTGTTGACACAATGAGTGACAGTCTGGCTAATTCTAATTCGATAAATGTTCAGGGATTCGGGGTATTTGAGGCAAGATTCAGACAAGAAAGAATATCTGTCAATCCTGTTTCAAAACAACGTTTTCTTGTTCCGCCCAAAATAACTCCTGCTTTTCGCCCGGGACAGGTTGTTAAAGATAAACTTAAAAACTTGTAATTGTAATGAATGAAAAACTTACACTTCAAGATTTAGTTGACTTACTTGCTAAAAAAGCAGGTATAACAAAAAAAGATGCCGAGGCATTTTTCAGAGAGTTTTTTGCTGTAATTACAGACAATATATTCAACAACGATATTGTAAAAATAAAAAACTTCGGGACTTTCAAGCTTACGAAAGTCAGCAGCAGGGAAAGCGTCGATGTGAATACAGGAGAAAAGATAGAAATTCCCGCTCATTTTAAATTAAGCTTTCTTCCTGATAAATCGTTAAAGAATATCGTAAATAAACCTTTCGCCCAATTTGAAACCACCCTACTGGAAGACGGCGTAGAATTTGAGAGGATAGAAATATCGGAAGAACCTGCCGATACGATGGAGGATGAGGATACGGGAGCCGATGAGCCTGACGTTATAAAAGCTGTTGAGGAAACAAAACCTGTTTTCGAACAGAAAGAAGAAAAGTTCCAGCCGGCAGAAGGAAAGGGACAAGCAAAAAAAGAAAAAGTCAGTAAACTCCCAACAGAAAAAGAGAGTGAAAGCAAGGAAGTTTCTCCGACGTTCAACTACACATATAATGTAGTTTCCACCGACGAACCTGATTCCGTAACCTTAGTGCTTCCGACCAGCCAACTTATTTTCAAAGAGGAAAATAAAAAAGAAGAAGTACATACAGAACCAGAACCAACAACAGTTGAGCCCAAGCAGGATATTATCACAAAAGAGGATACGGATGACAGAGAACAAGAGGATGAGAATGATGAATTAAATGACGATTTTCCACTTGAAATAAACAAGGTTCAGGAACAAATAGACCAACTGAAAGAGGCTATTGATGCACTGGCAAAGGAAAAAAGACGAAATAAAAAAGCGATCGACAAAGAAACTGTCGATGAAGAAACAAAGGAAAGCAAACAACAGGAAGAAACCATAATGCCCCCGGTTCTTCCGCCTTACGACGAATTTGTTTCCGATAAAGAAGAAGATACATACTCATCGGCACAAAACACGACATCTGATTCAACTAATACGGGAATTGTCTATGAGGACGTTACCGAAGAAATCTATCGTGACACAAGAGGAGATAATGACTTATTGGCAAGTTTAAAAGAATTCGATACTAATACTAATACTACTACCAACGCCACGCAAAATAATATTGAAGCCGACAAAAAAGAAGACAACGATACTGAAGAGACTGACGACGACGATTATGAATTTTATGATTATAATCAGGATTCTTCATGGGATAAGTTCCGAAAGAAACTTCCGATTATAATCTTCCTGTTAGTCATAATTGCATTCGGCGTATATCAATTTGCAAAACTGTTTGAGAACAAGAATGGCTATACAAAATACAATCGTGTTCCGACTTATGTTGAGAATGACTCATTATCGTCGGATAAAGACATAATAAATACGGACAGCAGTGCGAATATTATTCAGCAACCAAGTAATGGAGAATTGGTCAGTGGAATTACAAAAAATGACTCTATAAATATCATTACAGAAGAACAATCCGATACGATAAAAAAAGGCAGAAGTTATGACAAAGTGATTTCGGATAATCTGAAAATTAAAATATTGAGAAAAGCAACCGATAAATTAGAGAAAGGCGAACCTGCTCAAGTGAATGTAAAAGAGGCTACGGAAATCGTGAAAAGCGGTGCTACCTTAAGGACATTATCAATCAAGTATTACGGTTCAAATATTTTCTGGGTATATATATACGAAGACAATAAGAGTAAAATCCGAGATTTTGACAATTTATCCATTGGTATGAAATTATCCATCCCCGATCTAAAAAAATACGGCACAGGCATTAACGATCCTAAAGCCGCTGAAAAAGCTAAAAATCTGGAGAGGGAAATAATGAACAGGAGATAATTTTATTGAAAAGTCATTCAAAGAAGTAAAAAAGTAAAGTCAATAAAAATGAACATATTGGAATTAAGCGAACAGGAGATTGTTCGCAGGAAGAGTCTGGAAGAATTACGTGAATTGGAAATAAATCCCTATCCTGCCGCAAAGTATGAAGTGAACGCCTATTCAAACGATATAAAAGAAAACTTCAAAGAAGATACGGCTGAACCTCGCCAAGTTTCGATTGCAGGAAGGATAATGAGCAGGCGCATAATGGGCAAAGCCTCATTTATAGAGTTGCAGGACATGGAAGGGCGGATACAGGTGTATATCACGCGCGACGATATTTGCCCTGATGAGAATAAAGATTTATACAATATTGTATTTAAGAAGTTACTTGACATCGGCGACTTCATTGGAATAACGGGTTTTGTTTTCAGAACGCAAATGGGAGAGATTTCCGTTCATGCGCAAAGTCTGACCGTATTATCCAAATCGCTGCGTCCGCTTCCTGTCGTAAAAGTAAAAGACGGCGTCACCTACGATGGATTTACCGATCCTGAGATGCGTTACAGGCAACGCTATGTCGATCTGATTGTTAATGAGGGAGTAAAAGATATATTCATCAAAAGGACAAAGATATTCAACTCGATGAGAAACTTCTTTAACGAAAGAGGTTATATCGAAGTCGATACGCCCGTTCTGCAAAACATTCCCGGAGGAGCCTCCGCACGTCCGTTTACGACGCATCACAACACTCTCGATATAGACATGTATCTGCGAATAGCCAACGAGCTGTATTTAAAACGGCTAATCGTAGGCGGATTTGACGGAGTATACGAATTTTCGAGGAATTTCCGTAACGAAGGAATGGACAGGACGCACAACCCGGAGTTTACGGTAATGGAAATATACGTTGCCTATAAAGACTATAACTGGATGATGGAGTTTACCGAGCAGATGCTCGAAAGAATCAGCATGGAAGTGCTTGGCAGCACAAAAGTCCAGATGGGCGATCACGTAATAGATTTCAAAGCTCCCTACCCTCGCGTTACAATGACTCAATCCATTAAGGATCATACAGGCATTGATATTACGGGCATGAACGAAGATCAGCTTCGTGAAGTTTGCAAAAAACTTGGAGTAGAACAGGACGAGACAATGGGTAAAGGGAAATTGATAGACGAGATTTTCGGGGAAAAATGTGAAGGAAAATACATCCAACCAACATTTATTACAGACTACCCTATCGAAATGTCGCCTTTGACAAAACGTCATCGTTCTAATCCTGAACTTACCGAACGATTCGAGCTGATGGTTAACGGAAAAGAACTGGCGAATGCTTATTCCGAACTGAACGATCCGATAGATCAACGCGAACGTTTTGAAGATCAGCTGAAACTCTCCGAAAAAGGAGATGATGAAGCAATGTTCATCGATCAGGATTTTCTTCGTGCGCTTGAATACGGAATGCCTCCTACATCGGGTATGGGAATCGGCATGGACAGGTTAGCAATGCTGATGACGGGGCAGCCTTCGATTCAGGAAGTCCTTTTATTTCCGTCGATGCGTCCCGAAAAAACAGAGAAAAAAGATCCTGTTTCAAAATATACGGAAGCAGGTATTCCCGAAGAATGGGTATCTGTCTTTCAGAAAGCAGGATATGCGACAATAGAAAGTTTAAAAGATGCAAATCCTAACAAAGTGCATCAGGAAATATGCGGACTGAATAAAAAATATCAACTGGAACTGACTAATCCGACGAAAGAAGACGTAACGGCTTGGATAGAAAATATCAAGTAATATTCAATAATTATAATCAGGTATGGAATTTCCGGGTAAAATAGCAATTTTAGGGGGAGGTACTTGGGCTACTGCACTGGCAAAGATTATGCTCGTACACGAAAAAAGCATAAACTGGTATATGCGCCGCCCCGATCAGATAGAAGAATTTGTTTTGCTGGGACATAATCCTTCTTATTTGTCAAACGTAGAATTTAATCTTAGCAGGATCACGTTCTATTCCGACATCAATGAAGTTGTTGAAAATTCAGACACGCTGATTTTTTCCGTTCCTTCGCCTTTCTTAAAATCTCATTTGGAAAAGCTGAACAGGGGGATAGAAGACAAATTTATTGTTTCCGCAATAAAAGGAATTATACCTCCCGAGAATTTTATTGTAACCGATTATTTAAATAAATATTACAACGTACCGCACGAAAACATGGCTATCGTTGCAGGACCATGCCATGCGGAGGAGATAGCCCTCGAAAGGCTTACTTATCCGACCATTGCGTGCAAGGATATAAAAAAAGCTGAAACAATAGCATGGATATTTACCAACAGGTTTGTAAAATCTTCAATATCGGAAGACGTGCAAGGAATAGAACTGGCTGCAGTTCTCAAAAATGTTTACGCAATAGCGGCAGGAATCAGCCACGGATTAAAGTATGGCGATAATTTCCATGCAGTATTAGTATCCAATGCCATAACCGAAATGGAACGTTTCATAGACACTGTATATCCGATTAAGAGGAATATATGCGATTCGGCATATTTGGGCGATTTACTGGTAACCGCCTATTCGAGCTTCAGCCGTAACCGCACTTTCGGATCAATGATAGGGAAGGGTTATTCGGTACAGGCAGCACAAGTGGAAATGGAAATGATAGCGGAAGGATATTACGGCACAAAATGCATCAAGGAAATGAACGAAAAATATGATGTATATATGCCTATTGCCGATGCAGTATATAATATCTTGTATGAAAAAACGCCAGCCCGGCTCGGAATTAAAAGATTAAGAGAAAACATATTAAAATAATACGACTATGGATAAGGCTATCAGTTTGCACATAGACAAAGTTTATCCTTTTTTGAGTAAGGAAGACATACAGAATAATGCTGCTTTAGCTAAAAAATGCAATGAAACGTTGCATCAAAAGACAGGGAAAGGGAACGATTTTCTGGGTTGGCTTAACCTGCCGTCGTCCATTACTAAAGAACAGATTAAAGATATAGAAAATACAGCCAACAAATTACGTGACAGATGTCAAGTTGTTGTCATCATCGGTATAGGGGGAAGTTATCTGGGTGCGCGCGCCGTGATCGAATCCTTATCCAATTCGTTCGACTGGCTGCAAAATGAAAGGCAGAATCCCGTTATCGTATATGCAGGGAATAACATCGGGGAAGATTATCTGGCTGAATTAATGACGTATTTAGGAGATAAATCCTTCGGAATAATAAATATATCCAAATCGGGTACTACGACTGAACCTGCTCTTGCTTTCAGAATACTAAAACGTGAGCTTGAAAATTCAGTAGGAAAAGAAGAAGCCAAAAACAGAATTGTAGCCATTACAGACGCCGCGCGTGGTGCTCTTCATACATTAGCCAAGAAGGAAGGTTACAAAATGTATGTAATTCCTGACGATGTAGGCGGGCGTTACTCTGTTCTGACACCGGTAGGACTGCTCCCGATAGCAGTTGCGGGGATAAATATAGAGCAACTGATTGCAGGAGCAGCGTATATGGAAAAAAATACGACTCCTGACATCCCTTTTGAGAAAAACATTGCGGAAATATATGCCGTAACTCGAAATGAATTGTATAAAAAAGGCAAAAAAATAGAAATCCTCGCCAACTTCAACCCCAAGTTGCACTACATCGCAGAATGGTGGAAACAACTGTACGGTGAAAGCGAAGGAAAAGAACACAAAGGAATTTTCAACGCAGCGGTAGATTTCACTACCGATCTACACTCGATGGGACAATGGATACAGGAAGGTGAAAGGTCAATATTTGAGACCGTGATTTCTATTGCCCAACCAAACCAAACGGTATATGTTCCCGCAGATGATGAGGATCTGGACGGATTGAATTATCTCCGTACCCGCAGAGTGGACTATGTAAACAAAATGGCTGAACTCGGCACACAATTGGCGCATGTCGACGGAGGCGTTCCGAACATTAAAATAGAAATGCCCGAACTATCGGCTTACTATATCGGGCAATTGCTCTATTTCTTTGAAAAAGCCTGTGGCATAAGCGGTTATATACTGGGAATCAACCCGTTCGATCAACCCGGAGTGGAAGCTTATAAGAAAAATATGTTTGCATTGCTAAACAAACCGGGTTTTGAAAAAGAACACGAAGCAATCCAGAAAAAACTTTAAATAAAAAATAAAACATTAATGCTTGACTTTGTTAACTTTGCATAGTCAAGCATTATTAGTGTAATATAGAAACGTATATGACAGGTAGAATACATCTTTTAGGAATGACATTAGACGAACTGCAACAAGTCGTTCAGGAATGTAGTTTACCTAAATTCACGGCAAAACAAATTGCAGACTGGATATATAAGAAAAAAGCGACATCGATCGATGACATGACAAACATTTCGCTTGCAAACAGAAACTTGTTATCTCAAAAATACGATGTCGGAAGGACTGCCCCAACCGAAAAGCAAACGTCAAAGGACGGAACAATAAAATATCTTTTCAGAACTGACGAGGAGAAATATATTGAGTCGGTAATGATCCCCGAATATGAAAGGAGAACCCTCTGCGTATCTTCTCAGGTAGGATGCGCATTGAATTGCCTGTTCTGTATGACAGGAAAACAGGGTTTCAACGGTAATCTCTCGGCTAACGAGATATTGAACCAGATATTTTCGGTAAAAGAAAGCGATGAACTGACAAACGTCGTGTTCATGGGGATGGGCGAACCGCTGAACAATTATTCGGAGCTAAGTAAAACACTGGAAATACTGACTGCCGAATATGGACTTGGGTGGAGCCCTAAGCGTATTACTGTTTCAACAACAGGCATTATGCCAAAACTGAAACTTTTCTTGGACGAAAGTAACGCACATCTGGCAATCAGCCTCCACAACCCTTTTCATGAGCAGCGTCTTTCGATTATGCCTGTCGAAAAGGCGTATCCATTGAGCGAGATTCTCGATCTTGTTCGCCAATACGACTGGAGCCATCAACGCCGCTTGTCATTCGAGTATATTATGTTCGACAATCAGAATGATTCGCTGGCACATGCCAAGGAACTGGTAAAGATATTGGACAGCATTGATTGCAGGGTAAATCTCATTAGATATCATGCAATACCCAATGTCAGCTTGAAAACGTCTTCAGACGAAACAATCGACAAATTCAGCAATTACCTTAACAATAAAGGAATCTTTTGCACGGTACGCACCTCACGCGGAGAAGATATTTTTGCGGCATGCGGAATGTTGTCCACAGAAAAAACAAACAGATCAGACAAAAGAGCAATATAATTATGATAAAAATAGGAATAACCCAAGGCGATATTAACGGAATCGGATACGAAGTAATATTAAAAACATTTTCGGATATCCGAATTGCTGAACTTTGCATTCCGATTATTTACGGATCGGCAAAGGTTGCCGCTTATCATCGGAAGGTTTTGGATTTGCAGCCTGTTATGTTTAATCAGATCAGCAATGCGGCAGAGGCCGAAACGGATAAGGTAAACATAATAAACTGCGTGCCCGATGATATAAAGGTAGATTTGGGAAAACCGACAAAAACATCAGGAGATGCTGCTTTCTCTTCTCTGGAAGCGGCAACTAAAGATTTGCAGGACGGATTAATAGACGTTTTAGTAACAGCACCTATAAACAAAGAAAGCATCCAAAACGACGGCTTTCAGTTTCCCGGGCATACGGAATATCTGGAAAATAAATTTGCCAAAGACGGCGATCATTCTTTGATGATCCTGACCAAAGATAAATTACGTGTTGCCCTTGTAACAGGACACATTCCCGTATCGGATGTTCCGAAATCCATTACAAAAGAAAAAATACTGAATTCCTTAGTCGTTTTTAACAAGAGCCTTCAACGCGATTTTAATATCGGTAAGCCTCGTATCGCCGTTTTATCGTTGAATCCTCATGCAGGGGAAAACGGGCTTTTGGGTTCGGAAGAAGAAGACATCATTATTCCCGCTGTAAACGAAGCAAGCGATAAAGGGCTTCTTTGTTTCGGGCCTTTTGCTGCTGACGGGTTTTTCGGATCAGGACACTTCTCCCGTTATGACGGAATTTTGGCGATGTATCACGATCAGGGACTCGTTCCGTTTAAAACGATCGCAATGGAAGAAGGCGTGAATTTCACCGCCGGATTGCCCATTGTCCGCACTTCTCCGGCGCACGGCACGGCTTACGATATTGCAGGAAAATCCGAAGCATCGGAAGAGTCTTTCCGCCAAGCGATTTATCTGGCGATAGATACGTTTCGCAATCGCGAACAATATGACAATGCTCATGCCAATCCGTTGAAGAAATTATATTTTGAAAGAGGTTCGGACAACGAAACTCTTGATTTGACAAAAGAAGAAGAGCAATAAAAATCTGAGTATGAATTACGCAATAATAGCCGCAGGAGAAGGATCAAGGCTGGTGCAGGAAGGTATTGAAACCCCAAAACCACTGGTGAAACTGAACGATACGGAACTGATTAAAAGGCTTATTGATATTTTTCTGAAAAACGATGCGACATCCGTTAATATAATAATTAACAAAGAGATGAAGCAGGTACAGGATTTTATCTCTAATATAACACTTGGAATACCTTTTAATGTTGTCGTAAAATCCACTCCGAGTTCGATGCATAGTTTTTATGAACTGAGGAATTTTTTGCGTGACGGGAAATTTTGCTTAACAACTGTAGATACGGTATTTAAAGAAGAAGATTTTTCCAAGTATATACACGATTTTATCAAAAACGATAAGGTAGACGGATCAATGGCTGTAACCGGCTATATTGACGACGAAAAACCGTTGTATGTCGATACGGATGAGAACATGTACATCCGAGGTTTTTTCGACAGTTCCAATTCATACAAATACGTGTCGGGAGGAATCTACGGACTTACGCCCAAAGCTATCGACACGTTGGAAAAATGTATCGCTTCGGGGCAATCCCGTATGCGGAATTTTCAGCGTCAGCTTGTTGTGGACGGATTGTTGCTGAAAGCATACGACTTTCCTAAAATAGTGGACGTCGATCATGCTGAAGACATAAAAAAGGCGGAAGCTTTTTTGAAAGAAACAGATAAAGAATAACAGGAGTAATCATGTCGAAAATAAAACTTGCAGGAGTAAAACGCAAAACCATATATTCCCCCAACCATATCGGCAACGACGGGTTAATCTTTAACCTGACTGCCCAATATCTCCGAGATATGGGATATGAGGTGAAAGAATATACGGAAGCCGAGTTCGTTTTAGGCGATATAAACGAGCCTGTTATTTTTAATATGGCCCGGGATAAAAGAACGGTTTATAAACTGCAAAAACTTGAACAACAGGGTGCGATTGTCATTAATTCGGGGTTCGGTATAGAGAACTGTACCCGTGGAAACATGACCCGTATTCTGATAGAAAACAATATTCCTCATCCCAAAAGCATTATTGTCGATACGAGCGAAGACCCTACAAAAAAGCTGGAGGAAATGAATGTCGCCGCATTTTGGATCAAACGGGGCGATTTTCATGCCGTGCACCGCGAAGATGTCGTTTTTGCACGAAGCGTTGAAGAAGCAGCCGACATCGTGAAGGAATTTAGCTGGAGGGATATAGAAAGTGCCGTGATAAACGAACATCTGACCGGAGATCTGGTTAAATTTTACGGAGTTGCCAATACTAATTTTTTCTATAAATTTTACCCTTTTGACTTGAGTCACAGCAAATTCGGATTGGAAGAGATAAACGGAACAGCTAAACAGCTTTTCTTTTCACGGGAAGAATTAAAAGACGCCTGCGACAAAGCCGGGGATGCTTTAAACGTCAGGATATACGGCGGGGATTGCGTTGTGGCTGAAGATGGCAGCTTCAAGATAATAGATTTCAACGACTGGCCGAGCTTTGCTCCGTGTCGCGACAAGGCTGCACCCAAAATTGCAGAATGTATACATAAAGAAATTCAATCCAAATTAGAAAATATGCTTTAAAATACATGAAAACCTATTGGTAAGGTTACTTAATTAAAAATGGAAAATCAAAAAACTCCTACCCTCGAATCAACCCTAAAATCTTCAGATACAGAAGAATTCATCGACATACACTTCTACCGTCCATTAGGATATAAATGGGCACTTCTTTTTCAAAAACTGGGAATTTCTCCGAATGCGGTTACCGTTTTCAGCATTATTCTTGGCATAGGTGCGGGTATATGTTTCTACTTTGACAATATATGGATAACAATATTGGGTATTGTTCTCTTAATTTGGGCAAATTCATATGACAGCGCTGACGGGCAACTTGCCCGTATGACAAAAAAGTTTTCACCTATCGGTAGAGCGCTTGACGGATTTGCAGGCGATCTTTGGTTTGCATCCATTTACGCCGCAATATGTTTGAGACTTTATCCTGTCTGGGGAATTTCTATCTGGGCATTGGCGCTTATAACAGGATCCTTTCATGCCAGACAGGCTGCAATGGCTGATTATTACAGAAATATCCATTTACTGTTCGTCAATGGAAAAAAGGGCAGTGAACTGGATAATTCAACGGAACTTACGGAAAAATTTGACAAGGAGACATTCAAGAACAATTGGTTTAATAAAATATACTTATTCTCCTACCGGAGCTATACTAAAGGACAGGAAAACTGGACTCCCAATTTTCAGAATTTCATGAAACTTCTGAAAGAAAAATACAGCGAAAGCACCTTTCCCGAGAAACTGAGGAATGATTTCCGCAGTGCCAGCCTGCCTCTAATGAAATGGGCTAATATCCTGTCTTTCAACACGCGTGCTATCGTGTTATGTATTTCACTTCTTATTAAAGAACCGTGGATATACTTCGTGTTTGAACTTACTGTACTGAACGGAATTCTGGTTTATATGGTAAATAAACACGAAAAGATGTGTAAACAATTTATTTATAAAATAGAAAACGGCGAATATGTTTGACTTGAACAAAGTAAAAGGAATTATTTTCGATTATGGCGGAACGATAGACAGTAACGGGAAGCATTGGGCTGAAGTGATATGGGAAGCCTATCGGTATAATAATGTTCCTGTTTCTAAAGAGGAATTCCGAGAAGCTTACGTTTACGCCGAGAGGTATTTGGCAACCCATCACGTTATTGAAGAAAATGACAACTTTTACGACTTGCTGAAGAAAAAAACCGAATTACAAATAAAATATCTGGTTTCTAACAATTTTTTAGAAAACAACGATAAATCAGGCAAATATAGCCTTGATATTTCCGATCAATGTTATAACTTTGTTCGGAATTTAATCTCAGCGGAGAAACCCATATTAAATGATTTATGTCAAAGATATCCAATGGTTTTGGTATCTAATTTTTATGGGAATATACATGCTGTTCTTGGGGATTTCGGACTACTCGGCTACTTCGATAAAATCATAGAATCGGCGGTAGTCGGAATCAGAAAACCCGATCCTGCTATTTTTTCAATGGGAGTAGCAGAACTTAATCTGGCTTCGGACGAAGTCGTTGTAATAGGAGATTCCTATTCGAAAGATATTGTTCCGGCACGCACGATAGGTTGCCAGACAATATGGTTGAAAGGAACTGGATGGGGAGACGAAGAGGAAAATGCGACAGCCGATAAAATAATATTTGATTTTATCGACTTGAAAGGTATCTTTAAGTTAGCTTAAAAAAGTGCAAAACACTCTGCTAATATTACGGTAGCAGTACAAGACATCACTCCAATAATGGATGCCCCTGAAAAGGCGGAAAAGCCCGGGTTGGGAGAATAAAATGGAGAATGAATTAGGCTGATATTGTCTTATTATAAAAGACGTTGTCGATTGGCAATGTCTCAATTAAACAAATGCTGCGGGTTGCAGTAAAACAAAAAAAGTAATATCAAAATGGAAAAAGTACAATTAAAAGAAGCTAAAGGTAAACTTGGTGTTCTTGTTGTTGGCGTAGGGGGTGCAGTAGCATCTACATTTATCGCGGGTACACTCATTACACGCAAAGGATTGGGAATTCCTGTCGGATCAATCACACAATTGGCTACTATGCGCTTAGGGAAAAGAGAAGAAAACAGATTCCCTAAGATTAAAGATGCCGTGCCTTTGGCTGAACTAAAAGACATCGTATTCGGCGGTTGGGATATTTTCGAAGAAGATGTATATAAAGCTGCTCGTCATGCTGAAGTTCTTACAGTGGAAGATCTCGATAAAGTGAAGGACGAACTATCGGCTATCAAGCCTATGAAGGCTGTATTCGATCAGGACTTCGTTAAACGTTTGCACGGAACTTGGGTTAAATCGGCTGCAACAAAATGGGATCTGGCTGAACAGGTTAAAGAAGACATCCGCAAATTCAAAAAAGAAAACAACTGCGATCGTATTGTTATGATCTGGTGCGGAAGTACAGAAGTATTCACTCCTCTTGCAGAAGTACACAAAACGCTTGCAAACTTCGAAAAAGGACTGAAGGAAAATCACAAAGACATAGCTCCATCGAATGTTTACGCGTATGCTGCTGTTTCGGAAGGCGTTCCGTACATCAACGGCGCTCCTAACCTGACTGTCGACATTCCTGCTATGTGGGAACTTGCAGGGCAAAAGAAAGTGCCTATCTGCGGAAAAGACTTCAAAACAGGACAAACTATGTTGAAAACCGTTCTTTCCCCGATGTTGAAAACACGTATGTTAGGGCTTAACGGATGGTTCTCTACAAATATTCTCGGAAACAGGGACGGTGAAGTTCTTGACGATCCGGGATCATTCAAAACAAAAGAAGAATCAAAACTTTCTGTTATAGATAACATACTTCAACCAGACCTGTATCCTGAACTTTACGGAAACGTATACCATAAAGTCCGTATCAACTATTATCCTCCCCGTAAAGACAACAAAGAGGGCTGGGACAATATCGACATCTTCGGATGGTTGGGCTATCCTATGCAGTTGAAAGTGGATTTCCTTTGCCGTGATTCTATCCTTGCAGCACCATTGTGCCTTGACTTGGTTCTGTTTACGGATCTTGCTCAACGCGCAGGAATGTTCGGAATACAAGACTGGTTGTCATTCTATTTCAAGAGCCCGATGCACGAGCCTGCTAAAATTGCAGAACACGACTTGTTCATCCAATATGTGAAGCTGAAAAATACGCTTCGCAAAATGATCGGTGAAGAAACTGTTGATTATATTGATTGATACAGACAATATCGTTTATAACAAAAAAGCATCCTCGAATAAGGATGCTTTTTTACTTTTATCAGTACGTATAAATATCAGTAAATTTCCTTTGCAATGCGTCTTACGCTTTCCGAAGCCATAAGCGAATAAAAATGTATGCTCGGTACTCCATAAGCAATCAACTCTTTACATTGCTTTATGCCCCACTCTACTCCCACTTCTTTAGCTTGATCGTCAGTCTTGCATTTCCGCAATTCAGAAGCCAATTCTACAGGCAGATCGGAACGGAATATCTGAGGAAGAACTGTCAGTTGGCTAAGCAGATTTATCGGTTTAACACCGGGAATGATGGGGACATCTATCCCTTCTGCCCGACAACGATCGACAAACGAAAAATATTTCCGGTTATCGAAAAACATTTGGGTAACAAAATATTCAGCTCCATTCTCCACTTTCTTCTTCATATAATATATATCTGACTCGAAATTAGGCGCTTCTTCATGTTTCTCGGGATAACAAGCCATTCCATAGGAGAAAGGGGTCTTAAAAGCTTCGAAGTCCGAACCGTCGACAGATATTCCTTTATTGAAATCGTTTACCTGATCCTGCAAGTCAGTCGCATACCTGTTTACATTTCCCGACAATTGATCGGGTTGCAGCTTCTTGGCATCGCCCCGTAGCAATAACAGATTATGAACGCCTAAGAAATTAAGATCGATAAGCGCATATTCGGTTTCTTCCTTTGTGAATCCTTTACAGATTAGATGCGGAATAGCCGTAATATTATATTTATTCTGTATGGCTGCTGCAATGGCTACCGAACCCGGACGTTTGCGGACGTTTGTTTTCTTTATTGTCCCGTCAGGCAGCTCTTTATAAATATACTCGCTATGATGAGTCGTTATGTTGATGTATTTAGGATCAAACTCGATAAGTTTATCTATTATGTTGTAAACCTTTTCTATGCTGTTCCCTTTCAAAGGGGGTAATATCTCGAAAGAGAAAGCTGTTTTATTACTTTGATTGATTAATTCGGTAACTGTCATTTTTCACTATTTATAAAATTAGAATAAGAAGCGGAATATATCATTTCCTATCGCATAGAGGATCAGTATAAACAAGAAAGCCATTCCGACTATCTGTGCATACTCCATAAATTTTTCACTCGGTTTTCGTCTTGTTATCACTTCATAGAGAAGGAACACTACATGCCCGCCATCCAGAGCAGGAATAGGCAGAATATTCATCACCGCCAGAATAATGGAAAGGAACGCTGTCATCATCCAGAATGAGTGCCATTCCCATTGAGGAGGGAACATACTGCCGATAGCTCCGAAGCTGCCGATATTCTTAACGCCCTCTTTCGTAAAGACTAATTTGAATTGGGCTATATATCCTTTCAACGTCTCTATTCCCAGTTTTATCCCTGCCGGGAAAGATCCGAAGAACGAGAATTTATCAGCCTTTACGTCATTCTTATATACAGACATCGGATCGGCGTTTGTCCAAAAGCCTATTGTCCCCGATGTATCTATGCCGGCTGTGAAATTCAACGTCTCATTGCCTCTTAATACCTGCAACGAGACATTATTTCCTTTCTTACTGATCAGCCGTTCCCTGAAACTCATAAAAGTCTTTGTTTCGACACTGTCGATCCCCAGAAGCTTGTCTCCTTTTTTCAATCCGATGCGATCGGCTTCTTTACCTGCTATAACAGAATCTACAACGACAGGGGTATTAAAAGCCCAGAAACCTTCTTTGGCGGCAATAAATTTATCCATGAAATCATCGGGAATACTGATATTGGTTTCTTTCCCGTCCCTCATGACTGTAACCTGATCGGCATCGAGTATGTCAAGCAACATATTCATATCCAGAGTTTTGCTGTCACGATATCTCAATTCTTTTCCGTCGGCAGAAACAACGATGTCTCCGTCTTTAAATCCTACTTCCTTCGGAACGTTGCTAAACTCCATTCCATAGGCAGCATCTTTCATCATCAGATATTTATCGCCTGAAGAAAAAAGCACCATTGAGTAGATGAAAATTGCCAGCAGAAAATTGAACAAAACACCGCCGACCATAACCAGCAAACGCTGCCACGCAGGTTTGGAACGGAATTCCCAAGGTTGCGGCGGCTGAGCCATCTGTTCCTTGTCCATAGACTCGTCAATCATTCCCGAAATCTTCACATAACCGCCGAGCGGTACCCAGCCGATACCATATTCGGTTTCACTGTTTTTAGGCTTGAATTTAAAAAGTGAAAACCACGGATTAAAAAAGAGATAGAATTTCTCTACCCTGATTTTAAAAATACGGGCAAAAAGGAAATGCCCGAATTCGTGGACTAAAACAAGTATAGATAAACTTAATATTAATTGTAACGCTCTGATCAAAAAACTCTCCATGCGATTGTTTTATATTTTTAGTGTGTTTTATTTATATAATTTTCGGCAATTCCCCTTGCTTCATTGTTGGATCCCACATAATCATCGTAAGTCGGCGATTTTATGAATGATGCTTTTTGCATAGTATATTCTATAAGATCGCTCATTTCGAGAAAGCCAATTTTATCTTTAAGAAACGCCGCGACAGCCACTTCATTCGCCGCATTCAGTATGCAGGGCATATTCCCTCCTGTTTTTACAGCCTCGAAAGCGTATGCGAGATTGCGAAACTTATTCATATCAGGTTCTTCAAACGTCATTGTCTTCAATTTGAAAAAGTCAAGACGCTCAAAATTTGACTTCAAACGCGTCGGATATGACAAAGCATATTGTATGGGCAACCGCATATCAGGCAGTCCCAACTGCGCTATAACGGATGAATCTTCAAACTGCACCATCGAGTGAATAATGGATTGCGGATGCACCACAACCTGAACTTGTTCGGGTTTTAAATCGAACAGCCATTTTGCTTCGATCATTTCAAAACCTTTGTTCATCATCGAAGCGGAATCTATCGTAACCTTTGCTCCCATATCCCAGTTAGGATGCCTGAGAGCCTGATCTTTGGTTACGGTTCTCAGTTCTTCTTTCGTAAACTGACGGAATGGACCTCCCGATGCCGTAAGATATATTTTCTCAATCGGATTATTTTCTCCGACTAAACATTGAAATATAGCCGAATGTTCCGAATCAACAGGTAAAACAGGGACTTTATAATCAAACGCAAGCTGCATAATCAGTTCGCCTGCCACGACTAAAGTCTCTTTATTCGCCAAAGCGATAGCTTTCCCTGCTTTAATGGCATTTATCGTCGGTTTCAAACCCGAATATCCGACCATAGCTGTCAACACCATATCTATGGGTTCACTTTCTACAACCTGCGCTATGGCTTCACTCCCACTCCAGACTTTTATAGGCAGATCCGATAAAGCATCTTTTAATTGCTGATAATAACTGTCATCGGCAATCACCACCACTTCGGGGTTAAATTCGCGCGCCTGTTTTATCAATAAGTCCGCTTGTCGGTTGGCAGTCAAAGCATATATCTCGAAACATTCGGGATGCTGACGTACAACGTCCAGTGCCTGCGTTCCGATAGAGCCTGTCGATCCTAATATAGCTAATCTTCGCTTCATTCCGTTTAGAAAGTTATATAGATTTCAGGGTTTACAGGATTTCCTCTATACCATAATTCGAAATGGAGATGCGCCCCTGTCGACAGTTTACCTGTATCGCCGACTATTGCAATGGCTTCACCCGTTCTCACCTTATCTCCTGCTTTTTTAAGCAATAAGGCATTATGCTTGTAAACGGAAACGAATCCGTTTTTATGTTGAATCTGAATAACATAACCGACATTCGCATCATATCCTGTAAATATAATCGTGCCTTCCTGCGTTGCCAGCACGCTTTCCTTGGGTGCCGCAACGATATCTATGCCATAATGACCTATCGACGGGTTATATTTATCCGATATCAGCCCTTTGACAGGACGGAAAAAGGCAACACCTTCCATCGGAGTAGATGCTCCCGAAGAAAGGACGGATATATTGTATTTCTCCTGATCTTCGAATTCCTGATTGTATGCCTGTTCTCTTTTCGAACTTTGCAGCGATTTGTCGTCTTCCGATATGAAGATAGTATCCACATAGCTCGTATAATCGACAGAGTCAAGCTGGATTTTCCCTTCAAAAACATCTTTAAGATTGGCTATATAAGCCGATTGATAGAGAATTTGCTTTTCCAGCGAATCCGCTTTTATTGCGGAAACAATTGCTTTCTGACGGATTTCCGAATCGAGATAGCCGGGCAGATAGTTTCGGATCGGCGTAGTGATGATAATAACGGAAGTCAATACAACGAAAAAGAAAATAATCAACAGGGCTATCATCGTTCCCGTAAACTTGGAAACACGGAATTTAGCCACCTCTTCCAAAGTGCTTT
The DNA here is from genome assembly GCA_047030855.1 of Dysgonomonas sp. Taxonomy (GTDB): domain Bacteria; phylum Bacteroidota; class Bacteroidia; order Bacteroidales; family Dysgonomonadaceae; genus QVMM01. The sequence continues at coordinate 517,508 of JBKYIJ010000008.1, forward strand.
CATTAATTACAGAAAGCCTGTATTTAAAATGAATGCGCTTCCAAAAATTATGTTTATTCTTATCTTTTTTTCTGGACATCTGTATCTGTCGATTCGAATTTGCAAATTTAATAAAAAAACCGTCCGATTTCCCAGAATAACACTTTTTAGAAACTTGTTTCGGTTTATTTACTTTTAGGGGACGGTATTTATAATTATTTTTGAAGCCGAAAATTTATGAAACCTGTATGAAACTCGATAACAATAATATAAAAGAACGTATCAAGGATACGTTAATGAAAACCCTGAAGATTAAATTTATAGAAACGGAAGATCCGTTTTCTATGGAAGCCGAGATGCCTGTCGGCGAACACAACGCACAGACTATGCATGTCCTGCACGGAGGAGCAACGATCGCTCTTGCAGAATCGGTTGCGGGAGTAGGTTCCAATCTCCTGTGCGCACATGATGAAGTGTGTTACGGCATACAAATAAGCGCCAATCATATGTCAACGGCAAAAATGGGCGATAAAGTAAGGGCAAAAGGGACTATCCTGCACAGAGGAAAATCCACTCATGTATGGAACGTGGATGTAATATCGGAAACGACAGGAAAGCTCATATCTTCCGTAAGGGTAACAAATTCTGTCTTGAAACGAAAATAAAAGTATAGAAGCTACTTTATTGCCTTTTCGATGCGTATCCCGACTTTTTCTATACCCGATAACGGTTCGTCACGCATACCGTGTACGATCTTTATTTCATAATTCCTTCTGCCTGTGAAATAAAGGGAGTCTTCATATATCAAAGACATCTGATATTGCGTTCCGAAACCCGAACCGTACCATTTGCCGAACTCGTCGGCAAGCATATATTGTTTGGGATTGAAGGAAAATGCAGTATCCGAAATATTGTCTTCAACATAAAACCATATATTGCGATACGGGTAATCTCCGTCATTCGTAATGTCTATAAATACATTATACGGAATCCTATTATCTATGAGAGTAGAATCAATAACAAAACGCAGCGTATCGCTTTTATGCCACTTGGAACTTTTTATTTCGCTGAATTGATAATAGGCTTCTTTTCTACCGCAAGAAAAGAACCCGAAAAACATCGTCGCACATAAGATAACTCCAAATATTTTCCGCATAATCAGATAAAATTCTTATTGGTTTTCTTTTGTTTCGTTATTATTTCTATCCCGATTGTTATTTGGTTTGTTAAATTTCTTTTTCCTTTTCTTAGGTCTGTTATTCTGGCTTTGATCCTTATCCTTTTCTTCGGGTTCTTTCTTATCGTTTATTCTAGGTTTTACTTTAGCTACTTTTTTCTTCTTTACGTTGTCAAAGCGGTTTATATTCTCACTCTCCAAAATATCACCGGTCACTATTTTGTTTTCATCCTGCTTTTCTTCAGGTAAATCGAGGCTGGTTGGTCTTTTGCCTTTCCTGTTCATTCTGATAATTTCAAATGCCCGATCCTTACTTATTGTAACCGTATTGGCGGCAAAATCTTTACTTGTCGAATACGTAATCTCTCCCGACAGGATATCGGTTTTAAAATGATAGTATTGACTGTCACGGGTTTCCAGCACAATTTCTTTAGAAGGCAATTCGCGTTGAGCCTCTAAGTATGTATCAACTTCGTAGTTTATACAGCACTTCAGCTTACCGCACTGTCCAGCCAATTTCTGAGGGTTTAAGGAAATATCCTGAAAACGGGCGGCAGAAGTAGAAACAGAAACAAAACTCGAAACAGAACTCGAACAACAAAGTTCTCTTCCGCAAGGACCTATTCCCCCTACACGTCCCGCCTCTTGACGGGCACCGATCTGTTTCATTTCTATTTTTACCTTAAATCTTTCCGCATAAACTTTTATCAGTTGCCTGAAGTCTACGCGCTCATCGGCAATATAGTAGAAAATAGCTTTGTTGCAATCGCCCTGATACTCAACATCGCTTATCTTCATGTTCAGATTGAGTTCTTCCGCTATTTCACGAGCTTTAAGCATTGTTTCGTGTTCACGGGATTTCGCTTCGTTGTATTTTTCTATATCCGTTTGTTTCGCAAGACGGTATACCCTTTTGTGCTCTCCCTGCAAAGTTTTGTAGTTGTTCTTTTTCATTTGCAGAAGCACCAGCTTGCCTGTGAGGGTGACTTCTCCGATGTCATGCCCGGGAGTCGCCTCAACCGCAACAATATCTCCTTTGTGCAATTCCAGATTATTGCTGTTCAGATAGTAGCCTTTGCGTGTATTCTTAAATTGCACCTCAACCATTTGGGTAGCTTCCTGAGCTTCGGGAAGATCTTCCAGCCAATCGAGCACTTCGAGTTTATGAGAGCTGCCTCTGCAACATCCTCCGTTTTTCTTGGGACAGGATTTTGTATATATTTTCAAGCCTTGAACATCGGCTATTGCAGCAGTTTTTTCAACAGCGTCCGCCAAATGCTCTTCTTTATCCATTTTACCGCAACTACACCCTATCGGCGTTTTGCATGTCCCTTTACAGTCATTAACAGGATTATTATTATTTTGATCTGATTCCATTATTATAATTTTAAAACTTACAAAGGATAATCTTTGTATTTATCTTTTTAACAGCATTGTTACTTTAAGGCATAAATCGAAAAAAACCATTTTTGCATTTACGTTTTGTTCGATGTGCCTTTCAGCCAACGCTAATTCATTCATAAAGTCTATTATATTTTTTTCGTTGACAAACCGGGCAAAATTCACTCCGAACTTAGCTTCGTCATTATCAAGATACACAATTTCGGGTTGTCCTGCATTGCTTACAAAATATTCGCGTATCATCCGTTGTCCGTAAGCAAGGAAATTCTTCTGCCTTTCACGCCCGACGGCAGCAAGTTCGTTTCCGATATTCTTTATCGCTTTAATATCACGCATATAAGACGATCGCATCATCTGAACAAACAAACCGAAAAAGAATTTATGTTCCTCGTTCAAACTGATTGTTTGAATCGCATTCAGATAACTCCCTTTCGATAAGTGAGCAACGGTGGAAGCATCTTCAGGATTTATACTGAAATCGGACTCCAAAGCGTACTTTATATCTTCTTCTTTTACTCCGTGAATATTTATCCGCTGGCAACGCGACTGGATAGTTCCGATTATGTTATCGGGCGAGTCCGAGACAAGGATAAATACGGTATTCCCGATCGGCTCTTCAATTATCTTCAGTAGTTTGTTAGCACAGGTTTCATGCATCCTTTCGGGCAACCATATAATCATAATCTTATACTTAGCTTCATAGGTTTTCAGACTAAGCTTTCTGATTATTTCGTTACTTTCTTTTGCATATATCACACCTTGTGAATTATCTGCTCCGATATGTGCCAGCCATTGCCCAAGACTGAAATATTTATTTTCATTCACAAAAGTTCTCCATTCCGAGATATAATCATCGCAGATTTCTTTCCTGTCTTTCTTTACAATGGGAAACACAAAATGCAGGTCGGGGTGAACCAAGTGATTGTATTTGACACAGGACTGACAGACTCCGCAAGGTTCATCTTCCTGTTTGTTCTCACAATTGATATACTGTGCATAAGCTATAGCCAAGGGCAACTTACCGACGCCTTCCTGCCCGCAAAACAATTGAGCATGAGGTATAAATCCTTCTTTCGAAGAATTAATAAGTTGTTGCTTTATTTCGGGTTGTCCTACTATATCTCTAAAATACATACATTAATAGTCCTTAATCAAGGAAACAATAATTGATGCAATTTACAAAGATACAATCTTAATAATAAAGAATGGTATTATTTTATGAAAAGCGATACGCACGAACTATGATTTTTTACAAACTTTTTCTTTTAGTTCAGTAATAATATTTGTTGTATAAAATTATTCCGTATTTTTGAAATCCAATAAATTGGAGAAGTATCACGAAGATACGCTTTTGAATGATATGTATTATTTTCCCGATAAATGAATTACAATAAATACACATATAATCATAAATATATAACAATTTGTCATGGAGCTATATCCGCTTAAATTCTATCCTATCTTCAAAGAAGTGATTTGGGGTGGCTCTAAGATACACAAATTCAAGCACATCCCTTCCGATCAAAACAACATTGGCGAAAGCTGGGAAATATCGGGACTGGACAATCATATTTCGGTAGTCTCGAACGGTGAACTCAAAGGCAAAAACCTAAAGGAATTAATCGACATATATAAAGATCGGCTTGTAGGAAAAAAGAATTACGAAATATTCGGAAATACGTTTCCTTTACTGATTAAATTCATAGACGCCAAAGAAAATTTGTCCGTACAAGTACATCCCGACGATTCATTGGCAAAAAAGCGTCACGGTGCATCGGGTAAAGCAGAGATGTGGTATATAATAGATGCAGACGAAGGAGCGACGACCTATTTAGGCTTTCGTAAAAGAACAACGCCCGAAGAACTTGCGGAAAACATTAAACAATGTACTTTGGAAAATCTGCTTGCCGAGCATAAAATGGAAAAAGGCAACGTATTCTTTCTGCCGCCGGGAAGGGTGCATGCCATCGGTGCGGGAACATTTCTGGCTGAAATACAACAGAGTTCGGACATAACATACAGGATATACGATTATAACCGTAAGGATGCAAAAGGAAATCTGCGAGAACTCCATACCCATCTTGCAGAGGATGTTATCGACTATAACACATACGAAGATTACAAACTCGATTACAAACACAGAAAAGACGATCTGGTATCGTTGGAATCAAACCAATATTTCACGACAAACCTGTTGGATCTTTCCACAACACTGCAAAGAGATTTAAGCGGCTTAAATTCTTTTTCCATATACATTTGCGTAGGAGGAAACGCAAGCATAACAGACAATAACAATCATACGATCGGGATAAAACAGGGGGAAACAGTATTAATCCCTGCAAATACGCAATCTATCCGAATAATACCCTCTCCCGAAGTTTCTTTATTGGAGACATTTATCTAAATTTGGCATTTAGAAATGTTTTTTACGCGTTTTGTATTTTCTGAAACAGAATGAAAGGATTGTTAATTGTCAATACAGGAAGTCCCGAATCCCAAAACAAAGAGGATGTAAAGTGGTTTATCGGTGAAATGCTGTCCGATCCTCTCGTCATGACTGTTCCTGACTGGTTCAGAGATATACTTGCAAAAAAAATAATCGCACCGTTGAGATGTAAAACATCCGCGAAACACTATTCCCTTATTTGGGATAATGAGCATAACGCATCTCCACTAATTTACCATACGCAATCTTTAGCCGATAAAATCGAAGCCGAGACAGAAATACCTGTCGAGATAGGTATGCGGTACGGAGAGCCAAGCATTTCGGAGGCATTGAATAAACTACAACAACGTTCACCTAAGTTACACGAAGTAGTCGTTATCCCGATGTTCCCACAATATGCCCAATCGTCCTATCAGACAGCCGTTAACGAAGTGGGCAAGTGTTTTTATCAAAAACACTTCCCGTTCAGATTGAAAATTCTTGAGCCTTTTTATAATGACCTTGCCTATATAAAAGCGTTGTCAATCAGTCTGAAACAACATATCGAAAAGGGATACGACAGACTTATATTCAGCTTTCACAGTCTGCCGCTGAGTCACGAAGAAGAGGCGCGAAAAAAGGGCAAACAGTTTGACTACGTATATCAGATAAAAGAAACGATCAGGCTCGTTACGCACGAACTGGGATTAGACCCGCAAAAAAACAGGATTGTATATTCTTCCGCAATCGGGAAAAAATGGCTTGAACCTGACTTAAAGAAAACCATGAAATCACTTCCGAAGGAAGGAATCAAAAAAATCATCATTCTTACAGCCGGATTTCCTGCCGACAATCTCGAAAGCTATTTCGATATAAATATCGAAGCCCGCAAAATTTTTATGGATAACGGAGGGACAGATTTTACCTTCGTCCATGGATTGAACAGTGAAGACTATTGGGTTAATTCGATTATAAAAATGGTAACCCGTAAATCCTGACAACTAATAAAACTTTCCTTTTACTTAACAGAATTCTGTTCCAGTTTTCTGAATGCACGTATCTGATAAATCAATAAAATCAGAGTAACAAAAGTTGCCAAAAAATCAGCCGAAGACATCGACAACCAAACGCCGTTAATACCAAAGAATCTTGGTAAAATAAACAACAAAGGTATGAGGAATAAGAACTGACGTGTCAAACTCAAAAAAATAGACTTTCCTGCCATACCTATGGATTGGAAAAAGTTAGCCGCAACAATCTGGAAACCGACAACAGGAAATGCCAGAACAATATACCGTAAAGCAGTCGAAGCAGCGGATGCCAATACTTCTCCGGGACCGAATATACCTACAAACACACGAGGCATAAAGAATCCGAGTATGAAACCGAAACAAGTTATACAGGTTCCGACTTTAATAGTGTACATTAAAATATCTTTTACACGCGAATAATTCTTCGCACCGTAATTATACCCGACTATAGGCTGCATTCCCTGCGTCAGCCCTATAACGATCATCACGATTAACATAACCAAAGTATTGGCAATGGTAAAGGCTCCTATTGCCACATCTCCGGCATGCGTATCGTCTCCCGAAAATTTGCGAAGTTGATAGATTATGAAGAATACGACTGCAGAAGCCGCAACCTGCATTAGAAAAGGAGACATCCCTATTGAAGCGATGGATAGGATAATCTTTTTGTCGGGACGTATATTTTTAGAACGCAAACGGATAAAACTGTTCTTATTCATAAAATGGTGCATCACAAAACCAAACCCTATCACCATGGCACAGAATGTTGCGGCGGCAGCGCCTTTTATCCCCCAACCGAATCCTTTTATGAATATGGGAGCCAAGATAACGTTTGCAATCACGCTTATCAGCATCGTCATCATAGCCTTAAGGATAGCCCGACGCGCGCATCATATTATTGAAATTAAAACATAACGACAAAAACAGATTTCCCGGAAGAAATACCACGAGAAAGTCGCGGGCATAAGGAAAAGTAGCCTCGCTTGCTCCCGCAAAATAAAGAATCGGTTTCAGAAAAATATATATAATGGCTATTACAGAACCGCTAAGAAACAGCGTCATTAAAAAAGAAACACCTGCTATTTTCTCGGCTGTTTCCTTATTGTTCTCTCCCAAGACAAATAGACATGCGGCTCGCAGAACCTGCACCGACCAACATCCCCATTGCAGCGGTAATGTTCATTATCGGGAGTATAAGCCCCAAAGCAGACAAAGCGTCATCGCCAACCCAATGACCGATAAATATACGGTCGATGATGTTATACAATGAGTTAACCATTGTTCCTATTATGGCAGGAAGAGCATATTGCCACAATAGTTTCTTGACGTTTCCGCTTCCTAATTCTCCAATGTTTATAGTATTATTCTTCACGCTAAATATTTTATCAAATCATCAAAAGAAACGAAAAATCATTTCTTATGTTAAGTATAATCGAAAACAGATAACCTTTTTGGCTTATTTTTTCCGCAGACAAAGATACTGCTTCTTTTTCTGAAAAAAAGAGAAAAGAAATTTTTAATTATAAGAAAACAGGCTTGAAATAATCAAGCCTGTTTCACGATTATATTATTCGATCATCTTAATAACAGCTGAGCTGCTACTTCTTCACTTTTTGCTTTGCCTTTTAGTATTTCCACCAGTTTCAAAGCAAAATCCATTGTAAGTCCCGGTCCCCGCCCGGTTATTATATTACCGTCAACAATAACGGCTGCTTTTTTATCGACATCCGCTCCTTCAAGGTATTGCTCAAATCCCGGATAAGCGGTCGCTTTTCTGCCTTTCAGCAAACCTAAACCTCCTAAAACCATAGGAGCAGCACAAATGGCGGCTACATTATTTCCTTTGTCCGCAAAAGCTTTTATTTCTTTTTTCAGTCCTTCGTGTTCGTTTATTCGAACAGTACCGCCGGGCAAGATCAACATTTCAGCCTTTGAGAAATCTACTCCCGAAAACATTACATCGGCGATCACAGGAATACCGTGGCTGCCTGACACCTGTTTGTCTTTTTCAAGAGATACCGATTTTACGTTAACTTCGCCACGACGCAAGATATCAATCGTAGCCAATGCCTCAATTTCTTCAAAACCTGTAGTTAGAAAAATATATACCTCTTTCATAATCATTTAATTTAGATTAAACTTATATGTAATAGTGCCTTTCTGATTCCCTGCTTTGTTGACAACAGCAAACTTCGTTCTTCGGGCTGCTTTCAAAGCTTCGTTCTTTAAGGTTGTACTTGGTGTATTCGTTCCTCTTCCGATATCTGCACTGACTACATTTCCCTGAGGATCTACAATTATGTCTATCACAACAGTACCGTAATCGTTTGCCGTATAAGACGGTTTAACCAAACCTCCGCGACCTACTCCGCGACCTCCTAAGTCGTAAGTTCCCCAGCCGCCTACTCCTGAAGTTTTACCATAGCTTGCATTACCTGTCGGCACGCCCTGCGTCCCCGTTCCTTCGGTTTCTCCTCTGCTTCCACTGCCCGAACCGTTTCCGAAAAGCCCTGCCATCTGATTGTTTATATCCTGCTTTCTTTTAGCTTCTTCCGAGGCTTTCCGTTCAGCATCCGCACGTTCCTTCCGTTCACGTTCGGCAACGGCTGCTTCTCTTTTTTTTCTTTCTTCCTCTGCTTTATCCTTCGGCGTGATATTAACTGTTTCTTCAAAGTCTTGGGTTGCTACCGTAGATTCTCCTGTGTTTGGCACGGCAACGTCTTGCGGTACTGCCGTTTCTATTTCATTGGGAGCTTCGGTGTTATCGTTAATTTGTCCGTTCTCACCTCTTCCGAATGGTTCATCCGAACCGAAGGCATCGGGGACATTCCCGAACATTACGGGTACGCCTTCCATCTCCTCGCTCCAAATTAAAGAAGGAGAGGGTTTGATATATAAAAAGACAAGAAGAATTATGAGTAAGATATGAAATCCTACTGTTCCTGTTATTCCCGCAATTCTGCCTTTTGATGAATCCATATTCACACTTAATCGTTCTTCAAACAATTTTTATAAGCTGCTATTGTTTTTTCGAGCCCCATGTACAAAGCGTCACTGATAAGTGCGTGCCCGATGGAAACCTCGTCAATGTACGGAATATTCGTATATAAATAGTTCAGGTTTTCAAGACTCAGGTCATGCCCCGCATTAATGCCTAATCCTAATTTCTTTGCAAATTTAGCGGCGTTCACATAGGGTTCTATTGCCGACTCTTTATCTTTCTGATAATTTTCGGCATAAGGACCTGTATAAAGTTCTATCCTGTCAGTACGGGTTTTAGCCGCATACTCGATCATTTCGAGTTCAGGTTCGACAAACAAAGATGTGCGAATTCCAGCAGACGTAAGTTCATCTACAACTTCCGATAAAAAAGCCCGGTTATCCACTGTATTCCACCCCGAATTGGATGTCAAAGCAGTAGGATCGTCCGGAACCAGAGTCACCTGTACAGGTTTTACGCTTTTCACCAAATGTATGAATTCGCGTGAAGGGTATCCTTCGATATTGAGTTCTGTTCTAACCTTAGAAGCCAGATCGTATACATCTTTGACCCTTATATGCCTTTCATCGGGACGCGGATGTATGGTTATACCTTCAGCACCAAAAACCTCACAATCGCAAGCAACTTTTAAAAGATTAGGAACATCTCCTCCGCGCGAATTACGTAAAGTCGCTATTTTATTAATATTTACGCTTAATTTTGTCATTGACCAAGTTCTACACAAATAAATTCAAGTTCTTTTTTTACTGAAAGTTTTTTTAGCACCTTTGTAAATACGAATCTCGTTTCGTTCGCGCAAAGGTAGCAAGGTTTAAGAATAAGCCGCAAATTATTTCGTTATTTTTTATATAAAAACGCTTAACGGCAATAATAAGTTCTGGCTAAATTTAACAAAAATGAAAATAGGCATATTCGGCAGTAAAAATCAGAAGAAGAACCAAATAGAAAAAATTCTAAGCATTCTTTCCAAAGAAGAAATTTTCATTCAAAAAAAAATTTTACGATCATCTGACCGCATGCTTCGGAATAGACATTCAAGTGGCGGGATTTATCACAGACGATAATTTTTGTCTGGATATGGCATTGAGCATAGGCGGTGACGGAACTTTTCTGCGGACAGCCGCATCTATCGGGAAAAAAGATATTCCCATCGTCGGCATCAATACAGGACGACTGGGTTTTCTGGCAGATATATCGGAAAAGGATTTGGATGAAAGCCTACAGGATATTCTGATCGGAAAATTTCGTATTGAAGAGAGAAGCTTATTGGAATTAACTACCGAAAACAAGACTTTTGAAGGATATAATTTTGCCCTTAACGAAATTGCCGTGCTTAAGCAGGACACTGCATCCATGATAACCATCCATGCCACTGTAAATAATAAGTATCTCACATCATATCAGGCCGACGGATTAATCATTGCAACCCCGACAGGTTCCACAGCTTATTCTATGAGCGTAGGCGGACCTATCATAACGCCTGACGCGGCAAATATTATCCTATCGCCGATTGCACCTCATAGTTTAACCACCCGCCCGTTGGTAATAACGGATAATTCTTCTGTAATATTAGATATCGAAAGCCGAAACAGAAACTTTCTTGTTTCTCTTGACGGCAGATCTGAAATATTTGGTACAGGCACAAGACTAAACATCAAAAAAGCCGATTTTTCATTGAAAGTCGTCAAACGCATCGAGCATACATTTTTTTGAAACTCTTCGGGAGAAACTGATGTGGGGCGCCGATCCCCGGTTAAACAAATAGATACTGCCCTATATTATTTTCCGCCTGCAAGCCATCTGAAAAATCTTTCCAGAACCCTGTTGAACCAGAGTGAAGATTTACTGTTATCGAAATCTTCGGGAGAGGCAAAGCCTCCGTCTATGAGCAATCCGATTGCTTTTTCCACGTCACTTTCCCGAACCTGAAGCTTTATATATTCCGTATTGTAGGTTGATATCCTGCTGTATTCGTCTCTGACAAAGCAAAATATTCCTTCGGATTCAAGATATGCCTGAACAAGCCCAAGCCGCGTCATATTGTCAAATTCTTTTATAGTAACAAGTTCCTCCATAACAGCAGCTATTAATTAATAACAAAAATATCTCCGAACAACGCGATTATTTGCTTTTTAGCAATTGCAATATCTATTTTTTTCCCAATCTCTTTTTCAAGTGAAGTTACGCCTTTATCTACAAAACCGCAGGGATTTATCAGCGAGAAATATCGCAAATCGGTATTCAGATTAAGGGCAAAACCATGCATGGTTATAAAACGGCTGCTGCGAACCCCGATAGCGCCGATTTTTCTTGTCCTGACGGGATTCGCATCAATCCAAACCCCTGCCGCACCATCGAAACGAGATGCATTGACATCATACATAGACAAGAATCTTATCATAACCTCTTCCAGCCTGTAAATATATTCCCTCAGTCCTATACCAAAGCTTTCAAGATCAAATATGGGATACACAACCAATTGTCCGGGACCGTGATAGGTAATGTCTCCTCCTCTGTCAATGTGGAATAATGATACGCTTTTGCTTTTAAGGAAACTCTCATCATAGAGCAAGTTCTCATTCTTTCCATTTTTCCCGATTGTTATAGTATGCTCATGTTCGCAAAACAACAGATGGTTCTGAGTAGTTTTATTATCGGCTTTTGCCTGTACGTTCAAGGCAAAGAGTTTTTCCTGATAATTCCAAACCTCATCGTACCTCCGTATTCCTAAATCTTCAAATATCCACATATCGCAAAAGAGTTTTAACCCCTCCATTTACGTTTATAAACAGGTTTAACCGGTTGCACGTCCTGTTCGTCAACAGGTTTTTTCCCTATCTTTACGTGCATCATCAAACCCATTTCAGTCATTATTTCTTTCTGGCGGGATATTAATTCTTCTTCTGAAACCATTTTTTCATCAGATTCGGCTAAAGCCGCAATATATGCCGCTTCTTGTTTCGTAAGATCGGCAGATTTTTTATCGAAATAAATTTGGGCGGCAGCTTCGATTCCAAAAATACCCTTTCCAACAGGCATAACATTCATATAAACCTCCAAAATACGATCCTTTCCCCACAAATATTCAATCAATACAGTATAGTAAGGTTCAAGGATATTCTTTGTCCACGAATCGCCTTTTGTAAGAAAAACGGAATGTGCCGTTTTCTGCGTGATCGTTTCATGCTTATTGGGAATAATTGATATAGTATCTGATTCATTTATGGGAGAAAAACCATCATGAACGTAAAAATTCTTATCTTCAGCGGCAAGAAGGGCGATAACCGCATTACGGGAAATAGAATCTACGGGAATCCATTGATATTCAACCTGCATCTTGACGGAGTCAGTAAAAGAATCAAAATTATAACCAATCATCTGGGGCGTTTTCACAACCTTAAATTTACTGTAGTAAGAAGCCCAGCCTATGCTTAGAAGAAGTACCGCGATAAGAAGGATACCTAACATTACCAACACAGAAGAAACGGATATTTTATTTTTTTTTGCCATCGCTTACTTGCCTTTTACCTTGCTTGGATTTTTATGAATATAATCTTTCCAGCTTGTAAATTTCACATCCTGCGACGGATTGTTTGTCTGGAAAAAATGACAGACTGCCGCCGCCAAACCATCGGTCGCATCAAGTTGAGGCAACATATTCTCGTCGGCTATATGCAGAAAATGCTGTAACATATAGGCTACCTGCTCTTTTGCGGCACGCCCGTTACCTGTGATTGACATCTTAATTTTAAGGGGAGCATACTCAAATATCGGAATATCCCGCGACAATGCCGCAGCCATTGCTACTCCTTGAGCACGCCCCAGTTTCAACATACTTTGTACATTTTTCCCGAAAAAAGGAGCTTCAATTGCCAGTTCATCGGGCAAATATTCTTCGATAAGCCCTATGACACGTTCAAAAATACGCCTGAGTCTTAAGTAATGATCATCATGTTTATTCAGTTGCAGAACTCCCATTGCAAGCAATTGCGGTTTATTGTTTACAACCTTCAATACTCCATACCCCATTATTTGTGTTCCCGGATCTATTCCGAGGATTATACGCTCTTTCTCTATCATTAAAATTATAACTCTATTTCGTCCATCAATGTTACAAAACCCATAACCCTGCCTCCGAATTCGGATATTATTATTTTATGCAACTTGTTCCCTAAAACAGATTGCCATAAATTCAAAACTTCTTGATCCTCTACCTTGAATTGCAGGGAAAAACTATTTCCATTCTGTTCGTGTTGCGGGTGTATTTTCGTAAAACGCGGATCAGATAACATATCGGTTCGCATCGCTTCTTTTATATAGACGTTTCTTATAAAATCAACGAACTGTTCCTGTACTTCATCTTCAACGTGAAAAGTCGTATTATATATTAACATTAATGTTCGTTTACGTATTTGTTATTTCAATCTGCTTTCCTTAGCACAATGGCACTACGAGCAGGAATATATATTTTCAGCCACCCTTTGTTTTCTTTATGATAAATCGGATCGTATTGCGTAAAATGGGGAACCGTATCGTCTACCATACCGTTGCCTCCATAATCAAGGTTATCAGAATCCAGAACAGTTTCATACTTACCCTCCGTTGTTAAGATTCCGTAATCCGCATACGAATTTGCAGGATGAAAATTGAAAATAAATACAAGTTCATCACGCATATATGCGAGTATCTGATCGTCGTCTTTCTCCCAAAGTTTTATAATCGGCGTGTCTTCAAACTTTTCTACGTTTTTAATCACATCCAGCATTGCACGATCGAAATCGCCCAAGCAATGATATTTCAGATTATGATCGTTAACCAAATGCCACTGCCTGCGGGCATATTTATGTGACCAGCCATTGCCTTCACGGGGAAAATCTATCCATTCGGGATGTCCGAACTCATTTCCCATAAAATTGAGGTAGCCGCCATTCATTGTGGTTGCCGTCACCAAACGGATCATCTTATGCAAGGCTATTCCTCTGTCAGTCTTATAAGAACTTCCGTATAGCTTAGACATGTACCAATACATATCCGAGTCTATCAGTCGAAATATAATGGTTTTATCCCCGACCAATGCCTGATCGTGGCTTTCGGTATAAGAAATGGTTTTTTCATCGGAGCGGCGGTTGGTCAGTTCCCAGAATATAGAGCTCGGCTTCCAGTCCTCGTCTTTTTTCTCCTTTATCGTCTTGATCCAGTAATCGGGAATATTCATCGACAAACGGTAGTCAAAACCATATCCGCCGTTTTTAAACGGCATAGCAAGCCCCGGCATTCCGCTCACTTCTTCGGCAATGGTAATAGCATGGGATTTTACTTCATGGATCAATTCATTCGCCAGAGTAAGATAAACAATTGCGTCATTGTCCTCCTGCCCGTTATAATAATCGGCATAACCACTGAAAGTTTCGCCTAATCCGTGATCGTAATAAAGCATGGAAGTAACGCCATCGAAGCGAAAACCGTCAAAATTATATTCCTCCAGCCAATATTTACAATTGGAAAGAAGAAAATGCAGGACTTCATTTTTTCCGTAATCAAAGCAAAGAGAATCCCATTGCTTATGTTCCCGACGTTCTCCCTGATGAAAATACTGCGTATAAGAGCCGTCAAATCTACCTAACCCTTCGACCTCGTTTTTTACGGCATGCGAATGAACCAAGTCCATAATAACAGCCAAACCCATTTCGTGTGCATCGTCTATCAGATGTTTCAGTTCGTCGGGTGTTCCAAAACGGGAAGATGCGGCAAAGAAACTGGAAACATGGTAACCGAACGATCCGTAATAAGGATGTTCCTGTATAGCCATTATCTGAATGGCATTATAGCCATCGTCTTTTATTCGGGGAAGAATATTCTGTCTGAATTCCTCATAAGTGCCGACTTTCTCTTCTTCGGTTGCCATTCCGATATGGCATTCGTATATAAGTAAGGGATCGGTATTTGGTTTAAACTTTTTGTTTCGGATTGTATAAGGTTCATCGGGACTCCAAACCTGTGCACTGAAAATTTTAGTTTCCGCATCCTGCACAACACGCGTTGCCCATGCAGGGATTCTTTCTCCCGATCCGCCGTCCCAGCACATAAGGAGTTTAAACAAATCGCCATGATGAACAGAATCTGAAGGGAGTTTGATTTCCCAATTTCCGTATTCTGTTCTTGTTAACTTATATTCGTCTTTTTTCTGCCAGTCGTTGAAAGTTCCGATCAGATAAATTTCAGCAGCATTAGGCGCCCATTCTCTGAATATCCAAGAATTGTCGGTTTTGTGTAAACCGAAATACAAATATCCTGTCGCAAAATCAGAAAGCGACATCTCTCCTTTTTGGGTTAAATCGGCTTTCTTCTTTTCCACAAGTTCATGCCTTTCTTCTATAACCTTTTCATAAGGTTTCAACCATGTGTCATTTTTTACCAGTTTCAACATAAACAGAAAAGCTTTTTTTGATATTTGAGTCTGAACATTCGTTTCGTAAATCTACACAATATCGCAGAATATAAAAAGGTAAAATGCGTAACAAATAATAATTTGTCACAAAAAAAGAATTTACTTATGCTCTTCTTCTAATGACGTATTGATTCTATTAAAGCATTGAAGTTCGAGGTGAACAGTTTTACGGAAATAGCCATCAATATTATACCGAAAAATTTACGCAGCACATAAACTCCGCCAATACCGATAATACGTTTCACCAAACCAAGATTTTTAAGTACGAAAAACACGATAAGCACATTTATGGCTATACCGATTATAATATTGATTACCTGATATTCGGCACGCATTGACAATAACGCCGTAAACGTTCCGGGACCTGTTATCAGAGGAAAAACGACAGGAACTAAAGTTGACGAACCTCCCGGTGCATCGTTCTTAAAGACTTCTATGCCGAATATCATTTCAGCCGAAATAATAAGTATAAGCAATGCCCCCGCAACCGCAAAAGAAGATACGTCCACATTAAACAACTTCAATATCCAATCGCCGACAAAAAAGAAATACGACGAAAATACAAAAGGCATACACCGACGCCTGTATCGGATTCAAACCCTTTCCTTCCTTCTGATAATTAAGAAAAATCGGCACGCCTCCCAACACATCTATCAATGCAAACAGGACAACCGTAATACTCGCTATTTCGGTGAGATTTATATTCATATACTTAAGACTTTCTTCTATTCTATACAAATATAATGATTTCTAAATCAAAAATGATTCCCTTAAATAAATACTTACGGGGCAAGGCGTTCAATTATCCACTTCCCGTTCTCCGATCGGTATCTGATCCTATCATGAAGCCTGTTCTCCCCTGCCTTGCCAAAATTCAATCATCTGCGGTTTCACGATGTATCCGCCCCAATCGGGAGGACGCGAAATATTCTTATTCTTAAAATTCAGTTCGCTCTTCAACATCAATTCTTCAAGATATTTTCTGCCGGGGATGACACTGCTCTGAGGGGAAGCCCAAGCGCCAAGCTTACTTTTTTCGGGTCGGTACTCAAAATAATTGTCAGAGTCTTGCGGAGATATTCTCTCAACTGTCCCTTCTACCCTGACTTGCCGTTCCAGTTCGTGCCAGACAAAATTAAGGGCACAATAAGGATTGCGTTCTATCTGCTTGCCTTTACCGCTATTATAGTTCGTAAAAAAGACAAATCCTTCAGGCTTTATTTCTTTTAAAAGTACGATTCTCGAAGAGGGCTTCCCGTCAGGCGTTGCCGTCGACAATGTCATCGCATTCGGTTCTAACGCTTCCGACTTCAACGCTTCTTCAAACCATATCTCAAACTGTACAACAGGATCTGGATCGACATCCTTTTCATCCAAAGTCTGAAGCAAAAACTCCCTTCTTAATTTATATAAACTGTCCATACCATTAAAAATATACAGATGAAACGGCAAGACAATTATTTTGTTCAATAAAAAAGCCGTTTATCTGAAAATAAACGGCTTTCATTACAATATAGAATTATAAATTATTCTGCGTTAAGGCTTACGCGTTTGAATTCCGTAGCCACAAGTCCCTTATCGCTTTGCTCAAGATATTGGGCAACCGTTATTTTAGGGTTCTTAACAAATTCTTGCTGAACAAGAGTAAATTCCTTATAGAATTTTTCCAAAGCACCTTCTGCGATACGATCTAAAATATTTTCAGGTTTACCTGATTCGCGGGCTTTTTCGCGGGCAATGTCTTTTTCTCTGTTTTGTATTTCGACAGAAACTTCGTCTTTAGTCAGAGCGACAGGATTCATAGCTGCAACTTGCATAGCTACGTCTTTTGCCACTTGTGCATCAACTCCTTCTTTGTTGAAGCCGACAATCGTAGCAAGCCTGTTTCCCGGGTGAACATAAGAAACTACTGTCGCAGCAGTAACATATTCGTAAGCGCCGATTTCCATTTTTTCGCCCGTAACACCCATTCTGTCAGTTACAAGATCCGCAATTTTACGGCCTTCCACTTCAATGTTGTTCAATGCGTCCAAATCAGCGGGTTTGTTTTCTATTGCTGCTTTTAAGATTGTTTTTGTAAGATCGACAAACTCTGAGTTCATTGCCACAAAGTCTGTTTCACATTTCAAAGCTACTATTGCCGCAAAGTTTCCTTTTGTATCAGCCAAAACGCATCCTTCGGATGCATCGCGATCGCCACGTTTCGCAGCAAAAGCCTGTCCTTTTTTACGGATGATTTCAATAGCTTTTTCCATATCTCCATTTGCTTCGTTCAAAGCGTTTTTGCAATCCATCATGCCTGCGCCTGTTTTTTTGCGCAAGGCTTGGATATCTGCCATACTTACTGCCATATTATTGATGTTTTATATTATTATTTTTATGAAAAAAGCCAAGAATAAATTCCAAGTATAGAAAACCTCGAAATTAATTCCCAGCTTATATCTAACAATTATTACTCTTCGTCTTCTTTCACATACTTGCTCGCGATAGCAGCTTTTATAGCTTCTTCATCGTCTTTAGCAACACGCTCTTTCTTCGCGCCTACTCTTGCTTTGCGTTCTCTTTTTGGAGCGTCTTCTTCACCCTGAGCTTCCGCAGCAGCTGAATCCGCTTTTTCAACTTTACGTTCTTCCAAACCGCCTTTGATAGCATCGCACAAGTAAGAAACAATAAGCTCTACTGACTTAGCTGCATCGTCGTTTGCAGGAATAACGAAATCTATATTTGAAGGATCAGAGTTAGTGTCAACCATTGCAAAAACAGGAATACCCAAACGGTTTGCCTCTTTCACCGCAATTTGTTCTTTCATAACGTCCACGACAAAAATTGCCGACGGCAGACGTGTCAGGTCTTGTATAGAACCTAAGTTCTTTTCAAGCTTCGCGCGTTGACGAGTCACCTGAAGTTTTTCTCTTTTTGATAAAGTGTCAAACGTTCCGTCCTTAACCATTTTGTCAATAGTCGACATTTTCTTAACAGCCTTACGGATCGTAGGGAAGTTTGTCAACATACCGCCCGGCCATCTTTCGATAACGTAGGGCATGTTAATTGATTGTGCCAAATCTGCTATTATTTGCTTGGCTTGTTTTTTTAGTTGCCACAAACAATATTTTTTTGCCTGATTTCGCAATTTGTCTCATTGCTGCAGCCGCTTCTTCTGTTTTAGCGGCTGTTTTGTAAAGGTCAATGATATGAATACCATTGCGCTCCATAAAGATATAAGGAGCCATTGCCGGATTCCATTTTCTTTTCAAGTGTCCGAAATGAACACCGGCTTCCAATAATTGGTCGAATTCTAATTTAGCCATTTTAATTTTTTAATCGTTTACTTTCTTTTTCTAAAACGAATTGGCGGGTAGTTCTTTTATCAGGAACGAGAAGTCCTGCCAATTTAGATACTAAACGTCTTTGTGGATTTGACTATGTCAGTATATTTATATTCTTCTTACGCAGAAAGCGGTAAGAGGAAGTAACAAATATTGTCCAGATTAACGTTTTGAGAATTGAAATCTTTTTCTTGCTTTAGGTTGTCCCGGTTTTTTACGTTCAACAACACGCGGATCACGAGTCATAAATCCTTCTGCTTTAAGCGCCGGTTTGTCCTCTGCATTAATTTTCACCAATGCACGGGCAATTCCCAAACGGGCAGCTTCGGATTGTCCTTTATAACCTCCACCTTTCAAATTGATCTTGATGTCGTATTTCTCTGTAACACTTAAAGTATTGAGAGGTTGCTTCACAACATATTGAAGGATAGAAGAAGGAAAATATTTATCAAGTTCGCGTTTGTTAATAACAATTTTACCAGTCCCTTCGCTAACGTATACACGTGCTACTGCTGCTTTACGTCTTCCTATTGCGTTTATTACTTCCATTGTTATTATTTAATTGCGTTAATATCTATTGTTTTTGGATGTTGTGCTTCATGAGGATGTTGTGAACCTGCATATACATACAAGTTTTTCAGAAGGGCTGCACCCAATTTATTTTTAGGTAACATTCCTTTCACAACTTTCAACATTAATCTGTCTGCACCTTTAGCCATTAAATCGGCAGGAGTAAATTCTCTTTGTCCGCCGGGATAACCTGTATATCTCAAATATACGCGGTCGTTCCACTTGTTTCCGGTCAAAACTATTTTTTCTGCATTAATAATAATCACGTTATCACCGCAGTCAACGTGAGGCGTAAAATTAGGTTTGTTTTTACCTCTTAAAATTTTTGCCACTTTAGAAGCCAAACGCCCTAATGTTTGTCCGGTTGCGTCAACCACAACCCATTCTTTATTAGCTGTAGCCTTGTTTGCTGAAATGGTCTTATAGCTTAAAGTATCCACTTTCTTATTCTTTTTTAGATTGTTAATGATGGCCGGCAACTCCACTTGTATTCTCTTATCTTGCTAAGGATATACGATAAATAACAAATTAGTTGTCAAACCTTTACATTCATTCGTAATAATCGGCTCGCAAAGATATGATTTTTCAGTGAATTACCAAAAAAGATTTAATCATAATATTTGAAAATTATTTTCAGTATTGTCAATATTCAAAATAAGATTAGTTTTAAAACCTATTGTAACCTTATCTTTTTTATTTTTGTCTTAACAATATTAACCTTATAAGAATTATACAAAATGAGAACAGCGAACTTATTTATTATTTGCTCATTTATAATGCTATACTCATGTGGCAGTACGAAAGAATATAATTATAACAGCAACGCTATTCACGGAAACAAAAAATTAATGATAGAAGATATCCCCATAAAAAATTATTCTCAAATCAGAAGCAAAACAAGTGCCGACATAAAATACAGGCAAGATACTTTACAGGATGCTTCTTTGACTTTGCAAATAGATGAAAATCTGAAAGAATTCGTTGCAATGAGAATTAGAAACAACACATTAGAGATAACCGTATCGAAAAATATAAATCCTTCCGTATTTAATATTTATACAAATTCAAAGATTCTTAACTCCATAGAAATTATAGGATCAGGAAGTTTCACTTCTCCTGCGCAGATTTGCAACAAATTAGATATGCAAATAAAAGGTTCAGGAGATATAAATATCACCGATATCATCTGCAATAGCGTGAATTTGGACATAAAAGGATCGGGAGACATATATCTCAACAATATAAGAGGAAAAAGTATAAATGCTACCGTAAACGGTTCAGGAGATATAACGATAAATGGAGAAATCACTGACAGCTATTTCTTTGTGAAGGGAAGCGGAGACATTAATGCATATCGCTTGAAAACGAAAAAATCTTCAGCTAAAATTGCAGGATCAGGAGATATTGAATTGAACATCTCCGATGAATTAGATGCGAGTATTGCAGGTAGTGGTGACATTTCGTACAAAGGCTCTCCTCAAAAAATAAGTAAAACAATAAAAGGCACCGGAAGTATAAAAGCTAAAAAATAATGACAAGAACAATTTATATGCATGAAAATAACTTTCAACATAGATTATAAAACCTTATGGGGACAAAATATCTGCATTTGCGGATCTTTAAAACAGTTAGGCGATTGGGATGAGTCCTTGGCTTTGGAATTACATTGTACGGATATATCGAAATGGGGTGTTTCTTTAGAAATAGACGACAACGCCGAATCGTTTGAATATTATTACTTTGTTAAGGAAAATGACAAAACCGTACGGAAAGAAACAGGTGAAACAAGGCGTATTCCGTTAAAAGAGAAGCTAAATCTTATTCTGAACGACTATTGGAAAGATTTTCCCCAGCAAAATTTCTTATATGCTTCTGCTTTTACAGAAGGTTTCTTTCCTCATAAATCACAAAAGGTTGATTATGCGGAAGGAAAAATATTATTTAAGTTAAGCTGCCCATACGCTAAAAAAGATCAGGAAGTCATCGTATGCGGCGAAACGGATGTACTGGGAAACTGGAATCCGTCACAATCTCCCAAAATGCGATATACAGGCAATGCCGAGTGGGAAATATCGCTGAACGTTCCAAACAATAAAACGCCTGTTCAATTCAAATTTGCGATACTCGACAGGCGGACAAATAGGGTTACGCATTGGGAAGAGGGCGAAAACAGAATTTTAGACGCAGCAAATCTTTCGGATAAAAATATTATCCGCATTGATAATTTTGCTTACAGGCATAGTAATGTAGACTGGAAAGCGGCAGGAGTTGTTATTCCCGTATTTTCTCTGCGGAGCAAAGAAAGTTTCGGTATAGGAGAATTTTCCGATCTGCACAAGATGATAGACTGGGCTGAAAAAAGCGGTCTGAAAATTATACAGACGCTTCCGATCAATGATACAACAATCAGTTATACTTGGAAAGACTCATATCCGTATAACGCTATTTCCATATACGCATTGCATCCTATCTATTTAGGATTAAACCGATTGCCGCTAAAGGATAAAAAGAAACTGAAGCAATACATGAAAGAGGCTCAGAAACTAAACGAGCTGAAAGATATTGACTATGAGAAGGTAATAAAACTAAAAACAAAATATCTTCATGATTTATTTCAGGAATCGGGTTCAAGCGTAGTAAAAAGTAAAGAGTTCGAGAAATTTCTCAACGTAAACAAAACTTGGCTCTTCCCGTATGCTTTTTTCTGTTATTTCAGGGACAAATATAAAACCGTGAACTACAATAATTGGAAGGAGGATAAAGAATACGACATTAATAAATTAGAGAAACTGATCGAAAATAACGAAACAATAAAAACAGATATTGACTTTGTATTCTTTACACAATATCTGCTTCATAAGCAATTAAGCGAAGCGAAAGAATACGCCCATTCGAAAAACGTTATACTGAAAGGCGATATCCCTATCGGAATAAACCGCCACAGCGTCGAAACATGGACAGAACCTCACCTGTTCAACCTCGATACGCAAACAGGCGCACCGCCCGACGGTTTCTCCGTCTACGGACAAAACTGGGGATTTCCGACTTATAACTGGGAGGAAATGGCAAAAGACAATTATTCGTGGTGGACAAAACGGTTCAAAAAGATGGCTGACTACTTCGATGCCTACCGCACAGATCACATTCTCGGATTTTTCAGAATATGGGAAATACCCGACAATTCGATACAAGGGCTTTTAGGATGCTTCAGCCCCGCACTTCCCCTAACCCTGAAAGAAATAGAGGAAAAAGGATTCAAATTCGATAAACAATCTATGACAAACCCTTCCGTTGATAAGAAAGCGCTGAAAGAAATATTCGGAAAATATACAGATGACGTTATCGGCAAATACTTAACTAAAGACAGGAATAAAAGATTCAAACTAAAAAAGAATTACGACACGCAATTAAAAATAAAAAATGCTTTTGAAAAACTAAACGGCAAAAAGAGTGATCAGATAAGAGAAGGATTGTATAAAATATGTAACGAAGTATTATTTATAGAGGATAAACGGACACCCGACAAATTCCATCCTCGCATAGTTGCCCAGCAAACCTATTCTTTTAATAATCTGGATGAAACTGCAAAAAACAATTTTGACGAACTGTACAACGATTTCTTTTACCATCGCCACACACAGTTCTGGAAGGAGGAAGCATTGAGAAAACTGCCCACACTGATATCTTCAACAAGAATGCTCGTTTGCGGCGAAGATCTGGGTATGATACCCGATTGTGTCCCTGAAGTTATGAGCCTGCTACAAATACTGACTCTGGAAATAGAACGGATGCCTAAAGAAAACGGGAGATTGTTCACGGATTTGAAAAAAATACCGTACCTGTCGGTTTGCAGCACATCGACGCACGATATATCCACAATCAGATTGTGGTGGAAAGAAAACCCTGATATAACCCAGAAATACTACAATGAAGTATTGTTATGCGAAGGGGTAGCGCCAAAGGAATGTACGATTGAATTATGTGAAAAAATAATCTTCGATCACCTCGGCTCTTCTTCTTTGCTCGCCATATTCCCACTACAAGATTGGCTCGCGATAAATGAAGAACTCCGAAACCCCGAACCGCAAGAGGAACGCATTAACATTCCTTCCGAACCCAATCATTATTGGCGGTACAGAATGCATATTTATCTGGAAGATATGCTGGAAAACGAATCTCTTTCAAATCAGATATTATCATTATTGGAAAAAACCGAACGGCTGCTTTAAATAAAAAATTCCTGCCATTCTGAAATAGCAGGAATCTTTCAATATTTGTCTTATGGATATTTATTTATTCATATAGGCATACGTAAAATAATTATTCGTTATGTCCATGTTCAATCTGATCCTTGTATCGGTTCTGTAATCTTTGTAATATCTGAAAATGAAACGAACCTGTTCATTTTCATCCTTAGAGTCCTCCATCCATTCTCTGAACTCGGACATATTTATTACTACGCTTTGCAATACTTCTTTATAATCCCCTGTAGCAGTTCCGTTGGAGCGTGGCTTTAATTGGAAATCAATAACCCTGAGCCCTTTGGCTAACGGCGTAAGGTCGGAATTATACTGTTTATTTTTGTCATACGAAACAATTAACTCCGGTTTTGTATCATCATCAGTACGCGCATAGTACGAAAAAGTAAAGAACCATCTGTCTCCCCAATCGTTGCTGGGGCTGTATAACAATTCTGGATACCCCATTCTAATAGACGTAAAAGGCATCATTCCATCCTTCAAGGAATCCTTTTTAGCGATCATTGTAGTATCAAAGGCTTGTTCTAAAGGAATAACGTTATCTCTGGATTTGAAAATCTTTTTATCGTAAATACGTATGTATTCCGCATTATAGATTCCATTACTCTTTTCATTCGATTTAATCTTATAATCTACAAATGCACAATCACCGAGCCCGATATTCGGATTATTATTGAAATCGTCAGAAGTTATTTTCACTGCACCGTAAATATCGGCTACGGCATATTTCTGCCCTGTAGATGCAGCCGTGACATACACAAACTGGTTTGTTGCGGTATAAACCGTATCATCATCACCCAAACACGACGTAAGTACCAATATCGACGATATGGCAACAAACATCGTTTTAAAAATTATTTTTTTCATCCTCTGTACAAATAAGTTGATATTGTTAATATTAAAATTCAAGTTTAAGTCCTAAATTCAGATCCAATTGAAATTTCCTGTCAGAATATATAGTCTTATGTTTATTATTCGCATCCAAGTAATAAGCACCTCCGACCGTTGCATAGGCATTCAATTTATCCACAAGAGGGTAAGAAACGCCGACTGTGCCTTTCAGTGAAAATTGCGGATTCTTCTGGCTTATATCCTCGTTAAGACTGACACCCTTTTTCGAATCTTCGTCTTCCTTAGTCCTGTAAGTTTTCAATCTGCCATATACGTCCTTCTGGATCATTCCACCGACTGATACATAAAAATCAGCTTTCCCCCATTCTGCAAAATTATAATTAAAATTCAAAGGTACGCCTAAATAATGAAAATACTGTGAATCATCTCTTTTAGACTCGGAATTTTTCTTGGATTTTATGTCTGACGACAAATATGTGTATACAATGCCTGTCTCAACGGAAAACTTCTTGTTGATTTTCTTACTCACAGTTACTCCGAAAGACACAGGTTGTTTATGTTTCATATCAACGGGTTCGGTAATAAGATTGACCACTTCCAATTTACTATCGCTTAATAATGCTTCCATATTTTTCACATACGGAACGCTATTCTGTACCTTCGTATTTTTATTGTTTTCGGACGTAATGCCGGAAAACCCGCCGACAGAAAGGGCATAACGCTTTTCATCCACTTTTTCGGGAGAAAATAAGTTTTTGTCAACCGTCTTTTCTTTTCCCGAAAACATATTTTCCAATTCTTTCAGTTTAGCATCATCTTTCCGTTTATTCATACTAAGCACAGCTTGTTCAACCGACTTATTATTGCTTTGCTCTTGTACATCTAACCGGAAAACTTTTACGCTAATTCCATCGCTATCTATGCCTGATTCTTTCAAATCATTTCTGGAAATTGATGCGACTATTTTATTTGTATTATATTTTCCACTGATATTACTATTTTGAAGAATATTTCCGGTTTGAGAGTTTTTCAGTTTTTTGTCGATATCGTCAAGCACATCATTTGCAGAACCTGAGGATTTTGTTGTTTCGGCAGATGTGCCTACCAATATTTGTTTATTATCAGCATTATCCGATGGTTTTATCAATAACCAACATAACAGGATGACAGCTGCAACCGATGCCGCAATACTGCTTATCCTAAATAAATAGAACTTTTTAGAATGAGCATGTTTCCCTCCAATTGACAATTCTTTTTCTATTCCTGCCCAGACAGAGTCCGGAACTTGGGGCTGAGAATTTCCCAATTTAGATGAAAATATATCTTTTATTTTATCGTCTGAACGCATTTATATTTAACCCTTGTTTTTCAAAAACTTTAAAATCTTTTCCTGTAGCAATTGCCTTGCTCTTATGTATTGAGAACGCGAGGTACTTTCCGCTATACCAAGCATCGCCGCTATTTCTTTATGAGAGAAATTTTCTATCGCATAAAGATTAAATACCGTCCTGTAGCCATCGGGCAATTCCTCTATCATTTTCATTAATTCTTCTTCACGGATGGACTCTACTTCATCCCACTCATCGGTTATTATGTCGGGTACATTCTGAATTTCTTCCAATGCCGGGTACATCTTCATTTTTCGGATATTCTCCAATGCAAGGTTTACGAATACCCTTTTCATCCACCCTTCTAAAGATCCTTTTCCCGTATAAGAATCTATAACTGTGAAAACTTTTATAAAACCATCGTGTAATAAATCCTGAGCAGTTTCGTGACTGGGCGCATAACGCAAACAAATCCCATACATCAAACGCGAGTATTTTTCATACAGAATTTTTTGACATTCGGGCTTTCTTTTTTTTTGCATCCTTCTATTAGTTGAAATTCATCCATTCAAAAAACCGGTCATCTAATAGATGCAATTTTAAAGAAAATGTTGCATCTGTATTAAAAAAAATTAGAACAAAAATACTTATTAATTTTAGATATGAAAGAATACCCGAATTACCCGAAAAAATTATCGGGAAAATTAACCAGATACAATTTTTGCGATGCGCGGGTAAAAGCGGTGTACAGCCATCTGTAAAAATTATCGTCCATATATTCTTCGGTAACATAACCAAGATCAAGAAATACGTTTTTCCATTCGCCTCCCTGCGCTTTGTGGCAAGTTATGGCATAACCGTATTTTACCTGAAGTGCATTAAAATACGGATCAGCTTTCATCTTTTTCATTTTGCCTGACCTTGTAGTTATATCCGAATAATCTTCCAGAACAGTGTAAAACAATCTGTCGGATTGCTCTTTCGTAAGCCCCGAAGTATCCGTACGTAAAGTATCGAGCATGATCCGAAGATCAAGTTCAATGTCATAGTCGATGTGACGCACCAGAACATCACAGAATTTGAAGCCATACAATTCGGTTATTTTTTTCACGCGTAAAACTTCCACCATTTCTCCGTTTGCCAAAAAATCGACTTGCTCTATACCCTCCGACCAGTAATAATTGTTTTTGGTAATCATCAGCAGATCGCCTGCGGTGATCTCTTCTTCCCGATACAGTATTCTGTTTCTGATTCCTTCATTGTAAATATTGGAACGCTTATTGGATCTTGAAAGTACGATGGTTTCCATAATGCCATCCCTGTCATAAGCCGAAGAAATCTCTTCTATAAGCATATCGCCCGAAACATTGACAATGTCCGAAAATCCGCTTAACTTCAGGATTGGAAATCTATCGGTTCTGTTTTTTTCAATAGCTTCACGCAGAAAAGTGGCATTGTACAAGATTCCCGAATTATTCTCCTGACGGACTATTTGTGTCAGGATAAAAGAAGAAACCAATAATCCGTAACTCCTCAAGACCTCTTCATTCAGTGCAGGACTGTCTTCCTGCCCTATCGGCGGCAATTGCGCAGTATCTCCTATCAACATAAGCTTACAGTTTTCTCCTGTATAAACATACTGGATCAGATCATCCAGCAAGCGTCCTGTCCCGAATATAAAAGAGTCGCCGCTACCGTTACTGATCATAGACGCCTCGTCCACAATAAACAAGGTATCTTTATGCAGATTGTCAACGGAAACGAATCCCGTAGGTTCGTTCGAAAACCGTTTTTGACGGTATATTTTGCGATGTATGGTATATGCCGAATGATCGGCATACGCCGAAAATACTTTTGCCGCACGACCTGTAGGGGCTAACAACACAGTCTTTTGTTTCATCTCCGTCATTGTTTTTACCATAGCTCCTATCAGCGATGATTTGCCCGTACCTGCATATCCTTTCAGAACAAAAATACTTTCGTTTTCCTTATCAAAAAGAAAGTCTACGATGCGGCTCAAAGCTTCCTTTTGCTCATCGTTAGGTTCGTAAGCAAAATTTTCATATATTTTTTCCAAAAAAAAGTGTTGGATCATTTATCGGTTTCTCATTAATAATGAAAGCTAAAAATAGTGTATAAAAATATCTTTTCTAAATTTGCAGATAGAAAACAAGAATTATTATGTTTCTTTCTGAAAATATAGACTTGGATAATGTCGAACGGTATAATCTTTCAATACGCATTTCTCCGCAGAATTTCTCGGTTCTTATACAGGACTCCGAGAATGCGGGAAGTTTTGACATTCAAAATACGGCTTTTTCCTCTAAGTCTACGCTGTTAGCCAACATCCAAAGGATAATTTTCGATAACAGTTTCCTGACTGATAATTTCAGAAAAGTAAACGTTGTAATTGTTTCGCAAATGTACGAAATCATACCCAAAAGCTTTTACGAAGAAAAATATGCGCAGAAGCTGTATAATTTCACACATTCAAATAAAGGGAAACACGTTCTGACGAGTAAACTGCCCAACGGGAACAACAGGGTTCTTTTCGAATTCGATGAAGAAGTTTATCTTTTCCTGATGCGAAGCCTGTACAATCCTCTGTTTTATCATCACAGTTCTATCCTGACGGAATATTTTGAAAAAAAAATCCGTCTCATTCGATTCAAATAGCCTGTTTATATATTTCCACGAAGACTATGCAGATGTTTTCTGTTTCAACAGGCTGTCCGACATAATTCACATGCACACATACCACAACGAAAACGAAACAAACCTGTCTTACTTCATTCTGAATTTGTGGAAAAACTGCAATTTCGATCAATACAAAGATCATCTTTTTATTTATGGACAAGCACAGTCCGACAAAACGGAGGACATCCTCAAAGAATATATTAAAAATATATCGAAAATAGGAGTTACACAACAGATAAGCGACTTCGGGATAGAGAAGCAAAAAATTCCGATGGATCTTTTAATATTACAGGAATGAGAATTGTCGGGGGAACATACAAAGGAAGGCGGTTCGACCTGCCCAAAAATTTCAAGGCACATCCGACTACCGATTTTGCAAAAGAAAATCTATTTAACGTGCTGAACAATTTTGTCGATTGGGAAGAATGTTCGGCTTTGGATTTGTTCAGTGGAACAGGTAGCATCAGTTTCGAACTTGTGTCGAGAGGATGTAAAAACGTTGACTGTGTCGAAAAAGCTCCCCTTAACTATTCTTTTTATCGAACAAGTGAAAAACAAGTTGGGAATAGATAATCTGACTGTTTTTAAAACCGATGTTTTCAGATTCTTATCGTTAAATAAAAAACAATACGATATAATATTTGCCGATCCGCCTTACAACTTAAAAACACTGTCCGATGTTCCTGATATAATATTAAACAAAAATTTCTTGCGGCAGGACGGTGTGCTTATTATGGAACATTCGAAAGACTATGATTTTTCAACCCTCCCGAACTTCAAAGAAAAAAGGGTTTACGGCAGCGTAAATTTCAGTTTATTTATTAACGAAAAAATATGATCTCGATTTGCATCCCGATATACAATTGTTGCGTGTCAGAACTTGTTTCTGACCTGAAAAAGCAGGCAGATATAGTTAATATTCCTTACCAGATACTACTTATAGATGATTTTTCGGAAAACGATTACAGGGAGAAAAAATAGGGAATTAAAGAACTTATCAAATATAACATATATCGAGTTGCCGTCAAACATCGGAAGATCAGCCATTCGAAACATGCTCGCACGAAAGGCGAAATACAGGTATTTAATATTTATGGACTGCGATGCGGCGGTTTGTAAACTGGATTATATCAAATGCTATGTTGATAAATGCCATCCGCAGGTTGTATGTTATGGTGGACGTATCAATACAACACAAGCACCTGAGCATCAATACCTCTTGCGTTGGCGATATGGCATATCGAGAGAAGAAACAAGTGCCGAAATAAGAAATAAAACTCCAAATAAAAATTTCCTTACGTTCAATTTTCTGATTGACAAAGAATTATTTAACAAAATAGCCTTTGATGAAAACATAAAAGGGTATGGACATGAGGATACTTTGTTTGGTATAGAACTAGAGAAATTAGGTATTCGAATAGAACATATTGATAATCCTCTATTGAATAAATATATAGATACAACTGACGTTTTTATAAAAAAAACAGAACAAAGCATCGGGAACTTACTAAAACTCGATAAACGATTAAAAGACAAACATTTTACTGATTCGACTAAATTATTAAAAACAGCGAACAAAATATCCGCGCTTCACCTGAATGGGCTTTTTGCTTTTGCATTTAGTATCAGCAAGAAAAAACTACTCAACAATTTGTTCGGAAATAATCCTAAATTATATATTTTCGATTTTTACAAATTAGGATATTTGTGCTCATTAAAACAAAAGGAATAATAAAGCCTCTTTCCGTTCATTTCATCTAAATATATTTTTCTTTGTAACTTTGTCTGAATGAGAAAAATTATCCATATAGATATGGATGCTTTCTTTGCTTCTATCGAACAGAGGGACAATCCTGAATTAAGAGGAAAACCCGTAGCAGTGGGATTTCCCGGTGACAGAGGCGTTGTTGCCGCTGCAAGCTACGAAGCACGGCGATATGGAGTAAGGTCGGCAATGTCCTCCAAAGCAGCGTTACGGAGATGCCCGCAACTGATATTCGTTCGCAGCCGCTTCGATAAATATAAAGCTGTTTCGAGGCAGATTATGAACATCTTTCATGAATATACCGATATTATCGAACCGCTTTCCTTAGATGAAGCCTTTCTCGATGTGACCGAAAATCTGAAAAACATAACTTCTGCCACGGAAGTTGCAAAAGAAATTAAAGCCAGAATATCGGAAGAAACCCGTTTAACGGCATCGGCAGGAGTTTCTTTCAACAAGTTCCTCGCTAAAATAGCATCGGACTATAACAAACCTGACGGATTGTTTGTAATAAAGCCGAAACAGGCGGAAAAATTTGTCGAGCAATTGCCTATTGAACAATTCTTCGGTGTTGGCAAGATCACAGCAAAAAAGATGCATCGTTTCGGAATAAAAACAGGCTGGGATCTCAAACAAAGAACTGAAACAGAACTTGTAAACCTGTTCGGAAAGGCAGGACATATATATTATCAGAATGCCAGAGCAATAGACGAGCGTGAAGTTAACCCGAACAGAATACGAAAATCGATCGGGGCGGAAAATACATTCGAAACGGATATCGACTCTATTGGAATTCTGAAAAACGAAATGAAGGGGATAGCAGAAGATGTTATTTCACGCATAAAAAAGAATTCATTTCTTGGCAGAACAATTACTTTGAAAATAAAATATGCTGACTTCAAAATCATTACGCGAAGTAAAACTTTGACTGAGCATGTTACGGATGTAGATACATTGTATCAGACAGGATATGAACTGCTTCAATCAATAGATCTTTCTCCGAAGATACGGTTGATGGGTTTAACGATAAAAACAAATGAGAGCCAGATATGGACTGACGCCATTCAGTTGGAACTCGATTTTAAAGAGTAAATTATATATTATTGCAACTCTTTCAGTTCTTTGATACATCTTTCCAAACTATTTTGCCAGAAAGGTATTTCAAGATTAAACGTATTGATTATTTTCGTTTTATCCAGTATGCTGTATTGAGGGCGTTTAGCCTTTGTGGGATATTGATCGGTAGTTATGGGATTCACTTTACAAGACTTTATGCCATAGAGTCTATGAATTTCCAGTGTAAAATCATACCATGTCGTTTCGCCCAAATCAGTATAATGGTATATACCCGCTATAAAGCTGTTCGTTTCGCTAAAATTCAACACTTGAAGAATTGTTCGCGCCAGATCAAAAGCATTGGTAGGCGTACCTCTTTGATCCGCGACTACATTTAATTCGCTTTTCTCTTCTCCTAAACGAATCATTGTCTTCACGAAATTATTGCCGTATATTGAGTACAGCCATGCCGTTCTGATAATGACAGATTGAGGGCAGCAATTAATCAGGGCTTCTTCTCCCTCCGCCTTCGATTTGCCGTAAACAGAATCGGGAGATGTCGCATCCGTTTCCTGATAAGGTGTATTTTTCGTACCATTAAATACGTAATCCGTAGAAACATGGATGACTTTTACCGAATGCTTGTTCGCAACAATTCCGATATTGCGTACTGCATCACGGTTTATTTTATAACAAAGTCCAGCATCATCCTCTGCTCTGTCAACAGCCGTATAAGCGGCACAATTAATGATGTATTTCACTCCGTTTTCCTTTACAAAATTTTCAAGAGATGATATATCTGTTATATCAAGAGAATCGACATCCGTGAATAAAAATTGAAATATCGGATTATCTTCCGCCGAAAGCCGTTTCAATTCGCTGCCCAGCTGCCCGTTACTTCCTGTAACGAGAACGTTCTTCTTATAATATTCAAAATGGAAAACATTTTTAGCTGTGTCTTCCGAATCATCCGCTTGTTTATTTCCTGAAAAAAAAGCCATTGGTTAAGTAAGTTTATTCTGTTTCGAGTAATCCTTGTTTATCTAATTTATATTTTTCTGAAAGCACGCGAAGAAAAGAGCTTATCTGGGCAATTGCGGATTGAGTCTCTCCGGAAATTTCTTTACGTTGGATTTTTAAAAGCAGGAATCCGTATAAAGCATCAAAACACGTTTCTATCTCGCTTTTATCTTTTTCCGCACCCTTTGCCCTCAATTCAACGATAAAAGGTAAAGTCTTATAATAAGATGCGATATATTCATTTTGTTTCGGATCGGACAACAGCCTCTTATGCAGATCGGTCAGATTTATAATAACATTATTATTAATTTGCAAATGCCCTTTATCTATGACATTTTCCGATCTCATCATCTCAATAAGGTCGCTATACCAATCCCTCAATTCGGATTTTACACTCTCGGGTTGATCAAATTTGGATATAATATTCTTTTCAATGGAATCCATATCAAGACGATTGGCTCTTATAATATCCTCTATCTGCCACATATAAAGCAAATATTCGGCTATATTTTCCTCTCTTTTTTGTTTTGCGATCAACATCTCAAATATATTTTATACAAAAATAAAAAAAGAGGATGAATTTCATCCTCTTTTTTATCTTATTCAGAACTTTATTACTTATTCAGCAAAGAATATAGCAACACGGTTCCAAGCATTTTCTTTATAAGGTTGTTCAGAAGAACCTTTCCATTCAACCTGTACGCGGTCACTGCTGATGTTGTATTTTTCGATCAACGCTTTCGCTACTGTTTTAGCACGTTTTTCAGAAAGTTTCATGTTGTAGTCAGCTGTACCAGTTTCTTTATCTGCATAACCTACGATCTTAACTTTAGCGCCAGAATTAGCTTTCAAGTATTCAGCAGTATTGTAGATATTGATTTCTTGGTTACGATCTATCACTGCACTGTTCAAACGGAAGAATACTACGTTTGGAACAACAACGTCTGTTTCCACAGTTGGAGGACATTTTGGAGCAGGAGGACAATCAGGGCAGCTAACCGGACGTTTGCTCAACTGAGCATTCTGAGCTCTCAAGTCATTGATCTGACGGTTCAAATCATCAACCAAACCTTGATCCATCAATACAGCTTCTTCGAAGTTAGTTTTGCCTAAATTGAATTGAAGACCTGCAGTTCCTGTTACGGTTGGCACCCAACGTTTTGAATTTTCAAAATAAGGAGTCGCATCATACTGAGGACCTTCCATCAAAGCTCCGCTGATTTCAACAAAGAAATTAACTCTTTTTCCTAATCTGAATGTGTTCAATAAACTTGCATTGATTGACCAACCGGAAGCACCTTTTCTAAAGAATGCACCTTCTTTGTCTCTCTGTACATAACCAAACCCTAAAGTAGGAATGAAGTTATAAACACGACTTTCGTTATATCTGCACAAATAGTTTGTTACGTTCCACATAACATCAACATGTGCATTTCCTAAAAGCATGCTTTCCATATGCATACTTTCAGTATTTTCTCCTCTGCTTGCAAATGTATGAACTTTACCAGCCTGAGCTCTCACACGGAATCCTAAGTATGGATTTACCCATGTACCTACATACAAAGACGGATTTACTGTAAAACGGTCGAAAAATCCTACATGTTGGTCTTCTGGCCCAATGAACATTGTAGCACCGGCACCGGCACCGATAAACCAGTTACTCCAAAATCCGTTTTTCTTGAAGGTTGTGTTCCTTCCATAGTCTGTGCTGACACCACTATTTTCTTGTGCAGAAACAAAAAGTGTAGCAACCATAAATAAACATAAAAGTAAACTTACTTTTTTCATAATCGTCAAATTATAGTTAAACATCTATTTTTTAATTATTATTTAAGTCATTGCAATACCACGCATATAATTTCTTTATGCCTTCATCAATTTTAATTTTATGATGCCAACCTAAAGAATGTAACCTTGAAACGTCTGTCAATTTTCTCATTGTTCCGTCAGGCTTATCTGCATTAAAAAACAACTCTCCGTTAAACGAAACTGAATCTTTAATCATATTGGCTGTGCCCTTGATGCTTATTTCTTCTCCAGTTCCTATATTAATCTGAGTATTTCTTATTTCTTTGTTTTTAATAACACTTACCAAATCTAAAAAGTTCACATGTTCCATCACATAAGTCGTAGCATCCGCCATTTCTTCACTCCACAGAAACTCTCTTAACGGTTTACCCGTACCCCATATTTCAACACGAACTTTCTTTGTTTCATCATCTTGGATAACTCCGTACTTTTCAAGCACTTTCAATATTTCAGATTCAGCACGGTTTCCGTTTATATTATCAATCGGGCGTCTGTTAAGGTCTTTCCTTATTTCATCCCAAGCATTTTGTTCAAGGCATTTTCCTAAATGCATTTTCCTTACCATCGCAGGCAATACGTGCGAAGTTTCCAGATTAAAATTATCATTCGGTCCATACAAATTTGTAGGCATAACCGAAATAAAATTTGTTCCGTACTGCTGATTATAGCTCTCGCACATCTTCATTCCCGCTATTTTTGCAATAGCGTAAGGTTCATTGGTATATTCCAACGGAGAGGTAAGCAACGAATCTTCAGTCATCGGTTGAGGGGCTTCTTTGGGATAGACACAGGTACTGCCTAAAAAAACAAGTTTTTTCACGCCATTCAAATACGAGCAATGAATTACATTGTTCTGAATCATCAGGTTCTCGTATATAAATTGTGCCCTGTACGTATTGTTGGCAATAATACCTCCGACCTTGGCCGCAGCTAAAATCACATATTCGGGTTTTTCCGTTTCAAAGAACACGGATACTGCTTTTTGATCAGTCAGGTCGAGTTCTTCGAAAGTTCGTAATACGAAATTAGAGAAACCTTTTTGCTGAAGATTTTTCAATATCGCCGAACCAACCAAACCCTTGTGTCCTGCAACGTATATTTTAGCTTCCTTATCGATCATTCGAAATAATTGCAAATTCTGTAACCGCCATTTTTCAGATAATCATCTTTCTTCATTAAAGAAATATCATGTATCATCATATCATGGCACAAGTCCTGTAAACTGTATGTAGGGCTCCAACCTAATCTTTCGCGCGCCTTTGAGTTATCTCCGATTAATATATCCACCTCTGTCGGTCTGAAATAGGCAGGATCGACTCCTACTACAACTTCTCCAACACGCTTTTTGATTGCATCCAGATATTCTCCTCCTACCGTTTTCGTAAAAAGCTCTGAATCAACGGAACTAATCAGCCCTTCCTCAGAAACATTTTCACCCTTAAACTCTATCGAAATACCCATTTCGGCAAAAGACATCTTTATAAAATCTCTTATCGTTGTCGTAATTCCCGTAGATATTACATAGTCATCAGGGTTATCCTGCTGAAGAATAAGGTACATTGCCTTTACATAATCCTTTGCATGTCCCCAGTCCCTTTTACTGGAAAGATTCCCCATATAAACCTTATCTTGAAGGCCTAAAGCGATTTTTGCCGCAGCGCGAGTTATTTTTCTTGTAACAAAAGTTTCGCCTCTTAGCGGCGATTCGTGGTTAAATAATATACCGTTGCTTGCATGCATTCCGTAAGCCTCCCTATAATTCACGGTTATCCAATACGCATAAAGCTTAGCCACTGCATACGGGCTTCTCGGATAAAAAGGAGTAGTCTCTTTTTGAGGTATTTCCTGAACCATACCGTACAGTTCGGAAGTAGATGCCTGATATATTCTGGTTTTCTTGGTAAGTCCCAACAAACGAACAGCTTCCAAAATCCGTAAAGTACCTATTCCATCGGCATTAGCCGTATATTCGGGAGTATCAAAACTTACCTTTACGTGGCTCATTGCCGCCAGATTATATATTTCGTCCGGTTTTGTATCGCCTATTATACGTGTCAAATTCAAGCTGTCGGTCATATCTCCGTAATGAAGAATAAGTTTTCTGTTTTCTTCATGCGGATCCTGATAAAGATGATCAATCCTATCTGTATTAAATAAGGACGATCTTCTTTTTATACCATGAACAGTATATCCTTTTTTGATAAGATATTCTGCCAAATAAGCACCATCCTGTCCCGTTATTCCAGTGATTAATGCTACCTTACCCATAAAATATAACTGTTAATTGTAATTTTTTGTGTATTTTGTTTAGTTCACAGCTGGCAAAGGTAAAAGATATTAACATATTTCCAAAGAAATCCGTGAAAAAACTGCTTACCTATAACTTCTGTTAAAAAAAGCACGAGTAACAGAATTTCGTTTTGAATATTTAATATCTAAAAAAAAACATTTTATTACTTTTGCAAGCAGTCGTTATGCACTTTTGTTGCACAATCTATAGAATTGCATTCCTATTTCTAATTTCTAAAGTACAATTTATCAAAATATGGCACACCTACCCGATTTTATTACGGATCTGGCTATAATATTAATTACTGCCGGAGTTGTTACCATTATATTCAAATGGCTTAAGCAACCTATTGTTTTAGGCTATATTGTAGCAGGCTTCATCGCAAGTCCAAATTTTGGATTAGCCCCCACAGTAACGGACATGGTAAATGTGTCTACTTGGGCAGAAATCGGTGTTGTTTTTTTACTGTTCGCACTCGGACTCGAATTCAGTTTTAAGAAGCTTGTCAGCGTTGGAGGTACGGCATCAATAGCTACCGTAATAAATATGGGATCAATGATTGCGATAGGATATCTTGTCGGGCAGTTGATGGGCTGGTCTCAAATGGACAGTATTTTCCTCGGCGGAATGTTGTCAATGTCATCCACGACTATTATAATAAAAGCGTTTACAGACATGGGATTGCAAAGACAAAAATTTGCGAACATCGTATTCGGGATGCTTATTGTTGAAGACTTGGCAGCAATCCTTATGATGGTTTTGCTTTCCACCATCGCAGTAAGCCAGCATTTCGAAGGGCATGACCTGATATATAGTATGCTAAAACTCGTATTTTTCATGGTCATATGGTTTGTAGTAGGCATCTACTTAATACCGACGCTATTAAAAAAATTCAAGAAATACCTTAACGATGAAACCCTGTTGATCGTAGCTGCGGGACTATGCTTAGGAATGGTGCTTTTCGCAAATGCAGTCGGATTCTCGGCTGCTCTCGGAGCGTTCATCATGGGTTCGATACTTGCCGAAACGGTAGAAGCCAAACATATCGAACACCTGATAGAACCCATAAAAAATCTTTTCGGTGCGGTATTTTTCGTCTCGGTCGGAATGATGATCGCGCCCGACATTCTGGTAGAATATGCCGTTCCTATACTTATTCTGACGGGCGTCGTACTCGTGGGGCGTATAATATTTGCCACTCTCGGCGTACTGGCATCGGGTGAGGGGCTGAAAGTTTCTTTGCAGGCGGGGTTAAGTCTGGCTCAGATCGGTGAGTTTTCGTTCATTATCGCCACTTTAGGTATGCAGCTGGGCGTTATCGACAAATTCCTGTATCCTGTTATCGTTGCCGTTTCGGTTATTACGACATTCACTACGCCGTATTGTATTAAAAGTTCGGATAAAATATACAACTTTATAGAAAAACGCATCCCCTCCAAGTGGGAAAAACTCATCAACGGATACGCCTCGTCGGGTTATAAAAGCATCAATGCCCAGAGCGACTGGCACAAACTGCTGAAAACCATAGCGGGAAGCGTCGCCATATATCTGACAATAAGCATTGCCATCCTGTTTATCTGTTCACAGTTTATCACGCCTTTCATATTAGGGAAAATTGAAGGAATCTGGGGCAGGCTTCTGTCGGCGGCAATCATTCTGACGCTTATGGCTCCGTTCCTGAGAGCCATTTTACGAAGGAAAAACAACTCGGCGCTTTTCAAGAAACTATGGAACGACAGTAATTTCAACAAAGGAGCGCTAATATCCCTGACAGCCATAAGAGCAATAATAGTGGTAGCCCTGATAATCGTCGCGCTTTATCCGCTGTTTCCGAAAGCCACAGCAGTACTGGTGATTATCGCCTTTATCATCGTCGCGCTGTTTATATTTACGACTGCATTCAAAGCCCCGTCCGTAAATATGGAGAAACGCTTTATGAGCAACCTGAACGAAAGGGAAAAAGCGCAAAAAAACGCGTCTTCCATAAACGAGCAGTTTGCAAGCGAACTGCAAAACAAACAATTGCACATCGAAGAATTTGAAATACCGCAGGAATCGAAAACCGTCGGGAAAACGCTGGCGGAAATGAACTTCAAACAACTGACAGGCGTATACATCGTAACCGTCATACGCGGGGCAAACAAGATAAATATCCCCAACGGAAGCGTAAGGCTGTTTCCCTTCGACAAGATCGTTGTAGTGGGAACAGACGGGCAAATCCGCGAATTCGGCGAGATGATAGCCAAAGCCCACGCCGCAAGCATACACGAGGCGGGCGATCACCATGTAGAACTGAGCCAGTTTATCGTCGAAGAAGGTTCGTCGTTCATCGGAAAAACCATCCGGGAACTGAACATACCCGACAAAACGGGGTGTATGGTTATCGGGATCGACCGCGACGGTGCTTCTCTCAAGAATATGACACCCGACACTTTTTTCAATAAAGACGACGTAATCTGGATAGCCGGCGAAAAAGAAAACCTGAATAGTTTTGAAGAACACATGAAATAATTTACATTTGTGTTCAGTATTATTCTAAGAATAAACCACATGTCATCCAAAACACAAGCTTACATCATTGCGGTCGTAATGATTCTGACTAATTGTTTTTTGTCCTGTAACCAAACGGAAAACAGGCAGAACAGGGAATTGCTGGCAAAAGCCCAAGAAATAGTCGACAACCAGTCCGACAGTGCTTTGGTTTTGCTTGACGGAGTCAGGCATCCCGAAAAGATGAAAGAGGAAGACTACATGACTTACCTCGTAACAAAAGTGCAGGCGAAAGCCAAGAGCCGGAAAGACATTACGGGAGACACCATCGTATTCGAAGCGAAGAAATATTTTGAGGAGAAAAACGACGACCCGCATATGATTGCCCTCGCAAACCTCTACGCAGGAAGAGTTTATGAAGAAAGAGGCACAGACAACAAGGCTTTAGCCTGTATGCTGACAGCCTCCGAATACGCATCGCAAACGGATGACACCGAACTCAAAGGAATTGTG
Source organism: Dysgonomonas sp. (assembly GCA_047030855.1). GTDB lineage: Bacteria > Bacteroidota > Bacteroidia > Bacteroidales > Dysgonomonadaceae > QVMM01. The sequence goes on from JBKYIJ010000008.1 coordinate 556,945, forward strand.
GAATATCGTGTTGGTAGAGGATATAGTGAATATATGTTCTACAGTAAAGCTCTGGAGAGGTTCAAAAAATCGGAGCGCTATTATTCCACTCTCAAAGGCAAAGAAGCAAACTATGTAAGCGTCCTTTCTCATCTTGGAACTATGTATTCATTTACATTTCAGCAGGACAGCGCAGAATACTATCTGAAAAAGTCGTCCGCCCTTGCCGAGAAATTAGGCTTGAAACACTGGATTTTGAGAAATAACGTAAACATGAACGTATGTTATAACTACAGCGGAAGGTATAAAGAAGCACTGGAATGTACCGCTGAAGCAATGAAGTTAAACAATAACCCCGATAATCTGGAGGCATTGAAAATAAATATCGGACGCGCTAACTCATATATAGGTTTAAACAATCTCGATTCGGCAGAATATTACGCATCTCTGGTAGTAACCAAAATTGAAACAGTCGATAATGCAACAAAAACTGCCATATATGCCCAGTTGGTTGAGATAGAGAAGAAGAAAGGGAATTACAAGAAAGCGCTGGAATATGAAAGAAATAATCTGGAAAACGCTTACGATTTAATGTCAAAAGCTGGGAAAGATTATGTATCTTCTCAGGATAAAGAATCTAAACTGGAAATAAAAGACCGAGAACTCAAAATTTCTAAAGATAAAGCGAAAGATTATTCCCGAATAATAGTCGTTGTTGTACTATCGCTTGTAATAGTTGCCCTGATTGCAAGCATCGTTATAATAAAACTCCGCAACAAAGGCAAATTGCAGCAACTGGCAATAGAACGGCAAAGGAACGAAGCGTTGCGGCAGAAACTGACGATAGAACAGCAGGAAACCGAAAACCTCCGCCAACGGCTGATAATCGAAGAGCAGGAAAGAATAAACAAAGAAGAAAAAGAAAAAAGCAAGGCGATGGAAGTGAAAATGGAAAACATGAATTTCGCCAACAGGCTTTTCCATTCCATTGCCGCGAAGCTGCTCGTGCTCGAAAACGAAATTGCCGCCATTGCGCAGGCATACAGCATGAAAGATTCGAAATCGAAAGGCTACGCCATTATAGAAGATAAAATAAAGGGAATAAGGGACGACGTCGGCAGTTTCAGGGAAAAACAGGCGCTGGCTTACCTCAAAGAGAAGAAACTGGACGCATCCGTAATCGAGTCGCTGAAAGGAGGCGACCATGTGTATCTCGCTATGGCAATGTGCGGATACGAGTTTAAAGACATAGCCGCCACGCTGGGCGTAAAAACCCACGCCCTGCAAATGAGGAAAGGAAGATTGAGGGAAAAATTATTAAACGCAGGGCTTTCGGAACAGGATATTGCCGGTTTATCGGATCAAATTTAACTTTTTTGCGACAAAAAGAACGTCACGCCGGACAAAATGCCTGTCACAATATCCCATTTACAAAATCAATAAACAATTGATTATCAATACAAATAAAATCACAATCACTGTCACATATTCGGAAGGGTATTGCAAAGTGAATTTTCTCGTTATAGATTTGCAATACGGAAACGATAAGAAAAAAATATTCTTTGAAATTCTGAGAAAGTAAAAGTTAATCGAAAACAAAATTAAAACAAAAATCTTTTCCCTCTATAATTGACTTTTTAAAAATTATGAAAAAAAACAGAAGATTATTATTTATAATAACAGCAGCGATAGCGATCGCGCCGGCACTCACAAGTAAAAGTATTGCACAGGAACAGATCAAGGACAATGGGATTACCTTGTTTGATGGAGATTTACCTGATTTAAAAAATGCACCTATAGGTGGATCGGGATTAACAGGAGGTGAAGAAATAAATAATGAACCTACCCGTCAAGTAAAAGTCCAATACAATTCAAATACTTTGCGTGTCGAATATTTACAAGATTTGGGAACAATAAATGTCAAGCTCGAAAGAAACGGAACGACATTGATGCCCAACACTCCGACCAATACCTCGGTAATACGTACCACTAATATGGACATTAGCAGGTTGCCGTTGGGAACGTACAGGATAGTCTTTTCGAAAGACGGTGTAGCATGGGCTGATTTTCCGAAAGAGTAATCGGGTAAGAAAAGCAAAAGGAAGAAAAAAAAACTCAAAAAAAGAGGGGGTGATAAACCGAAAGTAAACCTTTTTTTATCTGATTCCGTTTCTTTGCAACAAAGCATCCATACCGGGCTTTTCACCTCTGAACTTTACGTAAAGCGTCATCGGATCTTCGGTGTTTCCGCGTTCAAGAATATTTTTACGGAACGACGTTGCCGTCGCATTGTCGAATATCCCGTTCTTCTTAAACAGGGAAAAAGCATCGGCATCCAACACTTCCGACCACTTATAACCGTAATATCCCGCAGCATATCCGCCCGAAAATATATGACCGAACGATACCGACATATTGGCGTCGGGCACGACAGGCAGGACAGCCGTTTTAGACATCGCCTTTTGCTCAAAGTCGATAACGCTTCCCGTATAAGGATCTGACAGAGTGTGCCACGCCATATCGAGATACCCGAACGAAAGTTGACGGTAACACAAGTATCCTGCAATAAAGTTGGAAGCATCCACGAGTTTAGTCACAAGTTCGGCAGGGATTTTTTCTCCTGTTTCGTAATGAACCGCAAATTTATCGAGATATTCTTTTTCAGTCAGCCAGTTTTCCATCACCTGTGAGGGCAATTCCACAAAATCGCGTGGAACGTTTGTTCCCGAAAGAGTTTCGTAAGTACAGTCACTCAACATCCCGTGCAGGGCATGCCCAAATTCGTGCAGGAAAGTTTCTGCCTCATCGAAAGTGAGCAGGGCAGGCTTATCGGCTGTCGGACGGTTGAAATTCATAACGAGCGAGATGTGAGGGCGTGAGCCTTTGCCGTCTCTTTTATATTGTCCTTTAAATTCGGTCATCCACGCGCCCTGACGTTTTCCGCTTCTTGGGAAAAAATCGGTATAAAGGACGGCAAGGTAAGTCCCGTCTTTATCGAAAACGTCGAAAGCTTCCACTTCGGGATGATAAACGGGAATTTTTTCGTTCTTCTTAAATGTCAATCCATACAAATCGGTTGCCAGACCGAATACGCCTTTCTTCACGTTTTCCAGATTGAAGTACGGGCGAACCATTTCGTCGTTCAGATCGTATTTGGCGTCTTTCAGTTTTTCGGCGTAATAACTCCAGTCCCACGGTTGCAGGTCGACAGGTTTCCCTTCTGTTCCTACGGCAAACCCCTGAACCTCTTTCACATCGGAACGGGCACTTAATGCATAAGCAGAGAAAAGCTCGTCAAGCAGATTGTATACATTCTCTTTATTTTTTGCCATTTTATCACGCAAAGAATAAGTCGCATAATCAGAATATCCGAAAAGTTGCGCAATTTGCATACGGACTTGTGCTATCTGCCTTACATTTTCCTGATTATCGTATTCTCCGCCGCTTATGCAACGGGTGTTGTACGCTTTATATAGTTTTTCTCTCAAATCGCGACGTGACGAGTATTTCATAAACGCCATATAGCTCGGAGCGGAAAGGTCGAAAAGCCAGCCGTTTTTGTCTTTAGCTTTGGCTCTCGCTAAGGCTGCATCTTTTATAGTCTGGGGAAGCCCTTCGAGTTCGGATTCGTCGGTTAACAGCATTTCGAATTTGTTTGTTTCTTTCAAAACATTTTGTCCGAAATCCAATGTCAACTTACTCAATTGAGTGGACAATTCGCGGTATTTAGCCTTGTCCTGTTCGTTAAGCGTAGCACCGCTGTCTTCGAAACCTTCGTAAATTTTCTCCGTAAGCCGAACCTGTTCAGGAGTCAACCCTAAATCGTTTCTTTTTTCATAAACGGCTTTCACTCTTTTGAACAATCCTTCGTTAAGACTTATATTGTTGTAGTGTTCGGTAACGACAGGACTTAATTTCTGAGAAATGTCCATCATTTCGTCATTGTTTTCCGCACTCAAAAGATTATAGAAAACGGGCAACACTCTGGACAGAGTCTCTCCCGATTTTTCGTATGCTTCTATCGTATTCTGAAATGTAGGTTCGCTTTTATCAGAAACAATCTTTGCTATTTCGGCATTATGCTCCTTCATACCTTTCTGAACGGCTGGTTCAAAATGTTCGTTTTTTATTTTATCGAACGGAGGAGTTTCATGCGGAGTTTTGTATTTAGACAAAAACGGATTCTGAGCATTAATGTTGCTTGTCATAACTATCATTAATAATAAAAGTAAATAAAGATTTTTTTTCGTCATATTAGTGTGATTTTTAGATTTCATACCCATTTCGTTATTTCATCTACCGAATAACGAATTGAAGAGTGAGGCTCTTCAACAGCTTTTCCTATTGATATCAATAAAACAGGAACATATCTGTCAGTATCGAGTTTTAAAGCTTCCGTCAATTCTCTTTTTAGATAGCCGCCTATCGGATTTGTATCGTACCCGTAGTTTTTAGCTGAAAGCATAAATTGCATAGCTACAAGCCCGCAATCAAAGAAACAGGAGTTTTTTACTCTTTCAACAGTAAAATTTTTCTGATATTCATTGATCATCTGCACCATCCAATCTTTTTTCTCAGCAGTCAGCAAACTGTTGTCGACATAAGATTCATATATTTTATTAGCTGATTCGACATTGTTCATATCGGCAAACAAAGCTACTACCGCAGAGGACGTAGCACATTGTACTTCGTTGAACATCATAAAAGGTTTCAGCATTTGTTTTCCCTCGTCCGTATCTATTACCACAAAACGCCACGGCTGCAGATTGAAAGAAGAAGGAGCAGTCATTGCGTCCTGCAATATTTGTTTCATCTCTTCCCTGCTGATTTTTACATTCGGATCGTATCTGCGAATAGAACTGCGATCAGACATGATCCTGTTCTTCGGATTAGTTATATTTTTCAATTGCATAATGTTAAAAATTAAAGATTCTTACTTTATTCTAACAAAGATAAAACAAGTATTTCAAAGAGTTTTATCTTTGCAGTTTAATAAAACGAAAAACAAGGCAAAGAGTATACAACGGCACTTAATTTCATAAAAATATACGTTTTCAATAATTTCGTCGTTTATATTATATTGTGTAAAACCTATAATTAGCGTAATATCAGGATAAGATAATGATCGATTATATCAAAGGTAGCATTACCGAACTCACCCCTGCATCCGTAACGATTGAGAATCAGGGGATTGGTTATTTAATAAATATTTCGTTGAATAGCTATACAGCCATAAACGGCAAGAATGAAACAAAACTATACATTTACGAAGCTATTCGGGAAGATGCTTATCAACTGTTTGGGTTCAGCGATAAGCACGAACGTGAACTTTTTATGCTGTTGATAAGCGTATCGGGTATTGGCGCAGGAACAGCACGTATGATCCTCTCATCCATGAATCCGAAAGAACTGGAATCCGTAATCGCCTCGGGCAATGCCGATCTGTTAAAGACCGTGAAAGGCATAGGTTTGAAAACAGCACAAAGGGTTATAGTCGATCTTAAAGACAAGATCAAACTGTCGGAAGACTATGGCCAATCTTCTTCGGTTAATAGCCAGATAGCAGAGGAAGCCGTATCAGCACTTGTTATGCTGGGTTTTCCTCAGGCAACATCCCAGAAAGCTGTAATTAAAATCTTAAAGGATAACCCTGCCGCGCGGCTTGAGGAAGTAATAAAAATCGCATTAAAAATGCTTTAAAACTTTTTTTTACAGAACGATTTGAGCAGAAAAGTCATAAAATATCTCTTTTTTCTGACGCTTTTAGCAGGCGGACTCAGTTTATTCTCCGTAAACAGCGGCAGGAGTAACTTTTACGCGCCTTCAAATTCTCAGGCGGAACAGCTTCCGCAAGATACGTCAACCCGTTATCCTGTAAAGAAGACACAAATCACAACCTTTGATGATCTGGAAGAATCAAGACCTATCGACCTGCGCGACCCTTCAAACGTAAAGACGCAAATCGAGTACGACATAAAAAGCAACACCTACCTGTTCAAAACAAAAATAGGCGACGATGAATGGATTACGCCATTCAGCATGACGGCGAAGGAATATAGCGACTATTCGCTCAAGCAGTCGATGAACAGCTATTTCAGGCAAAAAAATATCGAAACGTTCGAACGGGGCGACAAAAAAGAAGATTTCGATCTGAAGGACATAAAAATCAACATAGGACCCGCCGAACGGATTTTCGGACCCGGGGGCGTAAAGATACGTCCGCAAGGTTATGTTGAGTTCTCCATGGGATTAAAGAGGACAACCACCGAAAACCCTACCATATCGGAACAATACCGCAGCAAAACGATACTGGATGTCGATGAAAAAATACAGCTTAACGTTGCGGCAACGGTAGGAGATAAAGTTAACTTCGACTTGAATTACGATACGGAAGCTACGTTCGATTTCGACTCCAAGAAAATGAAATTAGCCTACGAAGGGAAAGAGGACGAAATTATCCGCTATCTGGAAGCAGGAAACGTGAGCCTGAATACAACAAACTCTTTAATTTCGGGAGCGACATCCCTTTTCGGGATTCGGGCTGATCTACAGTTTGGAAAGTTAAGGGTAAACACAGTCATTTCACAGCAAGAATCAGAATCGCAGACAGTAGGTTCGAAAAATGGCGTACAGGCGATGCCGTTCGAATTTAAGGCGGACGCTTATGACGAAAACCGCCACTTCTTCTTAGGGCACTATTTCAGGGACAATTATGATACGGCAGCGAGCCAGCTTCCGTTTATCAGATCGGGGATAACCATAAACAAAATCGAAGTATGGGTTACCAATAAAAGAGGGAACTTCGATCAGGCGAGAAATATTATTGGATTTACGGATTTAGCAGAAGGAGATACGGCTCACATCAGCAATAACAGATGGAAAACAGGAGCATTGAATAAACTTCCGAACAACAACAGCAATCTTCTGTATCAAGGGATAAAAAGCTTGGATTCGGGGGTGAGAAATATTAGCAGTACGACTCCGATTCTCGAAGGAAGCGGACTTGTCGTAGGACAGGATTTCGAAAAGATTGAGAGCGCGCGTTTGCTTTCTCCGAACGAATATACCATAAATAACAAATTGGGTTACATTTCATTAAACATAACTCTACAATCGGATGAGGTGCTCGCCGTGGCTTACGATTATACGCTGAGGGATTCGACTTATCAGGTAGGTGAATTCTCATCGAATATTACCGACAAATATCTGGGCGACGGAAAATCAGGAGCATTGTTTCTGAAATTGTTGAAACCCGTTTCGCTTACACCGAACCGTTATATATGGAATTTGATGATGAAAAATATTTATTATCTGGGAGCATCAAATATCCAATCGGACAGATTCCGTCTCAATATATCTTATCAGAGCGATACGACAGGCACTTACATAAACTACCTGCCCGAAGGTGCCATCAAGAACGAACTGCTGATAAAGGTAATGAACCTCGACAGGCTGAACAATCAGCAGAAAGTTGTTCCCGGAGGAAAGGGTGACGGTATTTTCGATTTTGTGGAGGGCTATACGATACGTGCTTCAAATGGTCGGCTTATATTTCCTGTCGTAGAACCTTTCGGCGAGCATTTAAGAAAAAAATTTAAGAATGACTCCATCATTGCAAATAAGTATGTTTTTCAGGATTTATATGACTCTACATTGACTGTCGCACAACAAAATGCGGAAAGAAATAAATTCAAAATATCGGGATCGTACAAAGCTACTAACAACAATGAAATTGACCTCGGCACGATGAATGTGGTGCGTGGATCGGTAAAAGTAACGGCAGGAGGAACGACGTTAGCGGAAGGAACCGATTATACGGTAGATTACACTTCGGGTAAAGTATATATCACCAATCAAAGTATAATTGACGCAGGAACTCCTGTCAGTGCCTCGCTCGAAAGTCAGACGTTCTTTAATATGCAGCGAAAAACAATGCTGGGGTTAAACCTTAGCTATGATTTTTCCAAGAACTTCAACATGGGAGCGACATTCCTGCATATGTACGAGAAGCCGCTGACGTCAAAAACAGGAATCGGAAGCGAATCCGTAAAAAATACGCTGGTAGGTTTCAACCTGTCGTATCGTACCGAATCGCAATGGTTGACAAATCTTATCGACAAGCTGCCTTTCGTAAACGCCACCGCGCCTTCGCAAATAGCTTTCGACGGAGAGTTTGCGAAAATGTTTCCCGGGCACTACAAGAATGATTATGCGGGAGGATATTCCTATCTGGACGATTTCGAATCGTCGCGTTCTAAAATCAGCCTGCGCGATCCCTACGGCTGGGTGTTGGCATCTACGCCTTCCTCACCCGATCATCTTAAAGACGACAGGATTTCATCCGACACTCTTCAATATGGATATAACAGAGCCTTATTAGCTTGGTACACAATCGACAATTTATTTACGAGGAGGAACTCCAACCTTACCCCTCAACATATAAAGAATGACAAAGATCAGCTTTCCAATCATTTCGTAAGGGAAATAAACGTAAGCGAACTTTATCCCAACCGTGATGCTGCCTACAATGATGCATCGACTCTGCCTGTATTGAATCTTTCTTACTATCCTGAGCAGAGAGGACCGTACAACCTCGATGTAGACGGAATGTCGACGGACGGAAAATTATTGAATCCGGATAAAAGATGGGGAGGAGTAATCAGAAAAATGGACAACAAAGATTTCGAAGCCAACAATGTCGAGTATATTGAGTTTTGGATGATGGATCCTTTTGTCTATAACGGAACGGGAGTAATGCCCGACAATAACGGCGGAAAACTGTATTTTAATCTGGGCGAAATATCGGAAGATATACTGAAAGACGGTAGAAAATTTTATGAAAACGGTATTCCGGTTTCAGGCGATCCGACTTTAACCGACCTGACTGCTTGGGGTAAAGTGCCTAACAGACAATCAACCGTTTATGCTTTCGACAAAGAACAAGGAGATAAGGCGCGTGTCATTCAGGATGTCGGTTTTAACGGGTTAAGCACTGCTGAAGAACTGGAATACAGAACTTACAAAAATTATACTGATAGATTGAAGGCAAAACTTACTGACGATGCAAAAAACAGGTTTGACAGTGATCCTTTTTCGCCACTGAGAGATCCCGCAGGTGACAACTACCATTATTACCGAGGCACGGATTACGACAACAACAATGTCAGCATTTTAGACCGATACAAATACTATAACAACACCGAAGGAAACTCTACGAACAACCCGGACGAAAGCTACTCCACAGCGGCAAAAACCACGCCCGACGTAGAGGATATAGATCAGGACAATACGCTTAACGAAACCGAATCATATTACGAATACGTAGTCGATCTCGATCCGACGAAAATGAATGTCGGACAGAGTAACATTACAGACAAGAGAACCGTTAAAGTGAATCTGGCAAACGGAACCTCAAGCGATATAACTTGGTATCAGTTTAAAATACCTATCCGGGAACCCGATAAAAGAATAGGAAATATCCGCGGATATAAATCTATCCGCTATATGCGTATGTTCCTCACAGGATTTGAACAGGAGACACATCTCCGTTTCGGAACTCTGGAACTGGTAAGAGGCGACTGGCGGGTATATACAAGAGATCTTAATGATCTGACAGGCAATAAAAACCTGATCACGGTTTCGTCTGTCAATATTGAAGAAAACGGCGATAAACAGCCTGTCAACTATGTTCTTCCTCCGGGTGAATCGAGGATACTCGATCCGAGCCAACCTCAACTCAGACAGGAAAACGAGCAAGCTCTTGCTTTCCAAGTCGAAGATTTGGAACCGGGAGTTTCACGGGCAATTTATAAAAATACGTTCTACGACCTGAGACGATATAAGAGATTGCAAATGTTTACCCACGTAGAGGCTTCGCCTGATCCTGCAAAAGGAGAATTAAAAAAAGGAAATCTGGCTATTTTTCTGCGTCTGGGTTCTGACTATAAAAATAACTATTACGAATATGAAATTCCTTTGACCGTAACTCCACATGGGAAATACAACAGCAATAACCCTACCGATAGGTTAACCGTATGGCCTCAGGAAAATATGTTCGACTTCCAATTGGAACTGCTTAAAAACGTAAAACTAAACCGCAATAAAAAGAAACGCCAAGCAGGTTCTGACGTTAGCTATACAAAGCCATATCCTGAATACGACCCAACTAAACCCAACAATAAGATTACGGTTATGGGTAATCCTTCACTGTCCGAAATAAATGTGATAATGGTTGGAGTACGCAACCTCTCAGATGCAGACAAATCGGGAGAGATATGGATCAACGAACTGCGTGTTACGGATTTTGACGAAGAAGGCGGATGGGCAGCACAAGGAAATCTGAATATAGCATTGTCCGACATCGGAACCATCAACGTATCGGGACGAAAAGAAACGGTCGGATTCGGATCCATAGATCAGAGCCTTATGGAAAGGCGTCAGGACGATTACTATACGTACAGTATAGCCGCAAACGTAGATGTCGGAAGATTCCTGCCAGAAAAAATAAAAGCAGTCATACCGCTTTATTACGCATATTCGAATGAGACCGTAACGCCAAAATATGATCCTTTGGATCAGGACGTAACGTTAAAGGAATCGATGTCTACGGTAAACAGCAAGGCGGAAAAAGACTCGATCAAAAGTCTGGCTCAGGATAAAGTCACCACTAAAAGTTTCAGCCTTAGCGGCGTGAAGCTGAATATCCGGAGCAAAACGCCTATGCCGTACGATCCCGCCAACTTCACTTTCGGATATGCACATAGCGTCAATGAAGTGAAAAATCCGACGACTGTCTATGACAAAACACTGGATACGAAAGCCTCGTTGAGTTATGCCTACACGCCCATTATGAAGACATGGAAGCCTTTCGAAAATTCGAAGAGCAAAGCGCCCATGTCCAGATTCCTGAAAAACTGGGGATTTAATTATCTGCCAAACAATATATCTTTCAACTCAAACCTTAACCTGCATTATCTGGAAACCGAGATAAGGGATCTGGAAAGCTACGTATTGGGCGGAAATAATGACAATAAAACATTCTTGTCTTTCAGTCAGAACTATTTTTGGGACAGAGATTTCAGCCTGTCATGGGATTTCACCAAGAACCTGAAATTCAGCATACAGACAGGTACAAAAGCCGAGATTGAGGATCCGTTCCTACAAGTGAATAAAGAACTGAACCCCGATGCTTATGACGAATGGAAAAAAGTGGTGAACAAGAGCATAAGGAAGTTTGGCGACCCTTTGTCCTATCGGCAAACAGCAAGCCTTACTTATAACGCGCCTTTCAGTGAAATACCTTTCCTCGACTGGCTGACTGCAACAGGAAATTATACAAGCAATTATAACTGGGACAAAGGGGCTTCTCTTGAAGATAATACGAACATAGGAAACTCATTGGCAAACAATGTAACATACACGATAAACGGGCGTGTAAACATGCTTACGCTATATAACAAGTGGGAATTTCTGAAAAAAAACAAATCAAAAATTTGCTCAAACAAATCAGAGGGGCAATACGGCAACCAGACCGAGGGCACAACGTCCTACCGAGAAAAAAAGCCAGAAAATTCGAACAGGAAATTACGTTGAAAACTGATTCGGTTACTACCGTCAAACACGGTTTGAACACTAAAAATCTGAATGTAACAGCAAGAAACACAGAAACGAACAAATTATATAAAATTAAATTCAAGAAAGTAGATAATAATTCGATACAAATTCAGACTAAAGACAGCGTGAAACTGAAACTGGTTGTACTTCCGGGGAAAGATCCCGAAGAAACGACCTGGTATAAAATAGCACAATATTCAGCCCGAGGCTTGATGTCGTTGCGGAATTTTTCTGTCAATTATTCGAACCGCGAGAGCAGTAACATATACGGATTCCGACCTCAAATAGGCGATTTCTTCGGACAGAGTAACAGTCTGGTACCCGGACTGGGATTCGCTTTCGGACTTGACGGCGGAGAAGAATATCTGGACAAATCTTTATCGCGCGATTGGGTTGTTCTGGACGAGATGAATATTCAGCCTTCTTATTTCAGCAATGCAGAAAAAATAGACATTAAAGCTCAGCTTGAGCCTTTCAGGGGATTGAAAATAGATTTAACGGCGAACAGGGAAAAAGAAAACCGAACCGAAATACAGCTTTCTCCGTTATCAAACGGAAACACTTCTCGTGCACGCATTTTCGGCGGAAGTTTCTCCATGTCCATAGTGTCCATATCGACAGCTTTCGAATCTTTCAATGCCAATGACGAATACAAATCAAAAACATTTGAAAAATTCTTGGCGAACAGGGATATTATACGCAACAGGGTTGAAAATAAATATACCGGAGCACGCTTACCAAACGGGCTTCCTTATACAGGAGGCGACGTAAACGCAAATTCTGCCGATGTACTGATACCTGCATTTTTAGCAGCATACACAGGTAAAGATGCCAACAGCGTATCTTTATCTCCATTCCCGTCCATCAGCTCAATCGTTCCAAACTGGACAATTACGTATGACGGGCTGACTACGCTTCCGTGGTTTAAAGACAAGTTTAAATCGTTCAAACTGATGCACGGATATACAAGCCGCTACCAGATAGGCTCGTATTCTTCTTTCTCCAGTTGGCAACAGGCAGGAAATGAGATAGGGTTCATTAATAATCCTTTAGATGCAACTCCGGGAGCCTACACTCCATCTTCGGGTTTTGATATAAATTCGGTAAGTATCATCGAACAATTCAACCCTTTGTTCGGCGCTGAAGGGACATTAAACAACAGCATGACTCTAAGAGCCCGCTACAACAAAGGCAGAAGCCTGAACCTGAACATTGCGTCCTATCAGATCATCGAAACAAAACAGAATGAGTTTGTGGTAGGATTCGGATACCGTATAAATGAATTTAACAGGGTGATCGGACTCACATCAAGAAACTCGGGCGGATTTAATAACGATTTGAATATTACGGCTGACGTTTCTTATAGAATGAATCAATCACTGATCAGAAAAATTGAAGAGCGATTCTCCCAAGCCACAGCAGGAACTACTGTTACAACGATAAAATTATCAGCAGATTATGCCATGAGCAAAGCGCTTACACTCAGGGCATACTTTGATCGCGTAATCAATAAACCGCTGGTTTCCGCGTCAGCCTACCCCACTACTAATACAAATTTCGGGCTAAGCATAAGGTTCACTTTGACACAATAATTTATTGTTTTTTTATAACCTTAATAATTAATAATTAAGGTAAATGTTAAACAAATCGTATTTCTTATTTGTTAAAATGGTAAATGTTAATTACTTTTACCGATGTTATCATGTTAGAAAAGACAAAGATATTCAGGAGGATATAAAAATAGAATGAGAAAATCTACAATCTGGATACTGGCTGCGGTTATGGCAATCGCTTTTTTTGGCTTGATTTATCTGCAAGTTAATTACTTCAGAACGACAATCAGATTGAGAGGTAATCAATTTAACGAAGCAGTGAGTCGTAGCCTCTATCAGGTATCGAAAAATTTGGAATTGGATCAGACTAAGAGATATTTGGAACAGGGATATGAGGAAGCGAAAAGGAAACAGAAACTGGCAATGAACAGAATGGGCGAAAAAACAATAACCCATCAGCAACATTGGCAAATATCAGGAATAGACGGCAGTACGATGGACATAAAAATGAATGCTTCGCAGACTATAACCAACAAACCTGACAAGACTGTTTTCATATCACCGAATCACGGATCGAAATCTATATCGCAGACGTCTTTTGAAATGCAGGAGGCAATCAAGCAACGATATGAATATCAGCGGGATCTGTTGGATGAAGTGATTAACAAGCTGACAAATACGGCAAGTCTGGAACCGATAGAAGAACGTGTCGATTTTAAACAGCTTGAGATAGATATAAAGGACGAGCTTAAACACAATGGCATAGAGTTGCCATTCACTTATGAGATTGTAAACAAGGACGACAAACCGGTATATAAGGAAGACGGTTTTGTGGTAAATAACGAAAGGGCTCTGTATTCACAGGTGCTTTTTCCGAATGATCCGATCGACAGGCTAAATTTCCTCAGGATCTATTTTCCGACAAAATCGGAATATATAGCCAGTGAAGCATCGCTCTTTTTACCTGTGATTGCGTTTACGTTCATATTGTTAATAACATTTATTATTTCGATATATTTAATTTTCAGACAAAAGAAATTATCGGAAATGAAAAGCGATTTTATGAACAATATGACACACGAGCTGAAAACTCCTGTATCGACAATCTCTTTAGCAGCACAAATGCTAAAGGACGGATCGATCATGAAGTCGCCCGATGTGTTTAAACATATATCGAATGTTATTAACGATGAGACTAAAAGGCTGAGTTTCCAAGTTGAGAAAGTGCTGCAAATGTCACTTTTTGAAAAGCAAAAGGCGACGCTAAAGCTGAAAGAGAAGGATGCAAATGATCTCATTGTTACGGTAGCCAACACGTTTCAGCTGAAAGTAGAAAAGTTCGGAGGCACGCTGGACATAGATTTACAGGCGACGGATTCAACTATTTACGTAGATGAAATGCATTTTACGAATGTATTGTTTAACCTGCTGGATAATGCGGTCAAATACCGAAAGGAAGAATCTCCGTTAGAGCTTATGATACGAACATGGAATAGCGGAAACAACAAGATATATATATCAATAGAAGACAATGGCATTGGCATAAAAAAAGAAAATGTAAAAAAAATATTTGAACGTTTCTACAGGGTTTCTACAGGAAATGTTCACGATGTTAAAGGATTCGGGCTTGGTTTGGCTTATGTGAAAAAAATAATAGAAGACCACAAGGGAACTATCAAAGCAGAAAGCGAACTGGGACAAGGAACTAAATTTATTATTTGTTTACCTATTATAAAGTAGATTGATTATGGAAGAGAAATTAAAATTATTCCTATGTGAAGATGATGAAAATCTGGGTATGCTACTTAGAGAATATCTTCAGGCAAAAGGATTCGACACAGATTTGTATCCTGACGGAGAAGCAGGATATAAAGGTTTTATAAAGGAAAAGTATGATCTATGCGTAGTGGATGTGATGATGCCTAAAAAAGACGGAATCAGTCTGGTGAAAGACATCAAAGCTATCAATCCTGATATTCCCGTCATATTTTTAACAGCTAAGAATATGAAGGATGACATTCTGGAAGGGTTTAAAGCAGGTGCCGACGACTACATCACCAAGCCATTCAGCATGGAAGAACTCGTATTGCGTATCGAAGCGATTTTCCGCAGAGTAAAAGGAAAAAAAGTGAAAGATCAGCAGATTTATCATTTTGGAGATATGGTGTTTGATACTCAAAAACAAATACTGACTATCGGAAAAGAAAGTACAAAATTAACAACGAAGGAGTCTGAATTGCTCGGTTTGCTTTGTGCCCATGCTAACGAAATATTGGAAAGAAACCATGCCTTAAAGCAAATATGGGTTGACGACAATTATTTCAATGCACGCAGTATGGACGTTTACATCACCAAACTCCGTAAACTGTTGAAGCCTGCCAAAGATATTGAAATCATAAATATCCATGGCAAAGGGTATAAACTTATCGTACCTGTAGAAGATACGGAAGAAAATGCATAAAAACAGTATTATAATGTAAAGAGCTATCTTTTAAAATGGGTAGCTCTTTATTTAAAAGAAAGAGATTAACTGATATACAATAGAATTATAAATAAATATTTAATCTGGTTGCTGGATATATCATTATTTAGGATATATTCGATTATTTTATTTACTTCGCGCTAATAAAATACAAATTACTAATAAATTACATTTTTACACAATAAAACAAATTTGGTTATGAAAAGAGTATTACGCTTTTTATTTTTTTTGCCTTTACTGGCTTTTACATCTATAACATTACATGCGCAAACTTACGATGATGCTGAAAAAACAGCTTTGTACAACATTTTAATACAAAACTCCGCAACGGAGGGCGTTAAAAATTACGAGAAACTGGGACTAACTAATACTGATTTAGATAATTGGCAAACAGATGAGGCATGGGTTCAGAAATTAATCGACAACAACATTTTAGTATGGAATACGGAAAGCCCTAAAAAGTTGGTAACGTTGGATATGGCTATGAAAGAAATTGCAGGAGAGTTAGATTTCAGCGCTTTCTCAAAGCTTAATATCCTAAACATAGGCTCTGATGCGGGAAAATACAATAGAGTAACTAAAATCATAGCCCCTGTAAAAGCCGACGGAGATAAAGACATGGCAATGTTTTTCTGTGGAGGAAACTTGTTGACATCGCTCGATGTATCGGATTTAAACATAGCATCTTTTATTTGTGCAGACAATCAAATAACCGATTTTAAATTTAACCCGAATGCGACAACGACATATTATTTCATGGCAAACTATAATTATATAACATTTGCCCAATTGCCCGATTTATCAGGTGTTGGAACTGTGGTCATCAATCCACAGCGTGATTTTGACGGAGGAAATATCGCGGTAACTGATCAGATAGATCTTTCCACATTCGGGGCAACCGCTTATGAATGGAAAGACGGAAAAGGCGATCCTGTTACTATGGAATCCGAAAACAATGGCGTATTCGTTGCCGGATCGGCAAACAGCAACAAGTCTCTAATTTGCACAATGACTAACAGTAGTTTCTCGGGCGCGGCACTCACATATAAAGTTACTGTCGGAAATGTGGACACTTACGATCCTCAAAGTAAAGCTGCCCTGCGTAACTTTTTAATGCAGGAATCCGCTGTTGATGGAATATACAATTATGAGCAACTGAGCTTAACTGACGATGATATTATCGGTTGGGAAGTAGGCGAAGAATGGATCGCTAAGCTAATCGGCGGAGAAAATCCTGTATCTGTTTGGTATAGCCCCAGTGGGTTACCTAAATTAGTGGAATTATACATACAAGATAAAAATCTGGCGGGTTCGTTAGATTTGACAAATACGGGCGTGTGGAAATTCAATGCCAATAACAATAAGTTGACAAGTCTCATTATGCCAACCATAAGTTATATATATTCATTTTCTATTGATAACAATGAATTGACAACCCTCGATATATCGGGTATTAATATAATCGAATCAATGTTGTCTGTGAACAACAATAAACTTACTGAATTCAAATACAACGCTTTACCTGCAAATTTATATATCACCGGGAACTATTTGAAATTTTCTGATCTTCCTTTACCTGCATCAATATCGAGTAATTATTATTATACTCCACAAAGTGTTATTGACGGCGGAAAAGTAGCTCATGATGTTGTGATAGATCTGAGCAGCGAATATTCTATCAACGGAAACACAACCACGTATAGTTGGAGAGACGGATCGGGGGCAATAACAATGACAGATGAAGGAAACGGTAAATTCTCTGCCGGTGAAGCCAATAAAGGAAAAATATTGTATTGCGATATGACAAACGCATCATTTCCCGGATTTACTTCGGCAAGTCCGCTTGTTTATAAAGTTGAAATAGAAGATACCTCTACCGGAGTTGAAGAAAACAAAGAGGAAGCAAATATCGGCATCTATCCTAACCCTGTAACAAGCGCATTGTTCGTGAACAAAACAGCCGACAGTATTGAGTTGTTTGATCTGGCAGGAAAGTCAATCGCTAAATCGCTCAATTCGAATTCAATCGATGTAGAAAGTATAAACAACGGTATATATGTAGTTAAAATCATAGCTGACAACAATACTCATATATATAAGATCGTAAAAAAAATAAACGACAATATATCTTTAAAATAAGTAAGCGGGGAACAGTTAAATTCCCCGCTTCTTTTTTTTATTAACCAAAGCAAAGTTTTATTCGGAACCTCCTATTATATATCTTTGCAAAATGGAAGAATTGCTTAAACAGTTAAACAATCCACAACGTGAGGCTGTCGAATACATCGACGGTCCCTCTTTGGTGATAGCCGGTGCAGGATCGGGCAAAACCCGCGTACTGACATATAAAATAGCTTATCTGTTAAAGTTAGGATTACCTCCACAAAACATACTTGCTCTCACTTTTACGAACAAGGCTGCACGGGAAATGAAATCGCGGATAGCACAGGTGATGGGCGAGAAAACGGCAAGAAGGATATGGATGGGGACATTTCACTCCATTTTTTCACGTATACTAAGAGCCGAAGCCGAAAAGATCGGTTTCACTTCCAATTTTACTATTGCAGACTCGGCAGACTCCCGAAACCTGTTGAAAGCAATTATAAAAGAATTTCAGTTAGACGACAAAATATATAAACCCGCAAAAATTCAGTTTTTAATATCCAATGCTAAAAATGCTCTTGTTTCCCCCGAAATGTATGCGCAAAACAAAGAGCTACAAGAATACGACTATCGGCAAAAAACACCTCTCGTAAAAGACATTTATCGGGAATATCGGAACAGGCTGAGAGCTGCGAATACAATGGATTTTGACGATCTGCTGTTCAATACCAATCGTCTGCTTCGCGACAATCCCGACGTATTGAGTGCCTATCAAAACCGCTTCCAATTCATTCTGGTAGACGAGTATCAGGACACTAACTTTTCGCAACACTTGATTGTAAAACAACTGGCAGAAGCACATCATCGGGTATGTGTCGTGGGCGACGATGCGCAAAGCATATATTCTTTCAGAGGCGCGAATATCGACAATATCCTGCATTTTCAAAACACTTACCCCGAAGCAAAAATATTTAAACTGGAACAGAATTACCGTTCTACGCAAAATATAGTAAACGCAGCCAACAGTCTGATAAAACAGAATAAGGAACAAATCAGGAAAAATATTTTTTCTGAAAAAGAAGAAGGAGAAAAAATAGAATTGGCAAGCGCATTTTCCGATTTTGAAGAAGGCATAATTGTCGCCAATAAAATAATGGATATCAGGCGGGACAAGTCTGCATCTTACAGCAACTTTGTCATTCTATACCGTACAAATGCCCAATCGCGTATATTTGAAGAGGCTTTGCGGAAGAAAAATATACCATACCGCATTTATGGAGGACTATCATTCTATCAAAGGAAAGAAATAAAAGACATCATAGCCTATTTCAGACTGATAGTCAATCCTTTCGATGAGGAAGCGTTTAAACGCATCATCAATTTTCCGACAAGAGGAATCGGACAAACAACGGTTAACAAAATTATATCGGCAGCTAAGCTTCACAATGTCAGCCTCTGGGAAGTTATCGGATCGCCTTTAGAGTATAATCTGGATGTAAATGCGGGAACAGCGAAAAAGCTAAAAGATTTCAAGGAGCTGATAGAAAGTTTTATCAGCCAGTTGTCCGAAGTGTCGGCTTACGAACTGGCTAATATGGTAGTCCGTCAGACAGGGATAGCGCAGGATGCCTATCAGGATCAGACGCCCGAAGGCATGAGCAGACAGGAAAACTTGCAGGAACTTCTTAGCGGAATACACGAATATTGTGAGATAAGAAAAGAAGAAGGAGAAGAAAACATAGGCTTATTGGATTTTCTTTCCGAAGTATCGCTACTGAGCGATCAGGATACCGACAAGGAATCTGAAAACGAAAAAGTGACAATGATGACTATCCACGCATCGAAAGGACTGGAGTTCAAATACGTCTTTATTGTCGGACTCGAAGAGGATTTGTTCCCCAGTGCTATGGCAAAAGCCGAAGCGAGAGGATTGGAAGAAGAAAGGCGTTTGTTCTATGTAGCGATTACCCGAGCCGAAGATTTTTGTATGATGACTTATGCCCGCAGCCGTTTTCGGAACGGACAGACAAACCCGTGCAATCCGAGCCGTTTTTTGAGAGAGATTGATGTCAACTATATGAAAATGGCGGGCAGTAACATTCTGTCAGCAAGTTACGGATCATTTCAGAACGATCAGGAAGGCGGTTTCTGGAACAGTGTGAAAAAAGAAAGAGGATTCTCTGACAACATTCAGAAAGAAAGCATATTGGATAAACCTCAGTCGTCGAACCGTCTTGTCAACGTTAAAAATGCCAAAGCACCCGAAACAACAGTCGATACGTCAGGACTGATAATCGGCTCCATTATAAAGCACGAACGATTCGGTATCGGGAAAATTACCGCCATAGAGGGAGATGCGAACAGTAAAAAAGCAACCGTCGAGTTCGAAAATTCCGGGACAAAACAATTGCTTCTTAAATTTGCCCGTTTTGAAATATTAGAATAGAAAAAATCTCTCTTACTCTAATATTATTTTCTTTTCTTCTTACTGCTCCCGAAAAATGAGTTTATAAATTGTTTGGCGACAGGGACTATTACCGTGGTAGCTATTGTCGAGAACATTTTTGTACGTTGTTTTGCTGCTTGCTTATCGGCTTTTTCCTGCTCTTTCTGCATTTTCTCCTGAACCTTACGTTCTTTTTCGTCAATCTTCGCTTGTTCGGCAGCCTGTTTTTGCTGCTCGGCAGTTCCCAACCTTTCCGTCAGTTTTTCATAGGCAGACTCTCTGTCAACGCTTTGCCCGTAAAAACGGAAAAGCACGGAGTCCTTTATTATCGAATCCCTTTCTTCCTCTGTAATCGGTCCTATCTGTCCCTGAGGAGGTAAAATATAAGCACGTTCTACAGGTTGGGGAGCGCCTTTCTCATCGAGGAACGAAACCAGAGCCTCACCCGTTCCAAGTTCCGAAATAGCGGTTTCGGTATCAAACGCAGGATTGGTACGGAAAGTCTGAGCAGCTACTTTCAAAGCTTTCTGATCTTTGGGCGTATATGCTCTGAGTGCATGTTGTATCCGATTGCCCAATTGCCCCAATATCGAATCGGGAATATCCGACGGAGTCTGGCTGATAAAATAAATGCCTACTCCTTTTGAACGGATCAGTCTGACTACCTGTTCTATCTTTTCTGTCAGAACTTTCGGAGAATCGCTGAACAAAAGATGTGCTTCATCGAAGAAGAACACAAGTTTAGGTTTTTCCACATCTCCTACTTCGGGCAGGTTATCAAACAGTTTCGTCATCAGCCAAAGCAAAAAGGTTGTATATATCTTCGGAGAATTCATTAACTGATCCGCTGTCAGAATGTTGATAATGCCTTTATCTCCGTCAGTCTGGATTAAGTCTTCAAAGTTCAGAGACGGTTCTCCGAAAAATACGTCGCCTCCCTGATGCTCCAGTTGTATCAGTCCCCGTTGTATTGCTCCGATGCTTGCAACCGAAATATTACCGTAACTCAAAGTGAATTGTGCGTTATTACTGCCGACATATTCCAATATTTTCTGCAAATCTTTCAGATCGATCAACTCCAAAGACTCGTCTTTCGCTATTTTAAATATAATGCTGAGCACCGCACTTTGCGTATCGTTCAACGATAGAAGCCTGCTGAAAAGCAATGCCCCCATATCGGCAACAGTAGCACGGACAGGGATTCCCTGTTGTCCGAAAACATCCCAAAACTGAACAGGGAAACTCTGATATTCAAAACCTTTGTCTTTTAAACCGTAACCCTCTACTCTTTTTACAACGCTGTCTTTGTTTCCTCCGATGTTAGCCACACCCGACAAATCGCCTTTAATATCGGCGGCGAACACAGGGACTCCCATCTGGCTGAAAGTTTCCGCAAGGTTCTGCAATGTCACGGTTTTGCCTGTTCCTGTCGCTCCCGTTATCAAACCGTGTCGGTTTGCCATCTGAGACAGCATACACACGTCTTTTTTATCTTCCGTAATGGCTATATAAGCCCTTTTTTCGTTGTCGAACATATTTAATATATCTTAATATCTTTTGAAATCTATACCATTTAGAACATATTACTAACCATATTTGTTTGAAACAGAAGTTTGCTTAAATCTATTTTAAGCTCATTATTTGGTATATTTGTTATAAATAATAACTATTTCAAAACATGAAGAAATATCTTGTCGTTATTTCCGCCGTATTTTTAATCAGTACAAATATATATTCACAATACGATTCTCCTCTGAAAATACCGGTTTATTTAAGTGCAAATTTCGGTGAACTCCGCAACAATCACTTCCATTCAGGGATAGACATTAAAACCCAAGGTGTTATTAATAAACCAGTGTACAGCGTTGCTGACGGGTATATTTCACGGATATCGGTTTCACCCTCAGGCTACGGGCTCGCTTTATATATAACTCATCCCGAAACGGGGCAGACAAGCGTTTACGGGCATCTGGAAAGTTTTATTCCTTCGGTTGAAAAGTATGTGAAAAGCAAGCAATATGAACAGGAAAGTTTTCGTGTAAACCTGTCTCCCGAAAAAAACGAATTTCCCGTAAAAAGAGGGCAACTCATTGCATATAGCGGCAATACAGGATCTTCGGGCGGACCTCATGTGCATTTTGAAATCCGGGATACAGAAACCGAACATCCTCTGGATCCGTTAGTATATTACACGGATATAATCAAAGACAATGTGCCGCCCGATCTTCGCGGAATAGCCGTTTATCCGATAGCCGAAAAAGGAGTGGTCAACAATAGTTCCACGCCTTTGAGACAAAACGTGACAAAAGCAAAAAACGGAAATTATCTGCCGTTAAAAACAGACATATCAGCATGGGGAACGATAGGGATCGGAGTGAAAGCGTACGATAAAATGAGTGCTACGAGCAATATATATGGCGTGAAGATTGTGCGATTATATGTAGATGACAACAAAGTATTTGAATCAGATATAAACAGATACAGTTTTGATGAAACAAGGGCGTTAAATTCTTCGTCGATTTTGAAGACTGGAGGGATAACAAATCTTTCTTTATGAAATCATTTATAGAACCCGGCAATATGCTCCCGTTTTATAGCGCTATAAATAACGGATATATAACCATAAATAAGGAGAAAATTTATAATATCCGTTACGAACTTGAAGACGCTTACGGAAATGTGACAAAATACCAATTCGAGATTGCAGGAAAAAAGACAAAACGTTCCGCCTCAAAAAAGAGGTTCATTATATATGGCTTGGAACGAGAATAATTATTATCACAGCAATGATTTCAACCTAATAGTCGCAAAAGGAAATTTATACGATGATTTCATATTTACTTTGCGACAAATTCCCGATCGAGGGTACGTATCCGACCGTTTTATTGTAAACGATGTGCCTGTCCCCTTTCACAACAAAGCTGAGATGAGCATCCGAATATCAAACGATACGTTATCCAACAAATCACAATACTGCATTGTATCTATTAAAAGAGGAAAAGAAAATTGGATAGGAGGAAAGTATAACAACGGCTTTATGCTGGCGAATATTTATGAAGCAGGAAGCGAATATGCCGTTTCGACAGACAATGAAACTCCTGTTATAACACCAATACAATCCGAAAAATGGGAAACCCAAAAAGCGATAAAGATAAAAGTTACGGATACAAAAAGCGGAATAAATACGGTAAAAGGCTATATTGACGGAAAATTTGCTCTTTTCGAGAACGACGTAAAGTCGCCGATATATACTTATATTTTTGACTCTGAAAGATTATCAAGAAATAAAACTCATACCCTAAAACTTATTGCAACAGATGCATGCGGTAACGTTTCGGAATATTCAACCGAGTTTTTTTATTAGACAATCAAACATTTCATAAATAACAATATTTATGCTTTACCCTCAATTTTTCAATATATTTAAACAATAAAGTTGCGGATTATATTTTTTTATGATTACATTTGAAGCAAACAAAACTAAATAAAATAGGTAATCTTTTGTTTAATTTAAATCTATCAATCATGAAAAAAGTCTTACTATGTTTACTAACATTTGTAAGTTCAGTCGCTATGGCGCAAGTTCCACCTCCACCTGTTGCAAATATTTATGCTTCAGGACTAAAAGGTGAATTGCAAGGCGACGGGACTTATAAAGTAAATTTCTTTCTCAATACAGAACCAACATCTGTTGAGTTTCAAGTATTAAACGGAGAAGAAATCGTAAAAACCATTCCGATAAATTTTTTCTATTTGGGAGAAAATACTTTAATAGTCAATCCTGCGGATATTCCGGTGGGAACTTACACATGGCAAATCAAAGCAACTGCCGAAAACTTTACGGAACCAGTAAAATTTTCAGACGAAAATTTATCCCAGATGCAATTTTTCGGGCCAAGAGGAGTTGCGGTAGACAACAATCCAAAGAATCCTAATTTCGGACGCATTTATGTTTCTGAAACACAAGCAGGGACTGTAACAGACAGAACAACGAACAACGGGATTTACATTCTTGATCCTCTTTTTAATGACGTAACAGGACAAGGAGCGACTGCCTACGCAGGAGGAGAAACTTGGAGCTCAACCTCCAGCCCGTACAGAATCTGCGTCGCACCTGACGGACGTTTATTCATGTCAGACTGGAGTGACAATCACTCAGGTATTTATATTATGGATACATCTAATCCTTCGGCAAATTTCACTCAGATTTTTGGAGGAACACGCGACGCTAACGGTTTATTCGCAAAAGATGGAGTGAATATAGGCGGATCTACTCCCCATTGTTGGGTTCTGGGAGAAGGAGAAAATACAAAACTTTATGTTTTTGATGAAGACTATTTAAATACCGAAAATGGCGTTACAAAAGGAAATAACTTGCTGCAATACAATATAGGAACCAAGACTCTTTGGGAAGAAGCGCCGAGTGCTATTGCATACAATGATGCCGCAAACGGAAGCGTTCAATTGAACGGAAACACATCCATAGCTCCTGACGGACGCGGCGGATGGTGGATATCTCAATACAGAGCTACTGATGCCGCAAGCGTTCCTTCATTAATACATGTCAACACCGAAGGTAATATAGATTTCAATTCCGGAAATACACCAAGTTTATTGGGAGCTTCTTTTACAGGTGGCATGGCTGTATCGCCAGACTTCAAAAAGCTGGCAATAGGTACGGCAAGAAAGACATTACAAATACTTGAAATCAATTTCGACGATGCAGGCATTCCGAGTTTAACGCCTCTATATACTATTGCAACATTAGGAGATTACACCGCAGGTTTAGCATTTGACGTAGCCGAAAATGTTTACTTGGTATCCAATTCCAATGAACGTTTGAGCGCATGGGCGATTCCTAAGGCTGAAAACTCTTTCACGACTCCTGCACGCGCTGAATTTACATTCACAGGAACATTGAAAACCGCTAATATATATGCTTCAGGTTTGACAGGAGAAGAACAAGCCGACGGAACATATAAGGTAACTTACGTCCTCAATACAAAAGCGACAGCTGTCGAATTCCAAGCTGTGAAGGATGGCGAGATTGTAAAATCCTATACTCTGACTTCTTTGGAAAAAGGTAGTAATACCGCTACAATAGACATCAGCGATTTAGGAGGAGGAGGAGATTATACATGGCAAATTAAAGCAACTGCCGAAAGCGTTACTGACATTACTAAGATAACAAACGACTCCCAACCGGAACTTCAATTCTGGGGACCTCGCGGACTTGCAGTGGACAACAGCTTCGACAGTCCTTATTTCGGACGTATCTATGTCAGCGACATAAACGGTGGTCCTGTATCAAACCGCACGACAACTGTAGGTATTTATATTCTCGATCCTCTATTCACGGACATCACAGGGCAAGGAGAAACAGGATATGCAGGTGGAATAGCATGGCCTGCAAACTCAGGACCTCACCGTTTAAGCGTAGCTCCTGACGGAAGAGTATTGCCGGCAACTATACAACTACAAACTCAGGCATATATATTATGGATCCTGCTAATCCTTCTGCAGCATTCACGCCTGTTTTCGGAGGAACACGCGATGTTGCCACAGGATTAATCAGCAAAGACGGTGTGACGATTGCAGGACCTAATGCACATAATTATGTGATGGGTAAAGGTGCCGAAACGAAACTTTATGTTTTCGACCACACTTATACAGATGCCGTAGCCACAAATCGCGGAAATATCCTGCAATATAACATCGGTGAAAAAACCCTTCCTTGGGAAGAAGCTCCGAGTGCTATTGTATACAATGATATTGCAAATGGCAATTTACAGCAAAATTACAGTTCAATGATCGCTCCTGACGGACGAGGAGGCTGGTGGCTTTCTCAATACAGAGCAACCGATGCTGCAAACATTCCTTGTCTTGTACATATCAATACAGAAGGATTGGTTGACTTCAATTCAGGAGAAAACCCAACACTTATTGGCGAATCAAGATCGGGAGCAATGGCAGTAACAGCTGATTATAAGAGGATAGCAATGGGCGGTAACAATGTTATCAGAATATACGACATTACTTTTGACGCAAGCAATGTTCCTTCTTTAACGTTGGCACATACTGTTACGCCGGCCGTTGGAGCTAACTCACAATCAGCCGCATTCGACGTGGCAGGAAACGTATATCTGGTTTCCAACAGCAACGAAAGGCTTGCAATGTGGGCACTTCCTAAAGCAGATAACAGCTTTACTACTCCTGCGAGAGAAGAATTCAAGTTCTCTGTGGAGTTCCCAAAAGTTGAAGATTTAACAGCCGCCGCCGAGAAGAATGTGGTTACGCTCACTTGGAAGAATCCTTCTCTGGATGCGAGTGCAAATCATAAGTATAATATTTACCGTGATGACGCTTTATTGGAAACAATACAAGGAGCAACATCCGTAACTTATAAAGATTATTATCTGGCTAAAGGAACTTATAAATATGACGTTACTATTGTTTCAGGAGATGATGAATCTGACAAAGTTACAGCATCTGTAACAGTGACTGAAGACGGAGCTCCTGTAAGCAACCTTCAGGCTAACGTTCTTGAAAAAGACGTAACTCTTACATGGAACGTTCCTGCAAATCCTGTTGTTGAGGGCATCACTTATAACATTTACAAACAAGGTACTCTATTGACAAACGTAAGTGTGCTGACTTATACAGACGCTAATCTCGAAGCAGGGACATATAATTACGAAATTAGTGTGGTTTACGACGGTACTGAAAGTGCGAAAGTGGCTGTTCAGGCAGTTATTACAACTACAGGAATCAGCTCTTCGGACGCCGATACATTTAAGGTATATCCTAATCCGACTGACGGTGAACTTCGCATCGAAACAGGCGGCGAACTAATCAACACAGTAAGGTTATACGACATGGGCGGCAAGCTGATGATCAGCACAGACAAAGTAGCCAATAGTGAATATACTCTTGATCTGACAACTTATCCTCAAGGAAATTATATCCTTAAGGTTAACGACAAAACAATCAAAGTTGTTAAGAAATAAGGGTTTTCACCAAACATAAACAAAAAAAGGAAGCATATCCGACGGATATGCTTCCTTTTTATATAGTAAAACGGTTTACTTCAACAAAGTATCCAATTTAGAAAGCAACTCTTCACCTCTAAGATTCTTTTCAATAATCTTTCCGTCTTTATCGAGAAGCAAAGTATAAGGAATAGAGGTTACCGCATAAGGAGCAGACAATTCACTTTGCCAACCTTTCAGGTCAGACATCTGAGGCCATGTTATTTTTAAATCTTTAATCGCACCTTTCCATGCTTCGCCATCCTGATCCAAAGAAATACCTACAATTTCAAAACCTTTGTCTTTATATTTGGCATAAGCGGCAACAACGTTCGGCATTTCCTGCTTACATGGACCGCACCATGATGCCCAGAAATCTACGAGAACTACTTTTCCTTTTCCGGCATAAGCGGATAAAGACACTTCCTTTCCTTCAGGAGTAAAACCCTTAACATCAACAAATTGTTTGCCGACAGCCGTAGCTTCAAGTTTTTCGAAATGAGCAACCAAGTGTTTGACTTGTTCGTTTTCTTTGAATTTGTCGCTTACCGAACCAAGCAAATCTTTAGCCTGAGTTTCATCAAAAGCACTGCCAAAAGTCAAAAAGAAGAATTCACCCACAGGATTCTTGATATTCGATTTAGTAAAATCGAACATCGAAGCAGTCAGCTCGTCAGTAAGCGAGTCATACTCCGTATTAATGCGTGTTTCCTGTTCAGGAGTCAAAGTTCCTGCTATCGAGGCATTACGGTATTCGTCACCTAACTTCCGCATTTTATTGTTAATTTCATTGCTCTTAGTAGCAAAAGCCTGGTACTGATCATTCAGAGCCGTTCCTTTTACTGAAGAGACTGTATCGATATTCAGTTCAATTTTCCCTGCTTCCAGAATAACCAATGCAGGCATAACCAAATCATCGCTCAATTTTACGAAACGAATCGCAGGAACTGTGTCAGCTTTTCCCGTAAAAACAAAAGCCCCGTTCTCAACTGTAGCCGTATCCATTGATACGAAAGATCTGCCGTCTTCACCCAGCTTTTGCAGAAAGACCTGCTTGCCATTCGCATCTGCATTGGCAACCTTACCTGTTATGGTATAAGCATTTTTGTCTGCACATGATGTTGCCAGCACTATGATAGCAGAAAGTAATAATCCGATTTTTTTCATTTTTTTTGTTTTAATAAATGATGTATTTATTTGAATAGTTCTTCCAATTTCGAAAGTAGCCTTTCTCCCCTGAGATTCGCTTCAATCACTTTTCCTGATTTATCTAACAACAATGTGAACGGAATTGTTTTCACATTATACAATTGTGCAGCTTCACTTTGCCAACCGCCAAGATCGGACATCTGCGGCCAAGTCATTCCCAAACGCCTTATGGTTTGTACCCATGCTCCTTTATCGCTGTCAAGAGATATGCCGACAATTTCAAAACCTTTATCTTCATATCTGTCGTACGCTTCAATCAAGAAAGGAATTTCCTTGCGGCAAGGTCCGCACCATGATGCCCAAAAATCAAGCAAAACAACCTCACTTTTACCCACATAATCCGACAGGGAAATATCTTTTCCTTCGGGGTTTTCCAGAGTTATATCCAGATATGGTTCTCCTGCAGAGAATGTGCGTGAATCCAACATCATCTGCATCTGCTGCCCTATTTTGCTCTTCTTAAAACTGTCACGGGTTTCTCCGTATAAAGATTTAATCTGATCCTTATCCAGCAATTGAATACCGTCAATCAGCAGAAATTCACCTATCTCGTTCTTAATATTTTCCTGTATATAATTAAATGATGACGCTTTCAGAGTTTTCATAAGCTCATCATACCTCTCCGTTTTATCCCCTTTTTGGGCAAGAGGAACGATTTGCTGTATGATGGAATTCTGTTCTTCATAGAAACGTTGAAATTTGTCATTCCCAAAAGTTCCTGATATTCTATTTATCTCGTTCAGTTCAACATTAACAGTTCCAGATTCAAGGATTACCATTACTCCGTTCAGCAGATCGCCGTCAAACAGGATAAACCCTATTTTCGGAGCATTCGAAACAGATCCTTTTAGCGTAAATTTAGAGTTTTTTATTGTCGTACTGTCAATCGAATGATAATTGAAATTATCATTCAAGTCTTTTAGATAAACGGTTTTCCCATCCGCATTAATGCCTTTCTGATTAATCGTTCCGTTTATAACAAATTGCTGCTGGGCATTGGCTATAAAGGTGACACAAAGCAATATCGGTATAATAAATTTCTTCATCAATGTATTATTTTTAAATTAAGTTCGCACTTAAGAATTTCTTTATTACGGATTTATCCAGATTCCTTTTTTGCACGTAAAAATCGAGTTGTTCTTCACTGATGTTTCCAACGGCAAAATATTTAGCCTTCGGGTGCGATATGATAATTCCGCTAACGGTTGCATTGGGCAGCATCACGCCGTTCTCCGTCAGTTCGACACCTATTTCTTTCGAATTGAGCAAATCGTCATTCAGCAAAAAGTTTACGGATTGATCGGGTATAGAAGGATATCCCACAGCAGGGCGGATGCTTTGATATTTTACGGCAAACATTTCCGCAGCAGTCAATTTCTCGTCAGATGCAAAACCCCAAAATTCCTTGCGTATTTTTGCGTGTAGGTATTCCGTTGCAGCTTCAGCCAATCTGTCCATAACCGATTTAAGCAATAACACCTTATATTCATCTCCATTACGCTCATATTGTTCCATAAGCTCATTGGCTCCAACGCCTGCCGTAACGGTAAATCCTCCGGCATAATCTTTCCTGCCGCTGCTTTTGGGTGCAACAAAGTCACACAGCGACAGATATTCTCCTTTGTCATTCTTCTTTTGCTGACGAAGCATCGGGAAGCAAACATCATTAATAAAAATACATTCGTCTTCGCTGTAAGCCTCATAAATGCCATATACGGCTTTTATATATTCTACCTTTTTGTCTGCCAATTCATCTATCAGGGCAACCGCATCTTTGTACAATTTTCGTGCTTCCGATGCTTTTTCACGTTCTTCTTCCGAAAAAGAATTCAGCCAAGACGCCTGGCAACTCTGACAATCATCTATATGATGTATAGAGGCAAACCGAGCCGACAGTTCCCACGCATGGAAAAAGAATTTCCAGTCGATATAGGGCATAACGTCTTCTATGGATATATGCGAGATAACCTGCCTCCCTTTAACGTTTGGCACAGGCGCGGCATAGCTTTTCCAATCTATTTTCATGCCCAGCGATCTGACTTCATCGAAAGGCAACAGTTCGGTTTTTTTATCAGCCATCGACAGTCGAAGCCCTTCGTATTCCGATTTTACATTTTCTATATAACCTTTTCTCGTTTCGGGATTAATCAGGTTAGTTGCCGCAGCAGGCGTTTGAGATGCATCTTTTGTATATACGACTGAACCTCTTTTATACATCGGGGCGATTTTCAGGGCAGTGTGCAATTTGGATGTAGTTGCACCCCCGATCATCAGCGGAATGGTAAATCCTTCTTTTTCCATTTCTTTGGCAACGATTGTCATTTCCTCCAGCGACGGCGTTATCAAACCGCTTAGTCCTAATATATCGGGCTTCAGTTCTTTTACTTTCTGAATAATCACTTCAGGCGGAACCATTACGCCCAAGTCTATAACTTCAAAATTGTTACATGCCAGAATAATTCCGACAATATTTTTACCGATATCGTGTACATCGCCCTTTACGGTAGCGATTAGCACTTTTCCTGCGCTTGTGGAACCTGACGATTTATCTTTCTGTGCTTCTATCGTAGGTTGGAGGATAGCAACAGCACGTTTCATAGTCCGCGCGGTTTTGACAACCTGAGGCAGGAACATTTTTCCTGCTCCGAACAGATCGCCGACTCTGTTCATTCCTGCCATCAAAGGTTTATCTATTATCTCAACAGCCTTGGGATACGCTTTCAAAGCTTCTTCCAAGTCACTCTCCAGATAATCGCTTATTCCTTTCACTAAAGCGTATTCCAATCTTTCTTCCAAAGACAAGGTTCTCCATTCCTCCACTTTATTATCCGATTGTTCGGAATGGTTATTTTTTATCTTTTCGGCATATTCAATGAGTTCTTCCGTAGCTTCTTCTCGACGGTTAAAGACGACATCTTCAACCAAATTACGCAAATCGGTCGGAATATCTTCATAGATAACCGATTGTCCCGGATTCACGATACCCATATCCATTCCACGCTGAATGGCATGATATAAAAATACGGAATGCATAACCTCCCTTACATAATCATTTCCGCGAAAAGAGAAGGACAGGTTGCTCACACCTCCGCTTATTTTGGCATGAGGCAGATTCTTCTTGATCCACTCTACTGTATTAAGGTAATCTACGGCATAACCTCTATGTTCTTCTATCCCCGTAGCAATGGCTAATATATTTGGATCGAAAATAATATCCAGCGGATCGAACCCGTCGTTAACAAGCAGTTTATAGGCACGCTCGCATATTTCTATCCGCCGATCAAATCTGTCGGCTTGTCCTTTTTCGTCAAATGCCATTATAATAACGGCAGCTCCATATTGTCTTATTAAACGCGCCTCACGTAAAAACTCTTCTTCTCCATTCTTTAACGAAATAGAGTTGACTACGGCTTTCCCTTGCACACACTTGAGCCCTGCCTCAAGAACTTCCCATTTCGAAGAATCTATCATAACAGGGACGCGTGAAACATCGGGATCGGAAGCCATCATATTCAGAAACGTCGTCATTTCCTTCACTCCGTCCAAAAGCCCGTCGTCCATGTTCACATCCAATATCTGCGCGCCATCCTCAACTTGTTTTTGAGCAATGGAAAGGGCTTCTTCGTATTTCTCTTCTTTTATCAGACGCAAGAATTTTCGGGAACCTGCCACATTACAACGTTCTCCAATATTTATAAAGTTTATTTCAGGTTTTGCTTCCAACAATTCAAGCCCCGAAAGCCACATATATTTCGGTTTCGCCGAAGGTTTATGAGGCACGGCACCATCAACCAAAGCAGCATAAGTGGCAATATGGGCGGGCGATGTTCCACAACATCCGCCTAAAATATTGACAAGTCCTTCATCAATATATTCCTTTATCTGCTTAGCCATGATTTCGGGAGTTTCGTCGTATTCCCCGAACTGATTAGGCAAACCTGCATTCGGGATAAGCCGAAATATAGGAAGGTGCCAACCGTCCGAGCTCTTTTTAAAAACGGCTTCATATCCCTTGCTCCGAAAGAACAGTTCAACCCGACAGAGAGATAGTCGATGTGATTGACCGAAGCAAGAAATGCACCGATCGTCTGTCCCGAAAGAGTACGTCCCGCTTTATCGGAAAGCGTGACGGAAATCATGATCGGAACATCTACATTCCTTTCCTTACGGACTTCTTCGGCTGCAAACAAAGCGGCTTTGGCATTCAGCGTATCGAATATGGTTTCGATAAGCAACAAATCGACTCCGCCGTCTATCAAACCCTCAATCTGCTCTTTATAGGCATCGTGAAGATCGTCGAAAGTAACCGCCCTGTATATCGGGTTTTCCACCTTCGGACTCATGGATGCGGTTTTGTTTGTAGGTCCTATCGAGCCTGCGACAAAACGGGGTTTAGACGGGTTTTGTTTCGTATAGTCATCGGCAGCTTTCCGCGCGATACGGGCGGCTGCAACGTTAATTTCCTTTGCCAATCGGCTCATATCGTAGTCTTCCATCGAAATGGAATTGGCATTGAAAGAATTGGTTTCGATGATGTCCGCTCCGACTTCCAAATATTCCTTATGAATTGCTTCTATAATATCGGGGCGAGTCAGTGACAACAGGTCATTATTGCCTTTAAGCAGGATAGTAGTATCCTTAAAACGCTCGCCTCTGAAATCTTCTTCTTTCAGCTTGTATCGTTGTATCATTGTTCCCATTGCTCCGTCGAGAATGAGAATCCTGTTTTTTAGTATCTCTTCTATTTTATTCATAAATTATTTTTTATCCGTTTCAGGCAATACCCTTACCGTATGAATGTCATTGTATGCTGCAAAACCGACGTTTATAAAAAGATCGGGGTCATCGGTCATATCCTCAAAAGCAAACTCTTTGGGTAAAATAATGGAGCCTCTGAAAATTATATCTTTTTTCCCTTCACGCAATTGCTTTTCAAAACTTATATTTCTTTCTTCAATTCTTTCGGCTAAATATCGGACGTGTTTATATCTCCATATATAGTAATACCCCGCAAGCAAACATAAGATTACCAAAAATAATATTCCTGTCCGCTTTACCATTTTCAAACCGAAATCAAAACAACTTACTAATAATCCTACTGAAATTACCATAAACGTAATCATCCCGAAAGTCGCCCGATGCGGAAAATACGGAGAAGCCAACATCGACAACATTCCTGCATGGGCAGCTATAACCAACAATATGCTGTAAATTATCTTTCTTTTTGATATTTCATCCCGTTCGGTTCTATTCTTCCGCAGAATTAACAATATAATAACCCATGCTACGGTTAAATAAATCATTCTGATAGCATACCGTTTAGATAAAGTGGGGATTCTGTTTTTGAATATGTCTGTCAAAAAAGGAATACTCTTTTTCTCCATTTCATAATCATATCTCACATAATTTCCCGGAGCATAGATCATAAGAAAGAATCCTATACAAGCTCCGATAATGCCTGCGACATACCATTTCGGAATCCCAATCTTTTTAATCCAGAGATACAGACAAGATACTATTAAAACAAAAATCATGGCAAATGCCGTATTCTCGTTTGTCCATCCCGCAACAATACCCAACAGAAGAAAAACAACGCTTTTTACGAAACTGTCATTTTTTTTTCGTTCAATAAAATACACGAAATAAGGATACATGAACCCGATAATTATCAGCGTTCCCCACAGGTAATTGACGCTCCCCGTAATCCAGACAGCCGTATTGAATAAATAACGTTGTGATATGAACATAAGAGCAGCGATGCCCAGAAAGAAAAAGGCGTTTACGGATTTCCCTTTATTCGTATATTTATAAGCAATATAAATGAACAGTACATATACCAAGCTGTTAAGAACATCAATCAGTTTCGGATTGAAAAGTAGAAGAAACTGGTCGATGGTATGCGTAACTATCCGCCCACCCCAGATATAATAATGGTTATATTGCGAAACAAAAATATCGCCGGAATTCATGACGCGAAGCCCTGTCCCCTTTATAAAACAATACAACCAATCGTCAGCCCATAAAGGGTACAAAATGTTATATACATAAATGGATACAAACGTAATGCCTAAAAAAAAGATCAATAATGCTTTCTGAAAGGCGGCACTGTTTTTATGTCTTAAAACTTCCTTCATTAATGTTTTTTACGCCTTCATCGCCCTGTCCATAGCGCGCTTATCGTCTTTTTCACGCAGGGATTGACGTTTATCGTACTGCTTCTTGCCTTTGGCAACGGCAATATTCAATTTCGCCAGCCCTTTATCGCTAAGAAAAAGGCGTGTCGGAACAATTGTATTCCCCGTTTCTCTCGTCATGCGTTCAATCTTTCTCAGTTCTTTTTTGTTAAGAAGGAGTTTACGATCCCTGCGGGCTGCGTGGTTATTATATGTTCCGTAGAAATATTCGGCTATATACATATTCTTTACCCACAATTCCCCTTTTTCGAAATAGCAGAAAGTATCGACAAGACTTGCTTTTCCCAATCGGATAGATTTAATTTCCGTCCCTGTCAGAACAAGCCCTGCCGTATATGTATCCAACAACTCGTAATCGAATGTCGCACGTTTATTTTTTATATTAACAGATATCTGTTTCATTTAGCAGCGTTATCAAAACGTTAAAAGTTTATGTTATAATCCAAGACAAGCATAGCTTCACTATTAGAGGAATACCCAGTATCAGTATGGAAGCTATCAGCATAAAATTTACTTTTCTTTCAGGGATTACTTTATAATATATTTCGGCTCCTATATATACGATATAAAACGTATAAAGGGAGAAAAGCCACATAAAAAAGAAATCATTGACCAATGCTACCACCATATCCAGCAAATACACAAGCGACGAAGAACAGGCAACGAACCACTGGGTACGCCTGAGCCCTTTCTCCACATCAGTCATTTTGTTTATATATTCATTCAGTATAAATGAAGCTACATGAAACCCGACAAACAAGGTAAATGTCTCAATAATCGCATTCTTAATTCCCAACTCGAGCGAACTGTCGCGGGTTATAAACCAGCCTCCCAGAAACGAAGCCAGAACAACCAACCCCCAGAGCGGCATAAGAAAATCTTTATACAACTTCGGTTCTTTTTCCTGCAAAGATTCCCATGCCGTTTGCGGAGAAAGGACAAACTGAATCGCTAATTTCAAACTTCTTTTCAACATTTATTTCGCTCGAAGAATATACGTAAAGATAAACAAATTAAACAAAATGTAACTTATGCTAAACCAAACCCATAACCGTCAACGGTAAATACCTCTTTTGTTGAGAGCCGCATGATATCTGGCTGCATTGCGTTCATGCTCGGCATGAGTTTTTGCAAAACTGTGCCTGCCTGAAAAATCATCTTTCGCACACATATACAAATAGTCATGTGTAGCATGATTGAGCACTCCGTCGATCGCCTTAATCGACGGGATGCGAATAGGTCCCGGTGGTAAACCTTGATACTTATAAGTATTATACGGCGAATCTACTGCCAAATGTTTATCAAGAACACGTCTTAACGTAAAATCACCGACAGCAAATTTGACCGTAGGATCTGCCTGTAGTTTCATGCCCTTTTTCAGACGATTGAGATATAAGCCTGCCACAACAGGATATTCATCTGCTTTATAACACTCCTCTTCCACAATGGATGCAAGAACAGAAACTTCTACGGGAGAAAGGTCAAGACTCTTTGCTTTACTTTTACGGCTGTCATTCCAGAACCTGTCATATTCGGTTCTCATCCTTTCCAAGAAACGGGGTAAAGAAACATTCCAATACATTTCATAAGTATTGGGAATGAACATACAAACGATTGTTTCCGTAGTGAATCCAAGTTCAGCACATTGAACGGAATCGGATAAAGCCGCATACAAATCGCTGTCGGACAGCATCAGTTGTTGAGAAACCCTCTCAGTCAAATCCTGTTTAGTCCTTATGTTATTAAATGTAAGCTGAACAGGAGTCTGATG
Source organism: Dysgonomonas sp. (assembly GCA_047030855.1). Lineage (GTDB taxonomy): Bacteria > Bacteroidota > Bacteroidia > Bacteroidales > Dysgonomonadaceae > QVMM01. The sequence goes on from JBKYIJ010000008.1 coordinate 593,323, forward strand.
ACCGCTTTTCAAAACATGAACGGCATCAAGGATGTCCATATCGGGTTGAATGGCATATCGTCCCTGCTTCATATTCTGAGGATATTTCATAGCGGAAGCCAGCCTCTTGAAATTTCCGATATTTTTTACTTTAGCGACATCTTTTATCTGAACAACTACGGAATCAAAATTTGCTTTATCAGAAATAGTTATATAGACAGTCTTGTCGATGTCAAAACCTGTTGAAACAACCTTCCTTACATAAAAATAACCACCCGCAACAACAAGTAGTAATGCTATAATCGTTATAATGACTGCTTTTTTCATTTTCACAAAATATTCACAGGAAAACTGCAAATGTACTGATTTTATTGTAAATGTTGCTATTCAAAGACATACGGTTATATCTATGAGCTATAAAAAATAAAAAAACGCTTTCGGTTTTCACCAAAAGCGTTTTTCTGTATTTATGAGGGAGAAGATTACATCATTCCGCCCATTCCGCCACCCATCGGAGGCATCGGAGCAGGATTATCTTCTTTCTTTTCAGCTATTATACATTCCGTAGTCAGGAACATACCTGCAATAGACGCTGCATTTTCAAGAGCGACACGCGTTACTTTTGCAGGGTCGATAACTCCGGCTTTGTTCAGATCTTCATACTTATCCAAACGGGCATTGTAACCGAAGTCGCCTTTTCCTTCACGAACTTTCTGCACAACTACCGCACCTTCTTTACCGCAGTTGTTCACAATCTGGCGAAGAGGTTCTTCAATAGCACGTCTTATAATCTCGATACCTGTGGTTTCATCGTCAGTTTCACCTTTCAGTTTTTCCAATGAGTCAATGGCACGGATATACGCTATACCGCCACCGGGAACCGTTCCTTCTTCTATTGCAGCACGGGTTGCTGAAAGTGCGTCATCGACACGGTCTTTCTTTTCTTTCATTTCCACTTCAGAAGGAGCTCCTACGTAAAGAACCGCTACACCACCGGCTAATTTAGCTAAACGTTCCTGCAATTTTTCACGGTCGTAGTCAGAAGTTGTATTTTCTATCTGGACTTTTATCTGATTTACACGGGCTTTGATATTATTTTTATCTCCTGCTCCGTTTACAATGGTTGTGTTGTCTTTATCAATAGTAACCTTATCAGCTTTTCCAAGCATATCCATTGTAGTGTTTTCAAGAGTCAATCCTTTATCTTCGGAAATAACGACACCGCCTGTCAACACTGCAATATCTTCCAGCATTTCTTTACGACGATCGCCAAATCCGGGAGCTTTAACGGCTGCAACTTTCAAAGTACCACGCAAACGGTTTACAACTAATGTTGTCAAAGCTTCGCCTTCGATGTCTTCCGCAATGATCAAAAGTGGACGTCCTGCCTGAGCCGTTTTTTCAAGGATCGGGATCAAATCTTTGATAGTAGAGATTTTCTTTTCAAAAATCAGAATGAAAGGATTTTCAAGATCAGCTTCCATTTTTTCGGTATCGGTTACAAAATAAGGAGAGATATATCCTCTGTCAAATTGCATACCTTCCACAACATCCACGTAAGTTTCCGTTCCTTTAGCTTCTTCGACTGTGATAACGCCTTCCTTTTTCACTTTACCCATAGCTTCGGCTATAAGTTTACCAATTGTTTCGTCGCCGTTTGCTGAGATTTTGGCAACGTGTTCTATTTTTTGCAAATCGTCGCCTACTGCAACGGATTGTTTCTTTATATTTTCTACAACTTTAGCAACTGCTTTGTCAATACCGCGTTTCAAATCCATTGGGTTTGCACCTGCCGTCACATTTTTCAAACCGACGCTGATAATTGATTGTGCCAATACGGTTGCGGTTGTTGTTCCGTCGCCTGCATCTTCGTTTGTTTTTGAAGCGACTTCTTTTACCAACTGAGCGCCCATATTTTCAAACGGACATTCCAATTCTATTTCTTTTGCAACCGTAACACCGTCTTTTGTAATTTGAGGTGCACCGAATTTCTTTTCAATGATTACATTACGTCCTTTTGGACCCAATGTTACTTTCACTGCATTTGCCAACTCGTCAACTCCTTTTTTAAGTTGATCGCGGGCATCTATATTAAATTTAATTTCTTTAGCCATAGCTTTTTATATATTTATATTAGATTAAATTATTGCAAGAATATCAGACTGACGCATAATCAGATATTTTTCACCGTCAAATTCCAACTCTGTGCCTGCATATTTGCCATAAAGCACTTGGTCGCCTTTCTTCACAACCATTTCTTCATCTTTTGTGCCGTTACCTACTGCTACAACTTCGCCTTTCAGGGGTTTTTCTTTTGCAGTATCGGGAATTATAATTCCGCCGACAGTCTTTTCTTCTGCTGCAGCCGGTTTTATCAAAACTCTGTCTGCTAATGGTTTAATACTCATGATTGTTGTTATTTTTTATTGTTAATATAATATTATTTAGTTTTCGTTTCTCCTTCATATACTAATTCTGTGCCAAAATTTAAAACTGACAAAAAGTCCTTCCAAGAAATAGAGCATAAACATACAAAAGACAAGTTGGCAGAATAAATATAATAAACCCCGTCAAAAGATTTAACACAATTGTCCGGGAAGGCAGGTTTATTCAAAACCCTATTTGCCACGATGCTCTTTTCTGAGCAAATCGTTTATAACCTTAACAGGATTGAATGTTTCGATAGGTACTTCAACAAATATTGTGTTCCAATCGGACATAGCGCCGTTCCATAATCCGGGAAGTTCGAGGGCTTTAAGTTCTTTTCCGTTTTTAGATTTGACGGATATAAAACCTGTTTTTTCATCAACATATTTTCTGAGATCAAATTTATTTCCTTTATAATCCTTCACGGCACAAACCAAGTCCACAGGATTAAAGTGCGTTCCTTTCTCAAACATCGCCTTTTTTTCAGGATCATTCATGTCTATCTGCGAACTTTCCAATATTTGCGGCGAAATTGTTCCATCTGTGTTATAAGCCAAGAATGGGCCTCCTCCGGGCTCACCTGCATTTTTCACCATTCCACAAACGCGTATCGGACGGTTCAGTTTCCGTTTGAGATACAACACCAGCTCTGCATCCTCAAGGAGTTTAGTCTCAGGATTTTTTGTCGTCAATACGTTTTGAACGAAATACAGTATTTCGATCAACTGTTCATGGGAGTAATTTCCCGAATCTATCAGGTTTAAATATTCAAATATCTGTTTCTGTACATCAATAAGGATACCTGCAAGAGTTTTCTTGTAATGAACATCCGTGTCTTTGAACGAGTCCAAAACCACATTGTCAATGTTCTTTATAAAAATGACATCGGCATCCAAGTCGTTCAGATTTTCTATCAACGCGCCATGTCCTCCGGGACGGAACACAAGTTGTCCGTCTTCCCGAAAGGGTTCATTATTGCCGTCAACAGCAATTGTATCGGTTTCGGGCTTTTGTTCGCTTAAAGAAATAACGTATCTGACGTTATGCCTTTTTTCATATTTTTCTTTTTTATCTTTTATCAAACTTTCAAACAAAGTCCGATGTTCAGGCGAAACTGTGAAATGGATATTGACTGTACCGCTTCCACATTTGGCATATAAAACGCCTTCTGTCATGTGTTCTTCCACAGGCGTACGCACTTCAGATGCATATTTATGAAATTTCAGTAAACCCTTAGGCAGTTTTCCATAATTTAGTCCGTTTTCGTGAAGCAAACCACTTACAACAGATTTATAGTCTTTCTCACCTATTAAGTCTTGCACTGATTTAGAATAATTCTTTTCACAGAACTCATCTAAATCAAAGATAAACGCAAAGTCTTCTATATTTTCAAAAAAAGTTTTTTCAAAAGACGTTTCAGGTAAACTGTAAGCTGCCTCTTCAAATTCAAATAAAGATTTAAACATTCGGCTCGCTGCACCCGATGCGGGGACAAACTTGACGACTTTTTTGTCGGCGGAACGGTAATCTTCCCAAGCAGACAAATATTTTTCGCCATTTTTAACCTGCATTATGCCTTTTTGTATCGAGGCTGACGACGCTATCTTCAAATAGGGGAAACCATTTTTGAAATTAATCAACTGGTCTTGTATTTTTTTTTCGGAGATTCCTTTTTGTTTTATAAAGTTTAAATCTTGTTGTGTAAACATATTTCGGGTATTTGATTCCAATGAAAGTTGTAAAAATAAAATAAAAAAGCAAACTCCCCAAAGAAGTTTGCTTTATATATATTGTAATTGTTTTTTAATCTTTAAAAATCAGCATTTCGGGTTCCCGATCGTTTTCTGACAAAAAAGAAGTAAACTCCAAACAGCAGAATGCATACCAAAATATCTTTAGATCCGAAATCATAACCCAAAGTTGTTTTTTCTGCATCTAAAGAAGCTATCGGCTGTTTATAAGGTTTTATGTTGTCTATTGACGCACCGTATACAGGCTTTCTTACAGAAAAATATTCGTCTTCCATCGGCAGAAAACTTGTAGGAGATGCCGATGCTCCGAAATTAAGCATCAAAGAAAATAAAAGGAGTAATATAACTTTCTTAACACATGCCATACTATAAATCTTGTTCTGTAATGTTTGTTAAATTTTACCAGTCAAGACATTATACACCATCTTAAACCAACTGCAAAGATATAAACTATATTTGTAAATACAATCTTTTTTTCTCAATAAATTACATCTTTCTTTTTCAAAAGCTGTATATTCTTATCATCTATATATAGTATCGGCACAGATTCCTTTTCTTCGATATGCACTAAGCCCAGATTTTTCATGATCGTTTCGTTTTTCACCGCATATATATACACAGGTTCCGACACATTTTCCAAGCTTATCGGGCAAGCTTTTTTTCTGCACTCAGATTTCAGTTTGTTAAAATCATCGGTGTCATTAAAATTACCCGTCATTAAATCATTGGTAAGGTTCTCAATAAAATATTCGTTGTGTCTCTTATTTCCGTTAGTAAAAATAAGATAAGACAGATCATTTTCTTTCAGGAAAATGATTGCCCGACAAACCAAATATGAATTTTCATTCTGAAGCAATTTTTTCATTTCTTCCCCTTTTCGCTACCTTCAGCCATATAGCTCCTATGACAAACAAAAGAGCGAAAGGAATTGCCCTGACTGTTAACAGCATATCATAATTGAGAAGATAAACCAACCCGAACAAGGCAAAAAACAAAACGAGGAACGGCAGATAGACCGATCCGTTTTTTAACCAAAAATATTTCGGCAGATGTTTTTTCTTAAAACTTACGTTTTTTTCAAGCTTGCTTAACGAATCTGATTTCATATACTAAAGTGTTATGACTGCAAAAATAGGCGTTTTATTTATCCTTGACAGGCATTATTGAATTATATTTTTATAAGAAAATAAAATATTTTCTAAACAGATATGATACAAAAATGTACTAATTTTACATTTTAAGGTTATATATAATTCTTCAAATTTAGCAACAAACAAGAGTTTCACAGATAATGGGTAAAGAGATTAACAACAGGATTTCACTTTATAAAAAACTTATCACGGATATAAAAAAAAATGTTTCTGAAAAAGATCAGGAACATTTGAAGCTCGTTATAAAAGATGCTCTGAAAAAAGGCATATACAACAAAGACAAGGCGGATCATTCCCGTTTAGAAACTGTTGTCAACACAGTCCTCATCATTATAAATGAAATCGGGCTCAGAAACACATCCGTAATCGCCACTTTGTTATATTACCCCTTTATATGCAACATAATAACATTGAAGCGTATAGAGGAACTTTTCGACTCGGAAGTTGTAAATATCATAAAAGGATTAAAAAAAGTAAGGAGTTTGGAGTATAACCAAAACACGCTTGCGTCGGAAAACTACATCAGTCTGCTGCTTTCCTTTGCCGAGGACATACGGGTAGTTCTGATCATGATAGCCAACAGGTTGTATCTGATGCGTAACGCTCAGGTTTATGACGAACAATTCAAGCTTAGGTTATCAATAGAAACCTCTTATTTATACACGCCGTTGGCACATAAGCTGGGGCTTTATAAGATCAAGTCGGAAATGGAGGACCTCTATCTGAAATATACCGACAGGGAAACTTACGATTATATATCTCAGAAGATAAACGAGACAAAGGCTTCGCGTGACAAATATATCGCGGAATTCATTGCTCCGATCGAAGAAAAACTGAAAAAAAGCGGATTGAAATACGATATAAAAGGGCGAACTAAATCTATTTTTTCGATTAACAACAAATTGAAAAAGCAAAAAATAGACTTTGAGTCCATATATGATTTGTTCGCCATCCGCATAATATTAGATTCTCCGCTGGAAAAAGAAAAAGCCGAATGCTGGCAGGTTTATTCAATTGTTACAGACCTGTACCAACCCAATCCCAAAAGGCTGAAAGACTGGCTATCCATTCCGAAAAGCAACGGATACGAATCGCTGCATATCACGGTCATGGGACCCGAATCGAAATGGGTGGAAGTTCAGATCAGAACGCACAGAATGGACGAAATTGCAGAACGGGGCTTCGCTGCCCACTGGAAATACAAAGGGCTTAAAAGTCAGGAAAATCTCGACGACTGGCTGACAAACCTGCGCGAAACTCTGGAGAATAAGAACCTGAACACCGAAGAAAAGCTACAAGATTTCAAACTCGACATATACGACGATGAAATATACGTATTCACGCCGAAAGGGGATTTGCACAAACTACCGAAAGGAGCTACCGTTCTCGATTTTGCCTTTTCGATCCACTCAAAACTGGGAACAACCTGCGTTTCGGGGAAGGTAAACGGAAAAAACGAATCTATCCGCCACAAACTGAACAACGGCGATCAGATCGACATTGTTACGTCACCCAATCAAACTCCTAAACGTGACTGGCTTAAATATGTAGTAACATCAAAAGCCAAGAACAAGATCAGGCAAAGCCTGAAAGAAGAAGCCAATAAACAGGTAAATTACGCTAAAGAACAGCTGAAACGGCGGATGAAAAACCGCAAGATAGAAGAAGACGAAGCAGTGATGATGCGGCTTATTAAAAAAATGGGCTTCAAAACCGTTACGGATTTTTATGTCAAAATAGCGGAAGAATCTTTAGACATAAACAATGTCATAGACCAGTATGTTGATCTGGAAAAGAAAGAAGCAGAAATCCGGGATAAACACGAAATCACAAGCGCCGAAAACTTTACGATACAAACAAACGAAACAGACAAAGAGCAATTCAAAGACGAACTGATATTGGATAAAAATCTGACGGGAGTCGATTACAAATTAGCAAGGTGTTGCAATCCCATTTTTGGCGACGAAATATTCGGGTTCGTATCATCTCAGGGTATAAAAATTCACAGAAAAAACTGTCCGAATGCCCATGACATGTTTTCGCGCTTCGGATACAGGATTATTCCCGCGCGCTGGTCGGGAAAATCGGAATCGTCCTATATTATTACTTTACGCGTTGTGGGGATCGACGATATCGGAATCGTAACAAACCTTACCTCCATTATTTCCAAAGAACAGGGCGTTACACTCCGAGCCATTAATATTGATTCGAACGACGGCTTGTTTCAAGGAAACATATCGGTTCTTCTGAATAATACGGATGCACTTAATGTACTGATAAAAAAACTGAAAACAGTGAAAGGAGTAAAACAAATAAACAGAATAAATTAGTAATATATACTATTTTTTTAATATAATTACAACACGAACATTCTACAAAACAAAATCATAAAACCTCGACTACTATGTTAAAAAAAGAACTACTATTGGTCATTACGTTATTGTTGACATTTTCGCTGAAAAGTTTTTCAGAAGAGAAAAAAACAATAAAATCTATGCTCGAAAGTGCTACCGTTTTCTTCCAAGGTGCGGAACTTACCCATAATACTACGGCAGCCCTGACAAAAGGAGAGAACGAAATCTGGCTGGAAGGATTGAGCCCTAACGTAGATCGGAACAGCATCAAAATATCCGCATCGAACGGAGCATTAATCACTGCTTTTGAATTTTCAATAGATTATCTTGGGAATAAAACACTTTCACCCATTGAAAAAAAGTTGCAGGATTCAATCAATTATTATCAGAGACAAGTAAAAGAAATTGATGTAAAGCTGGCAACAACTGAAAATATGATAGGACTGCTGGATGCCAATAAAAGCATTGCAGGAACACAAACAGGGTTGAGTGTCGCAGAACTGATGAAAATGATGGATTACTACCAATCTAAATCGAATGAATTACAAGTTGCAAAGTTCGACTATAACAATAATAAAGAAAGGTTTACAGGCAGAATCTCTGTTATTCAAAAACAATTAGATCAGGAAAAAGCTAAGAATACGCAAACATCAGGAATACTCAAACTGAATATTTCTGCCATAGCAAACTCAAACACAAACCTGAAAATCAGCTACTATACATCTTCGGCAGGGTGGACTCCCTATTATGACATTAATGTAACAGACACGCAAAGCCCTATAAAAATCGCTTCGAAAGCTAAAGTAAAGCAAACAACGGGAATCAATTGGGATAAAGTTAAACTTACGCTTTCGACAACAACCCCAAGCAGAGGAAAAACAGCGCCGCTGTTCAGCACTTGGTTTCTAAATTTCCAACAAAACTATCCCGCATATTCTTCTTTAGAAATGGCATCAGGAAGAGCAACACAAAACTCATATGTATACGCCGATCAGGCTGAAAAAAAGATCATGATAAGAGGAGCAAGTTCGTTAAAAGAATCTGCCGCACCTTTGATTATTGTAGACGGGGTACCGATGGAAGATATAGACATTAACGATATAGATGCATCTATGATTAAGACAATGGATGTCATAAAAGACGGAAGTGCAAACGCATTGTATGGAAGCAGGGCGGCAAACGGAGTTATTGTCATCACAACAAAAAACAGTATGGACGATTACGTATCGAAAGACGATAACCAACTGAGTATGACATACAACATTGCGCTACCCTACACGATAGAAGGAAACGGGAAAGAGCAAAGCGTCGATCTGCAAAACCTTGAAGTTCCTGCCGAATTTATGTATTATGCCACTCCTAAGCTTGACAGCGAAACCTTCCTCATTGCCAACATTTCCGATTGGACAAAGCTGGGTTTACTTTCGGGAAAGGCAAATGTCACATTTGCGGGGACTTACATAGGCGAAAGCAATATAGACGTTAATTCGACGCAAGAAAAACTGACATTAACCTTAGGAACAGACAAACGGATTGCCGTTAAGAGAGAGAAATTGCAGGATTTCAGCAGTAAAAAATTTCTGGGCAATAGTGTGAAACAAGAATTTGTTTACCAAATAACGGTTAAGAACAATCAAAACCAGACAGTCAAACTTGTGTTGAAAGATCAGTATCCGCTTTCAACACAAAAAGAAATCGAAGTGGAGCAACTGAAAGAAACAACGCCTCCTACATTCAATAACGAATCGGTCGGAGTTCTGTCATGGGAATTTGAACTAAAGCCCGGAGAAAGCCGCGTATTTAAAAACGCATATTCCGTGAAATATCCGAAAGACACTAACATCAACCTATAAACAACAGAAAGAGGGTAAAATAAATTGTTTTATCCTCTTTCCATTTTTGAAATATTTTACAGAGAATTATAACAGAAACATTCTTTTAACTAAAGAAAATATATTACTTTTGTGTCCGTTAATGACTCCGTAGCTCAGTTGGTAGAGCAAATGACTCTTAATCATTGGGTCGTGGGTTCGAGTCCCACCGGGGTCACGAAAAAAGGTTGTAAATGATATTTACAACCTTTTATTATTGAATATTAATCTTCTTTAAACCAACCCGAATACATCAAATAGTTTTTCGCTATCTTCTGATTCATTTCTTTGGATTGTTCTGGATCAACTTTTTTTACGAATTTAGCGGGAACGCCTGCATAAATACTGCCCGGTTCGACTTGAGTGCCACTCAACACTACTGATCCTGCCGCAATAATTGCACCTTCACCGATAACGGCATGATCCAGAACTACTGCACCCATACCTATAAGTGCACCGTTTTCAACCTTTGCACCGTGTACAACAACATTATGCCCGATAGAAACATCGTCACCGATTTCTACCACCGATTTTTGATACAATGTATGCAGAACCGTTCCGTCCTGAATATTAACCCGGTTTCCGATACGGATCGAATTGACATCCCCACGCAAAACAGCGTTAAACCACACGCTGCAATCATCACCCATTATCACATCACCGATAATGGTGGCGTTATCCGCAAGAAAAACGTTTTTACCTATCCGAGGAGTAAATCCTCTGACTTCTTTTATTAATGCCATTTTATATTTTAGTGATTAAATCGCTTTTGTTTTTTCTTTCAACCATTCTTTTTCCTCATTTGAAAGATATGGAGAAAGACGGTCGTAAACCATCATATGATAATTGTTATACCACGTAATTTCTTCCTTTGTCAACATTTCTTTGACAATCGGAGTCGAATCGAAAGGACAAAGCGTAAGCGTTTCGAAATTATAGAATTTTCCAAACTCAGTGGTTGTATCTTCTTTTGTCAACACAAGGTTTTCCAGCCTTATTCCGTATTGATCGGCACGATACACTCCCGGTTCGTTGGACGTAACCATTCCGGGTTGTAATGTCGTCGGGTTTTCTTCAAGGCGAATATTCTGAGGACCTTCATGTACATTCAGGAAATGCCCTATTCCGTGCCCTGTTCCATGCAGATAATTGAGTCCGTTATCCCACAGATTTTTACGGGCAAGAATATCAATCTGACTGCCCCGCGTTCCTTGAGGATAACGACAGGTTGCGATACCGATATGTCCTTTCAATACAAGCGTATAGTCTTTTCGCATCTGTTCTGTCAGAGTGCCTAAAGCCCAAGTACGGGTTATATCGGTAGTTCCGTCGAAATATTGCGCACCTGAATCTATCAGCAAGAAACTTTCATTCTCTATTTTCAGGCAACTTTCGGGCGTAACATGATAATGAACTATCGCGCCGTTCCCTTTATATCCTGCAATGGTGTCAAAACTTTCGCCTACATAAAATTCCTGTCGGCTGCGGTATTCGACAAGCTTGTCGACAATAGTCTGTTCGGTAACGATACCTTTCGGGATAGCTTTCTCCATCCACATATAGAATCTGACAAGAGCAACGCCGTCTTTTTCCATCGCTCTGTGGAAACCTTCTACCTCGGTTTTGTTCTTGACGCTCTTCATCAGATCGGCAGGAGAAGGAATGTCTATGATCCTGCAATTTTCAGGAATACTGTTATACAGGCTGAAAGAAACTTTCCGGCTATCGAGGCATACCGATGTTTCTTTCAGGCTGGCAACATAATCAAACACTTTATTATATTCTGCCAGCACAACGCCTTCCAATTTCAGATACTTTGCCGTATCGTCATTCAACTTCTTAGGGTTTATGAACAGTACGGTTTCTTTCTTGGAAATATAGGCATAACTCACAGCGACAGGGTTACATTTCACATCATTCCCCCGTATGTTAAATATCCAAGCAATTGTATCGAGAGAAGCAACCAGTAAAGAATCTGCACCTTCTTCCGAAAGTTTGTCGCAGAGAAGTGATATTTTCTTGGAAGCAGGCACACCCGAATATTCCAATGGAAACTCAAATATAGGATTGGTCGGAATTGCGGGGCGATCGCGCCATACTGTTTCAAACGGATCATAGTCGCTTATCAGATGCAGTCCTTTCATATTCAATTTATGCGTCAGGCTAAGCGCATCTTTTGCAGCATAAACGTTTCCGTCGATACCGACAACTTCACCTCTTTCGAGTTCGCTCCCGAGCCATTGGTCAATAGCCGGAACACCCGGCAAACCTTCTCTGAACAGTTCTATTTCAGTATCACGCAATTCATTCGCCGCCTGTAAAAAATATCGCGAATCTGTCCACAAACCTGATTTTTCACGAGTAACGACGACTGTTCCCGCCGATCCTGTAAAACCGCTGATCCATTCGCGGGAAGACCAGTGTGTGGCAGGATATTCGCTCAAATGCGCATCTGTACTGGGGATAATAAAAGCGTGGATTCCTTTTTCTTCCATGAATTTGCGTAAATCCGCAATTCTCTGATGTATTCTGCCTGCCATATTTTTAATATTTATTGTTAATCTTCTTCTTTACCCATTTTACATGAGCCTGAGAAACGAGCTCCCGGCTCTATTTCTATTGTCCGGGTTTTAACATCTCCCATCATATTTGCGGAGGAACGTAAAATAACGACTTCATCGCATTGCACGTTGCCTGTAATTTTGCCCATAAGATCAAGGTTGATACATTCGATATCGCCTATAACAGAGCCGTTTCCGCCTATTATAATTTTCCCTCTGCTCACAATATTCCCTTCGATTATTCCATCGATACGAATATCGTCTTCGGTTACAAGATTACCTGTCAGGATTGTCCCTGCGGACAAGACATTATGCATACCACTGGGGCTGGGAACCATTTCTTTACGATTTAGCATAACTCGATATAAAAAGTATTTATTTGAATGAAAGACAAATGTAAAAAAAAAACTTAGCTTTGCAGTGCTTATTTTCTATTTATAATCCTATGGAAAGTTATATTTTACTTGAAAACGTAAAATTTTATGCCAGACACGGTGTATCCGATCAGGAAACAACTGTAGGCAATTCTTTTATAATCAATCTGAAAATAAATGTGGATATTTCGGCTGCTTCCGTCAGCGACAATCTGGAGGATACGCTAAACTATGCTTCTGTCTATGAGGTCGTAAAAAAAGAAATGGATATTCCGTCCAAACTGCTGGAGCACGTAGGAGGAAGAATATTGCAAAGCCTGAAAAAGAATTTTCCGAATATTAAAACGATAGAACTCAAGATATCCAAACAGAATCCTCCTATCAGAGGGCAAGTCGAATATGCAAGCGTTATTTTAATTGATTGACAAAGTAATATGCGAAAATTAAAAATAACAGAACTAAACAGAAAATCAGTAGAAGAATTCAAGGCAACGAGAAAAATTCCTCTTATCATCGTTCTCGACAATATCAGAAGCCTTAACAACATCGGTTCAATCTTTCGCACATCTGACGCATTCTTGGTAGAAGCCATATATCTGTGCGGAATCACGGCAACACCTCCAAACGTAGAGATACACAAAACGGCATTGGGTGCGGAAGACTCGGTCGAATGGAAATATTTTGATAAAACGGAAGAAGCCGTAAAAGAACTGAAAGATAACAAATACATCGTATACGCAATAGAGCAGGTAGAAAACAGCATCCACCTTGAAAGAATATCACTGAGTTCTTCAAAAAAATATGCCGTCGTATTGGGAAACGAAGTAAAAGGCGTACAACAAAGCGTTGTGGATATATGCGACGGTTCGGTCGAGATTCCGCAATTCGGCACAAAACATTCACTGAATGTTTCCATCTCGGCTGGAATCGTTATCTGGGAATTCTTCAGAAAACTCCTTGCCGACATATAAAGCATTACAAACTGCATACCGTCTTTTAATTCAAAGAAATAACTTACCTTTGTGTTTCCAAAAAAAAGCAACATAATACACAGTCATGGAATATAACTTTAAGGAAATAGAACAGCGTTGGAAAAAATACTGGGCAGAAAATCAAATCTATAAAGTAACAGAAGATCGGAATAAACCTAAATATTATGTTCTCGATATGTTCCCCTACCCTTCGGGAGCAGGAATTGCACGTAGGACACCCGCTTGGATACATCGCATCGGACATTGTAGCCAGATACAAACGATCGTCAGGGTTCAACGTATTGCACCCTATGGGATATGACGCCTACGGGCTTCCTGCCGAGCAGTATGCCATTCAGACAGGGCAACATCCCGAAATCACCACCAAACAAAACATAGCCCGTTACAGAGAACAGCTTGATAAAATAGGCTTTTCTTTTGACTGGAGCAGGGAAATTCGTACTTGTGATCCAGAATATTACAAATGGACACAGTGGGCGTTTATCCAGATGTTCAATTCATACTATTGCAACGACAAACAGCAAGCCCGCCCTATCGACGAATTAATCTCCGTATTCGAAAAGCAAGGCACAAAAGATCTAAATGCGGCTTGCAGCGAAGAGATGTCTTTCACTGCCGATGAATGGAAAGCGAAATCGGACAAGGAGAAACAAGAAATATTGTTAAACTACCGCATAGCCTATCTTGGCGAAACGATGGTGAACTGGTGTGCTGCATTGGGAACCGTATTGGCTAACGATGAAGTAATCAACGGACTTTCGGAGCGTGGCGGATATCCTGTCGAACAGCGTAAAATGCGCCAATGGTGCCTGCGTGTGTCCGCATACGCCGAACGCCTGTTGCAAGGACTTGAAAACTTAGACTGGAGCGATTCGATTAAAGAAACACAACGCAACTGGATAGGAAAATCGGAAGGCGCCGAAATGGTTTTCAACGTGAAGGATTCAGATGTCAAGATCGAAATATTTACGACACGTGCCGACACAGTATTCGGGGTTACGTTTATGGTGCTTGCTCCCGAAAGCGAATATGTGCAAATATTGACAACCGATTCTCAAAAGAAAGAGGTTGACGCTTACCTTACAGCTACGAAAAAACGCACCGAGCGCGAACGCATTGCCGATAGAAAGGTAACAGGCGTTTTCTCGGGATCATACGCTATAAACCCGCTGAACGGAAAAGAAATTCCGATCTGGATTTCCGATTACGTACTTGCAGGATACGGAACAGGGGCAATCATGGCTGTTCCTGCTCACGACAGCCGCGACTACGCTTTTGCCAAACACTTCAATCTGCCTATAATACCTTTGATAGAGGGATGCGACGTATCGGAAGAAAGCTTTGATGCAAAAGAAGGGACCGTTATGAACTCCGATTTTTTGAACGGATTAACTGTAAAAGAAGCTATCCAAAAAACAAAAGAATATATAACCCAAAAAGGTATCGGACACGTTAAGACAAATTATCGCCTGCGTGACGCTATTTTCTCGCGTCAACGTTATTGGGGCGAACCTTTCCCTGTATATTATAAAGACGGAATGCCTCAAATGCTGCCTTTGGAATGTTTACCTCTGGAATTGCCCGAAGTGGACAAATTCCTGCCCACCGAGACAGGCGAACCTCCATTAGGAAATGCTGTAAAGTGGGCTTGGGACGAAGCTAATAAAACAATAGTAGATAAATCACTGATAGACAACGGAACTATATTTCCTCTCGAACTGAACACCATGCCCGGTTTTGCAGGGTCGTCGGCTTATTACTTACGCTATATGGATCCTCACAACAACAAAGCATTGGTCGATAAAGATAAAGATGAATACTGGAGAAACGTAGATTTGTATATCGGCGGAACGGAACATGCAACAGGGCATCTGATATACAGCCGGTTCTGGAACAAATTCCTTTACGACATCAACGTTTCATGTGAAGACGAACCATTCCGTAAACTGATCAATCAAGGAATGATTCAGGGACGGAGTAGTTTTGTTTATCGTGCAAATAAAATAGAGCGAAATGATCTTTTTCAATATGTTAAAGAAAAACTAAAAGAATCTAATAACGAAGCATTACAATTATCAACACAAATAAATGACAAAGAAGAATCTCTAATAATAAATGGCATAGAGGTTTACGTAAGATTGATAAACTCAAGTCAAACTAAAAAGAAAAAAAGAAAAAATCGCAAATTAGTCATAATTACAAAAAAAGATATTTTTAATATTGAAAAACAACTTGAAAGCATATTAAAAAAGGGGAAAAAAAGAAAAACAGGTCAAGAAGTAATTAGCTATAAGAACCCAATTTTCATATCTTATCGCTATAAAAATCTTTTTAATCACATTCAACCTCTACATGTCGATGTCAACATTGTTGACAATGATATATTAGACACGGAAGCGTTCAAAAAATGGCGTCCTGAATTTACCGGTGCCAAATTTATAAAGGAAGACGGAAAGTATGTATGCGGTTACGGAGTAGAAAAAATGTCAAAATCGCTTCACAATGTGGTAAATCCTGATGATATTATCGAAAAATACGGAGCGGACACCCTGCGCATGTACGAAATGTTTCTTGGTCCATTGGAACAATCAAAACCTTGGGACACAAACGGGATCGACGGTGTGCACCGTTTCCTGCGGAAATTCTGGAATCTGTTCTACAATGGAGAAGAATTCTTAGTTTCTGACGAAAAGCCGACAAAAGAGGAACTGAAATCTTTACATAAGCTGATAAAGAAAGTATCACAAGACATCGAAGATTTTTCGTTCAACACTTCAGTTTCAGCCTTTATGATCTGCGTCAACGAATTGACAAGTCTGAAATGTAACAAAAAGGACATACTTCAGAATCTGATCGTTGTCATAGCACCATTCGCTCCTCATATTGCGGAAGATTTGTGGCATAAATTGGGGAATACAACGACTGTTTGTGATGCTCAGTGGCCAAAGTATGACGAAAATTATCTGAAAGAAGATTCGTTCAAATACGGCATCGCATTTAACGGAAAGGTTCGTTTCGAACTCGAATTTCCGGCAGATGTTCAACAAAAAGAAGTTGAAAATACTGTCCTAAACCATGAATCGGCAAAGAAATGGCTGGACGGTAAGACTCCGAAGAAGATTATTTTTGTCCCTAAAAAGATGATAAACGTCGTGCTATAATAAACTTTGAGTAATGCTCTTTAATACGATAAGTTTTGCCGTTTTTTTTCTTGTAGTCTTTTTAGTCTACTGGATTTTTCTAAAGAAAAATTTAAAATGGCAAAACTTATTTTTATTAATTGCAAGCTATTTCTTTTATGCTTGCTGGGACTGGAGGCTGCTTTTTCTACTTATATTTTCCACGCTTATTGGTTATGGCGCAGGACTAATGGTCTATGGGACGAATTCTCTCAAACAAAAAAAAATCTATTTATGGATAGGAGTTTGCTTGAATTTAGGGCTGTTAGGCTTTTTCAAGTACTATAATTTTTTTATAGAATCCTTTACCGACCTGATAAGCCTGTTTGGGCTGACACCTCATCTTCACACTTTGCATATAATCCTGCCGGTAGGAATATCATTTTATACTTTTCACGGATTATCTTATATTTTTGATGTTTATAACGGTAAAGCACATATCCGTAAAAACTGGATAAACTATTCTCTTTTTGTAGGTTATTTTCCTTTACTGGTAGCAGGACCTATAGAAAGAGCGACACATCTTCTGCCTCAACTTGAGGAAAAACGTTCCTTTGATTTTAATAAAGCTGTCGATGGACTTCGGCAAATACTCTGGGGATTATTCAAAAAAGTTGTTATTGCAGATAATTGTGCAAAATTTGTCGATATTGTATTCAGTAACTATCCGGACTACGAAAGCAGTACTTTGATTTTAGCGATTATATTTTTCTCATTTCAAATATACGCGGACTTTTCAGGATACACCGATATAGCATTAGGCGTATCGAGGCTATTGGGCATAGAATTGCTTCAAAACTTCAATTACCCGTATTTCTCAAGAAGTATGGGCGAATTCTGGAGGCGATGGCATATGTCATTGACTTCATGGTTTCGCGATTACCTGTATATACCTTTAGGTGGTAGCAGAAAAGGAAAGATAATTACTATTAGAAATACTTATATTGTCTTTCTTGCAAGCGGGCTTTGGCATGGGGCTAACTGGACTTTTATCGCGTGGGGATTGCTTCACGCTATTTTCCTGACTCCTACAATCATAAAAGGAAAAAAGAAAAATTACAAGGAGGTTGTGGCAAAAGGCAAATTACTACCATCTTTTAACGATTTGTGTAATATGCTGACAACTTTTTTTCTTGCCACTGTTGCCAGAATATTTTTCCGTTCTGAAAGTTTGAATGATGCATTTTCTTATATTACTCATATAATTCGTTTCCGATCAGAAATACCGCCTCTTTGGGGGAGAGTTCTGACTTGCATAGGACTCATTTCATTTATGATTATAACAGAATGGAACGGAAGAGAAAAAAAACATGCTCTCGAAGACTTAAACCTAAGATACAACAGAGTGAAACGATATTTGTTCTATTATCTGATACTTATATTAATATTTGTATTCTATAGAAATGGAAGAGATTTTATATATTTTCAGTTTTAAAATATAATGAAACGCTTTATAAAATATATCGTTTATTTCATGATACCCATAGCTGTTTTCGCGATAGCAGCAGACCTTTTGTTTAGTTATATACTCCGAAACGATAAAATACATGCCGAAGGAGAATATGACGTCTGGAACGACATATATGAAGGCAATATAAACGCTGATTGTTTAATTTATGGCTCTTCAAGGGCATACGAACATATTGATCCACTTGTTATTGAAAGGAAAACTGGATTACGGACATATAACTTGGGACTGGACGGACAACATTTCTTCCTGCACAGGCTCAGGCACGAGGAGTATCTGAAACATAATAAAAAACCACGTTACATAATCTATTCAATGGATATGTCAACTCTTACAAAACCTAAAGGAGTTTATAATCAACGGCAGTTCTACCCTTTTATGTTTAATAATAAACATATGATGAAATATTTACTGCATTATGAAGGATTTACATATTATGACTTTTTTGTTCCCCTTCTCAGATATATAGGAGAACCTGATCTTTTAACAGAAATAGGAACTGATATATTTAATCCGTCTATACAAAGTAAACCATGCAGGATCAGAGGTTATCATGGTATGGATCAAGCATGGAATAAAGATTTAGAAAATGCCAAAAAGAAAATGGAATTCCGAAGAATCGAAATAGACAGTATGTCTATCCTTATGTTCGACGAATTCTTAGAGAAAAGTATTGATAATCAAATAAAATTTATCTTTGTATACACGCCACAATATATTGAGGGGCAAGAATTCATTATAAATAAAGATTCTGTTGTAAATTTATACAAAGAAATAAGTAAAAGACACAAGATTCCTTTTATAGACTATTCAACCGATTCTATGTCGTTTAATAAAAAATATTTTTATAATTCATCACACATGAATAAAATAGGAAGCCAACTTTTTAGCGACAGATTTACAGATTATTTGATAGAAACCAATTTTTTTAATTAGACATATATGCCTAAAAGATATTTAAAAGACTTTTATTTTAAGGACTATCTGATGATGACAATAGGGCTGGCTCTCTATGCCGTCGGACTGATAGGCTTCATCAAACCGGGAGGGATCGTGACAGGCGGTTTGGCAGGGATCGCCCTGCTTGTAGAGTATGCGACCAATGGCGGGATACCACTTCCCAGCACCTACTTCGTCGTAAACTGCATATTATTGTTGTTTGCATTAAAAATATTAGGACTGAAGTTTTTGATAAAAACAATTTACAGCGTTATTGTCCTTACGGGATTTCTCACCATTGCCCAAATATTTATAACAAAGCCTTTAATCACGAATGAGCCTATACTTTCGGGCGTGATCGGAGGTATGATGTGCGGGGCAGGAATCGGGCTTGTCTTTAATGCAAACGGAAGTACCGGCGGAACGGATATCATAGTGGCTGTCATAAACAAATACAAGAATCTGGCTTTCGGACGAGGAATGCTGTTATGTGATTTTACCATAATTTGCAGTTCTTATCTGGTATTTCAGGACTATCACAAAATAATAGCCGGACTTATCGTCATGGGCGTCATGACCTATACTATCGACATGGTGATAAACGGATTCAGGCAGTCTGTTCAGTTCCTGATTTTTTCGGAAAAATATGATATTATTGCCGATGCCATAAATAAAGAGATGCATCGCGGATGCACCGTGCTGGACGGAACGGGATGGTATTCGAAAAAACCGACGAAAGTTATCGTTGTTCTTGCCAAACGATCCGAGTCTATTCCGATGTTTCGCCTGATAAGAAGCATTGATGAAAAGGCATTTATTTCACAGAGTACGGTTAGAGGCGTTTATGGAGAAGGTTTTGATAAAATAAGAACCTGATGGATATCAAGAATAAAAATATTATCCTCACAGGTGCATCGTCAGGCATCGGGAAAGAACTTCTTAAACTATTATCTGTTTATGAAGGCACAAAAATAGTGGCTGTTGCCCGCCATATCAATTCCATTCCGAAAATAGACAACATTATCTATCCTTTTGCTGCTGATGTCAGCACACCTGACGGAATTGATTCGGTTTTCGAATATGCTACAAAGACCACAGGAGAAACAGATATATTTATAGCCAATGCAGGATTTGCGTATCTTGAGAAGTTGAAATCGGCAGACTGGGAGCATATTGAAAACATTTATTCATTAAACGTTTATTCTCCCATTTATAGCCTTGAAAAAATGATAAATGACGGGAATAAGACCAAAATGTTTGTTTCTACAATTTCGGGAGCAGGCTTAGTTTCATTACCGGGATATTCGCTTTATTGCTCAACCAAAGCGGCACTGCATTTTTTTATGGAGACCTACCGTTATGAATGTAATAAGAACCTGAAAATTATGAGCGTTTATCCTGTCGCGACGAGAACAGAATTTTTTGATAAAGCTTCAAAAACTGAAGATACTCCCTTGCCATGGCCTGTTCAAGAACCAATTACTGTAGCAAAAGCAATAATCAAGGGTATTCGGAAAAATAAGAAAGAAGTATATCCATCTATAATATTTCGTATATTTTTTCCTATCGGACGAGCACTCCCTTTTCTCTTCCGATTATATTCTCTTAACGAGAAACGTAAAGTAAAAAAGTGGATGGATGGACAGTAATCAGTAGGCGTTATCTTCTCCCCGGAACAGATTGAGTATAGTCACTACGATTATTTTAATATCAAGGAAAAACGACCAGTTCTCAATATACCAAACATCTCTCTTAAAACGTCCTTCCATCTGATCTATGGTACGGGTTTCGCCCCTATATCCCGTAACCTGTGCCCAACCTGTAATACCGGGCTTCGCAAGATGACGAACCATAAACTTATCAATCAGTCCTTCATATAGCTGCGTTTGTTGTATCATATGCGGACGTGGACCTACAACCGACATATTTCCTAAAAAAACATTAATAAACTGTGGAATTTCATCTATACTTGTTTTGCGCATAAACTGTCCCACTTTCGTCACTCTTGGATCTGATTTAACCGTTGCCTTAACGTCTGCTTCCCGATTAATTCTCATCGAACGGAATTTATAGCAGTCGAAAGTTTTTCCGCCAAGTCCTGTTCTTTGCTGTCTGAAGAAAATCGGGCCGGGCGAGGTTACTTTAATCAATGTTCCGAATATTATATAAATAACAGGAAAAATCGTAACTAAAACAACCGAAGAAAATATTAAATCAAAAGATCTTTTTATTATACGGTTAGAAAGTGATTGCAAAGGCTCTTCCCGAATAGCTACGACAGGAATTGTCTGAAGAGAAGTCAACAGTAACCGCCTTTTGATATATTTGTAAAACTCCGGAACGAGATAGAACCGGATCATATTTCTTTCACTGAAATTCATCAGATTCAGAATTTTAGATTCCTGATTCCCCGGCAAAGTGCAATATATTTCATCTATCCCGTTATCAATACAAAACTGTTCTACTTTCGAGATATTTCCCAGATAATTAGGTAAAATATTATTTGAATAAGGATTATCGTCAAAATATCCCAATACCCTGTATCCATAGACGTCGGAAGACAGCTCTTTGTAGACATTCACGCCATTAAGCCCACCGCCTACGACAATAACTCTTTTATAGTTATGTCCCCGTTTACGGTATGCTTTCAATATAACCCTAAAAATGACATGCCAAGTAGTGTAGAAAAAGATCAACAGTAGATAAATATAGAGCCAGTAAATCCATTTAACCTCAATGATATTGAATAACGTTACGCCTGTAATAAGAACCAGCATATAGAGCGAAACAAAAGAAAAACTCTTCTGCAATATTTTATCAAAGAACAATATATTCATTGAAACATTGACATCTATAATGCTGATAGCTACAAAATAGGATAAATTAACCAAAAGCATAAACTCTCCCATTTCGCTTTTTTCCATTACAATATTTTTGTGAAGTACCTCATTCAGAAAAATATACAATGCAAAAAAGAATAGGTTTACAACCAGAATATCACCTATTTTTACCAGCCATTTGATAAGGTGTCCATAGCCTTCGTTTTGCTTTTTAATTTCCATAAAATAAAAATCTAAAATCCGGTCTCTACAAATTTCTTCCGTTCATACTCTTTTGACATATATACCAGAATAGCTACTGTCAGCACGAGACTTATAACAGAGAGCCACCATGTATTTTCTGTCCCCATATTTTCTATTTTATCGTATTCGGCTGTTCCATAACAGAAACGATACAACAATACGCTAAACGCATTATTAATAAAATGCACGACAACAGGTATCCAAAGGTTACCTGACCAAACAAAAAGGTAGCCTAATAATGCCCCTAAAAGCAGACGCGGAACAAATCCGTAAAACTGCATATGAATCGCACTGAAGATAAATGCAGTAACCCAAACCGCTACATGATTGTTCCTTATTATCTTTTCAAAAATCTGCTGCAACGATCCGCGAAAGAAAAACTCCTCGACTAAGCCTGCCATTACTGCAACGATAAGCAAATTTATCAGTAAGGAAGACACGGATGTCCCGGACAAAAGTTTCGCCATTAACAAAGCATTTGCTTCTTCCAGACTTTTCATCCAGACTTCAATCCCCGACATGAACTCGGGAAGCCTGAATTGCTGATTGTAATATGCCGTAAAACTAATAAGAGGCTGAACAACAAATATGAGTATAATTGCCAATGCAAGAATCTTTATATCAACCGGTTTGTTTATTTTCAGATAAGCAGTCCCGTTTTGATTAAACAGATAAGCACATAACAAAGCAGGAATTAGAAAAATAAAAATCTGTTGGATAAATTGGCTGATCCGCAAAAAATCAACCGATTGCATTGCCGCCAGTAAAGCGGTTGCAGGGTTCATATCTCCTTCTGAAAAGAAAACAGCAATGATTGCTGAAACGAATGATCCGATAAAAATTCCGACAAAAGCAAAGAGGATAAGAAACAACAACTGAACCCAACTACTCATCCCCTGAAACAGAGTAAATTTTATATTCATATATATTTATTCAATAAGCCGTAAAATTGCGACGCCATTACATTTACCCGATTTATCTACATACTCTTCAAGCGATTTTCTTTCTATGACAGTCTTTTTTGCATCACTCGAAGCGTGAATAAATGTCAACGGACGTTTGCCATCATTATATATTATGCCTGTATGTGAAAAATCCAGTCCATTAATGGTTGTAGAAAAGAAAACAATGTCTCCATTTTGTACCAGATTTAAAACATCACGCAATTTATCTTTAAGTATAACGTAATAACCACCGTTTTTATTGAGTCGCGATTCGATTTTTTTGATTTTATTTTGCATTTCTTCACTTTCGGCAAGTTGCCTGTACGAAGAAATATGCGTAGACATAAAATTAACATCCTTGTCAATCCACGTACCGCCGATGTCTTTAGTTACATTCTTTAAAATACCGCGCTTCTCATTTTCCGCTATCCAGTCCTTAACATAGTGCAAACGAGAAGAATAATCCTCTATGATCCCGTTTCTGTAACGGATGTTTTGCAAATTTCCGCAATAATTCCGAAAAGAATTATCATCAGACTTTAAAGTTTCGGACAATGCAATACAGTGTTCAACAAAAATAATACAGTCAAATTCTCTGAGATTCACAATCAGTTGCTCTTTATCGCCCTCATCTAATGTAGAAGCCACATAAGGCTTATCCAGAAAATATTTGGCTGTTTCGACAACCAAATCATTTACAGGCTTATCCTTATAATCTGAAAAATCGGAAATATACCGTTCATATATCAGAGAATCGGCAACCGTATAAGAAACCTGTGCAGACAAATCATGTACAGAAAACAACAAAATAAATGCCTGCAACGTGAATATCCTGTATATAGATTTTTTCATAATCAACTCAATCCTTCTATTTTACCGTCAACAATATCTATAAAATTCGCTTGCGGAACTTTAGGCAATCCGGGCATACGCATTATTGAGCCTGCTATGGCAACAATGAACTCAGCACCGTTGTTTATTACAATATCATTAACCGTAAAAACAAAATCTTTCGCAACTCCATATTTCTGAGGATCGTCACTAAACGAATACTGCGTTTTAGCAATACAAACAGGATAATGCGACAAGCCCGAAGATTCGATCCGGGAAATATTTTTCAGAGCTTTCTGACTGAATTCTACCGATTTTGCCCCGTAGATATTTTTGGCAATCTTTTCTATTTTTGTTTTGACAGAATCATTGTCCTCATAAGTAAACCGAAGTTTGTCAGACGGATTCTCATCTATAGTTTTTACTACTAATTCAGCTAATTCCACTGCTCCTTCGCCTCCTTTTGCAAAAGCTTCGTTGACAGCAAAGCCAACTTTCAATTTTTCACAATGACTTTTTACCAAATCAATTTCCTCCGATGTATCAGTATCATACTTATTAAATGCAACAACAATGTTCTGCCCGAAAGATCGCAGGTTAGATATATGTTTATCCAGATTCTCCAGCCCTTTCCGAAGTCCTTCCGGATTCTCTTTTTTAATATCTTCCAAAGTTACACCGCCATGCATCTTTAAACCCTGAGTCGTAGCGACAATCACGGTTAATTTAGGATTGAGGTTTGCCTTACGGCATTTTATATTGAAAAACTTTTCTGCACCCAGATCAGCACCAAACCCCGCCTCCGTAACGACATATTCGGAATGGCTCAAAGCCATTTTTGTCGCTATAATCGAATTACAGCCATGAGCAATATTCGCAAACGGACCGCCGTGAATAACGGCAGGAGTATTCTCCGTTGTCTGAACCAGATTCGGGTTGACAGCATCCTTTAACAATACGGCAATCGCTCCTGCAACGCCTAAGTCTTTTACGGTAAACGGCTCATTGTTATAATCGTATCCCAATATAATCTTTTCGATACGTCGCCTAAGATCATCCAAATTTTCCGACAAACACAGTATTGCCATTATCTCGGATGCGGGCGTTATTTCAAAACCCGATTCCGTCGGTATCCCGTTAATATTTCCATTCAACCCTGTAACAACATATCGCAGACTTCTGTCGTTTACATCCAAAACCCTTTTCCAGAGAATCTCTTTCAGTCCCTTTTCAGTTCTTCTGTTCTGATATAAATAATTATCGAGCAATGCCGTTATCATGTTATGGGCGGTAGTTATTGCATGGAAGTCTCCCGTAAAATGAAGATTTATGTCTTCCATCGGCAAAACCTGAGAATAACCTCCGCCGGCTGCTCCGCCTTTCATCCCGAAACATGGTCCCAATGAAGGTTCACGCAATGCTACCATAGCATTTTTCCCGATCTTATTCAATCCCAATGCCAATCCTATCGACACGGTTGTCTTTCCTATACCCGCCTTTGTTGGAGTAATAGCGGTTACAAGGATAAGATTGTTTTTTTGTAATCTTTCATCGTCAATAAGTTCCACAGGAACTTTTGCAATAAACTTTCCGTAAGTATGTAAATTATCTTTTGATATTTTTATTTTGGAAGCTACCTGTTCTATCGTATCCAGTCTGGTATCTCTTGCTATTTCTATATCGGATTTCATAAATATTTATACTTACATTTTTAATGGCTTAACAAAGATAGCTAATCATTATAAATAGATCGGTATAAACCATCCGCAAAAAAAATTAAGGGAATACGTATGTATTCCCTTAATCCTATAATTATCTCAGTTAAATATTATTTAACCAATACTTTATGTACTTTATCTCCAACTTTTACAAATACAACGCCTTGCTGAGCAGGTATTTCAACAGTTCCTTCAGCTACTGTGCTGAATACTTGTCTTCCGTCTATCGTAAACAAGCTTACTTGTTCGCCTTCAGCTCCGTCAACTTTAACCAATCCGTTATTAACGGTAACTTTTGTTAAATCGGCAGCCTGACCGTCAATACTGCTAACTGGTTCCGCACCCAGATAAAAATCTAACATACCCGTTCTTGCAAAAGGAATTGGGTTTGAAGGATCTGAATTATCGGTGAAAACTGACTGATTAACCTTAGGCACGAATACGAGCATATAGTTCTTAGCATCCGATACTTGGAATTCAACAACGTCCGGAGTGTCGTATCTGATCTCGGTAGTTGTCATATTCACAAGATTATAACTACCTACAGGGCTTGAAACCAAAGTAAGTTTACCTTGAGCATCTTTATATGCCAACCAAACAGAGAAAGTGAAATCGCCTTGTACAAAATCAGTTGTTATCAATTGATATTTATACCCCGGTTCGAAATAGAACCATTTAGAAAACAACATATATTTTTCCGAATCGGTTTTAGGTATGTTGTTATACAATATAACCACATCTTCGCCTTCCACTTCATCTAAAGCCGAAGCCCAACCATCAAAAGCCAAACGATCAAAAGGATCGTTAAAATATTTACCCATCAGGTTATATGGATAGTTGTGATATGCTTTGGCATCGACAGTAACGCCGCCTGTTACGGTTTTGCTGTCGCTTCCGGCAGCATTAGATACAGTAAGTTTTATATCATAAGTTCCTTCTTCTTCATAAAAACCGTAAACTACTTCATTTTGAGATTCAAAAGGATTTGAAGTTCCCGGCAAGAACATTTCCCAAACTCTTTTAGATGGTTTGTTTGTAGATTTATCTGTAAATCTTACGACACTTCCATATTCCACATTAGAAGGATAAATCTCAAAATCGGCAACAGGAGCTGCGCTTGGCGGAACTTCATATAAACCATTTAAGACAACATACTCATTAATATTGGCTAATCCATAATTAACGTTCCCTGTATTCCAGTCAAAAGTAAAATACATTGAGATTTGTATTGCTTTTGTTGTTCCGTCAGTTTTATCTGTTGCTTGAACAAAACCAAACCAGTACAAGTTATTTTCAGAAGTATATACTGCCCCCTGATCGTAGCTTACAAGAGGCTTCACATTTATATAATTTCCGCCACTTATATCTTCCACATACTTTCCAATAACATTAGCCTGGAAAAGAGCCTGAAGCGCTCCATTTGTTCCGTTTACGAAATACAGGTCACCATCACTTCCCATAGCCATAATTGTGCCATCAGAAGGATCGACTGTAACAAAGACAAGACCAACGGACAAACCGCTACCTATAGTTGTCGCTTTTCCGGCACTCAAGTCAAATTTTGCAAGATAATCTTTCTGCCCGTCTGTTGTAAGTCCATATGCAACTCTATTAGTCGGATCGTAACAGATAGAAAATGCCATATCTGCGGGATCAATTGCTCTCTTAGCAGATTCTACAGCCCATGTTTTAGCATTATAAACAGTATAATAAAATTCGGGATTTTCCTCTGTCCCTGCAATATTGATTGCGTAATACTTGCCATCAGCATATGTTCCCGAATAGAGTATAAAATCGTCACTTACAGGTGACAACCTGTTATAAATAGTCTGAGCTCCGTTTAGTGTGAATTCATAAACGGCAGGATTACTGCTGTTTCCCCATAATTCATTATACTGAAATGCAGCTCCTAAAGTTTCATTTGTTGCATTAGCCGATTTTTTAGAAAAACCTTTAAACGACATTGTTGACCTATCAGATCTATCACTTATGACAACTTTATCATTGACCTTTAAGGATGAATGGTTGAATTTAATAGATTTGGAAATCTGAGATGTCGGCAAACTCACCTGCTTCAAGTCAGAAAATTGCTGACGGACAGACTGTACAGTCATTCCTGTTTTCTCTTGTCCAAACACATTTCCCGATAGCAACAAGAAAAAAGACAAGAAAAACATCGTAGATTTTAGTAATGTTTTTTTCATAAATTTTTTGATTTTAATTAATAATCCAAGCTGTATAATTCTAATTTATTTTTAAAGAAATATATTTAAAATCCTACACTGACACCTAAGTATAGTTTGTCAAAAAGACAGGAATAATAAAATAAACTTACTTTATGTTTCGCAAATATAAATAATTATTCTCATTATAATAATAAACAAGGAGCATTTAACAAAAAGAAATTTAATTATTTATTTATATAAACATAATACACACAAAAATCGTTTTACTGAAAGCCAATAATTTCTTAACTTTATATTTATAATTTTTCAAAATAACACTCATGCGTAAACAGTTTGTATTCATATCTCTGATTATATTTTTCTGCTTATATAAAACGTCAGCCTCTCCCGCGACAGAGGTAAGAGCCGTATGGCTGACAACAAACTGGAATCTGGACTGGCCAAACCCGAAACTAAGCATCGAAGGGCAAAAAAAACAACTGCAAGACATATTGGATCAGTTGAGAAGGGACAATTTCAATACCGTATTCTTTCAAACGCGGATAAGAGGGGACGTTTTCTATAATTCTTCGATAGAACCATACAGTCCTTTCGCGAAAAAAGGATTCGATGCTTTACAGTTTGCGATAGAAGAATGTCATAAAAGAGGGATGGAATGCCATGCGTGGTTTGTTACATTTCCCGCAGGTTCAAAAAAACAGGTAAACGCCCACGGGAAAAACTCTGTCGTGAACAAACGCCGCAGTATATGCAAGTTCCACGACGGAGAGTGGTATCTCGATCCGGGCAATCCCGAGACCGGACAATATATATTGAGCCTCGTATCGGAAATCGTTTCCAAATATGATATAGACGGAATCCATTTCGACTATATCCGTTACCCTGAAAATGCCAATAAATTCCCTGATAAAGACACTTATGCCAAATACGGGAAGGGGCAAAATATCGCTAATTGGAGAAGGAATAACATCAATCGGCTTGTATACGGTATATATGATAAAGTAAAAAGTATGAAGCCTTGGGTACAGGTCAGCAGCTCGCCTATCGGCAAATACAAACACCTGAACGAATCGGGAAAAGGGAGCTGGACGGCTTACGAAAGCGTCTATCAGGATGCCATCAATTGGCTCGAGCAAGGGAAACATGATGCTCTCTATCCTATGATGTACTATCGGAACGAACATTTCTACCCGTATCTTAAAGATTGGAAACAGAAATGCAACGACAGGCTGATAGTACCGGGAATAGGCATATACCGACTGATTTCCAACGAAGGCGACTGGAGCACAACTGACATTGCCGATCAGATTGACTATACGCGAAAGAATGACATTGCAGGTCAGGCTTTCTTCCGGGCAGGAAATATATTGAACAATACGAAGGGAGTTTCTTCACTGATAAGAAACTACTATCAATATCCCGCCAAACTTCCTGCTATGAAATGGCTCGACAACATTTCGCCCGACGCTCCCGTAATAACCGAAATTTACAGAAATGAGAACGGCAAACTATGCTTACGGTGGAACCAAACAGGAAGAAACGAACAACAAACCTTTACTATCTATTATTCTTCGGAAGAATTCATAGATACCGGCAAACCCGAAAACATCCTCGCAACAGGAATAAGAAACAATTACGCCGAGCTGAATATTACTCAGGGAGATTTTGGTTTTTATTATGCAATAACTGCTTCTGACAGATATCACAACGAAAGCATACCATGCTTTCCTGTTTATTTTTCACATTCGACGTATGAAAAATAATTATTCGATGTTTATTTCTACGCCTCTGTAAAAATCAAGGATTTTGGCTCTGAACAGAAAATCATATTTAGCCTGTATCTGTTCCGACTTACTTGTAAGCAACTTTGTTTGCGCTTCACTAAATTCGTATACCGTCGATTTGCCGACGGCATAACGATCCTGAGCATATTTGTATGCCTCGGCGGCGGCATCATAAGCTTTTCCTGTTGAAACAAATTTAGCCTGAGCAGAAACAGCACTCTGATACGCCTGCTGAATATCTTTATAAAGGTTCAGTTTTACATTATCCAAAGCCAATTGGTTGCTTTGTATTTTAAAACGGGCAGCACGTACCTGATTACGAGTTTGAAAACGATTAAAAAGAGGAATACTCAAACTAAAGCTAATATACTCCGAACCATTGTCTTTAATCTGCGTACTGAAATCAGGGTTATTCACGCCATATACCCTTTGTGCAGATGTTCCATATCCTATTCCGAAATTTAGTTTAGGATAATAGCCTGATTGAGCCACTTTCAATGATTTTTTACTACTTTCTATGTCATACTCGGCTTCTTTCACATGGGGTTTAACCGCAATTGCAGTTTGGTAAATCTGGGAGACGGGCAGAATACTCGACTGATTTTGCGCGATAACATCTCCTAAAGAAGGTTCCGTAATGTCAAACCCGTCATAATCCTCTAAATTCAAAGCCTGAGCTAAATCCAGCAACGATAAAATAAGATCGTTATTTGCATTCGTAACATTAAGTTCATCTTTCGCCAATTGGGCCTTTATATCGTAAAGTTGAGACAGTGCCACTTTTCCCGCGTCGACCAGTGTTTGTGTTTTCTCAACCTGTTGAGATGTCAGTTCAGCCTGCTCCTGATAAGCTTTCAGTATTTCTTTTTTGAACAATACTTCCAGATAATAAGAGGTCACCTGCAATTCCATATTATCTTTTATTTTATTCAATCCCTCAATAGCAGACTTAAGATTGAGTTCATTCATTTTTCTTTCATTCGGTATCCTAAGTCCGGTAAATAGAGGCATTGTAGATTCTACTGAAAATCTTGCTCCCGAAGTGTTGTTCATCCGAGTTATATTGGTAGTATAATCAGTAGATTGACCGAAATTGAAAGATTGATTAAGACTCGCATTCAGGTCGGGTAAACGACTGTTCTTACTCGTGCTTAAATCAATCTTGGAGTTTTCTACAATTATCTCTTGCTGCTTTACTGTAATATTATTTTCAATCGCATAATCTATACATTGCCGCAATGTCCATTTTGTCTGTGCCTGTCCGCATAAACAACTAAAAAAGAAAACTATTGACAAATATTTTTTCATAACCGCATTACATTTCATGAGTAATCACTTTCGGCATTTCCGAGATTTCGTTTCCTCTGACTTTTTCGCCTTTTTTCAACCCTGATTTTACCTCTACATTAATTCCGTTAGATAATCCGATCGTAACAATCCTTTTTTCAAAATTCTGCTTACTGTTTAACGTATCCTTCAAAACATAAACAAAAGTAGAATCCTGATTAAACGTGATCGAACTTTCGGGAACAGTCAAAACATCCTTGATCTGCGACAACACGATTTCGGCATTTGCACTGTATCCTGCCCTTACCAAAACAGTATCGGGAATCCGTGCAGCGGCTTTTATTTCGAAAAGGATCGCACCGTTTTCTTCCGTACCTTTAGGGGCAATGTATTCGAGTTCCGCATCGAATTTTTGATTTTCAATCGCTCCTATCGAGAGCTTCATGGGCATCCCCGTATGAATACGCCCCACTTCCGTTTCGTCTATTTTGCCTACGAATATCATATCGTTCATATTCGCTACGGTAGCAATAGTCGTTCCGTCGTTGAACGTATTGGACTGAATTACAGAGTTCCCGACCTTAATAGGAACATCGAGAACCATACCCGTTATCGTCGATCTTATCTGCGTGTTGCTATACTGTGCGGTACTCTTAGACATTCCCGTTTTCACGATATCAAGGCTTTCCTTCGAGTTGTCCAGCTCTTCTTTTGCCTTTTTGTAATCGGCTTCCGATTTATCCATTTCTTCACGGGCAATGACTCCTTTTTCGTAAAGTTGTTTTTGACGGTTGTATTCCGCTTCTACCTGACTAAGGCTGATTTGAGCCACACGCACACGGGATTCGGCAGAACTCAGGGAAGACATTTCGGGCACCACTTTTACCGTTGCAATCACATCGCCTTGCTTCACGTAATCTCCCGCCTCTATCAGAACTTCCGAAATAATGCCCGATATCTGCGGTTTTATCAAAACCTCATCACGCGGAGATACCTGCCCCGTTGCAACGGATGTCGTTTCGATATCTCCCTGTTCAACTGCCGCTATTTCATAACGGATTTGCTTGGGTTGAGATTTCTTGTACAGCCAAAAGAAAGTTCCCAAAACCAATATTCCGAGAAATACAAACAATAATATTTTCAAAAACTTCTTCATAATCTTATCTTGTTTTTCTATTTACTTCATAAATCAAACTATTCCTCCCTTATCGCATCAATAGCTTTCACGCGTAATGCCCTCATCGCAGGGATAAGCCCTGCAATGATTCCAGAAATAAGAAGAACCACAAATGCGACTATCGCCATTTTAAAAGGGACGAACGGAGGTATCATCGTCTTAATCTCGATAACGCCTTTTATCATCATATTGTCAAAAATTCCCAAAACGATTATAGCGACAAACAATCCCCAAAAACCCGAAACGGCAGTCAGTACAAAACTCTCGCTCAATATCTGCGCGACAATCGTGATCGGCTTCGCTCCTAATGCACGCCTTATTCCGATCTCGCGTGTACGTTCCCTGACTGTAACCAACATAATATTGCTGATGCCGATAATTCCCGACGCCAGAGTTCCCATGCCTACAAACCAGATAAGGACGGATACGCCAACAAAAAGATATTGAAATATCATGAAAATCTGCTCGGTATTAAATCCGCCAATCGCTTTCTGATCGGTAGGCGAAATACTGTGAGCCGTACGCAAAATTGTTTTTACCTCCTCCTCAACCATGCTCGATGGATATCCCGCTTTTGCGGTACAAGCCATAAAGTAAATATCGTCTCCCCGTTGCAATGTCTGTTGCATGGTAGAAAAGGGTATAAATACCGTGCTGAGAGGATTTCCGCCTATATTGATATTTTCCGATTTCGGAGAAATTACGCCTATTACCTGAAAATAAATACCGTTGGCACGAATATATTGTCCGATAGGATCCTCGCCATGACCGAAAAGAGTTTCATACACTTCCCGCCCGATAATACAAACCTTCCGTTTTTCCTGAATATCAAGCGTATTAAATAATCTTCCTTTCAAAACATTCTGTTTCAGGATAGAAAAATGAGCAGGATAAATTCCCGTAATTCCGTATGATCCCGATTTATGTCCTCTCACCACGTTTTTGTCGCTGCTTTGTCCAAACAACATGGGTGAAATATGTTCCACTGATTGTGCTTTTTCCCGAATAAGGGCTATGTCGCGGGTATTCATTGTCCAGCTGCGTCCTTTTCTGTAACCTTTATATGCCTCGCTTGTCCGTTCAGTCCAAAAGAAGCTCGCATTTGAAGATATCCCGTTGAAGTTTTTCAATATTCCACCTTCAAAGCCATTGCCGATTCCCATTAAGAATATCAGCATAAAAATACCCCAAAACACACCGAAACCCGTCAGAATACTGCGAAGTTTGTTACGGGATATTACAGCCCATATTTCCTGCCAATTATCTATATCGAAAAATTTCGCCATATCTTTCTATTCATCTCTCATTGCTTCGATCGGGCTCACACGCGTTGCCTTTAAAGCAGGAATGAGTCCCGCACCTACGCCTGCAATGATCAGAATTAACGTCGCTACGACCACTGTCCCTATATCCACGGTAGGATCTTTAAACATAGTCGGTCCGTCCGATGCCTGCATACCCGACATTGCGTTACTAATCAATTCAGTCAGCCCGATGCCGAACACCAGCCCGATATAACCCGAAACCGCCGTTATGAATATCGACTCCGTAATTATCAACCGTAACACTGATGACGGAGTCGCACCGAGAGCCTTACGAATACCGATCTCCCGAGTACGTTCTTTAACGGTTATCAGCATAATGTTTCCTACACCCACAATACCCGCCATTAACGAACAGATTCCGATAACCAGTATAAACCAGTTGATTGTGTTAAACATATCATTCGTCTGTTCAACCTGTTCAGCCATATTCCACACATGAAGGGCAGACCTGTCGGCAGGATCAAATCCGTGAAGCTTGCCCATTCTCTCCCTTATATATTCGACGAAGGCTTCGTTTTCCTTCACCGTATTCAATCCGTTAACCGTAAATTCGATCTCGCGAAATCCCCAGCCTTTGTTATAAAGCATTTGAGCGGTGGTGAACGGAATATATGCGGGCGGATTATTGTCGTACTGATTGTTCTTATTATAAATCCCTATCACCCGATAGGCTATATTATTTGCAATAACATACTTTCCCAAGGGATTCGCCCCTTTGAAAAGGATATTCCTCATATCCTCGCTTATGACTATAACCTTTCGTCTGTTGTCGACATCCATTTTATTGAGAAAACGCCCGTTTCCAGCGCTGACTTTTATATCGTTTATGATCGCGGCATCCTGAGATACTCCGTCGAGAGACCAAGCTCCGTATTCTTTTTCATACGACAGCGTAACGCTCTGACTCACACGGGCGGAAACATATTCCACATTAGGAGTTTTGTTACGGATCAGATCATAGTCCTTAAAGTCAAATTTTATTTGCCTGTCTGCCGGCAACCCTGCGTAAGGCATAGACGTCCATCCGGGCCACAGGGTTACCGTATTTTTTGCCCGACTCGAGAAGTTCGACGTTACCCCGTTTTTCAACCCGTTTCCTGCCGCAACCAGAAATATAAGCATAAATATACCCCACGCAACGGCAAATCCCGTCAGAGCCGTACGTAGTTTATTTTTGCTTATGGTGGAAGCTATTTCGCGGATCGAGTCAAAGTCTAACATCCTGCTTTTATTTTTTATACAGTGGGTTCTTTTTTCCTGACATCTATCGAGCCGATAATTCCGTCCTTAATATGGATAATGCGATCCGTATCATCCGCAACTTCCTGAGCATGCGTAACTATTATCATAGTTATCCCTTCTTTTCTGTTTATTTCCCTCATCAGTTGCATGACATCTTCCGATGTTTTGCTGTCCAGCGCGCCTGTCGGTTCGTCGGCAAGAATTACCTGAGGCTGAGCGATTAACGCTCTTGCAATGGCGACACGCTGTTTTTGTCCGCCCGAAAGTTCGCTCGGCATATGTTCCGCATGGCTTTTCAATCCCATTTTATCGAGATACTCCAAAGCCATAGCATTTCTTTTTTTTCGGCTTACCCCTTGATAATAAAGCGGAAGCGCAACGTTTTCGACAGCATTTTTGAAGGATATAAGATTGAACGACTGAAAAACGAAACCTATCTTCTTGTTTCTGAGTTCTGCCGCGCGGGTTTCGTTCAGATTTTTGATCAGAATATCATCCAGAAAATATTCTCCCGAATCGTATGTGTCGAGAATACCGAGAATATTCAGCAAAGTGGACTTTCCCGAACCCGAAGCTCCCATTATGGAAACAAATTCTCCTTTGTCTATATCGAGATTAATTCCTTTCAACACATGCAAAGGAGCGCCGCTGTAATAAGTCTTGTTGAGGTTTCTGATCTTTATCACTTTTCCGTGTAGATTATGCTGTCATATATAAATTAGTTCCCTGCAAAAGTAAATTTATATTTCAAGTGTTAATTATATTTTTTAATTTAACTTTCTTATAAGATCGAAAAAATGCCAAAAAAGTTACACAAGTTCATCCTTTTAACATAAAATTAATTATAAAAACAAAGCATATCTCTTTTCGTTGTTCTAATGTAAGAGATATGCTTTTCCACGTAATAATTGAAATAATATTTTATTCAAATGTCGAAACGCTCTTTTTTATTATCTCGATACATTCTTTCAGTTGAGTTTCGGTAATAACCAAAGGCGGTGCGAATCGGATAATGTTGGTGTGCGTAGGTTTGGCAAGCAATCCGTTTTTACTTAATTCGATACAGATGTCCCAAGCAAGATCTTTATGTCCTTCATTGTTTATAACCAAAGCATTCAAAAGACCTTTTCCTCTGACAAAAGAGGCGACTTCCGAGGTTTTACAAAACCCGTCGAGTTCCTTTCGGAACAAGGTTCCGAGTTTATATGCCTTTTCCGCTAAGTTTTCTTCTTTAACGACTTCTAAAGCCGAGATTGCGACAGCGGCAGCAATTGGATTGCCTCCAAATGTAGAACCATGTTGCCCGGGATGAATAACATCCATTATTTCGTTTCGCGAAAGGACTGCCGAAACAGGATATACACCTCCCGACAACGCTTTTCCCAAAATAAGAATATCGGGATGAACGTCTTCATAATCGCAGGCAAGTAATTTTCCCGTACGGGCTATGCCTGTCTGAACCTCATCGGCTATAAAAAGTACGTTGTGTATCTTACACAAGTCGAAGCATTTTTTCAGATAACCGTCATCAGGAACGTATGCTCCTGCTTCTCCCTGAATAGGCTCGACAAGGAAGCCGGCAATATTCTTATTTTCTTCCAACACTTTTTCAAGCGCAGAAGCATCATTATAGGGTATTACAATAAACCCGGGCGTGAAAGGACCATAGTGATTATAAGCGTCAGGATCAACAGAGAAAGACACGATGGTAGTCGTCCGTCCGTGGAAATTATTCTCACAAACTACTATCTGAGCGCTGTTTTCAGCCAAACCTTTCTTCTCATAAGCCCACTTGCGGCAAAGTTTCAGCGCAGTTTCTACAGCCTCGGCTCCGGTGTTCATCGGCAGGACTTTGTCATAGCCGAAATATCGGGTTACGAACTCTTCATAAACTCCGAGTTTGTCGTTATAAAATGCACGTGAAGTAAGCGTTAATTTTTTCGCCTGTTCTATCAGCGTATTAATGATTTTCGGGTGGCAATGCCCCTGATTAACGGCTGAATATGCCGATAAGAAATCATAATATTTTTTTCCGTCGACATCCCAGACATAAACGCCTTCGCCCTTATCAAGTACAACAGGCAGGGGATGATAGTTATGTGCACCGTAGGTGTTTTCAAGGTTTATTAATTCTTTTGCCGATAGTTTTATATTCATAATCATCCGTTTTTAAAAATTCAACATATTCCGATTCGGAATAAACACTTCTGCCATCATGCATCTGGCACTGCCTCCTCCGTATTTCTCGATAGTCGGCAAAGGCACTGATATTATTTTATTATATTCTGATAACTTCCGAATCTGATCCTGCGTCAGAGAATCGAAAGCTGATTGCGACATAACCAAAAACGTTTTCCCATCGTTGTTCTCGACTTGTAACATATTGCCTGCAAAACTATGCATCTGTTGTTCGGTTATTTCAATGATTTCTTTGCCACTTTCGGTTAATGAAGTTTTCACCGTTTGTCTCTCCTCCACATTGTCGATTGTATCAAGGCATATAACCGCATATTTGTCGGCAACGCACATCATTACATTGGTATGATAGATCGGAAGCCTTTTTCCGTCAACAGACTGGAAAGCGTGAAAACAAACCGGCGTATAATGAAAGTCATTGCAGAATCTCAGGAAAAGGTCTTTATCCGTTCTTTCGGAGATTGCCGCATAAGCAACTTTATTGGCACGATCAAGGATCATACTCCCTGTTCCTTCCAGATATTTCCCGTCTTTCTCGGAAGCGGTATAATCCATGATCTCACGGAAAAGGAAACCGTCTTCAGCCATTTGGTTGAGTATATCGGCACGACGTTCGGCACGACGATTTTCAGCATACATAGGATATATGCCTACATATCCGTTTTCGTGAAACGATATCCAATTGTTCGGGAAAATTGAATCGGGCGTATGCGGCTCAAGCGTATCTTTCACCACGATAAGGTTCACACCTGCCGATTTCAGAGAGTCCACGAAGTTCTGAAATTCTGCAAGAGCCTTTTTCTGTATTTCATTTTCCGGTGAAGCGTCTTTTTGCTGAAAATAGTTATTTTCGGCTGTCTGATCGTTATAGCCGAATGCCACCGGCTCAACCATCAGTATCGTATTTGTCGTTTGTTTATTCATCGTTTCTTACCAATGGCAAAGTTGAACATCGGAGCAATCCGCCCATTTTAGATATTTCGTTGTAAGGTACAGTTTCGACTGTCATCCCCCACTCTTCTTCCATGTGCCTGTTTAGACGGACAAAATTCTTTTCTGATACTACGACTTTGGGGGAAAGGGAGAAAACATTGCTGTTCATATAATACATTTCTTCCTTGGTTATTTCAAACACATTTTTTTTTCCGAAAATATCTATTAATTGATGATAGTCTTTTTCGTGCAGGAATCCGTCTCTGTAAATAATCGCTTTTCCTTCGTTGACAGGCATAAAGGTACAATCGAGATGAAGGATTCCTTCATAAGGATTGGTGTCGTTTTTTTTCAGTTCAAGTGGAACGAACGTTTTATGAGGAAATAATTCTTTCAGAAAATTAAACGCATATATGTTCGTACGCGCAGTCTTAAAACTCGGATAATCCTCTCCCGTATAGATGCCGACAAAAACCATATCGTTGTACAGCACGACATCGCCGCCCTCGACATGGGCTTTTTCGGGAAGGTTATATATTTTATTGTAAGATATGTTGTCGTATATGACTTCATAAGCTTCCTTCTCGTTGTCCCTGTCGGGGATGATATTGGAATTTATTATTTTATCGTCGATAACAAACGCTACGTCACGGGCAAAAACCTGATTGCAGTTTTCGAGCGTCCAAGGGCGGAATACCTGCACGTCATATTTTAACAAAACCTCCTCGAAGGCTGTCATTTCTTTGTATATTTCTTCTTCTTTGGGATATATATTTTTCAGGACGGATTCGTACGACTTGGCATCGTATGTTTCTTCCAAAGAGGGTACTTTGCCGATCGAACCCGGTTGTCCTAAAACAACGGCTTTAAGCGTAGATGTTTCATTCTTAACATTTAATATCATAAAAAGGATTTTTATACAAAGATAACAAATCTCCTTAGCTGACAAAATGCAGAGTTTTCAGAAACTATGCCTGCTGTTTATTCTTGAATGTAAAAAATTTGTTGGCAAAAAACTGAAGGAAAGCAATTATGATCGTAACAGACAGTTTAGAAAGATCCTGCACAGCCTTGTCATAATTTCGTGTGCTGAGCATACTTACCCAATCGGAAAAATGGGCGTCGATAAACCTTACTCCCAACGGGAGCAAGATGCTGCTCACAACGAGACCGACGGCAGCAATTCCGAAAAAAGAAACGCCTCGTTTTATTAATTTATCCGTAGTTTTAAAAGTAAAATAACTGTTCAGCAGGAAGTTATTCAGTATAGCCAAAGTAGAGCTCATAATATGAGCCACCCAATAATTTATGCCCAAAGCATCCCTGAACAGGAAGAAAAAAAGCCAATCCACAGCCAGTCCGATGACTCCTACAATTCCGTATTTGACAAGTTGTCT
Organism: Dysgonomonas sp.; assembly: GCA_047030855.1. Classification (GTDB taxonomy): domain Bacteria; phylum Bacteroidota; class Bacteroidia; order Bacteroidales; family Dysgonomonadaceae; genus QVMM01. Next base: position 632,472 of record JBKYIJ010000008.1, read on the forward strand.
AAGTGATTGATGCACGCTTTTTTGTTTAAGAACGGTGCAAATGTAGTTGTTTTTTTGTTATTTTTTATGAATAAATACTGCAAACCTTGCCCGAATCGCGATTTTTCATTAAATTTGATTAGTATTTGACAGAATATATCTTGCTGCAATGGAGAAAAAAGTAAAATTATCTGTTTTGGGTTTTTCTTACAATCAAACACAATCGGGAACCTACGGATTGGTTATGGCTGAAGAGAAAGGAATACGCAGAATATTAATAATAGTGGGAATGCCCGAAGCACAATCCATAGCATTCAAACTGCACAATACGGAACCGCCGCGCCCTTTGTCCCACGACATTATTCAGGCACTTATCGACGAATACAATATTACCTTACAGGAGGTTTTTATTCATAAATACAACGACGGCATTTACTATTCAAAACTGATATTCACTGACAGCAATGGAGTATTGGTTACGTTAGATTCCCGCACGTCAGATGCCATTGCGATCGCATTGCGGACGAATTCACCTATTTATACGACCGAAGAAATAATGCAGAATTACGGATTGGTAATTACCGAGGATAACCATAATACCCTTATTGAAGATGATCTATCAACCCCTAATTTAGACAAAGAAGTATCGAATTACTCTTTATTCTCAGAAAGTGAATTGGACAATATGCTTGCTGAGGCGATTAATGAAGAGGACTACGAACAGGCATCGACACTCCGGGACGAGATCGAAAAAAGAAAAATCTACAACAAAAAGGAAAAATAAAAAATGGATAAAACTATTTTTTATGCGCCTGAAATTCTTTCATCCAACATCCTTCCGCAAGAAGAAGCGCAACACTGCATAAAAGTACTTCGTAATAAAGAAGGGGATGAAATACTGATAACCGACGGAAGGGGACATTTTTTCGATTCGATTATCGTGCAGGCAAACCCAAAACAATGCCTGATCGAAATAAAAGAAAAAAAGGATGCATCGAAAGAATGGAACTTTTATCTGCAAATAGCACTTGCCCCTACAAAAAATACGGACCGAACCGAATGGTTCGCCGAAAAAGCTACTGAGATTGGCATAGACCACATATCCCTATTGAAATGCAGATACTCGGAACGCAAAGAACTGAAATTGTCGAGAATTGAAAAAATCCTTGTTTCGGCCATGAAGCAATCACAAAAAGCGGTATTGCCTCAACTGGATGAAATGCAATCTTTCCCCGACTTCATAAAACAACCTTTTGACGGGCGTAAATATATCGCTCATTGCTATGACGGAGAGAAACCTCTTTTAAAGGAAATATATAATAAAGCAGAAAATGCTTTGATACTCATTGGTCCCGAAGGAGATTTCAGTGAAGAAGAAGTCAGTCTGGCAATAAAAAACGGTTTTAAACCCATTAGTTTAGGAAACAGCAGATTACGAACCGAAACAGCAGCATTGGCTGCCTGCCACACGATACATGTGCTGAATCAATAAATTTGCAATTCGTTATTTCGCTTTTTTGCGGTAAAAAGTACCGAATGGAAAATAATGTGCTTTCTTCCGCATCTTCAGTTTTCTGAACAGATTCAGAGGTTTTTTCTTTAATTTGCCTTTGTAATTCTTTTCAAAATCATCAACAGCGTCTAAAATACGGGCGGAAGACTTGCCGTCACGGTAAGGATGAACCTGATCCATAAAGTTTCTTATGTTCTCCATCAGATCGGCAGGCTTCGACAATGCTTTTTCAATTGCGGCTTCCAGCATTTCAGGGTTGTCTATGTCAATCAGGTGATCGGCAGGAAAGGTGTTTTTGTACGTCACGGCAGGTTTATCCAGCCATAAAAATTCATATATCACGGACGAAGTATCGCTCAACATCACATCTGCCTCCCTGAACAGTTGTAACTTGTCGTCAACCTCGCTGAATACAACATTATCATGTTCACTTGCCAGATGCTTGTATTTGTCGATAGTTTCCCGATCCATTTTCGGATGAAAAGAAAAATACCATTTCCAGTCTTTTTCCTTTATCAGCTTTTCTATCGCATCATAAAGATCGGCAGCCGAATTCAGTTTATGGGTAAATGTCGGGGCATATATAACAGTCGGCTTTTCGTGCGAAAGAAGAGACGTTTTGTCGGGCGTATAATCGTCAAATTTGCTCCAGCCAGTTTCTGCAACTTTAAAAAAAAACCGTATTCCATTTCCAATTCTTTGAAATGCGGGGTGAACAAGCTGCTTGTAGTACAATACAGATCAAACAATCCGCGTATTTTATAATGATCGCCATAATCCGTACGTTTATAATATAAACCGTGAAAAACCTCAACTTTTATTCCGGGAAAAAAATCATAGATATAATTTCCGGGAGCAAAAAACAGCCATTGGATCGTAATCAATAACCTCTTTCACCGAACGGAGACGTTTCTCCCCTTCGCGTAAACATTCGGGACACGAGTCCTCTATAAACCATGCAACATCGCCGCCGCGCCGCCGTATTTCGTTCTGAATAGGGCGTAAAATCGGATAAGAGTATGTCAGGGAAACAAACAGTAAATATTTTTTCATAAAAGTTGCAGGTTACATTACATAAATACAAAAGTATCAAAAAAAAGGTATTTTTGTATATTGATTTTTTTGGGCAGATGACAGAACAATTGGAAAAGTATATATTATCGCACATAGATCAGGAAAGCGATCTTTTGAAACAACTGGACAGGGATGCACACGTCAATCTTCTTCGTCCGCGTATGCTGTCGGGACATTTACAGGGAAAAATACTGAAAATGTTTTGCCGAATGATCCAACCTAAACAGATTCTGGAAATCGGCACTTACACAGGATATGCCGCACTTTGCCTTGCGGAAGGATCGCCCGACGATGCCGAAATTCACACGATAGAAATGAACGACGAACTGGAGGATTTCATCATGAAGCATTTGCATAAATCAAAACTGAAAGACAAAATCCATCTCTATATCGGCGATGCTCTGGAAATAATCCCGACGATAGATACGACATTCGATCTTGTATTCATAGATGCGAATAAGAGGCATTATATAGAATATTACAACTCGGTTTTCGACAAAGTGTGTTCAGGCGGGCTTATATTGGCGGATAATACGCTTTGGGACGGAAAAGTTCTCGAAACGCCCCATCATACTGACAAACAAACAATCGGAATACAGGAGTTTAACGACATGCTTGCTCAGGACACAAGGGTAGAAAAAGTAATATTGCCCATACGTGACGGACTGACAATGATTTGGAAAAAATAATATTTCCGACAAAACACATTTAGCATTATATTTGTGTAATATATATGTAATCGACAGAAATGGAAACAACAAGACAACAAAAAATAAACAGGCTGATTCAGAAAGAACTGAGCGAGATTTTTCTGCTACAAACAAAAAAAATGCCCGGAATACTTATCTCCGTAAGTGCAGTAAGAGTAAGCCCCGATCTGGGAATTGCCAAAGCATACCTGAGTATCTTCCCCTCCGAAAAAGGAAAAGAACTTATGGAAAACATCAAGGCTAATTCCAAAGCCATCCGATACGACTTAGGGCAAAGGGTAGGAAAACAGTTGAGAGTGATTCCTGAACTTACATTCTTCATCGACGATTCTCTCGATTATCTTGAAAAGATCGACAAGTTGCTCGATAAGGATAAGGACAAAAACGAAAGTAAGGATTGAACCTGTCGTTTTACATAGCTAAAAGATATTTATTCTCAAAGAAATCACACAACGCAATCAACGTGATCTCTTTAATATCGGTATGCGGAATAGCCATTGCCACAATGGCAATGATATGTACGCTTTCAGTTTTTAACGGCTTTACCGACATAGCCGTTAAATCTTTCAACACGATAGATCCCGATCTTAAAATAACCGCAAAAAAAGGGAAAACGCTGAATCCTGATGCTCCCGAACTGCAAAGCATCAGACAACTGGCAGGAGTAAAATACATATCCGAAACGATTGAAGAAAATGCGTTGCTCAGGTATGAGGACAGGCAATCTCCCGTATTAATAAAAGGCGTTTCGGAAAATTTCGAACAAATGTCAAAAATTGATGCCGTTATTTTGGACGGGCATTTCGCATTGCAGGAAGGCGACGTACAATACGGAATTATAGGTGCGGGGCTTGCCGTCAATCTTGGCATAAGGGCAAACTTTGTAGCACCGATAGAAATATATGCCCCAAAACGGAATGTACGGGTAAATCTCGCCAACCCCACAACGGCATTTGCACGGGAATATATCTATCCGGCGGGGGTATTTGCCATTAATCAGCAAAAATATGACGATCAGGTATTGTTCATATCGCTTGATCTGGCACGGAAATTATTTCGCTACGAAACGGAAGCAACCTCTTTAGACATAAAACTCTCCAACCCTGAGGATATATCCTCGATAAAAAAAGAAATAAAATCTGCCATAGGCGACAACTATAATGTAAAAGACAGGTTTGAACAGCAGGAAGAGGCTTTCAGAATGGTAAATATCGAAAAATGGGTTACGTTTTTCATCCTGTTCTTCATCCTTATTATTGCAGTATTCAACATAATAGGATCGCTGTCCATGCTGATTCTCGACAAAAAAGAGGACATTCTTATTCTGCGAAACTTAGGAGCAGATAATAAATTGATTCTGAAAATATTTACTTTCGAAGGATGGATGATAAGCCTCTCGGGAGCCGTAACAGGGCTCTTGATCGGATTAACCCTATGCCTTCTGCAACAATATGTAGGATTGCTCAAATTAGGCAGCTCGCCCGGAGCATTTATTGTTGAATATTATCCCGTCGTTACCAAGCTGTCCGATATTGCGATAGTTTTCGTATCAGTTCTTCTGATAGGATTATTAGCCGTATTATATCCAGTTAACAGCCTTCGTAGGAATTTATGATCCCGAGTCAAGTTTTAACATTAATATATCGTAACGTTTTTATTAAATATTACCATAATTTTAATATTTTAATACTAAATTTGCAGTGAATTTACGATAGATAGTGATTATCTTACTGATTTACAATACTTTTAAGTATAGATTCATTTTAAACCTATATGAAGAATAACTTATTCGAGCGTTTCTTGCCTAAGGAAAACAAATTTTTTCTCCTGCTCAGCGAAATGGCAGACGTCATTCTTAAAGCCTCACAATTAATGGTTGAATGCGTACAACTTTCCGATCATGACAAAATTGTGGAAGCTTACAAAAAAATCAAGGAACAAGAGCGTCGTGGCGACAGTCTGCAAGGGCAAGTTTTTGATGAATTGAACAATACTTTTATTACGCCGTTCGACAGGGAAGATATAGATCATCTGTCAAGTCGTATGGATGACGTGACGGACAACATTAACAGTTGCGCAAAAAGAATAATGTTGTACAATCCGAAGACAATCCCCGAGAGTGCCAAACAATTGGCTCTTTTGGTTCAGGCTTCTGCCGAATGCCTTACTAAAGCGATCAGCGAATTGGATATGCTGAAAAAGAACCCTGTGCCGATCACCGAATACTGCCAACAACTGCACGATATCGAGAACCGGGCTGACGATGTATATGAACATTTTCTTATAGACCTTTTCGAAAATGAAACGGATGCCATTGAGGTTATTAAATTGAAAGACATCCTGCATGAACTGGAAAGAGCAACAGACTCTGCCGAAACAGTGGGTAAAATAATAAAAACGATCATAGTTAAATACTCATAACAGAACAAACGATGACACTGCTCATTACAATTATTGTTTTAGCTATTGTATTTGACTTTATAAACGGATTCCACGATGCGGCAAACTCGGTTGCGACAGTGGTTTCGACAAAAGTTCTCTCACCAACGCAAGCCGTTATCTGGGCTGCGTTTTTTAATTTTGTCGCTTTCTTTATCGCCAAATACATAATAGGTGGTTTTGGGGTTGCCAAAACAATATCCGAAACCATTGACCTGAAATTCTTTCCTGAAGATCCGTCTATGGTGTCTCTTGTTTTAGTCGCCGCATTGTCCGCAGCTATAATATGGAACCTTATAACATGGAAGTTCGGTATCCCCTCATCATCGTCGCATACCTTAATCGGGGGGCTTGCAGGAGCTGCGATTGCAGCCTGCGGATTTAAAGCCGTACACAGTGCAACGATCGGGATCATCGCTTTATTTATTGTGTTGGCTCCCGTAATCGGAATGGTAGGAGGAAATATTATTACGTTGATAACCTTGCATTCGTTCCGAAAAATAAAGCCGAAAACGGCAGAAACACTGTTTAAAAAGTTACAACTGGTTTCTTCCGCCCTATTGAGTATCGGGCATGGATTAAACGATTCACAAAAAGTGATGGGAGTAATCGCCGTAGCAATAGTTGCTAACCAAAGCATAGGGCTTCCTCATTTCATGCAGGGCGAAGATGCCAATTACATAATGAACAATCACGAATGGATTGCCCTAGTCTGTTTTTCCGCAATTGCTTTGGGAACAATGGTGGGAGGATGGAAAATAATGAAGACAATGGGAAACCGCATTACGAAGATAACTCCCGTAGAAGGTTTTTGCGCACAAACAGCAGGAGCGTTGACATTGTTTATCACCGAAATGCTGCATATTCCTGTCAGTACGACTCACGTCATAACAGGAAGTATAATGGGTGTAGGATCGGTTAAACGGCTGTCGGCTGTTCGCTGGGGAGTGACAAAAGACCTGCTTGTCGCATGGATACTGACCATTCCCGTCAGCGCGTTAATGGCAGGAATAATGTTTTGGATACTGCATTTTATTTTTTAATAAATACGAAGACGAAGGCTGTAAAAGAATATACAGCCTTTTTATTTTTTAAAGTTGATTTCTGTTCCTTTATTTATTTACTTTAAAGTCCTTTATTAAGTAACTTATGGCTGAAGCTCTCAAACACGAATGCGGTATAGCAATGATCAGATTGCTGAAACCGCTGGAATATTATCAGAAAAAATACGGAACATGGCAATACGGGCTCAACAAGCTCTATCTGCTAATGGAGAAACAACACAACAGGGGGCAGGAAGGCGCAGGGCTCGCTGTCATAAAAATAGACAATAAACCGGGAAAAGAATTTATCTTTCGCGAAAGGGCTTTAGGTTCGGGTGCTATATCCGAAATATTCGCCAACATCCATAAAAATTACGAAAAAATTCCCCGACAAGCCGTAGACGATGTTTTCTATGCAAAGGAAGAATTGCCTTTTGCGGGAGAACTGTTTCTGGGACACTTGCGATACAGCACTACGGGAAAAACAGGAATGTCGTATGTGCATCCTTTTCTGAGAAGGAACAACTGGACATCACGAAACCTTGCTCTGGCAGGTAATTTCAACATGACAAACGTAGACGAGATATTTGCACATCTGGTTAGTGAAGGACAGCATCCCCGCGATTACGCGGACACTTTTGTTCTGCTCGAGTCACTGGGGCATTACCTTGACAGGGAAGTACAATATCAGTACGATCGTTTTTCAGAGCAAGCACAAGGAGAAGAACTGAACGAACTTATCGAAAAAAATCTTGACGTAACCTCAATGCTGCAAAGAGCCAGCGAATCGTGGGACGGAGGTTATACCATTTGCGGATTGATCGGTTGCGGCGACGCGTTCACTTATCGCGATCCGTGGGGAATACGCCCGGCGTTTTATTACCATGATGAAGAAATCATTGTTGTAGCATCGGAACGTCCTGTCATCCAAACGACATTGAACGTCGATGCAGACGCAGTAAAAGAGTTGCTTCCCGGACAGGCTATCATCATAAAAAAAGACGGAAACATAAAGTTTGACCAAATTAGAAAAAAAGAGAAAATAACGCCTTGTTCTTTCGAACGGATATATTTTTCACGCGGCTCGGATACCGATATTTATAAGGAACGAAAACAGTTGGGGAAACTATTGTTGCCCGATATTCTCAAATCCATAAACAATGATTTGCGGAATACGGTATTTTCTTTTATTCCGAACACTGCCGAAGTGGCTTTTTTCGGAATGGTGGAAAGCCTGAACGAACATCTGAACAACATTAAACTGCAAAAGATAAAAGATAAAGGGAACGCGATCTCTAACGAAGAACTGCAAAAGATATTATCCATAAAAATACGCAGCGAGAAAGTCGCGATAAAGGATATAAAACTGCGGACTTTTATCGCTCAGGATAACGGTCGTGACGATCTGGCGGCACACGTGTATGACGTAACCTATAACTCGATACGCCCCCACCAAGACAATATCGTGGTGATCGACGACAGTATCGTCGAGGAACGACGCTGAAACAGAGTATCATTAAGATGCTCGACAGATTGCATCCGAAAAAAAATCGTGATCGCATCTTCGTCTCCGCAAGTACGTTATCCCGATTGCTATGGTATAGACATGTCGCGGATGTCGGAATTCGCAGCTTTCAGAGCGGCAATAGAACTGCTGAAAGAAAACAACATGCAGAACATTATAGACAGTGTTTACCGTAAATCGGCTGAACAGCGAAACAAACCCAAAGAAGAAATTGTAAACTACGTCAAGGAGATATACGAACCTTTCACGGACGAACAGATTTCCAAGAAAATAGCGGAGATGCTGACTCCTCAAGGCACTCAGGCGGAAGTAGAAATTGTTTATCAAACAATTGAAAATCTGCACGAAGCATGTCCCAATCATCAGGGCGATTGGTATTTCTCGGGAAATTATCCGACAGCAGGCGGAAACAGAATGGTAAACACTGCTTTCCTGAATTATATAGAAGGAGTAGATAAAAGATCCTACTAAAGGTCTCAAAATCCTCCAATATTTAACCGGAAAACCATATTCGTTTCTCAGTCTAAAAAGTCATATCTTTGCAGATTAATTTAACAAGTGTAGTAATATGCAAAAGAAAAAAAGAACGTTTCTGCTGAATATTAACAGCAAAAACGATTCAATCAAACGCTTTTATTACAAGTACGTTTTCCTGATAATCATATTGGGTTTGTTGATTGTTGCATGCGTCCTGTTCTTTTTCGACATACATATCATAATGTACGGAAACACAAGTACAGCTGTCGGACAATACGTAATGGCAATAGCAACCATATTGGGAGGAGCTTTAGTGGCTTTGGGGCTTTGGATCAACAACAGGCGTGTACTCGAACAATCGCGACAAAACAATATAGCCGAAAGGGCACAGATAAACACAAGATTTAAAGATGCCGCGACATTGCTTGGCAGTGAGAACGTAAGTTCTATACTTTCTGGTGTGTATGCTTTGCACCAGATCGCCGTTGAAACATACGACGGAGACGATATCCAAAAAGGATATGTGGGCGTAATACATGATATCCTTTGCGCTTTTATTCGGGAAAACACAGATACCATACACAACGAAGAGAAAGGGAAAAACTGGCGCGTCAACAAGAAACCCGCTATTGTTATCCAAACTATACTGAAAGTTCTGTTCAAGAACGAAAAACAAATATATAAAGATCTCATAACAGACCTTTCGGATTGCGTTTTTGAACGCGTATATCTGGAAGAGGCAAATATGACGGGAGTAGATTTTTCGAGGACCAAGTTTATTAAATCGAACTTTAAGAACTCGGCTTTCGTGTCTTGCTTCATGGAAGAATCTTTTATGGATGAAGTAAATTTTTCAAATTGCTTTTTTGAAAAAACAGTTTTTGACTATTCAATAATAAGAAAAACTACTTTTGAAAAAACGAAACTGACAAATTGCGACTTTTGGGAAACGCACCAGAATCATGTAAACTACAATCAGGCAATTTTTCAGAATATTGACTTCAAGGACTCTGTTTTTGAGGAGGAGATTAATTTCAGCAATACAATTTTAGCAGGATTCAGCAAAAAAGAGATTCTGGAGAAATCGGTATCATTAAGCAGAAAGGATTAGTTAATAAGTCCTAACCAGATACAGGGCATTTGTAAACAGAAGTCAGAAATAAATCTCATTTATAAGACCTCGCGCAACAAAGGATTCTATTTTAAAGAAAAAAAAATAGACTTAAACTTTGGCATTGACTATCTGGACTCAAAATACCAGCCAACAAATTCATTCGCAGGATATAAGCGCCTGACCTATTCCATCCGGATAGGGAAAAAATGGAATAAAAACCTGTTTGATCTGGAATGGCAATCAAATTTCGATCACTCACATACTTTCGATGATATAAAATCCGATCCCAATACATTCGACAATATAGGAGAAGATGCTGATCCCGAATTGATTAATAAGGACCGCTACAAGACAAAGTACGACAGACTGTCGTTCAACAATAAATTCAGTTTCGAACCGAAAGCGATACCTTTTGTAAAATCAATTGATCTAACTACCTCCGTCGCATACGAAATGGACAAAATAGAAATGGTGAAACTGAATCAGATAAGCGGAGGAACATTGACAACTCCGGTTCATGACGAAACAGGCGTATTTAACGGCATTTATTTGCCGGGCAAATATCTGGCGTATCAGGATGTTGACGGAAAGCCATTGAGCATTTTTTTGCAAGGTTCGGGAAATTTTGAGTTTTCAACAGGGAAAATAAACCATAAAGCAATTGCAGGAGGAGAATGGACTTTTGATAAGAACTACGGAAAAGGGCAAATTTTTGACAGATTACGTCCACCCGGCGGCACATACGCTATCCGTCCACGAAAATATTCGGATATACCGGCAAAATATAATCTCAATTTTTTATCGAAGACGAACTTGCCATGCCTGTCGGCACTAACATATTCAAACTGAACGCAGGTTTACGCGGGATGTCGATGATCAACATGGATTCACGTTACGAAATGAACGGAAAGTTATATTTCGATCCGCGGATCAATGCTGAATGGAGTTTTCCCGGAATAGAAATAAAAAAGAAAAACCTGAATATATCAGTATCGGGAGGTATCGGATGGCACACCAAGTTTCCGACACTAGATCAGATCTATCCCGATTATACTTACAGAGACGAAATGAGGCTAAATTATTATCTTGAAGGATTTCCCGAATCCAGCTATGTGGTTTATGAAACTTTCAAAACGAAAACTGTCAACTACAATCTCGAACCTGCTCGAAACAAGAAATGGGAAATAAGGCTAAACGTGGAATATGACAACAATACCCTTTCAGTAACTTACTTTAAAGAAAATATGGCAAACGGGTTTCGTTCTCAGGTGATGAATTTCCGGTCTAAATCTGTAAGAAAATACAACAGTGATATAAATTCCCTCGTGATTGATCCGATAACCAACCGTCCTGACTGGGAATTGTCAGAATATCAACTTTTGGATAAACTTTATATGAATTCTGCTACCGGAAACGGGACAAGCCTGATAAAAGAAGGAATAGAGTTTACGCTTTCAACCAAGCGCCTTGAATATCTGAAAACCAGATTAACGGCAACAGGCGCATGGTTCAAAACAAAATACCTGAACAGCGCACCAGAATACAAAGGTACATCTAAATCGACAAATGGAGAACCTATTCAGGAAATTGGGGTTTACGACTCATCGGGAGGATATTACAGAGAAGAATTCAATACCAGATTTATGTTTGACACTTACATTCCTTCTATCGGGTTCGAATTTTCTTCCACATTCCAATGCCAGTGGTTTTATATAGAACAAACATTGCCTGTAACGCGCTACCCCTATGCATACATAGATAAGTACGGAGTGCAGCACCCCTATACGCAAGCCAGCAAAGAAGATCCCGTCTTGCAATTTCTGAACAGAGAATCAAACCCGGGAGCTTTTAAGAAAGGCAGAATACCGTTCGGAATGGATATAAACCTGAAAGCGTCGAAAAAAATAAAAGACATTATGCGGATATCGCTATTTGTAAATAAGCTATTGGATTATTATCCGAAATATAAAGTTAACGGAGTGGTAATCAAACGAAACGTATCCCCGTATTTCGGGATGGAAATGACATTTACTTTATAAATCAATTAATTATAAACCAAATTACTAAAAAATGAAAGCAAAATTATTTACGCTAATCGTCTTAGCACTCTGTGTTACAGGATTCTATTCCTGTGAGGACGATGATAAAGACGTCAAAAAAACCGAAGTAACACTTAATATTGAAAAACCTGAAGGATATTACAGCTTCAACCTTAAAAGCTGGAAAGTTACTCTGACTGAAATGAACAGCGGCAGGTCTTATAAAGCTGAAGGAGAAACAAACATTTTCACGATGATCATTCCCGAAGGCGATTACAGTATTTTAGCACAAGGAACTGCATACTATCAGATGGAAGAAAACAGCGAAGTAAAAGAAGGCGAATTCAGAGTAGCTCAAAAATCGCTTATTGCCGTGGGAGAAAGGAAAGACTTTACACTTAAATCATTAATAAAACCGGCATACGAAGGCGACGGAGGTTTTGTTATCGAAGAAATATACTATACAGGTTCCGTTACGCCGGAAGGTAAACAATACAGCGGAGATAAGTACATTAAATTGTACAACAACACCGATAAAACTCTTTATGCCGACGGTTTGTTTATCGCTACAACAATGCTCAATACAGGGATAGCTTATACGTACATACCTGATATAGTAGATAAATTTGTACCTGTGGACGGAATAATAATAATAATACCGGGGAACGGAACTCAATATCCCGTAGAACCGGGAAAATCTTTTATTCTGACTGAAAGTGCCGTGAATCATAAAGAAGGGAATCTAAACTCTGTCGATCTGTCAAAAGCAAACATGGAATGGGTGAATCCTAACTTAATCAATCAGCCGGCAGATAATCCCAATGTTCCAAATGCAAAAGACTATATAGGCAATTTCTTACTGCACAACAGTGGGCTTACAAGTATGATTATCGGCAGGCTGGAAGTCTCTGAAGCCGATTATTTGACAGATTATGTTTATGAATATTACTGGAAAACGATAATCAATGGCGTAGAATACCAAAGAGGGCCGTTCCAAGATTTCAAAATACCTAACGAATGGGTTATGGATGCAGTATATACAAGCGTAGAAGGAAGAAATCTCAGAAGCGTATTCTCCTATACTATTGATATGGATTGGACATATTGCGGAAGTTATTTCGGGGACAAAGACCGTTACGGAAAAAGCGTCCGCAGGAAGGTTTTGGAAGAAGCGAAAGACGGTCGTAAAGTTTTACAGGATACGAACAACTCGAGATCCGACTTCACACCAAATGCAACTCCTTCATTAATGGAATAAAATAATGAAAAACTTTCGTTCCATACTCATATTGTTGATAGTTTCGATAAACATTTGCGCACAAGATTCTATCTCCGTAATTCACAGATTGCAAAACAACCTGTCTCCTGTTACAAATTTTTCGGCAGGCTTCAGCCACAATCCGGCTTCAACTGTATACACAATGCAGGCTTCAATGTCGGATTTGAGCATCGGCTATGAAAAACAAACGGGAGAAGGTACCCTTGTACAAATCGGCAGTGAATTTGAGAGTTATGCTTTCAGGGCAGAGTCTTATGCAAAGATAAAAAACAATCACATCTGGGGAAAAGCCTCTTATGTAAACAGAAATATCGATAATATCGCATGGAACGAAAGTTCTGATTATCTTAATATATATCCCTATGTCATGGCGGATTCCGTTCAAAGCAATAATCTCAGATCGGAAAAATACAGTTTCACGGGAGGTTATGTTCAAAATCCGGGTAGAATATCGTGGGGCATACAGCTCGATTACTGGGCTTTACTTGAATACAGGACTAAAGATCCGCGTCCTGACAACAATACTTCAAATCTCGTTTTTACAGGCGGACTGAACTATAAACTAAATGCGGCGTACGCCATAGGAGGCGGAGTTTTGTTGAGAAAGTACAAACAAAAAAACTCTCTGACATTTTCCGACGTAGTCGGGGAACCGATGATATACCACTTGACAGGTTTAGGAACAGATGCATACTTTTTTGCAAATGGTTATCCATCCGTTTTATATAACGGCAACGGATACGGAGCAAATATTCAGTTATTATCTGTCCAGAAACAAGGCATCTCATCTGAATTTGCTTTCGAAAACTTTTCTTTTGATAAAACCTTAAACGGCAATAATAGTCAAAAAATAGAGATTTCGACAGTCGATGAAGATAAGTATAACTTCAGTATTTCTTATCTGAAAAAAATAAACGGGCAGGATATCGGCGTCAAGATAAGTTCTTCATACACAGACAGAGAAGGCGAAGAAAACAAGTTTACACAGGAAGGGAACAACCTAATAAAAATAACGTCCGAAACAGAATACAGAAACAAAACAGCAATTGCCGACATGTCGTTTCTGTACCGGAATAATTCAACAAATACCACATGGAGTCTTATACCCTATGTTTCGTACCTGAATATGAAGGAAACATATAAGTCGTTGGAACGCAGTATGCAGATAAGCCGACTGGCTTTTGGGATAAAACCCGCATTTACTCAACCCGTCAAGAAACATTTACTTCACTTAAATGCGGATATTGGATATTCACAGAATATAGATTCCAGTCTTGAACTACCCGGTATCAGCAGAGACAGGGACAATATGGCAAGCGTTCCGCAAAGGGATTATGATTTGTTGTCCTCTAACTACTTATTGGCAAACATTTCTTCCCGATTCGATAATCTTCTTTCCAAAAAGAACATAACAATATATCTGCAACTTGATTGGAGTTACAAAAATTACGACAATATATACTCTAATCTATTCAAAATATCTACAGGCGTATTTTTCTAACTCCACAACCACATAGAACCAGATTTATCTGATATCGGACAGATAAGAAAACCCAACTTTTCTGACAAATAATATTATTTACGATATTTTTATAGTAATTTTGTGCTCCGTTTACCAAACTTATATTACAAAACTTGGATTGCTAAAGTAAAACATCATTTTGATGCAATGTATTTATTGTCTGAATAGTTGCAATTGCATTATGATCTTTTATGTGTTGATACTATCTATGTGAAAAGGTTACATAAAAATGAATGACAAACTCGAAAACTCAAAAATCCTGATTACCGGTGGAGCCGGATTCATTGGCTCGAATCTCTGCGAAGAACTTCTAAATTATAAATGTAAAGTTGTTTGTTTTGATAATTTTTCTACCGGAAAAATCGAGAACATTATACATCTGTTCGGCAATAAAGATTTTAAACTCGTTGTAGGCGACATTCGCAATCTGGATGATTGCAGAAAAGCAGTGGAAGGAATGGATTTCGTATTGCATGAAGCAGCTTTAGGTTCAGTTCCCCGTTCCATAAACGACCCTATTACGAGCAACGACGTGAACGTTTCAGGTTTCCTGAATATGCTGGTTGCCGCAAGAGATGCGAAAATAAAACGTTTTGTTTATGCCGCAAGCTCTTCTACTTATGGAGATTCAACATCTTTGCCAAAAGTTGAAGATAAGATAGGGAAGCCTTTATCTCCCTATGCAATTACAAAATACGTGAACGAGTTATATGCCGATGTTTTCTCCAAAACATACGGAATAGAATGTATCGGGTTACGATATTTCAATGTTTTCGGGAAGAGACAAGATCCTAACGGAGCATATGCGGCTGTTATTCCGCTGTTTGTGAAAAAACTTATCAATCATGAATCTCCGGTTATAAACGGAGATGGAGAGTATTCCCGAGATTTCACATATATAAAAAATGTAATTCAGATGAACCTATTGGCTCTTACCACTCAGAACAAAGAGTCAATCAATACTGTTTATAATACAGCGTACGGAGAAAGGACAACTTTAAACCAGCTCGTATCCTATTTAAAAGAATTTCTGGGACAATATGACCCCAAAATATTACAGGTTAAAATTGAGCATGGACCTAATAGAAAAGGAGATATACCGCATTCACTTGCCGACATCGGTAAATCCAAAGAGCTTTTAAACTACAATCCGGCTTATAGCATGAAAGAGGGATTGAAAGAAGCTATCGATTGGTATTGGAATAATTTAAAATAATATGGAAAATATAAAAATCGCAATCATAGGTCTCGGATACGTAGGACTACCTTTAGCAAGACTATTTGCAACAAAATATCCTGTTGTCGGATTCGATATAAATAAAAAACGTATTGGTGAACTAATGCAAGGTAAAGATCATACCCTTGAAGTAGACGACGATGTGTTGCAAAATGTATTGAAAAAACAAGCAAATGATCAGATAGGACTTTTTTGCTCTTCCGAATTAGAAGATATCAGAGGTTGTAACATTTATATAGTAACCGTTCCAACACCTGTCGACAAGCACAATAACCCTGACCTGACTCCTCTTATAAAGGCAAGCGAAACCGTTGGTAAAGTAATAAACAAAGGAGATATTGTTGTATATGAATCGACGGTTTATCCCGGAGCAACGGAAGAAGACTGCGTTCCTGTCGTAGAAAAAACATCGGGATTGAAATACAATGTCGATTTTTTTGCGGGATATTCACCCGAACGGATAAACCCCGGAGATAAAGAACATACTGTCGAAAAAATAAAGAAAGTCACTTCCGGATCAACTCCCGAAACAGGCAAACTCATAAATGAAGTGTATTCGTCCGTCATTATTGCGGGAACACATTTGGCTCCGACAATAAAAGTAGCCGAAGCGGCAAAAGTAATTGAGAACTCTCAACGTGATATAAATATAGCTTTTGTGAATGAGTTAAAAAAGATTTTTGACCGTATGGGTATTGATACCAATGCGGTATTAGAAGCAGCAGGCACTAAATGGAATTTTTTACCTTTTAAACCCGGACTTGTGGGTGGGCATTGTATCGGCGTTGATCCTTATTATTTGGCTCAGAAAGCTCAGGAATATGGTTATCATCCGGAAATAATACTCGCCGGTCGCCGAATGAACGACAGTATGGGTGAATATGTAGCCAGTCAGGTTATAAAAAAGATGATAAAGGAAGGAAAACAGATCAAAGGAGCGAACATCCTTATATTAGGCATTACTTTCAAAGAGAACTGTCCTGACGTACGAAACACTAAAGTTGTAGATGTTATCCATGCTTTACAGGAATACGACACGAACGTGACTATTTACGATCCTTGGGCGAACCCCATAGAGGTAAAACACGAATACAATCTTGAGATTCAAACAACACTACCTAATGCTATATTCGATGCTGTAGTACTAGCTGTTACACATAAGGAGTTTGAGGAGTTTAGCATAAAAAATATTCAAGGAGACAAGCCAATATTTTACGCATTAAAATATTGATTTATAGTCAATTATGGATATTTCGAAAATAGATATTAACAAAACGATAAAAAGAGGATTTATTTGGAATCTTACTAATAGATTTGCTACCTTAGGAATTCAATTTATTTTAATATTGATTTTATCCAGATTGCTGTCTAAAGAAGATTTCGCCTTAATGGGGATCGTGACTTTCTTTACTATAATAACTAATATTTTAATTGACTCCGGGATGGGAGGCTCATTAGTAGGACAAAAGGAAATAACCAAATTAGATCTTTCCACTTTATTTATATATAATTTTGCAGTAGCTTTCATTCTTAGCCTATCCTTAATCATATCGGCTCCTTATATTGCCAAATTTTATGATACCGAAAAATTGAAACCTATCTTATATGTAATGAGCGGCTCAGTTCTTATATCTTCATTAGGAAAGGTCCAAAACATTATCCTTATCAGAAATTTAAAGTTTAAAACATTAAGCTATATCTCTATTATTTCCAGTGCTATTTCGGCAGGTACTGCTATAATTCTGGGATTTTCAGGCTATGGGGTTTGGGCTTTGGTAATGCAAAGCGTTGTTTTAAATATAATGATTGTCATATTACAATTCTTCCAAAACAAATATATCCCACAATTAAAATTCTCAACAAAGTCTTTTAAACGACAATGGGCATTTGGAGTGCATTTATTTTTTTCTCAGTCTTTACAAACCATTTACAATAATATATTTTTAATTATTTTCCCTAAAATATCATCATTGTCCTTTTCCGGACTATATTCTCAAGCGAACAAACTACAACAATTACCTATTGGCTTATTCACGACTGTTCTGGATGGATCGGCTTTTCCAGTATTATCTAAAATAGAAGATGAGAACCAATTGAAATTGCTAAATAGAAATATCATTTCAAAATTTTATTATTTCACTTTTTCATTCTTTTTCCTTTTGTCATTAGTATCTAAAGACTTAATTGCTATCCTTTTAGGACAGAAATGGCTTGAGGCGACACCAATATTATCCATATTATCCATTTCAGGAATTTTTCTTATGATAATGGTTACTTCTCGCAACACATTAAAGTCTATGAATAAAACACATATTATATCAAGGTTGGAAGTATATAAAACAGTTATTGGAGTCATTATTTTAATTGCAACAATAACCTTATTTAATAGTGAGATTATAATAATATGGGGAATTCTTATCGCATCAATATTATCATCAATAATAACATTAATTGTTATAGCGAAAAACACAAATTATCAACTGAAAGAGCAACTGAAAGACATAGCATCTCCTATATCTATTTTATTTTTAAGTTACATCTTTTCTGAGTTAATACTTCAACAAGTCAATTTGCAGTATATTATTTCTTTTTTGTTAAGTATATTTCTATATTCTTTTTTTACAATTATATTAGCTTTAATTATGCATGATAAAACAATAACATATTATTTGCGAACAATTTTTCACAAAAGAAATAATAAATGACATCTAAACAAATATCATTAATTCTATACTGGATATTTTTATTAGTAATAATATTCCTATATCCGTTAAGCATAGGCCAATATTCTAAGCCTATGCTAGGCTTTACATTAATATTAGCATTGCTGTCGATCATTATATTTGCTTTAAGCAAAGAAAAAAATCAAAGCATTCAAAAACAATATTTTCGCCCTATTATCTTTTTCTTAATTGGGTATTGCATTGTTTTTTTTCAATTATACGTGGATATTCTTTTAGGCAACGTTAATGCAAATAACTCATTCCTATTTGTAAATTCCATGTTAATTAATCAAGCTGCATTATTGAGTTGCGGAGGATTAATTACCTTCCTACTTGGTTATTTAATTTTTTCAAATCAAAAAATACGTTCTCGTAACACGGTACCAAAGGTATACTCGTTGAATGGATTGTCTTGCATTCTTCTGTTTTTTCTATTATTATTTATATATTATAATGGAAGCAATTACATAATGGGCTCCTATTCTCAAGAATTTATGGAAGAAAAAGCCGGAACAATGGCTGCTTATTCGGAGATTTTATTCCTTTCAACTTATTTTTCTATTGTAATATTAAACTGTCGAAGATGTAGGATAGAAAAAATTGATGATACATGGCTTTTTGTTAAGTCATATGGTATATTATTTTATATTTCTATTGTTACTTATATGTCATTTGTGCTATTGTCAGGAGATAGAGGACCTATTTTAGTCATTCTTTTAACATTTCTATTTTCGTATGTAGTCGGCACACTTAAGAAAATCAAATTAACGACTTATATATTTATCGTAATTGCAGGAGCTTTTTGTTTTACTATACTAGGTATTGCTCGATCTATAGATGATGATAAGCCTATGGTGCTAAAAGTGTATTTAGCCTTACAAGATCAAAAGCCTAATTTTGTCGACAAGAGTATAATACCAATCACATCTGAGTTGGCAGCCTCAGTACGAACGCTTCATTATTCTATGAGTTATGTACCAGAGAAACATCCTTATCTATTTGGAAGTTTTCAGATTAGAGATATTTTAGGTACCGTCCCCTTTTCAAATAGTGTTACGAAAAATTTTTTAGACCCTCATTTTAAATATAAAAGCAGTGCATATTTTGCTACATGGATACACCAAGGAGAAAAATACTCTTATGGGGACGGTTCTTCCATTAATGCAGATCTATATTTAAGTTTCGGGGTATTAGGCGTTTGGATAGGCTTATTTTTGTTGGGAATTCTTTTTCGCAGAATAGATCTCATTGTATTTTCAACATCAATCAATAATGTAACCTTATTTATTTTAACTTTAGCTTTTATTATTATGGGAACCTGTTTGCGAATGTCAAGGGGTACATTCTTTGAACAACTCCGTTATGTTGTATTCACATTTGTTATAATTATCATCTATGATAGTGTTATGAAAAATTTGAAGTTAACCAAGACGAATCATAGAATCAAATAATTTACACGATGTTTTGAGAAAAAGTTCTCAAATTCACATTTATAGTTACAACATTAGAGTTACTGAAGAGCTAATATCTCAATTTGCAGACACGGTTTATCAAATATCAATCATAACACTTATATTATAAATTTTAATGTTCCAAAGTTAAAATTCCAAAGTTGATCTTTTTCATTATAGGATATTATTATATTAGAGTAGGTTTTTCAGAACGGTTTACTTATTTGTCTTAGTTTTTATTAGCTGTAGTTATTATTTATCCGCTTTTAAAACAGAAAACAGTAAAAAACAACTCTTAAAGATCAGCTTATTTTTTCTTCACCTTTTTTATGAATGTTATTGTATATTAATTGTATAATTTTGTTGAAAAAATTAAGTATGTCAATTCCGGTATATAATATTGAAAGATATTTAAGAAAATGTCCGGATTCGATATACAAGATACAGAACATTGCCAAAAATATGCAACAGACCTCAACAATGTTATTATTATAAATCAAAAATAACATATTGGAATTTTCTCAGATAATTTTATGAAGAAAAAAGTCGCTTTTTTTGTTACAAATTTAAACGCCGGTGGTATTGAGAATTATTTATTACGATTCATCGTCCATTGTTATAAAAATATTGATGTACAGGTATATTGTAAATCAGGAAAATTTGGAGAATTAGAAAAACAATATCGTGATGCCGGAGCTAAACTTAAGTCATATAAAGTTGGGTATTTCAATATTTTTAGCTTTTGGAAATTGTATAATGAATTAAAAAGAGAAAATTTTGATGCTGTTTGCGATTTTACAGGCAATTTCGCAGGCATGATAATGTTTCTTGCTTACAAAGCAAAAATAAAAAAGAGAATTGCATTTTACAGAGGTTCAACAAATCACTTTAAAGAAACCTCTTTACGTCTATATTACAATAGATATATGAAGCATCTTATCAATAAATATGCTACGAACATTTTATCCAACTCTGTTGCTGCTTTGGATTTCTTTTATCCTGATCGAAATGCAGATAGTCTAAAGTTTGAAGTAATTTACAATGGAATTGATGCCAAAAGATTTTTATCGACAAAAGAAAATCTCAAAAGTGAACTGAGTATTCCCGCAAACAGTTTTGTTGTAGGACATATCGGACGGTTTAATAAAGCAAAAAATCATGAATTGATTATAAAAGTAGCAATCGCTTTATGTAAGAAACATGATGATATCCATTTCATTTTATGCGGAAAAGACGTCGACACAAATTTGTCGGAAATTGTTAATGCAAATAATTTAGAACAACAAATTCATTTATTAGGATATAGAAATGATGTTATCAAGGTACTTAATTCGCTCAACTGTTTTTACTTCCCGTCCATCACAGAAGGGCAACCCAACGCATTAATAGAAGCGCTTATATGCGGATTGCCCTTTGTTGCATCAGATATATCGCCGATTAAGGAAACAATCCCCGCCGAATATCACGATCAGCTTGTAAATATTGATTCTATTGAACAAAGTTGTAATAAAATATTAGACATATATACAGGAAAAACGTCATTCAACTTAGCAAATTGGGCATTGGAACATTATAACTCCGATATCCTTTTCAACAAATTTTATGATAAACTCTAACTTATGAAATTATACTTTTACACAGAAGATCGTTATGTCAGAGGAAAAGATGGAAAGGTCTATAATCCTCAAGGTAAATACAAATACAATACATATCAGCGATATCTGTCTGTTTTCTCACAGATCGTAGTTGTAGCCAGGATTTTATGTGATTCTACATATAACGGTGAAGAAAAAAACCTTGTTGAAGGCCATTGTGTTTCAGTATATGATATACCATACTATATTGGTCCCAGAGAATATTTGAAGGTACAAACTGAAGTGAAGAAAAAAATAGAAAAAACCATTAATAATGACTCTGCCTATATACTGAGAGTTCCGGGAAGAATAAGCCAAATTGCAGGAAATATATTACATAAAAAGAAAATTAAATACGCCGTTGAAGTAGTCGGTGATCCATACGATGTGTTTTCCAAAGGTGCATCAACACATCCTCTCAGAGTTTTTTTCAGATATCATGGATACTTTAGTCTCAAAAAAACAGTAAAAAATGCGACAACAGCTCTTTATGTTACAGAAAAACATCTACAAAATAGATATCCGAATAGAAATATGTGTGGAGTATCCGATGTAAGCATAAATGAAATAGATATCATAAATGAAGCTAAAAGATATAAAAATCATGATGCTCAATATACTCTTGTTACGATTGGAACATTGGATGCAATGTACAAAGCTCCTGACATAGTACTGAAAGTTTTACAAGAATTGAACATGCGAGGGTACAAATGCCGACTCAAATGGATCGGAGCAGGGAGATTACTTGATAATATAAAAAGACTATCTATTGATTTGAATATTAATGACAAAGTCGATTTCTTAGGTTACGTCTCGGATAAAATAGATATTTTTCATCAATTAGATTCCTCCGATTATTTCATTTTGGCTTCCCGACAAGAAGGGCTTCCGCGGGTTATTCCAGAAGCATTCGCAAGAGCTCTGCCCGTAATAGGGACAAAAGTAGGAGGTATTCCTGAACTTCTTCAAAAAAACATGTTAGTTGATGTCAATAGCTCTCAGCAAATAACCGAAAAAATAATGTTTCTGATAGATAACCCGGCAATTGCAGAAGAAATTAGTAAACAAAATTTAGAAAAAGGCTTGAATTTTACAGAAGATGTTTTACAAAAAAGGAGAGTAGAATTTTACAGTAAAGTTTTGGAAAGTTATAATATACAATGAAAAATAAAACATACTATAAAAAATCTAAATAGATTTGTATTGAGGATAATATTTACTAAATGAAAACGAAGTTAATACGTACATCTACAGTGCCAATATCTTTATCTATCCTACTTAACGGACAATTAGCTTTTTTAAACAAATGGTTCTTTGTCATAGGAGTAAGTTCGCCTAAAGCTGAATTGAGTATTGTAGAACAAAGAGAAGGGATTGAGACAAAAGGGATTGAAATAAAACGCAATATTAGCCCATTCAATGATTTAGTGGCTCTATGGCATTTATATCTATATTTCCGAAAAGAAAAACCGTTAATAGTTCACTCAATAACGCCTAAAGCAGGATTATTAAGCATGTTGGCTGCCAGATTGGCGAATGTTCCGATCAGAATGCATACATTCACGGGGTTGATATTTCCATATAAAAAAGGCTTCTTCCAAAAACTATTGATAATTATGGATAAAATACTATGCAAATGTGCAACCAATATTAATCCTGAAGGCAATGGCGTAAAAAATGATTTGCTCAAATATAAAATTACAAATAAGCCGTTAATGGTGTTGGGAAACGGAAATGTAAACGGAATAGATACTTCTTATTTTGATCCGTCTTTATTTGATGAAGCAAACAAAGAAAAGTTAAGAAATGAACTAAACATTAAAAAAAATGATTTTGTTTTCATTTTTGTAGGGCGGCTGGTTACAGACAAAGGAATCAATGAGCTAATTAAAGCATTCAAAGAAGTAAACTCTAAATTTTCTCAAACAAAACTGTTACTTGTAGGACCATTTGAAACTGATCTTGATCCGCTCAAGGAAGATACAATAAAAGAGATTAAAAGTAATCCGAATATAATCACAACCGGATTTCAAAATGATGTCCGTCCCTATTTTATTATATCCGATGCATTTGTATTTCCAAGCTACCGCGAAGGTTTTCCCAATGTAGTAATGCAAGCGGGAGCTATGGGATTACCTGCTATAGTGACCGACATAAATGGAAGCAATGAAATTATTATAGAAGGTGTGAATGGAACAATTATTCCGTCCAAAGATGATATATCGTTAGTACAAAAGATGATTTTGTTCATTTCAGACAAAGACTTATTAATCAAGTTAAAATCAAAAGCCCGTGAAATGATTAAATCGAGATATGAACAA
Source organism: Dysgonomonas sp. (assembly GCA_047030855.1). Classification (GTDB taxonomy): domain Bacteria; phylum Bacteroidota; class Bacteroidia; order Bacteroidales; family Dysgonomonadaceae; genus QVMM01. The sequence continues at coordinate 656,552 of JBKYIJ010000008.1, forward strand.
CAGATGGTATGGAACGCATTATTAACAGAGTATCAGACATTAGAAAAAGAATACAAAGAAAATGTATAAACATTTCTTTAAACGAATATTGGATTTAGGATTGGCGACAATAGCCTTTGTTTGTGCGTCTCCGATATTTATCGTGATCACTGTCTTTTTGTTTTTCGCGAATGATGGTAAGCCTTTTTTTACACAGCGGCGTCCCGGAAAAGGCGGAAATATCTTCAAAGTCATCAAGTTCAAGACCATGAATGACAAAAAAGACAATTCTGGAAATCTGTTACCAGATGCGGACAGGCTGACATCAATCGGAAAATTCGTTCGTAAAACTTCTTTAGATGAAATACCTCAACTCCTGAACGTAATAAAAGGAGATATGAGTTTAGTAGGACCCCGCCCATTATTAGTCGAATATTTGCCATTATATTCCCAAGAACAGGCTCGTCGTCATGATGTACGCCCCGGAATAACAGGTTGGGCACAAGTTAACGGACGCAATGCTATTTCATGGCAACAAAAATTCGAGTACGACGTGTGGTATGTCGATCATATTTCACTAACTTTGGATATCAAAATAATTTGGATGACCGTACTAAAAGTATTTAAGTCGGAAGGAATTAGCTCTAACACAAGCGTAACAATGGAAAAATTCTCAGGTAATGGATAAATCGGACATTGTATATCTTTATGGTGCCGGAGGACATGCCAAAGTTATTACGGATATACTTATGTCCAAGGGGATAACAGTAAAAGAAGTCTATGATGACAACCCCAATTTAAAAGAATTAGATGGAATACCCATTGTCCACGAAGGTTCGTATCAATCTCCTCTCATTGTTAGCATAGGAAACAATATAATCAGAAAGAAGATTGTAGACAGGATTCATAACATAAAATATGAAAAAGCTATTGCCTCTACCGCAATTATATCCCACTCTGTTTGCGTTGGAGAAGGATCTGTCGTCATGCAGGGAGCGATTATACAATCATCCACAAAAATAGGGAAACATGCAATTATAAATACAGGCGCAAGGGTTGATCATGACTGCAATATTTCGGACTTTACACATATAGCGCCGGGGGCTATTCTTTGCGGAAATGTAGAGATAGGAGAAGGTAGCTTAATCGGAGCAGGTGCAACTATCATACCCGGAAAAAAAATAGGGAAATGGTCTGTTATCGGAGCAGGTTCTACTGTTATTAAGGATATACCTGATAATGTTGTAGCTATCGGTTCACCTTGCAGAATTATTAAATATATAGAATAATTATGACTAACGAACGTATTTGGCTTTCACTGGCTCACATGGGGGGCAGAGAGCAAGAATTTATACAAGAAGCTTTCGACACGAATTGGATCGTTCCGCTCGGACCAAATGTCGATGGTTTTGAACACGATCTGGAAACGTTTCTTGGAAACAATTCACATGTTGCGGCATTAAGCGCGGGGACGGCTGCCATTCATTTAGGACTGGTTTTACTGGGTGTAAAAGCCGGAGATGAAGTTATATGTCAGTCATTCACTTTTTCCGCATCAGCCAATCCGATAAAATATCTGGGTGCTACTCCCGTTTTTGTGGACAGCGAGCCAGATACTTGGAATATGTCACCCGAACATCTTGAGGAAGCTATAAAAGACCGTATCTCGAAAGGGAAAAAACCGAAAGCTATCCTTCCTGTTCATTTGTACGGAATGCCTGCTAAAATGGACGAGATTCTGAAAATCTCGCAGAAATATGAAATACCTGTTTTGGAAGATGCTGCCGAAGCTCTTGGCTCTAAGTATAAAAACATTGGCTGCGGTACATTTGGCGAAGTAGCAGCTTTGTCTTTCAACGGAAATAAAATTATTACCACATCAGGAGGAGGGGCTTTAGTATCTAAAAATGAAGATGATATTAAGAGAGCTCGCTTTTTAGCCACTCAGGCACGTGATGCTGCGCCTCATTACCAGCACACACAGGTCGGATACAATTATCGCATGAGCAATGTGGTTGCAGGGATCGGACGCGGACAAATGTTCGTTTTGCCCGAAAGAATAAAGCAGAGAAGAGCAAACAATAAATTTTACAGAGAATTGCTGTCTGGGATCGAAAGCATTAGTTTTCAAACAGAACCCGATTCAGACTTTTTCTCTAACTATTGGCTAACGTCAATTCTGATTGATCCAAGCAAATCGGGAGGAAAAACGCGGGAGGACGTAAGGCTTGCGTTGGACAGCGCAAACATAGAGTCGCGTCCGCTTTGGAAACCGATGCATTTGCAACCTGTGTTCAAAGATTGCCCTTATTACGGCAGCGGAGTTTCCGACAAACTATTTGAAAACGGCTTATGCCTGCCTTCAGGCTCAAGCCTTACGGAAGAAGATTTATCAAGGGTTGTGGATGTTGTAACAAATACGCTCACAAAATAAGAACCGTACTTATTCGGTATACAAGAAAAAGGCTGATAAATTTATCAGCCTTTTTCTTTTGTTATGAAAATAAATTTTATTCAAGCGGAATATTCTCCTTGGGAGGCAATGAGATAGAATTGATCCCAAGCCTTTGTATCGACTTCAGATTAAGGACATATACATTGTTTCTGACAACGGCACAGCTTCCCCATTTTTTATCTTTGCCTTCGCCGCCCACAAAGCCGCCTTCGCCTTCTTCCGATCCTCCGGGATTTACATCGTCGTCATTCGTGATCTCCACTTCCTGCTCGGTAAGAGTATCCGTAAAGTGACGAATGGGAACATAATAATAAAAGAACTGGCTTCCGTCAAAAGGTTTCGAAGCGGTGCTGTATCCTACCCTGATCACCATTTGAGTTACTACATTTTCAAAAACTTCTTTCGTTTCCATTGTATTTTCCGTAACGTACAAATCTTCCGATACGTTTTTCCATACGATTTTATCATCACTCAAATAGTACAGGTACTGAAACTCATCCGCTAACTGGAGTGCAGAAAGACTGCTAAAACCGACGGAAAAATTGGGATCTTCCGCATACAGATATGCACGATTGGAAATATTATTGTTCTCAGGATCTTTCGTCAAATAATCCGTAGGTTGCTCCATGTTCAGATCATCCTTATGATTGTCCCTCCCTCCTTTTCTGAAAGTCGGCTTCCTCAGCCAGAATAATTTCTTATTCGTCACATCAAGAGTCCATTGAATAGTCGATGCCAACAGGGTATACGAAACGCCGCCATCCGTAATTAGTATGTCGTTTGTTATGGCTGACTTTAAATGGACTTTGCGGCGGCCCTTTCAACCCAAACCTGTAGAGGATCGTTCAGAGCCTGTTCCTTTTTCAAATAAAACTTACTTTCAGGGCAGTCCACCAATCCATAGATATTAGTCATCAGAAAGTTGTCGTTCGATTCTCCCGTAATGTCATTAACAGAAGAAACGGTTGCGGCACTTACAAGATTTGAATAGGGCTGATTTTTTTTCTGTTGCACTTTTTATGGCATCATTCGGATTGATTATAACCAATATCTGATAATCTTTCTTTTTCAAAAGAACAGGTTCCGTTTTAAAATTGCCGATGCCGTTCGAAGAATTTACTCCTGTTCCTGAAATCTTATTGCCTCCGAAATCGGTAACCAGTTTATAATCGAACCTGTCGGCAACATAGTCGTTTGAATAGAATACGATCCGCGCGCTGTTCAGTTTCTGTTCTTTCTGGGTTCCGCCGAATTCTTCTCCCATAGATTTCTGTTCCGACATATTGATCAGAAACGAAAGCCAACTGCCGTCTTCACCATTTGTCCCATTATCAGACACTTTGTCATCGCAAGAAACAATTGAGAATAAAATCAAAATGATTAATATATACCTTTTCATAGAAAATAAAAAAAGTTTGTTCGTTATTATCTATATATCATATATTTGCGCCCAATATTTTCTCTTAAAAAAAATAATGTCAATTTTAACCATATACCGCATCCTCTCTATATAAATCTGACAATCAGATATTTGCAGACACAGGATTCCTAAAACGTAAATATAGTCTTATACAAAGCTACAATTTGTTTTCAAAATAACAGACAAATGCCTGTATAAAAATAAATTAAATAAGATATACGCTTCAAAATATAACCTTTATTAAAGTTGTCATATGAAAAAAAGACAGTATATTTGTAGTTGAAATGAACTGAAATGGTATGATTGTGTTATAATTATAACATACAGAACATCTGTATTAACAGGGTATATAAGTGCTTATAAGTTAAGTATATTCACTGCAATAAAATTATTATCCAAATGACCAGAGTATATCTATTTATCTTGACAATAATGGCAGTTGCTTTCTGCGGCAATCTGTCGGCACAGGTCGGAGTAAATAACGAAGACCCGCAGGCAACGCTCGATGTCAGAAAAAAAAGCCGACGCGACACAACTGGAAGCGGAAGGCATCATAGCTCCCCGATTAAAACTAAGCGAAGTTATAGCCCGTGATCCTTATTACGGATCGCCGCAAAAAGGTGCAATCATCTACGTTTCGGAGATTGACGACGTGCCCGAAGGGCTTACCGAAAAAGTAGAAAAAGAAGGATACTATTACTTTGACGGAACCGCATGGATTCCCTTGTCCTCCAATGCAAGCGGCGGAATATGGTACGAAGTGGGCGTGGACAAACCATCCAAAACAAACAAAACCAATTCGTATCTGGATGCGCAGGTTGTAATCGGAGATAAAATAATAGCAGATGTCAATGGTGGAACAGAGAATGCACAACTTACAGTTGTAGGAGGAGACGCAGTAATAAACGGAGTGACGGTAGGAGCTGGTAAAAGCGGATTTGGCACAGCTCTGGGATTTAATGCTCTCTCAGAAGATGAAGCAGGCTCTTCTAATACTGCTGTTGGTTATTTTGCCTTAGCGGAAAACATCGACGGAAGTTACAATACGGCTATCGGAGCATATGCTAATTCATCAATATCAGGAATGGAGGGGACTGTTGCCATGGGCTATAATAGCAAAACCGAAGGAAATAATGCAATTGCCATAGGTTTTCAAGCCGAAGCAAACGCCAAGAATGCAATCGCAATAGGATATAGTGTCCAAAACAACTCGGCAAACACTACTTTCATAAAGAATCGGTCGACAGTTGTCGGAAACGATATGACAGGTTCTGCAAACGTAACCTTACAGGCACTCGGTGAACCGGCTAACACGGCAAAAGCAGACGGCGTTATGGCTCCGTTAATAACACGTGCACAATTGCAGGCAAAAGAGAATAACAATCCTAAAGCCTACGGAACAGATCAAAGAGGGACATTGATATATGTTACGACAATAGACGGCAACACGCCTGCCGCTCTCAGTCAGACAGAATATGTAACATCGCCGGGATATTATTATTTCAATCCCGATCTGGGATCGGCAGGGCAATGGCTGAGATTTTCGACGGAAGAATTCCGTCATTCGAATGTATATATAAATCCCGCATACGGTAACGATCCGTCCACAGGTTTTTATAAAGACATTCAAACGGCTTATAATTCGGAAGCCCGCAAATTATACAACCCGGGAGGAAACAATGACGGGAAAGTAAATTTTATTTGCAGAGGCAGCGGAAGCATAAAGGCATTGAATGCAAACGGCGCCATTCCGAATATACAGATAAGTTTTGAAAGCAGCGACGTGTCTATAGACAGCCTGATCCTTAGCAATACGGTTGCCATGTTTTATTCACCTTCGACCGTAACAATGAACACAGGTCCTATAACTGCGGACGGATCGAATATTACGCTTGCGGGGACTACCCAGCTTAAAGCCGACAGAGGTATTACGATAAGCCGATCGGCATTTTACGCCATGTTGCCGGGGAGCAGTAAAATAACAACGGATTTCATTACCGTATCTTTCGGTTTCCTTTGGACGGAGAATTGCAATATAACGATTACCAAATCGCCGAATTTTACAGAAACGCCTTATGCCTGCATAGAAAGCGGCAACGGCAGTTATGTGGAATTAGGGAACAATTCGACTATAACACTGAGCCAAGCCTCTACTATCGGGATAAGGGTACATAGCGGAGCAACCTTGCAATGTAAGGGAAGCACGATAAATATAGGAACAGGATTTGGAAATGATTTTCTTGCCGAAACCTCAAGTTCGCTTATTATGGATGCGGGAGCAAATGGAGCTACTATTGTGAATGGCGAGTCAGAGTCAACGACTTTCATGGTTGCGAATTCACTGGCAAAAGTTTCCTTAAAAACAGCAACGATTACCCGCACGAACATAACAGCAAACGGAATCGAGTGTACCGACGGAGCTTTGATCTCCATGAACGGATACGGAGCTAAGGTAAATATATCGCCAAAGGTAAGCGGCAGCACATATGGAATATATGCAAACGGAGGCGACGTGAAAGTATTGGGTGGCAGCGGAAGTACGAAAAATATAGACGTATCGAAATTCTGGCGTATACACGCAGCCAGCGGAGCTGTTATCAATACGATGGGGCGTATCAACTATGCAGGCACGAATTTAACTCCCGGCACGCCCTCCAAAACGGGAGCCGTAATATATGCCAGTTCGGCAGAATAACAAACAGTCTTTGGAATTAAACGAATAATGCCCGGAAAAATATTAACATATATCAGATCCATTACCGTCGTATTTCTATTGACGGTAGCGGCTTTTTCTGCGAAGGTATATTCCACAGACATCATTCCTGCGGCAAAACAAGCGGATAGCCTCGGGTTAACGACAGACATACTGAAAATAGAATCCGGAGATTACTCCGGACGGGACAAAGAAGGACTTATCTGTTTCCTCAGACAGGAATCAGCCACCGCAGGAACAATGAATTTTGAGAAATTAGGGCTAACTGAATCCGATACGTTGGCATGGGACACCGACGAATCGTGGATCGGCGAACTCACCTCATCAGGATTTTTGACATGGGACGAAGGTACGACACCCTATAAGTTACAAGATATAATCTTCACGGGAAAGGAATTGGGCGGGCATCTTGACGCTTCTTTTTTTCAGGCTCTTACAAGATTGTTTGTCGGCGACAACGCCTTACGAAGGCTTAGCGTTTCAAATCCAAACCTTTATACCCTGTATTGCGGAAGCAATAAACTTTCTTCCCTCGATCTGTCCGAATGTGCGGCTCTGGAAGTGATCGACTGTTCGGGAAATCAGCTAATAGAATTAAAACTTCATCCCGACAATTATATATACAATCTGAATTGTATAAATAACAGATTAAGATTTTCTTCCCTGCCAAAATTAGTCAGACAACCAAATTACAAATACAGTCCGCAAGCCGCAATTGATGGAGGAGAACTGCCTCCAAGAAAAATTATCGGTTTTGACAAAGAATACGAAGTCGTGAATAACGGCAGCACATACACAACCTCTTTCACATGGACTGCCACGCCGAGTTCTCCTGTGCTGACAGACCTGACTAAAGGCTTGTTCAGAACAGAAATAAGCAACATAGGGCAGTCTTTCGTCTGTGAACTGAAAAACTCCTATTTTCCTGATCTTACATTGACTTACAGCGTAAAAGTCGTTGAAAGAGAAACGCCTTACTATATTTACAACGAAGGCGTTTTATCATTGACGGATAAAATGCCTGACAACACATTGCTATATGTCGGGGGAGATTTATATGCGGGTACTGATATTGTATCGGGCAGCAATCCTGCCGAAGTAAGAAATACGAGCGAAATCATAACTGAAAAATCCAGAACGGTTCTGACAGGAAATTTTTACAATAACGTGAAATCAGGGACTGTTTTTGACGGTTCAAAAAGAATTGCGGGCGATCCCTCCATCTTCGAGTTCAGAGGCGATGAAGCCCAGACGATAACTACCAAAGGTAATTCTTATGCTGCAATACCTTCTAAAAAAACAAATTATATAGACTTTCCGAACGTAAGGATCAACAACAATAAACATGTTACTTTGGATGCATCCCTTGCCGCTAAAACTCAGAATATTGGTTTAGACAAAGGTTGGTTAATATTGGATTCGAGAAAAGTCGACGGACGGGATTATCCTACTTCCCTGCCGAATGACAGGAGCGTTATGGCACACCTTTTGGTGGACGGCTCTGTCGATTATGGTGACTGGACAGGCAAAGAACCCGAAGACAGAGGATTCATTCAGGTTAATTTAGCTTTGGACAACGATGAGATGCAGGGCGAAACCGATCCTAAATACGATAACCGTAAATATCGCAGCCTTGTGGGATTGGGAACACCTTTTCACAATATGAAAGCTGATTACTTCATGTTCAACTTCCTGATGGCTCCTACAAATGTCAGTTTCTTAGGAGATAACAAATCAACAATCGTCGATCCGAATTATACGCTGGAAGCCGGAAGAGGCTATGGTTTAGGAATAGACTTGAGAGGAACGGACGCCAGCCAATATACGGACATAGCATGGGCGGGAATAGATTTCGGACAACGTTCATCGGGCATGCACTATTTTAACAGGCATAAATTTGCCAATGATCCCGGTCGCAGCGCGAATCAGATATTCGGGACGAATCTTTCCGATTCGGCTTATGCGGAAGAAAAACTGACTACCGAGAACGTCAGCGTAAAACTTAACAAAAAAAGGATTTCATTATCTTGCCAATCCGTTTATGTCCCCCCCTGAACCTGAACGATCTGCTCGGATCGAATACATCCTCCGATTGGGGAATTGTTTCGGACAATCAGGGAAACTCATCGGGCAGAGACATGCTGAACAGAATCTGGATATTGAAAGGAGATTCGAAAGGGATCGCCAAGTACAAAGACAACAGAATAAAAGTTGTTTATAACTATTATATAGCAAAGGGCGTGGGAGGTACTTACCTGCCGAACGACTCGCCTTATCCGAGCGAAGACGGCGATGATGACAATGTGACAATCGCGCCTTTGCAAATGTTTGTTGTATATACCGTAAAGGATAATCTGAACTTCACAATACCCAAGGATAAAAGGGTAATGGGCACTACCCCGTTCATAAGATCCAAGAAAGAAGGCAGGTACGACGACTTTATCATAGAAGTAATGGATAAGGAAACAGGCATGACCGACAGGGCAAATGTTGTGCTGCGTCCGCAAAACGAGATTGACAATAATTTCGAGTATCGGAATGTCAAAAAACTTTCTACGGTGGTTGCGAACGACGGCAACTCAAATTCCGCTATGCTCGAAGGTGAAGTTACGCCTACAATATTCAGTCAGTTATATACTCTGGACGATAAAGACAATTCGGCATTAACCGTAAATTTCCTCCCGATAGAAACAACTTCATCGGTTCCGTTGTATATGGATCCTGCCTCTCTCACACAAAACATTTCGATTCGCGGATTAAGATTAAACACAAAAAGAGATGTAGAAGAAATATATCTTGAGGATAAAGTGGAAAATAAGATTATTGAACTAACTCCTGAAACGGTATATGAAACATATTCGGAACCGACAATGAGAACCGACAGATTTGTCCTGCATTTTAAAGAACCCGTGCCAAACATTGACGACAATACGGACAAAAGACCTTTATGGGCAAATTACAACAATAATATTCTTACAATCCAGCGGTTTATTGAAAAAGATTTCGATTCGGACATAAATGTTTTCGACATGAACGGAAAAAATATTATCCGCACAAAGGTTAACGGTGAAATAATGAATATCCCCTATCAATTCATTCCGGGAGTATATATAATTAAAATAAAAGGTACACGTAATCAGGTCATAAAACTGATCGTAGGCTGAAATACAAAGCACAGGCTTTCAACACTTTTTTAATCTTGTTATTAACTATTACACCCGTAAAATCATTTTCTTAATGATTTTTAGATAATTGTGATTTTATTAAACAGGATATCTTATTATTTTTGGCATATAATTTGTTTTTCATTGAGAAAATAAAAACTAACTGAATATTATATGATAATTTGGATTCTATTTATCGCAATTGCATTGGCAGGCTGGGCTGTGTCGGCAGTCTTGCAAAGCAAGTTTAAGAAATACTCGAAAGTTCCTCTTACTAATGGAATGACAGGAAGAGACGTAGCAGAAAAAATGCTTCATGACAACGGCATTTACGATGTCAGCATAACCTGCACTCAAGGCGTTTTGACAGATCATTACAATCCGTCTAACAAATCCGTCAACCTGAGCGAAGGCGTATATCATAGCAACAGTGTTGCGGCAGCAGCCGTAGCGGCACACGAGTGCGGACACGCCGTGCAACACGCATATGCTTACGGACCGTTAAGAATGAGATCGGCACTGGTTCCAGTCGTAAGTTTTGCATCCAAATGGGTGATGTGGGTACTGCTTGCAGGAATTATCTTTATGCAGGCTTTTCCTCAATTGTTGTGGATCGGAATAGGATTGTTTGCAATCACAACCATATTCAGTTTTGTAACATTGCCCGTGGAGATCAATGCCAGCAAAAGAGCGCTGGTTTGGCTGAATACTGCGGGAATAACCAACGTGAGCAATCACGACATGGCTAAGGATGCTTTGAAATGGGCTGCATACACATATGTAGTGGCAGCTATAAGTTCGCTTGCAACCCTTATCTATTATATTTTAATAGCTCTTGGAAACAGAAGATAAAACAACATTTTTATAATTGAACGAAAGGAGTAACTTTGTACGGGTTACTCCTTTTTTATCTAAAAAAAGATTATATGAAATTTGCTTTTATAGCTATACTTTTATTTTTTTCTGGCAGGAAATTATTACGTTTTCCAACGAGTATGGGTGCTGATGCCGCCGAGCATAATCGGGCGTATCATATTAATCGCTTTTGCCGTTATAAGCGTATCCTCGATATTTGTATATTTCCTGTTGGGCGAATATCTTCCCGTTGGGGTAACAACCGTTTTTCACAACATAGGGTTATCGTGGTTTTTCATTTTTTTGTATTTCCTGATGCTCGCTTTGCTGAAGGACTTTATCCGTATTCTGCACATAGTTCCTTCGGGAACGTTCAATCACTATACGCGCGACAATTGGGCAGGGCTTATTCTGGCAGTCGGATTCGTTGCAATGCTTATGGTTTGCGGATATTTGAAATACAACTGGAAAGTACGTATGGATATTCCTGTTACCATCGAAAAAAAGATTGACAAAAAAGACTCTCTCCGCATAGTAGCAATCAGTGATATGCATCTCGGTTACGGAATCGGAAAAAAAGAACTTCTTCAATGGATCGATCTGATAAACAAAGAGAATCCCGACATTGTACTTATTGCGGGAGATATTATAGACAACAGCGTAAGACCTTTAAGGGAAAACAGATTGGAACAGTATTTTAAAAATATAAAAGCTCCGATATACACTTGTCTGGGTAACCACGAATATATAAGCGGGCTTAATGAAAGCATACGATTTATCGAAGATGCGGGAATAAATCTGCTAAGGGATAATGCCGTACTTGTAGACAGCAGCTTCTACGTGATAGGCAGGGATGACAAAACAAATCCTGACAGAAAGCCATTGTCTGAATTGGTTAACGGGATTGACAAAACAAAACCTGTAATCTTACTGGATCATCAGCCCTATAATCTGGAGGAAGCGGAACAAAACGGAATTGACCTGCAATTCTCTGGGCATACTCACAGTGGACAGGTCTGGCCTATATCGCTGATCACGGACATGATATATGAAGATTCGCACGGATATAAGAAGAAAGGAAATACGAACGTATATGTAAGTTCGGGAATAGGCATCTGGGGAGGGAAATTCCGAATAGGTACACAGTCGGAATATATTGTTTTCAATATTAAAACAGCGCAATGAGAGTTTTTATAAATGCGATACTGGTTCATACATTTCTGAATATATACGTTTTCTGGAAAGGCTGGAAAGCCATTCCCCCCAAAAAATCTTTCAGAATACCGTTTGTTGCGCTTTTTGTTGCGGAACTGATAATCTACATTGTCGGTTTTGTATATGTTGACGAACTGTCGGATGAAATTCTAATTCCTATAATGCGTCTGGGAACGGCATGGATGGTATTTATCCTGTACATGACTATGATGCTGTTGCTCTACGACGTCGTAAAATTTATCGGGCGTTGGATAAAGAGGATAAGAGAATGCAATTTAGGTTCTGTCTATAAAAAACGGATATATTTTCTGGCTTCTGTTTTAATTGTAGGTATCATCATGCTTCACGGACATTACCGATTCTGGCATCCTGTCGTAACAGAAAAAAACCTGACAATAAACAAAACCTCTCCGTTAAAGAATCTCAAAGTAGCCATGGTTGCCGATGTACATGTCGGTTATCTGATAGACAAAGATATACTCAGCATGTATGTCGATAAAATTATGGAACAAAAACCCGATGTAATTCTTCTCGTCGGCGATATTATCGACTACAACCTCGATCCAGTCGAAAAACAACATATGGAAGAGGAATTCCGGCGGTTAAATGCGCCTTACGGAGTGTATGCGGTTACAGGAAATCACGAATACAGGCTGAATGCCGAAGAAAAAATAAAATGGTTAAGCCAAAAGGCAGGACTGACCGTACTTCGGGATTCGGTGGTTAAAGTTGCCGATGCTTTTTACATAGTCGGCAGAGAAGATGATAAATTTCAAGGCAGGAAAGAACTGAGCGAACTGATGTCAAACGTGGATAAAAATTATCCTGTAATCGTAATGAACCATGAACCTCACCGCCTTTACGAGGAATCGGACGCAGGAGCGGATCTGGTGGTTTTCGGACATACTCATAACGGACAACTGTTTCCGTATAATATTTTAATTAATCTAATCTACGAAGTCGGACACGGATATAAAAAGAAAGAGAATACTCATATTTACGTGACTTCGGGGCTTGGATTGTCAGGACCGCAATACAGAATCGGGACTATATCGGAAATTGTAGTACTTAATCTTAATTTTGAGTAAAAAGGACTAAGACAGGAACAAAAGCAGGATTATTTGTACCGATATCAGACGCACGAAAGTAGAAGCAGGATAAACCGTAGCATACGCAACAGAAGGCTCGTCATCGTCTATAATTGAGTTCGCATAATTCAAAGCCATCGGGTTTGCCATACTTCCGCACAGCATTCCGACGCTTTCCGAATAATCGGTTTTAAACATCTTCATCGCAGCCCAGCCGACTATCAATACAGGCACTATGGTCAAACAAAAACCGATGCCTATCCACATCATTCCGTCGCCGTGAAATACGGTTTCGAAAAAATCAGCACCTGCATCTATTCCAAGACAAGCCAGATAAACGACTATTCCGAACTGGCGAAGCATAAGGTTTGCGCTTTGGGTTGTATAAGTGGCAATATGAAAACGCGGACCGAAAGCACCCATCAGTATACCGACAATGATAGGTCCGCCTGCAATCCCCAATTTCACGGGGACGCTCAGATTAAGGAAAGGCAAAGGCAAGCTTCCCAAAATAAGACCCAGAACGACGCCTAAAAAGATAGCGATCAGATTAGGTTCTTTCAGTCGCTTGATTTCGTTACCTAAAATTTTGGCAACGTTGTCGATAGATGCGGCTTCTCCGACAATTGTTATTTTATCTCCGATCTGCAATGCCAAGGAAGGCGAAGGAAGCAAGTCTATCCCAGCTCGGTTGACACGGGTAATGTTTATTCCGTAAAGATTTCGGAGTTTCAGATGCCCGAGTTTCATTCCGTTAACCTTTCCACGAGTTACGATTATACGGCGTGAAACCAAATGGCTGTTGTCTATGCGGTTCCAGTCTATGTCTTCTTTGTTCCAGTCCACATTTTCCTGTTCGCCGAAAAGAATTTTTATGCTCTCGACATCCGACTTGACGGTGATTACTAAAAGATGATCGTGCAGATCGAGCTTCGTTTCGGATGTAGGAATGGTAACTTTCCCTTCTTTCCAAACACGGGAGATAACAAACTTTTTAGGCGAAAGCTTCATCACCTCAAGGATGGTTTTGCCTGCTATCGCAGGGTTTGTTACCTGAAATTCGCCTATGTATGCTTTCGTGTCTTTCTTCTGTTCTCCATTGGCGTTCTCGGATTGATTTTTACCCGAAAATTTACTCATTATAACGATTGCCAAAATAACGCCGATTACGCCTAAAGGATATGCAACCGCACAGGCAGACGCCATGTCGGATATGGCTTTGGAGTCATTCGGGAGTATTTGCCTCAAAGTATCCTGAGCCGCTCCCAAAACGGGCGTATTGGTAACTGCTCCCGAAAGTATGCCCAATACGTTCGGCAACGAAATATCGCAAGTCCAATGAAAAACAAGAGCCATCACCGTACCCAGCAAAATTACGGCAAACGATAAGAGATTCAGTTTCAAACCGCCTTTCTTGAAAGAGGAGAAAAAACCCGGACCGACCTGCAATCCTAATGCGTATACGAATATGATCAGCCCGAAATTCTGGGCAAAATGGAGAATGTCTTTATCAATGTTTATTCCGAAATGCCCGACGAGTATTCCGACAAAAAAAACAAAAGTAATCCCGAGTGAGATATTAAACAGCTTAATTTTGCCAAGCTGTAAGCCTACAACAGCCACCGTCAGTATTACTATAATTGCCTGAATAACCGAAGGTTGCAGAATCGTTTGCGATAACCAATCCATTTCTTTTCGAATAATTCCCGCAAAGGTAGGACTTTCTTTTTGAATAACAATCTCTGTAAGATTTATTTACAGATATCTTACCTCCTTGAAGGCATACCTTCTGGCTTCTCCTGCTTCAGTTTCCAGAATAAGATGTCCGTCAGACTCTACGTCCTTTATTCTTGCCATAAAAGAACCTCGTGTATCGGAATATGGGAAAAACCCGTCTTGCCTGTACAAATTTCCTTTGTAAAAATCTGCAATCTGTTCTTTTTTTGTACTGACAGATTTATAATAACGAAAAATGGTTTTGTGTATATCATCCAGAATATCAATCCGATTATGTTCTTGTCCCGTAACTTGGTTCAATGAAACAGGATTGGGAGCATCGCTCTTGAAACATGCCTGATTAATATTAATACCTATGCCAATAATTGAACTTTCAATCGCATCGTCCATCAAATTATTTTCTATTATGAACCCGCATATCTTTTTATCTTTCCAATAGATATCGTTAGGCCATTTTACCGATATGCTGTCTGAATATTTCGAAAGAACTTCAAGAATTGATACGGAAACAACCTGAGACAGAATAAACTGTTCTTTTATCTCAACCTGCCGTGGATACAATATCATACTAAATAGAAGATTTTCTCCGTCTTCCGACTCCCACGAATTTCCCCTTTGTCCTCTGCCGGCAGTCTGAAAGTCTGCCAGAACCGTATAGCCTTCGGGAAGGTTTTGCTCTTTTGCCAGATTTTTCAGAAAAGTATTGGTAGAATCAGTTTCGGATATATGCAGCAGATAGTTATTCATAATACGCTTCCCTCAGCTTTTTAGGAAGTTTTTTTATAACTTCTTCAACCGAATGATCTATCCATTTCTGAATTTCGTTCTCCGAAGCATCACCGTTCAGATAGACTGTATTCCAATATTTTTTATTGGCATGGTATCCGGGAACGACGCTCGAATATTTCTCCCGCAATTCTATTGCTTTCTCAGGATCACATTTCAGATTTACGGCAAACTGCCCGTCTCTCGGTTCTAAGAATGTGTAAGCAAACATCTTCCCCAAGACTTTAAAAACCAAAGTGTCTTCATCAAAAGGGAAACATTCTTCCGATCCTTTTACGGACAAACAATACTCTCTTAATTCTTCTATATTCATAAATACTTAATTTAGCGGAGCAAAAAACGCATCATCAATATGATGTATTGTATAATCTTTACCTTTGAACAATATTGAAATCACATCGAAGCGGACAGGCAAATCAATATCATTCTCTTGGACATAATAATCGGCTGCTTCCGTCATGTTTCTGATCCTTCTTTCATCTACCGCGTCTTCGGGTTGTCCCCAGTGATCGGAAGTTCGGGTTTTCACTTCCACAAAAACGATGTAATCGGAACTTTTGACAATCAAATCAATTTCGATCCTTCCACATCTCCAATTACGGGATACTAAGATATACCCTTCGTCAATCAGAAATTTTGCAGCCAAGTCCTCTCCTACTCTTCCCAGATCATTATGTTCAGCCATTTATTATCACGTCTTTCTTTAAGAGCAAATATAAATATTTCGTTTATATTTGTATGAATATCGCAATGCAATAATGAGTGAAGATTTAAGCGCATACAATCCCGAAGGTTCGGAACTCCGAATACTGCAACTCCGCATGCTCGAAATACTGGAAGTGGTAGATTCTATCTGTCGCAAGCATAATCTTACTTACTGGATAAGCGGAGGAACTTTGCTGGGCGCTGTCAGGCACGGCGGATTCATTCCGTGGGACGATGACATCGACATAGAGTTATTGTTGCCCGATTATTACAAATTATTGAGAATACTCAAAAAAGAGCTTCCCGATAATTTATATCTTCAAACTCCGAAGGAAAAAGGTTACAGAATGTTGTTTTCTAAAATAAGGGACAGAAACTCCATTGTCCATACCGAAGAGGATGATAATGCTCCTTATAAAGAAAAAGGCATTTTCATAGATATATTTCCCGAAGAAAGGAGTTACAGAGGACTTAAAAGCTTCGTCGATTTTTTCTACGGACGATCTTTCCGCCGCCTGAAAAGAGGAAAACCGTTTCACTCATTAAAATACTTCTACGAATATTCGGTTTCCCTGTTCTTATATCCTGCCGGTTATTTTTTTGGCATGCTGGCAAGGCTGATATGCAGCATTACCAAACCCGATAATATCCTGCACAGCTACGGAATAGGAAATTCAACCAATCACAATGCGAAGTATATGTTCCCCGTAAAACTTATAATTTTTGAAGGGAAAAGTTTTTTTGCACCCAACGATCCTGACACGTATCTGACAAATCAATACGGCGATTATATGCAAGTCCCGCCGAAAGAGAAACGCGCAATCCATTTCACTAAAGCGGAATATCTATAAGTAATTTATTGCCACTCGTTTATAGCATCAATGATATAATTTATTTCAGCATCAGTCATTCCTAAAAACAGGGGCAGGCTCAACACTTCGCCGCATATCTTTTCTGTCAGGGGAAAACTCAAATGTTGCAGTTCTTTATACGCATTTTGTTTGTGTATGGGCGTTGGATAATGAATCTGCGTTTCGATTCCTTTTTCCGATAAATATTTTTTTAAACGATCGCGTTCTTCCGTTCGAATCACATAAAGGTGATAGGAATGTTCTTCTTCATTCTTAATTTTCGGAAGTATCACTTTAGGGTTTAAAATATTGGAAGAATATTTTTTAGCCATATCTTTCCTCTTCTGCACATCCCGATCGAGATATTTAAGCTTCACGGATAATATTGCCGCCTGAATCTCGTCAAGTCTCGAGTTAATGCCCTTGTATTCGTGTACGTATTTTTTCACCGATCCGTAGTTGGCAACAGATCGGATTACGTTTGCCAGTTCCTCGTCATTCGTTGTTATCGCACCGCCATCGCCATAGGCTCCCAGATTTTTAGTCGGGTAAAAACTAAATGCCGCTGCATCGCACAGGGTTCCGACTTTTTTATTTTTATAGATGCTGCCGTGTGCTTGAGCGGCATCGTCAATTAATTTCAGATTATGTTTTCGTGCAATAACCTGCAAAGCGTCCATATCACAAACCCTGCCATATAAATGGACAGCCAATATGGCTTTAGTTTTGGAAGTGATCTTTTTCTCTACCTCAATGGGCTCTATGTTGTATGTATTAATATCGGGTTCTGCCATGACAGGCGTCAGCCCGCTGTCGGAAACAGCCAGAACGGTTGCTATGTAAGTATTTGCCGGAACAATTATTTCATCTCCGTCATTAAATATTCCCATTTCTTTATAAGCAAGAAGGATAATCCGTATTGCTTCCAATCCGTTGCCGACTCCGATGCAATGATTTGCTTCACAATAACCGGAAAACTTTTCCTCGAACTTTTTACATTCTTCGCCCAATATATACCAGCCTGATCGCAATACATGCAAAGCTGCATTTTCTATCTCATTCTGATATATTAAATTAGTCCGTTTCAGATCTAAAAAAGGAATATTCATATCTTTGTTGTTTGAAATACAAATATAATGTTTGTGTTGCAATCATACTCTTTTATTTAGAAGTAATTAATTACGCATAAAAATAGGAATATGCAATTATTGGAACTACATGACTGGGCTGATTACGAACTGATTGACAGCGGAAACTACGAAAAACTGGAACGTTTCGGAAGATATATATTATCACGCCCCGAACCGCAGGCGGTTTGGAATAAAACGTTGCCTGACAGCGAATGGAGCAGAATGTCGGATGCTGTTTTCAAAAAAGAAAAATCGTCAAACAGTGATAATGAACGCGGAAAGTGGATACTGAAGAAAGGAATGCCCGAACAATGGTTTATCAATTACAACTACAAAGGGATGAAACTGAGATTTCGATTAGGGTTGACTTCTTTTAAGCACGTTGGCATATTTCCCGAACAATGTGAAAACTGGAACTTCATATACGATACGATCAAGGGCTTTAAACGAACCGATATTTCCGTACTGAACCTCTTTGCCTATACAGGCGGTGCATCTGTTGCAGCCAAAAGTGCAGGAGCAGACGTCACACACGTCGACTCCGTGAAACAGGTCGTAACATGGTCTCGCGAAAACATGGAAGCATCGGGTTTGGAGAACATCAGATGGGTAGTAGAAGACGTATTGAAATTTTGTAATCGCGAAGTTAAGCGGGGGAAAAAATATAACGGAATAATTCTCGATCCTCCCGCTTACGGAAGAGGTCCGAACGGGGAAAAATGGATTCTGGAAGACAATATTGCAGAATTGATGAGTTTATGCAGAAATCTGTTATCAGAGCAGGACTCATTCCTTATATTAAATCTTTATTCGATGGGCTTTTCTTCGATCATCGCAGAGAATCTGATTAAAGATTATTTTCCGGAAGTAAAACATTGCCAGTACGGTGAATTACTTATTCCCGATCATTCTTTGAAACGTTTGCCTTTAAGCGTATACGCAAGATTTGTAAAATAATTTATCAGTCTCATTTGTGTATTTGAATAAAAAGCCGTAATATTGCATCCGATTTTGAGAGAAAATCTCGATCAGGTCCCTTAGCTCAGTTGGTTAGAGCATCTGACTCATAATCAGGGGGTCGTTGGTTCAAGCCCAACAGGGACCACGAAAGCCGAAGCCAACGTTCGGTCAAAATTAAGAAAAGCCTTCTAAATATTTAATTTAGAGGGTTTTTTTAGTTTTTGTAAACATCTGTCTGGTCATCTTTCATATTTGAAAAAGCCAATCTAAAGTCAAAAAACGTTACTAAAACGTTACTATTCTCCAGAAGCTATTTTTAGTAATGGATACGGAAATAAAATCCTCATTTACTTCAAGTTGCCGCAGAGTTGACTGTCATTTTTCAAAAGAAAAGAACAAAAATTTGTACCCAATAATATACATTGATGTACCAGAATAATAATACAAAAACGGAGCTATTTTTAAAGCAACCTTTTTGGGTTGCTTTTTTTGATGTCTGTCGGACAAATTATTTTTATATTTTCAATTCATTGTTAAAATAAATTGAATAATTAATTATTAATGCGAATCAGTATTTAAAAAATTAGATAAATGAATGCGATGGCAATTTTTCCCATCGTATGTACTAAAAGTCCAGATGTTGATCTGACTTTATGTGCTCTTTTGAATTTTTGTTTTTACATTCAACCAGTTGAAAAATGATTCTATAGGTTGTCTGATCTTGGAAACAGCCGTTGAAAATAAGTCATTAGAAGCCTTGTTTCGTTGTTTTTCTTGATCAGATTGTCCTTTGATTTCTTTAACAGGAGTGAGCATTTCAATATTTTGATTTTGCTTCTTTTGCTTGTCAAAGTATTCAAAATCAGAATATATTTTATCACCAAAGATAGTTCGGTCAAAGATTGCATCTCCCCAATTTTGTTTAAAGACAGTTAAATCATTATCCTCTGCTGGAGTAAAAGTTATGCTTTCGGGAAAAGGGATTGTTCCTTTTCGTCTAAAAGCAAGAGCATGAAGTTTAAGACCAAAATAATATTGGTTCTTTGTAGAGCAAAATCCTTTAGTCACCAACTCTCTTGCTACTTTTGCTTCTCTATTTCTTCCTCCACAAGTGATAATTGGCATAGAATCAACCAGTGATATATCAAAGTCACAATCATCTGGAATGAATGAATTTATCAATCTCTGGGATAATACTTTAAAAGCCTCATTAAGACGGTTTAATCTTAAATTGAAAGTCTGATAGGATGGCAGTAAAGGAAACCAGGAAGAAAGATATTCTTTTGCAAAAGAATGTATATCTTTGACTTCGAAATATTTCTGACAATAACCTGCAAACAGGTAAATGGTCATTATTTCCTGGTCTGTAAAGGATGGGGCATTGTTGTTACTGTATCTTTGACAGTAATACTTTAGCTCTGAATCATATAAATCACAGATATACATATAAATCTTTATCAGTTTAAGCTCTTTCTTCTTGGGAATCATAGTTAAAGAAATGTGTGGTAATATTCCTTTAAATTAATGATTTTCAAGAGATTGAGCAAACACGCAACACGCCTATTTTATTGATAATTAATATTTTAACTAAATAAACCTGCGACTAGTTTCAACTACTGATTCGCATTATTATTATTATTTTTGCCTTTTATTATTATAGTATTTATTGTGTTTCTATATGAGATAGAAGCTATGACTTACAGAAAATTACAAACATATTTACAAACTAGATATTGATTAATTCTAAATCTATTCTAATTTCAAGGATTACTTAACATAAAGCAAATATACAAATGAAAACTTTTTACCCTATTCGTAAATGTTTTTTTGCTATGTTGATAATGCTTGCGGGCTTTTCCTTTAAAAGCTACTCGCAGTGTGACAATATCAGCGTAAAAATGAAAACAACCGGTTCCCCCTGCGGACAGAACGGTGCCATAGAAGTAATTGTGACAGGTAACGATGTCAGCGGCGACAATCCCAAATACACCCAGTTGCAATACAGGGCGTACAAAACAGGATCGGATCCCACTGACGTAAAATGGGTCGACCAGAGTACAATAAACGGACTGTCTCCCGGTACCTACACGGTAGAAATACAAGGAAAGTGTAAGGAAGCTCCCGGAGGAGGCTATGTGCCGAAAACGGTCAGTACGACAGTCGTAGTGCAACAGCTTGGCAGCTGGGCTCCTCTTGAGATGAGCGCAAAAATAGAAAGCAAAAGCTGGACTTGCGTTCCGTCCGGAGTCATAAGTTTCAGCGGACTCAAAGGCGGCACGGGACCCTACAAGCTGGTTATCACTAAGTTTCCCGCCACATACACGGGAGACACCGTCATATACGAGGGCGCCAACAGGCCTTCGGCGACGTTGTACGTAAAAAAGCTGACTACAGGCGATTACACCTTCGTGCTGAGGGAAAGCAGCGAGTGCAAGACAACCATAGAGTACGAAATCAAGATAGAAGCCCTTACGGGAATGCCTTCCTCCCTGTTTCTCTATAACTATTATTATCCCGGACAAACCGGAGTTTACCCGACTCCTACCGATGACGCGAACTGGAGAAAAACTCTGGCATTATATAGAACGCAAACATTTACAGGAAGCAATGCCGATTTCCAGTATATTATCCTAAACTGGGGCGAATTCCTCGAATATTCCGTCTATTATCCGAGCGATAATATATCGGACCCTAATGCCCTGACTTGGACGGGATTCGATGAAACACCCTCTTCGGACGGTTATCTGAGAATTAAAAACCTGCGTTTCACTGCCGGACAAGCCCAGCAGGACAGGACAAACAGGTCGCCGAAACTGCTTGTACGCCCCAAAGGATGTACCGATACGCAATACGTTAAAGACTATAATACTTTAAGTATAAGTAATTTCAGTCCATATACTAATTTGACATATGAAGATTGCGGAAAAGGGAATATGCTATTCTATGCTTATGTCAGTTATTGGTACGGGATTGCCAGCTACCCGGTGAGTTACAGGGTTCTTGCTCCCGATAACAGCGTAATGGCTTCGGGGGGGCCCTTTAATTATGCGGAAGCAGGATCTGCAAACGCAAAAACACTCAGCGGTCTTGCGGCAGGTACATATAAAATAGAATATACCGATGCCGAAAATTATAAATATACTACCAATTTCACCGTTAGCAGCCTGACTCCTGTTAATGCCTTCTTTGGAAATTCATGGACTGTAGGATGCGCTACATCCGAAATCCCGTATTTGTATACGGGTAATACGGCCAATGGAAAAACCCGAGATATAACAAAAGTAAAATACATCCGGACCGAAAGAACCAGCGACGGAGGATACACTTGGGTTACCGATAATACCTATCCCAAGCCTACCTTTACGGAAGTTTACCCATCCGCGCTTCCCGCCGATTCGTTGACTAAATATACATACGCTATCAGTCTCTGGGCGAATTCCTTGGAAAACACCCTTCTACCGTATGTACAATATAGTAATATGAAAACGATATTTTCCAAGGTAACCCCGGTAAATATCGGTACATCTTCCCGGTACAGGCAGATATACGAGGTGACCGACAATTGCGGGGTAACACGTACTATAACCTCATCCCTCACTAACAGCAGTTATTACTATACCCACGAAGAAGCTGCAAAAATAGAAATAGAAAGAGCCTGTACAGGAGAATTTAAGTTCACTTTCCCCAACTTTTCCACCCTGATGAAGCAACATCCGAGAACAACCAACGTCAGTGAGGCTTATATCAGACCTCATATAACTGTCTATTCACGGCCGATAGGAGCTTCTATTTGGTATAGAGGAAACAGTGCTTACTCTGTGAACAATCCGGGCGATTGGGTCGAGGCTGATAAGCCCGGTAAATACGTTTTTGCCGTAAGCAACAGTTCATCAGTTTACTCTTATTATCCTCTGGAAACATATTGTACCCAGTTGTACGAAGTAACGGTCGACGCGCTACCCGTATTCGAGATGGACGATTCCAATACTGCCGCCTACCGCTGTCCCGGATCCAGCATCGGGGAAGGCTTTATCCAGATCAAGGTCAAGAACGGTATCGGGCCTTTCCGTTTCGAACTGTGGGACCAAACCAGAACCAAAAGATTATCGCCGAAAGAAGGCGAACCCAACAATACCACAGGATTGTTCACAGGCTGGGACATATCCGGCAGTGATCTTTACTATGTCAAGGCTTATGACGACGGTTGCGCTCCAACCAGAATATCCTCGTTCGAACAACGTGTTGACGTCTATGACCTGAGCAACAAAGCTATTGTATGGAGTCCGCAGCCCATCGTCTGCATCGGCGACACCATCCGTCTGGAAGCCCTCGCCCTTGGCGACACAGACTACGAATGGAGCTTCGACAACGGACGCTGGAGCTGGAGCTATACGGGACGTACCCCAAAAATCCCCGACGCCACCCTCGACATGAACGGCGAGTTCACCCTGAATGTACGAGTACCCGGTTGCGGCAACACCATTATGACCTCAAAAATACAGATCAACGTAGGGGAGAACACCCTTTACTGGAACCCGGCAGCAACCGACGGCGACTGGTTCAACACGGCAAACTGGCTGACCAAGGACGCAAGTCCTACTATTTCGGTGCCGGCTCCTTGTACCACCGTACACATACCCGGCATGGCAAGCATCTTCCCTGATTTACATTTCGATCCCACTTTCGACAGAGGCTATCCCTTCTGCGACACCATCGTCTACCATTACGGCAGCGAAACCGCCTATCCCAGCTACCTGAGATATAACCGTGCAAAAATACAGTACAACTTCGGTTACTACGACACCCCGACCCCCGAGGAAAGCGGAATCCCGGAATACGATAAAGATACGGATTTCCCGGGCTACGACTGGGCGAATGACATCCCCAGGATCCCCAGGGCTCGCTTCTCTATGCTAGCTGCTCCCCTGAAATACCAGACCGGCGGGGACTTTGCCCTTGCAGGCTATCCCAACTTCTACCAGAGGCTGTTCAATTCGAACAACCCCGAAAACGGAACGCCTGCCGATGACGAATTCACCGGTACATTCAGTACCGCGAACATCGACCTGTCCACCACAGGGCATGCGCTGGCTATCTGGCCGGGAGACTATGATTCAAGCGTAACAGGACAAAAAGACCACAAATACCTGGAAGCCCTCCAGGGAGTCATGGAAATGCCTTACATTATGAATCCTTACATAGAAGCCCAGCGTCCGCTGCAAATGTATAACACGGCGGATTCCACCAGTACATTCTGTCAGTATTCGTATATAACTCTCGAGCCCGAATGCTGGAATAACCCCACGAAACTGCAGCGAGGCTACAAATCGTTCCGTTTCGTCTTCGAAAAGGACAACGACAAGCCCGAAACCGTATTCGACGGGGAAAACAACGTAGCCGTATACAAGATGAAACTGAACAAGCCCAATTCGGGAGAGAGAATCATGATCGGTAACCCGACCATGGGACATATCGACTTCGATAAGCTGTACGCCCTAAACAGTTCGGTAATCAAGAACTATTTCCAGATCGTGGAAGCCGCAACCAACCAGACCCTGACTTATAGCATCGGTTCTCCGGGTAACGACATCGACAGCCCGGACATCCCGCCTTTGCAGGCGATTATAATCGCCCTTAAGAATCCTGCGGCAACCGGCAACGAACTGCAGTTCTATCTCGAAGGCAAGAACAGCGTTATGAAAGCAGGTTCGACGGTTCTCCCCAGAGCAGCCAAGGCGGAAAAAGAAAGCCTTAGCGGATCCATAGTGGTTAATGCCGTTACACCGACAAGGATTAGCAAAGCTGTTTTGACCTTCAACGACCCGGAACACGAAAGTATAATAAAAACCCGTCCCGACGACGACTTCGACAAAAAGGCGGAAATAGCCTATATAGGCAGTGACGGATACCTCTACAGGAATCTGGTGGAGAACGGCACGACCAAGCCTTCCGTAATCAGGCTGAGCGTCGAATCCTTGTATAAGGGCAGCGATGCACAGCTTCAGATAGAAGTCGGCGGTAACCTGATAAAAAGCATAACCCTTGTCGATAAAGTCGAAAATACAGAAAAAGACGTTACCAACGGCGGAAGCTATGTCTTCCAACACAGGTACAACCGGACTGAAAACGGCAAACCGGGACTCGACAACCAAAGGTTTGAATTACGTATTACCTATCAGGACGAATCGGGATTAAACATCGGAAATAATGCAGAAGCCAAGTTATCGGTAATATGCTATAAGAACGACCTTATGGTCGACAGCAGCAGACCTATCGAAAATGTAAGGATTACGAATTTAGCGGGAATAAGTGTTATCTCTGAAAAACCGTCGAATGAGTTCTCTTACAGAAAGAGACTGGATATTGCTGCCGGAGTATACATTGTTGAAACAATGCTTGAAGACGGACAGGTAAAAACCAATAAAATTATTGTACAATGAAATTGACGAAAAAAATCATATTTACGGCAATCTTCTTGAACAGTTTTATAAACCCTTCTATAGCTCAAGAAGATATAACCCTTCCTTCGGAACAGACGTATTCTGAGTTGCAGGATATGTACAGGCAGGGCATGGATGCTTCCGGGCAGGAGGGTACACCTTCACTCAGGACAAAACCTCCTGTGGGTCCTCCCATTGCAGGGAGCCCTGTGGGTGATCTGCCCGTTGCGGCTTTACTGCTTACGGCTGCCTCTTATATGATGGTTAAGAAGAGAAGGATAAAAGAATAATTTAAAATATTGTAAAGAATGGATAGACAAAAGTTTATCCATTCTTTTTTTGTATATCTTTATATGGTGTTGAAATATATAATCATTCGATTGCATGAATAAAAACAATAATTTATCAAAATTAATCCCGGTAATGTTCACGTTTTTCGTGATGGGGTTTGTTGATATGGTTGGCGTTGCTTATTTACTGTTCATGGCATTTAAAATGCAGAAGAGTCCCGGTACGAAAAATGATACATTATAATGACAGGTTTTTCTATTTCGGACTATTCTTATACGGATTTGTCTTCCTAATGAATCGAAATATACTACATTTGCCTATACAATGAATGAATATAAGTTGACTGATTGGCTGCCTACTACTAAAAAGGAGGTTGAGATTAGGGGTTGGAATGAATTGGATGTTATCATCTTTTCAGGGGATGCCTATGTCGATCATCCTTCGTTTGGTGCGGCTGTAATCGGACGAGTTCTTGAAAAAGAAGGTTTGAAAGTGGCGATTGTTCCGCAGCCTAACTGGAGAGATGATCTGAGAGATTTTAAAAAATTAGGAAAACCTCGCCTGTTTTTCGGAATTTCAGCAGGGGCAATGGATTCCATGATCAACCATTATACGGCTAATAAAAGGCTGCGTTCTGACGATGCCTATACGCCTAACGGAGTTTCAGGCATGCGTCCCGACAGGACTTCTATCGTTTACTCAAACATCCTTAAAAAGTTATATCCTGATGTTCCCATTGTTTTGGGTGGGATAGAGGCTTCTTTGCGAAGAATAACTCACTACGATTATTGGGACGATAAGCTTCATCGTTCAATATTGCTGGACTCCCAAGCCGATTTGTTGGTTTATGGGATGGGTGAGTTGCCTATTAAAGAGATTGTCGGCAGGCTTAATAGAGACGCGTCTTTTACTGATCTACACGATATTCCTCAGACTTCTTATGTGACAGATCGTATTTTGCAGAAATTCGATGAAAAGGATGATATTAGTCTTTTTTCGCATGAAGAATGTGAGACTGATAAACTAAAACAAGCGAAGAATTTTAAAATCGTAGAGGAGCAATCTAATATGATGTTTGCATCTCGTATCCTCCAAAAAGTTTCCGGCAAAGTAGTCGTTGTCAACCCTCCTTATCCTCCGATGAACGAAGCACAGGTTGATATGTCTTTCGATTTGCCTTATACCCGATTACCACATCCTAAGTATAAAGATAAAACCATCCCTGCTTTTGAGATGATAAAATTCTCCGTGAATATGCACAGAGGATGTTTTGGTGGATGTTCGTTTTGTACGATTTCTGCTCATCAGGGGAAATTTGTTGTGTCCCGTTCCAAGAAATCAATTCTTAAGGAAGTTGATGAAATTACAAAAATGTCTGATTTTAAAGGATATTTGAGCGATTTAGGAGGTCCTTCCGCAAATATGTACGGTATGGAGGGCATTGATAAAGATATTTGTGCCAAATGCAGAAAACCTTCCTGCATATATCCTAAGATATGCAAAAATATAGATGTCGACTATACTAAAATATTAGATATATATAAATCTGTAAATTCCAATTCTAAAATAAAGAAATCTTTTATTGGAAGCGGCATCCGATATGATATGGGAATCAATGACGTAAATAAAGCTCAGGATTATCCTAACATAAAATCTTCAAAAGAGTATTTTACCGAGGTTATCGCAAATCATGTTTCAGGCAGACTGAAGGTAGCACCCGAACACACTTCGTCCTCTGTGTTAAAATATATGAGAAAGGCTGATTTCAGACAGTTTTACTCTTTTAAGAAAATGTTTGATGAAATCAATCAAAAATTTAATCTGAAGCAACAATTGATTCCTTATTTTATATCTTCACATCCCGGATGTACGGAAATAGACATGGCGGAATTGGCAGTAGAGACAAAGAAGCTGGGATTTAACCTTGAGCAGATTCAGGATTTTACCCCTTCACCGATGACTCTTGCCACAGAAATATATTATACGGGATATCATCCTTATACTCTCGAAAAAGTATATACGGCTAAAACCAAAGAAGAGAAACTTGCCCAAAGGCAGTTTTTTTTCTGGTACGACAACAGATATAAGCCTCAGATAGCCCGGACATTGAAAAGACTAAAGAGAGAAGATTTGCTTAATAAGCTTTACCCATACAACCCAAATAATAATTCTACTGCTACAAAAAATAAAAAGAGGAGAAACTGATTTCTCCTCTTTTGTTATATTAAGACGGGTTTGATTAATATCTGTACATATCGGATTTATAAGGTCCTTCAACTGGAACACCTATATAATCGGCTTGTGCTTGAGTAAGTTTGGTTAATTTTACTCCTATCTGATCCAGATGCAAACGTGCGACTTCTTCATCCAAATGCTTCGGAAGGCAATAAACCCCGACTTTATAGTCGTTTTTCCAAAGTTCCATTTGAGCGAGAGTCTGATTTGTAAATGAATTACTCATTACAAAAGAAGCATGTCCCGTGGCACAACCAAGGTTCACCAGACGCCCTTCCGCCAAAAGGAAGATTGAATTGCCTTTCGGGAAAGTGTATTTGTCAACCTGAGGTTTGATGTTCGTATGTTTGATACCTTTGTAATTAACGAGCTTTTCCACCTGAATTTCGTTGTCGAAGTGTCCGATGTTACAGACGATAGCCTGATCTTTCATCGCTTCCATATGCTCGATACGGATTACATCGCAATTGCCCGTAGTAGTTACAAAAATATTACCTTCTTTGACTGCTTCTTCTATTGTTGTCACCTCAAAACCTTCCATTGCTGCCTGAAGCGCGCAAATCGGATCAATCTCGGTAACCAGTACTCTTGCTCCGTATGAACGCATAGAGGCTGCACAGCCTTTACCGACATCACCGTATCCGAGTACGACAACGACTTTTCCTGCTATCATCACGTCAGTTGCGCGTTTAATGCCGTCAGCCAATGATTCGCGGCATCCGTAAAGATTGTCAAATTTGGATTTCGTAACAGAGTCGTTCACATTTATTGCGGGAACAAGCAGTTCTCCTTTTTCCATCATTTGATACAGACGATGCACTCCCGTTGTAGTTTCCTCTGAAATACCTTTCAGGTCGGCAACGGTTCGGTGCCAGCGTTGATTGTCTTCTTTCAGAATACGATTCAGCGTATCAAGGATTACTTGCTCTTCGTGATTAGCTCCTTTACGATCGATTGTTTTAGCGTCGTTCTCCGCTTTATAACCCATATGTATAAGAAGAGAAGCATCGCCTCCGTCGTCTACAATCAGGTTCGGACCTTTTCCTCCGGGAAATCTTAGCGCTTGTTCGGTACACCACCAGTATTCTTCAAGAGTTTCGCCTTTCCATGCGAATACGGGAATTCCTGCTGCCGCAATGGCTGCCGCCGCATGATCCTGTGTTGAAAAGATATTGCAGCTTACCCAACGGATGTCTGCACCCAGTTCTTTTAACGTTTCGATAAGAACCGCCGTTTGTATCGTCATATGCAGTGAACCCATTACGCGGGCGCCTTTCAACGGTTTTTCAGCTCCGTATTTTTTACGCAATGCCATTAGTCCCGGCATTTCGTGTTCTGCAATTTCTATCTCTTTCCTTCCAAACTCGGCAAGGCTGATGTCAGCTACCAAATACGGCAGATTTGGTTCTAATTTTTTTGTCATAACAATTGTGTAATATATTTATTTTTAAAGTTTCGCAAAGTTAATAATTAATTCGAACGATTGACAGGATGCTTGTTCCCTTTGAAACTTTTCAGGATTACGCGGGCATTTCCGACTTTCAGTTTTGAGTCGATTCTGATCGGCAATCTGTTGTTGTCATTGGTTATATATACTTTCATGGCTTCTTCGCTGTTTTCGAAGGCATCGTCCGAAATTTTCAGGACAAGGCGGATCGTGTTGTATTTATTGTCATCCCCTACTTTTAATTTCTCGGTGCCGTCATGTACGATTGTCATTTTCAACCTCTTTTTACCTGAAATAAAGTTTACATTCACTTTATCTCCTTTTCTCATGTGTCCGTAGTCAAGAGTCCGCGCATAGAAAACGATACTCATCATATCATAGATGCAGTCTTTTGTTTCGAATGTTTCGTCAAACTTAAAATTTCCGTTTTTATGCCTAACGGATCTTGTTTTTATTTTTCCGTCAGAATAATTGTATGTTACTCTTTCTTTCGTGTAGTCGTCATCTTCATGTGCGTCTTTCGTGAAAGCCAGAGGAACAAGGTCTTTCGTCAGAACGCAGGATATTGTATCGTTCAGTTTGAAAAAGCTTCTTGCAGTTCCTGTTGATGCTGACGACAGGCTTATTTTATATACATCCTGTCCGTTGTATTTGGCGTCTAAGGTTTTTAGTTTAGCCCATCCGCTCTTTTTTGAAATAAGTCCCCATTTGAAATGCAGATCATATTCCAATACTTCTCCCGATTGAAAGTATATGTTATCAATTTTACATTGTGCGTTCAGAGTATGCAGGCAGATAACCGAAATTATCAGAGCCATTAAACCGCTTTTGTATATTTTTTTCATACCGAATATTTTTTAGTTTTAATTACCGCCTCATGTCAATCGGCGAGGATGGAAATTGCGATTGTTGATTTTGTTGTTGCTGTTGATTCTTTTTGTCTTGTTGTTTTCTTTTTTCCTCTTCTTTTTCAAGCTGTTTTCTTCTGCTGCTTTTTTCTTGAGGTTTGTTTTTGGTTATTTCCAGAGGCTTTTGTTTTTCGACGCTTAATGCCCTGATATTCCAGCTTTCTTCTATGTCCCAGTTTGCTTTTATGTCAAAATACTTGTCGTAATAAAATACTTCTTCGGGCTGTAAATCTTCATAATAATCGCCCGTGTCCCATATTCCGTTCCCGTTTTTGTCCATAACAATTCTTGCATAATATTTCCCCGGATTCAGATATCTGAATAATACGCCTCCATCTTTGACTGTGGATTTTCTTAAAGGTTTATCCGACGCGTCCAGAAGCTCAACAAAGGCAGGCAAACTATCGTTTTTCCCTGATATATCAATGTAAAGATTGCCGTATTCATCTACATTCTTTATTCTGAATTTTTCTTCATACTTATTATTCCACATCCCCGAATAGCTGTGCAGCGTCGCTGAATCGGTGTAGAAGATATACTGTGCTCCCGGTTCCCATTTCTTGAAGAAAGAAAATTTTCGCGGATTGTATTTGTCCTGATAGAATTCGATTTTATCATCAATGTATGTCGAATCTTCTACCTGAAATCTTTGTAATTTAAACTTATCCGGATCGAAATCCATAACAGGCTGATCGAATGTAATGCGTATCGTATCCAGAATATCAAAGCTGCCTCTCATGTTGGATTGCATGGATAAGAAAGTAATGCTTTCTTCTTCTTTGTCTTTTTTCTTTTCTTTTTTCTCCGTGTTTCTCTTCCTTCGGTTTATGAAGTTGAGAGTATCTGTTTGTGAGACTATATTGTTCAGTGTGTCGGTAACATTATAAGTCATTTGCAGAGCGATTGTGTCTATCTCAGCTACCATCGGATCGGTTATCCAGTAATGGAGAGTATCGTTTTTCACGGACTTTTCCAGAACAGCCCAATCTTTATCTCCGTCAAAATTCAGGGGTTCTATTTGCGGCATTTCGGTAGGTGCTCCGAAAATTATGTTCAGTTCGTCAGGAACAATTCTTTCATGTTTCTGAAGATACTGTCTTTGGAATGCGGAAACGAAAGATCGCAGGATTATATCATCGGGCAGAAACCGCGTGTATTTTACATCAATAACGGTATCTACCGTCAGGTCTTGCTTAAAAACTGTGTCAGTCCGTACGGCTTGCGTGAAGCTTGGCGTAATAGTTGAATCGTTATAAGCTATTGCACTGGACATATTTTCATAGATATAACTCCTTGAAATATCATCGAGCGCATAAATCCTGTATTTCCCCTCGGCTATTCCTCTTATTGTAAATTGCCCTTTGTCGTTAGTTCTGGAAATTCTTTTAAAAGGAATTTTGAGGAATGCGGTATCCGACAAGTCAGAATGAAGTCCTACATATATGCCTTTTACGGGTTCCAGATTATCGGCAGATAATACTGTTCCCGAAATAGCGAGCGAATCTATGATGTCTCCCGTAGAAAAAGACAGCGAGAAATTTTCCAGCGGATTGCCTTCATTGTTATCCTGTATGGCATCCGTAAAATCTATTGTATATGTAGTATTGGGTTGAAGAGTGTCTTTCAGTTCCACCGTTACTTTTTTTACTGATTGCCTGTATTTTAGGCATTCTTTTTTTGTGGAGGTGTTACGATGATCTTATCCATCGGCTGATCCAGTTTGACGAACTCGTCAAATTCGATTTCAATTTTGTGGGAAGCAACGTTTGTTTGGTTAAATGACGGCGTGCTTTTTACAACTACGGGAGGATCGAAATCGAAGTCTCCGCCCGACGGCGACGCAATGCTGGCACAGGAAACCGCCAGAACGGAGGTAAGGATAACGAACATCAGAACCTTATTCCGCTTTAAAAAAATCACAAACTTTTATTATCATCTCCGTTAAGTTGAATCAAGCGCAAAAATACAATGTTTTGTTTATTAATTATCTGTATAATATAGAAAAAGCCTTAAAATTGAATGTGCAAGATTTAACAAATTCGTTTTTTTGATTAAGCTTTAACATCTCTTTTTTCTTGTATCAGGCAGTTTTATGTCGCAAAATGAACATAAAAAAAAATAAAAAAATTGTTTTATAGAGTATTTATTTTGTTACTTTGTGTCAAAATTAGGATACTTATACCTGTTTTATTGATATGGCAGAGCACAGAAGAAAGAATACAGGTTCTTTTTGGGGTACGGGGATGACAACAACAATAAGCATTACTCTCGTTTTGCTGTTGTTAGGACTTACGATTCTGCTCGGATTTATGGGTAAAAGCATAACATCTTTCGTTAAGGAAAACCTGACTGTCACAATAGAACTGCCAGATAAAATGAAAGAATCGGACATTCTGAAGATGGAAAACACGCTTCAGAAAGCTTCGTTTGTAAAAGAGGTAAAATTCGTCAGTAAAGAACAGATAAAGCAACAGCTTATCGAGGATTTGGGACGCGATCCTGAAG
Organism: Dysgonomonas sp.; assembly: GCA_047030855.1. Classification (GTDB taxonomy): domain Bacteria; phylum Bacteroidota; class Bacteroidia; order Bacteroidales; family Dysgonomonadaceae; genus QVMM01. The sequence goes on from JBKYIJ010000008.1 coordinate 689,436, forward strand.
AAGTATTGGGTTATAATCCCGCATCCAGTTGCTTTGAAATCAAATTGAAATCGGAATATGCCAATTCGGACAGTGTAAAAGTCGTTGAAAAGAAATTGAAGGATAAAAATCTTGCACAAGAGATTTTGTACAGCGAAGATGATCTTAATATGGTAAATGCCAATCTTTCCAAGGTAAGCACTATTATGCTTGTTTTTGCCTTGATTCTGATGTTTATTTCTTTTACGCTTATCCGGAATACTATTCGGCTAAATATTTATTCCAAAAGATTTATTATCAGCACAATGCAATTGGTGGGCGCTACGAATGCTTTTATTCGTAAACCTTTTATTCAGCGTGCAGTTGTCTGGGGAATAATAGCTTCGATACTGGCAAACGTAATAATAACAGTCATACTCTACTCATTGTCAAAAGAGTATCGTGAATTAATATCTCTTATAAGCATGAACGACTTATGCATAATATATGTTGCGGTTCTTTTGTTAGGCGTACTGCTTACGTTTACGGCAACTTATTTTTCGGTGAATAAGTATTTGAAAATGAATACAAACAATTTATATAATATATAAGCACAACTAAGAATGGATAAAATGGAATTTGCCTTTGGCAAGAAAAATTATATTATATGCGCCGTTTCCGTGCTGATCATTATTGTCGGTTTCTTTCTGATGACAGGTTCGGCAACAACGATCGAAGGCGGATTCGAACCCGATATATTCAGCGTCCGCCGTATAGTTATTGCCCCAATGACTTGTTTCGTAGGTTTTCTATTAATGATTGTCGGCATTTTGTATCAAGATAAATCTGAAAAACCCGACAATCAGTAAACATGGACGTTTTAGAAGCGATTATATTAGGTATAATTCAGGGACTTACCGAATTCTTACCTGTAAGTAGTAGCGGGCATATCGTTATAGGCAGCGAAATCTTAGGTTTGGAACGTGAAGAGAATCTGACTTTTGCGATCGTTGTTCATACAGCTACGGTTTTAAGTACAATATTGGTTCTTCACTCCGATATTTGGCAACTGTTGAAAGGGCTTTTCAAATTTCAATGGAACGAGGAAACCAAATATGTTGCTAAAATAGCGGTGTCATTAATACCCGTGATGATCGTCGGCTTCTTCCTGAAAGATCTGGTTGAAGAACTTTTCAGTTCGGGGCTTCTGATAGTAGGCTGTTCTTTGATTGTAACAGCCATTTTATTGGCATTTTCCAGCTACGCGAAACCTCGTATAAAAGATGATATTTCTTTTAAAGACGCATTAATTATAGGGGTGGCACAAGGCGTAGCGGCAATATTTCCGGGATTGTCACGTTCTGGCTCTACCATATCGACAGGGCTACTGCTCGGAGACAAAAAAGAAAGCGTTGCCAAATTTTCATTTCTTATGGTGATAATTCCGATTCTTGGAGAAGCCTTTTTGGATCTGATGAAAGGCGATTTTACAGGATCTTCCCCTGAAACTTCGATTCCTGTTGCATCGCTGATAGCAGGGTTTTTAGCGGCTTTTATTTTCGGATGCATTGCCTGTAAATGGATGATTAATATTGTCAAAAAAGGCAAGCTTATCTATTTTGCATATTACTGTGCGATTGTCGGAATAATATCCATCGTATATTCTTTTCTAAATTAATTGGTTGACATGGATTTTGTCTAGGAGAGATAATATATATAAACAAACCCTTACACTGGACTTCGTTTGATTTGGTGCGGAAAATACGAACAAGCCTGTGCCGAAAACTGAAGATAAAAAAAACTCAAAGTCGGGCATGCAGGAACACTTGATCCGCTGGCGACAGGAGTAATGATTATCTGCACAGGAAAAAAAACGAAACTGATAGAGTCTTTTCAGTATCAGACAAAAGAATACGTCGCAACAATCAAATTGGGTGCAACTACTCCTTCTTTTGATCTGGAAACAGAAATAGACGAAGTTTATCCCGTAGATCATATAACCGAAGATGATGTCCGAAATAAATTGAAAACATTTGTTGGCAGCATCGAACAGGTACCTCCTGCTTATTCCGCTTGCAAAGTAAACGGCGTCAGAGCTTATAATCTGGCTCGCGACGGACAGGATGTTGAACTAAAACCCAAATTGTTGGTTATAGATGATATAGAATTGCTCGACTACAGCCTGTCTGTAATCAAGATAAGAGTTGTTTGCAGCAAGGGCACTTATATCAGAGCATTGGCGAGGGACATAGGGTTAGCCTTGGATAGCGGTGCTCACCTGACAGCTCTGGAACGTACAAGAATAGGCGAGGTCAGTATAGATGGATGTATGTCGACGGATCAGTTTTATGCCTACTTGGATTCTTGCAAATTAACAAATAATGTAACTGAATAATATAAAATATGAAGCTTTCACAGTTTAAATTCAATCTGCCTGAAGATCTTATTGCTAAATATCCCGCAAAAAACAGGGATGAGTCGAAATTAATGGTTATTAAAAAAAGCACGGGCGAAATAGAGCATAAGGTATTTAAAGACATTCTGGATTATTATAAAGAAAAAGACGTCTTTATATTCAATGACACCAAAGTGTTTCCCGCACGCCTGTATGGAAATAAAGAAAAGACAGGTGCGAAAATAGAAGTTTTCCTGCTTCGTGAACTGAATGAAGAGCAGCATTTGTGGGATGTTTTGGTAGATCCTGCCAGAAAAATCAGGATCGGGAATAAACTTTATTTCGGGGAAAATGATTCGATGGTAGCCGAAGTGATTGACAATACGACATCGCGCGGAAGAACGCTTCGTTTCCTTTATGACGGTCCGAGTTCCGAATTTCGGGCTAACCTTTATGCTCTGGGCGAAACCCCGATACCTAAATATCTGGGTAGAGAAGAGGAAACTCCCGATAAAGAACGCTACCAAACCATATTTGCGAAAAACGAAGGAGCTGTCGTCGCTCCTGCGGCAGGAATGCACTTTAGCCGTGAATTGTTAAAGAGGATGGAAATAAAAGGAATCGAACAGGCTTTCATAACATTACATTCCGGTCTTGGCAATTACAGAGATATAGATGTTGAGGATCTTACAAAACATAAAATGGATTCCGAACAAATGTCCATAAACGAAGAGGCTACAAAAATTGTGAACAAGGCTAAAGAAAATAACGGAAGGATTTGTGCAGTGGGAACATCCGTTATGCGGGCCATAGAAACGATTGTAAACACCGACGGTCTGCTGAAAGTAAACGAAGGCTGGACAAATAAATTTATATTCCCCCCTTATGATTTCCACATAGCGGACAGCATGGTGACGAATTTTCACCTGCCTCAATCGACGCTTCTGATGATGACTGCTGCTTTCGGCGGGTATGACCTTATAATGGACGCCTACCAGACAGCGATGAAGGAAGGATATAAATTCGGCACTTATGGCGACGCTATGCTGATCATTTGACGTATCTTCATTAAAATATTAAAGGAAGGCAAGATTCGGTAACTTATTTGAATTTTGCCTTTTGTTTTGAATTTTTGAATAATTACTAACGAAAAATAAGGCACGTTAATAGTGGTTGATAACCGTAAATATTTTTTTACTTTTGTAGACAATCACTAACTATTTATTAGTTAATAGAAATGGCAAAAAAAGAAGAAAGAAAAGTCAAATAAAAAGAAACATAATAATATAGTAAAAGTACTTTGGGGTATTTTCCTTCTGGGTATTTTTTCTGTCGTGCTGATATTTGCCCTTATTGCAGGCGGAGTGATAGGATACATGCCTCCGATAGAAGATCTTGAAAACCCCATAGATAAATATGCCTCACAGGTTTATTCCGCTGACAATGAACTGTTAGGTACATATTCCCAAAGTAAAGAAAACCGTATCTATTCCCGATATTCGGACTTGTCGCCCTATCTGGTTGAAGCTTTAATCGCCACAGAGGATGCCCGTTTCTATTCTCATTCGGGTATTGATGTTCAGGCTTTTTTCAGAGCCATGGTCAAAAGAGGAGTGTTGCAACAGAAAAGCGGCGGCGGCGGGAGTACCATTACGCAGCAATTGGCTAAACAGTTATATTCCCCACCTGCGGAAAATGTTGTCGAACGGCTTTTACAAAAACCTATCGAATGGGTTATTGCGGTTCAGCTCGAAAAATATTATACAAAAGAAGATATAATAAATCTGTATCTCAATAAGTTTGATTTCCTTAACAATGCGGTAGGAATACAATCCGCTTCGAAAGTCTATTTTAATAAATTGCCTAAGGATCTGACCGTCGAGGAAGCCGCTACGCTTATCGGTATGTGTAAAAACCCTTCGCAATTCAATCCTAATCGTCGTCCTGATGCAACGCGAGGACGTAGAAATGTCGTGCTCGATCAGATGTGCAAAGCGAAATATTTGTCTGAAGCGGAAGCCGATTCTCTGAAACAATTACCGTTGGTGTTGGATTTCAGGAGAGTGGATCATAAAGATGGTTTAGCTCCGTATTTTCGGGAATATCTTAGAATAATAATGACGGCTAAAAAACCTGAAATATCTCAGTATGCCGCATGGCAGGCAGAACAGTATAAAGTGGATTCAACCCAATGGGCGGATAATCCGTTGTATGGTTGGTGCAATAAAAACAAGAAGCCCGGAGGAGGCAATTACAACCTGTATATTGATGGGCTGAAAATATATTCTACAATCGATTCCCGCATGCAGAAATATGCAGAGGAAGCGGTGGAAGAACATATGGGAGGTTATCTGCAACCTTTGTTCGAAAAAGAGAAGAACGGACGTTCATACGCACCGTTTTCGTATGCCGTCGCCAAGAATGCCGATTCGTTGATCTATCGGGCAATGAAAGTAACGGACAGATACAGAGTGCTTAAAAAACAAGGACTTACCGATAAAGAAATTTATAATAATTTCAAGAAACCTGCCGAAATGAAGGTATTTACTTGGCATGGCGAGGTTGATACCGTGATGACTCCTTGGGACTCGATCCGCTATCATAAAAGCTTTTTGCGCGCAGGTTTTATGGCTATGAACCCTAACGGGCAGGTAAAGGCGTATGTGGGTGGAATTAACTTTAATTTCTTTCAATACGATATGGCAAGTATCGGAAGAAGGCAGATCGGCTCTACAATAAAACCATACCTTTATACATTGGCTATGCAGGACGGAATGACACCTTGCGACGAGATGCTTCATGTGCAACAGGTGCTGATTACCGAAAACGGAAGGGAATGGATACCTCGAAATGCCAATCAAAAAAGGATCGGAGAGATGGTGTCGATCAAATGGGGTTTGCAGAACTCCGATAACTGGGTTACTGCCTATCTGATGAAGACAACCACTCCGTATAATTTCGTGCGAATGCTTCATTCTTTCGGAATTACAGGAAAGATAGATCCTGTGGTATCGCTTAGTCTCGGGACCTGTGATGTTTCTGTCAGCGAGATGACGGCAGCCTATACGGCGTTCGTTAACAAAGGGATAAGAAGTAATCCGCTGTACGTGACACGAATAGAAGACTCGTTCGGAAATATTATTGCGACTTTCACGCCTCAGATGCAAGAAGTATTTGATGAAGTAACTTATGTGAAAATGTTGGATATGCTTCGTGCAGTGATCGATGGCGGTAGCGGTAGCCGTGTTCGTTTTAAATACGGGATAAAAGGTCCTATGGGAGGGAAAACGGGTACTACACAAAATAATTCTGACGGATGGTTTATGGGATTTACGCCTAAGATTGTGGCAGGATGCTGGGTTGGAGGTGAAGACCGTTCCATACATTTTGACCGTATGGCATACGGACAGGGGGCGAGTATGGCATTACCTATATACGGATTATTTATGCAAAAACTTTATGCCGATCCCGAATTGGGTTATGGACCTGAGGATCAGTTTGAAACGGTTAAAGGCAGTCCTAACCCTTGCGATAAGTCCGATTCTTTGGATGAATATATAGATAATCAACCTGTCGGGTTGGACGAAATGTTTAATTGATTTTTTAGGTTTTTCACATAAATTACTGTTTTTCAGAAAGCTGATTGAACTCATAGATAAAATCAATGAGACAGGGAGGGTGATTTGCTAATTAACTAATCAATTGATTTTCAATATATTACTTATATATCTTTTTGTTTTTTGAAATTATTTTATTAAATACTTGTGAAATAAAATTTTTTTGATAAAAAAGATTATAACTTTGTTAGAGTAATATTAAAGGTTACACGAAAGTTACGACCTGTAAATTTTGTTGTTATGAAAACAAATAGTAAAAAAAATTTTGAAGACAAGCTGATGACCTTGCAAAATAATATGATGAATTTTGCACTGACGTTGACAGCTAACAAAGAAGAGGCTAAAGACCTCCTACAAGAAACTACTCTGCGCGCTTTAGACAATAAAGATAAATATTATGAGAATGTAAACTTCAAAGGATGGGTATTTACAATTATGCACAACATATTTGTAAATAATTACAGAAGAATAGTCCGTACTCAGACAATAATCGATCAGACCGATAATCTTTATCATCTTAATTTGCCGCAAGATTCAGGGTTTAACACTCCTGAAGGTTCTTATACGATAAATGAAATAAATAAAGCAATCAACAGTTTTTCCGACGAATATAAGGTTCCGTTCTCAATGCATGTTTCGGGATATAAGTATGAAGAAATTGCGCAAAAACTTGATTTGCCTATTGGTACTGTAAAAAGCCGTATCTTCTTTGCAAGAAAAAGATTACAGGAAATGCTTAAAGATTACAGATATCAGGATAGAGAATAAAATCTCGGCATATAGATAAAATAAAAAAGGGTGGAATTTCCACCCTTTTTTATTTTATTCGGCTAAACGCCATTCTGTTCCGTCTTTCCCGTCTTTTATTTCAAAACCGAGATTTGTTAATTCATTCCTTATCTTGTCGGATGTCGCCCAGTCTTTTTTAGCTTTCGCTTCGGCTCTTAATTCTAAAAGCATATCAATAGCTTTGGAAAAAGATTCGTAAGAGCTATCTTTATTGTTAATACTGTTAGCTTTTATTCCCAGTATATCAAATAAGAATAGATTGAAAATATTTTTTATTTCTTCTATGTCCTCTTTCGAGAGATGCATATTGCCTGCGATAGCAGAGTTTACGATTGTTGCCAATTCGAACAAATGGGATATTACGACAGCGGAATTGAGATCGTCGTTCATCGCTTCGTAACATTTGCTTCTGAAAGTTTTTATCTCTACGTCCGAATTTTCCGATGCAGGTATTTTCTCAATACGGGAATAGGCTTCAAGAAGCCTGTTTAATCCTTTTTCGGCAGCTTTGAGCGCGTCGTTACTGAAATCGACAGTGCTTCTGTAATGGGCTTGCAATATAAAGAAACGGATAGTCATCGGGCTGTATGCCTGTTCCAAAGATTTATTACTGCCTGTGAAAAATTCTTCGAGAGTGATGAAATTGCCCAATGATTTCCCCATTTTTTGTCCGTTAATGGTGATCATATTGTTGTGCATCCAGTATCTTACTACCTGATGTTTTTCAGCTGCGGTATTCTGTGCGATTTCGCATTCATGATGCGGAAACATTAAGTCCAGTCCTCCACCGTGAATATCGAATTCTTTACCGAGGTATTTTATTCCCATCGCGGAACATTCTATGTGCCATCCGGGAAAGCCTTCACTCCAAGGCGACGGCCAGCGCATGATATGTTCGGGCGAGGCTTTTTTCCACAACGCAAAGTCAATGCTGTGATGTTTCTCTTCCTGTCCGTCGAGAGTTCTGGTGGTGTTTAACAATTCATCAATGTTTCTGTGCGAAAGTATACCGTAATTATAACTTTTATCATATTTTGCAACGTCAAAATATACCGATCCGTTGCTTTCGTAAGCAAATCCGTTTTTAATTATTTCTTTGATCAGTTCTATCTGTTCTATAATATGCCCTGAGGCTCTCGGTTCGATAGACGGCGGCAAAACATTCAGGGCATCCATTGCTTTATGGTAACGGAGGGTGTAGTATTGCACCACTTCCATTGGTTCCAGTTGTTCAAGGCGAGCCTTTTTTTCGATTTTATCCTCTCCTTCGTCAGCATCGTTTTCTAAGTGCCCTACATCGGTAATATTGCGAACGTACCTCACTTTGTAACCAATATGCGTAAGGTATCTGAAAAGCAGGTCGAACGTAATAGCGGGTCTTGCATGTCCCAGATGTGGATCGCCGTAAACGGTGGGTCCGCATACATACATGCCTACATGCGGCATATGCAGCGGTTCAAACTCTTCTTTTTCGCGATTGAGTGTATTGTAAATGAAAAGTTTTTGTTCCATAATCAATTTGCCTGATAAAGAATTGGCATTACAGTATTTTGAGTACAAAAATAAGAATAAATAAATATTAATATGTCAGAAGCTGAAATATAGAACAGAAAATTATAATTTTGAAAGACAGTTATGCAGTTCAGAACGAAAATAGACATACCGAAATCGGAGTTAAGCATAGATCATCAGATGAAGACGATGCTTTTCGGTTCCTGTTTCTCTGAGAATATCGGGAACAGGCTTATTGACAATAAGTTTTATGTTAATAAAAATCCTTTTGGCATTATATATAACCCGTCGTCCATATCAAAAGTAATTCGCCGTATAATTGTAGGGGAGAAGTTTACGGAAAACGATTTGTTTTATCACAATCATCTTTACGGCAGTTTCCTTCATCACGGTTCTTTTTCTGATACGGACAAAGACTGTTGTTTGCAAAATATAAACGCTTCTCTTGATAAGGCTCACAGTGATTTATCGGATGCGGATTTGCTGATAATTACTTTCGGGACGGCATACGCTTACAGGTTGAAAGATACGAAGAAAATCGTTTCAAATTGCCATAAATTCCCTGCATCGGAATTTGAGAGAGAAAGATTGAATATAGACGATATTGTAAACGATTGGAGTTTGCTGATACAAAATCTTAGAACTATAAATCCGAACATAAAGTTTCTTTTTACCGTCAGTCCCATTCGTCATTGGAAAGACGGCGCTCATGAAAATCAGTTGAGCAAATCCCTTTTGCTTTTATCAATAGACCGATTAGAAAAAACTTTCGGAGATGCGTATTATTTTCCGTCATACGAAATAATGATGGATGAGTTGCGTGACTATCGTTTCTATGCCGAAGATATGCTGCACCCCAATGACGTAGCATTGGAATATATCTGGAAACTGTTTCAGGATGCGTACTTTACCGATCAGACAAAAAGCATTGGGAAAGAATGGAGTGCGATCAGGAAGGCCATTGATCACAAACCTTTCAACAAAGATACGGAGTTGCATAAACAATTTTTAAGGCAAACTTTGTTAAGAGCCGAAACGTTTCAGAATAAATATCCTTACATTCATTGTGAAAAAGAGATCAGCGTGCTACAAGAGCAGTTGAAATAAAATGGCAGTACAAAATGGATTACTCTATTGCTCAAATTGCGGAAATATTAGGTGTCAAGTCCGATAAATTATTCGACAATAAGGTGAAATACCTGCTCACCGACAGTAGGAGTTTGTTTTATCCGGGCGAGTCTTTGTTCTTTGCTCTGGAAACGCCGAACAACGACGGACATAAGTTTGTATCGGAGCTTTATGAAGCGCAAGTACGAAACTTTGTAGTCCATAAAATATTACCCGAATGGGCACACTTCGAGAATGTAAATTTTCTGATAGTGAAAGACACGTTGTCGGCTCTGCAAAAGCTGGCGACTTATCACCGGAGTCGTTTTGACATTCCAGTCGTCGGCATCACGGGAAGTAATGGAAAGACGGTTGTCAAAGAATGGATATATCAGTTGCTCGAATCCGAATTTAAGGTTGTCCGTTCGCCTAGAAGCTATAATTCCCAGATAGGAGTTCCCCTTTCTGTCTGGCAGATTGATGAAGATTCGGACATAGGAGTCTTTGAAGCGGGCATATCGGAAGCGGGTGAAATGCAACGCCTCGAAAAAATTATAAAGCCAACTATCGGCGTTCTCACCAATATAGGAGAGGCTCATCAGGAAAACTTTACGACACTCAAAGAAAAATGTCTGGAAAAACTCGAGTTGTTCAAAGATTGCGATGTCATAATCTGTGAGGAAAATGACAAGTTGATCGAAGAATGTATGACAGAAGCCCTGCTTTCACAGAAACGTTTTACATGGTCGTTGACGCCTTCTGCGAACAGCCCTTTGCAAGTTGCAGATATTAAACAGGGTAATACGTCAACCCGTTTGGAATATTCTTTCTTAAACTTTGATTTGTCATTTGAAATACCTTACACCGATATAGCATCCGTAAAGAATGCGACAACGGCTTTGGCTGTCGCTCTTTATTTACATGTTCCCCTGGAAGCTATAAAAACCAAAATGTCCGAATTGGAACCTGTCGCGATGAGATTGGATGTGAGGGAAGGAAAAAACAATACCTTAATAATAAATGACGCTTATAATTCGGATCTCAATTCATTAAATATAGCTTTAGACTTTTTGCTCCAGCGTTCGGCAAATTCGGATAAGAAAAAGACAGTGATAATATCCGATATTTTACAGTCAGGTGTTCAATCAAAAGCCCTTTATGCAAAAGTTTACGATCTGGTTCTCCACAAAAAAATAGACAGGATCATAGGAGTCGGCGAATTGATTTCCCAATCGAAAGATATATTTAAGAACATAGAAAATGAGTTTTTCGCATCCACTGACGACCTGATCCGATCGGGAGTTTGCGATACTTTGAGGAATGAGATAATATTGCTGAAAGGCTCCCGAAGTTTCGAATTCGAGCGTATAAGCGAATTGCTTGAGAAACGTACGCATGAAACCGTCCTTGATGTAGATTTGGATGCGATTGTTCATAATTTCAATTTTTACCGTTCAAGGCTGAACCCTAAGACAAAGATTATCTGTATGGTTAAAGCGGACGGTTATGGCTCGGGCAGTAGCGAGATTGCAAAAACGCTTCAATACCATAAGTGCGATTATCTGGCTGTTGCTATTGCCGAAGAAGGCGTCAATCTGAGAAAAGAAGGCATTAAGTTGCCGATAATAGTTCTTAATCCTGAAGTCAATGGTTTTGATGACCTTTTTACCAACGGATTGGAACCTGAGGTTTATAATTTCCGTATTCTGAACGCATTTATAAAAGAAGCCCAAGCAAGGGGTATCGTAAATTATCCGATTCACCTTAAAATAGATACGGGAATGCACAGGCTTGGTTTTTCTTCCGAAGACATTGCCGAATTGCTGAGGGTTTTAAATAACCAAAAAGCGTTGCGTGTGCAGTCTGTTTTTTCACACTTGGCTGCAAGCGAAAGCTGGGATTTTGATAACTTTACTCATCAGCAGATCGACTCATTCAAAAATACCGCGGAAAAAATAGAAATCGGATATAAATACCCGGTAATGAAACATATTCTCAATTCGGCAGGAATAGAACGGTTTCCCGAAGAGCAAATGGATATGGTAAGGCTTGGAATAAGCTTGTATGGAATAAGCGCGAGCGGACTGTCGGGGCTTAGAAACGTATGCACGCTGAAAACTACTATATTGCAGATTAAGACAGTCAGTCATGACGAAACGGTAGGCTACGGACGTAAGGGACATCTGGATCATGACGCGAAAATTGCGACTATACGGATAGGATACGCTGACGGATTGAGCCGGCAATTCGGAAACGGTGTAGGGCATGTGCTTGTCAATGGAAAGCAAGCCCCGATTGTCGGCAACATCTGCATGGATCTTACTATGATTGATGTGACCGGTATTGATGTTAAAGAAGGCGATGCGGTAGTGGTTTTCGGGCAAAATCCGACTATTGTCGATCTTGCGGCAAAAATCGGGACGATCCCTTACGAAATCCTCACATCCGTATCTTCAAGAGTTAAACGTGTTTATTTCAAAGAATAATATTTTAGTTTTTCTTATATCTTTTAAGATAAAATTACCTTTGTAAAAAATATGTATTCAATATCTAATTCTATATTTGCATACTCAAATTAATTGACTAGACAACTATTTTGTTTGCATTATGAAAAAGAGTTGTGTTTTATCAATTCTGTTGTTGCTTTTTACATCCGAAGCCTTTACACAAAGATTTCTGACTTTGGATGATTGTCGGAATCTGGCAATTGAAAATAATAAAAACCTTAAAATTGCCACACAGGAAGAAAAGGCTGCATATTACCAGAAGAAAGAAGCTTTTACCAAATATTTTCCCGAACTCTCTTTTTCGGGAACTTATTTGAGAAACGAGAAAAATCTCAATCTCCTTTCATCTTCCGCTATACCGACGCAAATCACCCTGCCCGATCTTACCGGTATAGGTATACCGTTTCCCGGTGCTACAATCCCGATAGGTGATGAATACAGAAAAAAAATAAAAGATGCGGGAGAAATCGACATCAAGAATGTGTGGGTTGCAGGCTTTAGCCTTGTACAGCCTGTTTTTATGGGAGGGAAGATAATCGCTTATAACGATATTCAGAAATATGCGGAAGAACTTGCCAAGTCGAAAAAAGACACCAAACTTACAGATGTGATAGTCGAAACCGATAATGCCTATTGGCAAATTGTTTCTTTATCCAATAAAGAACGCTTGGCGGAATCTTATGTTGAGCTTTTAAGAAAAATGGAATCGGATATTATTGCGATGGAAGAAGAAGGTTTGGCGACGAAGGCAGACAGATTGTCCGTCAGCGTTAAACTAAACGAGGCTGAAATGACTCTGACTAAAGCTGAAAACGGACTCAGCCTTGCCAAAATGTACCTTTCCCAGATTTGCGGGTTGGACATCTCCGACCAGATCACTTTGCAGGATGAACAGATAAAGACTCTGAATGTAGTGGAAGAAACCATTCCCGTGTCAGACGTAAACGAAGCCATAGCAAACAGGGATGAGATTAAGAGCCTGCAACTGGCAACTAAGATTTATAAAAAACAGGAAACAATATCCCGTTCCGAGTTTATGCCGCAAGTAGCGTTTACCGCAAGTTATTTGTGGACAAATCCAAGCTCTTTCGACGGGTTTGAAACCAAGTTTGGCGGGATGTGGAATCTCGGCGTAGCCGTTAAAGTACCTTTGAATATTTTTTCGAGCGCGGCCAAGCTGAATACAGCGAAGGCTAACAGCAGGATAGCCCAATATCAATTGGACGATGCCAAGGAAAAGATTGAACTGCAGGTAAACCAGTCCACCTACAAACTTAACGAAGCCAACAAAAAATTAAAAATGTCAACACGAAACATGGAGAAAGCAGACGAAAATCTCCGTTATGCCAATACGGGATTTGAAGAAGGCGTAATTCCAGCTTCCGATGCCCTTTCGGCACATACGGCATGGATGTCGGCGCATTCTGAATTTATTGACGCCCAGATAGATGTCAAGTTGTGCAAACTGTATCTGGATCAGGCAATGGGACGTGTATTTTAAGATAAAATCATAAATATTATGAGTACGGAAAACAAAAAAGTCGGATCAAAACTTATTCCTATCCTGTGTTTTGCATTGGTAGTTATAGCCGTTGCATTGTACGGGTTCTTTTTTCTGAATCAGAAAGATAATATAATACAAGGAGAAACAGAGATAACGGAAGTCCGTATATCCAGCAAAGTACCCGGGCGTATCGCTTTATTTCTGGTGAAGGAAGGCGATCTTGTAAAAAAAGGTGATACACTGGCTATACTGAGTGCCCCTGACATACAGGCGAAATACTCTCAGGCTGCCGCGGCAGAACAAGGAGCAGCCGCCCAGAATATAAAAGCTATTAAAGGCACGCGTTCCGAACAGGTTCAGTCTGCTTTCGAGATGTGGCAAAAAGCGAAAGCAGGGCTCGATATTGCTGATAAATCGTACAGGCGTGTGCAGAACCTCTATGAAAAGGGCGTTACTACTGCTCAGAAGCGAGATGAGGCTGAAGCGAACTATAAGGCGTCCGTAGCCACCGAAAAAGCTGCCCGATCGCAGTATGATATGGCTGTGAACGGTGCGGAAGAAGAAGATAAGATGACGGCACAAGCCATGCTCCTCAAAGCAAAAGGCGCAGTGGACGAAGTAAGTTCTTACGTAAACGAGACTTACCTCATATCGCCTGTCGACGGCGAAGTATCGGAAAAGTTTCCCAACGAAGGCGAGCTTGTCGGCACAGGTGCTCCTATCTTCAATATAATGGACTATTCGGATAAATGGGGTACGTTTAATGTCAGGGAAGACAGGTTGATGAAATTTAAAATGGGCGAAAAACTGAAGGTTTATGTGCCTGCTCTTGACAAGGAAATAGAAATGTCCGTTTATTACATGAAAGATCTGGGTACTTATGCCGCTTGGAAAGCCACTAAAGCCGCAGGCACCTACGACCGTAAAACCTTTGAGGTGCGTGCTCATTTCGCTGAAAATATTCCTGATGTAAGACCCGGAATGTCTTTGATAATTAAAGAATAAACATAGTGTCTCAAAGGACAGGAATAGCGGTAATATTCAAACGGGAATGGAAGCGTATACTTTCTTCCAAAGTTTGTATATGGGGAATGATGGTTGCTCCTCTGCTGTCTTTACTGATTCTTGTTCCGATGATGAACGAAGGGTTGCCGAATAAAATACCTATTGCTGTTGTGGATTTGGATAATTCCAGCACGTCACGCTCTTTGATCCGCCAGTTGGATGCTTTTCCTAAAACCGATATAAAATTTAAAAGCCTTTCGTTCAGAGAGGCTCGTGAAAAGATGGAGCGTGCCGAGATATACGGTATTTTTCTGATACCAAGGGAATTCTCATCTAAAGCAATTTCAGGGGAAAGACCGAAGCTTTCTTTTTATACGAACAATGCCTTTCTTATATCAGGTTCGCTTTTGTTTCAGGATCTAAAATCTATTTCTGTTTTGACTTCCGCTTCCGTAGGGTTGAAGACGGCTGAAGCTAAAGGATACAGCACCAGCCAGATTATGCCTGTCATACAGCCCGTTTCGGTAGAGTCTCATCCCATTGCAAACCCTTATCTCAACTATTCCGTTTATCTGAACAATACTCTTTTACCCGGCATACTGGGCATTATCATAATGTTGTTTACGACGTCCAGCTTCGGATGCGAAGTTAAGTCGGGTTCAGGACGGTTGCTGATGGGGCTGGGAAATAATTCGATATTTAAAGTCGTTGTAGGCAAGATTTTGCCCTATACGATTATTTATATGGTAATTTCGTTGTTGTTCATGTCGGTTTTTTATTACTACAATAAATTTCCTCTCAACAGCGGATTTTTTCCGATGTTCCTGAATTATCTGTTTTTTATAATTGCTTCACAGGGTGTCGGGTTGATTCTCCTGAGCGTTTTCAGCAATTATCGCTTTGCAGGTAGTATGGCAAGCCTGATCGGTTCGATGGCGTTTTCAATATCAGGGTTTTCTTTTCCTTCTTTGGCTATGGATCCTGTTTTACAGAGCGTGTCATACCTGTTTCCGTTGAGGCATTTCTTTTTGATATATGTTGATCAGGCTTTGAACGGGCTGTCCTTTGCATATTCGGCTTATCATTATGCCGCACTTTTAGCGTTTATGCTGCTTGCGTTGCTGCTAATCCCGTTGCTTAAATCATTTCTAACAAAGAATATTTACGAAGAATGAAAAAGGCAATTATCGACATATATTATGTTTGGGTAAACGAGATAAAGGTTGTCTTTAAGGATCCCGCGATTATTCTTGTATTTCTGGTTGTACCTGTCATATACCCTTTGATATACGGCTACTTTTACACGAATGAGGTTGTCCACGAAGCCAAATTAGTGGCTGTCGATGATTCGCATTCCTATCTGGGACGGGAATTTGCCAGAAAAGTGGATGCAACTCCCGATGTCAATATTGTAGCAAAGGTTTCCAATATTGAAGAAGCTCGTGAAATGTTGCGACGAAAAGAAGCGTACGGTATTCTATATATTCCGTCTGATTTCTCTAAAAACATCAATACGACTAAGCAGACGCAGGTGATGTTGTATATTGACATGAGCAGCCTGCTTTTTTACAAATCGTTTTTAATTGCGGCTACAGAGGTATCTCTCGACATGGGTGCCGATATCAGGGTTCAGGAAGTCGGTTACAGCAGTCAGGCGCAGGATGAGGTTACAATGCAAGCCGTCGATTATGAATGGGTGCCTTTTTATAATCCTCAGAATGGTTTTGCGAGTTTCTTGGTGCCTGCTATTCTTATTCTGATTATTCAGCAAACGATGTTGCTGGGTATCGGAACGCTTGTCGGAACGCATAATGATAAAAAAAGATTCAGGGTGGCTTCGGTAGCTAATATCGGTAAGAATATAAATTCATTTAATCTTACCGCAGGAAAAGCTTTCTGTTACAGTTCTATCTATCTGTTGATGTGCGTATGGGGTTTCAGGGTGGTCCCTTATTTATTTAAGCTTCCACAGATCGGGGATCCGTTTACTATTTTTCTTTTCCTGATCCCGTTTTTGCTTGCGACGACATTCTTTACGATGACATTGTCGTACTTTGTTTCCCAACGTGAATTCGTGATGCTTATTTTTATGTTTTCGAGTCCGTTGTTCCTGTTTGTTTCGGGTATTTCATGGCCTTGGACTGCCATGCCTGCTCCCTTAAAAGCAATAGCATACATAATGCCTTCGACTCCGAGTATCCACGCTTTTGTAAAAATAAATACGATGGGCGCTACTTTGGCTGACATACGTTTCGAATATATTACGCTATGGGTTCAGACTATTTTTTATTGGGTGGCGGCTACTTTGATGTACAGGTGGTGGATTGTAAACTATGATCCTGATACTAAAAAAGTGGGATTTAAGATAGTGAGAGACGATTCTGCACCGAATGTCTGATACTGTCGGTTAAAAAACATTCTTCTCTTTTGAATAAATCTATGCTGATTTAATATTAAAAACAGCTATTTTTGTTATCAATAAAGAAATTAACTCCTGTTTTATGAAAGTAAAAGCCATTTTATTGTCATTGTCCGTATTGTTCTTCTTTGCAGGTTGCGACGTGTCGAAGGGCGTTTCGAGCGCTTATAATATGACACAGTGTAAGTATGATTACAAATCAATAACCGATCTGAATGTCGCGGGAATGAATTTGTCGAATGGAATATCGCCTGTATATATACCGAAGCTCACATCTTTGTTGTCGGGAAAGGCGTCGTCCATCCCACTTGATTTTACTCTTAACCTAAATGTAAGTAATCCCAATCAGGGAGAGGCTGCCCTCAGAGGAGCGCAATATATATTGAGTATTGATGATATCGAGTTTACTAAAGGTTCTATTAATCAGTCATTAAACATTCCTTCGGGCGGCAGTCAGGTTTTGCCCATATCAATAGGATTTGACGCAGCCCAATACATGAAAGGGGAAACCAAAGATGCGGTTGAAAATATCGCAAAGAATTTTATAGGCTTAGGCAACCGGAAATCGAAAGTGACAATTCGCCTGAAACCGTCTTTTGCAATAGGGAATCAAACAGTGACATCTCCTGTTTATATACCTGTCAGCTTTAGCTTTGGCGGAAAATGAAAGTGTTGAAATAGAAAAATATATAGAAATAAAAGATATGAAAACAGTTGTAAGCGGAATCCGTTCTACGGGAAATCTTCATTTAGGTAATTACTTCGGAGCATTAAAAAACTTCATCGACATGCAGGATGAAAATAAATGTTTTTTCTTCATCGCCGATTATCATTCACTGACCACGCATCCCGATCCTAAACAATTGCACGGCAATGTTAAGAACGTTCTTACCGAATATCTGGCGGCAGGAATTGATCCGAAGAAATCGACAATATACGTGCAAAGCGAAGTCCCCGAAGTTTGTGAACTCTATTTGTTGCTGAATATGCACGCCTATATGGGAGAGTTGGCTAAAACGGCATCTTTTAAGGATAAAGCGCGTAAGAACCCCGATAATGTCAATGCAGGACTGCTTACATATCCGACGCTCATGGCGGCAGACATACTCATGCATAATGCAGATATGGTGCCTGTTGGTAAAGATCAGGAGCAGCATTTGGAAATGACCCGCAAATTTGCCCGCCGTTTCAATAATTTTTATGGAGTAGAGTTTTTTAAAGAGCCCATAGCATACAATTTCGGAAAGAAACTTGTCAAAATTCCCGGATTGGACGGCAGTACGAAAATGGGGAAATCGGAAGGCAACTGCCTGTATCTGACAGATGAACCTAAAGTGATTGAGAAAAAAGTAAAAGGTGCATTAACCGATTCGGGACCGACCGAACCTCATTCGGCTAAACCCGAATATATCAAGAACCTTTTTACCATACTTAAGATAGTTTCCGCCAAGGACGTTGTAAAGTATTACGAACAAAAATGGGATACTTGCGAAATTCGTTACGGCGATCTGAAAAAACAGCTTGCAGAGGATATAATAAAAGTCATTGATCCTATTCGTGAACGCATATTGGAAATCGAAAAAGATGATGCTTACTTGCATAAAGTAACCGCTGAGGGACGTGAAAAAGCACGCGAAAGCGCATCTAAAACATTGAAGGAAGTAAAACAAATTATGGGTTTTAAATTGTTTTAAATGACGGAAGCACAGGCTTTATCCCGAATTGCGGCATATTGTTCGAAAGCAGAACGATCGGAATATGACGTAAGGAAAAAGCTCGAGGCTTGGCAAATAGATAAAGATCAGGTTGGCAGTATCGTTTCTCGGCTGAAGAAAGAAAATTTCCTGAATGAAGAGCGATTCTGCCAAGCTTTTATAAAAGACAAACTTCGTTTTAATAAATGGGGGAAAAATAAGATCGTTTTTGAGTTAAGAAAAAAACGTATCTCCGATAAGACGATTGAAAAAACGTTCTTACAACTCGATGTCGGAGATGATTTTGAAGATGCCTTGAAAAAACTGCTTACCTCTAAACTCCCTGCAATCAAGGCAAAAGATAATTACGAAAAAAAAGTAAAATTGTATCGGTTTGCTCTTGGCAGAGGATACTCTCCCGATGCAATACAAAAATGCTTGAACCGGCTTTTGGAAAATTCTGATGCGGAAGATTTTATCTGATTTTATTAACCTCTTTTTCCCGAACATTTGTTTAGGTTGCGGCAAAAGACTGATAGAGGGAGAAAGCTATATTTGCCTTTCATGTATCGGAAATATCCCTGCAACGGATTATCACCTGATGAGAGGTAATAAACTGGAAGAGCGTTTTGCAGGGCGTTTCCTTTTTGATCGGATCGCGTCGTATGCTGTTTTCACAAAAGGAGGAGTGATACAGTCTTTAATTCACGAGCTTAAATATAACAACAACCCCCACATCGGAATTTTTATCGGAGTTCTGGCTGCGAATCATACTCTGCAAAGCAGTTTTTTCAGCGGAATAGACTTTCTTGTGCCTGTGCCTTTACATCCGAAAAGGGAAAAAGAAAGAGGTTATAATCAATCTTTGAAAATTGCGGAAGGGATATCGCAGGTGACAGGGATTCCTGTTTATAAAGATAATCTTGTACGCGTGATAAATAACCCTTCGCAGACTACACAGAACCAATCCGAACGCTGGAAGAATACGGAAAACATATTTGATCTGGTAAATATTGAAGAATTATATCAAAAGCACATTCTGCTGATAGACGATACCATAACGACAGGCTCGACATTGGAATCCTGTGCAAAAACAATTTTAAATAAAGCTGATAGTTGCAGGATAAGCATTTACAGCATCGGAGCAAGTTTGGCTTAGTCTCTGAATCTTTTTTTCAGATCGTCAAAGGCGTCAATCCTTCTGTCCCTGAAAAACGGCCACATCCGGCGAACTTCTTCCGAACGTTTTATATCTATTTCGATTAGTTGCGTCTCTTCATCCTGCGAACTGCCTGTCCATATTATTTCGCCTTGCGGACCTGCCACAAAGCTGTTTCCCCAGAATTGAATACCGTTGGTTTGTCCCGAAGGATCGGGTTCATAACCGACTCGGTTGACCGATACGACATGCAATCCGTTCGCAACCGCGTGCCCGCGTTGGGAAATAACCCATGCATCCTGTTGTCTCTTTTTCTCGTCGTCAGAGTCGGTAGATTCCCATCCGATAGCAGTCGGATAAATCAATAAGTCTGCTCCTGCCAGAGCCATCATGCGTGCGGCTTCGGGATACCATTGATCCCAGCAAACCAGAACACCCAATTTTCCGATGCTTGTTTCTATCGGATTGAATCCCAGATCACCCGGAGTGAAGTAGAATTTTTCGTAATAAGCAGGATCATCGGGAATGTGCATTTTGCGATACTTGCCTGCTATCCGTCCGTCCTTTTCTATGACTACCGCCGTATTGTGGTATAATCCCGCAGCTCTTCTTTCAAAGAGAGAAAGAACAATCACGACATTCAGCTTTTTTGCCAAAGCTCCGAATTCTTCGGTGGATTTTCCCGGAATAGGTTCAGCCAAATCAAAAACATCGGGATTTTCTGTCTGACAGAAATATAAAGAATTGTGTAGCTCTTGGAGCACGATAAGTTCAGCACCTTGTTTTGCCAGAGATTCGGCTTTTTCTTTCAGCCTGTTTACGTTATCCGATATGTCCGATGTATTGTTTTGTTGAATTATTCCGATTTTCATAAGACAATTGCTTTAAATGTTTATAAAACCTTCAGGATATTGCATTGTAACGCAATGCAACGAGCCATGCTCTTTTATTATTGCAGAACAGTCTATTCCGACAATTTCCTTCTCTGGAAACGCTTTTTTTAACTGTTCCATTGCTTTATCGTCAGTTGCGGCATCATTATAGACAGGGCATAATACCGCCGTGTTCATAATCAAAAAATTGGCGTATGTCGCAGGAAGCCTTTCCCCGTCAAAATATACAGGTTTAGCCATCGGCAATTCGATAAGCCTGTAAGGTTTTCCTTCAAAGTCGAGAAAACTTTTCAGTTGCATTTCCATTTTTTGCAGGGCATCGAAATGCTCGTCATTCTTATCTTCACATTTAACGTAGGCGATCGTTCTTTCGTCGCAAAATCTTGCCAAAGTATCGATATGGCTGTCGGTGTCGTCTCCTGCCAAATATCCGTGATCCAGCCATAAGACTCTTTTCAGTCCGAAAGTTGATTTTAAATATTCTTCTATCTCGCCTTTCGACAGATAAGAGTTTCTGTTCGGAGAAAGCAGGCATTCGGATGTCGTCAGCAAAGTTCCTTTTCCTTCTGTTTCCAAAGAACCTCCTTCCAGAACGAAATCTTTTTTGTTTACCAAAGGAATATTTGGCGAGAATATTTTATTCTTTTCCAAACCTCTGTTTATCTGATTGTCATAGTTTGCGGCAAACTTTAGTCCCCAGCCGTTGAAAGTGAAATCATACAATGTCGGCTTTCCGTCGGTATATACCGAAATCGCACTGTGATCTCTCGCCCAAGTATCGTTCGATTTTATCTCTGTCAGTACAAGATTCGGCGAATTTGAACATTCTCCGAGCATAAACTTGACTGCGTCTTTGTCCTTGCAGACGATAATAAGTTTTTGCCTTTGCAGAATTTCGCGGGCAATGTTGACGAAGCAAGACGAAATTTCTTCCAGCATATATCCCCAGTCGGAATCTTCGTGAGGCCAAGTCAGTTGGATTGCGCTTTGAGGATGCCATTCGGGCGGGAAAAGTATATTTGCCATTTATCTTAAAATTTGAAACCTACTCCTAAATTGAACGCGAAACAATCGTTGTCGCCGAACATATATTTCATTTCGGTATTCAGAAACATATTGTCGCTGAAATCGTAACCGAACCCAAGTCCCAAATTGAATGCAAAATCAGTCCAGCCTCTCGAGTCCAGAACCTTTACACCGTGAACGGTTTTTCCCATAAACCGATTGTTTTGCATCGCAAATCCCATCAAAGGGTAAAGGGATGCTTGTTCACTTTCCAAAGTGAATACATAGTGGAAATTAAAGTTGACATCAAACCCTACCGTTCTTTCTTTCGGAAAGAAGAACGTTACATCGGGAGCAAAACGAAAGTTGTTGAAAAGCACATATCTGTATTGCGCTCCGATCGAAAACCGTTTCGCATTTGTCTGATATCCTGCGTCGAACAAAACGGATTGCCCTCCTTTTTCGGATTGTGCGGAGATGTTCAAAATTGCAAAGCATGAAACGAATAGCAATAAGAGTTTTTTCATATTATAACCATATTTTGTTTACATAATACCTTTTTCTCTGAGCTTGAGTTGCCATTTCCAAGCCGAAAGCATAGTGTCATCTATGTTTTCCTTTGCAGTCCAGCCCAATACTTCATTGGCTTTTTTTAGGATCAGCCCAGATTTTTTTCTATATCGCCTGCACGACGTCCGACTATTTTATAGTTGAGTTTTCTGTCGGCAACTTTTTCAAAAACCTTTATAAGTTCCAGAACCGATAATCCTCTGCCTGTGCCGAGATTGAATATTTCGGTTTTATCTTCGGTCTTATTTTCCAGCATCCTGTCAATGGCTATTACGTGAGCTTTAGCCAGATCCACGACATTGATAAAGTCTCTTATACAAGAGCCGTCGGGGGTATTGTAGTCATCGCCGAACACGCTCAATTCTTTTCTTACGCCGATTCCCGTTTGAGTGATAAAAGGGACAAGGTTTTGCGGAACCCCGTTGGGCAGTTCTCCGATTTCTGCACTCGGATGAGCGCCTATCGGGTTGAAGTATCGTAATATTATACTCTTGACAGGAGCTCCCGAATTGATGAAGTCGTGAATTATTTCTTCATTGATCTGTTTTGTATTGCCGTAAGGCGATGTGGCAGGCTTTATCGGGGCGCTTTCATCTATCGGGTTTTTATCGGGTTCTCCGTATACTGTACATGACGAGGAAAACACGATGCCTTTAACTCCGAACTCAGGCATTAAATCCAAGAGGTTTATCAAAGAGTTCAGATTGTTGCGGTAATACAATAACGGCTTATGAACGGACTCTCCGACCGCTTTGCTTGCCGCAAAATGTATTATGCCCTGTATTCCGCTATGTTTTGCAAAGAAGTTTCGCAAACCTTCAATATTATTACAATCAAGTTGTTCGAAAACAGGACGTTTTCCTGTTATTCTTTCAATTCCGTCTATCGAATCGGTTGAGGAATTGGACAGGTCGTCGACGATTAAAACCTCGTAGCCTGCATTCTGAAGTTCCACAACCGTATGCGAGCCTATGTATCCTGCTCCGCCTGTAACTAATATCTTTCCTTTCATGTTTATGTTCTGTTTAATAAGGAGCAAAGATAGTCAAAGTGTTTGATTGGTTATGCCTCTTCATTGTCAAAAAGGTTATATTCGTAATATAACTTATTCGTAATTATCAGTTTTTATATACCTTTGTCGGATATTTTCTGAAAAGAAATTATTATATTTATTTAATAAATAAGCATAGATAAATTGAGAAAATGAATTCGGTTGGGTTAATTAAATATTTAGCTCTCGGTTTTTTGTTTATTTCCTGTGCCTCAGGTGTGAAAAAAGATGCAGAAAGAGCAGCCGAATTAGTAAATAAATCGAAAGAAGCCACGCTCAATTACGATCTTGAATCAGCCGAAAAGTTTTATAAAGAGTATCAGGAGATAAAGAATAAATATAAGAATACCGACAATAATAACGAGTTTGAGAAAACCTATTGGGAATATCTTACCAACGCGAAAAAATAATAATATACCTTATTCTGCCATATGACGGAAAATTTGAACCAAAATACAGAGGAGAAGAAAAAAGGGCTTAATTTTATAGAAGCCATTGTAGAAAAAGACCTTAAAGGAGGGAAAAACGACGGCAGGCTGCAGACACGTTTCCCGCCCGAACCCAACGGCTATCTGCATATAGGACATGCCAAGGCAATCTGCATAAATTTCGGACTTGCGAAGAAATACGGAGGAATCTGCAATCTGCGTTTTGACGACACGAACCCTGTTAAGGAAGATGTGGAATATGTAGACTCCATAATGGAAGACATCGAATGGCTGGGGTTTGATTGGGCAAATGTGTTTTACGCTTCCGATTATTTTCCTAAGCTGATGGATTTTGCCGTTCAACTTATCAAAGAAGGAAAAGCATACGTCGACGAACAGTCTGCCGAAGATATTGCCAAGCAGAAAGGAACGCCTACTCAGGCGGGCGATAACAGCCCTTACAGAGACAGGCCTGTTGAGGAGAACCTTGATTTATTCGCAAAGATGAACGAAGGTTTGTTCGAAGAAGGCAGCATGGTGTTACGCGCAAAAATAGATATGGCTTCTTCCAACATGCACTTTCGCGATCCGATCATATACAGAATTATAAAACATCCGCATCATCGTACAGGCAACCAATGGTATGTATATCCGATGTATGATTTTGCACATGGACAATGCGATTATTTCGAAGGCGTAACCCATTCTATCTGTACGCTTGAATTTGAAGTCCACCGTCCGCTTTACGATTGGTTTATAGATCAATTGGCAAGCGGGGACTACCGCCCTCATCAATATGAATTTAACAGGCTCAACCTGACTTATACGATGATGAGTAAGCGTAAGTTGCTGCAACTGGTGAAGGAAAAGATCGTAAGAGGATGGGACGATCCGCGTATGCCGACGATCTGCGGTTACCGTCGTCGGGGATATACGGCGGAGAGCATTCATAAATTCATTGATAAAATCGGTTATACGAAATATGACGGGATGATAGACGTAGCTCTTCTGGAATATGCGGTTCGTGAAGACCTGAACGCAAAGGCTGTTCGTGTTTCAGCCGTATTGGATCCTGTAAAGCTTATTATTACGAATTATCCCGAAGACAAAACAGAAAATCTGGAAGCTATCAATAACCCTGAGGATGAAAATGCGGGAAGTCATAAAGTCCTGTTCTCAAGAGAGTTGTTCATCGAAAGAGATGACTTTATGGAAGACGCTCCTAAAAAATATTTCAGGCTTACGCCGGGACAGGAAGTACGCCTCAAGAATGCTTATATCGTCAAATGCACGGGGTGTAAATATGACGAAACAGGAAATTTAACGGAGGTTTATGCCGAATACGATCCGTTGACAAAAAGCGGATTGGAACAAAGCAACCGAAAAGTAAAAGGCACGATACATTGGGTTTCTGTCAATGATGCCATTGACGCGGAAGTGCGTTTGTACGACAGGTTGTTTATGGTGGAAAATCCTTCCGAGGATGAAAGGGACTTCAAGGAATTGCTGAATCCCGACTCTTTAAAGATTCTGAAAAACTGTAAGGTGGAATCTTTCTTAAAAGGTGCGGAACCTTATACTAACTTTCAGTTTCAGAGGATCGGTTATTTTAATGTCGATCCCGATACAACACCGGATAATCTTGTATTTAACAGAACAGTGTCTTTAAAAGACTCTTGGAGTAAAATAAAGGATAAGTAAAAGTCTGATTTTTTACAGCGTTGATGAAAGATAAGGATATTTTTGATTTGGTTACCCGATATGAGCAAATGGTATCTTCCGGCAAAAGCGTATATTTTGATGCCGAAGATTTTGACGAGATTGCGGACTATTATGATATGGCAGACGAACCTGATAAGGCAGAGTCCGTAATAGATCAAGCTTTAAATATTCATCCCGGGAATCATATATTAATTCTGAAAAAAATAAAACTCATCGCCTATAAAGGCGAATATCAGGAAGCTCTTTCGTTAATAGACGGTTATTCGGGAGATAGCTATGATGTCGAACTCAGTCTTTTAAAATTGGATTGTTTATTAAACCTCGGATATCTCGGACAGGCTCAGGAGTTGACGCAGGAGATCTTTACGCGTGAAAAAGAAGATTTGGACGTAATTTATTCTGAACTGGGATTCATTTATTCAGGGATAGAGGATTATGATGCGGCTATCGCTTTTTTCGAAAAAAGCCTTTCTTATAATAAGGAAAACGTAGATGTTCTGGCGGAACTTGCCTATACTTACGAATCGAAGAGCGAGTTCACGCAGGCTATCCGTGCATTGCAGCGGATACTCGATATAGAGCCGTATTCTTACGAGACATGGCTGAATGTGGGTAAATTACATTCATTGTTGGAGGAGTATGAGAATGCAATTGATGCCTTTGATTTTGCAATGACGATCAACGACTCATACAACGATGTACGAAAACTGAAAGCCCACTGTCTTTTACTTTGCGGCAGGATTGATGAGGCAGTCGTGTTATTCAAAGAATGCCTTAAAGAAGACGAAGAAGACAAAACGTTGTACTATTCGCTCTATGAGTGCTACTTGTCCGTAGAGCAATACGAGGATGCCTTGGCTTACTTGGAGAAGTATGAAACTCTGTGCGGAGAAAGTGCGGAGATATTTGCAAAGAAGGCTACGATATACTTGCAAAAAGGCGAATTCGACAAATCGCTTTTTTATCTTCATCAGGGAATGACTATTGACAGCAAAAATGTCGAGTTGAACTTAATTATAGGCGAACTTTATTTCCAGATGGGAGATTTGGATATGGCTGAAGATTATTTTCTGAAAATTTATTCGGGAAAGGCTGATGACAGGAATATGCTCGACAGGCTCGCCCGTATCTCAATCAAGAAGAATGACACGGAGTCTGCGACCGATTATCTGGAAAAGCTAATGGAACTCGAACCCGAAAATGAACAGACAAGAATACGTTTGGCTCTTCTTTATTTTGAATCGGGTGACAAAAATAATTTCGATCGTTTGCTAACCATTCTCACCGATGAAGAAGTAGAGTCCCTTTCATCAATAATTTTCTCCGAAGAACAAGACGGTTCTTCTCCTTTCTCACGGGAAGATTACATTAACAGGCTGAACAACGCAAGAGAGTGCCGTCAGCTATATAAAAACATTATCTATTAAAGCAAATCCAAACTTTTTTCAAGGGCGATCCCTCTCGATCCTTTAATCAGGACATAACTTTCTTTCAATGGGTGTTCTTTTAAGTATGAGTTTAATTCGCTGACATCTTTAAATTTTGGATAATCGCTTTGTGTCTTTCCAAAATTCTCGCCAACAAGAAAAACTTTATCGAAGTTGTGTCCTTTTATATAGTCCACTATTTTTTGATGCTCGGCAGAACTGTTTTCCCCGAGTTCCCTCATATCCCCGAGTATCAGAACTTTTTGGTTGACGTTCATGTGATCGAAATTGGATAACGCCGCCTGCATGCTTGTCGGATTGGCATTGTAAGCATCGACAATCAGCATATTACTCTCGGTTTGAGTCAACTGCGATCGGTTGTTATTAGGCTTATAATCTTCTATTGCCTTGCATACGAGATCGGATTTCACACCGAAGTATTTGCCGATGGTTATGGCCGCTAATGCGTTTGATAAATTATATTCGCCGATAAGATGCGTATGGACTATGTGAGGATTCCTCGAAAAACGCCATTTAAAAGTCAGATAAGGATCGTTCGATACCACACTTCCTGCAACAAACAAGTCGTCTTCAACGCCGTATTCTATGGATGTTATTCCTTCCGCTATTTTGGTGAGATAAGGATTGTCGTGATCCAGAAATATCTTTCCGTCCTTTTTGTTACGGATATATTCATAAAGTTCGCCTTTGGTTTTGATTATATTCTCGAAAGATCCGAAGCCTTCAAGATGGGCATATCCGACATTTGTAATCAATCCGAAGTTAGGATCGGCTATTTCGCACAGCGCATTAATTTCGCCCAGATGGCTCGCACCCATTTCGATAATGGCAAGTTCATGTTCTTTTTTTATCTGGAGCAGGGTCAGCGGAACGCCAATATGATTGTTCAGGTTGCCTTCGGTGAATAGTATGTTATATTCCTGAGCAAGCACCGAGGCAACCAGTTCCTTCGTGGTAGTCTTGCCGTTAGTACCTGTTATGGCGATAATGGGAATTTTAAATTTGCTGCGGTGGTAATTCGCCAGATTCTGCAATGCTTTCAATACGTCATCGACAATCAGCATTCTTTCGTCCCCGTCGGCATATTTTTCTTCATCAATAACCGCATAACTGCATCCTTGTTCTAATGCCTTTTTTGCATATTCATTTCCATTGAAGTTGGTTCCTTTCAATGCGAAAAATATAGAATCTTTGGTAGTTTTTCGGGTATCGGTAGATATGTGAGGATGCAATTTAAAAATATCGTATAATTGGGCAATTTCCATAATGTAGTATCTGTATATTTGTTCTTATAACATTTCTGAACGGACTTTTGTTCCTTCATAGAATGAATAATAGGATGCAGAATGTAAAATACCATATTTATGGTATAAATATACCACATTTAAGCGATTTTATGGTACATATTATTATTATAATTTTGTCTAAAATTAGTCATGTAAAAAAATATAGGTTATGAGTAAGATTGCAAAACAATTAACGGATTTGATTGGAAATACGCCATTGTTGGAGTTGTCCAACTTTGAAAAGTTACATAATATCAACGCTTCGATTATAGCCAAGCTGGAATATTTCAATCCTGCGGGCAGCGTTAAAGATCGGATCGCATTTGCCATGATTGAGGACGCCGAGAAAAAAGGATTACTTAAAACTGACAGTGAGATTATAGAACCGACGAGCGGAAATACAGGGATCGGACTGGCTTTCGTGTCGGCAGCCAAAGGTTATAAACTGACGTTGACAATGCCCGAAACCATGAGTCTGGAACGCCGCAATTTGCTCAAAGCATTGGGCGCAAACATCGTGTTGACTCCGGGGGCGGACGGTATGAAAGGTGCGATTGCAAAAGCGGAAGAGCTGCAAAAGGAAAATCCGAAAGCTGTTATACTGCAACAGTTCGCAAACCCTGCGAATCCTGAAATACACAGAAAGACTACCGCTGAGGAAATCTGGCGCGACACCGACGGCAATGTAGATATATTTGTTGCAGGCGTAGGTACAGGCGGTACGGTGAGCGGAGTAGGAGAGGTTTTGAAAAAATATAATCCGAAAGTAAAAATCGTAGCTGTCGAACCCCATGATTCACCCGTGTTGTCGGGCGGAAAAGCCGGACCTCATAAGATACAAGGTATCGGTGCGGGTTTTGTCCCTAAAACTTATGACGGTAATGTGGTAGATGAAATTTTCCAAGTTGAAAATGACGACGCTATCAGAACCAGCCGTGAACTTGCACGTGAAGAAGGCTTGCTTGTCGGAATATCGTCAGGAGCAGCCGTATATGCTGCCGTTGAATTGGCAAAAAGGGAAGAGAATAAAGGTAAAAAGATTGTGGTTATTTTGCCCGATACGGGCGAGCGTTATTTGTCGACAGTTCTCTATGCGTTTGAGGAATATCCCCTTTAATGTCAGTTGATCTGTTGAATAAAAAAGGGTGAACATAATGTTCACCCTTTTTTATTTAAGTTCGA
Source organism: Dysgonomonas sp. (assembly GCA_047030855.1). Classification (GTDB taxonomy): domain Bacteria; phylum Bacteroidota; class Bacteroidia; order Bacteroidales; family Dysgonomonadaceae; genus QVMM01. The sequence goes on from JBKYIJ010000008.1 coordinate 718,687, forward strand.
TTTCTTGTTTCAGATCAATTTCCTCTTTGTCCTTATCATAAAAATGGTATTCAAGGAAAGCAAGGTTTTGGTTTGGGATAATTTTCAATCCCATTGTATACCTGAATTTCCATTTCCATTTCAGAGGGAAAAGTCCTTGATCTATGTATGCTGCTACGTAAGGATGTACGTGTAAAGTGAATTTCTTCACATTCAATTTCTTCACTAAATAACTTATTTTTGACTGCAGGCTGTCTACAAATAAAAGCGATGGTTTTATCACCCCTTTGCCGAAGCATGTAGGACAAACTTCCGTTGTGTTTATTTCCATTTCGGGACGCACGCGCTGACGCGTTATTTGCATCAACCCGAATTTACTTAACGGGAGTATGTTGTGCTTCGCCCTGTCGTTAGACATTAGTTCCGTCATGCGGGATAGAAGATTGTTCCGATGTTCGGCATCACCCATGTCGATGAAGTCGATAACAATGATCCCTCCCATGTCCCGCAAGCGTAATTGTCTTGCAATTTCTTCGGCTGCCGACGAGTTTACCTCGAAAGCATTATTTTCCTGTCCCAATTGAGCGTTTTTAGTCCTGTTCCCACTGTTGACATCTATCACGTGGAGAGCTTCGGTATGCTCTATTATCAGGTAAGCTCCGTTGCGGAAAGTCACTGTTTTCCCAAATAATGACTTGATTTGTTTTGTGACGGCAAAATTATCAAAAACAGGCAGATCGCCGTTGTAGAGTTTCACAATATCTTTCTTTTCAGGGGCTATCAGCGTTACATAATCCTTTATCTGATTATATACTTCTTTGTCATTTACATGAATTTCCTGAAAAGTCGGATTGAAAACGTCTCTCAAAAATGCTACGACACGCGCCGTTTCTTCGTATATTAATACGGGTAAGTTGTTTTTTTGTATTTTGGGAAGATTGTCATCCCAACGTTTTAATAAAACGCGTAGTTCCGTATCCAGTTCCGCCACCTTTTTTCCTTCGGCGACAGTTCTTACTATTACTCCGAAGTTCTTCGGCTTGATGCTTTGTATCAGTTGTCTTAAACGCGCGCGCTCTTCCCTCGATTCTATCTTTTGAGAAACGGATACTTTATTGTTGAAAGGAATAAGAACGAGATAACGTCCTGCAAAAGATATTTCGGAAGTCAGCCGGGGACCTTTTGTCGATATGGGTTCTTTCGTAACCTGAACCAATATTTCCTGTCCTGTTTTTAAAACATCGGTTATGCTGCCATCTTTTTCGATGTCCTGTTCGAGTTGCATTTTTGGCAATAGAGGCAGCTTTTTTTTGTCACTTAATGCCTGTTTGCAAAATTTATTCAGTGATTTGAATTGCGGACCTAAGTCCTGATAGTGAAGAAAAGCGTCTTTTTTATATCCTATGTCCACAAAAGCAGCATTCAAACCGGGCATCAGTTTTTTAACCTTACCGGCATAAACGCTACCAACCGTAAAAGAGATATCTCTTGTTTCTTTCTGTAATTCGACAAGTTTTTTGTCTTCCAGAACAGCTATCGTTACCTCTTTTTGTTGGGCATCAATAATTAGCTCGCTATTCATATATATAATTTTATTGGAAATTTTGCTTTAAAGTGCAAAATTGTAAAATACGCAAAGAACAAACCTAAAATAAAATTTTACTTAAGTTTGTTCTTTTAATTTTTTCTCTGTTCATAAAAAGAAACAGGTATTATTTATTTTTTCTTTTTATGTCTGTTCTTTCTTAGTCTTTTTTTCCTTTTGTGGGTAGACATTTTATGTCTTTTTCTTTTTTTTCCGCTTGGCATAATATTTTATTTTTAGATTGTGTGCATTTTATTTTTTTACCTGACTGACAAAAGTTTTAGCAGGTTTAAAGGCCGGAATATTATGTTCGGGGATGATGATTGTAGTATTTTTTGAAATATTACGTGCTGTTTTCTGAGCCCTTTTCTTCACGATGAAACTGCCGAATCCTCTTAAATATACATTTTCTCCGGCACTCAACGAAGCCTTTACTGCCTCCATGAATGACTCGACACTACGAAGTACTGTTGCTTTGTCGATTCCAGTATCTTTGGCAATTTCATTAACGATATCTGCTTTTGTCATCTCTTGTTATTTTTTAATTTGTTATTACTAATTTTTTGGACTGCAAATATATAGCTTTTTATTAAGTATTGAAATAATTAAATGTCATTTTTATTTAAAAACCGAAATATTTTAAAAGTCATTATAAATCAATCTAAATGTAATTTTTTTTATTGCTTGGAATGATATATATTTACAAATGTTAATGTCTTAATTAATTTAATCTTTTTTAAACTATGGATACAACGAAAAAAATCACGGTAATCAGTGTTATTCAAGAAGGTATAGGAATCGGTATTAAAAATATCGTTTCCTTAATTTGTGCGACTCTTTTGTGGATTATAACAATCTGGATTCCTTTCATCAATGTGGGAACTACTATTGCAATGTGTTCGATACCAATAGAATTGAGTAAAGGACACGTAATTTCCCCTTTATTCATTTTTGACGGAAAATATCGGCAGTATATGGGTGAGTTTTTCAACCTGATAGGTTTGATGTTATTGTCGCTTCTCCCTGCGTTTCTTTTTATGGTTATTCCTGCTTACATTATTGCCATAGGCTGGTCGCTGGCTGTCTATATAATGCTTGACAAGGGAATTTCTCCAAGCGAAGCTTTGATTCAGAGCAATAAAGCAACGTACGGCTATAAATGGACTATATTTTTTGTCAGCCTTATATTGATGGTGGCTTTCTTCATCGTTTCTTTCATTTTCAGTAAATTAGGAACAGTCGGAAGCATACTCAATTTTATCCTGATCGTTGTTTTTTATCCTATCGTATTGGGTTGCAACACGGTTATTTATCGTAACCTTGCCAAGAATAACGATGTGGCGGAAGTTACGGTTGAAATAGAAGAAACAGTATTGTAAAATATATAACATATTAACGAAAAGGGAAAAGATATTTAATCTTTTCCCTTTTTTGTGATTTTATATATAGTATTTTTGTGAGTACAATTTTTATATGAATAAAAACCGAAACGCGAACGCTATAAGCAGATTGTTGGTTGACTGGTATGAGAAGAATAAACGCGATCTTCCGTGGCGTGACACCAACGATCCTTACATTATCTGGATTTCAGAGATAATTCTGCAACAAACAAGGGTTGTGCAAGGCTATGATTATTTCTGCCGTTTCATACAAAAATATCCTGATGTATATTCTTTGGCAAAAGCAAATGAAGAAGATGTGCTGAAGCTTTGGCAAGGTTTAGGTTATTATAGCCGTGCGCGAAATCTTCATTCGGCGGCAAAAGATGTCGTTACGCGTTTTAACGGGAAGTTTCCCGAAAGATATGAGGACGTTCTATCCCTGAAAGGTATCGGGGAATATACAGCCGCTGCAATAGCATCTTTTTCTTACAATCAGCCTTATGCGGTAGTTGACGGAAATGTGTTCAGGGTTTTATCCCGTTTGTTTGCTGTTGAAACACCGATTGATACGCCCAAAGCAAAAAAAGGTTTTTGGACAGATTGCTTTTGAAATATTGGATAAAAACAATCCGGGCATTCACAATCAGGCTATTATGGAATTAGGTGCTTTACAATGTACGCCCCTGAACCCCGAATGTAATAACTGCCCTCTTGTCAATTGCTGTGCCGCTTATTCCGCAGACACGGTAATGAATTATCCTGTGAAATCGGGTAAAACTGTTCAAAAAAACAGGTATTTCAATTATCTGGATATTCGTTCGGGAGATTATATATATATCCGAAAAAGAGTTGAAAATGATGTCTGGAAAAATTTGTACGAATTTCCTCTGATCGAAACAGACTCGAACTTGAGTATGGAACAACTTTTATCCGATGAACGATTCGCTGTGCTTTTCTCCGATCGGGAAATAGTGGTAAAATTCCAGATAAAATATAAACACGTTTTGTCGCATCGCATTATTAACGCTTCTTTTTATAAAGTAGAGTTGGAGCAGGAATTGAAAAATGACGGTGATTTTATAAAAATTCCGATAGACGAAATAGCGAAATATCCAACGTCCCGACTGGTTCACAAATACATTGAAAAATTTATAGAATAGAGGTTGTCCTCACAAAGAATCCGATCAGCATTTGTTTTATAAATAAAAAAATATAACTTTGCACTCGCTTTTGGAAAAAAGCAAAGGATTGATTCGCTAGCTCAGCAGGTAGAGCACATCCCTTTTAAGGATGGGGTCCTGGGTTCGAGCCCCAGGCGGATCACCGATATAGCCGATTGTCTGAATAAGACAGTCGGCTTTTTTTTATGATAATTAATCACAAACGCTCCCGTATTGTAACATTTATTACAATATAGTTGGTTTGGATTTTGTTCTTTTACTTCTATATTAAAATAATAATTATGGAAAAAGAAATAATAAAAGGAGAGGTTTGGCAACTTGCTTCTGCTGTCGAGTACTCAACAGGAGGCGTGATAAGTAAGCAAATAATAAAAAGCAGTGCGGGAAATATTACACTCTTTTCTTTTGATAAAGGACAAGGTTTATCCGAACATTCAGCGCCATTTGATGCTTTTGTTCAGGTGCTGGAAGGAGAGGTCGAAATAAAAATCGGGGGAGTTCCTCATAAACTGTCATCCGGTGAAAGCATAATTATGCCGGCGAACATTACGCATGCTTTGCATGCTGTCGAAAAATTCAAGATGTTATTAACAATGATAAAAGCTTAATGTTGATATGAGCGAACTGATAAATAACTCAGAGAAACGAAAAGAGCTTCTTAAGCACCTTATATTGCAATTACATAACAATGAAGCTCCGGATGTAGTTAGAAAGCGTTTAGTGAAAATTCTGCAAAGCATTCCATACAATGAGGTGATGGAAGTCGAACAACAGCTGATTTCGGAAGGACTGCCCGAAAAAGAAGTGTTACGGTTTTGTGATATACACACTGCGGTTTTGGACGGAAATATTGACTTGTCCGCAGCCAAAGAAGTCCCGCCCGGGCATCCAGTAGACACTTTCAAGCAGGAGAACAGGGCGTTGGAAACCCAGATGAAAAAAGCGAAAGCTTTGTTCGATAAAGGGAATAATATTACACAGAGAGAAGTAAAAGACTATATTCTTGAATTGAAATCTGTGTTTAATTTGCTTTCAGATGTTGATAAACATTACAAAAGAAAAGAATATCTGTTATTCCCTTTTCTGGAAAAAGCAGGAATTACAGGACCTCCTAAGGTCATGTGGGGAAAGCATGATGAAACGCGTGAATTGTTGAAAGCAGCTCATGAATCCCTATCGCAATCGGATATACAGACCGAAGAGATACCTGCATTGATCGTAATGATACTCGTTCCTGCTGTCGATGCTATCGAAGGAATGATAATGAAGGAGGAGGAAATTCTGTTGCCGATGAGTCTCGATACATTGAGTGACGAAGACTGGTATCAGATATATAATGAAACGCTTGAGTTCGGGTTCTGCCTGTACGATCCTCAGGTTGAATGGAAACCCGAATTGAATTCTGAACAACAGGGGTTTTTATTTAAAGAAGGGAGTGCGATTCATTTATCATCGGGCAGTTTTTCCGTGCCCGAACTGGAAGCTTTGTTTGTAAACCTTCCGATCGACATTACGTTTGTTGATAAAAACGATAAAGTTAAATTCTTTTCTCACAGCCCGAAACGGGTTTTCGAACGAAACCGTTCCATCATCGGGCGTGACGTGCGGCTGTGCCATCCTCCGGGAAGTGTACACATTGTTGAGCAAATACTGGAAGATTTCCGTTCAGGGAAAGAGAACAAAGCTGCATTTTGGATATCCTCGTTCAGAGGCAGATTCGTATATATAGAATATATCGCATTGAGAGGAAAGGACAACGAATACCTCGGTGTCGTAGAAGTTACTCAGGACATAACCGAACTACGCGAATTACAGGGCGATCAAAGATTGTTATCTTATTCTTCAAGATAAATGGATATTAATTTACAGACGAAGATAGCGGAGTTATTAAAGTTTTATCCGCAACTTGAGGATAAACTGATAGAAATATCGCCGCTTTTCTCGAAATTAAAGAATCCTGTATTAAGGCGTACTGTCGCAAAAGTTGCGACTTTAAAACAAGTAGCGGAGATGGCAGGAATCCAGCCCGCCGAATTGGTTATAACATTAAGGAAGGAGGTTGGTTTGTCGCCGGTTTTAAATATCGAAGACAATCGCGAAGAAAATTTTGCTATGCCTGCTTGGCTCGACGAGGACAGTATAACGATAGATTATGACGCCGTTTCGGTTATCGAAGCAGGTAATAGTCCGATGTCCGATATTATGAGTTTAACTGCAAAACTGAAAACAGGCGAAACGATGTTACTCAGGACTCCGTTCAAACCCCTCCCTATAATGGACAAACTGCAATCGAAAGGGTTTGATGTTGTTTTTAAAGACGGGAATACCTATATTCATAAACCAAAATAGCAAAATAAATTTTATGGATATTCAGGAAATAGCTAAGTGTACGATATTTTCAGGAATAAAACCTGAAGAGTTGGAGAGCATTTTATCTTCCGTCCCCACCGAAATAAAACGCTTCAGGAAAGAGGAAGTCTTAGCCACGCAGGATGAATCTTGCAATCGGCTTCTGCTACTTGTCAAAGGCAGTGTTGTGGCAGAAATGTCGGATCCTTCAGGGAAGATTGTTAAAGTTGAGGATATTTATGCGCCGCAGACTCCTGCAATTTTATTCCTGTTCGGATATAAAAATAAGTTTCCCGTACAAATTACAGCCAGAGAGGAAACTGAAGTTCTTATCATACGCAAGGACTCCGTTCTGCGAATGCTGTCTTTGGATCAGAGGCTTCTTAAAAACTATCTGGATATTTCGGCGAATTATGCGTCCGTACTGGCGGAAAAACTTTATATAATGTCTTTCCGAACCATAAGGCAAAAACTGTCTATGTATATTTTAAAGTTGTCAGGAGGCAACGAAGAGTTTGAAATGGATAGAAGTCAGGATGCTTTGGCGGAGTTTTGGAGTTTCTCGCCCATCTTTGGCGAGGGAGTTGAAAAACATGCAGGACGACGGATTGATTGTAACAAACAGAAGGAAAGGTTCTATTGTTGATAGGGACAGGTTAATCCATTTGATAAAATTTTCTTGATTAATTTTTTAGCTATTATAAAATAAAAAAGCCCCGGTTAAGGGGCTTTTTTGTTACTTATAAATATTCATCTATTCATCAAGGAATCATTATTTTCTTGAACGATGATCTTCCGTCAACCGTGAATTTGAGAATATATACGCCTCCGCTTAGAGTATAAGGCAATTGAGTATCTCCTGCTGTTATATGCATTTGTCCTACAGCTACGCCTGCTACCGAGTAAACAGACATGTCCAGATCGCGATCGGCTGAGATTGTGACATTGTTGCCCGTGATATTCACTCTGACAGGAAGTTGCTCTACGCTCTCAATTGAAAGCGGGAATGATTCCGCAACAATCTTAACAAACTGATCGGCAGCTCCTCTTGAAGATATTTTTATGTATGCTTCGTATGTGCCGACATCGTCTGTTTTAAAGTTCACGTTGAATTTAAGTGTTTCTGAAACTGCCATTCTTGAAACAGACGGCGTGAATTTTGCAGCATCTTTTCCAAAGATAGACACATATACGTCTTCTGTCAGATTCTTAGTAGAAATCTCAACGGATTCAGACCAGTTATCCTTTCCGATTTCTCCGCTTACGGTTAATTCGTCACCTGAGACTATTGTCATTTGAGGAATATCTGTTTTTCCGTAGGTCACATCATCTATGTAATATACTGCCGAGTTCGCTGTTCCGCCTGTTGCCGAGAATCTGAATGCCATAAAGAATACGTCTGCAATGTTTTGCCCTTCCAAATCCATGTGGAATTCTCTCCAATCCTTATTCTCGTCAGGGATAGAAGGCATCGGGACATCTACAAGGCTGGTATAAAGTGTTCCGCCTTCCATGTCTGCGTAATAGAGTTCCAGTTTGGCGTCGCTTCCTTCTGTCATCAGGTCGCCCATCACTCTGAACGTAAACATCTTGGACGCCGAGTTCTTAAAGTCCAATGCAGGAGTGTAAAGCCACATTTCGTACGGAACTTCATCGGTTACCGTAGAATTGTACGCGGTCACTTTTGCCGAGGATTCCACGACATTGTTGTTCTCATCTTTGAAAGTATATCCCCACCAAGCGCGGGTGTTTACCTGAGCAATGTTTTTCCATCCCTCCAGACTGAGAACTTTGTTGTGCTCTACTGTTCCGAAACTTTCGTCAAGCAACGTTAACGGATTGGTTGTAACCAACGGATAGTCGTCGCCTTCTTTTACAGGTGCCGCAGGTATTCCTTTTCCAGTAGCGCTGATGAATACTGTATCGCTGCTTGCCGAATATAGGGCAATTCTTTCATTAAATGTACCTTCTTTTTTAGGTTTGAAAGTTATTTTCAACGGAGCGTCATTGCTTTCTTTAGGCAGTAAGGTAGTGTTTATTGTAAACATGGCTTCGCCTTCTCCCATTACTTTTGCCCACAGAAAATCTGTCATTCTTTCGGTTGTGATATATACTGTGATTACAGAATCTTTTCCGACTTCTACTGATTCAAAATCAATTGAAGTAGACGGTTTAACGGTGACTGCAGGCATAAGTGCTATATCGGCGGATGTACGCGGCGCTATTAGTTTACCGCTTGCCGAAGTCAAGACTCCCGTGATGTTGGCTTTTTCGGGAATAGTATTTCCTATGAAATCAGCGCCTTTGAATACGCGCATAGTGGCTTCTTTGCTTCCTTGTCTTATTTTGTTATTGGTGCCTTCTGTAAAAATGCCTCCGTTTTCATTGTCTTTATTGTAGAATTCCGCCCTGTTAATACGGATAAGTCTGGCTTCATACCATGTCGGGTTAGTTTCCAGATCGGTGACTGTTACATCAATAGGCTTGATTGTATTGTTTGAAGATTCCAGCGTTTCACTTCCTTCAGACGGTAAGAAATATAAAGTACCGAATGTTTTTTCGACAGTACCCAGCAATCCTGAGATTCTGTCTCCTGTTTTATATCCTGCAGCCAGACTGTTGAAAGTATCGTCAATCGTTATTCCGCGTTTATTATCCTGTATATATAAATATTTTTTTGAACCGTCCACGTATACATGCGAGACGTTCACGTTTCCGACAATCCTGAATGTTGCGTACTGGTTTTCTTCGTATTTCGTACGAAGTTCATCGAGCCCGAATACTTCTATCGGGATAGTTGTAGACCAATAGCAGGATATTTTGGCTTGTGTGGCATCTTCCGAATCCAGCAATACTTCGTCAGTAGTTAATTGATCATCCACAGGATTCAATATGAGACTCAGGTCAAATCCTCCTTCCGCTTCGGCTTGTTCTTTTGTTATCGTGGTGGCTGAGGCGGTTACTTCTCCTGAAGTCAATCCGGAAACGGTTATATCACCTTTAAGGTTTTCTCCTTTTACATTAATAACTTTTTTGTAAGCGGTGCCCTTATACACCATACCGAAAGTGGCATTTTTGGGAGATAATGTTATTTTGGGCGTGATAACCGGCGTTGAGCCAAATAATTCTGCCCATGATTTTGCGACACGCAAAGCCCCGATATGTCCGAGAGGGGTTCTGCTTCCTGTTCCCTGACGAATTCCGATGGATTTGATACTACTTATGTCTGCTCCCGTTTCTGTCCCTGATACAGCATTAGGAGAAGGCTCGACTCCCGAAGTTTCAGGATTTACAAACAAACTTACTACATCATTTTTTTCTCCTGCAACGATTGAATACTTAACAACAATCAGATGTGTTATATTTAATTCATATTCAGTTGCATCCCATATAGTTAATGTGGACGTTCCCGCCCGTGTTATCCCGAACTGCATTTTGGTTCCGTCGGCTGACTTTTTTACCATCACACGCCCTCCGAAAAAAGAAGATCCTCCTTCTCCGAAATGTATGAAATATTCCCCTTGTGCATTCGAACTTTGAACTTCCGTAAAGTTAACTAATGCAGAATAATAGGTATCACCCGAAGTCTGTTCTTCAAATACTTTGTAGGCATCTTGTCCGCTGTTGGCAAGAGCAACCGATTTTCCTGTAGCTACATCCAAATAGCCCGCATAAGTTAAAGGATTATTCACTACTTGCAATGGAAATGTGGCGACACTTCCTTGTTGCACCCAATCGCCCTGTCCGATAAGATCTCCGTCTGCATATTCGAAGTTCTCGGTTAATAGCAATTGCGCATTCCCTATAAATGGGAAACAGGTTAGGGCAATTATTAAGAACAATTTTATTGTCCCAATCTTTTGTAAAGATCTTTTCATATATAATATTAATTAAATTGTGAAATCGTCGCAATATAAATAAAATAATATTAAAATCAAGAAAAAAGGACAAACTAATATGGTTATTATAGCAAATTGGTGTGAATTGCGTGTATATTTTAACACATTGGACGATATCCGTGCGTTTTTATTTAAAAAGAATAAAATATCGGCATAAGTTTATTTCCCTGACAAAACGGGTAATTGATATTGTGATCATTCACCGCTTATTTGCAAATTTGCTGGGACTTGTTCCAAAATGTTTTTTTTAAATATGGTCAAGTATATAGATGCGATAATATATATAACTCAAAAGACCGTATAATAAAACACCCAGTCTTACATTTTTGGGTGTAAAACTGGGTGCAAATCTTTTACTTCGCTGACAATCAGCCTTATTGGCGGAAGCGGGGGGATTCGAACCCCCCGGTACGGTTACCCGTACGTCAGTTTAGCAAACTGGTGGTTTCAGCCACTCACCCACACTTCCTTGTCATATCTGACATTTGCGATTGCAAAGATAATTTTTTGTTTTAATTAATCAATAATTATTCACAAAATTATAATAGAAAATTGAAAGAAAGGAACGCTATAAAAAAAGGAAAGCCCGCTGCATCACTGCACAGACATTCCTCCCTTAACACAAACTTTACAAAACTAGAATTGGTCATAAAATATTGGTTAGAAATAACCAATATGTTTTTTTCATAGCATTAATTAATAATTAACTAAACAAATATAAACTTTATCGCAAAGTTAAACATTGCTTTTTTATTAGCAATATAAAACTTAGCCTTTTTATTACAGATTATTCCCTTAAATTAAATAGGCGAATATGTATCAAAACACTACTTTTTCTTTCTCATCTTGCCGGGAGTTTGCCCGAAATGTTTTTTACAAAACTCTATAAAATGAGGCATCGAGGAGAATCTGTATTCGGTATATATTTCTTTGAAAGATTTTCGCCCGTCGTTTATGTCATGCAATATTTTATTTGCTTTATACTGGGTAATCCACCGGTATGGCGAATCGTCAAAGCATCTGTTGAATTTTTTAATAAAGCCTGAAGTACTATAGTTTGCCAAACCGGCAAGTTCTTGTACATTTTTGGCACATAAACATTTTTCCAATACAAAATCTTTGAAATATAAATCCTCCTTGTCTAAAATCGGATAAAAGAATTTAGCCAATAATTCTTTGGGATAGTAAGCGCGAAGCAGGAAAAAAGCTTCTTTCTTTTTCATCTCGTGAAGATGAATACAATTAACCCCGTCTTCCAAATATTGCGCGAACAGATTTACATAATCCGAAACCCTTTGGTTGAATGGCAATACGCAAAACTCGGAAGGTTCGTCTATTTTTTCATAAAAGGAATATAATTGAGTCATTGAAAAGTTTTCGCACAAATGAACCTGTACGTTAAATTCAATTATCAGGCAATATACATTTTCAAGAATCTCTGCTTCAAAATAAGAATTTGCAGGAAGAAGGAATATTTCTTGTTCTTTGATGATCTGGGAGGAAAATGTATCTGCATTTGCACACAACTTTCCTTCTTTAAGGAAGCATAGAGTCGTATCCGTTATAAAAGTCTTAGCTATTCTTCCTCCTTTATCGAGGGAAATTGTCCTTACAACGGGTATTTTCCTCCGAGAATGAATGCAATTAAGGTGCTCATTTACGTATAGTAAACTCATGAAAATATGTTTTGTTAACCAATTTTAAGGATTGTAAGTTTTTACAAAACTACTCAAACGCTTTTTAGTAAAAAAGTATTTTTAAAGAAATAATCATAATCTATAAGACATAAACAACATCTATTTGTTTTATCTGAACTGAAATTTAGTTACTTTTGACAATCAGATATAACATAATTCGTTGGACAGACTATAAATTAAATACCCAAAAACGTGACTATACCTAAAAATTTAATTACCCGCATACTTACAGGAATCATTTTTGTAACCGTAACACTGGGAGCTGTCCTGTTCAGTCAATATACATTTTTAATAATCATGTGTATTATTCTGTCACTCGCAATGATCGAATTCTATCATCTTTTAGAAAAATCTTTCAAAATAAAATTGAATAAAAAGTTGAACGTTCTTGGCGGACTGCTGCTATTTATCGGAGCTTTTATCTATTTTTCGGAAGTCAACAGGTCGATACTCCCTTTCGTCCCGTACATATTATTCATACTATTTTCTTTCATTTCTGAATTGTACCTGAAAAAGGATAACCCCATACAATCAATCTCTTATAAAATATTGGGGCAATTATACCTTGCCGTTCCTTTTTCTTTGTTAAATTATCTTGTTTTCAACTATTCAAGCGAACTACAATATCATTACGCATATCTGCTTGCTTTACTTATATTTATATGGGTAAACGATTCATTTGCCTATCTCTTGGGAATTACGTTAGGCAAACATAAAATGTTCGAACGAATATCTCCTAAAAAATCATGGGAAGGGTTTACAGGAGGTTTAATATTCACAATATTAGCCGGTTTGATATTCGCACATTATTTTACGGAACTGCCTCTTTGGGGATGGATCGGATTTGCCCTTACAGTAGTTATATTCGGAACCTTTGGCGATCTGATAGAATCATTATTTAAAAGAACCATTAACATAAAAGACTCAGGTAATATTCTCCCCGGACACGGCGGAATACTGGACAGGTTCGACAGCTTCATTCTGGCTATCCCTGCCCTTGTCGTTTACATTACGCTGGTAAAATATTTCTGTTGATTAATCAAAAGGTTGTTTTGAAAATTCTTTTTGAAGAACCTTTTCGATCACTTGCGGAAAATGCTTGTATTCCAATTGGTGAACCTTATCAGCAATACTTTTATAATCATCCTGAACAAGAACATCACACTTAGCCTGAAAAATAATATTGCCTTCATCATAGTTTTCATTAACATAATGAACGGTAATTCCGGTTTCTTTTTCGCCGGATTGTTTCACGGCTTTGTGAACATTGTCTCCGTACATTCCCTTTCCTCCGAATTTAGGCAAAAGGGCAGGATGAATATTTACAATTCTATTCGGGTACTTCTCTACAATAACAGGGGAAATTTTAAGTAAAAATCCAGCCAGAACAATAAAATCAATGTTTCTCTCTTCAAGGAGATTTAAAACAGGATATGCTTCGACAAAGTCTGTTTTGGAAAAAAGTAACCGAGTCCACACCTAACAACCTTGCTCTTTGATGAACATACGCATCAGGCTTATTGGACACGATTATATCAACAGAAAAATTTATATTATCTGAAAAATACTTTATTATATTTTCAGCATTAGTCCCTGATCCTGAAGAAAATACAGCAACATTAATCATAAACCGAGGAATTAAAAAAAATGCACAGAATTAAAAAAAAATGTGCATTTTTAACTATTTTATTATTAAAATATTTGTTTGATATAGATAAAAAACTGTTTCTTTGCATCGACAAAATTAAAAAATAAAAACTAATTATTAATTAAAATCAAAAAGTTATGTCTGAAGTAGCATCAAAAGTAAAAGCTATAATTGTTGACAAATTAGGTGTTGAAGAAACAGAAGTTACAGACACTGCAAGCTTTACTAACGATTTAGGGGCTGATTCACTTGACACAGTTGAACTTATTATGGAGTTCGAAAAAGAATTCGGAATTTCTATCCCGGATGATCAAGCGGAAAAAATTGCTACAGTAGGAGACGCAATCTCTTATATTGAAGCTAACGCAAAATAATTTTTTCCACTAAAATATTTTTATGGAATTAAAAAGAGTAGTAGTAACAGGTCTGGGTGCCGTAACACCCCTTGGAAACGACGTCCAAACAACTTGGAAGAATGCCTTGAACGGAGTCAGCGGAGCCGGACCTATTACTCAATTTGACAGTACAAAATTCAAAACACAATTTGCCTGCGAAGTAAAAGATTTCGATCCGTCGCAATATCTTGATCGCAAGGAAATGAGAAAATGTGACAGATATACACTGCTTGCAATAGCTGCGGCAGACGAAAGTATCAAAGATTCAGGATTGGATCTTGAGAAAGAAGACAGAGACAAAATCGGAGTTATCGTATCCGCAGGGATCGGCGGGATCAAAACCTTCGAACAGGAAGTCGGAGACTATTACAAACATGAAGAGTTAGGTCCTAAATTCAACCCATTCTTTATTCCCAAAATGATATCCGATATTGCTGCCGGACACATCTCGATCCGACACGGATTACGAGGACCGAACTTTGGCACGGTATCAGCATGCGCTTCTTCGACTCACAGCGCCATTTCAGCTTTCGACCTGATCCGTTTAGGAAAAGCGACAGCGATTGTGGCAGGCGGAGCAGAAGCAGCGGTTTGTGCATCAGGAATAGGAGGTTTTAATGCCCTGACAGCATTGTCAACCCGCAATGATTCACCGGAAACGGCATCCCGCCCGTTCAGCGCAAGCAGAGACGGATTTGTATTGGGAGAGGGAGCTGCATGTCTTATATTCGAAGAACTGGAACACGCATTGGCTCGCGGCGCTAAAATCTACGCAGAAGTAGTAGGCGGCGGAATGTCGGCCGATGCCTATCACCTTACCGCATCACATCCCGAAGGAATCGGCGCGAAAATAGTTATGAAGAACGCGTTGGAAGACGCCAATATGAAACCGGAAGAAATTGATTACATCAACGTTCATGGCACATCTACTCCCGTGGGAGATCCATCCGAAGTGAAAGCCATAAAAGATGTTTTCGGTGAATATGCTTATAAGTTAAATATCAGTTCCACGAAATCCATGACAGGACACCTTCTGGGTGCTGCAGGAGCCGTTGAAGCATTATTCTGTATCCTTTCCGTTCAGAACGACATCGTTCCTCCTACCATTAATTTTACCGAAGGAGACGAAGATACTGAAATAGATTATAAACTGAATTTCACTTTTAACAAAGCACAAAAAAAGAGTTGTCGACGTAGCTCTATCAAATACTTTTGGTTTTGGCGGACACAATGCTTGTGTCATCGTTAAAAAGTTTAAGAAATAAGTGTTTAAAAAAATTATATCGAAACATAAGGGCTTTCCCGAAAAGGGGAAAAGAACCTTATGTTTCTTTTTATAATATACTGGGGTTCTATCCCTACAACATTACGCTTTACGAACAGGCTTTATTGCATAAGTCCTCATCCATTCGCCTGAAAGACGGCAGGTGGATCAACAACGAAAGGCTCGAGTTTCTGGGTGATGCTATTCTCGACGCGATTGTAGCCGATATCGTATTCAAAAAATTCGAGTACAAAAAAGAAGGTTTTCTGACCAACCTCCGATCTCGTATCGTACAAAGAGATACGTTGAACAAACTTGCCTTGGAACTGGGGTTAAACAAATTAATCAAAACCTCTGCAAAAAACACATCCCATAAAACCCATATGTACGGCAACGCTCTGGAAGCACTCATCGGGGCGATTTATCTTGATCAGGGATATCGTGCCGCAAAAAGGTTTGTGCAGGAAAGGCTAATAGGAGAACATCTGAATATAAATTCCGTTGCCCGCAAAGAACTAAATTTCAAATCAAGACTTATTGAATGGGGACAAAAAAACAAAGTGGGTATTTATTTTGACCTGATAGAATATTTTGTGGATGAAGAAAACAATCCTGTATTCCAGACTGCCATAGTGATACATGGCGAACAGGTCGGCGTCGGCTCGGGATATTCAAAAAAAGAGTCGCAGCAAAACGCCGCTAAAATGGCATACCGGAAAATACAGAACGACAAAGAGTACAGAGAACAACTTTTGCAGGTAAAAGGTGAAACGCAACAAATTGCGACAGAGGATAATATTCCGGATGAAGAAGATAATACCGAAGATAAAGAATACCTGACCGATACCGAAAAAGAACAAGCCTGATTATTCCCCCTATAATTACAAAACCGAAGTTCCTAAAATAATGTATAAACGGGAGTTTATCATTATTACTAAATTTTACTAATCTACAAGGCTATATTGCAAAGATTTAGTTATTTTCGCATTATTGAAAAATAATGCAGATGAAAGTAAAGATAATAAACAAATCTTCCAACCCGCTTCCCGCATATGCAACGGAATATTCGGCAGGATTAGACCTAAGAGCCGATCTGACAGACGAGGTTATTCTAAAACCCCTTAATCGGACACTGATCCCGACGGGACTGTTCATCGAACTGCCAAAAGGATATGAAGCACAAATAAGACCAAGAAGCGGACTCGCCTTGAAACACGGTATAACCGTCCTGAATTCGCCCGGGACTATTGATGCGGACTACCGGGGAGAAATTCAGGTGATACTGATCAACTTATCTTCGGAAGAATTTGTTATAAAGAACGGGGAACGTATCTGCCAGATGGTGATAGCGGAACATGCCCAAGTTGAATGGGCAGAAGTCGAAAGCATTGCCGACAGTGAACGCGGTAGCGGAGGTTTCGGACATACAGGCAAATAACTAAACAAACAAAAATGCTGAACAAAACGACATATCTTCTTTTAATATTTCTACTTTTCCCTTTTGTTGTTTTTGCTGAGAAAAAACAAAAGAATGTTGTTCCCACCATTGCAAAAGTAACACTCTCGGACGAGGACAGGCTCAAGTTCGACTATTTTTTCCACGACGCAGTAAACTCGAAAGTATTGACGGACTACGGTTCTGCATACGATTATCTCTCATATTGTTTACATAAAGATTCGACAAATGCGACTGTTCTGTTCGAGTTCGGTAATCTTTACAATTCGCTGGACGAAAAAAGCAAAGCTCTCTCTTTCTTTAAAAAGGCTGCCGAGAACGACAGGAAAAACTTTTACTATAACTCTACTTTGGGAGCTTTATATCTGGAATTGCAACAATATACAGAAGCCATACCGCTTTATGAAAAGCTTGTAGCCGAAAACCCGGACAAACCCGATTTATACCTTTACTTGTCCGAATCATATCGTTTAAACGGTGATTACCCTAACGCCATAAAAGCATTGGACGATGTTGAAAAATTAGTCGGGTTGAACGAAAAAATAAGTATGCAGAAATTCCAGTTATACTCTGCTTTGGACAACAGGAATAAAGCTTACGAAGAATTTAAGAAATACATAGAGAAATATCCGCAGGAAATCAGATACTACATATTTCTCGGAAATATTTACGTAGAGGACAACAAATTTGATGAAGCTTATTTAATCCTGTCAAAAGCAAGATCCATCGATCCCGACAATCCTTATCTGATTGCCGCAATGGCTAACTATTACGAGAGGACAAACAGGAAAGAGGATGCCGAAAGAGAGCTCCATATAGCGTTATTAAGCCCGAAACTCGATATAGACACCAAATTGGGCATTCTTACCCAATATGTCGGGACATTGCAGCAAAACGGCGAAGATACGCAAAGAGCCAATGCGCTCATGGATACACTGATGATAGAGCATCCGCAAGAGCCTAAACTGAACTTGATGTACGGAAATCTTCTGTTATTGCAGAAAAAAGCGGAAGAAGCCCAGTCACAATTTCGCATTTTTGCGGAAGCAAATCCTACAAACCCTGTCGGTTGGGAACAATTGTTAAGATCCATTCCTCCCGATAGTATTGATGCATCTGTCGAAGTCTGCCGCACAGCAATCTCCTACCTGCCTGACGAACCTTTGTTTTATTTCTATCTGGGTATTGGCGAATATCAGAAGGAAGAAAAGCAAACAGCTTTAAAAACGTTGAAAGAAGGCGTTTCCAGAACCTCCGAAGACGATAGCCCGATCTTGATATCCGAATTCTACGGAATGATAGGAAGCCTTTATTTCGATCTGAACGAGAGTGACAGCGCTTTTACGGCATATCGCAAAGCGTTAGTATATAATCCTCAGAATCTGGGAGTACTGAATAATTACAGTTACCATTTGTCGCTGGAGAAAAAAGATCTTGACAGGGCGGAAAAAATGAGTAGCGTTACCATTAAGGCAGAACCGACTAACCCGACTTACTTAGATACGTACGGATGGATATTATTCGAACAGGGAGATTATGTGACGGCAAAAATCTACCTCGAAAATGCGGTAAAATACAGCGAAGAGAAAGAAAAAGAAGTAAGCTCCGAAGTGCTGGAACACTACGGAGATGCATTATATAAACTGGGAGATGCGGATAAAGCCTTGGAGTATTGGCAGAAAGCCAAAGCAAAGGGCGACAGCAAGTCCAAAACTCTCGACAAAAAAATAGAAACAAAAACTTATATTGATCCAACCGAGAAATGAGAAGAAAATCACTATACATAATAGCTTCTGTCTGTTTAGCTTTGTTATTTTTAAACAGTTGTCATTCAAAGAAATCAATTGTAACAGCCGACGGCAAACTAATCGAGAAAAGCCAGAACGAATTAATTTCCGATGTTTTGGATCAGGACTTGAAATACAGGACAATCACCGCTAAAACAAGCTTGGAGCTTCTCCCCATAAATTCTAAAAAGGGAACAAAAGTTACGGCTAACATTAAGACAATAAAAGACAGCGTGATCCAGATATCGGTAAGGCTATTGTTCGGCATCGAGGGAGCCCGTATAACTCTCACTCCCGATTCGGTTTATTTTATCGACCGTTATCATAAACAATATGCAATAGAAAGTATAAGTAAAGCAAAATCATCAACAAAAGGCGTATCCTTCAATTTTTACAACCTTCAGGCTTTGCTGACAAACGGGCTTTTCCTGCCCGGGGAAAAAGACATCGACAAATCAAATCACAACAGGTTCGATCTTGGAACTGCATCCAATATGTATCTGCTCAGGACCAAGGATAAATCCAATAACCTGTACAATTTTGCAATAGATGCCTCCGACAGGGTTGCATCGACGCTTATCCTGTCCTCGAAAAGAGATTTCACTTTACAATGGTCATATAATGACTTTATAAAGGACGGCGGCTACTTATACCCGACAAAAATGGAGGCAAAAGTCAATATGAGGAATGCTCGTTTCGATGTAAACATTGCCTATGACAAATTGGATTTCAATAAAGACGTGAATATTGATTATACTATATCCGAAAAGTATCAGAGAGTATCGGTGCTCGATATAGTGAAATCTTACCTTAAATTTCAATGAAAAGAGTTTGCTGCATAAGTTTTATTTTGATAATCATATCTATTTCTGCTTTTCCACAAACCAATAAAATCAAAGAACTGGAAAAGCAAAGGAAACAGATGCTTCTGGAGATAGAAACCACCAACAGGCTGTTGATCGACACAAAGAAAACTACGACTACATTAATGAACCGCATAAAGCTGATCTCTGCACAGATCAGTTCGAGGCAAAAAGTAGTATCGTTGCTCGATCAGGAAATAAAAAATCTGAACAGGCAACAAAACAAAATAGAACAGGACATCAAAAACTTAGAAACAGACTTAAAAGCAAAACAAAACAATTACGCAACCGCCATAAAAAGCATGATAAGGCGTGAGCAGAACGCCAACAAAATGCTTTTTGTACTGTCGGGAAAGTCGATCGGAGAGTCTTTGAGAAGAATGAAATACATGCGTGACTATTCTGAGTGGCGCAATCAGCAGGCGGAAGAGATAAAACAAAAGAAAGCCGAACTTTCGGAGAAAAAAACAGAACTGGAGAAAACAAAAAAAGAAAAACAAAACCTGCTCGCGCAGCGTAAAGCCGAACAGGAAAAACTGAAAGTAGAAGAAAACTCGAAACAACAAGAAGTAGGCGAAGCCAATAAAAAGCAAAAGCAACTTCAAGCCGAACTTTCAAAAAAGCAAAAACAGGCAAAAGCGCTTAATTCACAAATCGAAAAATTAATAGCAGAAGAAGTTGCACGGCAAGAACGCGAAGCAAAACGAATAGCCGCCGAAAAAGCTAAAGCGGGGAAACCTGTCGACAAAGCCGTTCCCACAACAGAGACGACGGAAAGCTTTAAGCTTTCAAGCAATTTCGTTTCCAACAGAGGAAAATTCCCGATGCCGGTAACAGGCAGAAGTGTCATCGTAAACCGGTTCGGAAGGCAGCACCATAGTCAGTGGAACGTTACAACCAACAATAGCGGAATAGACATACAAGCTCAGGAAGGCTCGGAAGCCCGCGCTATTTTTGAAGGAGAAGTTTCCCGCGTCATAGCATTTCCGGGATATAACAACTGCATCATTGTAAGGCACGGAGGATACTATACTTTCTATGGTAATATCCAGCAAGTATATGTCAAACAAGGACAAAAAGTTTTGACAGGACAAAGCCTTGGAAAAATATTCACGGACAGCGACTCAGGCAATACGGAAATGCACTTCCAGCTTTGGCAGGGAACTAATAAACTGAATCCTGAGCTTTGGTTAAGAAAATAACATGAAAGAACGCATAATAACACTTTCAAAAATTGCAGACCGCAGAGGAAACCTGTCGGTAATGGAAAGCTGCAAAGAAATACCTTTTTGCATCGCAAGGGCATACTGGATATACGATGTCCCCGGAGGACAAAAACGGGGAAGCCATGCTTTCAAAAACCAGCAGGAAATAATATTCGCCTTGTCCGGGAGTTTTGACGTTGTCCTCGATGACGGGAACGGCGAACGTAAATACCATCTGAACAGATCGAATGTAGGTTTGTATGTGCCGAGCAAAACATGGAGATATCTGGAAAATTTCTCGACAAACTCCCTCTGCCTTGTACTTGCATCCGTAGCTTATGACGAGAACGAATACATAAGGAATTACAAAGAATTTAAGAAATTCATTACCAAAGGAATAAAATACAGTCCAAAAGAAATTGATGTTGCGCCTCAAAAAATATCGGTAGACACTACTCCCGCCGCTTCTGTTTTCGATTGCAACATTATCGAATTCCCCATAATCAGGAATAGAGCAGGGAATATTACGCCGATCAATAATTCCGAAAATATTCCGTTCGATATCGAACGCGTTTTTTATGTTTATGACATCCCCTCGGGAGAAAGCCGCGGAGGGCATGCTCACAAAACGTGCCACGAGATATTGATCGCCGCCAGCGGAAGCTTTGACGTAGAACTCGATGACGGAGTGAACAAAAGGGTGGTAACGCTGAACCGTCCGATGATGGGATTGCATCTGCCTCCGGGAATATGGGCAACAGAGTCAAACTATTCTTCTGGAGCTATTTGCCTTGTTTTCACATCGCATATGTACGAGGAAAATGATTATCTCCGAAAATATTCCGATTTCAAAGAATTCCGATCCAATGAAGTTAATAAGGTATAATTCAACATACAAAGATGTTTGGGACAGGTTTGTAACAGCTTCGAAGAACGGAACGTTTCTTTTCCACAGGGAATTTATGGAATATCATTCCGACAGATTCGAGGATCATTCTCTCCTGTTTACAAAAAACGAGAAGCCTCTTCTTCTGCTGCCTGCTAACGTTAAGGATAAAACACTTTATTCGCATCAAGGGCTGACATACGGAGGATTTATTATGTCCGAGCAGGTAAGATCAGAACATCTGTTAGAGGCTTTTACTTTGTTAAAAGAATATCTGCACGGGTTGGATATACAGAGTATTGTTTACAAGCCTGTGCCTCATATTTATCACACATTTCCTGCCGAAGAGGATTTATACGCCTTGTTCCGCAATCAGGCTATACTCGTTTCAAGAGCAGTTTCGAGCACAATAGATCTTTCTCACAGAATCAAATATTCGGAACTCAGAAGAAGACAGATAAAAAAAGCCAAAAAAGCAAACATCATTGTTTCCGAAGAAAACGACTTAAATGCTTTCTGGAAAATACTGGATGCTAACCTAAAAGAAAAACACGAAACTTCGCCTGTTCACTCTTTAGCCGAAATACAGTATTTAAAAAGCAAATTTCAGAACGAAATAAAACTCTATTGTGCAAAATTAAACGGCGAAGTTATCGGAGGATGTGTTGTTTTTGAAACCCGAAACGTAGCGCATATTCAATATATATCTGCCGATACGGATGGTAAGAATTACGGGGCATTGGACATCGTTTTTGATTTTCTTATAAATGAAGCATACAATCATAAAAAATACTTCGATTTCGGCATATCGACCGAGAACAACGGGCTTTATTTAAACGAGGGGCTAATCTCGCAAAAAGAGGGTTTCGGAGCAAGGGCAACCACGTACGATATTTATAAAATAAACATCTGAATTATCAGAGCCGTAATCAACGTTTAATGTTAAATATTTGGATTAATTAACCCGCCATTACGGCATATATTTCTTATCTTTGTTTCAGCATTATTTGATAAAGTATATCACATAAAAATTCTATAATATCTAAAGGTTATGATGACAATTGACAAATTCAATTTTTCAGGTAAAAAAGCTTTTGTAAGAGTAGACTTCAACGTTCCTCTTGACGAAAACTTTAACATTACTGATGATACACGTATCCGCGCAGCATTGCCGACTCTTAAGAAAATCATCAATGACGGCGGAAGCCCGATCATAGGATCTCACTTAGGCAGACCGAAAGGCGTGGATGATAAATACTCTTTGAAACATATTCTCGGACATGTTTCGAAACTATTGGGCGTTGACGTTCAATTCGCAACGGATTGCGTAGGTGAAGAAGCTGCTATGAAAGCTGTCGCCTTGCAACCGGGCGAAGCGTTGTTGCTTGAAAACCTCCGTTTTCATGAAGAAGAAGAAGGCAAACCCCGCGGATTGGCTGACGATGCGTCTGACGACGTAAAAGCCGACGCAAAAAAAGCCTTGAAGGAAAAACAGAAAGAATTTGCCAAAACGCTTGCGTCTTACGCCGATGCTTACGTTAACGACGCTTTCGGGACAGCACACAGGGCACATGCTTCGACAGCAGTAATAGCAGACTATTTCGACGCGGATCACAAAATGTTCGGATATCTGATGGAAAAAGAAATCAATGCCGTCGAAAAAATAATGAAAGATCCTGCACATCCTTTCACTGCAATAATAGGAGGCGCAAA
The DNA here is from genome assembly GCA_047030855.1 of Dysgonomonas sp. GTDB lineage: Bacteria > Bacteroidota > Bacteroidia > Bacteroidales > Dysgonomonadaceae > QVMM01. The sequence continues at coordinate 741,976 of JBKYIJ010000008.1, forward strand.
GGTTTCTTCAAAAATAGACATCATCGAAAATCTGTTGTCTAAAGTCGATAATCTGATTATCGGCGGAGGAATGGCGTTTACATTCATCAAAGCTCAGGGAGGAAAGATCGGAAGCTCTCTTTGTGAAGACGACAAACTGGATGTCGCAAAAGACATACTTTCAAAGGCTAAAACCAATAAAGTCAATATTGTAATCGCAAGCGACGCTAAAATAGCGGATTCGTTCAGCAACGACGCAAAATCACAGTTTGTAAAAGCTAACGAAATTCCTGACGGTTGGTCGGGTTTAGACATAGGTCCTGAAGGTGAAAAAGAATTTGCGGAAGTTATACAAAAATCCAAAACAATTCTGTGGAACGGTCCTGTCGGAGTTTTTGAATTCTCAAACTTTGCGGACGGATCCAAGAAAGTAGCTCAAGCCATTGTGGATGCGACAAAACACGGAGCATTCTCTTTAATAGGAGGCGGAGATTCGGTTGCTTGTATCAATCAAATGGGACTGGCTGACGAGGTTTCCTATGTATCTACAGGCGGCGGAGCATTGCTTGAATTTATAGAAGGAAAAGTACTTCCGGGAATTAAAGCAATCAGAGGATATTAATGTCTCAGAACTGCATACGAAAAAGAGGTTATATTTTTATAACCTCTTTTTTATTTTAAAGTAAGAATCCCTTCTTGCAGAAGAATATCGGGATGATATGACATCTTCGCTTTCCGCAGTGATTCCAATCCCATATCCTCTTCCCTGTTGATGTAAGTATATTCGAAAGCTTCATTTTCGGCGAATTGCTGGTTAATTATAGTATAAGCCCCGTTCATATCACTGAAAGCCTTTTCTACGTGTACTACAAAAGTATCGTCTACTAAACGTTCTCCGACCGAAAAAGCTACTATCTTGCCGTTCACACGGATAGCTCCCCCTCTCAATTCAAGAACATTCATGTTTTCCAGCATTATTTTTGTGGCAAGGTAATCGTAACGGAGGGTTTTGCTTGTATCTCCTGTCTTTTCGTCTTCCCATTCATTTAACATATCCAGACATTCGAGCGCTTCCTTCATTGTTGTAATGGGGAAATACTCCCAATCGGGATTGTCGGCTTTAAACCTGTTTATATGATTGCGTTTGCTTTGGTATTTTTTACCGCTTAATGTAATGAGATTATTTGACAGATAGATGTATTCATCATTGTTCCTGTCATGAGTATAATTAAAAACTCCGGGCATCGCCGATTCGATATCTTCCCACATACGGGTAGTAATACCTTTCATCAGGAAAGGAATATTCGATTTCTTCGCATCTTCAAATACCTCATCAAACGCCTTTTTCAGATTCATCGTGCCTATCGGCATCATATAATAAACATTGCCGTCAGTTTCATTAAAACGAAGAAAAAGAGTATCGTTTTTTATGCTGTAAAGCGTTTTAAATTTTGCGTTCCACGCATACATATTGGTAAAACAAAAATCACAGGAACGATATGTATTAACTGACAGGCTCTTATCTATATCTTTTTTATCGGAAAGTTCTACTTGCTTAAAATTTATCATAAAAGTTTTTGAGCTTTGTTTGTCTTATAAACAAATCAAAAGTAAATAGTTTTTATTATAAACAGAAATTATAATCAATCAAACGACAGATATTTTTCCAGACGGGCGATATCTCTCGGAGTAAATATGCCTGATCCCGATAATTCTTCAATAGAATTAATTTTGTTTTTCTTGCCACGCATATCAATTATTGCCGAAACCTGCTGCTGAGAAAGATAAGGATGTTTCGACATTTGATCGGATGAAAGCCTGTTGACTTTCATTTTTTTATTATTCTTATTGATCATGACATAAGTTGAGATATTCTCAAATCTTTTTTCCGTAATGCCTTGCACTTCTCTTAGCTGATCGACTGAGACAAAACCTCCCAGCTTGTCCTTATATTCATATATACGGCTTGCAAGCTTATCTCCTACCCCGGGAATACGTTTAAGAGTCTGTACGGATGCTCCGTTCAGTTCTATCGTTTCGCCTTTTGTCAGTTTTTGGGTAGAAATATAGTTTTTTTGCGGTTTAGGATCATCAATATCGGTTGATCCCTGATTTGGTGTTTCTTCATTTATAACCGTCAATCCTTTTTGGAAAGTGTCGAACTCCGCTAAACTTTCATCATAAGCGACACCCTCCTTTTTAAAATATAAATGATGCACGAAGATAAAACCGCCTAAACACACAATTAATATAAGAAGCAGTATTATAGCACGCTTATCGCCATTAGAGAAGTAAAAAAATTCTTTCCATAGTACTTTCATAAACCGCACATATTTTTTACAAAAAGGAGATTCGATTCAGCTGCAAATTTATAATAAAAGATTAAAGAATATTAATATATCAAACATACCGAAATGTTATTTTATATCAAAAACTATATTATTAATATCAAAAACTCCACTGATTAAAATAAAGGCTCGTTTAATTTTGCATTCACAGTATGTATGATACCATTAGAAAGCATGTTAACTTAAATTAAATTTTTAACCATGGAAAAATGTATTAAAAAAAAGAAGGCGACTTCTTATCTCAAATTTTTAATGTTATTTCCCCTATTCCTTTTTTACAGTAGTTTGGCTTTTTCTCAAGGCAGCATAACTGTAAGCGGATCTGTTCAGGATGAAATGGGAGCACTTCCGGGAGTAAGCGTAGCTATTAAAGGTACAACCAACGGAACTCTAACCGATCTGGACGGTAAGTACACAATTACAGTCAGCAGCGAAAAAGATGTCCTTACATTTTCTTTCGTCGGGTATGAATCCCAAAATATAACCGTAGGGACATCCCGAACAATTAATATCGAACTCAAACCCGAAGCCAGTTCACTGGACGAGGTTGTAGTTATCGGATACGGTACTATGCGAAAAAAAGATCTTACCGGAGCTTCGTCTTCCATTCAGGGAACTGAGATCAAACAAGTTCCTGTAACAACAACGGCACAAGCTTTAACGGGACGCGTGGCAGGAGTTAACATCACCACACAAAGTGGTGCTCCCGGATCCCCCATCAACGTAGTAGTCAGAGGAGGAACCTCTATTACTCAAAGCAATGCCCCCCTTTACGTTGTTGACGGATTTCAGGTTGACGATGCTCTAAGGAAAATAGACGCTTCGGACATCGAATCCATTGATGTACTGAAAGATGCGTCTTCAACAGCGATCTACGGGGCAAGAGGTGCGAACGGAGTTATTCTCATTACGACAAAATCGGGAAAACAAGGCAAAGTACAGATTGACTACAACGGATACCTAAGTTTCCAAAGCTTAGGTAAAAAACTGGACGTACTCGGTCCTTTAGATTTTGTTGATCTACAGTATGAACGACGCGTGTTGTCAAAAGGAAACCTATCGGACTTTGAAGACGAATATGGACCTTACAGCAAAATACAGGAAGAATATGCTCACAGAAAAGGCATCGACTGGCAGGAAGAAATGTTCGGAGGAACAGCCCTGATGCAAAACCATAACGTTTCTATATCGGGAGGTTCTGAAAAAACAAGATTTAATGTCAGCTATACAAATACTTCGGAAGACGGTATATTGGAAAAAACAGGATATTATAAAAACAATCTTCGCGCAAGGTTGATGCAGGAATTGCACAAACGCGTGAGATTCAACATGAACATAAACTTTGCCGACACTAAAGTTATGGGTGGCGGAGACTTGGCAGGCAAGCTTAAAATGACGGTACTTCAACGCCCGACAGGAGGTATCGTCCATACTGACGAAGAACTTCTGTCGCTTGTAACGGACGCTTGGGCGGACAAGGATAGCGGATATGAACTGGAAAATCCGATTATGGCTAACAAATCGGTAACAAAAAAGAGAAAAACAAGAATATTTGACGCAAACGCATCTTTAGACATAGATATTATCAAAGATTTGGTGTTCAAAGCTGCGGGCAGCTATTCTTGGACACAAGTCAGAGACGACATGTTTGATAAAGGTTTGACTCGCGATGCCAGAAACAAATTCGGAGGCCCTTACGGATACAGAAACAATGAAGAAAATTATACATGGCAACAAACCAATACGCTTTCTTACAAAATATCCTTTGACGATAAGAATCATCTTGACGCAATGCTCGGGAATGAAGTTCTATTCGAAGATAAACAATATATAAAATCGGGAAACAAACGTTTTCCCGATGACAACTTAGGATTGAACAACATGGAATTTGGTGAAATAACCGATCCAAACTCATCATTCAAAGCGCAGTCGACAATGGCTTCATTCTTCGGACGCGTGTTCTACAATTATGACGACAGATACCTCGCTACGTTCACAATGCGCGCGGACGGATCTTCCAAGTTTGCGAAAGGCAACAGATGGGGATACTTCCCTTCTGCATCGGTCGCTTGGCGTATCAATCAGGAAAATTTCATGAAAGATCTGACTTTCTTCTCTAACCTGAAACTTCGTTTGGGATACGGAACTTCGGGGAACAACAGAATTGAAGACGCCAGTTTCGCAACGCTGTATCCAATATCCAAATATTCAATAGCAGGAGCGGGAAAACCTGTACTCATACCTTCAAACCTTTTGGGAAATCCTGAATTGAAATGGGAAACGAACAAATCTTTCAACATAGGATTGGATTTCGGGATAATCAACAACCGGTTAAGCGGTTCTATCGACTTCTTCCGAAATAAAACCGATGATCTGTTATTGTTGGTAAACCTGCCGTCCATGACGGGATACGAAAATCAATTCCAAAACATCGGATCGACAAGAGTACAAGGACTCGAAATTCAGTTGAGTTCCACAAACATCAACACAAGAGATTTCACATGGACAACCGACTTTAATATCGCATTCACAAAATCAAAGGTATTGAAACTATACGGAACAGGCGATGACGACTATATACTGAAAGACGACTTCAAAGTTCAGATAAACAAGGAAATGGGACAAATGTACGGATACCTGTATGACGGTATTTACACAGTCGACGATTTCAAACAAAATGCCGACGGAACATATACCCTAAAAGACGGTGTCGCATATGCGAAATCAAGAAAAAAATCAGACGTTAAACCGGGAGATATAAAATTTAAAGCCATAAACGGATCGACAGACGACGCAGGAAACCCTGTATGGGACGGTGACGACAGAACCATCATCGGAAACGGAAACCCTGATTTCTACGGAGGTATCACAAACACGTTCAAATACAAAGGTTTTGATTTGTCCATCTTCCTGAACTTCGTTGTAGGCAATGACATTCTTAATATGAGCAATATGCGTTTCGCAAACACTAAATCATACGATCAGAATACATTATCTATCATGGCTCAGAGATTTAAACTTATCGATCCTTTAACAGGAGCCGAAACGACGAATCTTGACCGATTGAGAGAAATAAATCCGAATGCCAGATATTGGAACGTAGGCCCTAACAACAGAGACTATCAGACTGTTAACTCATATTATGTTGAAGACGGATCGTTCCTGCGTATCAACAACATTTCGCTGGGATATACATTACCAAAGAATATTGTCAGCAAATTGGGATTGCAATATTGCCGTGTATACGGAACACTGAACAACATACACACATTCACGGATTATTCGGGATATGATCCGGAAGTTGCAAGCAACAACAGCGCTATCACTCCGGGAGTGGACAACTCCACATATCCTAAGTCTAAAAGTTTTGTATTTGGTTTAAATCTAACTTTCTAAAAATAAAACTTACATGAAAACATATATAAAAACAATAAAAAACATAAGCCTTTCGATCGTTATAGCCGCAGGTTTTACATCCTGTGAGGATTTTCTTGACAAAGGTTCCATGTCTTCTTTCGAAAAAGAAAACGCTTTCGAAACGGTATACCGTGCCGAAATGTCGACAATGGGCGTTTACACCAATATGCGTAACAACGAAATACTTACCTATATGAACTATGGGACGGACGAAGCCCAGAGTTCCGCAGCAACGTCCAACTCAGCCAATCAGACAGCCAATTATGAGTATTCCGCAACTTCCATAAACAAGTATATGAATACGCTCTATATCCAGATCGGAAAAGCAAACGAATGTATCAAACAAATACCTCAGATGCCGCAATATTCCAACGGCAGCGAAAGCGATAAGGCTAAACTAAAAAAATATCTCGGCGAAGCGCTTACTTTGAGAGCCATCTATTATCTGGATCTGATACGGCTTTGGGGTGATGTGCCTTATGTTACGGAACCTGTGAACGAAAAGAAACCGGAAATAAGATATCCAAGAACAAACCGCGACACAATATACGACGGAATCATAAAAGATTTGCAACTGGCGGAAGAACTGGTTCCATGGCAATCCGAGACAGGAACAACCAGCGAACGTATAAGCAAGCAGGCGGTTAAAGCATTTTTGGCAAGAACGGCTTTGTATGCGGCAGGATATTCTTTACGCTGGGATTTGAACTCGTACGATCAGGGAACCGTGAAAATGGCACGGAGAGCAGATCAGGCACGCATCAACGAACTTTACAGAATTGCACGGAAAGCAGCTTATGACATCATAGAGCATAACGAGAATGACCTGAACGATTCGTTCGAACAAGTATTCCGCAACTATGCCACAAAAGTATTGGACAGTAAGGAAACTATTTTCGAAATAGGACAGAACGGCTCGGTTGACAACAACATAAGAGTCGGTTATACCAACGGTATGAAGATAAACCAGAATTCTATCTATGGAAAGGGAGAACCCAACGGCTATGTATTGCCGACATTCTACTACTCGTTTGCCGATGGAGACTTACGCAGGGATGTGTCGATCACAAACTATGAAATCACCTATAACGGAACGACAGGAAACTCCGAATTGCATATTATCGACCTGACCAACTTCCGTTTCGGTAAATTCCGTTTGCCTTGGAAAAAGACAAAATCCGATCAGCCGCTTATGACAAGTATCAACTGGCCTATGATGCGTTACTCCGATGTCTTGCTGATGTTTGCCGAAGCTGACAATGAAGTGAATCACGGTCCTTCTGCCGAAGCTGTCAAACAATTCGAGAAAGTACGTACACGTGCATTTGGCGGAGACGCTTCAAAAATCGGGGCAACACCGACCGATTATGACGGTTTCTTCAAAGCTGTTGTACAGGAAAGAGCATGGGAACTTGCTTTTGAAGACTATCGTAAAACAGACCTTATACGCTGGAACATATTGGGAGAAACTATTGCTGACACTAAAGCCAATCTGGCTAAAATAGCTAAAAGAGAAGCTCCTTACAACACTATTGAGGAAGCAAGAGCTTATAAAGTTGAAATCGGGACGTATGAAGACAAACACGTAAAGTTGGATTATATCCCTGTTTCGGCAAGTGAAATAGCAGCCGGGTATACACCGCCGACAGGATATAAACTAAAAACTTACAACAATCTGAAAACTGATGCCAAAGACGGATTCATTGTCAATTTCGCAAGAAGCTACGAAGCCAACAAAGTAGAGCTTTATCCGATCAATCAGGAGATAATGGACTTGAACAAAGGCTTTGCAGGACAACAGCACCCTAAATATTAACAATGAAAACTTCATTCTCCATAATGACAATTTTACTTCTGTTATGCTGCAGCTTAGCGAATGCACAGCAGACAGCATTTCCGGGAGCCGAAGGTGGAGGTAAATACGCTTCCGGCGGACGCGGAGGCAAAGTTATCACGGTAACGAATCTGAACGATTCGGGAGAAGGAAGCTTACGCCATGCCATTGAGCAAAAAGGAGCCCGTATAATCGTTTTTGCGGTGGATGGCACAATCGAGTTAAAGTCAAAATTAGTTATAACAAACGACAGCATCACCATTGCCGGGCAAACAGCGCCCGGTGATGGCATCTGTCTTAAAGGCTATCCTTTCTATGTCAGGGCGAACAATGTCATAATACGTTATATCCGATCAAGGATGGGCGACGAAAGCGGACGCGAAGATGATGCAATGGGTGCGATGAGAGTCAAAGATTTAATCATAGATCATTGTTCTGCCTCATGGTCGGTAGACGAATGTCTGACTGTTTACAGATCGGAAAATCTAACAGTGCAATGGTGCATGATTACGCACAGCCTGTCAAAATCCGTCCACAAAAAAGGTGCTCACGGATTCGGCGGTATATGGGGCGGCGGAAACGCTACATTTCATCACAACCTGATAGCAAATCACACAAGCCGAAACCCTCGTTTTGCATCCGATGGGTATTCTCCTGTCGATTTCCGAAATAATGTAGTTTACAACTGGGGCTTTAAGTCGGCTTACGGAGGAGGACAGGGCGGAAAAATAAATTTCGTGGGAAACTATTATAAACCGGGACCTGCCACAATAGAAGAAAAAAAGGAATGTTTTTTAGATCCCGCCGATGACGGAACAGGCTCCTACTACTTAGCCGACAACATCATGTACGGCAGTAAATCCGTAACGGATGACAATTGGCAGGGAGTCGGCAAAAAGAAAAAATACACAAAAGCAAATAAACCATTTCAGATGGAAGCTATTAAACAAGATTCTCCTGAAACGGCATACATACGAGTTTTACTCGATGCGGGCTGTAGTCTCAGACGAGACAGTTACGATAAAAGGATAATGGAAGAAGTTGCCACGGGAACGGCATCGGGCACTGGAACATTCGGAAACGGGCACAATGGAATAATAGATTCTCCTGACGATGTCGGAGGATGGCCTTGCCTGAGAAAAGGCGTTTATCCGAAAGACAGCGACAACGACGGAATGCCCGACTATTGGGAAATCAAAAACGGATTAAACCCTAACGACGGCTCAGACGCTTCTGTTTATAGCTTGGACAGCGGATACACGAACATAGAAGTCTATTTAAATTCGATTATATAATTTGAAATAAAAATATGCGTAAATCACTATCCATATCATTTTTTTCAATCTTCTTCCTGACAGCTGTTGCTTTTGGGAGGGAAGAAAAGGATAGCAGCGCATATTTCATAAAAATAAAAGAAACCGCCGATACTTCCATTATAAGTAAATATCCGACGGCACAAATATCCGATTTCAGTAAAAGCCTAAAACCTGTCGGTAGAATACTCGAAAGCGAAGGATACTATGTCTGGTGCTGTGCACCTATTTACGGAGAAGACGGCAAAGTTCACGTATTTTATTCGAGGTGGCCCGAAAAATACGGTATGGGAGGATGGATACATAAAAGCGAGATTGCCCATGCTGTAGCCGACAAGCCCGAAGGACCTTATACCTATGTTTCAACGGTTCTGGCACCCCGTCAGGGATATTTCGACGCAACCACATGCCACAATCCTCATATACAACACATAAACGGTACGTACTATTTATTCTATATGGGTAACAGCGACGGAAAAGTATATACCAAAAGAATAGGATTGGCAAAATCCAAGTCGTTATACGGACCTTGGGAGAGATCCGATCAACCTGTTCTGGACGCAGGCAAATCGGGAGAATGGGACGATTGCGTAACAACAAACCCCGCCTTTATAATACATCCTGATGACGGAAAGGCTTGGCTATATTACAAATCATGGAATAAAGAAGCTTATCAGACAGAGAAAGGCGCTGTCAGAGCCAACAGGAAATACGGATTGGCGATAGCCGACAACGTTGAAGGGAAATATACAAGGTATGAAGGAAACCCTGTTATTGATTTATCTGTACATGGCGGAAACAAACAAGTGGAAGATGCCTTCATATTTATAGAAGACGGCAAATATAAAATGCTGATGAGAGACATGGGATATTTTGATCATTATGTCGGACTGATCTTCGAATCGGAGGACGGCATACGCTGGTCAGACCCCCGGATAGCGTGGTTCGGGAGCAGATACATATCTGGATGAGCCTGCCGCACCGAAACACCTGAAACGCTACGGACGTTTCGAAAGACCTCAGTTACTGATGAAAGACGGTAAACCGGAATATATGTTTAATGCCATGCAGGGAGGAAAATATAATACAGCCTCAGGATTCGTATTTAAAATAAACAACCAAAAATAAAACCAACGTTATAAGAAAAATTTAATCCTTATAACAAACCAAACTATTCATTAATTTTAAATTAATTTATCATGAAAAAAAAATCTACTCACCCTCTTCGCTATATTTTTAGCGACATGTTTCTCTTGTTTTTCGCAAGGCGATATTTTATTTGAAACAGACTTTAAAACGCTGCCCGCGGAAGCTGAATTTGTGAAAGGCGACATATTTAAAGCCTCAAAAGATAATATTGGTGCTGAAACAGAAAAAGGAGGCATAATTTTTGGCGCTGGTATTAACGGACAAAGGATCAATCTTAACACGGATCAAAGTGCAAACCAATTCGGAAGCGGTGCAACCTCTTACGTTTCAGAAACGGCGGAAGACGACGGAGCACGGAACGGGGCTATAAGCTTTATCAAAGCCGGACAAAATTTCGGCGGAGGATATGTAGTTACGCCAAAAGTACAAGGCCCTGCCAGAATTACTATATGGAATGCGGCGGGAGTAACCGACGATCAGGGAGTCAACGTTTATATCAACAACTCGGGTACTTTCGATTTTTTACAAGCATTTACTATCCCCGGAGGAAAAGTAATTAAGAAAAATTCATTCGTTTATGACGGAACAGACGAATTTCAGGTAAAAATCGAGATGACGACAGACGACGGATACAACAATCAAAACTGCTATCTGTATGATATCGTTATAGAATCGACTGCTCCTCCGACAACGCCTTCTATTTATCTATCGTCAGACGTTGCGACTACACTGCAATCAATTTATCTGGGACAACCCTTAACCGATATTAGTTATCGTTGGGCAGGAACTGCCAATTCGGCTTCTGTAAACTGGGAAGGAACATCAAGCGCAACTACGGCTCCGGCAGGCGTTACCGTAAAAACAAACGCATGGGAAAGGACTCTTACAATATCGGGAACACCCACAGCAGGCGGAGTTTACAATTATTCAGTAACTTCTTCGGACGGAACCAATACATCGCAAGCTCTTACAGGAACTTTGACTGTAAAAGACACCGACAAGAAAAAAATGGCTTACGTGACATCTGTAACAAGCGGACAACCGTCGTCTCTTGACGAACCTTTTATTAATGCCTTACAGAAAGCTTTTGATGTAAATATCATTTCAGCCAACACTAAGGGTGTGGATTATTCATTCTATGATATTCTTGTTTTAAGTGCAGTTCCAAGCTCAGGAAGCTCGGGATTGTCTGAATTAAAGGAAGCTTCAATAACTAAGCCTTTCTTGAACATGAAAACATATCAGATGCAAAGCTCGCGTTGGGATTGGATTACAGGACAAGCCAATACAGTTCAGACAACCATAGTTGTTCCTGATGGTGCTAAAAGTCACAGGATTTTCGATGGAATAACTTTCACGGGTGACGCTGCAAATGAAATAGTTGTAACGACAAAAACCGAAGGAAACTGCGTAGTAAAATTCGAGTCTTGGTCAAATGCATCCGTTACGCCTATTGTTTTAGCAACTGCTAAGGACGAAGGTGAAACCGCAATAAGCTATGCGGAAGTACCTCAAGGAACAGTATTAAACGGGATGACAAACCCGACTCAAGCACCGCAAATCGTTCTTGGATTGAGCGAATCGGCTTGGGACGGACTTACAGAGGATGCCGTGAAATTAGCGGTAAACGCAGCGTATTATCTGTCGAATATTCCTCTCGGAATAACTCCCGAAAAAGTTGACAATACCAACAAAACTGTTGTTGACAGACAATATTACGATTTGCTTGGAAAACCTGTTACTTCTGTACTGAACGGAATATTAATTGAAAAATCTGTTTACGAAGACGGTTCTGTATCGTTTAAAAAAGTTTACAAAAAAAATTATTAAATAATCTTATTTCAGAGTGCGGATACTGATCCGCACTCTGATTAAAAACTAATTCGAATTATGAGAAAATGGTCTTTAATTATCCTTTTAGGTGCGTTAATATCCTGTCAAAGTGAAAAAGTTGAGAAAATAGATCGTTATGCGCTCGTTAATCGGAACAACCCTAAGGTGTCCGAATTCAACGAGTTATCTTCACTATCGGTCGGCAACGGAAATTTCGCTTTTACGGTAGATGCTACGGGCTTGCAGACTTATCCCGATACGTATTCCAAAGGCGTGCCTCTCGGAACTCAGTCACAATGGGGATGGCACAGTTATCCGAACCCTCAGAATTTCAAACCCGAAGAGACGTTGAAAAACTATAACTTCAGAGGATGGGAAGAACCTTATGCCGTACAGTTCAATGAAAAAGGCAGGCAACACGATGCAGCAAACTATTTCAGAGCTAATCCTCATCGCCTGCACTTGGGAAACATAGGATTGGAACTGATGCATGAAGACGGAAGCTTAACTAAACCCGAAGAAATTAAAGACATCAATCAGACATTAGACTTATGGAACGGAATCATCAAAAGCCATTTCGGCACAAATACGGATACCGCTTTTGTAAGAACAACTTCACATCCTGACAAAGATCAGGTAGCCGTTCAATTAAATTCTCCTCTGATCGGCAAAGGACTGATGAAAATCAACTTCCGATTTGCTTACCCTACAGGCGGGCACAGCGATGACGCCTGTGACAGAAGCGTTCCCGAAAAACACAAAACAGAAATAATAAACCAAGACGAACAGTCTTTCGTATTCAAACGTACTCTTGACACAACGACATATTATATAACCGTAAAATGGAACGGTAAAGCTTCCATTGCAGAAAAAGAAACTCATTACTATATTCTTTCACCCGAATCGGACGATTTCTCATTCACTTGTGAATTTACGGAGAAAGAACCTGTTAAAAGAGAAGACACGGCACAGGAAGCATTTGATGCTTCATCGAAATACTGGCAGACATTCTGGAAAAAAGGCGGCGCAATAGATTTTTCCAAATGTACCGATCCGAGAGCAAAAGAATTGGAAAGACGCGTAGTGCTTTCCCAATACCTTATGGCAATTCAGTCTTCAGGCACAATACCTCCTCAGGAAACAGGACTGACATATAACAGCTGGTTCGGCAAATTCCATTTGGAAATGCATTGGTGGCATGCCGTTCATTTTGCTCTTTGGAATCGTCCCGATCTGCTCGAAAGAAGCCTCGATTGGTACGCTAAAGTATATCCTGTGGCAAAAGAAATTGCCGAAAGACAACAATTCAAAGGTGCGCGCTGGATGAAAATGACCGACCCTTCGGGAACGGAAGCACCGTCAAAAGTAGGATCGTTCCTCGTTTGGCAACAGCCACACTTTATTTATATGGCAGAACTCATTTACAGGAGCAATCCGTCTGATTCCGTCATAAAAAAATACAGTTTTCTTGTGAACGAAACCGCTGAATTCATGGCTTCTTTCGCTACTTACGACGAACTCGAAGGCAGATATGTATTGAAAGGACTTATTCCCGCACAAGAAACGTTAAGGGCATCCGAAACAATAAATCCTCCGTTCGAGCTTTCTTACTGGCACTACGCCATGTCGGTAGCACAAAAATGGAGAGAACGTGAAGGAAAATCAAGAAACGTTCAATGGGACGAACTGATCGACAAACTGTCTCCTTTGGCAGCTAAAGACGGACTCTATCTGGCAGCGGAAGACGCAACGGATACTTACGAAGACATCCGTTTCACGTCCGATCATCCCGCCGTACTCGGAGCATTGGGAATACTTCCGAAAAACAAACTGATCCGTGAAGACTATATGAAAAATACCCTGCACTGGATATGGGACAACTGGAACTGGGGTAAAACCTGGGGGTGGGATTATCCGATGACGGCGATGAACGCCGCACGCTTGGGCGAACCCGATAAAGCAGTAGGTGCATTGTTGATGGATAAGCGGACAAATACTTATCTTGTAAACGGACATAATTATCAGGACGGACGCCTGAGAGTCTATCTGCCCGGTAACGGCGGATTGCTGACAGCTGTAGCCATGATGTGCGCTGGCTGGGACGGAAACGAAGCGAAAAACCCCGGATTCCCGAAAGACGGTACTTGGAATGTAGTCTGGGAAGACTTGGTTCCGATGCCTTAATAAAAATAACTCTTTAATCAATTATTTATAATTTTACGGATAAGTCTCGGGTAGAAATATTCGGGACTTATCTATAAAAACAAAATATAAAAATGAAATTATCCGCATTTATTTTATCCTTGATACTATTCATTTCTTTTACCGACCTTACTGCTCAGCAGACGTACTGGCACAATAAAGAACGACAGTGGCGATACACCCCCGAAGGTGAAGATTTTGTCATCATAAACGGCGACAAAAAATTCAACCGTGCACTGTACGGAACAAATACGGCTTTCCGTGTCGAAACGGGAGATGTCCCCGAATTCGGGTTCTTTATGCCGAACATGGGAGGAAATCTGCAACTCGGACTGATCAGAGGGAATGAAAGCATCTGGCTGAACAATGCGGAATACATCAAGTCTATTTACAGGGCAGGCGCGAGAATATACGAAATAAAAGATCCTGTTATCGGATCAGGTGAAATAATAATATCCGTTTTGGCTATGAGCGATGCGGAAGGAATGATTATGAAAATAGAAACAAAAAACATTCCTTCTAACACAGAATTATTTGCAATGTATGGCGGAGCAAGCAACAAGCGGTTTTCCCGAAACGGAGATTTGGGGGTAGACGATCCAACCGCATTTTCACTGAAACCTGATGCTTGTAAAGGAAACGAATACACGATAACCAATAATTCTTTTTCCCTTATCTACGGAAGAAATCAGAAAGGGGAATATCAAAACATAACAGGCATTTTCCCTGATAATTCAGACTTAAAGCTGGGATCGCCCGATATTCTAACAACACCGATCAACGCTTTTATTTCAGCGACAAATACAGATTATCCCGTTTTAGTATCAAAATTCAAAATAGCGGAAAACAAATCTTACTACATAAACATCAAGAAAAAAGATCAAATCAATCTGAATTATTCAGATTTACAGGAATGTTTCAACAACGCCGAGAACAAAAGAAAAGAAATTGCAGGCACAGTGAAGATAAACACGCCCGATCCATATTTCAATCCTTTGGGCGGGGTAATAAGCACAGCCGCAGACGGAATATGGGAACCCGATCGCTGGCTTCACGGCGCTGTCGGCTGGAGAATGCCGCTTAACGGCTGGCGAGCCGCTTATACAGGCGATGCGATAGGATGGCACGACAAGTCGAGAGGGCATTTTGAAGGATATGCAGCTTCTCAGATCACAAATGTAGAACCGACTATCCCCCACCCTGCACAAGACAAAGAACTCAACTTGGCAAGAGCCGAGAAGAAATGGGGAACGCAAATGTACAGCAACGGATATATCTGCCGCAATCCGTACGAAACCAACAAAATGCATCATTACGACATGAACCTTGTCTATATCGACGAATTGCTTTGGCACTTCAACTGGACGGGGGACATGGATTTTGTCCGAAAAATGTGGCCTGTGCTGGCAAGGCATTTAGCTTGGGAAAAGAGAAACTTCGATCCTGACGATGACGGGCTTTACGATGCTTACGCCTGCATCTGGGCAAGTGACGCATTGCAGTACAACAGCGGTGGAGTAACCCATTCGTCCGCTTACAATTATCGGGCAAATAAAATGGCTGCCATGATAGCGGAGAAAATAGGCGAAGACCCTGCTCCGTACCAAAAAGAAGCCGATAAAATATTAAATGCGATTAACAACCAGTTGTGGCTGGAAGATAAAGGCTGGTGGGCAGAGTTCAAGGACTTTATGGGTAATAAAATGGTGCATCCGAATGCGGGAATATGGACTGTTTATCATGCCATCGACTCGGATATTCACACACCATTCCAAGCATATCAGGCGACAAGATATATCGACACCGAGATACCGCATATCCCCGTATTGGCGAAAGGACTGAAAGACGAAGGCTATCAGACTGTTTCGACAACTAACTGGCTGCCTTATTCTTGGTCGATCAACAATGTCGCTTTCGCAGAAGTCGCACACATGAGTTTGGCATACTGGCAGGCAGGACGATACGACGAAGCATACAAACTGTTTAAGAGTTCAGTATTGGACGGAATGTACTTGGGAAGCAGCCCGGGAAACATCGGACAGGTAAGTTTCTATGACGCTGCCCGAGGAGAGTGCTACCGCGATTTCGGCGATCCTGTCGGAGTATATTCAAGAGTATTGGTTCAGGGACTGTTCGGAGTCTATCCCGATCTTATGAATGACAAACTTGGGATTCGTCCCGGATTTCCTTCCGACTGGGATCATGCTTCTATATCTACATCCGATATAAGTATAGATTTCAAAAGAAAAGGAAATAAAGATACATACAGGATAGGAAATAAATTCGGAAAGAAACCAGCGTTAACCTTATCAATAAAGGCTATACGGGACAATATCGCATCTCTTAAAGTGAACGGAAAAGAACAAGAATGGCATATCGAGGCGGAGAGCGTCGAATATCCGTTAATAAATATAGATTGCGGATCGACAGATATTTATGACATTGAAATAACATGGGGCGGAAAGCCTTTGAACGGCTTTACATACACAGCCAAAGGGGTTGAAGGAGAAAACTGGATATTAACCTCCGACTATAAGATCAAAGAATTGTATGATCCGCAAAAAGTATTAACCGATGTCAACTTATCGGATAATAGTTTGTCAGGAAAGCTGAACGGTGAGTTAGGGCACAGGACACTGTTCGTTAAAGCGGAGCAAGGCGAAATGGTTTGGTGGCAACCCGTAAACATTGAAATAAAAGAACCTTTCTCGGTAAATTACAATCCTGAATCGGACAAACTTGAGTTTGCCGTGACGAATAATACGAAAAAAAATATCAAAGCATCATTAAAATGTGATGGATACGATAAACTTATCGTATTAGAAAGCGGAAAAACAAGCGAAAAAATAACTATCCCGAATGAATTTGCAAATTTCGGAACAAACCGTATTGAAATAACAGATAACGGAAAACTTATCTACTCTACGGAGTTAACAAATTGGAATATTAAAAATCCGTCAGGCAAATACGACATGATCGACATAAACAGTGCTTTGAACGCTTCCGTTTCACAGATTTTCAAAAATGAATACCTGACGCCACGTTCACCTTATACAACCTTGCAAACACCGAAGCAAGGAATCGGAGAATGGTGCCATCCGAATATGACTGCTAATATCGACGATTCAGGATTAAGAAATACCGCAAAAAACAACGTATTCGAAACTCCTATCGGAATACCGTTCAGAACACCGTCGGATAAAAATGCTAATAACATCGCATTCACAACATTGTGGGATAATTACCCGTCGCAACTGTCCATACCATTGTCGGGTAAAGCATCACACGTTTATTTACTGATGGCAGGAAGTACAAACCATATGCAGTGCCATGTAACAAACGGAACAGTCACGATATACTATACTGACGGATCGAAAGAAGAACTCAAGCTCGTGAATCCCGAAACATGGGCTCCTGTCGAACAGGATTTTTATATCGACGGGTATGCCTTCAAATCAAAGAAACCTCTTCCGTATCGCGTAGCACTAAAATCGGGGTTGATTAGCAGAAATCCCGGCAAAGACTTGAATATAGATCCGAACGAGGTTTATGGAAGAAGCATCGACGGAGGCGCAGGAATTATACTGGACTTGCCGCTTGATGCAAGTAAGGAATTGAAAAACCTTGAGCTAAAAACAGTAGCAAATGAAGTAGTCATCGGATTGATGAGTGTAACATTATTAAGATAACAGGGAAAACAAAATCAGCATTATAAAGATCAAAATACATAGTATTAGAAAATAGATAAGCAGTATATTTAACATCTCAAAAATCTTATTTATACAATTTTTATTCAGCCAATGAAAAACTCAACGTTGTTCGCAGCAATAATACTATGCATTTTCTCTTTTCAGAGAGTAAAAGCGGATGTCATACTTCCGTCCGTTATTTCGGATAATATGGTTCTGCAACAGGATTCAGAAGTAAACTTATGGGGAAAGGCGAGCCCAAATGAAAAAATCAAAATAGTACCGTCTTGGAATAAAAAAGAATATACAATACAAGCAGGGCAAAACGGAAAATGGACTGTGAAAATCAAAACTCCGAAAGCGACAACAAACCAGACAATCGCAATAGAGGGAGATAACAAGATTACCCTGAAAAACATTCTTATCGGAGAAGTGTGGCTCTGTTCGGGACAGTCGAATATGGATTTCCAGATAGCCAAAGGAAAAGGCTGGAGAACAGGAGTCCTGAACGAAGAAGCGACAATGAAAGATGCCGATTATCCCGAAATAAGGCTATTTCATGTTACTCAGGCTTTATCTCCCGATAAAGAACTGGACGACTGTGATGGATATTGGGAAATCTGCACACCCGAAAACATTAAGACATTTTCCGCAATAGCTTTCTTTTTCGGACGGGAATTGTATAACAATCTGCACGTACCTGTCGGACTGATTCAATCTACTTGGGGAGGTACTCCCGCAGAGGCTTGGACAAAAATGAGCGTCATGGAAAACGATCCCGTATATGCTCAATTGGTAGCCGATCACGAGAATACGAAAAACAACTATCCCGCCGATCTGAAAAAGTATGAAGAAGAAAAAGCCAGATACGATGCCTTGATAAACAAAGGAGAAGAAGCTGGAAAAGCTCCGAAAAAGCCTAAAGGCATAAATCATAACAAAGCATTATCTATACTATGGAACGCAATGATCCATCCCCTTGTTCCTTATACAATGAAAGGAGTTATCTGGTATCAGGGCGAATCCAATTCGAACAGAGCCGACGATTATACCCATGTGTTTACCAATATGATAAACAGTTGGAGAACGGAATGGGAACAAGGGGACTTTCCTTTCTACTTCGTGCAGATAGCACCGCATTACAAACAACCGCCGCAAATACGTGAAGCCCAAATGAAAACATGGCAAACCGCAAAAAACACAGGAATGGCGGTAATAACCGATGTGGGAGATTCTACGGACATCCATCCGAGAAATAAGCTTGTACCTGCACAGCGTTTATCCTATTGGGCTTTAGCGAAAACCTACGGAAAAGATATTACTTATTCGGGACCTTTATACAAATCCATGCAAATCAAAGGAGATAAAGTTATACTGAGCTTTGATTATACAGATAAAGGGTTGACATCAAAAGGGGGTAAATTAAAAGGTTTTGCAATCGCAGGGAACGACAAAATATTTTACCCTGCGGAAACGGAAATAAACGGCAATACGGTAACAGTATCCTCTCCGAATGTCAACGATCCTGTTGCCGTCAGATATGGCTGGGATAAGTTTTTCAGGGCAAACCTGTTTAACGGAGCGGATTTACCCGCAACGCCTTTCAGAACCGACAATTGGGACAATTAGAAATCAACGAAAATAACATAACCATGAAAAAAACCTTATTCACAGTATTATTAGCAACGATTCTCATACAATTTTCCTATTCACAAAAAACGGGAATATTGTTCGCCGACTCCGAAATGAAGCGGGCACCACAGGCTTGGCAACTCGACCACGGAAAGCGGCTCTATTTCGGTTACGCACAAGGAGTCGGCTGTATGGCTATGCTCGACGTATGGAAGCAGACAGGAGACCGCAAATATCTGGATTACGTTATTCAATGGGCTGATACGATTATCAACGATCAGGGAGATATTCATCTCTATGATGTCAAAACTTATAATATTGACTACATAAATTCAGGGAAAGTATTGTTTGACGTTTACAAACAAACAGGAAACGAAAAATACAAGCTGGCAATGGACAATCTGGTTAAGCAGATGAAAAATCACCCGAGAACACTGGAAGGAGCTTTCTGGCACAAGCTGATCTATCAGCACCAGATATGGCTCGACGGACTGTATATGGGTTCTCCGTTTCTTGCACAGTATGCAGTGACTTTCAATAAACCCGAATTGATAGACGACGTTATCAATCAATTCCTTATCTGTGCCAAACACACATACGATCCTGTTACAGGATTGTATTATCACGCTTGGGACGAGAGCAAACGCCAGAAATGGGCAAATCCGATCACAGGACAGTCGCCGAACTTCTGGGGACGTGCTGTAGGTTGGTGGTATATGGCACTGGTTGACGTATTGGACTATATTCCACAGGAACATCCGAAACGTCCCGCATTGATCCGAATGATTAACGGACTGGCGGAAGCATTGCCTCAGTATCAGGACAAAACAGGCTTGTGGTATCAGGTACTGGATAAAGGCGACAGGGAAGGTAATTTCCTCGAAGCGTCCGTTTCGTCAATGTTTATGTACTCATACGCAAAGGCGGTTAACAAGGGATATATAGATGCCAAATACAGAGAAATAGCGGAAAAAGCCTACAACGGTCTTATGAATACACTGATTGTAAAAAATGCGGACGGAACTCTTACCTTGACAAAATGCTGTTCGGTTGGCGGATTGGGCGGAAATCCTTACAGAGACGGAAGTTTCGAATACTATGTGAACGAAAAAATAAGAGATAACGACTCTAAAGCGACAGGACCTTTCATAATGGGTTGCCTGCAATTAGGAAAATAAAAACCGGATCATGCACAAAAGTTTTATTCCTTTCATATTCCTGTTCTTGTTCCGTATTTCGTATGCGCAGAATACGGAAGTCAAAATGCTCTCTGGTAGCGGATTCGGCGACACGGTAGAATGGGATTTCTTCTGTTCCGAAGGCAGAAATTCAGGCGTATGGAAAAAAATAGACGTCCCTTCACAATGGGAGCTTCAAGGTTTCGGGGAATACACTTACGGAAGGTGGTACAAGAAACCCGGAGTAAAAAATCCAAGCCGAGAGTACGGAATATATAAATACAAGTTCGACATTCCAAAATCATGGAAAGGAAAACATGTAGATATTGTCTTCGAGGGCGTGATGACAGACACGGAAGTCAAGATTAACGGAAAACTTGCGGGAGACGTTCATCAAGGAGGTTTTTACCGATTCAGATACGACGTAAGCGATCTTACAAAATTCGGACAGAAAAACGAACTGGAAGTGAAGGTAAATAAACATTCCGCTGAAAAATCGGTTAATAACGCGGAACGCAGAGCAGACTGGTGGCTTTTCGGCGGCATTTACCGTCCTGTTTATCTTGAGGCAAAACCTCAGCTACACATCGAAAGGGTTGCCGTAGATGCGGCTTCGGACGGAAGTATTCTTTCCGACATTTATCTGTCGTCCGATATAAAAGGGAAGAAAATAATCGCAAGCCTCAGAACCTTATCGGATGATATTTTAGGAAAACAGGAATTTGCCATTTCATCATCCGACAAGAAACAAATTCTTTATACGGAATGGAAAGGAGTTAAAACATGGACATGTGAAGATCCTAATTTATATTATCTCCAGTTCGATCTGGCAGACGATAAAGGGAATATCATCCATTCACATAAAGAGCGGATCGGTTTCCGCACGGTTGAATTTAAAAAGCACGACGGATTGTATGTCAACGGAACGAAAGTTCTGCTGAAAGGAATTAACAGGCACTCGTTCTGGCCTGCCGGCGGAAGATGTACAAATCGTGAAATAAGCCTGAAAGATGCTTTACTGATAAAGGAAATGAACATAAATGCGGTAAGGTTCCACTATCCTCCTGATACTCATTTTCTGGAAATGTGCGATTCTCTCGGAATATTCGTAGTAGACGAACTGGCAGGATGGCAAAACTCTTATCGCACGGAAACAGGTAAAAAACTCTTGGCTGAAATGGTGAAACGAGATGTCAATCATCCTTCGATAATTTTGTGGAGCAACGGCAACGAAGGCGGTTGGAATACGCAACTCGATACGCTCTTCGCAGAATACGATCCGCAAAAAAGGCACGTGATACATCCTTGGGCAGACTTCGACGGATTGGATACGCACCATTATCCCGAATATCAAACAGGCGTGGCACGGTTTAACAACGGATACAACGTGTTTATGTCAACCGAGTTTATGCACGGACTGTATGATCAGGGACATGGAGCAGGATTGGAAGACTTCTGGAAAAAATATACTTCATCGCCGTTCTTTTTAGGCGGATTTCTTTGGGATTTTTCGGATAATGCTGTTGTCAGAACAGATTTAGACAATAAACTGGACTCCGACAACAATCTGGCGGCCGACGGAATACTCGGCCCTTACAGAGAAAAGGAAGGAAGTTTTTATTCCGTACGCGAGATATGGTCGCCGATACAGATACAACCTTTTCAAATTACGGAATCATTCAATGGCGATATATACGTGAAAAACGATTATATCTTTTCTTCGCTGAAAGGTTGTTACTTGGAATATTCCGTGAAAAAAATTCAATCTCCGATTAATGATAATACCTCGGTTGACATTTTAAGGCTTTCGGGTAAAGTAGATTTTCCCGATATACAACCAAAAGAAACCAAGCGTATAGCCATTCCCGTAACAAAAGAATTTTTCGAAGGCGATGTATTGGAGATAAAATTGTTTGATAAAAACAGCAAAGAAATTTGCACAAAAAGCTATCCGATAAAATCCGCAAAAGAATATTTTGCGGAACAACATAAAGAAAAAAATACAGGTATATCTCCGAACATAAAAACAGACAATAATCTTGTAAACCTTTCTTGGAAAGAATTAAACATAGAGTTCAGTGCTGAAACGGGAATGATTAACAAAATTATGAGCAAAGGAGATATTATTCCTCTTACAAACGGTCCTGTTCCGATAGGAATGGCTACCAATTTTAAAAACTGCAAAGTAAGGAAGGATGATAAGAACGCATTTTTTACGGCATACTACGAAGGAATGTTAGATTCGGTTCAATGGAAACTGGACGATGAAGGTTTGCTTACGATGCAGGCTGTCATGCTCCGAAAAGCAGGAAAAGTATCAGGGTTTGACGACGCATTCTCAATGGACAAGATAAGCAATTTCGGATTCTCGTTCGATTATCCCGAAAACGATATAAAAGGAGCAGAATGGTTCGGAAGAGGTCCGTACCGGGTGTGGAAAAACAGAATACCCGGAGCAAATTTCGGATTGTGGCAGAAAGATTATAACAACACAATCACAGGAGAAAGTTTTGAAAACCTAATTTATCCCGAATTTAAAGGATACCATGCCAATATGTATTGGTGTACGTTCCAATCGAGGACAAAACCGTTTACTGTTTACAGCCAAAGCGACGGGGTATTCCTAAGGTTGTTTACACCCGAAGAGCCTAAAGGCAGGGAAAACGGAGTCAATACAATGCCCGGTTTCCCGGTCGGGGATATTTCCTTTTTTGTACGAAATTCCGGCTATTCGGGACTTTAAACCAACATCGCAGCAAGGTCCGCAAAGTCAGCCGAGTTCAATCCGTATCAAAAAAAGGTGATGAGGGAATTAAAATGAATTTATGTTTCGACTTCAGATAACAGAAAAATGAAAAAAATAATATCGGTATTTCTGACAGCAATAATATCAATCTCATTCGCCACAGGACAACAAACAGAGTGGCCGATCGTAAAATCGGAAATGAAGCCTGCCGCACGTTGGTGGTGGCTCGGCAGTGCCGTCGACAAAGAAAACCTGAAATACAACATAGAAGAATACGCAAGAAAAGGAATGGGCGGTTTGGAAATAACGCCCATCTACGGAGTGAAAGGGAACGAAGCAAACGACATTGAATACTTGTCGCCCAAATGGATGAAAATGCTCGATTTTTCAGAAAAAATAGCTGCTTATGTGGGAGTTAAGATCGACATGAATACAGGCACAGGCTGGCCGTTCGGTGGTCCTGATGTCACAATAGAAAATGCAGCGACAAAAGTTATATTTCAGGAATATCATCTGAAAGGCGGAGAAAAACTGAACAAGCCTGTTGTCGTAGAAGATAAAAAACAAAAGGACGTAGCCAAGCTTTACCGCCTTATGGCTTATTCGGATAAAGGCGATAAAATTGATCTGACAGATAAGGTCAGCAACGGAAATTTAGAATGGATATCACCAAAAGGGAATTGGCATCTTATAGCAGTATTCAACGGAAAAACCCGGCAAAAAGTGAAACGGGCAGCTCCGGGCGGTGAAGGCTATGTTATGAACCATTTTTCACACAAAGCCGTCGCCGACTATTTAGGGAAATACACAAAAGCATTTGCCGAAACGGGAACGAAATATCCGAACACTTTTTTCAATGACTCATACGAAGTGTATGGAGCAGACTGGACACCCGATATGTTCGAACAATTCGAAAAAAGAAGAGGCTATAAGCTGGAAGATTATCTTCAAGAATTTGTATCAAAAGAAAAAACTGATATTTCTTCAAGAGTAATATCCGATTACAGGGAGACCCTTGCGGAACTGCTTCTTAAGAATTTCACCCGACAATGGACAAACTGGGCACACAGTCATGGAAGCACGACGCGCAATCAGGCACACGGATCGCCCGGCAATTTGATTGACTTGTACGCAACAGTCGATATTCCCGAATGTGAGACTTTCGGAATATCCGATTTTCACATCAAAGGATTGCGGAAAGACTCTATCCGAAAAGAAAATGATTCCGATCTGTCGATGTTGAAATACGCATCTTCGGCAGCCCACATAACTGGCAAGCCGTATGTAAGCTCCGAAACACTCACATGGCTGACCGATCATTTCAGGACATCGCTGTTTCAATGCAAACCCGATCTGGATCAACTGTTCGTTTCGGGTGTGAACCACATATTTTTTCATGGAACCACTTATTCGCCTAAAGATGCCGAATGGCCGGGATGGAAATTCTACGCAAGTATAGACATGTCGCCGACAAACACGATATGGCGGGATGCGGGAGCAATGTTTGAATACATAACCCGTTGCCAGTCTTTCCTTCAGGAAGGAGAACCCGATAACGACTTTTTATTGTATCTGCCTATTTACGATTTGTGGCACGAACAGAACGGAAGATTGTTGATGTTTGACATTCATAAGATGCAACGCCGTGCCCCCAAATTTATTTCGGCAGTGAACAATATTCTTGACGCAGGATATGACGTCGATTACATTTCCGATAATTTCCTGATGTCGACAAAAGTAACCGACGGAAATCTGATAACGTCGGGCAACGCATCGTACAAAGCGATTATTGTTCCGGGCGTAGATAAAATACCTTTGGAGACAATGGCTCAACTGCTGAATCTGGCTAAACAGGGAGCAAAAGTTATATTTATGGAACAATATCCGTCCGACGTTCCGGGATTGAAAGATTTGGACAACAGGCGAAACGGATTCAGAAAACTTGTAAATGATTTGGTTAACAAGAATTTCGACAGCCCGAAAAGCCAAAGTTACGGCAAAGGGCAAATCATAACAGGGACAGACTATGATAAAACGCTCGGAATGTGTAATATCAGGAAAGAAGAAATGAAAACCGTTTTTGATTTGCAATATATCCGCAGAAAGAACGACGACGGATATCATTATTTCATTTCCGCATTGCACGAAAAGGATACGGACGCTTGGATTCCATTGGCTGTTGAAGCCGAAAGTGTAATAATCTTTAATCCGATGAACGGATCGAAAGGTTTGGCTGAAACGAAAACGAAAGACGGAAAAACATACGTTTATCTGCAACTCAGATCAGGAGAGTCCGTGATTGTCAAAACCTTCAATAATAAAGTAAGTGACATCCCTGAATGGAAGTATTATAAACCACAAACGACAGAACCTCTGAATATTAATAAAGGCTGGGAACTCAGTTTTGTGGAAAGCGATCCCGAAATAAAAGGGACATTCGATATTAATACGCTAAAATCATGGACAGAGATAGACAACCCTGATGCCAAAATCAACAAAGGGACAGCCGTTTATTCTACGACGTTCAATCTGCCCGATATAAAGGCGGACGAATGGGAATTGAGTCTGGGCGATGTCTGCGAAAGCGCAAGAGTGAGAATCAACGGGCAGGAAGTGGCAACGCTTTGGGCGGTTCCTTTCAGGACTTTAGCGGGAAAATATCTGAAAGAAGGCAGCAACAAAATAGAAATAGAAGTAACCAATCTCCCTGCAAACAGGATAGCGGATTATGACAGGCGAAAAGTCGACTGGCGGATATTTAAAGAAATCAACATCGTAAAATTAGGATACAAAAAAGGCGATTATTCGGATTGGGAAACAGTTCCTTCGGGCTTGCTCGGTCCTGTTACCTTAACCCCTTTAACCATCATAAAATAAATAAAATATGAAAAAAACATTTCTGACGGTTTCTTTAACCCTACTTAGTTTTTTTAGTTTACAATCCAAAGAAAGTACAGGATATGACTATCTATATAAGAATCTTCCTTTCGAGATGCCTGTAATATCAGCTCCCGTATTTCCGTCAAACGAAGTATCGGTAAAAGATTTCGGAGGAATAGGAGACGGCATAACATTGAATACAGAAGCTTTTGCAAAGGCGATTGACGCACTGTCGGCAAGAGGCGGAGGAAAGTTAATAGTTCCGTCAGGAGTGTGGTTCACAGGTCCGATAGTGCTGAAAAGCAATATCAACCTGCATCTGGAAGACAAAGCAATCATTCTGTTTTCGCCCGACAAAGATTTATATCCGTTGGTTCAGACAGTTTTCGAAGGGTTGGATACCTATCGTTGCCAATCTCCCATATCGGGAAGAAACCTCCAGAATGTAGCAATCACAGGAAGCGGAGCAATAGACGGAAACGGACAATACTGGCGTCCTCTGAAAAAGCCGAAAGTTTCCGAAAGTTTCTGGAGACGCGAAACGACAGGGAAAGGTGTATTCAAACGTTCCGACTATTGGATGCCGTCGGCGCAATACCTGCATGGCGATACGATCAGCGACATGAATGTTCCCCGACATATGAAGACAATTGAAGAATTTAAAACCGTACGGGATTTTCTTCGTCCCGTTATGATAAGTTTCATCGAATGCCGGAATGTGTATTTGCAAGGCGTAATCTTTCAGAATTCTCCTGCATGGAACATTCATCCTCTGATGTGCGAAAACGTAATTATCGACGGGATACAGGTCCGGAATCCTTCTTATGCCCAGAACGGCGACGGGCTTGATCTCGAATCCTGCAAAAATGCCATAATAGCCAACAGCACGTTCGATGTCGGAGACGACGGCATCTGTATCAAATCGGGAAAAGACGAGGACGGACGTAAAAGAAACCGTCCATGTGAAAACGTAATTGTAGATAATTGCACGGTATTCAAAGGACACGGAGGGTTTGTCGTAGGCAGTGAAATGTCGGGAGGAGTGAAGAATATCTCTGTTTCCAACTGTCAGTTTTTAGGAACGGATGTAGGCTTGAGGTTTAAAAGCCGCAGAGGCAGAGGCGGCGTTGTGGAAAATATTTATATTTCGAATATCAGCATGTTCAATATTTCTACCGAGCCTATACATTTTAATCTGTACTATGGAGGAAAATCCGTTGTAGAAGACTTGGAAGAAGATACTTCCGAACCGCAAACAGTTGATATGCCTCTTGTCGATGAAACAACGCCGACATTCCGAAACATATACATAAAAGACATAACGTGCAGCAATGCGCGCAGGGCAATGTATTTCTACGGGCTGCCCGAACATAAAATAGACAATATCAACGTTGAGAATGTAAATATCCATTCCCAATTAGGAGCAGAGATTTCGGAATCCAAAAACATTACCCTGAAGAATGTCAGCATTTTTCCGACAGAAGGCGAAGCTATAAAACTCAACAATACAAATACGGTTGAAGTGACTAATCCGGTAACGGACAGCAAAACAAATCCTGTAGTTACGGTCGGAGGAAAGACAACATCCGATATCAGAATAATATCTGAATACGATGCCGCTAAAATACAAATAGGCAAAAACGTACCGAAAAACGCAGTAAAACTATCCAAGTAAAAACGGACAAAATACTTAGTCTTTGTATCAAATAATATACAGCTACAAAGACTAAGTAAATTTACATTTGTATCATTCAAACTCGAATCTTATATCATCATGAAAAATATTTGTATACTTATCTTATCCGTTATTTCCTCTGTCGGACTAATCAAGGCTCAAGAGCCTAACTTTGAATGGATGAAAGACGT
Organism: Dysgonomonas sp.; assembly: GCA_047030855.1. Classification (GTDB taxonomy): domain Bacteria; phylum Bacteroidota; class Bacteroidia; order Bacteroidales; family Dysgonomonadaceae; genus QVMM01. Next base: position 770,042 of record JBKYIJ010000008.1, read on the forward strand.
GGGAGCGCAATCTTATCCTCAAGGACAAAAAACATACAACGTTGCCGATTACGGAGCTGTGGGAGATGCGGTGACAATGTGCACCGAAGCAATCCAGAAAGCAATCGACGATTGTGCGGCAAACGGAGGCGGACGCATAACATTCGATCCGGGAATTTACCTGACAGGATCATTATTTATTAAAAGCAATACGGATTTTGAAGTTCCAAGAGGCACTACGCTCATCGGAAGTCAGAATCTGGACGATTATAAAAAAATAGATACGCGCGTAGCAGGTATAGAAATGAAATGGCCTGCAGCCCTTATTAACATAATAGGACAAAAAAACAGCGCGATCAGCGGAAGCGGCGTTATTCACGGCAAAGGCAAAGTATTTTGGGACAAATACTTCGATATGCGCAAAGAGTACAACCCAAAAGGGCTTCGATGGATTGTAGATTACGATTGTGAACGCCCGAGAGGAATTCTGATATCGGAATGTTCTGATGTTACTGTAAAAGATATCGTTTTATATCAACCCGGATTCTGGTCTTTACATATACTTTATTCTGAACATGTAACGGTAGATAACATCATAATATCCAATAATATCGAAGGACGAGGACCGAGCACCGACGGCGTGGACATCGACTCTTCCAGAAAGATACTCGTTCAAAACAGTAATATAAATTGTAATGACGACAATTTCTGCCTGAAAGCAGGACGCGATGCCGACGGATTGAGAGTAAACCGCCCTTGCGAATATGTCGTGATACGGAACTGTATCGCAGGACACGGCGACGGATTGTTTACCTGCGGAAGTGAGACCTCTGGTGGTATCCGCAATATCGTAGCTTACAACATGAAGGGAATCGGGACAAAATACGGTTTACGCTTCAAATCTACTGCTCAACGGGGCGGCGTAATAGAAAACATTTATTTGTACAACGTTATCATGGAAGGCGTAAGAGATCCGTTTGTGGTAGATATGAACTGGCATCCTGCATACAGCACATCCAAACTGCCCGAAGGATATAGCTATGAGACTCTTCCCGAACACTGGAAGAAAATGCTTACGCCTGTCGATCCTGAAAAAGGAATGCCTAAATTCCGAAACATACATTTCGAAAATGTTACGGCAACCGATGCAGGTGTTTGCATCAAGGCATCGGGTGTCAGTGCCAGTACACTGGACGGTTTCAGTTTCAAAAACGTAAGCTTTACGGGTAAAAACGCAGGAAAAATATCATATGCAAAAGAATGGAGTTTCAATAACTTCTCTGTAAAAGCATCAGAAGATAAACTTGAATTGGAAAACAATACAGGGGTGACTATCCCGGAATAAACCATTATGGAAAAAAACTTTTTAGCAATTGACTTAGGGGCATCCAGCGGACGCAGTATTCTTGGAACGTTGGAGAACGGAACGATAAAGATATCCGAATTAACCCGGTTCGACAATCCTTTAATAGAGATAAACGGACATTTCTACTGGGATATACTTGCCCTTTACGAATCCATACTGAATGCTCTGAAAAAAGTAGCTACCGAAGAAATTGAAATATCGTCTATCGGGATTGATACTTGGGGAGTAGATTATTTCACTATAAATAAGAATCATGAGATATTGGGATTCCCTTATTCATACAGAGATCTACATACAAACGGAGCACCCGAAAAATTCTTTAAATTAATCCCCCGTAAGGAAGTATATGAAGCAACAGGCATCCAGATAATGAACTTCAACACTTTGTTCCAATTCTATACATTGGACAAAAAGGGTTCGACCATGCTGAAAGAAGCGGACAAAATTATGTTTATGCCTGACGGTTTATCCTATTTGTTAACAGGGAAAATAGTGACTGAATATACTATCGCTTCCACAGGGCAGATTCTGAATCCGCATACAAAAGAGTTTGACGACAATCTTTTGAAATTAGTCGGGCTCGACAAGAGCAAATTCGGAAACATCATTATGCCGGGAACTATAATCGGCAATACATCTGACTCCGTTTGCAGGCAGACGTTTTCCAAACCTACTCCGGTAGTGGCAGTAGCAGGGCATGATACGGCATCAGCCGTAGTGGCTGTCCCTGCCGAAGATGAAAATTTTGCTTATATCAGTTCGGGCACTTGGTCACTGATGGGAATAGAAGTAAAAGATCCTATCATAAACGATCGTACTTACGAATTGAATTTCACGAACGAAGGCGGGGTTGACGGAACAATACGCTTTCTGAAAAACATTTGCGGAATGTGGCTACTCGAACAATGCAGAGCCGAATGGAACCGTTATTATTCGTATACTGACCTGATAGCTGAATCGACAAAATCGGAAGCATTCAGAAGCCTCATCAATCCCGATGATGAAATTTTCGCCAATCCGCGAAGCATGACAAAGGCGATAGCCAACTATTGCGTGGAAACAAACCAACCTGTTCCGTCCACAATCGGAGAATATGTGCGTTGTATTTTCGAAAGCCTTGCACTTCGTTATAAACAGGTTTTTGACAGCTTGCAAGAGTTGTCTCCGTTCGAAATTGAGAAATTGCATGTAATCGGAGGAGGATCGCAAAACGATTTACTGAACCAGTTTACAGCCAATGCGCTTGATATACCCGTAATAGCAGGACCTTCCGAAGCCACGGCAATCGGCAATCTCATGATGCAGGCTAAAGCACTGGGATACGTAAAGGATCTTCGGGAAATAAGAACCGTTATCTACAATTCGGTAAAACCGGACATCTATACTCCTGCCGACATAAATATATGGAAAGAAGCATACACTAAATATTTAAACATAACCAATAATAAAACATATAGCCATGAAAAAAGATACACTCGTACAGAAAGCATTTGAAATAGCAAAAGAACGCTATGCAGAAATAGGTGTTAACGTAGACGAAGCACTAAAAAATCTACAAAAGTTATCAATCTCTTTACATTGCTGGCAAGCCGACGACGTTGTAGGATTTGAAAGCCTCGGCAACATGGGAGGCGGAGGCATCCAAGCCACAGGCAACTATCCGGGACGCGCACGCAACATCGAAGAAGTACGTGCCGATATTGAAAAAGTCATCACTTTTCTTGGAGGAAAACACCGCCTCAACCTGCACGCTATTTACGGCGACTTCAACGGTAAAGCGGTAGACAGGGATCAGATAGAACCCGAACATTTCAAAAGCTGGATGCAATGGGCTAAGGATAAAGACATCAAACTCGATTTCAACTCAACTTCTTTCGGGCACTCAAAGAGCGGGGACATGACACTTGCCAATCCCGATAAATCGATTCGCGATTTCTGGATCGAACATACAAAACGTTGCCGCAATATTTCGGAAGAAATGGGTAAATTTCAGAACGATCCTTGTATCATGAACTTATGGATACATGACGGAATGAAAGATATTACCGTAAACCGTTATATGTACCGCTCGATACTGGAAAAATCGCTCGACGATATTTTCGCTATAAAATACAAGAACATGAAGGACTGCATCGAGTCTAAACTGTTCGGAATAGCATTGGAAAGCTTCACGGTAGGATCGCATGATTTTTATCTGGGATACGGAGTGAAAAACCAAAAGATGGTGACTCTCGATACAGGACACTTCCATTTGACGGAAAGCGTTGCGGACAAAATATCTTCACTCCTACTTTACACGCCTGAAATAATGCTTCACGTGAGCCGCCCCATCCGTTGGGATTCTGACCACGTTACGATATTAAATGACGATACGATTGATCTTGCAAAAGAAATAGTAAGAGCAGATGCACTCAACAAAGTACACGTGGGGCTTGACTTCTTTGATGCTTCAATCAACCGAATAGGCGCTTATGTTATCGGAACAAGGGCAACGCAAAAAAGCATTTCTGCAAGCATTTTTGGAACCGCTTAAAAAAACTTCGCGAATACGAAGCCAACGGACAATATTTCGAAAGGCTTGCCTTGTTGGAAGAAGCGAAAGGATTGCCTTGGAATGCGGTATGGGATTATTTCTGTTTGACAAGCAATGTTCCGGTAGGAGAAGATTATATTACTGAAATCCAGAAGTACGAAAAGGAAGTAACTTCTAAAAGATGAATACTTTAATAGGTTTACTAATAATAGCAATCGGGAGTTTTGGCCAATCGAGTTCCTACGTACCGATTAAGAAAGTAAAAAATTGGTCGTGGGAATCGTTTTGGCTGACCCAAGGAGTTTTTGCATGGCTTGTATTTCCTCTGATCGGGGCGTTAATGGCTCTGCCTACGGGAGTATCTCTGCCCGAAATCATTTCAAGTGCGGGCTCCGATGTTTGGAAATCAATCGGATACGGCATCCTGTGGGGAATCGGAGGATTGACTTTCGGATTAAGTATGCGGTTTCTCGGAGTGGCTTTAGGACAGTCTTTGGCTTTGGGAACCTGCTCCGCATTCGGGACTTTAATTCCTGCCATATTAAAAGGAGACAATCTTTTTAAGGGAGACGGGCTTATTTTGCTTATCGGCGTAAGTATCGCCATAGCAGGTATTGCGGTTATCGGATATGCCGGCTCTTTGAAATCCCGCAATATGTCGGAAGAAGAAAAGAAAAAGGCAGTAAAAGACTTTGCCTTGAAGAAAGGTATTCTGATCGCATTGCTCGCAGGAGTAATGAGCGCGTGCTTCAATTTAGGATTGGAAGCAGGAACGCCTATTAAAGCAAAAATACTCGCCTTGGGCGGAAGTGAACTTTTGGCTCTGAATCCTGTTATTCTGCTCGTAACTTTCGGAGGCTTTATCACGAATGCCGTTTATTGCCTGTTCCAAAATTATAAAAACAATACGTTCAGCGATTATACCAAAAGTTCGGGAAGTGTCTGGGGAAACAACCTTATATTCTGCGCATTGGCAGGATTGCTGTGGTATTCTCAGTTTTTCGGACTGGGCGTCGGACAAAGCTTCTTCGAACCGGGCAGCGTAATTATGGCATTCTCATGGAGTATTCTTATGTCGCTCAATGTTCTGTTCAGCAATGTCTGGGGAATTATCCTCAAAGAATGGAAAGGCGCGGGACAGAAAACAATGGTTGTACTTATAATAGGATTACTGATACTTATTATATCCATCATTTTTCCCCAGTTAATGAAGTAATAAATTAATAATAGAATGAAATCAATATTAGATAACAACTCCGAATTAGCAAAAAGAGTTGCGGAAGTTGCGGAAGTCGCAGGATATCTCTGGCAAAAAGGCTGGGCTGAACGCAACGGAGGAAACATCACAATCAACATCACCGATCTGGTGAATGACGAAATAAGAAACCTGAAACCGATCGGCGACAAGACGCCTATCGGGAAAAAACTGCCCAACCTGAAAGGCTGTTACTTTTTCTGCAAGGGGACGAATAAACGCATGCGAGACCTTGCCCGCTGGCCAATGGAGAACGGGTCGGTTATCCGCATCCTCGACGATTGCAGCAGTTATGAGATTATTGCGGACAAACCTGTCCGCCCGACTTCGGAACTTCCGTCGCATCTTTCCATGCATGATTTTCTGATCGGCAGCGGATCGACTTATAAAGCTGCTTTGCATACGCATCCTATCGATCTGATAGCGATGACTCACAACAAGGCTTTCCTCGAAAAAGACAAACTGACTTACCTACTCTGGAGTATGATCCCCGAAACCCGTGCTTTCTGTCCGAAAGGATTGGGAATTATCCCTTATGCAATGCCGAGTTCGGTAGAATTAGCCGATGCAACCATTAAAGAACTGAAAGACTACGACGTTGTTATGTGGGAAAAGCACGGAGTTTGCGCAGTGGGAGAAGATATTATGGAAGCTTTCGATATGGTGGACACACTGTCAAAATCCGCACAAATATATCTGACAGCCAAGTCTATGGGATTCGAACCCGAAGGAACGTCTATGGAAGACATGAACGCATTGAAAGTAGCTTTTAACCTACCTAAATAAAGAAAATACGATGAAAATAAGAACAATCATAACACCTTTGCTATGCTGTTTTTTCGCAGGAAATATTTATTCGCAGGCGACTAAAAGCGCAGAAGAAATATCAACCGTTATTGCGGACAGGATTATTAAAGAAACCCCTTATACATTCGTCAATACAAAAACAAAGGAAACGTATACCAATCTGAAGAATGTTCCGTTCTCGATGGACGTAAAGGTTCAGAGCCAGTATAACGACTGGCACTATACCAACGGGGTTCTTAGCATAGCATTGTTGGAATTAGCCGACAGAACGAATAATAAAAAATACGAAGATTATGTTTTCAAAAACATGAACTTCATATTCAACGAAGGAAATCTGGATTTTTTCAAAAAACAGTTCGATCAGGGATTCAGCGAAAAAGGCTGGAGAGGAGTCAGAAAACTAAGCTGGCACATGATTTTCCGTAACAAACGCCTCGACGACAACGGTCCGATGGGTGCAAGCCTGATAGATTTGCAAATGCGTAAACCCAATAAGTCGTTCTTGGAATACATCAACACGACGGCAGAACATCTTTTGTACGCTGAGCCCCGTTTAGACGACGGAACGATAGCACGCATCTGGCCGCACGAAAATACGATATGGGCGGACGATCTGTTTATGGGCATTTCCTTTCTTTGCCGTATGGGCAAAATGACAGGCGATGTAAAATATTTTGACGACGCGGCAAATCAGGTGCTGAATTATACCAAATATTTGTGGCATCCCGAAAAACAAATTTATTACCATTGCTATCATACGGACAACAACGAACACGGAGTTGCCCACTGGTCGAGAGCCAACGGATGGATACTTATGGCACAAGCCGACTTGCTGACTATGATGCCGAAAGATCATCCGAAAAGACAGGCGATCATCGAAAACTTTAAACAACAGGTAAGCGGCGTTGCCCGCTATCAGGGGAAAAACGGATTGTGGTATCAGATTCTTGACAAAACTGACTCCTACGAAGAGGTTACAGGGACAGCCATGTTCGTTTTCGGAATAGCCAGAGGCGTAAGAGAAGGCTGGATACACAAAGACTTCATTCATGTTGCGGAGCAAGGGTTAAAAGGGATCATGTCTAAACTGACAGATGAAGGCGACGTAACGGCAATCTGTGTAGGAACAGGTATTATGCCGTCTTTAACTTTCTATTACAACAGACCTACTCTAACGAATGCACCTATGGGCGAAGGTCCTGTGCTGAGAGCATTGATTGAGATGTCTTATGCAAAAAAATATTCTGAAATATCGGCTGACGACCAATATGATAAAATCGTAATGAAAAAATAATTTTCGTATATTTGAATAGTTTATAAAATAATATTTATAACCTATCTTAAACCCCATGATAAGACGCTTAAATAATTTCGGAATTGACTTCAAATACCTCCTCGTGAATTCGAGGGACAAGCAGTTCGGTCTGTGGATCAACACTGTCGGATTTCAGTCAATACAGAAAGGCGTCGTATATCCGCCCAAGGATCATCCTTCCGCCTATTTTTTCAACGCATCGAAAGGGCGTGTACTGCATGAATACCAATTGGTTTACATAACAAAAGGCGAAGGTTGGTTTGAATCGGAAAACACAAAAAAAACGAATATCGAAAAGGGCTGTTTAATAATGCTGTTCCCCGGGCAATGGCACACTTACAGCCCTCTTCTTAAAACAGGGTGGAACGAATATTATATCGGTTTTGACGGACCTATAATGGACAGTATTTTACAGACATCTTTTTTCACGAAAGAAGATCCTATATTAAGAGTCGGATTTCATGAGAATTTAGTCAACCTGTTTATGCGGGCAATCGAAACGGCTAAGGAAGATAAGTTCGGTGCCCAACAATATCTGGCAGGTGTTGTCATGCATATCTTAGGTAAGGTTCTTTCCATCTCAAAAAATAAGATATTCGACAGTAACGAAGTGAACCAGAAAATCGAAAGGGCTAAAATTATCATGAATGAAAACGTTTACAATAACATTGATCCCGAACAGGTTGCCGAGAAATTAAATATCAGTTATTCGTGGTTCAGAAAGGTATTTAAAGGATATACAGGATATGCTCCCGCACAGTATTTTCAGGAAATCAAAATAAATAAAGCGAAACATTTATTGGCTGAAACATCTTTATCGGTAAAAGAGATAGCCTTTCAGCTCAATTACAATTCTACCGAACATTTCTTTTCCATTTTCAAAAAAAAGACGGGCTTTACCCCTATCGCCTATCGTAATTACGAACGTGGAACGGAATAACAAAAAAGCTTCAGAAAATTTCTGAAGCTTTTTTTAATATCTCTCGTTTCGACAATATTAATTCTTTACTTTATCAACGATAGCTTTGAAAGCCTCAGGGTGATTCATTGCCAAATCGGCAAGAACCTTACGGTTGATTTCAATTCCGTTTTTGTGAAGAGCTCCCATCAAACGGGAATAAGACATTCCTTCCAAACGGGCTGCCGCGTTGATACGTTGAATCCAAAGAGCGCGGAAGTTGCGTTTTTTGGCGCGACGGTCACGGAAAGCATAGGTCAAACCTTTTTCCCATGTATTTTTGGCTACTGTCCAGACATTTTTTCTGGCACCATAATAGCCTTTTGTAAGCTTTAATACTTTTTTTCTGCGGTTGCGCGAAGCAACATGATTTACTGATCTTGGCATAATTTTAAAATGTTTTGAATGTTAGCGGTTCACGTTTAAGAACACTTTAGTTGCATACATCCTGTTAATAAATCTTTTAAACAAGCTTTTTTCTAATTGGCAATTATTTTAGTCCAAGCAACTGCTTTACAGCTTTTTCGTCAACTTTATGAACTAATCCTGTATGAGTCAGGTTTCTTTTTTGCTTTTTAGTTTTTTTAGTCAGAATGTGACTTTTAAAAGCATGTTTTCTTTTGATTTTTCCTGTTCCGGTAAGGGCGAACCTCTTTTTGGCACCGGAATTAGTCTTCATTTTTGGCATTTTCTTATTCGAATTTAATTATTATAAAAATAACGTTCCCGTTATAAATTTATTCTTCTTCTTTCTCCGTACTTTCAGCTTCTTTTGCAGATTTTTCCTTCTTCTTGGGAGCTGCTTCTTCCGCTTTAGGTTTTACGGCTTTACTTGGCATCTTTTTAGGTGAAAGCATGATGATCATTTTTTTACCTTCCAATGTCGGCAATTGATCCACCTTGGCATAATCTTCCAACTCCGTTGCAAAACGAAGGAGCAATACTTCTCCCTGTTCTTTAAACAGAATGGAACGCCCTTTGAAAAACACATATGCCTTAACCTTTGAACCTTCTTCAAGAAAACCTTTCGCATGTTTCAGTTTGAAATTGAAGTCATGGTCATCTGTCTGAGGTCCGAAACGAATTTCTTTCACAACAACTTTAACAGCTTTTGCTTTCTGTTCCTTTTGCTTCTTCTTTTGTTGATACAGAAATTTTTGGTAATCAGCAACACGGCATACAGGAGGCTCGGCATTGGGAGATATTTCTATCAGATCCAATCCTAAATCATCAGCAATTCGAAGGGCTTTGTCAATCGGGTAGACACCTTGTTCTACATTATCTCCAACCAAACGTACTTCTCTCGCACGAATAAGTTCGTTTATTTTGTACGGCTCTTCTTTCTTGTTGTTAAATTTGTTGTTTCTCATTCAGTAATTTTACTTGTTCTTTCTTTTTAATATTTGTATATATTTTAATGTTTATCAATCAATTAACGATATCAATTTTGCCAAGCGTTCATCATTTTGTCTACCTCGTCCAATAATTGAGCCGCAAAGTTAGTAAATTTCATCGAACCTTTATCACCTTCGCCCTGTTTTCTTATCGAAACTTCTTCTGTTTCTGCTTCTTTCTCTCCAACAACGAGCAAATAAGGGATACGTTTCAACTCGTTGTCGCGTATTTTCCGCCCTATCTTTTCATTACGGTCATCTACCTGCGCGCGTATGTCATTTTGTTTGAAATATGATGCGACGCGATATGCATAATCGTTAAATTTCTCGCTAATCGGAAGTATTACGACCTGATCGGGCGTCAGCCACAACGGAAATTTTCCCGCCGTATGCTCTATCAGAACAGCTACGAAACGCTCCATAGATCCGAACGGCGCGCGATGGATCATAACAGGACGGTGTTTTTGGTTGTCGGCTCCTGTATATTCGAGTTCAAAACGTTCGGGCAGGTTATAATCTACCTGAATAGTTCCCAACTGCCAGCGACGTCCAATAGCATCCTTCACCATAAAGTCGAGCTTAGGACCGTAAAAAGCAGCCTCGCCATATTCAACTTTGGCAGGAAGCCCTTTTTCCTCGCAAGCTTCTATGATTGCTCTTTCGGCTTTTTCCCAATTTTCATCGCTGCCGATATATTTTTCCCTGTCATTAGGATCACGCAAAGATATCTGCGCTTCGAAATTTTCAAAATCCAATGCTTTGAATATGATGAAAATAATATCCATCACCTTCAAAAATTCATTTTTCAACTGATCGGGAGTACAGAAAATATGCGCATCGTCCTGAGTAAACCCGCGAACACGTGTCAAACCATGAAGTTCGCCACTTTGTTCGTAACGGTAAACCGTCCCAAACTCCGCCAAACGCAAAGGCAGGTCTTTATACGAACGCGGAGTAACTTTATATATTTCGCAATGGTGCGGACAATTCATCGGTTTCAGAAGAAACTCTTCTCCTTCTTCAGGCGTATGGATCGGTTGAAAAGAATCCTTACCGTATTTGGCATAGTGTCCCGAAATTACGTACAGTTTTTTATTTCCGATGTGAGGAGTCATCACCTGTTCGTAATCGAAACGTTTTTGAATTTTTTTCAAAAAATCTTCCAGACGCAGGCGAAGCTGCGTTCCTCTCGGTAACCACAAAGGAAGCCCTGCTCCCACATTTTGCGAAAAAGCGAACAACTCGAGTTCTTTTCCGATTTTGCGGTGATCGCGTTTTTTTGCTTCTTCCAACAATACAAGATATTCATCGAGCATTTTCTGCTTCGGAAAAGTAATTCCGTACAGACGTGTCAACTGCTTCCGTTTTTCATCGCCACGCCAGTATGCTCCCGCAGCACTCAGAACCTTCACCGCCTTTATGTAAGAAGTATTGGGCAAGTGAGGTCCGCGGCACAGATCGGTAAAATGTCCTTGCGTATATGTCGTAATGGTGCCGTCTTCAAGATCGTTGATAAGTTCTACTTTATATTCTTCATGACGATCTCCAAACATTTTCAATGCGGCTTTCTTAGATATCTCCTGACGCCTGATCTCTTCCTTATTTGCTATCAATTCTTTCATTTTTTTCTCGATAGCAGGAAAATCAGAATCTTTCACGGGAGTATCTCCAAAATCTATATCATAATAAAACCCGTTCTCAATGGCAGGTCCTATTCCAAATTTGGCATGAGGGTATAATTCCTGCACGGCTTCCGCCATCAGGTGAGCCGAAGAATGCCAGAAAGCATGCTTGCCGTCCTCGTCCTCCCATTTTAACAGGCTGATCGTAGCGTCCTCATTTATAGGTCTTGTAAGATCCCATACCTGCCCGTTTACTTTAGCGGCTAAAACTTCCTGTGCCAATCGCGAACTGATGCTTTCGGCTATTTGCATAGATGTAGTTCCTTCGGGAAACTCCCTTACGGAACCATCGGGGAATGTAATTTTAATCATCGTGTTCTTTTTATGACTTTACAAACAGTCCAAATAAGGTGCAAAATTAATCATTTTATGGGTTTTACAATAGATTAACACCGTAAAATATTCGTTATTATTTTACGGCGTACAAGTTATGCAAACAGAAGAAAAATTAAGCTCTATGTCTGGATGATAATACAGGACTGTTTGCCAGATAAGTTTCATTGGCAGAATAGATAAAAAGCAAAGTCCCGTTTTTTATTGTATTTATGATAGGAATGTTCAATTCACGAGGTAGTGCAGGACATCCGAAACTCCGCCCCAAACGTCCCGACGAAGCGATAAAAGAACGGCTGCAGTAATCAGCTCCATGCATGACGATTGCACGCGCTTTGGCGTTATCATTTATCCCTTTTTCAAGTCCGTCTAAAATAAGGGAATATCCGTTTTTGCCGATATAGGTGTTTTCCGTCACGTAAAACCCTAAGGAGCTTTGATGTGACTCATTCGTATTGGAAAAAGAGGTGGCATAATTTTCTCCGCTGTTTTTCCCGTGTGCAACAAGGGACGAATACAAAAGTTTCTTATGCTTCAAGTCCAGCACAAAAAGACGTTTCTCGGTAGACGGTTTCGTGAAATCAATTACGGTAATAATATCTTTATTCCGAACGTTAATTTTCTCGTAACCGGACATTGCCTGTTCAAAAGCATCGAAACTGACAATTCCGTCCAAATTCATATCGTCGAATAAAGCCTTTTCGGGCGACGGCTGACCGGGTGTTACGACAGGTTCGTCACCTTCTGGCATACTGTTGAAAGGTAGAATAAACAACAACAGGCAAATTAAAATCTTCTGCATATAATCAAAAACATTGAAAGTACAGACAAAATTAATAATAGATACAGATATTGTATCAATCTCAATATTAAGAAATTATAATATTAACTTAAAATTGTGTGAATAGAGATAAAACAGGATTAATCTATAACAAAAACAATAGTCTGAAACGTCGGAGCCCAGTCAAAAACAAATTTTGCATGCGAAGTCGCATTCCGCACGCACATATGCGATCGGGGAGTAGTCCCGAGAGACGGGCTAAATTCAATCATTTCGGTTCTCGGAAGCGCGACAGGCACTCCGTGTATATACGCCCCGTTAGTGAAACGGCTGGCATAAGGCGCATAACCCGCCACTTCGGACGATCCGTCATGAAGATAAACCATTTTCACCCTCTTTTCCTGCACGACATACATCCCCACGGGCGTTTCCTGTGCGTATGGCGGTTTGTGCCTCCCTGTCGTGGCAGGGTTCATACTTCTCACGATCCAAACGGAATCGGCATATTCAAGCGTAGTTATGTTCTGATTGGTTACATCCACGAACACTGCTTTTTTGAAGGAAACCGTGTCCCCGATTGGTTTTATATATCGTTGAGGAACAAGCCACTCGCTGCTCAGATCCACAATCTTTACTTTCATAAGATCGGCACTATCCGAAAGCAGTTTTACCAGTGAGCCGTCCCTGCCGTATAATTCAGGAGTAACCGAATCCGTCAACAAATAAAGGGGCACTGACTGGTAACGTTCCGTTCCCAACGAATCGGAAATTCGCGTGTAGGCATTTCGATGGAAATTTTTCACCAAAGGAGCTTCCTTATTTCTGTTTTTATAGTTTTGCAATATGCCCCAATCGGCAGGTTCCCGCTGCATATTCTCGAGGAAAGCAAGGCGTTCTTTTATCTTGTCCCACTGAAAAACGCGTGTCGTATCTTTATACGGATAGGTATCTTCAAGAGTGTGCTGATCATAGAGCAGCTCTTTTTTTATAATAATATCTTCAGCCGACACAGTGTCTATCACCGCTTGTTTTTCAACGCCGGATGAATCTTTTTTTTCGGCTTGTTCAACCGATTCCGAATTTTTCTTGTCGATACATGAATTAAGAAATGCCAAATACAGAAAAGCAAACAGAAGACTTTGTTTCATTACAATTTTTTCAAAAAAACAGTCAAGCGATTAACATGCTTAACTTTTAATAATAAAATATAATTTATGTCTTAAACGCTCTGATTACAGACTTTGTTTTCGGGAAAGTTAAATTATGAAGAAAAGTTTGTGTTTCTAAAAAATAAGAGCCGCCTTATAATCCAAAGACAGCTCTTGTTTTTCTTTGTACCAAAAAATTATTTTCTGATACCTAATTCTTTAATGATGGTACGATATCTTTCAATATCTGTTTTGATAAGATAATCAAGCAAACGGCGACGTTTACCAACCAACATTTTCAAAGATCTTTCCGTGTTATAATCTTTATGATTTGACTTCAAATGTTCAGTCAAATGCGAAATACGGTACGAAAACAATGCAATCTGAGCTTCAGCTGAGCCAGTATCAGTGTTAGACTTTCCGTATTTTGCAAAGATTTCTTGCTTCTTAGCAGCGTCTAAATACATAATTGTTTGTTTATAATTTTATTAAAATCGGTTCGCAAAGATATAAGTTATTTTTTTGACAGCCAAATAATAAAATAACACAAATAAATATTTTTTAATTCGTAACTTTGTTCACCTGTAAAAAATGATAGATCAATACACCATAGGACGGATTATGGACGCCGCACAGATTGTTGATGTGGTATCCGATTTTGTTACGCTTAAGAAAAGAGGCGTCAACTACGTTGGGTTATGTCCTTTCCATTCGGACAAACACCCGTCGTTTTATGTTTCCCCATCAAAGAATATCTGCAAATGCTTTTCATGTGGAGAGGGCGGTACTGCCGTTCACTTCATAATGAAGCATGAGCAACTTTCGTATGTCGAAGCATTGAAATACCTTGCAAAGAAGTACAATATAGAGGTTGAGGAAAAAGAACTGACCGAAGAAGAACAAGCCGCTTATAACGAACGCGAAAGCCTTTTTATCCTGAATGACTTTGCAAGAACGTATTTCGAAAATACGCTGCACAACAATCTGGAAGGGAAAACCGTCGGGTTAAGCTACTTCAAAGAACGCGGGTTCAGGGACGACATTGTCTGTAAATTCCAATTAGGATACAGCCTCGAACAAAAAGACGCGTTCACGCAAGATGCTTTAAAGAGCGGATATAAGAAGGAATACCTTGTAAAAACAGGGTTGACGATAGAGGGTGATAACAATTTTCTGATCGATCGTTTTCGAGGCAGGGTAATGTTTCCCGTCCATACCCTTTCGGGTAAAGTCATCGCATTTGGAGGGAGGATATTAAAGAAAGCCGAAAACACGGGAAAATATATCAACTCGCCCGAAAGCGAAATCTATCATAAGAGCGATGTCCTTTACGGCTTATATTTCGCAAAGCAGGCGATAACCAAAAATGATTGCTGCTATTTGGTAGAAGGATATACCGACGTAATCTCAATGCATCAGGCAGGGATCGAAAACGTAGTAGCCTCTTCAGGCACGGCGCTCACTCAATCCCAGATAAGGCTTATACACCGATTCAGCAAGAACGTAACGGTGATATACGACGGAGACGCGGCAGGAATAAAAGCCGCATTGCGAGGAATCGATCTTCTGCTGGAAGAAGGAATGAATATAAAAGTCATTCTGCTGCCCGACGGAGAAGATCCCGATTCTTTTGCAAAAAAGCAAAATGCACAAAGCCTCACCAATTACATTAAAGAACATGAAGTCGATTTTATCAGATTTAAAACCCAGCTTCTTTTGAACGATGCTGGAAACGATCCGATAAAAAGGGCGAATCTGATTACAGACATTGTAAACAGTATTTCGGTAATTCCCGACAACATCATACGTGCCGTATATATCCGTGATTGCAGCATCCTAATGGATATAAGCGAAAAAATCCTCACGGCGGAAGTTTCGAAAAAACGCTTGGCACATTTGGAGAAACTTCCCGCAAGGACACAGGTACAGGAAAGGGAAACTCTCTTAAATGCGAGTGCAAATACTTCTTCCGAAAAAAAAACAGTAAAGAAGAACATTGTAGACAAGCACGAAAAAGCAGTCCTTTATTACCTTGTCCGTTATGGAAACGAAAGGCTTTTCCAGAAAGAAGAACCCGAAGAAGATAACTTAAGCAATAAAAAGCCGAAGCAACAAATAGAAGAGGATACAACCACCGTACTCGAATATATAAAATTCGATCTGGAACGTGACGGGCTTCTTTTCCAGAACCCTTTATACAGGCAGATGCTCGAAGAGGCATTTGCGCAGGTTGACGACGCTAATTTTGTTCCCAGCCGCTATTTTCTTTCACACCAGAATCAGCATATAAGTAAAATCGCAGCCGACATACTTGAAGACAGATACGAACTGAGCAAACTGCACATCAAACAGTTTGGCGAAAATGCAAAAAAAGAAGACACGCCGCTCAACGAAATACGGCAACTGGCAACTTCTGTCCCACTCGTTCTGACCGAACTAAAAAACGCATACATACTGCAAAGCATAAAAGAAATAACGCAACAGATCATACAAAAACAGGAAGAAGGCGACATGGACGGCGTTATGGAACTGATAAAACAGTTAAAAGAACTCGACGGAATAAAAAAAAGCCCTTGCCAAAGCATCGGGCGAACAGATAATACTCCGGTGGTAATTATAAATAATGCGAAGTTATGAAAGGGGAAAAATCAACTATGTTTGTTTTTACTGTTCCTGCTAAGCATTACTTCCCGTAATGTTTCGGGGAAAGATAAAGAAATTTTCCTGCCTATAAAAATCACTTTCACTAACGAATACAAACCTGAAAGAAACTCCGTCGAAATATTTGAATATGACGATCAAAACCGCTTGACATCATACGAGATGAACGTTATAGATACTACTTATTATTCAAAACTAATGTTTTACTACGACAATAGCGGAAAACTGATAAAAGTGGACAGAAAATATCGCCCACACGCCAAACGCAGTTATGAATACATAATAAAATATGAGACTGACAACAAGGTCGAGATAGCCACCGAGTCGGGAATGCAATTCGGGGCAGGCGTCTCTTTCAACACAGATTACTACATACTCGATAACAAAGGACGTGCGGAAGTTGCATTATTGGAAGATCCCCAAGGATCGCGCAACAGCATATTCTTCAAATATAACAATGAGGGAAACCTGTCGGAAATCGAAGGAAGTTCTACCAGAACAAAATACTCCTACGGAAACAAAAAGGCGATATTCAAAGATGTAGCCACATCAAATTGGGTGATGCACTACTTCATAAATTTCTGGTTTGATTATATATATAACAATGTTATTGAAGAGCGTGAGCAAACTTATTCACGGCTGGCAAGTGAAGGTGAGGATAATCCTCTTTTTAAAATAAAAATTACGGATTGCAAATATAACGAAGCAGATTATCCGACATCTTATGTCAGAGAAGTTAAAACTTTTTTAAGTCCGATACCGGAAAAATATTATCTTACAATCGAATACAAAAAGACAGTTCGGTAAGAGCCCGCATCTTATTAGCATAAGATTTCATCTATAATAAAAAAACGGTTATATCTTTTGTGCTATTTTTGTATCGGTTAAAATAAAAACAATGGATTACTTTAATTATAAAAGACGTAAATCGTCCGTTACTCAAATAGGAAACACTCCTGTCGGCGGAGAAAATCCTATCCGTATTCAGTCGATGACCAACACTGACACCAACAATACGGGAGCAAGTGCAGAACAGACTATCCGTATAATCGAGGCAGGAGCTGACTATGTGCGATTGACGGCACAAGGCGTTAGAGAAGCAGAAAATTTAAAGAATATAAAGGAAGAAGTCGTAAAGAAAGGATATGAAACTCCATTGATTGCCGATATTCACTTCAATCCGAGAGCTGCGGAAGCTGCCGCCAAATACGTTGAAAAAGTCAGGATAAACCCGGGAAATTTTGTTGACAAGCAAAAAAAATTCGAAACCTTTGAATATACTGACGAAGAATATAACCGCGAAATTGAAAAGATAAAAGATAAATTGATCCCGTTGCTTAACATCTGCAAAGAGCACCACACAGCTTTACGCATAGGGGTCAATCACGGTTCGTTGTCCGATCGCATTATGAGCCGATATGGCGATACGCCCGAAGGAATGGTTGAATCGTGCATGGAATTTCTTCGAATCTGCGTTGCGGAAGATTTTACGGATATTGTCATTTCCATAAAGGCATCGAATACGATTGTGATGACAAAAACAGTCAGGCTACTGATTTCAGCACTGGAAAAAGAAAACCTTTACTTTCCTTTACATCTGGGAGTAACAGAAGCCGGCGACGGAGAAGACGGACGCATAAAATCGGCTGTCGGGATAGGTTCGCTTTTAGCGGACGGCATTGGCGATACCATTCGTGTTTCGTTAAGCGAAGATCCCGAAGTAGAAGTTCCCGTAGCAAAAAAACTTGTTGACTACATTGCAAAAAGGAAAGATCATCCTGAGATTAAGGCTACGCTCAATGCATCCTTCTCTCCTTATTCGACAGACAGGAGAGAGACAAGGGCTGTAAAAAATATCGGAGGAGATCAAATCCCTGTTGTCATATCAGACAGATCAAAGGGCAACTTTGAGTTCAATCCACATTTCCTGCCCGATTATATTTATGCAGGACAAGAATTGCCCGAAAAAGCACCTAAAGCAATACCTGCAATCATCGACGCTAAATTCTGGAAAGGAGAAAAAAACACTTTCCCGCTTTTTACGGCAGAGAATTATGCGGAATTAAACTATTGCGATGCTGAAATAAAATTCCTTGAACTTGAATATTCCGATCTGAATGCTGAAATAATTTCCATAATAGTAAAAGATCAGAAGATTGTACTGATAGCTACATCCAAACATATAAACCCTGTCGGCGAACTGAGAGCTTTTATTCATACCTTAATGAATGAAGGTTGTGATGTTCCCGTTATTTTTAAGTTAGAATACAACGAAAACAACCCCGAAGATATACAACTGAAATCGGGAGCAGATTTCGGAACGCTTCTTTTGGATGGTTTCGGGAACGGAATATCAATAAGCAATGGCGGAAATATTCCACAAAAAGATATCGACATGTACACGTTCGGCATTTTGCAGGCGGCAAGGGTTCGTACAAGCAAGACGGAATATATTTCATGTCCAAGTTGCGGAAGAACGTTATTCGATCTGCAAACTACCGTTGCGCGAATAAAACAAGCGACATCGCACCTTAAACACCTGAAAATAGGAGTAATGGGCTGCATTGTCAACGGACCCGGGGAAATGGCGGATGCTGATTACGGATATGTAGGGGCAGAAAGAGGGAAAGTCACCCTCTATAAGAAAAAAGAAGCTATCGAGAAAAACATACCGTCTGAACAGGCTGTTGAAAGACTGATTCAGTTAATAAAAAATAACGGGGACTGGGTAGAGCCTGAAAATAAATAAAAACGCCTCACAGCTGTTTATGCCCAAAATATACAGAATATCAAAAGCAGGATTACGCCTTTACTATAAAGTCAGGCATCACAGGGGGCACGGAATACACTCGCCTTTCGTTTATAATCTGATAACAAGGGTTATAGAAGAAAAACTTTTGTACTACAAATACAAGGATATACAGGAAACGGTTTACAACTGTCAGGAAATAAACAAAAAGGTTACTAAATACGATTTATTGTCTTTCCGGTTAGTCAATTATTTCAACCCCGTGAATATTCTCGAATTAGGTGCAGGTTATGGAATAAATGCCTTATGCCTCACGGCTCCTTCGGGTAAAATAAACTGTACGTCAGTGGAGTTATCCCCCAAAAGAGCGGAAATAGCCAAACTTCTGCTTAAAGGCTGGAACGGGAATATAAAGCTATACACTCAAAAAGACTTTCCTTTAGAAGAAAAAACGGATTGCGTGTACATCAATCTCAACTATTATTTTCCTGATATAGAATCGTTAATGGCATGCCTATTCAAACATACTCACGAAGAATCTTTTCTGATAATAAAAGGAATCCGAACAAATAAAAGGAATTATTTGTTATGGATGCAGTTAAGAAAGTCAGAGAAAACAACAGTTTCACTTGATCTCTACCATGAAGGGATATTGTTTTTCAACCCCAAGCTGTATAAGCGGAATTATAAAATAAGTTTTTAGAACGGAAATGAAAAAGAGTAAAATCTATACAAAAACAGGTGATAAAGGGACAACTTCACTGGTAGGCGGAACAAGGGTAGAAAAATCTCATGTCCGGTTGGATGCTTACGGAACGATTGATGAACTTAATTCTTTCGTAGGATTTTTAGCATGCGTCATTTCGGACGAACACGATCATGAAACATTGTCTTTCATCCAGCATCGCCTTTTTACGGTAGGATCATACTTGGCAACCGAAACGGAAGCCATTTCGCCGAAAGCTGCCAGCATAATAAAAGACAGTGACATCGCTCTGCTCGAATCGGAGATGGACAGGATGGACAGTGAGTTGCCTCAATTAAAACAATTCGTCTTGCCGGGAGGAAGCGAATCCGCATCGAGGGCGCATATATGCCGCTCGATATGCCGAAGAGCGGAACGCTGCATTTATAAAGTAAAAGAAAAATATCCCGTTGACGAGCAAACGCTCAGGTTTGTAAATCGCCTGTCGGATTATTTCTTTCTGTTAGCCAGAAAAGAGAGTAACAGAGACGGAAGTGAAATATTTTGGAAACAATAGTTGCCAGTATCAAATATTATTCTATTTTTGCGGAAATTTTTAAGGATACAAAACTATCAAAAATTATAAATATGTATTGGACACTGGAACTAGCATCTAAATTGGAAGACGCACCATGGCCTGCAACAAAAGATGAGTTGATTGATTACGCTCAACGTTCGGGTGCACCTCTTGAAGTAATTGAAAATTTACAAGAACTTGAAGATGAAGGAGAAATATACGACACAATCGAGGATATCTGGCCGGATTATCCGAGCAAGGAAGATTTCTTCTTTAACGAAGACGAATATTAATTTTAAAAAATACTTCAAAGAAGATCGGGCGTAAAGTTCCGATCTTTTTTATTAAAATAAATATTATCAAAAGCTTACAATCAACTCAGGAAATTTATATACTTTCGTATATTATTTAACATCAACATAATCGGCAGTACATATATGGATGCAAAAAAACAAATTAAGGATTTATTCAAACAGGCAGTAAATATATTGTCGCACGATTACAAAGGAAGTTCCTTAACCGATATATTTGTATTGGTTGATGAAGAAAGCGGAGAGCTGTCCATATATGACGACGAACAGAACTGCATTGCCAAGGCAATTGTCGAAGACTGGCAAATAGCATCCGACAAGGAAGCTGTCAACTATGCCGCGGTTTTACGCACAGTTGTTGAAGAAATGGACGATGCGGATTTATTCCAGTCTTTGGATGTCTATACACCCTTCTCCATTAATTATGCCGATGAAGATTTTATTGTTATCGAAGAACTATTGCTTATAGAAGACGACTCGATAATAAGGATGGAAGACGACTTTCTGAAAAGAATAGACAGGGAATTCGATGAGTTTCTTGACAAACTGCTTAAAGAATAAAAAGATTATTCATGACAATGAAAGGCAAACATATTGTTTTAGGTATAACTGGCAGCATTGCAGCATACAAAGCCGCCTCTCTCACAAGACTTTTTATAAAAGCGGGGGCAGAGGTTCAGATCATAATGACTCCTGCGGGAAAAGAGTTTATTACCCCTGTCACAATGTCTGCACTTACAGGCAAGCCCGTAGTCAGCGAGTTTTTCACAGCCAACGACGGAACATGGCACAGCCATGTAGATTTAGGACTCTGGGCAGATGCCATGATCGTTGCTCCTGCAACAGCCTCAACCATTGGTAAAATGGCGAACGGCATTGCCGACAATATGCTGATAACAACTTATATGTCGATGAAAGCACCTGTGTTCGTCGCCCCTGCTATGGACTTGGATATGTTTGCACATCCTGCCACTACGCAGAATCTGGATACACTCCGTTCCTATGGCAATATCATAATAGAGCCTTCAAGCGGGGAACTGGCAAGCCACCTGATCGGAAAAGGAAGGATGGAAGAACCTGAAAATATATTCTCCTGTGTAGAGAAATACTTTGAGGAGCAAAATTCACTTTCAAAAAAAAAAATCTTAATAACCGCAGGTCCGACTTACGAGAAGATTGATCCTGTCCGTTACATAGGTAATTATTCATCGGGAAAAATGGGCTTCGCCCTTGCCCAAGAATGTGCAAGGCGAGGAGCAGAAGTCACGCTCATCGCAGGTCCCGTAACATTAAACATTTCCCATCCGAACATTAAAAGAATCAACGTAGAATCGGCGGACGAAATGTATGACGCTGCAATAAAAGAATTCGGGAAAGCTGACACAGCCATACTTTGCGCTGCTGTTGCCGATTATAAGCCTAAAGAGCAAACAAGCGAAAAAATAAAAAGAAAAGACGAGAATCTGATATTAGAACTTGTTGCAAATAAAGATATTGCGGCACATTTAGGAAAGATCAAAAAAGAAAATCAGAAACTGATCGGCTTTGCCCTTGAAACACAAGACGAAGAAAATAACGCTCTCAAAAAAATAAAGTCCAAGAATCTGGATTTTATAGTGCTGAACTCCTTAAAAGACGAAGGCGCAGGTTTCAGGCACGACACCAACAAGATTTCGATTATAAAGAAAGACGGAAGTAAAAAAACTTATGAACTGAAGCCGAAACAAGAAGTAGCAAAAGATATTGTTGACGAAATTATGCTTTGAGTTGCTTATCCAATTCAGGCTTCAGCACAATCATAATCCGATCGGCAACCCCTGCATTAGACTGCACGTATTGTCCCGCTTTATGTCCTGCGTCTGATAACACATCGTCGTGCTGCAAAAACTCGTCCATTAAACTGCGGAAAGCATCATAATCGTGGATCGGATAACCTCCGCCCGACTCTATCAATTGGTGTGCCTCCCTGAATTTCTTGAAATTAGGTCCGAAAATTACGGGAATACCATATACTGCAGCCTCGACAATATTGTGGATGCCAACCCCAAAACCGCCGCCAATATAGGCAATATCACCATAACCATATATGGATGACAATAACCCGAAAGAGTCGATTATAAGACAATCATGGTACTTGACATTACTTTCGGTTGCCTGTGAATATCTGATTGCCGGGCGTTTAACGGTGCTTTCTATATAGGCAAGATGAGATTCATGTATTTCGTGCGGTGCTATGATCAGTTTTATATTGCTGCTATTGAAATAAGGAATAAATATATCTTCGTCTTTTGGCCAAGAACTTCCCGCTATAAGCGTTTTCACATTGTTTCCTTGAACTTTGGAAACGAAAGCTTCCACCAATGGAAGATGTTTGGCTTCGGATTTAATTTGCAAAACCCGATCGAATCGGGTATCTCCGCAAACGACAGTATTCGTCACGCCGATGCCTTTCAACAAGTTTCGGGAGTTTTCATCCTGCACGCAAATACATTTATAGAATTTGAAAATTTTTCTTAGCGATTTCCCATACCATTTAAAAAACATCTGATCGGGGCGGAAGATAGCAGACACCATATATACGGGAACATCACGCTTATACAAATTGGATATAAAGTTATACCAAAACTCATATTTTATAAATATGGCAACACCCGGCGTAAAGGCATTCAAAAAACGTTTTACGTTCCGTTTCTTATCAAACGGCATATAACATACAATATCCGCCAACTCGTAATTTTTCTGAACTTCATATCCTGACGGAGAAAAAAAACTTAAAAGTATTTTATATTGCGGATAATCTTTTTTGATGCGTTCAATAATCGGTCTGCCCTGTTCAAATTCACCCAGAGATGCGGCGTGTATCCAGATATATTTGGCATTCGGATCAACCTCTTCTTTCAATTTCCTGTACACCTCTTTATGCCCCTTAATCATTAAACGGGCTTTGCGGTGAAAAGGCGAAATAATCCTCACCACAAGGGCATACAGCCATATTGCAAAATTATACGGAAATCCCACGTCCTTAAAAATCTAATTTTTTATCCTGTCAATTGCCGTATTAATACGCCTGATCGTTTCTTCTTTCCCTATTGCTTCGGTTATGTCGAACATATGAGGTCCTTTCGACTCACCGACAACAGCCAAACGAAAAGCATTCATGATATTGCCCAAATGGTATTCTTTAGATTCGATCCATTGTTTTACAACCTCTTCCTGATTGTGTGCAGAAAAGTCACCGATGTTTTTCAACACATCAGCCAGTTCCGAAAGTTGTTTCGGAGAATCCTCTTTCCAGCGTTTTTTTACGGTTTTCTCGTCATATGTTTCGGGAGCTTTAAAGAAGAAATAAGACTGATCCCATAATTCCTTTACAAAAGAAACACGTTCCTTTACCAATCCTACTACTTTTGCTGTATAATTATTATCGGTTGAATCGACTCCATGCTCTTTCAATACAGGCAGAAACAAAACCGAAAGTTCCTCATTGGATTTTTTCTGTATATACTGGTGGTTAAACCATTTTGCCTTTTCATAATCAAACTTGGCTCCGCTTTTGCCGCATTTTTCGAGAGAGAAAAGTTTTATCAATTCGTTCATCGACATTATTTCCTCGTCATTTCCCGGATTCCATCCCAAAAGGGCAAGGAAATTCACTACCGCCTCGGGCAAATAGCCGCTTTCGCGATAGCCCGAAGAAATTTCTCCTGTCTTAGGATCGTGCCATTCCAAAGGAAAAACGGGAAAACCCAATCTGTCTCCGTCACGCTTGCTCAATTTTCCGTTGCCTTCTGGTTTTAGCAACAAAGGCAAATGCGCAAATCGGGGCATTGTTTCTTCCCAGCCGAATGCTCTGTATAACAAGACATGCAAAGGAGCGGAAGGCAACCATTCTTCGCCGCGAATCACGTGCGTGATTTCCATTAAATGATCGTCCACGATATTCGCCAGATGATAAGTAGGCAACTGATCGGCAGACTTATAAAGCACCTTATCATCGAGTACGGATGAGTTTATAACCACCTCTCCACGAATAAGATCGTTTACGATGACATTCTGATCGGGTTCTATCTTGAAACGGACAACGTATTGCTCTCCGTTTTTTATCAGGTTGTCAACTTCTTCTTTCGGTAAAGTAAGAGAGTTACGCATTTGATTGCGCGTGGAAGCATCGTATTGAAAATTGGAAACCGTTTTACGCTTCTCTTCCAGCTCATGAGGCGTATCGAAAGCATAGTATGCCAACCCTTTTTCCAAAAGGATATCGACATACTTCTTATAAACATCTTTTCTTTCGGATTGTCTGTAAGGAGCATATTTGCCTCCTTGCTGCGGACTTTCATCGAAAGACAATCCCAGCCAAGTTAAGGCTTCAACTATATATTGTTCCGCACCGGGAACAAATCGTTGCGAATCCGTATCCTCGATACGAAGAATAAAATCTCCCTGATTTTGCTTTGCGAACAGATAATTATATAATGCCGTTCTGACTCCTCCTATGTGTAAAGGCCCTGTGGGACTGGGGGCAAAACGAACTCTCACTTTTCGATCCATGGATTTGAACTAATAAAATGGTGACAAAAGTAGTCAAAAAAAATGACTTCACTATACAATATTGTTATCAAAATGACATTGTTATGTAACATACAATAAAAAAGAGTAAGGATCATACCTTACTCTTAATCAGCGTCAAAACATTCTATCTGTTACAGATTCAATTTCTTTGCAATATCGGAAGGTACAGCCTTTTTGTTAATCACAAAATTCAATGTCTTATATTTTACAAAGGCTTCGGAAACATACCATATCCCGTTATATTTTCCTGCCGTTCCCCAAGAGTTTTTCACCATATAGTATTTCGATCCGTTCTGATCTTTTGCTATGCCGTAAATCTGCATTCCGTGATCGTCGGTTGTTTCATAATTGTCGTACGCAACCTGACGTATTTCCTGAGTAACGTTTAACTCCTTAACAGGACCTCTTTCTATTTTTTTCTTGATGGAATCGTTCTTTTCGGTTTGGCTCAGTCCCAACCAGTGAGCCTGATCCGAACCTATGTTTTCCGAAGCTTCCATATCGGGCATTACGCCTAAACCGTCGCGGGTGAAACCGATTTCACTTACGTCAGTTCCCCAAGCGATCGTATATCCGTTGTTTATGGCATTATCTATTATCTTCATCATTTCATCGAGCGGAACATTGTACGATTCTGCCCAACGCCAGTTGTCGGCAACCTCTATCGCAAACTTAGAATAGAAAGGATGATGCGTAAAAGAAGTTATCGACACATAGTCCTTTGATGTCAACCCCAGTTCTTTGGCAAAACTCTGTGGCGTATATGTTTTTCCGTTGTATTGGAACGATTGCGGAACAACTCCGAAATATGCGTCCAATACTCCGTTATAGCCGTTAAACCAAGCTGTGGATAATTTCCTGTTTTTGTTTGCAATAATACCTTTCAGGTAACCCGAAAGTGCAGCCTCCACTTCACCGTGCCTGTGCAAAGGCTCTCCGTAGTTCAGTCCTGTCATTTCCTGTTCGGGCAATACTCCATAATCGTCCAAAGTGCCAACTACATCAAAAAAAGAGCCGCCTTGGGCAAAATTAAGGAAACCGCCCAAACGAACGTATTTCTGAGCTTTATCGGCATAATTGCGACGAACGATATACATTTCCGAGAGATCGAACTCCCCCTTTCCTGCCTTAATAAGTTCCGACTCCAAGAAGCTGACTGCGGAGAAACTCCAGCACGTTCCGCTACTTGCCTGATTTTTAACCGAAGTGATAGGATTTTCTTTTACAACGGTAAATTGATAACCTTCCTGAGCCCATACGGCAAAAGTCAGAAAGATTGAAATTGATAATGTAAATAATTTTTTCATTATGATAAAATATTATATTTTTATATGATTATTGCTTGTTCGGACAAACAAAATTAGGCATAATCTTGTTAAATACAAATTCAAAATTGACGATGCATGGCTTTTATTGATTATTACAGTGTATTAGGAATAGATAAGAATGCCGGTGAAAATGACATAAAAAAGGCTTACCGAAAGCTTGCCCGAAAATATCACCCCGACCTGAACCCTAATGACGAATCTGCTCATAAAAAGTTTCAACAGATAAACGAGGCTAACGAAGTGTTGAGCGATCCTGAAAAAAGGAAAAAATACGATCAATACGGCGAAAACTGGAAGCATGCCGAAGAATTTGAAAAGGCGCGCGGCCAAAACGCAGGACAAGGAGGAAGTTACGGTTACGGCGGCGATCCGTTCGGCGGATTCGAGTACAGTTTTTCGGGAAGCGAAGGCGGCGGAGAAGGATTCTCCGATTTCTTCGAATCTTTGTTCGGAAACAGAGGCGGAAGCAGCCGTTCGAGAGGTAAACGCGGATTCAGAGGGCAGGATTACAGCGCAGAACTTCATCTCAATCTGAAAGATGCCGCCCTGACTCATAAAGAAACAATGAACGTGAACGGAAAAAATATCCGCATCACCGTTCCCGCAGGAGTTTCAGACGGACAGATCATAAAAATTGCAGGGCAGGGAGGACAAGGCGCCAACGGAGGTCCGAACGGAGATTTATACATTACGTTCATAATCAACGAAAATCCCGACTTCAAGCGCGTAGGCAACAATCTGTATACGACTGTTCCGTTAAACCTTTATACGGCTGTATTAGGCGGAGAAGTTACAATCAATACTCTCGACGGCAAAGCAAAGCTTAAAGTAAAACCAGAGACTCAAAACGAAACCAAGGTTCGGCTGAAAGGAAAAGGTTTTCCTGTCTATAAACAGGAGGGTAAGTTCGGCGATCTTATTATCACTTACGTGGTAGAAATACCTACCAATCTGACAGAAAGTCAAAAAGAGCTTTTCAGGAAACTGGCTGATTCACAATCTTAAAAACTAACAGTTATGCAACAGGAATTGATTATTATTTCAGAATATTGTGAAAAAACCGATATAGAGCCACAATTCATTTCACGCTTGGAAGAGGAAGGGTTGATTGAAATACATTCGTCGGACGGAAAACAATACCTCGATATTTCACAATTGGGCGACATCGAGAGGTATGCGCATCTCTATTATGAACTTTCGATAAATATCGAAGGAATAGATGTAATCCGTTTGCTTCTTGAACGGATTCAGGAAATGAAAAGCGAAATAGCACGGTTAAGGAGAATTATGGAACCCCGCCAAAGCGACGATTTTCTGAATTTCGACAACGACCTGTTCAACTGACAGGTTTCAACCCGATCGAAGCGGCTTTTTGCAACAGATACTTATACGCTGCATCGTGCTCGTTAGGTATAACCCCGTCCAAAATAGCATCCTTTATGGACGACTTCAATCTGCCTACTTCGGCACATTCGGGCAATCCGAATATCTGCATTATTTCACTCCCATCTATCGGGGGCTGAAAATTTCGGATATGATCTTTTTCTTCAATATCCTTCATTTTCTGACGCACAACCTTAAAATTATTCAGATAGCGTCTTACTTTCTCCGGGTTTTTTGAAGTAATATCCGCTTCACACAATGTCATAAGGTCTTCCACATCTTCACCTGCTTCGAAAAGCAACCGCCTGACAGCAGAATCGGACACTCCGTCGTCAACCAAGGAAGTCGGACGCATATGCAAAGACACCAGCTTCTGAACATATTTCATTTTCTCGTTCAACGGCAGTTTCATTTGGCGGAAAATGGACGGAACCATTTTCTCCCCGATGTAATTATGATTATGAAACGTCCAACCCAACTTCGGATCCCAGCGTTTAGTCGCGGGTTTTGCGATATCATGAAGTATGGCACTCCATCGCAGCCAAAGGTTATCAGTCTTCAAAGATATGTTATCCAGAACTGCAAGCGTATGATAAAAATTGTCCTTATGCCCCACTCCGTCTTTGGTTTCCGCACCTTTCAAGGCTACAAGTTCGGGAAAAATAATCTCGAGCAAGCCCGTCTGGTCAAGCAATAGAAAACCTACCGAAGGTCTGGGCGACAATATAATCTTATTCAGTTCGTCGGCAATGCGTTCTTTTGAAATAATCTCTATCCGCAACTTATTACGCGAAATGGCATCGAACGTATCAGGATAAATATCGAAACCGAGTTGCGAGGCAAACCTCACGGCACGCATCATTCGCAAAGGATCGTCACTGAACGTTATGTCAGGATCGAGTGGTGTTCGGATAATGCAGTTTTCCATATCTTCCAGTCCGTTGAAAGGATCAAGCAGTTCTCCATACCTTTCTTTATTCAGACAGACTGCCAGAGCGTTTATCGTGAAATCACGCCTGTTCTGATCGTCTTCCAATGTCCCGTCCTCAACCATTGGTTTTCGGGAATCACGCTGATAAGATTCTCTGCGCGCACCGACAAACTCGACTTCAGCGTCTTTATACTTGATCTGTGCCGTACCGAAATTTTTAAAAACAGAAAGACGAGCACCTCTGCCCAACCTTTTTGCGACAGCTTCAGCCAATGCGACTCCGCTTCCCACAGTAACAACATCTATGTCTTTCGTTTTACGGAACAAAAGCACGTCACGCACATATCCTCCGACAACATATGTTTCCATCCCTTTCTGATCGGAAACTTCCCTTATGATGTCGAATATTTTGCCTGAGAAATGTTTATCTATATATGCAGTATCAAGTCGCATCCGCTTAACCTATCTTTTTTGAGCCTACAAAAATACAACATTAAGAGGTATTTACCACAGAATAATATTATTTTTGCATGAATACGAAAATTAATTTGTCATGAAAACGTTTATTTTTACAATACTTATTATACCGATAATTTGTTTCGCAAGTGCATGTTCCGACAACAATAAGGAAGCAAAAGCATATCTGGAAAACATTCGGAAAATATACTCCGCAGGAGATTACGAAACGGCAAAACAAAAAATAGACAGTATTCAAATATTATTCCCCAAAGCGTTCGATCAGATAAAAGAAGGAATGGCGCTTCTGCAAGATGTACGCAAGGCTCAGGACGAAAAACAGGTAGCTTATTGCGATTCTGTGATTAACGCCCTGCAACCCCGTATTGATTCGGTGAAGCAAGCACTCTTTTCTTACGAAAGAAATAAAGAATATGAAGAATCGGGAAGATTCCGCCCGAAAGGAACTTCTTCAAGCGTTCTGAATCAGACAACATTACGGTCGGGAGTTGAAGAGGACGGCACGCTATTCCTCGAAAGCGTTTTTGTAGGAGGCAATCAATTTCATAACAAAATAAAAGTCAGCACAAAAGACGGGGGTTTCGCCGAAACACTGGCTGTGAACGATGACGGATTCAACTTCAGATTCAGCAATATGGGCAAACAGTATGAAGTGATAAAATTTATCAGGGAAAATGAAAACAGTGTCGCCAGATTTATATATGCCAATTCGGACAAACCTCTGACCGTGTCGCTGGAAGGAAAAAACAGAATGACTTTCGGATTAAGCAACGCCGCAAAAAAAGCAATATCCGACTCTTACCAACTATCAGTCATTATGTTGCAAGCCGACAGCCTCAGAAACGTAAAAGACATTGCCCAGAAAAAAATTGAATATCTGAATAACAGGCAGCAAAAAAACGTTACGGACACTATAAAATAAGAATCCTATTTTCGTCTGATAACAGCTACCTCACGTACAAGGTTTTTATTGTGCCGTTTATGGTCGGTCTTTCTCCAGTTATTGTCGAACGTATCTATGTGTTCAATGGATACATCCTTATCTTTAAATAGACTGTCGATTGGAAGCCCGCTGACAAACACAAAAGGCGTATTTCGAAGGATCAAGCTGTCGTTATCCGCATCAAGAGGACGAATAATGCGGTTTGCTTCGTAAACCAATTCCATTCGGATTTCCTCATCCTGATTATAGAAAAACGGAAGATTCTTCACTTCCTCATTATTCCTCAACATTCGGATACTGTGTCGGTCTTCATTTATAAACATATTACCGATAGGGATCATGCAAAGCCCTTCTATCATAATCATGGTTAAGACTATGCAGGTGAAAACGCTGACAACCCTGACGCCTTTTCGGTTGAAAACAGAGACAAATATCAGGCAAGCCAAAGCTACGCTTATAACCGATGTTATAATAAACATCGTCATTGTTTCGAGATTCTCTTTGACAAAAACAATATAAAGGGCTACAGGCAAAGCCAATAAAACCAGCCCGATCAAAACCGAATTTATTTTAAACACTACTTTTTCACCTTTGTTATTCAGGCTTCGTATGCTCTCATAAAAATAGATCGCAATATTTATAGCCCCGGGAATCAGCATCGGCAGCAGATATCTCGTTTTCTTTTCAGGAATGATGGACAAAAGTATCAATGCCGCAAGTGTCCAGATAACCGAAAATTTAAAAACCTGACGATACCGCTGATCTTTTTTACAAAAGAACCAAATCAAAGACGTCACCCAGAACAAGCACCATATACCCGCTTCGACAGGGAACTGCCAATAATAATAGAACGGTCGTACATTATGATTTAACCAAGACGAAGACTCCTTATCCGCAACGGCAAGCCCCATTTCGGGATGAAACTCCATAATATACAGAGGCCACCAGAACGAAACGACCAGACAAACCACAATCATGGAACAAAGCGGAATAATTTTACCTCTGGCACTTGGACGGAAAACAACAATATAACTGACAAGGAAAGGCAAAAGCAAGGCATAGAAAGACACAGGTCCTTTGCTCAAAAAAGACAATCCCATAAACAATCCCGAAAGGATAAACCATTTCCACTGACGCCCCCTTTTTTCGAAAGCAAGGATCAGAAAATAAATTGCCCCGAGCATAAAGCTATGGCAATAAATATCCCAAGTCGCAGTCCTGCCCATAAGCACGACATTAAAACACGTCGCTAAAACAAGCGCTGACAGAAGTCCGACATTATTGTTCCTTGTCAATCGGGATACGATGAAAAACAGAAAGAACACCATCAAGGTTGCCGACAATCCTGCCATGTACCGTTGGGTTATAAGGCTTTCGGGTTTCAGTATTTCTACGCCTGCGGCTATCCATGTGGGTAACGGTGGTTTTTCAAGCCTTAACTCTCCATTCATAGTCGGAGTCAGATAATTCTTTTCGTGAACCATCTCCTGTGCAGTCGCAAGATTTCTGGATTCCATCAAATCGGCAGGGATCACCTGATTATTAACAAAAAATGCGAACAGACAAACTATAAGGATTATCAGGTAGTGAATGATGCGGTTATCTTCTCTAATCATGTTTGAATAAATAAGGTTTTTGTATAAGTCGGGGTTGCGATTAATCGCAAATATAATGAAAAGCTATCGCGTTCTATTCTTGAAGGTTATAAAAATCGTATTTTTTTAAAATTTATAATACCTTTGCCTTGCCGAAAACAAACAAACGAAATAATAATATTTATCGTCTATGAATAAGACAGAGTCATACGAATTTTGCATCATTGTCCCCATATACAACGAAGAAGACAATATGGAAAGGCTCGAAAAAGAACTTTCGGAGTATTTAAAAAAAGCCTCCGTGAAAGCCTGCGTACTTTTCGTAGATGACGGATCGAAAGACAACAGCAAACAGCTTATACAGGAAATATGCGGCAGGAACAAAAGCTTTTACTACATAAGTTTCGTTAAGAATGCAGGATTGAGCGCTGCTATTAAAGCAGGAATAGACGTCGCGCAATCTCCTTATGTCGGCTATATAGATGCCGACCTGCAAACTACTCCTGAAGATTTTGAACTGTTGCTTCCTTACAGGCACGAATATGAACTTGTTATGGGAATACGCGCAGGAAGGAAAGACAGTTTTGGCAAAAAGCTGTCTTCAAAGATAGCAAACGGATTTCGTCGCATGATGACAAAAGACGGTGTGGAAGATACGGGATGCCCGTTAAAAATAATAAATACCGAATATGCCAAACGTATTCCGTTCTTCACGGGAATGCACAGATTCCTGCCGGCACTGATACAGCTGCAAAACGGAAAAGTAAAACAAATACCCGTTCGACATTTCGAACGTATTGCGGGAAAATCCAAATTCCATTTATGGAACCGCCTGACAGGCCCTTTCATGGACTGTTTTGCCTATCGTTGGATGAAAAAGCGTTATATAAACTATCAAATAGGAAGCGAAAACATAGACGCGGATTAGAATATGGAAAATCAACCATGGTATTTTATTCTCGGCTTCGTTGCACAAGGGCTGTTTTCGATCCGCGTACTGATCCAGTGGGTACTGTCGGAAAAAGCAAAAAAAGTTGTTTCCCCGACTATCTATTGGCAGGTTAGTCTGCTGGCATCTTTTATTTTCTCGATTTACGGTTGGCTTCGGGGAGATTTTGCCATTATATTGGGACAAATCTTTTCCTACTATATTTATATATGGAACTTGAACAGTAAAAACCACTGGAAGGAAATCAACGTCGTTGCCCGAACAATCATAGTACTGACTCCGCTTGTAGCATTGGGTTATGTCATATACATGGGCGACAGCAGTATCGACAGGCTTTTCGGAAACATACCTATCGGGTTGTTGATCTTCGGATCGGCAGGACAAATTATTTTTACTTTCCGCTTTATATATCAATGGTGGTATTCGCGATCCCGAAAAGAATCGTTATTGCCGACAGGCTTTTGGGTTCTCAGTTTAGTAGGCTCCTCAATTACAATTACTTATGCGATATTCCGCAAAGATCCAGTCCTTATTATAGGACAGGGAGCAGGGTTCATAGCCTATTCACGGAACTTATGGCTGGCAACAAAGAAAGGAGACGAATGATATGAAGATACTGATAACGGGTGCTGCCGGTTTTATCGGCTTTCATATAGCAAAGTGCCTATTAAAAGAACAAAACGTTGAAGCAGTCGGGCTTGATAATATCAATGATTATTACGACGTTAATCTGAAATATGCCCGCCTTTCCGATTGTGGCATTAAGAGAGAAAAAGTACGGGAGAACACATTTGTTGAAAGCGATCTGTACCCAAACTACAAATTCATAAAGACAGACATTTCAGACGCTGAAAATTTAACCGATATTTTCAATAAGGAACAGTTCAGCATTGTCATTCACATGGCGGCACAGGCAGGCGTGAGATATTCGCTTGAAAACCCTGCGACATATACGCAATCAAACCTTGTGGGTTTCGCAAACATTCTGGAATGTAGCAGACAATATAAGATAAATCATCTTCTTTATGCCTCGAGTTCTTCCGTATACGGCATGACAAATAAAGTGCCTTTCTGCGAAGACGATAATGTCGATTTTCCCGTCAGTTATTATGCCGCTACCAAAAAAAGTAACGAACTGACGGCTCATTCATACAGCCATTTATACCGACTCCCGACAACGGGAATCCGCTTCTTCACGGTTTACGGACCTTGGGGAAGACCCGATATGGCTCCCATGATATTTACTAAGTCGATATACGAAGGCAAACCTATAAATGTATTCAATAACGGAGATATGGAGCGTGATTTTACGTATGTCGACGATGTCGTAAAAGGCGTGGTAAAACTTATAGATAAAATACCCGACGAAGACGAAACGCACCCTTTTTACAGAATTCTCAATATCGGGAACTCAAAGCCTGTAAAACTCCTCGATTTTATTCATCTTCTCGAAAAGAGCATAGGGAAAAACGCCGCCTTAGAGATGAAACCTATGCAGCCGGGAGATGTCAAGATAACTTACGCTGATACTGCGAAACTTGAGAAAATCATAGACTATAAACCACAGACTGCTTTAGAGAACGGAATTTCTCAGTTTATTGAGTGGTACAAAAGCTATTATAATCAGAAGTAATTTATCGGCTGCTTTATAAAAGAACGGCTTTACTTTCCAAGAACCGACTTTTATAGTAACTTTACTTATTAAAGAGATTAATAAAATACTTTGAGTAAACAAGCTGCATCATATCGTCAGATAGTAAAATCTACCGGTATCTTCGGAGGAGTCCAGATTGCCAACATCATTATCGGTATTCTAAGAAACAAGCTTATAGCCGTTTTGTTGGGAGCAGCAGGCGTAGGGCTCATCAGTATTTATCAATCGATCATAGACCTGATACGTTCAATAAGCACGCTTGGCATCGACACGGGCGGTATCAGGG
The DNA here is from genome assembly GCA_047030855.1 of Dysgonomonas sp. Classification (GTDB taxonomy): domain Bacteria; phylum Bacteroidota; class Bacteroidia; order Bacteroidales; family Dysgonomonadaceae; genus QVMM01. The sequence continues at coordinate 804,694 of JBKYIJ010000008.1, forward strand.
ATATTGCCTCGACTGAAAACAATAAAGAAGAGCAAGCCAAAAAGATTGCCGTTTTCAAACGCTGGATACTCATTACTTCTTGTTTAGGGGCATTAATATGTTTAGTTTTATGTTACCCTATCAGTTTATGGGCTTTTGGTGACAGTTCGTACACGCTCCCGGTTGCTTTATTGTCTATCAGCATTTTTCTCACCTCTTTGTCTTTAGGGCAAACTGTTGTCATGCAAGGAATGAGAAAAATAGTCTATATGGCAAAATCGTCATTAATAGGCAATTTCGGAGGTTTTCTGATCGTAATACCGTTATACTTTTTCTGGGGAGAAAAAGCAATCATTCCCGCATTCATCATAGGAAGCATTATTTTGTTGGTATCCACCGCCTTTTATGAAAAAAAAATACGATACCCGAAAGTCAAAGTCGAAAACAGAGTTGCTCTTAAGGAAGGAATATCCAATCTTCAATTGGGCTTGTTCATTGTAACGGCAAGTATTCTGAACACAGCCAGCATGTTTTTTATACGTGCGTTTCTCAGCAATAACAGCAGCTTGGAAATCGTCGGTATTTTTCAGGCAGCATGGACTATTACAACCGTTTATCTGTCACTGGTATTGAAGTCAATGAGCAACGATTATTTTCCGCGTTTGTGCGCAGTTTCGGAAAACAGCAGCCGTATCCGCAAACTTGTCAACGAACAAACATATATCGCTACCGTCATTGCACTTCCTATCATCGTCATAATGATGTTGTACTCCAATCTGATACTTTCCGTATTGTACACATCGGAGTTTCTGAAAGGAACGTCTCTGCTGCAATGGCAAATCGCAGGCAGTTTTTTTAAAATTCTGTCGTGGCCAATGGCATTCATCCTTTTAGCGAAAGGAAAAGGAGCATATCATTTGTTTGCTGAATTTCTGTTTTTTGCAATTTACATCGGGTTCAGCTACTTTTTATATCCTTATTTTAACCTGAATGCTGTCGGGATCGCTTATTTCGCATCTTATGTGATATATGTAATAATCATCTACTTATACGCTTCGAAACTATGTAACTTCAAATGGACTTATCCAAATATCCGGATTTGCGCCGTTGCCGTTTTTTTTATAATTTTATCTGCCGCGACAATTATATATTTACCTGACTACAAAACAGTCATAGGAATATTTATCTGTTTGTGTGCAACAATTTATTCTTTGTATATGTTTAACAAAGTGATAAACATATCGGATATTCTACAAAGAATCAAGAATAAGATTTTCCACAGATAAATTTATATCTAAGCTTTGAACTTTAACAGTATGGAGAAAAACAATAATAAAATAAAACTGCCGATCCCTTTTTTATTCGTGATAGCAGTATTAATAATCGCTTACTTTTGCCCCAGAGAAGGTAAATTCAGATACTCCTATCTCGAAGGTAAGCCATGGAAATACGGGTTACTGACGGCATCTTTCGATTTTCCGATATATAAACCGGAAGCACAAATCCAAAAAGAAAGAGACAGTTTGCTAACGACTTATCAACCATACTACACCGTCGATCTTGAAGTACAAAACAAAGCGATAAAACAATTCAACAACGATGCAACGGCTCAAAATATCAGTAACGAGTATATCAAATACGTAAAAGATAAGTTGGAAGAGGTCTACAAAACAGGCATAATATCAACCGAAGACTTTGAAAAGAACTCAAATACGCAAACCGGTCAGCTTCTGTTGATCGACGTGACAAACATTGCCGTTTCGAGAACAGTAAGTTCTTTTTACACGGCTAAATCGGCTTATGAGAAAATAATGACGGATAAGCCGTCAAATCTGGAGTCTCAAATATTAAGCTCGTTGAATATAAACAATTACCTGAACAACAATATACTTTACGACAGCGACACTTCAAAAAAAAGCAAAAGAGGAACTCCTGAAAAAAAATATCGCCTGCACAGGGAATGATTCAGTCGGGAGAAAAAATAATAGACCGGGGAGAAATCGTCACTCCGCAGATATATAATATCCTCAATTCTCTGAAGAAAACCACAGAGGAGACATCGGGTACGAAATCGCAACAAAACTGGGTTATTCTGGGAGAGTTGATACTTATCGCAGTCTTTATATTCTCATTTATGACGTATCTGATATTTTTCAGACCGCGGGAATATAACGACAGAAAGAATATAACCTTCATGCTCCTGATGATAACCATTTTCTCTGTATTAACAGGAGTAGCCGTAGATTATTCCCTATTCAATGTCTACATAATACCGTACGTCATCCCCACAATTATGATACGGACGTTCATAGATTCGCGTACGGCTATGACAGCCCACCTGACTACAGTCCTGATCTGTTCGTTCATGGTTCCGTTTCCTGCCGAATTTCTGACGCTCCAGATAGCGGCAGGCTTCATGTGTATATTCAGCTTAAAAGACTTATCGGAACGTTCACAGTTGATAAAAAGTTCGTTTTTCATTCTGATATCCTATATTGTTGTTTACATAGGATATGTGCTTATACAAGACGGAGGTTTTTCAGACACGCAAAACTTTGAAACAATACGCGAACATTCATTGATGATGCTGTATTTCGGCATAAACTTCATTTTCGTAATGTTTACCTATCTGCTGGTATATATGTGTGAAAAAGTATTTGGTTTTATTTCCAATGTAAGCATGATTGAATTGTCGAATACGAACAAACCGCTCTTACAGAAATTGTCGGAAGTAGCGCCGGGAACTTTCCAGCATTCCATTCAGGTATCAAACATAGCAGGAGCCGTGGCACAACGCATAGGGGCTAATGCCTCGCTTGTCCGCACGGGAGCTCTTTATCATGACATAGGTAAAATGACAAACCCGATCTTCTTTACGGAGAATCAGGCGCCGGGAATGAATCCACACGCAGGACTGTCTTATAAAGAAAGTGCCCGGATAATAATAAACCACGTTACCGAGGGCGTTAAAATAGCGCATAAGTATAATTTGCCGCAACAAATCATTGATTTTATCGAAACGCATCATGGCACAGGTACCGTCAAATATTTCTATTATTCATATAAAAATGAGCATCCCGACGAAGAGGTGGATCCTGTCGATTTTTCTTATCCGGGTCCTAATCCTTTCAGCAAGGAAACTGCTATATTGATGATGGCCGACACGGTAGAAGCGGCTTCCCGCAGCCTTTCGGAATATACGGAAGAAACGATTTCAAATCTTGTGGAAAAACTGATTGACGACAAGGTTTCCGACGGGCTTCTGAAAAACGCACCCATAACATTCAAGGACATAGAAATAGCGAAAGGCATTTTCAAAGAAAAACTGACTACCATTTATCATAGCCGCATAAAATATCCCGAACTGAAGAAACAATAAAAAAAGGAGCTGAAAAATCAGCTCCTTTTTTTATTTATCAATTATTGTTGAGGTGATTATCTCAACATATTTGCAATATCAGGATTTGTCATAAATTTGGCAAACTCAAGATCTGTCAGAGCATAACGTTTCAATTGCGGATCTTTCTGAATTGCCTGTCTAAGGTTGCTTGCGACTCCGCCTGCATTATTTGTTCTGGCTGCTACTACCGCTGCCAGATAATAAGTGTTTGCAGTTTTATTGGATATTCCGTCCAAAGTTTGTTGTGCTTTGTTGTAGTTCTTTGTCAGGATCTGTGCTACAGCGGCATTGTCTGATTTAGTATCGCCAAAAGCATCGACTGCTTTAACATAATCTCCTTTTTTGATATACAACAACCCAAGCGCTTCATTAATGGTATTTGCCTGAGAAGCATTCCCTAAAAGTTGTTCAGCCTTTGTAACATCATTTGTAGACAATGCGTTCAAAGCCAAGTTCATATTTGGTTCAGCAGCTCTGGCAGAAACATTCAGGGCCTTGTTGAATGCTTGCGAAGCCTTTGTCATATCGCCGGATTCGTAGTAATATGCACCAAGATTGTTCCATCCGCGATAGTCGTTCGGATACTTCTGTGTCACATAAGAATATATGTTTTCTCTCGGAGCGCCCGCCAATGTTGCTGCATAAAGCAATTCTTCGATGCTCAAAGTATTGAACTGCCCGTTATTAACGGCAGCAAATAATTCTTCGTCTGTTTTTCCGATGATTTCAACATTTGCAGTCAGACGAGAACGACGCAACTGGGGCAATATCGTTTCAGCCAATTCGCTGTAAACAGCCGAAATATTTTTGATTTCACGTTCTCTGACTTCAGGATCGGGATACATCGAAAGGACTCTCAGTACCAAGTCTTTGTCCTGAAGGTTGGAAGCTTCCACCAATTTTTTGAATCCATCCCAGTCCTGAGCCGTATATTTCGCATTGATCTCTACGTCAAGTTTGTTCTTGTTGAATTCTTTTGAAAGATAACCGGAAGTATTCTTCTCACGTTTTTCAGAAAGCCCTTCATTCAATTCATACCCGCCATCAGGAGAAGCATACGCAGATACTTCAACATCAACATTTCTGCGTTCATCGTTATATGCGCTCTTTACAAGATCTTTCCATGCTGCAAGATTTGAAGAGTTCAATTCGCTCGATCTTAAGTCTGCCTGTTGGATAAGGAACATGATATTAGCATCGTGAGCTTCCTTTATGATCCGTTGAAATTTGTCCGGAGCTTCCGCTGGAGTAGTAGAAGCAGCAGTAGCCAAAGCGGCTGTTGAAACCACACCATCGGCAACTTTCACATCAGGAAAATCAAATGTCTTGTTTTTAATAGACGCCTTAAATCTCAGATACAATTCCGATTTATGCAATTCGGGAATATAATCAAACTGTGATCTCAGGTTGAAGCTTCCTCCCAAGTTCTGAGGAACCGTAATTCCGTTTCCGGAAACATTTTCGCCTTGATAAGTCTGAGATGTACCGTACAATTCTCCTCCCTGATATTTAAGGACGGGAGTAATCGTAACGACAGCATTCTTGTTGAACCATTTTTCGGGGAATTTACCTGTAACGGTTACAGGGACTTTTGTCCCGACAAGTTCTAAGGGGGAGGGGGACGCATTAAATAAAGAATCGGGCAGCGGTGTCAGCTTACTGCTACACGATGTTATCACCATACTTGCAACAACAAACATCACAAGCGGTAAAAAAAGCTGCAATTTACTTTTTCTCATAACATTAGGGTTTAAAAAAATTATATAATTTCAGATAGTTATTAATACTACTAATACAAGATACTAAGATACTTATTTTTTAATCCGAGAGTGTAGATATATCTGTTTTTTTGCTATTTTTAAGTATTACAAAAGTATCAAGATGCCAAAATTCAGTTTAGATAAAATCAAAATCCTTTTGGACGAAAAAACAGAGGAATATAATAGTCGCGGATTCGTCGAACAAGATCCTATATCCGTTCCTCATTCCTATACGTTAAAACAAGACATAGAAATCATGGGATTCTTTGCCTCCATTCTTGCTTGGGGACAGAGGAAAACCATTATCAATAAATGCAAAGAGCTTTCGGATAGATTTGACAATGCCCCTTACGACTTTATTGTCAATCATCGGGATACTGATCTGAAAAAGCTTTTAGGCTTTAAACACAGAACGTTTAACGACACCGATTTATTATACTTTGTCGATTTCCTTAAAAAACATTATACTTCTTACGATTCGTTGGAAGATGCTTTCATCGTTCAAGAAAGAGAGCCGAAAGACATTCAGCATGCGTTAATACATTTTCATGATTATTTTTTCAAAGACGCGGAGCAACATTTCCGAACGCGGAAGCATATTTCATCGCCATCCAAAAAATCTGCCTGTAAACGCCTGAATATGTTCCTGAGGTGGATGGTTAGAAAAGATGACAATGGCGTCGATTTCGGAATATGGAAACAAATAAAACCGAAAGATCTAATCTGTCCTTTGGATGTCCATGTAGAAAGGACAGCACGTTTTCTGGGACTCATTGAAAGAAAAAACACCGACTGGCTGGCAGCTGTTGAACTGACAAATTATTTGCGGATATTTGATCCCGACGATCCCGTGAAATATGATTTTGCATTGTTCGGCATTTCGATAGAAGACAAGCTGCATATATAGTGGAAATTCACTTTTTATAAAGTATTAACAAGTAATACACTGCAATCTTTAATCTTTGTTTAATCCCTGCGTCTTTCACAGGTTTTGACTAAATTTGCCGCAAAACCAAGATTATTATGCAATACGAAATAAGAGGCACCGGTTCAATTCACGCAAAAATAAAACTACCCGCATCAAAAAGTATCAGCAACAGGGCGTTAATATTGAATGCGTTAAGCATGAGTCCCTACCCGATAGAAAATCTGTCCGATTGTGACGACACAAAAGTTATGATAGACACTTTCAATTCGGAAGACAATCTTTTCGATGTTAAGGCTGCGGGGACATCAATGCGATTCCTTACCGCGTTCTTATCCCGTGTCCCGGGAGAATGGATAATAACAGGAACCGAAAGGATGAAAGACCGTCCTATCCACATACTGGTAGATGCGCTGAACTCTCTGGGTGCACGAATAGAATATTTAGGAAAACCCGGGTTTCCTCCTCTAAGGATCACAGGGAGCGTACTGACAGGCGGAGAAATATATTTATCGGGAGACGTAAGCTCACAATTTATTTCCGCACTTTTAATGATAGCTCCGACAATGGAAGAAGGGCTGATCATACATCTGGAAGGAGAAATCGTATCCATACCATACATAAAACTTACCCTGAGAATGATGAAGGAATACGGCGTAGACACTTCGTGGGAGGGGAACACCATAACCATACGCCAGCAGGAATACAAGCCTGTCCGTTATGTTGTGGAATCGGATTGGTCAGCCGCTTCGTACTGGTATGAAATAGCTTCATTATGTGATGAAGCAGAGATTGAACTTGACGGATTGAGTATGGATAGCGGACAAGGTGACGCCAAAGTAGCTGAACTTTTTATGGATTTAGGTATAAGCACCGAATTTACGGAAAAAGGCATTGTTCTGAAAAAAACAAATCGGGTAGCCAAGAAAATATTTCACAATTTTATAGACGAACCCGACTTGGCTCAAACATTTGTAGTAACCTGCTGCATGAAGAACATCCCGTTTCTGTTCACGGGATTGCAGAGCTTGAAAATAAAAGAAACGGACAGAATCGAGGCGTTGAAAAAAGAAATGAAAAAACTGGGATACCTTATTTACGATAGCGAAGACAGTATTCTGGAATGGAACGGCGAGCGATGCAACGCTGAAGAAAACCCCGTTGTTTCGACATATCACGATCATCGTATGGCAATGGCTTTCGCGCCTGCCGCAATAAAAAACAATGGGATATGTATTGATGATCCTATGGTTATAACCAAGTCTTACCCGTCTTTCTGGGAGGATCTTAAGAAAACAGGGTTTCAGATAGAACAAATTAATTAACTTTTCAACCGTAGTGGAATTTATAGAACTTTTCCAATATAGTTTTTTCAGGAACGCGCTTCTGGGCAGTTTATTGACATGTATTGCCTGTGGCATTATCGGGACATATATTGTCGCGCGCCGCCTCGTTTTCATTAGCGGAGGAATTACCCACGCTTCATTGGGAGGACTGGGAATAGGTTTCTACTTTGGAATAAACCCTATTTTTTCCGCAATGATTTTTTCCATTTTTTCCGCTTTCGGGATCGAATGGCTGAACAAAAAACAAGGGGTAAGGCAAGACTCTTCGATCGCAGCATTCTGGTCATTAGGTATGGCTGTCGGAGTTATTTTCACATTTCTCAAGTCAGGATATGCGCCCAATCTGTCAGACTACCTGTTCGGAAACATCTTAACCGTTACGCATCTGGATATTATATCCTTGATAATATTATCGGTATTGTTGATTGCTGTTTTTACTGTTTTGTATCGCAATATAGTTTTCGTCGCTTTCGACGCCGACTTTGCAAAAACCCGCAATATTCCCGTAAAATTTATTGAATATCTGATGATGTTTTTCATTGCGGTGTCGATTGTCCTTTCGATCCGACTTGCAGGAATTGTCCTATTGATGTCTTTACTTACGATTCCACAGATGACGGCAAATCTTTTCACCAACAATTTTTTTAAAATAATAATAGGCTCTGTCGTTTTCGGATTTTTGGGCTGCCTTTTAGGACTTTTTTTGTTCCTATTTCCTTAATGTACCGTCAGGCGCTTTTATCATATTCATGCTCATAATCATATTCTTTGTGTGCAAATTGATTTTGAGTTTAGTGAACAGGCAGAAATAATTTACATCCTATAATAATAAAAAGAGCCTGCAAAAAAATTGCAGGCTCTTTTTTTATTATATCAAATTTATTTTTATTCAATTACAAAGACAACCACACGGTTCCACGCATTGATTTCAAATGGCTGAACTCTATCGCCTTCCCAATTTATTGTTATCCTTAACGGATTGATGCCGTATCTGTCAATTAAAGCTTTTGAAACGGCTTTGGCTCTGCGTTCGGACAATCTCATATTATAATCAGGATAACCTGTTTTTCTGTCGGCATAACCTGTTACGACTACATTTGCATCGGGATAACTGTTTAGATAATCAACAGCTTTCTCTATCTTAGACCATTCAGAACCGTCAATCACGGATTTGTCTATGCGGAAGAACACAGGATCAGGCAAAAACTTAATAGCCTCTTTTGGACGTTCTGCAACAGTAGTAGGAGCAGGCGGACAAGGAGGGCATGTCGGACAAGGCTTGTTTGCCACAGCCAACTGCGATTGTAAATCGTTTATTTTGTTGTTTAAGTCCCTGACCATTTCATAGTTCATTGGTTCAGCAGGTTCCCAAGTACTCTTTCCTATTTTATAAGTTATACCGACAATTCCCTGAGTCACTAAATCCATAGACCTCGAACCTCCAATGTGTCCGTCAAAATCGTCAGGATATGCAGTAAGAGCACCTTCAAGATTAAAATCGAATTTATTGCTTAATCTGAATCTGAAATTCAATCCTGCATTTACACCCAATGCGTCATAAGCATCGCTTCCTTTATGCGGGAACAAGTGCGCATAAGAAATACCGCCGAAAGGTGTTATTTCGAAAGGACGTTTCGGGTTATAATTCCCTACAAGAGTAAGGAAATCGAACATAAAGTTCAGATTTACGGCAGCATATCTGATATGTTGCATATACAAACCACCATTTCTGCCTTCTGTCCAAGAATATCCATCCGGATCTAAACGTATTTCACCTATATCATTACCATGTTCATCTTGATAGTATTTGAAGCCCATAGAAGCCCATTGTGGATCCCATGTATGCATCTGAGCATTTCCAACCTTAGGATATCCATCTATTACTCCTACATATCCATTTCCTTCATAGTGCTTACTCCCTTTATTCCATTTCCGATAAGTTCCACCTACTCCATCATTATATCCGTGCAGCGAACCTCCCGTAAGTTGTACCCGAAGTCCCCAGATAGGAGAGAAATATTTACCGATAGTTATGGAAGGCGCATAAGTGATACGGCTGCCAAATGAGCCTTTGTCGTCATCTTCAGCCATTATTATTTGCCCTCCGCTTCCGAGCGTTATATACCAAGTATCTTTAAACCTGTTTTTCTTCCACGTCGTTTTGTAAGCATTGTATTTGTTCTCCGGTTGGTATTGCAAATCATCCGACACATTTACATTTTGCTTCTGATTATCTGAAGAAGAATAATACACTGACTGAGAAAAAGAAGACAAACCTCCACATAGAAATGTTGCAAGGAAAGCAGTAAGTAAAGTTTTTTTGTTCATAAGGGTTTATTTATCAACAAATAAGTTTATAGAATCTTATAAGATCAGGCAAAGATATTAATAAAATTTTAAGATAAAGAATCTAAATTATATTTTTTCACAAACAGTTATCTTTTTGTATCATAATTCCGTATCACAATTTATTTTTACTTTTGTCATAATTTAAAATATATGATATGCAGCAAGCCATACTTATAACGGCATACACCAACATAAAACACCTTAATGACATAACTGAATCCTTAAATGATAACTATATTTTTTATATACATATAGATACAAAAAGCGATATCAGAGACAGTGATATCGAACGACTTTCAAAAAAAAACAACGTTGCGTTTATAAAAAAAGAATATAACGTAAACTGGGGAGGATTAAATCATCTAAAGGCGATCCTTCTACTTCTCGCCGAAGCGGTAAAAGACGAAAACACAAAATATTTTCACCTTATAACAGGGCACGATTATCCGATAAAGACAGCCAACGAAATATCATCTTTTTTAGAAGATAACGAAAATTCCTATATGGAATTCAACGAATTACCCTACGATAATTGGGAAAACGGCGGATTCGACCGAATTCTCTATTATAATTTCCACGATTACATAAACGGACGAAAAGGATGGAAAAAAGCTTTCCTCAGAAAGGCTGTCCAAATTCAAAAAATATCAGGGATAAAAAGAAAACTCCCGAATGATTTCCCGGAAAAAATTTACGGAGGTTCGACTTACTGGAGTCTCAACAGAAGTTGTGTCCTTTCCGTATTTGACTATATGAAAGAGCATCCAAAGTATTTGAAAAGATTCCGCCATACATTTTGTTCGGAAGAAATCTTTTTTCAAACTATTTTACTGAACTCCCCTCTAAAAAACTCAATTTTAAACAACAACAAGCGCTTCATTGTCTGGGAAGAGCGAAACGGAAACTATCCCGCAAATTTGGACGAAACGGATTATGAGAAAATAATGCAATCCGATGCATTTTTCGCAAGAAAATTTGAATATCCTGTATCGGAAAGACTTCTTGAAAAGATTAAGAAACATCTGTCGTTAAAGTAAATAAATTTTAAAATACAGAGAGATAAGCAGTTTTATCAACAATATTAAAAAAAACGCTATATCTTTGTGTGCTCAAAATTTTAAAAATCATAGATGAAGGAAACCGAAGAAACAGTAAAAAAAATCATAGAAGCTTGTCAGGAAAAAAAAGCTAAAAAAATAGTGACATTAGATATGACAAATCTACCGGGCAGCATTTGTCAATATTTTGTAATCTGTGAAGGGACAACCCCCACACAAGTTTCCGCTATTTCGGAAGAAATAGTTGAACATCTGAAGAAAACCATCAACGAACGCCCGATAACCATAGACGGACTCCGCGAGGCACAATGGGTCGGCATAGACTATGGCACAATTATTGTACACATATTTATTCCTGAATTAAGAAGTTTTTATGACATTGAACATTTGTGGGCAGATGCCGAATTTGAACACATCCCCGATATTTTATAAAAAACTTTATTCATAGCCATCAAACAAAATAAATATTTCCCTGTTTAAACTATATGGATAATAAACAAAACAAAAATTCTTTGCCTAAACCCCCGACAGGAAAAGGTCCTAAAATGCCGTTCAGCGCATATTGGATTTACATGCTGGCTGTGTTCATTATACTCGGTCTGCTTTTCTTTGTTAACGATCCGACGGTAAAAGAAGTATCATGGTCTGATTTCCAGAAATACGCAAAAGAAAATTATATAAGCAAAATTGTCGTATATAATAAAAAGAATACTCTGGACGCTTTTGTCCGTCCCGATTCGGCAAAGCATATCTTCAAGAACGGAAATATAGAGAAGCTCGGAAAAGAACCCGTTATATTGGTACGGATACCCTCAGCGGATAAATTTTCAGATTTTTATGATTCGCTCGACACTACGGGCGACAAACATATAGATACCAGCTACGACAGCGGTTCCGATATGTGGGATATCATTCTCGGTTCGTTGCCTTTCATTCTGCTCATTGCGGTATGGATTTATTTGATGCGGCGAATGTCGGGCGGAGGCTCAAGCGGAGGCGGAGGCATATTCAGCGTAGGAAAGTCAAAAGCACAATTGTACGACAAAGGTTCTGACCTGAAAGTCACGTTTAAAGACGTGGCGGGGCTGTCTGAAGCCAAAGAAGAAATCGAAGAAATTGTCGAATTTCTGAAAAATCCGACACGATATACAGAAATCGGAGGTAAAATACCGAAAGGAGCCCTCCTCGTAGGACCTCCGGGAACAGGTAAAACCTTGCTTGCAAAAGCAGTAGCGGGCGAAGCAAACGTTCCTTTCTTCTCGATGTCAGGATCTGACTTCGTGGAAATGTTTGTAGGAGTCGGTGCATCGCGTGTCCGCGATCTTTTCCGTCAGGCAAAGGAAAAAGCACCCTGTATAATATTTATCGACGAAATTGACGCAATCGGACGGGCAAGAGGCAAAAACCCGAATTTCGGATCGAACGACGAAAGAGAAAACACCCTTAACCAGCTTTTGACTGAAATGGACGGTTTCGGTACAAACAGCGGAGTTATAATATTAGCCGCAACGAACAGGGCGGACATACTTGACAAAGCACTGTTAAGAGCAGGACGTTTTGACAGGCAAATATATGTCGATCTGCCTGACCTGAATGACAGGAAACAAATATTCAAGGTGCACTTGCGTCCGATAAAAGTAGACGACTCCGTCAACCTTGATTTCCTTGCGCGGCAGACACCCGGATTTTCGGGTGCCGACATCGCCAATGTATGTAACGAAGCTGCACTGATCGCAGCACGCAAAGGCAAAAAAGTTGCACAAGAGGAAGACTTCGTAAATGCGGTAGACCGTATTATCGGAGGATTGGAAAAGAAAAACAAAGTTACAACCGAAGGGGAACGCAAAACTATTGCTATTCACGAAGCGGGACATGCAACTTTGAGTTGGTTCTTGGAACACGCAAATCCGTTGGTAAAAGTAACCATTGTTCCCAGAGGCAAAGCTTTGGGTGCAGCATGGTACCTGCCCGAAGAGAGGCAAATCACAACCAAAGAGCAGATGCTCGACGAGATGTGCGCCTTATTGGGCGGACGTGCAGCGGAAGAAGTATTTGTCGGACATATTTCATCGGGAGCGATGAATGACCTTGAGCGTGTTACAAAACAGGCTTACGCAATGATTTCGTATATGGGAATGAGCGACAAACTCCCTAATCTGTGTTACTACGATTCGACCGGGCAAAGCTACGGGTTCACGAAACCATATAGTGAAGAAACCGCTTTGGTTATAGATTCCGAGGTTCAGAAAATGATCGATACTCAATATGAACGGGCGAAAGAAATACTGAAAAAACATGCGGAAGGGCATGGGGAACTTGCCAAGATTCTTTTAGAAAAGGAAGTTATTTATTCGGATGATTTAAAAATTATTTTCGGAGAACGTCCTTGGAAATCCCGTTCAGATGAAATACTGAAAGAACAAAAAGAAGATTTGACCGAAAACAACTCAACTACGGAAGAGAAAGAGGACAAACCTACAATAATGGCTCAAGACGATCAGTCGCAAGAACAGGGATAATATTTCCGATCAGACATACAAAAAAGGTGATTGTAAATAACAATCACCTTTTTCTCTTAAATAAAGACAGTATCAATTCACTTTTGAAATCGTACCGTTATTATAAAATCCGATTATATTTTCAGCGACTTCCTTCTGCATACCGAGCCTTCCGTCTATGGTTTGCGTTCCTGCATGCGGAGTCAGGACAACATTCTCGAGAGTCAGCAACTCTTCCGTTATTTTGGGTTCGTGTTCAAAAACATCGAGCCCTGCCGCAAGAATTGTTCCCGAAGACAATGCCTTAGCCAGAGCAGGCTCATCCACCAATATACCTCTCGATGTATTAATGAGAATTGCCGTTTTCTTCATTTTATCAAACTCTTTCTCGCCCATCAGATGATAGGTTTCGGGAGTTGCGGGTGCATTGAGTGATATTACATCGGATTGCGTAAGCAATTCTTCGAAACTCACATATTTTGCACTATATTTTTTTTCTATTTCTTCGGACAGAGGCTTGCGGTTATGATAAATAATCTTCATCCCCGAAGCAACGGCGCGTCGGGCTACCGCCTGTCCTATTCTTCCCATACCGTATATCCCCAGCGTTTTTCCGTAAAGTCCTACACCGGGATTGTCATATAAGCCCCATTTCAGTTCTTTCGGAACCCGGATATGTTTGTCATAGAAAGGAATACGCCGGGCTACCGAAAGCATCAGGCTGAAACATAATTCGGCTGTCGGCTCAAGGACGGAATTTGGCGTGTTTGTTACCACAATACCTTTCTTAGCGGCATAATCCACGTCAATATTATTATAGCCTACACCGAAGTTCGCAATCAGTTTCAGATTTTTCGCTGCATCTATAACATCTTTATCTGTCTGATACTTAAAGCTTGGAACAAATACTTCGCAATCTGTTATTTTCCGCAAAATTTCTTCCAATCTGAAATACTCCTGTTCGGGATATATCAGTTCAAAATCTTTCTCTAAGTCAACAAAGCCTTGAGGAAGGAATTTATAACCTAACAATATTTTTCTCATACGAACAACGACTTAAAATGGCAAATCATCTTCGCCTTCCATCGAAAAATCGACAGGAGGCGCAGGCGGAATATCATCAGGGATAGGGTTAGGATAGTTTTCGTTTGTTGAAGGTACTACCGCATCCACTTTCCAAGCTTTCACGGTAGTGTACCACCGCCCGTTGTATTCGCGGCTTTCCAAATCGAACGATATATCCAACATGTTTCCGATTTGCAACACGGAGTCATTTATCTTATCTCCCCATATCGAAACACATATCTTTTTAGGATATTGTCCTTCCGTTTCCACAATCACGTCTTGCTTTTTCCATTCCCCGTTTCGTCCTGTGCCTGTTTGGACAGGAAGCACCTGTATCAGTTTCGCTGTTAATTGCATAATTAGTTTTCCTCGTACATTTTATTTATTAAATCATTATATTTTTCGGCAACATACTTTCTTCTCACTTTCAAAGTATTTGTCAATTCGCCTCCTTCCATAGAAAACGGTTCGGGAAGCAATACGAATTTCTTTATTTTCTCGTAGGAAGCAAAAGCCGCCTGCAACAGTTCGATCCGTCCTCCTATCATCGCATTTACTTCTTTTGTCTGGAGCAGATCGCTCATCCTGTCATATTCCACTTTATGTTCTTCCGCCCATTCCGCCACCGCTTCATAATTAGGAACGATGAGTGCCGTGACGTATTTTCGCTGATCGCCTATCGTGGCAACCATGTCTATATACTTATCCGTGGCAAGAGTCGTTTCTATTGCCTGAGGCGCTATGTATTTTCCGTTTGAGGTTTTATAGAGATCCTTAATCCTGTCTTTTAGTATAATTGCGTTATTGGCAGTCAATTCTCCCGCATCGCCCGTTCTGAAAAAACCGTCTTCGGTAAAAGCTTTTGCCGTTTCTTCCGGTTTTTTGTAATACTCTTTCATCACGGTTTTGCCTTTTACCAATATCTCATCATTGACATCTATACGGACTTGTATATCGGTCAAAGGTTCTCCAACGGAGTTGAGTACAAATTTAGTAGGCGGGTAACAACTGACTGTAGCCGACGTTTCGGTCAGCCCATAACCTATAAGAAGCGGAATGTTTACCGACTGCAAAAACTCGTTTATCTTATCGGACAGAGGAGCCCCCGCGCACGGGAATAACTTTCCCTTATTGATCCCTATTACTATTTTCAGAACTTTATAAATCGTATTATTATACAGGTGAAACTTGAAAGATGTCCCAATAGGAGGAGTCAGTTCGTTGTTTACATAATCGAGTCTGTATTTCTTTCCTGTTTTGAGAGCATCGTTGTATATCCATTTCATAATGCCTTTAGAGGAATTAATTTTGTCAGATACTCCCTCATATACTTTTTCCCAGAAACGGGGCACATTGCACATCAAGGTAGGACGAACCTGCTTTATTGATTTCTGAATTTCTTTCGGATTGTGGTTTATGGCAATCACTATTCCCCGATGAAGGCAATAATAAGACCAAGCTTTTTCAAAAACATGCGCCAAGGGTAAAAAGCACATCGAAACATCTTTATCCGAAAGCGTCGTCAAACGAATATCGTGTATCCTGAATACTTCCTGAAAACACGAATGAGGAAGTACTACTCCCTTTGGTTCGCCTGTTGTTCCCGATGTATAGATTATGCAGGCGGTATCTTCAAAGTTGACTTCTTTCAGCCTGACGTTTACCAGAACCTCGGCATTTGTATTTTCTCCTGTTGTTATGAAATCTTCAAAATATACGGAAGTTTTATCTTCGACGTGAAATTTTACATTTTTGTCGTAAACGATAATTTTTTTCAGCACAGTAGATTGTTGTTGCACTTTGAAGGCATTGTTGTACTGAAACTGTTCTCCTACAAACAAAACTTCGATTCCTGCATCCTGAATAATATAATCAACCTGCGAAAGAGAAGACGTAGCATATATAGGCACAATAATGACGCGGTTGGCATAAGCACCGAATTCCGTCATAAAATACTGAGGCATATTCTGGGAGTAAACCCCTATCCTGTCCTGTGCCTCAATACCCATTTCCGCCATAGCCCATGCCGTCTTCATTATAAAATCGGAAAGCTTTCGCCACGAAATGGACTTCCATTTTTTATCCTCGTTATCCCTGTACTTTAGCGCAGGCTTAGACTTGTATCTAAACGCTTTTAAATGGATCATTTCGCCCAAGTGGTAGCTGTTCATATTCTTATGCAGATTGGTTTAACTACAAAGTTACATTTTATAATTTTTAATCGGGCTTATCCTGTTATTTTTTACATATATAATTTTTATTTCTATCAAACACAATGAATTTATTACCTTTGCTGACACTTTGATTTAAATAACCCGAATGGCGGGAGGGATGAAGTCTTTGGCAAAGGACACTGCTGTGTACGGAATGAGCAGCATTGTCGGGAAATTTCTGAACTGGTGTCTCGTGCCGATTTATACGCGTGTACTGACTACCGGCGAGTATGGCGTCGTAACCAATATATACGCTTATATTGCTTTGGTTGCCGTACTTCTCACTTACGGAATGGAAACGGGCTTTTTCCGCTTTATCCATAAGGAGGGAGAGAATCCGCTGAAAGTATATTCCACGACTTTAATTTCCATCGCGACATCTTCTCTTCTGTTTATTGCTTTATGCTTTATATTTATAAACCCGATATCCAATACATTGGGATACTCCGATCACAGGGATTATATCGGGATAATGGCTATCGTAATAGCAATAGACGCTTTTACTACAATTCCGTTTGCTTACTTACGGTATAAGAAAATGCCTGTCAGATTCGCCACTCTGAAACTGGTGAATATTATCCTGACAATTTTCTTCAACATATTCTTTCTTATCATATGTCCGGCAATATACAAATCCTCGCCTGAGATCATAAATTGGTTCTACGATCCGAATTATCGTGAAGGTTATATTTTTGTAGCCAACCTGCTCGGATCGCTTATCCTGCTCATCCTCCTTATACCTTATATTACGGGATTCAAATATACATTTGACAACAGCCTGCTCAAACAGATGCTGAAATACAGCTTCCCTCTATTAATATTGGGGATTGCGGGCATTCTGAACCAAAATATAGATAAAATCATCTATCCTTTCCTGTTCGAAGATAAACAACAGGCTCTGGAAAGTCTTGGGGTTTACGGAGCTTGCGCCCGAATCGCGGTAGTAATGATGATGTTCACGCAAGCTTTTCGCTTTGCGTACGAGCCTTTTGTGTTTGCCAAACAGAAAGACAACAACACCAAGCCTTACGGCGAAGCGATGAAATATTTTATCATTTTCTCGCTTGTCATTTTTCTTGGCGTTATGTTCTATATCGACATTCTGAAATATTTTGTCGGAAGCGCCTTTTTTGAAGGGATAAATGTCGTTCCCATTATCATGCTGGGATATATATTTTTCGGAATCTATTTCAACCTGTCCTTTTGGTATAAACTTACGGATAAAACATATTTCGGAGCTGTTTTCTCAACAATCGGGTGCGTGCTTACCATTGCAATAAATATAATATTTGTTCCCGTTTACGGATATATGGCAAGCGCATGGGCTTCGCTTATCTGCAATCTGATAATGATGTTGTTTTCTTATTACTTCGGGCAAAAGAACTATCCGATTCACTACGATCTAAAAAGGATAGGGTTGTATTTCCTGCTCGCTGCAATTCTATATTGCATTGCATATTTTGTCCAAATTGACAATATGGTTTTAAGATTACTGTTCAGAACAATACTGTTCGGAATATTCCTTGCGGTAGTCGTAAAAAAAGACCTGCCTCTGTCGGAAATTCCGATAATAAATAAACTGACAAAAAAGAAATAATCTATTTATAATACAATAAACATAACAAAATGAAGAAAATTTTATTCTCGATCGTTTCGTTCTTACTCACGTTGTCCGTCTCTGCCGATGAAGGTATGTGGGTGCTTAAAGAACTGAACAAGCAAAGCGCCGAACGCATGAAGGAATTGGGATTCACATTCCCGATCGACAGTATTTACAGCGAAGAAAAACCGTCCCTGAAAGATGCCGTCGTTATTTTTGATCAAGGCTGTACAGGCGTAGCCGTATCCGATAAAGGGCTTATTTTCACAAACCATCATTGCGGATACGACGCTATCCAGAAAAACAGTTCGGTTGAACACGACTATCTGAAAGACGGTTTTGTAAGCCAGAATACGGAGGAAGAAATTTATACGGAAGGCGTAACCGTTTCTTTCTTGCAAAAGACTGAAGACGTTACCGATAAAGTATTGGAAGGCATTACTCCCGAAACAACGGAAGAAGCAAGATATGCGCAGATAGATTCCTTGTCGAACGAAATACTGAAAGAGTATAAGGACAACGAATTTTTAGACGCGCGTGTCATTCCCTATTACGGAGGAAATAAATATTACCTTATCGTTTACGAAGTATTTAAAGACATCCGTATGGTATTTGCACCACCCTCATCGGTGGGAAAATTCGGAGGGGAAACAGACAACTGGATGTGGCCGAGACATACGGGCGATTTTTCGGTTTTCCGCGTATACGGCAACAAAGACAACAAAGCCGCAGCATACAGCCCTGACAATGTCCCTTACAAACCTAAATATGTAGTTCCCGTATCCCTGAAAGGATATGACGACAAAGGATACGCAATGACAATAGGATATCCCGGAAGCACGGAGCGATATATGTCTTCGTGGGGGATTACGCAAATGGTGGAGTCGGAAAACAAACCCCGCATAGAAGTCCGTACAGCCAAGCAAAACATCTGGAAAGAAGCGATGAACGCAAGCGATGCCGTCCGTATCAAGTATGCGTCAAAATATGCCCGCAGCTCCAACTATTGGAAAAACTCGATCGGGATGAATACCGCCATCGCGAAACTGAACGTTATCCCCGAAAAAGAAAAACTGGAAGCTGAATTCAATCTTTGGCTCGACACAAACAGCAGTGCAAAGGAAAAGTACAGTGAAGCCCTTCCATCTATGAAAGAAGGATACGAGGCAATGATGGAATCGTCGAAAGTTATGACCTATTTCTACGAAACTTTTTACAGCGGAATGGAAATTGTCAGAATGTCAAATACAGTCCTTTTGAACAAACAGGATACTATCGAAAAGAAAGTTGCTCATATAAAAGACCGGCTCAAAGACGTTTATAAGGATTACGAGCCCGAACTCGATAAAAAAGTAGCGGCAACCTTACTGGCTTTATATGCCGAGAAAGTGGACGCAAAATACCTGCCCGACATTTACCGGACTATTGAGAAAAAACACAAAGGAGATTATCAGAAATACGTAGACTGGGTTTACAAAAACACCAACTTTACATCACTGGATAAAGTTATTGCTCTGGTTGAAAAGAACAACATAAAAAAACTGGAGAAAGATCCTGTGATTCAGTTGGCAAAATCAATCAACGCAAGTTATGACATGATCGTAGGAGAATTGTTGCCGTCCTATTCCAAAATAGACAAAGGAAGTCGCCTTTTCATCGCAGGATTGATAGAAATGCAGCCCGACAAAGCTTTTTATCCCGACGCTAACTTCACGCAACGATTGAGCTACGGATCAATCGGAGGATACAAACCTTTCGATGCAGCCGAATACTATTACTATTCTACAAGCAAAGGAGTTCTGGAAAAAGAGAACCCCGAAAATCCGGAATTTAATGTACAGCAATATATCCTCGACGATTTGCGTACCAAGAACTGGGGACAATATGCCGACAAAGACGGATCGATGCACGTAAACTTCCTATCCAACAACGACATAACAGGCGGAAATTCGGGAAGCCCCGTGTTTAACGGACAGGCTCATCTGATCGGGTTGGCGTTTGACGGAAACTGGGAAGCCCTGAGCGGAGATATTGTATTCGAACCCGAAGTTCAACGCACGATAAGCGTTGATATCCGTTACGTACTCTATATGATAGACAAAGTCATGAAGTGTCCGCGACTGATACAAGAACTGAATGTCGTAAAGTAATAACAATCTTTTCTCTAAAAAATAATTATAACTATTTTTAGAGAAGAATACTAAAGAGGAAAAATTCAAATTGCCTGAATTTTTCCTCTTTTTATTTTATAATTTTGATTATCGAAAAATGATATACATATGAGTATGAACCTTAATATCGAAAAATATAACCCTATAAATACGAAAGAAAAGATAGATCAATTAATATCCGAATTGATTGAGAAAGGTTTAAATATAGAATTAAATAAAATACAAATTCTTTATAATATTAAAAGTTATAAGATGCAGATTTATTTTAATGAATGTATTACACAAATAAAAAAAGAGAAAAAACTGATTAATACTAATACAAAGAAATCTGATAAAGGCGGATCAAAAAAGAAACCAAACAAACAATCTGCAAGAAGAAATAAAAAGAAAGGATATTCTAAACCTATTTTTAAAGACGAAGAGTTTGCTCCACGATATTCGTCTTTTGACTATGATAAGATTGACTATCATAAGCCTTTAACACTAATTCCCAAAAAGAATTAATTTAAAATACAGAATCAAAGGTATTTCCAAAGTAATCCAATTATCAACAGGGATAGGTAGTTTTTATTTCTCCGATAATACAAATTAATGTACTTTTGCAGGATAAAAACTTGATCTATGAGAAAGTATATGCTATTATTTATTTCTGTGATATTTTTCTTTTCGTGCACAGATAAAAATAAAAAAAATGTCGCTTTGAACCTCGGAGTTATGTCATCCATGGACTATCTTCCTTTGGCGGTTGCCGAACGTGAAGGATATTTCAAAGAAACAGGACTTGACATCAAAATACAGAAATTTTATTCTGCCAACGAACGCGATGCGGCTTTTCAGAGCGGAAATGTAGATGGAGTGGTAATAGACTACACGGGTGCCGTGTTGCAAAAATCGGGCGGAATCGACCTCAGGTTGACATCGAAATGCGATGCACCTTTCTATATTGTGGCAGGAAGTGAAACGTGCATAGATTCACTTCCTCAACTGAGAGGAAAGAAAATTGCCGTATCACAGAACACGGTTATCGACTACTGTGTCGACATGGCTCTGCGATCCGTGGGGTTAAATGCGGAAAATGTCGATAAAGTGGAAATAAATAAAATCCCTGTACGGTTCGAGTTACTGCAAAACAACAAAATAGACGCCACAGGCTTGCCCGATCCCTTTGCCCTAATGGCAGCAAATTCGGGAGATAAAATATTGACCGACAACAGCAAGCTGGGACTCTCGATAACAGGCATTATGTTTACAGGAAAAGCATTATCCGACAAAAACGAGTCAATAAAGAAAATGTATGAAGCCTACAATAAGGGCGTGGAATACATACAATCGCATTCCGTCGGAGATGTCAAAGACATTCTGATAAAAGAAATGGGCTTCACGGAAGAAATAGTCATGAAAGCTGTTCTCCCGAAATATACAAAAGCCGAAATGCCATCGGACAAAGACATTCAATCCGTGATTGACTGGCTGGCAGAAAGAAAACTCATCGAAGCAACATTTGATAAAACCATGCTTCTGGACGATCGGTTCATAAAATAAAACGGTTCTTAATGATTTCCATAAAAAACCTGTCGGTTAAATATAACACTACGGAAGTTATCAGAGATTTATCCCTTGATTTGCAAAAAGGAGAAATATATACGCTGATAGGACCTTCGGGGTGCGGAAAATCTACTTTACTGAAAATATTAAGCGGAATCAAAAAAGATTATTCGGGAAGCATAATCTTCAACGGAAAACCGATTCAGGGGCAACAGGTTTCAATAGGATATGTTCCTCAGAATTACGGACTGCTCGAGTGGAAAACCGTGAAACAGAACATATACCTGCCTCTTACGATCGACAATCACAAACAACTCCGCAAGGAAGAGAATGACGATATAATCCGTTCTTTAGAAATTGAAGATTTGCTTGACAGGTATCCGCACGAATTGAGCGGAGGACAGAAGCAACGGATCTCTTTGGCAAGGGCTTTTATTTCACAACCCGACATACTGCTGATGGACGAACCGTTTTCGGCACTCGACGCTTTCACATCAATTTCGTCACAGCAGCTTTTCCTTAGGCTGTGGGAGAAATACAGGGTTACAACGCTTCTTATCACTCACAACATATACGAAGCAACGTCGATAGGGAAACACATACTGTTGATGAGCAAAACGACGGGAAATGTCATAAGAACGATTGAAAATACGACATTCAATAAAGACGGGATCGAGGCGGAAAGATCTGTTTTAGCCAATAATATCTTAAAATTGTTTGAAGCAAACCAATGAAAAAGAAAAAAGCATTCGGCAGCTATCTGATATATATTCTGGCAGGATTTGTTCTGTTCAATATAATCTGGTTCGCATTTTCGGAAATACTGGATATGAAAGCCTTGCCTTCACCTCTGAAGGTATATGCAGGATGGGGAAAAGCCTTGGATAACGGAATCGTATCGCATCTTACGGCAAGTTTGCGACGAATTGCAATCGGAATATCCGTTTCATTGATTTTAGCATTAATCTTGGGTATCAGCATGGGTTATAACCGAACAATCAATAAAGTGTTAGGACCTTTGCTGTATTTCACCTACCCTGTACCGAAACTTGCACTTTTGCCGATTGTAATGATATTGTTCGGAATAGGCGACGTATCTAAAGTTATTATCATTGTTATGATAATCATATTTCAGCTGATACTGTCCATCCGCGATGCGGTTATCAGCATTCCGAAAGAAGATTATGCGGTGCTTATCTCATTGCGTGCGAGCAATCTGGATAAAATGAGGCACATAACCTTTCCCGCCATAGTGCCCAATATATTATCGTCCCTGCGTGTTTCCGTAGGTATCGCAATGTCCGCGTTATTTTTCACCGAGACGTACGGAACCGACAAGGGACTGGGGTTTTATATCACCGATTCGTGGATGCGAATAGACTATATACAGATGTATTTTGGAATATTCGTACTATCTTTGACGGGTTTTTTTAATTTTTCTACTCTTGGACGTTACCGAGAACGTAGTATGCAAATGGAAAAAATGACCGTAATTATAAAAAAAGAAACTTCTGAAATGAAAAGGCAGCTTTTACTTATTTTATTATGCATCGTAAGTATCAAAGGATTTACACAGGAATCGAATACGGAACTACTGAAGAAACTGGTTGAAAAAGGTGTACTTACACAGAACGAAGCCGATGAAATAAGTAATGAACCCGCCGTGGAAGCGAAACCTGTTCTGGATAAAAACCCGATCGAAAAAGGAACGGATAAAATACGCCATGCCTTCAATACGCC
Source organism: Dysgonomonas sp. (assembly GCA_047030855.1). Taxonomy (GTDB): domain Bacteria; phylum Bacteroidota; class Bacteroidia; order Bacteroidales; family Dysgonomonadaceae; genus QVMM01. Next base: position 828,343 of record JBKYIJ010000008.1, read on the forward strand.
ATATCTCCGTTTTGCGGGATACGCAATGTTTACCTACCAGTACAAACAGTATAACAGAGTACATCACGATGCCCGTCCCCGGTTGGTATATGTCTCTTTATCGGGAAACCTGACAAGTAATCTCCGTTATTTCGTTTTAATGGAATTTGCCGATCCCCGCCTGAACGAACTTAATCTCGAATGGACTCCTTTCACTGCGTTGTCCGTCAAAGGCGGACAGATGAAAGTTCCGTTCTCTTTCGAAAACCAGATATCACCGATCAATCTCGAAACGATACTGAACACCCGTTCTGCATCCTGTCTGACAGGCATGATAGGAGATCCGTTGCAATTCAGCGAATCGAAAGGTTATAACAAAACAGGTCGCGATATCGGAATACAGGTATCCGGATCGTTTCTAAAAGTTGGCAGCCACAACCTGTTGCAATATGCCGCAGGAATGTTTCAGGGAACAGGGATGGGAGTCGAAGAAAACAACAATACGAAAGACTTTGCGGGAACACTCTCGTTGCAACCTGTCAAGGATTTCAGAATAGGAGGAGGCTTGTATGCGGGACAGGCGTATTACATTAAAGCAGGAAATACGGTAAAAGGAGATCATGTCCGCAATCGCTGGGCAATAAGCGCCGATTACAAAAACGACCGCTTCTATGCCCGATCGGAATGGATACACGGGAATGACGGAGGCATCAAAAAGGAAGGATTGTACGGAACCGCGCTTTGGTATATCATACCTCAAAAATTGAATATCGTAGGCAAAGTTGACTATTACAACCAGAATAAAGACATTAACAGCGAGGTGATCGACTATACGGCATCGGTAAGTTACTATTTCTGGGAGCAATGCCGTTTTCAGGTATGCTACACATTCTCCGATTATTCAAAAAAATGGGGAGGATTGCATCGTACCGAAAATGCCGTTCAGGCTCAAATGCAGATAGTGTTTTAGCGCTATACGTCTTATAGGTATTATCTATACAAAACAAACTTCCTGAAAATAAACATTATACAACATCACACTGAAATAAATCATCAGTAAACACAAACTTTTTTTTCTTCATATTGAAAGATTATCATATCTTTGTGTGTTTTTTACACAAAACTAAATTAACTAAACATTAAACTTGTTATGAAAATTCTTTCAAATTTGCTTGCATTATCTATGCTTGCATTAGTTGTGAGCGGTTGCTCAAAATCTGAAGACGAAAGCTCTAATGGAGCTGAAGGTTTAAATGAAATAAAATTAAGCAGTCGCGTAAGTTTATTGAAGTCAAGCCTTCAGAATGTCCAAATAGAGAACGGGCAAAAAGTTGGCTTTACCGTACTTGAAAATGTGTCTCGTGACGCATTATACGAGAATGTAGAACTTACTGCCAGCGGCACAGGATCATTCACTACTTTAACAAAAATGTATTATCCTACAAACGGTAATAATGTGGATTTTTATGCGTATCATCCATATAACTCGACACAGGCAAACGGAAGCACAGGTAAATTAAGCTTCAGCGTTAAAGCAGGACAAAACTCACAAACCGATTATTTATTGTCAGACGTTCTGTATGGCGAGAAACTAAACGTTACAAGAACGAATAACGTTGTCCCGATGACTTTCTTCCACAAAATGTCAAAGTTGTCTTTTACTATTGTTAAGGGAGACGGCGTAGACATCAGCAAATTGAATAATATCAAGGTATTAAACATTTTGCCTGACGTTGAAATGGACTTGTCTAACGGAACGATTTCTGAAGCAAAAGGTACTCCTATTACTGTAACAGCCTTCAATGTAACAGGAGCCGAAGCTGATGCAGAACAAGTTGAGGGTGCTTCTGCCATCGTTGTTCCTCAAAAGATAGCAGCCAGTACCGGACTTCTCTCAATCTCGGTAGACAAGGTTACCTTTACTTACAAAACTGAAAACGAAATAACTTTCGAAAGCGGAAAGAATTATAATTTCGTTATTACGGTAAGCATGGGTGGAATCGTTGTTGAATCTACAATCACGGATTGGGGAGACGGCGGATCGATAAACGGCGGCGGAGTCATGGACTAATCCCATCCCAGAACAAAGATTATAAACGTTTCAAATCAAACCAGATACATGAAAAACAAATTAGTGTTATCTGGTTTGTATTTTTTATTTATGCATAACAATATTTTATCAAACTTTACTGCTTTCTTGCTCATAACTTTTTTTCTTGCTTCTTGCGAAGACAACGATTATTTTTTCGAAAAAGGGAAAATACCGCTAAAGTTATCTGCCCAAATATATGATTCGTACACTTCTGACAAGATTGACAAAATGTCTTTTGATGAAAATGATTCGATTGGCATCTACTTGGTCGATTATTCAAACGGAATTCCTCAAAAAATAGGTTCAATCAATAATTTCATGAACAGCCATTATATTTATACAGGCAGTTACTGGCACAGTAATACAGGAGAGAATCTTTATTTAACGGACAACAATACCGTAGCAGATTTGTATGCTTATTATCCGTATGATTACGGAATGAGCAGAGAAGCATCGAAAAGAGATTTGTCTGCTTATCCTTTCAGCATATCGGCAGATCAAAGAAGTTCTATCTCAACGAATGATTTTTTGTGGGTCAAATATACATCCGTATCCGTAGCAAGAACGAATGTTGCTCTGATTTTCAAACATCTGATGAGTAAAATAATTGTAAACGTACGTTTCGACACCGAATTGGCAGACAGCAATTCTTTATACATACATAACGTAAAGAAGGACGGTTTCATTGATATGAATACAGGGAACGTTGTCCACACAGCAAATAATTATATTATAACGCCCTTTGTCGAAAAAACGACTACGCAAAATTTTAATCAAACTTACAGCGCAATAATAATGCCTCAGTATTTGGAAATAGGAACTTCTCTGTTTTCAATAGAAACAGATGGCAAATTATATACTTTTCAGCTGGACAGCGGTTTAACAATTGAACAAGGTACATCATACACATTCAATTTAATCGTCGGAAATGCGAACTCCGACAATTACACGAAAGTATACAAAAACAGTATAACGCTTTACAGCAAATCTCGTTATTAAAAAAACAGCTAATTAAATGGCAAAGTCAACCAACATACTTCATTTTCTATACATTTCCATTATCGCCCTGTTTATGGGAGGATGTACGGAAAGTGATGACAGCGACTTCTATAACAACAGTTATATCAGCCTGTCCCCATATATAAATGAGAATACAAAACTTAAGGCTACCAATTCTTCTTTTGAGGAGAATGACAATATCGGGGTTTTTGCTGTTCCGTTCATAAACGGAAACAGCACGGAAGGCGATATGCAAACCGACAAATACGCAACAAATATCAAAACCACTTATAATGCTTCGGAGTGGATTTCCGAATCGCCAATACCGTGGTACAGCGGACATACCAAAGTGACATTGTACTCTTATCACCCTTATAATATTGCGGCGTCAAGCGGAAATGTGAAGAATTATTCTTTCACTATAAAAGAAAACCAAAGCAATGTAAGTGATTTTAAAAACAATGATTTTTTATGGGCTAAGTCAGATCCGTCCGTTCCGACAAAAAATAAAATATCGCTCCCTTTTACTCACAGAATGAGTAAGATCAGAATAAATATTAAAACAGAAAACGGGTTTGTCGCCGAAGAGATTATAAATTCGACAAAAAAAATAAAAAGCATATATGTTGACGGAACGGTCAACTTATCGGACGGCAGCGTTACAATAAAATCCGACTCAAAGAAAAAAGACATTGTCCCGTATCAACTCCCTGCCGCAAGTACGAGTTATGACGTATCGGTAGAAGCAATCGTACTGCCGCAGACTATTTCTGCGTCGACAGATATGATTACCTTAAGCACATCGGATAACAGCACGCCTTACTCTTATAAGCCGACATCTGATTTAGTTCTTAGTTCAGGTAAGATGTATACATTCAATATAAATATAGACCGGACAGGAATATCCGTTTCGACCGAAAGCATAAAAGACTGGGAATCATATCCTGACATTGAAGGAAACATAAATCAGCCCGCTTATAAGGCTTTTGATATTTCATCGCTCGACTGGAGCAAAACAAGAGTATACAAAGTCTTTGACAACGGAATTCAGGTTGCCGAAGTTGCTAAGGAATATTTATATAAAAGAGGAATTATTGATGTTCAGGCAATTGTAGTATACAAAATGTCCGATAACGGACAAACCGATATATCAAGCGGTTTTGTCGTTCAGGTTATGAGCACGACAAAAAATGCCGTTAACGAATACGATCCTGATGTAAATAATATCCACGGAGGCAATGTAATCTGGGATTTGACGAACAACGTAATTTCCGCTTACACGAAAGGGACAGGCTCACGCATAGACAAAATAGAAATCAACAAAGGCATTCCTATTGCGGCTCAACCTCATGCGATATACACATTAACGTTAGTTCCCGATTTAGCAAAAGACGTAGATAACAATGAGTATGGAATAGTAAAAATCGGCAAACAGTTCTGGATGCGCGAGAACCTGAAAACAGAACATTTCAGGGATGGAAGCGCGGCAGAGGTTTATTATTATAATGACGATATAAAGAACAAAGAGATATACGGAGGACTTTATGACTGGACAACAACAGTGAACACAAAAGGGCTGGCTCCACAAGGTTGGCACGTATTTTCTTACAATGAATTCACATCATTAAGCACTTACATATCAGGAACGAATACCAATCCTTACTATGCGGCGGGAGCAAAACTGAAAGCCGCAAGATTATGGACATATTATTATAATAATACCGATATTACAGGTTTTTCGGCATTACCCGGTGGAAGACGTGCTCCCGGGGGTACATACAGTGAGTGGATTACATACGGGCAATGGTGGACTTCTACCGAGTATAGCAATACCGCAGCCAGACGTATGTATCTCGATTATAGCAATACCGGCGTATGGATGGCTTATTTAGCTAAAACCTATTACGAATCGGTAAGGTGCTTAAGAGATTAATAAATCTTTTTAGTGTTTTACGCGTTTTGCAAGAATAAGGTGATATACTTGAGTATATCACCTTATCTTTTAACATATAACAAAATTTTCGCCGGATTCCATACCGACTATTTTGCTATTCAATATTTTTGTAGCTTTACAAAGTCTTTCAATGATTTATCGTCATCGCGAAGGTTATATTATATAATTGTAATACGTTATGAAACGCTTTTTCAAGTGGGTTAGGAATATAATCATAGGGCTTTTTCTGTTCAGTCTGCTCCAAGTTATAACATTCAAATTTATCCCTGTGTATTTTACTCCGTTGATGATTATCAGAAGCATTGAACAAAAATCGGAAGGAAAAGACATAAAATGGGAACACAAATGGGTTTCTATTGATAAAATATCGCCCTATCTGCCGCAGGCGGTCGTCGCCTCGGAAGACAACCTTTTTCTCGATCATTCAGGATTCGATTTCAATCAGATAGAGAAAGCACGGGAAGAAGCGGAAAAAGGAAAACGCCTCCGCGGTGCCAGCACAATCAGCCAACAAACGGCAAAAAACGTATTTCTATGGAACGGAAAATCTTATATCCGAAAAGGATTAGAGGCTTACTACACATTGCTTATAGAACTGATATGGGGCAAGAAACGCATTATGGAAGTATATCTGAATTCCATAGAAATGGGAGACGGAATATACGGAGCGGAAGCCGTTGCCAAAAATCATTTTAATAAAACCGCCGAAAAGCTCACTCGCGACGAATGTGCTTTGATAGCCGCCACATTGCCCAATCCGCGCAAATTCAATTCAGCCAAACCGTCCAAATATATCCTGAAAAGGAAGAATCAGATTATTTCCCTGATGGGAAAAATAAAACCTGTCGAATTCGAATAATATTTTTCATTAGGTTGTAACCTTTTTCGTAAGTAATCAGTCATACTTATGAAACCCGATTATTAATTAAAAATAAAAAAATATGGAATTTTATAGTGACACTATCATTGCGTCCTTAGCAATTATCGGAGTGTTTTTCATACCCATCCCTACAGTGGCAGGCATTATTTTCTTCTGGTTGAAAACAAGGAACAAAGAACGGATGGAATTAATCAAACAGGGTTTGATCCCGTCGGAGCGTGCCAAATCCAGTCCGAACAAGTACACGTCTTTACGCAACGGATGCCTTTTCTCAGGAACGGCTATCGGAATAATTGTCGGATTAATATCAGATTATTTACTGAATTTTGAAAAACTAAACTCCTTGCTGATCATCATATCTTCAACAGTTTTATTTATCGGAATTGCTTACATCATTTTCTTCCTTCTGGTAAAAGATAAAGACCTGAACGACGACATTGAACAGTAAAACAATGGATGAGAAGAAAAGAATAAAGTGTATTCTTCAAGGCGATACCTCTGCATTCTCCTATTTTGTGGAAACATATCAGGACATGGCTGTCACGATAGCCTACAGGATGTGTAACAACAGGCAGGATGCAGAGGATATTGCTCAGGACGCTTTCGTCAAAGCATTTCATAATCTTCATACATTCAGGCTCGACAGCAAATTCTCGACATGGTTGTTCCGAATCGTCTACAACACGACAATAACACACATTCATTCTTCGTTTTACACCAGCAGTTTTTCCGATTATTCGGAGATAAACGCGATAGACGAAGAAGCAGATATAATAGAAAAAATAAGTGAAAGGGAAAAACAAGAAATCGTCAATCGAGTGCTGGAACAACTGCCGAAAGACTCCTCTCTTATCTTAACATTGTTCTATCTGAACGAAAACTCTATAAAAGAAATTGTTCAAATAACAGGATTGAGCGACGCCAACGTAAAGGTTAAACTGCACAGGGCAAGGAAACAGTTCGCCTCTGCTTTATCAAACATATATAAAAATGAAGCTGTCAAATGAAAAAAAGAAATAACGAACATATTGACGATAACATATTCAAAAACCTGCTGAAAGAATCAAAAATAGAAGCAGGTGAAAATCTGAAATACCGGATTATTCAGCAAATCAAAACGGAAAACTCCCTCAGGCAAATCGATCTGAAGCAAAGAAAACTCAATATTAACATAAAGAAGTTGCTGGTTGCTGCCGTGGTTATGTACGGTTTAATCTTCCTTACCGCGTTAATTACGATATTATACGGCGGAAAAGAAAAACTTATGTCGCCAGAATTTATATCTGCGGTTATATATATAATGTTTGTTTGCTCGATATTCACAGCAATAAACATATTCGATAAGGAAATAAGAAGGAAATTTAAAAAAGAGAAGTAGGGGATTTTATTCCTCTACGATTTGTTCGCGGCTGAACCACTCATTTATTTGTATATCAAAACTGGTATATCCATTACCGTCGTATCCTTTAAAGAAGAAAATAATCGAAAAATTATCTTCCCTGTCCAGATATTCCTGTAAGGACATTTCTGCGTATTTCTCCAGTTTCAGTGCATTCAGGTATTTATTCAATTGTATGTTCAAAAAATCTTCACCCGTTTTTTTATTTCTAATAACCAGCCTGTTATCCACATTAGACATCAGACGCAATGTATTCATCTCTGCAACCGCACCTGTTTCTGGATCGTTCATTGTAAAATATGGCTTATAGGTAATGCTTTCCCCGAAAGGTGCATTATAAAAATCATATCTTCCGTTTGCAGCAGATATGGTAATATCAAAGTCATTTATATCAATAGTATCCCCGTCACCGACATTTTGCATCACTATCCGGAATATTTTCGTATCCTTTACCAGAGATATGTTTTCTATTTGAAGCCCGTTCGAATTAAAATCAACATCCTTGCGCGCGCCATACCACAACGGTTTCAGTTTTTTATCGACAACACCGTCTTCGCTGATAACATTTACGATAAGATCCGAGTATTTTGATTTTCCCGGGATAAGTTCCGTTTCCTGATAAGAGTCATCGTAAAGCCCAGCCCATGTTATAAAATGGCATCTGCCTTTATCCATGCTAAAAGGTATCCTGTAGTTGCGGGGAAAACCGCCTTCATCTTTTATCGCTTCAATGAAAACCCCGTTTTCATCAAAAACATACAGATTAATCTTTGTTACCTGATCAGAAAATAAATCTTCTCTTACTATATTGTAATCATATACAAAACTCACAAAATATCCGCAATCCTCATCCATCCCGTCTCTTATACAAGACGAAAATAACAAGACAGCGCTACAGGCAATGAATATATTTCTTAGAGTCTTTTTTAACATGAATTTTTATTTTAAATATCCGAAGATCTATCTATTATAGATCTTCGGATAAATATAGTTAAAGTACTTGATTATAAATCAACTACTTGTTCGTCACGAACAAACCATGGGCTTATATCTACTGTAAACGAAACATAACTGTTGATTTCATCCGGAGTTTCAGGATCAAGCGGAATCAACGGAGCACCCGGTTGCGATACAGAATTAATTCTAACGTTATAAGTATTGTTTCTTACAACGCCAAAACGTCCGTATGCCATAGGATTGCCTTCCTGAGAATCAATGAAATGCCTGATCGGAATAGAATAGTAACACACTCCGTCTTTATAGAAAGATATTCCGTACAATACGAATGAAGAAGCATGAGTTCCGTCCAAAAGAGTAGCATCGCTGGCACCTTCATTCGTTGCCAGTTGCTGCAAAGCAGCCGCAAAAGCAGTGTTGCTCGGCGTTTCAGTACCGTCTGCATATTTCTTGAACAATTCTACAGGAATTACAAATCCACCGTAAGTATAATAAGAATCTGAAGCGGAACTTGCGTCCACAAGAGCTTTTGGTTTAAACTTAAGGCTTAAAACCACACGGGTTGTAACATCCTGCATCTGATCGTCCGCTTTCATCGTATTTTCAGGCAGATAAACCGATGCTGCATCGGCTTTAGCCAAAGTTGCGTTGTTTGCCAACACGGTAAAATCGGAGGTTGCCTGAGGTGTTCCTGTTACGCCGTCCCAGTTGGGATCTTCGGCATAAAGATCGGCGCGACCTGTATTGGTATAGTCAGCAGCGGTTTCCATAACAGTTCCACCCAGCTTAAAGGTTTGTTTCCTTAACCAATACATTTTTTTGTTGATAACGTCTGCTTCCCATTTAGCATCCGATACTGTACCTGCTGTTGAAGGATTAACGGTTATACCCGCTGTTTTCACTATAAGTTTAGCGACCGCACGCTCCGCTGTAAGCCTAACAGAATTAGTTTCGGCATCACCCGGATTATTTTGGATACTTGAAGATGTAATGTCAATCAATCCGGTAGCATTTGTCATCAAGAAATTGTCTTCGCTTGCTCCAACGAGGTTATCCATAGAAGCAAAAGCAGCCGCATCCGTCAATCTTGACAGTGGCGTACCCTTAACATCCGTTGCAGCTTTTATTGCCGCATTCATATTCAAAAAGACAGCGGCTTTGTAATTCTGTTTTTTAATCTTCTGTGCTTTTGACGTAAAAGAAGATGCTCCGGGAGTACCGCTGGTTTCTCCGGTGAAATTACCGTTACCGGTTTTTGACACATTCAGGTCAAATATATAAGCAACTGTATTTCCTGTATTGTCGATAATATCCAATATCTTGCTACGATCGCTCAGGTTTGAGTTGGCTACAACTTCTCTTAGTCCGTTCCAATCTTCACCTCTCCAGCGAACCGATACTTTTTCACTGCTCAAATTATATTGCTTTTTAAGGAAACCGGCAAAAGCATTGGCTCTGTTTTCCGACAATTTCAGGTTGCTGTCATACGAACCTTCGGGCGAAGCGTATCCTGTTATTATGAATTCATTAACAGTGAGACGGCTGTCGTCCTTTATATTTTTCACTATGCTGTCAACTTCCATCAGCCTCGCCGCATTATCCTTATAATCTACAAGCAGATCGTATTTGCCGACCTTAAAATCAAGATGGGCGGCATATGTTTCGCTTCTTTGCTTGGTTTCTTCTATTTCGGGAACGATATAGGCTAATTTATAGTCAGGGATAAACTCTGCGGGCAACACTTCTTTCACAACAAGATACTGATCTTCCCTAACGTCACAGTTTGCACAGCCCGTCACTTTTTCATTGACATACAGATCTACTCCGCGCATCCATTCTTCGTAAGGAGCTTTCAGAGAGAGGTGGACAATCTGGTTCTTATCGCTTTTTCGTATGACATCTATCGGCTGAATAGCGTTGTAGTTGCCAAACGCCGCTGCCCGTTTTACATATTTATACCGGCTTTTATCTGCTATGATTAGAGATTCAAATAAATAAGTCTTGTCATCTTCAGGAGATATCAATGCAAGTGCGAACTGATGTATCTGATTTTTCTCCACGACAAGAGAGTTTACATCAACTTCAAAATTAAGGATAATAGAATTGCCCTCTCTAACGACGTTGAAATCCTGTACGTTAAAGCCATGCCGACGGACATCCTGAGCATTCAGTAATGTAGTTGATAAAAGTAATATGACGAGCAATATATTTTTCACCATACTTGTTTGTGTATCTAAAAAATCAATAGATAAAATAAATAAACGAAACGCCTATTTTTGTTACCCCTATATAATTGCGTGAACCCGATTTTAATTTAGGACTACACGTTTTACATCCGTATTTGTCATAATCAACGTATGCGTATCCTGCCCCGATATTGGCTTCAATGCTCCATCTTTTACTCAATATCCAGTGATGACCGATACTGACACCGCCGCCCACATAATAACCTTCATACCGATGATCTTTCAATGTCGGAAACATTCCGAAAGGAAGATCCAATCCGGCGACGCTAAACTCTCCGCCGTGCGCATGCAACCCCATATAAGTGCCGTTAAAACTTTCGCAGAACCAATAGCGAAGTTCCGGCTGAACAAGCCAGTGCTTAAATCTTTTATCATCGTTAAATGTAAACGGATTATATCCGCCTAAAATATCCAGAGTAAATTTTTTATTCAATTTGAATTCCAACCCCAGATTAGGAGTTAACGTGAGGTCATACACAAGATTATTCTTTACGGCAATCTGTTGAGCATCAATTTTTACGAAAGATACCAGAAGTAATATTATTAATAAAAGATTCTTCATTTTAAATCTTGAGACTAAAATAATCTTTAACCTAATAACCAATATTAAATATCAAAGTGCATTATATAATGAAAATCCATCTCATAGTTATTAATCGCACTTTGCACTTCCTAACTCATTTAGAATAAGGAAAGTTGACAAAGTTATTATTTTTTTGTTATAATCATTCATATTAGTAGAATAATTTGACAAAATTTTTGTTTAACATAGTTCTTATTTTTAGATAACACTTTAAACAACCTATTGTTTAGCAAAACATTAGCCTAATATCATTTTTTTTATGATTTAGCATAAATATTACTTATTAGCGAAGTTAAATCTGTAAGTGAAACTTAGAAGGAAATAGCGGCTGACAGTATTGGTGCGCATATCGGACATTTCATTTCCGAGAACTTTCCTTGTCACATTTGTCCGATCTTTCAAAATGTCATAAAACTGGACTTTAAGCAGTCCTGCTTTCTTCTTTAAAAAAGATTTGGATACGGATGCGTTCCATAAAACCTCCGTTTTCTTAAAATCGGAAGAATAGCCCGAATTGTAAGTAAAGCTTATATCGTTTTGAATACTGAAATCGTATGGCAACTGCAACGATGTGGAATTGCTGGCGCTAAAATTGGAAACGTTCATATCGCCCTGAATATCGTTATTATTGTTCGTAATACTCAGTCCATAACCCAGTTGCAGGCGGTTCTCAATTTTTTCGGTTTTAAACCTTAGCGAAACGCTTTCGTTAATGCTCAGATTGTTGGTTATGTTCTTCTCTCCGTTCGAAAAACCGATATTCCGATAATAATATCCGTAAGTATTCGTGTCAAACGTAAATTTCTTGTTTCTGAAAGGCGTATTATAAGAAATGCCTAAGTTTGCGCTCCAGTTTCCGTCGACATTCCTGTAAGTAGTTTCTTCGTTCCATTTATTAGCGGAGGTAGTGTCTATTTTCGCATAATTCACTATCTGATTGAATGTATAATTCAACCCGCCCGATATCATAAGGAATCGTCCCGATTCATAGTCCGATTTCTGGTAATATATATTGAGATTATTGCTGTAGCTCGGCTTCAAATCGGGATTACCGTAATACTTACTTGTCGAATTAAGAATAACCGTATCTGCCGATATTTGATTTAACTGCGGAAAACTTGTTGCTCCCGAATAGTCGATATTTAAACTGGTATTATCGTTAGGTTTATAAGAAAATCGCACTGACGGGGAATAATTTACTACATGCTGTTTAATATCTTCAATAACAGAATCCTGCATCGCCACCTTACTTCTCGAATAAGAAGGATCGACGTTCAACCCGATCGTATATTCATACTTCCCCAACAGTGACTGAAAGCTCAGGTTAATATTCTGGCTGATATAAAAGTTCTTGGTTCTGCGGGTATAGTCCCGATCAATAATATCATATTCGCCCGAAAGCCCTTTCTTAAAAGTTTTTCTGTCGCGATCCATTTTATTTTGGCGGATCGAGTACGACAACATAATGGAATTTTTCGAAGTAATAGGTTCTACATACGAAACTGTCGTTCCCCAGTTCCACGTTTTATTATCGTTATTCAGAACCTGATCAATGACGGCATCATTCCCCGTCGGATATTTCGTTACCGAATTATTCCTGCCGTCGCCGTCTTCATTTCGACTTGTCGCATTCAGGCTCAAGGTTAAAGTCCGCCCGTTTTCGCTTAACCTTCTGCCTACAGTCAAAGATGCGTTGAGAGCATTGCCGTTATTTTTTGTATACCTCTCCGTCCACCCCTGAGTGGTATCGTTCTGGCTGGAAAAAGACAACTTCTGAAAATCGCTCTTTGTTTTATCTTTACTATCGGAAAATGAAGCCGATGTACGCGCATAAATAGTCGTGAGCGAATCGGGACGCCATTCGATATTCATGCCGAGACTGAGATTGTTCCTGTCATTTTTTGTGGAAGAATTTTGTTCGTTCAAATAACTCGGATTGAAAGACGTCGTACTCGATTTTGTTTCCAAAAGATTGGAATTGTCCGAATATCGCACATTCCCTCCCATCTTGAATTTCGATGATTTGTTAATATTGAAGTTCGCACCGATACTTTTATTTTCATCTATCCCCGAATATGGAGAGAAATATCCCATCATAAAATCGTCCCCGCCTCCCGCATTATCCATATTGCCAATCAATGACGCCTGCGTTTGCTCATTCATATAATTGGCCATAAGCTTGTTGGAATATTTATCGTCGCTGCCGTAACCGGCTTTGACGTTTCCGAAAAGATTGCGTTTATAATCTTCTTTTACAACAAGATTCAAAACCGTTCTTCCTTACCGTCCTTAAATCCTGTAATTTTAGAGTTTTCCGATTCGTCTTTGTAGAGCTGGAGCTTTTTTATCATCTTGGCAGGCAGATTTGTCAATGCCATCTTTATATCGTTGTCGAAAAACTCCTTGCCGTCTACAAAAATCTTGGTGACAGCTTTTCCGTTCGCCTTTATGTTGCCTTCGGCATCTACTTCTATCCCCGGAAGTTTCTTGATTATATCCTGCAACAGGCTGTTTTCGTCCGAAATATACGAATCCGCATTATACTCTATCGTATCACCTTTTACGACAACATCGGGAATCTTCGCTCTGACGACTGCTTCGTCCAATACGAGAGAATCGTTGATTAAGAAAATATTACCTAAATCAAGAATTGTATTACGCGAATCAAGAATTACTTTTTTTTTATAGCTTTTATAGCCTAAAAAAAGATACTTCGAGCAGGTATTGCCCGAATGGAGCGGAAAAATAAAATTTACCATGAGCGTCTGTTATCGTCCCTTTCACAAAGGAAGTATCCTTTTCCGTAGAAAGGTGTACCGACGCATATTCAACAGGAGCGTTAACAATACTGTCAGATACCATTCCTGTAATTTTCCCTTGCTGGGCACTCAACCCGAAAGAAAAAAACAGGGAGAATAATATCGACAGTACCGGTTTTAGCATTAACTGTTTTACTTCCGTTATAAACATAAGAAGAACGAAGATAATATATTATGTAAAAAAAGCATAACGCTTTTACTCCATACTTCATAAAAAAAGAGTCTCAAACTGGTTCGATTCCATAATAAAATTTGCATCTTTTAAAGATTTTATTAAATCTATTCGTATTAAATCATCTTTGTATCATTGTTTTAAGTATATTTGCAGCCGAATAAAAACAACTATTTTATATTTAGAATATAAATAACATGAAGAAATACAACCTGATTAACAACATATTAGGATGGTTAAGTTTTGCCATAGCAGCTACCGTATATTTAATGACAATCGAACCTACGGCAAGCTTCTGGGACTGTGGCGAGTTTATTACATCGGCATACAAATTAGAAGTAGGACACCCTCCCGGCGCTCCGTTCTTTATGTTGACAGGAAAGTTCTTCACCCTGTTTGCCTCCGACCCCTCCCAAGTGGGAATGATGGTGAACGCAATGTCCGCACTGTTAAGCGCTTTAACGATATTGTTTTTGTTCTGGACAATAACGCATCTGGCTAAAAAACTTATCTATTCTGACAATAGCAAGGAAATGACAACCGGGCAACTTATCGCTATTATGGGTAGCGGACTGGTTGGAGCTCTTACATATACATTCACCGATACATTCTGGTTTTCGGCGGTCGAGGGAGAGGTTTACGCCTACTCTTCGATGTTTACGGCTCTTGTTTTCTGGCTGATCCTAAAATGGGAAAGTGCAGCCGACAAACCTCATTCCGACAAGTGGCTGGTACTGATAGCATATACAATGGGATTGTCTATCGGTGTCCACTTGCTGAATCTGCTTTGTATCCCCGCCATCGTTCTGGTTTATTACTTCAAAAGAACCGAAAAGGCAACCGTTAAAGGCACTTGTACTGCACTGCTGCTGTCTTTCGCTTTTGTAGTCATCCTAATGTACGGCGTTATCCCGGGCTTTACGAAAGTGGGCGGATGGTTTGAATTACTGTTTGTAAATACTTTCGGGCTTCCCTACAACACTGGCATATTTGTATATCTTATCCTTTTAGTGATTTCTATCATCTGGTGCGTTTACGAAACCATGTCAAAAAAGGGAAATCTTAAAAGAGCAAAAATATCGTTTCTGATAAGCATAGCCTTAGCGGGTATCACTTTCATAGGATCGAGCCCGATACTATGGATATTGCTTTTCCTTGTGGCAGGCTTTTTCCTGTTCTATTACAAAAAAACAAACATCAGAGTATTGAACACCTCAATACTGTGTCTGATGGTGATACTGATCGGATACTCTTCTTTCGCGCTCATTCCAATCCGATCGGCTGCCAATACGCCTATGGATCAGAACTCGCCCGAAGACGTATTCTCTTTGACGGATTATCTCAACCGTGAACAATACGGAGACACTCCTCTCTTTTACGGAAGAACTTACGCTTCGGACGTTGAACGCGACAGGGAAGGAAGACCCGTTGAAGCCAGCGTAAAAAAACGTTACGATAAGGTTGTGAAAACATCGGAAAACGAAAAAGACCGCTATTTCGTCGCAGGTACGACGCCGACATATAAATATACAAACTCGATGCTTTTCCCGAGGATGCATTCAAGCGATCCGCGACACATCGAGGGATATAAAATGTGGGGCGACATCAAAGATGAAAAAGTTCCACCGACAATGCTCGAGAACTTTAAATACTTCTTTAATTACCAGATCAACTTCATGTACTGGAGATATTTTATGTGGAACTTCTCGGGACGCCAGAACGACGTTCAGAGCATGGGAGGCATAAACAACGGTAACTGGATTACGGGAATCGGGTTTATAGACGAAATGCGCGGACTTGGTCCACAAGATAATCTGCCGCCGAGTATTTCCGAAAACAAAGGGCACAACGTATATTATATGCTTCCTCTTATTCTGGGAATAATAGGGATCGTTTTCCAGATAACACGCAAAACGAAAGGCGAACAACAGTTCCTCGTAACTTTTATGCTCTTCTTTATGACAGGGCTTGCCATCGTAATATATCTGAATCAGAAACCGTTCGAACCGCGTGAACGCGATTACGCCTACGCAGGTTCGTTCTACGCTTTCTGTATCTGGATAGGATTCGGAGTGGCAGGGCTTTGGACGCTGCTGAAAAAAGCTATTTCGTCCGAAACGCTTACCGCCGCGATAGCGACAATAGCCGCCTTGTTCATACCCATACAAATGGCAGGACAAAACTGGGACGATCACGATAGATCGGGAAGAACGGTAATGCGCGACTTCGGGATGAACTACCTGAGAAGCTGCGAACCGAATGCTATTCTATTCACGAACGGCGACAACGATACTTTCCCGCTCTGGTACGCACAGGAAGTTGAAGGCTTCCGTACGGATGTCCGCGTTTGTAACCTCAGCTATCTGCAAACAGACTGGTACGTGGATCAGATGAGAAGGCAGGCTTATGATTCCGAACCCCTGCCCATAACATGGACTAAAGACAGATATATCGGCGATAAGGGAATATATGCTTACATTCTGACTAAAGATCAGATTGAAACCGCACTCAGAAACAGGCTCAAACAAGAGGCAGGAAGCAACTGGATGAATGCAGAACAGAGCGTTGATTACGGAAGGCTTTACGACCGAAATGCGTTTAAAGAAACATTGCCTTTGAATGATGTGATGACCATTCTCAAAACAAAGGACACTTACATACCGAACAATCCTTTTATCAACGAAGGGGTGATTGTCCCGACCAACAAGCTGACTATGCCACTCGATTCCTCAAAAATAGATTGGAAAGCACTGGATTCGAAACCTGCGCAAGAGATGGTTATTAATTTGGGCAACAAGTCTGTCATATATCGCAACGATATTATGATACTGGAAATGCTGAACAATATCAATAAAGACGGATGGAAACGCCCGATTTATTATGCCGCAACCGTAGGCAGCGATATGTATCTCAATCTGAGACCTCAATTCCTCTTGGAAGGAGTTACATACCGCATCACCCCGGGACGCCCGAATCCGACAGGCGTTAATACAGAAGTGGCTTACGACAATATGGTGAACAAGTATAAGTGGGGCGGAATAGAAAACCCAAAGGTTTATCTTGACGAAAACACTCAACGGATGGCAAAGACATTCAGATTTATGTTTATCCAAGTCATCGACGCCCTGATCAAAGAAGGTAAAATGGATAAAGCATTGACGGCTCTGAATACATGTGTCGAAAAAATACCGCACAGTGCCGTACCATTCGAAGGAGAGTCTATTTATCTGGGCGAATTCTATTACAAACTGGGACAACCCGAAAAGGCAGAAGAAGTTCTGGGTATAATTCAGGATCGCATGCAAAGAACGATAAACTGGTACAACAGGCTGACTCCGCAACAAATGGCGAACAGCCAGAGGGAAATAGCGGAAAGCTTCGATACGTTGCTGAGAGTTGCTTCTGTTTATAACACTAACGGCAAGCACGATAAATACAAAGAAATAGTATCCAACTTACAGTCCTACTCCCTTATGTATTTCTCAAACGGCAACGGATCGCTCGGAAGTTTCGGGTTGAAAACAATCACGGACGATGCTATACAAAGCTATCAGATGAGTAACGACACTTCTTTCCAAAAACAACAGGAAGAAGTAATGCAAAAAACTTTAGGGTTGATGCAACAGTATTCGCCGGCTCTGTTAAAAGAATATTACGGATCGCAACAATAAATTTACAGGAAGCAAGCTTATCTTCGATATAGGCTTGCTTTTAATCAATATTGACAATATGTTCATCGAACAACCTCCGATTTTATACAGGATCTTATTCCCGGGAGCATTATGGCGTAAGCCTTCTGCTCAGGGGAAAACGATATACCTAACTTTTGACGACGGACCTATTCCCGAAGTCACGCCTTGGGTTTTGGATATACTGGATAAGTATAATATAAAAGCCACGTTCTTCTGTGTAGGAGACAACGTAAGAAAATATCCCGAACTCTATCAGGAAATACAGGACAGGGGGCATCAGGTCGGCAACCATACTTACAACCATTTGCAGGGAATACGCACGAGAACTAAAAACTACATCAAAAACGTAGAACTTGCCGCTGAACAGATCGGTTCGAAACTTTTCCGCCCACCGCACGGACACATACGTTTCAGGCAGTTTTTCAAATTACGTAAAAAATACCAGATCGTACTTTGGGACGTCGTTACGCGGGATTACAGCAAATACATGACGCCCGATAAAGTGTTCAACAACATCAAACGATATACAAGAAACGGTTCCATTATAGTATTTCACGACTCGTTAAAGTCTGAAAAGAACATGAAAGGAGCACTGCCGAAAGCTATCGAATGGTTGCAAGATCAGGGATACACATTCCGCCTTTTACAACCGAACAGTTTATACACGAAACAGCAAAGAACTGTCCCCATAACTGAGGAAACGAAAATCGTGAGCTAAAGCGTAATCATAAATCCTTTTCCAATCACCACCGACAAAAGCCGAAACAAGCAACAACAACGTACTTTGCGGCTGGTGAAAATTGGTGATCATCCCGTCAACTATTTTAAATTCATATCCCGGAACTATCATAATCTGCGTATCGGCTATCAACGTATTCAGATTGTGCACGTCAAGACAATCCAGAATATTCTTTAAAGCTTGTTCTACAGAGATTTTGTTATTCTTCTCATCATAAGGCAGCCATTGAGTTACTCTTAATTCCTGACTTTCTTCATTTTCCAGTAAGGATCCTATATAATAAAGGCTTTCCAATGTCCGTACGGAAGTGGTTCCTACCGCTATTATTTTCCCTTTATGGTTCAGTAAGTCCGATATTGTGTTTCTGGATACGGATATATATTCCGAATGCATCACATGGCTTCCGATCGTCTCTGTTTTGACGGGTTTGAAAGTCCCTGCTCCGACATGAAGCGTGATCTCATCGCGTCTGATTCCTTTCTTATCCAATTTGTCAAAAACCTGCGGAGTAAAATGCAATCCTGCGGTCGGCGCCGCAACAGAACCTTTTACTTTGGAATATACCGTTTGGTAAGTTCTCTTGTCTTCTTCTTCCGTTTCTCTGTTCAAATAAGGGGGAATCGGGAGTTCTCCGCCTGTTTCGAGCAATTCGGAAAAACTTATATCGGAATTGTCCCATTCAAACTCAATAATGTGGCTTTCTCCTGTTGACTTAATCTTGTTTGCCGTAACATTTACTTTTTGTCCCGAAATTGAAATTTGTTTTGAGAGAAAACCATCTTTCCATTTTTTTGAATTACCTATCAGGCATATCCAGGAACATTTTCCTCTCGACCCGAGATTCAGAGCATAATCATGAGGCAGACAGGGTTCAAGGCAAAATATCTCAATCTTTGCACCCGTCGGTTTATTGAAATACATTCTGGCTTGTATAACCCGAGTATCGTTATAGATCAATAAAGAATCGGAAGGAAGATAATCCGAAATATGGAAAAAAACTGATTCTTCGATCTTTCCATTATTATAAACAAGCAGTTTTGAGCTGTCTCTTTCTTCTAAAGGGTATTTTGCGATCCTGTCTTCAGGCAACAAATAGTTATAATCGCTTATATGTATCTGTTGAAGCTCCGATATTTTATTCATTTCTTTTTTTATTTTGGCAAAAATAGTCAACTTTGCCATAACAAAAAAGCAAAGGAAATGAAGATAGGAGATAAAGTCAGGTTTCTTAACACAACGGGAGGAGGCACAGTTAAGGGTTTCGAAGGGAAAAACATCGTAATAGTGGATGATGACGGATTCGATACGCCAATGCTGATAAAAGAATGCGTTGTTATCGGGTCGGATAATATACAGGCTAAAGAATCATCGATACAAAACGTAGTTTCGGCAATCGCAACGTCGTCACAAGCTGAACCCAAGAAAGAAACAGAACCCTTTGTCGTTGAAGAAACAAAGGAAGGCGAACAAATCACGGTTTGCTTGTGCTATCTCCCTGTCGATATAAAACAGTTGAGCACATCGGCGTACGAATGTTATCTTGTGAATGACAGTAATTACTATCTGTACTATAACTACATGAGCCGTGCCGACAACGGTTGGATAAGCCGTGCGGCAGGTATAATAGAGCCGAACATAAAAATATATCTGGAAGAGTTCGATAAAACAGAGCTGAACGATCTGGAAAAAGTATGCCTTCAGTTCATCGCTTTAAAAAAAGACAAGCCTTTCAGTCTGAAAAATCCTTGTTCGGTAGAGTTAAGGATCGATCCCGTAAAGTTTTACAAACTGCATAGTTTTCGGGAGAACGACTATTTCGACGAAAACGCGTTGGTTTACTATGTGATGAAAAAAGATTTACAGGAGAAAGAATACATTATAAATACGGAAGAACTCCAAAATGCTATTCTTCAAAAAGAAAACCCGAAGAGAGAAAAAAGGCAGCGTATCGAGAAAAAAGAGAGTAGCCCGATACTGGAAGTAGACTTACACATAGACGAACTGCTCGACAACACGAACGGGCTTGAACCGAAAGATCTGCTCGAATATCAGTTGAAGAAATTCAATGAGGTAATGAATGAGAACCTGAAGAAAAAGGGGCAAAAGATAGTGTTTATTCACGGAAAAGGAAACGGAACCCTGAAAAATGCCCTCTTAAACGAACTCAAAACAAAATACAAAAACATCTACTATCAGGACGCATCTTTCCGTGAATACGGTTTCGGGGCAACAATGGTTACAATACAGTGAAGTATTGACGGGAAGATGTAAGATATACGAAAAATAAACTAATTATAGTTATTTTATTGAGTTTTATAGATTCATGGTTTCGAGATTTTTATATTTTTATCGCTCCATAATTTATTTAATGATTAGATTTGCAACCTGTAAACTAAGGATCAGGGAACTCCGTTAAATGAGAAATTTCCGTTATTGCATATATATAATCCTCACGATTATACTTCTGTCACCGATTTTTGGAGCTCGATCGTCCACGAATGTCGGAAGAAGCAATGCCATACACAATGATTCTACTCTATTGCCGCTTACTCTGAAAGATTCTCTGGGAAGAGATTCTTTGCTACTGAAAACAGACTCGACATCTATACTGCAAAAAAAAACACCCACAGACAGCTTGTCTAACGATACCGTAAAAAAGAAAAAAGATGCGCTTGATGCTCCTGTGGATTATGCCGCTAAAGACTCCATTATTTTCACGGCAGGGAACTGGGGCTATCTGTATGGCGACGCGGAAGTGAATTACACTACCATAAAACTGAAATCGGAAAAAATATCCATGAACATGGACAGCAGCATCGTACATGCTACATACGGGCTGGATTCGATCGGTGCAGAATTCGGATATCCTGTTTTCAGCGACGCAGGCACAGACTACGAGGCAAAGTCGATGCGTTATAACTTCAAAACGAAAAAAGGATACATCACAAACGTAATAACAGAACAGGGCGAAGGATATATCGTTGCCGAAAGGGCAAAGAAAAACGCGGACGACTCTTTCTTCATGTGTAACGGAAAATACACGACATGCGACCAGCACGATCATCCGCACTTCTACCTTATGCTGACAAAGGCAAAAGTAAGACCCAAGAAAAATATTGTCACGGGACCCGCCTATCTCGTTATTGAAGACGTCCCGCTGCCGATAGCATTGCCTTTCGGGTTTTTCCCTTTCACCGACAAATATTCATCGGGGGTGATTATGCCCAGTTATACCGATGAACTGGAGCGAGGTTTCGGACTGCGTGACGGAGGTTACTATTTTGCAATAAACGATCATGTCGATCTTGCCCTGACAGGTGAAATACATACGAAAGGTTCGTGGGGGCTCGCGGCAAAGTCGGAATACAGAAAACGATACCGTTTTTCGGGAAATTTTTACATGAATTATCTTTTTACTAAATACGGAGATAAAGAAGATCCCGACTATTCGGAACAGAAAGACTTCCGTATCAGCTGGAGACACACGCAGGATCCGAAAGCGAATATGTACCGTACTCTTTCGGCAGATGTCAATTTCTCTACAAGCAGCTATAACAGGAATAACCTGAACGAGTTGTACAGCGGAAACACAAGCAATACAAAAAGTTCTACGGTTACAATGACACAACGATTTCCAAACTCTCCGTTCACCATATCGGGAAGCGTCTCGGCAACGCAGATATCGAGCGATTCCACCGTTTCATTAACCCTGCCGAACCTCACGGTTTCGATGAGCCGTATATATCCGTTTAAGAAAAAAGACAAAGTCGGAGCGGACAAATGGTATGAGAAAATACAGCTCAGCTATACGGCAGACATCAAGAACAGCATTACAACAAAAGAAGACAAAATATTCAAGTCGAGCCTGCAGAAAGACTGGAACAACGCCATCAAGCACTCTATCCCTGTCAGCGCCACATTCAACGTGTTTAACTATCTGAACATAACACCTTCGTTCAACTATAACGAAAGGTGGTATTTCAAAAAAATAAAACAGGCATGGAACGGGACGGCACTCGCCCCTGTAGATACTATTTACTCTTTCAACAGGGTTTATGATTTCAACTACTCCATTAGTTTCCAGACGAAGCTGTACGGATACTACGATCCGATATTTAAAATCGGAAAACTGCAACGTATCCGACATGTATTCACACCCTCCGTAAGTTTTGGCGGAAATCCTGACTTCAGCGATCCGAAATGGGGGTTTTATGAAAAATACTACTACTATGACAGTAACGGGAATATACAAGAAGATGTTTATTCTCCGTATAGAGATCTGATATTCGGAACCGCACCCAGCGGAAAAAGCGGAAATATCAATTTTTCTTTTGATAACAACTTGGAAATGAAAATCGGTACAGATAACGATTCCACAAAAATCATCAGTCTGATCGACAATCTGGGAATACGTTTCAGCTACAACATGATGGCGGACAAATATAAGTGGAGCGATATAAGTACCAACGTACGCTTAAAACTGAGTAAAAGCCTCACGGTTAACGTTAACGCGACTTTCGATCCTTACTTATATGGACTCGACGATTACGGCAATCCCGAAAGGCTCGACAAACTCCGCATATCCCGAAAATTAAGTTTCGGACGTTTAAAGAATACGGGATATTCCATATCTCCATCCATCGATCAGGATACATTTAAAAAATGGTTCGGCAAGGGAGGCGACACGAAAAGCACAACGCAAAACCAAAATGCAGAACAATCCGAAGCGTTGCCTTTGGAGGGAGAAGAAGCGACAGAGGAAGGCGGGGAAAGAACAAGCCTTCTGGCAAAAAAGAAAGACACGGGAGAATACGACGATGACGGATATCTTAAAAGTGAAATTAAATGGAGTTTGTCTTTAAACTATTCTTTCCAGTATGGATATAATACTGCCCGATTCGATTACCTCAATAAAGAATATAAGTATAAACTGACTCACAGTCTGGGATTAAGCGGTGCTATCCAGCCTACGAAAAACTGGAATTTTAATTTTACCACCAGCTACGATTTCGAACAGAATAAATTCGCTTATGTGAACTGTACGCTTACGCGAAACCTGCACTGCTGGAGCCTGTCGGCAAGTTTCATTCCCGTAGGTCCATACAAATCATATTTCGTTTCTTTACGAGCCAGCTCTTCGATGTTGCAGGATTTGAAGTATGACAAGCGCGGACGATCTTCGAGCTTCGATCCCGAATGGTATTAAGAATACATCATTTAATACATACAAATGACAAAATGTCACTATTAAAACAGTGGCATTTTTTTTGTCCTTAAAAGTGAAGAAAACAATAAAAACTATATAATTATGCAACAGAAAGGACATATAGGGGTAACGACAGACAACATATTCCCTATTATTAAAAAATTCTTGTACAGCGATCACGAGATTTTCCTTCGTGAAATCGTTTCCAACGCAGTAGACGCAACTCAGAAACTGAAAACGCTATCTTCTTTAGGAGAATTTAAAGGAGAGTTGGGCGATCTGACAATACATGTGTCAATCGACGAAAAGAAAGGTACTCTGACTATTTCGGACAGAGGAATCGGTATGACGGACGAAGAAATTGACAAATATATCAATCAAATAGCCTTGTCGTCAGCCAATGAGTTTTTGGACAAATATAAAAATGACGCAAATTCCATAATCGGACATTTCGGGCTTGGATTCTATTCTTCTTTTATGGTATCGAAAAAAGTGGAGATTGTCACCAAATCGTACAAAGAAGGCAGTGAAGCCGTAAAGTGGAGTTGCGACGGAACTCCCGAATATACCATATCAAAATCCAAGAAAGAAGACAGAGGAACGGATATTGTTCTTTACATAGACGATGAAAACAAGAATTTCCTTGATAAAAGCGAAATTGAAAAACTTCTGAAAAAATATTGCCGCTTCTTGCCTGTCCCGATTGCTTTCGGTAAAAAGACCGAATGGAAAGACGGTAAATCGGTAGAAACGGATGAGGACAACATCATAAACGATACTAATCCGGCATGGACTCGTAAACCCGCTGAACTGACCGACGAAGATTATAAAAAATTCTATCACGAACTATATCCGTTCAGCGACGAACCTTTGTTTTGGATACATCTGAATGTAGACTATCCGTTCAAACTGACAGGCATTCTCTACTTCCCTAAAATTAAGAGCAATGTCGATCTGCACCGAAACAAGATACAATTATACTCAAATCAGGTTTATGTTACCGATTCGGTAGAAGGCATTGTTCCCGAATTTCTTACTCTGATGCACGGTGTCATTGATTCGCCCGACATTCCGTTGAATGTTTCGCGATCCTATCTGCAAAGCGATCAGAATGTGAAAAAGATTTCAAACCACATCACCAAAAAGGTTTCGGACAAACTCGAAGAGATATTTAAAAACGACCGTCCGCAGTTTGAAGAAAAATGGGACGATCTGAAAATATTTATCGAGTACGGAATGCTTTCGGATGAGAAGTTCTATGACAGGGCACAAAAATTCTGCCTGTTGAAAAACGTTGAAGGCAAATATTTCACGTTCGAGGAATACAAAACGCTTATATCCTCCGATCAGACCGACAAAGACGGAAATCTGGTGTACCTGTACACCAGCAACAAGGAGGAGCAGTATTCGTACATCGAAAATGCCAAGCAAAAAGGATATGACGTTATCCTGTTCGACGGACAACTGGATGTGCACATGAGCAGCCTGTTGGAACAGAAATTCGAAAAGAGCCGTTTCGTCCGCGTAGACAGCGATACAATAGACAATCTTATAAAGAAAGAGGACGAAAAAGAAATTAAACTGACAGACAAACAGAAAGAAGGACTGAGCGAAGCTTTCAAATCGCAGTTGCCTGTAATAGAAAAAACCGAATTTACGGTTGATTACAAAGCTTTAGGTGCAAACGCAAAACCTGTTCAGATAACCCAAAACGAATTTATGCGGCGGATGAAAGAAATGTCTGCAATGCAAACAGGGTTCGGATTTTACGGGGAAATGCCGACTAATTTTAATCTGGTTCTGAATGTGGAACATCCCCTGATAGAAAAAATCACGGCGGATGTGGACGGAAAAAGTACGGAAGAAGTGGATAAATATGCCGCAGAAAACCCTACCGTCCGTCAACTGATAGATTTAGCCCTCCTTTCGAACGGAATGTTGAAAGGAGAAGCTTTGAGCAACTTCATAAACAGGAGCATCAAGCTGATTTAATATACAGTAAAGCCTAAGACAGATAAACAGTAAAGCGTAGCAATACCTTTACTGTTTTTTGTTTATATTTGTCATGAAACTTAATAATAATAACATGACATACGATGTAGCCGTCATAGGCGGAGGACCTGCAGGATATACCGCAGCAGAAAGAGCAGCGGCAAACGGATTAACGACAATACTTTTCGAGAAAAATACCATCGGCGGCGTATGCCTGAACGAAGGTTGCATTCCGACAAAAACGCTTTTGTACTCAGCAAAAACACTGGACAATATTAAGTCCGCCCCGAAATACGGAATCACGACAGAAGGAAATTTCGGATTCGATCTGGGAAAAATTATCGCGCGGAAAAACAAGATCGTAAAAAAACTTACGGCAGGCATCCGTATGCGACTTGCCGAACATAACGTGGCAATAATAACGGGAACAGCTACAATTAAAGGAGAGGAAAACGGTAAGATAAAAATTGAGAGTGGAGAAAACACATTCTTGGCAAAAAAAGTAATCCTCTGCACAGGATCTGAAACCATGATTCCTCCGATAAAGGGATTGTCCGAAACAAATTACTGGACATCGAAAGAAGCCTTGGAGAATAAAGAATTGCCCGAATCTCTCGTTATCATAGGCGGCGGAGTTATCGGTATGGAGTTCGCATCATTCTTTAACAGCTTGGGCGTAAAAGTTGACGTGGTCGAAATGATGCCCGAAATTCTTGGGGCAATGGATAAAGAATGTTCCGCAATGCTCAGAAACGAATACGAGAAAAAAGGCGTAACATTTCACCTTTCGACAAAGGTAACAGAAGTCAGCGACGATCATGTCATAATCGAGAAGGACGGAGAATCATCTGAAATCTCCTGCGAAAAAATACTGCTGAGTGTGGGACGCAAACCGATAATAACAGGCGTCGGGCTCGAAACTTTTGGTATCGAACTGCACAAAAAAGGAGTAAAAGTAAATCAGAATATGCAGACGTCGCATCCAAATATTTACGCTTGCGGAGACATTACGGGATTTTCGCTGTTGGCTCATACCGCTATCAGGGAAGCGGAAGTGGCGGTAAATCATATATCCGACATTGACGACAGCATGAGTTACAAAGCTGTTCCGGCAGTAGTTTACACAAATCCCGAAATTGCAGGTGTCGGCAGAACGGAAGAAGAACTCCGAGAGAAAAATATTTCTTACAATGTTTTAAAATTGCCGATGACATATTCAGGCAGATTTGTTGCCGAGAACGAATTGGGTAACGGAATATGCAAGCTGATTACGGATAAAGGCAATATTCTGATCGGGTGCCATATAATAGGAAATCCTGCGTCCGAAATCATCTCAATAGCAAGTATGGCTATCGAAAAAGGATATTCCGCAGATGAATTCAAAAAGATCATATTTCCCCACCCGAGCGTGTCCGAAATATTCCACGAATGCTTATATTCTAAATAAATTGGGATGAAACCATTGTCAGTAAAAAAAATATTATACCTTTGTGATACACATATAAGCAAAAAAATGACAAATTGCTTCATACATATTCTCATTCTTGATATTCTGCTCACAAAATCGAACTATTGAGAGAAGGTATCCGTATGTAGCTTAAAATAATAAAACAAAAAAAGCCTTTCTCTATAGCAGAAAGGCTTTTTTGTAATAATACAACAAGAAATGGAATTAAGAAGTTCGGGCAGTACACAAGGCAGGCGAATGGCCGGAGCAAGAGCGCTTTGGCGTGCAAACGGAATGACAGAGGAACAATTCGGGAAGCCCATTATAGCCATTGCAAACTCTTTTACCCAGTTTGTTCCGGGACACGTACATCTGCATGAAATAGGACAGCAGGTGAAAACGGAGATTGAAAGACTCGGATGCTTTGCCGCCGAATTTAACACCATCGCCATTGACGACGGGATAGCCATGGGGCACGACGGAATGCTCTACTCCCTGCCCTCGCGCGACCTGATAGCAGACAGCATAGAATACATGGTAAATGCACACAAAGCCGATGCCATGATCTGTATCAGCAACTGTGACAAAATCACGCCCGGAATGCTTATGGCAACTATGCGGCTCAATATTCCCGCGATATTCGTATCGGGAGGTCCGATGGAGGCAGGCGATCTGGACGGAAAGCACCTCGATCTGATAGACGCTATGGTTAAAGCTGCGGACGATTCCGTGTCAGACAAAGAGATAGCTGCGGTTGAGCGTGCTGCCTGCCCTACCTGCGGATCCTGTTCGGGGATGTTCACGGCAAACTCCATGAACTGTCTTAACGAGGCTATCGGGCTGGCTCTTCCGGGAAACGGGACTGTCGTCGCTACTCATGTAAACAGAGCCAAATTATTCCGCGATGCCGCAAAACTGATTGTAGATAACGCTTACAAATACTATCGGGACAACGATAAAAGCATTTTGCCACGAAACATAGCTACAAAGCAGGCATTTCTGAACGCCATGACACTCGATATCGCTATGGGCGGATCGACGAACACCATACTTCATTTGCTGGCTATCGCACAAGAGGCGGAAGTAAACTTTACGATGGACGATATAGATCAATTATCCAGAAAAGTTCCATGCTTATGCAAAGTTGCCCCGAATACGGATAAATATCACATCCAAGACGTAAACAGAGCCGGCGGAATCATAGGCATCATGAACGAATTAAATAAAGCGGGACTCATAGATGCATCAACCGGACGCGTTGATGGACTTACTCTAAAAGAAGCTATACGGAAATATGATATTACATCCGGTGATATTTCCGAAGATGTGGATTTGTTGTACAAATCGGCTCCCGCAAATATACGTAGCACAACAATGGGTTCACAGGATTGCTACTATCCCAGTCTGGACAGGGACAGAAAAAACGGTTGCATCAGAAACACAGAACACGCTTATACGAAAGACGGCGGATTGGCTATCCTAAAAGGAAACATCGCTTTGGACGGATGCGTGGTAAAAACGGCAGGCGTGGATGAAAGTATAATAAGGTTTTCGGGAACTGCAAAAGTTTTCCATTCTCAGGAAGATGCCTGTGAGGCTATTCTGAAAGATGAAATACAAGCGGGAGATGTCGTCGTGATCCTGTACGAAGGACCCAAAGGCGGTCCGGGAATGCAGGAAATGCTTTATCCGACTTCGTATCTGAAAGCGAAACATTTGGGAAAAGAGTGTGCCCTCGTCACTGACGGACGATTTTCGGGCGGAACATCAGGGCTATCCATCGGACATGTTTCACCCGAAGCAGCAGCAGGCGGCAACATCGGATTAGTCCGAAACGGTGACATAATCGAGATTGACATTCCTGCCCGTACTATAAATTTGAAAATTAAGGATCGTGAACTTGACGCAAGAAAGGCAGAAGAGGAAAAGAAAGGAAAAGAAGCTTTTAAGCCTGTTCGAAACAGAACGGTATCGAAAGCTTTAAAAGCCTATGCAAGCATGGTCAGTTCTGCCGATAAAGGTGCGATAAGAATTATAGAATAAAAAAAATTATGATTTCTCCCGAATTAAAACATAAACTGCTCGAAGCTCAAAAAGATGAAGTTACGGAAGCTACCGTCTATCGGAAAATAGCAGGCTTCATAAAAAATGAGGAAAACCGCAAAATCGTCATGAGAATTGCCGCGACGGAAGAAAAACATGCGGCTATCTGGAAATCATATACCAAAGAAGAAGTGAAGCCCGACAGATTTAAAGTATGGCTATACACAAATATTACACGTTTTTTAGGGCTTACTTTCGGACTGAAGCTGATGGAAAAAGGAGAACATGATGCAATTGTCGATTACGATAAGTTGTCCGAATTCATTCCCGAAGCCCTCGAAATAAAAAAAGACGAAGAAGATCACGAACAACAGTTAATAGGGCTGATCAATGACAGATCGTTAAACTATTTAGGTTCTATCGTATTAGGGTTGAATGACGCTTTGGTTGAATTAACAGGTGTATTGGCAGGCTTGACATTCGGTTTGCAAAACGGAAAAATGATCGCATCCGTCGGTATTATAACCGGTATATCGGCAGCCTTTTCAATGGCAGGATCAGAGTATCTGTCTACCAAAACGGACGGAGGCAACATTAAACCCGTAACAGCGTCGGTTTACACAGGCATAGCATATATTGCGACTGTAATTCTGCTAATTCTGCCCTATTTGCTTCTCTCTAACATATATGCAGCACTTGCAGTTTGCATCGGCACGGCAATATTGATCATAGCGGCGTTCAATTATTATACGTCCATAGCTAAAGGCTATTCTTTCAGAACCAGATTCTTAGAAATGGCAGGAATAAGCCTCGGCGTTGCTTTTATTAGTTTTATTGTCGGATTAATTGTAAAACAATTATTTAACATTGAAGTCTGAATGAGTAAAAAAATAAGCGGCAGCGAAGCATTGATCCAATCCTTGATCCAAGAAGGAACAAATACCGTTTTCGGCTACCCGGGAGGAGCTATAATGCCTGTTTTCGACTGCCTGTATGATTATAAAGACAAGCTGAACCATATCTTAGTCAGACATGAACAGGGCGCTACGCACGCAGCACAAGGTTATGCCCGCACATCGGGGAAAGTCGGCGTAGCAATCGTTACGTCAGGTCCGGGGGCAACCAATGCCGTTACCGGAATTGCCGACGCGATGATGGACAGTACGCCCTTAGTCGTTATATCGGGGCAAGTGGCATCATCTCTGTTAGGAAGCGACGCTTTTCAGGAAGCTGACGTTGTCGGCATTACGCAACCCATATCAAAGTGGGCATACCAGATAAGATCCGCTGACGACATAGCGGAAGCCGTAGCGAAAGCTTTTTATATTGCCTCAACAGGACGACAGGGCCCTGTTGTGCTGGATATAACGAAAGATGCCCAATTTGGTTTTACAGATAACTTTGAATATAAAAAAATAAACTTCATCCGCAGCTATCAGCCTGTACCGACAACTAAAGAAGAGGATTTATCGGAGGCAGCTGCATTAATAAATAATGCGAAAAAGCCGTTGATTCTGGCTGGACAAGGCGTTATTTTAGGTAATGCCGAAAGAGAGTTAGCCCGATTCGCTGAAAGGGCGGATATCCCTGTTGCGTTTACAGCATTAGGATTGTCGGCACTTCCTTCCGATCATCCGCTCAATGTCGGAATGTTGGGGATGCACGGAAATGTTGCCCCGAACATGAAAACAAACGAATGTGATGTACTGATAGCTATCGGAATGCGTTTTGACGACAGGGTTACAGGCGATCTGAACACATATGCGAAACAGGCGAAAGTTATCCATTTTGACATAGACCCTTCCGAAATTGACAAAAACGTAAAGGCTACCGTTAAGGTCTTGGGTAATGTAAAACATACTTTGCCCGAAATTACAAAATGCATAAAACCTGCCGAACACAAGGAATGGATAAATGAATTTAAGCCCCATTTTAAAAGGGAATACGATTCTGTTATCAAATCTGAGATTTTCCCTGCATCGGGTAAAATAAAAATGGGAGAAGTCGTCAATAAAGTTTCGGAAGCAACGAAGCATAACGCCGTTCTGGTTACTGATGTGGGACAAAATCAAATGATGGGACTGAGATATTTCAAATTCAACCGGACAAGAAGCGTTGTCACTTCGGGAGGATTGGGAACAATGGGATTCGGCTTGCCTGCCGCTATCGGGGCAAAATACGGAGCGCCTGATCGTCCTGTCTGCCTTTTCGTAGGAGACGGCGGAATACAGATGACTATTCAGGAACTTGGTACCGTCATGCAATACAATATCAACATAAAAATCATTATTCTTAACAACCATTTCTTAGGAATGGTAAGGCAGTGGCAAGAACTTTTCTTCAACGAAAGGTATTCCGAAACTGTTATGCAAAATCCTGATTTCGTATTGCTTGCAAAAGCATACGGGATAGCCGCACAAAAGGTTGATGAAAGAGAAAATCTGGATGATGCAATAAAGGAAATGATGGATCACAATGGTCCTTATCTGCTGGATGTGCAGGTGGAAACGAAAGGCATGGTTTACCCGATGATTCCCGCAGGAACTTGTGTAACCAATATATTATTGGGCGATGAATAAGATAATGCATGCAGGCTCATTATTGGAAATGTCCGAATTATGTAAACAGATTGCAGGAACAATATATATTTACGTATTAAAATTCAACCCATAACATATGGAAGAAAAAACACTATATACGGTAACTATTTTTTCCGAAAACACAGTCGGGCTGTTAAGCCAGATCACCTCCGTATTTACGAGAAGGCAACTGAACATAGAAACGCTATCCGTGTCTCAGTCGGCTATCGAAGGAATACATAAGTTTACGATTACCGTTTTTAGCGAAAAGGATACTATCGTAAAGGTGGTAAAGCAAATAGACAAAAAGGTGGATGTGCTTAAGGCTTATTTTAATACTGATGACGAACTGGTACATCAGGAAATAGCCTTATATAAACTTTCCACTCCTGATTTTATGAAAATGGAGTCTACCGAAGCTCTTATAAGAAAATACAATGCACGCATACTCGAGATAAACGAGAACTGCGTAGTCATACACAAAACGGGGCACTATGCCGAAACTCAAGGTTTGTTCAAAGAACTTAGCGAAACTATCGGTGTTCTGCAATTTATCCGTTCGGGACGGATTGCCGTGAATAAATCGAAAATTGAGCGTTTAAGCGATATGCTTGCCGAAATAGAAAATAAAAGAAATAATTCTGAACAAAAATAAAACCTTAACAATGTTTCAAAAAACAGGAATTTACACTTACACAATAGATGCGTACCTGTGCGATTTCAAGGGGCAGGCACCTCTTCCGATGTTAGGCGGATTTATGCTGCAGGTAGCAACCAAACACGCCGAAGAACGCGGATTCGGGTTTAATTCGATGAGCGGGCAAAAACGGGCTTGGGTATTGTCGCGTATGGCTATCGAGATATACGAATACCCGAAGAATGACACAACGATCAAGCTTCATACATGGGTTTCGGATGTTAATAAAATCTTTACCGAAAGGTGTTTCGCTTTTGAAAATGAAGAGAGAAAAATGATCGGTTACGCACGTTCGGTATGGGCTTCCATCGACCTCGAAACACGTCGCCCGACAAATGTTCTGGAACTCGAAGGATTGACAGAATACAACACAGGCGAAGCATGCCCGATAGAAGGGATGAAAAAGATACTCCCTGTCAAAGAAGCTGACTCCGTCAGCAGTTTTGATGTGAAATACAGCGATATCGACATAAATAAACATCTCAACAGCATGAAATACATCGAGCATTACGTCGATCGGTTCGACATCGGGATGTTTAAGGAAAAAGAAATAAGGAGGTTTGAGATCAATTATATTCAGGAAGCTCATTACGGATCGAATCTCGATATACTGAAAAAAGAAGAAAGCGACGGCATTTTCGTTCTGGAACTGAGAAACGGTGACGCAATTGTCAGCAATGCAAGAATAACATGGAAATAAATTAATTAACAATCAAATAATTCGGACATGGCAAAAATGAATTTTGGCGGAGTCACAGAAAACGTTGTTACACGTGAAGAATTCCCCTTAAAAAAAGCAAAAGAAGTATTAAAGGATGAAACCATTGCGGTTATCGGATATGGAGTGCAAGGACCGGGACAGGCTCTGAATCTTCGTGATAACGGATTTAACGTCATTGTAGGGCAACGAAAAGGAGGGAAAACATGGGATAAAGCCGTTGCCGACGGTTGGGTTCCGGGCGAAACTCTTTTTGAAATCGAAGAGGCTGTAAAAAGAGGCACAATCATAGAATATCTCTTGTCGGATGCCGCACAAATAGAGATGTGGCCCAAAATAAAACCATATCTTACGGCAGGTAAAGCGCTCTATTTTTCACACGGTTTCGGAATCACATACAAAGACAGAACGGGTATCGTCCCTCCTGCCGACATAGACGTCATTCTGGTTGCCCCGAAAGGATCGGGGACAAGCCTCCGCAGAATGTTCCTTGAAGGACGCGGGCTTAATTCCAGCTACGCAATATTTCAGGATGCGACAGGTAAAGCGTTGGATCGGGTAACAGCATTAGGAATAGGAGTAGGATCGGGTTATCTGTTCGAAACGGACTTTAAACGCGAAGTTTATTCCGATCTTACGGGCGAACGCGGAACATTGATGGGCGCTATTCAGGGAATATTGCTTGCTCAATACGAAGTTCTTCGCGAAAACGGACATACTCCTTCCGAAGCATTCAACGAGACGGTTGAAGAACTTACACAATCGCTGATGCCTCTTTTTGCTGAGAAAGGAATGGACTGGATGTATGCCAATTGTTCGACAACGGCACAGAGGGGAGCTCTGGACTGGATGACACCGTTTCATGACGCCACAAAACCTGTTTTTGAAAAACTTTATAAAGAAGTTGCCTGCGGAAATGAAGCTCAACGTTCGATTGATTCAAACTCAAAATCTGATTACCGGGAGAAACTGGAGGAAGAACTTAAAGCACTTCGTGAAAGCGAAATGTGGCAAACGGGAGCCGTAGTCAGAAAGCTAAGACCTGAGAATAATTAACCTAAGCAGATATTTACTTTAAACGGATTGCCGGACAGCAATCCGTTTTTTCATGTATTTTACAAGTATGGTAAATTGTATTGTTTAGCTAAAATCGTATATTTGTTGAAAAATCAATTTTTTGAATAATCACAGATAAAACAACCTGATATGGAAGCAATTGACTGGGGCAAATTATCCTTCGGATATATGAAGACCGATTATAACGTAAGAATCTGGTTTAAAGATGGTAAATGGGGAGAGATCGAAACTTCCGACTCCGAAAACATCAATTTGCACATGGCTGCAACCTGCCTGCATTACGGACAAGAAGCTTTCGAAGGACTTAAAGCCTTCAAAGGCAAAGACGGGAAAGTAAGAATATTCCGTATGCGTGAAAATGCGTTGCGTCTTGCCTCCTCCTGTAGAGGCATCTTAATGCAGGAACTGCCTGCCGAGCTTTTTGAGGAAGCTGTGATAAAAGCCGTGAAATTAAACGAACGCTTCATACCTCCGTACGAAAGCGGCTGTTCTTTGTATATCCGCCCTTTGCTTATCGGGACAAGCCCACAGGTAGGGGTAAAAGCCGCTAAGGAATATTTATTCGTCGTATTTGTGACGCCTGTCGGCCCTTATTTCAAAGAAGGCTTCAAACCGACACCCGTTGTTATCATGAGGAGTTACGACAGGGCTGCACCTCACGGAACAGGAACGTTCAAAGTAGGAGGAAATTATGCTGCCAGCCTTGTAGCAGGAGAAAAAGCCCACGAAATGGGTTATGCTGCCGTATTATACTTGGACGCAAAAGAAAAGAAATATCTGGACGAATGTGGTCCCGCAAACTTTTTCGGAATAAAAAACAACACATACATAACTCCAAAATCATCTTCTATCCTGCCTTCGATCACCAACAAAAGCCTGATGCAACTGGCTGAAGAAATGGGAATGAAAGTAGAAAGGCGTCAGATTCCCGAAGAAGAATTGTCTACATTCGAAGAAGCAGGCGAATGTGGAACGGCTGCCGTCATATCGCCCATATCGAGAATAGACGACATTGAGGAAAACAAGTCTTATATTTTCTCGGAAGACGGGAAAGCAGGGGTTGTCTGTACAAAATTATACAATAAATTGCGTGCCATTCAGTACGGAGACGAACCCGATAAATACGGCTGGGTGACAATAATAGATTGACGTTGATGGAAGCGGAAAACAACACAATGGTTCTTCGAACCGAAAACCTTGTTAAAAGATATAAGTCGA
Source organism: Dysgonomonas sp. (assembly GCA_047030855.1). Lineage (GTDB taxonomy): Bacteria > Bacteroidota > Bacteroidia > Bacteroidales > Dysgonomonadaceae > QVMM01. The sequence goes on from JBKYIJ010000008.1 coordinate 863,831, forward strand.
GGACAGTTGTAGATCATGTGTCCATTAAAGTAAAACAGGGAGAAATCGTCGGTTTGCTGGGGCCCAACGGAGCGGGGAAAACCACCACTTTTTACATGACGGTAGGTTTGGTTATGCCCAACGAGGGACAGATTTTTCTGAACGATCAGGACATAACGAAATTTCCCGTATACAAACGTGCCCAGAACGGAATCGGTTATCTGGCGCAGGAAGCTTCCATTTTCAGAAAAATGTCGGTTGAAGACAACATTCGTGCTGTTCTCGAAATGACTAAAACGAGTAAAGAATACCAGAAAGAAAAACTTGAAAGCCTCATCTCAGAGTTCGGACTTGAGAAAGTACGGAAAAATCTGGGTGACAGGCTATCTGGGGGTGAAAGGCGAAGAGCAGAAATCGCAAGGTGTCTTGCCATTGATCCTAAATTCATAATGCTCGACGAACCCTTTGCGGGAGTGGATCCGATTGCAGTACAGGACATTCAGGAAATCGTGGCACAACTGAAGTATAAAAACATCGGTATATTAATCACCGACCACAATGTCGATGAAACGTTAAGCATCACGGACAGAGCCTATCTTCTGTTCGAAGGGAGAGTTCTCTTCCAAGGAACGGCCGAACAACTGGCAGCGAACGAGATTGTGCGTGAAAAATACCTCGGACGGGACTTCGAATTGAAGAGACGAATATTTGATCACTTAAAATAATTTGTATAATAAAAAAATTACCTATCTTTGCGCCTCATGGGTAGATTGTTAGCCATAGATTATGGCACAAAACGAACAGGAATAGCGGTAACAGACACTTTACAAATCATAGCAACAGGACTGACAACAGTATCTACTCAAAATTTGCTTGATTTTTTAAAAAAATATATGGCAGAGGAAAAGGTTGATTACATTATCATAGGATCCCCCAAACAGATGAATAATAAGCCATCGGAAAATATGAGCAAAGTCAACGGATTTGTAAAAATCTTAAAAAAGGAATTTCCATATACTGATGTCGTATATTATGACGAAAGATTTACTTCTGTCTTGGCACATAAAGCTATGTTAGACGGAGGACTTAAAAAAACGGACAGGCAAAACAAAGCTCTCGTTGACGAAATAAGTGCCGTCATACTTTTGCAAAGCTACATGGAGAGTAATTCTTACATAGAAAGAAATAACAGAAAATGATATTACCTATATATTTATACGGTCAACCGATTTTACGAAAGGAGACTAAAAAAATCAACCCCGACTATCCGAATCTTAAAGAACTGGTAGAAAATATGTTTGAAACAATGTATCAGGCTGACGGGATCGGTTTGGCAGCCCCACAAGTTGGATTAGACATTAAACTTTTCGTTATAGATTTATCCCCTTTGGGAGAAGACGATCCTCAATACCTGAATTTCAAGAAGGTTTTTATTAATGCGGAAATCACAGAATCTTCGGAAGAAGTCGTAAATATGCAGGAAGGTTGCCTGAGCATACCGGGAATAAACGAATCGGTAACAAGGCCTAAAAAAATCAGAATAAAATATATGGACGAAAATTTTACCGAACACGACGAGGTGTATGGCGATTTCTTTGCGAGATGTATTCAACACGAATACGATCATACAAACGGTGTAATGTTCGTAGATAAAATATCCGGTATCCGTAAACAATTGGTCAAATCAAAATTGAACAATATGATAAAAGGATCGGTATCCTGTTCTTACAAAATAAAACCCTTACAAACCAAACATACATAATGTGTTATGGAAAAGAAAGTAATCTTTGCATTTTTATCTGTCTTAATTCTTTTTGCGTCTTGTATCACACCGAAGCAAACAAACTTATTACAGGATATAAATAAAAACTACCCGAATGATGATGTCGCTCCTATTGATTATAAAATAATCCCCGGAGATCAACTTACTTTGATAGTTTATACATTGGACGAAAGTATAAAAAGCTTATTTTCCGCTTACATATCAGACAGACCTACCGATGGCGGCGGAAATCCTGTAAGTGATATACAGACAAGCAATATGGCGAACAACTCGTTAAGCGTATTATCTTCTGGAACAATAAGAATTCCTTATATAGGCGAAGTATATGTATTGGATATGACAGTCTTAGAGGCTAAGAGAATTATCAGTAACAAATTCAAAGAATTTTCACCGAATGTTTCTATTGATCTTTCGTTAAGAAACAGATATTATTATGTATTAGGAGAATTGGGACCGGGAGTGCAAACTATGCAAAATTTAAGAATAAATATATTTCAGGCTTTAGCACAAACAGGGAATATCAGCAGATATGGCGACCGGAAGAATGTAAAAATAATTAGGCAGACGGCAACCGGAACCGAAGTAAAGACTTTTGACATACGCTCAAAAGAAATACTTAATTCAGACTACTATTATATACAACCTAACGATGTGATATACGTACCTCAGAGACAGATCAAGTTCTTTGGAGGAATATCGTCATTTGCCGAAATATTCAGTTTTATCGGCACTTTAGCGGGATTAGGATTAGGCATATGGGCTGCGGTAGATAGATTTTAACAAAATAAGTAAAGCCAAAATGAAAAAGCAAATAAAAGTTATGAATCTATATAAGAAATTGTTATACATATACGCTTTCGGAGGAATTATAATATTTTTAGGTTCATGTATATCTCCAAAAGCGACCAATCTTCTGCAACAGAGAGAACCCTTTTATCCGACTAAAGAGGTTCAAGAGTACCAACTCAGAATCAACGATGTCATTTATTGTACAATTATGACAAAAGACGCGGATTTTGCCGAAACGTTTAACGGAATAATTTCTGTAGCCAACACAAATCCTACAAACATCCCTTATACCGTTTACGAAAACGGGAACATATCCATTCCGTTTTTTGGTGAGATTAAGGTAGAAGGACTCACGATAAATGAAGCGGAAGTAATTATTGAAAATAGGATGAAACAATCCTTTCCCGATGCACAAGTAAGGGTCAGGCTTGGAAATAATATCTTTTATGTTGTTTCTGCAGGGACCAATGGTACATATTCCCTTATAAAAGAGAATATGACAATATACCAAGCACTTGCCGTATCCGGAAATGTTGCAGAAGATATTGATATGACTAAAATTAAAATAGTTCGTACAGAAAACGGAAGAGATGTAATAAAAACCTTCAATCTACGTTCGGAATCAGTAATAGAATCAGAATTCTATTATATAAAACCTAACGATGTAATTTATTACTCCACCAGTAACAGCTCTTTTTTCAGAGTAGGCTCTTTCAGCGCATTTGTTGGAACAATCCTGCTCCCTATAACATTCATCGCAGGGATGGCCGCTTGGAAATTTTGGTAATTTATGGAACAAAACAGATTCAACGAATTTAAAGATCCTTACTTCGATGAAGTACAGGCCAAGACAAAGTTCTCCTTCGACTTTGTTTTATGGTTTTATCGTATATTAAAATATTGGTACTTGTTTGTGATTTCATTAATTTTATTTTTGGGATACGCCTATCTCAAAAATAAATCTTGGATTCCTTTATATCTAAGCCAAGCAACGGTAATGATAGAACCAAGAGGTAACTCCATAAGCGTTGCGATGGGAACCGTTTCTTATAATAACATCAGAAATTCGAATAATCAGCAAACAATATTAAAATCGCGAAAACTTGCCAGCAGGGCAATAGAAAAGATGCCTCAGCAACAGGTAAATTATTTTCGAAAGACAAGATTCAAAACTGAAAATCTTTACGGATTCACTCCTGTTGTAATAGAATGCAACTATATTGCGCCAAGTGCATATAATTATGTCTATTATATAGAACCGATCAACTCCGAGAAATGTCGAATTTCATACGGAGAAACAGAAAGTACCCCACCATTTACAATGGAAGTGAATTACGGGCAGTTCGTTCAAGAATCGCGCTTCTTCATCAAAATAAATAAAACGGAGCGTTTTACACCCAATTTCAGACCTTTTAACTTCAGATTCGTTTCAAAAGAGGAACTTGTCAATTACTATTCGAATCGCGTAAATACAAATCCGCTGGCAGAAGGGTCTTCTGCTCTTACCGTGTCAATTGTCGGCAATAATTCCAATCAAGACGTCGAATTTCTGGATGTTCTGCTGGACGAGTTCAGAGATAATAATCTGGAGTTAAAAAACGAAGCTTCAGATAATACTATAAGATTCATCGACCATCAGTTAGGTATCATAACAGATTCTTTAAACATATCTGAAAGTACATTCAAAGATTTTCAGGACAGAACGGGCATATACAGCATAGAATCCGAAACAAGCAGGGAAAAGCTTAATGAAACCCTGAGTGCATTAGGTGAACTTAAGGCTAAGGAAAATGCTGTATTAATTTTAACCGATACCATAAACAATACCATTCTAAACAACGAAGAACTGGTTGATCCGGGAACCCTCGGAATAGCATTACAACAAGGGAACACCGTAAACTTGTCGGAATACGTAAAAGAATATAATAAGATAGTACGTATACTACAAGATATGGGACGCGCCAATCCTCTGTACGAGCAGAATGAAAAGAACCTGATAAAACTTAAAATAAACATATTGGAAGGGCTTCGAACAGTTCAGGGACAAATACAGGCACAAAAGGAAGCTTGGAACAGGAGTCTTACGACATAGAACATAAAATGACGGAACTACCTTCACAGGAAAGGCAATTTTTGAGATATCAAAGGCTGTATAAACTAAATGAATCATATACAACATACCTGATGCAAAAAAAGGTACGAAGCAAATATACAAAAAGCATCAAATGTCCCTGACAATTATATCCTTGAGCCACCTAAACAAATGGGAGGTGCAAGAAATGTAGGCGAAAAGTCGGAAAGATATATGATGTGTTTCGTTATCGGATTAGCGTTGCCTCTGGCTTTTATAATATGTAAAGAAGAGTTTTTCAATTTTACGGTTTCCACAAAAGAAGAATGTGAAAGAATATCGGGAATGCCCGTTATCGGAACCATTGAAAACATATCTAAGAAACTGAAAAAAGGAAATCTTTTGCTTGTAAAGAATTTCCCGAAATCAAGTTTTGCCGAATCGTTCCGTAATATGCGGATACGTATCGAATATATGGCACAACGCGAATTTCCGATAAGCCTGTTGGTTACATCAGCAGAGCCTGCTGACGGTAAAACGTTTATAGCCTCAAACATGGCTTCCGTTTACCAGATGACAGGAAAAAAAAGTGATCCTTCTTGATTTCGACTTAAGAAGACCTTCAGTTGCGAAAAATCTGGGAATAAATACGAAAAAAAGGTATTTCCAACTTCCTTATAGGACAAGTGACTTTAGATGAAATAACCATAAGCCACCCAGAATTCGGGTTTGATGTTATTACGGCAGGAACACTTCCTCCTAACCCCAGTGAATTGATCAAAACGAAGAAAACAAAAGACCTTATCGCCTATCTAAAAACTGTTTATGACTATGTAGTAATCGACTGTAGCCCGATCGGACTTGTTTCTGACGCTTACATATTGTCTAAAATGGTTGATGCGACACTCTTTGTCATACGAAGGAACAAGACTAATAAATCTTTCTTCAAAAGCGTAATAACCCAAGTAAAGAATGACGGACTGGAACACTTCGCACTGATATTTAACGATGTCAAAGGACGAGAAGGGTATTACGGTACGTCCCGATATTACGGCGACAAGTCTTATTACCTGAAGCGCAACTCTTACTATCATGACGATTATTTCGAAAAATAAAAAAATATAAAAAGAAGGCTGCTAAAGCCTTCTTTTTTTGTACTATTCCTTTAATTTATATATTTGCCTAATATTCAATTAATACATGGTAAAAAAGATTATATTACTGGTTTGTCTTACTATAACCTCCTGTATTTCGATTTCCGCGCAGATTAATACGGACAGAGTCATGATCATAGGCAGAAACGCCCTTTATTACGAAGACTATGTCCTTTCCATTCAATATTTTAATCAGGTAATAAAAGCTAAACCGTATCTGGCAGAACCTTATTTTTACAGAGCCATCGCTAAATTTTATCTGGATGACTCTAAAGGGGCGGAAGACGATTGCAGCTTAGCAATCGAAAGAAATCCGTTTTTCGTCAATGCGTATCAGTTGCGTGGCGACGCAAGACTGAATCTGAATGATTTTGACGGTGCTATAAGCGATTATAAAAAAACGCTCGAATATTCGCCTGACAATAAATATGCCCTGATAAATATCGGCGTTTCCAATATCCAGAAAAAGAATTATACGGAAGCAGAAAAAGAACTCGATGAGCTAATGAAATTCTACCCCAAATATACGCAAGGATATCTGGTCCGCGGATCCATGTATCAGGAAACGGGTGATACTGTCAAAGCTTTGGAGAATTTTGATCAGGCTATAAACACCGACAAGTATTATGCTCAGGCATATTCGATGAGAGGATTGTTTTTTTACCAGCAAAAACAATACAGCAAATCTTTGCAGGATCTGGATGAAGCGATAAAACTCGATCCGACCATTACCGGCAATTACATAAACAGAGGGCTTGTCAGATACTCCCTGAACGATTTGCGGGGAGCTATGGAAGACTACGACAGAGTAATAGAGAAAGAACCTTACAATATCATTGCACGTTTCAACAGAGGGCTTTTAAGATCGCAGGTAGGTGATGATAACCGGGCGATAGAGGACTTTAATATTGTTATACAATACGAACCCGAAAACTATTTCGCATATCTGAACCGATCTTTGTTAAAAGGGAATATCTCCGATTACAAAGGCGCTCTGTCCGACTTAAATACAGTATTGAAAGAATATCCCGATTTTTATCAGGGCTACTATATGCGTTCCGAAATAAAACGGAAAACTAATGACATGAGAGGGGCAGAAAAAGACTATTTATACGCCCGCAACCAAGAAGAGAAGGCTAAACAACTTGCCCTTAAAAATGACAATGAAGAAGAAAAAGATACAAAAACGCGTGAACAATCGGACAATACTATCAATAAATTTAATCTTTTAGTTGTCGCCGATGCCGAAGAGCAACAGAAAAGCAAATATAAAAACGAAGCCCGAGGACGCGTGCAGGACAGACAGGTTAAGATCGAGCCTGAATCCCGATTTGTTGCAACATACTACGAAAAATCGGATGAACTGAAAAACTTCGTACGGTATAACCCCGAGATTGAAGCGTTGAACAAAAAGAATGTTCTCAACCAAAAACTGATTATAACAAACAAAGAAGTTCCATTGACTCAAAGTCAGATTAACACACACTTTGCGTCCATAGATGAATATTCGAAACTGATAGCCGAAAACCAGAATAATGCCGATCTGTATTTTGCACGAGGACTCGATTATATGCTGGTACAAAATATTCCGAGCGCCATTGAAGATTTCAGCGAAGCTACTAAAACAGACAGTAAATTCACATTGGCTTACTTCAATTTAGCCGTGATGTATACCAAACAACTGGAAATGAAAAATTATACTCCTGAATATACTGACATAAGCAGCGGCAGCAACATATTGACCGAAACAGCCAAAAAAGACGATTCGTTGTTAGGCATACCCGCAGGATCTTCCTCCACAAACGACTTGGATGCCAACAAAAGACTGACAGAGTATTATCTGATTCTGGAGAACTACAGCAAAGTCATCGAGCTGGATCCCGATTTCGTTTATGCATATTACAACAGAGGCGAAATAAGGGCTATGCAAAGAGATTATCGTGCTGCCGTGCTGGACTATAACGAAGCCATAAGAAGAGAGCCCGAATTTGCGGAAGCATACTTCAACAGGGGATTGAACAGATTGCAGCTGGGGGAGAAGGAAAAAGGGCTTGATGACCTTAGAAAAGCAGGAGAGTTGGGCATAATAAATGCTTACAACATTATAAAGAGAATGACAGAGTAAGGGAAGGAATATGCTAACCAGAATAAAGCCATATATGATGCCAATATCTATGACTATTGGCATTATTTTTTATAATACTCTGTCAGCGCTATCCTTTTTAACACCGGCACTGATATTTGCGATGCTTTTTATCAATTATTGCAACATATCGCTCAACGAAATAAAAATCACCAGATTACACTTTATTCTTGTTTCCATTCAGGTATTTGGAAGTATCATAGCATATCTGGCATTAGTGCCATTCAGTTCACTGATAGCCGAAGGGACACTCATTTGCATACTGGCGCCTACGGCAACTTCGGCAATCGTAATTACGGGAATGCTGGGCGGAAATACGAAAAGCCTTGTTTCGTTCAGTTTATTGAGCAATCTGAGCGTGGTAATAGTCGCGCCTGTCGTGTTCGCAGCAATAGGAGATTCACCCGATTCCTCAATTCTGCAATCGGCGTTTTCTATTTTCCTGAGGATATTTATAATGCTTCTATTGCCTTTTATTTTAAGTTTATTGATAAAGAAATTAATTCCGACAGTACATGGCTTTATCCGAAAAAAACAATCCTTTTCATTCTATTTATGGAACGTTGCCCTTATAATCGTAACGGCTAAAACCGTTCTGTTCATACTCAATCAGGACGCAAAAAACTATCATATCGAACTGCTGATCGTATTATCCTCTTTATTCGTATGTGTTCTTCAATTCGTTTTGGGAAAAGCGTTTGGAAAAAGATATCAGGATACGATTGCAGGAGGACAAGGGCTGGGGCAAAAAAACACCGTTCTGGCTATCTGGATGTCCCAGACATATCTTAACCCGATATCTTCCATTGGAGCAGGAGCTTATGTCTTGTGGCAAAACATAATTAATTCATATCAGGTTTGGAAGAGAAAGAAGAACTAAAGCATTGTATAATAAAAGAATATTTAACAGAGTTCGCTTTCGTAAAGATAATATAAATGCCTACTTTTGCAGTTACGAAGATTTATCCGTAAAATACGGAACACAAACAGGCGACAATTTTACTACATATGTTATTAATAAACAATAAAAACAGAATTTGGAATATGAGTAATTTATACAGAATATTTTGCGTTCTCTTTTTCATTTGTTTTTGTTTTACAATACAAGCCCAAAACAAAGGGATATCATTAGAAGAACGTCGTTCTCTGGAAGAAAAATTCAAGGATCTTAAAACTTACGCAATTGATGATGACGGAACCGTTATTTTCTATTATCAAGGCGTAGAGAATAACGACAATTTCGTGACTGCTACCGAAGAAAGCACCGTGAAGCCGACAGTCAAAGTCAGAGTAAGCGTTAACGATTCGGGAGAATACGTCGTTACAAAAGAAGAACAAAACGAACTGCAAAATATACCTATACAAGAAAAACCGCAAAAGGAGACACACTCATATCCTTTTATGGAATCGAATAACTCTGACAAAAAAAGCAGTATCCACGAATCAAATAAGAACGTGACAGCCAAAGCAGACGTCTTCGGGAGAAGGGAGCCTACTTACAAAACTCTTGAAGAAGCAGCCCTTGCCGTAGATAATCTTTTGGATGAACTTCGGAAACAACAAAACAACACTTCGTCAAAGAAAGGTTTGTCCCAAAAGCTTTCAAGGGGCGTTGACGGAAGTTTGAGAAAAAACAGCTATGATCTGAAAGATGAGGACATATACAGCGTTACCGATGATAATAAATTATCGGATAGCAATAGCAAATATGACACCGAACCAATCTACTACATAAACGGAGTGAAATCGACGACGGAGGAATTCAAGAAACTGAAACCCGATGAAATACTCCGAAAAGAAAGAAAACGCGGCAACAACTCAAGCGGAGAATGGTGGGTGGAAACTATCAAAAAATAAAAAAAGGACTAATCAATAAATTAGTCCTTTTTGCTTATAGTAATCGTTTACACGTTATTGTAACAATTTTCTGACTGTGTCGGATATTGCTTTACCGGCTGCTACTCCTGCCAGTTTCTTAGTCGCAACGCCCATTACTTTACCCATATCGGCAGGAGAAGAAGCCCCTACTTCAGCTATAATTTTTTTAAGTTCAGTATCCAGTTCTTCCTGCGATAATTGCTTCGGAAGGTATTCTTCCAATACAACCACTTCCGCCAATTCTCCTTCGGCAAGATCGGGACGTCCCTGCTCCGAGTAGATGTTGGCGCTTTCACGACGTTGCTTAACCATTTTCTGTAAAATGGTAATAGCCGTTTCGTCAGTCAGTTCCCCATCCGAATTTTTAGCGGTTTTTGCTTCTATAAATTCTTTTTTCACTCCGCGCAACGCTTCCAGTCTTACTTTATCTTTAGCTAACATGGCTGCCTTAATATCGTTGCTTACTCTATCAAATAGATCGCTCATAATCTTTTATAATGTTTTATTAATTATCAAATAAATCGGATGATTTCTTAAACGAATCCTGTCTGAATTCTCTCGGATTAAAATCCTCTCCCCGTTTCATCGGAGGCGTATTCTCAACAGCTTCGACAATTCTGTCATCATCCAGTTCCTCCTGTGTCAGTATTATAGGTTTTGGTGTAAAATAAAGGCTTACATCCATAGCTTTTACTCCGTCCTTCCCGTAATGCTCTTCTATCAGGGCGTTCAGGCGTCTTTTTTCTTCCTCTTCTTTCGCAAGACGTTCTTCTTCAAGGCGTTCTTCTTCCTCAGTCAATTCACGTACATGTTCGTCAATTCCGGGAATGCTCGACATTCCGAAACCTGTCGCCAATAAAGTGATTTTCACTTTTTCGCCCAAGCCTTCTTCGGCGGCAGTCCCCCATATTACTTCAACTTCGGCTCCAAATCGCTTCATAAACTCGGATACAGCATCCATTTCCTCGACAATAAGAGGAGAATCTTCCGAATAATAAATGTTGAACAGTACCTTTTTGGCAGCAAATATATCGTTATTATTAAGAAGCGGAGAATGCAACGCACTTTTGAAAGCCTCTTCTACGCGATATTCACCCTCGCCGTATCCGCTACTCATAATGGCAACTCCGCCCTCTTTGAGTATCGTTTTGACATCGGCAAAGTCGAGGTTTATATGTCCGTGTATCGTTATTATTTCGGCGATTCCCTTAGCGGCAACGGTTAACGTATCATCAGCCTTAGCGAAAGCATTGGGAATAGTCAGATCGGAATAGATATCAATCAGGCGTTCGTTATTGATAACAAGCAAGGCATCTACATTTTTCGCTATTTGTTCAACGCCTCTGAGCGCCTGTATAATTTTTTTTCTTCCTTCAAATACAAACGGAATAGTCACAATACCAACCGTAAGTATATCCATTTCCTTCGCGATACGTGCAACAACAGGTGCTGCGCCTGTTCCTGTACCGCCGCCCATACCTGCCGTTATGAATACCATCTTGGTACCGTCACTGAGCATTTCCTGAATGTCGGACGCACTTTCTTCGGCTGCCGCACAAGCAACCTCGGGTCGGTTTCCTGCTCCGAGCCCTTCGGTGGTACGCTTGCCCAATTGCACTTTCTTTTCGACAGGGGATTCGCTTAACGCCTGATTATCCGTATTGCACAAGGCAAAGGACACATCGTGTATTCCCTGACTGAACATGTGATTAACGGCATTACCGCCACCACCGCCAACTCCGATAACTTTTATTATTTTCTGAGTCTTTTTAGGAAACTGAAAATCCAATATTGATTCGTTCATAAAACTCAATTATTTCTCGATTTATGCTTTTCTTTTATTCTTCTTCATCAAACAAAGTACCGCCAAAACCTTCAAAGAATTTGCGGATAGTTCCTCTTTTAGGCTTCTTCTTATCTTCCTTTACTGCACTGATCGGCTCTTCTTCTTTAACGACAGGTTGTTCCGCTTCTTTACTACTAACGGGCTCTCTGTGGATTTCCTGCTTCACAGGTTCAACTTTCTCGCAATCGTCTTTTGCAAAAAGCATCAGCCCTAAGCTTTGGGCATAAGAAGGATCTTGCAACAGATCGGTAGCATTATTAATATATAGTCTTTGTATTGATCCGATCTTGACGGGCAGTTTGGATTTTTCCGCCAGATATTCGGGCAAGCCTTTCATCTGTGACGCACCTCCTGTCAGGATAATTCCCGCACCAAGCTCATCTTTATAGCCCGATTCGTCAATCTGGTTAATAACGTTCAGTAAAATCTCATCCTGCCTTAAACCTATTATCTTGTTTAATTCTTTCAGATCAATATCGTCGGCAGTTTTATTTCCGCCTTGTTTGTTTTTATCTTTTCCTACCTGCCCGTATCGTATCTTAAACGATTCGGCAGCATCGAAAGGTAAGCCCAAAGACTGTATATCGCGGGTAATAGTCCGTCCGCCGAATGGAATAACCGAGATCGTTCTTAATATGCCTTTCGTATATATTGAAACGGTGCTTGTGCCCCCTCCGAAATCAATAAGGGCACAACCTTTCTGTTTTTCTTCCTCGCTAAGGAGTAAAGCCGCCGTAGCTATTGGTCCTACGATATAGCCCGCTATATCCACCTGATTCTTATCGGTTATGCAACGTTTTAAGTTCGCTTTTATATTGGGACGCCCTGCTATCAGACGATAACGGACTTCCAGAGTAGAAGCCTTCTTACCGATGTAATCCTGCTCAAGTCTGGAGTCCAAAAAGATCTCGGGAGCAACAACGCTGTAATTCGTAAGCAAAGCAAATTTGTTCATACGCGCCTGTTGTTGCATTTCTTCCAGCATGGCAAACGTAATTTCCGTTTCTTTCGGAAATCTTTGCGTTTGTATGTGTTCAATGGCTTTGAGCGACATTCCCGATATCGAAACATACACTTTGCCTATTTTCTTCCCGACTTTGTTTTCGAGCAGATTCAACAACTTCTTTATTTTTCCTGCCGCTTCGTCGATATTGTAAACGATTCCGTGTTTTACGCAATTATCGGAAGGTATCGACTCGGAGGCGATTATTGAAATAACATCCTGTTCGTTACGCCTGCCCAACAAGCCAATAATATCGGAAGTTCCAAAATCTACGCATGCTATAAATCCAGCTTGTTCCATATATAATAAATTCATCTGTTTTCAGAAACCTGTTTCTTGTTATTTTTAACGCTTTGTTGCCACAACTTGTTTATCGTATTTGAGATTTATCAGCGAATAACGATTCCACCCTATCTGTGGTAAACCTTTTTCATAGAAAATCATCAGTTTATCGAGTTTCTCCTCAAAGTTGTCCAGCTTTCCCAATAATATCTCGTGGTTGCCGACGCGTGGTATCAGCTTAATATCTTCGTTCGGCAATACAACAATCTGTTCTATCTGATCGCCCCAGAAAGTATTCTTTGACAAAAATAGTGCAAAATTGCGTAATTCCGTCTTTGCGAAACTTTCTTTAATATTTCCTGTCGCTAAAGGCAGATCGGCAACGAACAGTTTTGACAAAGGAACTTTTTCTCCTTCTTTATCAATATAATAACTATCCCCGTTATTGTTTATAATCCGTAAGACAGGCTTCCTTTCGGATATTTCGACACGAATCCCCGAATTGTTGGTAACAAAAACATCCGCTTCTTTTACCATTTTGTTGGAAACGATAACCTTTTCGATTTCGTACGTGTTGACATCCTTAATCGGTTTTCCATACGGATTAAGCCCTTTAGCGTCAATCATTTTCTCTATTTCAGCCAAGTCGATCATGTTGTTACTCGCAGAATTGGCAACAACTATTTCAAAATGAGAACAAACCGTATCTTTCGGTTTCTCTTTGAAATAAAATGCGCTGAATATCAAATATGCCAACAGAGCGCACAATCCCGATATGACTAAAATCTTTTTCACTTCGAAATATATCTTTCTTCCAAATATTCCTTTATTTCATCCAGCATCTGATCTATATCGCCTGCCCCCAAGGTCAGCAATACGTCAAAATCTTTACTTTCAAGAACGCTTATTAACTCTTCTTTTTTACACAATGTTTTCGGACAAGTTACCTTATCTAATATAATCTTAGACGTAACGCCTTCTATCGGTTTTTCACGGGCGGGATAAATATCAAGTAATATAAGTTCGTCGAGTAAAGACAAACTCTGAGCAAATTCGTCCGCAAAATCGCGGGTACGGCTGTATAAATGTGGTTGAAAAACGCCCAATACTTTCTTATCCGGATATATTTCTTTTACCGAACTTATGCTTGCCGCCAACTCTCTGGGATGATGTGCATAATCGTCAATGAATACTATTTCATCGGTTTTCAGATGAAAATCAAATCTTCTTTTCGCGCCTTGATAAGATGCTATGCCGCCACGAAGCTCATCGGCAGTCGCCCCATTCAACCAAGCAACAGCCATTGCCGCTATCGCATTTTCTATGTTTATATGAATCGGAACGCCAAGTTCAACGTTCTTTATTGTTTCCTTCGGTGTTATGAAATCAAAGAATATTTCCCCGTCCTTAATTTTTATGTTTTCGGAACGAAAATCTCCGTGCGTTATCGAATATGTATAAACTTTTACATCCTTGCCCGTTTTGGGATTCAACTTAGTATTGTGTTTTAACACCAAAGCACCACCGGGAATTATAAGGCTTGTAAACTTTTCGAAACTCTTGATATATTCTTCTTCCGTTCCGTAAATATCCAGATGATCGGGATCGACAGAGGATACGACAGCCATATAAGGATGCAGCCAGTGAAAAGACCTGTCGTATTCGTCAGCTTCTATTACCGTAAATTCACTCTTCTCCGATAACATCAGATTGCTGTTGTAGTTTTTGAGTATTCCTCCCAAGAAAGCATTACAATCCAAATGCGATTGTTTCAGAATATGGGCAAGCATACTCGATATAGTGGTTTTCCCGTGTGTTCCCGCACAGCAAAGTGCCTTACTTGTTTTCGTAATTTCGCCCAATATCTGGGCGCGTTTATGCAACTCATAGCCGTTTGTCTGAAAATAATTCATCTCCTTACTGTCAGAAGGTATGGCAGGAGTATAAACGATCAACGTATCCTGCGGATTTTTACAAAACTCGGGTATAAGATCAATATCATCAGTATAGTGAATCGCAGCACCTTCTGCCGTTAATTCCTTCGTCAAAGGAGTTTCAGTCCTGTCATACCCTCCTACTCTCTTTCCCTGAGACAGAAAATACCGAGCCAAGTTGCTCATTCCGATTCCGCCGATACCGAGAAAATATATATTTTTTATATTAGTGTCCATATTCTTTTTCGAGTTTATCTTTTACGAGTTTCAGAATCTCATCCACAATCCGGTTTGCCGAGTCGGGCTGTGCAAATTTCGAGATGTTCTCGGACAGGACGTCAAGCAACCCCTGATCTTTTACCATTTCCAAAGCGGTAGGTATAAGAAGTTCCTGCGCACTTGCATCAGGTATCAGTAACGCCGCTTTTTTATCGACTAACGCTTTGGCATTCTTCGTCTGATGATCTTCCGCCACGTTAGGGGACGGAACTAAGATCGCGGGTTTCTTCAGCAACGCGAGTTCGGATATCGATCCCGCCCCTGCCCTTGAGATTACCAGATCAGCCACCTTGTAGGCATAATTCATCCGGTCTATGAACGGATATAAACGTATGTTTGCGGAGCCCCTTCTGTTCGGTAATTCCAAGAAAAGTTCATGAAAATACAACTCTCCAGCCTGCCAGATGATCTGAACATCCGACTCGCCGATCAACTCCAGATTTTCTTGAATACTTCTGTTTATCTGTCTTGCCCCTAAACTTCCGCCTATAACCAGAATGGTTCTTTTAGAAGGATTCAAGTCAAAAAACGCATAAGCTTCGTCCTTTGAAAAATTTTGATTCAATAAATTTTCCCGACACGGATTGCCTGTAATAACAATCTTTTCTTTTGGAAAATATTTTTCCATACCTTCATACGCCACGCATATTGTCGAAGCACTTTTTGCCAGATAACGGTTCGTAATTCCGGGATAGGAATTCTGTTCCTGCAACAGGATCGGAATCCTGCTCGACGATGCAGCCTTCATCAGAGGTCCGCTGGCATAACCGCCTACTCCGACCGCTATATGCGGATTGAAATTGCGGACAATCTTTTTTTGCTCTGCGGATGCTTTTTTGCAGCATCCAAAAAACTTTGAGGTTTTTATGTAATTTTTTTTCTGTTAAATCCTTCGATCGGCAACCCTATAATATCATATCCCGCATCGGGGACACGCCTCATTTCCATTTTGTGTTCCGCCCCAACGAACAAAATCTCCGCATTGTCGGGAAACCGTTTCATTATGGCGTCAGCAATAGATATTGCAGGGAAAATATGTCCTCCTGTTCCACCTCCGCTAATAATCACTCTTATTTTTCCCATAACCTATTCAAATTGAACGTTTGCAATATCTTCATCTACATCTTCATGCTCCTCTTCCTTAATATTCGAACAAGCAAGTATAATCCCGAAATATATACACGTTATTATGGTTGAAGTCCCTCCCCTGCTTATCAAGGGAAGCGGTTGTCCCGTGACAGGTATGAGATTCACGGCAACAGCCATATTAATCAATGCCTGCATTGTAAGCATCAGAGCCGATCCCATCAACAAGTATTTGGGAAACAGCTTCTCGCACTTTCTTGCCAGCATTCCTGCCCTGATGATCAGGGCGAAATAAAGCAGCAGAACAACAATTCCACCGATTAAACCCATTTCTTCCAGAATAATAGCATAGATAAAATCGGAATACGCCTGCGGCAGGAAATCCCTTTCCATTCCGCTTCCCGGTAGTCCGATAACATTTCCGTTCGCTATTGCGATTTTGGCATGAGTCGGCTGGAAATTATATTTTGTAATCACATATTCCGACGGATCGGCGGCACCTTCAAGTTGAGGTTCGTCCGAATGTCTGTCTATACGGGCCTTCCAAGTGGCAAACCTGTCGGGGAAATATTTGTCCATTGCGGATTCAGGCACTAATTTCAATATACCGCCTAACAACAAAGCAAAAGTTACACAAGCAATAACGATTATTGCAAGTTTTTTCCACGCAACTTGTCCGATAAACATCATCAGAAAACAAACCACGAATAACAAAAAAGCCGTGGAAAGGTTTTCGGGAACTATAAGGATACAAGTTACGCCTATCCCGATAATAATTATTTTAAAAATGGATTTTTCATTCTGGGCATTCATCCTGCTCAGAAAAAATGCCATAAACCCTACCGCCGCAAGTTTTGCGATCTCGGAAGGCTGTATGGTTATAGCGCCGACGCCGAGCCAGCGTTGAGCTCCGTTTACATCCGCACCGATAAACATTGTAACAATAAGAAGTATGCACGAAAGAGGCAGCACCAAAATCAGAAGAGAAAAAAGTTTGGTAGGCACCCTTTGTATGAACATCACACAACCAAAGCCTATCAGTAAAAATGCGGCATGACGCAGTATAGGGCTCCAATGGCTCTGAAGCTTGTAAACAATGGTACTTGTCGCACTGAATACCTCCAATAAGGAGATAATGCACAGTAATACAAATATGCACCATATCGTCCTATCGCCTCTGAATGTTCTGCTAAAAAAATCCATATAGTAAAACTAAACTGTTCTTATAATTTTCTCACGCAAGCCTTAAACTGGTCGCCCCTGTCTTCATAATTCTTGAACAAGTCGAAACTTGCACAGCATGGCGACAACAACACGGTATCTCCTTCTTTGGCAGAACGGTATGCTTTTTCAACAGCTTCCTGCATCGAGCGTACATCCTGAATATCCGTTACCTTTCCGTCAAAAAAACTATGCAGTTTGGAATTATCAACTCCCAGAAAAATAAGGGTATGTACTTTATTTTTGACAAGTTCCTCGATTTCTGAGTAATCGTTCCCTTTATCAGTTCCTCCCAATATGAGAACGACTTTCGTCTTCATGCTCTGTAAGGCATACCAGCATGAGTTTACGTTGGTAGCCTTCGAGTCGTTTATAAACTCGATGCCTCTCACACGGGCTACTTTTTCGAGACGGTGCTCGACACCTTTAAAGTCCGAAAGCGATTCTCTCAGTTTATCATCCGATATGTCCAACAATTTCGCCGCTATTCCTGAAGCAAGCGAGTTGTACAGGTTGTGAGTGCCTGTAAGCGCTAATAAATCTTGTTCCATTTTAAAAACAGATTTAGGGGTATTTATTACTATCGTCCCGTTTTCCGCATAGGCGGAAACTCCTTCTTCCTTCTTTTCGGAAAAAGAAAACAGGCGACTGTTTATCATTATTGTCTTAAACTCTTCTTTCACGACAGGATCGTCCGCCCAGAAAATAAAGGCATCCTTTTCCGTCTGATTTTGAGTGATCCGCATTTTAGCGGCAGCATATTTCTTAAAATCATGATCGTAACGATCGAGATGATCGGGTGTTATATTCAGCAAAACAGCGATATCCGCTTTAAACTTATACATATTATCGAGTTGGAAGCTGCTCAGTTCCAGAACATAATAATCATAATCATCCTCAGCAACCTGCCTTGCAAAACTCTTCCCGATATTTCCTCCCAGCCCGACGTTCAATCCTGCCGATTTCAGTATATGGTAGATCAGGCTCGTAGTGGTAGTCTTGCCGTTACTGCCTGTTATGCATATTTTCTTGGCATTCGTATATCTTCCTGCAAATTCTATTTCGGAAACAATCGGAATATTTCGAGCGACAGCTTTCTGTATAAGCGGATTATCGTTAGGTATACCCGGACTTTTTACAATCTCCGAAGCGGATAATATAATATCTTCCGTATGTCCGTTTTCCTCATAAGGAATGGCATACTTGTCAAGTTCCGTTTTATACTTGTCCTGCAAAGTTTTATACTCCGACAAAAAAAACGTCGAACCCCTTGACTTTGGCCAATACGGCTGAACCGACTCCGCTTTCGCCGCCGCCCAAAACCACTATTTTTGTATCGTTTTTCATTATCTCATTTTCAAAGTAACGAGCGTCAATGCCGCCAATATTATCCCTATAAGCCAGAACCGAACAACGATTTTCGATTCGGGTACAGGATTAATGGGTTTCTGTATCCTTGCCACAATGCCTGCATTCCCAGCTTTTTGGAAATGGTGGTGCAAAGGCGTCATTTTAAATATCCGCCGTCCTTCTCCGTATTTCTTTTTTTGTAAATTTGAAGTAGAACACCTGTACCATAACCGAAATACTTTCTACAAAAAATACGCCGCACAATATCGGAAGTAATAATTCTTTATGAATAATCACGGCAAACACCCCGATAATACCGCCGAGCGTAAGGCTTCCCGTATCGCCCATAAACACCTGTGCGGGATAGGCGTTATACCAAAGGAATCCGACAGTGGCTCCGATAAAAGCAGCAGCAAATACAACAAGCTCTTCACTGCCGGGAATGAACATGATGTTAAGGTATGCCGCAAACTCGACGTGCCCCGACACATAAGCCAGTATTCCAAGCGTAACCCCGATTATGGCGGAACTTCCTGCCGCCAAGCCGTCAAGCCCGTCGGTCAGGTTTGCACCGTTAGAAACCGCCGTTACTATAAATATCACGACTATTACAAACAGTATCCATGCGGCGGGAGTAGTGTATTTTCCCAAAAAGCTTACAAAATACTCGTAATCGAGATTGTTGTTTTTGAAAAAAGGTATTGTTGTTTGGGTTGATTTTACTCCCTCAACTTCATATGTCACTTTTTCTATTACATTATTCTCATTTCTTATTTCAGTGTTTTCCTTTACTATTACCGCAGGACTTAGATATAGCGTGATCCCGACAATCAGCCCCAATCCTATTTGTGCGATTATTTTGAATCTTCCGTGCAATCCTTCCTTGTCCTTCTTGAATACTTTTATATAGTCGTCCAAAAAAGCCTAAACTTCCCAGCCAAAGGGTAGTGATTATCATCAATATGATATACACGTTCTCAAGTTTTGCCAGAAGCAGCACAGGAATCAATATCGCAACGATAATGATGATACCGCCCATTGTAGGAGTTCCTTTTTTACTTAGCTGACCTTCGAGCCCGAGATTACGGACAAGTTCTCCTATTTGCAGCAACTGCAATTTATTAATGATCTTTCGTCCTATGATCGTAGATATAAGCAAAGCAAGTATCATACTCAAAGCCGAACGAAACGACACATACCGAAACATCCCTGCTCCGGGAAAATCCAACTGATCTAAAAAATTGAATAAATAATATAACATCTCCTTTATTTAAACTTTACATTATGCTTCAAAAATACCTTTCACTACTTCTTTATCATCGAAATGATGCTTAACGCCTTTAATGTCCTGATAATCTTCGTGCCCTTTACCTGCAATCAGGATAACATCGCCCTCTTTAGCAATCGTGCAGGCGGTTTTTATTGCCTGTGCACGATCGGTAATAAGCAGCGTTTTCTTCATCTGTGCCGAATCCAGACCGTCCGCCATATCGTTTATAATAGCTTCGGGTTCTTCAAATCTCGGATTGTCGGATGTCAGTATAACCTGATCGCTCAACTTCACCGCTTCACGCGCCATAATAGGGCGTTTGGTTCTGTCACGGTTTCCGCCACAGCCCACTACGGTTATTACTTTTCCTTGCCCTTCGAGAACCTCATGTATTGCTTCCAGAACGTTAGTCAATGCGTCGGGAGTATGGGCATAATCTACAATAGCCGTATAACCCTGCGGAGACTTGATCGTCTCGAAACGTCCCGAAACAGGCTTCAACGTACTCATAACAACCAATACATCTTCAGGCTTTTGTCCTAACAGTATGCCTGTCCCGTATACAGCAAGAAGATTATAAACATTAAACACTCCGACAAAATGCACTTCAAGCTCTTTGCTGTTTATTTCGATGGATGTTCCGTCAAAATGTTTTTCAATAATGCGCCCTTTAAAGTCTGCAAGCGTTTTAACCGCATATGTATATTTTTTTGCCTTTGTATTCTGGAGCATTACCAATCCGTTTTTGTCATCCAGATTAGTCAGTGCGAAAGCCGTTTGAGGAAGATTGTCGAAAAACGCTTTTTTCGCTTTCAGGTATTCTTCCATTGTTTTATGATAATCAAGATGATCCTGCGTCAGATTGGTAAATACGCCTCCCGTATATTCCAGACCGCTGATCCTCTTCTGGTGAATGGCGTGTGAACTGACTTCCATAAAAGCATATTCACAACCTGCGTCAACCATTTTAGCCAACATCATATTCAAAGTTATAGGATCGGGAGTCGTATGCGTTGCAGGATATTTCTCGTCCACAACATAGTTGCAGACAGTAGAAAGCAGCCCCGATTTATGCCCGAGCTTCATAAACATCCGGTAGAGCAACGTTGCTATTGTCGTTTTACCGTTTGTACCAGTAACTCCTACAAGTTTTAATTTTTTTCGAAGGTTCACCATACCATTTGCTCGCTATTTTCCCCGTAGCGTCGGCGGCGTCTTTTACTTTTACGTAAGTTATATTATAATCGGCATACCTGCCTTTGTCAAAGTCCGTTTCGTATACAATAACGCCTGCTCCGTTCGTTATCGCATTTTCAATATATAAATGTCCGTCAACCTGAACTCCTTTTAAAGCTGTAAATATAAAATTCTTTTCAGCCTTTCTGGAGTCGGATGCGATTCCTTTCACATCAACGTCTGTGCTTCCTTCTATTTTTATTATATCGGTATCGGTAAGAAGATCATTTAATTTCATAATCTCATGTATTTATATTATTCAAGATGTATATTAATATGCGTGCCGCGTACGATATGCGTACCGGGCGTTATGGACTGGCTTACAACCTTTCCCGCGCCGGATAGGGAGACCC
This sequence comes from Dysgonomonas sp., assembly GCA_047030855.1. Classification (GTDB taxonomy): domain Bacteria; phylum Bacteroidota; class Bacteroidia; order Bacteroidales; family Dysgonomonadaceae; genus QVMM01. The sequence goes on from JBKYIJ010000008.1 coordinate 885,488, forward strand.
TAAGTCCCGAATGTTCCAAAGCAAAAAGGGCATCGCGCGCTCCCATTCCCGTAACGTCGGGGACAAGATCGGGAGAAACTTCTTTCCTTTTCATTTCAACCTTATCGGGTTCAGCAATACAGGATATCCAATTACCCGAAGCATCCAGATCCTTAAACGGAATATCCAATTGGCTAAAAAGGTATTTAGTCTTATCGTATGCTCCGTTTTTCACAAAAACTTTACGGGCAAAGCCTGTCGAGTCCGCTTTATAATCTTTGGGAGTTAATCTGAAACTTTGTGCATATACGCGTTCTGCTATATTTTTAAAAACCGCACCGGGCATACCGCCTCCCGAAGGAATTCCTTTTGGACGCCTGATACCGACAAAGCACGTATATTTCGGTTTATCGGCGGGAAAATAACCGCAGAAAGAAACGTAGTAGCCGCTGTAACTGCCTCCTGTGGCAATCAGGGCTGTTCCTGTTTTTCCCGCAATCTCAAACAAGTCGCTGTCCACGACTTTTGCCGTACCGTTTGTAACCACCTTACGCAAAATGTCTTTAATTTGAGCCAACGTCCTTTCCGAACATAAAGACGGGTTTATTACTTCCGTTCCGAACTCCTCGACAACTTTTCCGTTCCTGAGAAATTCTTTCGTTATAAACGGTTTTATCATCTTTCCGTTGTTTGCGATCCCGTTATAAAACATCAGCATATAGATCGGCGGAACCTGAGTTTCGTATCCGAACGACATCCAAGCCAACGTGGTTTTTGACCACGGATTCGCCTTGTCTTTCGGATGCCTTATATTGACGGTTCCTTCACGTCCTTTCAGCGGAACGTCCCAATCTATTTTTTTTGTCAGACCGAAGTCGTATATATGTTGCACATATTTTTCGGGATTGTTTTCATACGCTTTGAGGATCGCTTTCGAAATTACAACGTTGGAAGATACTTCCATGCCTTCGGTCAATGTCAGAAAACCCCGATCCTGACCTTTTCTCCAGTAGTGATCCCTGATCTGTCTCCTGTTGTATTCATAAACGCCGTTTCCGACATAGAAAGAATCTTCGGGCGTAATAAGCCCGTCCTCCAAGGCAGCCATCACCGAAACGGTTTTGAATGTAGATCCCGGCTCCGACATGTACGAAAACGCATTCGGATTTCCTTCGGCATATATCCCTGTCGCAATCCTGTCGAGATTCGATATTCCTTTAATCTCACCCGTTTCCACTTCCATTATAATGGCACAGCCCGATTCGGCATCAGTCTCCGCAAGTTTGGCATATAACGCTTTTTCAACAATATCCTGAATATCTACATCAATGGTTGTGAGTACATCCATTCCGTCCACGGCAGGGACTTCTACTATATCTATCCACCGTCCCTGAACCTTCTGGCGGTTTCTCAACCCCGAATCGCCTCTGAGAACCACATCGTACTTCAGTTCTATTCCGCTCGCACCACCTTGATTAATGTCTTTATATATGGACCCGACCGTTCTCCCTGCCAAGCGTCCGAAAGGTTTTTTACGCATTGTTCTTTCTTCGGCTATAAGTCCCGTTTTATTCGATCTTTGATTGAAGAAGGGAAATTTATATAATTCTTTCAGATCGAGATAGTTTATATCCCTGCGAATAATTCTCACATATCTGCTTTTCGTCCTTATCCTTTCGCTTGAGCCATTAGCCTTAGCCCTCTCCATTTGAGCCAACTCCTTACGGCTTAAAGCCCAACCGTCCATAATGATTTTCTTATACTGGGCAGCCGTCCTGTCGGGAAATTTCTGAGACAATGATTTTGACAAATCGTTGACGTATTTCATCAGAGTATCCTTTACAATACCGTCCGCCATAAAGTCCATATATATTCCGTAAAGCGGTTCGCTGGTTGCAAGCAAACGCCCGTCACAGGCATAGATGTTACCTCTGTTGGGCAATATAACCCTGTCTTTCTTTATGGATTCTCTTTCCCCGATAGCACGCCAGAAATCTCCTTCAATGAACATGATACGGACAATGGACACCAGAACGGCAATAAAGATGAAAGAAAGAAAAATCACAATGAAACCGTAACGGTTTATCGCAATCTTGCTTCTTTTTTCTTTCAGATTCATTTTATTATCCTCTGCCATATTGTTTTATAGCTATTTCTCAATTCTGTATATAGGATCTTTCGGTATTTCAAGATTCAGCCCGTTTTTTTCAACCAATGCCTGAACCTGAGATTCACGGCTTATACCGATCAACTCTGTCGAAATATTCAAAGATTCGTACTTAACGTCTTTCAGTTCTTTTTGCAAAGATTGTATTTCAGCCATTTTGGAAATACAGCTGTAACGGTTGCTTATATAGAGCACTACGATGACAAAAACAACGAACAGGAAGCGAATATTCTTCATAATGATGTCCTCGGTGAGAATACTCCCGCTCAAAACATGCATCGTCCGCTTTTTTATTTCCTTTAAGTTAACTTTCATCGAAGTTATCTTTATATCTTTTCGGCAATTCTCAATTTGGCACTCCTCGAACGAGGATTAATCTGTTGCTCTTCCTGAGAAGGCACGATCACTTTATTGTTTACCAGACGAAAAGGAGTCTGAAAATTGCCGTAAAAATCTTTTTCCACTTTTCCCTCAAAGTTGCCTGTCTTAAAGAAATTCTTTACCAACCTGTCTTCGAGCGAATGGTAAGTGATGACGACAAGCCGCCCTCCCGATTTCAAAACATCCAGCGATTGGCTCAACATTTCTTTCAGCGTATCCATTTCGTTATTGACTTCTATCCTCAATGCCTGAAAAGCCTGTGCCAATACTTTCTTTTCTTTTCCTTTTCCTGTGTACGGTTCAAGCATCTCCAACAAGTCACTGATAGCATTAAACTGTTTCGTTTGGCGTTTTTTTACAATGTCAGACGCTATCCTTCTCGCTTGCTTCAATTCTCCGTACAGGTAAAAAACATCCGCCAAATTTTCTTCGGAATATTCATTCAGCACAACGGCTGCCGTTTTCCGCATTTTCTGGTTCATCCTCATATCAAGCGGGCTGTCGGTAAACCGAAAAGAGAAACCCCTTTCAGACTCATCGAAATGATGAGACGAAACGCCCAAGTCGGCTAAGATGGCATCCACCTGCTCAACATCGTAATACTTCAGAAATTGCTTCAAATATCGGAAATTACTTTTCACGAAAGTAAACCGATCGTCCGGCGGGATATTATTCTTGGCATCCTCATCCTGATCGAAACCGTACAAGTGTCCCTTCTTGCCGAGTTGTGACAATATCTTGCGAGAATGTCCGCCGCCGCCGAAAGTTACATCGACACAAACGGAGTCCTGCGAGATATTCATCCCGTTTACACTTTCTTCGAGTAAAACAGGAACATGATAGTCATTATTGTTTATTGTCAGACTCATACGCGTCACTCATAAGCCGTTCTATTTCCGTTCCGAATTCTTCGGCTGAAACCAAAGTTTGCTCCAACCCGTCTTTAGCCCAGACTTCAATCGTATTGTCCACACCTAAAAACTTGACATCGGATTCGATTCCGATCATTTGCAAATACCGTTTAGGAATCAGTATGCGTCCGTTGGCATCCATTTCGAGATGTTCGGCATCAACCACAAACTGGCGAAAAATCTGCTGTTGTTGTTTATCCCATCTGCTCAAACGCGAACGAAGTTTCGAAACAACTTCTTCCCAAACAGACAACGGATAAAGAACCAGACAGTTCTGAAAAACATCTTTTCTCAGCACCAATTCGGTTTGTCCTGTTTTTTGAAGTATTTTACGAAATGCGGCAGGCACAAAAACCCTCGCTTTTGCGTCTATTTTACCTTCGATATTTCCTAAAAACTGCAACATGATACACCTAACACATTGTTATGCTGTAAAGATATGAATATAATCCACTATCCCCCACTTTTAAACACCAAACTTTTTAAAAAGTTTTCAACAGTATGTTAATAACTAATTCACAGCATTTTGTTTAACAATGTTAAAGTGTTACTTCACCTGACATTTTTATCTTTCACAGATATCTGAATAAAATCATTTATCTTTACGTAGTTAATGTTCCGTAAAGGATAAAAGATGAAAGATAATTCACTGGAATTAATTGATTTAGATGCCGTAGTCAAAGAGAAAGCTCCGGGTATTTACAATAAGCTCCCGAAGTTCGTTTTGTCCTATCTGAAAAAGAAAATACATCAGGATGAACTGAACGAGATACTGACAATTTACGCCGACAAAGACGGCGTCGATTTTATGTCTTCAGTTATCGGATATTTTAAACTGAATCTGAAAGTCATAGGGCTCGATAAGATAGACAAAAACGGAAGATACATATTTGCATCGAATCACCCGCTGGGCGGATTGGACGGTATCTGTTTATCGGCAATTGTAGGGGAAAGATTCGATAAAAAGATCAAATATCCCGTAAACGATTTTCTGCTTTATATCAGAAACCTAAGATCAATCTTCATCCCGATCAATAAGCACGGTTCTCAATCAAAAGATGCGGCAAACCAGATGAACGAAGCGTTTGAATCCGACAATCAGATCATAACATTTCCCGCAGGGTTATGTTCCAGAAAGATTAACGGAAAAATCGTCGATCTGGAATGGAAAAAAATGTTTATCCAAAAAGCCGTCGAAACAAAAAGAGATGTAATTCCCGTGTACTTTCAAGCCGCAAACTCGAATTTCTTTTATAGATTTGCAAACATAAGAAAGGCTTTAGGCATAAAATTTAATGTTGAAATGGTTTTTCTTCCCGATGAAATGTTCAAGAACAAAGGTAAAACCTTTGTTGTTATATTCGGAGAGCCTATTCCGTGGCAAACTTTCGACAAAAGTAAATCTCAGAAAGAGTGGGCACAGACAGTTAAAAGCACAGCATACGCCCTGTCCCGAGAAGTTAAAAAGTAATATATGGAAGAAATTATATCCCCGATAAGCAAAAACGTGCTGAAAACAGAACTCAGCAAGGATAAGCTTTTAAGGAAGACAAACAAGGCGGGGAACGAGATTTATATTGTAACCCATCACGATTCTCCGAACGTAATGCTTGAGATCGGGCGTTTGCGTGAAATAGCATTCCGATTTTATGGAGGAGGCACGGGATTATCCACCGACATAGACGAATACGACACAATGGAAAACCCGTACAAACAACTGATTGTATGGAATCCTGACGCAGAAGAAATATTGGGCGGATATCGTTTTATATGCGGACCTGACATAAAATTCGACGAAAAAGGCGAACCCCAATTGGCAACCTCTCACTTATTCAACTTTTCAAAAAAATTCATAGACGAATATCTCCCCAACACTATTGAACTGGGGCGTTCTTTCGTTTCGTTAGAATATCAGTCGACACGGAAAGACAGCAAAGGCATCTTTGCGCTTGACAATCTTTGGGACGGGCTTGGAGCACTGTCAGTCGCCGATCCGTCCATGAAATATTTTTTCGGGAAAGTAACCATGTTCGACACGTACAACCATGAAGCAAGGGATATGATCCTTTATTTCATGAAAAAACATTTTCCCGATCCCGATAAACTTATCTGGCCTAAACATTCCGTAAAAATAAAAACTCCTGAAAAAAAGCTGGCTAAAAAATTCAATGAAGATAATTTGAAAGCCGACTATAAAATACTGAACACTGCTGTCCGAAAAATGGGAATCAACATTCCGCCTCTGGTAAATGCCTACATGGGGCTTTCGCCCCAAATGAAAGTTTTCGGAACGGCTGTTAACGTGGAATTCGGAAACGTGGAAGAAACAGGAATACTAATTGATGTAGACGAAATTCTTGAAGAAAAGAAACTACGCCATATCGAGTCATACTTAAAAGACAAACCATCCAAACGCTTTCTTAACCGATTGCGTCAGATGATCAACTGGAGTTGGACACCGCGAACGACAATCAATATATCACGAAAAACGAAATAACATGAACACTGTTTATCTCCTGTCGCCCGTCGGCTTGCTCAAAATAGAGGGAGACGATTCCTGTATTTCTTCCGTACAAATCGTCAGCAAAAAAGATAAGGCGGAAAGCCCGAACGAATTGCTGAAAAAAGCCGTAACACAACTGGAAGAATACTTTTCTGGGAAAAGAAAAAACTTCGATTTGCCTCTGAAACAGGCAGGCACCGATTTTCAGCAAAAAGCTTGGAAATACCTGCTGACTATCCCTTACGGAACTACCGTTTCGTATAAAGATGAAGCCACAGCCATAGGCAATCCGAAGGCTTTCAGAGCAGTAGGATCGGCAAACGGAGCAAATGACATTCCGATAATCATACCCTGTCATCGGGTAGTGAACTCCAACAACAAGCTGGGAGGATATGCCTATGGTATTGAAGTGAAAGAAAAACTATTGGAATTGGAGAAAAAACATTCACAGAAATAATCGCACACTTTTAGCGAAAAAGCGAGAATCTAAAATTTCTTCGGAGAATAAATATTAACGCAATTTTTCTTTCAGGAACTGTCCTGTATACGATTGCTTACATTTAGCAATATCCTCTGGCGTTCCGCAACAAACGATGTTTCCTCCGCTGTTGCCTCCTTCAAGACCAATGTCTACAATATAATCGGCACTTTTTATCACATCCATATTATGCTCGATTATGACAATAGTATGTCCTCTTTCGATAAGGGAATTGAATGCTTCGAGCAAAGTTTTTATATCATGAAAATGGAGCCCTGTCGTCGGTTCGTCAAAGATAAAAAGAGTCGGTTCCGATTTTTCTTCACCCAGATAGTAAGCCAGTTTCACACGTTGGTTTTCACCGCCCGAAAGCGTAGAGGATGATTGCCCGAGCTTTATATAGCCTAAACCGACATCTTGCAGAGGCTTCAACCTTTTTACGATCTTCTTTTCGGTATTACCTTTTCCTTGCCTGAAAAACTCGATTGCCTGATCAATCGTCATTTCCAGAATATCATAAATAGAAGCGCCTCTGTAAAGCACATCGAGTACATCCTGCTTAAACCGTTTTCCTTTACAGACATCACACTCGAGCGAAATATCCGCCATAAACTGCATTTCTACAGTGATTGTCCCCTCGCCTTTACATTCCTCACAACGTCCGCCCTCAACATTGAAGGAGAAGAAAGCAGGCGTGAAACGCATCTGTTTAGCCAAGGGCTGTTCGGCATACAGTTTTCTTATTTCATCGTATGCCTTCATATAGGTTACGGGATTGGAGCGGGAAGACTTTCCGATCGGATTTTGATCCACCATTTCGACATGACTGATCAGATTAAGATCGCCCGATAAACCATTAAACCGCACCGAAAACTCGCTGCTACCTTTATAATGGCGTTCCAATGCGTTATAAAACACATCACGGACAAGGGACGATTTTCCCGATCCGCTGACGCCTGTAACGACTGTCATCACGTTCAGCGGAAATTTCACGTCTATATTTTTCAGATTGTTTTGCCTTGCCCCGAGTACTTCGATGTAATTGTTCCATTTACGCCGAATCTTCGGCACTTCGATTTGCTCTTCGCCGTTCAGATAACGTACGGTATAGCTGTCAGTATTTTTCTCAAGCCCTTTTATATCTCCCTGATATACTACTTCGCCGCCCAATCGTCCAGCCTTTGGTCCGATATCGATAATATAATCGGCTGCCCGAATAATTTCCTCATCGTGCTCCACAACGACAACAGTATTCCCGATACCTTGCAGGTTTCTCAGAACTTTTATCAGCAGGTTTGTATCTCTTGAATGTAAACCGATGCTCGGCTCGTCAAGAATATAAAGAGACCCCACAAGGCTGCTCCCAAGCGATGTTGCCAGATTGATCCGCTGGCTCTCTCCACCCGAAAGAGTGTTTGATAACCTATTGAGAGTAAGATAGCCCAAGCCGACATCGACAAGAAAACCTATGCGGTTATTTATTTCAAGAAGCAAACGTTTTGCAATCTGTGCATCCGTTTCATCAAGCCGCAGGTTTTCGAAAAACTTTTTAAGATCGGTCACAGGCATCAAAACCAAATCGGCAATGCTTTTACCACCGACCTTTACATACAATGCCTGAGGTTTTAGTCGGGCTCCTTTACATTCGGGGCAGACAGTTTTGCCGCGATACCTTGCAAGCATCACTCTGTACTGGATTTTATACTGGTTTTCTTCAACCATTTTGAAGAAATCGTCAATGCCATAAACACCCGAAGCCCCTTTCCATAAAAGGTTTTGTTGTTCTTCATTCAGCTCGAAATAAGGACGATGAATTGGAAAGTCGTAAGCTGTCGACGAACGTATAAACTCCTTTTTCCATTCGCTCATTTTTTCGCCTTTCCAGCAAACTACGGCATCTTCGTAAACGGACAGGTTTTTATTCGGGACAACCAAATCCTCGTCTATTCCTATGACTTTTCCGAATCCTTCACATTTAGGACAAGCACCCACAGGACTGTTAAAACTGAACATCTGATCGGTTGGCTCCTCGAATGTTATTCCGTCTGCTTCGAACTTGTTGGAGTAGCTGTATTCCTCTACGTCTTTGTCGGTGTAAAACCGGATAACGCATTCTCCTTCTCCTTCAAAATAAGCAGTTTCGATAGATTCCGCAAAACGGCTGATAGTCGCCTTATCGTTTTCGCACGAAAGCCTGTCGATAACCAAAAGAATGTCTTTTTGCTTTACCGATTTATTTTTTGAGGACAGAAACTCATCGATCCTCACTGTTTCACCTTTTACGTCTATACGTGAATATCCTTCTTTGAGCAGAATATCCAATTGCTCTTCCACAGTCCGATTATCGCGAAGTATGACTTTAGACAATATCATCAGTTTCGTTCCTGCCGGAAAAGAAAGCATTTTTTCTACAATATCCTTTACCTGATATTTCTTCACTTCCTGTCCCGATACGGGCGAAATAGTTTTTCCTACTCTTGCGAAAAGCAGACGGAGATATTCGTATATTTCGGTAGAAGTACCCACCGTCGAACGCGGATTGCGGGAACTTACTTTTTGTTCTATCGCAATAGCGGGAGGAATACCTTTAATGTAATCACATTCGGGTTTGTTCATCCGCCCCAAAAACTGACGGGCGTATGCCGACAAACTCTCCACATAACGGCGCTGACCTTCGGCGTAAAGCGTATCAAAAGCGAGCGACGACTTGCCCGAACCGGACAATCCCGTGATAACGATGAATTTGTTTCTGGGAATCTCTACGTCAATATTTTTCAGATTGTTGACACGGGCTCCCTTTATAAGTATATTTTTTTCTTCGGACATAATAACCTCTTCTAAAAAAGTATGCAAAGATACGAATTATGTTTCGGATAAGATAATAGATAAATATTTACAGTTTTACAATTACAATTATTACCTTTATAAGCAATAATTTTTCACAAAAATCCACTTACATTATGAAAAAATATTTAGCAGAATTACTGGGGACAATGACACTTGTCCTGTTAGGTTGTGGAAGCGCGGTATTTGCAGGTACAACACAACCATTTTCTTCGGTTGGCACACTGGGCGTTGCATTTGCTTTCGGCTTGTCTGTTGTTGCAATGGCTTATTCCATCGGTAAAATTTCGGGTTGTCACATCAACCCCGCAATTACGCTCGGAATGCTTTTATCAAAAAAGGATAAGCGCTAAAGACGCGGGCATGTACATGGTATTTCAGGTAATCGGTGCGATAATCGGCTCTGCCATACTGTTTGTTTTGGCTAAAGATTCTGGATCGACAACGACTCTTACCGGTGCGAACTCTTACACGGCTGTCATGCCTGCATTCGTTGCAGAGACGGTTTTTACATTCATATTCGTTTTGGTTGTTCTGGGTGTGACTTCCAAAGGCGCGTTGAATGATTTTGCAGGATTAGCGATAGGATTAACTCTTGTATTAGTACACATTGTCTGCATACCTATTACAGGCACATCGGTAAATCCAGCCCGAAGCATAGGCCCTGCGATCTTTGAAGGCGGTGCTGCCTTATCGCAATTATGGCTGTTCATTGTCGCTCCATTTTTAGGAGCCGTAATTGCGGCAGTCGTATGGAAAGTATTGGATACGAAGGAAGAATAATTAAATAACAAATACAGGAAAAGCTGTATATCTGTTCACTGCAGAAATACAGCTTTTTTTTCGCTATCTGCCATATAGTGTTATCTTTGTTATATATTTAGATAACCAAATTGACAATGAAAAATAACGACTGGAAAGACAGACTGAACGTAGTGTATTCAACCAATCCCGATTATAAATACGAAGCGGAGGAAAATGAAGAATCCGACACGCTTCCCAAAGAAAAACAACAACTTCGTATATCTCTGGACAAACGAAACAGGAAAGGAAAAGCAGTTACTTTGATTACAGGTTTTGTCGGGACAACGGAAGATATGGAGGAGTTGGGGAAATTTCTCAAAGTGAAATGCGGAGTAGGCGGATCGGCAAAAGACGGAGAAATAATCGTGCAAGGCGATTTCCGAAACAAAGTTTTAGAACTTCTGCAAAAAGAAGGTTATGCCAAATCAAGAATCATCTGACAGGAAAAACCTTATTGTATATCGTGCATCGGCTGGTTCAGGTAAAACCCATCGGCTGACGGAGGAATTTTTACGTCTGCTTTTTTCTTCACCTGTGGCATATCGTCACATTTTGGCTGTTACTTTCACAAACAAGGCAACGGACGAAATGAAAAGCCGCATCATCGAGGAACTTTTTAAACTGGCAGGCAACCAGAAATCGGATTACATTAAAATCCTGTCGGACAATAAAACGGATTCGGAAGAAAAAGTACGGGAAAAAGCCAGAAAAACCCTTATCAGTATATTACACGATTATTCCGCTTTTTCGGTAAGCACGATAGATCGCTTTTTTCAGCAGACAATCCGCGCATTTATGCGGGAAATCGGCATTGGCGGAGGATATAGCGTCGAACTCGAACAAAACAAGGTGTTGCAGGAAGCAATAGATTCTATGCTCTACGGGCTGGAACGTACCGAAAACAAACAACTGCTGGAGTGGCTTATCCGCTTCTCGGAAGAAAAAATTGAGAACGGCGAAACGTGGAATATCCGAAACGACATCCAGACACTTTCGGGCGAAATATTTAAAGAAACCTACAAAGCATTCAGCGATCAGATACAGGAAGATATAGGAGATAAAGAACTTTTCGCAGGCTACCAGAAGGAACTGATCGGAATTATAAAAAGCTACGAATCAAAACTTCAGCAGTTAGGAGAAAAGGGGCTTGAAATAATGAGCCGATACAATCTTACCTTTGATGATTTTCAGAAAAAGAGCAGATCGCCTCTTACCATATTCGAAAAGTGGGCGCAAGGCGATATGAAAATGCCGAATGACTCGTTTTTCGAAATGGCGGATAATTTTGAGGTATGGGCTCACAAAGATGCAGATGCCGCAACAACAGAGAACATTAGAATCGCATACGATGCCGAGTTTAACCAATGTATCCGCGAAGCGACAAGGCACTGTTCGGATGTGTACATCTACAATACGGCTTGTGAGATAAACCGTTATTATTTCACTCTCGGCATTTTGGGCGATGTGGATAAAAACATCAGGGAATATACGGCAGAAAACAATATTATGCTCATTTCGGACACGACCGAATTGCTGCATAAAATCATTAACGGAACGGACAGCCCGTTTATCTACGAAAAAGTGGGGACATACGTCGATAATTATATGATCGACGAGTTTCAGGACACATCGGCAATGCAATGGTCGAACTTCAATCCGCTGATTAAAGACAGCCTCGCGTCGGGTAATAAAAATCTGATCGTGGGCGATATCAAGCAAAGTATATACCGCTGGCGAAACTCTGACTGGAAGTTGCTGGAAGAACAAATAGACATTGACTTTGGCAGCCGCAATGTGGAACACAAAACGCTCGACACGAACTGGAGAAGCTCGGAAAATATCGTAAATTTTAACAATGCCGTTTTTAAAAGTGCTCCTCTGCTGCTGCAAGAAGAATTTAACCGATCGGTTTCCGATCAGAAACCGACTGACGATACTTTACTGTCAAAAATTGAAGCTGCCTATAAAACCAGCTATCAGCAGATTGCCCCGAACAAGAAGGGCGATGAAGGACACGTGCGGGTAGAGTTCATCGATAAAAAAGAGCAACCCAACTGGCAGCAATACGTATTGGATCGGTTACCCAAAACGATAGAGGAACTTCAGGACAAAGGCTATTCCCTGAAAGACATAGCCATCCTTGTCCGAAAAAAAGACGAAGGGATATTGATTGCGGACACGTTATTGAAATACAAGACGCTGAACCCCGGTTCAAAATATAAGTACGACATAATATCGGATGAAGCCCTGCTTGTCGGAAACGCAAAGAGCGTGAAACTTATAGTTTCGATTCTTCGTTATGTTCAGAACCCGACGGACGTCAAACTGCAAAGCCTTGCCATATACGAGTTTTATCATACCAAAGAACATTTGTCATCGGAACAGGCTTTAGAAAAATATTTCTCAAGCGGAAAAGCGTTTCCTCAGGAAGTGGACGAATTTTTGAAAAAAATCGGAGAACTGCCTTTATATGAAATGACGGAAGCCTTGTTCAGCTATTTTCAGGAGGCAATAGAGAAAGAGGAAAACGTTTACCTCCAGTTTTTCCTTGACATGGTTCTCGATTTCACTATCAAGCAATCGTCAGATTTGGATGCGTTTCTGCAATGGTGGGACGAAGCTGGAAAAACCAAAACGATATTCACGCCCGAAGGGCAGGATGCCATACGCATCATGACAATCCACAAATCGAAAGGATTGGGTTTTGAAGTTGTCGTCATACCTTTTTGCAACTGGGATATAGATCATAAACAAATCAATATTCTATGGTGCCAACCCAAAGTTGAACCTTTCAACAAATTGCACCTTGTGCCCGTGAGGTATTCGCAAAAACTTAAAGACACGATCTTTGCGGAAGAATATTACAATGAGAAACTGCATACTTATATCGACAATCTTAACATTCAGTATGTTGCTTTTACGCGCGCAAAAAAGGAACTCATCGTTTTTGCTCCGAAATCGGGCAACGACAAAATATCGGATATAGCGTCCCTGTTTTTTAGCAGCTTACAGAACCAGATCAAAGATGACAAAAACTCTTATATCAATCTCGGCGAACATTTGAACGGCGAGGAGAATATATTTGAAATAGGAAAGGAATATTTTCCCGCAAAATCGGATCGGACAAAAAAGCTGAAAGAAATAAAAATAGACTCTCTGCCAAATATTTCTTACGACGACAGGCTTAAACTTAAGCTGAACAACAAATATTATTTTTCCGAAAAAGGACAGCGTGAATACGGAACGCTATTGCACGAGGTATTAAGTAAAATCGAATCTGTAAATGAACTGGACACAGTTATTGAAGATTACTATTCGGCAGGAGATATTACATACGATGAGAAAAACGAAATCCGCGATACGCTGTATTCATTCCTTAACAAAGAATCCGTATCGCAATGGTATACGGGAGAATACAAGATATTGAACGAAGTGGAAATCCTGCAACCGAACGGTTCGTTTATCCGTCCCGACAGGGTTATGATAAAAGACGGAAAAGTGATTGTCATCGACTACAAATTCGGAGAAAAAGAGGACAATAGATATATGCGTCAGGTGAAATATTACGCCGATCAGATACGCAAAATGGGATATAAAGATGTGGAGGGAATTATCTGTTATGTCTCTCTTGGCAAGAATGTCAACATCTGATTTTACATCAATGGATCAACGTCAAAATACACGATAACTGACCTGAATTCATTTTGCCCAAACACAATTCGTTGATGATGGAGGATTGCTTCCCTCACTTTTTTTGGGGACGCATTGTTTCTTATTTTCAACAAAATATTCAGAACATAAAGCGATTGTACGCGCGAAACGACAGGTCTTGAAGGTCCCAGCACATTCTTCCCGAAAGAAGTGCGTAAAGCATCGGCAAACACGGCGGCGGCACGATGAAGCAAATCTGCATCCCTGCTTTTCAACGAAACGGAAATAAGCCTGCAAAAAGGAGGATAATCAAACAACCGCCTTTCATCCGATTGTAGTTTGTAAAACCCTTCATAATCGTTATTCAAAACAAAATCTATGACAGGATGTTTGGGCTGGGCTGTTTGTAAAACGACAAGCCCCTGTTCGCCTTTTCTGCCTGAGCGTCCGCTGACTTGCGTCATTTGCTGAAAGGATTTCTCATGGGCTCTGAAGTCAGGAAAATTAAGTTGGGTATCGGCGTTCAGAATCCCAACCAGACTTACATTATCAAAATCAAGCCCTTTGGTAACCATCTGCGTTCCGATCAAAATATCCGTCTTTCCATTCTCAAGATCGGAAATAATTTTTTCGTAAGAACGTTTGCTCTTTGTCGTGTCCAGATCCATTCTGACAACCGACGAATCGGAGAATATGGATTTTACCTCTTCCTCTATGCGTTCCGTTCCGTAACCGACTGCGTCCAGCGTCGGAGTTTCACAGTTCGGGCATATATCGGGTATTTTATAGGCAGCCCCGCAGTAATGGCAAACCATCACTCTTTGTCCTTTATGATATGTCAGGCTGACATCGCAATTCTCGCAATGAGGCGTCCATGCGCATACTTTACACGACAACAAGGGTGCGAAACCTCTTCTGTTCTGAAACAGTATCGCCTGCTTGTGTCTGCTTAAGGTATCTTTCATTTCAGAAATCAGAATCGGTGAAAGAGCCGACTTCATTTGCTTGTGTTTACGCAAAGTTTTGACATCGACGCAAACTATTTTAGGCAGGGCGATACCCTCATGTCTTTGACGTAAAGTCACCAAATCGTATTTGCCCGACTTAGCATTGTGATAAGTTTCGATGGAAGGCGTAGCCGTTCCCAGCAAAACTTTTACGTTGTGGATATTTGACAATATGACGGCTGCATCACGCGCGTTGTAACGCGGTGCGGGATCCTGCTGTTTATAAGAACTTTCATGTTCTTCATCCACAACGATCAAACCAAGATTGGAAAAAGGCAGAAAAACAGAAGAACGGGCACCCAACACAACGAGTCCTTTTTCGTCAGACAGCAGTTTCTTCCAAGTTTCAGCGCGTTCGTTATCGTTGTATCGCGAATGATATACCAACATCTTATCTCCGAAAACAGAACCCAAACGTTCGGTCAGTTGCGTTGTCAATGCTATTTCGGGCACAAGATAAAGCACTTGTTTTCCCGAATCTGTCAGCTCCTTTATCAATTGAATATAAACTTCCGTTTTTCCGCTCGATGTTACGCCATGTAATAGTGTTACATCTTTATTCTCGAATGATTGTTTTATCTCGTCAAGAGCCTTTTGTTGAGAAAGGTTCAACTGATTCGTATCCCCTGAGTAAAGCTCTGAGAAGTCAATTCTGCTTACTTCCGTTTCTTCATGCCGGAGTATATTTTTTTCTGTGAGAGCATTTAATACAGATACAGAAGCCTTTGTCAAGAGCTCTTTTTTCGGTATAAAAAATAATTCCTTTTTATGAGAATTATCCCTTTCGGATAAAAACCAGACGAAAAGATCATATTGTTTTTTTGCTTTTTTCAGATTATCCAGAATTTTCACAAGTTCCTCATCTGAAAAAGCTTTTGCGAGCATTACTCTTGTTTCCGTTTTCGGAGCATAATTCTTGTTAAGTACCTCGTTCAATCGCACGGCACCTTTATCGGAAAGCGATTTAACATGAGGAATAGCATTGTTTAGTTTCAGAATATTCTCTATATCCGATATCCTCAACGAACCGTTATCATCCAAAACCCGGTAAATATTATTCTCAATAGGAGTCAGTCGGGCGATTACCTCAAAAGCATTATTTCTGCTGACGACTGTTTCACTTTGAAGCCTGAAAACGGACGGAAGCGCAGCTTTATAAACCTCTCCCATACTACACATATAGTAGAACGCTATCCAATTCCAGAAATCAAGTTGCGATTGCAAAATAATAGGAGAACCATCCAAAACGGCTATTACCTCTTTCGTATTATCAGAAACCTCCCCTTCGTAAGTTCGGACGACAATAGCCGTATAATACTTCTTTTTCCCGAACTGTACAATAACACGACACCCCACCCGGACAGATCCAAGTGAGGGTGGCATATAGTACGAAAATACGTTATTAAGCGGTAACGGAAGAATTACGTCAACAAGCATTCATTTTTCAAAAGAAGTACGTTAAACCGACATTCCATGTTTTTTCATGCTTTTCGCTGATATACTCGACATCTCCTTGTCCTTTCGAAGAAAAGTTGTCTGTCAGCCTGTAACGGAAATTCATTCCAAGCTCAAGTTTTTTCAGTACATAAACACCTGCACCGGCACTAAGCCCTGTTCCGAAATCTTTACTTTTAAACTTTTCATCCAAATATTTCAATTCACCTCCGCTGATTCTTATATCGGCATAAGCACCGCCCGAAATGTAAATTCCTGCAAGACCGAAAAGCCCGAATCTCTTTTTCAGGTTCAAAGGTATTGTAAGGTAACTGTAATTAGACATTTTTGCGGCGTCTTCCACTTTGCTGTCCGCATGATAGTTTTTATATCCGTACATCAAAGATCCGTCTAACGACAAACCGATGAACGGAATGCCGACTTCCATTGTCGGACCTATCTGGAAACCGAAGTTATTTTTAGTTTTCAGAATATCGGAACTCAATTTAGGACTGGCAACATCCACCCCAGCCTTTAACCCGAAACGGATCTGAGAAGAAGCCGTTGATACGCTGAACAGAAAAAACAAACATACTATACTTATGTTTTTAATCATCTTTTTGGAAACAGTTTTCATCTTGGATTTTTTTTTATAAATGATATAATAAAAACAAATATAAATATTTGTTTAGAATAATAAATAAAAACGAAAATAAATTACAGATCGAATATTTTTATAATAAAAGCAAAAAAGCAAGCCGGAATACTATCCAACTTGCTTTTGGCTCTTCAGGTTGGGCTTGAACCAACGACCCCCTGATTAACAGTCAGGTGCTCTAACCAACTGAGCTACTGAAGAGTGTTTTTGTGCTTAAATAAAGCGTTGCAAAAGTAGGCATTTTTCCGAAATAAACAATATCTTTGGCAAAAATTTTAAGTTTTATTCAAAATATAATAATGAAAGTATTAGGAATGGGCAATGCTCTTGTGGATGTTCTTGCCTTGATTGACGACGACAATTATCTTGAACAGATGAACCTTCCAAAGGGAAGCATGCAGCTCATAGACGAAAAAAAAAACTGAACATACTAAACTCGGAAATCGAAAACATAGAGAAAGCACTGGCGTCAGGCGGCTCGGCATCCAATACCATAACGAGCCTTGCCAAACTGGGTATCGAAACAGGCTTTTTAGGAAAAATAGGCGTCGACCATTACGGAAATTATTATAAAAAAAGACCTCGAAAAATACGGAGTAAAATCCCACCTTACAGAAGTTGAAAAAGCATCGGGCGTCGCTACCACATTCATATCGAAAGACGGTGAACGAACCTTCGGAACATACCTCGGAGCAGCGGCAGAACTGAAACCGGAAGATCTAAACGAAGAACTTTTCAAAAATTATCACTACCTGTATATAGAAGGCTATTTGGTACAGAATCTCGATCTGATAAAAGAAGCCCTTAAAATGGCAAAAAGATCGGGGCTGAAAGTCGCTTTGGATTTGGCAAGCTACAATATCGTCGAAGAAAACAAAGACTTCCTTCTCGAAATCATTCCCGAATATGTGGACATTCTTTTTGCCAACCGAAAAGAAATGAAAGCCCTGCTGGAACTTACACCCGAAGAATCGCTAACCGCACTACGCGACAAGCTGGATATACTTGTTATAAAAGTGGGATCGAAAGGTTCGTGGGTACAGCGTGGCGAAGAAAAAGTATTCGTCCCCACGCACGATATTAAAAGAGTGGATACGACAGGAGCAGGCGATTTGTATGCGGCAGGATTTCTCTACGGACTGATAAAAGAATTTCCGCTCAAGGTATGTGGCGAGATAGGAACGCTGCTTGCCCAATACATCATTCAGGTCGTAGGTGCGAAACTCGAAGAATGCCATTGGGAAGAAATAAAAAAAGACATTGAATCACGATAATTAATAAAAAAGATTGACCGAAAGTCAATCTTTTTTATTTAACCATACGACGTTCTGTTCCGACTTGTGATCCTTTCCGATAATATCTTTATAGAGTTCGGGACGTCTGGCTTTTTTATAGCGATAACCACCGCAATCATGCAACTTACTTTTACACAATTGGCAATTACAAATTCATCATCCAAACGATGACATTCGGCAATGATATCTCCGAAGGGATCAATAATCATCGAACATCCGTTTTTCAACTGATCGTCATCCATTCCTATCGGATTGGAAAAAACGACATATATTCCGTTATCGTAAGCCCTCGCAGGCAGCCATTTCATAAGCCATTCACGCCCTTTAAGTCCGTTAAATTCCGCTCTTAAAGAGGTCGGATCGGCAGCACGGTTCTCCCATAATTTCGGATCGACGAAGCCTGCTCCGGGACGAGTGGACGGCGTACACATCGTAACATGAGGCATAAATATTATTTCGGCTCCGAGCAGTGTGGTTGCCCTCACATTTTCTATAACATTGTTATCATAACAGATCAGAATCCCGCATTTCCAGCCTTTAATATCAAAAACAACGTACTCGTTACCGGGTTTCAGGTACTTGTTGATGAACGGATGCAGTTTCCTGTATTTGGCTTTCAATCCTGTTCCGTCTACGCAAACATAAGCTTTGTATAATTCATTGTCTGCGGTTTTTTCAAACAACCCCGCAAGAATCGTTATGTTATTCTTTTTCGCAATATCAATCAGTTTCTGAACACTCCTTCCTTCGGGAATTACTTCCGCCAGATCGAGCATTTGTTCCTTGCTTAAATGACGCGCAAAGGTATAGCCCGTTACCGAACATTCGTGAAAGGCTATCACATCCGCCCCTTTTCGGGCAGCATCTGCCGACATTTTGTCTATTACGCCCAGATTATAATCTTTGTCGCCGCTTTTGTTCTCAAACTGTGCCGTTGCAATATTCAATAAATCCATATCATTTATTTTAATCAATAAATTTAAATAATTTTCCAAGCCTATGGTTTATATAGAACGGATAAATTAAAAATGTATTTTTGTAATCAAACTTAAAAAAATGAATAACAATAAAAAATACAAAATTCTTTTCGTCTGTCTGGGTAATATTTGCCGTTCTCCTGCTGCCGAAGGGATAATGAAACATCTGGTAGAAAAACAACATCTAACTGATAAAATAGAAGTGGATTCGGCAGGAACTTCGGGATATCACATCGGCGAACTGCCCGATCCGAGAATGAGAAGGCACGGTGCAAGAAGGGATTATGTTTTTGACAGCCGTTCAAGAAGATTCTCACCGGACGATTTCGACAATTTCGATCTGATCGTCACGATGGACGACAGCAATTATCATAATGTAATATCACTTGCACCCGACTTGGAATCGAAAAACAAAGTCCACAGGATGACCGAATATTCTCAACAATTCAATCACGATCATATTCCCGATCCCTATTATTCGGGGGCAGACGGTTCGAACTCGTGCTCGATCTGCTTGAGGATGCCTGCCAAGGACTTTTAACAAAAGTAAAAAAAGAGTCTCTGAAAAAACATAGCTATATTTGTAACTCAACAAACAAGAAAACAATAATGAACAACAGAATAACATCTCTATTCGGTATAAAATACCCGATCATATCGGGAGGCATGGTTTGGTGCAGCGGCTGGCGGCTGGCATCTGCCGTAAGCAACGCAGGAGGTTTAGGTCTGATCGGATCAGGATCGATGCATCCCGAAACGTTACGCGAACATATCCAGAAATGCAAAGCAGCCACAGACAAACCTTTCGGCGTGAATGTTCCGCTGATGTATCCCGAGATAGAAACCATTATGGATATTATCGTATCCGAAAAAGTAAAAATAGTATTTACTTCTGCGGGCAATCCCAAATTGTGGACAAAGCATTTACAAGATAACGGAATCACGGTTGCCCATGTCGTTTCCAGTTCCAAATTTGCCGTAAAATGTCAGGAAGCGGGAGTGGACGCAGTAGTTGCCGAAGGCTTTGAAGCAGGCGGGCACAACGGGCGCGAAGAAACAACGACAATGACGCTCATCCCGCAAGTAAGGAAAGCGATCGACATTCCGCTTATCGCAGCGGGAGGCATTGCCACAGGCAGCGGAATGCTGGCATCTTTCGCTTTGGGGGCGGAAGGCGTTCAGATAGGAACGCGTTTTGCTCTTACGCAAGAAAGTTCGGCATCGGAAGAATTCAAAAAGTTGTGCATCGGATTGAAAGAAGGCGACACAATGCTTTCATTGAAAAAAGTAAGTCCGACACGACTGATAAAAAACGAATTTTACCAACAGGTGCAGGAAGCCGAAGACAAAGGAGCAAATACCGAAGAACTGAGAGCTATCTTAGGGCGTGGACGTTCCAAAAAAGGTATTTTCGAGGGCGACCTTGTAAACGGAGAATTGGAGATCGGGCAAATAGCCTCTTTTATTAAAACGATTCCGACAGCTGCGGAAGTTATGGAAAACATTATCAAGGATTTTAACGGCAGAATAGCGGAAATTAAAAATCTTTCTCTTTAAGGAGCCTTCGGATGCAATACGAACTTTTTTCCGAAAAAAAATTTAAACTGTTGAGCCTTGCCAGCGGCAGTAATGGTAATTGTTATTTTATCGGAACTTCTCAATACGGAATACTTATTGATGCAGGCATCGGGGCAAGAACCATAAAAAAATATCTGCGGGAATACGGGATAGCGATGGAAACCATTATGGGCATCATGGTCACCCACGATCATGCCGATCACATCAAATCGGTAGGTACGCTCGCTTCTAAAATGCATATTCCCGTGTATGCGACGGAATCTGTCCATTACGGGATAGAACGGAGCAGGTATTGCGAGAGAAGCCTTAACGGATCGAGAAGAATTATAAGTAAAGATTCGGTTTTTTCAATAAAAGATTTCGAAATAACAGCCTTCGAAGTGCCTCACGACAGCATAGACAACGTGGGTTATCAGATAAAGGCAGGAAACCAAACCGTCGTGTTAATCACGGATGTAGGGCGCATTACCGAGCAAATTACTCAATATGCAAAAACGGCAACACACCTGATTATAGAAGCCAATTATGACGAGGATATGCTGAGATGCGGAAGGTATCCCGAAATACTGAAAAGGCGTATTTCCTGCGGAACGGGACACCTCAGTAACAAAATCACGGCTAATTTTTTAGCTGATATTTTCGATAATAAGTTAAAGGAAATATGGCTTTGTCATTTAAGCCAAGACAACAATCATCCCGAAATTGCCTACAAGACGATAGAGGAAAAACTTACCGAAAAAGGGATTTGCGTAGGAAAAGACGTATTGTTGAAAACTCTTCTTCGCGGCAAACCTACCTTACTTAAAGAGTTTTAGAAGTAAGCTGCAAACATGTTGAAAACTTTAACCTTCTTTTTAAAGCAAAAAGCAGGCTTCATTTGTTATCTTTAGGATTCAAAAACAGAAATAATCAGTATGCAACCATTCGTTCATTTGCATGTCCATTCGCAATATTCGTTGCTGGACGGACAAGCCAGTATTCAAAGAATAGTAGACAAAGCAGTCGGCGACGGTATGAAAGCTGTTGCCCTTACCGATCATGGCGCCATGTTCGGCATCAAAGAGTTTTGTAACTACGTAAACAAAAAAAACTCTCCGATAAAATCTTCAATAAAGAATCTGAAGAAAGAACTTTCGGAAGCAACCGATGCACAGGAAGCCGACAAAATAAAAGACAAAATAAAAGAGGAAGAAAGCCGCCTTTTTAAGCCGATAATAGGATGCGAATGCTACGTAGCACATCGCAGCAGGCTTCTGAAAGAAGGCAAAGAGGACATGAGCGGATGGCACTTGGTGGTACTTGCCAAAAACCTGACAGGATACAAGAATCTTATAAAAATGATATCCTACGGGTGGACGGAAGGTTTTTACATGCGTCCGAGAATAGACAAAGAACTTCTTGAAAAATACCACGAAGGGTTGATCGTGTCGACCGCTTGTCTTGGTGGTGAAGTACCGAAAAAAATCACAAACGGAGATATCGAAGACGCCGAAAAAGCTATCGAATGGTTTAAAAATGTTTTCGGAGACGATTTCTATCTGGAATTGCAACGCCACAAGACAAACCGTCCCGACGCAAACCATGAAGCATACCCTTTGCAGGAAAGAGTGAACAAAGAAATGATCCGTTTGTCGGAAAAATACGGAGTGAAACTGATTGCGACAAACGACGCACACTTTATCAACGAGGAGGATGCCGACGCGCATGACAGGCTCATCTGCCTCAGCACAGGAAAGGATCTTGACGATCCGAAACGAATGAGATACACCAAACAGGAATGGCTGAAAACCACAGCCGAAATGAACGAAATATTCAGAGACGTTCCGCAGGCTCTTGCAAATACGGTTGAAATTGCCGATAAAGTAGAGTTTTACTCGATCGACCACGGAGCACTTATGCCTTTTTTCGATATAGACGAATCGTTCGGAACTGAAAAAGATTACAGGGAAAAATACAGCGAAGAAAATCTGATCGAAGAATTCACTAAAGACACTTACGAGCGTTTAGGCCGTTACGACAAGGTTATACGGATAAAGCTGGAATCCGACTATTTACGGTATCTGACGGAAATCGGAGCAAAAGACAAGTATGGAGAGAACCTGACGGATGAAATAAAGGAACGCTTGGAGTTTGAACTCGATACGATGAAAAAAATGGGTTTTCCCGGATATTTCCTTATTGTTCAGGATTTCATCAATGCAGCTAAGAAAATGGGAGTCGCCGTAGGTCCCGGAAGAGGTTCGGCGGCAGGTTCGGCAGTAGCTTTTTGTTTAGGCATAACCGACATTGACCCGATAAAATACGATTTGCTTTTCGAACGTTTCCTCAATCCCGACCGTATATCCATGCCCGATATCGACGTCGATTTTGACGATGACGGACGCGGAGAGGTGCTGCGTTGGGTTACCGAAAAATACGGACAGGAAAGGGTTGCTCACATCATTACGTATGGAACGATGGCGACTAAGTCGGCGATAAAAGACGTTGCACGGGTACAAAAACTACCCTTATCGGAATCCAACAGGCTGGCAAAACTTGTTCCTGACAAAATTCCCGATAAGAAAAAAGTGACGCTTAAAGACGCCATAGACTATGTACCCGAACTTAAAGATGCGGCACTTCACGGCGATCAGGTGATGAAGGACACTTTGAAGTATGCACAAATGTTGGAAGGAAACGTTCGCAACGTGGGCGTGCACGCCTGCGGCGTCATAATCGGGCAAAGCGATATATCCGATGTTGTTCCTGTAAGCACTGCGGAAGATAAAGAAACAGGTGAAACAATCCTTGTAACGCAATACGAAGGATCGGTAATAGAGGAAACAGGACTTATAAAGATGGACTTCTTGGGACTGAAAACCCTCTCTATAATCAAGGAGGCTTTAGAAAACATAAAACATACGACAGGAACGGAAATCGACATAAACGCCATATCGTTAGAAGATCCTAAAACATACGAACTGTACAGCCAAGGCAAAACAACAGGAACCTTTCAGTTTGAGTCCGCAGGTATGCAGAAGTACCTGAAAGAGCTTCAACCCACAAAGTTTGAGGATCTTATTGCCATGAATGCCCTTTATCGTCCGGGACCTATGGATTACATCCCGTCGTTCATTGCCCGTAAGCACGGACGCGAAGAGATCAGTTACGATATACCTGTCATGGAACAATATCTGAATGACACGTATGGCATTACGGTATATCAGGAACAGGTCATGCTCCTGTCAAGGCTTCTGGCAGGGTTCACTCGCGGGGAGTCGGACGAGTTGCGTAAAGCAATGGGAAAAAAGATGATCGAAAAGATGAATTCCCTGAAAGCCAAATTCATAAAAGGCGGTACTGATAAAGGATACGAAGAAAAAACCCTCAATAAGATCTGGAACGACTGGGAAAAGTTTGCCTCATACGCTTTCAATAAATCTCACGCGACATGTTATTCGTGGGTAGCTTATCAGACTGCTTGGCTGAAAGCCAATTATCCGTCGGAATATATGGCTGCCGTGCTGTCACGAAACTTGTCCAACATTACCGAAATAACCAAGTTTATGGACGAGTGCAGAGCTATGGAAATTAACGTGCTCGGTCCTGACATTAACGAATCTTTCCTCAAATTCTCGGTTAACAAAGAAGGGGATATCCGTTTCGGTCTGGCTGCCATAAAAGGTGTCGGGGAAGGTGCGGTGAACAATATTGTCGAGGAAAGAACCAAGAACGGACCTTTTAAGGATATTTTCGATTTTGTTGAACGGATAAACCTAACCAACTGTAATCGGAAAAATATAGAATCTCTGGCTCTGGCAGGTGCTTTTGACAACTTCCCCGAGATCAGCCGCGAACGTTTTTTTGCATTAAACTCAAAAGATGAAGCGTTTATAGATCAACTGATACGTTACGGAAATAAATTCCAGCTGGATAAAGCCCAGACAGTCAATTCACTGTTCGGAGACGATACTTTTGCGGAAATCGCGCGTCCCGATGTTCCTCCTGCCGAAAAATGGTCTGATCTGGAGAAACTGAACAAAGAGCGTGAACTGATCGGAATTTATCTGTCTGCCCATCCTTTGGACGAATATTTCATTATTCTAAAGTACGCTTGCAATGTTTCCATGGCTGAAATTGAAGACAAAGATGCTCTGAAAAACAAAGAAGTAACATTCGGAGGGCTTGTAAGTGATGTAAGGGAAGGTACAACGCGTAACGGCAAGCCTTACATGATTATCAAAATAGAGGATTTTACGGGAAGCGGAGAATTAGCCTTGTTCGGAGACGATTATATAAATTTCGGACGTTTCGGCAGAAAAGGGCTTTACGTCTTTGCCAAAGGAAAAGTTCAGCCGAGGAGGTATGACGCAAACCAATTTGAGCTGAAAGTAAATTCAATACATCTGCTGAATGACGTGAAAGATAAATTAATCGAAAAAATAACGATAAAACTCCCTATTCATGAACTGAATTCGGAAATGATAGGAGAACTGTCAGCTTTGATAAAAGGACAGGAAGGAAATACCTTATTATATTTCGAAATAGTCGACGGGGAAAGAAACATGAAGATCGACATGTTTGCCCGAAGCATGAAAATCGACGTGAAAAGAGAGCTGGTAGATTATCTTGAGGAAAATGAAAGTATTTCTTTTTCGGTAAATTAGAATAGATTTTGTTTATAGTCATTCAAAAAATACCACTGTCTTTTTTATTCGGGTTATTTATCAGAATAGTTTAAGTAACTTTGTAATGATAATTAGAATATTAACAATAAAAATATAAATGTTATGGCTAAAGAAATCACAGATGCAACTTTTCAGGAGGTACTCAACTCGGGAAAACCTGTTGTAATAGACTTTTGGGCAGAATGGTGCGGTCCTTGCCGTATGGTTGGTCCGATCATCGAAGAATTGGCGAACGAATACGCCGATAAAGTTATCATCGGAAAAGTCGATGTAGATCAGAACGATGAAATAACCGCTAAATTCGGGATACGCAATATTCCTACAATCCTGTTCTTCAAGAACGGAGAAGTGGTGGATAAACAAGTCGGCGCATCGCAAAAATCGGTTCTTGTAGATAAAATCAATAAGCTATTGGCTTGATTGATAAACAAAACGAATATAAAACGAGGTTGCTCTTACAGAACAACCTCGTTTGTTTTTTAATTGTTGTTAAATGAATCGGAAAGTATGCCAACGATTAGGTATATTTGTATTTATTAATAACCGCAATGACATGAAAAAAAGTTTCATTCTCCTACTCAGTACAATTTCCATAGGAATATCCGCGCAAAGCATTTCCATTGAAGATATAACAAGCCGAAAATACGCACCCAAAAGCATCGGGGAAATGACGCCTGCCGCCGACGGCGAACATTATTTTACAACAGATGCCCGAAACTCGATGATCATAAAATATGCTTATAAGACAGGAGCACCCGTTGACACAGTTTTCAATACAAAAAAAGCAAGAGAATGCGATTTCGATAGTTTCGAAGGGTTTCTTATAAGCCCCGATGAAAAACGCCTGCTTGTTTACAAAGACGCTGAAGGCATATACAGACGCTCGTTCAAAGCAAATTATTATTACTACGACACCCGCCGCAATCATGTACGCAAACTAACCGAAAACCCGGATAAGCAAATGTGTCCCGTATTTTCAAAAGACGGACGTATGCTGGCTTATGTAACCGACAATAATATCTGGCTCGCCAAATTTGATTTCGATACCGAATCGCAGGTTACAAAAGACGGAGAAGCAGGAAAAATAATCAACGGTGCGGTTGACTGGGTATATGAAGAAGAATTCGGATTGACGTCGCTTATGGATTTTTCGCAAGACAATACTTTGCTTGCATTCGTTAAATTTGACGAAACCAAAGTCCCTGAATTTTCATTCCAATATTATGCTCAACAGCTTTATCCAAGCCTGTTTTCATTCAAATATCCGAAACCGGGCGAACACAATTCGGTTGTAACCTGCAACGTTTTTGACATCCAGTCAAAAACCATACGGGAAATGAATGTTCCGAAAGGACAGACAGAATATATCCCGAGAATAGAATTCGTAAACGAAAACGAACTTGCCGTAATGACACTGAATCGTGAGCAAAACAACTTCAATCTGTATTTTGCCAATCCCCGATCTACTGTAAGCAAGCTTATACTTAACGAAAAGAGCGACAGGTATATCGACAACGACATGATCTACTCCTTCCGCTTTTTTGACAACCAGTTTGCTTACCTGAGCGAAAAAAGCGGATTCAGCCATATCTATTTATATTCAAATGCGGGAGTACAGCAAAGACAGCTTACAAGCGGCAATTATGACGTAACAGCATTGTACGGAGTCGATTTTGAAAACAAAAACCTGATCTATCAGGCAGCTGACGAAAGCCCTCTGAGGAGATCGGTATTCAAAGTCGATCTGAAAAAAGGAGATATTAAAAAATTGTCTGAAAAGACAGGTTACAATTCCGCCCTGCTCTGTTCAGGCGGAAAATATTACGTGAACACTTGGAACGACTCTAAAACGCCCTCGCTTGTCACTCTGAACGAAACAAATAACGGAAAACAAATAAGAGTCTTTGAAGATAACAAAGAACTGTCTGCTAATCTTGACAGATTAAATATCGCCCAAAAAGAGTTTATTACGGTTCAGACATCTGGCGGCACACAACTCAACGGCTGGATTCTGAAACCTTCCGATTTTAATGCAGGACGCAAATATCCGCTCGTAATGGTACAGTATAGCGGACCTAATTCGCAAATGGTTTTGGACAAATTCTCTATCGACTGGGAATATTATCTTGCGAATCAGGGATTTATTGTCGCCTGTGTCGACGGAAGAGGAACGGGAGCCAGAGGCGAGGAATTCAGAAAATGTACGTATATGAATCTGGGAATCAAAGAATCCGACGATCAGATAGAAGCCGCAAAATACTTCGGTACACTGCCCTATGTCGACAGCAACCGAATAGCAATATGGGGCTGGAGTTACGGAGGTTACAACGTGCTGATGAGCATGAGCCGCGGGAACGTGTTCAAGGCAGGTGTTGCCATTGCACCCGTAACCGATTGGAGATTTTACGACTCCGTCTATACCGAACGTTTCATGCGGACTCCTCAACAAAACATGAGCGGATATGATGCCGCTTCCGCAATCAAAATTGCTAACAAGCTACATGGTAACCTCTTGCTTATACACGGCTCTGCGGACGACAATGTCCACTTCCAGAACACGATGGAATATGCAAACGCACTGATTGCAGCAGACAAACAGTTTGATATGGTTGTTTTCCCTGACAGGGAACATTCGATATTGGGAAGCAAAAACCGCACATATTTGTACAAAAAGGTAGTTGACTATTTCAAAAAGAACCTGTAAATGGCTCATGTAAAAAAGCCCGATTGGCTGAAAATAAGATTAGGCACGACAGAACGGTTCAGCGAAACAAAAGCGATTGTCGAAAGTCATTGCCTGCATACAATCTGTTCGAGCGGAAGATGTCCCAATATGGGAGAATGCTGGGAAAGAGGAACAGCGACATTTATGATAGCAGGCGACATTTGTACCCGGTCGTGCAAATTCTGCAATACGAAGACAGGGAAACCTCTGCCGCTCGATCCTGCCGAGCCTGAAAATGTTGCCCGATCGGTTCGCTTAATGTCTCTGAAACATGCCGTGATTACGTCCGTCGACAGAGACGACCTGCCCGATATGGGCGCTACACACTGGAAAAATACGATTCTGAAAATAAAAGAATATAATCCCGATACCACAATAGAAGTTCTGATTCCTGACTTTCAGGGGCAAAAAAATCTGATCGACGAAGTTTGCAGCGCAAACCCCGACGTTATTTCGCATAATATGGAAACCGTAAGAAGCCTTACCCCGCAGGTAAGGAGTGCGGCAAAATACGATGTCAGCCTGTCTGTCCTGAAAAGGACAGCGGAAAACGGAATAAAATCCAAATCGGGAATCATGCTCGGTCTGGGAGAAACGATGGAAGAAGTCTATACTTTAATGGACGACCTGCTTTCAGCTGATTGCGATATACTGACAATGGGGCAATACCTCCAACCGACACGCAAGCATCTGCCTGTCGTGGAATATATACATCCCGACAAGTTTGCCCGACTAAAAGAAACAGCTTTGAAAAAAGGCTTTAAACACGTTGAAAGCGGACCGCTTGTAAGATCGTCTTATCATGCGGAAAAAATACTTATGTAACGATATTAAAAGAATAAAATGGATAAAAATACAGTAACTGTTTTTTGCAAAAATAACGACAAGCATATTCAAGTGCCTTTAGGCAGTTCTCTGGCAGACATTCACACAATGCTGAGATTAGAAACTCCGCATCTCATTGTAAATGCCAAAGTAAACAATAAAACAGAATCCCTGCATTATAAGATATACAATCCGAAAACAGTTGAATTCGTCAGCATTCAGGAAGATTCGGGAATGCGGTGCTATGTAAGATCCTTGTGTTTCATTCTGGCAAAGGCAGTATCGCAAGTACATCCTAAAGCAAAGATCAATATCAAACACTCGTTGTCAAAAGGATATTTTTTCACCATAGAAAACAGTAAGGCATTGAATCTCAATGTAGCAGACATAAAAGCTGCTATGTACAAATTAATTGAGGAAGATCTTGCATTTGAACCTGTTGAAGAAGAAACCGAGAAGGTTGTAAAACTGTTTCGCGAACAAGGTTTTGAAGACAAAGCCCTGTTGCTCGAAACATCTGATCCGTTGTATTCAAAATATTACAGGCTCGGCGATTATATCGACTATTTCTATGGTGTTCTGACACCTTCCAGCGGTTATGTCAGGCTGTTTGATATAGAACCTTTATACGACGGTTACCTTTTGCGTATCCCGAACAGAAAAAATCCCGAAAAACTTGAAGATTTTGTGGAGCAACCCAAAATGTACAACGTATTTAAAGAACAAACCGAGTTTTTCGGCATAATAGGATTGGATAACGTAGGCGATCTGAACAAAGCAAACAGGCTTGGCAGAATGCCCGACATTATAAAAATAGCGGAGGCGTTGCAGGAAAAAAAGATTGCCGAATTTGCCAACCAGATTGCAGCCAGATACAATGACGGCGTAAGAGTAGTGCTGATAGCAGGACCTTCTTCTTCAGGAAAAACCACTTTCCGAAAAAGGCTTGAAGTTCAGTTGATGACTAACCTGCTGAAACCCGTCGGGTTGTCTCTGGATGACTATTTTGTTGAGAGAGAAAAAACTCCGCTTGACGAATACGGAAATTACGATTTTGAATCCCTATACGCTCTCGATCTGGAACTATTCAATAAAGACCTGACATCTTTGCTGAAAGGGGAAAAAGTATCTATTCCTTCGTTCAACTTCACAACAGGGAAAAGGGAATATAAAGGTCACGACTTGCAAATAGACGAAAAAAGCGTCATCGTTATAGAAGGAATACACGGGTTAAACCCTGAATTAACTTCCCATATAGACCGCAGGAAGAAATTCTTAATCTATGTTTCGGCACTGACTGCCATATCGCTTGACAATCATAACTGGATACCGACGAGCGACAACCGGCTGATCAGAAGAATGGTGCGTGACTACAAATACAGAAATTACTCGGCAATAGACACCATATCGCGTTGGGAAAGCGTAAGAAGCGGCGAAAACAAATGGATATTCCCCTATCAGGAAAACGCCGACGTAATGTTCAACTCGGCAATGATATACGAACTGGCGGCACTGAGACGGTATGCAGAACCCATTTTATCGGAAGTCCCGAAATCGGCGCCGGAATATGCGGAAGCTCACAGATTGCTGAAATTTCTGGGTTTCTTCAATTACATCAACGACAGGGAACTTCCTCCCACCTCTCTCCTCAGGGAGTTTCTGGGCGGCAGCAGTTTTAAATATTAATAAAGATTTGGAACTTTATAAATTTCTGATTGTTATAATAAAAAATAATACAATATGACCACAACAAAGAAAGTACTTACGGCATCACTTGCCCTCATCGTAGTCGGAAGTTTAGGCGTGGCTTTTGCCTGTTCGAGAATTAAGAAAAAATGTAAGGAAAAAGATTTATCTATACAGATAGTCTAAAGGTTTAAAATTATCGGATTTCTTGCATTAATTCCCCTATGGACTTGTGGAGCAACGGATGAATTTCTTCTGCCGCAATTTCCGCAAGGGGAAGAAGTACGAATTGCCGTTCATGCAAATAAGGATGAGGCAGTACCAGTCGGCTGTCTTTAGATATCAACTCATCATAGAGCAGTATATCAATATCTATTATCCTGTCAGCATATTTATGGTTGACCGATTTTTCTTTCCGCCCCATTTCTTTTTCAATGGCTTGAGTTTTTTCCAGAACTTCTAAGGGAGAAAATTCTGTTTCGACTTTGCACGCTGCATTCAGAAACTTATTTTCGGAAATAAACCCGACAGGATCGGTAGCATATAAAGAAGATACTTTGACGATTCGTCCAATATTGGAGTCTATTCTGTCAACAGCCGTTTGTATATTCTTTTCCCTGTCGCCGATATTTGAACCAAGTCCCAGATAAACCGTATGCATAAGATTTCGGTTAAAGGGTTTATCTGAACATTTTATCCATATCGTCATCCGCCAATATCTTGATTATAGGCTTATGATCGGGCGTGAGATTGTGATTTGAGGACATAAAGAGTTTGTCCACAATTTCCGTCAATTCCTCCTGCGAAAGTGACGAGCCGTACGTTATAGCGGCGCTGTACGCAAGCGAAAGAGCCAAAGACTCCTGTATTTCTTCTTTCACGTCGCTGGCGGTTTCAATGCTGTTGGTTACCATGCCGTGAATAAGATCGACAGGGTTAATATTCTCCAGTTCGGAAGGTATCGCGTTTACAGAATAAGAGTTATTTCCTAAGTTGCTCAAATCGAACCCGACAGCTTCAAACTCTTCCAACAGATAAGGAATCATGGATGCTTCGGATGGCGAAAATTCTATTATTTCAGGAAACAATACGCGTTGGGCAACGCCACGTTTCAGCTTTATGTTAGACAAAAAACCGTCAAATAATATCCGTATATGGGCACGCCGCTGATCTATGATCATCAAACCGTTTTTTACCGAAGTGAGTATGTACTTATTCTTATATTGATAGTGCAATACGCCTTGCGACGCGGCTTTTTCGTTTTCATCGAAATGCAGTGTCTTTTCTTCCGTATTCGAAAACTTCGTATCGGAATCTTTCTCAAATTCTTTATACAGTGTTTCCCAATTCAACTGAGGTCGTTGATACGTTTTTCCCGAAGTTTTGAAAGGATTATAAGACGGATCTACACTGACTTTGGGCTGAACGATTGGTTTTTCTTCGAAAACAGGGATATTGACGGCATCCCTCGTATCAAAATCAATGCTGGGTATTTCGTTCGATTTACCTAAAGCTTCCTTCACGGTAGCCGTTATAATCTGCCAGATAGCCTGTTCGTTTTCAAATTTTATCTCGGTTTTGGTCGGATGAATATTTACATCAATCGTTGACGGATCTACCTCGAAATAGATAAAAAAATTAGGGCTTTCTCCCGCAGGAATCAGATGTTCGTACGCAACCGTAACGGCTTTTGCAAAATAAGGGTGACGCATATACCTTCCGTTGACAAAGAAGAATTGCATAGCCCTCGACTTGCGCGCAGATTCGGGTTTTCCTATATAACCGTGTATTCTGCCCAAGCTGGTTTCTATTTCTATCGGTATGAGTTGTTGATTGAAGTTCTTGCCGGCAACGCTTACAATACGCTGTTTTAATCCGCCGACCGGATATTTAAGCGATTCAATGTCATTATCTATAAACGTGAACTCTATATCGGGATTAACTAAAACGATACGCTCCAATTCAGTGATTATATTCCTTTTTTCAGTTTCGTTCGATTTGAGGAATTTACGCCTTGCAGGAACGTTAAAAAATATATTCTTTACTGAGAAATTACTTCCTGACTGGCACATCGTGGCTTCCTGCTGTTCGACTTTCGATGCTGATACGGACAGGAAAGTGCCCGTTTCGTCCTCAGGTCTTTTCGTCCGTAATTCGACTTGAGAAACTGCGGCAATAGAAGGCAAAGCTTCGCCCCGAAACCCCATAGTACGGAGTGAAAACAAATCGTCGACCGACTTTATTTTAGAAGTTGCATGACGTTCGAAAGCCAGACGCGCGTCCGTTGCCGACATTCCTTTTCCGTTGTCGATAACCTGTATAAGCGTCCGCCCCGAATCTTTGATTATGATCTGTATGCTGTCTGCTCCGGCATCTACTGCATTCTCAACCAATTCTTTCACTACGGATGCAGGGCGTTGAATAACCTCGCCTGCCGCAATCTGGTTGGCAATTGAATCGGGTAAAAGATGAATTATATCGCTCATTATCAATCAAAATTAAATCTGTTCGATGTTTTTCTGACTGCGTCTTCTTTTTTCTTTACTTTTCTGAATATATCATCCTTATTCAGCGGTCTGATATAGTCGAACCACTGGAAATCGGGCAATTTCAGTTGTTCGGCTTTTAAGTCGGGTATAGGCGTAATCTTACCGACAGGTGTGGGCCAGAGTTTTAATTTCTCGATTTTCCGATCTTTGAGGTTTATGGACAGATAACTGCTTTCGGTTTTATTAAGCCCGATCATTGCCCCGTCATCCTCTTCGGGATAAAATATGGACTCGGCATTGCCCTCCACCAGAATATACCTCACCTCCCCGTCTTGGAAGTAAGCTTTCAGATCGCGTCCTTTGAGTTGATTGTAATGCACCGAATCTTTCTCCTGAATGGCAAAACAATATTTTTTCATGTGTATCCAATCAACCGTACTGTCATTCATGAAAATTTCTATCGTATCGCCGTACAACTGCTGATTTTCGTTCCATAAGATAGGCTCTTTGTACATATAAAGAACAGTATCTTTCGTATTGAACTGCAACGAATCGCATACGCCTTGTATATCGGATCGGTAAAATCTTACGCCATAGTAGGCTTTCATTTCCCTGTAAGTGGAATCTATCGTCACCATTTTCAACGTATCGGCATGCAGATAAAGACTGTCGCCCTGCGAATATTCGACGCACCATGCCGAATCCGTTGCCATCGCATACTGGTTCAGTTCGTCATAGTAGCCGTAATGCCCTCTGAGTATTACTTTCTGTAGCGTATCCTGCAAAAACATATTGCCGAATACTTCCCCAACGCCTTTCAGCTTGTCATAAACAATCAGATCGCCGATCAGTATTTTATTTCCGTCTTTGCTTACGACTTTCGATCTGTCGTACAGCATAGATTCTTCCGTTACGGTATTGTACCAGCCTCGTTTGGTGTAAATAGTGCCGCTGTCGGAAACAATGGTTGAAGGTCCGAGTATAGTTGCTATTTTAGTATTGGTATTATATTTCAGAGTATCGGAATATAAGACGAAATTGATATTAACCAGTTTTACGCTGTCGCTGAATGTCGCCAACTTAATGTTGGGCTCATACTGTCCCCAGAAAGATGTCAGTTCATTCAGAGAGTCGACAAGCATACCTCCTTCAAAATAATAGCCGATATTAAATACACGATCATAATCGAGGCTGTCGGTGAAAAGCGTAACATCCCTGTTTTCAAGACGCACGTTTTCACGCACTTTCAGTAATTTCGTATTCCCGTCATACTGCAAATAATTGCCATACATGAAGAGCGTATCGCCTTGATCCACCTTAATACTGCCGAATGCCTCAAACGTATTGGTTTTATTGTCCAGATATGCGCTGTCACAATACATATACGCTCCATCGTGAAACAAAACAACGCTGTCGATAAGTATCTGCGGTTCAAAATCGGGTCTTTTGTTTAAAGAACCCGCCTTTATGAGCTGTACCTTTTTTTTGGGTTGGCTTGCTTGCGGTGGTTGAAGCACTGTCTGAGCAGATATATATATAAAGAGGAAGCACAAAATACCTGTTATGCGTATCCTGTGCCCGTTACGAAAAAATGTCCGAAACTTATGCCTCATTGTTTATCAGGGCGACTCTGTTAGTTATCCTTTATCCATCCTGAGTATTGAAACTCACAATTTTTCCAGTTATCGTCGATTTCTACATAAGTAGTCTTAATTTTATTCTCCAGCCACTTCTTCAGTGTATCTTCCTTCTTTTTGTTTTCGACAATTTGTTTCAGTGCCTGATAGTCGTCCGACACGTTTGCCCTGTGTCCTTCGACACGTTGCCGCAATTTTATCAAGGCAACGACATTCTTCCCCTTATCGTCCTTCATAATAAACGGCTTGGACATCTGATCGACTTTTAGCGTATCTACAACTTTCGCAATTTCCTGCGGAAGCTCTTTCATCTCGAATCGGGCTGTGCCTGAATTATTGCTGTACGGATTTTTATTCACCATCAAACCGCGGTTATTTCTCGTATCCTTATCAGCCGATACATATAAAGCCGCTTCTTCAAACGTAAATTTTTTGTCTCTTATGTCATTTGCCAAAGAATCCAATACCAAAACGGATTTGTTTATTTCTTCCTGAGGAACTTTAGGTTTCAGCAGTATGTGTCGGACATTAATCCTGTCGCCTCTCCGTTCAATCAATTGAATTATATGAAATCCGTATTCCGATTCGACAATGTTCGACACTCTCTTAGGGTCGCTAAGGGCAAAAGCCGCATTGGCAAACTCGGGTACCAGCTGGGCTCTGCCCATGAAACCTAATTCTCCGCCTCTCTGTGCAGACTCGTCTTCGGAATATAATCTTGCAAGGGTAGCAAAATCTTCGCCTTTGTTCACCCTATCCGTATATTCTCTCAATCTGTTTTTCACCTCATCAATTTCTTTTAAAGGAATTGTGGGATTTCGCGTAATTATCTGAACTTCGACTGTTGTCGGGATAAAAGGCAAACTATCCTGAGATAAATTGGTATAATATTTTCGTACTTCCGAAGGAGTTAAACGAACGTTCTCGGTTATCTTGCTTTTAACCTGCTGAACTATTTGCATATCTCTCAAACGCTCCTTCATTTGTTCGCGTAATTCGTTCAACGGTTTTCCTTCATATTCTTCAAGCTTCTCAACTGATCCGTAATACATTACGGCATTGTTCAGCCGCATTTCCACTTCTCTGGACACCGATGATGCAGGAACTTCTATACTATCCAGTTTCGCCTGATGCAGAAACAGTTTCTCTACGGCTATCTGCTCGGGAATAAGGCAATAAGGATCTCCGTCGAATGTTTCGCGGTTGATGAGCATATCGCGGCGTACACCCTCAATCTCCGACTTCAATATGGATTCGTCTCCTACTACCCATACTACCTGATCTATAACATTGTCTTGGGCTGTCAACTCTGCTGTTAATCCGAAAAACGGTATGATAAACAATATCTTATATAGAAAATTTTTCATTATAGAATAAATATATATTTAAAAATAAGTAGTAAATATAATCATATCAAATAACTTATGGCAACGGGCACACATTAAAAGAAGTTATATAATCAGATTATTTGTTGTATATTTTTATTTGTTTGTTTTTTAATGCCGAATTATAAAGATCATCTTCAAATTTTCGCATAAAATCCTCGCGTTTCTGATTAAGCAGAATATCAAGTATTTTATTTTTCGAGTATTCGAAGGGAGCCGTTCCTCCCACCAAGTTGTACTCTTTTATATTAAGCAGATACACATAAGTTGAATCTTCAACTTCAAGATTTTTATTGTTCTGCAAAAATTGTTTATCGTTATCCATGATATAAGGGATATTCGTCATCACATCGCCTAAATCAACCCATTTGTCATAAAAATAGTCGTAGATAACCGCATTCTGTAACGAATATTTTTCGATATTCTCAATGGCTTTTTCATTTGGTTGCTTATACCATTTTCTCAGATCATCCAATCTGGTAGATGTTTTGGGTATTTTCAAGAACAATCCTTTTATAATACTCGATTCTAACTTAAACTGATCTTCGTTATTATTATAATATTCAAGCATTTCCCTGTCGGATATTTTCTTAGACAGCCTTTCTTTAAGCAATTGTTCCTGATACGAATAAATAATCAGGGAGCGTCTGTAGTTTTCAACCAGTTCGTCTATATTCTGCTGATCTTGAATATTCTCTTTAGCTTTTTCGTAAACAAGCTCGTTTTTTATCCACATTTTGACGTATGCTTCCGCAGCTAAAATACTATCGGTAGAGTTCAGCCCTTTAGGGACGATATCAATAACTTCCTGTTTGAATAAAGTTTTACCGTTAACAGAAACCAAAGCTTGTTCGTCCGGCAAGGCTTCTTTATCACCACCTTTAGACGAACAAGCTTGAAATACGGTTATTATCAGAGCTATTAATAAAAAGCTTTTTGTCATTCAGTTATTTTATGGTTTCAAGAACCGTTTGATCCACCTCTACGGTATATTTTTTTCTGAGCATATCCATCCATTCTTTTTCGCGGGCTTCCTGATAGTCAGACGTAACCAGTCCTCTGACATCAGAATATTCTTCGGGTTTGGATATTTTTTTACCTACGACGAAGTAGAACGGATAATCTTTCACAGGTTCAGGTTGTACACCGGATTTATAGACATAAGCATCTACAAATTTGTTATCGCCTTTGCCCCAGACACCTCTTCTGGCAACGACAAAACTCACGCTGTCGTTATTGAAAGCCGCGTTCAACACCTTAGTCAAATCGTCCGACTTTTTATTCTTGTTCGCCAGTTTCTGAGCCGATTTAAACGTATCCTCATCTTTGCAATAAACGATATATCCTTTGTAACGGGGAGAATCCCATGTGTATTTTTTCTTGTTTTTATCGAAATAATTTGTCAGTCCTACCGTGTCATTTGCAGCCTTTTCCCACACTTCCGCATTCATGATATTGAATAACAGAATGCCGTCGTGATATTCTTTCAGGAGGTTCTTATATTCGGGATTTCTTTCGGGCAAAGACGCAATATACTCTTCCTGCATTTCAGTTAAGATAAAATTGTTCAATGTGCCGTTTATATAATCGGTTGAAATATTGTACTTGAAGTTAGGCTGGGTTTCGATATATTTAGAAAAGTCAGACAACGTATAACTCTTCTTTCCGATAGTAAGAAGAGTTTCTTTACTGTCAGACAGTTTTTTCAGGAATACGGAATCAGTCGGAAGATATTCTCCTGACAAAGAAATCAGTTGATCGTAAGTTGCCTTATTTAAGGTATAATTTTCCTTTTTCGCTAAATTCTCTATTTGAAGAAGAGTGATGTCATCAGCAAAATCTGAATTCTTTACACGATTGACAATCTGGTATTTCGAATCGTTCCAAGAATCTCTTGCAGCCCTGTCATTCAATTTTATAATATGATATCCGAAGTCGGTTTTTACAGGAGCTGTTATGTCTCCGACATTTTTGATGCCGTAAGAAGCGTCCATAAATTCTTTCGGAAGCCTTACGCCGATTTCTAACCAACCGAGAACTCCGTTATTTTTTGCAGATTGCTTATCCGTAGAATATTCTTTGCAAAGTTCATCATAGCTGCCTCCTGCCAAAAGTTTTGCATAAACCTCTTCTGCAACTTTCTTAATACTGTCAACCATCTGGGGGGAAGGATCGCGTTGCGGAAAGGCAAACATAATATGAGAAACATTCACTTTGCCTATGTCAGGGCGTTTGTTATGCACTTTTATCAGGTGATAGCCGAAAGGACTGCGAACAGGCATGCTGACTTCGTTTACTTTTGTCGCATACATTGCGTCTTCGAACGGAGCAACGAACATCAAAGCAGAAGTCCAACCGAGATATCCCGCAGGGCTGAACATTTTTGCCGAAGGATCTTCCGAATCTTCCGCAGCTACAACATCGAATGCTTTTGCTTTGTTACCGATCAGTTTATTCCTTACCGCAACGGCTTTTTCATAAGCAGCCAAAGTATCTTTCGGAAGCAACATCATTTGAGGAAAACGTAACAGAATATGGCTGACTTCTATATTTTCGCCCAGTCTGTCATATTCTTTTTTTGCAACGGTTTGCTCACTGAGCGTATCCTGTAAAAGAGGAAGTGTAATCTGGTTCTTATATCCCGTATATTCGGCTTTGAAAGAAGGAACTGTATCAAATCCCTGATTAAGAGCTTCTTCCACTTTCAGTTTGTAATCCGTAAAAAGCTTCAAATACTCATCCAACGATTGTTGAGCCGAAGTGTTGTTTTTATGATACAAATATTCAAACTCAGATTTTGGAACAGGTTTTCCGTTAATTTTCATAAGAACGGGATCTTGAGTCTGTGCCGAAATACTCCCGCACAATAATGAACCGACACAAAATAACAACAAGTTTTTCTTCATACTATTTGAGGTTTTTTTTTTATTTTCATTGCAAAGATAAAAGAAATTCAATAAAACCATAAATCAACTCATTATAAAGCAGGAAGCAAAGTCTTTTTTTAAACTTATTTATAATTAATCGGGCAGAATAACAGAGATTATATAAATATTTTTGGATAAACGCGATTAACCATATATTTGCCGAATGAAAAAATACGAGCTGATTACAATATTAGGACCGACAGCTTCTGGCAAGACATCATTAGCCTGCAAACTGGCGTATGATATGAACTCCGAGATTATCAGCGGCGATTCGCGTCAGGTATATAAAAATATGGATATCGGGACAGGGAAAGACCTTGACGACTACATTGTCAACGGCAGGGACATACCTTATCATCTTATAGACATAAGGGAAGCAGGAGATAAATATAACATATACGAATATCAGCACGATTTCCATAAAGTCTACGGCGATCTTCGCCGAAAAAATATTCTGCCGATACTTTGCGGAGGATCAGGTTTGTATATCGAATCCGTTTTGAAAGGATATAACCTGCTCAATGTTCCCGAAAACAAGAAACTGAGGGAAGAACTGAAAGATAAAAATCTGGAAGAACTTACGAAAATATTAAGTTCGTACAAAACGCTGCATAACACGACAGACATTGATACAGCCCAACGAGCCGTCAGAGCCATCGAGATAGAAACGTACAAGAAAGAACAGGATGTGGAGCAAAACGAGTATGCACCGATCAACAGCCTTATAATCGGGGTTGACATTGATCGGGAATTGCGAAGAAAAAAAATATCCGACAGACTGGAGTCCCGCCTGAAAAGCGGAATGATCGATGAAGTAAATTCAATTCTGCAAAAGGGTGTTAAACCCGAAGATTTGATTTACTACGGACTGGAGTACAAATATGTAACGCTGTTTGTATTGGAGGAATTAACATACAGCGAAATGTTCTCACAACTCGAAATAGCTATTCATCAGTTTGCCAAACGACAGATGACATGGTTTCGGGGAATGGAAAAACGAGGTTTCCATATCCATTGGCTGGATGCGACGCTTGATGACGAAACAAAAATCAGCCGAATCAAAGATTTACTCTATCAAAATTAAAATACTTTATCCAAATAACTTACCATATAATAAACCGTAGTATCGAACCAAGGATAGAGCAACCAGAACGGGTGCGGAGTTTCGGGTATGGTATGCACTTCCGTATAAATATTGTAAGTATTCAATTTCGCGATCATTTCGTCCCTTCCGTCATGAAACCGATCGATAGAACTGTTTATAAAACATACGGAAACAGATTTTTCCGTTACCTGAAAAAGCGGCGATGCAGCTATCCAGTTTTCTTTTTTTTCGTCAAATGTCCCGTCAAACCATTTCACGGAAGCAGGTATTTTATTTTTTTTCAAAGCCTCTTTCGCTGAATTAACTGATTGATCGGTAGTAAAATCTGAAATACCGTCTACATTTATAACGGCATGAACATCAGACGAAAACTCCGCATATTCTCTTGTTTTGTCTTCATACGCAGGATTTCCGTTAGTCGCTCCTATCAGATTCGCCAGCTGTCCGCCTGCCGAACATCCCGATATTGCGATCTTTGTTGTATCAATTCCGTACTTGTCGGCATTTTTCCTGATCCATTTCACAGCCGTTTTCAGATCAAAAACAGCCGCAGGATATTTCGCTTCCGAGGATAAACGGTATTCAACAGGTATCGTCACATAACCTTCGGCAGCGATCTGCTGTGCCATCGGCACTTGCAGCGTCAGATCGCCCGAACTCCATCCGCCGCCGTGCACCATCAGCAATGCAGGATACTTCTTATCATCTTTCGGACGGTATAAATTCAGGTGCAAATCCCGATCCCCATACTGGGTTTTCACCAAGGTCGAGTAAACCAAACCTTCATGAGCCTCCACATTTTCAGGAAGATTCGGATATATCGGTTTGATATGAGGTCTGTTTTTTCTCTCCTTAATATATGTGCCATAAACAGTGAATGAAGTATCTCTCGGAATACCGTCGATGTACACAATGTTTTGAGACAAAACAGAAGAAATCAGCAAAAACGAAAAGAAAAACAGAATATATATCTTTTTCATAACAGGAAATTATAATTATTTAAACAAAAAACCTTTGATAGCGACATTGTCCAAATGCAAAAACTTATCACATGATTCGGTCTTATACCAAGGGTAGATTCTGAAATAGAATGTTTTACCTTCAGGCACCTCTATCACATTATCGAAAATATATTTGACTTGATTTTTTCTTAAAGATTCCATCACCGTAAACGTTTCGCTTTCGGAAAATGTCTGATCCGTAGAGCCTAAAGCCGTAAAATACATGTCCTTACCGCCAATAGCGTCTATATCGAAAGAAACAGTGTCTATATACAAAGTACCCCAAGAGGGAGTAACGGAAAACTGCATGTAACGAAACGCGTTCAAATCAATATCTCCAGCAGGCCAGACTCCGTCAGTCGTTGTAATAAGATTGGCAGAATCAGTTTCCACATATTTCAATCCTTCCAAATAGATACCGGAAGTAATATTTTCTATGTTTTTTGGATTTTGAGTTAACGGAGGGTTCCATTTTGCCGAAATCCTGACGCCTTTTTTTACGTCTTTGCCTTTTCCGGCTATTTTGACAGTTTGCCGATAAGCATTATCATTACTTGAAATATTTATTTCATTTTCATAAACATCCTCTTTATCAGGAGTAAAGCAAACAAAAACCCGCTGGTTTAGAAAACCACTTTTGTAAGGAACTGAAATAGTAGTATTAAAAGCCAAATCCTCTGAAAGCGATACAGAATAAGGTTTTTGCGAAACAATATTAATTGTGCCGTCATCAGGCTTCAAGTCGAGCCCTACAACTGAAAACGACTTAACCGTACTCTTTCCAGTAAACTGCGTGCTGAAGTCCAATTCATTCGGCTGGACAGCCAATCCTGAAAGAGGCTGAAGATAATCAGTCAATATATTTTGCCGCAGCAATTCGTTCACCGCAAGTTGTGAAAAAAGAATTCCACCCATTGCCTTTAAATGCGTGTTGTCATTGTTTGCATAAATAATCTCTTTCGATTTTTCAGGACCATAGCCTTCCACTAATTTTTCGGTTAATTCGGTCATATCGACTAAAGGCACATTCATTTCCTTAGCCAGTGCGCGCATCGACAGCGGATAATTCATTGTCGAATCATTGCCCGATATTTCCACTAAATTATGCAAACCTACGCCTACTATCTGTTTTCCGCTCTCATCGAATAGCCGCCGAACCACAGGGGTAAACAAGACAGGTATTCCGCCTCTTTCCCTCGTATCGTTGATATAGATGCCCAAATACTTTTGGTACTGTCCCCAAGCTGCCGTTCCGCGTCTTTTAGGATGAGTTTCTATGTCGTCCTGCCCTTTGTTCTTTTCGTCATTATGCCCGAACTGAATGAAAACATAGTCACCCGGTTTAATGCTTTGTTTCAGATCGTTCCAGAATTCAAGATAAAAAGATTTTGAACTGCGACCGTTCTTTGCGGCATTCGTAAGCTTAATATCTCCTTTCAGAAACATAGGAAGCATTTGTGCCCAGCCTCTCATTTCTTTTTCTCCGCTATTTTTTTCTTCATCGTAATTCGCCATTGTGGAATCGCCGATAGTCAGTATTCTTTTTTGGGAAAAAACGGATGAAAAAGAAAGACATATAAGGCTTACAGACAACACGATGTATCTGATACAATACTTATTCATGATCGACTCTTTCTTTTTTTTTACGTTGTTCAAAAAATTATTTCCCCAGATCACTTTGCTTTTCTTAATATCTGCAAAAATATCCGCAGGAGTTATCTGGAAACAGTTATTTATAAACGCATTTTCAACATTATTCAACTCTACTATTGCTTGATTAGCCAAAGGTTTTTTTTGAGCGGACATTATCGAGTATAATGTTTTTGCAATTCGAGAAGCTGAAAGACGCACCTTTTTTAACGGATAAGTCTACATTATAGAAGCGAATATTAGTTGCGGTTTCAGCAGTAAACCCTTCACCAGCGTCCATATTAATATTTGAGAACGATATTTCATCGATCGGCATTTCTTCAATGCCTGTAATATATCCTACCTTACGGACATCATTCCCTGTAATGTTGCTCAAATGTATGTTTCTGAAAGCAGGAGTACGTTCCGAAACAGGTTCTTGCACCGAATGTTTATCATAGAACAGATCGAAAATAAAAGCATTTTTCTGGATATTGTTCATTACGATATTGTTAACCCTTATTTCTTCAACAATGCCGCCCCTGCCTCTTGAGGACTTCAATCGGATGCCTGCATCCGTGCCATTAAACACACAGTTTGATATAGTTACTTTTTTAACGCCGCCCGACATTTCGCTGCCGATTACAACGCCTCCGTGTCCCGACAGCATCACACAATTCGTTATCGTGATGTTTTCACAAGGTCTGCCGTATTTACGTCCGTCGCCATCGCGTCCCGATTTGATCGTAATGCAATCGTCACCTACCGAAATAAAACAATCCGAAATTCTGACATTGCG
Organism: Dysgonomonas sp.; assembly: GCA_047030855.1. Lineage (GTDB taxonomy): Bacteria > Bacteroidota > Bacteroidia > Bacteroidales > Dysgonomonadaceae > QVMM01. The sequence continues at coordinate 929,030 of JBKYIJ010000008.1, forward strand.
GCAAGAAGAAGGGTTAATGCCGTCCGTGTTCGGTCCTTTCGGATCTTTCGACGGATTGTTTATGGTAACGCCATGCACGACCAAGTTATCACAAAATTCGGGATTGATAGTCCAGAAAGGCGAATTTACAATCGTCACGCCTTCAATCAGAATATTTTTACATTCATAGAACTGTATGAAAGGGGGACGGAAGAAACGCCTTTCGATAGTCGGTTTATAATAATCATCCACTACCAGATCTTTATTTGCCTCCTCCCATTGTTTTTGCAAATCCGTAACGTTGGAAATTTTCCCCGTAGATCGGGTTTCTTTTACCAATGGTTGCGAATAATTCCACCATTTAAGACCTTGCCCATCGAGCTTACCCCGCCCTTTTATTGTCAAATTTTCAGCATTCTGGGCATTAATTAACGGTGCAAAAGTATTCATGACTACGCCTTCCCAACGTACTTTCATAAAAGGAAGATAATCTTCAAAATCATCGGAAAACCTGATAACCGCACCCGACTCTATATAGAGAGTTATATTGCTTTTCATGTATATCGCTGCCGTCAGATATTCTCCTGCCGGAAAATAAATTGTACCGCCGCCTTCCGCAGCAGCCTTATCAATAGTCTGATTGATGAGTTCCGTACACTTTGCTTTACCTGTCGCGTCAGCGCCAAGTTCCTGAATATTATACGTTTTTGGAAATAAGTATGCCGCAAAGAACAGCACCAGCATTACAGAAAGTAGTCTCTTCATGATATTAAGTTTTTCATTAGTTTAAGTTTACAATAATAATATAATCGGACAACCAACAGGGTTGACAAATTATACTTTTAAGGGGGAAATAATTGATAGCCCGAAATTTGAAAATAAAAAGACTCGGAAATATCCAAGTCTAATTTATATCATTATGGTTTTTACCTTATAAATATCCTCTGACAATTCCTCTCACAGAAGACTTAATAAAATTAACAACCATTTCAACCTCTTTGGTTGGGGTAAATTCTTTTTCGATTTTGGCAACTGCATCCGTAAAATTCAAGCCCGACTGATAAATTAGCCTGTATATTTCCTGAATTTCGTCGATTTTTTCGTTTGGAAAACCTGCGCGGCGTAATCCTACTAAATTGATACCAGAGTAAGAAACAGGCTCTCTCCCTGCTATTATAAAAGGCGGTATATCCTTACCCAACCTTGTTCCGCCCTGAATCATTACATACTCTCCGATTCGGGTAAATTGATGGACAAGAGATCCGCCGCTTAATATCGCATGATCGAAAATTTCAACTTCACCAGCCAATTGTGCGGCATTTCCCAGAATAACGTGATCGTGGATAACGCAGTCATGGGCAACGTGTGCATAAGCCATGATAAGGCAGTCGTTTCCGACCTTGGTTTCACCTTTGGACGCGGTTCCTCTGTTAATAGTAACACATTCGCGTATGGTAGTATTATCACCGACAATTGCAAGCGTCTTTTCTCCTTTAAATTTCAGATCTTGCGGAATACCGGCGATCACCGCCCCGGGGGATACTCTGCAATTGCTCCCTATTCTTGCACCTGAACGGACATTGGCATTAGCCATGATGTACGTTCCATCACCAATTTCCACATCGCCGTCAATAAAAGCGAAAGGTTCAACTGTTACATTTTTTCCTAATTTAGCATGAGGATCAACAAATGCCTGAGGAGAAATATTGGTAGACATAAATTATTTATTTTTAATTATTTGGGCAGTAAACTCAGCCTCAGAAACAACCTTTTCGCCGACAAAAGCATATCCTTTCATATTTGCAATTCCTCGGCGGATGTCAGACATCAAATGCAGTCTGAAAATCAAAGTGTCTCCGGGTATAACTTTCTGTCTGAATTTTACATTATCTATTTTCAAAAAATAAGTTGAGTATTGTTCCGGATTCTCGATTCCTGATAAAACCAGCAATCCTCCCACCTGAGCCATAGCCTCAACCTGCAACACTCCCGGCATAACGGGTTCTTGCGGAAAATGTCCGACAAAAAAGGGCTCGTTAACAGTCATGTTTTTCACGCCGACAATATGCTTTTGTCCTATTTCAATGATTTTGTCAACCATCAGAAACGGATAACGATGCGGCAACATATTCTTTATCTGGTTTATATCCAAAATAGGAGCTTCATTAGTGTCGTACATAGGGGGTTGGACATCGCTCTGTTTAATCTGTTTGCGGATAAGACGGGCAAGCTTATTGTTTATTTTGTGTCCGGGTCTTGTCGCTATGACACGCCCTTTAAGGGGTTTTCCTATCAAAGCCATATCGCCGATTATATCCAACAACTTATGGCGCGCAGGTTCATTGGGATATATAATAGATTTATTATTCAAATATCCCAGTTCCTTTGCGTCCTTATGAGGCACGCCCAGATAATCAGCCAGTTTGTCGAGTTTTTCCTGAGGAAGTTCTCTTTCGTAAATAACAATAGCATTATCCAAATCGCCGCCTTTTATAAGCCCGGCCTCAAGAAGTTGATGAACTTCTCTGACAAAGACAAAAGTGCGGGAAGAAGCTATATCTTTTTCAAAATTGTCAAGATTATCAAGCGTAGCCGATTGATTGGGAATATAAGTAGATTCAAATTCAATAAAAGAATTGATGCAGAATTGATCATCAGGCAGCAGTATAAGTTTTGAACCCGACTCTTCATCAACAACTTCCATTTTTCGTCTTACGATGAAATAGTCCCTATCGTCATTCTGTTCTACTAATCCGACAGATTTTATTTTTTCAACATACTTGATGGAACTACCGTCGAGTATAGGAACTTCAGGCGCATTTACTTCTATCAGGCAATTATCGACAGACATGGCATACAAGGCTGCCATTGCGTGTTCAATGGTACTTACCTGAACGCCATCTTTGACAAGTACTGTTCCGCGTTGCGTAGCCCCTACATTTTCAGCCAAAGCATCAATAACGGGCTGATCAGGGAGATCGACTCGTTTTATTTTATAACCGTGATTTTCAGGAGCAGGATGAAACGTTATCGTTATGGGTAATCCTGTATGCAGTCCTTTACCTTCAAGAGTAAAGCTATCTTTTAAAGTTTTCTGTTTATCCATTCTATTTATTTTCTGGAGTCCAAGTCTCTTTGTATCTGTGCCAGTTGGCGATACATCTCGGGAAGCTTTGCAAATACCGCACTCGATCGGAAGAAATCCTTCACCGGCATAGGAGGAGATCCTATGACGGCAGCTCCTTCTTTAATATTCCCGATAACACCTGACTGCGCACCGATGCTGACATTATCTCCGACAACGATGTGTCCGCCCAATCCTGCTTGTCCGCCCAATACACAGTGTTTTCCTATTTTGGTTGAACCCGATATTCCGACTTGTGCAGCCATCGCAGTGTGTTCTCCAACTTCCACATTATGCGCTATCTGAATTAAATTATCTAATTTGACGCCTTTATGGATAACGGTCGCATCCATAACTGCCCTGTCAATAGTTGTGTTAGCTCCTATTTCAACATCATCGTGAATTATAACGATGCCCATCTGAGGGATTTTCTTATACACACCGTCTTCATGAGCAAAACCGAAACCATCCGAACCGATAACTGCTCCGGCATGAATTATACAGTTCGCTCCTATTTTGCAATTCGGGTATATCTTTACTCCGGGATATAAAATGGTATTGTTCCCGATCGTTACGTTTTCGCCCACATAAACCTGCGGGTATATCTGTACATTATCGCCTATGCAAGCATTATCGCTGATATATGAAAATGCCCCTACATATACATCCTTCCCTTTTTCCGCTTTATCAGAAATATACGAATTGGGTTCTATTCCCTTCTTAGGAGGTTTCATGGCTTTCTCCACAATACTCAGCAATATTGCTAAAGAGGTATAAGCGTTTTCAACACGCACAAGGGTTGCTTTAACCGGATTTTCCAGTTTAAAATCATTATTTATCAATACAACGCTTGCTTCAGTCGAATATAAGTAATGAGAATATTTAGGATTTGCTAAAAAAGTCAACGTCCCGGGTTTTCCTTCTTCTATCTTAGAGAAACTGCTGACTTCTATTTCAGGATTTCCTTCAACAGAACCATGTAAAAAGTCTGCAATTTGTTGAGCAGAAAATGAAATTTGCATATGGTGTTTATAATATATCTTTTCTATTCCGATTGCGAAATAAACAATAATTCCTCAAATATATACATTTTTAGCTCTAAAATAAATCTTTTTTACCATTATCATATGGTTTTAACTGTATAAATATTATGCTTTAAAGTATAAGGAAAGCCATTAAAAGAAAGTATAATACGGAAGAAAATATAAAAAATATAATTTCAGTCTTTCTTTCTATCAGTGCGAAATAATTTGCCGCGATAACGGCAAACATGGACAGAAATACCATCAGGCTTATATTGGCTTCAAAGGAAAAGGCGACATACAAAAAAAGAGAAAATACGACCGTCACGTTTAAGAACGAGATATAGCACCTGACTTTTATCTTATTTTTAAACTCGTTTATATAATTCTTAACCATTACGATACTCAGAAACAAAACGGTTGCACTTAATATGAACCAAACGGATTCTTTCATCTGAGCAATGTCTAACAACGCAATATCTTTTGACTCCTCCAGAATGGAATTCAAAGTATATAAAAACTCATCCCGGAATAAAAGATAGAACGAAAACAGCCAATATATTGCCAATACACCTAACAGCGACGAGATAATGGTTTTTATACTGAAGCTTTTCATTATATAGAAACCAAACCAAAATAAGGGAAGATAAACTATTGAATAGAAACTGAATAAACTTCCCAAAGCTAAAAGAAACCCTATCCGAAAAGAGTTTGCCGCAACTTCTTTTTCCTGATAAGAATTAAACAGAGCAAAGACAGAAAGTAAAACGAGAAATAAGCTTATATGTGAAGGCGTTGCCAAAACAAATGAAGGAACGATACTCGACAATAGAATAAAAAAAACGTAGGGTAAATATGTCTTTACTCTGATTATGGTAAACTTATCGTTCAAGCCCGATATTAGTATCGCAATGCCTATCGACAAAACAAAACTCACAAAAAACGAAACATAACCGACAGAAAGAACAGGGCTTACAATATTCCAGATTAAACCCGATTCCGCAATAGCAGGCACATTCCCGCTTTCGAAAAGGAGAAACCGGATGATTAAAGCTACAATTGTTGATATATAAATAGTAGCCCTGTTTTCTACAATATATTTTCGGTATTTCTTAAGCACAATTATTCCAGATCAAATCCAATGTCTTTTCGGTAATATTTTCCTTCGAATTTTATTTTTTCGGCGTCCTGATAAGATTTTCTCAAAGCCTCTTCTTTGGTATTTCCAAAAGAAGTTATAGCCAATATCCTTCCTCCGTTTGTCAAAACTTTATCGCCAATATGCTTAGTGCCTGCATGAAAAACTAAACTATTCTCAATTTCAGATAAACCCGAAATAACGTCTCCTTTTTTATACTCTTCGGGATAACCTCCCGCTACAAGAACAACAGTAGTTGCATAACGAGAGTCGACATCTAAATCCTGTGCGGATAAACTTTCTTTTCCCACAGCCTCGAACAATTCCAATAAATCAGACTTTAAACGAGGCATAACCACCTCTGTTTCGGGATCGCCCATACGAACATTGTATTCGATAACCATAGGATCATCGCCTACTTTGATCAAACCGATAAAAATAAATCCTTTATAATCTATCTTTTCTTTCTTCAATCCTTCTATTGTAGGTATAACGATGCGTGTTTCGACTTTCTTCATGAAATCCTCGTCCGCAAAAGAAACGGGGGATACCGCACCCATTCCACCCGTATTGAGTCCCGTATCTTTCTCTCCGATACGTTTGTAGTCTTTCGCAACAGGCAAAATCTTATACGAGCTTCCGTCGGTAAGTACAAATACCGAACATTCTATTCCCTTCAGGAATTCTTCTATTACAACTGTTTTGCTGGCATCACCGAAACTTCCTTGCAACATTTTCTGCAATTCGGTTTTTGCCGTTTCCAAATCGTCTAAAATCAATACGCCTTTTCCCGCAGCCAGACCGTCCGCTTTTAAAACGTAAGGAGGTTTTAAGTCCTCTAAAAAAGAAAAACCTTCATTCAACGTTTCGTTGGTAAAACTCTTGTAACGCGCTGTCGGTATCTTATTCCGAAACATAAATTGTTTAGCAAAGTCCTTGCTTCCTTCGAGCTTTGCACCTTCTTTCGAAGGACCGATTATGGGAATGTTTCTAAGTTTCTCATCATCCTTGAAAAAATCGACGATCCCTTCCACAAGAGGATCTTCGGGACCAACGACAACCATGTCAATCGCCTTTGATAAAACAAAGTCTTTTATGAAAGGAAAATCTGTCGCTGAGATATTTACATTTTCAGCAATTTCGGCTGTCCCTGCATTTCCGGGAGCAACGTATAGTTTTTTTTAGATTGTTACTCTGTTTCAGTTTCCAAGCCAAAGCGTGTTCACGCCCTCCGCTTCCGAGAAGTAATACATTCATATTGATTCAGGTATATTCTAATTTCGCACAAAGATAATGATTTGCCTATTCTTTTTTAACTTACTGTAATAAAAAATAAAACCCCGAATATCAGGGTTTTATTTATAATATATTCTATTCTTTTTGTGTAAACAACACCATTTTCACTTTCAGCTTATTTCCGATGTCGATAATGTTGATTACATCCTGCAGGTTCAACGATTTATCAGCCTGCAACAACACATTGGCTTCCTCACCTTCGGGCAAAGCTGCGATCAGGGCGGCCAAAGCAGGTTCGATCTGATCGAATGTAACAGGTTTATCCTCCACGTAATACTGTAAATCGGATGTTATTACCAGATTAATATTTTTCCTTGTGACAACCTGTTCCGAAGTCGTTGATTTCGGCAGCAGAACCCTTATGGCAGCAGGGGTTACCATCGTGGAAATAATAAGGAAGAACAACAAAAGGAAAAACATAATATCGTTCAACGAAGCTGTATAAACTTCTGCTGTTCTTTTTTTACGTCGTTCTATTTTCATATTGCGTTCTTAGTTATTGGCAGATACGTTAGTATCTTCTCCGTTTTTCTTCTTGTTGGCTCTGATTGCCCTCAATACCTCGTTCGAACTCTTATCCATGTCGAGCACGACTCTGTCGATACGCCCGTTCAGAACGTAATATCCTGCATAGGCAACTATTCCGACAAGAAGCCCTGCTCCCGAACAAATCATTTTCTGATACAGCCCGTCGGAAATATTGGCAATATTCAGGTCGTTAGTCATTGATATATTATAAAATATGAGGATAACTCCGAAAATAGTTCCCAAGAACCCGAGCATAGGCGCTATCGACGCTGTGATGCCGAGGTAGTTCATCCCTTTTTCAAGCAGATATACCTGTTGACGCGCTTCTGTCTGCATAGCTTCTTCTATCTCCTGTTCGGGGTTGCTGGCTTCTTTAAGTCCTGCCGCGACAACCTTTCCTACTGAATAAGGACGTTCGAGGCAGAACTTAATCGCCTTATCCGTCTTATTTTCAGAAATAAGTTCCATTATACGGGAAAACCACACGGAATCTTTCTTCCCTAATTTATTTATGGCAAGCCAACGCTCTATGATTATATAGATGGCAAGAAGCGACAACAAAAAAATCGGCACTAATATCCAACCACCCTTCAATATAAGGCTGAAATAACTGATCCCTTCAACAGGGGCAGCATCCGGTTGAAAGTCTGCTACCGTTGTCTGAGCAGTCTGTAACAAAACAAATAGGTTCATAAACAATAATTAATTATATATCAATACTAATTTCAACAATCTATTACAAAATTCGGCAAGCAAACTAAACAATAAATTAGTTACCTGCCGAATTTTATATATTATTTTAACTTTTTATTATATCCCGAAGCTAACCGAATAGATATATTCATAAAAGCAACTAAACAATCCGATAAAGAACATACCCGCCATCGCTATCACGAGCGATGCTTTCAGGTATCCGTCTGTTGTAACAGTTTCGATAGGAGAATTGTTCTTATTGATGAACATTGCCTTCACCACAAGCAAGTAATAATACAACGAAATAACAGTATTCAGCAACGCTAAAAACACAAGGACGACAAAGCCCTGTTGCATAGCTGCCATAAACCCGAACAACTTGCTGAAGAACCCTGCAAAGAAAGGAATACCTCCCAAAGAGAACATCGCGATCATCATCACGATAGAAAGCTTGGGATTGGTATAATACAATCCGTTGTAATCATCCATCCCTACCTTTCCTGTTTTGTCCTCGATAGCCGAAATCACGCCGAATGCAGCCAAATTTGAGAATATATATACAAAAACGTAGAAAATAGTTGCCGCCATACCTTGTTGCGTTCCCGCAAATACAGACAGCATTATATATCCCGCCTGAGAAATAGACGAGAAAGCAAGGAATCGTTTCAGGTTTTTCTGACGAAGGGCAAACAGGTTACCCACTGTAATCGTAATCAGAATCAGAATCCAGATAACCGATTGCCACATATCTTTAAGCATCGGGAATACTTTGTAAAGTATAACCATAAGCGCAAACACTGCCGCGCCTTTTGATATGGTAGATAAATACAGAGTAACATTCGTAGGCGAGCCTTCGTAAACATCCGGCGCCCATAAGTGGAACGGAACAAGCGATATTTTAAAGAACAATCCCGACATAATGAAAATAGCCGCCATTATCACCAACGGCGTAGAATATATATTTGCTGCTATATCCTGATAATAAAGCGTTCCGCAAGCCCCGTAAAGGAATGAAATACCGAACACCATTATTGCCGAAGAAAATATGGCATTGAATATATATTTAGCTCCTGCTTCCGCCGAATGATGCGTATATTTATCGAAAGCGACCAGTGCGGCAATAGGAAGCGATGCCGTTTCAAGCCCGATATAGAACAACAGGAAGTTGCCCGAAGAGATCATCAGGTACATACCGAACAAGGTAAGTATCGTCAGCATGAAATATTCGCCCCTTTTAAAAACGGATGTCGTCTTGGAGAGCCATGAGTTTGCCTGCAAAAAGATAAGGAAAACGCCTATATTGAGAATACACTTAATAGTATTTTGAGCCGCTCCGGCGACATACATTCCTGCGAAAGAAGTTCCTTCGTCCTTCACAAAAAAGCAAAATACGGTGTGAGCCAAGAACAGCACGCAGGCTATCGGGAAATAGTATTTTTTTGCATTGTCAGAAGCAAACAGATCATATATAATAAGTAACAGAAATACCACGATAAGCGATAATTCAGGCTTCATCAACAAGTAATTACTTAAATCCATTGTATATCTTTATTATTTTCTCTTGTTAAAAATCTATTTCCTGTTTTTAATATAAGCTTGCACTGATCAGATTTGAAATCCAACCCGGAAACATACCCATTCCTGCAACACAAATAATAAGTCCTACGACAGCGACCTTTTCGTGCCAGACTGCATCTGTCAGTTCCAAATGGTGTTTGTCGACTACATTCCCGTAAAGTATCTTACCCACAACCCTAAGGATATAAACCGCTGTAATTACAATAGATGATACGGCGAGGATAGTAAATACTCTGTGGAACATATCAGGATGCTGGAACGCACCGACAAATATCGTCATTTCGGCTACGAACCCGCTCAACCCCGGAAGTCCCAGCGAAGCAAGCCCCGCTATCACGTAAGCGACCGACAGGAAAGGCATTATTTTCATCAATCCGCCCAATTCGCGTATATCTCTCGTATGAGTACGTCCGTAAATCATACCGATCAAGGCAAAGAACAAGGCTGTCATCAAACCGTGCGACAACATCTGCATCACAGCGCCCGTAGTAGCCGTATGATTCATCATCAATATCGCGAACAACACCAACCCGCAGTGACTAACCGAAGAATAAGCGTTGATATATTTCAGGTCGGTTTGAGAGATCGCGCCGTAAGCACCGTAAACGACACTTATACCTGTCAGAATAATAAATATCCACGACAATTCGTTTGCGGCCTCAGGCATCAGTTTCATCGCAACACGGAAACATCCGTAACCTCCCAGTTTCATCAAAACCCCTGCGTGAAGCATAGATACTGCCGTAGGAGCAGATGCGTGACCGTCGGGCGACCATGTATGGAATGGGAAAAGTGCACCCAAAACCCCAAAGCCCAAGAACGTAAGCGGGAATATCCAATACTGAGCTTGAACGGGATTGCCGCATTTTTTGCAATCTCAAGTATATTAAACGTATATTCGCCCGTAGCTGATGAATTATAATATATACCGAATACTCCAACCATAAGGAATGCGGAGCCCCCCCATCAACATCAGCGTAAGTTTCATTGCCGAATATTCTTTCTTCCCTGTTCCCCAAAGCCCGATAAGCAGATACATCGGTATCAATGCTATCTCATAGAAAAATACCATTGTGAATAAGTCTATCGAGATAAAGAAGCCGTAAACTCCTATTGAAAGAAGCGTAAGCCACATGAAGAAATCCTTGGGAAGCGGATTCATATTCCAAGAAGCGAACGTCCCGGTCAGGACGATAACGGATGTCAACAACAACATCAATACTGTTATACCATCTGCTCCTATCGCATAATGGATGTTAAGCGGAGCATACCACATGACATCACGCATAAACAACATTTCTTCAACATTGCCTGCTTTTCGTTCTTGGATAAAAAGAAACAGAACTACAAGCGTCAAGATCAATTCTATTACAGCTCCTATAACGGCAACCGTACGGACTTGTTTGATATTACGACACGGAATAAACGCCAAAAGCATTAAAACCGGAACAAGAACCAATGAAGATAAAATATCCATTTTCGTATATCTTTTTTTCTTTCGTTACTTACAAATAAAACATACCAGACAATAAGCGAATATCACAACCAGAGTAAGTGCCCCTACAAGATAAGTGAAAGCGTATTGCTGAATTCGTCCCGATTGGAAACCTTTGATCTTTTCCGACACGGATTCTGTTACAAAAGCAAGGCTGTTCATAAACCCGTCGACAATGTGACGATCAAACCAAGCGATAGGACGTGAAATATAATTGAATATTATTTTTTTGGTCACGAATAACCAGATTTCATCGAAATAAAATTTGTGATATGCCCATGTATAAAACGCGCCGAATTTAGACGAAACCTTATCAGGCAATTCTGATTTCTTAAAGTACATTACAGTAGCGATACCGATGCCGATTATTGCAATCGTTACGCTCGAAACGGCGACTGTCATATCAATATGCGCATCGAAAGGCAAACGATCGGCGGTTATCAGTTTCGAGAAAGGAACGAACCCTGAAAATATTGAGAATATGCCCAAAATGATCAACGGAAGAGTCATATTGAAAGGCGCTTCGTGTGGAGCATGGTGATATTCTTTCTTTGTATCGTACCAGAATATTCTGTAATACAAACGGAACATATAGAATGCCGTCAGTCCGGCTCCGATAAACAGGCAAGCGAACAAGAACTTATCGTGGTGAAGTGCCGCCGCCAATATTTCATCCTTACTCCAGAATCCCGAGAAAGGAGGGATACCCGCAATTGCCAGACACGCGATAAGGAAAGTTATATGAGTGATCGGCAGGTATTTTTTCAATCCGCCCATCGAATCCATTTCGTTGCTGTGAACAGCGTGTATGATAGCTCCTGCACCCAAGAACAACAGAGCTTTGAAGAAAGCATGCGTAAACAGGTGAAACATCGAAGCCATATATCCTAATCCGTCATGCCCCGCATAACCCGAAACTCCGAGCGAAGTTATCATATACGCGATTTGCGATATGGTTGAGTATGCCAATACTCGTTTAATATCAGTCTGCGTACAGGCGACTATCGCGGCAAACAGAGATGTTATAGCACCGACATAACCTATTATAGTCAAAACCTCAGGCGTACCGAAAATATAGACAGGGAACAAACGCGCAACCAAGAAAACACCGGCAACAACCATAGTTGCGGCATGGATCAGGGCAGACGCAGGCGTCGGTCCTTCCATAGCATCGGGCAACCAAATGTGGAACGGCATCATGGCTGATTTACCCGCACCACCGATAAAAATGAACATCATAGCCCAAGAAAGAGCCGATATGCCTAAAAACCCTACGCCAAGAGTTTCTTTAATAAATGGTGCGTTCGGATCGGTAAGAGTTGCAAAATCGAATGTTTTGGAATAGAACGAAACGATCAGTATTCCGATCAGGAAAAACAAGTCTGCAAAACGGGTTACAATAAATGCTTTTTTCGAAGCAGCCACCGCACTCGGTTTCGTATAATAGAAACTGATTAAACAATAGGACGATACGCCCACAAGTTCCCAGAATATATACATCTGGAATATGTTTGTGGCAACCACAAGCCCAAGCATCGAAAATGAAAATAGTGAAAGAAAAGCGTAATAACGCTGAAAACCTCTTTCTCCTTTCATATAACCGAGACTGTAGATGTGCACCATCAGCGATACTGTCGTGATAACGACAAGCATCATCACCGATATCGGATCGAGCATAATGCCCAGATCGATATGCAGACGATCGGTAAATCTCAACCACTCGAAGTTATAAACGGTTATTGTCTGAAAAGCTCCGCCGTCGGGATTGCCCAATCCGTTGAAAAAATACTCATAGCCTGTCATATACGCCAGAGCTGTGATAACGGCTAAACCCAATGCTCCGAGAACTCCCGCAACAACAGGTTTCATCTTACTTCCGCCAAGTCCCAGTATCAGGAACATGATGGCAGGAATTACTATAATCAGTAGTGTGTATGACATATCTTGCAAATGGTTAATCAGTTATATTTCCGGCAAACTGTTTTACCTATTGTATTTTAATTTTTCAAATCAGTTACATTCTCATCAATGTAAATTCTCTTCACATTGCGATATATATTTATAATGATTGCGATGGCAACCGCCGTTTCGGCAGCAGCAATAGCTATAGCGAAAATCGTAAAGAAAAAGCCTTCCAATTGCCCGGGATACAAATATCGGTTGAATATGACAAAGTTCAGATCGGCAGCATTCAACATCAATTCGATGGACATCAACACCATAATCATATTCTTACGGGAAAGAAATCCGTAGACCCCCGCAAAAAACATTATTGTGCTTACAGCTAAACAAGCTTCTATCGGTATATTATTCATACAGCGTAATTTTATCTTTTTCTGGCAATCATTATTCCTCCGATTATGCAGGCAAGCAGCAGAAGGCTGACAGCCTCGAACGGAAGCAGATACTGGTATTTTTTCTGTTCCCATCATTGCATATCCGACTGTTTTCATATCAAATCCCTGATCGGCTACATAAGTATAAACCTTCTCCACATTATGGAATACTATATATCCGCAAATTCCCAAGCCTGCAAGAGCTGCAAGGAAAGACAGGATCATTCTCTTGGGTTTCTCAAAAAAGGATCTCCTCTCCGGGACGGTGAGTCAGCAGAATGGAGAAGATGAACAACACCATAACGCCTCCCGCATAAACAGCTATCTGTACAGCAAAGAGGAATTCGTAATTCATCATTAAATATAATCCTGCCGTAGCAAGCAATACGAACAACAGATAAGTTGCCGAACGAATAATACGCCTTGATGTAACAGTCAGTATCGAACAGACTATGATCACAAGCGCAAGAATTGAAAATATGATTTGCTCTACCATAATTATCTGTGATTATTCTTTTTCTTCCTTATTTTCAGATTCGCTTTTCGGAGCAGAATCTTCATTTTTCACAACAGGTTCGGCAGGCTTTTCTTCTGCCGTAGATTCAGCTTTAGGTTTTTCCGCAACCGTCGGTTTAGGCGCTACTTTTTTCTCACGCAACTTGGAGCCTTCGTTGTTAAGTCTCAGATTGAGCTTTGAACGGGTAAAAATCGCATTCTCAAAATCGTTCGAAAACTTAATCGCGTCGGACGGGCAGGTAATGACACACAAATTACAGAATGTACACATTCCTAAATTATAATGATACTCGTCAAGAATTTTTTTCTTTTTGCCCTCATCGGTTTCTATCATTTTAGAAATCACGTTTATAGTTCCGTTAGGACAGTTCATCTGACAAATACCGCATGCGGTACAAGCATGTTCGTTATTCTCGTCGTGAGGCATCGTAAGCTGAGCCTTGAAACGATCGGAAATAACCAGTGTCGCTCTGTTTTCGGGATATTGTTGAGTCACTTTCTTGGCAAAGAGTTCTTTCAATGTCACCGACATTCCGGTAAGCAAAGAACCTATACCTTGAAATAAACCTTTGAAATATTGTGAAACTGAACTCATTATTTTATTCTCTATGTAAGTATTTACTTAATATACAAGCCAAAAACAACAATAATTACCATGATAACGAGGTTAACCATGTTGATAGGAAGAAGATATTTCCACTCCAGATTCAAAAGCTGGTCGATACGCAAACGCGGGAATGTCCAGCGAACCCATAAACTCAACATAATAAGGAAACCTGTTTTTCCAAAGAACCAGATGTAAGACGGTATCCAGTTCATCACTTCGTTGAAACCATCCCAATGAGGTATCTGTATCGCGTTCCATCCTCCCAAGAAAACAGTAGTCCCGATAGCGGCAATAATAAACATATTAAGATATTCCGCCAGATAGAAGAACCCGAACTGCAAACCCGAATACTCAGTGTGGTATCCTGCCGTTAATTCAGATTCAGCCTCAGGCAAGTCGAAAGGACCGCGATTGGTTTCGGCATGTCCCGATATCAGGTATATTATAAACGCGATAATTGCGGGTATATGCCCTCTGAAAATTGTCCAATGATGAATGTATGTCTGTTGTTCAACTATTGTCGAAAGCTGCATCGAGCCGCAAAGCACGACTGCCGTCATCAGGGCAAAACCTGCCGAAAGTTCGTAGCTTATAAATTGAGCGCCGCTTCGCATTGCACCGATCATCGAATATTTGTTGTTGCTCGACCATCCTGCAAGCAGGACACCGATGATTCCAAGAGAAGAAACAGCAATCACATAAAATACGCCTATGTTGAGATCGACTGCCTGAAGCCCTTTTCCGAAAGGAATAGCTCCAAAAGTCATCATCGAGGCGGCAATCATAAAGAATGGCGCAACATAGAACAAGAATTTATCAACCTTATTGACATGAATAATTTCCTTGATAAGGATCTTGATCATATCGGCAACACTCTGTACTATCCCGTACTTTCCGACACGGTTAGGACCTAAGCGAGCCTGAAAAAATCCGGTCACTTTTCGTTCTACGTAGATCAATATCAACGCTATAACAGCATAGGCTGTCAATAGAACCAATCCTACGAGCACAAACTCGATCAACAGTGCCCAGAAATCAGGCAGGTTTTCCCGAAGTATCGTATCTATCCAAGCAGTTAGGCGCGAAAGTTCTAACATATTTATAATTGATAAAGTAATTAATCTGTTTAACGGTCGATATCAGGAATCACATAATCCATAGACCCTCCGATACCGATAAGGTCGGAAAGCTTTTCGTCCTTACATATCAGTGGCATAGCCGAAACCAGAGCCATAGACGGCGAGCGGAATTTCAAACGGTAAGGCGTTTTATCGCCACGGCTTTCGATGAACACTCCGAATTCTCCGCGGGCAGCTTCCACCCTCTGATAATATTCTCCTTCGGGCAGTTTTATTATCGCCTTTGTCTTAGCCAGATAATCTCCTTCCGGAATATTGTCTATCAGCTGTTCGATTATATGTAACGATTCCTCTATTTCATCCAGACGGTTAAGATAGCGCGCATAAGCATCGCACTCTTCCCTGATGATCTCCTTAAACTCAACCTTATCGTAAAGGGCATAAGGCAAATATTTACGGAGATCGCATTTGAAACCGGACGCTCTTCCCGCAGGTCCTGTAACCGCATAGGATATCGCATCTTCTTTGGTGAGAATGCCAAGATTTTTCATACGCCCGACAGCAATCACATTGCCCGAGAATAATTTATGATACTCTTTTATCCTCATTCTCATGTAAGGGATAAATTCCTTAACATCTTTCTGGAATTCGGGATATATGTCGTACATGACGCCACCGACAACATTGTAGTTGATAATAAGGCGTCCGCCCGAAGTTTTTTCAAAAACATCCAGGATGTGTTCACGCTCGCGCATTCCGTATATGAAAGCCGTTGTCGCTCCCAAGTCCATACACATTGTCCCCCAAGCCACGAGGTGTGAATCGATACGATTCAACTCGTCCATTATGGTACGGATATATTGTGCTCTCTCGGGAATTTCTATTTCAGCAGCTTTTTCGACACACATACACAAAGCATGTCGGTTGATGTTTGCAGCCAAATAGTCGAGCCTGTCGGTAAAATGCAGTATTTGCGGATAGGTAAGATTTTCGCTAAGCCTTTCTATTCCGCGATGTATATAACCGCTGTGAACATCTATTTTTGTTACGATCTCGCCTTCCAATGAAGTGCGGAAGTGCATAACACCATGCGTAGAAGGGTGTTGCGGACCTATATTGATAATATAATCTTCTGCTCCGAAAATATTTGTTTCAACCTCTTTCAAGCCTTGAGGCGTTTCTACTATGGAAGGAGCAATGTCGACAATTTCTTTACTTTCTACGTTTACAGGATTCAAGGCTGGATCAGCGTCATAATCCTTCCTCATCGGAAAACCTTTCCAATCCGAATTAAGAAGAAAGCGGCGCATATCGGGATTGTTTATAAAACGGATTCCGTACATGGCATAAACTTCCCTTTCATTCAGATGAGCCGTCTCCCACAAATCAGTTACAGAGTACAGTAAAGGATTTTTACGGTCTGTCGTTCCTGTCTTTAGTACAACTTCGGCAGAAACATCCTTTGAAGAAGAAAGCAGATAGTTCACCCCTAATTCTTCACCTCTGTCCATTCCTGTCAGCATAACAAGAAAATCAAACGGAAATTCGGCATTATAACGCAACGTTTTTGCCAAATGATGCAATTGATCGGGTTTTACAGTTACAGTCAGCTGTTGCTTTTCTTCAATAACTGCATCTGGAACAGACTTTAAGATTATATTTTTAATTTCTTCCATTGATTTTATCTTGAAAGCAATTTTTTATTCTTCACTTTTCTTATAGTCTCTTTTTATATTTTTGAGACCTTTTCTGAACGCGAACCTTTCCAGTTTAATTTTACGTTGCAACTGCATTAAACCGTAAAACAGCGACTCGGGACGAGGTGGACAACCGGGCACATAAACATCCACGGGAATAATTTCGTCAACGCCTTTCACTACATGATAAGAATCGACAAAGGGACCGCCCGATATGGCACAACTTCCCATAGCGACAACGTATTTCGGTTCAGCCATCTGATCGTAAACGCGTTTGAGCAGGGGAGCCATTTTGTGAACGATGGTTCCGGCAACTACCATACAGTCAGCCTGACGCGGACTGTTCCGTGTCACCTCCATTCCGAAACGGGCAATATCGTGTCTGGCTGCCGCTGCTGCCATAAACTCGATTCCGCAGCAACTTGTGGCAAAAGCCAAGGGCCAAACCGAATTTGAACGTCCCCAGTTAATCAGGTCGTCAAGTACGCCCACAACGACAGGAACTCCGTTTGCACGCAATTCCTCCGCATATTTCTCAAGATATTCGTTATCCTTGAATTCCTCGTTCGGAATACCTTTTATATATATTTTTTTTACTTCCATTTAAGAGCTCCTTTCCTCCAAGCATAAGCTAAACCTAAACCCAGAATAAGTAAGAAAAACAATATGCTGTATAATCCGTTTACGCCTAATTCCCGAACGACGGTTGCCCAAGGAAACAAAAATATGGCTTCCACATCGAACATAAGATATAAGATCGCATACAAATAGTAACCTACGCGGAATTGCATCCAAGACGTCCCGTGAGTCGGGATACCGCACTCGTAAGGCTCGCCTTTCTGGGCGTTGAACGATCTGGGAGAAAGCAAAATAGCCATACCAAGCCCGGCACAGACAAGAAATAATCCGGTGATGAAGACTACTAAAAAAAATGAAGATTCCATATTTATTACCCTATGATTATCAAAATCCCCTAAAAAAGCACGTCCGATAATCAGATATTAGATTATTTTGATCTTTCCGATTGACATTTTTCAATATCGTCGCAAAAGTACAGTTTATTTTAGAATAGACAAAAATTATTATTAAAAACTTCCTTTGCCTGCATGTTAAAACGGATACGCTTATCCTTCAAATTCCGTCACTTAACCTGACTCCCCGATTCGACAGGAACGGACGGCTGGATCAAAGACAGGCTTCCGTCGGCATTTTCAGCCGACAATATCATGCCTTGAGATTCGATGCCTCTCAGTTTTCGCGGTTCGAGATTGGCAATGAAACAAACCTGTTTACCGACAAGTTCTTCGGGTTTGTACCATTGGGCAATGCCCGAAATAATCGTGCGTTTACCCATACCGTCGTCGATAAGGAATTGCAAAAGCTTGTCGGCTTTCGGCACTTTTATGCACTCTAAAACCATTCCCACGCGAATATCGAGTTTTTCGAAATCGTCAAATTGTATATTCGCTTTCTGAGGTACAGCCTTTTTCTCGCTTGCGGCATTCGCCTGTTTTGTATCAAAAAGTTTTTTTATTTGCTTTTCGATGGTTTCATCTTCAATCTTGGCAAAAAGCAAATCTATATCGTTACTTAACTGATGCGTTTCGGGCAGAATATCGACACTTCCCAACTGGTTCCACGACAGATCATTCATATTTATGAATTCCTTTATCTGTTTAGCGCTGAAAGGCAGGAACGGTTCAAAAGCAATTGCCAGATTTGCCGTAATCTGCAAGGAAATGTTCAGAATCGTCGCTGTTCGGTGCATATCGGTTTTAGCTGTTTTCCATGGCTCGGTTTCAGCAAGATATTTGTTACCGATACGGGCAAGGTTCATTGCGTCTTTCAGGGCATCGCGGAAATGGAAAATCTCCAGATTCCGTTCGATCTCTTTTTTCACATCCGAAAATTCAGCAAGCGTTTCTTTGTCGTATTCGGTGAGTTCGCCTCTTTTCGGCACCTGATTCTTAAAATACTTTTGAGTAAGAACAAAAGCCCTGTTGATAAAATTCCCCAAAACCGCTACAAGTTCATTGTTATTACGAGCCTGAAAGTCTTTCCAAGTAAAGTCATTGTCTTTTGTTTCAGGAGCATTTGCAGTCAATACATAACGCAACACGTCCTGTTGTCCCGGAAAGTCTTCGAGATATTCGTTCAACCACACAGCCCAATTACGGGATGTGGAAATTTTTTCGCCTTCAAGATTCAGAAATTCATTTGCAGGAACATTTTCAGGCAAAATGAAAGAACCTTCCGCCTTCAACATGGCAGGAAACACAATGCAGTGGAACACGATATTATCTTTCCCTATAAAATGGATCAGTTTGGTATCTTCCGATTTCCACCATTTTTCCCAAGTGTCGGGCAACAATTCTTTCGTATTGGAAATATAACCGATAGGTGCATCGAACCAAACGTAAAGGACTTTTCCTTTCGCGTCAGGCAACGGAATAGGCACGCCCCAATCCAGATCACGGCTCACGGCACGGGGTTGCAAACCCATATCGAGCCACGATTTGCATTGTCCGTAAACGTTTACTTTCCATTCCTTATGATCTTCGAGTATCCATTTACGCAGCCAAGCCTCGTGTTTGTCCAGAGGTAGATACCAGTGCTTTGTTTCGCGTAAAACAGGCGTCTGCCCCGAAATAGTCGATCTCGGATTTTTCAGTTCGAGCGGACTGAGCGAAGTTCCGCATTGTTCGCACTGATCGCCGTAAGCGTTGGGGTTTCCGCAATGCGGACATTCGCCCATAATATAACGATCGGCGAGAAACATTTTTGCTTCCTCGTCATAATATTGTTCTGATGTTTTTTCTTCAAATTCTCCTTTATTGTAAAGCTCAAGAAAAAAATCGGAAGCCGTTTGTTTATGTATCTCCGAACTCGTACGGGAATATATATCGAACGATATTCCGAATTCCTCAAACGATTTTTTGATGATATTATGATATTTGTCTACAATATCCTGCGGGCTCACCCCCTCTTTCCGTGCACGGATAGTAATCGGCACGCCGTGTTCGTCCGATCCGCCGATATGAATCACTTCCTCGCCTTTCAGGCGTAAATATCTCACATATATATCGGCAGGTATGTATACTCCCGCCAAATGTCCGATATGAACAGGCCCGTTTGCATAAGGCAATGCGGATGTCACGAGTGTTCGTTTAAAACTTTTAGCCATAAGTGTTGTTTTCTGGTGCAAAGATATTTCTTTTGCCCGATTATTTCAAAAAGCCGAGAAAATACTTCTGTTTCTAAAAATTAGTTAAAAAAAATATGGTTATACGCAACATTATTACATTATTCACGTCTGTTAATAAAATTGAGTTACTGTTTGTTTAATTTTAAAAAGAGTTATTATGAAAACAAAAAAAATCTTTTTTCTTCTGTTCGTTTTAGTATCAACAATCTCATTCGTATCATGCAACGATGATGATGACGATAACAAAAATCCTTATCCTAAACCAATAAACGTATCTGACTATTCGCTTAAGGATGACGGGATCGATGCCAAATTCTACATACCGAAAGCCGATACGGTTTATGTTATTAATTCGGACGAAGAATTAAAAGACTATGTCGTTTCTGCCAATGGTATTATAGGCAATATTGGGAAAATAAAAACCAGCATAGATTATAATAAATATTCATTGCTGCTTGTCGGAGGGCAGTTAACAAGCGGTATTTCAGAAATCAACAGAATATACCGACAAGAAGCCGAAAATAAATATTCATTTAACGTTGATATTGTAATGAATGAAACAGCTGAGGCAGCTTTTTGGGAAGTATCCGTTCTTGTTCCTAAACTAAAATCCACAGATGTATTAAATTATGAAATTGTAAAAAGAAAAAGTTGAAATAATATATCATAAAAACGGGGTGAATTTTAAATTCACCCCGTTTTTATTTACTGAATCTTCACGCGCAACGTCGCCCCCCAGAGATCGGGTTGTCCTTTCTGGACAAATGAATTGCCCAATGACTCAAAATAGAATGCGTCGTATTTCCGGTTAAAGATATTCTTACCCCAAGCCTCCACTTCGAAAATACCTTTTTCTAAAGCGACACGGGCATTAACCGTGCCGTAAAAATCCTGCGAGATATCATTCTTTTCCGTCCAGTAGATACGCCCGGCACCTGCAAAATTCATATCAAAAGTTATTCTGTCCAACAGATTGAAATTACGGAATTTATAAGACACGTTCCCTCCGAAACTGACAGTCTGACGAGGAGCGAATGGAATATAGTTGTTCGTATAGTTATTCTTTCCGTTGTCGTAGTCTTTAAAACGGGCATCCGAAAAACCATAGTTAGCATAGAGGTAAAATCCATTACACGGACGTGCTTTCAGTCCTGCTTCAAAACCTTTGCTTACGGCTTTTCCCGCATTTGTGGTAATGCGTCCTTGCCCTGTTTTCACAAATTGGGTTATTTGCACGTCTTTTACGTCTATATAATAAACCGCAAAATTTGCGGCAAGATAATCCTTAACAATATCGAGATTGCCGCCAAACTCAAAGTTCCAGCTATATTCGGGATCAAAGCTAATCATTCCGTTTATGTCGGGAGTCGGTTTCGACGGGCTTGCAATTGCTGTTTGCAACGCGCTGCTAAGCAAGTCCGCAAACATCTGTACATTGTGCCCTCCTGTCTTATACCCTTTAGAGGCTGAAACATACAGATATGAATCGGAATTCAAGTCATATTTAAGAACGAATTTGGGAAGCAATTCGGTAAAGTCTTTCGATGCCTTTCCTTTTATTACGCTGTCGACACGTTGCTCTATCTGTTGCGATCCCGGCGGTATTTGCGGCTGCACGGTGATATTAGCTCCTGTCCGTGCATCGTATTTCAGTTCGGTTTTTTCATAATCCAACCTTAGTCCGGCTGTAAATGAAAGCCCTCTGGTTCCGAAAATATTATTGAAAGTCGATTGATGGAAGATTGCCGCTCCATAAGTCGGAGTGCGGTATATTCCGTTAAGCCCGATTTGCTGATCGGTTATCTTAATGATCGGAAGTTTAGGGTTCTGAGCCATTTCATCCAATTTCGATTGTAACATCGAACTGATCCCGTCTTGCAACAATAAAACGGGAGAGGTTGTTTTCTGATAGTCATAAAAGCCGAAAACGCCGTTCGACCACTGATAGTTTGACGTGCCTTTCGACTTTACGGTAAACTCTTGGCTCAGGCTGTGCTGGTTTTGTTTCTGGTTTATGCTGAATATGGCGGCAGGAGTATAATCCTGATCCATATACATATTGTCGTTAAGGAACTGGTAGCCTGTTATGGAACTTACGGTATATTTCGGTTGTTCGTACTTTAAAGTAATGCCGTTGGTAAGTATTCTTCGCTTGTAACTGCTGGGACCGTCATAATTCACGCTTTCGGCGTCGGCAAGCATATAGGGAAAAGCGCCTTGCGATATAAAGTCAAAATTTCCCGAATATTGTGCATAAAAATCGGGGGTTATTTGCCAACTGAGTTTAAAACGCCCGCCAGCACTCTCAAGTTTATCCGCTTTTTTGCCTTTATACACATTCTCAAAATAACCATCGTCCCTTTTGTAGTAACCTGAAACGGCGATTCCGACATTATTCGACAAATTTCTGTAATGGGACAGATGCCCTGAAAAGTATCCGTAATTGCCGCCACTGACAGATGCTTTAGTGGCTTTATAGGTAAGCGGAGAATAAGTATAAACATTCACTATCCCTCCCATGGAATTACGTCCGTAAAGAGTTCCCTGTGTTCCCCTCAAAACCTCTATCCGTTGTATGTCATATAATTCCGAATCGAATGCGCTCGGATTAAAATAAGGAATGTTGTCGACATACAGGCTGACAGTCTGTGAACCTGTACGCGCGCCAATACCTCTGATATACAAAGGCGAAGTCATCCTTGATCCGTAATTGGGAATAAAAAAATTGGGGACTACTGCGCTCAGGTCTTTCATCGACGTGATTTGCATAGCTTCCAGATTCTTGGGGGAAAATACAGATACTGCCGCCGGCAAGGATTTCAAACTATTGGTTTCCTTTGTGGAAGAAAGCACCACTATATCGTGTCTTAACTGTGTGTACAGGGTATCTTTCTCAACAATGTCCTTTGCATGCAAATTCCACGAAGCTATCAGGCACACCGATAGTATTAGTTTTTTCATTTCTTTCCGTAAATAGTTTTTCAATTGAATAAGCACTGCAAAGAAAAACTATTTTAAGAAAGGCATCAATCACTACATGTAGTGAATTATTTTCAGAAAACATTCAGCAATAAGTTCTCAATAGCTTTAACAACCTCGCGGCGTGAATCTTTCTTCATTCTATTGGTAATAATCGTAAAGACATATTTTTTGCTATCGTTTATATAATAGCCCGAATAACACTGAACATCAGCTATACTTCCGCTTTTCACAAAAACTTTCCCTTCCAGCTTTGTGCCTTTCAGAAAATTTCTGACAGTACCTTCCTGTCCCGCTTTTGGCAGGGAATTGATGAACGCTTGGCTGTTAACACTCTTATTCAGCATATAAACGAGAATATCACACATAAAGGAAGCGCTTACTCCGTTTGAAGGTGACAATCCGCAACCGTCATACATGAACAGAGCTCCTGTATTCAATCCTTTAGACAACCAATACTTATTTACTGAATCAATGCCTGCCTGCAAAGGTTCCGCATAAATATCACCATCGTAACTCCGTCCGATTGCCCTTATAAGATGTTCCGCATAGTGGTTGTTGCTTTTCACATTCACAACTCTTACAATATCCTTTAACAGAGGAGAATAATGCGTATAAAAAACTTTTTCGTTATTGTTCGTAATCCCACTGTTTGACGGAAAATTATCCAGATAATCCATTCTGCTTGTTTCAACATCCGTGACACTGATATTGCTACCGATCAGTTTCTCTGCAAAGGTTTGTCCCAGATACATTCCCGGATCGGGTATGTCGCCTTTTATACTGAATGATTTTCTGTTTGCGGGAATACTGCCCGTCAAAATACGTTCGTTCGAAAAAGGTTCTCCCCATATATAACCGTTGTCGCGTCCTATCGTATTGTATTTTAACATGTTGATAAACCGTATATCTTTCATCAAAGGTTTTGTATCGGTTATTTCGGGAACGGCATTCGTATTCATTGTATTAAAATACAAACGGTACGTATTATCAAACACGCTTATTCCATACGCCCCTGCGGCAAAATAATTTCCCATATCTTCACGCAGCCATTTCGACGACACGCCCTGATAACCGAAATAATTATCAACCACATATATTTTGGATATGGAATCAGTTACGGATTTTACTACTTCATCCCTCCATAGATCAAGGAATGAGTACTGATCAGAGAAAAAATGTTCACTCCCCAAAGTAGGATCGCCATAACCGTGTATTATCAACCTGCCGTTTTCGTTCCCGTCTATGCTCAAATCCGTTTTAAAGCGATAATCGCTGCCCAAGACTTCCAAAGCGGTAGCGGTAGTAACAACTTTCAGGATAGAAGCAGGCGTAAGGGCTGCATTCTGGTTATATGATAAAATTTCTTTTCCGGTGCTTTCTCTTATGCAAATTCCGACAGACGCGTTTTTTAAAGCATCACTTTTAATAAAGTTTTCCAATACGCTGCTACCTTGGGCGGTAAGCTGATAAAAACACGAAAAAAGAAAAAATAAAGCAATAAATATTTTTCTCATGATATTATATATTTCTGATTTTAAAAGCGATTGATAAAATTAAATATCTTTGTCAAAGATAATAATACTTTAAAAAATGTACGGAAACTACGATAAGCCTTTTACTTTCGACAGGGTTGTACGCCTTGTCATAAGTGTCGTTCTGATAGGAACGGGAATATATATAATCTATATCCTGCGAAGCGTCCTGCTGCCTTTTCTGGTTGCTTGGCTGATCGCTTATCTACTGAATCCGATAGTCCGTTTTTTTCAGAAAAAGATGTATATAAAAAATCGGATTCTGGCTGTTACAATCACTCTGTTATCGGTGCTCGGCGTCATAAGCCTTATTTTTATTCTGTTACGCCCTTTGGTTGAAAGGGAGTTTTTCCAGATCAATTATCTTATCTACAATTATCAGATCGGAAATTTTAGTCTCAATATAGACGGAGTTCCCGCAAATTTACAGGAGTTTATATCAAAATACGTTGATTTTGAAACCTTAAAACAGGCTATAAGCAAAGAAAACGCATCGGATATTATTCAGCAATACGTTATTCCTGCTATTACGGGCGTGGTATCGAGTACGATCTCTTTTATTCTGGGTGTTACCGTTGTGTTTATTGTTTTTCTCTATCTTATTTTCATTCTGATTGATTATGATAAGATCAACGAATTATGGAGAAACCTGATCCCTAAAAAATACCGTCCTGCCGTATCGCGAATCGCACTGAATGTCGAAAAAAACATGAACACGTATTTTCGTCATCAGTTTTTGATCTGTCTTATACTATCGGCACTGTACGCGATAGGTTTTCAGATCATTGGATTGCCTCTGGCAATTATGTTCGGCATATTCGTCGGATTGTTGCACATGATCCCTTACATGCAGGTGATAAGCTTCCTGCCTGCACTATTGTTGTCATGGCTGAAAGTTTCCCAAACCGATCAGAGCCTCTGGGGAATGATAGGCCTGGTTGTACTTATCTATATCACAGTCCAATGCATTATGGATCTGTTCCTTGTCCCGAAAATCATGGGTAAAGCGATGGGACTCAACCCTGCGATAATATTATTATCACTCTCTGTCTGGGGATATTTACTCGGCATAGTCGGGATGATTATAGCTATACCGCTGACTACTTTGCTGCTGTCATATTATCAATCGTTCATTGCCTCAATATCGGACGAAGAAGCGGAAAAGTTTGCCCAGATAGAAGACAAAGTTATTCAGGAAATGGACAAAGACGACGTAAAAAAACCTTGATTATCTCTAATCAAGGTTTTTCTTTATCATGTGATATTAAAACTTATACGTAGAAAATAAAAGAAAGTTTTATTTCATAATCGGTAAGATAATAGTCATCTCCCTTCAAATCGGATGCCTGTATATAGTACGCGATCGTCCCATCCTGATAGGAAACGTCATAACTCAATGTTTCGGTATAAATATTTCCGTCTTCATCACTCCATGTTTCAATATAAGGAAGCGGAGTCTGCACTTCATAACCGTTATCATATTTCAGAAAAACGGAAGCATTCAAAACTCCGTCGTCATACATATGTCCCGTGATTTCAGGAAAAGGCTTCACGGCTTCATATCTTCCTCTGTTGGCATTCCATTTCCATTCGTTCTTATAGATTGTATGAGGTTTCAACTGTATCGCTATGGGATTGTCCAGATAGTAAACATCATCCGAGCAGGAGTTGAAAACCACAAAGAAAAGCAGGAGAAGCATCCCAAGCCCGCCGTATCTAATATTCTTTTTATTCATAAGAATTAAAATGTTAATGTGTTTGATACAAACATAACTAAAAAAAATAAAACAACAAAAGCATCCTTGATTAAACTCAAAAATGCTTTTTTTACTTCAAGGGTGGAAGACGGGGCTCGAACCCGCGACCTTCGGAACCACAATCCGACGCTCTAACCAACTGAGCTACAACCACCGTGTTTATCGCGTGCAAATATACGCATTTTTGATATGTGTGCAAATATTTTTAAAAATTAAATGCAGAGATAAACCCTCTGCATTTAATACCGTTATGATATTTCTTTCAAATCCATCGAACATACGCAAAATCCATTCGGTGAGGCAGATCCTTGTTGTCGGGATAAACACGGAAAGAATATCTGTGCGTTCCCGTCAAGGTAATTTTCTCATCCAAAGTGAAGTAAAGTTTGCTGCCTTCTTTTTTAACGAGCTTAAGACCTTTTACCATAACCAATTTAGGAGTATTATTTACCATATTCACAAGTACACATTCCACACCCAAATCTCCAATAATATCTTTTTTATCGATTACGATCTCAATAGACAGGTTTTTGCCTTCCAAACAATTCATATTGGCTACCGATTGATCTATTCCGTCTATCTTTACCGAATCAATCGTAAAACTGTCCCATTTCGAAGCCATATCTTCTTTCCATGCCGCAATATCTTTTGCCTTTCCATAATTATCGACAATAAGAGTTTTTGTTCTTTGAGCCTGTTTGATATAAAACCTGCCAAGATAATCGTCAATCATGCGCTTGGTTGTATATACGGGAGCTATATGAGCGATGGAATTCTTGATATACTTAACCCAACTTTCGGAATACTCTTTATCACCGCGGTCATAATATATGGGCAATATTTTGTTCTCAAAAGTCGAATATATTGTTGCCGCATCCAGCTGATCCTGATACGCCTGATTTTCATAAGAGCGTTTGTCAGTCAAACACCAGCCTGCATCTTCACGATAGCCTTCGTACCACCAACCATCAAGCACAGAGAAGTTAAGAACACCGTTCATCTCCGCTTTTTCGCCCGAAGTCCCCGAAGCCTCCAGCGGACGAGTCGGAGTATTCAGCCAGATATCAACGCCCGAGATTAATCGCTTAGCAAGCTGCATATCGTAGTTTTCGAGAAAAATAATTTTTCCTAAAAACTCGGGACGACGCGAAACTTCTATAATCTGTTTGATAAGTCCTTGTCCCGCACCATCGGCAGGGTGCGCCTTTCCCGTAAAAATAAACTGGATCGGGCGTTCTTCATTGTTTACTAAACGCGACAATCTGTCCAGATCCGTAAACAGAAGATGAGCTCTTTTATAAGTGGCAAACCTCCGTCCGAAACCTACCAGAAGGGCATCGGGATTTATTTTTTCGAGAATATTGAGTATACGTTTAGGCTCTGTCTGGTTCTTGATCCAACCCTCACGCATCTGTTCCTGAATATATTTAACCAGCCTTTTCTTCAAAGTCATACGCAGATTCCATATTTCCTCGTCAGGAGCATTATATATGGCTTCCCATATTTTCTCATTCGACTGATCGTTATAGAAGTTTTTATCGAAATATTTTTCATAAAGCTTCTTGCTCTCACTGGCTGCCCATGAAGAAAAATGTACGCCGTTGGTTACATATCCGACATGCAACTCTTCGGGGAAATATCCTTTCCATACGGGTTGGAACATATTACGTGAAACAATGCCGTGAAGATAACTTACTCCGTTTGCTTCCTGACAGGTATTCAACGCAAAAGTACTCATACAAAACCTGTCGTTACTTCCCGGATTTTCGCGTCCCATATCGACAAATTCCTGCCACGATATTCCCAAACGCTGCGGATATTGTCCCATATATTTGCCTAAAAGCCCTTCGTCGAAATAATCATGCCCTGCGGGAACAGGAGTATGCACCGTATAAAGCCCTGACGCGCGTACGACTTCCAATGCCTGATTAAATGTCAGCCCTTGTATTTCGATAAGGTCGAGCAAACGTTGAATATTGATAAACGCGGCATGCCCTTCATTGCAATGATACACGTCTTTTTTTATTCCCAGTTTATTAAGCAATAGTATACCGCCGATACCAAGAAGATACTCTTGTTTAAGCCTGTTTTCCCAGTCGCCGCCATAAAGCTGGTGCGTTATCGAACGGTCAAATTCGCTGTTAGCCTCAAAATCAGTATCCAGCAAATAAAGAGGGATACGTCCGACATTCACCCGCCAAACATGAGCATATACGTCTCTGTCGGGATAAGGCACCGCAAGTATCATCGGATTTCCGTCCGCCTCATATACCTGTTCGATCGGAAGTTCGCCGAAATTCTGAGCTTCGTAATTTGCTATCTGTTGCCCGTCAGGCGATATTGTTTGTGTAAAATATCCGTATCTGTATAAAAATCCCACTCCTGCCAAATCGACTTTGCTGTCGCTGGCTTCTTTCAAATAATCACCTGCCAGAACTCCCAAACCGCCCGAATATATTTTAAGGACATGCGTAAAGCCGTATTCCATACTGAAGTAGGCTATCGAGGGTTTGTTGCTGTCATATTTTACCGAAAGATATTCGTCAAATTTCCGACAAACATTTTTTACTTTGTCCATCAATCCTTTATCTTTCAGAATTTCTTCAATTCTTGTGAAAGAAAGGCGTTGTAGCAAAATAACGGGATTTTGTCCCGATTCTTTCCACAACTTGGGATCTAACTCGGCAAATAAGTCCGTTGCTTCATTATTCCATACCCACCATAAATTATGAGCTAATTTTTCCAAGGGCATCAGTTCGGGAGGAAGATTTACCTGTGAATTGAATTCCTTCCATGACGGATTATTCGAATAACTTGTTTTGATTTTCATAATGAATTATTTAAATTCTATATATTATTTAAATAAACACCAAATTGCAGTTCAGTGTTTCGGGGAAATACTATTTTTTTGAGATTCTGCCGCGTGCGTTCTGTAAAGCCTTGGAATAAGCATCTTCGTAATACACGAAAAAGTGTTCCCAATCCGCTAAAGAGGCTCTTTCGGCGGCGGCTTGACGCAATTCCCTTTCCTGTTCCTCACTCTTCTTTGTCATTTCAAACAACAGATTACAGATATCGGAAGATACTTCGATGAAGTTATAATCGTCCCGCCTTACGACTTCCGCGCCGTCATTCATCCCTTTAACATCGCCCTCTCTTTTCATCCACATTCCGAAGCCTGCTAAAGTAGTCGTTATGGTAGGCACCGAAAAGGCAATGCTTTCATGGGGCGTATATCCCCAAGGTTCGTAATAGGAAGGGAAAACCGTTACGTCAAACCCGATAAGCAGATCGTAATAAACCATATTAAATATTCCGTCATCGCCATTCAGATACGACGGGACGAATATTACTTTTACTTTGTTGTCCGCGATGCTATCCAAGCCTAAATATTTAACCTGTTGCAATACGTTATCGTTTTGCATGTCATGCAGCCAATGCGTAAGCAAAGGCGTTTCCAGAGCCGTTGTATATTTTTTCTTGGATTTTAGTCTTTCCGTTAAGTCTTTCCGGGGTTCTTTTACCCATGCGGGAACTAAGACGAAAGCAAGTACGTCTTTCTCCAGTTGCTTAACGCGATTCAGTTTACCGAGCGCATCAATGAAAACATCTATGCCTTTATTCTTATATTCATATCTTCCGCTCGTAGCGACAAGCAGGGCATCTTCATCTATATCGGTACCGAAAAGCTTTTCCGCAACATTTATCAGTGCCTCTCTTGCTTTTTTCCGTTTCGAGGAATGAGCGTTTCCTGTCGGAATAAAGTCCTGTTCAAATCCGTTCGGAGTAATTTCAGGCGTTCTTTCAAGTAATTGTCCGCATTCTTTTGCGGTAATATGGCTGACGGTAGTAAAACAATCCGCTTCCTTAGCAGCCCTTTTTTCTACCGAGTGTTTGGCAACCATATTCAGTTCTCTTGCCATCTGATCGCCATTGTACGCCGAAAGATAATTGTAAAGCGGTTTGTTGTTTCCTGCTATTGATCTCCCGATCGAGGTTGCGTGCGTTGTAAACACTGTCGCGATTTTCGGTAATTTATCTTTTACGTATAGTTCCCCCATTCCCAGCATCCATTCATTGAAATGGGCAATAACGTTTTTCTTTTCCAGCTTAAAGTATTTATAATAACTTTCGATTACCGTTCCGGCTGCATAAGCGAACATACAGGATTCATCGTAATCTCCGTAGGCATGAAGAGAATCGACCTTGTATTTGTTCCACATATCGCCGTATATTTCGTCTTTCATGGAGAAGAAACGTTGAAAATCAACAAGTACAGCCATAGGTTTTCCGGGAACATCCCAGTACCCTATCCTTAATTTAAGGTTTTCATTGGCGGAAGCATAATCTTTCCAATCCGCCAGAAGAGATTTATCTTCCTTAAACCAAGGGCTTTCTTTTCCAGTCCATACATCAGGACCAACAAACAGGATGTTTCCTTTATAAACATCCATCATTCTTTTAGCCTTAGACGAAAGGACTGTGTATATTCCGCCTACTTTATTACAAACCTCCCAACTTGTTTCAAAAACAAAATCGGGAACCGGCTTAACATCTTCCTTCTTAGCCATAGATCGTATTTTTTTAAATTAAGCTTCTTCACCGAATTCCATCAGGTATGCCTTGATGAAGTTGTCGATATCTCCATCCATCACAGCCTGAACATTTGAAGTCTGATAGTTGGTTCTATGATCTTTTACCCGCTTGTCGTCAAACACATAGCTTCTGATCTGCGAACCCCATTCGATCTTCTTCTTCCCTGCTTCTATCTTACTTACTTCTCTACGCCTTTTCTCAAGTTCTATTTCATAAAGCTGCGACTTAAGCAATCGCATTGCATTATCTTTATTTCCGAACTGAGAGCGGCTTTCCGTATTTTCTATTACGATTTCCTTTTCTTCGCCAGTCTCGCTGTCTTTGTAAGTGTAGTGCAAACGGACACCCGTTTCCACTTTGTTTACGTTCTGACCTCCTGCACCGCTTGAACGGAAGGTATCCCATGTCAGGTTTGCGGGGCTTATTTCTATTTCGATGGAATCGTCAACCAACGGTACAACAAATACGGAAGCGAAAGAAGTCATACGCTTGCCTTGCGCATTGAACGGGGAAACCCTCACCAGACGATGAACTCCGTTTTCTGATTTCAGATAGCCGTAAGCATACTCACCTTCGATCTGTATGGTAGCAGTTTTTATACCCGCTTCATCTCCGTCAAGCCAGTTTGTTACGGTCACTTTATATCCTTTCGATTCTGCCCAGCGTTGATACATCCGAAAAAGCATTGAAGCCCAATCCTGTCCTTCCGTACCTCCCGCGCCGCTGTTGATTTTGAGAACTGCACCCAGTTTGTCTTCCTCGCGGCGAAGCATGTTTTTCAACTCAAGGTTTTCAACCAGTTCAACAGCTTTGTTATACGCCTCGTCAACCTCTTCTTCGGTTGTAATACCTTCTTTCTGGAAGTCAAAAGCCAACTGCAATTCCTCGCAAGCAGCCTTTACTTCGTTATACCCTTCGATCCATGACTTTAATTCACGTATCTTTTTCATTTGTTCTTCTGCAACTTTGTTGTCGTTCCAGAAATCGGGGGCTTGGGTTCTTAGTTCTTCTTCTTCGAGTTGTATCTTTTTCGCATCGACGTCAAAGATACCCCCTCAGCGCGTTCTCGCGCTCCAACACGTCTTTTAGTTGGTCTGCCGTTATCATGTTTAATTTTTAAATCGTTTCTTATTATTAAAAGCTTGTAAAGGTAACAAAAATGCCAGAACCTTTACGTTAAAAAAACTATAACTCTTCTATGATTAATCAAGTTTGCCGAGCAAACTCTCAGGCAGATAAAATGTTTCCGTTTTATCTATAAATACAACCACAGAGCCGATGTCGAAAGGTTTGTTATTCAGTTGAGCAACAGATTTAAAAGCGGTTACTTTCAAGGTGTTCTTGCCTTTCTTCACCGTAAGTTCAGGATATTGTTGAGTACCGCCTATTTCACAGGAAAGCCCTTTAAATACGTCCGTATGTTTTGCAAACACTTGTTTCGTCCTTTCGGTTAAACTTGTTTTAAGCCCCAAAACATCGAACAAATATTGGTTTATCTGAACATTCGTTCTCATACCCATAGGCACATCTCCCTGTGGGTGATAAGCAGCAAGGAAAACCTCCTCGCCCGTATGTCCGTATGATGTGAAGCCGAACCACGTATGTTTGTTCATAATATTGGCAATATTGTAGCTCAATCGGATTCCCGTTTCGGTTCTCAGATAATCTTCGTGTTTGTAGTTTTTGGAACTGAGCAATTTCGTTAATTCGTCATTTGTAACCTCCAGTCCCGTATATCTTTTGATTATCGTCCTGAAACTGTCGGGGCTTGATTTTAAAAGCAAACCTTCTATTCCTTCACTCGTTTTTTTATATTTGGAAACATTGCCGAAAAGTTTTTCAAGACTTGCCCGCGTGTAATTGCTCAGGTTTCTCCTTCCTATCGTAAATCCGCTGTTTCCATGATCGGGAAGGATAATAACAGCCGTTTCTCCGTTCTTTTTCGCAAAGTCAATCGCAACTCCGACAGCTTTGTCAAAAGCCAGAAATTCGGTAATACAACCAACAGCATCATTCGTATGTGCCGCCCAGTCAACTTTACTTCCTTCTACCATTAAGAAGAACCCGTTATCGTTCTTCGACAGCTGTCCGATTGCTTTCTCTGTCATTTCGGACAATGAAGGAACCTCCTGCGGATTCCTGTCCAGATCATACGGATGTTCTCTGTCACAGAACAATGCCCAGACTTTATTATTTCCCGAAAAATTGCGGAATGCATTAATATCGTCCTGTATCAGGGTTGTTCCGTTATTCTTAAAATGCTTTTTTATATCATCGGTTAATATACTGTTTCCCCCGCCAAACATGACATCCAGATTGTTGTATGCTATCTGTGGCGCAAGATGTTTATAATCTTTTCTGTCGTAATGATGAGACGCGCAATCGGCAGGCGTCGCGTGCGGAAACTCAACGGTTACAACCATTCCCGTCGCCTTGTTCTGCTCGATACGCGCCGCTTCCAGAACCGTTACCAAAGGCTGGTAAGCCATGTTCGGATCGAGCGGATACAAATCGTTCGCAGGATCGCTGACAGGATATATGGCGACATTGCCCGCCTGCTGCGGAATGCCTGTCATATAACAGGACGTCGTCGGTGCGGAATCTCCAATAGGAGCATTGGAACAAAACGTTTTTACCGTACCGCAAAAATAGGGATCGATGTTCAGGTTATCGCCCAGTTTATTGTATGTCTTATACCAGCGCGCAGCCGAAACTACTCCGATAGATGTTCCGTCGGGAATCATCAGAATGACATTCTTTACGGGTTTGACAGGTTTTTCCTGCGAGAACATTAGTCCTGTCTGCAAAAGCAGCAGTAAAGCGAAAATGATTGTCTTTTTCATGAATTATTAAATTATAGTCATTAATTACAAAGTTAATTTTTTTAAATAAATTTGCTACTTTCTGCCTCGTTAAGACTATAATAAGATTTATAGTATCTTTGTGTGGAATAAAAGCACAGATTATGGCAAAAAAACCACTTATACTAATTATTAACGACGACGGCTATCAGGCAAAAGGCATTGTATCTCTCACTGAGTATCTGAGAGGAATAGGAGAATTGGTTGTCGTTGCTCCTGACGGACCGCGTTCGGGAATGTCGGGTTCAATAACAAGTCTTCAACCGATCAGATATACCCAAATCAGCCACAACAGAGAGGAAAATTTGACCATATATTCGTGTACGGGAACGCCTGTTGACTGCGTTAAACTCGGGATAAGCGAAGTTCTGGGAAGAAAACCCGATCTGTTGGTATCGGGAATCAATCACGGCTCGAATGCAAATATTTGCGTACATTATTCGGGAACTATGGGTGCGGCAATCGAAGGCTGCATATTCAAAGTGCCTTCAATCGGATTTTCCTTGCTGAATCACTCGCATGATGCTGATTTCTCTGTCTGTAAAGACGTGGTTCGCAGTATCAGCAAAAAAGTTATAGAAACAGGTTTGCCTCAGGGTATTTGTCTCAATGTGAACATACCCAAAGATGAAGTAAAAGGCATAAAAGTATGCCGCCAGACTTCGGGGCAATGGGTAAAAGAATTTATAAAATCGAAAGACGGACAGAACAAAGAGATATTCTGGCTGACAGGACGTTTTGAAAATGATGAGCCAAACAATCAGGATACGGATGAGTGGGCTCTGGAAAACGGATATGCGACAGTTGTCCCTACTACAATAGACCTGACAGCCTACGATATGATTGACAAACTGAAAGGACTGGAAATTCTAGTAATGAATGAAATATTTTCTTGTTGTCGGTGAAGCCTCGGGCGATTTGCATGCAGCCAATCTGATGTCATCTTTAAAAAAGGTCGACGTCAATGCCGATTTTTGCTATTTCGGAGGAGATCTCATGCAACAGCAGGGAGGAACACTCATCAAACACTACCGGGAGTTAGCTTTTATGGGTTTTATCCCTGTTCTTATGAATTTACGCACTATCATGCGTAATATGAAACTATGCCAACAGGAAATCATAAAATATAATCCCGATGTCGTTATCCTTGTAGATTATCCGGGCTTTAACCTGAAAATTGCCAAATTCGTAAAAAGGAAAACGAATATTCCCGTATACTATTATATTTCACCTAAAGTCTGGGCTTGGAAGGAATATCGCGTCAAATCTTTCAAAAAAGTATGTTGACAGAATGTTTTGCATACTTCCTTTCGAAGTAGATTTTTATAAGAAACACAAATACGAGGTTGATTATGTAGGAAACCCTACCGTCGACGAAGTTGCCGAATTTAAGATCAAAAGCGAAGAAGATCAAATAGAAGATTTCCGAAAAGACAACGGGTTGTCAGACAAACCTATAATCGCTATTCTCGCCGGAAGCAGGAAACAGGAAATAAAAGATAACCTTCCGACAATGCTGAAAGCTGCCGGAAATTTCCCCTGACTATCAGTACGTAATAGCAGGAGCTCCCGGCATTGACGAAGAATATTACATGCAATTCGCCGATTCGGAAAACCACTGCATTGTTTTTGCCCAGACATACAGGTTATTAAAATATTCGGAAGCGGCACTTGTTACGTCCGGAACGGCAACTCTCGAAACGGCTCTTTTTAAAGTTCCGCAAGTTGTATGTTATAAAACACCTTTGCCTCATTTAGTGTATTGGGCGTTTAAGCATATACTGAATACAAAATATATTTCGCTGGTTAACCTCATCGCAAATAAAACCATTGTAAAAGAGCTTTTTGCAAAATATTTTTCCGCTGTAAGCATCACCGATGAATTAAGATTAATTTTAACCGATACACTTTATAAGCGACAAATGCTCCAAGGATACGAAGAAGTCATTAAAATATTAGGCGAACCCGGAGCATCAGAAAATGCAGCAAAATCAATCATTGAAAATCTGTCTGTTAGACACAAAGACAATCGCTAATCACCTCTTTATTTTTTTCCTGATAGTTAAAATTCAAACAAAAAGCACACTTGTTTGTTTATAGCTTTAAAGGTAATATGTTTATTATCTGCCCTCTTGATAAGATAATAAAAACTTACTTGACATAATGAAGTTTTATAACTATGATTAGTAAAGGTCTCAAAAAATACATAGTAAACCCCTGCTTGGGACTCACTCCGTTTTTAGTATACATTTTAATATATATACTGACTAAACAAATTGAATATTCTTTAATATCCGCCCTCTTATTTGCAGTCGTAACTGAATTAATTATAAAATTATATACTAAAAGTTCGCGAATAGGCATAACTTTCTTAATATCGTTTCTTGCAATTGCTCTGACATTTATTATCTGGCTTCTTTTTCGCCAGTATTTAACCTCAAACAATGTGTATTTAGTTTTACCCGAAATATTCATTATCTGTATTATTATGCCCCTGCGGACTTTTAAGACGCAACTGATAATTCGGTTTTTCAGAAACGGGAATGTATTGCTAAAAACCTTAATAAATGAATTTTTCAGCACTGCCCTCACAATACAGTATCTTTTTACGTTACACGTATTTGCAGTATTGATATATAAATTTCTAAAAGACAATACTGCTCTCGGCAGTCAGTATGACATATTTGTATATTGTTGGATACCGTTTGCAATTATAGTATCTTTAATTATAGTCGAAAGCGTAAAAATAAAAGCCTTTATCAAAAGACTTAGAGGAGAAGAATGGTTGCCTATTGTTGACGAACAAGGCATCGTGAAAGGAAAAATTACCAAATCGGTAAGCCTCAACATGAAGAATAAGTTTCTCCATCCTGTCATAAGAGTTGCTTTAATATGCAAGGGCGAAATCTATATGCAAGAAAGAAGTGATGACGACATTCTGGATCCGTCGGCACTGGATCATCCTTTCGAAAAGTATATTCTATACAATCACGAAATTAATCTGGCTGTAAGAAACAGTATCGTCAAAAATCTCGGATACGAACTTCCTTTCCGTTTCTTATTGAAGTACAGTTTTGAAAACAAAACGACAAAACGACTGATATTTCTTTTTGTTTCTAAACTCGAAAAAGAGGAGGACATAGAAAAAGTAAGTATGCTTCGCGGAAAATTCTGGACAATGAAACAAATAGAAGAAGATTTCGGAGACACATCAAAATTCAGCGAATGTTTCCAACTGGAATACGAATATCTGAAAAATACCGTTCTCACACCTTCTATTCATCATAAAACAGAAGGAGTTGTTCATCACGCATAACACACACTTTATAATATTTATATTAAAACAAAAAAGCTGTAAGAAAATTCTTACAGCTTTTTTTATTATCGTTTGTTGTAGATCAATCTCTGAATTTCGCTTTCAGGAACTCACGGTTCAAACGTGCAATATTGCTTATTGATACATTTTTAGGGCACTCAACCTCGCAAGCCCCTGTATTTGTACAGTTACCAAAACCAAGTTCGTCCATTTTCGCAACCATCGCTTTAGCACGACGAGTAGCCTCTATCCGTCCCTGAGGCAACAAAGCCAACTGACTTACTTTTGCCGAAACAAACAGCATTGCAGAACCGTTTTTACATGCAGCTACACAAGCTCCGCAACCGATGCAGGATGCAGAATCCATAGCTTCGTCTGCATCGGGTTTAGGGATAGGAATAGAATTTGCATCGGGAACACCTCCTGTATTAACGGAAACGTATCCGCCTGCCTGCATGATTTTATCAAAAGCAGTACGGTCTACCATCAAATCGCGGATAACAGGGAAGCCTGCCGAACGCCAAGGTTCTATCG
The DNA here is from genome assembly GCA_047030855.1 of Dysgonomonas sp. Lineage (GTDB taxonomy): Bacteria > Bacteroidota > Bacteroidia > Bacteroidales > Dysgonomonadaceae > QVMM01. Next base: position 966,901 of record JBKYIJ010000008.1, read on the forward strand.
TGATCGTTTCGCCGTCTTTAAACTTACGCATATGTAATTGGCATGTAGTCACGTCTTCGTCAGGTCCGTGCGGATGTCCGTTAATATACAGACTGCACATACCGCAGATACCCTCACGGCAGTCGTGATCGAACACAACGGGCTCTTTTCCTTCGTTTATCAGTTTTTCATTCAGAATGTCCAACATTTCAAGAAAAGAACTGTCGATGGATATACCGTCCAATTTATATGTTTCAAAAGAACCTGTTTCTTTTGGGCCTCTCTGACGCCAAACCTTCAGTGTTATATTTATTGTTTTATCCATTGTTTTTACTTTTTTACTGATCAACCGAAAAATTAAGCTTTATAATTACGTTGTTGCCTAACTACAAACTCGTAGTCAAGAGGTTCTTTAATCAATTCAGGATCGCTATCCTCTCCTTCATATTTCCAGCAGGCAACGTAAGAGTAATGTTCGTCGTCACGAAGAGCTTCTCCGTCGGGAGTCTGATACTCTTCACGGAAGTGTCCGCCGCACGATTCATTTCTGTTCAGTCCGTCTAAAGCCATCAGATATCCGATTTCAATAAAGTCTGCAACACGTAAAGCTTTTTCCAATTCGGTATTCAGGTTATTAGCTTCTCCCGGGATACGGACATTTGTCCAGAATTCTTTTTTCACTTTCTTGATATCCTCAAGGGCTGTTTGCAACGATTCCTTTGTACGTCCCATTCCGACGAAATCCCACATAATAAGTCCAAGCTCTTTATGGATCGAGTCAACCGAACGATTGCCTTTTATCGACATCAGTTTAGCAATTTTCTTTTCTATCGCATTTTCAGCTTCGTCGAATTCAGGCAGACTGGTACTGAATCTCGGAACCGTAATCTGATCAGCCAAATAATTCTGGATAGTATACGGAAGTACGAAATATCCGTCAGCCAAACCTTGCATAAGGGCAGAAGCACCAAGACGGTTAGCGCCATGATCGGAGAAATTTGCTTCACCGATAGCAAACAAGCCCGGTATTGAAGTCATCAGTTCATAATCAACCCAGATACCACCCATTGTATAGTGAATAGCGGGGAAAATCATCATTGGTGTTTCGTACGGATTTTCGTCAACAATCTTTTCATACATCTGGAAAAGGTTGCCATACTTAGCTTCAACCACATCTTTGCCAAGCCGATTGATAGCATCCGAAAAATCGAGATATACGGCAAGCCCTGTGGAGTTTACTCCGAAACCCGCATCGCACCTTTCTTTTGCCGCGCGTGACGCAACGTCACGGGGAACAAGGTTACCGAACGCAGGATAACGTCTTTCCAAGTAATAGTCCCTGTCTTCTTCCTTTATTTGAGTCGGTTTCAGTTTACCTGCGCGAAGAGCTTCCGCATCTTCTTTCTTTTTAGGCACCCAGATGCGTCCGTCGTTACGAAGCGACTCCGACATCAATGTCAGTTTTGACTGGAACTCTCCGTGAACAGGAATACAAGTCGGGTGAATCTGCGCGAAACATGGATTTGCGAAATATGCGCCTTTCTTATAAGCCTGAATTGCTGCCGATCCGTTGGATCCCATTGCATTGGTTGACAAGAAGAAAGTATTGCCGTATCCGCCTGTTCCGATAACTACGGCGTGAGCCGAAAATCTCTCGACTTTTCCAGTCACAAGATTACGTGCTATGATTCCGCGGGCGCGTCCTTCTATTATAACCACATCAAGCATTTCGTAACGCGTATATAATTTCACGCTTCCTTTATTCACCTGACGACTAAGTGCCGAATATGCGCCTAAAAGCAATTGTTGCCCTGTCTGTCCTTTTGCATAGAAAGTACGCGAAACCTGTGCTCCACCGAACGAACGGTTGTCGAGCAACCCTCCGTATTCGCGGGCAAAAGGAACACCCTGCGCAACGCATTGGTCGATGATACTGTTCGCAACTTCAGCCAATCGGTAAACGTTGGCTTCACGGGCACGATAGTCGCCGCCTTTTATCGTATCGTAAAACAAACGGTAAACAGAGTCTCCGTCGTTTTGGTAATTCTTTGCGGCATTTATACCTCCCTGAGCTGCAATAGAGTGAGCACGGCGGGGAGAATCCTGAATACAGAAGTTCAGAACATTGAATCCCATTTCGCCGAGAGACGCAGCAGCAGACGCACCGGCAAGCCCCGTTCCTACGACAATGACATCCAGCCTTCTTTTATTCGCGGGATTCACAAGCTTTTGGTGATCTTTATAATTAGTCCATTTCTGAGCCAAAGCCCCTTCCGGAATTTTCGAATCTTTTTTCGGATCTAATATATTATTAGTCATATCTGTTTTTCTTTATTTCGTTAGTTAATACAGAAATTATGCACAGAGCATATGTTTAGCAAAAAAGAAGATCGGAATGATCGCAAAACCAAGACAAACGACAGTAGCATATACATATCCTACAGCCTTCAGTCTGGGCAACCATGTTCTTCCGTTAATACCAACAGTTTGAAACATACTCCAGAATCCGTGAGTCAGGTGAAACCACAAAGCGATGATCCCAACCAGATAAACAGCAACCCAAACAGGGCTTTTGAACAGTTCCAGAATTAACACCGATCCGTGAGGTTCGGCTCCTTCGAGATGGAATAATTCCGAAAATTGCATTTTGTACCAGAAATTGTACAGGTGCAGAGCCAAAAATACTAAAACGATAAGCCCCAAAACATACATGTTTTTAGAAGACCATTCCGTCGGCGTAAGGTTTGAGGAAGCATATTTGCTGTGCCCTCTGGCTTTTTTGTTTTGCAATGTCAAAACAGTCGCGTAGATGATGTGAACAACAAATCCTGCCGCCAGAACAAGCGTCCCTGCAATAGCATACCAGTTCGTTCCCAGAAATTCACAGATCATGTCGTAAGCTTCGGTTGAGATGATCAACACGATATTCATACACATGTGAAAAAGCAGGAATAAAACTAAAAAGCAGCCAGACAAAGCCATTATGAACTTCCGACCGATAGAAGAATTAAGTAACCAACTCATAAAATCAAATAGTTTTTAGTTATATTTCAGATTAGTTTATTACGTTGAATTAATGTAAATTATGATTTATAAAAAAAATTTATTTCTTTAGCACTACAAAAGTAGTCAAACTTAAGTATTATCAAAAAGAAACCCTGCCTTTTTTGCTTAATATTAAGGTTAAATAAATAGGTATTATCTCATTACCTAAAAATTAACGATTATGAAACTGAAAAGGCTGAAACGAAACTCGGATTCTTTTCATAAATTTGTTTTGCAAAACGAATAACAGGCAGGAATCGGCAAATAATGATCAAATCTTTTTTTCAGAAACTTTACAATAAGTATATCAACAGCAAGAAACGATATAAAATAGGCATCCCTGTTATATCCGTTTTACTCATCTGGTATATATTCTGCCTGCCTTCGCCTCTGTTCGACGTACCATACAGCACGGTCGTCCTCGACAGGAACGGCGAACTGCTGGGAGCGAGATTGTCGTCAGACGAGCAATGGCGGTTTCCTACCGTTGATTCCGTTCCCGACAAGTATAAAATATGCCTTATCGAATTTGAAGACAGGTATTTTCGCTATCATTGGGGCGTAAATCCCGCATCGGTTTTCAGAGCGATGAAACAAAATTTTTCCGAAAAGAGAATTGTAAGCGGTGCAAGTACGATCTCCATGCAGACAATCAGGCTGTCCCGAAAAGAAAACAGAACATTCGGAGAGAAATTCGTCGAAATGATATTGGCAACACGCCTCGAATTCTCATATTCGAAAGACGAGATTGTCAACCTATATGCTTCGCACGCCCCGATGGGAGCGAATGTAGTAGGCGTTGCTGCCGCTTCGTGGCGATATTTCGGGCACGACGTGTCGTCGCTTTCTTGGGCAGAGGCTGCCACGCTTGCCGTCCTGCCTAACTCCCCTTCTCTGATGCACTTCGGGAGAAACAGGGATAAACTGCTGAACAAAAGAAACAAACTTCTGAAATCTTTAAACGAAAGAGGAATCATAGGCAGCACGGATTATGAACTCGCAATGTCCGAACCATTGCCTTTCCATCCCTACCCGCTTCCGCAAATAGCGCCTCACCTCGTCACAAAAATATTTCTGGAAAACGGAGGCAAGCAAGTCAGGGCAACTGTTGAGAAGCAACAACAGATAAGAGTGGAAAACATTCTTTCGAGGTGGAATGCCGAATTTGCTCAAAACGAAATTAAAAACATTGCCGCAGTAGTAATTGACGTACAAAAAAATGAAGTGCTGGCGTATTGCGGAAATGTACATTTTGAGAAGAAATCTTCAGCCAATCAGGTTGACATATTACAGTCTCCGCGCAGTACGGGAAGCATTTTGAAACCTTTTCTTTATTGCGCCATGTTGCAGGAAGGGCAACTGATGCCTAACCAGTTACTACCCGACATTCCTGTCAACATAAACGGATTCAGCCCGAAAAATTTCAGTTTACAATATGACGGTGCTGCTCCTGCATCCGAAGCTTTGGCGAGATCGTTAAACATTCCTTTTGTCGTATTATTGAGAAAGTACGGAATTCCTAAATTCCAGAATTTACTGAAAAACGCAGGAATGACGACTGTGACACGATCTGCTGACAATTACGGGCTTTCACTCATTTTGGGCGGGGCGGAAGGAAAACTGTGGGAAGTAACCAATATGTACGCCCAAATGGCATTATCATTAAACGACTACAACAAAAACGAAACCTATAAAAGTCATAATTTCGCATCACTTATTCTGGACGAAGGACAGAGAAACAATGAAGAAATTTCCAATCCGATATTTTCGGCAGGATCAATCTGGCAGACTTTTGAGGCGCTGACAAACGTAAATCGTCCCGAAGAGATAGACTGGCGATCAATCCCTTCCATGCAGAAAATAGCATGGAAAACGGGAACAAGTTTCGGATTCCGTGACGGTTGGGCAGTAGGGGTAACACCGAAATATGTAGTAGGCGTCTGGGTAGGAAATTCTGACGGCGAAGGGCGTCCCGGGCTTGTGGGAGCCCGTACGGCCGGATTGGTTATGTTCGATATATTCAATTCTTTACCTTCTTCAAACTGGTTCAAGACACCCCAATCCGATCTTGTCAAAGTAGAAACTTGCAGGGAAAGCGGATTTCTGAAAGGATACAATTGTCCAGAAGCTTCGGCAGATACAATCCTTATCTGCGAAAAAGGCTTAAATACCGAACCTTGCCCCTATCACATCAGCGTAAACCTGTCGGAAGACAGGAAATATCAGGTGAAAGAAGATTGTGCGGGAAACAGGGGAATAATCAATACGTCATGGTTTGTGTTGCCCGCTTCGTGGGAAATGTATTACAAAGACAAGCATACGTCCTATGTTTCTCTTCCGGCGTTTTCGCCGGAATGTACGGGAATAACGTCAGAAAGCAAAGTAATGGAGTTTATATATCCTTTTGCGAATGCCGTGATAAGTTTACCGAAACAATTGGACGGAACTTCGGGCGACGTGGTTTTCGAATTGGCTCACAGATCGAACAATACGCGCGTATTCTGGCATCTGGACGGTAATTATTTAGGCGAGACTAAAGACTTCCATAAAAAAAGTGCAAAACCCGGCATCGGCGAACATAAAATTACCGTGGTGGATGAAGACGGCAACTCTTTAACATTAAAATTCACGGTGAAATAGTATCTTTGTTTTCCTTTATTACGATATGAAGATACTGCTACTTGGAGAATACAGCAATCTACACTGGACTTTGGCTCAGGGATTACGCAAATTAGGGCATGATGTCACCGTCGCATCGGGAGGTGATCGGTTTAAAAGCTACAAGCGCGACATAAATCTGGAACGCAAAGGTTATGGATTGTTTGACAGCATAAAATACGGATTTACCTTGTCTAAGCACCTGAATACTTTTAAAGGTTACGATATTGTTCAAATTATAAACCCTTCTTTTTTAGACATAAAAGCAGAAAAAAATTTAAAGGTTTATCAGTATCTTAAGAAAAACAATCGTAAAATCTTTTTAGGCGCTTTCGGAACTGACTACTTCTCGGTGCGTAAAGCGATGGATATTAATAGTTTTCGCTATTCAGAATATCACGTTAATAAAAAACCTACAAATTTCGTTGAGGCTAATAATCAAATCGAAAGTTGGATCGGTACTGCAAAAGAATTATTAAACAAAGAAATAGCCGACACTTGCGACGGTATAATATCCTGTTTGTATGAATACTATGTTTCTTACTTGGATGATTACCGGGAAAAACTTGTTTATATACCGGAACCTATCAATCTGGACGAAACTGTTTTCAAGCAACGGGGATTGAACGAAAAAATCAGGTTTTTTATAGGTATCCAAAAGCTTAGATCGCGATTAAAAGGTACGGATGTTTTATATAAAGTACTGAAGGAAGTAAACAAAAAATACCCGAAGGAAAGCGAAGTAATAAAAGTAGAATCCGTCCCTTATTCCGAATACGTTACAGCCATGAGCGAGTCGGACATAATGCTGGATCAACTGTATTCCTATACTCCTGCCATGAATGCTTTTGCGGCAATGGCTCAGGGATTGGTTATCGTAGGTGGTGGTGAACCCGAATCTTATGAAATATTGAACGAAACGGAGCTAAAACCGATTATAAACGTAATTCCTGACGAGAAAGACATATTCAATAAGCTGGAAGGTATTATAATAAACCGAAACAAGATTCCCGACTTATCTCTCCAAAGCAGGCAGTTTGTCGAAAAACACCACGATTACGTGAAAATAGCACAACAATACGTAGACTTTTGGCGTTCTAAATAGACAAAATGAAAGAAAGCAACTTAAAAATAGATTTTGTTTTGCCTTGGGTCGATGGATCGGATCCTGACTGGCAGGCACGTTTTAAAGAATATTCTCATATAAAAGAAGGTGATTCGAGCAATATACGTTTTCGCGATTGGGATTTACTAAAGTATTGGTTTCGGGCGATAGAAAACTTTGCTCCATGGTTTAACAATATTTATTTCATTACTTCGGGTGAACTTCCCGACTGGCTAAATATTGAAAACACGAAACTCAGATGGATTCAGCATAAAGATTTCATCCCTGCCGAATATTTGCCGACTTTCAGCGTCCGCCCGATAGAGATGAACCTGCACCGCATAAAAGATCTTTCCGAAACATTCGTTTATTTCAACGATGACTCCTATTTGACAAAAAGTATTCATCCATCCCGTTTTTTCTATAAAAATTCTCCGTGCGATTCGGCAATTATGACTGCCAAACCCGCAAGCGGAGGCACAATACATGTGGCGATAAACGATCTGGATGTACTGGATAAACATTTCGATAAACATCAGGTTATAAAAAGAAATTTCTCGAAATGGTATTCTTTAAAATACAAGTCAAGATTGATCAGCAATATTTTGCTTTATCCATGGAAAGAGTTTTCGGGCTTTATTGATCCGCATATACCTTATGCGTATGTAAAATCTACTTTGAGCAAGATATGGGAAGCCGAGCCACAACTGCTTGACGAAACTTCAAAAAGAAAATTCAGAACCAACAATGACGTCAATCAATGGTTGACACGCTACTGGCAACTGGCAGAAGGGAACTTCCACCCTAAGAACATAATGGAGAAAACAATCTGCTTAGACATTAATGACGACACTTGTGAACGGATATGCAATGATATTCGATCCCAGAAATACGAAATCATGTGCTTGAACGACAGCTTGAATATTTCGGATTTTGAGGAATGTAAAAGGCAAATCAAAAATAGTTTTGAATGCATATTGCCGCAAAAATCTTCTTTCGAGAAATAAACATTAATGATATGATCGTTACCCTTTCGCCTGCAAAATTAATGAATTTTGAGTCTCCGCCCTCTACGCAAAGTCAGAGTACACCTTTGTTCAGTAAAAAGGCGGAAGAATTAATCGAAGAGTTGGGGAAATACTCGGTTGAGGAAATTTCTGATTTAATGGATATTAACCTAAAGCAATCATTCTCAGTCTATCAGCAAATACATTCGTTCAACATCGGAAAAACAAAATCAAAACAAGCGGCTTTCGCCTATAACGGGATAGCTTATTCAGGATTAGCAATAGATAATTTTTCAGAACAAGATTTGAATTTTGCTCAAAAGCATCTCCTCATTTTATCGGGATTGTATGGCGTTTTACGCCCTTTGGATATGATAAAACCCTACCGTCTGGAAATGCAAACTAAGCTGTCAAACAGTTGCGGCGAAACTTTATACGATTTTTGGTCTGCCGATCTGACTAAATTTCTTAATCAATCGTTACAAAAAGATGACAAAATATGGGTAAATCTGATGTCAACCGAATATACAAAAGTCATCAATCAGAAACTATTACCCGAAAACACTCGGATCATAACTCCTAACTTCAAGGAACAAACAGCAAACGGATATCGCCAAGTCGTTGTACATACAAAAAAAAGCGAGGGGAATGATGGCCAGATTCATCCTGAAAAACAGAATAACCGATATTGAACATCTAAAAGCATTCGACGAAGAAGGTTATGTTTTTTGCGAAAAACTGTCTTCAAAAGGAGATTGGGTATTTGTCAGGTAAGTTAACGCCTGTTTTTAAAAAAAGCTTTTCATAATATCCGCACATTCATCTTTCAAAACGCCGCTTATAACTTCAGTTTTCGGATGCATGGCTTTTGGAGAAATAATAGTGTAGCCTTTTTTCTCATCATCCGCACCATACACTATTTTTGAGATTTGCGCCCAACCTAATGCTCCTGCACACATGGGACATGGTTCAACGGTAACATATAAAACACAATTTCTCAAATACTTTCCGCCCAATACGTTTGCTGCTGCCGTGATGGCCTGCATTTCGGCATGAGCGGTAACATCGTTTAAAGTTTCAGTCAGATTATATGCTCTTGCAATGATGCGATTCTCATACACAATTACAGCGCCAATAGGAACTTCATTCTTGTCGAATGCTTTTTTCGCCTCAATCAACGCCTGACGCATAAAATATTCGTCGTTCAAAATAGAGCTGTTCATCGCCGCATTTCGTTTTCGTCAAAAAGAGTTGGATAATCCTGATCCAGATTTTTAAGTATGTGGCTGATAACTGTCTGACGTAACCAGCGGGACTTATTAGAAATACTATATTTTTTCAGATAAGCGGATATTAACTCATACTCTTCATCACTCAATGAAAAACAAATTTGCTTATCTCTTATAATATTCTTTTTCTTTTCAGGCATATTATTTTACTAAAATACAATATATCCAAATAGAATTATGAGTTTATATACATTTGCAAATGTAATACAATTAATTTATGAAGTAATTTAACGAATAAATATATAATAGGCTGCGCTATATTATATCACAATTTTTTAGAGTATTATTTTATAAAAAACAGCACTTGTTTGGTTTAATAAAAAAATATCCTATCTTTGCACACGCAAAACATGATGGTGCCATAGCTCAGTTGGTAGAGCAAAGGACTGAAAATCCTTGTGTCCCCGGTTCGATTCCTGGTGGCACCACTTCACAAAACACTGTAACACAAATAGTTATGGTGTTTTTCTTTTTAGGTATTTCCACCACATTTATTATCAAAATTACACTGTTTTACATAGGTTGTGTAAACCGATGTGTAAACCATGACTACAACAATTGATGTAATATGTTACAAGTCTAAAGTGTTGAAAAACAGTGAAAATACATTAATGTTAAGAGTAACGAAAGACCGAAAAAGGCGATATTTAAGTCTCGAAATTTCTATAAATCCTCAATATTGGGATTTTACTAAAAATAAGCCAAAGCGAAACTGTCCGAATAGAGAGCAAATATTAAAACTTCGCATCTATATACTTGACTGTACCAAGCAATAGATTATTCTAATTATTTCGATTTAATTATACAAATATAGCTAATCAATCAACAAAGCCGAAACTTAGTTTCGGCTTTGTTGATTGTTGGGTGTCTTTGAATATTAATCATTATCACTCTGACTTTGAATATCCTTATCCTTAATTTCCTGACTCTCTTTTATGGAATTATTATCTTTATTGTTGTTCATCAAAATAGATTTAGCAGTAAGAATTTCTGTCAGGCTATTATTATCATTTGAATTCTCGTTTAATTTTTCTACTAATGTTTTCATCTATATATAATTTAGTGAATATTCTTTTCATCTAATCGACTTTTATATATTCGATTATAAAATATATATTCAATGAGTTTACTGCGTAGAATCTTATTTAGAATAATACATCAATAATACTTTATTATATATATTATATAAAAGGAGATAATAAAAGAAACCCTGACAAAGCAATTTTGTCAGGGTAAAGTAAAATCACTGCCTATTTGGCAATGAACGGTAATGTGAATCAACTATTCTACCATTTCGTTTGATGTATACACACACAAAAACGGTTTTAGTTCTAATGATTGCAAAGATAAAATATATTATGGATCTTTTTTAATACAATGAATTGGATTTAACAAAAGAATAAAAGTTTATCAATTATTGTAGGATTTATGGAAAATATTTATTGTAATTTTTCTTTGTTTCTTATTGCAATAATCACATCATCCTTAATCAATGAAATCCTTTCTCTTACTTTGTCTATGTAGTCATCTTTAAGTCTTAACCTTATCTCCTTGATGTTCTCTACCAATGTTTCATACTGATCTTTTTTTACCCGAAAGTGACAAACGTCTCAATGTAAAATCCGGTAATGTTTTATATTTGCGGATATCATATATAAGTGCATTAGTAAAAGAAAGAAGTTGCTGATTGAGTAAATCTTTATGGTTTTTCAATAAATCTTTCAAGCCTGTCAAGGCTTTTTGTTCCAGGGATTTTATATTGCTGCTTCCACTACGGTGGCGGGGCTTAAACCTTTTGATAATTTCATACGATTCCCAGAATTTCTTGTCAAGTTCTAATCGGGGTTCTTCAATTGTACATTCAATGTTAGCAATAATCTCTTCGAGTGTAATTTCTTTGGTTTGGTGTTTTTCTTCTGCTACCTCATCCAGTACATAGAATAACGCCAATCCCTTTTTTCGGACAATAACCGTGTTTTCTTTGCTGTGTGCTTTAGCTGTTTTGGTACGGTTAGGCAATTCCTGAATCTTATTTATTACGTCGGGATGATTATTTTTTATTTCATTGTACTGATTCCTGATGCGGGTTTCAATACTTACACTTTCAATATCTTCGGGGTTTTCGTTAATTTTGGAGAAAAGCCCGCTTGCCGTTGGTTGCTCATCGGCATCAAATATCTTAGCGTCCTCACCGAGTGCATTGTGGATCAGGAACATTTTCTGAGAAGCAATTTCCCTGCTTTTAATAATATCCGATCCCCTTTCTGTAGGGAAGGTATTGAAGATATACAACGTATCAAATACTTTGGCACTCATACGGTTGATACGTCCCACACGTTGAATTACGCGGGTAGGATTCCATGGAATATCATAATTGACAATTACACCTGCGCGGTTGAGGTTGAATCCTTCAGACAACTTATCGCTGGTGATAAGTATATCGTACGCATCGGCTTGTATTTCTGCCTTTGCATTAAAATTCTCATTAAGAGTATTGGCAAAGGTTTTAGTTAATTTGCCATCACAGAAAAGTATCCGGTCAGATTTCTTTTCAAAGTATTTTTTCAGGTGCAATACTGTGTCGACATATTCGGTAAATACGATGATTTTGCGTCTGGGGATTTCTTTCGCACCAAGTATCAGTTCTAGTTTGTTATCTAGTGCCTCTCTTTTCGGATCGTTCACCGTAAGATTGAGACTGTCTATCTCTGCCTTGATAGCTTCAAAAAGTCTTATATCATTATCAATATCTTGCAGAAACTTCTCTTTGGCATAGAATTTTTCTACATTGTAGATAATAGTATGCTTCGGTTTAGTCTTTGTTTTGGCATTTTCCTCAAATTGTAGCAGGGCAAGGATGATAGCCTCTTCGGTATGCGATTCACTTTCATCGTCGTATATATCCTCTATAAGTTTACGGTCGAGTACATATTTACCTGATTTTTGGATAAATGACCGGGCTATTTTATGCACTTTGATAAATCGCTTTATACTTTCGTCGAAAGCACCGAACGAACTCTCAAAACGCTTTACCAAAAGCCTGCGCATAAAATCAAACAGGTTTTGCTGTTGCATAAAGGTACGGTTCTCATCTTCAGTAAGTTTTTCGTCGTCTTTAGGCTTACCCTCGTAGTATGCAGGCTGGTAAATAGCTCCGGTAAATGAACCGCCCTGGCCAAAGTATTGTGTGATAACACGGGAGTAAAAGTCTGACTGCTTTGCACCCAGTTCGTAAAACAACTCCTGCGGATCGGCGATACTGGATAACTGAGATATTTCTTTAGAATACTCATAATCAGTTTTCAGGTCAATGCGATTACGGCGTATTACAACCGGGCTTATAGTGTCTTTAATCTCGGTTGCTATTTCTTGTGTGCGTCCTCTTACCAGTGATAAATCGATAGGCAGATTTTTGCCGAACAGTTTTTTATATTTGCTTTCTGCCTTTTCGCGGTTATCCTCTTTTTTAGAATTCCAGTTCTTGGTAATATAAGAAAGAGTATTAAACTCATTATTATAACCGGCAAAGCGCGCTTCAAGGTCTTCTTCGAGCGTAATGCCGGAAGCGCCGGGGATAATAAAAAGCTTGAGTAGTGAAAAAATATCCGCAGGTGAATTGTTAAAAGGAGTTGCGGTAAGCAGTATTACTTTTTTCCCAGAGCAGATATTGGCTAATGCCTCATAGGCTGCCGTATCCTGGTTACGGAATCGGTGTGCCTCGTCGATAATGACAATTTCGTAATTCTGGTCAAATTTGCTTAGTTTCTCTGCGATACCTTCGAGATTGCCGGAACTTTCCACATCCCACTGATAAAGGCGGAAGCGGTTTACATATTCCCACCATCCGGTATTATCGAGCCGGTTTCCCACCAGTCCCGGTGGGCATAAGATAAGCCCGCGTTTATTAAGCTGGGCGGCGATAAGCGAAGCTATCACAGATTTACCCAGTCCTACCACATCGGCAATAATCACTCCGTTGTATTCATTAAGTATGTTGACTGCCTGATTTACGGCATCAAGCTGGTACTTATATTTCTCAAAACCGTTATCTTTCAATAAACCTTCAATGCTGTTATTTAATCGGTTTTGTTCCTGCAGATCGACGATGGTTTTAAGTACATAAGCATATGCCTCGAAGGGGGTAATCTCGGTACCAATACTTTTATTGCGAAGAAACTCTACAATTACTTTTTTCCCGTCTTTTGCATCGGTTATGGGTATTGAATTATCCCATAAGTCTTCAAAATATTTTTCAGCGTCTTTAAAACCGTAATCGCGGATTTCTACATTAAATTCTTCCTGTCCGTGAAGCCCGGCTTTGGTAAGGTTACTGCTTCCGGTTATAAATCCTCCCGATAAGTTCCACAGGTCTTTTGCATCATCATTGAGATAAAACAGGTATAGCTTTGCATGGTTAGGGTTAAGAGTTTTCCGTATAATAAGCCTGTTTTCCTGCAACATGTGTATAAAGAAGTCGAGCTGCATATAAAACTCTTCATTATCCATATCGGAGTTGTTGATTGCCTTACCGAGGGATTTCATGAAGCGGGCAAATTGTTCTTCGTTGCTGGCTACATGTGCTTCTTCATTAACACCGTATTCCACGATGCCCGACATAAAACTGTCGACCTGAAGACCGACAAGTACTTTTAAAATGATTTTATCGTTTTCTTTCAACGATCGGTATATTTCCTGCCAACCGGAGAAATAGAAGAAGCCAACGAGAAATTTGAGTTCGGTACTGGCCGTCATCAGCTTTTCCAAACGCTTTTTTACGGTGGTGGTTACCTCGGAGTTGGTTATGAAGTTGTTGCTCATTATTCAAATTACGTGATTAATCTTAGTGAGAATTTCTTTCAATGACCATATTGATCCATCAATTGTTGTATTCTCAATAAATTCGTCATATGTTATACTTAAAGGAACTCTACTTTGATCTGTTAGAGTTTCCCGTATTTTATCTAATTTATGTTCCATTGTCTTGCTTGGTATTTTTTGAGTTGAACTTTTAAAGTCCCAAAAATCAGTATTATTATATTGCCATTTTATAATTCTACATTTTGGAACTACTAATTGTTCATTTCCATTCAATTTTTCTAAATAAAGGGAAGAAAGTGTTGTGAAAATAAATTCATAGTTATCGACTGGATGTTTAAATATCAGTTTACTATCTTCTTTAATAAGAATTATAGATTCTACCAATGGTAGTTCATTATTCATCAAATCGATTAAATGGAAAGCTTTTTCCAATTCAATTTTGTATACCGGGAATAGCAAACTATGATGTGCTTGTGGATTTAGCACCATCAATTTAGTTTGCTTAAAATTATCTTTAAGCTCCTCTGATATTGGATGTGAAAGATATTCATATCTTTCAACCATAATTCTCCATAAATGTTCAAGTTGATGTGGCTTTTCAGTAATGGTTCTTTTGTATTCTTCGGGAAGCCTGTCAACAACCATTTTTTCTATTTCTTTACGGATATATAATGATGTAGATACATAATCAAAACTATCAAAATAATTTCTTGCTTTTTCTATATAGCTTAATTTACTATCAATAATTATTGGCTTATTGTTCCCAACATACATTTCTTTAAATGACCATTCATTTTGATTCGAAATTTTACTTGCAATAAAATGGAATAAAACTTTATCATGTGTAAGAAAAATGAGTTGGTAATCATTCTGATAATCTTTTATGATTAAATCAATTACTTTATCTCTGTTACTCATATCAAGAGATATAAGTAAATCATCTAAAACCAGTAGACTTAATTTTGAATCAGCACTTAATGATCGTTCAAGAACAGCAAGGCGCATTGCTAAACCTAAAGCTGTTAATTTAGCTTCATTTAAAAAGGAATGTGGACGATATACAACATTCTGTTTTCCACTATATTCTGGTATTCTCAAGCGAATGCTGAATTGAGGTTTCTTATTGTTTTTATTAATTTGTTTTAAGGATAAAGAAAATGTAAAATCATAATTTAATTTATCTTTTAAAATCTTGTTTCCTTTTGCTGTGATTGCAGTTAAGAGAGTATTTAATTCCTTTACGAAATGATTCTTAATACGGATATAATCTTTATATTCAGGTTCATCAATCCTCGGATATCGAAGTTTTTCATCGTTTGAGATATCTTTTATTTTTTTTAGTCCATCATCCACATATTTGAATATTTCGCCAGCACCGGATATATCTTCTTTTTTTATTTCTATGGAACCAAACTTAACATATGGTAAAATTGCATAAGAGAAGAAATGAATTAGATTGATGGGTTCTGAATGAGCAAAATTATAAAGACTTAACAGATTTCGGTAAGTTATAAAATCAGAAGAATAATTGCTCTCTTTTGCAGCTTGATTTTCATTGATTGAAGTATCATTAAAAGAAACATAAAAATCACTTTCATCTGTTAGTTTAATTTTAATATATGACTCCAAATTCTCAGGGCAATGTACGTTTACCAAACGTTGTTGCTCTTTTATTTCCGGATCAAAATATTTCTTTATTTCTTTTACTTTTTGTTTATTTGCACACTCAAGTAATGTATATAATGCCCAGTAAATGGATGATTTTCCCGAACCATTTTCTCCATACAATAACAAATGATTACCTCCAAGTTTAATTGGTTCTACTAACTCCGGGAAAAACTTAAAGTTCTGAATATGTATCTCATCAATCTTACTTGCAGCCATAGTAGGTTTTATATAGAGGAATTAATAATTCGGATAATGTCCGTACTTCTGATATCAGCTAAAATAATTCTGTTACGTATAGGGTTTTCTTTTTCCTGAAGCCAGTTGTATGTTTTACTTATAATATCTGCTGCTTCCTGATTTCCTAATCCATCTATAGGTGTAAACTCAGCGAATTGTAAAACATCAATTCCGCGTTCTTTCATATGTTCTTCAAAGTATAATTCATATACCATCATATTAAGACTATCTTCAAATACAGGAAATAAGTCTTTATTTTCTACATACGGGTTAACTTTTTCGCTTTCGGGATTTTTGAGATAGGTTAAATAATCCACTAATATTTCAAATGGTTGAGTTATTAATAAATTATCTATATGTGGTATAGGAAATGAGGTTAAATAATTCGTTTTAAAAGTAAAATATCCTCCTCTTAAAACATATCCGGTATTGGTTAAATAATACCATAAAACTTTCGAATTTAAGATAGAGAGTAAAAACTTATATGATTCCTGAATATTATTATTTTTAATATAGCCGTATATTTTAGTAGTACTATAGTATTTACCATCTTTATCATGACTAAAATTTCCACCTAAAGATATTTCTGGTGCTACTAACTTTTCACTTTCGAATAGAGTTAAATTTTTAGGATAAATATATTTATACCAAAACTCATCATTTAACAAACGACCTCTTTCTCTATTTCTTAAAATGCTTTCACATTCTTTGAGATAATTATATCCTTGCGGAAACAATGTTTTCAATTCTTGTTCACTATACAAAGCGGCTTTCCCATTCTCTAATTTGTAAGGAAAAACAACATATTTGTCAGTATATATAGTATCATATTTGTGAATGTCATCCCCTTTCAATAGAGGTTTAACAAGGGCTTTTTCTATCTGAATATCGCAATCTAATTCATAACTATAACCTTTGATTTCATCGCCATAATCTTCACAACGATATAAAAAATACACATCATCTTTACTGGTTGCTAAACCCTGGAATATACTACTAAAAATATCAGATAACCTTCTTGGGTGCTTTTCTAATAATGATAAAATTGAGGCAATTTTATCAGAGGCCAAAGTCCACGCTTCTTTAGAAAGTTTTCCTGTATTTATTGATGTAAAACTTTCATGCTTCAATTCTTTTAAATAGGATTCCAATTCCCTATTCGAAGGCAGATCTTTATCTAATTCTTTATACATCAGATTTTTACTTCCTCTTTTGAACCATTGCAGCCCTGTATATGTGGATGCATTAAATACCTGATAAGCAACAAAGCTGATGATTTTGTAGGCTGCTTTTTCTTTTAAAACAAATTCCCTTAATCCTTTTCCAAAGCTTGCATTTGTCCATTTTACCGGCATAATTAAATTGGTGATTCCATCTTTTTTGGTAAGAGAAATGGCTTTTTCAGTAAAAATGGCATAAAGGTCGAATGAGCCGGTTGCTGATTTATAGTTACCAACAAGATATTTGGCAAATTCAATATTGGATTCTTTAATTCCCTGTATACGTAAATACGGTGGATTCCCAATCACTATATCAAACCCGTTATCAAACCCAAACATCCATTCGGGATCGAACCATTTAGCTGAAGTATTTTGGTCATAAGGATTCCAGCCGGCTATCTGTTGCGCAGAAGCTGGAGGAAAACCTGCATCAATCAATAATTCACTGATTTGTATACGTAGCTTTTTATCTTCTTCCCTGTATTTTTTCTTTGTTTCAGGTGTTCTCGCTGAGAAATGCCTATGTCTTGCCTCTTTTAGTTCCTGTTCCAACGGATATACTGCGGGTGGTTTTATTAAATTATCTTTTGATAATGCTATCAGTGTATTTGCCGCCACAAATTTTGTTTCCATATTCGGCATGGGTATCACGCCTTTATTCTCCTGGTTGTCGTCTACTTTTTGCTCTACCAATAAGGAAATAAAGAAACGAAGCTTTGATATCTGTATAGCTATGGGCTGTATATCTACACCGAAAATACAGTTTTCGATCAGGAACAGTTTACGGGCATAATCCAGTTCATTCGTGCTTAGCGCAAATGCCTTATCTATTTGCTTTAAACGTAAATCCAGTTCATTCAGAGCCTGTTTTTTTAGTTCCGGCAATGATTCTATCTGGCTGATGAGGTTTCTGTCTTTCTCCAGATTTTCAATTAATTCTTCATTTTCCCTGCGCGCTCTTTCTTCCTGTCTCTTTCTCCATTGTTCATTATGAGGGTCAAGCTTTTGCAGTATAAATACCATTTTTTGCAAAGCTCCCATAGGGAATGCTCCTGATCCGCAGGCAGGATCGAGTATACGGCATTTATCTATCGAATCGATTAACAGCAGTTTTTCATCATCCGTAAAATCCGGTGTCTTGTCGTTGTAAGCAATAAGAATGCGGAGTTTCTCCTCATCTATATTGTCTTTGGTAGCTTCTTTGAGATAAGCAAAGAGCGACTCCTCGCACATATAGTCTACTATCTCGCGGGGAGTGTAAAATGAGCCTGATTGCTTGCGGGCGGTTGTTCTAGTCTCCGGATTATAACTAGCGAGCAGGTTCTCAAATACCTTTCCCAACAATTCGGGATCGAGTGCAACTTCCGTTTCAAGAGGGTTGTTCTCTTCTACCGTAAAGTTGTACCGCTTCAGTATATCTATCAATCCGTTTATATTTTCGCTGGCATGCTTTTTATCTCCATAAGCATCGTTGAGGTTTATTCCCGAAGTTTCGCCGAAAAAGAGATAATCGGGTACGGCAAGTTTCTCTTCATTGTCACGTCTGTCGGAGAAGCAATCTATCCGGGTGACATTTTCTTCGCCTACATTTTTATCCAGATTCTCAAAAAGCCCCCCATTAAGAAACGGAATATCTTTCGTCAGTTGCAGGAATCGGTCTTTGTTGGAAAAGAAACGTTCGTATCTGTAAAATGACTGAACGCCTGCCTGCCGGTTGATAAATTTTCTATTGCCCTCCTTCATTTCTGTATTGAGGGTGGCAAAAAACAGATTTTGCAGTATAGCCTTATAGTAAGTACTTCCGGTTTTGTCGGAGTAATTAAGTATCTGGTCAATTATGTCTTTCTCGAAAAGTTCACTTGGGATTAGTCTTTTTTGTTTGAGAAACCACACAAAAATAAGGCGCGTAATGAGGCGAATAACGCTGGTAGCATTGCGTATATCGTCTCTTTTTCCCTCATCATCGGGGAATACAACTATTTTGGTTGCCCAAAAATACCAGTTCGATAATTCATCGTAAAATTCCTTATTCAGTTTTTCAACACTGAAAGCCTTTACAATATCGGCGATGGAGTCAAAAAAAGTATCGCCTATCTGGTCGCGGAACGTACGGTTTGTCTGATCTTTGGATACATAATATGTGTACCGGCGATGGGTTGTGTATTCGGTTTGATTGTTATCTCTGTCTACTTTTATAATGCTGAAACGGAAATTCCCTTCCTGATCATGAAAAACAAAGAAAGCAAGGTCGGCACTTTCGCTTTTTAAAATAGTGCGGGCAATGTCGTATTGTGTCTTTTTTCCGCTGCGCTCGGTCAGTGGATCGTTGGTTAAGGCTGTAATAGCTATGATATGCTCATGTCCGTTGAGAGTGGTTTCTCCTATTTTATAAATATCCGTGTATTTTTCAGATTGGTTTTGATTCAGGTAGTGAGAATAGTCTTCGCGGTCTCCCTGAAAACCGGAAAACTTGTTTCTGAAAAACGTTATGAGGTTGCCGATTGAGAAATCTTCAATTAACCTGTCTAATAGTTGCCTACTCATTTTATATCCTTTGTTTTATTCTATCTTTTCTATTTCCCGTATCTATTAATCCTTTCTCTACAAATCTTCTCCGTAATATCCCTAAGTAATTCCACTTTAGGAACAAGCGCATCAATATCCTCCTTTGTTACCACAAAATGTGGATTATACCTTGCATCCACATAAGCCGCTTTCAACAGCGTAAACAGTCGTTTCTCTTCCGGTGTATCCTGCGGAAATACCATTTTTAGCTCATCCGAATACTTTTTGACTGAACCGGATAGTTTTGACAGATTATGCTGTTTGTTATTTCGCAAAGTAAAACTTAATCTTATTGCATAATAATAATTCTCACAGGCTTGATGCAAATCAAAGGAAGCGATTCTGTAATCTTTATCATTATAAGCATGATTTGCTTGTCTTAAAAATCCATTTGCTCTTTCGAATTTCTCTGTAAAATACTCTTGCGCCTGTTCCTTTATTTCATCGAAGTTAAGCTTTCTTCTCCGAGCTAATTTATATTTACCGCTATTATAAAGGATAACACCTTCTTCTTTTATCTGGGTATAAAAATATCTCCCTTCCTCGATATATTTATTGAAAGTCTTGATATCATCATTAATAAATTGAACAGGAGTATCACGGTCAAAGTCTTTTCCGGTGAAAAACACATCTTCTACATTATCAAGTACCGTTTCTGCTTTCTTAGAGTTTATACTGCTTGTTATCACCAAGATATCGTAATCGGATATCTTAACGGTTGGTATTCCACCATCTTCAACCCTTATTCCCCGCTTTACATAATTATCCCTTGCATAGCTACCATACAGAATAATGTACTCTGTTTGAGGTAACCGTTTTAATACCTCATTAATCAAGAAGTTAAGTTCTTCCTGTTTATCTTTGGGAAGGTATGCAATAGAATTTTTCATTGTCTTGATATATAGAATCTTAAAAACACAAAACTACGAAAAAATTACCGGATAGCTTTAACATTTTTACAGAAGTTATATCTTTGTGCTACGTTCCTGTTTTTATTCGTTTTGTGCCCATTTACAAAGCGGATAAGCCGATATAAATACAGGTTGTGCAAATGTTGTGCAGAATGCAAAATAAAAAAGCCTAATTGATTGATTTTCAATTAGGCTTTCATTTAAACCGTACCCAGAGCCGGGATCGAACCGGCATGGAAGTGAATCCACTGGTGTTTGAGACCAGCGCGTCTACCAATTCCGCCATCTGGGCATTAGCAGGTGCAAAAGTACATATATTTTTTGTAAATCAAATATTCACGTTATTTTTTTTGGAAAAAGCCGGATACATTTTTTTATAAACAGGAAAATATATTACTTTGTCTATCAGCAAAATCTTGTTTTTGCTGTTTATAATAATCGTGAGGATTTTCAATGGATAATAAAAATAATTATTGCATAATAATGGGTGGCGGTATAGGAAGCCGCTTTTGGCCTTTCAGCCGTGAATCGCGCCCTAAACAGTTTCTTGATTTTTTCGGTACGGGTCGCTCTCTTTTGCAAATGACATTCGACCGTTTCAGCAAGATTATGCCGAAGGAAAATATTTTCATCGTTACAAATGAAGCATATTCCGATCTGGTAAAAAAAGATTTGCCTGAAATAAGCGACAATCAAATTTTATATGAACCGATAAGGAGAAATACAGCGCCATGTATCGCATTTGCAACTTACCATATAAACGCTCTGAATGAAAATGCGAATATCGTTGTAGCCGCATCGGATCACTTAATTCTGAAAGAGGATGAATTTGTAAAAACCATCAAAAAAGCTTTCGAGTTTACAGCGGAAAATGATATGTTGCTTACGCTTGGAATAAAACCCAGCCGTCCCGAAACAGGCTATGGTTATATACAGGTGAGCGAGGAAATGGTAGGCGGAGTTCCCAAAGTGAAAGTTTTTACTGAAAAACCCGATTATGATTTAGCTAAAGTTTTTTATGAAAGCGGCGAATTTTTATGGAATTCCGGTATATTTATATGGAACATAAAAACTATACTGAATGCTTTTCATGATTTCTTACCGGAAATGGCAAGTATATTCGATTCGGGAATCGGGAAATATAATACGTCTAATGAAGCTGATTTCATTAAAGAAAGGTTTCCATCCTGTCAAAATATTTCCATAGATTACGGGGTCATGGAAAAAGCTCCGAACACATGCGTTATGGCAGCCGATTTCGGCTGGTCTGATGTAGGTTCATGGGGATCCTTACACGAACTTTCAAATAAAGACAAAGACGCAAATGCAGGTTTAGTGTGCGACACAATGTTTTTTGACAGTTCCGAAAACATCGTTTCCCTCCCTGCCGGAAAACTTGCCGTAATACAAGGGCTCGACGGATATATAGTTGCTGAATCGGGAAATGTATTGCTTATCTGCAAAAAAAGATGAAGAACAGCGTATCAAACAGTTTGTGTCTGATGCCAAACTCAAATACGGAGAAGAATATATATAGTTCTCATTCACATTATATTATAAAAAAAAATTACTGACACTAAACACCGAAGATTATGAAGAAATATATTTACATCATGTGTGTTTTCCTGTCAATGTCTTTTGTAATCTCCGCCCAAACTCTTGATGAGGCTCGGGAATTATATAAAATTGGCGAATACGAAAAAGCGCTTCCCATATTTGAAAAAGAATATAAGGAGAAGCCAACCGATGCGGCACTCAATCAATGGTATGGTGTTTGTCTTTTCGAAACGGGAGGCAGTATCAGAGAAGCGGAGGAACGTATATCCTTTGCATCCCAGAAAGGTATTCAGGACGCATTTTTATATTTAGGGAAAATATATACAACAACGTATCGTTTCGACGAAGCGGAAAAAGAATTCGATCGGTACGCCAAACTTAAGAGAAGAGATAAAGCCGCAACGGAAAGATTGGATCAGGAACGCGAGGTTCTTTCTTCTCTTAAAAAATCCTGTATACATACGGAAAACGTCCAAATAATAGACAGCGTTGTCGTAAGCAAGAATGATTTTCTTTCTGCATATAAACTTAGCCCGAGCAGCGGGGAACTCAGTTTTTACGACGATTTCTTCGGAACTTCGGACAATTATGTCTCAACTGTATATATAAACGAAAAAAAGGATAAAATATATTACGCCAAACCTTTTGGCAACTACTATTCCCTTTATTCCAAAGAAAAACTTCTGGACGATTTCGGAAACGAAAAAAGAGTATCGTTAAACAATTTCGGTTTTTCAGGAAGTATCAATTTCCCGTATATCATGGCTGACGGAGTTACAATCTATTTTGCAGCAGAGGATGAAAACGGATTCGGCGGATATGACTTGTATATTACCCGTTACAACATGAACAATGATACCTACCTCACCCCCGAGCGTTTGGGCATGCCTTTCAATTCTACATTCAACGACTATATGATGGTCATAGACGAAGAAAAAGGAGTAGGCTGGTTTGCTACGGATCGTTTTCAACCCGAAGGTAAAGTGTGCGTATATACATTTATCCCAAATAGCGTCATCGAACTTGTACAAAATGACAACGTTGACGAAAACTATCTTGTAAACAGAGCCCGAATATCTTCTATCAAAGAATCTTGGAAAGCAGGGCAGAACTATAAACCAATTATCGAATCAGCCCGAAAAACGATTGAGGCAAAAAAAGAAATAAAAAAAGATTTTGATTTTGTCATAAACGATCAATACACATACTACACTCTGAATGATTTTAAAAATCCTGCGGCTAAAAACCTGTATGAGCAGGTTTTGAATAATAAAAAATCGTTGCTCAATATTGAAACGCGGTTACAGAATCTCAGAGATTCTTTCAGCAAGGATAAATCGGGTTCTAATGCTAATGAAATATTAGGATTGGAAAACGAACAAAATTCATTGGTAAATCAAATAAAGGACTTGGAAATAAAAGCCCGTAATCAGGAAATAAATTCCTTAAAATAAAAAACCTTGTATGGCAATAGAAATTATTATCGTTGCGTTTTTAATTATCTTGGGAATAGCCTTGTTAATGGCTGAAATATTTCTGCTACCGGGCATAACCATTGCGGGAATTGCAGGAGGAATCTCTATTCTGGGCGGCATTGTCTACGCTTTTACTTCGATGGGTAATACTGCCGGATTCATTACAATAGGAGTATCTGCCGTTGCAGGATGCGGAACGTTCGTTTATCTCATAAAATCAAATGCCATAAACAAAATTGCCCTAAAGACGGATATAGAGTCAAAAGTAGATCAGTCCGAACTTCAAAAGGTAAAAATCGGCGATATCGGAAAGGCAATTTCAAGACTTAATCCTATCGGAAAAGCAGACTTCAACGATACGATTGTAGAAGCTAAGTCTTTTACAGGCGAATTTATCGACGAAGGAGCTGAGATAGAAATCGTAAAAGTCGACAGCAGCAATGTTTTAGTACAGGAAGTCAATAAAATCTGAATTATACACACAAATAACACCACCAACTTATGAGTTACTTTTTAATCTTAATTGTATTTGTCGTAATAGTATTATTACTGATATTTTTCTATTACGTGCCGTTCTTCCTATGGATAAACGCTATTTCGGCAGGAGTAAGGATTTCTCTTCTTCAACTGTTTCTTATGCGTATACGCCGTGTGCCGCCACGCATTATTGTCTATGCAATGATCGAAGCGCACAAAGCAGGACTTAAAACCATAACCCGCGACGAACTGGAAGCCCACTACCTTGCAGGCGGACACGTAGAAAAAGTTGTTCATGCACTTGTATCTGCATCTAAGGCAAATATAGATCTGACATTTCAGATGGCAACGGCCATCGACTTGGCAGGACGTGACGTTTTCAACGCAGTCCAAATGTCAGTTAACCCAAAGGTTATAGATACGCCGCCTGTGTCAGCCGTAGCAAAAGACGGTATACAGTTGATTGCAAAAGCACGTGTAACAGTTCGTGCAAATATCAAACAACTCGTCGGTGGAGCAGGTGAAGAGACTATTCTTGCCCGTGTGGGTGAAGGTATCGTATCTTCAATCGGTTCTTCCGAAAGTCATAAATCGGTTTTGGAGAATCCCGACTCGATATCCAAACTTGTTCTGAAAAAAGGACTGGATGCAGGGACTGCTTTCGAAATTCTTTCTATTGACATAGCAGACGTCGATGTAGGTAAAAACATCGGTGCTGTTCTTCAGATGGATCAGGCACAAGCCGACAAAAATATCGCGCAGGCAAGAGCCGAAGAACGCCGTGCAATGGCAATCGCACAAGAACAAGAAATGAAAGCCAAAGCGCAGGAAGCACGTGCAAAAGTGATCGAAGCAGAAGCGCAGGTTCCGCAGGCAATTGCCGAAGCATTCCGAAACGGAAATCTGGGTATAATGGATTATTACAAAATGCAGAATATCCAAGCCGACACCGATATGAGAGAATCTATTTCTAAACCATCATCGGGTAAAACGGACTCTAAAAAATAACGGAACAAATTAATATTGTTTTTATATAGAAAGCTGCTCTTTTTGAGTAGCTTTCTTTTTGTATATTTGCACCACGAAACATAAAACCCAACGTTATGCAGGAAAAGATCATTATTCTCGATTTCGGCTCGCAAACCACTCAATTAATCGGACGCCGCATAAGAGACCTGAACACATATTGCGAAATCATACCCTATAATAAATTCCCTGAGAACGATCCTTCCGTTAAGGGAGTAATACTTTCGGGGAGTCCTTTTTCAGTTAACGACGCAAACGCATTTAAAATTGACCTGAAAAACATAAGAGGAAAATACCCTGTGTTGGGCATCTGTTACGGCGCACAATTTATAGCATATTCATCAGGAGGCAAAGTTGAGAAAAGCGATTCACGGGAGTATGGGCGTGCACATCTGAAAACTACCCGAAAAGATGAATTGCTCGACGGTATTTCAGAAGAATCACAGGTATGGATGTCGCACGGAGACACGATAACGTCATTGCCCGAAACGTTTGAAATCATTGCCAGCACGGAAGACGTAAAAGCTGCGGCATACAAAATAAAAGGAGAAAAAACATGGGGTGTACAATTTCATCCCGAAGTATATCATTCGACTGAAGGCACAAAATTACTCAACAATTTCATCAATATTTGCCAAATCAAGAGAGACTGGTCGCCAGCATCGTTCATTGAAACAACGATTGCTCAACTGAAAGAACAACTTGGCAACGATAAAGTGATTCTTGCCCTTTCGGGAGGAGTAGATTCTTCGGTAACGGCAGTGCTTTTAAACAGGGCTATCGGTGCTAATCTGACTTGTATATTCGTTGATCACGGACTTCTACGTAAGAACGAGTTTGAAAACGTATTGAAAGATTATGAACATCTCGGACTGAACGTTCTGGGAATAAACGCTAAAGATAAATTCTACAAGGCACTTGCAGGGGTTACCGACCCCGAGCAAAAACGAAAAATCATAGGAAAAGGGTTTATTGATGTTTTTGAAGAGGAAGCCAATAAGCTTAAAGATATAAAATGGCTGGGACAGGGAACAATCTACCCCGATATAATCGAATCACTTTCAATCACGGGTACTGTCATCAAATCGCATCATAATGTAGGCGGACTTCCTGAAAAAATGAACCTGAAACTTGTAGAGCCTTTGCGATTGTTGTTTAAAGATGAAGTCCGTCGGGTAGGATTAGAGCTTGGAATGGCTGAACATCTTATCAAAAGGCACCCTTTCCCCGGTCCCGGTTTAGGCATTCGCATTTTAGGCGACATCACACCCGAGAAGGTTGAAATTATTCAAAATGCGGACGATATTTTTATTCGGATGCTTCGCAGCAATCATTTGTACGATCAGGTATGGCAGGCAGGAGCAATTCTTTTGCCCGTAAAATCCGTCGGCGTTATGGGCGATGAACGCACCTACGAATACACAGTCGCTCTGCGTTCCGTTACCTCGACAGACGGGATGACTGCCGACTGGGCACACCTTCCTTATGAATTCCTCGCAAAAGTGTCGAACGAAATAATAAACAAAGTGAAAGGAGTAAACCGCGTAGTTTATGACATTTCATCGAAACCTCCTGCTACGATCGAGTGGGAGTGACGCAACTTTTTAGTTGTAATTTGCTTGTGCTTGCACAAGAATCAGATACTTTATTTTATCACAATTTCCACTTATATCCGGCAATAAGTGGACCAACAGGATTGTGAGCATTAAAAAAAAATGAACAAAACTATCTTTTTTTTGTTAAATTTAAACAGTTGTTTAAATCGAGTGTTTTAAATAACCGTTTGTTAATTTTAATATTTTATTAATGGATACTCAGGAGCATATTGTTGAAACTGCAAAAAAACTATTTATCGAAAATGGTTATCAGGCAACCAGCATCCGTGATATTGCTACTAATGCGGATGTCAATGTGTCAATGATTAATTACTATTTCAGGTCAAAATTAAACCTGTTCGAAATCATATTTGATGATGCATTTAAGATATTTACCGAACGTATATCGTCCATACTGACATCAGACCTACCGTTTTTCACCTTAATAGAGAAATGGGTTGATTCATACTATGAAATATTAATAAAATACCCTCAGATATCTATCTTTTTATTGAATGAAATGAACAAAGGACATGAATATCTGATGGATAGAGTGCGCAAACAAGGGTTATACGAAATATATGTCACCTTTTCCAAACGAGTTGAGCATGAAGTTAAAAAAGGGACCATCAAAAATATTCCTTCTATAAGCATCATTATGGAAGTCCTGTCGTTATGCCTGTTCCCATTTATGTTTGGAAAATTGATTATTTCATTTAATAACCAACCCGTTGAAACTTACTCTTCTATAATGAATGCACATAGAGAGAAAGTTATAGATTTGATTATAAGCGGATTAAAAAAATAAATTACAAACACTTAATATATTATGAACAAAATTCTTTTAATAGTAATATCGTGTCTTGCAGCTGTATTGCCGATTAAAGGGCAAATGACAATTGAGTATTGTCAGGAAAAAGCAAGAACAAACTACCCCCTGATACAACAATACGGGTTGATAGCCAAAACGGGAGAATATACCCTGTCCAATGCCGGTAAGGGATATTTGCCGCAATTTTCCATATCAGGACGGGCATCCTATCAGAGCAATGTGACAACTTTGCCCGGCAAACTTGTTGACTTGTCAAACAAAATATCCGAAATACCGGGAATACCCGATTTAGGATTTCCGGAGAAAGGGCGGTTGATGAATAAAGACCAGTATAATGTAGGAGCGAGCGTCGGTCAGGTCATATGGGATGGCGGCATTATTAGTTCTGAACGGCATATAGCGAAAGCTTCGACCGAAGTGGAAACCAAAATCGTAGATACGGAATTGTATACAATAAATGAACGCATAAACAGTCTCTTTTTTGGAATATTATTAATAGAAAAACAATTAGAACAATTAAACCTCTACGCGCATGAATTAAAAACCAACTACGATCAGGTCAAGAGTTTCGTGGATAATGGCGTAGCCAACGAATCGGACTTGGACGTAATAGAAGCGGCTCAATACACGAACGAACAGAATAAAGCACGTTTGAGCGGCACATGCAAAGCGTATAGAGATATGTTGAGTATTATGATTGGCGAAGGTGTAGGCGAATTGGTTATGCCTGATTCGGGGCAATCCTATATGCTTAATAAAAATATTGCACGTCCTGAACTACAGTTGTTCGATGCCCGCAATCAGTTGTACGAATCACAAAAGAAAGCTGTCAATGCAGCTAATATGCCTCGTTTAGATCTGTTCGCCCATGCCGGATACGGTAACCCGAATTTCAATTTACTGAAAAATAAATGGGATACGTATTTTATCGGAGGCGTATCGCTTGTCTGGAATTTTGGGAACCTGTATTCGCGTAAGAATGATATGAAGAAAATAGAATTGAACAAACAAATAAATGAAAGTCAGCGTGAAACATTCCTTTTTAATACAAACCTGAGTATAACACAAGAAGATAATGAGATTGTGAAAAAGCGCGATATGCTGAAGTATGACGATAAAATTATTGAATTACGCACAAATGTAAAAAAAGCCGCACAGGTAAAAGTAGAAAACGGGATTATCAGCGTACAGGAACTGATGCGGGAAATAGACGCGGAAGAAATGGCCCGTGAAAGTAAAATATTACATGAAATAGATCTTCTTATGTCCATATATAACCATAAATATATTACAAACAATTAAAATAACGCTCTAATTATGAATACACCTAAATTATCCGTATTTCTGCTGATTATTTTCGTTCTACAATCGTGCGGAAATAAAAAAACCGAATATGACGCAACAGGTACTTTTGAAGCAACAGAGGTCATTGTTTCAGCCGAAACTGCCGGAAAACTGCAACAGTGGGATGTTACCGAAGGGCTGAAGGTATCGCCCGGCACAGTATTGGGATATGTAGATACAACCCATCTGGCACTGAAGAAAAAAGAACTTTTCGCAACACTCGATGCAAGCAAAAGCCGCTATACGGACGTACCGAAACAGATAGCCGCAATCAAACAGGAAATATCGAACAGCGAACGCGAGTTACAACGATTTCAGAAACTGGTAGAGGCAAAAGCAGGCAACCAGAAACAGGTAGATGACATCAAATATAAGATAGCCGACCTGAACAAAGAGTTGGTAGCCAAACAATCGCTTATCGAATCGGGTAACCAAGCCATCAGCAACGAAAGCGTTGCATTGAGCGTGCAGATCGACGAAGTGCAGGATATGCTGAATAAGTCGGTTATCAAGAGTCCGATAGAAGGAACAATATTGACAAAATACGCCGAACTGGGGGAACTCGTAACGCCGGGCAAAGCATTATTTAAAGTCGCCGATATGGAACACATCTTCCTGAGGTCTTATGTAACATCGGAGCAATTATCCCAAATAAAACTTAATCAGACGGTTAAAGTATTTGCCGACTTCGGGAACGATACCAAGAAAGAATATGAAGGAACCGTAACATGGATATCCGACGAATCGGAATTTACCCCAAAATCGATACAGACCGACGATGACCGTGCCAATCTGGTATATGCAACCAAGATTGCGGTGAAAAACGACGGATTTATAAAACGGGGAATGTATGGCGAAGTTAAATTCCAAAACCAATGAAAATAGTTTCGGCTACAGGTATATACAAATCGTATAAAGATGTACAGGCACTTACCGACATCAATTTTGAAGTCGAGAGTGGCGAAATATTCGGCATCATCGGTCCCGACGGTGCAGGAAAAACATCACTGTTCCGTATTCTGACTACGCTCATACTGGCCGATAAAGGAACGGCTCAGGTCAACGGATGCGATGTTGTAAAAGACTATACAGCCATCCGTTCGCAGATCGGGTATATGCCGGGGCGGTTTTCATTGTATCAGGATATGACGATAGAAGAAAACATGAACTTCTTTGCTACCATGTTCGGTACAACCGTAGAGGAAAATTACGATCTGGTAAAAGATATCTATCAACAGATAGAACCTTTTAAAAACCGAAAGGCTGGGAATCTTTCGGGTGGTATGAAACAAAAGCTGGCACTTAGTTGCGCACTTATCCACCGCCCTACGGTCTTGTTTCTTGACGAGCCCACCACAGGGGTTGACCCCATATCGAGAAAGGAATTATGGCAAATGCTTAAGAACCTGAAAAAAGGCGGGATTACGATTATAGTTTCGACTCCTTATATGGACGAAGCATCGCTATGCGACAGGATAGCCCTTATTAAAGACGGAAAATTCTATATGACCGATACTCCTGAAAATATAACTAAGGCATTGCCCGAACAGGTATGGACTGTTAAATGTAACGATTTGTCGAAAATTCTGTCCGATTTAAGGGCATATAAAGATGTAAATACCTGTTACGCTTTCGGTAATGTAAATCACATATCGGTAAAAGAAGGG
This sequence comes from Dysgonomonas sp., assembly GCA_047030855.1. Classification (GTDB taxonomy): domain Bacteria; phylum Bacteroidota; class Bacteroidia; order Bacteroidales; family Dysgonomonadaceae; genus QVMM01. The sequence continues at coordinate 997,376 of JBKYIJ010000008.1, forward strand.
TTTGATCCTGAAGAGTTGAAGAAAGATTTGGAAAACAAAGGATATAACCAATTAGAGATAAAGCATATAGATCCTACGGTAGAAGATTGCTTCCTGTATCTGGAAAATATGAATTGATTATGAGTGAAACAGTAATACAAGTTAAGGATTTGACCAAACGTTTCGGAAATTTTACTGCCGTAAACCATATTTCGTTCGAAGTATACAAAGGTGAGATTTTCGGATTCCTCGGAGCCAACGGAGCGGGCAAATCGACAGCCATGCACATGCTGTGCGGACTTAGTTATCCGACCGAAGGAACAGGAACAGTGGCAGGCTTCGATATAAACAAACAGCAGGAAGACATAAAAAAGCATATCGGCTATATGAGCCAGAAGTTTGCACTGTACGAAGACCTGAAGGTCTGGGAGAACATCCGTCTATATGCCGGAATTTACGGAATGACATCGGACGAAATAGAGAAAAAGACTCATCAGGTACTCAGCGATCTGGGTTTCGAATCGCACCGTGATGCAATGGTACGCGATTTGCCATTGGGTTGGAAACAGAAACTGGCTTTCAGTGTGTCTATCTTCCACGAACCGAATATCGTTTTTCTGGATGAACCTACGGGAGGCGTCGACCCTGTAACACGCCGCCAGTTTTGGGAAATGATATATCAGGCCACTGACAAAGGCATCACGGTGTTTGTTACTACTCATTATATGGACGAGGCCGAATATTGCAACCGTGTTTCGATAATGGTCGACGGTGAGATAAAAGCGTTGGATACCCCTGCCAAACTAAAGGAACAGTACAATACGGATAATATGGAAAGCGTGTTTGAACAATTGGCGCGAAAAGCAACACGAAAATCGGATTAAAAAATGAAACAGTTTATTGCATTCGTTCGAAAAGAATTTATCCATCTATTACGCGATCCGCGTTCGATAGGAATTCTGCTTTTTATCCCCATAGTGCTTGTTGCCCTGTTCGGATTTGCTATTACCAATGAGGTAAAGAACGTAAAAGTAGGCGTTTATGACCAATCGAAAGACGAGAGTACACAACGCATCATCGAAAAATTCAATGCAAGCTCGTCATTCAACATTGTAGCCGTGCTGACATCGATAGACGAAGTAGATACATACTTCGAAACCGATCGGGTAGATATGGTTCTTGTTTTCGATAAAGGTTTTGCACAGAATTTATTGCATACAGGCAAAGGTTCTATACAGATTATTGCGGACGCATCAAATCCGAATGTGTCAATTCTTGCGACTAATTATGCCACAATGGTTATAGAATCGTATCAATTGGAGTTAGCACAAGAACTTAATATACCTATTGTGATTGTGCCAATAACAAAGATGTTGTATAATCCGTTACAAAAAGATGCGTACAACTTTGTACCGGGTATAATAGGGATGATACTAACGCTTATATGCGCATTGATGACAGCAGTATCCATTGTCCGCGAAAAAGAACTGGGAACGATGGAAGTCCTTTTGGTATCGCCCGTTAAGCCGATTTATATAATCGTATCGAAACTCATACCCTATTTCGTTCTGTCGCTTATCGACCTTGCCCTGATTTTATTTATGTCGGTCTATGTACTCAAAGTGCCTATTGTCGGGAATTTCATTACACTGATGTTTATCTGTATCCTGTTCATTTTGGTATCGCTGAGTATAGGTATGCTGATTTCGACTTTTGCAAAAACCCAAATGGATGCCATGATTATTGCCGCGGTGGTGTTGCTTGTTCCAATGCTGTTGCTTTCGGGTATGATATTTCCGATCAGCAATATGCCTGAACCGCTTCAATGGCTGAGTACCATACTGCCGATGACGTGGTTTGTAGCGGCTATTAAGAAAGTAATGATAGAGGGATTGGGCATTATGAGCATAATAAAAGAGAGCTTTATCATGTTTGTAATGATTGTCTTTTGTCTGTTTATTAGTTTAAAGAATTTCAAAATCAGATTAGAATAAGACTATGCTTAAATTTTTATTAGAAAAAGAGTTTAAACAAATCTGGCGGAATAAGTTCCTTATGGGATTGATATTTCTGTTTCCCGTTTTCAATATGATTGTTATGCCTCTGGCTGCCGATCTGGATGTAAAGAATATCAATGTAAGCATCGTCGATAACGATTACAGTTCATATTCTGAACGGCTGGTAAATAAGATAGACGCGTCGTCATACTTTACAACCACAGACATATCGTCGACCTATGATGAAGCTTTGAAAAGTATAGAGTCTGGCAAATCTGACGTAATTGTGGAAATAGAACCCGAATTTGAACGGAAACTGATACGCGACGGTAAAGCTCAGGTGATGATTATCCCCAATGCCGTAGACGGTATTAAATCAGGTCTTAGCAGTGCTTACCTGTCATCCATTATGCTTGGTTTTGGGAACGAAATCAGGGGCGAATGGATACAGACATCGGGCATGAGCCGTTTACCTGTTATTGAAATCAATCCACAGAACCGATATAATACATATATGAGTTACAAAGTATTCATGATACCGGCTTTGTTCGTGATGCTGTTAACCTGTCTGTGCGGATTCTTACCTGCCCTGAACATTGTCAGCGAGAAAAGAAAACGGTACGATAGAACAGATGAATGTGACGCCTGTAAATAAGTTCTATTTCATTCTGGCCAAGCTGATGCCTTACTGGATCATGGGCTTTTTGGTGCTGACTATTTGCATCCTTATGGCTTTTGGGCTTTACGGGCTGAAACCTACGGGAAATGTTTTGCTTATATACTTTGTGTCGGGTCTGTTTTTTTATCGCAATATCCGGATTCGGACTGATTGTTTCCAACTATTCGGATACTATCCAACAGGCAACCTTTGTCGCTTTCTTTTTCATAATGATTATGGTCATCATGAGCGGGCTGTTCACTCCTGTTGCCAGTATGCCCAACTGGGCGCAAACCATAACCGAGTTTATTCCGCTGACCTACTATACCGAAGCCTTACGGATGGTATACCTGAAAGGCAGTACAATGGGTGAACTGATAAAACCGATTCTGATAATAGTCGGGTTTGGTATTGCATTCTATATCTGGGCTATATTCAGTTACAAGAAGACAAACTAAAAGATCTTAGACTGATCGAAGTATTAACTAAAAAAATATATCTTCATGTATGCAAAACGCACATGAAGATATATTTTTTTCAATTATTATTTACATCATAGAGTTCCAATAGGTTTTAAATCCATTGTCTATTTATTTGCAATATATATCTTTACGCTTGCAATAGAAGAAAGAGAATAAAAAACGTATGAATTAATTATGCCGAAAATATCCGTACTGATGCCCGTATATAATGCAGAAGCTTATTTGGCAGAAGCAATAGAAAGCGTAATAAACCAAACTTTCGGAGATTGGGAATTACTTATAGGCGATGACGGATCGACGGATGATACTGAAAAAATAGTACAATCATACGTAAATGACAAAATACGATACTACAAAAATCCCGAAAACAAAGGGCATACTTTTACCAAATATTCTTTATTAGATAAATCAACCGGAGAATATATTGCTTTTCTGGATGCAGACGACGTTTCTCTCCCTGAACGATTTGAAAAACAGGTCGCTTTTTTAGACTGTCATCCCGATTATGGGCTGTGCGGCACATGGGGATCGATGATAAACCCTGACGGCAGCTTCTTGAAAAAAATGCGTTTTATAAACCATAATGAAGATATAAGATGCGCTCTGCTATTTAACACAGCGTTTCTACAATCCAGTATAATGGTGAAGCGGCAGTTGATGAAAGATTTTTATTATGACAAAGACATCTTACTGGTAGAAGATTACAACTTCGGATGTCATGTTTCAAGACATTCGAAAACAGAAAACCTGACTATTGATTTAGTGAAATATCGCTGGCACAATTCTAATATAAGCAATACGAAGCAGGACATCCTCAACAACCTGAATAAAAAGATATACAAACGTGAACTGTCTTATTTAGGTATTGACGCAACCGATAAGGAACTGGATATACATAATGCCGTCAGAGATAAAACCTCAGCCAATGTTTCGGATAAAGTCTTTTTTAAAGAAGCAAAAATATGGTTCAAAAAACTCGCAAAAACCAATAAAACCGTAAAACTGTACGATCAAAATACATTCCGCGCAACCATTTGTTTCAGGTGGATATATGCCTGCAAGGAAAGGAAAGCGTATGCTACGGCTCTGAAACTTCCTATAGCTTTGAACCCGAAATCTTTAGTAAAGCTGCTGAGAATGATATATATAAAATCATGCTGATCGCAATATTCACAAGTACAGGATAAATTTATTTAACGTTTCCATTCGATTTTTGAAGATAAAATATCTTAATTTCGCGCATCAAATTTTATATAAAAAATGAAATTAAAAGGCTATGCTTTTGGATGTTTGTCGTCAGCTACCTACGGTCTGATCCCTTTGTTTTCTCTGCCTCTGTTAAAAGGTGGATTGGCTCTCGATTCGTTGCTGTTTTACAGATTTTCATGTGCGGCTCTGATAATTGCGGTTTATATGATTTTGAAAAAGCAATCGCTTAAAATCAGGAAAAGTGAGATTTTGCCTCTTGCCGTATTAGGTGTTTTATTTGCATTGTCCGCACAATTTTTATTCAGTAGTTATAACTATATGCCTTCGGGAATAGCAGCGACTATTCTATTTATCTATCCCGTCATAGTCGCCATAATTATGGCTGTGTTTTTTCATGAAAAAATCTCTTGGATCACCCAGTTAGCCATTATTCTGGCTTTCACAGGCGTAGCCTTATTGTATGGTGGGGACGGCAAAGTTACATTGAACATAATAGGAGTAATCCTAATATTATTGTCGGCATTGACCTATGCACTTTATATTATTACAATAAATAAATCGAGAGTATCGACAATGTCCGCCTTTAAACTGACATTCTATGCTATGGCGTTCAGCGCTCTATTTTTCTTTGCCAAATCCATGATCAGCGGAGGGCTTCATCCCCTGCCCGACTCAAGCATGATTATCAATATACTCCTGCTTGCCCTGCTTTCAACAGCAATATCCTGCATCGCAATGGCATACTCCGTACACTATATAGGATCGACCATGACGGCGGTTTTAGGAGCTATGGAGCCGTTAACTGCCGTTTGCGTCGGAGTAATAGTTTTTAACGAACCCTTTACTCCAAACCTCGCATTAGGAATATTGCTGATTATATCAGCCGTGATGCTCATCATTCTTTCCAACAGGATACTGAAAAGCGTCAAACATCTTCAGCATCATCGTCAAAAAACGACTTAAACAAATTAATATCAGGTGTTTTATAGGTAAATTGATGTCATTTTATTATTTTTGGTACTACAATTTTTTGCATGCCATGAATAACGATAAAATATTCACTCCGACATTTCTGAACATTAAAGACAGGGATCATTTTTCTTTCTGATCGATACAAATTTTGTTTTTGAGATAAAAACAAGACTTACTACTATTCGTTAAATCAAAAATTTAATACAAAAAAAATAATTCAATTATGGAATTACCTTTTGCAGAATCTTGGAAAATCAAGATGGTCGAGCCCATTCGTAAAAGTACGCGAGAAGAAAGAGAGAAATGGATAAAAGAAGCGCATTACAATGTTTTCGCTTTGCGTGCCGATCAAGTGTATATTGACCTTATTACCGACTCGGGAACAGGAGCCATGAGCGACAGGCAGTGGTCTGCCATGATGATAGGCGACGAAAGCTATGCCGGAGCAACTTCATTTTTTAAATTGAAAGAAACAATAACCCGTATTACAGGTTTCGAATATGTATTACCCACGCATCAGGGAAGAGCAGCGGAGAATGTTGTTTTTTCATGCTTGGTGAAAGAAGGCGACATATGTCCCGGAAACTCCCATTTCGACACAACCAAAGGACATATAGAATCCCGAAAAGCCATTGCTTTGGACTGTACTATTGACGAAGCGAAAGATACGCAACTCGAAATACCGTTTAAAGGGAATGTTGATATAAAAAAACTGGAAAAAGCGTTGAATGAATATAAAGACCGTATTCCCTTTATTATTGTCACGTGCACCAACAATACGGCAGGAGGGCAGCCTGTTTCGATGCAGAATCTGAAAGATGTCAAAAAACTCGCGGACAAATTCGGTAAGAAAGTGATTATAGATGCAGCACGTTTTGCCGAAAACGCTTATTTCATAAAAACACGTGAAAAAGGGTACGAACACAAAACTATCAAGGAAATATGCAGGGAAATGTTTTCCTATGCCGACGGTATGACAATGAGTGCTAAGAAAGACGCCATAGTGAATATGGGCGGATTTTTTGCGACTAACGTACAGGAATGGTATGATGCGGCAAAAGTAAAATGTATCGTTTTCGAAGGATTTATCACCTACGGAGGAATGAACGGGCGGGACATGGAAGCGCTTGCCGTAGGTTTAGACGAAAATACGGAATTCGACAATCTGGAATCGCGAATCAAGCAAGTCGAATATCTGGGCAAAAAACTGGATGAATACGGTATTCCCTATCAACGTCCTGCCGGCGGGCATGCCATATTTGTAGATGCTCCGAAAGTGTTGACGCACGTTCCGAAAGAGCAGTTCCCTGCCCAGACACTCACAGTCGAACTGTATCTCGAAGCAGGAGTAAGAGGCTGCGAAATAGGATATTTGCTGGCGGATCGTGATCCCGTAACCCGTGAAAACAGATTCAACGGTTTAGACTTGCTCCGTCTGGCAATACCCCGCCGTGTATATACCGACAATCATATGAACGTAATAGCTGCGGCTTTAAAGAACGTTTACGATCGGAGGGAGTCCATAACAAAAGGGCTCGAAATAGAATGGGAAGCGGATATAATGCGACACTTCACGGTTAAATTGAAAAGAGCAAAATAAAACCTTCGGATAAAAAAGAAAAGCGTAGTTTTTACTACGCTTTATTTTTTTAGTGCACTGTATATTTCTTCCTGAATGCGGGGACGAATATTAAGAGACATCAGATTTTTATGTGTCCGCTTATCGTAAACACGATTGGAAAGGAATATATAGATCAGATTATTATCGGGATCTATCCAGAAACAAGTGCCTGTAAAGCCCGTATGCCCATACGTACTGACAGGTGTCGACGGGCTGCAAGGGCTCGATTTGTTGTTTCTCAGATCAGGCTTATCAAAACCCAATCCTCTCCTACTCTTGGCACTCTTTGCGGTAGTAAACAAACGGCAGGTTTCTTTGCTTAAATAGCGTTCATCGCCGTATTCTCCCTGATTGAGCCACATCTGATAAAGTTTTGCCAAATCATTAGCGTCAGAAAACAAACCTGCATTTCCGCTTATTCCGCCCATAAAGGCCGCACCCTCATCATGAACATATCCTTGCAACAGCTGCTTACGTAAAAAATCGTCCTTTTCGGTAGGTACAATCCTGTCTTTAGGAAATTTCTTCAAAGGATTGTAGGTTGTTGTCGTAGAACCCAATTTGCTGAAAAAGTTTTTTTGGACAAAAGCGTTTAAGTCCGTATCGGAAACGTTTTCTACAACTTCTTTCAATAACATAAAGTTGAGACAACTGTAAAGGTAGTTTTTATTGGCTCTCAACTTGGAGTTTACAATGGATTGCAGGATAGTATCCTTAAAAACCTTATTGACATACAACCCTTCGGCAATTTGCAAAGTATGACTACTATCCGCAACTTTCGAAATAAGCTCAGGTTTGTATTTATAATCCGTTCTTGCCCAAGTGTTGCTATCGAATAAAGCGTTGTATACAGGGGTTTGCGTATTGTTGAACAGTTTCCCTTCATAACTTGCAGGATCTATGGCAGGCATATAGTAAGGAATAAACGACACGATTCCCGTTTCGTGGAATAAAGCCTCCCTTACGGTAATATCTTCCTTATTCGTATTTTTCAATATAGAAACATACCTGCTCAAAAGAGACTGCAATGTGATCTTTTTCTCGTCATAAAGTTTCATCACGGCAGGGATCGTAGCCGTCGCCTTTGTCATAGAGGCAAGATCAAATATATCTTCATTCGTAACGGCTTGTTTTTTGTCATATTCAAACGAACCGAAGGAGCGGTTGTAAATTACAACTCCATCTTTGGCAATTAATATCTGACATCCGGGAAAAGCTTCCTGATCAATTCCTTCCCGTACAATCCTTACTATTCCACCAAACTTATAAGATGGTATTCCGAGTTCTTCGGGTAAACTGTAAGAAAGGCGTGTTTTCTTTATTTTTTTGCCTGTACCTTCATCGAAAATATCGCTCACCGTAACAGGCAGTTTTCCGTTCACTTCATTTCCTCCGAAAATAGCCTGAGCAGCATATTCTCCTGCAAAATCAGTATTTTCGTAAGCCATTACGATTCCGTCAGCCTTGTCAATCGCTCCTGCAAAGGAAGACATCCGATAAGGCGACGTAAAAAACACCAGAATACTGTTTTTCTTGTCAAGCACATTTTGAATAGCTTGGGCATTGTATGCTTTGTTCGCGTGTATAGACACTATTATGGTATTGTATGCATCAAGACTTGTTTTTATCTTAGCCAGACCGGCACCATCCTCAACACTGTAACAGTCAACATCGTCATACAATTTCAGAGTTTTGTGAAAGCTGTTATCGGAAGAAGCGCCGATCGAAACCGCTGCTATTTTTCGCGTATCGAGGGATTTCAGTGGAAGAATATGTTCATCGTTCTTCAAAAGCGTTATACTTTCCTGATTAAGTTTTCTGGAAAGCCATTCGGCATAAGATGTATTCAACTCCGACAGCAAGGCTACCGTGTCAATTGTTTTTATATTTTGTACCCCAAGCGTATATTTGTACATCAATATTTTTCGGCATCTGTCGTTTATCAGCGACTCGCTGATTATTCCGTTTTCAACAGCAGATTTCAATTCATTAAATTCCCTGATCGGGGAAATGGGTCCCAATAAAACATCATTGCCTGCCTGCAAAATCCTTACAGCCATATCCGCTTCCCGCGATATGCCTTTCATGGCTAATCCATCCGTGAAAATGAGTCCCGAAAAGCCCATTTCGTTTTGCAATAAACCAGTAACGATAGGTTTGGATAAAGAACTCGGCACTCCCGATTTATCCAAAGCAGGAATATTAAGATGAGCCGTCAGCATTCCCGAAAACCCTGAATCAATATAAGCTCTGAAAGGAGCGAATTCAACATCTTCGAGCCTGTTTCTGCTGCTGTTGATCAAAGGCAGAACCTTATGGGAGTCGGTAGAAGTATCGCCATGTCCCGGAAAATGTTTCGCAACCGCCATCACTCCGCCGTCTTCCAAACCTTTGGAATACATTATGCCTTTTCGGGATACATTGTCCGTATTCTCTCCGAAAGAACGCCTGCCGATAACAGGATTTTGCGGATTACTGTTTACATCCATAACGGGAGCAAAGTTTACGTGTATTCCCATCAATTTGCATTGACGGGCAACTTCTTTTCCGTAATAATAGAGTAGAGAATCGTTCCGAACAGCTCCTAACATCATGTTCATCGGAAACCGCGTGGTATTTTTCAATCTCATCGAAAGCCCCCATTCGCCGTCCAATGTTATCATCAGAGGGGTTTTAGCATTCTGTCGGCACAGGTTTGTTAAATTTGCCTGATCGATCGGATCGCCTTTCGAAAACAGAATACCGCCTATATATTGGTTTTGGACAAAACCCGTAAGTTTCCTTCTGTTTGCCTCATTATCATTCCCGTCTGCCATAACAAAAATAGTTTGCCCTATTTTTTCGTCAAGCGACATTTGGTTGAATACAGAATCCACCCACTGATTCATTTCAACAAAGTTGACGTTTCGCAGAATAGTGGGTTCTACCTTCTCTTTCGCCTTAACGGATATAAAAACAAAAAAGGCGACTGATACAATCGCCAATTTTCTGACAGTCATATATTATTTGATTTTATCAAGTTCTACTTCTATTTTTCCTATGTAAGTCGCATTTTTTCCGCACTGAAAAATCATTACATCCTTTCCGTCCATATTTTTTTCATAGACAGGATGTTGCATATAAGTATGTGAATGTCCGCCGATAATCAGATCAATATTGCGCGATTTCTGAGCCAATTCTTGATCTATAACCGTAGACGCTCCGCTGGCTTCCTGATTGGGGTGAAGCGAAAAGCCTATATGCGACAGGCATATTACCATATCGCACTTTTCTTTGTTTTTGAGCATTTCGGCATACTTATTGGTAGATTCGATAATGGGCAGAAATGTCATTCCCTCGTATTTGTCTTCTTGAATAAGTCCTTTGGGATCGGCTCCGACACCGACAATTCCGATTTTTAAACCGAATTTTTTAAGAATTGTATATGGCTTTACGACATCTTTCAAAACTGTTTTCGAAAAATCGTAATTGCAGTTTACTATGGGGAAATTCAATCTTTCAAAAATCATTTTCATCGTATCCAATCCATAATCGAACTCATGATTGCCAATTGTTGCAGCATCATATTTGAGGTAATTCATCATATCCGCTTCTGCCCTACCCTTAAACAAATTGAAATAGGGCGTACCCTGAACAAAATCTCCCGCATCGAGCAGAAGTACGTTCCCATAGATTGCCTTGATGCTGTCTATCACCGCTTTTCGGTTAACCACTCCCGCAGTGTTAGGATATTTGCTGTCGGTTGGAGGCAATGCTTCTATACGGCTGTGAGTGTCATTGGTATGAAGAATGACAATTTTTTTTTGTGCAAAGATTCCTGTGGAAACAACAAGAACAAGCGCCAAGCATATATATTTTAGTTTCATATCTTTTCGGTTTATTTGAATTACTGAACGGTGATTCTTCCATCCAATTCAGAGGAAATATCCTTATCTTTCTCTGTCTGGGATTTCACATATTCTATCATATAGTCACGCAATATTATGCCGGGTTTATAAACCGACAACGACTTTTTAAAAGCATCCATGCCGTCGTTTCCTTCTGCCAGATAGTCAAGGGTTACTACCGTATAAATCTTATCTTTATCTACAGGCTTGCCGTTAACTTTTGCGTCTATCAATTTACCGTCCTTGCTTATTATAAGCCTTACGTTTGAAGATATGCCAGAACCGCCCATTTTGGCATAAGAGTCGAACAGATCCAACAAATCCGATCCTTTCAGTTTCACGACAGCCAATTCGTTATCGAAAGAATAAACTTCAAACAAATCGCCGACCGTTATATCGCCTTCGGGCATTGGAGCACGGTGTCCGTTGACGTTCATAACCGTCAGATCAGGTTTTGTGCCTTCCGTATATTTGGTATCCAGCAACATCATCACATCCGATGTGAAATTAGTCAGCAAACTTTCGGGTTTTCCGAAAGGCATATAATCGTCCGATTCGCCGATAACAACGTTCATCTCCCGGTCGAGTTTAGCCTTATAATGGCTAACCAGTTCGAGCATTCCTATATCAGGATGATCGGTAGGAGTCACCAGCACCCTTTCGCCCGTAACGGAAGAAACAGTGTATTGCTGATTTGCCCCGCAAGAAGCAAGCATCATCAGAACGCCAATATAGATTAAGTTCTTTTTCATAATCAAAAAATCAAATATTCTCAAAGTTAGTATTTATAATCAAAAAACAGGCAGGCTTGTTCGTTCGTAAATATTATTTTATATTAAAAACCATGTCTTTCCGACTTGAAAAAGGGAATCAGCGGATTGATAATTTGCAGTTTATAATATTTTTCTTATTTTTGCATCCGCTTTGCGTAATCTCTGACGGGACAAGCCCGTGAATATTGCGTATTGTTCACAACAAAAGCTATTAATAATCATGGATTTAATTAAGATTGCAGAAGAAGCATTTGCCGTAGGAAAAGAACATCCTAAATTTAAGAGCGGTGACACTGTAACAGTGGCTTACCGTATTAAAGAAGGAAACAAAGAACGTGTTCAGCAATATCGTGGTGTGGTAATCAAAATCGCAGGACACGGCGGCAAAAAACGTTTTACAGTGCGTAAAATGTCTGATAACATCGGAGTAGAAAGAATTTTTCCGCTTGACTCTCCTTTCATCGACAGCATTACTGTGGACAAAGTAGGTAAAGTGCGTAGAGCAAAATTGTACTACATTCGTGCACTTACCGGTAAGAAAGCAAGAATTAAAGAAAAAAGAGTCGTTAGTGTACGCTAATCACTTCTTAAGTAATAAAAAAGCATCTTGAAATTCAAGGTGCTTTTTTATTATACGGTAGTCTTAAAGATTTTTTAATATATTACAGATATATTTTGATCCTCAAAATTGCTAACTCAACATTACATTTTATATCTTTGTGCAACTTAAATATTTATACCGAGAAAATATTACTAGCCATTATTTCAATTATGACTTTTCGATATTTCTTGATTAAGAATTGAATAATTATGGATTTAATACAGCAAATCATAGCCCGAGCAAAGGCTAATAAACAACGGATCGTACTTCCCGAAGGCACGGAGGAGAGAACCATTAAGGCTGCGGACAGATTAATCGCGGACGGCGTAGCAGATATAATTTTACTTGGCGATCCTTCGGAAATACAACAACTGGCTGACAAATTAGGGTTAAAAAACACCGGCAAGGCAACAATAGTTGATCCAAAGAAAAATTCTAAGAAAGAAGAATACGCCAACTTACTGTATGAACTTCGCAAGGCTAAAGGAATGACGCCCGAAAAAGCGGCTACTTTGGTGGAAGATCCTTTATATCTTGGTTGCCTGATGATAAAAAACGGAGATGCCGACGGTGAAATTGCCGGAGCTCAGAATACGACTGGCGACGTGCTTCGTCCTGCCTTGCAGATAATAAAAACGTCTCCGGGGATAAGTGTTGTGTCGGGAGCATTCCTGATGTTCACTAAGACAAAAGAATACGGAAACGACGGATTGCTTTTGTTCGCGGACTGCGCTGTCACACCCAATCCTTCTGCCTCTCAACTGGCCGAAATAGCAATTTCTACGGCACATACCGCCAGAGCGCTTGTCGGAGAAGAACCGCGCGTAGCCATGCTTAGTTTCTCAACCAAAGGAAGCGCCAAAGATCCTGCGGCAGACAAAGTAATAGAAGCAACTGAACTGGCGAAAAAAATAGATCCCTCCGTACAAATAGACGGAGAGATGCAAGCCGATGCGGCTCTTGTTCCGTCAGTCGGAGCAAGTAAAGCTCCCGGAAGTCAGGTTGCAGGGAAAGCAAACGTACTTGTATTTCCTACTCTTGAAGCAGGAAATATCGGTTATAAACTCGTTCAACGCCTCGGCGGAGCGGAAGCAGTCGGTCCCATTCTGCAAGGAATGGCATCACCCATAAACGATCTTTCGAGAGGTTGCTCCGTTGACGATATTTATAAAATGGTGGCGATTGCCGCCAATCAATCTATTGCGGCAAAAAACAAATAAAAATATATATGGCGGAAATTATAGAACCTATAGAGGGATACGGTTTGAGCAAAAAGGATAAAAAAAGATCACTTTTCTCAAAAATAGGCGTTGTCGGATGCGGACGTGATGGAAGATATATCGTTAATCTTACTGCTCTTTCGGGCATGGAGGTTGTGTTTATCGAAGTTTCGGAAGAAAGGATTCAAGACGCTTTGAAAGAAATCGAACAAAGCCTCGATACCAGAATCGAAAATTGGGGACTCACTCAAACCGAGAAACGGGCTACAATGTCTCGTATCCGAGGATCGCTTGACTATTCTGACTTAAAGGATTGTGATTTCGTCATAGAGTGTATCCGATACGAGGCAAACGGCGAAAGAAGCGTTAACCTGCGAAAAGAAGTTTTCAAAAATCTGGAAAAAGTGCTGGCTCCCGATGCTATCATCGCAACCAATGCGCCGACTGTTATTATCAGCGAGCTCGCCGCCGAATTGGAACACAAAGACAGATGTGTCAGCCTGTATTTTCCGCTAACGTATACCGATGCTCATCTATTGGAGGTGGTAAAAGGAACTTATACTTCGGAAGAAGTATTGAACAAGATATACAGATTTGCCCACCTCATCAAATATGTTCCTGTAGAAGTACGCGAAAGCAGCGGACTGGTTGCCCTCAGACTGATGATTATCATGCTTAATGAAGCTTGTCAAATTCTGATGGAAAACCTTACCAGCATGGAGAACATTGATGAGGAGTTCAGGATGGTTTACGGGCAACGCAGCGGAATTTTTCAGTTGGCGGACTCTTTCGGCATCGAAAAGTTAGTTATGCTGATGGAAGATATGTTTCAGGAATACGGAGACAAAAGATATAAACCCAGCCCGATGTTGTGGCGTTTGTATTATTCAAGACAGTATGGCATCTCTACCAAAAGAGGATTTTATATTTACGATGATGAAGGAAAACCTGTCGGACCTAACACTTTAATTTAATAGCATGAAAATATTAGTACTGAACTGCGGAAGTTCATCCATAAAATATAAGCTTTTCGATATGAAAAGTAAAACCGTTCTGGCTCAAGGGGGTATCGAGAAAATAGGGCTAAAGGGCTCTTTTCTTAAATTTCCCGCGCCTAACGGGGATAAAGTCATATTGGAAGGGGAAATCCTTGAACATCAGACAGGTATAGAATATATACTTGGCGTTCTTACAAGCGAAAAATACGGTTGTCTGAAATCGTTGTCCGAAATCGGTGCAGTCGGACATCGGGTTGTACATGGCGGCGAAAAGTTCAACCAAAGCGTTCTTATCACAGATGAAGTTCTGGCTAAAGTTGTCGATTGTATAGAGATAGCACCTCTTCATAATCCTCCAAATCTGGCAGGAATATCGGCAATAAAAGAGTTAATGGGAGATATTCCACAAGTTGCAGTATTTGATACTGCTTTTCACCAAACTATGCCTGCTAAAGCATTTATGTATGGTATTCCGTATTCACTTTATGAGAAATACGCAATCAGGCGTTACGGATTTCACGGAACAAGCCATCGTTACGTATCGAATAGGGTTTGTGAGTTTTTAAACATATCTGCTGAAGGTACAAAAATAATATCTGCTCATATCGGCAACGGAGGTTCTTTAGCAGCTGTTAAAGACGGTAAATCCATAGACACAAGCATGGGAATGACTCCCGTTGAAGGATTGATTATGGGAACACGTTCGGGAGATGTGGATGCAGGCGTTCTGTCATACATTATGGAAAAGGAAAATGTCGGCCCACAGACTTTATCTACAATAGTAAATAAATTCAGCGGTTTGCTTGGCGTTTCAGGAGTTTCATCCGATATGAGAGAGCTGCATGCGGCAATTAACAGCGGCAATAAAAGAGCCAAACTCGTTTATGACATGTTCACGTACCGCATAAAAAAATACATCGGATACTATGCCGCAGCTTTAGGCGGGGCGGATATCCTAATATTTACGGGCGGAATCGGAGAAAATGACTCTGCCGTTCGTGAAGTTGTATGTGAAAACATGGAATACATGGGAATAAAGCTGGACAAAGAAATAAATAATAAAATACGTGGAGAGGAAGCTGTTATCAGTTCCTCGGATTCAAAAGTAAAAGTAGTGGTTATTCCTACCGATGAAGAATATATGATAGCTTCGGACACAGCGATGCTCGTTGCTTCTATATAAAAACAATCTACCTTAATAGTGAAAGGTATTGGCTATTCCATGCTAATACCTTTTTTATTGTCAGGCGAACAAATAATAATATTTTTTGTTATATATTAACAAAAATCAACATTGCTTGCAATAAAACAAAAGAAAAGTGTATTTTTGCATTTCGTTTACATTTGCCATACTACACACAAAATCGTCACAAACATGAAATATATAAATATAATATTACTAATCATATTACTGCCTCTCATTCACAGTTGCAATAAATCTTCGAAAGAAAACGGCGACAATTTCTGTGTTAACGGGGTATTGGAAAATCTGAATTCTCCTTATTTTTTTATTGCAATGGAATCGTCCGACTCAATAAAAGTTGATACGGTTTTTGTCGACGATAAGGGAAAATTTTCGTACCAAGGGAAAGCTGAAAAGTTAACAATGGCTTCATTATATTTTATCCAAAAATCATGGACTACTTCCATTTTTCTTGACAAAAACAGTACGATTGAAATAAAGGGCGATATCAATCATCCCGATCTTATAATAGTTTCAGGTGGACCTGTTAACGATGACCTGACTTCATTCAAAAAAAATAATGCCGCTCTTTTCAGGAACAGATCTGACATTCTGCATCAGATGCTTATCGCTAACAATCCTGAAATAAAGCATAACCTCAGCACAGATCTGAAAAACGTAAATTTTGACCTGACAAATAAAGCCAGAATATATATCGAAAACAATCCCGAGAAAATAGCAAGCGTAATTCTTATACAGGACTTTTATAAAAACTATACATCGCTTGACATCCTTGAAGAAGAATTAAATAAACTGACGGGAGCTGCGGCTGAATTTTCAGTTACTCAGGATTTAAAAAAATATGTGGCTGAGGCAAAACTTTCATCCATAGGGGCAAAAGCACCCAATCTGGAATTGAAGGGTGGTTCAAAACCTGTTCTTTTAGACTCGTTTAAAGGAAAATATATATTACTGTCAATAGTTTCACAAGACAGCAACATATACAACAAAAGCCTGCCTGTCATGACGGATATATACAATAAACTGAGGAACAAAAACATTCAGTTTATATCTGTTGTGGTGGACTCTACACAAGAAATGAAAGCAAAAGAAAAAGTCAAATGGCAGGTTTATTACGACAAAAAAGGATGGGCGGCGGAAGCGATAAAACTTTTTAACATTACTGAAATACCCTACCATATTCTTATCTCTCCCGACGGAACAATTCTTGACAGGGGGTTAGCGATAAATTCTTTACCCGAAAAATTAATTGAATTTCAAAAAGAAGCCGATAAATAACAATTTTGTTTCTTGAATAAATAAGATTTCACTACCTTAGTTAAAAAAAGAAATGCTTGTTAAGACTTTTGGGGCAGCAGTTCATGGGATAGACGCTACGATTATTACAATCGAAGTAAATTGTTCGAAAGGCATCAAATTCATGCTTGTCGGACTGCCCGATACATCTGTCAAGGAAAGCCATGAGAGGATTATTTCGGCATTACAGGTTAACGGATACAAATTTCCTCGCCAACAGATCATCATAAATATGTCGCCTGCCGACATCAAGAAGGAAGGTTCCGCTTATGACTTGCCTTTAGCCGTAGGCATAATGGCAGCGGCAGAAAACATCGGTAACGAAAAACTGAACGAATATTTAATTATGGGTGAATTATCCTTAGACGGAACTATTTTGCCTATAAAAGGGGCTTTACCAATGGCTATAAAAGCCCGGGAGAAAGGATTTAAAGGAATAATACTGCCGAAAGTAAACGCTAAAGAAGCGGCTGTTGTAAACAACCTTACGGTTTTCGGAGTGGATAACATATGTGAAGTACTGGAATTTTTCAATAACGAAAAGGAGTTGATTTCTACCGAAATAGATACGCGAAAAGAGTTTTTCAAAAATCAGGATTGTTTCGAATTCGATTTTTCCGAAGTGAAAGGACAGGAAAATGTGAAACGGGCATTAGAAGTAGCAGCCGCAGGCGGACACAATGCAATAATGATAGGTCCTCCGGGAGCAGGGAAATCAATGATGGCGAAAAGAATTCCGTCCATACTGCCTCCTTTTACGTTGGAAGAAGCCCTTGAAACCACAAAGATTCACAGCGTGGCTGGAAAGATGGAGAAAAGCGTATCTCTCATGTCAAAAAGACCTTTCAGGTCGCCTCACCATACAATCTCGAACGTTGCACTGGTAGGAGGCGGTGCTTTCCCTCAACCCGGCGAAATCAGTCTGGCTCACAACGGAGTGTTGTTTCTGGACGAACTGCCCGAATTCAACCGTACAGTGCTGGAAGTTCTTCGTCAACCATTGGAAGATCGAAAAATAAGTATATCCCGTTCAAAATTTTCGGCGGAATATCCTGCCAGCTTTATGCTGGTGGCTTCGATGAATCCCTGCCCTTGCGGATATTACAATCATCCCGAAAAAGAATGTTCTTGTTCTCAAGCATCGGTGCATAAATATCTGAATAAAATATCAGGACCTTTATTGGACAGAATAGATATCCACATAGAAATTGTCCCTGTACCGTTCGAAAAAATATCGGACAGGAACGCCTCCGAAGGCAGTAATGCGATAAGAGAAAGAGTGACAAAAGCCCGAAAAATCCAATCAGAACGATTTAAAAATGAAAAAGGAATTTTTTGTAATGCCCAAATGACTCCTAAATTGTTGCAAAAATATGCCGTTCCTGATAAAATAGGGCTAAATTTGCTGAAAACAGCGATGGATAAATTCAACCTGTCGGCAAGAGCATACGACAGAATACTGAAAGTAGCACGAACAATAGCGGATATAGAATCGTCCGAAAACATATTGCCAAAACATATAGCAGAAGCTATAAGTTACCGTAATCTCGACAGAGAGGACTGGGTAAATAATAATTAAAACACGAATAAAAAAATTATGAAGTTTACAGATATCAGCAATGCAATCTTTGAACAGGCTATCAACGATTATCATTTGACGGATAATATTGATGCGAGCATAAATAATCCTTACAAAGCTCCGCAGATAGAATATTTTCTTTATTTAAAAAACTGGATAGACACTGTTCAGTGGCATCTCGAAGATATAATACGCGATCCGAATATAAACCCCGATGAGGCTCTAAAAATAAAGCGTCGGATAGATAAATCGAATCAGGACAGGACTGATCTGGTTGAAATGATCGACAGCTATTTTCTCGACAAATACAAGTCGGTAACATCAAAAGAGAATGCCAAAATCAATACTGAAAGCCCTGCATGGGCAATCGACCGCCTGTCTATTCTTGCGCTGAAAATATATCATATGAAGCAAGAGACAGAAAGAACCGATATAGGAGAGAAAGAACTCAACGATCGTAAAAAAAAGTTGAATATATTGCTCGAACAGAAGAAAGATTTGTCAACAGCTATCGAAGAATTGCTGCAAGACATCGAAAAAGGCGAAAAATACATGAAAGTATATAAACAAATGAAAATGTATAACGATCCGTCGTTGAACCCTATACTTTACAAAAAAGAAAGCACAAAGTAAAAAATCATGTCCAGAGTTTTAATTACAAGAATCTCTTCTTTCGGAGATGTTGCAATGTTAGTGCCTGTTATCTTTTCGGTAGCAGAAAAATATCCGCAGGACAGGTTTACAGTATTGACGCGAAAGGCATTCACTCCGCTTTTTGAAAATCTGGGGTTCAATATCAATGTAAGGTCGTTCGACGTACAAAAACACGGCAGTGTTTTTGGGTTGTTAAGGCTCACTTTTTCTCTGCTAAAAGGAGGATATTCCCATGTTGCCGACGTACATGACGTCACGAGAACAAAAGTTATCCGTAAAGCTTTTCTGTTGGAAGGGAAAAAGGTCGCTCACATAGATAAAGGGAGAGAAGAAAAGAAAAAAATGATTGAAAGTAAAGTTTTACAACCGCCATTGAAACATACTATCGAACGCTACCTCGATGTTTTCGAAAAGATAGGTTTCTCTACAGAAATTACTTTCAAGAATTATTTTGAATTTAAAGACCGTTCTCTTTATCCGTTAAGGAATATTACCACCCGAAAAGAACATAAATGGATCGGAATCGCGCCTTTTGCCAAACACAAAGGAAAGATATACCCGTTAGAAAAAAACAGAAAAAATTGTCGCTTATTTTTCAAAAAAATCCGATTATAAAATCTTCTTATTCGGCTCAGGAGAAAAAGAAAATAAAGTAATAAGGAGTTGGATAAAGAAATACGATAACATAGTAGACATATCGAATAAATTAATTCTGGAAACAGAATTACTGCTAATCTCGTACTTAGATGTAATGTTGTCGATGGATTCGGCAAACATGCATCTGGCTTCGTTGGTTGAAGTACCTGTCGTTTCTGTGTGGGGAGCTACGCATCCTTCACTTGGGTTCTATGGTTATAAGCAAGATATTAATAATGCGGTACAAATCGACTTACCCTGTCGCCCGTGTTCCGTGTTCGGAGATATGCCCTGTGCAAGAAAAGATTATGCTTGTATGAATATGCTTGAGGAAGCGAAAGTGATTGAAAAAATGGAACACGTTATTTCATCTCAAAATAAAGAAAAATGAAAATCGCAATACTTTCACCGTTCTATCCTTTTCGTGGAGGTATTGCATCATTCAGTAACAGCCTCTATAAAGAGCTTGAAAAGACACATGAAGTAAAAGCTTTTTCTTTTTCGAAACTGTATCCCAATTTTCTTTTTCCCGGAAAAACACAATATGTTGAGGACTCCGATCCGTCGATAAAGATAGAATCATCCCGCGTCTTAAATAGTATAAACCCTATTTCTTATATAAAAACGGCAAAGGCTATAAATAGATACAATCCCGATATACTGATCATAGCCTATTGGATGCCTTTTATGGCTCCGGCTTTGGGTACGGTTTGCAGATTTGTCGATAAAAAAACAAAAAAAAATCGCATTGGTACACAATGCTATACCTCATGAGAAGTCGTTTATTGACAGAGCTTTCGCTAAATATTTTTTTCGTCAATGCGACGGGTTTATAACTCTCAGTGAGAGTGTAAAAAGCGATGTTCAACAGTTTGTCCCGAACGCGAAAATAATGCTGTATCCTCATCCTGTGTATGATCACTATAAAGACCGTTTTGACAAAGTAACCGCCTGTGAAAAACTTAATGTTTCGGCTGATAAGAATAATATTCTGTTTTTCGGACTTATAAGGGAATACAAAGGATTGGATCTGCTTATTGAGGCTACAAATTTTCTGAATGAGGATTATCAGCTTATAATTGCAGGCGAAAGCTATGAGGATTTCAAAAAATATCAGGATTTGATAGATGCTTCACCTCTAAAAAACAACATCAAAGTATTCGCGCAATACATCCCCGACAATATGGTGACTACCTTGTTTTCAGCATCTGATTTACTGGTTCTTCCTTACCGATCGGCAACGCAAAGCGGAGTAGTTACGGTTGCCTATCAACTGGAATTGCCTATGGTAGCAACGGACGTCGGAGGGCTTGGCTCTACAATCAGATCGGCAAATACAGGCATTGTTACAAAAGACATTACGCCACAAGGCATTGCAAATGCAATTCTTGATTTTTTCAATTCTAATGAGAAGAATATATTTATAGAAAACATAAGAAAAGAGAAAGATCGCCTTTCATGGAAATCTTTCGTTTCCAATCTCGATAAATTTTTGAATAAAGATATTCTCTAAGAAGCCTACAAAAATATTTCGCACCATTCACGGAACTGTTTCACTGACCTGTCTCCAAATTTCGACAGGCTTTTTACGACATCATCTACCGTTTTTTCCTGTCCTAAACGTGTTTTAGAAAAAAAACTGTCAGCAAAACAAATTACTTTTTCTTCGATTGATACGGGCATCATCTCACGATGAGGAACAGGAAGGTTTTGAGCAACTATTTCTTCCAGCGTCAGCCCTGCTCCCGTATGCCTTTCGCAAACAAGGGCATGCTTGGGATAACCCTCTTTTTCCATTATTTCGCTTCCCAAATATCCGTGAGCAATGTATGGGTGAGTACCGAAACATTGTATAGAAGGGGCATAAGTTTCAAAAATGCCTATATCGTGCAGCATTCCCGCTTCGGAAACGAACTGAGTATCTATTTTCAATTCGGGATGATTTTGTGCAATCAACAAAGCTTTTTCCGTAACCGAACGGCTGTGGTTTGTCAATATACTATATAATTCAGTATTTTTTTCGTAATATTTTTCTATTATCTCCAACGGATTCATATTCTGCTTTTTGAGATTCTGTTTTAAAATAGTAAGTTTGTATATAGAAATATAATAACTAAGATAATGAAAAATATCCGCACTACACTAATCGTTTGTTTATGTTTTGTTTTCAGTTTAAATGCCTTTGCATCAGATAAGGTTAAAGTAGGAGCCGATAAACTGGATGTATTACTACCTCTGTTGGAGAACAAAAAAGTGGCTTTGGTAGTAAATCAGACAAGTTGTCTTTCAAACGGCGTACATCTTCTGGATACACTGATATCCGAAGGCGTAACTGTAACCAAAATATTTGCTCCTGAGCACGGATTCAGAGGAAATGCCGACGCAGGAGAAACCGTAAAAGACGGCAAAGATGTCAAAACAGGGCTTCCTATCGTTTCGCTTTACGGAAGCAATAAAAAACCCGGCAAGTCCCTTATTGACGATACTGACGTGATCATATTCGACATTCAGGACGTTGGTGCGCGATTCTACACCTATATCAGCACAATGCACTACATTATGGAGTCTTGTGCCGAAAACGGAAAGGAATGTATCGTACTCGATCGTCCGAATCCTTGCGATTATGTAGACGGACCTATGTTGGAACAAAAATATAAATCTTTTGTAGGCATGCACCCTATTCCGCTTTTACACGGGCTTACGGTAGGTGAACTCGCAAAAATGATAAACGGAGAAAAATGGTTGTCTAACGGCGGAGAATGTAATCTATCTGTTGTGACTGCCGATAACTGGAAACACGGACAGCCTTATTCACTACCGATTAAACCGTCTCCCAATTTACCAAACGACCAGTCGATAAAACTTTATCCTTCGTTATGCTTTTTTGAGGGGACTGACATAAGCGTAGGAAGAGGCACTTATTTCCCTTTTCAGGTGATCGGTTATCCCGATCCGAAGTTTGGTGATTTTACATTCATGCCGAAATCATTGGAAGGCTTCGATAAAAAACCCGTCCAACAAGACAAATTATGCTACGGTTTAGATCTTCGAAATGTAGAAGTAACCAAAGGACTTGATCTTGAATACCTTATAAGTTTCTATAAAAAATCGGGATTGGGTACTTCTTTCTTTAAGTCGCCGAACCACATGGATAAGCTGGCAGGAACGAATAAATTGCGTGAGCAAATAATAAAAGGAGTTTCCGAAAAAGAAATCAGAGATTCTTGGGAGGCTGATCTCGACAAATACAAAACAATACGGAAAAAATATTTGTTATATAGTGATAACAAATAATTGAAAAATCCATTGAAGGATATGCCCGAAAAATATTGTCCTCTGTGTGGGAAGCCCATAAGTGAAGAGGAAACTTTTTGTAAAGATTGTTGCGAAAATGCAAGCAAAAGATCTTTTCTGGATATCCTGTCGGATAATACAACAACATTCAGGGAAGAAGAAGAGAACCTGCCTCCTCCCGAAACAGAGATAAACCAAGCGGAAAACCCGCAAGAAGAAGAGGCGGAAAAAAAATCAGCAAAACCGATAAACAGAAAATACATCACTTTAGCCGTAGCGGTTGTCGCTTTATTTCTGGTCGGAGGATCGGTTTTTTACTTCATAAACAAGCAAGAAAGAGAAAAAAAGCAGGTGGAACTTAATTACTGGTTCTCCTGCATCGAAAAAAACACGCCAAACGGATATTCGGAATATCTGATTTCATATCCGAACGGATACTTCAGAGAAGAAGCACAAAATAAAATAACGGAACTTCGGGACGCCGAATACAAAAGGTGGGAAAAAGTAAAAAAATCTTCCGACTTGAATGATTATTACCTCTTTATCCGCGACTATCCCGACACGCCTTTTAAGAACGAAATAAGCCGTACGATGGACTCATTAAGCTGGATAATTGCGGAAAAAAACAATACCAAAGAAGCATATCTGGCATATATCGAGAGTTCGCAATTAGGGAATATTTCGGGCTATTACAGAACGATCGCACAGGAAAGGTACGATTATTTGAAAAATACCAAAGAAGTGGAAGGAGAAGAGCTGAAAGCACTCAAAACGACTGTTTCAAACCTGTTTCAAACTTTATCGAAACAACAATATTCAGTTCTGCCCGATTTATTCAATACCGTAATTTATAATTTTTACGGAGAGAAAAGCCTGCCTGCGGCAACTATCATAAAATCCATTCAAAACGATGCTAAAAACAACAAAATCATAAGCCTTAAATACACTCCCAATTTTAATACGTTTACAGCTTTAAGAAACCCCGACAGTATTTATCTGATAAATATTGTCGTGGATAAAGAAGTGAAAACAAAAGCGAAAAAAACAAATACGCAGACATCGAAGGAAAAACTCAGGATAGAACTTAATTCCAAGATGAAGATGCAAAGCATGTATATACAGGATAAACAATAACTTTTATTTTTGCGTTTGAAAAGATCGGAACCCGTAATTTTCATAAATTTTATTAGATTTGTATTCAATAGTATTGAGCTAACCCGAATTTACTTTTTTGATGGTAAAATATAAAAGAATCTTATTAAAGCTAAGCGGAGAATCCCTGATGGGAGGTAAGCAACACGGAATAGACGAATCCGTTTTGCAGTCATACGCCAAACAAATCAAATCCGTTTCCGATCTGGGTGTCCAGATCGGGATAGTTATAGGTGGCGGAAACATTTTTCGCGGTCTTAGCGGAGCGTCTAAAGGATATGACAGGGTTAAAGGCGATCAGATGGGCATGCTTGCAACTGTTATAAACAGTCTGGCGTTAAGTTCTGCCCTTACGTCCATCGGACAGAAAAACAGGGTTCTCACAGCCATAAGAATGGAACCCATCGGAGAATTGTACAGCAAATGGAAAGCCATAGAAGCTATGGAGAATAAAGAAGTAGCAATAATCTCCTGTGGAACGGGTAACCCTTTCTTTACGACGGACACAGGCTCATCGCTTAGAGGTATAGAGATCGAAGCAGAAGTAATGCTGAAAGGTACGCGCGTAGACGGAGTTTACACGGCTGATCCCGAAAAAGATCCTTCAGCTAAAAAATACGATAAAATTTCGTATGACGAAATATACGATAAGGGGCTTAAGGTTATGGACCTTACAGCCACTACCATGTGTAAAGAGAACAATCTCCCGATTATTGTTTTCGATATGGATACAGCCGGCAATCTGGAGAAAGTTATCAGAGGCGAACAGATAGGTACGCTCGTTCATCCTTAAAAACAGATATTATTAACAAACAAAAAATATAAGTATGGCAGACATAAAAGAATTTGAAAAAAGTGCCGAAGCAAAGATGAAGGCATCTATTGAATTTTTGGAAGAGTCTTTAGCACATATCAGGGCAGGAAAAGCAAATCCAAGAATACTGGACGGTATAAAACTGGATTATTACGGAGCGCTTACGCCTCTCAGCGGAGTTGCTTCCATCACTACTCCCGATGCAAAAACAATTATTGTACAGCCTTGGGAAAAACAGATGTTGAGAGAAGTGGAAAAAGCCATTATGGACTCTGACGTGGGTATCACACCCGAAAACAACGGCGAGGTAATCCGATTGGGAATCCCTCCGTTAACCGAAGAGCGCCGTAAGGCATTGGTAAAACAGTCGAAAGGCGAAGCGGAAGATGCTAAAATAAGCGTACGCAACGCAAGACGAGACGCTATCGACGCCGTAAAAAAGTCGGTGAAAGACGGAACTCCTGAAGACGTAGCAAAAGATGCGGAACAAACAATACAGAAAATACATGACAAATACATCAAGCTGATTGATGAATTGTTTGCTGCGAAAGAAAAAGAGATTCTGACTGTATAATTTCAACAAAAAGAGTATATGATTAAGCGCAAGGTGAAAAGCCTTGCTCTTTTTCGTTTAAAAACAAATGGACGGACTTGTCATAAAAAATACGGGAAGCTGGTATCTTGTCAGGACTGCTGACGGAAGAAACATCGAATGCAAGATAAAAGGCAGCTTCAGACTAAAAGGCATAAGAAGCACAAACCCCGTAGCTGTCGGAGACCGCGTTTCCATTGACATCAACAATGAAGGGACAGCCTTTATAACAGAACTCTACGATCGGAAAAACTACATTATCAGGAAAGCTTCAAATCTGTCCAAACAGTCGCACATTCTTGCAGCTAACATAGATCAATGCTTTCTTGTCGTAACAATTGCTCATCCCGAAACGTCAACCATATTTATCGACAGGTTCTTGGCATCCGCAGAGGCTTATCGAATACCCGTATCGCTTGTCTTTAATAAAATTGATTTGTATAACTCGGACGAAATCGAATATATGGATCAGCTAATAAGTTTATATGAATACATCGGTTATCCGTGTTTCAAAATATCCGCTGCCGAAAGAAAGGGTATAGACATAATAAAAGAAAAGACCATAAACAAAATAACTTTACTGTCGGGACACTCGGGTGTGGGAAAATCAACGTTGCTGAATTTGCTTATTCCGCAAGCTAACGCTAAAACGGCTGCCATATCCGAATATCATCAGAAAGGCGTACATACGACTACTTTTTCGGAAATGACAGAAACTCCCGAAGGCGGTTGGATAATAGACACGCCGGGAATAAAAGGTTTCGGAACCATTGATATGGAACCCGAGGAAATATGTCACTATTTCCCCGATATTTTCAAATTCTCGAAAGATTGCAGATTCAATAACTGCATACACATCAACGAACCCGACTGTGCAGTAAGAAAAGCCGTAGAAGAGCATTACATAAGCCGGAGCAGATATCTGTCTTACCTGAACATGGTAGAAGAAGACACCGATAACAAATATCGGAAATAAGCCCGTTTAATTAATAAACAAGCTTTACGTTATCTATCCATAAGCGGCTGTTCGTGTTTCCCGTATAAGCACCACCGTTGCTGGACGAAAATTGCAGAATCATGTGTGTAACCGATTCGTCTGCGTCTGCCCAGCCTGTTTCCTGAATAGGAACCATTTTGCCTTTGCTGTTACGGGTATAATATGCCTGTTCGCCTGTTTTCAAGCCCATATAAGAACGATAATAACTCTGAGAGGAGATGTCGCCGTAATTCAAAGACAAGCGATGTGCGTTTTGCCATTCAGTCACAGGTTTGTCGAACCTTTCCCAACCTGTTGCGACACGTTTGGCATATACATTCCCTTTCTCGTCTTCCCAGCGATGCTGTAACAGTATCTGAACCTCCGCCATATCTTTACGATCGAGCTTCTGTTGCTTTCCGAATCCTGTCGCTTTTATACACGTTCCGCCCGTTATTACTTTATAATCGTACTGCAACGCTTTAGGACGTTTGGTGAAGGGAACTCCTGTAACCAGTTTGCTTTGAGGATTGCTGGTGCTCGTTATCGGCTCTACCATTTCTCCTAAAAAAATCGTTCCGCTGGCAAGGACTTTTATGTTGATCAGTCCCAAAACCTTACATTCCTCTATTCTGGTTTCCAAACGGGCACAAAAACCGTCTCCTCTTCTTTCGGGAAAAACCGTAACGCTTCCTTTCGTAACGCCTTTCACTTTTGCCAGTACCGAAGAAGTCGCCCAAGGCGATTTTCCGTGTTTATAGGGAGTATTGTCACGCAAAGTATCGCCTTTGACAATAGAATAAAGGTATTTAGTATCTCCGCCGATTACCGCCGATTCATTTATTTCGCGTACCATCCAGCTGTTCATATCACCGTAAGCAATAGGGGCAACGGTTTCCGTCTGTGCCATTATACCTGAAGAGAACAAAAGCGAACAAGCCGCCAAGCTCGTTTTTATTATTTTATTCATAATACAATAATTATTTTTTAATGATACATATGACGCTTTTCGATCATTTCTTTATCTTCTTTTTTTAAGATTGGCATTATAAAAGAAAATTGGCTCATCATGATCGTTAAGATACATTCTTTTCGAAATCTTAAAATGATCGCTTACCAACGACAGATTTACATCCAGATATTCTGTTTTCACATCTGCCATATCCAATAATGTATGAAATATGGCATTAGTCGCCACAGGTTTATTTCTGTTGTTTTCTACATTTTTTTACTTTGCCCGGAAAGTTTTTTATGTAATTATCCGAAAACCAGACGAACATCGGTATTTTAAGCTGATAGAATGTCGGGCTGGGCGACGAGTGTAAAAACCTCATGCGGTTGTCGTCCAGAATATCCTCGCCATGATCGGATGAATAAAATACGGTAGAACAAAGATCTTCGCTATTCAGCAGATCTATTACTTTTGAAAGAAAACCGTCGGTATAGAGTATTGTATTGTCATAGGCATTGACAAGTTTATCCCTGTCTTGCCTCCTGATTTCGGTTACATCGTCGGGTTTGAAAACTGAAAACTCATCGGGGTATCGTTCATTGTATTTGAAGTGCGATCCGTATGTGTGAATCACAACAAATAAATTGTTTTGCACGGAATCCAGATAATGTTCAAATAGAGGAAGCAGGGCGTCATCATATTTGTTTACGGTCATAATCCCGTCTTTTCCCGATCGTATATTATCGTAACAATCTGCTTCCTGAGCGAAATATTCGGTAAAAGTATGGTTGGCTCCCTGATTGGATAAAAATACGGTTGTAAAGCCAACTTCCCTGAAAGCCTCGATAATGCTTTTCTGTTGATAAATGATGTCATAATCTTCAGCGGAAGCTGTAGACAACATAATAGATACGCTTTTGTGCGTAACATTAGACTGCGTTATAGCGTCAGAGAAA
Source organism: Dysgonomonas sp. (assembly GCA_047030855.1). Taxonomy (GTDB): domain Bacteria; phylum Bacteroidota; class Bacteroidia; order Bacteroidales; family Dysgonomonadaceae; genus QVMM01. The sequence continues at coordinate 1,025,878 of JBKYIJ010000008.1, forward strand.
TGATAAAGATTGTTCTTTTGCTCCAGTTTCGGGTTTGTTTTTCTGTCATATCCGTATAGACTCCAGCTTTCGGCGCGCCCCGTTTCCCCGATCACCATAACATACACTTCTCTTTGACGGGCAGAAGAATCCCGAACAGCATTGAAAACAAAGTCCTTTGAAGTTTCAGAATAGTTTCGGCTCTTCTTCCATTTTTTTACTGCGAAATCGAGGTTATAAAGAACATTGGTAGGATACACATCTTCGTAGTAGGTAAATCTTTCGGTATTTACGTTTTTAGAGAAAAAACGTGAATACATAAGATATAAAGAGTAAAGCTACTCCCGACAATATTGCCTTTCTTTGAAAACCGGCTTGAAGATAGATTTTCTTTCTTATCTGCCGTATCGCAATTATGGTAGTAGGTATATAAACGATGCAGACAAAGACTACTGACGGCCAAAGGCTGTTCAATACTTCCCCGGCTTCGGACGGATTTGTCGTTACCACGTTCAAAAACATATCCACGGCTATTACATCTTCACCGAAAAGGTACAGAAGAACCAATTGGAAAGCATGCAGAAACAGCAACGGAAATAATATCAACTGTATCAAACCCGTTTTCTTAAAGATGGATAAAACAAAAAGATAAAGCCCCAAAGGAAACAGTATCAATACAATCTTCCCCCAGACATTAAACGGCTCGGAAAACAGCAGAAAAATGCTCGGCAGCATATTAACCGTTATATAAAGCCAAAACAGTTTTTGAGGATCGGAAATAAACGGAACTATATATTTTTTATAGAGACTCATTCATTCTTCGGTTTAAAATGCTTCGTTTATATTGAAATAGAAAGAGGATTGTCCCTTTCCTATACCATAATCCAGACGGACATTCACCCTGTTTTTAAATTCCCAGCGATAGCCTACGCCAAAAGTGGGTAGCGTATGCTTAAATTTAAACTCATCGAACTTGGGAAATACATTTCCTGCCCCTGCCCAGACTACAACACCGCTTCTGCCGTAAACCTTCTGCCGAAGTTCAACTTGAGTCTGTAACAGTTTTTTATCGTTGTACTGTCCTTTGAAGTATCCCCGCATCTGGTATGCACTCCCGAGTTCTGCCATCATATTCCACGGCGTATCGCCGTTATTGAAAATCCCCTGAAAATCGAAAGCCAAAATACCTGTGCTCCAAACCTGTTTGTAAAAACGGGCTGTAAATTCTGTCTTGTTGAAATATTCGGTACTTCCCAGAAACTCAGGATAAAAATTTTGTTCGATTTTCAGATATAAGCCTTTACTGGGATTAGGAATAAAGTCGCGTGAATCGTAAGATAAAATCAAGCCTCCTCCGATTGCGTTGTTCGATCTTTTTAGGCTTTCGAAATAAGCAGGATTCTTAATATTCGAGGCTTTCAGGTGTTGTGCGGATGCAGTAACACCAAAATATGTGTTTTTTACTATTTTTACAAGAAAGTCGGCTTTGACCTGTACTGCTTTTCTGGTATATTTGGAATAATCGTCATCATGCTTTCCTTTGTCATAACCTATTCCCCAATATTTACTGGGACGTGATGAAAAGAAAAGATCGAAATCCAACCGATATTTGTCACGCGGAAAAATCGTATTTCCGCTTATTCCTATCACGTAAGAGCCTGATGTAGTCAAATCCGCGTACAGAGAAACATTAGAAGGAGAAATCGTTAAGTCTTTCCTGTCAATTCGGTACAATCCCGAAGCAACAAGCCCGAGTCCGAGTTTAGTGTCATTCGAATAATGAGGACCTCCGATGAAAGAGACATCAAAAGGTTTAGTGTTATCAACCTCATTGGATTTTTCAAAATATTCATAAATTTTTTTGAGCAGATTCTTTTTTTCTGAATCCGTTTTCAATGAATCTGTGCTTTGCTGTGCTTGTAAACAGAAAAAAAAACCGCTGAAGAAAAAGTCAGGAACAGAACCAATAGTAAACGTATACTCATACACTGAAATTTTGGAACTACAAATGTAATAAAGTAAGTGTACTTACTATCTGGTTTTTTATATTTTTAAATTTTATGTAGAATTTTTTTTTACGGACTCTTTATCACGGGCAATTTGTGCTTTCAACTCATCAACATTGGAAAATTTTTCGTCCGCTCTCACAAATTCAATAAATTCGGCAGTCAATGATCGGTTATACAAATCTTCATCGAAATCGAAGATATTTACTTCCAAACTTATGTTATCGCCGTTTTGCAGAGTCGGCCTTTTTCCGATGTAGAGCATACCGTCGTATTTCTTATCTTCAATAAGAACCTTTACCGCATAGACTCCGAATGCGGGTATAACTTTAAAATCTTCCCAAATCTGAATATTTGCGGTAGGAAAACCTATTGTCCGCCCGACTTTAAACCCTTCCACTATCTTACCTGAAATAGTATAGTTATACGATAACAGTTTTGCTGCTTTACTTACCTCTCCGCCGCCCAACAGCCTGCGTATCCGCGAAGAACTCACGTGTTCGTGCGGATCGAGCTCTTGTTGTTGAATCACCTCCATTCCTATTTCATTTCCGTATCTCAGATAATCTTCAAAACCTTCCGCCCTGTTGTGCCCGAAACGATGATCGTAACCGATTATAAGAGTGTCAACATTCAGTTTTTTCTTCAATATTTCCGTCATAAACTCTTTTGCCGTGAGTTTAGACATTTCAAACGTAAAGTCGAGCGAAATACAATAATCTACTCCCGTAGACGAAAGCCTTTTTACTTTTTCGTCATACCCGCACAAAAGAGCAGGTTGATAATCTTTATTCAGTATTCTTCGGGGATGAATGGGAAATGTAATCACCGCTGACGGTAATTGCTTCTTTGCCGCTCCCTTTTTAACCTGTTCGATAAGGAAACGATGCCCTGAATGAACTCCGTCGAAAAAACCGATAGTCGCAACAAGAGGTTTATGTTGCAGGCCTTTATTTGAATCTATTAGAATCACGTTCCTATTCAGATAAATACTTTTCTTAAATCCTCATCCTGATTAGCCAGATAAGTTTTAAAACCCATTGATTCGGCAACTTCTATATTGGCTTTTCCGTCATCGAGAAATAAAGTTTCTTCGGGTTTTATTCCTGCATCTTTTATAACAAATTCGAAAATAGATTTTTCAGGTTTGGCAGAACCTATCTGAAAAGAATAGTAACACTTATCAAAAAATGCGGTAATGGGCTCTTTGGTAGGAGAAAAATTTTCCGATTCCGCCCATTCCATAATAACAGGATTAGTATTGCTCAGCAAGAATACTTTATATTTTTTTCTCAGATCCCTTAACATCTGATATTTATATTCGGGTATAAATGTCAGAAAAGCCATCCAGCCAGAATCGACATCTGCGTGAGGAACCTTCTTTCTTGCCAGTTTATCAAACTCTTGGTAGAATTCTTCTCTTGTCAGCTTACCTTCCTCTAATTGCAGAAAAATTCCGCTTTGTCTGAATTCGCTCAGATAATCGTCAATATTATGTATTCCTATTTCTTTGAAGCGGTTTATAGCAGCTTGTTTGTCCAAACCTACGATTACGCCTCCAAAGTCGAAGAGTATATTTTTTATATTTTTATCCATCAATGTTGTTGTTTATTAATTCAAATGCGAAGTTAAACAATTATTTTCAGATCCGTTGAAATGCCGCAAGCAGCTTACGGATATGAAACTATTTATCCGAAACTGTTTTTCTTCAAAAGATTATAAAACTTTAGGTACGAAGATCTTAAATCATTCGTATTTATGTTTACATAATTGCTGAAAGCGGAGAATACGCCCAGCCCGAAAGGAATAGTCAAAAATGATTGTGCAACATAATCAATATCTATATCCGATTTTATTTCGCCGCTTCTCATTGCAAACTGAACCAGACTTCTCCAACCGTTAAACTCTTTTTCGGTCTGTAAGTTTATTTGCTCTTTGAAATTTTTGCTGTGTTCGGTTGCCTGAAACATAAATTGGAACAAATAATAATCCGCCATTTTGGTAGAAACCGTTTCTTTCAGAGAATTAAGATAATTCTGCCTGTTTTTCAAAGAAGCAAGAATAGCACTTTGAAGTGTTTTTTTCTCTTCATCCGTTATTAAGGAATAACTTGAAAACATCGGTAAGAGATATTCATTGATAATATCTTCATAAATCTCTTCTTTGCTGCTGAAATGGTGATATATCGCACCTCTCGAAACTTTGGCTGCTTCCTGAATCTCTCTCATCGAAACAGAATCATAACTTCGGGTAAGAAAAAGGTTAAATGCTTTTTCCAGAATTTTCTTTTTGGAATTATTTATCATATAATCAAAAAATTACACATTTTAGACTGACTCTTCGGTCTACAAATATAATACAGTTTCTTAATTCTAAAAAAGGTTTTATAGAATAAATGAGTAAATTATTATACTTGAAATCATTATCTTTGCAGTCTTTTAAACTGAAACAAAAAAAAATAATGGCATTACAATGCGGAATTGTAGGGCTCCCCAATGTCGGGAAATCCACTCTTTTTAACTGTTTGTCGAACGCTAAAGCGCAATCGGCAAATTTTCCTTTTTGTACGATAGAACCCAACGTCGGAGTAATAACAGTCCCCGATGAACGTTTAAATAAACTCGCTGAGCTAGTTAAACCAAACCGCATTGTTCCTACAACAGTAGAAATAGTGGATATTGCGGGATTGGTAAAAGGCGCAAGCAAAGGAGAAGGCTTAGGAAACAAGTTCCTTGCAAATATTCGCGAGACCGATGCCATAATACACGTATTAAGATGCTTCGATGATGACAATATTACCCACGTGGACGGAAGCGTAAACCCTGTACGCGACAAGGAAATCATCGATACGGAATTGCAGCTTAAAGATTTGGAAACCGTAACATCCCGCATACAAAAAGTCGAAAAACAAGCCAAAACAGGAGGCGACAAAGATGCTAAAAGAATGTACGAAATACTCCTGCAATTCAAAGAAGCACTGGAACAGGGAAAATCGGCACGCACCGTAAAGTTTGACAACAAAGAAGATGAAAAGCTGGCTAAAGACTTGTATCTGCTTACTTACAAACCTGTTTTATATGTCTGCAACGTTGACGAGGCAAGTGCAGTGAAAGGAAACAAATATGTCGATCAGGTGCGTGAAGTTGTAAAGAATGAAGAAGCTCAAATATTGGTTGTAGCAGCCAAGATAGAATCGGAAATAGCAGAATTCGATACTTACGAAGAACGCCAGATGTTCCTTTCCGAAATAGGACTTTCCGAATCAGGCGTTTCACGGCTGATCCAAGCAGCGTATAAACTGCTCGATCTTCAAACATACTTCACGGCGGGAGTGCAGGAAGTACGTGCATGGACTTTTTTACGCGGATCGAAGGCGCCGCAATGCGCAGGCATAATCCACACAGACTTCGAAAAAGGATTTATACGGGCGGAAGTCATCAAATACAATGATTTCATAACCTTAGGCTCAGAAGCTGCCGTAAAGGAAGCGGGAAAGATGAATGTAGAAGGTAAAGAATACGTCGTGCAAGACGGCGACATCATGCACTTCAGATTCAACGTATAAAAAAATCTTATTTTTTCAGTTTCTGAATTGCCTGTTCTCTTTCAAATTTCAGTAGATAAGTGTCCGGATTAGGCAAATAATAAATCGGTGCAAACAGCTCCTGATGCTTTTGAATAGCCGGGTACAAATATCTGAACGTAGAGCTGTAGCCCAGTTGTTCCAGAACAACGAAGTCAACTTTATTGTCTATCAGTCCCTGTATAAGTTCCACATCGTTTTCCGTCCATTTATAATTGCAAATTCGGGTTCTTCCGTACATATAAAACATCGAAGGCTTGCGTGAACATACCATAACCGTATCGGGGAAATTATCGTGAACGGTTTTAGCTACCTTAAAGAAGTTTTCATAATTCGGAGGAAAAGGAGCTTTATTTATTTTATGCAAATCCTTTAATTTAGGAAAAGAAACAAGTATGAAAAGAACAGCCAGAATCCACGGAGAAAACGAAGGTGCTATTTTCGTGCGTTTTACTATAAAATCCAGAATCGTATATAAACCGACAAATAATCCTACTTCGAAAAACGGCAGGAGCGTTGTTATGTATCTGTTCTGGCTGGGAGCGGAATGCAGGCATATAACCCCGAACATGGCAATCACATAAAATATGAAGAAGTATTTATATTTTCCGAACCTGATAAAACCAAGTATAATTACCGCAAAAAGAAGTAAAGCTATCACCCAGTCGAATAAACCTGATTTAACCTCGTAGTCAACCGAAAAATACGGAATTATCGAGCTTGGTACTGCTTTGGTTATAAGCATGGATAACGTGTCGAAAAAACGGCTCACGATTCCGCCAAAGTCAAGGACGCCTTCTTCGGGACGCCATGCGTTTGCCATACCGACAGATTCCAGATAGCGGTTACCTTCAAAACCCTGTATTTTATTCCTTATCATCCAAGGTATCTGACAAATAATAAATCCTGCCACATAGCCCAAAGAATATTTCCATTTTCTTGTACACAGGAAGAAACATAAAACAGCAACAAACAAAGCGACACCCTGAGTTCTTATATAATATCCGAAAGCAACCGACAAAATTACAACGTAGAAAAACGGATCTTTCCAAAAACGTTTCGAATAGTCGATCTTACTTAACGCCCACAGAGCCAAAACCGACATAAAGAGATAAGACATCTCACTCATCATCATCGTTGCGAAATGCAGAACATAATAGTTCAGCAATACAGCTGCCGACGCAACGAAAGCAAGGCTTGTAGGAAGATTGTTGCGTCTGATAAACAAGAAAAACAAAACGGACGAAGCCAACAAAAACAAGCCGTTATATATTTTCTGAACAAGAATACTGTCCGTAAAAAAGCGGATGAGCGACATCAAGAAAGGATATCCCGGAGGAAAATTATTTGCGGGAGGATACTCAGAACTGGATATATTGGAATAGCCGTGCCCTTCGGCAATGGAAGTCGCGAGCATATAATAGTCGCAATTGTCGCCATTTAGGTCTATTTTTTCATTAAAAATATACGAGAACGATATAACGAAAATAATAGCCAATCCGGCTATATAATACCAAATTGAATTTATTTTTTTACTTTGTTCAGTCTTAGTATCATTTTTTTTCGTGGTAGTCTTTTTCTGTGTTGACATTCCAAATTATGTTTTTGTCGGTTATCTCTCCTGTAATATGGTTAACAGCTTCTATCGAAGTCAGCATGGAATGATCCATATTGTTATATCTGTGTTGTCCGTTACGTCCTATGCAATACAGATTCTCAATACCGTTCAGATACTCTACGACTTTATCCATTTGGTAATAGCTGCCATGATAAGCTGGATATGCTTTCTTTACTTTCTCACGAACGGCATCTTCAACATCATCTTTAGAGATAATTCCTATTTTATCCAATTCGTCTATCGCAAATTTGATAAATTCCTCGTCGTTCATTTCCCACAGATCTTCACCTTCGTTAGTGAAATACTCCAACCCGATCCAGACTTTGTTTTTAAAATCAGAAACCATGTATGGAGACCAGTTGTTAAAAATCTGGAGACGCCCGATTTTTACATCCGCTTCCTGTATGTATATCCATGTATCGGGAACGATGTTGTTCCAAGTCTTGATTTTTGTTTTATTGGTAATTTTCAGTTTATCGACTAACAAACCAACTGTCACAAAATCCCTGTAAGGCAGATTTACGGCAATATTCCTTACCTCATCGGTAAGGTTTTTGTCTTCGATAGCTTCTATCAAATCTTTTATAGGCATTGACGATATCAGACAATCGCAATCAAACTCCTTATCCTTTCCTTCAGTATCGGCAACAACGGAAATAATTTTATTATCTGCAATTTTTATTTTTTTTACAGGACTGTTCATCAATAAGTTTGCACCGTCTTTGACAACATTATTGGCAACAGTTTCCCACAAATGTCCGGGACCATATTTAGGATACAAAAAATGTTCGATTAGTGAAGTTTCAACATTTTTCTGTTCAATCGAATTATCTTTTTTCTTAAAAGGTTTTGTAACAATATCTTTAAGAATACCCGACAGTGAAAGCCCTTTTACCCGTTGAGAACCCCAGTCGGCTCCCAATTTGGAAGGATGCACTCCCCAGACTTTTTCGGTATAATTCTCAAAAAACATTTTATAGAGAGGTTTTCCGAACCTGTTGATATAGAAATCTTCCAAAGATTTCTCTTCTCTCTTGGATACTGCGGAAGCCATGTAACCAAACCCTGCTTTTACAGTACGGGAAAAGCCCATATTTACAAAAGTCTGTGGCTGGATGGATATAGGATAATCAAAAAATTTCTTCAGATAAAATATGCGTGATACCCTGTTTCGCAGAAGCATCACTATATCGGTTTTTTCAGGATCGGGACCGCCTTTGCTCAATTCTTTATGATTGTTAAGAAGGATATCGTCTATGGAAGGAGCGCCTTGTATTGGCATTACATTTTTCCACCATTCCATTATTTCATCGTTTTTGGAAAAGAAACGGTGACCTCCGATATCCATTCTGTTTCCCTTATATTTTATTGTGCGAGCGATACCTCCTATTTCGGAGGAAGCCTCAAAGACAGTCACGGAATTATCCGTTCTCTTTAAAAAGTTCGCTTGCAGCCGTCAGTCCTGCGGGTCCTGCTCCAACTATAAGTATTTGCATATTTGTGTTTATTATATTTTCAAAGAATTAATGAGGGTTACAAAGTTTAATATAAATTCGAATAAAAACAAATAGTCTATTATAATTATTTAATAAAAATTTATCTTTGTGCCGTTATTAGTTCAATTACAAAACTTCACGAAAGAATGAAGCCTGCAGTTTTAATAAAAAAAATACAACCGAAGATTTGCTTTGTCAATATGTATGATTTTATTCTTATTAAGTTTTTCTTGTAATCTATTCAAAATAATACCGGATCAAACTTACGAAAAATTTGATCCGTTTAGTCAGGCTATCGTTTTCGGAAAACTAAGCCGTTCGGAAAAAGACGGAATATTTTCTTTTTCAGGGTTTCCCGGTGTGAATTATGATAGATCACTTTATAATGAAGAAGAAAACAAGAACAATTATTCCGATCTCATCAGAAATCAAATTATTGTTGATAACATCAATCAATACGATTACTTCACGAAAGAAAAAGAGATTCCTGACGGGTTTGCCTTATATGTCAGTCATATAGGAGGGCAAATGCATTTATATTCATTCATAAACCAATTGCTCCCCTTCGAAAAAAGTATTAATTACGAAATACTGAAAGGAATAAATGCTTTTTTGATTGCGTTATGCCTTATATTCTTTTTAGGCTGGGTGTACAGAAATTTCGGATTTTGGACTTTTTTTGTGACTTTCATTTTATTGTTCTTATCCCCTTGGCTGATCATTTTCGCAGGTCATGCTTTATGGTGGTCTGTTTGGAGCCTTTTCTTACCGTTCTTGGTTACACTATTACTTCTGGAAAGGAAAAATAAATATCCGTCAAAAGTAAGTAATAAGCATATTTACATTTTTGTATTTATTGCCGTTTTTCTGAAATGTTTTTTCACAGGATTTGAATTTATTACGACTCCGCTTGTCGCAATATATTGTCCTGTTGTATATTATTATTGGTTAGAGAAAAAGAAGTTTTCATCATTTCTCCTTTTTTCCCTAAAATTAGGAATAATTGCTCTTGCAGCTGTTTTTTTATATATGTTTTTACTGATCGTTCAATTAAATAGTCTGCTGGGAAATTTTTCCGAAGCTATCAATTATATAATAAATTCATATACAAGAAGGACTGATTTAAAACTTTACTCAGATGTAGTTAAATATTCATGGAAAGATATATTATTTTCAATACTTTATGTTTATAGGATATATTTTAAAGGAAATGCATTCGGATGGTGGAGACAATCACTCAGTCAATTTTTTTACATTTACTTGTGTATTATAATTTTTATATCCTCCGCTATCACTTTTTTTATTACAAGAAAATCAAAAAACAGAAAATATGGTGCTTTGTTAATTTGTACTTGGTTTTCAATACTTTGTCCTTTCTCTTGGTTCACTATTTTTGCTTCACATTCTTTTGTGCATCCGCATTTAGATTTTATTGTCTGGTATATTCCTTTTTTGCCGTTCGGCTTTTTAATGATCGGTGAATCATTAAAATTATCCGTAATATATTTTAAAAACAAGTGTTCAAAAACTAATGGAAACCACAAGATTCAAATTTTTTCTCATTAAAAATCAGAAAAATATTATATTGTTTTTCTTTTTTATAATACTGTTCGCCAGTTTTTACTCTAACTTGTGGAAAGTAGCTTTGCCTTATTATTACAAAACTTTCGATATGTACTCCGAGTCTCTTGTTTTAGGCAAGCTTGCAAGAGCCGATCAAAACGGTATTTATTATGATTCAGGCTTTTCAGGGACTAATTATGATACGTCATTATTCAATGATAAAGATAATAACTACAACTATAACGAAAGTTCGAGAAATAAAATAATACACGCTTCAAAAAAATTTCAGTACGGATATTATGTTAACAAAGAAAAGCTTCCCGACGGATATTGCGTGTATATAAGCCATATCGGCGGACAAGGATATTTCTACTCATTGATAGGAAAAATACTCCCTTTTGATAATTCTTTTAAATATCAAATTTACAGAGGTATAAATGTTTTTCTCATCACGCTTTGTTTTATCCTTTTCATAGGTTGGGTGTACAGGAGTTTCGGTTTTATACCCTCTTTTGTAACCTTTATTCTCACATTTCTTTCCCCTTGGCTGGTTATATACAGCGGAAACGGTTTATGGTGGTCGTTATGGGCTTTATATTTACCTTTTATAACTATGTTGCTTTTATTGGAAAGGAGGCATAAACGTCCCGAAAACATCAGTAATCGGGCAATATACGTCGCTCTGTTTATTGCCGTATTTATTAAATGTTTCTTCACGGGATTTGAATTTGTAACGACATCGTTCCTTGCCGTCTTTTGTCCGATAATATATTATTTCTGGATCGAAAAGAAAAAAATTTCGTCATTTCTGATTTTTTCTTTAAAAATCGGACTTATAATCATACTTGCCACTCTGCTGTACATGTCCGTTCTTGCTTTACAATTGAGCGATTATTTAGGCAGCTTTGATTCTGCAATAAACTATATTATCGGTTCATACAACAGAAGGACTGATTTGACAACTCATCCTTATCTGACAAGTGTTCCTTCTGCCCTGATGTTTTTATACAGAGCATATCTGGCCGGAGATGCCCTTGTACTGGGTTTCTTCTTAGTTCCGTTTAAGTTCCACTTTGCATACTGGTGTCTGATTATTTTAGTATCATCAATCGTTATTTATTTTATAACAAAGAGAACGAATGACAGAAAATATATTGCCTTATTGCTAACAGCATGGCTCTCTGTTTTATGCCCTTTTTCGTGGTACACAATTTTCAGGGATCATGCCATGTGGCACATACATTTGGATTATATACTGTGGTATATGCCTTTCCTATTGTACGGTTTTTCCGTAATTGGGGTTTGTATTCAAACAATTATATCCAAGATTCTGATAAAAAAATGATAAAGGAAGCAAACAAAAAAGATTATCCCGCATTAAAAAATATATGGGAAAATTCTGTAAAGGCTACTCATCACTTTCTGTCAGAAGAAGATTTCAAGTTTTATCAATCAAAGATTGTAGAAGAATATTTTCCACAATTAAAACTGTATTATTCAGAAAAAAATAATATCATTGCAGGCTTTATCGGAGTAGATAAAAACAAACTTGAAATGCTGTTCGTAGACGACAAGTTCCGAGGCAAAGGAATCGGAAAAGAATTACTTTTGTATGCTGTCGATAAACTCAGAATAAAAAAAGTAGACGTTAATGAACAAAACGAGCAAGCAATCGGTTTTTACAAAAGATTTGGTTTCATAATAGAAAAACGTTCTGAATATGACGGAGAAGGAAAAGCCTATCCAATATTACAGATGTCTTTATAAAATATTTATATACAATTAATTACAAACTTTATTAACAAAATTATTTATTAAAAACATGAAAAAAATTATTATGCTTGTTGCCTGTATGGTAACTTTTGTTGTGTCTGCAAATGCACAATTCGGAAAATTGAAAATTGACAAAAAACAAGTAGATGCCGTATCAAAAGGAGCAAAAGCATTTACTCTTACCGATGAAGAAATTGCGGCCTATTGTAAAGAATACGTTGACTGGACTGATGAACACAATCCTGTTTGTAAAACTACCGATAAAGATGCAGGAATGAAAGCTGTTGCTCAGCGTCTCGAAAAAATTGTTTCTTCCATCCCTGCTGATCTGACAAAAGACCTTAATCTTAACTTCAAAGCATATTACGTAGTTGATGTTAATGCTTTTGCCTGTGCCGACGGTAGTGTGAGAGTATTTGCAGGACTTATGGAAAAAATGACTGACGATCAGATTCTGGCTGTAATCGGACACGAAATCGGACACGTCGTTAACAAAGACTCAAAAGATGCCTTCAAAACCGCATTGCTTACTTCAGCATTGAAAGATGCCGTAGCATCAACAGGAGCCGCTGCCGCCGCTCTTACAGATTCTCAATTGGGTGCTTTGGGTGAAGCGTTGGCAAATGCACAATTTTCTCAGAAACAAGAATCAGCAGCCGATTCTTTTTCTTATGACTTTTTGGAAAAATGCGGGAAAGAACCTGCTGCAATGGCTTCTTCTTTAGGGGTACTGCTTAAAATGGAACAGGATGCGAATGTAAAAGACAGCAAAACTCAACAATTATTTTCAAGCCACCCGGGATTGGATAAAAGAATCAAAGACTTGGAAAAGAAAAAATAATATCAAATTAGAATAAATAAAAAAGCTATCGAGTTTTCGATAGCTTTTTTTATTTTTAATACAAATATTTTTCACGAAAAGCTTTTATATTCACTCCCAATTCTTTCTCCAGATAATTATCTATTCCCCCGTAATCATTTTTCATTATATCTATCGAAGTTTGCAGATACTCGGGTCTTACAGTGAACATAGGTTCCAATGCAGGATTTTCTTTCATAAGTTTATCGTATTTTCCCGACAGGTAAGTATTTGAAAGCATATAGTCTTTTATAACGGTTTCCTCGTCCACTCCCAAAGCAAAAAGTATGAGTGCGGCTCCCATCCCTGTTCTGTCTTTTCCTGCCGAACAGTGAAAGATAAGAGATAAATTATTTTCATTCTGAAGCAACGTAAAAAACTTTCTGTAAGTATTAATTATAGCAGTATCGCAAACGAACGCTTTGTTCATTTCGATCATAATACTGTCTGTCTTTATTTTCGACAAATCGAGTTTCGTGTCGTTTATGTCCAGATTCCCGGGAGATATATTCAATTCGTAATAGTTCTTTACACTTGCAGGCAATTTATCGGGAGCAGAAGCAATTTCAGCCTTTGTCCTAAAATCGACGACAGATGTGATAGGAATACTTGAAAGATAGTTTAAATCGCCTTCCGTAAGATTAGATAAGTCGTCGGTTCTGAAAAATACTCCCCATTTTACATATTTTCCGTCCTTGTTTCTTATACCGCCAAGATCGCGGAAATTATATCCGCCTTCCATAGGCAGATGACTGTCTGATAAAATAGCTTTTCCGTCAGCCGTAATCAATTGAAAATAGCTTCTGGAGGTATTACTCACATCCAAAAGAAAAATTCCTCTTCCATCGCCCTCAAAAGCCTTAGAATAATCTATTGCATCAGTCGATCCTCCTGCGTACAATTTCCACTTTCCGTCGGCATTAATACTTAATGAAGCATTTTTTGTTTTACTGTCCCTGATGATACTTGCCTCTTCCGATATGTCTTTTCCTTCGTAAACACCTTTTTTTACTTCGTTTTTACATGCCAATAAAAAACAAGGAAGTAATGCGATTAATAAATATTTCCTTTTCATAATATCGATGATTTGTTATATGCTTTTTAAAACACCATATCAATAAAGAATGTTTCCAACATATTATACTTTTATTATTATATATATTTTTATTTAGTAATAACTAATATGAATATTTTAATAGTCTGTTAATAGTGTTGATAAAGAAAAACTAAAAAGCTTGCTTTTAAAGTTTCTGATGTTTGATCAGGTATTATCATACTTTTATTGACATTATATTTTTATATTTTTTTACTGTTTTATTGGAGATTACAGATTTTATTAAAGTATGGTTAATAAAGAGGCATGTTAATATCTAATTTCCTTTTCATAGTAATGCGAATCAGTAGTTGAAACTAGTCGCAGGTTTATTTAGTTAAAATATTAATTATCAATAAAATAGGCGTGTTGCGTGTTTGCTCAATCTCTTGAAAATCATTAATTTAAAGGAATATTACCACACATTTCTTTAACTATGATTCCCAAGAAGAAAGAGCTTAAACTGATAAAGATTTATATGTATATCTGTGATTTATATGATTCAGAGCTAAAGTATTACTGTCAAAGATACAGTAACAACAATGCCCCATCCTTTACAGACCAGGAAATAATGACCATTTACCTGTTTGCAGGTTATTGTCAGAAATATTTCGAAGTCAAAGATATACATTCTTTTGCAAAAGAATATCTTTCTTCCTGGTTTCCTTTACTGCCATCCTATCAGACTTTCAATTTAAGATTAAACCGTCTTAATGAGGCTTTTAAAGTATTATCCCAGAGATTGATAAATTCATTCATTCCAGATGATTGTGACTTTGATATATCACTGGTTGATTCTATGCCAATTATCACTTGTGGAGGAAGAAATAGAGAAGCAAAAGTAGCAAGAGAGTTGGTGACTAAAGGATTTTGCTCTACAAAGAACCAATATTATTTTGGTCTTAAACTTCATGCTCTTGCTTTTAGACGAAAAGGAACAATCCCTTTTCCCGAAAGCATAACTTTTACTCCAGCAGAGGATAATGATTTAACTGTCTTTAAACAAAATTGGGGAGATGCAATCTTTGACCGAACTATCTTTGGTGATAAAATATATTCTGATTTTGAATACTTTGACAAGCAAAAGAAGCAAAATCAAAATATTGAAATGCTCACTCCTGTTAAAGAAATCAAAGGACAATCTGATCAAGAAAAACAACGAAACAAGGCTTCTAATGACTTATTTTCAACGGCTGTTTCCAAGATCAGACAACCTATAGAATCATTTTTCAACTGGTTGAATGTAAAAACAAAAATTCAAAGAGCACATAAAGTCAGATCAACATCTGGACTTTTAGTACATACGATGGGAAAAATTGCCATCGCATTCATTTATCTAATTTTTTAAATACTGATTCGCATTAGTAATAAATAGGTTGAAAAAATGATTAATCTCTCTTTATATTTTTTCGCTTATATATTTCCTGTTTTCTTATTTTTTTATATATATGATATTATTGTTTGTAAAAGCAAAATAAAAATTTGAACATCCTTCAACAAGTTTTAAACACAGAATTAAAAACAAAGGAGGAGTTGCTTCACAGCAATTCCTCCTCTAAGGAAAATCAAAAAGTAATAATCAATAATTATTATTAAGAGTAGCTTATTTTTTAGTATCTGTAAGTAATAGGATATTCTTTCACTTCATCTGTTTTTTTTCCCTTACTTTTATCATAAACTGAACTGAATCGGAATTGTTGCTTTTATATGGCTCCAAATCAAAAGCCGCATAGTTTTTATAACCGTTTAGTGCAGGATCGCCATTAGCATTGTGCCTGAGTTCTAAATATATTTTTTTCGATATTATTATCAATTTGAATTGTTGTATTATTTATGCGAATCAGTAGTTGAAACTAGTCGCAGGTTTATTTAGTTAAAATATTAATTATCAATAAAATAGGCGTGTTGCGTGTTTGCTCAATCTCTTGAAAATCATTAATTTAAAGGAATATTACCACACATTTCTTTAACTATGATTCCCAAGAAGAAAGAGCTTAAACTGATAAAGATTTATATGTATATCTGTGATTTATATGATTCAGAGCTAAAGTATTACTGTCAAAGATACAGTAACAACAATGCCCCATCCTTTACAGACCAGGAAATAATGACCATTTACCTGTTTGCAGGTTATTGTCAGAAATATTTCGAAGTCAAAGATATACATTCTTTTGCAAAAGAATATCTTTCTTCCTGGTTTCCTTTACTGCCATCCTATCAGACTTTCAATTTAAGATTAAACCGTCTTAATGAGGCTTTTAAAGTATTATCCCAGAGATTGATAAATTCATTCATTCCAGATGATTGTGACTTTGATATATCACTGGTTGATTCTATGCCAATTATCACTTGTGGAGGAAGAAATAGAGAAGCAAAAGTAGCAAGAGAGTTGGTGACTAAAGGATTTTGCTCTACAAAGAACCAATATTATTTTGGTCTTAAACTTCATGCTCTTGCTTTTAGACGAAAAGGAACAATCCCTTTTCCCGAAAGCATAACTTTTACTCCAGCAGAGGATAATGATTTAACTGTCTTTAAACAAAATTGGGGAGATGCAATCTTTGACCGAACTATCTTTGGTGATAAAATATATTCTGATTTTGAATACTTTGACAAGCAAAAGAAGCAAAATCAAAATATTGAAATGCTCACTCCTGTTAAAGAAATCAAAGGACAATCTGATCAAGAAAAACAACGAAACAAGGCTTCTAATGACTTATTTTCAACGGCTGTTTCCAAGATCAGACAACCTATAGAATCATTTTTCAACTGGTTGAATGTAAAAACAAAAATTCAAAGAGCACATAAAGTCAGATCAACATCTGGACTTTTAGTACATACGATGGGAAAAATTGCCATCGCATTCATTTATCTAATTTTTTAAATACTGATTCGCATTATTTACTAAATTTAAGTAGTGAATTTTTTCTCCGCCTCTGTTATACGTGTATTCTATGTTTAAGAATCCGTCGCCGATCCAATAACGTAAAAGTTTTATAGGATCATCACCTATCGAGTCCTTGTTTTCTTCGATTAAGTCTATAACAGGTTTTGTCAGAATATCCCTTAAAGCGTTTATTTTTACGTAATGGCTGAACCCGTTCATCGAATCTGACAAAAGAGTATAATCAACCAATGTTCGCTGTCTTTTTTTGGGAGTATAGTTTATAACAGGATTCGTAGGCCAAAGTTTCTCCCCATTATCAAGTAGAACATAGAATGAATTTCTATCCAGAGCTTTAATGCTTGCTATTTCTACTTTAAAATCTCCAAGTGAATACCCGTCATCATCACACGATGAGATGAATAAAAAATTTATTAGGCAAACAGAAATAAAAAAGCATTTTCTCATTTGTTCATATCTTTATAGAAAAGACAAAGCAAATAAGAAAATGCTGCTTGATAATTTGTTAAATATTTTTAAAAATTAATTAGTGACAACGGCAATTTTTGTTACCACACCTTCACTTCCGTCTTCACTGGAACCGAAAACAAGATAGATTCCCGTATCTACTTTTTCTTTTTTGGCATTTCTTCCATCCCAGATATACTGTCCGCCTATAGATTTTCCTTCGTGAATAAGATTACCTTTTATGTCTGTAATCTTTATGTTTGAATTGGTTTTTAGTCCTGTTATGGTTATAGGACCTTCGTATTCGGGACGAACAGGATTCGGATATGCGTATACATTGCTATAACTTTCCGCGCCTTGTGTAGCTTCTCCCTGATATGTTACGATACCTTTGTCGGTTCCTATATAAACAATGCCTTTCTGGTCTATAACTAATGATATGACACTGTTTGAAGGCATTAATGAATTTTCTTTTGTAAAATTGTGATAAGTTTCTTGTCCGTTTGTACTTATAACGTACAATCCTTCACCCGTTCCTACCCACATTCTGTTTCCACCGTCTATTGCCAAGGCTGTAATAGGTATTCTGTCAAATAAATAATCAGCTGTTCCGCTACCATCATTTTTTGGAACTTTTACTTTATTGAAAACGAAATTGTCACCGAATATTTTGTTGTTATTGTATACTAAGAAAAGTCCTTTGTCGGTTCCTATCCATATGTTTCCGTTCATATCTTCCGTTATGCAATAGAAGTATTCGATATTACCGATGCTATTTCCGTCCTGATCACGGAATTCATCTTTGTTTAAAAATTTTATTTTATCATCAGAAGTATTATCAATAGTGCCGTTTTCGTTGAAAATTAATAAATACTGATCCGTATCATTGCGTGTAAGAACCCATTTATTGTTGTATTTATCTACATAAATAAGTGAAGGACGGGCATTTCTGTTAAAGTTGGTACTTTTTATAACTTTGATCTCGCCTGTTTCAACATTCATTACCCTTATTAATTCGGCTGAAGGTCCGTTATGTATCCACAAAAATCCGTTTTTATCAAAAGCAAGGCTTCCGATATATTCATTTGGAAATATAGAGTTTTTACTATTATATAACTTTATATCGGTGCTACTTTTTATATCATATAAACCAATAGTCCAACCGGATGCGAATATTCTGTTCGGATCTTTTGGATATACCACCGCTTGCATCAGGTTTTTATTGTCTTTCCCTGTGGCAGCATCAAATATTTTTTTATCATATAAATTCCATTTATTGTCTTTTAATATACTAAGTCGTGAGGGGAAACCAGCCCCATTTCCCCATTGATTATATGCTCCTCCTGTTACTATCAGCCTGTCGTTAGTATATGACATGAAGAAAGGATAATTTGATAAAGGTCCTGCCGGTTTTATTTCTTCACTTAGTGTTTCTAATTTTTGGGTTGGAACATCAACTTTCAAAGCACAAAGATTTTTATCTTTATATGCTGCCCAAAAAGTATTCGCATTGTCTTTGTCTGTAATTATGTAATTGATAGAGTTTGAAGTTATAGGTATTGTATATGTGGTTGATAAATTTTGAAAATTACTGAAATAACTGATTCCCAGCACTGTTAATTTTTCGTGTGATTTGGCAATTTTTTGCGGAGTATCTATGGTAGGTATTCTGTTCGCATTCGTACCGTCAAAGAAATATAAACTATAATTTGGTATTATAAAAATAAGTTTTCCGTCAAAAGTTATGAAATCTCTTATATCTCTGTCACTAAAAGTATAATCTTGGCTTATGTACTTACTGCTTAAAGATAATTTTTCCCACCCTTCTAAATACTGAATATTTTCTTCCGGGCTTATTCTGATAGTTCCGTTTGAAGTTACAGCATATATTTTATTATCAAAAAAAGTTGCTGCATAGAAAGGATATCTCGCAATTACAGATTCTTTTATTTCTCCTTTTGCAATATCCAGAACAAGCAGCCCAAAGTTTGTTGAAATATATCCGTAATCACCTTCGACCGAAATATTATTGACAGTTTTATCTAAATTTTGAGTCAGATTTTTTAAACTGGGTATGTTCGTATATTTACTTTTTGAATACAAAACATCGATATCTCCATCGGATCTTATGATTACCAGACACTTATGCTTTGTGCTGTAAGCTATTTTGGTAATATCTTCGCCATTAACTTTTGAATAAGTTTCTACATGATTATCCGAAGGATCATAGCTGAACAATTTGCCATCCGTCACGGCATATACTTCTTCTTCGCCTTGAGCTATGATATCTATATCTTTTTTCGTATGAAAAAAGAGTGTTCCATTGTCCTACTTTTTGTGAGAAAGAGCATAGAAACAATGTACAAAATGAAACGGTTAATAATATTCTTTTCATATTTAGTATGGGGAAATGTTGGTTACTATAAAATGCAAATTACAATATAAAGTAATGATTAATAAAGAATTTTCTTTAAAATGTTATATGCTACAAAAATAAGAATAAAACGTTACTTTTGTATATTTAATATAAATACAACGTAATAATAATATGAAAATTGCAATTGTCGGTACAGGATATGTCGGTTTGGTGACAGGAACCTGTTTTTCCGAAATGGGAACGGATGTCTGCTGCATAGACATAGATAAAAATAAAATAGAGAATCTTAAAAAAAGGAATTATTCCTATATACGAACCCGGTTTGGAAGACATGGTTCTCAGAAATTATCAGGCAGGCAGATTGCAATTTTCAACTGATCTGACAGCTGTTGTAAACGATGTAGAAGTAATATTCAGTGCAGTGGGAACGCCTCCCGACGAAGACGGAAGCGCCGATTTAAGATACGTTCTGGATGTAGCCCGCACGATAGGGAAAAATATAAATAAATATGTTCTTATCGTCACAAAAAGTACAGTACCCGTAGGTACGGCAAAACTGGTAAGAGAGGCAATACAAGAAGAACTTGACAAAAGGAATCTTTCTAATCTCGAATTTGATGTGGCGTCAAATCCTGAATTTTTGAAAGAAGGAGCGGCTTTGGATGACTTTATGCATCCCGACAGGGTTGTTGTCGGCGTAGATTCTGACAGAGCAAAAGAATTGATGGATAAACTGTATAAACCTTTTACCATTAATAATTATCGGATGATTTATACGGACATCCCGTCCGCCGAAATGATTAAATACGCAGCAAATGCGATGTTGGCGACCCGTATAAGCTTCATGAACGACATTGCCAATCTATGTGAACTGGTTGGAGCCGATGTCAATAAAGTACGTGCGTGAATAGGATCGGATGCAAGAATAGGAACAAAATTCCTGTATCCCGGGTGCGGATATGGAGGAAGTTGTTTCCCTAAGGATGTAAAAGCTCTTATAAAAACAGCTAAAAAATACGGTTACGACATGCGGGTTCTTGAAGCAGTGGAAGCTGTGAATGATACTCAAAAAAATATTCTGTTCGAAAAGATGTACAAGCATTTCGATGGAAATTTGAAAGACAAAACTATTGCTTTATGGGGGTTGGCTTTCAAACCTAAAACCGACGATATGCGGGAAGCGCCGTCTTTGGTCATAATAGAAGAACTGCTAAAAGCAGGGGCGAAAATAAAAGTTTATGATCCCGTTGCTATGGAAGAGGCAAAACGCAGGCTCGGCGGTAAGGTTGTTTACGCAAAGGATATTTATGATACCGTTGAAGATGCGGACGCTATCGCTTTGGTAACCGAATGGAACGAATTTAGAATGCCTGCTTGGGGAGATATTAAAAAGAAGATGAAAACTCCTGTTGTTTTTGACGGAAGGAATATTTATAACGGAAACGAACTATTATTGGCAGGATTCAGGTATTATTGCATAGGTAATGCAACTCCGAACGAATAATATTGATTATAAAAATATGGAAGAAGCTGTTCTTAAGAGGGCAGCTTTTTTTGTATGTCTTGTATAACAAGGCCGGCTAATGTAAAACCGAATATTGCAGTTATATGTGCGACCGTTCCGTTGATCTGGGCTTTAAAGAATCTGCTGTTGCTGCTTGCCGGTTCTCCGTATAATTCATTCCCTTTATTCTCCAGTAATTCGTCACTGAACACGCAAAGAAATTTTTTGGAAGGCTTGCCTTCTTTTTTCAGTTTTCTGCGAAGAGCAGCAGCTAAGGGGCATCCTTTTACTTTCCAGAATTCGGCAACCTGTATTTTAGACGGATCCATTTTCAGTGCAGCTCCCATAGATGAGAACAGACAGGCATTTGTTTTATCGGCTGTCCGGATAAGATGCGCTTTGCTCGAAAGGCTGTCTATGGCATCTATTATGTAATCGTATTTTTCGAGTCCGAACGAATCGGAAGTTTCCTCGTTATACATTTGTTGTATAACCCTTATTCTGGCGTTGGGGTTAATTTCTTCAAGCCTCGATTTGAGGACATCCGTTTTTACCTGATTAACGGTTTTGGTTGTTGCCGGTAACTGACGATTAATGTTTGATGCACAAATGACGTCAAAATCCACCATTGTTAAATTCTCTACTCCCGTTCTTATCAGGCTTTCGGCACACCAGCTCCCTACCCCGCCGACTCCGAAAAGAATAACCCGCACTTGTTTTATCCTTTTCATAAAGTCTTCGCCTAATAATAAGCCTGTACGCCTGAATATTTCTTGTTCTGAAAACATGTTAGTTGAATAAGTAGATGGCAAAAATAATATATTAAAATCTTTTTCAAGGTAGTTTCTCAAATTCAATGTATATTTAGTGCTGTGTTTGTAAATGAAAGTTTATGAAAAAATATATTTTAGGCAGTTTATTAACGGCAATTTTGACTTTGTCATGCAGTTCTGTGAAGTTTATAACGGTAAATGTCGAAAAACCGGCTTCATTAACCATTCCTTCGTCTGTCCGCAATATTGTTATTGTTAATAATACAGGCGTACAACCTGCTGATATTGGACATTTTACTTTGAAAGGGATAGATGATGAAGAAAAAGTGGAGGTTTCGAGCGACAGTCTCAATATTATTTTGACTCAGGCATTAGCCCAATTTATGGATGAAGAGAGCTTTTTTTGATAAAGTAATTCCTTATGACCTACCTTTGCGGGAAAACGCATCCTTTTTGTCGGAAGAGTTACTGGATTCGGCAAAAGTTGTATCCATACTAAAAGAAACAAATACGGATGCGTTAATATCCTTGGATCGTTTGATTTTGCGTTCTGTTTACAGATCATCAAATATAGGAAACTCCCTGATTTCGGAAAGAATAGATGTTTTTGTTGATACCCGTTTCCGTTTTTATTCTTCGGATAATGTCAATCTCAGCATTCCTGTTTCATTTTCGGATACGGTTTACGGCGAGGCTTTTAGGCAAGGACGTTATTATCTTGATGATCAGAAACTACCTTCACGGAAAGAGGCCTTGCGTATGGCAATTTTACATACGGCGGACAGAATGGTTTACAAGTTCGTCCCTTACTGGCAAGATCAGGAACGCTGGTATTATACCGATGCGAATACAAGAATGAGAGAAGCCGATGTTAAAGCCTCCGATAATGATTGGGAGAGGAGCTGCCATTATTTGGGGAGAAGTTTACGAAACTGAAAAAAGCAAAGGAAAACAAGCCCGTCTTGCTCTTAATATCGCTCTTGCAAATGAAATGATAGACGATGTGGAGAATGCCCTGACTTGGGCATGCATTTCCGAGAACCTGTTTATTGAAGACGGCGAAAGAAAAAAATAAAGAACATATCGAATCCCTTAAATTGTATATAAAAGAATTGCAACAGCGGATTGACGATTTTGAAATATTGGACGTACAAAACCCTGAAAAATAGTTCCCTAAGAATATAGTTATTGAAATAGAGTATTATCTTTGCACTTTGCAGCAGATCGGTCTGTCGCTGATGGCTTTAAAAGCTATCGGAGGAAAGTCCGGGCAACGCAGAGCATCACACTTCCTAACAGGGAGCTGTCCGTGAGGGTAGAGTAAGGTAACAGAAAACAACCGCCCGGTTAAATGTCGGGTAAGGGTGAAAATGTGAGGTAAGAGCTCACAGGTTTTTATAGCAATATAAAGATTGTACCTCTTGTGAGTTGCAAGACCATGTATACCGGCGCATGTAGGATTGCTCGTCCGATGCCGGGGGGTAGGTCGCTTTTGAGCTTGCTGGCAACAGCAAGCCGAGATAAATGACAGACGCTTTTTAATCGAAGTACAGAACCCGGCTTACAGATCGGCTGCATTTTTATTCTTATGTTAACGTTTTTGTATAACATATATGAAAAATATTATTTTCTTGCTTTTTATTCTTTCGGTTGCCTGTTCCTGTAAGAATAAAACTAAAAATGAAGTCTCTCCTGTTCAATCAGATACTAAAACAGAAACATCTATTAATGAAGATATTGTCGAAGAAATCTTTTTGACGGCGCCCTACCCTGCCGAAATTCATGGCATCTGGGGTAACACCACTTTTCATAAAGACTTGTTGAAATACAATGCAGTCAGCAAAACACTGGAGTTTATCAAGTTTGACACCGACTTGAAAATAGGAAAGGATCAGATATTGGCAATGCGTCCGCAATATTCTGAACCTCACGAATTTAATTCGACAAAATATGCTCTTATCGCTGCAGGAAAAGATTCTTTGTTTGTAAAAAACAGATCGACAGGCGAAAAACAGTTGTATGTGAAACTCTTGGATCTTCCGAATGAAGATTTATATTCGCTTTATGATGACGAATATTCTGCTATCAACCTGATGGAATGGAACTGGTTTAAAGGCAGATACAAATATATCGCGCAAAAGACAGCAGCAACTTTTCAAATGTTGAGTTTACTGCTGACGGAAGAGTGTCGGAATGGATATATTATAGCTATTCTTTCGGTATAGATTCGGATGGTCAGGATTATATCTGGCTGGCAAAAGATACGGATATTTCTAATTATTTTTTGATAGAATATAAACCTAACAATACTTATTATTGTTATCATGTGAAAGATTTCGAAGATTGGGACGAATCTTTTGTAAAGGAAAAACTGGCTTTTAAGCTGGAAAAAATTGGATTAATTTTGTTCTGATGATCAATAAAATAAAGTATACGGTAAACAGGCTTATCCGTTTCTTATCATACGATATTTGGAGGGTGGACGAGTCGGATACGAGTTCTTCAAGGTTAGGCATCTATAAAATAATAAAGTCGTTTATCCTGACTTTCAGAAATGTAAATACGGCTGAACTCAATACACGGGCTGCTGCGCTTACTTATAGTACTTTACTCTCAATCGTTCCTTTGTTAGCCGTTCTTTTTGCCATTGCACGCGGATTCGGTTTTCAGAATATACTGGAAACCCAGCTCTTCGATTATTTTGAAGGACAGAAAGATGTTTTGGCAAAAGCGATGGAATTTGTCGATAATTCGCTCGAATATGCATCAGGCGGAGTTTTCCTTGGCGTGGGCATCGTTCTGCTGCTTTATACGGTAATAAACCTTATGTCGGGCATAGAGACTAATTTTAATGTGATATGGAGAGTAAAAGAAGGGAGATCTTATTACAGGCAGTTTACCGATTATATAGCGCTTTTTTTGATCGCGCCGATATTCATAATCTGTAATGCAGGATTTACAATAATTCTGAACTCTTCGCTTGAATACGAAATTATAGGTACTCTTATGAGCCCGATAATCAAACTCATTCCGTTTGCTATTACTATCCTGCTTTTTACGCTGCTTTATATTTACATACCCAACACGAAAGTGAAATTTACAAGCGCATTGTTCGGCGGATTTTTTGCAGGGATAGCATTTCAGATTTTCCAGATAATATATATCAGCGGGCAGATGTGGATTTCCAAATACAACACTATATACGGTAGTTTTGCGGCTCTTCCTTTGTTGCTTTTATGGATGCAGTTGTCGTGGTTTATCTGCCTGATAGGAGTGCAATTGTCGTTCTCTTTCCAGAATGTGAAGAAATTCAGTTTTGAACGGGAAATAAAATCAATCAGCAGGCGGTATAAAGATTTTCTTATACTGCTCATATCTACGCTGATTGTAAAAAGGTTTGAGAAAGGGATAGAACCTTATACTGCCGATGAGCTTTCGGATAAATATAAGATACCTACCCAGCTGACAAGCGATATTTTATATCTTCTTGTCAAAATAGGGATTATTTTGCCTACCCCAACCAAAGAAAACTTTATATCGGCTTATATTCCAGCCATAGACATTAATAAAATTACGATCAATTATCTTTTTGAGAAAGTCGATCTGTATGGTTCTGAAGATTTTCAGATCGACACTCAGGAACAATTCCGCGAGGAATGGAACGAGATTGTAAATCTTCGCACAGTCGAGAAAAGCAAAGATATTTTAATAAAAGACTTGTAATTTGCACAGGTAAATCTTGCCTTGATTCCAAATAATTCATTATTTTTGAGAAACCCGTCGATAATAAGAGGGGTTAGATAGGTACATTTTTCATTGTAACTATTAACAAATCATATATTAGTTAACCATATAAAATGATTGTGCCATGAGGATTTACAAAACAAGCGAGATCAAGAATATCGCAATTCTTGGTAGTTCAGGATCGGGGAAAACCACTCTTACGGAAGCTATGCTTTTTGAGAGTGGAGTTATAAAACGAAGAGGAGGTGTTTCGACAGGAAATACCGTATCGGATTATTTCCCGATAGAAAAAGAATACGGATATTCCGTATTTTCAAGTATTATTTCACTCGAATGGATGGATCGAAAACTGAATTTTATCGACTGTCCTGATCCCGAAGACTTTATTGGCGATGTAGTTACGGCTTTGAATGTGACCGACACGGCTTTGGTTGTTTTAAATGCCCAATACGGTTTGGAGGTAACTACTATTAATCAGTTGCGTTATGCAAGAGACTTGAACAAACCTGTAATTTTCATTGTAAATCATCTGGACGACGAGAAAGCTGATTTTGATAATGTTGTGGCACAACTTCAATCGGATTACGGCAGTAAGGCGGTAATTGTTCAGTATCCCGTTAATGCGGGTACCGAATTTAATGCTGTTGTCGACGTGCTGAAAAATAAAATGTACAAATGGAAACCCGAAGGTGGTATTCCCGAAGAACTTGAAATTCCCGACAGCGAAAAAGAAAAAGCGGCTGAATTACATCAAAAACTGGTTGAAGCAGCTGCCGAAAACGAAGAATCGTTGATGGAAAAATTCTTCGATCAAGGATCTTTGACTGAGGATGAAATGCGTATGGGTATCCGTTGGGGATTGGTTCATCGCGATATGTTCCCGATATTTTGCGTATGTGCCAAAAAAGACATGGGTGTCAGGCGTACGATGGAATTCCTCGGTAACGTGGTTCCTTACGTGAGGGATTTGCCTGCTCTCGTGAATACAGAAGGACAGGAAATCAAACCTGATGCGGATGCACCTACCAGCTTGTTTTTCTTTAAAACAACGGTTGAACCGCATGTTGGCGAAGTATCCTATTTTAAGGTTATGAGCGGTAAAGTACACGAATCGGATGATTTGCTGAATGCTAACAGAGGTTCAAAAGAACGCATCGGACAGTTGTTTGTTGTTGCAGGGCAGCAACGCACGAAAGTCGATGAATTTATGGCGGGCGATATAGGTGCAACCGTTAAGCTCAAAGATGTCCGTACGGGTGATACGCTCAACGGAAAAGGTACTGATAATAAATTCGACTTCATAAAATATCCCGATTCAAAATACAGGCGTGCTATAAAACCTGAGAATGAGAAGGATATGGAAAAATTGAACGAAGTGCTTCAACGGATGCACGAGGAAGATCCTACTTGGATAATAGAAAATTCCAAAGAACTGAAACAGTTGATAGTTTCAGGTCAGGGCGAATTTCACCTGAAAACTTTGAAATGGCGTATTGAAAACAACGATAAAATTCCGATTGTTTTTTCAGAACCCAAAATTCCATACAGGGAAACTATAACAAAAGCTGCCCGTGCCGATTACAGGCATAAAAAGCAATCGGGAGGGGCAGGACAATTCGGAGAAGTCCACCTGATTGTTGAGCCTTACGTTGACGGTACGCCTGTTCCCGAAATCTATAAAATAGGCGGACAGGAAATAAAAGTACAGTCGCGCGATGTGCAGACTTACGATTTGGAATGGGGCGGAAAACTTGTTTTTGTAAACAGTATTGTCGGAGGTTCTATTGATGCCCGGTTTTTACCTGCGATTTTAAAAGGTATTATGTCGCGTCTGGAGCAAGGTCCTTTGACTGGTTCTTATGCCCGTGATGTTCGGGTTATTGTTTACGACGGTAAAATGCACCCTGTTGACTCAAACGAAATATCATTCATGCTTGCAGGGCGTAATGCGTTCAGCACGGCATTTAAAGAAGCGGGTCCGAAGATCCTTGAACCTGTTTACGATGTTTCGGTATATGTGCCTTCCGATAAGATGGGAGATGTCATGAGTGATCTGCAGACTCGCCGTGCAATGATTATGGGTATGGAAAGCGACAGAGGAATCGAGATTCTTAAAGCTAAAGTTCCCTTGAAGGAGATGTCGAATTATTCCGTTTCGCTTAGTTCGCTTACAGGAGGAAGGGCTTCTTTCACGATGAAGTTCTCAAGTTATGAACTTGTTCCTTCCGATGTTCAGGAAAAATTATTGAAAGAATATGAAGCTTCTCAAAATGAGGAGGATTGACAATAAAGAAAGGGTGATCTAAAAATCACCCTTTTTATTTTTCTAATGAATAATTATTTGGACTCTTTCAGCACCATATCTATTGTAATAGCTGTGGAAACCACTACGATTTTGTCCACGTCTTCGTTGTATTCTTCTTTTATCGAAACATTGTAGTTATCCGCCGACGTAAAGGCTTCTTTCATCGCTCCCGCCCATTTTTTACCGACAGTTCCGATTTGTCCGCCCGAAGGATCTGTAATAACGAAATTCCAACCTTTCCAGTCCCCTTTTATTTGGGCTATGTTGCCGCCTTTCCCATCCATGATATGAAATGTCGGTTTCATGAAAGACCATTTTTGTTTTATTTTCCCTATCAGTTCGTGGTTTCCTGTTAAAACGTATATTTCAGACATCCAGAAAGTCCATCCTCTTTTTATTACAGCCAGAAGATTTCCTTCCATATCTACGATTTCGAGCAGGAAAGGGAGCATCGCTTTGTTCAGAAGCAGACGCATTGCTTTGTGCCCGGCTGATATTCTTTGCCTGATAAATCCTATTTGTGTACCTTCCTGATTAAATACTTTGTATTCTGCTTCGAATTTAAAGAAGTTTACTTTTTGATTGATAAAATACTCGTTCGTTTCGAAAAACGCGGGGAAATTTTCCATTTCAGATTGATTATTAAAAGTTTATATTTGTGTTTTGTATAAGTTTAACCGGCTATATTTGTCTTGATGCCGATTTCCTCGACAAGTTTACCGATATTTTTTAATTCTTCCAAAGGAATTTTAGTAAGATTTTTTTCAGGGGTTTCCCTGTCGATTGTGTAAATCATCACTTCTTTCGGATTCAGTTTTTTTACTATTCCTAACCATGCTTTTATCTCTTTTTCGGTAGTGTTGTCCACTTTTTTACCGTTATGTTCGCCTCTGAGAAACATTGTCTGTAAGATGAAATTTCCGTTAAACTTCTTCATTAATTCCACTTGTTTCTCTACCGAATATTCTGGTGAGTTAGGACAATCCATGATCCTTATGGTTTCAATAAATGCGGAATCGAGTTTCAGGATGTTGTTGTCAGCCTTTTTAAGCGCATTAAATACCTTTTCCCTGCCGATGTTCATCGCATTGGATAAAACGCTTATTTTAGCTTTAGGAAAGTGTTTATTGCGTAATTCTAATGTATCGTCTATTATTTCTGCAAACTGAGGATGCATTGTCGGCTCTCCGTTTCCCGAAAAAGTGATTACATCGGGATATATTTTTTCCTTTTCCAAATCTTTTAATTTGAATTCTAAAGCGTTTCTTACATCTTCTCTTGTCGGAAGCTTTGTGTTTGTCCTGTGATCTTTATTGTAGCCACATTCACAGTATATGCAATCGAAAGAGCATAACTTTCCGTCGTAAGGCAATAGGTTTATACCTAATGATTTTCCAAGTCTCCTGCTGTGAATAGGTCCGAAAACTATCTGATCAAATAATATTGTCGACATACTTCTGTTTTTAATTTTATGTTAACCATTCTATCCCGTATTGTACTCCATACATTAGAAGGACATATCGGGCAAATTTTCCTGTAAACATACTGATGTTTACGATATAAACATTAGCGCGCATGTATCCCAAAGCAATTGCAATTACATCACCAACGACAGGGACAAAACTGAAAAAAGCCATTGCCGCTCCCCTGCCCTCCAGCCATCGGTGTACT
Source organism: Dysgonomonas sp. (assembly GCA_047030855.1). Taxonomy (GTDB): domain Bacteria; phylum Bacteroidota; class Bacteroidia; order Bacteroidales; family Dysgonomonadaceae; genus QVMM01. The sequence goes on from JBKYIJ010000008.1 coordinate 1,055,574, forward strand.
TTATATATTTTTTCTTTGCTGGCTTTCAAATATTTTTCGATCCACTCTATTTTTCCTAATTTCCCCAAGTAGTAATTTGTCATCCCTCCAAGCCAGTTCCCGATTGATGCGATGATTACACATGTCCAAGGATCGAGCCCTGCCGCAAGCAGAGCTATAAAAACAACCTCCGATCCGATGGGCAATATTGTAGCGGCAAGAAATGCCGCCAAAAACAAACCTATATATCCATATTCTGTAAAACTTTCGAGCATATTTTATTAAAAAGACAGAAACCGACTGTCTGGTTTTATTTTATTAAGGTGCTTATTTTTAGTTTTTTATTGTTCCTTATTCTGATTATATATACACACAACCCTATTAACCCGATTAATGAAACATAAGGACTTATTTTTTGCACAATTGTACCCTCATACCATACTTTAACTTGTCCTGATTCATTGGTAGCGATCTCTACTAATCCGTTTTGGCTTTGTGAGACAGGTATTTTTTTGTTATTGATTGTCGCTGTGTATCCTTTGTAGTAAGTTAATGGTAATTCGAGCGTATTAAACGCTTCTGATTTTAAATTAAAATTAATAATTCCTTTGTTTTTATTGAAGTTTGTGATAGAGATTTCAGTATTTGCCGATTCTATTTTATTTCCTCTTTTCAAAAAATAATCTGTTGAAGATATTTTTGACGGCAGGTATTCTGCTCCTGCAATCTGACATCCTTCCCTTATTGTGTTTTCATTTATTTCCGTGTTATTGAAATCGGCGAGAAAATTTTTATAGTACTTGGTGTCGGAATAGAATGTGAAGATTAAAAACAGTGAAATAGAGATTAATACAAGAATCTTTTGTTTGTCCGATTTCAATAATATACTCAGATAAAATCCTCCAGCAACAGCAAAAAAATAGCTCGAATATTTAAACAATCTCCAAGGAAACTGAATGAACTCAAGTTTATTAAGCGGGAAAATATTCCACGTGAAAAGATATGAATTGGAGAAGATGAAAAACAAACCGATAATTACTCCTATATCTATGCTTTTTAATTTTTCCGATCGTTCGCGAATCAATAATCTCAGGCATATCATACATAAAAGAAACGCTCCCATTTGTCCTCTCTGAATATTGAAAGGGCGATTCAAGTTGTTAGTCAGGTTTTGAAATAGTTCATCAAAATGCATCCGATGATAAGACATGTCTATATGAGGATTAATCTGGTAGTAGAATCTATTGGATACCATTTGTTCCAGCATCGGAAATAAATATAAGCCACATATTAAAAAACAACTGAAACCGGCTATAATTAACGCATAAATTCTCTTTGATTCAGACAACAGGTTTTTATAATAAACTATACAAAATATCAGTATTATAATGAAAAGTAATACAGTTGTTATTACATGAGTAAATACCGTTAAGATGAATCCTAAGGCTATGATATACCATTTTTTATAATCCCCTTTTATAATTTCATACAATCCCCAAAATACAATCGGGATAAATATAAAACTTATATACTCGGCTAAAGCCACATTATAGAAAGTCAGATATATTTTGTATGTGCAAAATGTATATAATACCGCACCGACGCTTGCACAAAATGTGCTGTTATATATTTTTTTGACAGATATATACATGGATATGCCACATAGCATATTGCTGGAAAATAATAAAACATTATAGGCAAATAATATATTTGTCAGGTTTCCGATTATGGCAAAAGGGATAAGCAGAAAATCGGAATAGAAAGCCTGCGTAAAATATCCGTATCCGTTTATTGAATTGTAGTCTAAATGATACAGCCAGTTTCCGTCTTTTATGCTTTCCATTAAGACAAGTAACCTGTTAAAGTTGAAATATGGATCAATTCCGATAAATAATGGATTATAACAAACCATCATTATCAGTGTAATAATTGTAATTCCGAAAATAAACAGACACAATTGTAGTTTTTTGTTTGCGGTTATTGTATCAACTATTTTGTCTGTAGCTTTCATTTTGCGGCGCTCTTCTTTCTTGTTCTGATTATGTATACACACAACCCAATTAACCCTATTAATGAAACATAAGGGCTTATTTTTTGCATAGTAGTACCCTCATACCATACTTTAATATGTCCAGATTCATTGGTAACAATCTCCACTAATCCTTTTTCACTTTCTTGTATCGGGATCGGATGATTATTGATTGTGGCTGCATATCCTTTATAGTAAAACATAGGTAATTCGATACAGCCGGTTTGGGTGGTTAGAATATCGAAACTTGTTGTCCCTTTCTCTTTTTTAAAATTATTGATTTTTATATCGTTATTATTACATATTATTTTTTCGCCGCGTTGTTCCAGATAGTCTATGGATGGGAATTTAGAAGGAATATACTCCATTCCGTAGAGATGATAATTATTCGTATTTTTTGTCGGAGTTTCATTTATGTTTTTTCTTGAATTTTCATACTGAAAATCGCGTCCGCTGCTTGTAATAACGAATATTGTACACAATACAACCAGTGCTGCACCCAAAAAACGTCTTAAGTTCGATTTTAATATGGAAGCCAGATAATATCCTCCCGCAACAGCAAAGAAGTAACTGACAAACTCATAAAGCCTCCACGGAAGTTGAATAAAATATAACTTATTGAAGGGAAATACTGTCCAAGGCACTAAAGAAGAAGCCAACAGAATAAAAACCAAACCAATGATAACCCCTACATCAACGCTTTTTAAAAGTGTCGATTTTTTCTCGGTTACAAACAATCTCAAACTGATTGCCCATGTAAGAAGAATACCCGTTGCGGGAATGAATATTTGTTTGGGGTGAATGATTCCGCTAAACAATCCCCAGACTATCCAGTTCAGGTTTTGTTTATGGTCGTCAGGGTGTGCTTTGACTACTGTCTGATAATAGAAAGAACCCGAAGCCATTTGCTCCAGCAACGGAAACAGGAAATAGGCTGTTATAACAATGGTTGCAAATCCTGCAATGATCAAATAATAAATACGTTTACGCTCTTTTATAAAATCTTTGTAATATATGGCTAATAATATCAACATTGTAAAAAATGTAAGAAATGTTGACAACACATGAGTAAAAATCATCAAGCTGTATCCGATCGTGAGAATATACCATTTTTTGTAATCTCCTTTCAGTATTTCATAGATGCCCAAGAATACAATAGGCAGAAAAGTAAAGGACAAGGCTTCGCCCAATGCCGAACGGACAAATAAATCCAAGAGCCTGTAAACGCAGAATGTATAGAGTATTGAACCGATAAATGCCGTATAAGAGTTTTTGTATATCCGATTGACGGTGCAATACATAAATACCCCACATAATACAGTCATCGTAAACCACATGAACTGGTAGGCAAACGCAGCGCTTGTAAGCAATCCGATTGCGGCGAAAGGTACTAATATCAGATCGCAGTAAAACCATTTGGTTGCATATCCGTACCCGTTTGCTGCCGTAGAATCTATATAGATAGGGTAGGAGCCGTTTTTAAGGGCTTCCATTAGAACATTGAACCTCTTGTAGTGAAAATAGAAATCGAAGCTCGGAAACAGCTTGTAGCTGTATATCATCAACAGGGATAACAGCAAAAGGACGATAAAGAAAATCCAGAAATGAGATTTCTTTTTTTCGGCAATTGTATTTAGCAGATTATATACGTAATTCATAGTTTTGTCAATGGGCTTCCAGCCAGTTATCGCCCGATCCGCAATCTACTTTGAGCGGTACGGTCAGTTTATAGGCTGTTTCCATTTCTTCCGTTACGATTTGTTTCACTTTCGGAAGTTCGCTTTCAATAACATTAAAATTCAATTCGTCATGTACCTGAAGGATCATTTTTGACTCAATGCCCTCTTTTTCGAAGCGGTTGAATATCCGCACCATCGCTATTTTTATTATATCGGCTGCACTTCCCTGTATGGGTGCGTTGATCGCATTTCGTTCGGCGTATCCTCTTACGGTTGCGTTTCTTGAGTTTATGTCGGGAAGGAATCTTTTGCGTCCGAGAATGGTTTCCACATATCCGTGTTGTTGTGCCGTGTGTATGCTTTCGTCCATATATTTCTTGACATCCGGATAGGTGTCGAAATATCCGTCTATCAGTTCTTTGGCTTCCGATCTTGGGATAGACAGACGTTCGGCGAGCCCGAAAACCGATATTCCGTAAATGATCCCGAAGTTTGCTGTCTTTGCTTTTCGGCGCATATCGCTTGTTACCTGACTGATCGGTATTTTATAAATTTTTGCTGCGGTAGCGGCATGTATGTCTTCTCCGCCCATAAATGCTTCCACCATATGCGGATCTTTACTCAGATGAGCCATTATCCTCAATTCGATCTGAGAATAGTCGGCGGATAAAAAAACACAGCCTTCGTCAGCGACAAATGCCCGCCTGATCTCTTTTCCCTGCTCGTCACGGATCGGAATGTTTTGAAGGTTCGGATTACTGGAACTTAATCGTCCTGTTGAGGTAATGGTTTGATTATAAGATGTGTGTACTTTATGATCTTTCGGGTTTATCAGTTGAGGCAAAGCATCGATATATGTACTTAACAGTTTTTTTAACCCGCGATATTCCAGAATCTTTCCGACTATCGGATGTTTATCTTTTAGTTTTTCCAACACCTCTTCACTGGTGGTATATTGTCCTGTTTTTGTTTTTTTAGGCTTGTCGATAATTTTCATTCTGTCAAAAAGGATTTCTCCTACCTGTTTTGACGAATTTACATTGAATTCGTTTCCTGCCAGCTGAAATATTTCCTGTTCGATTTTATTCATTTCGGCTGTCAAAACTTTTGACGACTCGTTAAGGGCCTCCGTATCGAGCCTTACGCCTGTATATTCCATATCGGCAAGTACATAGACAAGCGGAAGTTCTATTTCATAAAGCAGTTTTTCAAGCCCGTTTTCTTTTATCTCTTTTTCGAGAATATTTTTGAGTTTCAGTGTTATGTCAGCGTCTTCGCAAGCATAGTCCGAAACTATTTCTTTGGGAACGCTGCGCATATTCAGCTGATTCTTTCCTTTTGCCCCGATAAGTTCGTCGATATGAATGGTTTTGTAATTCAGATAAATTTCAGCCATATAGTCCATACCGTGTCTTTGCTCGGGATTCAGCAGGTAGTGGGCGATCATTGTGTCGAACAGTTTTCCTCGGATTTCAATATCGTATTTTTTCAGAACAATGATGTCGTACTTGATATTTTGTCCGATTTTTTCTATTTTTTCATTTTCAAGAAAGCCTTTGAAGAGTTCAATTCTTTTTGCGGCTTCTTCACGATTCTGTGGAATGGGAACATAATATGCTTCTCCTTCTTTGAAAGCGAATGACATTCCTACAAGTTCGCTGCTGATCGGATCGAGCCCTGTCGTTTCGGTATCGAATGAACAAAACTGTTGAACGGACAGCTTTTCTATTAAGTTTTTTATATCTTCTTCGCTGTCCACAAGATGATATTGATGCGGAACATCATTTATTGTTTCGAGGTTTGAATAAATGTTATTTTCCGTATCGGTTGCGTTAAAATCGTCAAACAAGCTTCCTTGTTGGGGTGAAAATCTCGTAGCAGCAGGCTTTGCCTCTTTATTCAGTACACGATTGATAAGCGTACGGAACTCAAGCTCTTCAAATATATTTTGTAATTTTTCTTCGTCGATTTGTCCTTTTATGTATTCGTCTTTGTTAAAACCGATCGGAACATCCGTTTTGATCGTTGCAAGGTATTTCGAAAACAGTATCTGATCTTTATTCTCTTCGAGTTTGTTTTTCAAAGCGCCTTTTACCTGATCGGTATTCTCCAAAAGGTTTTCGATAGAGCCAAATTCCTGAATCAGTTTCTCAGCCGTTTTAGGACCTACGCCCGGACATCCCGGAATGTTGTCCGAAGCATCGCCCATGAGTCCTAAGAGATCTATCATCTGGATAGGGGAGGAGAGATTGTATTTTTCCATGATAGCTTTGGCGTCGAGTATCTGGAAACCTCCTCCGAAAGAATTTGGTTTGTACATGAAGATATGTTCTGTCGTAAGCTGCCCGTAGTCCTTATCGGGTGTCATCATATAGACTTCGAGAGATTCCTTTTCCGCCAGTTTGGCTACTGTTCCGATCACATCATCCGCTTCGTATTTCGGAACTTCGAGCATTTTTATATTATATGCCGATATAATGTCTTTTATGATCGGGACAGCTGCCCTGATGTCTTCGGGTGTTTCCTGACGCTGTGCTTTGTATTGTTCATATTCTTCGTGCCTGAATGTTCCTCCCGGAGGATCGAATGCAACGGCAATATGCGTTGGATTTTCTTTTTTCAGCAATTCTTCCAGCGTATTTACAAAACCGAAAATGGCAGATGTATTTTGCCCTTTTGAGTTTATTCTCGGATTTTTTATGAAAGCGTAATAGGAACGGTATATAATTGCGTATGCGTCGACGAGAAATAGTTTCATTACTTTTGTTTTAAGGACTAAATATACTAAATATGACAATATTGTCCGTAAAGTTATAAATAAATGCAGCTAAAAACCGAATAATTTGTAAATTTGGGCTTTATTTGAACAATGATATGGATAAAAGGCTGTTGATAGCACAACCTGTAAATGCGGAACTGGATATATTTGATGATCGGTATAGAAACTCCATATCCAGTGACAATGCTAAAATTCAAGCTGTTATAGATCATGTTTTGAAGTCGGATGGAAAAAGAATTCGTCCGATTTTATTATTGCTTGCGGCAAAAGCCTGTGGCTGTATTAACGATATTACTTATAGTTCCGCTGTTACTATCGAGTTGCTGCATACCGCTTCGCTGATCCATGACGATGTTGTCGATGAATCCAAAATGAGACGCGGAAACCCTTCTTTGAATGCTATCTATGACAATCAGATCGCAGTGCTTGCAGGAGATTATTTTCTTTCCACATCATTGATCAAAAGCGTTTTAACAGGGAATATAGATATTATTACCATTATTTCCGACTTAGGCAGACGCTTGGCTGAAGGAGAGTTAAATCAACTGTTCTTGGCTAAAGATGCCGTTCTTGATGAGAAAGAGTATTTTGAAGTGATCAGTAAAAAGACCGCTTCTCTTTTTTCTGCATGCATGAGAATAGGTGCTTTATCGGTTAATGCTGCCGAAAATGATATAAATAAATTTACTCTTTTGGGCGAATATTTTGGTGTTTGTTTTCAGATGCGTGACGATATTTTTGACTATTTCAGCAACGATGTCGGCAAACCTACAGGGAATGATATTAAAGAAGGTAAAATTACATTACCTCTTTTGTATGCCCTTGAAAATGCGCAGAATAAGCAGGCACGAAAAGAAATGCTGGATATAATATCAGACGCTGATTTTACGGAAGAAAATATCCATCGGCTTATTTCTTTTGCAAAAGAAAACGGAGGCATTGATTACGCTTATCGGAAAATGGATGAGTATAAGCTTAAGGCAATTTCCGTAATAGATTCCTTACCCGAAAGCGACATCAGGACTTCGTTATATAAAGCTGTTGACTACATTGTGAAAGAGGCTACTGATTTTCTTTTCTTTTATATAAAAAAACCTTTTCGTCAAAAACAGGTATATTCTGATTGTAAATTCTGATCAGTTCATAATTGTTTTGTAGAGGTGCATACTTTTTGTACATATCAAAAAAATGCGGCGTTATCGCCCATGACTACAAACATCGGTTTTTTATCGGCAATGAGTTGCATCTGATAATCCCTGATCTCCGGACATAAATGGTAAGGGATATTCGGGTAGAAAAAATATTTGTATGTCGGTACGATGTTCGCTTCTGTATAAACTCCCAGATCGAGTCCGATATTGAGCAGGGTAGGGTTCTGTTCTTTTTTTATGATATCGGCAAATTCTTTTTGCATATAACCGCACTCTTTTTTTCGTAATAAACAGTCTTTTTCTTCACCAAAAAAAGCTTTATTTTCGATTCCCATCAACAATAAACAGATAAAAGTTACGGCATAAATTACATAAAAGTATTTTTCTATAAATTTAGTTAAGTAGCTGAGTATAAATATTACTCCGAAAATAGCATAAACATATATGACGATATGGGCATATGTCATAATATATTTTGTGATACAAATAATTGAAAATGAGAATATAAATGAAAATAATATTCCTATTCTGAAAATAATATTTTGAATATATTTTTTGGAGAAACACAGTAGCACGACACCTAACAAAGTCAGTGGAAAAGAAATATAATCCGTAATAGTAAGCTTATAAAAGTGTGACAGAATTTTTCTTATTACGGATAAATCAGGCTGGAATTCTGCATAAATAGAATTAAACTGAATATACCCCCAATAAAAATCTTTTAACGAATTATTCAGTGTAAAATATAAGATAAATGGAAGCAAGGTTACGACAACTCCAAACAGAGAGTACAGGATATAATTGATCGTTTCTCTGTATTTTTTTTCTTTTAATAAATCAATATATATAGCTAAAAGGAGAGGAACCCAGAAAATGCATACGCTTAGTTTTGAAAGTAAAACGAGTGCGAACATTATTCCGTGAACGATCATTTGTTTGCGGCTTTCACTTTTGTCTTGTTGACTGTTTCTGAAATAGGCTATGAAGTAATAAAAGCTGATCGTGACAAATACGGAGATAAATTCTTCTGCCGATCCTCCGAAATAGCTTTTATTGAAAATAAAGAGTGCGTATATAAGCCCTACGATCGAAGCAGTTTTTTGCGAAGTATAAAGCCTTGCAGTTTTGTAGGCGAATAGTATATTGAAAAATAAGGCAACCGCTTCCAGTAAATATACGCCCGTGAGGTTGGTATTTGAAATGAGATAGGCAACGCTATAAATGAAAAATATGAAAGGTCCTTTGTGATCGAATATGTCTTTGTAAGGAATAAGTCCGTTCGCGATTCCTTTCCCCATAGAAAAATATATGTGTACATCGCCCCAAGGGCTGAACAGATATAACGGGGAGTTTCTCGAATTGAAAAATACGAATAGAAAGGAGAAAAAAAGAAAACCCAATATTATTCCGTAGTCGATTGATGTTCTTTTTTTCTCCATTTCAATTGATATATAATTCGGTATTAACCGATACTTTCAAGTAAATGTTTTGCCAAACGGCTTGCTCCGATCCTGAACAGTTTATTGTTGCACCATTCTTCGCCAAGGACTTCTTTTACTATTGTATAGTATTTTACGGCTTCTTCAGTAGTGGAAACGCCTCCCGAAGGTTTTAATCCTATTTTGATGCCTGTTTTGTCATGGTATTCCTTGATAGCGGTAGCCATAACGTACGCTGCTTCCAATGTTGCCCCTTCGTAAACTTTTCCGGTTGATGTTTTGATGAAATCAGCACCTGAATACATGGATAGGATAGAGGCTTTCTTAATGATGGAGGCTGATTTTAATGCACCTGTTTCGAGAATAACTTTCATGTGTGCATCGCGGCAAGCGTGCTTTAATTCGTCTAATTCTTCGCAGGCTTCTTCATAGTTTTCTGACAAGAATAACCCCAGATTGAGGACGACGTCTATTTCGTCCGCACCGTTAGCGACTGCTAATGCGGTTTCTGCGATTTTAACCTCAATATAGGTTTGCGAACTCGGAAATCCTGCCGAAACACACGCAATTTTTACGTCTTGTGCGGTTAACGCTTCCTTAACTGTTTCCGCAAAGTTGGGAAATACGCAGATGGCTGCGACATTAGGCACGTCGCTGCTGCCTTCGAAATCATTGACGCCTTGCGTAAATTTCCAGATGTCTTCTTTCGAATCGGTAGTATTAAGAGAAGTCAAATCTATGCAGGAATACAGTTTTTTATAGACATCCTTGTTGTCGTTTTCCTTGTATTTCTTGGCGATTATTTCCTGTACTTTTACTTTTACTTCATCGTCATTCAAATCTGTTTTATATAGCTTCAAGGCATCCAGATATTTGTTTACTTGTTTTTCCATGACTGTTTATTTTAATTTGTTATTATTTATGTGTCTGTCTTTATCTCTTTTGGTTTTTTTCTCAATATTGCGTTTAAAGGCTTCCGTTAGATTTATTCCTGTCTGGTTAGCCATGCATATCAGTACCCACAGAACGTCCGCCATTTCGTCTCCTAAGTCCTTTCCTTCGTCCGTTTTCTTGAAAGATTGATCTCCGTAAGTTCGTGCAATGATCCGAGCAAGTTCTCCGACTTCTTCCGTCAGGATCGCCATATTTGTCAATTCGCTGAAATACCGTACTCCTATGGTTCTGATCCATTCGTCTACCTGTATTTGCGCTTCTTCTATCGTCATACTCTTATTCTTTGTTTTTAGAGTCTATCCATATAGTAACAGGCCCGTCGTTTATCAGTTCCACCTGCATATCCGCCCCGAATGTTCCCGTTTTCACTTTTTTTCCTAAATCTGTTTCGACTGTTTTGCAGAATTTTTCATATAAAGGAACAGCGATATCGGGTTTTGAAGCATAAATGTAAGAAGGGCGATTCCCTTTTTTAGTCGAAGCATGCAATGTGAATTGCGAAACGATCAGTATTTCTCCTTCGATATCTTTTACCGAAAGATTCATCACTCCTTCTTTATCGTCAAAGATACGCAAATTTACAACTTTGTTGCTCAGCCACTTTATGTCATCATCGTTGTCAGCGTCTTCAATCCCTGCAAAAATGAGCATTCCGTTGCCTATTTCCGATTTCAGTTCATTATGAATACTGACTGATGCTTTTTTTACTCTTTGAATAAGTATTCTCATATGTTTGAGCAATATAAGTGCAACAAATATACTAATATTCATCTTTAAAAAAGAAAACAGCGTAAGCAATCAATACTTGCTTACGCTGTCTTTTTATTAAACAGGTTGAATTATAAATATTTATTCAACGATTTCAGTTTTATTGACAACATAATTCTGAATATTCCGTATACTACGAAAATTGCTGCCAGCATGTATGCTGCGATTTCTCCTGCGATAACAGGTTGGAACAACAATATGATGGATAAGATCAGTCCCAGTATGGCAAAAGCCAACAACCATCCCCAACCGCTGTGTTCACTTTTTGACAAATCGATCGAAACGCCGATTCCCCAGAATGACTGGAACATAAGCCAGAAAATGATGAAATATACCAAAACTGCCGGTGCCATCATCGGGTTTGCAATCAGCACGATACCAAGCACAAGGTCTATAATACCTACCGCCAGTGTCCATCCCCATCCGTCGATACTGTCCCTGTTTGTGATGGCAAAACCTATTTCAAATATTCCCGTTACAATAAATCCTGCAACAAAAAGAATTGTGAGTGCCAGAAATGTGCTTAAAGGCGTTACGGCACACCATATACCCAATGCTACGCACAAAATACCGATAAGGAGTGAGATCCACCAGTTTTTTACAGCCTTTCTGATTGATTTTTTTAAACCGTTTTCCATTTTCTTAAATTTTATATTATTGATTTTTTCTATTACTTATAAACAGATAAATACGGTTTATGTTTTCTCAGTTTCACTGTTTTTAGTTGCCTTTTTAGTTTTTTTTAAAGTTTATTTTTCAAATCTTATATTTCCGAAGAACTGTGGCTGATGAAACGAAGGTTCTGGAGTATCTACCTCCGTCCATGACAAGTAATGAGGTATTGTAAGGTTATTCCCGCATTTGTAGAAATTTCCTTTTGCCGATATTCCCGAAAAACCTTTTAATTCGTGCATCCAGGATGCTGTATATGGGATTACTAAAGTCAGAATCCAGTTAAAATTTCCTTTTTGGCTCTTTATAATCCTGTGTCCTAAGCTTGGAAACCTTTTTATAGATTGCATTATTTCAATATCGGCACGTATTGATTTTGTTCCGATAGTCCTGTATCCGAGCAATGCTTTTCCGGTACAATTGAATTCGGCGTTGTAGTATGAATTGTCGTCGAAACTTATGAACATTTCGACGCATGAGTCGGTCCATACCGATCCGTTATCTTCTTCCGTGAGAGCCATTATTTCCTGTTCGTTTACTTCATACTGGAGGAAAATATTATCCCCGTTATGTGCTATTTTAAAAGAAACTTCTGGTTTGTACGGATATGTTTTTTCCCAATTGAGACATTCGATTTTATTGTTCGGCAATTCTTTTATTGAATTGGCGATGCTATCCGGCGAAATACTGTCAATATTTATTTTAGGGACGATTATTTCTTTATTCATTATTTTCTCTGTTAAAGTATTTCCAAATCAAATTTGCTTTATGTTTTCCGGCGGTTTCTTCTATTTCCTGTAAGTTTGCTTCTTTTATTCGTTTTATGCTCTTAAAACGTCTTAAAAGCGCTTTCTTTGTTTCTTCTCCTATTCCTTTTATATTGTCCAGTTCTGATTGTATCTGGCTTTTGCTTCTTCTGTTTCTATGAAAAGTGATCCCGAACCGATGGGCTTCATCCCGCAGGTGTTGTATAACTTTCAGTGTTTCGGAGTTTTTATCAAGATATAGGGGTATAGAATCCTCTGGATAGTATATTTCTTCCAATCGTTTTGCTATGCCTATGATTGCGATCTTTCCGTACAGATCGAGCTCTTTCAACGATTCGCAGGCTGCATTAAGCTGTCCTTTTCCTCCGTCTATTACGATTAGCTGGGGTAGGGGAGCTTCTTCTTCAAGTAATCTGTGATATCGCCTGTACACAACTTCTTTCATTGTCGAGAAATCGTCAGGACCTACGACTGTTTTTACAATGAAATGTCTGTAATCTTTTTTTGAAGGCTTTGCCATTTTGAAAACGACACAGGCTGATACGGGATTAGTCCCCTGTATGTTTGAATTATCGAAACATTCTATTTGTACGGGAAGTTCTTTGAGTTGCAGATCATTTTGAATTGTTTTCAGTATTCGTACCGATCTTTGTTCCGGGTTTAAAGATTCAGCCTTTTTTAGTTTGTCGATTTTGTATTGTTTTACGTTTTTGACAGATAGCTCGAGGAGCTTTTTTTTATCGCCGCGTTGAGGTATGATGAATGTTATATTCGACATTTCCAAATCAGGTTCGAAAGGCACGACTATTTCTCTTGCCAGAGTTTTAAATCTGTCTTTCATTTCTATAATTCCCAGACTCAGTAATTCCTCTTTGCTTTCATCTATTTTCTTTTTATATTCAAATGTGTAAGCTCTTATTATTGCTCCGTTGTGCACACTTAAATAGTTAATATATGCAGCGTTCTTATCTTCATCGTATCCGAAAACGTCAATATTATAGTTTATGTTGGTTATTACGGTGGATTTCTTTTTGAAGTTTTCGATCAGCAAGTATTTCTCTTTCAGTTTTTCTGCCTCTTCGAATTTTAATTCTTCTGCTAATTGTTGTATTTCCTTATTTATAGCTGTGCTTATATTACCAATGTTTCCTTTCAGAATTTCTTTTATGTCGCCGATATTTTTATTGTAATCTTCTTCACTTTGAAATCCTTCACACGGCCCTAAGCATCTTTTTATATGATATTCCAGACATACTTTATAATTCTTTCTATCAATATTATCCTTTGTAAGCAATAAGGAACACGTTCTGATAGGGTATAGCTTGTGTATAATGGAAAGGAGAGCTTTGATGCTCATAACGGACGGATAAGGGCCATAATATAAAGATCCGTCTTTTATAATTCTTCTTGTTTGATAAATTCTGGGAAAATTTTCGTTTCTTATAACAATTGAAGCGTACGTTTTATCGTCTTTTAAAAGAACATTGTATCGGGGTTGATACTCTTTTATTAGATTATTCTCTAAAAGAAGCGTGTCTTCTTCTGTTTCGACAATAATATATTTTATGTCGCCGATTTTGCTTACCAGAATTCGTGTTTTCGGACTTTCGTCATGATGTTTGTTGAAATAACTGGATACTCTTTTCTTTAAATTTTTAGCTTTTCCAACGTATATAATAACTCCTTTGCTATCAAAAAACTGATAACATCCGGGTTTTTCGGGTATGTTTTGTATAATGTTTTTTAAATAATCATTCATTATTTAATTTAACCTCGTGTATTTATTCTTTAAACTTAATCAATGCTTCCACATCAACATTTTCAGGAAATAACTTTCTTCCGTTTAAATCTTCCAATTCTATAATGAAATTGATATAAATATTTTTCACGCCCATTTTCCTTACAAGATTGTATGCTGCAGCCATTGTGCCTCCTGTAGCCAGTAAATCGTCATGGATTAGAACCACGTCATCGGGGCTTAAAGCATCTTTATGTATCTGTATTGTATCAACCCCATATTCTTTTTCATAGCTTTCTTCTATCGTTTCTGCCGGTAATTTTCCCGGTTTACGGATAGGGACGAACCCCGCATTTAACTCAAGCGCCATAATTGGTCCCATTATAAAACCTCTTGATTCTATTCCGACAACTTTAGTTATTCCCTTACCTTCATATCTTGTTTTTAATATGTGAGTTAATTCTTTTAGATTTTCGGGCGATTTGAATAAAGTAGTTACATCTTTAAATTGAATTCCCTTTGATTGGAAAATCAGGAATGTTTCTAACCGAAGCTTTTAGTTTTTCGATGCTCATGATTTTTTTTTATTGTTTTGAATTGTTTGAAATATAGCTATTTATGAGATTTGGTTTATTCATGTTTCACGTGGAACAATTTTATTTTACCTTCCCAAGAGAACAAGCAAAATAGATATATCGTTAGGTGATATCCCCGGAATCCTGCTTGCTTGTGCTATTGTTTCAGGATTTATTCTTGTTAGTTTTTGTCTTGCTTCCGTTGAAAGCGATTGTATATTGTTGTAATCGAATTTGTCTTTTATACGTATATTTTCAAGCCTGTTTATTTTTTCGGCAATAATCTCTTCTCTTTTTAATATAGCCGTCGTATTTTATTTTTATTTCAATAGATTCTTTTATTTCGTTAATTCTATTGGGTATTTTATCTAATTCTTCCTTGAATGCAGGTATTTGATCGGATATGTTTTCTATTTTAACCTGAGGGCGGGTTAATAGATCTTTCAGTTTTATTTTTTTGTTTCAAAGGAGTTGTTCCTATTTCTTCTAATCTATTATTTATATACTCGGGTTTTACTGAATAAGTAGACACAAATTTTAAAATTCTGTCTATTTCATCATTTTTTTGATTCAACAAATCAACCCTTTCTTTCGAAGCTAATCCGATATTATTTGATTTGACCGTCAATCTGCTATCTGCATCATCCTGCCTTAAAAGAATTCTGTATTCAGCTCGTGATGTAAACATCCTGTATGGTTCGTCTACTCCTTTTGTTACAAGATCATCTATTAATACGCCAATATAGGCTTCGTTCCTTTTTAAAACAAAATCAGCTGAATTGTGTACTTTGTTATGAGCGTTTATTCCTGCAATTATTCCTTGCCCAGCAGCTTCTTCATATCCTGTCGTTCCGTTTATTTGCCCTGCAAAAAACAGATTGTTTATAAGCTTTGTTTCCAGAGTATGTTTTAATTGTCTTGGATCGAAGAAGTCATATTCTATGGCATAACCCGGACGATATATATCTATGTTTCTGAATGCGGGAATTTTTGTAAGAGCGTTTAATTGTACATCTAAAGGTAAGGAAGAAGAAAAACCGTTTAAATAATATTCTTGAGTGTTTTCTCCCTCAGGTTCTAAAAATAATTGATGTGATATTTTATCGGAAAAAGTCACTATTTTTGTTTCAATACTTGGGCAGTATCGTGGACCGATACTTTTTATTTGTCCGTTGTAAAGGGGAGAATCGGATAATCCTTTTCTCAATTCATCGTGAACTTCTTCATTGGTATAACATATCCAGCAACTAAGTTGTTTTAGTAATCTATAATTCTGGTCTAAATATGAGAATTTATGAAAATTATTATCTCCGATTTGTTCTTCCATTAACGAAAAATCAACGCTTCTTCCGTCAATTCTTACAGGAGTACCTGTTTTCATCCGGTCAGTCGAAAAACCGAATTCAGCCAATTGCTCAGTGATTCCTTTGGATGCTGGCTCTGAAACTCTTCCCCCTTTTATCTGGACTTTCCCTATGTGCATGAGTCCGTTGAGAAATGTTCCGTTTGTCAGAATGACTGATTTTGCCGAAAAATCAACGCCCATAAGGGTATGTACTCCAACTATTGTATTACCTTTTAAATTTAGTGATGTTACTGTATCTTGCCAAATGGTTAGATTATCGGTGTTTTCGAGTATATTCCGCCATTCCATAATGAATTTTGTTCTGTCACTCTGCGCACGTGGACTCCACATTGCAGGGCCTTTGGCTTTATTCAACATTCTGAACTGGATAGACGTTTTATCCGTAACGATTCCCATTTGTCCTCCGAGTGCGTCTATTTCTCTTACAATCTGTCCTTTAGCTATTCCTCCAACAGCAGGGTTGCAACTCATCTGTGCTATCTTGTTCATATCCATTGTTATGAGCAATGTCTTTGAGCCAAGATTTGCTGCGGCAGCGGCAGCTTCACACCCTGCATGTCCTGCACCGACAACTATTACATCGTATTTGAATTTCATTATTTATCCTTTCTTTGCTTTTGCAAAGTTAGTTATTATCTTGATTATAACCTTTATTCTTAATTGTAATAAAATAAGCCCGGAGAATGTCCGAACTTATTTTTTATAAGGATATGTTATTTGTCTGAATTATCTGTTTCTTCTTTCTTTGGCCTGTCGCTCCTTTTCTTTGAGTTCCTGCTCGCGTTGCTTTCGTTTGGCTTCGCGTTCTTTTTCTCTTTGTTCGAGTTTTTCTTTCTGTTCTTGTTCCCGTTGTTTCAAGCGTTCTTTGCGTTCTTGCTCGCGTTGCTTCATACGTTCTTTCTGCGCTTTTTCTTTGTCTTTCAACTCCTGCTCGCGTTGTTTTCGGGCGTCTTCTTTTGCTTGTATTGCGGCCTTACGTGCATCTTCTTTAGCTCTCTCGGCTTCTTTTTCCATTTCTCTTGCTTCTTTCTCGGCTTGTTTAATGGAATCTTGCCGAGCTTTTTCCGCATCTCTTATTGAATCCTGAACTTCTTTTTCGCGTTGTTTTTTCTCTTTTTCAATTTCTTTTTGACGCTTTTGTTCTTCTTTCAATGTTTCTTTTTCTTCTTTAGTAAGCTTTGGCTTATTCTTAATGTTTTCTATTATATTTTTTATTCCGTCAACAGGGTTATCCATTACTTCGTTAATAGTCGTATTAATATCTTTTACGGTATTGACTGCCTTGTTTACATCTTCATCCGAAATGATTGTTTCCAGCCCTTCATCTGTTTTTGGTTGCTGTTCATCGGTCTTTTCCTTTTCTTCTTTTTCCGGAAGAACCGGAATTTTTTCCGTATCTTTTTTATCCTGAGTTTTTATAGGAACTTCCTGTTCTTTCTTTTCTTCCTTTACCTGTTCGGTTGGAGTTTCTTTTTCCTTAACGGTTTCCTCTTTTTCTTCAGGATTCATTTGCTTTTCCCAATATGAAACCAATTCGGGCATTTGATCCTTATAATGTTCGGTAAAGAAGGTAAAATAATCAGCAAGGCTTTTTCCTCTCATTAAGGTCGTATAGTTTTCGTCGGATATAGGAACCATAATAATACTTGGATCGAGTTTTTCGATCAGGGAACTGTCCTGAAAAGCTTTGTTGGTATATTCAACTACGTTTCTGAACGATTCGAGTCCTTGTACTTGCAGTATTTCGAACGGGGGTATTTCGCTGAAACTCAAATCGAACGTTTGAACGACAAAACGAGAGAAGTTATAGTCCGCAACGTTATAAATCAGTTCGTTGCGGTCTATTTTCTTAGGATCGAATACAAGAAGAACCCTGTATTTATTTTCCGGTTTGTCGACAAAGACAAGTGTTGTATCTATGTTTGCAAGATCTTCACCCGCAAATTGTATATTCCATATCATGCCTCGCATGGGACCGCCCGATCCGAGAGTACGTCCGCTTAACAACCCTTTCAGCATTTCGGAAGCGAGAGGCGTTACTTCTGCATCGGGATATTTTTCTATCAGTCCTTTCAGTTTATCTCTGAAATCTTTAGGCTCGTTTGTTTGCGCATAGGTAAGAGCATCCAAGAACATGAATTTGGGGGCGAGTTTCGATAGCGGATATTTGTCTTGTACGGTGCTGTAATTAGTTCTTACAAGATTTACATTGCTTGCGAGATATGCGTCATATGTATTATCGTATAGTTCGTTTTCCAGTCTTTCCAGATTACGCAGGTTCCATTCATAATTAGGATCGGACAATGTGATGGCATAATCTCCCTGTGGAAATTCATTCATCAATTTTACGCGGTAAATTTCCGCCATATTTTTGTTCCCGAGTTGAGAATATATGAGGAATAGCTGATAATAAACTTCTTCTTTGCTTTTGGAATTAGGGAATCTGTTCAGCAATTTGTCGAAACCTTCAATTGCGAGAAGCAGGTCTTCGAGCTTGTTTTTATAAATCATGCCCATGTTGTAGTAGGCGTCTTCGATTATATTGTTCGATTCCTGCATGGCAGCACCGGTCAACGGCAGCTGCTTCAGATAATATTCGGGAGAATATTTGTCGTTTGCCTTTTCTTCTTCTTCGGTAGGAGGAAGATCTGTTTCGGTTACGTACGGAATTGTATCGTTGCCTGCTTGTGGGTCGAGATCGTCAAAACCGCCGAATGTCGTAGAAGTTTTATCTTTTCGTCTCCAGTTATCTTCCAGTTTTCGGCTTCCCCAACGGCTTTTAAATGTCGCTTTCCCTTGATTAACCGTCTGTGCATTGTAAAAATAAAATGTTCGTTTGGTTGCTCCGAATTTTGGGTTCGAGGGTACGTTTACCATATTCGGTTTTTCATCGGGGTTTTGCTCTTTCCAATCTGCTTCTGCCTGTTTTTGTTGTTCTTCTTTTTCTTTCTTCCTAACGTCTTCTATAATTTTGTTTATGGCTTCCAACCGTTGATCTTCGGGCATTTTTGCGAGAGTTTGCAAACTGTCCTGCAAGTACACCGCTTCGGCATATACGACCAGCTCGTCCAGAACTTCCGAGCGTAAAGACAATTCTTTGTAGCGGTCGTATTTTTTTCCCAATATGCCCAATGCTTCAGGATAAAGAGGTTGTGCTTTTATAAAATCTCTTTGTTGGAAGTAAATATCACCTAACGAAACGAGTACGATACCTTTGTCATAACCGCTACGGCTGCTTTTTTCGATAGCAAGTTTGTAGTTTTCGATTGTTTTGGCGGTATCGTTATCCATCATGTAGATATTGCCGATGGAGTAGTATATCTGATCCAGATACTCTTCATTTTTAGAACTGCCTGTCATCCCTTTCAGCGAAGACAGCGTTTTTTTCTTTAGCTGGGTATCATGCGGTTCGATATAATTGACTTGTTGTATTTTAGAATTCAATGTGTACAAATAAGGCGTACTCAATCCTTGTACGTCTTCAAATGCTTTGTATGCAGCATTTTTCTCACCGGTCTCCCCGTATAGTTGTCCTAACAGGTATCGCAAGCGTATTTTTTGCAATCCGCCCGCATTGTTGATTGCCTGTTGCAGATAAGGTATAGCCTCCGAATATTGTTTGTTCCTTACCAGATAATCGGCATATACTTCGGAGAATTCATCTTTCAGTTTATCGGGAACTCCTCCTGAAAGTTTTATTTTATGGAAAATATTGTCCGCTTCATACACCCATCCCATCTGGGTATATGCTTTTGCAATCCATAGATTGGCTTCCGCAACCACCTCAGGATCGGTTTTAAATAAACGTGTTATGTAAGAAAACGTTGAAATGGCTCTGACGTAATCCAGACTTTGATATTCCGCTTTTGCCATGAGCAACCATACGTTTTTCAGAAAAGGATTAAATTCTTTTTGTTGCAGCCATTCCTGATATTTTATATCTCTTCTTTTCGATGGATCTCTTTCAGGTTTTACTTGTATCGAATGTAGTTTTATAGCTTTTGTGGCTTTGTCGATTGTAGTCTCGAATCCGCTTATCTTTTGATTTTCTTCTGCGGGGTAGTAGGGATATACGTAAATTGTCTGAGACAGATTGTCGGTATAGCTTTTATTTTTGCTTTCGAGCGCTTCGTTATATGCAATCTCGGCATTGTAATATATGTTGTATCGTGTGTTTATTTCATGATACAAACGGGTTTGCTTCGTATTCTTCTGGTTGGAACACGAACTCAATACTAAAGAAAAGCAGACAAAGCTTCCGAAAATAATTTTATTTCTTACCACCAATAAAACAGTATAGAGTAATATATTACATTAATAATAAACACAAAAATAACAGTTTTATTGTTACTTAGGTGGTTTTAGTGGTTTGTATTAACTTCATTGTTCCATATACTAAAAAAAATAGTCGTGAATTTTAATTTTCACGACTATTTTTGATTAAAACAAATTCGTTTATGTATTGGTGTTTATTCGGCAAGTTTCGTTTCTTTTTTTGTTGTCAACAGTAGTAATCCGATGAATGTGAACGCGGCATTTATGATCAGCAGTTCATAACTGATCGTATATCCGTTGAACCATGCAGCCGAATTTTTTTGAAGTATATAACACAATATCGGTGAAATGATTGCTACCAAAGGAATGTACTTATCTTTTACTTTATTTTTCATAAAAATACCGAAGGCAAATAATCCAAGTATAGGACCATACGTATAACTTGCCAGAATATATACCGCGTCAATTACGCTTGTATTGTTGAGGATATTGAATATAAAAATCACGATTCCCATTACAACAGCCATTCCTACGTGTACGCGTTTTCTTACTTTGGCAACTTCGGCTTCATCTTTTTTCTTATTTACCTGAAGAATATCTATCGTAAAGGATGTTGTCAGAGCTGTTAACGCAGAGCCTGCTGCCGAATAGGCGGAAGATATTAAACCCAATACAAACAATATTCCAACTATTTTTGGGAAATAACCTTGAGTTGCCAGCATCGGGAACAGTTCGTCCGTATTTTGCGGAGTTGTAATATGATTATTTGCGGCATAAATGTATAACAATACTCCTAACATCAGAAACATGGCGATAATAAAAATCTGCATAATCCCGCTTGTTACCATGTTCTTCTGAGAATCTTTGTAGTTTTTACAGCTTAAATTCCTTTGCATCATATCCTGATCTAATCCTGTCATGGCAATAACGACAAATACGCCCGCTAAGAATTGTTTGAAGAAATAGTATTTACTATTGACATCATCGAAAAAGAATATTTTAGAGTAATCACTCTCTCCGATAGCAGACAACATGCCCCCAAAACTGAAATTCAAATCGGATGCAATGTAGTAAATACACAAAACAACGGATACTATAAGGCAGAGTGTTTTCAGCGAATCCGTCCATATAAGAGATTTTACACCGCCATTAAACGTATATAACCAAACCAGAAACACCGTGAATATAACATTCAGAATAAACGGCAGGTTAAGAGGTTCAAAAACCAAAAGCTGCAAAACAATACAAACCAAGAATAAGCGTACCGCAGCGCCAAGCATTTTTTGAGATGAAGAAAAACCAAGCGCCCGTTTTGTACGAAGATATTCCGAATCTGTTTTCCAGATAACCGTATATCGAAATTAGGTTCATTCTATAAAATAGGGGGGAGGAGCACATAAGCTATGATAATTTGTCCGACGGCAAAACCCATTACCATCTGGAGATAGGAGAAATTGCTGACGCTAACCCAACCCGGAACAGAAATAAAAGTTACTCCCGATATACTCGATCCGATCATGGCAAAGGCAACAACATACCAAGCCGATTTTCTTCCTCCGATGAAAAATCCCTGATTGTCGGCTTTACGTCCTGCAATGTAGGAGACTAAAAACAATACAAGAAAATAGATTACAATAATACTTAATACGAGAATTGGCGACATAAGATTGATATTAGGTTGTCATTTATTTATGATGAAAAAACTTAATCAGAATCAGATCGAGCATGTAAAAAAATCCTTTTCTACAGCGGAATACAAATTTTATTATTTTAAATGAGAAATTACTATCCGTAAATGTATAAAAAATAAAATTTATATTAAAGAAATAAAATGTAATTACGTTTTTTTTATTAAAAACAAAAGAAAAGGGCTTATAACCACATGATTATAAACCCTTTAAGTTGTCCCACCAGAACAATTTGTTGTCCTGCCAGGATTCGAACCCGGACAGACTGAACCAGAATCAGGAGTGCTACCGTTACACCACAGGACAATCTTATCGGTACAAAGGTAATAATTATTTTACTGTTATCAGAAAATAATTTTTCTTTCCTTTTTGTACAATTATGTATTTTGTGTTTATCAAATACGAACAGTCGATCAGTTCATCGTAATTTTCGAGTTTAATCTTATTTACTGATACTCCCCCTGATTGAACCATTTTCCGCACTTCCCCTTTTGACGGGAAAATCTGTGTTTTTTCGGCCAAAAGATCGACAGCTTTTATTCCTTCTTCAAGATCGTCGATCGAAACAGTAAACTGAGGGACTCCTTCAAAAACCTCCAACAGCGTCTGATCGTCTATTTGCGGCAGGTTTTTTCCGAAAAGCAGGTCGGATGCCTGCACCGCATTTTGATAATCTTCTTCCGAGTGAACCATAGTTGTTACTTCCTGAGCAAGCCTTTTTTGGAGGGAACGTGCTCCCGGATCTTTGTGCTGCTCTTCGATCAAAGCGTCAATTTCTTCTTTGCTTAACGCTGTAAATATCTTGATATATTTTTCTGCGTCCAAATCGCTCACATTCAACCAGAACTGATAAAATTTATAGGGCGACGTATATCGCCGATCGAGCCAAACATTGCCTGATTCGGTCTTTCCGAATTTTCCTCCGTCCGCTTTGGTTATCAACGGGCAAACAAGACCGAAAGCTTCCGCTCCGAGTTTTCTGCGGATAAGTTCGGTTCCTGTTGTTATATTCCCCCATTGATCGGAACCTCCCATTTGCAGCTTACATCCATATGTAGAATAAAGATGCACATAGTCGTAACCTTGCACGAGTTGATAAGTAAATTCCGTGAACGACATGCCTTCACCTTCTCCCGAAAAGCGTTTTTTTACGGAATCTTTCGCCATCATGTAGTTGACTGTGATATGTTTCCCGATGTCTTTTATGAAACTAAGGAAGGTAATATCTTTCATCCAGTCGTAGTTGTTCACCAAAACGGCGGCATTCGGTGCAGTAGATTCAAAGTCGAGGAACTTCGACAATTGTTTTTTTATTGCCGCCTGATTATGACGCAGCGTTTCTTCATCAAGAAGGTTTCTTTCAAGCGATTTTCCCGAAGGATCGCCTATCATGCCTGTCGCTCCGCCTATCAGTGCAATAGGGCGATGACCTGCACGTTGCAGATGTTTCAGCATCATAACACTGACAAGGTGTCCGATGTGAAGCGAATCGGCAGTAGGGTCTATGCCGACATAAGCCGAAGTTAATTCTTTTTGCAGTTGTTCTTCCGTTCCCGGAATCATGTCGTGGATCATTCCACGCCATTTCAGTTCCTCAACAAAATTCATCGTTTTATTAATTCTATTTTAGATTGTTCGGGGCAAAAATACGACTTCTTTCGCAAATAAAAAACTATATTTCATTTACTTAATATTATCAGGCTCTCGTTCCCCATATTAAAGAGCAAATCGATTATACTCAGATTTTCAATGAACCCGAATTTATCGGAAAAAACCTGATAATATGTAATAGGAGAGACGGATTTATCGGAATATTGGGTGAGTTTTTTAGGGTGGATTGTGTTTCTCAAATCAATATCATTATTCGGTAATGATTTAGCGTATTCAGAGGTGTAGTTGAGAAGTGAAACATCAATATCAAGCAGTTTTGAAATTAAAACTCGTAATTCTTCGTTTAAATCGAATAGGAATTTGAATTTCTTTTGATAAAAAGGCTCGAAATCGTCTCTGTAATATTCAAAAAAGGGTGTGGAATTATAAGCTGAAACAATGGCGTTCCAATGCAGATGCTGCCAGTTCCCATGATCGGCGATGCGAATGTCTTTTGTGAGGATCTTTTCTGTTTTCGAGTGCTCGACAGGAATGGATAGCGACATTGTTCCGTTTGCCGATAAAATGGTGCATCGGTTACGATAAGACTGTTTTTGATAGTTTTCGAATTTCTCGATAAAAACAGTCTGTTTCGAAACTAATACTTTGTAATATTCGATCGGAGCCAGATAGGCTGATGATAGGTATATCGCCATCGTTTTTTATTGAAAAAAGAGCGTATATCAAAATACGCTCTTTCCGGGTTATTTTTTTAAAGCAGCAATGCTTTCCTCGAGCGTTTTAATTTTACTCTCGGCATCCGCCTGTTTTTTGCGTTCGTTTTCGACAATTTCGGCTTTTGCGTTATTCACAAACTTTTCGTTTGAAAGCTTTTTCATGACTGAATTGAGGAATCCTCTCTGATATTCAAGTTCTTCTTCGAGTTTTTTTAATTCTTCCTCAACGTCGATATTGTTTCCTAAAGGAATGCTAAATTCCGTTGTCCCGACAAGAAAACCCGAAGACATCGTGTCTTTTTGGCTTACTTCTCTGATTTCAGCAATATTTCCCATCCTGATGATAACAGGGTTGAGAGATTGGTTATAACCGCCTCCTGTTTCTATTACTTCCAAATCAAGACTTTGCTTGTTTGGCAGGTTTTTTTGCAGGCGGATTGTTCTGATTCCCGAAACAATTTCTTTTGTGTACTCAAAATCCTTTATCAAATCTTCATTAATTCCTTTTGTTTCAGGTATTGGAGAAATCATTATGCTTTCTCCCTCGTTCCTGTTTTCCAAAGCTTGCCACAATTCTTCCGTTATAAACGGCATAAAAGGATGCAGCAATCTTAATAAGCTGTCGAAAAAGTTCATCGTGGCTTGGTATGTCTTTGCATCAATCGGTTGTTGATATGAAGGTTTGATCATTTCGAGATACCATGAAGAAAACTCATCCCAAAAGAGTTTGTACAAAAGCATTAATGCTTCAGATAAGCGATATTTCGAGAATAAGTCGTTGACTTCGCCGATCGTTCTGGAAATAACAGAGTCGAACCATTCTATCGCAATAACCGAAGATTCGGGTTGTTCAGCGTTTTCGCTTACATCCCAGCCCTTTATCAGGCGGAAAGCGTTCCATATTTTATTGTTGAAATTCCGTCCCTGTTCGCAAAGAGATTCGTCAAAAGGTAAGTCATTTCCCGCAGGTGCGGTTAATAACAAACCCATACGAACCCCGTCAGCTCCGTATTTTTCGATCAGTTCGATAGGATCGGGGGAGTTTCCCAACTGTTTGGACATCTTTCGCCCCAATTTATCACGGACGATGCCTGTGAAATACACGTTGTTGAAACAAGGTTTTTTACGATATTCGTAACCTGCCATTATCATTCTTGCCACCCAGAAAAAGATGATGTCGGGACCTGTTACCAGATCGTTAGTCGGGTAGTAATATTCTATTTCTTTGTTGTTCGGTTGACTTATGCCGTCAAATACCGATATAGGCCACAACCACGAAGAAAACCATGTGTCAAGACAATCCTCATCGCGTCGCAAATCTTTCTCTTGCAGACTCGGATTGTTTGTTTTATTTCGGGCTTCTTCCAAAGCTTTTTCAGGCGTTTCGGCAACGACATAACCTCCTTCGGGCAAATAGTAGGCAGGTATTTGATGTCCCCACCAAAGCTGGCGGCTTATACACCAGTCCTTTATATTTTCCATCCAATGACGGTAAGTATTTTTATACTTTGCAGGATAGAATTTTATCGTATCGTTTTCGACTGCGTCGAGAGCCGGTTTCGCAAGCCCTTCCATTTTCAGGAACCATTGCATCGAAAGTTTTGGTTCGATAGGGACATCTGTCCGTTCTGAATATCCGACTTTGTTGGTGTAGCTCTCTACTTTTTCGAGCAGCCCTGAATCTTGTAAATCTTTTTCGATTTTCTTGCGGACATCGAACCTGTCCATCCCTTCATATTGAAGTCCGTACTTGTTAAGTGTTCCGTTATCGTTGAAAATGTCGATAGATTCGAGGTTATATTTTTCACCCAGCATGTAATCGTTCACATCATGGGCGGGAGTAACTTTCAGACATCCTGTTCCGAATTCGGGATCTACATATTCGTCTTCGATGATCGGCACTACTCTGTTAGCTATCGGAACGATAACCTTTTTCCCTTTAAGAAATGATGTTTTCGGGTTATTTGGATTGATACAAATCGCTACGTCTCCGAAAAT
Source organism: Dysgonomonas sp. (assembly GCA_047030855.1). Classification (GTDB taxonomy): domain Bacteria; phylum Bacteroidota; class Bacteroidia; order Bacteroidales; family Dysgonomonadaceae; genus QVMM01. The sequence goes on from JBKYIJ010000008.1 coordinate 1,081,758, forward strand.
TGTTTCGGGGCGTGTTGTGGCGATTAAGGCATAACTTTCTTCGCCTTCAATCTTGTATTTCAGATAATATAATTTGCTTTGTTCTTCTTTGTGAATCACTTCTTCGTCCGAAAGGGCTGTTTTGGCTTTCGGATCCCAATTCACCATACGGACTCCGCGATAAATTAATCCTTTGTTATACAGATCGACAAATACTTTGAATACGCTTGTGGAACGTTTTTCGTCCATCGTGAAAGCCGTGCGATCCCAGTCGCAAGAGGCTCCCAGCTTCTGGAGTTGTTTCAGAATTATTCCCCCGTGAGTATGCGTCCAGTCCCAAGCATGGTAAAGAAATTCTTCACGGCTCAGATCGTTTTTGTTAATTCCCTGAGAAGCAAGTTTTGCAACCACTTTTGCTTCTGTTGCTATAGATGCATGATCCGTTCCCGGAACCCAGCATGCGTTTTTACCCAGCATGCGCGCGCGACGTATGAGTATGTCCTGTATCGTATTGTTCAGCATGTGCCCCATGTGAAGGACTCCTGTTACGTTAGGCGGCGGAATGACTATGGTAAAGGGTTCGCGATTGTCAGGTTCGGAATGGAAGAATTTTTTTTTTCGAGCCAATATTGATACCATTTGTTTTCTACTTCAGCGGGGTTGTACTTGCTTGCAATTTCCATATTTAATTGATTTATTGCTGCAAAAATAGTAAATAGTTCTTAATATGGATATAGTTATAGAAGATGCTGTGATTTATCTTGTTTTCGATTATGGATTCATAATATATAACTAAAAAAGCTCTCTGAAATCCAGAGAGCTTTTTTAGTTATTAAGGTAGGTTAAAAATTAGAATGAATATATTACTCCAACAGAAACTTCTTTAAAGTTAAGTCCAAAGTTGAAGTCATCATTTTTAATTTTTTCTGGTTTCGTTTTGATTTCTTTATGTGTATAACCTAAATTACCAAAAGCAGCAGTTACTGAAAAACCATTTCCTACGTTGATTATTGCTCCTGGAGTTATACCCACACCGTACTCAGTTAAATCTTCGTCTAAAGCCTTTCCAAATTTTGCTTTCACTCCACCGTCAATAAATAAAGCACCTATATTCCCTTTTAAGAATGTATAACGAACAAAAGGATTAATAACGAAAGCATCCATTTTCGTATAATCGTTATAGTCTACCAAGTCTGTCTCAAGCATATTTGATTTTACTTTTGAAGACTCATATCCGATTCTTCCTGCAATGGCAAAGTTTTCATTAATGAAATATCCAAATTCAGGAAGAATATTCCAGCTTGTTACTTTGAAGTCAGCTTCTCCTACTTTTGTTTTATTATAGTGGAATCCAACACTTCCACCTAACCACATGTTTTGTGCATTAACTGAGATAGCACAAGCTACGATTGCAAGCGTAAAAATTAGTTTTTTCATAAAAATTAAGTTTAGTTAAAGTTTAAAAACGCGACAAAGATATATTTTTTAACAATACCAAACAATATTTTACACAAATTTTGTGAGTATCTTTGATTTCTATTAATAAGGTTCATACATGGAGTCATTAGTATTTTCTACAAATAATGAACATAAACTATCGGAAATCCGATCCGTGCTGCAGAATAAATATAGAATCTATAGTCTGCAAGATATTGGTATAGATTACGATATACCCGAGACAGGAATAACTTTGGAAGAGAACGCTTTGATCAAAGCAAGATATATCTGGAATGAAAAAGGCATAAATTGTTTTTCTGATGATACAGGTTTGGAAGTTGAGGTTCTGAATGGTGATCCGGGCGTATATTCCGCCCGATATGCAGGAGAGCAGAAAAATTCTGCTGACAATGTAGCCAGACTATTGAAAGAATTGAATGGGAAAACTAACAGAAATGCCTCTTTCAGAACCGTGATTGCTGCGATAGTAAATGGGAAAGAATATCTGTTTGAAGGACAAATTGACGGGGAAATTATCCAAACTCCGAAGGGCGATTCCGGATTCGGGTATGATCCTGTATTTATTCCTAACGGATATGATAAAACTTTTGCAGAGATGACAGATGATGAAAAAAACGGAATCAGTCATCGTGCAATGGCCGTTAGAAAATTGGCTGATTTTTTAGAAAAAAAATAATGTTGTAAATATGAAGATAGAGGTAAATGGCATTTACTTAAATTATACTAAAGCAGGCAAAGGCAAAAACCTAATCTTACTTCACGGGAACGGAGAGGATCATCATATTTTTGATAAACTCATAAATAAACTGAAGAATGATTTTACGGTTTATGCCTTAGACAGCCGTAATCACGGAAAAAGTTCTAAAACTGATGACTATTCCTATGGATCGATGTCAGGCGATATATATGAATTTATAAAGAAGTTGGAATTGAAGGAGGTCTCTGTCGTGGGTTTCAGCGACGGGGCGATAATTGCTTTGTTATTGGCTATGAAACACAAAAATATCTTCAATAAGGTGGCGCTTCTGGGTGTTAATCTGAAACCTTCCGATTTCAAAAAGAATATTTTTAAAGAAATTGAAAAGGCTTATCAGGCAACAAATGATCCTTTACTCAAAATGATGCTAGAAGAACCCAATATAGAATTGGATGCTTTAAAAGGTATTATCACTCCTACTTTGGTGGTAGCAGGACAAAATGATTTATTTTACAGAAAAACTTTTACAGATATTGTCGCCGTTTTACCGAATGCTTCTCTGAAAATCATGAAAGGCTACGATCATGGAAGCTACATCGTAGATCAGGATATTCTTGCTCCCGACTTGAAGGATTTCTTGAAATAAAAAAGATTCTGCAATTAATTGCAGAATCTCAGTGCGATAAGGTATCAGATTATCGAACCCATGTAGAAGACTTTATCAAAGTAATTGATTTTATGAAGTATATAAACTTTATGGGTATGGTTCGATAGGGAGTGGATTCCGAAGCCATAAATCGTATATTTGAAATTAAAATATTGTGTTATGGAAAAAACATTAAATGATTACGTTCACATATATAAAGAACAATTAAAACAGGGAGATATTCAAGAAGCTTACGTTGGGCTTGTGAAGTATGTAACAAGACTTAATACAACTTTATCAAAGAACCTTTCCGAAAGGTACTCATTTGGAAGCCTCTTTCAAGGGTATATGGACTATACATATTTCTATTACTCAAACGACTTTTTGAAAAATCGAAAGTTAAAAATGGGACTTGTTTTAAACCATGCAAAAATGCAGTTCGAAATTTGGCTTTTAGGACAGACAATTCCGATTCAAGAAAAGTATTGGCAATATTTTAAAACGACTAAATGGAATAAAAACCGAACAACGAAACCTCAATACTCTATTCTCGAAACAGTGCTAATTGATAAACCAAATTTCAATGACTTGGAAAAACTTTCAAAACAAATTGAGGACGAATTAATTTTGATTTCGGACGATATAATTAAAGACATAAAAATAGTAACCTGACATAACGAAAAACAAAACATGCATATAGCAAGTGGTTTGGCGTCAGTTGGGTTAACAAATGGGTTTCGGAAATTTTACTACCTGCTCTGTCATTCTTTCCTTCATTTAATCAACACAGAAATAGCAAGTTATAGAAACGAAAAAAGCGACAAAAAGAAAAAATCTTCAATTTGTCGCTCTCAGTGCGAATGAGACTCGAACCGCCCCTCTATTCGTTTGTATATCTTGCTTTTACAAAACTTTCTAAAACATACAGGCAACACTTTGGTAGCGTAAAAAATGAACGCTTTGCAGTGTCTTGCTTTTACAGTTTTTCTAAGAACTTTGAGGTAAAGGATTAAACAACCTGTTTTCTAATATGTATTTCAGAGATAATCCCGATCTTTTTTCTCAATATCATATATCTTCAAATGAAGATTACGGATTTATATGGATGGACAGAGCTATCGGTTTTATGGAAAACTTTTATATTAATCGAGACTTATATCCTTATATTAACGATTTTATGCCTGAACTCGCTGATTTTTTAAATAACATTGCAAGCAATATTGGAACAGTAATAGAAGAATATAACTTTCAAAAACCATATATTACCAATATTTTTCCTCTCCCAAACAGTGTGGTAGATGCAGGCATTAAAGAAATACGAATAGAGTTTTCACAACCAATGATAGATGCTATGTTCAGATGACGAGAATGTCGATACTCCAACCTTAGGAAAAGGCACATGGTCAGAAGATAAACACACTCTTATATTTCCCATATCGTTGAAAAAAATAAATCTTATGGACTCAAAATAAGAAATTTCGGATTTATTTCAGAAAATAAAAAACGGATGAAGAATGATTTTGATCTGATTTTCAAAACAAAAGAGTAATAAAAAATATCAGATAAAATACAATATTTAAAATGGGAAACATTCTTAAATTATTAAGTTAAGTCTTAATACTTCACATTTTTAACGACTAAGAAGTGGCAAGAAAGTTGGTTATTTTTTTAACAATTTTCTTACCAAAATAGCTCCATTTATATATTAAAAAACGAATAAAATTTGATATTATAAAAAAAATAAATATTTTTGCACTGCTTTTTAGCAATAGGATTGTCCCATGGTGTAATGGTAACACTGCAGTTTTTGGTACTGCCTTTCTAGGTTCGAATCCTGGTGGGACAACATCAGACAAAGAAATAGAGTTGTAAATCAATCATTTACAACTCTTGTTTTTTTAGGTGGTTAAAAAAGTGGTTAATAAAATAAGGTTGAACGCACTTTTATAATAGATTAACAATGTTGTTACATATTGAATATATTTTTACTTAAAACATTGTTTTTCACTCTTTGTTTTAACAATACCCTCTGATGTACAACTATAATCCCCGATAAAATAAATATTACCTCATCTTAGTATTGTTATACTCTTTCTCAATCATAGTTTCGACACAGTTAATATAACTGTCCTCATCTATCTGTCCGGCAAAGCAAAAAACAAACTGCCTGTATTTGCTTCTCGATAACAGACCTAAGTCCAAATCCTTGTAGTTCCCCTTATTCAGTAGTAAGCCTTTAATGATTTTGTAGTTTACATTATCGTTAGAATGGCTTACCATGATAACAGGCTTCTCCCCCTCGATGGGCGTATCAAGGTTATACAACACACCCCTCATAATGATACGTTCCAACTTCTTTATTCCGTTAGGTGCAAGTTGCTTTATACCCTTTGCTATAAAGTAATTGTGCAGCGAAAATTTGCTTATATCCTTGTTGGCACTATCATAAGGTGCGGTTTGCCCGAATGGAACATTGGTTATTATCATATCCATATCCCTGTCGGTGGAATTTTCGTACCCTGTAACGTTTACCTTTGCATCCGGATAGAGATATTTCGCAATCCTGCCTGTAATACTATCAACTTCGTATGCTTTTAATGCTGATTTTTCGGCAATATGTTTCGGTACTAAACCGAAAAAATTTCCTGTGCCGATAGCCGGCTCTAATATATTACCACCTTTAAAACCTAAATGCTCGGCAAGTTTCCACATTTCTGAAACAATGTCCCCACTTGTATAAAAAGCATTTAGCGTTGATTCTACGGCAGTATTGTATTCTTCGGGAGTAAGTAATTCAACAATCTTATCATGGAAATTCCCATATTTCTGTTTCCAATTCTCATCGTATTTGCGGTTTTTATTTAAAACTTCCGCAAAACCACCCCAACCCGAATATTGAGAAAGTATGTGTTTTTCATCGTTTGTAGCCTGTCTATCTTCGCTTTCAATCTTTTTAAGCGTTTCAATAGCCTTTATATTGGCTCTTATTTTACTGATAGCACCTTTAGGAACGATATTATTTTTATCCTCAATCCTAAAATTATTGCTGTTTAGAACAATAGTTGTATCTCCAGATGGTCGAGTATCTCGTCTATCTGGCTGCTTGTCAGTGTTATTTCTGTTGTCGTTTCCGCTTCCGTTTCGTCTGGGTTGTTGGGGAGTGCTACCATTTTCAAGGCTATTTCCTCCGCTTGTTGCTGTGTTTTGCCCTCCTGTGTCAGTCGATATTCCAGATCTAACGCTTTCTCCGCTATCTTCGATAGGTATGCTTTCAGCGTGTTGTCCTGCATCATTTTGTACGCCTTGTCCTTCTGATTGTCTATCATCCAACTTAGCCTCGCTTTGGCATAATCTGTTTGATAATCCTCCAGAATAATTATTGTCGGTTTGTTCGGATTGTTGTTCATCACTTACTTTTTTTGAATTTACACTATCATTTTTAGGTACGCTACCTATAACAAAATGATTTTTAAGATAATCTTTGTCATTATCGCTTAAATCGGTATTCTCAGCATCAAATGCAAAAGAAAGTTGAGAATTGCTGTCCGCTTTATCAACCCCTTTTGTTGTTATTTGTTCCTTACCCTCTAAACCTTTACTAATATAGTAATTATTAAGTCGTTTTACAATAGTTTCGGCAAATTCTTTTGCGGTAATATCGGGTTGAACAGTTCCCCTGCTTTCCCCTCCGTACTTATTGCTTATATACTATATCAATTATTATGTACGAATATATAGTTTCAATATTTTTATTTTTAATTTTGTCATAAAATGTCAAAATTAAAATGAAGACTATAGGAATACTACTTAAAGAAATAAGAGAAAATTTGAATTTACAAGCACAAGAAGTACAAGATAAAACAAAAATTGAAAGATCAATTTTGAGTAAAATTGAAAATGGTAAAAGACCTCCAACTAAAACACAACTATTACAACTCGCTGAAATCTATAATTATGATAAAGAGAGCTATATCTTTATTGGCTTAGTGACAAACTTGTGTTAGAAGCCAATAAACATGGAGACTTAGGGTTGGAAGCCTTAAATATAGCAGAAGAAAAAAATTCGTTATGGAAAACCCATATCATTAATTCCAGAACTAAATCAAAGTATTAATCTTGAAAGTCGTAGGTATATAGGCAGTAAAGCAAAATTAACAGAATGGATAATATCTACAATGTTGAATGAGACAAGAAATGTAGAAACATTCGTTGATATTTTTGCGGGAACAGCAAGTATAGCGAAAGCTGCATCAAAATATTACAAAGAAATAATTATTAATGATATCCTTTATGCCAATAATGTAATTTATAAGGCTTTCTTTTTAAAGAGTAAATGGGATAAACAAAAACTACAGAACCTTCTTAATTATTACAACGACCTGAATCCAAGTAAATTAGAAGAAAACTATTTTTCAATTAATTATGGAGACAAATTTTTCGATTATGCAAACGCTAAATTAATTGGTTATATAAGAGATGATATTGAAAATAAAGAAAATGAATTTAATGAAAAAGAGTTGTCTATCCTACTATCTTCTCTTATATATAGCATGGATAAAATTGCGAATACTGTAGGTCATTTTGATGCATATATAAAAAAACCAATTAAGCATAAAGATTTAAATATAAAACTGATACAACCAATTGAGATAAATAAAGTTTCAATATTTCAAGAAGATGCAAATAAATTAGCTCACAAAATTAAATCCGACTTAGTGTATATTGATCCTCCTTATAATTCAAGACAATACAGCCGTTTTTATCATCTATATGAAAATTTGGTTAAATGGGATAAACCTGAATTATATGGGGTTGCACTTAAACCTGAACCTGAGAATATGAGCGCTTACTGTACAGTACGTGCAAAAAAAGAGCTTGATGATTTAATTAAAAATTTAGATACTAGTTACATTGTCGTGTCATATAATAATACATATAATTCTAAAAGTCATTCTTCTGAGAACAAAATCAAATTAGAAGAGATAGAGGCAATATTAAAAGAAAGAGGTAAAACAAAGATATTAGACTGTAATCATAAATTCTTTAATGCAGGAAAAACAGATTTTGAGAATCATAAGGAATTATTATTTATAACAAAAGTTAATGGCTAAGGAAGTAATTCGCTCTCCATTTTTTTATGTAGGAGATAAATACAAATTAATAGGCGAAATAAAACAATATTTTCCTCTTAAAATGAATAGATTTATAGAACCTTTCACAGGTGGAGGATCTGTTTTTTTAAATATAGATGCAGAAGAATATTGTTTAAATGACATTGATAATTATATATATATGTTACATAGATTCTTAATAGAAAATTCTAACTCTGAAAAGATTTTTTTTGAAAGAATTGAAAGTATAATATACGAATATAATTTATCTCGATCATATAAAGAGGATATTGTTCCTGATGAGTTGAAAAGACAATTTAATAAAACATATTATTCTAGATTCAACAAGGAAAATTATAATAGATTAAGAGACAACTTTAACAATACAGGAAAAACAGATATGCATAAGTTATATATTCTCTTAATATATGGCTTTAATAGAATGCTTAGATTTAATTCTAGTGGCGATTTCAATTTACCAGTAGGAAATGTAGATTTTAATAAAAATGTAAAAAATGCACTATGTAATTACTTTAAGACAGTAAAGAGCCGTAAAATAAATTGGTATGACAAAGATTATAAGGCATTTATTAAAGAAGTAATTCCGACAGAAAAAGACTTTATTTATTTTGACCCTCCCTATCTAATCACCTTTAGTGAGTATAATAAATTGTGGAATAAGGAGAAAGAAGTAGAATTCGTTAATTTTCTGGATAATATAAATAAAAAAAATATTAAATTTGCTGTGTCGAACGTAACACAATACAAAGAAAAAACTAATCATATATTTATACAATGGTCTGAAAATTATAATATTATACCAATAAAAAGTAATTATATTAGTTACCATGACAATTCAATAAAGAATTTTAATGAGGTTTTAGTTACAAATTATTGAAAATACCTATACCATGGATGTACACGAAAACACCTCGATTTGTAGAGACGATCAGAAATACTTAACATCAAAACGAATATTACCTTTTAAAAATAATTGTTTATTCATTTAATTATAAAACGTTAGTATCAGATAAAGAAATATTAGATAACTTATTAAATGATGCACAAAGACTTTCTGATCATGTTTATACAAGAGCAGCCAACGATCCAAAACTTCAACGTAGTAAGTTGAGAGTCTTGGATAATTGTATCGCTGGTGTATTAGCAGAATTTTGTTGGAAGGATTATCTAAATAAAGAGATTGAAATTGTTTCTGAAACGGAGTTTAGCTCTGCCAATAATCAAATTGATTTACGAATCATCTCTAATTCTAAAACGATAGAAGTCCGTTCATCTTTCCCCAGAAATGGAATTTCATTTGCAATATGTCATCCTCAACACCAATTTGACATTATTGGCCCTTATGCTAATTCATATAAACCGGGAGAAATACAAAAAGATTTTTATGTTAGAACATTGTACCCTTTCCAAAGCAATTTAATTGCTACTAAAATTAAAGAAGACGAATTTAAAGTTTATTTAACCGGTGGAGCAACATGGAATATGATGATAAACCCTGAAATAGGAATAAACAAAAATCTTATTCCTGAAGATGAGTTAGACCCGACTAGAATCAATACAGCCTCAACTTATAGAGTTGTCCCTTTTAATAAAGCATTAGATACTATTCAAATTAAAAGTCAAATAGTGCAATAATTATGAATAAAAGAAAATCCGAGTATAAGCCATTGTTGTTTACAACGACAATGAGAAATCCTATGAGAATGAAAGCTCTTTTAAATGTTTTAAAAGACTATAATGGATTAATACTCAGTGATGAATTAACTACTGAAATCATGGGTGTAATTATTTCCTATGGTTTGTATCGCCCCACTAGAGGAATTACATCTTCTATTGAAAGGAAATGGGGCGCTAAGAAAATTTCTGAAAAATCACAAATTGGCATTAAGGTTCTAAATGAAGGCGAAATTAGACATCTGTTGATGAGCAATCCTCAAAAACATAAAGAAGCAGGATTTGAAAAGGGTTGGCCTTCCAGATTTGCTACAATTTTCGATTTTGCTAAAGAGTTGGGGTTTGTCTATTATGAAGTTGGATTACCCTTGATGTTTTCATCAATAGGTTTACGCCTTGCTAATTCTGTTGAGATTAATATTGACAATGATACTATAATCTATTCTGAACCTCATCCTGAATTTGAACAACAAGCATTTAGACATGCTCTAGCTAAATATCAAAGGTGTAATCCTTTTGTTCGCGTACTAAATGAAAATGTCCCTTTAGTATTATTGTTAGAAGTTATAAGAAAAATAAATAATGACAATAATTTTAATAATGCAGGAATCGCAATTCATGAAATCCCATTAATACTATTTTGGAAAAATAACGATTCACAAGGACTGTATCAACGAATTAAAACCTTAAGAGAAAAATATAGATATAATCCAAGTTGGGAAGTAATAATTGATATCTGTATCAATGAAATAATGGAAGGAAAATATAAAGATTTTGAACCGAAATCCATTATGGTTGATTACCCGGATGAGTTTATTAGAAAGATGAGACTTACTGGATTAATCTCAATTCGTGGAGGAGGACGTTTTATTGATATAAATCATAATGAAATAGAAAAAGTAAACTATATTTTAGAGAATTATTCTAATTATGCAAAGTTTCAAACTGAACAAGAATATTTTAACTATATGTCAACAATAGATGAAAATTTAATTTCGTTTACAGCTATTGTAACGACTATAGAACAAAATAATGTATTACTTGATCGCTGGACAAATATTTACAGTTGGGAAAAAATTAAAGAAGAACTTACTATTCTACACAAAAAAGGTACTACTAAAGATGATATATTAAAATATCTCACAAATCCTATTAGGTTAGAGTTTTTAACTTCAATGGCTATAAAATCAAAATTTCCAGCTGTCACTGTTATTCCAAATTATCCTTGTGATGACGAAGGGATACCTACATCTACTGCAGGAGGTGGAAAAGGTGATGTTGAATGCATAGAAGACGAAGTGAATGGTGTTTTAGTCGAAGTCACTATGGCTGAAGGTCGAAATCAAACTATAATGGAAGTTTGGCCTATTTCAAGACATTTAGAAGACTTTCGAGAAAATTATCCAAATGCAATATGCTACTTTGTAGCACCATCAATCTTCAAGGATAGCGTTAGACAAATTAAATTTGTTAGAAATGATGAGAATTTAAATATTAAACCTTATACAATTACAGATTTTATACAACATCTTGATAATGCTCCAAAATTATATATAAATGGGTAGGACAATAACAACATATTTAATAGACGGAAATCCTCAAGGATCTCAGTATGTATTTATTAGTAATGCGAATCAGTATTTAAAAAATTAGATAAATGAATGCGATGGCAATTTTTCCCATCGTATGTACTAAAAGTCCAGATGTTGATCTGACTTTATGTGCTCTTTGAATTTTTGTTTTTACATTCAACCAGTTGAAAAATGATTCTATAGGTTGTCTGATCTTGGAAACAGCCGTTGAAAATAAGTCATTAGAAGCCTTGTTTCGTTGTTTTTCTTGATCAGATTGTCCTTTGATTTCTTTAACAGGAGTGAGCATTTCAATATTTTGATTTTGCTTCTTTTGCTTGTCAAAGTATTCAAAATCAGAATATATTTTATCACCAAAGATAGTTCGGTCAAAGATTGCATCTCCCCAATTTTGTTTAAAGACAGTTAAATCATTATCCTCTGCTGGAGTAAAAGTTATGCTTTCGGGAAAAGGGATTGTTCCTTTTCGTCTAAAAGCAAGAGCATGAAGTTTAAGACCAAAATAATATTGGTTCTTTGTAGAGCAAAATCCTTTAGTCACCAACTCTCTTGCTACTTTTGCTTCTCTATTTCTTCCTCCACAAGTGATAATTGGCATAGAATCAACCAGTGATATATCAAAGTCACAATCATCTGGAATGAATGAATTTATCAATCTCTGGGATAATACTTTAAAAGCCTCATTAAGACGGTTTAATCTTAAATTGAAAGTCTGATAGGATGGCAGTAAAGGAAACCAGGAAGAAAGATATTCTTTTGCAAAAGAATGTATATCTTTGACTTCGAAATATTTCTGACAATAACCTGCAAACAGGTAAATGGTCATTATTTCCTGGTCTGTAAAGGATGGGGCATTGTTGTTACTGTATCTTTGACAGTAATACTTTAGCTCTGAATCATATAAATCACAGATATACATATAAATCTTTATCAGTTTAAGCTCTTTCTTCTTGGGAATCATAGTTAAAGAAATGTGTGGTAATATTCCTTTAAATTAATGATTTTCAAGAGATTGAGCAAACACGCAACACGCCTATTTTATTGATAATTAATATTTTAACTAAATAAACCTGCGACTAGTTTCAACTACTGATTCGCATAAGTAATAAAAGTAATCAAAAAAAATCTCTATGATGAAAAAAAAAATGTTATTACTCCTGACTGGAGTATTGATAGGATTATCCACCCTATCAGCGCAAGTGTCCAAAACTATTGATGTATCAATCCCCGGAACCTTATCTCAATTAATCGGTGATGAAAAGAATGTGATTACGGATTTAATCGTAACGGGAACGATTGATGATACAGATTTTGGAGTATTTAAGCAAATGAAAGCCTTGAAAAACTTAAATCTTCAACAACTATCTAACACCACAATCCCCTTTCGTACATTTTTTAACATGACTTTAAATGAAGTCATACTGCCAAGTGAACTACAAGTGATTGGTGAAAGAGCTTTTGAGGGATCGAATATAAAAGTGACAATACCTGAATCTGTTTTATCATTCGAAAAATATGCATTCTTAAATGCAAAACTTAATTTAGTAGATTTTTCCAAGTGCAAAAATGTGAAATCAATCGGAGGTTGCGTATTCCAAAATACGACGGATACCATAGATCTAACACCCTTTACATCTCTTTCATATATCGGAGGTGGATGTTTTGGTCAATCAACAGCCAAAGTAATACTACCTAAACATTTAACGTCTACTTTTGAAAGTGATTTCAGCGGATTTAAAGGAGAGGTTGTTTTACCAGAAGGATTATTAAATATAGATAGCCATTCTTTCGCGAATACCCAAATGAAAAAATTAATTTTACCATCCAGTTTACAGCTAATTGGTAAATCAGCTTTTTCAAATTCCATAATAGACTCAGTTGATTTTTCACAATGTAAAAACGTAAAAATAATTGGGATGGAAGCATTTTATGGAGTAAAGGGCATTATTGATTTAACTCCATTTACTTCGTTATCACATATCGGAGGTAGATGTTTTGGTCAATCAACAGCCAAAGTAATACTACCTAAACATTTAACGTCTACTTTTGAAAGTGATTTCAGCGGATTTAAAGGAGAGGTTGTTTTACCAGAAGGATTATTAAATATAGGCATGTATTCTTTCGCAAATAATACCCAAATGAAAAAACTAACCTTACCTACTGGTTTACAGGCAATTGACAAAGGGGCTTTTGCTAATTCCATAATAGATTCAATCGATTTTTCACAATGCAAAAATGTAAAAACAATATCAACGCATGCATTTTATGGTATAAAAGGCATTATAGATTTAACTCCTTTTACTTCGCTATCTAGAATTGGAGGTCAATGTTTTAAATATTCAACAGCCAAAGTAATACTACCTAAACATCTAAAGATTATTCAATCTGGAAGTTTTTCAGGATTTACCGGAGAGGTTACTCTTCACGAAGGTATTATACAAATTGAAGATGCAGCTTTTATGAGTGTTACACAAGCAAATATTTGTTTGCCTAAGACTCTACAATCCATCGGTGAAGACGCATTCAGATATGCTAAAATTAAAAGAGTGATTATTCCTGATTCTCTGACTAAAATAGCAGCTAAAGCTTTTATGGACTGTACTGAACTAGTCGAGATAGTTTCTTTAAATCCCACACCACCGCAATTAGGAGCAAATGTATTCGCTAACGTAAACAAACAAACTTGTACTCTAAAAGTACCGAAAGCTTCTTATAACCTATATGCGACTGCCAATCAGTGGAAAGATTTCTTAAACATCGTCGCATATATACCCGAAACTATACCTCTAACTATGCGCTTGCATTTAAATCCTTATGGAGGTGATGCCTCGGATATGTATTCACAAAATGAGGGAAAACTTATCGGCGAATATTACTGGAGTGATGTGTTTACAATGGACGTTCCATCGTTTAACTGGTGGGCGACGCCCGAATTTCCCCAAAGTCTATTCCCTGTCAATGCAGATTATTTTGGAATGTATTTAAAACAAATACACATCGATTATGCAACCTATAATCCATCCAGAGAAGATTTTAATAAATACTACGGAGTGTATTACGACTCGTTTTCAACAACTTACTTTAATTCGTGGATGGTAATGGGAGACACCAGTGACAGCACTATATATCAAAAATATGAATTTCCTCCGGAAGTGTGGGAAGGTCAGAAGAAAACAGGTTGGTTAAGCCCAAACTTAAGAGACTACAGACAATTAGCTGCCATGTGTCCTTTCTTTACCAATAATTCTACCAGTCTCTCTGAACTTGATGTGCGTATTGCCTTAAGTTGCAAACCCGGAGACAATCCTTTAGCTTATAATATTGATAACGGAACTTCCAAAAAAGTATATTGGTTTGAAGATATGAATACCAACATGTATGGATTCAATTTAATGCCTGGAGGAGTAAGACTACATGCAGAAAATGCAAATTGGTCAAATGGACTATATAACGAAAAAAATGTACTGGAGGGAACACCTTATGAACATATGTCCAAAAGAAATGTCATTACAGGAACAGATGCAAACGGAAATCAATATAAATTTGACGACTGGACTGGTCCTAGAGGTGCATTTGCTACCCTGTTCTATACAGCTCAATATCGAGCTAATGACGGACAATTTATCTTACATGACAGAATCGACACAGGCACACCCAATCAATGGAGCTGGATGAATTTACGATGGCGTAGAAAACTGACTGACGAAGAGTTGGGTTACAAAATATTTGTAAAAGTAAACAATATCGACAAATCATCTTTTGAATGGACGGAATTCGCCAATAATCAGAATGAAATTCCTATACTCAAAGAAGTGAAAAAGGGTAACTTATCCACAAGCGATTTCAATATCGTAAAAATAAATGACCCAAAAGCCATAGCTCCTGCGGAATATGTAGAGTTACCAAACGGGTATATAAGAGGATTTTATGTGCAATATTTCATATCTAACCCTAATAGTGGGCGAACTATAGATGATGTGATTATGTATGCATATAATGTAAAAGATAATGCTTTGGATATTCCTAAGAGTAATTCTAATACCTCAAAAAGCCAAAAGAGAATGGATAATATTCGCAGTCAGATTCAATCTGATTTAGTAGTCAATATATATCCAAACCCTGCTAGTGATGTATTAAATATAGAATGTCCGGATAATATCCTTAATATTGAAATATATAATTCTTCCGGAAGTTTGGTATCTAAAATAAATACAGGTAATTCTGCCATTAACATAAGTGAACTACCTACAGGGTTATATATAATAAAAATATCTACAGAAAGTAAAACTTATATGGAAAGGATTATGAAGAAATAATCCGGAACAAACAACACTAAAAAAAGAGGCTGTCCAAATGTAGGGACAGTCCGTTTAAAGAGTAATAGACTGTATATCAGATGTAGATATTTGTGGTTTTTGCCATATCCTGCATATGTTTCTACATAATGGCTTGGTTATTACTACATTTTTACAAAAGCAAATATATACAGTTTGTCTTGATTTAAAAGCCTATGGATGAAAAGATTTTTGAAATCTAGCATCTATAGGCTTATTATTATAATTTTAAAGATAATAAATATTCTACATGTATAAATTTACTCTTCTTTGAATGTCAATGAACCCTTTATCTTTTCATCCTTTCCGAAAGTAGTGTATAATCCAGACATATTCAGTCTACCAATATATTCTTCTTTATGAGAATAATTCCCAATAATTTGCTTCTCTCCATATACATTCCAAACAAGTGCAAGGTCATTTTTATCAAGCCATTTTAACAATGGTTCTTTCTTTATTAATAATCCAGAAATACTCTTATTATATATAGAAGGATCAAAACATACAAGTTCTTCTATATCATTTATAAATTCTCCATCTTTAGGTGAATACCTTAGATTTAGACCATCTTTTATGATTTGAGTAGGATAGTAATATTGTATAGCCATTTCTTTTGAGCAATCGAATTCTTCTTCCCAATTAAAAAACTCTGCTGTTCTCTGAACTTTAGTTATTACATTTTTATATCTGTTTTTAGTTATTTCACTCCAATCTTCTCCTTCATAATATGGTTTATTGAAGAACTTAAATGCTGGTGACCAATAATATTCCCTACTAAATATTTGATACAAACTCCTCGTACTTGGAAATCGGTCAATTTCAGCATAATTCTTTTTGATTTTGTTAATATCTTTCTTTGGAAGGAGGTAGCTTTGAATCTCCATCCATAAACGTTTATATGATGCATCGTATTTATCTTCACCAATAGGTGTTTCTTCATTCCATCCTGGGTGGATTTCTAGCCAAAGCCATCTTTCTCCTAATGGATCAATAACCTCGATAATATTTTCAGGTTTAGGAATATCATGTTTTGCTTTTATCCAATCTTTTTTAGATGAAATACCAAAATCAAATTCACTATTAAACCACCATTGAGGTGGATATTTTTCATATTTGTCAGATTTCTTTTCTCTAATAATTATTGTAGGATCAATATCTCTAACATAAGGATACCAATAAGCCACAAAAAAGCGTTATATTTTGCACTTTTTTGCTATTTTCGTAAGATTCAGGGAATAAAAAAATCCCTGAAAACCATTAATTTTCAGGGATTTGCTTAAAACTGCGATATTTTTCAGTGCGGATGAAGGGACTCGAACCCCCACGCCTCACGGCACCAGATCCTAAGTCTGGCGCGGCTACCAATTACGCCACATCCGCGGCTAATATTGCGTTAGCGTGTGCAAAGATAATAAATATTTTGAATTTGAAAATCTAAATCTTTTTTATTTCAAGAAATCGTCAAAATACCGTGTAATATGTTCGTGCAGATGCACTCTGTCTTTTCCTGTCATGTTATGTCCGTGCCCGGGATATACGAAGAAGTCGGGATGAACGCCGTTCTTTATAGATGACTTTAGAAAAAGCAGACTGTGTTGCATGACAACAGTCGGGTCTTCGTCTCCATGAATTAATAGCAATCTACCTTTTAAATTTCCCGCTTTTTCTGTCATGCTTGTTTCCGCATACCCTTCGGGATTTTCCTGTGGAGAATCCATGTAACGCTCACCGTACATTATTTCATAATATTTCCAATCGGTTACAGGTCCTCCTGCCACGCCGACTTTAAATGTTTCGGGATGACGGAGCATTAAGTTCAACGTCATAAATCCGCCAAAACTCCAGCCATGAACACCTGTTCTGTCCTGATCGATATAAGGCAATGATTTTAGAAATTCTACGCCTGACATCTGATCTTCGGTTTCGATAATTCCCAATTGGCGATGAATAATGTTTTCAAAATTCAGACCTCTGTTGGATGTGCCTCTGTTGTCAAGAGTAAATACTACATATCCCTTTTCTGCCATATATATGTCCCATCCTCTCGCTTGCCCCATCCATGAATTCGTTACCAGTTGCGAATGAGGTCCTCCGTAAACATATACTATTACAGGATATTTTTTTGAAGGATCGAAATTCAACGGTTTCACAAGCCTATAATATAGATCGGTTGTGGCATCATTGGCTTTTAGCGAACCTAATGTGATTTCGGGTAATTCTTTTTCTTTATAAGGATTTGGTGCTGCATAATGGACAAATGTTTTGTTTGTCTTGGTTTCGGTTATTGCTATTTTATTGGGATTGTTCTGTGAACTGTAAACATCACACAGGTATTTACCCGATTCGCTTAATAAAGCAAAATGCACGCCTTCTTCTTTTGTCAGTTTTACGATATCTCCGTTTTTCAGATTAAGTTTGTATATGTGCTGCTCGATCGGAGATTCTTGTGTTGAGGTATAATATAAATTTTGTCCTTTTTCGTCAAAACCGTTTATCGTAATTATATCCCAATTTCCCGAAGTAAGTTGTTTAATCAGCTTTCCGTCGGTTTGGTAAAAATAGGCATGGTTGTATCCGTCACGCTTGCTTAGCCAGATAAATTGTTGCGGGTTGTTTTTAAGAAAAAGGACAGGATTTTCAGGCTCTACATATTTCGGATGCGTTTCTTCAAATAGGGTAGTATCCAATTTCCCTGTTTCGGCATTGTACCGTTTTAACCGGCAGGTGTCTTGTCCCCGGTTCAGTTCGGCAACGTAAATATATTTTTCATCAGGACTCCAAGCGACGTTTGTCAGATATTTTTCTTTGGGAGTTCCTGTTTTGAGATAGGTGGTTTTTTGTGTAACAGGATTATAGACTCCAATCGTGACATGATGGCTTTTCATTCCCGCCATAGGATATTTGATGTTTTTCACTTCGGCTACGCGTTTTGAAACGTCTACCAGAGGATAGTCAGAAACCATAGTTTCGTCCATTCTGTAAAACGCAAGAAAATTTCCTTGCGGCGACCAAAATGTACCTTTGTTAATTCCGAATTCGTTTCGGTGTACTGCCTGTCCATATACGATTCCGCTGTTCTTTTCATCTGAAACGGCATGCTCGTTATCGTCTGAGAGTTGAATGTAAAGATTGTTATCTTTAGTATAGGCAATCGCTTTCCCTTCTTTTGAAAAATCAATATTCGAAAAATCGGGAGAAACAGCAAATGTTGCCAAGATAGTATTATTTGCCTGATCGAACAGGTACATCTCTTTGTCCTTCGTTATTTGCAGTATCTTTACATCCGCATAAGGAAAACCGATGTTGTCAAGGGTGCTGATTTTTTCTTTTCCAATTTTTTTCGAGGAGATTGTTTATATCGTTTTTCGTAATCAGAATTTTTTTCCTTTCCTTTCGGAGATATCGGAATTTCCATTACAGAATCTCCTTTGACGTATGTAAGTTTATCGCCGATCCATTGCAGTCTGTTTAGGGTTTTCACACGGTATTTATAGAAAGTGTTGCCTCCCGGTATAAGATCGTCCAGCGATAATGGTATGTTTTCCTGCGAAAAAATGTTCATTGAGTATAAAAGTGTTGATATTAAAACAATAATACAAGTCCGAATTCTCATAAGAATAGATTTTAAACGATTGTAAAATTAGGGCTTTCCTCTTAAAATACGGATATAACATTTCCTTTTTTCATATTTACTCTATAGTTTTCCTTATTTTTACCGAAGCAATTATAAAACGGATATTCTTATGGTTACGATTACTGTTGAAGAACGAAGCCTTATGAACGACATAATCAGGAGCAACAAAGTTTGTTATGTAGGTATGGTGGATACGGAGAGCATGCCTTACGTTTTGCCGATGAACTTCGGGTTTCGGGATGATGTGCTGTATTTACATTCGGCTCAGGAAGGAAAAAGTATTTCCTCTCTAAATAAAAATCCGAATGTTTGCATAACAATTTGCTCCGATCCTGCGATTGTTTATCAGGACGAAGAGGTTGCGTGCAGTTATAGGGTGAAAGGGAGCAGCGTAATGTGTAGAGGGAAAGTCGTTTTTATAGAAGATTACGATGAAAAGGTGAAAGCTCTTGATGTGATAATGAGCCAGTATACCAACAAGAAATTTTCTTATTCCAAACCGTCGGTCGAAAACGTAAAGGTTTGGAAAGTTGAAATAGAAGACATTACAACCAAGATATTCGGTTCGGCGCATCCAAAGTCAAGAAGATATAAGGATCAGGACTTTTCGCAGTTTTATTGATTTAGTTTTGTATTTTTGAGGGACAAAGAAAAAACATATGGCAAAGACTGAAAAATCGTATTCCGAAACAATAAAGGAACTGGAAAATATTTTAGACAAAATAGATTCGGGAGAGATTGATGTGGACGTATTAACGGCAGAAATAAAAAAAGCCTCCGAACTGATAAAAAGCTGTAAAGAGAAACTCTATAAAACCGATAAAGAGATTAAGAAAATCTTGAACGATATTGACTGATATGAAAAACAATGTTATCATCGTTGCGGGAGGAAAAGGTCTGCGTGTCGGCGGAGAGTTGCCGAAGCAATTTGTCCCGATCGGAGGGAAGCCTGTTCTGATGCACTCAATAGAAGCGTTCCATAAATTTGACCAGAATATAAACATTGTTGTTGTTTTGCCCGAATCACATAAAGATTATTGGTCGGATTTGTGCAAAGAATATAATTTTAAAATAGCTCATAAAATTGCTGTCGGAGGAGAAATGCGTTTCGATTCCGTCAGAAACGGATTAAAACTTGTTGACGAAGGTTTGGTAGCCGTTCATGACGCGGCTCGTCCATTTATTTCACAGAATCTGATTCACAGATTGTTTGACTTGGCAAAAGAAAAAAAAGCAGTCATTCCCGTTACGGATGTAACGGACAGTTTACGGGAAGTCAAAAAAGATTCTGACAGCCGTATAATCGACAGGACGCGAATAAAAAGAGTGCAAACTCCTCAGGTATTTCAAACCGATGTTCTGAAAAAAGCCTATCAAACGGATTTTGATCCTCGTTTTATGGACGATGCTTCTGTTGTGGAACATTCGGGAGAAAAAGTTTTTTTGGCGGAAGGAGAAACTATTAATATAAAAATAACGACACCGATAGATTTGGAAATTGCAGAGGTGTTGATCCGAAAGAGTTGATTCATGTCCGATTTACTGAAAGAAAAAACAGGAACCGCACTTTTCTGGAGTTTCCTCGACAGAGGCGGGCAGCAGGTGATACAGATGATATTTTTGTTTGTGCTTGCCCGTTTGGTGAATCCTTCCGATTTTGGGTTGGTGGCTGTGCTTTCAATATTTACGGTTATTGCCAATCTGTTGCAGGAGAGTGGATTTTCTTCTGCCCTTATCCGAAAAAAGAGTCCCGATGAAACAGATTTTTCTTCTGTTTTCTATTTTAATATAGGGATAAGCATCTCCATTTATTTGATCCTGTTTTTCTCAGCCCCTTTGATTGCCGATTTTTTTGACAAACCCATTCTGAAGCCTTTGTCAAGAGTTATTTTCCTTTCTTTCGTATTCAATGCTTTCGGCATTATTCAAAATGTGCATCTGATCCGAAAAATGGATTTCAGAACAAATGCCGTGACAACATTTATAGCAGGGCTGATTTCCGGAGGCGTTGCGATAATTATGGCTTTTAAAGGATACGGCGTGTGGAGTCTGGTTGCACAGGTGTTGTTACAGAATTTTATCAGAAATCTGCTGTTGTGGATTGTCGTACGTTGGTGTCCGATCCTGAATTTTTCTTTTCCCAGAATTAAAGAGATGTTTTCATACAGTGCCAAATTGTTGGTTAACGGTATTCTGAATCAGTTTTCTACCAGAATATATTCTGTTGCCATCGGCAAATATTTTTCTTTTTCCGATGTCGGATATTACGATCAGGCAACCAAGTTGAATATGCTCCCTCAGGATACGATTGCTTCCAGTTTTCAGCGGGTTATTTTTCCTGTATTATCCAAACTCGATTCCCTTGAAAGAATTAAACGTGCATTCCGAAAAGCTGTCAGGGTTGTAGTCTTTATATCGTTTCCTGTCGCTGCATTTACTTTTGTCGCTGCTGAGCCGATCGTTAGTATTCTCCTCTCGGAAAAATGGTTGCCGATCGTACCGCTTTTGCAGATATTAGTGATCGGAGGTGCTTTTTATCCGCCTTATTGCCTTATCAGCTCTCTGATGCAGGCTCTCGGCAAATCGGGATCTTTACTTAAAATTGAAACCGTGAGAAATATCCTGTTTTTGCTGGGTGTTTTTATCTCCGTTCATTTTGGGTTAATACCTGTTGTCGCTGTATTCAGCGGAATTAATGTCCTTATTTTTATCTACGGATTCTATGCCGCAGGTAAAAACATCGGGTATTCTTTGAAAGAATTGTTTTTGGATGTCGCACCTTATCTTGGAATTTCATTGATTGTTTTCCTGCCGCTCTCGTGGTTCGGAACTTTACAGTTGAGTACGTTCCTGTTGTTTTTTATGTATTTGATAATCGGTTTTGGCGTTTATCTTTTGATTGTAAAACTAATGGGTTCAAAAGTGCTTGAAGATTGTCTCAGTTTTTTTCGGAAAGATAAAAAAGCTTCTTCGAAATTTTGAATTAATTTTCAGGCTATTATAAGACGAAATAATATAAATTTACGGGAAATTCAAAAAGTATAAGTTATGGCTAATTCAAAAAGTCCTTTTAAAAAATTCCTGACGTATTTGTTGGTAATAATTATAGTCGGGGGAATCGGTTTCTTTATCTTCTGGTTCTACGTTCCGTTCAGTTCGAGCAGTGTCCGTGCAGGACAATTGAATTATGTGATGTATAAAGGCGTTATATTTAAAACATGGGAAGGTAAGCTGATTCAATCGGGTTTTAGAAGTCAAACGGCAGGAAAAGTCCAGTCGAATGAATTTGAATTTTCCATAAAAAACGAAGAACTGGCAAAAAAACTCATGAATTATACAGGGAAAGACGTAATGCTTCATTACAAAGAATATTACGGTACTCTTCCATGGAGGGGTTATACCAAGTTTATCGTAGATAGCATTGTGTCGGTAAAAGATCATACTGAAACGGAAAGTATTCCGCTCGAAGCATTAAATTAACTGTACAATAAACATTTCTTTTACACATAGTATAAAAAAAACATCTACATTTACGCCGTTTTTCTTAAACAGGTTATATGGAAAATAAACATCATAAGGTCCCGTTCGGTCCGTTAGGGATCATAATGGCTATCGGGGTTGTCTATGGCGATATAGGTACTTCGCCCCTTTATGTAATGAAGTCGATTCTTTTAGGACTTCCTGCCGGACAACTTTCTAATCCCGATTATATTTTGGGAGCAGTCTCCTGTATCATTTGGACTCTTACGATGCAGACGACAATAAAATATGTCATAATAACCTTACGAGCCGATAATAACGGGGAAGGCGGCATTTTGTCTCTTTATGCTTTGATCCGTAAAAAATACAGGTGGGCTTACATTATTGCTGCTATGGGAGCGGCTACTTTACTCGCTGACGGGGCAATAACGCCCGCAATGACTATTATATCTTCGGTCGAAGGGCTTAACGTGGTTATTCCTTCTATCCCTGTCATCCCTGTTACCGTAACCATAATATTGGCTTTGTTTCTTATACAACCGTTTGGAACAGGTTCTTTAGGAAAATATTTCGGGACAGTAATGTTGTTTTGGTTTATAATGATCGGAGTGCTGGGGCTGGACGGAATGATGGGACATTTGAATGTGTTGAAAGCATTCAATCCTTTCTATGCCATACGCTTTATAATCGAAGCACCCAATACATTGGTTATTTTAGGCGCGGTTTTCCTCTGTACTACTGGGGCTGAAGCCCTGTATTCGGATCTGGGGCATTGCGGTTTGAAAAATATCCGTATATCTTGGGTTTTCGTAAAATCAATGCTTATCCTCAATTATTTGGGACAAGCCGCATGGATCATCAATAATCCGACGCTTGTTTATCCCGAAGTCAATCCGTTTTTCGCCATGATGCCTTCGTGGTTCAGGCTGATCGGTATCGCAATGGCTACTTTAGCGGCGATTATTGCCAGTCAGGCGCTTATAAGCGGTTCTTTTACGATAATAAGCGAAGCCATTTCTCTGAACCTTTGGCCCAATGTCAAGATAAAATATCCGACGACTATAAAAGGACAAATGTATATTCCGTCGGTAAACAAAACTTTGATGGTTCTGTGTTTGTTGATGGTTCTGATTTTTGGTTCGTCAACCCGTTTGGAGGCAGCATACGGACTTGCCATTACCTTAAGTATGCTGATGACGTCCATCCTGCTATTCATGTATTTCCAACAGAATAAAAAACCCCTTTGGCAAAGTGTATCTTTAACGCTTTTGTTTATCACTATAGAATTCAGCTTCTTTATTGCCAATATGCAGAAGTTCACTCATGGCGGTTATGCTTCTATACTTATAGCAGGCATATTATTTGTTCTGATGTATTGTTGGTACAACGGAAGGCGGATAAAAAGAAAACATACGATATACGATCATGTTGACGATGCTTATTTTGAGAGAGTAAAGTCGATCAGTGAAGACAAGACTATAAATAAAACCGCGACCCACCTTGCCTATATAACACGGGCAAAGAATAAGAACGCGTTGGAAAGTAAAATAACTTACTCTTTGTTTGCCAAAACGCCGAAACGTGCAGACACATATTGGTTTGTATATATAAACCGAAGCGACGCGCCTTATGAGTTTAATTATTCGGTAAAAACGTTCGTTACGGGTTCTATATTCAGGATAGATATGAACGTAGGGTTTAAAATCGGCGTTCATGCCGATCAGTATGTCCAGCTAATTGCGAACGAATTGGAAAAACAGGGACTTGTCGATCTGAAATCACGTTACCCCTCGATGAACAGTGATCGGGGAGACTTCGCTTTTGTTGCGGTCGATCGTATTTTCCGCAATGTCGAATTAAAATTCAGGCAAAGCCTTATTATGTACGTATATTCTTTGATTGCACGCTTGGGCAGTTCCGATGCTCAAATGCTCGATCTCGATCCGAGCACAGCTATTAGGGAACTTGTTCCGATCGTAGCTCCGCATTATGAACGCGATAATCAGACTCTGAACAAATTATTGCATAAAGCAGAAGAAGAGCGCGATAAATTTGTGGAATAATCTTCCTATATTCTGAGTCCGTCGAGTAGCTTAATATAATATTCGATGGATTCGCGTATTTCGCTTAATAAGATATATTCATCGGCTGTGTGCGAACGGGATGAATCTCCCGGTCCCATTTTCAGCGAAGGAAACGGTATCAGAGCCTGATCGGAAAGAGTAGGAGACCCGAAAGGCTCCTTACCGAGTATTATTGCCCTTTGTACGAAAGGGTTTTCTATCGCTATTTTTGAAGAATTCAATCGGAACGATCTCGGAATTATTTCGCAATCTACATGCTTCTTTATTATTTCAAGTATTTCTTCGTTTGTATAACATTCATTGCTGCGGACATCTACCGTAAATTCGCATTTATCGGGAATTACGTTGTGCTGTGTTCCCGAATTTATCATTGTGACAGTCATTTTAACGTCTCCCAATAAATCGCTTTTATCGGCAAATCGGAAGTTTTTAAACCAATCTATTACATCCATTGCATTGTAAATTGCGTTTTCTCCTTCTTCGCGGGCTGCATGCCCCGATTTTCCGTGAACTATGCAATCCAGAACCATTAAACCTTTTTCTGCGATGGCTGGGTTCATTCCGGTTGGTTCTCCCACTATCGCAAATGTTGGTTGAGGAATATCGGATAAAACGCTTTCTATTCCGTTTTTCCCCGAAATTTCTTCTTCGGAAGAAAGCAGTAAGATCAGGTTATAACTTTGTTCTTTTCGGGACAATAAGAAAAACGAATGTAACAGAGATACAACACTTGCTCCCGCATCATTGCTTCCTAATCCGTATAAAATATTTCCGTCTTCTACTGTTGGCTGAAAAGGGTTCTTTATCCAACCCGAAACGGGCTTAACCGTATCTATGTGCGAGTTTAATAATATAGTCGGTTTTATCGGATTAAAATCGCTTGATTTTATCCATATATTGTTTTTTCCCCTTTGTGGTGAGAAGCCTTTTTCTGTAATATATTTCTCGATTAAATCAGCTACTTTGTCTTCTTCCTTACTGAAAGAGGGTATCGCTATCATTTTTTCGAGCAATTCGACAGCGTTATAGTAAAGTTCGTCTATGTCGACATCTTTAATCATTTTTCTATAATCAGAATTGTTGCATATCGCAAAGCTTTCTGTAATAACCGTTAAGATTGTAAAGCTCTGAATGTTGTCCCCGTTCAACAATTTTTCCTTCGTGCATAACGCAGATTTCATCGGCGCTTTTTATTGTTGAAAGACGGTGTGCAATAACAATCGTGGTACGGTTTGCCATAAGTTTTTCCAGTGCGTCCTGCACCAGATATTCCGATTCGGTGTCGAGTGCCGAAGTAGCTTCATCCAAAATTAAGATTTGCGGATTTTTCAGTATTGCGCGAGCTATACTGATTCGTTGACGCTGTCCTCCCGAAAGTTTTCCCCCCTCTGTCACCGATATTCGTATCATATCCTTTTTCCGTAGCTATGATGAAATCGTGAGCATTTGCTATTTTAGCTGCCCTGATGACTTCTTCCGTTGTGGCAGACTCTACGCCAAAGGTTATATTATTATAGAAAGAGTCGTTGAAAAGAATAGCTTCCTGATTGACATTTCCCATTAAGGCTCTCAGATCGTGAATTTTTGTATCTTTGATATTTACACCATCAATGTAAATGCCTCCGTCGGTTACATCGTAAAATCGGGGCAGCAGGTCTACCATTGTGGACTTTCCCGATCCTGATTGTCCTACCAAAGCCACAGTCTTTCCTTTGGGAACTGTAATACTCACGTCTTGCAATACCCAATTGGTCTGGTATTTGAACCAAACGTTTCGGTATTCGATTTTTTTCGTTGAATTCGATTTTAACGGGATTTTTCGGCTCATGGATGTTGTTCTCGGCTTTCAGTATTTTGTCGATTCTTTCCATAGATGCTAATCCTTTCTGAATGGCATAGGTAGATTTTGAAAGATCTTTGGCAGGGTTTATAATGCTGTAAAATATGACAAGATAATAAATGAATACAGGTGCTGTCAGTGTGGCATCGGATTTTAGGATGAGTGATCCTCCGTACCAAAGCACTATTGCAATGGCTATTGTCCCCAGTAATTCGCTCATCGGGTGAGCAAGCTGCTGACGGCGGAATATCCTGTTTGTCATTTTCCTTAACTCATCGCCTTCTTTGTGAAATTTTCTGGACATTTTGTCTTCCGCATTAAATGCTTTTATAATGCGTAAGCCGCCGAGAGTTTCTTCAATCTGCGACATTAGCATACCCCATTTACCCTGTGCTTCGGCAGAACTTTTTTTTGAGTTTTTTCCCTATTCTTCCCATAATTACTCCTGCTATCGGTAAAAGGATCAGGACGAATACGGTTAATTGCCAGCTGATAATTAACATTGTAGTCAGATAAAGCAGAATGAGTACGGGGTTTTTGAAAAGCATATCGAGCGAACTCATAATCGAGTTTTCAACTTCACCAACGTCTCCCGTCATTCGGGCGATTATGTCTCCTTTACGTTCTTCGGAAAAAAAAGGATAACGGGAGCGATAATATTTTGTCGTTGATTTGGTTTCGGATGTCTCTTACTATCCCTGTTCGGATAGGGGCAAGGTAATACAGGCTCAGATATGTAACGCCTGTTTTTAAGATAGTCATTATTATCAGTACAAAACTCAGTATTAACAGTGCAAATGCTGCTCCCTGCGTATCTATGATATGGGTAAGATACCAATATGCGTTGTTTTTGGCTACGCTAAAAAACTCCTTTACCATATCCATAAAAGAAAGGCTTGAAAGGGTTTCCCACGGAATGAATGTATAGACTGTTTTCTCTATTCCGAACAAGACGTTCAATATCGGAATTATAAGAATGAAGGAAAATACGTTGGAAAGAGCAGAAAGTATATTGAAAATGAAACTCAATATCAGTTGCCTTTTATATGGTGGGATAAAACGTTTTAAAATCTGAATAAAATCTTTCATCTGTTGCCCTGATTACTTTTTGACCTAAAAAACGGCGAAAGATAGTGATAATTATTGTTTTATTAAAACATAAATTTTTGTCGAGTCATAAATGATCTTTAAATTTGTTATATTAAACTTTATAAATTATGGTTCGAATAAAGCTGCTGTTCCTTTCTCTGTTCGCTGTTCCTTTTCTTTATTCACAGCAAAATGGATATATGTTCCGCTTGGAACTGAAAGATAAAGGATGTGTTTCTTTTGATGTTGAACATCCAGAGGATTTTTTATCAGAAAGGGCTATCGAAAGGCGAAAACGGCAAAATATACAGATTGATGAAACAGATATTCCTATATCGCAGTCTTATATAGAAGAAATCAAATCCTTTGGTTGCGAAGTCGTTGCCAAGAGCAAATGGCTGCAATCTGTCAGTGTTTATTCCGCAGACAGTACCGTTGTCGATTCGTTGAAAAGGCTCGACTATGTAGATAAGGTAACATTTGTGTGGAAAGGCGGACAAATTAAGAAAAAATCAACGGGTTCACAAAGGAAGATAAAAACACTCGACGCAGTAAACAGTTTTTACGGACAAGCTGAAACTCAGATTGCATTGCACGAAGGTGAATATTTGCATAATAACGGATATAGAGGGAATGGGCTGCAAATAGCAGTTATCGACGCAGGTTATGCGGGCTTTCGGGAGAATCTTTTATTGAGCCACATATCTGTAAAAGGAACTAAAGATTTTGTGTTTGGGGGAGATGATATGTTCGGTATTAACAGTAGTTCGCACGGTATTTCCGTCCTTTCCTGTATGGCGACAAACGTTCCCGATAAATATGTGGGTACAGCTCCTGAGGCAACCTATTGGTTGCTGAGATCGGAAGATCCGCGATCGGAATTTCCCATAGAAGAGGATTATTGGGTAGCTGCGGCAGAATATGCGGACAGTGTTGGCGTAGACTTGATAAATACGTCTTTAGGATATTCCGGTTTTGACTTTCCTGCACAAAGTTATATCTATGAGCAAATGAACGGTAAAACGGCTTTTATCACCCGAGGTGCGGAGATTGCTTCGTCTAAAGGTATTTTAATGGTTTGCAGTGCGGGAAATGAAGGTAATAAAGCATGGGGAAAGATCACGGCTCCCTCCGATGCTAAAAATGTGTTGACAGTCGGTGCGGTTAACGGCAATTCGGTAATTGCGGCATTCAGTTCCCGGGGACCTGCCTTTGACGGACGGATTAAACCCGATGTGATGGCTGTCGGTAGCGGAACTGCTATTGTGAACAAATATGGGGAAGTTACGTCTTCGAACGGTACTTCTTTTTCTTCTCCCGTAATGTGCGGGCTTGTTGCCTGTTTTTGGCAAGCTTTTCCTGATTTAACCAATAAAGAAGTTATTGATATTATAAAAAAATCTTCGGACAGATATGTTTCTCCCGACAGTAATTACGGATACGGCATCCCGAACATGCAGAAAGCTGTAGATATTGCAAAAGCTTATACGGGCATAGATGCTCTGATTTGTAGAGACGATAAGTTTAGTATTAAAACAGATTCAACTAACGGAACATTTACCGTTACAAAAGCAGATAACGATAATGCCCCATGTATTACAAGAGTTTTTAGTGCGGACGGCAGAATATATATATATGATTCTTTTTCGGAACATGAGAGAAAATATTCTCTTGGGAACAAGTCGGGAAATATGTACCTCGGAGTGGTTTCCTGCGAAGGAAATGTACAAACATTTAAGATACTTTACTGACAACGAAATTTATATAAATTATATAAAAAAGAAAAGGTTGTCATCACGACAACCAATCTTCATTGTTAACCTTAAATCTAATACCATGAAAAACACAGTACAAATATAATGTGTTTATGTTATAAAACATACTTTTATTTCCGTATTTTTGTTTTATTAACTTTATTTAGTAATTATACCTCTTTTGTTTTAAAGTAATTTTATTTGTTAAATATATTATATATAGTGTGTTACATACTTTTTGAACAAATTGGCATAGTTTTCAACAATATAACAATTGTTTGTATATGTAAGCAATGTTCTGCTGTTTTTTATTTGTTATTTTGTGTTTGTATTTAAACACAGTATGAATTTATGGGCAAAATAATTGCTTTAGCAAATCAAAAAGGCGGTGTGGGGAAAACCACAACGGCAATAAATCTGGCAGCTTCCCTTGCTGCTCTCGAAAAAAAAGTCTTGGTTATTGACGCCGACCCTCAGGCGAATGCATCCTCAGGTTTAGGTATTGATATTAAAGATTCCAAGCATACGATCTATGAATGTTTGATAGGAGAAATATCGGCTTACGACGCTATTCTTCATACGGAACTTGATAATCTCGACATTATTCCTTCGCATATAAATCTGGTTGGAGCGGAATTGGAAATGCTGAACATCGACGAAAGAGAGAAAAAATTGGCGGCTACGCTGATTCCCTTAAAGAGTCAGTACGACTATATCCTTATCGACTGTTCTCCTTCCTTAGGGCTTATAACCGTGAATGCACTTACTGCCGCAGATTCGGTTATTATTCCTGTTCAATGCGAGTATTTCGCACTGGAAGGCATAAGCAAATTATTGAATACAATTAAGATTATTAAGTCTAACCTGAATCCCCCTTTAGAAATAGAGGGTTTTTTGTTGACAATGTACGACGCTCGTTTACGGCTCGCAAACCAGATCTACGAAGAGGTAAAGAAACATTTCCAAGACCTTGTTTTTGAGACTGTTATCCAGCGAAACGTGAAGTTGAGCGAATCGCAGAGTTTTGCCCAGCCTGTTATTGTATACGATGCGATGTCGCGGGGAAGCTTGAATCATATGCAGTTGGCGAAGGAGCTTATCGAAAAAAAATCGTAAATTTGCTTTTCATTACTTTTTAATATTCAAATTATGGCAAAGAAACCTGCATTAGGAAGAGGGCTTGATGCTTTGATCAAGATGGACGATGTTAAAACGCAAGGTTCTTCTTCCATCAATGAAATACCCTTATCTCAGATACAGGCGAACCCTGATCAGCCCAGAAGGATTTTCGAAGAAGAGGCTTTGCAGGAGTTGGCAGTTTCTATAAAGCAGATAGGTGTTATTCAGCCCATAACGTTACGGAAACTTTCGGAAAATAAATATCAGATAATAGCAGGCGAGCGTCGCTATCGGGCATCTTTAATGATAGGGCTCAAAACTATTCCTGCTTATATAAAAACTGCCGAGGATGATGATGTGATGGAGATGGCGTTGATCGAAAATATTCAACGCGAAGACCTTAACTCGATAGAAATCGCATTGGCTTATCAAAACCTTATAGAAACTTATCACCTGACTCAGGAACAGTTGAGTGAACGTATCGGGAAAAAGCGGACTACAATAGCGAACTATATTCGCCTCTTAAAATTGCCCGCTGAGATACAAATGGGCATAAGGGATAAAAAAATAGACATGGCTCATGCCCGTACTCTGGTTACCATTGATGATCCTACAGCTCAGTTGGAGGTATATGAGTTGATTATGGACGAAGGCCTTTCGGTAAGAAAAGTAGAAGAGTATGTAAGAGCCATAAATAAAGGTGAAAAACTTGAAGAGCTGATTCAGGAGAAAGAAGCCGTTAAATCTGTCCGCTCGGGAATAAAAAGAGCGACTCCCGAAGAATTCGAGCTTTTAAAAAACCATTTGTCAAAATTCTTTCAGACGAAAGTGCAATTGACTTGTAATGACAAAGGAAAAGGAAAAATCAGCATTTCGTTTAATTCTGATGAAGATCTGGAGAGAATAATCGGTATTTTTGACAATATAAAGAGATAAGTTCTATAATTGTAATAGTTCGGCATGGGTAAATCATTCTCAATTTTTATTCTTTTTGTTTTTATTGCTTTATATGCAAGAGGACAAGAGAATGATTCGATCCGTGTTGAAAGAAAAACAGAGAGAGATTCGTCTTTGATTACTATAAAAGAAGAATCTTTAAAAATTGGCGGTAATACCAATATAGAGAAAACCCCTTTTAAACCTAATCCGACAAGGGCGGTCATTTATTCCGCTATTTTCCCGGGTTTAGGACAAATATATAACAGGAAATATTGGAAACTGCCTATTATATATGGAGGATTTATAGCTTTGACTTACGGAATATCATGGAACGGGGGTTATTACAATGATTACTCCGATGCTTATCGTGGAATCTCAGCGGAGAATCCACGATTGCAAAGTAATTTTGCGAAATGGGGTCCCATGTTGAGAAGACCTAACTTAAATCCGAATGATATTTCTCAAAGCGAAATAGAATTGTTTAAAAGTCAGTTTAAAAGAAAGAAAGATTTTTACAGAAGAAACCGTGATCTGTGTATAATCGGAATGGTTGCCGTATACGCCGTTTGTATGATTGATGCTTATGTTGATGCCCAGTTGTTCGATTTTGATATTTCTCCCGATTTATCGTTGAAGGTCGAGCCTACGGTTATGCAATCTACTGTAACTTCCCCCGAGAAGTCTTTTGGAGTACAATGTAGTGTTAAATTTTAGTCGATAGTATGATGCTGAAAAGAGTTATATTTATTATATGCGTTTTTCTTATTTCATTTGAATCTTATGGTCAGAGAGACAAGAAGAACCTAACGTTGAAAGATACGATTAAAGATACTTCAATCGAAGTTCCACAAGATATAGAAAGAAATTTGGAAGAACTGATTGTTGATTGGAGGAGGAGTTATAAAGAAAATCCTGCATGCAGCAGTCGTGACGGCAACGATGTTTTGTATCCCGATTCGGTTTATATAAACAGGCTTTACAGCCTTCCAACCCAAATGGAATTGGCATACAACCAGATTGTAAGATCTTATATTGATATGTACACATCCAGAAAAAGATCTTCGGTCGAATATATGTTGGCTAAAGGGTATTATTATTTTCCTTTTTTTGAAGAAACTTTAGATAAATACGGATTGCCTTTGGAGCTAAAATATTTACCTGTAATAGAATCGGCGTTAAATCCTGTTGCCCGTTCCAGAGCCGGTGCTACCGGCATATGGCAGTTTATGTTACGCACGGGTAAAATGTATGGCTTGGAGGTAAACAGCCTTGTGGATGAACGTCGCGATCCACGTAAATCGACTGATGCTGCTGCAAGATATCTGAAAGATTTGTATGACATTTACGGTGATTGGAATTTGGTTATTGCGGCTTACAACTGCGGTCCCGGAAATGTAAATAAAGCGATAAGGCGTAGCGGCGGAGAAAAGGATTATTGGGCTATTTATTCTTATTTGCCCAGAGAAACCAGAGGATATGTACCAGCTTTCATCGCGGCTACTTACGTAATGAATTATTATGATAAACACAATTTATGCCCGAAGGAATACATTTATCCTGTTTCCGTAGATACCGTTTTTGTAAGCCAGAATGTTAACCTTCAGCAAATTTCGGAAGTATTGAATCTTCCTCTCGAAGAATTGAAAGAATTGAATCCCCAATATTTGAAGAATGTCATACCCGGTTATCACAAACCTTATCCTTTGTGTCTGCCGACATCTATTGTCGGGGATTTTATCGTAGGTCTGGATTCTATTTGTTCTTATAAATCAAACGAATTATTGGCTCATCGTAAAACTGTTGAAGTTGAAGATGTTATTGTTTCTTCTAACGGTAAGGCTACAAAAACGCATAAGATTAGAAGAGGAGAGTCTTTGGGGAGCATCGCTCAAAAATACGGAGTTACGATTGCCCATCTGAGACGAATGAATAACCTGAAATCGAATAACATTATAGCAGGCAGGAACCTTGTAATACAGCGGCAAACGGTTGTGAAAAAGACTGCTCCTCCTAAAGCGGAAGAACAAGTTTTAGCGTCTTCTTCTGCTGCCAAACCGAGCCCGAATAATGTTCAGGAGAAAGATAATGGATCGGACAACGATTTTTTTGCCGAATATTATAAGCAAAAAGATGTGGAGATTGATAGTATCCAAAATAATTTGGATAGCATAAGTATCGCTAAAATCGAAGAACCCGAACAGAAAAGAACCCATTTTGAAGATTCAAGAGTCATATATCACAAAGTCAGAATCGGGGAGACAATGCTCCAGATAGCCAATAAGTATGATGTTTCGACAAAAGATATTCTGGCTTGGAATAAACTTCGGTCGAAGAAAGTGAAAATCGGGCAACGGCTTAAAATACAATTGCCTCAGAAGAAAGTTGAAACAGAATCTAATTTGGCTCAAGAAAAGAAAATTCCTAAAGTAGAAAAACCTCAGGAAAAGAAGATCGTATACCGTGTGCAAAAAGGAGATTCACTCTATCTTATCGCAAAAAAATTCAATAATGTAACAGCTAAAGACATCATGCTGGCAAATAACCTGAAAAGCACCCGGCTTGATGTTGGACAAAAACTTAGTATTCCCGTAAATTAATAGTTCAGTTTTCTGATAACATTTATTATCTTTGCTTTACAGCTGTTTTATATGAGCAAAGAGATAACGAAAACTATGGATGACGACTTGCTGATTGAAAAAGAGTTTAATGCTCTTTTGGAAGATTATCTGAATTCCAATCACAGGCGTAAAGTCGAAAAAATAATCAAAGCATTCCATTTAGCGAATGAGGCACATAAAGGAGCTCGCCGCAGATCCGGTGAGCCTTATATTTTACATCCCATCGCTGTCGCAAAAATCGTTTGCAGTGAAATAGGTTTGGGTTCTACATCCATTTGTGCCGCTTTGTTGCATGATGTCGTTGAAGATACCGATTATACGGTTGAGGATATCAGAAATATTTTCGGAGACAAGATCGCACTGATTGTTGACGGTTTGACTAAAATATCAAGCGGAATGTTCGGAGACAATGTTTCGGCTCAGGCCGAGAATTTCCGAAAACTTCTGCTTACCATGTCCGAAGACATTCGGGTAATCCTTATAAAAATAGCCGATCGCCTTCACAATATGCGTACACTGGGTGCGATGCTCCCTGCAAAACGTCATAAAATAGCGGGCGAAACAATGTATATCTATGCTCCTTTAGCTCATAGGTTAGGCTTGTTTGCTATTAAAACGGAACTGGAAGAGTTGAGTTTTAAATATGAAAACCCCGAAGCATACGAGGATATTGTAAACAAACTCAAAGCTTCGTACGGAAAAAGGGAAAATATCTACAATCGTTTTGCAAAACCTGTTATTGAAAGGCTCGATCAGTTAGGAATAAAATACGAAATAAAAGCCAGAGAGAAATCGGTTTATTCCATTTGGAATAAAATGCGCGCAAAGAATGTTCCTTTTGAAGAAATATATGACATTTTTGCTGTGCGGATTATCTTTGAAAATGAAGTCGGACTTGATGAAAAGAAAAGATGCTGGGATATTTATTCGGTTATCACCGATATTTATAAACTTCGTCCCGATCGTATACGGGATTGGGTGAGCCGTCCCAAATCCAATGGTTATCAGGCTTTGCACTTAACGGTAATGGGACCTGACGGCGAATGGATCGAAATACAGATCAGAAGCCGAAGAATGGATGACATAGCCGAAAAAGGTTTTGCAGCCCATTGGAAATACAAAGAGGGAAAGATAGAGGAAGATAATGAATTGGAAAAATGGTTGAAAACCATTAAGGAAATTCTTGAAAACCCCAATCCCAACGCAATAGATTTCTTGGATACGATAAAACTCAATCTTTTTTCTCAGGAGATTTTTGTTTTTACGCCTAAAGGAGAATTGAAAACTTTGGCATCAGGAGCAACTGCCCTTGATTTTGCCTACGATCTTCATTCCAGTATCGGCGATCATGCGATAGGAGCAAAAGTGAATCATAAGCTTGTTCCTTTAAATGAAAAACTAAAAAGCGGAGATCAGGTAGAAATCATTACTTCAAAATCTCAGATACCGCAACAGGAGTGGTTGCAAATGGTTACTACCGCAAAAGCAAAAACCAAGATTGAATACGCGCTCCGAAAAAAGAGACGGGAAGCCGTAAAAGACGGAGAACTCGTATTGACAAATATATTGAAAAGTTCATCGCTTGAACTCAATCAAAGCATATTGGATCATTTGTTGGATTATTATAAGTTACCAAATAAAGAAGATTTGTTTTTGGCAATAGGGACTAAGCAAATAGATCTTCCGACCAAAGCCGAGAAATTGATTTCTCTTAGGAATCAGAATTCGAGCAACCTCTTGATGAGGTATATGAAACAGGCTTTTAAAGTTGTGAAGAAGCCTGATAAAGAAAAGATTCAGGAACCGTTAACGGAAGAGTCCATAGTTTCTATTGATAAAATAGACCGGAAAAAGACATATATACTGGAAGAAGAGTCTTTTAAGAAAAATTTTATTGTAGCTCCTTGCTGTAATCCCGTTCCGGGTGACAGGGTTTTCGGGTTTATCAATAATAATAACGAAGTAGAAATTCATAGCGTAACATGTCCCGTCGGGACAAAGTTAATGGCTAATTACGGAGAACGAATTATCAACGTTGCGTGGAGCAGCTATACGAAATACTCGTTTCTCGCGACAATTCTTGTTACGGGAATTGATCGGGTGGGGATGTTGCTCGACATATCCAATGTGATAACATCGAGCGATGTTAACATTAAAAGCATTGCAATAGAGTCGGATAACGGAATCTTTGAAGGAAAAGTAAACGTATATGTGCACGACGTGAAGGAGATACAGAAACTTTGTTCTCAGATTATGAAAATAAAAGGAGTGCAGTCTGTCAACAGATCGTTGGAATTCAAATAAATATGCAGGAACAATTTAACATACATAACGAAAGCCTTAATGCAACCGAGCGTGAGTTTGAAAACGCCTTACGTCCATTAAGTTTCAGCGGTTTCAGCGGACAAGACAAAGTAGTGGAGAATCTCCGCATATTTGTTGCTGCTGCGAAAATGAGAGGAGAATCCCTCGATCATACATTGTTGCACGGTCCTCCCGGGCTTGGAAAAACCACATTGTCGAGCATTATTGCCAACGAACTCGGCGTAGGTTTTAAAGTAACATCAGGTCCTGTACTCGATAAACCCGGTGATTTGGCTGGTTTGCTCACTTCACTAGAACCCAATGACGTCCTTTTTATTGACGAAATTCATCGATTGTCTCCTGTCGTTGAGGAGTATCTGTACAGTGCTATGGAAGACTATCGGATAGATATCATGATCGACAAAGGTCCTTCCGCCCGTTCCATACAGATCGAACTGAATCCTTTTACTCTTATAGGAGCGACTACGCGAAGCGGCTTATTGACAAGTCCGTTGCGTGCGCGTTTCGGCATAAACATGCATTTGGAGTATTATAACGTAGATACTCTGACTAACATAATTTTACGATCGGCGAATATTCTTGAAATTCCTTGTGCGGAAAATGCCGCACTTGAAATTGCGTCACGAAGTCGCGGAACCCCTCGTATTGCAAATGCTTTACTGCGAAGGGTGCGAGATTTTGCTCAGGTTAAAGGATCGGGGAAAATAGACAAAGAGATTGCAAAATATTCGTTGGAAGCGTTGAATATTGATAAATACGGACTCGATGAAATCGATAATAAGATATTGATTACTATTATTGATAAATTTAAAGGCGGTCCTGTCGGTATTTCGACAATTGCGACTGCTCTCGGCGAGGATAGCGGAACTATCGAGGAGGTTTATGAACCCTATCTCATAAAAGAGGGTTTTATGAAACGAACTCCGAGGGGAAGGGAGGTGACCGATCTTGCCTATGAGCATCTTGGAAGAACCCGTATCGATCAGCAAGGGTATTTATTTTAGCTAATCATGAGTACAGATATTAAGTTTTTGGCTGGGGTTGGTCCTAAAAAAGCTGAAATACTGAATAAAGAGATAGATGTATATTCAGTAGAAGATATCCTGTACTATTTTCCATACAAATATATTGACAGAAGCCGTATTTATCTTATTCGTGAGATAGACGGGAATATGCCTTATATTCAGTTAAAAGGCAAAATTACTGCGTTCGAGACATTCGGCGAAGGGAGGCATAAGAGGCTTGTAGCTCATTTTGCCGACGGAACAGGCATTATTGACCTTGTCTGGTTTCAGGGAACCCGCTACATAACCGATAAATATAAAGTAGGACAGACATATATTGTTTTTGGAAAACCGACAGTATTCGGGAACAAAATAAATATAGCTCATCCCGATTTGGATCCGTTTATTGACGAGCAATCTCAACAAACGGGTTTAATGGGATTTTACAATACTACCGAAAAAATGAAGAAACATTTTTTGAATTCGAAAGCCATTCAGAAAATCGTTTCCACCGCAATAAATTCTGTGTTAGGCAATATAGAAGAAACATTGCCGAATCATGTTATTAGGAAAGCAAATGTTACAAATCTAAAAGATGCGTTGAAAAACATCCATTTCCCCGATAATCCTATGGTTTTGAGAAATGCCCAGTTCCGTTTGAAATTTGAAGAGTTATTTTATATTCAGTTGGGACTGCTCCGATATAAAACGGCACGAAAAAAAATTAAGGGATTTGTGTTTTCTCATGTCGGAGATTTTTTCAATAATTTCTATAATCAGAATCTGCCTTTTGAATTGACCAATGCTCAAAAGAAAGTAATAAAGGAAATAAGATACGACTTAGGCTCGGGAGAACAAATGAACCGTCTGTTGCAGGGCGATGTCGGAAGCGGTAAAACGTTGGTTGCCCTTCTGGTTATGCTCATTGCTTTGGATAATGGCTTTCAGGCTTGCATGATGGCTCCTACTGAAATTTTGGCGATACAGCACTATCAGTCTTTAAAAGAATTATTGTTCGGATTGGATATTAGCATAGGCTTACTTACAGGTTCGACAAAAAAATCGGAACGCGAAAGACTACACAGAGACCTGCTCACAGGCGACTTGCAAATATTGATAGGAACGCACGCATTGATAGAAGATACGGTTCAGTTTGCAAACTTAGGGCTTGTTATTGTCGATGAACAGCATCGTTTCGGAGTTGCTCAACGGGCTAAGTTGTGGAGTAAAAATACGAATCCTCCGCATATTCTGGTTATGACGGCTACGCCTATTCCCCGTACGTTGGCGATGACTGTTTACGGTGATCTGGACGTTTCGGTGATTGATGAGTTGCCTCCGGGCAGAAAACCTATACAGACTATTCACCAGTATGACAAGAGGAGGGGTGCTTTGTATAATTCCGTCAGAAAACAACTGCAAGAAGGCAGGCAGGTCTATATCGTATATCCGCTTATTGAAGAAAGTGAATCGCTCGATCTTAAAAATCTTGAGGACGGTTATGAACATATCCGTGAAATTTTTCCCGAATATAAAGTCTGCAAAGTTCACGGTAAGATGAAACCTAAAGAAAAGGAAACCGAAATGCAGAAGTTCGTAAACAATGAAGCGCAGATAATGGTGGCAACAACGGTTATTGAAGTCGGTGTTAATGTCCCTAATGCGTCTGTAATGATTATCGAAAGCGCGCAGCGTTTCGGTTTGTCGCAGCTCCATCAGTTGCGGGGACGGGTTGGTCGCGGTGCCGATCAGTCCTACTGTATCCTTGTGACTCCTTACGAACTGTCTGCCGATACCCGCAAACGTATCAACATAATGGTTGAAAGCAACGACGGTTTTGAAATTGCCGAAGCTGATTTAAAACTGCGTGGTCCGGGCGATCTTGAGGGAACCCAACAAAGCGGGGTTGCCTTTAACCTGAAAATTTCCAATCTGGTGCGTGACGGAGAAATTGTAACTTTTGCCCGCGAAATAGCGGAACAAGTCCTTGAAGAAGATCCTGCATTGGAAAATCCTCAAAACCTATTGCTCAAAAAACAATTGAAAAAATTAAGCGGTAACCGTTATAATTGGGGGTTAATCAGTTAGCTTTTTCTTCTTCCCGAATTTTACGTTTGTCATAGCAATGGAGGCTAAGATGAGTAAGACTCCGAACCATTGTAACATGTCGACAGGTTCGCTGAGAAATATATGCGAAACAACCACAGCCGTCGGCAATTCTGCCGCGCTAAGTATCGACCCGATCGAAACTCCAACCTTAGGAACTCCGTAAGAAAAGAACATCGGCGGAATAACCGTCCCTAAAAGAGCAAGAATCAGACCCCATTTGTACAATCCTTCGATAAACACTCCGTTGAAGAAAAACATGGGAGGGAAAATAATGAAGATCATTGCGCACGATCCCGTAATCATTAACGCACTTTTCTTGAATACGGGCAGATCGTTTCCGATACGTCCGCTTGTTATAAGGAAAATCGCATAACAGGTAGCCGCCAAAAAGCCGAACAAAACGCCTTTCAGGTTTAAAGTAATTGTGTCATTGAAAACACCTCCTGCAAAGATTGTCCCTACAAGCACTATTGCAGCGGCGATAAGTTGTATTTTGCCGGGTTTCTTTTTGAATACGAGTAGTTCGATGATTATGCTTATCCACAGGTATTGCATTAATAAGATTATAGCTATAGAAGCAGGCAGAAGATTTACGCACATATAATAGAATACGCTGACAAGTCCTGTAAAAATACCCGCAAGCGATACTTTCCACCATGCTGTTTTGGGCTGTGCGGATTTTTCCTTCTTAGAATTGTTTTCTTTTTTTTGATTTTGAAAACAAACATTGTCCTAAGTAGAACAGCCAAAGTATAGTCATTCCGAAGAATGCCTGTGAACCTGTTATCTCTCCGACAACGTATCCTTCACCGTAAGCGGTTTTTACTATCGTAGATAATAATCCGAAACTACATGCGCCCAAGAAAACCGCAATACCCCCTTTAAGTTTTATATTCATTATGATGATTTTTTAATAACCTAATTCTATATTCTATAAAAAAGTGTGCAAAAATAAACGTTTCTGCAATATAAAACAATCTTTTAAGAAACATTTTGTTATTGTATTGTTGTTAAATTGAGGTTTTGATGTCTGTAAAGATGTATAAAATCAAAGTAGTTGCCCTGATTGAATTGCAATATGTAAAATGATTGTTGCTATTCTTTTATATTGTCAAATACGATCTTCAAAATCTGTTTTACCTGCTCCAATCCTTTTTCGTCT
The DNA here is from genome assembly GCA_047030855.1 of Dysgonomonas sp. GTDB lineage: Bacteria > Bacteroidota > Bacteroidia > Bacteroidales > Dysgonomonadaceae > QVMM01. Next base: position 1,122,427 of record JBKYIJ010000008.1, read on the forward strand.
ATGCCTCGAAGTGCATATTTTACGGTTTCATTCACTGCTTTGCTTGCTTTTTCTTCCAGAGCGTGCCCTTTTTCTGTCAGACAAATAATATTGGATCTTTTGTCTGTTTCATGATTTTTCCTTGTTACTAAATTTAATTTGGCGAGATTGTTGATGAGGCGTGTCATGCTCGGTTTGTCTTTGTATGTACTGTCGCAAAGCTTTTGTTGAGTTACTCCGTCCTCTTTCCAGAGAAAAGCCAGAACCGTCCATTGTTCAGGAGTTATGTCGATCCCTTCCTTTTTGAAATTACGGTATAGTTTACGATTGATAGCCATCGAAACCTTTCCGTTTATAATCGGAAATATTAAATCCAGATCATTAAATTCTACATCCTTGTCCATGTTTTTCCACATCATGTTTCAGTAATAACAAAGGTAAGCGTTTTTCTTTTCTTAACCGATTTGATTATTTAAACTTTGCAGTTGTCAAAATAATTTCTACCTTTGCCGTCCGAAAAAGTTTTTATTTACAATTTATTAATTAAAATTTTTATGAATAACTACGAAACCGTTTTCATTTTAACTCCCGTTTTATCTGATGTTCAGATGAAGGAAGCGGTAGAAAAGTTCAAAGGTATTCTTACTGCGGAAGGTGCGGAAATTGTGAATGAAGAAAACTGGGGACTTAAAAAATTGGCTTATCCGATTCAGAAAAAGTCCACAGGTTTTTACGCATTCCTCGAATTCAATGCAGATCCTTCCGTAATAGCAAAACTTGAACTTAACTTCCGCCGTGACGAAAGAGTTATCCGTTTCTTGACATTCCGTCAGGACAAGTACGCTCATCTTTATGCTGAGAAGAGAAGAAATTTAAAAAAGTCGTCAACCTCTAAAAAAGAAGAAGTAAAGGAGAATTAAATCATGGCACAACAATCAGAAATCAGATATTTGACTCCACCTTCAGTGGACATTAAAAAGAAAAAATACTGCCGTTTCAAAAAAAGCGGTATCAAGTACATAGATTATAAGGATCCTGAGTTTTTGAAAAAATTCCTGAACGAACAAGGAAAGATTCTTCCCCGTCGTATAACAGGAACTTCTTTAAAATTCCAACGCCGTGTTGCTCAAGCAGTGAAGAGAGCTCGTCATTTAGCTTTGCTTCCTTATGTAACAGACTTGATGAAATAATTAAAAAACAAAGGAGGACAAAACAATGCAAGTTATATTATTAGAAGACGTTCTTAATTTGGGATATAAAGATGATGTTGTGACCGTGAAAGACGGTTACGGACGTAATTATCTTTTACCTCAGAAGAAAGCCGTAATCGCAACCGAATCGGCTAAGAAAGTATTGACTGAAAACCTGAAGCAACGCGCGCATAAGCTTGAAAAAGTTAAAAAAGACGCTGAAGCTCTTGCTGAAAAACTGAAAGACGTGTCTTTGACTATCGGAGCAAAAACAAGTTCTACGGGAACAATCTTCGGATCTGTGAATAACATACAGATTGCGGAAGCCCTTGAAAAACTTGGCTATAATGTCGACAGAAAAATCATTGTTATCAAAGATGCGGTGAAAGAAGTCGGAAGCTACAAGGCTCTTATCAGATTGCACAAAGAAGTTTCAGTTGAAATTCCGTTTGAAGTAGTTTCCGAATAATATTCGGATAAATCCATATCATAGAAAAGACTCAGGTTATGTTTAATAGCCTGAGTCTTTTGTTTTAAAGGCAGAAAAACTTATATGATACACAATTTATTAACCCATTTCGAGTTTAATATTTAAATAATCCTTAATTTCGCAACTTAAAATATAGTTTTGATTTAATGAAGTTTAAATTCTTACTGATCATTTTTTTTTGCATGCGTTTGCTTCCCCCCGCCTTTATGCGCAATGGGATCCGCAGATCAGCCAGTATTGGACTATTAAATCTTACTATAACCCGTCGTTTGCAGGTGAAAACTCCGATTTGCAGGCAACTGCAATTTACAGGCAGCAATGGGTAGGAGTGAAGCACGCCCCGAAAACGTTTATTGCCACGGCAGGAATGCCCCTTAAATTTCTGGGAAGAGTGCATGGCGTCGGAGCAAATGTTATGACAGAGTCTATCGGATTGTTCAGCAATACAAGCGTGGGTGCACAATATGTGTATAAAAAACATTGGAAAAAATGGAAAAACAATAATCTGAATGTAGGTGTTCAGATAGGTTTCTCCAGAATAGGTTTTGACGCTAACGGAATATATCTTCCCGATGATGTAGGAAAAGACGATGAAGTGATACCGACCAATACGGAACAAGCCTCTGTTTTTGATGCAGGTTTGGGCGTTTCTTTTACTACGCCCAAATATTATGTCGGTTTTTCTGCTTCGCATCTTACCGAACCTACTTTTGAACTGGGAGAAAATTCAAAATCTTATATAGTCAGGACATATTATTTGACAGGAGGATATAATATTACGTTTCGAAATCCGTTATATGAATTACAGCCTTCTTTTTTGATAAAATCGGATGCTGTGGTAACACAATATGACGTAACTTTACGTATGGTTTATAATAAAATGTTTAACGGAGGCGTATCTTGGAGAAAAGACGACGGTTTTGTATTTTTGCTTGGCTTTAGGTATAAAGGCTTTGATGCCGGTTATGCCTACGATTTGTCGACTTCGGCTATATCCAAAGCAAGCAGTGGAACGCACGAAATCTTTTTTGAGATACACAATGCCGATCAAACTTTCCAAAACCGATAAGAACAGTCACAAGAGTGTTCGTATTTTATAGTAAGAAAATTAAATTATATACTGATATAATTAGTATAATATGAGAAAATTGTTTTTTTGCATTCATCACAACTTTAACCCTGTTCGCCTCGTGCGGACGACCGGGTGCGGGAAGCGTTGGTGGAGAATTAACCGGTGTGCGTGGTTCGTCTTGGGCAGAACCCAGTCCTCATGGGATGGTTTTAGTGTCGCGGGGTGCGTATGCTATGGGACCTTCCGACAGCGATTCGTTGTGGGGAATAGAGGCTAATGCAAAAGGAGTGTCTGTGGATGCTTTCTGGATGGACGACACGGAAATTACGAATTCCGAATATCGCCAGTTTGTCTATTGGGTGAGAGACTCCATTATAAGAGAACGTCTTGCCGATCCTGCATATGGAGGCGATGAAACTTTTAAAATAGAAGAAGATCGTTACGGCGATCCGATAACCCCTTATCTTAACTGGAAAAAACCTATTCCTTGGAAACGTCCCAACGAAGACGAAGAACGTGCCATTAACAGCGTTATGTTCACTCATCCCGTAACGGGACAAAAAGGGCTTGATGTCTCCAAAATGAACTTTAAATATGAATGGTTCGATCAGGCGGAAGCCGCAAAACGCAGAAACAGGATCAATCCGCAGGAAAGAGTGCTGAATACCGACATTGTTGTCGATCCTGAGGAAATTGTAATGATTTCCAAGGATACTGCATACATTACGGATGAAGGGACAATTATAAATCAGACAATAACACGTCCGTTAAGTTCACTGTTCGATTTTCATAATAGTTATATCGTAAATATTTATCCCGATACGACAGTTTGGATAAACGATTTCAATAATTCCTACAACGAACCTTATATGAGAATGTATTTTTCTCATGCAGGGTATAGCGACTACCCTGTTGTAGGCGTTTCTTGGGAACAGGCAACGGCTTTCTGTAACTGGCGTACGGCTTTCTATCGTATGGGAATGGGACCGAGAGCCCGTGATATAGAACCCTACAGGCTTCCGACGGAAGGAGAATGGGAATTTGCCGCCCGTGAAGGGAAAACGACGAATAAATATCCTTGGGATACGGAAGGCACTCAAACCGACAAAGGCTGCTTCATGGCGAACTTTAAACCCGGAGAAGGTGATTATACAAAAGATGGAAATCTGATAACGTCACGCGTAGGGACTTATACGCCCAACCGTTTCGGTTTGTACGACATGGCAGGTAACGTTTCGGAATGGACGTCTACCACTTATATCGAATCGGGAAGTTTGTCTATGAACGATATGAATCCCGAATACAAATATAATGCGGCTAAAGAAGACCCTTATTCGGTGAAGAAAAAAGTCGTAAAAGGCGGTTCTTGGAAAGATGTAGGTATGTTTATCCGTGGAGATATGCGTGATTACGAATACCAGAATCAACCGAGATCTTACATTGGATTCAGGTGCGTTAGAAGCCAGATCGGATTTGCTAAATCGAGAAAATAAAAAACAAGCCAATATAAAAGATTTGAATTATGGGCAAAAAATATAGAAAATATAAAAATACAATAGAAAAATATCTGGCAAGCGAAAAGGGCAGAAGGTTTTTCCATGTGGCATATAGTATCGGCGCATCTATTGTAATCATCGGTGCATTGTTTAAGATCAACCACTATCCGTTGGGTACTGAAATACTGATGATAGGGATGATTACCGAGGCGCTTATTTTCGCATTATCCGCATTCGATACGCCTTCAAAAGACTATAAATGGGAAGAAGTTTATCCTGTATTGGCTAATGATACTATTTCGGATGATGCTGATTCCGATACCTCCCAGCAAACCGTTTCTCCCAACATAAAAGGAGCCGGAGGATCGACCGTAATTATAGGAGGCGGTTCAGGAGCAAAAGGTTTCAGCGATGCAGGGCTGTCGTCGCTTTCACCGAGTTCGGGCGGTGCGTCTGTTATTGGCGGAGGCGTGATAGGCGGAGCTGTTTCGGTACAGGATAATGCAGAGTTGAATGAGGCTTCCGAAAAGTATGCGGAACAACTCAACAAGGCAACCGAGAATATGGAGAAATTTGCCGAAGCTACCAATTCATTGGCTCAAATGTCGGACATTCTGTTGAACTCGTTTAAGAATGTAAACAGCAATTCGGAAGGGTTGGGTAATAACACCCAGGGCTATATCGTGCAGATGGAAGCTCTTAACCGTAATTTAGCGGGGCTGAATACTATTTACGAAATACAACTGAAAGGAGTCAGCGGACAGATACATACGATAGAACAGATAAATGCGGGACTCGATCGTATTAAACGATTATATGACGGTTCTCTTGTCGACAGTTCTATTTTCAAGAATGAAACTGAAAAGATGGCTCACCAGCTGTCTGAACTTAACAGAGTATATGCCCGAATGTTGCAGGCTATGACTGTTAACATGAACATGAATATCGGAGGATTTGGAGCAGGAACAAATTTTAATCCTAACCCGAGCAATCCGCAAGACGATAACAAATAAACGAAATATATTTATTTTAATAATATAGAATGGCATCAAACAATCCGAATTCCCCAAGGCAGAAAATGATAAACCTGATGTATCTGGTGTTTATCGCTATGCTTGCTCTCAATGTTTCGTCCGAAGTATTGAACGGTTTTGATTTGGTGGAAGAAGGTTTACAACAGACTATAAAAAGTACTGATGAACAGAACGGCATATTGCTGGACAGATTGGGAGAGATGTATAAAGTAAACCCTGTGAAAACAGAAGAATGGTATAACAAAGCCGATGTGTTTAAGAAACGTTCCGATTCGTTATACAATCACATACAATCCCTGAAACAGCAGATAGCCGTTAAGTCCGACGGTAAAAACGGTGATCCCGAGAATCTTGACAGTAAGGAGAATCTCGATGCGGCTTCGGTTGTTATGCTTTCGCCTACGACGCGAAACGGCAGGAAATTGAGAGAATCCATTGACTCTTTCCGTCATTATGCGGCATCATTGGTAAGCGGAGATAAAAAGCAGATCATAGAAGAACGCCTTAATACGAATCCTTCGAAAAAGTTAAGCGATGATAATAAAAACTGGGAACAGGGTTTGTTTGAACAAATGCCCGCAGGTGCGGCTGTGACATTGCTTACCAAGATTCAGAGCGACATCCGGGCTGTTGAAGGAGAAGTTTTGACGGAACTTGTCAGCAATATCGATGCGGGAGATTACAGGGTGAACAACCTTGAGGCTCTCGTAGTTCCGCGATCAATGGTTGTGATGCAAGGCGGAAGCTATGAAGGAGAAATTATTCTTTCGGCTGTGGATACAACAAAACGTCCGAGGATATTTATCGGAGAAACGATACTGAAAGATTCTGCGAGAGGTTTGTTCCGCATCCCTGCGGGAGGAATAGGAGCCGATAAAGTATTCAGCGGATATGTGGAACTGGATCGTCCCGATCGGGAAAGTCTTAAAATTCCTTTCCGATCCAATTATACGGTTGTTGAGCCGATGGCAACGGTTGCTCCCCGTTTGATGAACGTATTGTATGCAGGTATTAACAACGAGGTGGATATTTCCGTTCCGGGTGTTTCCAATCATAGAATCAGAGCACAGGTTTCGGGTGGCAGCGGACGATTGGAAAGTAAAGGAAATTATTGGATTGCTGTTCCTACAAAAGTGGGACAGGACTTGATTATATCGGTAACGGCGGATTTCGGTAACGGCAGATTTGTCGAAGTTGCCAAGAAACAATTTAAAGTGCGGGCTCTTCCCGATCCTACTCCTTATATAGAATATTCAGATCCTAACGGAAATCCTCAAATGTTCAAAGGAGGACGTATTGCCAAGGCTACTATCGTAAACGCAGCAGGTTTGAAGGCTGCCATTGATGACGGAGTTTTAAACATACCGTTTACGGTTCTTCGTTTCAGCACGGTATTCTTTGACGGAATGGGAAATGCTGTCAGGGAAATATCGAGCGGAAGCAATTTCTCCGAAAAACAGAATGAACAAATAAGAAGGCTTACGCGCGGAAAATCATTCTTTATTTCCGATGTCAAGGTAAAAGGACCTGACGGAGTGGAGCGTGATATTGCCGCAATGGAAGTGAGAATAAATTAAAAAAAGCAATTCTAATACAGAATTAATATAATATGAGAACATTATTCTTATCAATAACAATGGTTTTGGGTAGTTTGCTGCTGGTGCAAAATATTTCTGCTCAAGAACAAACGGGATCGCTTCGTGAACGTTTGGCAAGAAAACAGGCACAACAAAAGAAACAATCTTTGCCCGAACTTACCGTGCGCGCTGAAAACATGAACGCAGATCAGACGCAGGAAATTGGTAATGCTCCGTGGATGCGGGAAATATACCGTTTCATTGATCTGAATGAAGATAAAAACGCTTCATTGTATTATCCTGTGTATCCGATCGGAGACAGGATGAACCTGTTTACAATGATGTTTAAACTGCTGTCGACAGGAGAAATAAAAGCTTATGAATACCTGATTGACGGGCGTGAAGTGTTTACGGAAGAATATGCTTTGAACTTTAAGGATCTGCTTGATCGTTTCAGTATAATGTACACGGAGGAGAACGGCGTTTATACGATAGCCGAAAGCGATATTCCGAGCAATGAAGTAATGGGGTATTATCTGAAAGAAGCTTGGTATTTCGATAAATCTAATTCTGTTGTGGATATCAAGACTCTGGCTATCTGCCCTGTGATTTTCAGACAAGATGACTTTGGCGTGGAAACCACCCGTTATCCTTTGTTCTGGATGCCTTACGAACAGATTCGCCCTTATGCTTCGCGTATGCCTATTATGACTTCCAATTTGAATAACGCTTCGAACAGTACGGTCGATGACTTTTTCCGCAAGCGTGTTTTTGACGGAGAGATATACAAAACAACGAATATGAAGAATCTTACTTTGGCACAGGCTTTTCCTGTTGATTCGTTGATGAAGAAAGAGCAAAAACTGATAGAAACCCAATTGAAGACCTTTAACGATAAGCTTTGGGTAACAAACGACTCCATCTCTCTCGCACAAAACGAGGAAGACAAAAAGGATAAGAAAAAAGAAGCGAAAGAATACAAACCTGATGAGCGTACGAACGAGGATAAAAAAGAGAAAGTTAAAGTATCTAAGAGTAGTAGTGGTTCGTCATCGGGAAAAACTGCTCCCGCAAGAAGTATGAGAGGCAGAAGACGTTAACAAAATATTTATATATTATAATAATTGAAAAAGACTCTTTCAGGAAAGAGTCTTTTTTGTTGATGTAGATTTAAGATGTTATCCTTATTTTGGAGTAATGCCTATTCCCGGCAAATCGTTCAGTGTAATTTTTCCATCAATAATTTTTACTCCTTCAAAACAGTCGTTTTTTATCAATATATTTCCGTCTAAATCGGCATAATCGACAAGGGGAGACAGTTGTGCGGCGGCAGATATGGCACACGATGTTTCCGTCATACAGCCTATCATTGTTTTGAATCCGAAAGAAGGCGCGAAATCTAATATTTTTTTAGCCTCACGCATGCCTGTACATTTCATTAATTTAATGTTCACTCCTGAAAATGCCCCTTTTATTCGCTCCAAGTCCGTAAATCTTTGGAAAGATTCATCTGCAAATACAGGCAACGGGCTGTTTTGTGTAAGCCAAGCATTGCTTTCCAAATCTGTTTTCGACATAGGCTGCTCGATGAGAACACATCCCTTTTGCTTTAGCCAGTATATCATATCTAAAGCTTCTTGTCTGTCTTTCCATCCTTGATTGGCATCCACAAATAAAGGCGAATCTGAAACGGAACGGATAGCTTCTATCATTTTTTTGTCGTTTTCACCGCCTAATTTCACTTTGATTATTTTGAATAGATCGCGTATTTCTTCTGTTTTCTTTCTTACCATTTCATCGGAATCTATCCCGATTGTATAAGACGTATAAGGAGTATTGTTTTTGTCAAGATTCCAGATTGAATGCCACGATTTTCCTTTAATTTTCCCGACAAGATCATGTAAGGCTATATCAAAGCTTGCTTTTGCGGCAGTATTTCCAGTGGCAATACTTTCCGTATAATCCAGAATATCATCGATCAAAGTAGGATCGGTGAACGCTGTGAGGTCGATTTTATCGAGGAAATCCATTACGCTTTCCTGTGTTTCGCCCAGATACTGCGGTAAAGAGGCTTCCCCATACCCGATGTAATTGTCATACTTGAGCTTTACGAGCACAACAGGCGTTGTCGTGCGAGAGTAATTTGAAATAGAGAAAGTATGTTTTAGTTCTAAATTATAAGGTTGCCAAGAAAGTTTTAATTTACTCATATTGGTTGAAAATTTTTGAAAAATATAGCAGCTGATAATCTATGGAGTTGTTCCAGTATTCTCTGTTGTGTCCTCCCGGACGAATAATATAATCGTGTTTTATATTATTATCTAAGAATTTCTTGTGAAGTTCTTCGTTCACTTTATAAAAGACATCTTCCGTTCCGCAATCCAATATGATCGACAAAGAGTCCGAGTTAATCTTTGATATTAGGTTTGTAACAGTATGCTTTTCCCATGTCTGTGTATTTTCATTATATTTTCCCAGAGTTTTTTTCATTTCCCAGTTGTTTGGAAATGGACGTATGTCAACTCCTCCGCTTGTTGAACCGCATGCACCGAAGATATCCTGATGGCTTATGCCAAGCCATAAACCTCCGTGCCCTCCCATACTTAAACCTGTAATCGCTCTGCCTTTGGGATTTTTCCTTGTGCAGTATGCAGAATCTATATAATTGACAAGTTCTTTGCTAACATAAGTTTCATACTGGGATTTTGGATTGATCGGGCTGTCCAGATACCAGCTGTTTTTTCCATCGGGGCATACAATTATTATATTATATTTTGTTGCTTCTTGAGGCAATGTCGGCTTTAGATTTATCCATGATGTATGATTGCCTCCGTATCCGTGTAAAAGATATAATACAGGATATTCTTTGTTGAAATCATAATCTTTCGGTAAAATCACTACATTCTTAATATGCAGATCCATTTTTTTACTGTACACAGAAACAGTATCAACCTGTTGCGAATAGCAAATACTTGCTATGAATAATAATAAAATCGTAAAATGTGCTTTAATCGGTGTTTTCATTGTAAATCGTATATTAGTTATCAATTTTTATTTTTTCCAAAAGCATTTTTTGCCCATCGCGGAACCAGAAAAGCCCCGATAAAAAGGTAATTATAGTAGCTGAGCAAACGCCATAGGAATATGATTATCGGAGTAAGTCCCGCAATAGGGATCAGCATACTCAGATATTTCTCAAAGATTATTTCTGTCAATCCGCTTCCACCCGGCGTTATACTTATTACCATCAGAATCCACATAACAAACTGTCGTGCAAAAATTAGAATATGATCCTGTACTTGAAAAAATGCCATAAAAAGGGCGTTTATTACAAAGTATCGTGAACACCATGACAATATCGTTGCTACTATAAGGGGTAACCAATAAGAAGCACCTTTCCCTTTTATTTCGTTAGAGCTTATAATAATGTCGTCCCCTACTTTTGCTGCAGCACGTTGCCATTTCCGCAATAGCGGAAATCGGAATATGAAGATAAGCAGCCATCTGATAGCCTGAGGTTTTATAAATAGCCCTACAATAAGACAGATGCATATCATCATTTTTATTATATAGGCGATAATGAAAAGAGTGAGAATACTGGTTTCGAGTGCGGATATGTTTGAGAATAGCTGATCGGAAGGAACAAGAAGTAAGAGCAAGGGGAAAGTAACCACGAAAAACATTTCATCGAGCAGAAGCGTTACGAAAACGATTGTCGTACTTTTGCCAACCGATATGTTTTCTTTTGCCAGAAAAAGGACTGCCATACTCGATCCTCCCACTGTCGAAGGGGTGATAGCTGTTCCGAATTCAGCGAGAAGTGTAACCTTAATACACTGTTTCCATGACAACAGTTTTTCGGTAAGATAGCGGTAGCGGATTGTAAACCCCAAATCGCGTCCCACCATTAACAATAAGGCGATGAAAAACCAGAAAACCGTGTGCCAGCTGATTTGTATTTGTTTGAGTCCTTCCAGATTTTCAGGATTGCTGAACAGATCACGCCACAACATATAGAAAATGACTCCCATTCCTAAGATAGTGGGAATAACGATTTTCCATGTGCTGAACTTGGTAGATTTTGTCATCCTTAAAAAACAATAATGAGCAAAGAAACTAAACTTTGCCCATTATTGGAAAAATATTTTTGAGTTATTATTTACTTGCGCTTGTAAAGAGACGGTTCCATCTGATTTTTCCGCTGAACCATCCTTTGTCTTTATCCAAAGACAACCAGATGAAAACAGGTTTTCCGACAACGTGATCTTCGGGAACAAAGCCCCAGACTCTCGAATCGGCTGAATTATCCCGGTTGTCGCCCATCATAAAGAAATAGTCGAACTTAAATGTATAAGAGTCTGCCTGCTTACCATTGATGTACACTTTTCCGTCGCGATATTCGAAATCATTGTGTTCGTAGTTTCGGATACATCTTTCGTAAGCCGCAACTTTGTAGTCTACGTTATTATCGAAAGTTATGGTTGCTCCCCTTTGCGGAATCCACAAAGCAGGAAAATCGCCGGGTTTGTTGTCTAACTTGTAAGTTATCGGATATGTAGAACCCGCAAGCGACATATCGGCATTTTTCAGAAACAGGTTTTGCTTTACAACGCTGAGCACGAACGGTTTCTTTTTTATTTCCTGCACCATGTCGTTAGTCATGAATACATAACAGTACAGTAAACCTAATTTTCCGTTATTCCACTTCAATCCTGCATTTGTAACGCTTGTACTGTCGGTAAGCGAGAATTGTGAAAAATTCTCGGTAATGGATACAATTGCCTTGTCATCGTTGCTGATTCCTAATTCGTCGAAAACCGAAGGAGATATTGCCGTTCCGTTCGTTTGCACAACATACAGGAATTGAATGTTCTTAGGATCCTTAATGCTTTTTCCGTCAATGTATGTCGTGTCATTTCTTAACATAATGGTTTCACCCGGAAGTCCTACGCAACGTTTTACGTAGTTTTCGCGGCGATCGACAGGACGATAGACTATGTCGCCATAATTGGCTTTATCTGTCCACACACCAGTTCTTCCGTTAGGATTCTTCTTACACAAAGAATAATAATCTTCTGCCTGACGATTTAAAGCGACAGTGTCACCTGCAGGGGAAATTGAACACTACAATGTCGCCGCGTTTTATTTTGCCGCCACCCGGCAGACGCTTGTAATCAACCTGTGGTTTTTCGAGATAAGATTTACAGTTTAATATCGGCAGCGTGTGCTGCGTGAGAGGAAATGAAAGAGGCGTCATCGGCGAACGCGATCCGTAGCTCATTTTGCTCACGAAAAGGAAATCTCCTACTAAAAGCGATTTCTCCAACGATGAGGTAGGTATTTGGTAATTCTGGAAGAAGAACGTATTGATAAAATATACGGCAACCAATGCGAACAGGATTGCGTCCACCCATTCCATTGTTTTGCGGATTGTCGGGTTATCCGATTTTTTCCATGCTCCCCAAGGAATGTATTTTGTTATGTACGAATCGAAAAATACGGGTAAAAGCAGAAGGACAAGGTAGTATCCAGACCATATTACAAAACCGATGATTATGATGTCTATTATTATCATGCGTACCCATTTCTTCTTGGGAGCCTGTGCGATTCTTTCTTTGAGAGTCATATTTTATTATTCTTAAATTATAATTGTAGCATATCTTCCATTCCGAAGAAACCTTTTTTATCTTTTATAAATTCGGCAGCCAGAACGGCTCCCAACGCAAAACCCGATCTGTTTTTTGCATCGTGCTTTATGCTGATAATATCGGCTTGCGATTCGTAGTCGATTTCATGAATACCCGGAACTTCTCCTTCCCTGACGCAATGGATTGATAAATCGGTTGGCTTATTTTCTTCTTCAAGAACCCAGTTCTTTTTTCTGTCCAGATTCTCAATAATGTTTTCCGCGAGAGTTATAGCTGTTCCGCTCGGTGCATCCAGTTTATGAATATGGTGTGCTTCTCCCATTTTCACATTGTAATCGGGAAAGCGGTTCATTATTTTTGCCAGATATTTGTTCAGCGCAAAAAATATGTTTACTCCTAAACTGAAATTTGATGCATAGAAAAAAGTCTGGTTTTCTGTTTCACATATTTTTTTAATCTCATCAAGATGTTCCAACCATCCAGTTGTTCCTGATACAATAGGTATGTTAGCTGCAAAACACTGCTTATAGTTGTTGAGTGCCGTATGAGGTGTTGTAAATTCAATCGCTGCATCCGCTCTTTTGAAATTATCGGATTCAAAATCGGAGATGTTATCGGCGTCGATAATAGCTGTGATCTTATGCCCGCGTTCTTTGGCTATACGTTCGATTTCCTTCCCCATTTTTCCGTAGCCGATAAGAGCAATATTCATATTCTTTTTGTCTATTAATTATACAAAAATAGTATTCTCTCCGATTTATATATTCAATAATTCAGAGAAAACGATGAAAGAACGTACAAATAACTGAAAATTAAAGATTATTTATCTTTTTTATTTGATTTGTATAAGTCGATTAATTCCCCGAGAGTGATTTTCAAGGTATACATTGTTTCGAAAAATTCCGGAACCTGATTGTCGTAAAAAGATTTCCGCATCAACTCCAAAGCATTGTTGTAAGAGTCTTTCGTCAGGAAAAGCCCTACGCCTCTTTTCGATACCAGAATGTTTTTCGCCTGTAGGAATTCGAGGGATCTCATCAAAGTATTATGATTGACATCAAGGCTTTTCGCCAAGTCTTTTATTGTTGGAATCTTTGTTCCTTCTGTCCATTCTTTCGATACGATTCTTTGTGCGATGATGTCTACGATCTGGATGTAAATTGGTTTGTTTTTGTTGAATTCCATAATAAGGTTTTTGTAAAGTTTCAACAAATATAATAACGGTATTCTATATTGGCATAATATTATTTTTTATTTAACAAAATTTAAGTATCTCTTTTTGTTTCAAAATGAAAACCGATCCTTGATGTTTTAAGGATCGGTCGTTATTGTTAGAAATATAATTTATAAGCTATAACGCATCAGTAACGCGGCAGTAGTATGGTAATCCCTTTCTGTTTGCAGATAATTTTCCGTGCTTTGATAGAGGAAGTTAACCTCAGTCAGATATTCGAGCAATGAGATCTGTCCCAATGTTAACGCTTTGAGCAATAAAGTATTGTTGTTCTGCCTATTCATAAGGCGTTCATAATCGTTGCTTGATTTTTTCAACATAATCATTTTATCATACAGTTGCCTTAATTCATTGCTTTGCCCAAGTTTAATTTTTTCGATCTCCAGATCTGCCAATATGCTTTGCGCTTTAGCTTTTTTTACCGAGTTCTTATTTTCCCACAGAGGTATGCTCATTCCTGCTACGAATCCGTGAAATTTTTCGGGATTCGATATGCTCATCTTATAACCCACGCTTATTTTGGGAAGTGCCATACTCTTGGAAAGAGTAACCGATTTTTCAGCAATCTTTTTCTCCTGTTCGGCATTCAATAATTCCGCATTGTTGAACAAAGCTTTCTGCATGATATCGTCAAAACCTAATGGAATATCTGTTTCTGAATATACGGTATCATTAAATACAATGGGAATTCCTCCGTTTAACTCGGATAATTTCTTCAAACGGTTTTCCATTTCTATTTCATTCAATCTGTATTCAGTCTGTACGTTCAGCAAATCCAATCCCGATTTGTTTGCTTCCAGAATGTTCGCGTCGCCTATCTGAAGTTTCTTCTGATAAGAATTGTTTAGCTCTTCCGCATTTTTAAGACGGTGTTTCAAAACAGACTGCATTTTGTTGTAATAGACTATTTCGATACAAAGCTGTTTGGCTTCCAGTAGAATAGTTTGCCGTGCAATCCGAAATTGAATGTCTGCCTGTTCCGATTGTAAACCTGCAATTTTATTTTTTTGAAAATAGGCGCTGGGAAAATCAAATCCCTGCGATACGGTAAGTTCACTTTCTCTCTGATAGTCTGACGACTTATTTCCAAACAAATATTCATAATCCACGTTTATGTCCGAAGGATAAATGCCTGTATGAGCATCTATTTTCTGTACCTGTGCCGACTGTTTTGCAGCTTTGAGGGTTTTGTTGTTTGTTTCTATTTTTGAAAGAATCTCCTGAAGCGAACTTTGAGAAGACACTTCTGAGCTGAACAAAACAAATAGAAATATTATGATGCATAGTTTTTTCATGATTTCCTGTTTTTAATTATAGAATAAACTATCGGAATAATGAATCCATTGAGTAGGGTAGAGGTAATAAGCCCACCCAGAATAACCTGTGCCATAGGGCTTTGTATTTCGTTCCCGGGTAAATCGCCATTCAATGCCAACGGGATAAGTGCCAGTGCCGAACAAAGTGCAGTCATCAGAATGGGATTCAATCTGTCGATAGATCCGTGTATCAGAGTATAGTGAAGATCGTGTCCTTCCTGTAAGAGTTTTTCGTAATGTGCAACCAGAAGAATCCCGTTTCTTGTTGCGATTCCGAACAAAGAGATAAACCCGATTATCGAAGGGATACTCATCACGCCCGAAGTCATCCAGATAACAGCTACTCCGCCAATCAGGGCAAGCGGTAGATTTACCAGAACCAATGCTGAAAGCCTTGTGCTTTTAAACTCTTGGTAGAGCAAACCGAAGATAACGATCAAAGCGAATATTGAAGTTATCAGAAGGGTTCGGGAAGCAGACGAAGCGCTTTCAAACTGTCCTCCGTACACTAAATGATAACCTTCGGGCAATACGATGTTGTCACCTATTTGTTTTTCAATATCTTCCACTACGCCTTGCAGGTCGCGTCCTGCAACATTGGCGGAAATAACGATCTTTCTTTGCACGTCTTCCCTGTTAATTGTATTGGGACCTGATGTCGAAACGATATCGGCAACGTATGACAACGGAACTTTCTGCAGTTTATTTTTGCCGTCTTCCATATGCACGTCCATCATCAGATTACTGATAGATTCCATGTTAAGCCGGGTGTCATCGTTCGCTTTAAGCGTAAGATCGAACATCTTACCGTTTTCGTTGACCTGCGATACTACTTTGCCCGAAAAAGCTGTAGTTACGAAATTCGTAAACTCATTTATCGGAATTCCGTATTTAGCCAGCATTTCACGTTTAGGTTTTATCTGTAATTGCGGCGATTCGATCAATTGCTCCACATTGAGATCGGCAACGCCTTCTACATCAGAAATTTCCGATTTTATCTGATTAGCTATTTGGTAGAGTTTGTTCAAATCCTCTCCGAACAGTTTTATCGCAATATTTGCCTTTGTCCCCGATAGCATATGGTCTATACGGTGAGAAATGGGTTGCCCTATTTCGTAATTCATTCCGCTTATTTTACTCAACCGTTCACGTATGTCTGCCAATAGTTCATCGAGTGAACGATCTTTCAGTTCGAAAGGCACTTCTATTTCTGATGAATTGACTCCTTGCGAATGTTCGTCGAGTTCTGCCCTGCCTGTTTTTCGTCCCGTGGTTATTACCTCGGGTATTTCAAGCAAAGCCAATTCCACTTTATGGGCTAACCTGTCGGATTCTTCAAGCGAAATACCCGGTGCGGTGCTGCAGGTGATTGTGAACGAACCCTCGTTGAAAGTCGGCAGGAAGCTCCTACCGATAAATGCCATGGATATTATTGCAATCAATAATAAGCCGCCTGCAACCGACAATATCGTCTTTTTATGATGCAGGGCTTTCTCCAATAATTTTTCGTAAATTATTTTCAGGTTTCTTGCCAGCCAAGGTTCTTTTTCGTGCTTCGAAAGCATCTTTTCGTTTCCCAGCAAATAACTGCACATTACGGGTGTAAGCGTAAGAGCCACCAACAATGACGCAGAAAGTGATACGATAAACGATATGCCTAACGGGCGAAGCATCCTGCCTTCCATTCCGCTAAGGAAAAATAAAGGAATGAAAGTGACGATTGTGATAAGCGTGGCCTTTACAATGGACGATCTTATTTCGGCAGAACCGTGAAAAACGACCGATAAAACGGAATCTCTTTCTTCTTTCGGCTTTTTATGGTTTTCCCGCAATCGCTTGAAAACGTTTTCGACATCGATAATCGCATCGTCCACCAGCGATCCTATGGCTATAGCCATACCTCCGAGACTCATTGTGTTTAGAGTCATACCCATAGCCTGTAGCGCAAGTATTGATACTATCAGCGAAAGCGGCATTGCTACAAGTGAGATTACGGTTGTCCTCCAACTCATCAGAAAGAAGAATAATATGACAACAACGAATACAGATCCTTCTATCAGTGCCCGTTGTATGTTCGATATAGAGTTTTCGATAAATCTGGATTGCCTGAAAATATCCGTACTCATACGGACATCGGACGGAAGATATTTCTGAATATCGGCAGTGGTTTTTTCCAGATGTTCGGTAAGTTCCAACGTATTTGTATTCGGCTGCTTGGTTACGGTAAGTATAACTCCTTGCTTACCTCTTTCGCTGGCCAATCCGAGTTTCGGCGATTTATTCCCTATTTTGACATCGGCAATGTCTGAGAGGAGTATAGGATATGAATCCCTGTTAACTATGACTGTTTTACCGATTTCGTCAACCTTATCGGTTGAAACCATTCCTCTGATAATATATTCGTTTCCGTATTCGTACAATATTCCCCCTGAAGCATTTTGATTCATGTCCTGCACTACGTTTTCCACTTCTTCTATCGAAATTCCGTAGGCGCGCATACGAGCAGGATCGAGTAGAATCTGGTACTCTTTTATTTCCCCGCCGATTACGGATACTTGCGCGACTCCGCCTGTTGCCAGCAATCGCGGGCGAATAGTCCAGTCGGCAAGCGTGCGGAGTTCTTGCAGCGAGGTACTGTCGGCTGTCAGTCCGATGAACATGACTTCTCCCAAAATACTCGATTGCGGGCCCAATGTCGGAGTTCCTACATTAGACGGAAGCTGTTCGCTCAATCCGGCAATTTTTTCGCTTACGATTTGTCGGGCTTTATAAATATCCGTTCCCCAGTCAAATTCCACCCATACAACTGAGAATCCCGTTGTCGATGAACTTCTTACGCGACGTACGTTCGTTGCTCCATTGACGGATGTTTCTATCGGGAAGGTAACCAGACGTTCCACTTCTTCAGGAGCCATACCGTTTGCTTCGGTCATTACGACAACGGTAGGAGCATTCAGGTCGGGAAATACATCCACTTCCATGTTTATGGTAACGTAAACTCCCGCAAGTATCAGCAAAATGCTGGAAAGGATCACCAGCATACGGTTATGCAGCGAAAATTGTATGATTTTATTTAACATGATCTTCCTCCTTTCTTAATGCTGATGTGAATGTTCGGGCATCGCGTTTGACATAGAGGCAAGTTTAACGGCATACGCTCCTTGCGTTACTACGCGATCGCCCTCATTTAGCCCTTGCAGAATTTGTCTGTTTATACCGTCGGAGGCTCCGATCCGGACTTCTTTCTTCACGTATTCTCCTTCATGTTCCAATGCAACGAAAACGAAGAAATGCCCTTGTTCTTCAATAAGCGCGGAAACAGGTAAGACAATCGCATCATTTACAGGAAAAGACTTTAAATATACCTCTACAAAGGAACCTTCAATGATTCTTCCTTTATTGTCGAAATCGAAATTTACGGGAGTGTAGTAGGAATTTTCCCCTGAGTTTCTTCCCACAGATATTAACTTGCCGTTCAAGTCTTTCAGATCGTATGTTTTATTGTCGTACGGAGTCGTGAAGTTGGCTGTTTCTATGCTTTTTTATCATAGGCAGGTATCGTTGCGAAACATCAGCCCTTAAAATCAGCCGTTTGTTTTGCGTAACGATGGCTAATGTTTGTCCCATATCCACATATTGCCCCGACTGAATCAGGAGGTTTTTTTATAAAACCTTTCATCGGAGTGTCGATTGATTTTCCTCCGCCAGACATTCCTTCGGCAAAAGTTCTGTAATTCAGATTCGCCTGTTCGTAGGCAAGTTTAGCTTGTAAATATTCTTTTTGGGATATGATTTTATCGACAATGAGTTTTTCGGCTCTTTCATATTCCGCTTTCGCATTTTCGAGTATGGCTTTCGCTTCGATTAAACGTGTCGAAGCATTGTTCTCCGTCAGATTTTTTCCTGAGATGTTGAACAAAATCTGTCCTGCATTTACAGAAAAGCCTTCTACAAGATTAGGATTAGAAACCGTGACTATGCCGCTCATTGTGGCTGATATCTGAACTTCGTCGCCGGGAGCAGACATTATTTGCCCGCTTGTTTTGAGTATCTGGTAGAAAGTGGCTTTGCGAAGGGTGTCTATCTTGAAATTAAGAACGTTTTGCGCTTGTTCTTCGGTGAAAAGAATGATATCGCCGGAATTGTTTTCTGTGTGATCTTTATCGGCAGTATCTCCTGATTTAATTTCTTTACTGTTTTCTTTATTTCCGCAAGACGTGAAATATGTTGTTAATGAAAGTATTAACAGACATAGATATATTTTCTTCATTGAATAATATGTTTAAGTTGTCTAATTAGGTTAAATTAATAAACTTTCCGTAAAACATGGAAAACTTATTGAGGTAAAATAGAAAACTTAAACCCGAGGCGGTGCCCGTAATGAATTGGTGCTGTATACCCCGACGGAAGTGTAGAGGTTGAGATATGGTTTTGGATTTTCCTTTGTTTCGGAAGAAAGTGTTGTTCCCGACTCAAAGAAATCGCCAACGAAAAGAATCACAAATTGATGGTCGGTGCAAAACGGTCCGTGATCGCAGAGTGATTGACTCTCCTGTTCGTTTTGAGCTCTGACTACTTCCTGCTTTTCCAGACAGCAGGAATGTTTACCGCCAGCAGCATCTTTATTATCGTCGCTGCTGTTGCAAAGGATATTTTCAAAGCAGACTTTTTCGGCATGTTCGTGATGAGGAATGACGCTGTGCATTATTATCGTAAGCATAGCAATCGTCATGAACAATATGGAAACGCTCCTTTTCATCTTTTGCAAAAATAACAGTAAATGATTTATAAAGCAACATGATTGCTGAATTTCAACTTATATGTCTGAATTAAGTGTATCTTTGTTGCCTTATAACAGATTATGAACGCAATAGAGATACAAAAGCAACTTGTGGAATTATCCACGCCTGAAAAAAGAGAGTTTCTGCCTTATTTTTTTAAGACGGGAAAAGGACAGTACGGTGAAGGAGATAAATTTTTGGGAGTTGTCGTTCCTGATACGCGTAAAGTTGCCAAAGCAAATAAAAATCTGCCTTATTCGGAACTTACAAAACTGTTCAAGAACGAGTATCACGAATGTCGCCTGTGTGCCCTTCTGATCCTGATCGAACAATTTAAAAAAGCGGATGATACGGCTAAAAAAGAGATTTTCGATTTTTACCTTTCCAATACTGAATACATTAATAACTGGGATTTAGTCGATCTTAGTTGCAAAGATATTATCGGTAACTATTTATTGGATAAACCTCGCGGTATACTCTATAAGCTGGCAGACAGCAACTTGCTTTGGGATCAGCGAATAGCCGTTGTCTCAACGTATGCTTTTATTCGGGAAAACGATTTTACGGATATTCTCCTACTTTCCGAAAAACTGATACATCACAAACACGATTTAATGCATAAAGCAATCGGCTGGATGCTGCGCGAAGTCGGGAAAAGAGACAAGGATGTTCTATGTGGTTTCTTGGACAGACATCACAAAGAAATGCCCCGTACGATGCTACGGTATTCCATAGAGAAGTTCTCTCCCGATGAAAGGGCTTACTATATGAGAAAAGAATAATTAATAAAAGGGAACCTGTCAGGGTTTCATAAAAAAATATGCCGGAATATTATTCATTGACACTCAAGAACGGAATTCGGATAATACACAAACAGATTCCCGAAAACATTTCATATTGCGGATTTTTCATAAATGCGGGAACAAGGGACGAGTTACCCGCAGAATTCGGGATGGCTCATTTTGTCGAGCATATGCTTTTTAAGGGAACGGCTAAGCGAAAAGCCTACCATATTATCAACCGTATGGAAGCTGTCGGAGGCGAACTGAACGCTTATACCAATAAGGAGGAAACGGTTGTTTATTCTATTTTTCTGGAAGAACAGGTAGAACGTGCCGTTGAATTGTTGGGCGATTTGGTATTTAACTCACAATTTCCGCAAAAAGAAATTGAAAAAGAAGTAGACGTCATTCTGGATGAAATATCTTCTTACGAAGACAGTCCTTCGGAGTTGATTTACGATGAATTCGAGAACATTGTATTCAAAAATTCCCAGCTGGGACACAACATCTTGGGCGATGCCGATACTTTAAACAACTTTGAATCAGAAAAGGCAAAGTCTTTTGTCAAAAGAAACTATACAGCCGATAATATCGTGTTTTTCTCTTTAGGAAGAACAGATTTCAAAAAACTTGTCCGAATTGTAAATAAACATCTGGAAGACGTTGAAATTCCTTTTTCTGACAGACAGCGTATTGTTCCTTCCGATGTTTTGCCCGTTCATATTCATTCTGATAAAAACACGTTTCAGTCCCATGTCCTGTTAGGAGCACGTTCATATAATCTTTATGATAAAAAGCGTAAAACATTATCCCTTATCAACAACATACTCGGCGGACCCGGAATGAACAGCAGGCTGAATATCTCCCTTCGCGAGAAAAGAGGGCTTGTCTACAATGTGGAATCGAACATAACGGGTTATTCCGATACGGGATTGTTCTCTGTTTACTTCGGATCGGATAAGCAAAATACCGAGAAGTGTATCAGGCTGATATATTCTGAATTGAAGAAGCTGAGGGAAACAAAGCTTACCTCATCTCAGTTGTCTGCTGCTAAAAAACAGTTTATCGGACAAATCGGAGTTTCTGCCGACAATCATGAAAATCTTGCTCTTGCTTTAGGGAAAAGTCTTTTCCACTACAATCATTTCAACAGTGCGGAAGAAACATTTAAGAAGATCGACGCAATAACGGAACAAGATATTTTGGACGTAGCGAATGAAGTTTTTGATGAACGGAATTTATTCTCGTTGACATTCAGATAAGTGTTCTTTTATTGCCACATCTTTTCAACCGTTTCTTTTGCTTTTCGTGCAAATTTCATCATTCTACCGTAAGCTTCGGTTCCTAAAAATTCCGTTCCTTTCGTTTCCTCTTCGTAGTTCTTTACGGGGACGAGTTGAAATATTTTTCTGCCGCTTTCGACAGGTTTGTGTACCCACACCAGAGAATAGCCGCAATTGTTTATCTCGACCGAATCCTTTTCGTTTTTGCTTATTTCGAATTCCACCATCATTCCTCCGTCGGTATTCGGAGCTGTCATGTTGGATACGAAATTTCCCATCGAGTAAGCGATCACTTGTTTGATCCTTCCGTTTTCTTTTCGGATGTCGATAGGCTGCACCACATGAGGGTGTCCGCCGATAATGATGTTTACTCCGTTTTTAATAAGAAATTCAGCCAGTTCTTTTTGCCCTTTATTCTGGTTTAGTCTGTATTCTTCCCCCCAATGTATGTTTGCTATTATTACATCGGCATACATACATTTCGCCATATCAATATCCTGTAAGATTTGTTTCTTGTCGATATAGTTTACAATGTTAGGAGATTGTACTTTAATATCATTAGTGCCGTAAGTGTAATTGAGCAGGGCAATACGTATTCCGTTCTTTTTTAACATCATCGGGTATCGAAAATTCCTTTGTGCCTGATTTTTGTATGTTCCCAGATGCCTGATCCGCAGAGAGTCGAGCATTAGTATAGTCCTTTCCAGTCCTTTTTTACCTTTATCGAGGCAATGATTGTTTGCGGTCAGAAAAATATCGAATCCCGCATTTTTGAGTTCTTGCGCAAATTCGTCGGGAGCACTGAAAGCGGGATAACCCGAATATGGCTTTCCCCCCAGAGTGACTTCGAGGTTTACGATTGCAATATCGGCTTTTTCTATTTGTTTTTTTACATGTTGAAAATATGACGAATAGTCATATCCGTCTTTGGTTTTGGCAGCTTCCAGCTGAGCCCTGTGTTGCATGGCGTCGCCTGCAAAAAGCAATCTGACTTTTTTCTCCTGAGCCGATGAGAGGAGAGATAGGTTAAGTAATAACAGTATGAAAGCATATTTTTTCATAAAACTAAAATCAGGATTATTTTTTCCAGAATGCAGGAATGAATAACGACAGCACGGTAAATAGTTCCAACCTCCCTGTCAGCATAAGAAACGAAAGATACCATTTCGAGAAAACAGGAATATCGGCAAAGTGTCCGTTAGGTCCGTTAGCACCCAATCCGGGTCCGACGTTTCCCATACAAGTAACAGCGGAGCCTATCGACTCTTCGAAAGTCATTCCCGAAAAGGACAATATGAGGAAACTGACAACCAGTATTCCCAGATACAGGAACATAAAAGCCAGTATTTTTGTTACCGTTTCCATCGGAACGACGCTTCCGTTCAGGCGGACAGGCAGTACTGCGTTCGGGTGCACCTGCCTTTTAAACTCGTTTATGGCATTTTTGCATAGCACGACTACCCTCACGATCTTTATGCCTCCCGAAGTTGATCCTGCACAGGCACAAAACAGCATCAACAAACATATTACGAACGTATAGAACGCGCCCCACTGGACGTAATCGGCTGTTGCAAATCCTGTGGTGGTTATTACCGACACCACCTGAAAGAGAGAGGTGCGGAACGATTGCTCGGGATCTGTGATCTGTCCCGAAACAAAAAGACATACGGCTACAATTATGACAAAAGACATACAAATAGTGAAGTACCATCTGAATTCCTCGTCTTTGAATAATTTTTGAGGTTTGCCTTTGAAAAGGAAATAAATCAAAGAGAAATTAGTACCGCCGATGAACATAAATACGGCAATGATATATTCAATATACCGCGAATGCCAGAAGGCTATGCTTTCCTGTTTTGTCGAATATCCTCCTGTCGACATAGTTGACATCGCGTGGCATATTGCATCGAAAGCGTTCATCGGACCTACCCAGAGCAACATGAACAATATGCCTGTCACCAACAGATAAGTTGCCCACAGACGTTTGGCAACCTGTGACGCGCGAGGACGGAATCTCTCTTTCGATATTCCAGTAACTTCCGCATCATACAGCACCGATGCGTTCCCGCCGACAACTGGTAGGAGCACAAGTGCGAAAACAATGATGCCGATCCCTCCGATCCATTGCGTAATGCTTCTCCAGAAATGAATACCGTAAGGCACGCTGTCGATGTCAATTATGACGGTAGAACCTGTTGTCGTAAATCCTGACATTGTTTCAAAATACGCATCGCTGATGTTCGGAATGACTCCGCTGAAATAAAAAGGCAGCATGCCGAATGCCGACATAACAACCCAAGAAAGAGTTACTGTTAAAAAACTTTCGCGTTTCCCGATCGGTTTTTCATATTCCTCGAAACCGATTAAACGAAAAATAATACCTGCGACGAGCGTTATCGCACTGCTTGCCAGCATAGCATCTCCGCTGAATTCGTGTTTGTAGAATGAAATAACAGTTGCCGTCATCATGAAAAGAGATTCGATGATCAGCAAAAAACCGAGCGTTTTGGTAACAAACCGAAAGTTAAACTTATTCATTCTTTATTTGATGCTATCCGAAAAAGCAATAACTTATTTAAAATATTTTTCGATATCGCGTATGGCATCGTCAAGACAGAAAACCACAACATGATCGTAAGGTTCGATCTGCGTATCGCCTTCAATCAACATCGGGTCGCCGTTTCTTATCAGTCCGCCCAAAGTTGCATTTTTAGGCAGATTTAGTTTCTTGATTTCTTTTTTAGTGATCGGCGAATTCGGACGGGCTATGATTTCAGCCACATCGGCATTTGCAAAAGTCAGCGATTTAATGTTGGAAACGTCCGCACTTAACAAAAACCGGTATATGTTGCTTACCGTAATCAGTTTTTTGTTTATAATGGTTCCTATTCCAAGATTTTCAGCCATGGAAATATAATCCATATTTTCTACTTCGGCAACCGTTTTTCTGACGCCGAAACGTTTTGCCGCCATACAGGCAAGTATGTTCGCTTCAGAGTTTCCCGTTACGGCGATGAATGCGTCCAT
This sequence comes from Dysgonomonas sp., assembly GCA_047030855.1. Classification (GTDB taxonomy): domain Bacteria; phylum Bacteroidota; class Bacteroidia; order Bacteroidales; family Dysgonomonadaceae; genus QVMM01. The sequence continues at coordinate 1,147,336 of JBKYIJ010000008.1, forward strand.
ATCGGTAATGCCTTCCTGCAACAGAAAATCGGTGTTTCGTCCGTCATCATTAAAGACGGTTACATTCTTAGGAAGTTTATCCAATAGTTTAATACACTTTTCCTTGTCCCACTCCAATAGTTTTATTTTGGTATTGTCGGGCAGGTATTGGCATGTGCGGATAGCTATTCTGCTGCCGCCCATTATCATAACGTCTTTTACCTCGAAGTTTTCTTTTCCTGTAAGAGCAGGAAGTTCATTGACGTATTCTTTTGTGGTTGAAAAGAACACAATATCTTCGGGCAGAACTTTGTCATTACCGTTCGGAATGATCGTAATACTGTTCCGTTTTATCGCAACTATGTGAAATTTTTTCTGAGTGCTGGCAAGTTCATACAGATGCTTATTTACGAGTTCTGAGTTGTCTCTCACTTTTACGCCTACCAATATAATTGCTCCGCCGCATAGTTCCACCCATAGCCTTACCCATGGGCGTTTAACCGCAGATACGATTTCGCGTGCTGCAAGCATTTCGGGATAAACCATTGCGTTTATTCCGAGTTTTTCGAAAAATTCTTTGTTCTTCGGTAGGAGGTATTCGTAATTGTCGATGCGTGCAAAAGTCTTTTTAGCTCCCATATTTGCAGCCAGCATACAGGCTGTGATGTTCACCGATTCATCTGGAGTTACTCCAATAAAGAGATCCGTGTTTTTGACATCTATGTCGTTCAGGTCTTTTAAAGAAGTGGGCGATCCCACCATTGTCATCATTTCCAGATTGTTTTTGGAGAAATTGAGTTTCTCCTTATCCTGATCCATCAGGATTATATCTTGGTTTTCCGCGGATAAAAGTTTTGCAAGGTGTGTCCCCACTGCACCCGCACCTGCAATGACAATTTTCATGATCTTATTATTTTATGAGTTGTCGTTTGGATGTTGTTTCTGCTACGACTTCTTTTATTCTTTGCTTTATACCCAAAACGTCTAAACCGCAAAGTTTGTTGAGATCTTTGATTGAACCGTGTGTTATAAATTCATCGGGTAAGCCAATCCTTATAACGTCGACATTGATATTATTGTCCGAAAAATATTCTATTACCGCAGAACCGAAACCTCCCGATACAACCCCGTTTTCGATAGTAATTACTTTTTGGAATTTTTGGGATATTTCCTTAAGTATGTTTTCGTCGATAGGTTTTACGAAAATCATGTCGTAATGGGCTATACTGTAACCTTCTTGTTCCAGCATATTTATCGCTTCCGAAGCAGTACTTCCTATCGGTCCAATAGTCAGGGCGGCTAAATCTTCACCGTCTTTCATTTTCCTTCCTTTCCCGATTTCGAGTATTTGCATTTCGTTTCGCCAGTCTTTCAGGATTCCTTCTCCTCTCGGATAGCGGATGACAAAAGGTCCGTCCCATCCGTATGCGGCTGTGTACATCAGATTTCTGAGGTAATGCTCGTTGTAAGGCGAAGCAATTGTCAGGTTCGGAACACATCGCATATATGCAAGGTCGAATGCCCCGTGGTGAGTAGGTCCGTCTTCCCCGACAAGCCCTGCTCTGTCAAGGCACATGATGACATGCTCTTTTTGGATAGCGACGTCGTGTATTACCTGATCGTAAGCCCTTTGCATGAAAGACGAATATACATTGCAGAAAGGAATCAATCCTTCTTTTGCAAGTCCTGCGGAAAATGTAACGGAATGTGCTTCCGCAATACCCACATCGAACGCGCGATCGGGAAATTCTTTCATCAGAAACGTCATCGAACATCCTGTCGGCATAGCAGGAGTTACGCCTACAATGCGTTCATCCTTTTCCGCAAGTTCCACCAGCGTATGTCCGAATACATCCTGATAGCGTTGCGGTTGGTCTTTTGAATTGTTTGTTATTCTTTCCCCTGTTTCCTTGTTGAATTTTCCGGGCGCATGCCATTCAACAGCTGACAGTTCGGCAGGTTTGTAACCTTTTCCTTTTACTGTGTGAATATGCAATATTTTAGGTCCTTCAAGATCCTTTATATTTTCAAGTATTCGGATAAGCGACTTTATGTCGTGTCCGTCAATAGGTCCGAAATATCGGATATTCAATCCTTCGAAAATATTTTGCTGCTTTGTCAACAGCGATTTTAAACTGTTATTGAAACGAAGAATGAAGTTTTTTCCTTTTTCGGAGATTAAATTTCTTTTTTTGAATTTTTGATAAACATCATACCTTACTTTGTTGTAGGCTTTCGAAGTCGTAAGTTTTACCAGATAATCCGACATGCCTCCTACATTATTGTCGATTGCCATATCGTTGTCGTTCAGTATGATAAGCAGGTTGTTGGGTTGTGCGCAGGCATTGTTTAATCCCTCGAATGCCAAGCCTCCTGTCATCGAACCGTCGCCGATTACGGCAATTACGTGCCTGTTTTCGTGCTTAAGCATGGATGCCACTGCCATGCCTAAAGCAGCGGATATGGAATTGGAAGCGTGCCCTGCCGAAAAAGTATCGTATTCGCTTTCCTGCGGATTCGGGAATCCCGCAATACCTCCGAACTTCCTGTTACTGGAAAAACTTTCTTTTCTGCCTGTAAGTATTTTATGGCTGTAAGCCTGATGTCCGACGTCCCACACGATACGGTCGTAAGGAGTGTTGTAAACATAATGTAACGCAACGGTGAGTTCAACCGTTCCGAGACTCGACCCGAAATGTCCCGGGTTGTTGCTTAACTGATCTATAATGAATTGTCTGAGTTCTTTGCATACCTGTTCCAGTTGTTCCGGATTAAGGTTTTTAAGATCAGATGGATAGTTTATGTTATGTAGCAATGATGTATCTTCTGACATAAATTTTTGTTCCTTCAATAAAGAGCAAATTTAGGAAAACAAAAGCAATTTATCTTACTATAAATGTATAAATTATACGCAAGGTAGTATATCCTCTTGTATTTATGTATTTGGAACGGGCTGTTTGTAAAATGAATTATATTAGAAAAGGACTTCATCTATGCTTATTCGGAAATATTTATTTCCCTGATACTATTTTCTTGATCTCATTCAGCTTGTTCAGGGCATCCATGGGCGTAAGGTTGTTTACATCGAGTGAAAGTATTTCGTCCCGAACCTGACTCAAGATAGGATCGTCGAGCTGAAAAAAGCTGAGTTGGAAACCTTCTCGTTTTTCGGCAATATCGTTTATCGGGCGTGATATTCCTTCTTTTCGGTTGTTAGACTCCAGTTGTTTTAAAATCTCATTGGCTCTTTTTACAATGCTTTGCGGCATTCCTGCCATTTTTGCCACATGAATACCGAAACTGTGTTCACTGCCCCCTTTTACCAGTTTACGCAGGAAAATAACTTTGTTATCCATTTCCTTTACCGAAACGTTGTAGTTTTTTATTCGCTTGAATGATTTTTCCATTTCATTCAGTTCGTGGTAATGCGTGGCGAACAATGTTTTTGCTTTGAATTTTGGATGTTCGTGTATGTATTCAACAATTGCCCAAGCGATGGATATTCCGTCGTAAGTGCTTGTTCCCCTGCCTAATTCGTCGAACAACACGAGGCTACGTGATGAAAGGTTGTTTAAAATATCTGCCGCTTCGTTCATTTCGACCATGAAGGTAGATTCTCCGAGCGATATATTATCGGACGCTCCGACTCTTGTGAATATTTTGTCTACCAGACCTATTTGCGCCGATTGTGCAGGAACAAAACTTCCTATCTGAGCCATCAGCGTTATCAGTGCGGTTTGTCTCAGAAGCGCCGATTTACCTGCCATGTTAGGTCCTGTAATTATGATGATCTGTTGCGATTCATTGTCCAGATAAACGTCATTGGCGATATACTTATCTCCCAGAGGAAGTTGTTTTTCTATTACAGGATGCCTCCCTTGTTTGATGTCGAGAGCGTCAGAATCCGTTATGTCGGGTCTAATGTACTTGTTTTCCTGAGCAATCTTCGTAAAGGAAAGCAAACAATCCACTTTTGCTATCAGATTAGCATTCAACTGAATGGTCGGTATGTATTCTATAAGGCTTGAAACAAGATCGTTATATATTTTGCTTTCCAATGCTGAAATTTTTTCTTCAGCACCTAATATCTGCTCTTCATACTCTTTTAATTCTTGTGTTATATACCTTTCGGCATTCACAAGCGTTTGTTTCCTTATCCAATCGGAAGGGACTTTATCCTTGTGCGTATTGCGGACTTCGATGTAGTACCCGAAGACATTGTTAAAACTTATTTTTAAAGAAGAGATTCCTGTCGCTTCAATTTCCCGTTGCTGAATCTGTAAGAGATAGTCTTTGCCCGAAAAGGCGATACTTCGCAATTTATCAAGTTCTTCGTTTACGCCTTTGTTAATGACATTACCTTTATTCAGTAAAACGGGTGGATCGGGATAAATCTCTTTTTCAATTCGTGATCGGATTATCGGGCATGAATTAAGCTTTTCCCCTATTTCTTTCAGAGTGGTTTCATTAGAATTCAGGAAAGCTTTATGGATAGGTTCAATAGCATTCAATGCCACTTTCAGTTGTACTACCTCGCGCGGATTGACGCGGTTGGCTGCCACTTTGGATATTATACGTTCGAGATCCCCGATCAGAGAAAGCTGTTCTTCGAGAAGATTTTTAAGCTCTTTGTCTTTGAAAAAATATTCCACGACATCCAGTCTGTCATTAACAGGTTTTACCTCTTTTAACGGGAAAACCAGCCACCGTCGGAGCATCCGTGCACCCATTGGCGAGATCGTTTTGTCCAGTATATCCAGAAGGCTTTTTCCGCCTTCGTTCATTGTCCCGATAAGTTCGAGGCTGCGGACAGTGAATTTGTCGAGGCGTACATAACGATCTTCCTCAATTCGCGAAAGAGCTGTTATGTGGCTTATCTGTGTATGCTGCGTTATATCCAGATAATGCAGGATCGTGCCTGCGGCAATGATTCCGTTTGTCAGGTTTTCGACACCGAAGCCTTTCAGGTTTTTTGTGTCGAAGTGTTTTAATAATCTGCCGCGTGAAGTGTCGTAAGTGAAAACCCAGTCGTCCAGTTCAAAAACAAGATAACGTGTGCCGAAAGCTTCTTCGAATTGTTTTTTTCTGCTTCTTTCGATCAACACTTCTTTTGGCGAAAAGTTGGTAAGCAGTTTATCAATATATTCCACATTCCCTTCTGCCGTCAGAAATTCTCCTGTCGAAATATCGATGAAAGCGATTCCGCATGTGTTCTTCGCAAAATGAATGGCGCACAGGAAATTGTTTTCCTTATAATTAAGAATATTATCGTTAATCGAAACGCCCGGGGTAACAAGTTCCGTTATTCCCCGTTTGACAAGTTTGGTAGTCTGTTTCGGATCTTCCAACTGATCGCAGATCGCAACGCGTTTCCCTGCCCTTACTAATTTAGGAAGATATGTATCCAAGGCATGATGAGGAAACCCAGCCAGTTCGACAAACTGAGCCGAGCCGTTGGCTCTTTTTGTCAGAGTGATGCCAAGAATTTCGGATGCCACAATAGCATCGTCCGAAAAAGTTTCGTAAAAGTCGCCGACTCTGAAAAGCAATATTGCGTCAGGGTGTTTCTCCTTGATCTCATAATATTGTTTCATCATCGGGGTTTCTACTGCTTTTTTCGCCACAATTCCGTTTGTTTAGAATGGTTATTGATAAACAGCAAAGGTAGAAAAAACTTATATAATTCGTATTGCGTAAATCAACTTTATATTGCCCGAACAATCTTTTAGGTTTATATTTGTAGTCTGGCAAACGGATAGAACTTTAAAATATATACCTATGAAAAAATTACTTTTCTTGCTGACAGGATGTTTTGTTATTTTGCTGTCATGTAATTATAAAACAACCAAAATCACCGAAAATACGGCAGGATGGGACATGATTCCCGAGATAATGAAAAATATTTCCGAACCGCAATTTCGCGATTCCACTTTTAATATTACCAACTATGGGGCAAAGTCCGACACATTGTTTAACAGTTTGCCTGCAATTCTTGCCGCAATAAACGATTGTAATACGCATGGCGGAGGAAAGGTTCTGATCCCTGCAGGAAACTATCTGGTTAAAGGTTCCATTATACTGAAAAGTCATGTCAACTTACATTTGGAAGAAGGAGCCCGACTTGAATTTTCCACCGATCCGAACGATTATTTACCGATGGTTCTCACCAAATGGGAAGGAACGGAATGTTTCAATTATTCACCGTTCATTTACAGCTATCAGAGCATTAATGTTGCTATTACGGGAAAGGGAAAAATTGACGGAAACGGAGCTGCTGTGTTCGACACTTGGAAACCGAAAGAAAAACCTGCCATGAACAGGCTTCGCCAGATGGGAAACGATTCTGTTCCTGTCTATCAGAGAGTTTTTGGAGAAGGTTGGTATCTGCGTCCCTGCATGATACAATTCTTCGGTTGTAAGAACGTGTTGGTGGAAGGAGTCGAAATTTACGATTCTCCTTTTTGGATCATACATCCTGTTTATTGTGACAACGTTATTGTCCGCGATGTATATATCGACAGTAATAATTACAATAATGACGGTTGCGATCCCGAATCTTCCACAAACGTATTGATTGAGAATGTCCGGTTCAATGTGGGCGATGACGGTATTGCCATAAAATCGGGACGCGATCAGGAAGGTTGGCGTATAGGGCGTGCAACCGAAAATGTCATTGTCCGTAATTGCCATTTTGCGCGTTGGGCAATTACTATCGGCAGCGAAATGTCGGGGGGCGTGCGGAATATTTTTATAGAAGATTGTAAGATTGACAGTTGCCGAAACGGAATATATTTCAAATCGAATCTTGACAGGGGAGGTTTCTTTGAAAATCTTTACATGAGGAATATCGAAGCCGATATCTGCCTGTGGGGAATAGTAAATTTCCGTACCGATTATCACGGTTATCGCGGAGGAAACTATCCTACACAATTCCGGAATATAACGATAGAAAACGTTAAGTGTAATCGTGTCGATAGTGTTGCGCTCATGGCAAACGGCGTGCCTGAATCCAAGTTGTATAATATTACTTTAAGGAACATTGATGTCAAACAAGCGCCGAAAGCTACGCAAATGAAGAATGTGGTGAACCTTAAACTTGAAAATGTAACTGTAAACGGAAAACCTGTCACGAAAGAGAACGAGTAAGTACAAAATAATAAAAAGAAAAGCATCAGAACAATCCGATGCTTTTCTTATATCTGATCGTTTTATTTTAAGAATTGGAAAGCTTTTCATGCATAGCCGCAGCCGCTTTTCTTCCGTCTCCCATAGCCAGAATAACGGTAGCTCCGCCGCGTACAATGTCACCACCTGCGAAAACGTCGGGCAAATCGGTTTGCATTGTTTCCTGATTGATAACTATCGTTCCTTTCGGAGTAACGTTAAGTCCTGAAAAAGTATGAGGAATAAGCGGGTTTGGCGATACGCCCACGCTTACGATTACTTCATCGACTTCCATCCATTCGGTTGCCCCGTCGATCGGAACGGGACGCCTTCTTCCCGAAGCGTCGGGTTCACCCAATTCCATTTTTTGCAGCAACATTCTCTGAACGTGTCCTGTTTCATCCCCTTCGTATTTGAGAGGGTTGTGTAAGGTGAAAAATTCAATTCCTTCTTCTTTGGCGTGCTTTACTTCTTCGGCTCTTGCTGGCATTTCTTCTTCCGAACGGCGGTAAACCACCACGGCACGTTCCGCTCCCAGACGTTTGGCTGTGCGTACGGCATCCATAGCCGTGTTTCCTGCACCTATAATAGCAACTTTTTTTCCGTGCTGTACGGGTGTGTCGCTGTCATCACTGGCTGCGTCCATAAGGTTTACCCTTGTCAGGTATTCGTTCGACGACATTACGCCGATAAGGTTTTCTCCCGGGATGTCCATAAAATTGGGCAGTCCTGCGCCGCTTCCTACAAATATTCCTTTAAAACCCGCTTTCTGCAAATCTTCGTGCGTCAGTGTTTTTCCGATGATACAGTCTTTTTCGAACTTAACGCCGAGTTTTCGGAGAACATCTATTTCAGAATCTACTATTTCGTTCGGCAGTCGGAACTCGGGGATTCCGTATTTCAATACGCCTCCGATTTCGTGTAATGCTTCAAATACTGTTACGTCATATCCCATCTTTGCCATTTCTCCTGCGAATGACAACCCCGAAGGTCCTGAGCCTGTCACGGCTATTTTTATGCCGTTGCGGTTTTTTATTTCGGGTACGGACATCTGGTTAGTCAACCGTTCATAGTCTGCCGCAAAGCGTTCAAGATAACCTATTGCTACTGCTTCCTGCTTCATTTTCACGTGGATACACTGGCGTTCGCATTGTTTTTCCTGAGGGCAGACACGTCCGCAAACAGAAGGGAGAGCACTCGTTTCCTTCAACACTTTTGCTGCTTCCAGAAACTCTCTTTTTTCAATATGCTTAATGAATGTGGGGATGTTTATTTCAACGGGACAGCCTTCCATACAGGTAGGGTTTGCACAGTCCAGACAGCGTTTTGCTTCATAAACTGCCTGTTCTTCCGACAGCCCCATGTTTACTTCCTCCTTAAGGCTGTGGCTTCTGTATGCGGCATCCAGTTCAGGCATTTTCACGCGAGGCCTGCCCGAACGTTCTTTGGGTTTCATGCTTTTTCGCAAATCTTCGCGCCAAGGCTCGCTTCTTCTTTGTTGAGCCAATTGTTCTATGTTGTTGTTTTGTGCCATTTTTCGGTTCAATATAAGGTGTTTAATTATATGCTTTTAACCTCATCATCATTTCGTCAAAATCAACCTGATGTGCATCAAATTCGGGACCGTCTACACAGACGAATTTTGTTTTTCCGTCGACTGTTACGCGGCAAGCACCGCACATTCCCGTTCCGTCCAGCATAATCGTATTTAAGGATGCCATGGTGGGGATGTTGTATTTTTTTGTGAGAACGGAAACAAACTTCATCATTACGGCAGGTCCGATAGTGACGCAAAGATCAACTTTCTCCCTGTTGATAACCATTTCAACGCCGTTTGTGACAAGACCTTTATTTCCGTACGATCCGTCATCTGTCATAATAATGACTTCGTCTCCGAATTTGGCAACCTGTTTTTCCAGTATAATCAGATCTTTTGTCCGGGCAGCCAGAACGGCAACGGTTTTGTTGCCAGCCTTTTTCATCGCTTCGATGATCGGGAGCATGGGCGCTACGCCTACGCCTCCACCTGCACAAACGACAGTTCCGTATTTTTCAATGTGGGTTGCCCTTCCCAATGGACCAACAACGTCCGCCATATAATCGCCGACATTCAGTTCACATATTTTCTTGGAAGAGACACCTACGTTTTGCACGACAATATCAATAGTCCCTTTTTCAATATTTGCCGCTGTTATGGTTAAGGGGATACGTTCGCCTTTTTCGCAGGCTCTGACAATAACGAAATGTCCTGCTTTCCTGCTTCGGGCAATCAACGGGGCTTCCAGCTCCAAACGGACAACATTCTCTGAAAAGTGTTCTTTATCAACAATTTTATTCATGACATATATGAATTTTTCTAATACAAAATTACATAAAAAAATACGGCATATGCCGTATTTTTTAGTTAGTTTCGATATTTAGATTAATTATTTATAAAACGGGAAAATAGAATTACTCTCCTCTGCTGTAGTTCGGAGCTTCTCTCGTAATCTGGACATCATGCGGATGGCTTTCGGCAATTCCAGCGTTGGTTATCCGGGTAAATTTTGCGGAGTGCAAAGCTTCGATATTTTGGGTTCCGCAATATCCCATTCCTGCACGCAATCCCCCCAGCATTTGATATACAACTTCATAGAGAGAGCCTTTGTAAGGAACTCTTGCAGCGATACCTTCCGGAACAAGTTTCTTAATATCGTCTTCGACATCCTGAAAGTAACGGTCTTTCGATCCTTTTTGCATGGCTTCCAAGGATCCCATTCCCCGGTATGATTTGAATTTTCGCCCGTTGAATATGATTGTTTCGCCCGGAGACTCTTCTACTCCTGCCAACAGCGAACCCATCATAACCGAGTCTCCTCCTGCTGCCAGTGCTTTCACTATATCGCCCGAATATCTTAACCCTCCGTCTGCAATGAGAGGTATGTCCGTGTTTTTAAGGGCTTTGGCAACGTCATAGATTGCCGATAGCTGAGGGACTCCGACTCCTGCAACAACGCGGGTAGTGCATATGGATCCGGGACCAATACCTACTTTAACTCCGTCTGCACCTGCTTTTACGAGATATTTGGCGGCTTCTCCCGTTGCTATATTGCCTACGACAACATCTATGTTCGGAAAAGCCTGTTTTACTTTTTTTCAAAACTTCCACTACGCCCTTTGAATGCCCGTGAGCAGTATCTATGACGATAGCATCCGCATCTGCTTCGACAAGAGCGGTTACTCTTTCGATCGTATCATGTGTAACGCCTACGCCGGCAGCTACCCGCAGACGTCCTTTTTCGTCTTTGCAGGCATTGGGTTTGTCCTTCGCTTTTGTTATGTCTTTATAGGTGATAAGTCCGATAAGTTTGTTTTTTTGAGTCAACGACAGGAAGTTTTTCTATTTTGTATTGTTGAAGGATGTCGGTTGCGGCTTCTAAATCTGTTGACTGTTGCGTAGTGATTAGGTTTTCCTTTGTCATTACGTTGTCGATCAGCTTCGTCATATCCCGTTGAAAACGCAAATCCCTGTTAGTTACGATTCCTACCAGATGATTTTCTTCATCGACAACGGGTATTCCTCCTATTTTATATTCAGCCATAAGAGCCAGAGCTTCGCCTACCGTTTTGTTGCGAAGGATGCTGACAGGGTTTGATATCATCCCGTTTTCAGCACGTTTCACGTACCTGACCTGCATTGCCTGTTCTTCGATGCTCATATTTTTATGGATCACGCCTATGCCTCCTTCACGTGCGATGGCAATGGCAAGCTTCGCTTCCGTAACGGTATCCATGGCTGCGGAAACAAAAGGAATGTTCAACCTGATGTTACGCGAAAAACGTGTGGTTAAGTCTACTTCTCTGGGGAGAACTTCCGAATAGGCGGGAATCAGCAGGACGTCGTCAAAGGTTAATCCGTCCATAATTACTTTATCTGCAATAAATGACATAATGGGAGAGTGTTTTAAAATTTATTGCGTGCAAATATAATTATTTTTGATAAAATATTGAGTAGTAATTGGTAACTATTTCCCTTTAAATTTTTGCCAGTTCGCAATAACCTGATTAACGTACCTGACAGTTTCGTTCCCTCTGAAATATCCGTTTTTAACTACAGGGTCGTTGTAGTATTCGGGGTTGCTCTTTAATTCGACAAATCTCTCTACATCATCCCAGGAATTCGGATCTTTCCCATATTTTTTTGCCAACGCCTGCGCATCGAATATGTGCCCGTTACCGCCATTATAAGCTGCTAAAATGAATTTAAGCTTTTCGTTATTGTCCTCTATGTTCGGGAACATTTTTTCGAGGCGTTGCAATAGTTTTACGCTTGCCATAATGCTCAGGTCGGGGTTAGTGCGGTCTTCCGCCGATATGCCTAACGAAACTGCCGTGCGGGGCATCAATCCCATCAGTCCCGTAGCTCCTGCCCAAGATGTCAGGTTGGGGTGAAAACGTGATTCCTGAAATGCAATGGAGGCAAGCAGTTGCCAGTCGAAATTAGTGTCTTTCGTGTGCTTTTTAAATAACTCGTCGTATATCGAGATATGTCCTTTGGGCAGATTCTTGGGAATGTTATATTCTCCTTCGAAAGGCAATTTGCTGAGTTCGAAGTATTTTTTCATAATACTTCTGTATTTCGGGGTATTATCACTTGTTTTTACCCATTCGTTCAGCACTTGCGCGAGTTTGGGCGTATTTTTTCTTACCGCCCATGACGAGCGTTGTTCGAAGCTCAGTTGCAGGGCAATGTTTATATTCCTGTAATACGTTTTGTTCAATTGTGCGATATAATTGTCGCTGACGGTGTATTTTATTTCACCCAATGACACCATTTCTATGAGGTCTTCCACCGTTACGGTGTCTTTTTCTATATCTTTAATAATGATCCCGTCCCCTAATTCCGCATTCAGGTTTACAAGACGCTGATGATATTTTGTATCGTGCTTTACATAAACTTCTTTTCCGATCAGTTCCGTTACATCGTTCAATATCGTATCGCCTCTGTTTGCTCTCTGAACTAAAACTTGATGCGATATTTCTTCCGGTCCGCAATATATAATCGAATCTTTAAGCCCGTTTTGTACAGGAACGGGATATGCTATCAAATCGCCTTCTCCGTTTAATAGCATCTGTAATAAACGTGTCGAGTTTTCGGCGACTTTTACTTTGAGTTCCAAACCGTATTGATCGCAGAAATCTTTACAGAGATCGTAGTCGTATCCCATCGGCTCGTCTTTGTATATAAAGTACGAATAGGAGCTGCTGAGAGTAATCATTGTAAGCTCTTTGGCAGACTTTATCTGTTCAAAATCGTATTCAGGTACTTGTTTTTTCTCCTTACATCCTGTAAGAAATAGTAAAAGAAGGAAAAATATAAATATGCTTTTCATTTTTCTCTGGGTAATATTTTGTAAAACAGTATTTTAACAGCTTGTTTTTGTGAACATTACAGAACCAAAAATAAAAAAAATATTCGAATAAAAATGTAATTTTTTTATTTACTGTTAAAACAGCCGAATATGATGCAATGTGTGATTCAGATTTCATAATTTAGCAAAATGAAAGAATTTGTTGTTATAGGTGCAGGATTGACGGGAATGACACTTTCCTTTTTGCTGAAAAAAAACGGAAAAGACGTACTTCTTCTTGAAAAAACCGATAGGGTGGGCGGAGCTATTCAAACCCACATAGATAACGGTTTTGTCTATGAAGAAGGGCCTAATACGGGAGTTGTTTCCAATCCTGAGGTTGCCGAATTGTTTGAAATGCTGAATTTGAATATAGAAACAGCCAATCCGAATGCCGAAAAAAGATTAATACTCAAAAATAATAAATGGCGCGCTTTGCCGTCGGGTGCTTTTTCTTTCATAAAAACACCTCTTTTTACGCCAAAAGACAAAGTCAGAATTTTTTTTGAACCATTGAGGAAAAAAGGTGATGATCCTGACGAATCGGTTGCGTCCTTAGCATCGAGAAGAATCGGAAAGTCTTTCGTGGATTATGCCGTCAATCCGTTCATTTCGGGTATTTATGCCGGAGATCCGGAACGATTGGTTACGAAATATGCTTTACCGAAGTTATACAATCTGGAGCAACAGTATGGAAGCTTTATAGGCGGAAGCCTTAAGAAAAGCAGAGAGAAGAAAACCGAAAGGGATAGAAAAGCTTCTAAAAAAGTTTTTTCCGTTTATAATGGCTTAGGCTCTCTGATCAACTCTTTGAAAGAGCATATAGGAAATGATAATATCCTGTGTAATGCCGAGAACGTTCAGGCAATAAAGCTTGACAATGGTTTTCAACTCGAATTTATGACGGGCGATAAGAAACATGTTATAGAAACACAACATGTTATCACAACTGTCGGTGCGTACGAATTGCCGCGGATTCTTCCTTTTCTTCCTTCGTCTGATATGGATGTCCTGACTGATCTGAACTATGCAAAAGTCATTCAGGTAGCAGTAGGATTAAATGATGGCGTATTAAACCAGACATATAAATCTTTTGGGGGATTGATTCCGAAAAAAGAAAATAAGAAATTGTTAGGAGTTCTTTTTCCTTCCTTCTGTTTTAACAACCGTTCTCCTCAGGAATGTTCTACCCTTGCTATATATTTAGGAGGAATCAGGCATCCTGAGCTTTTCGCTTTGTCTGATGAAGAGATACATAATCTTGTCTTGGAGGAACTGAAAAATTTGTTCGGAATAGAAAGCCGTGATGTTGCCTTTATGAAAATATTCCGGCACGAACATGCGATACCTCAATATGAAAAAAGCAGCGGCAAGAGATTTGAAACTATAAAAAGACTTGAAAAAGAATACCCGAACCTGACTATTGCCGGTAATATCAGAGACGGGATCGGAATGGCAGACAGAATAAAACAGGCATTTACTGTCTGTAAAGAATTGAGCTAATAAAAATTCAATATATCTTTGTATTATAAATAATAACAAAGCCTATGGAAATAATAAATCTTTCCGAGCAAAATTCGTTACTGAACAACTTTGTTTCAGAAATACGCGATGTAAACATACAGACAGATCGTTTGAGATTCCGAAGAAATCTTGAACGTATAGGTGAGGTTATGGCTTATGAGATTAGTAAAACTTTAAGCTACAAACAGGTAGAAACTCAGACTCCGTTGGGACAGTCGACGGCTAACTGTGTGGAAGATCCCGTCGTATTGGGTACTATCCTGCGTGCAGGGCTTGGGTTTCATCACGGATTCCTGAATTATTTTGACAAAGCTGAAAACGCTTTCGTTTCGGCATATCGTAAATATAAGGAGAATCACCAGAGTTTTCATGTTCATATTGAATACATCGCTTCACCTTTGCTGAATAATAAGACTCTTATAATAACCGACCCTATGCTTGCCACGGGCGAAAGCATGGAGTTGTCTTACAGGGCATTATTAACTAAAGGGCAACCTGCTAAGGTACACATTGCTACCATTATCGCAAGCCAGTATGCAGTAGACTATTGCAAAGAGCATATCAGCGAGGCTACTCTTTGGGCTGCCGCTATTGATCCCGAACTGAACGAACAGGCTTACATCGTTCCCGGGCTTGGCGATGCGGGAGATTTGGCGTACGGAGAAAAGTTTTAATAATTTACTAAAATAAGAATGGCGGATAATATAAACAGTATTGTTTATTCGAAAGATGCGGTCGAATTTGTGGCGGTTGCAGTTCAATATTGCAACTTTTTGGAGAATATAGACGATTCAAACTCCGAGCAGTTAACTGACAGGCTGGTTAAAATTCTTCCATTGCTGTACCTGAAAGCCAATTTACTTCCCGAAACAATAATGTTGCAGGATTCTGAGACTGAACAAATTGTGACGGAAGATCATTATAACTATATCCTTTCGGGAATATACGGTGTTTACGGTAAAGATGATACGTATCTTGAGGTTTTCCTGCAAGATATGAAATATAGCGAAACGCCTATATCAGCGAGCATTTCCGAAGATCTGACCGATATTTATCAGGATGTTAAAAACTTTTTGTTCGTATACGAACAAGGCATAGAGGAAAATATGAACGATGCACTTTTTGTGTGTACAGAGAATTTTAAACTTTTTTGGGGACAAAAATTGGTAAACGTCCTACGCGCGCTTCATTCGCTTAAATATCAGCCGGAGACTGATTATATGGATGAGGATATTAATAATATAGATGAACAGTGGTAAACAGTATTTCTAAAGAACAAATTTCGGCGCTTCCGATTGCGAAATTTGAAGGCAATATAATAGTGGTTCAGACTGAGGCTGATTCTGAACAAGCGGTTTCCGAACTTTCGAAGCAAAATGTTATAGGGTTTGACACCGAAACCCGTCCTGCTTTCAAGAAAGGACAGTTTTATAAAATATCTTTAATCCAGCTGGCTACGGCTGATACCTGCTATCTGTTCCGTCTGAACAAAATGGATTTTCCCGATTGTTTGATGCATCTTTTGTCTGACGAAAAAATCAAGAAAATAGGTTTGTCGTTGAAAGACGATTTTTCTGCTATCAGGAAAAGAGAAGATTTTGTGCCGCAAGGATTTATCGAATTACAAACTTTTGTAAAACAATATGGTATTGAGGACAACGGTTTGCAACGGATATATGCCATTTTATTCGGTGAAAAGATATCGAAAAAACAAAGACTGACTAATTGGGAGGCCGATTCTCTGACACCGAAGCAGCAAATGTACGCAGCTTTGGATGCTTGGGCTTGTTTGAGAATATATAACAAACTGGTAGATTCATATAATTGACGCACAATAGATAATGAGTTATAAAAAAATAATACTGAAGCCGAAAAAAGACGATTCGCTGAAAAGATTTCATCCATGGGTTTTTTCCGGTGCTATTGCAAAAATGGATGATGATATATCTGAGGGCGAAGTGGTTGAAGTATATACTTCAGACAACCGGTTTATAGCTGTCGGGCATTACCAGATAGGCACTATTTCGGTACGGGTGCTCTCTTTTGAACCTGTTGAGATTAATGAAGAATTCTGGCTATCACGCCTTTCGGCAGCTTTTGATATGCGTCGCTCAATTGGTTTGGTTTCGGACGATAACAATGCCTATCGTTTAGTACATGGGGAAGGCGACAATCTTCCCGGTTTGATAATAGACGTATATGCAGACACTGCTGTTATTCAATCACATTCAATCGGTATGCACCAATCAAGGATAAGCATATCCGATGCTCTGCAAAAAGTAATGAAGAATGTAATCAAAAATATATATTATAAATCGGAAACAACTCTGCCATACAAGGCTGATATTGAAACCGAAAACGGATATTTGTTAGGAGGTGAAACTGAACAAGTAGCATTGGAAAACGGGCTGAAATTCAAAGCCGATTGGCTGAAAGGACAAAAAACAGGGTTTTTTGTCGATCAGCGAGATAATAGGGCATTATTAGAAAAATATGCGAAGGATAGGACTGTTTTGAACATGTTTTGTTATACAGGCGGATTTTCGTTTTATGCACTAAGGGGCGGAGCGAAACAGGTCGATTCTGTCGACAGTTCTTCAAAAGCAGTTATGCTGACAGAAGAAAACGTACAGCTTAATTTTCCCGAAGATTCACGTCATAACGCTTTTGCGGAGGACGCTTTTAAATATCTGAATAAAATAGACAAAGGACAATATGATCTTATGATACTTGATCCTCCCGCTTTTGCAAAGCACAGGGGAGCTGTCAAAAATGCGCTGCAAGGATATAAAAGGCTAAACGCCGCTGCCTTTGAGAAAGTTGGCAAAGGCGGTTTGGTATTTACTTTTTCCTGTTCACAGGTTATAACAAAAGAAATGTTCCGACTGGCTGTTTTCAGTGCAGCAGTATTGTCGGGCAGGAAAGTCAGGATATTGCACCAGTTGACTCAGGCTCCCGATCATCCTGTCAATATCTATCATCCCGAAGGAGAGTATCTGAAAGGATTGGTTTTGTATGTAGAATGAAAATGATTAAAATATGACTCTGGAAGTTTTTACCGTTCTTTTGTTTTTAGGTGCAGTAGCTGCGGGGCTCATCGGCTCATTGACAGGGCTGGGCGGTGGAGTTGTGGTTATTCCGTTGCTTACGCTTTGTTTCGGAGTGGACATGCGTTATGCCATCGGTGCGGCTCTCGTCACTTCAATAGCAAGTTCGTCAGGTGCTGCCGCTGCTTATATAAAAGAAGGTATAACCAACGTCCGTATCGGAATGTTCTTGGAAATAGCCACTACTACGGGTGCGGTTGTGGGAGCATTAATAGCTATGTATCTCGATAAAATGTATATAGCTATAATTTTCGGATGCGTATTGATCTTTTCCGCAATCCGCAATATCAGCGGAAAAAAGGACGAAACCGATTATAATGCTCCTGCTGATAAATTAGGAGAGAAATTAAAACTCAACGGTTCCTATCCTACTTCTCAAGGGATCGTTAAATATAAAGTGCATAATGTTGCAGGCGGTTATTCCCTGATGACATTGGCGGGCGTTTTGTCGGGATTGCTCGGTATCGGATCGGGTGCGTTGAAAGTTCTGGCAATGGATACGATGATGAAAATACCTTTTAAGGTATCGACTACGACGAGTAATTTTATGGTGGGCGTTACAGCAGCAGCAAGTGCGGTCGTTTATTTGCAACGGGGTTATATCGATCCGGGACTTGCGCTGCCGATTGTTGTAGGTGTGCTTTTGGGCGCTTTTTTCGGTTCTAAGATACTGCCAAAAGCAAATGTGAAGAAACTGAGGCTTCTTTTCAGTGTCGTTATTTTCATTCTCGCGATATCTATGATGTATAACGGAATAACAGGGAAATTGTAAGCTCTATGAAACATTTTTTTACAAAAGAATATTGGGCGGAGAGAGATGTAGAACTTTATATAGGTAAGCTTCTGCGTTACGGAGTCATTCTTTCCTGTGCTATTACTTTGTTTGGCGGAGCGGTTTATCTCTATCAACGGCATGGTGTTCTGCCTGATTATTCGCCGATTCCTTCGGATCAGCCTTTTCCCGGAGTTGCCGAATATTTGAGGGAGTTAAACACCATTATTCCCCGGTTGCTCGACTTTGACGGTGCGGCTATTATTCAGTTGGGCGTCATTGTTCTTATTGCCACGCCTATAATGCGTGTGGCTTTTTCTGTTTTCGCTTTTTTGGTTGAAAAAGATTATATGTATGTCGTCATAACATTGATTGTTTTAGCAATCATTCTGTTGAATATGATTTTCGGGTTACATTGAGAATAATATCTTTTACGTAACAGGAATATTCACTACATTTGTTTACAGATAAGTAATTCTTAATATGGCTCTAAAACAACAGCTACAGCAAAAACAACAACAACGGCTTACTCCTCTGCAAATTCAGGTGATTAAGCTGACGGAGTTGCCGAGTCTTGAGCTGGAAGAGCGTATTAAACAGGAACTGATTGATAATCCTGCCTTAGAAGAGAGTTATGGCGATAATGACGATTCGGATGAGGTTTTTACTCCCGAAAGCTCTGAGGAGGGAAACGATATTACTCAGGAAGAAATTACTTTAGGCGATTATATCAGCGAAGAGGAAATACCTGACTATAGGCTAAACAGTTCGAATAAATCGGAAGACAGGCAAAGACAGGAGTTTCCCGTATCGGCATCCGAATCTTTTCAGGATTTTCTACTCGATCAACTT
Source organism: Dysgonomonas sp. (assembly GCA_047030855.1). Lineage (GTDB taxonomy): Bacteria > Bacteroidota > Bacteroidia > Bacteroidales > Dysgonomonadaceae > QVMM01. Next base: position 1,166,124 of record JBKYIJ010000008.1, read on the forward strand.
CATCTCACCGATTTAAACGAAAAAGACAAACAGATAGCGGAGTATATTATCGGAAATATCGATGAAAACGGATATTTGGAGAGATCGTTATCTGCGATATCCGATGATTTGTTGTTTCAGACCAACACGGATGTGAGCGTGTCTGAATTGGAACAGGTGTTGCATGAAATCCAGAATTTTGAGCCTGCAGGAGTCGGAGCAAGAGATTTGCAGGAATGTCTGTTGCTGCAACTCAGAAGGAAACCTCAGGATTTAATTACTGAATTAGCATTGGAAATAGTCGAAAAATATTTTGACGATTTTTCGAAAAGGCATTTTGAAAAAATAAAAAAGAATCTTTCGATCGAAAGTGACGATTTGCTCAAGGAGGTTATTATCGAGATAACATCTTTGAACCCAAAGCCGGGCAGTAACTGGGGCGATTCATTATCGTTGGCGATGAATATTATTACGCCTGATTTCATCGTGGAAAGCCATAACGGAGAAGTGTTTTTTAGCCTTAATAATAAGAATATTCCCGCATTGAAAGTAAACCGTGAATATTCCGAGATGTTACAAGGCTATGCAGAGAATAAAAAAAGTATGTCGGAAGACTCCAAAAATGCCGTTTTATTCGTAAAACAGAAACTTGATTCTGCCCGTTGGTTTATCGATGCATTGCGTCAAAGACAGGAAACGTTGCAGCGAACAATGAAGGCAATCGTCGATTTTCAATACGATTTTTTTCTGACAGGCGATGAAACTCTTCTGAAACCAATGATTCTGAAAGATATAGCCGATATTACGGGATATGACATATCGACAATATCCAGAGTAAGCAACAGCAAGTATGTACAAACTAATTTTGGCGTTTATCCGTTGAAATACTTCTTTTCCGAGTCGATGCAGAACGATGCGGGAGAGGAAGTCTCTTCGCGGGAAATTAAGGCTATTCTGAAAGACTGTATTGATGCGGAAGACAAAAGGAAACCTTTGACAGATGATAAACTAACCGAAATCCTTAAACAAAAAGGCTATATCATTGCGCGAAGGACAGTCGCTAAATATCGGGAACAACTGAATATACCTGTTGCCCGTTTAAGAAAGGAAATCTGATGATGCCACAAGTATCGGTTATTTTGCCAAGCTACAATCATGCTCCTTTTTTGGAAGAACGCATAAATTCGATATTAAACCAGACTTTTCAGGATTTTGAACTTATAATTCTGGATGATAATTCGCCCGACAATAGCCGTGAAATCATCGAACAATACAGGGATAATCCTCACGTTTCGCATATTGTTTTTAATGAGAAGAACACGGGCTCAACTTTTGTTCAATGGGAAAGAGGAATAGAACTGTCAACCGGAAAATATATATGGATTGCTGAAAGCGATGATTCCGCCGCTCCTGAATTGCTGCAAACCCTGTTCGATAATTTATTAAACAATGATGCCGTTTTGTCCTACTGCCAGTCGCATAAGATTAATAAAAATGGGGAGATTATCGGAGATTGGGAAGATTATTCAAAAGCTTATGAACCCGAATTGTTTTCGCAGGATTTCGTAATGGAGGGAAAAACTTTTTTGGAAAGATGTTATTTGATTAAGAATTTTATTCCGAATGCGAGTGCAGTTCTGTTCAGCAAAGAAGCTTATCTGAAAACGGGCGGAGCTAATCCCAGAGTAGGGTATATAACGGATTGGCTGTGCTGGCAAAAAATATTAACTACGGGGAGGGTAGCTTATAGCCATAAGAAACTTAATTTTTACAGATCTCATGATAAAAGTCTGGTGACGAAGCTTTGGAATGATCCGAAAAAACTGATACATAAGAAACCCCATATCGAGATGCGTATCGCTTTTAATGATTTTATAAAAGGGCAGGACGGTTTTAAGGAGATATATAGACAGAATAACCGGCGTTTAGCAAAAAATATGCTTGAAGAAGCACATTTCTTATTTTCTAACCGTAAATTTGCAGAAGGAACGAGATACGGGTTTTCAAGCCTGAAATATATTTTAAAAACAATTTGAATGACAATAGGTAAAACATTGGCTAATATTTTTTCGGCAGTACTGTCGCCTTTTCTGATGCCATTTTACAATGTGGTGTTATTATTTGCTTACACGACATTTTATGAAATACATTTCAGACAGATACTTTACTATATTATACCCGTATTGTTGTTTAGTTTTATTGTGCCTGTTTCTTTTCTTTTTGTATTGAAAAAATTGAGAATGATATCAGGTTATTCCATCCCTGAGAAGAAAGAACGGATATTGCCTTATCTGATGACTTGTTTTGCAAATTCGATGTTGTTCTACTATTTCTACTCGTCAGGGACTTATTTCTGGTTTTTAGGCATAATAGCCATTCCCGTTGTAATCAGTTTGGTAGGGTTCATAATCAATTTGTTCTGGAAGATCAGTGCCCATATGATGGGAATCGGAGGGCTGATAGGGACGGTAATGGCTGTATGTTTCTACATAAAAGGGCTCAATCCTTTTATATTGTTTATAATATTGTTTATATTAGCAGGATGTCTGGGCGTGAGCCGCGTATATCTGAAAAGAGACACGGCGGCGCAGGTATATGGAGGATTTGCCGTAGGGTTTGCCTTGGCTTTTCTCTGCATTTTAGGCAGCATCTTCTATATGATAGGACAAAGTTCGATTTAAGATTATTGTTAAATATATAAATATTTGAAAAAATGAATTTTCCTGAAAATCTGAAGTACTCGAAGGATCACGAATGGATACGCCTCGAAGGCGATGTTGCTTATGTCGGCATTACGGATTATGCACAGCGTGAATTAGGTGAAATAGTGTATGTAGACATAACTTCGGTAGGCGATACGGTTTCGCAAGGCGAAGTGTTTGGTAGCATTGAGGCTGTGAAAACGGTTTCTGATTTGTTTTTACCGATATCGGGCGAAGTAATGGAAGTAAATCCCGATTTGGAAGATAAACCGGAGTTGGTTAATGAAGACCCTTACGGAAAAGGTTGGGTTGTAAAGATTTCTCCTGAGAAAGCGTCCGAAGCAGACCAGTTGCTGTCGGTAGAGGATTATAAGAAACTTATCGGAATGTAATTTACCTTTCTCGGATGAAACCAGAAGTAAGTATTATTATGGGGAGCACATCTGACCTGCCTGTTATGGAAAAATGTGCCGCTTTTCTCGATGAAATGGAGATACCTTTTGAAATGAACGCCCTGTCGGCACACCGTACTCCTGCCGAAGTGGAAGTATTTGCCAAAGGTGCTAAAGATAAAGGTATAAAAGTAATTATAGCGGCAGCAGGAATGGCTGCTCATCTTCCGGGCGTTATAGCTTCTATGACAACTGTTCCCGTGATAGGAGTACCTATTAACTCTTCGCTCGACGGATTGGATGCTTTGCTGGCGATTGTTCAGATGCCTCCCGGGATACCTGTGGCTACTGTCGGTATAAACGGAGGATTGAATGCGGCGATTCTTGCTGTTCAGATATTAAGCGTGGACAATAAGGAGATAAGTAAAAAGCTTGCATCCTATAAGAATAACCTTAAGGATAAGATAGTCAAAGCGAATAAAGAACTCTCCGAAATTAAATATAAGTTTAAAACCAATTAAATAAAGTGCGGTAATACTTTTATGCAGAACGATGATATAAAAAAATTGCTGAAAGAAGAAGCTGATGCGGTTTTGAATATTCCTGTTTCTGAAGCTTATGACAGAGCTACCGATCTGATTGTGGAATATGTTCACAATAGAGGAGGAAAGCTTGTTACGAGTGGAATGGGCAAAGCCGGACAAATAGCCCAGAACATTGCTACGACATTCAGTTCTACAGGGACTCCTGCTGTTTTTTTACATCCCAGCGAGGCGCAGCACGGCGATCTTGGCGTATTGCAGAAGAATGACATTATGCTTGTTATTTCTAATTCGGGAAAGACAAGGGAGATTATCGAACTGCTGCAATTGAGTAAAAATCTTAATTCGGATATCAGGTTCATTGTCATCACCAGCAATCCAAACAGCTTGCTTGCCGAAAAATCGGACGTTTGCCTTCTGACCGGAAATCCTCCCGAAGTTTGTGTTTTAGGGCTTACTCCCACAACATCCACGACAGTAATGGCTGTGATTGGCGATATTTTGGTGGTTGACACGATGAATAAAATAAAATTTACTCCTTCCGAATATGCAAAACGCCATCACGGCGGCTATTTGGGAGATAAGTCGAGATCTATCAACTCAAAATAAATTATGAACGGCAATAAAAATCCATAGATATTTTATTGCCGTTCATTTTGTCTTCATTCCTTTAATTGTTCTTCCTCTAAAGCTTTTAATTTCTTTATTATTGAAAATAACACGATTTATTTTCAGATTATTTGTTGTGGAAAAAACAATTAACTTTGTATATGGTTATAAGATTAAGAATATTTATAAATAGCATAACAAATGCCCAAGAAAAAGAGTAAAAAAAAGAATAAAAGCAATAATTCAATCTCAACTGTTGTTTCAGCAGCAAAAAGTGAACGAGGACACTTTCTTATAGGCGTATGCCTTCTTTTTATCAGCGCATTTATTTTGTTGGGAATGATTTCATTCTTCTTTACCGGTGCGGCGGATCAAAGTAAGGTCGTAAATAAATCATTCTTTGAGTTGATATCCCACAAACAGGAAATTGCTAACTGGACAGGAGTTGGAGGGGCTTATATTTCAGAATTTCTCATAAATAAGTATTTTGGTATATTTTCACTTCTTATTCCCGTTTTCATCGGATTAATTGCCTTGAGACTTATGCGGGCGAGTTCTGTTCCGTTGATCAGGGCATTTTTGATATTTGCTTTCGTTTTAATATGGGGCTCTATTACTTGTTCTTTTTTCTTAACCAAATTATTTCCTGAATCTCATATCATCTGGGGAGGAAGTCATGGCTTGACGATAGAAGGTTTTTTAGAAGCTGCGGTTGGCGTACCGGGCGTTTTACTGGTAATCATTTTACTGCTGATAGTTTTCATAGTAATAATAAGAAAAGCGTCGGTTCCGTTTTTTAGAAAAATGTTTAATCCTTTAAGAAAAGAAACTGTATCGGAAACAGATACTGCGTTGTCCGATCAATTTGAAGGTGTTGAAGATGACGATGAAAACGAAGAAACAGGTGCTAAAAAATCATTCTTTTCTTTTCTTCATAAAAAACAAGATGATCCCGATGTAAAAGAAGAGATAATCCAAAATCATTCGAATTTATCGGATAAAATCGAATTGGATGACGATTTTGAAATTGTTGTACCTAAAGGCGATGAAATTCAGGAAAATCTCGGTGAAAATGTAAATTCTGATGAAATCAAGCCAAATGAAACAAATGCCTCGGTTGAAGACATAAATGACGAATCTGCCGAAGAAATGGAAGATTACGATCCGACCAAAGATCTTTCAAGCTTCTCGTTTCCATCGACAAATCTCCTTAAAGTATATGACGCGACAGGAAAAGGCGTGGATATGGAAGAACAACGTACCAATAAGGAGAAAATTATTACAACCTTAAGAAATTACGGTATAGAGATCACTTCTATTAAAGCAACCGTCGGGCCTACTATTACTTTGTACGAAATTATCCCGCAAGCAGGCGTACGTATCTCTAAAATACGAAATCTTGAAGACGACATTGCGTTAAGCTTGTCGGCATTAGGTATTCGTATCATTGCCCCGATGCCGGGAAAAGGGACTATCGGCATTGAAGTGCCCAATAAAGACCCTCAAATAGTCTCCATGCAGTCGATAATTGCATCGAAACCTTTTCAAGAATGCAAATATGATCTTCCTGTGGCGTTAGGAAAGACGATTACGAACGAAGTTTTTATGTTCGATCTTTGCAAAATGCCTCATTTACTGGTTGCTGGAGCGACAGGGCAAGGCAAATCCGTTGGTTTGAATGCTATAATAACATCTTTGCTATATAAGAAGCATCCGGCAGAAATGAAAATGGTGTTAGTAGATCCCAAAATGGTTGAATTCAATATCTATTCAAGGATTGAGAAACATTATCTCGCCAAATTGCCCGATGCGGACAAAGCCATTATAACCGATGTTACGAAAGTCACCCAGACGCTGAACTCCCTGACAAAGGAAATGGACGACCGCTATGAGCTTTTAATGGGTGCGGGCGTGCGTAATATCAAAGAGTATAACGAAAAGTTCATTAAACGGCGTTTAAATCCCTTAAAAGGACATAGGTATCTGCCATATATTGTTGTAATTATCGATGAATTCGGAGATTTGATAATGACAGCCGGAAAAGAGATTGAAATGCCTATTGCCAGAATCGCTCAAAAAGCAAGGGCAGTCGGCATACATATGATCATCGCTACACAGCGTCCGACAACTAATATAATTACAGGTACAATCAAGGCGAACTTCCCTGCCCGTATGGCTTTCAGAGTAACGTCCCAGATAGATTCACGGACAATACTGGATATGTCGGGTGCCAATCAGTTGATCGGGCGAGGAGATATGCTGTTCTCTCAAGGCAGCGATCTTATTCGTATTCAATGTGCGTTTGTGGATACACCAGAGGTTGAGGGGATTGCTCAATATATTGGCAATCAACAGGGTTATGCACATGCATTTGAATTGCCTGAATATGTCGGGGATGATTCTTCCGATGGAAAATCAGACTTCGATTTATCCGAAAAAGATGCTCTTTTTGAAGAAGCGGCACGTCTTATCGTGATCCATCAACAAGGCTCTACGTCGCTTATACAAAGGAAATTCTCGATAGGTTACAATCGTGCGGGAAGGCTGATGGATCAGCTTGAAGCGGCAGGTATTGTTGGACCTACTCAAGGCAGTAAACCTCGTGATGTGCTAATCGCCGATGAATATAGTTTAGAGCAAAAACTTAATTCTTATCGTTAGTTTTTACTGTATTTTCTCGGGATTTTTTTCTCTTTTTTCTTATTTATGTATTATCAATATTATGATAAAGTAGAATTAATTTATTTTTTAATTCTACTTTTTTGTATAAATAGTTACAAGTAATTATCTGTATATAGAATAATTTTTGTAATCAGATAGTTATGTGCTATTCTTTGTTTATTTATTTTTATTTTTAATAAAATTATAAGAAGTTTATTTTGGGGATATTTTTGTATATTTATTGTTGATTATTTATTAATTCTATTGTATTGGTTTTTGTTTTTTGTTTGAATTATAGTTGAAAATTTGATTTGATTATTTATGTCAAAAAATATAGTTTTGAGTAGTTCTAATTTTTTATTTGTTGTATCTTTTAAAGGTGTTTGTTTAAAATATGAAGTTGGTAAAGGGACATAATTTAAAATTTGCAGGCATAGATATATAATTTCTGTTGTTTTTAACTTTTTCACTCTTGAGCAGTCTAATTATTTTATAAATTAGTTGCATGAATACTCATTATATTTCTAAACCTGAAAAGAGAGGATTTATTCGGAAAAATCTGGGTAAAGAATATTTCATAATGAAAAGAAAACTAAAATGGTTGGTATCTTCTTCTCAATATGCGAAAACTGATTTTTCGGACAATTCATGTAATATATCCGTTATGAAGCATAAGTCTTTATTATTAAGACCATTAAAGGATGTTGATATGCGTTATCAGCATAATAAGATTATAAATTTAAAGTTGGCAATTAATAATATTGATAGTATAGTAATCAAACCCGGGACAAAAATTCTCAATCTGGAAACAAGTCGGGCGTCCTACTGGCAGAAAAGGATATCTGGAGGGATTAGTTTTGCACAATGGGCAGACAATGAGCGGAATAGGAGGAGGTCTCTGTCAGCTCGGTAATCTTATTTATTGGATGGCTTTGCATACCGATTTGGTTGTCGTTGAACGTTGGAGGCATAGTTTCGATGTTTTCCCCGACGTAAACAGGACTATTCCTTTCGGTTGTGGAGCTACTCTTTCTTATAATTATGTAGATTTGCAATTGAAAAATGATACGGATAAAACCTTTAAGATAAAACTTTGGTTAGATGATGAATATCTGAATGGTGAGATCTTTGTTAATGAGCCGATTTCATATACTTATAAGGTTGTTGAAACCGATCATCAGATTCAACAGCAATGGTGGGGTGGTTATACGAGGCATAATATTATATGGAAGCATAAAATTAATTGTGACGGAGAAGTAATTTCTGAGGAAATAGTCGCGCGGAATAACGCCATTATGATGTATAATCCTTTATTGAAAGAATAACTTATTTTAATTATTTATATATGAAAATCAGATTATTAGTGTTTTCTTTTATTTCCTTTTTTTGCATTCAGAACAGTTCCTCTCAGAACGCAAAAGAAATTCTTGATAAGGTGTCTTCTATATATTCAGATAATGCGGGTTTTGAAATAAATTTTACGTTAAATACTGAAGACGTGCCGAATAAGACAACTTATACCCATGACGGTAAAGCATATATAAAAGGAAATAAGTTTAAGATAGATGTTCCTGACGGGGTAACTTGGTTTGATGGTAAAACCCAATGGATGTATCTGTCAGGTAATGATGAAGTTAATGTGACTAATCCTACAAACGAAGAATTGATGTCTATAAGTCCTATCGTACTTTTGAATATGTATAAGACAGGTTTTAAGTTGGTAGATAAAGGAACTGTTACCGAAAAAGGGAAACAATTATCGGTGATTGAAATGATTCCTCAAAAAAAAAGGGAGTGATGTTTCGAAATTTATATTGAAAGTCGATAGAAAGACAAATTTTTTACAGGAAATATGTATAGAAGGAAAAGACAAAATAAATAACAGATTGATTATAAAGAAACAAACTAAATCTGCAAACCTATCCGACAGCTTTTTTGTTTTTAATAAAAAAGAATTTCCTAATGCGGAAGTGATTGATTTAAGATAGATTTGTGCAATATTGTTATAGAAATTATAGATTGTATTTATTTCATTGTGCTTTTATTATTGCTTATATTTGTATACAAAGAAATAATAAGTAAAACAAAATAGGAAATGAAAGAAAAAAGTTCGTTGTTTAATTATTGGCTCGGGACCTGCAGGATACACTGCGGCTATCTATGCCTCAAGAGCCAACTTGTCACCCGTATTGTATGAAGGAATACAACCCGGAGGACAACTTACGACTACTACCGAGGTCGAGAATTTTCCCGGTTATCCCGAAGGAGTTGACGGAAATCAATTGATGGAGGATTTGAAAAAACAGGCTCAACGTTTTGACGCTGACATACGGGTAGGGATAGCTACTTCTGTCGATTTGAAATCTTCCCCTAAGAAAGTTACAATTGACGGAGAAAAAGAGATAGAAGCCGATACCGTTATAATAGCCACAGGAGCAACAGCGAAATATCTGGGAATACCCGACGAAGCAAAATATGCTGGCATGGGAGTCTCAGCCTGTGCAACTTGTGATGGTTTCTTTTATAAGAAAAAGGTGGTTGCTGTTGTAGGTGGAGGGGATACGGCTTGCGAAGAAGCTACTTACCTCTCATGCCTTGCGAACAAAGTATATATGATTGTCCGTAAACCTTACTTGAGAGCGTCTAAAGTAATGCAGGCCAGAGTGGAAGAAAACCCTAAAATAGAGATTCTTTATAATACAAATACACTCGGTTTGTTTGGCGAAAACGGTGTTGAAGGCGCTCATCTGGTAAGGCATGCAGGGGAACCTAACGAAGAGAAATTTGACATTGCAATAGACGGATTTTTCCTTGCGATCGGGCATAAACCAAATACGGACATATTTGTCGGACAATTGGATATGGATAATGTCGGTTATATCAAGACTGTACCGGGAACTCCTAAAACAAATCTGGGCGGTGTATTTGCCGTAGGAGATGTTGCCGATCCTGTTTACAGGCAGGCTGTAACTGCTGCGGGAAGCGGTTGTCAGGGTGCTATTGAAGCGGAACGCTATTTGTCGGAAATGGAGTTATAAGATAATTGAATTTGTTTTCAATAAAAAAGCTAATCAAAATCATGATTAGCTTTTTTGTTATATTATAATTGTTTGTTCTGCTTATTTAATACCTAATTTAGCTTTTACTTGGTTGTTTACGTTTGCGGCACTTGGAGAAGTGTACAACATTACACCGCCTTCAATAATGTATGTATAGCCAAGTTCAGAACCAACATCCTGTACCGCTTTTTGGAATTTTTGTTGAAGCGGAGCCAGAAGTTGTTGTCTCAAATCGGTCATTTCCTTATTGCTGTTTTGAAGATATGTTTCGTATCTTTCCTGTATTTGTTGCAATTGTTTCTGACGATCCAGTGCTATGCTTTCAGTCACGGTTGTAGTATCCTTGCTCCATTCGTCAAGTTTGTTTTGATACTCTGCTTCCATTGCAGCCGCATTCTTTTTGATTTCTTCTTGTTTCGCAGCCAGTTTAGATTCTACGTCTTTCAGTTCCGGCAACTGAGCAAATACTTCATCTGTATTGATATAAGCAATTTTATCTTGTGCAAAAGCTCCAAACGGTGCAGCGACAAGCAGTAGGATAATGAGTTTTTTCAACATAGTTTGTTCTTATTTAATTATTTTATTGTTCATTTTAGTGACAAATTTAGTCAATTATTTCGAATAACCTAACTTGGCTAATACTTCGTTACTTATGTCGATCTTCGGAGATGCGAAAATAACGCTTGTCGCAGATGCTCTGTCTATAATTAACTGGTAGCCTTTCACGTTAGAAATATCTTTTACGGCTTCATATATCTCGTCTTGTATCGGTTTTATCAAGGCTTCCCTTCTTTTGAAGAGTTCTCCTTCCGGTCCGAAATACTTACGTTTGAGCTCTTGCGCCGCTTTTTCCTTCTCCACTATTTCGGTTTCTCTTTTAGTTTTTTGTTCTGCCGAGAGAAACACCTGTTCGGATTGATAAGTTTTGTAGAGGTTTTGTATTTCCTGCTGGGATTTTTCTATTTCAGCCTGCCATTTTTTTGAAAGGACATCCAATTGCTCGTTGGCAGTTTCATAACTGCTTATGTTTTTTAAGATATATTCCATATCTATCAATGCAAACTTCTGTGCATAAGTACTGGTTGTAAATGCCAATATAAGTCCGAAGAATAAAATGATCTTTTTCATATTGTTAGTTTTTAGTTATTGCTTAGCTTATAGTAATATAGATGGATGAATACGCTTTTCGTTTATTATCAGATAATTAAATAATGTTAATCGCCCTGTTGTCAGAATTCTTGTCCGATAATGAAGTGGAATTGGCTTCCGCCGTATTCCCTGCTCATTCTTCCGTACGAATCTTTTACTTTGTCGAAACCGTAAGCCCAGTCTATACCCATAAGCCCGATCATCGGAAGCATGATCCTTACACCGAATCCAGCCGAGCGCTTCAGATCGAATATATTGAAATCTTTTATATCATCCCAAGCATTTCCGCCTTCGACGAAACTTAATAAATAAATGGTAGACGTTGGTTCCAGTATTAGCGGATATCTGAGTTCTAATCCCAACCGTGTATATGCGCTTGACTGATAACCGATAGATCCGTTTTCATATCCGCGCAAGCCTATTGTTTCCATGGCATAGTTCCCATACGATCCTGACATACCGTCTCCTCCGACATAGAATGTCTCGAACGGCGATTTTTTGTGTTTGTTGTAATAACCGACTAAACCGAATTCGGCACGTGTCATAAGCACCGGAATACGTTTTACGTTATTGATAAGCGGAGTATATGTTTTTGCCTGGAATTTCCATTTATGATACTCTATCCATTTGAATTTTCTGCTGTCTTCTTCTCCGGTTACGGGATCTCTTTGCATGCTTCCGTAATCTTTTCCGTCCCAAAGCGAGAATGGAGGCGTAAGACGGACGCTTGCCGTAAATTGGGTACCATTGCTTGGATAGATCGGGTTGAATACCGTATTTCGTGACAATGTCAGTCCCAGACTGATATTGTGCGACGTTCCGTTTCTTATGCCCATAAAATAGTTCCAGTCTCTCATTTTATACATCTGGTATGCCAACTCGGCTTGGAACTGGAAGTAGTCATCAGGCCAATTCAGACGCTTTCCGTAAGCCACCGATGCCCCGAATGTTTTGAACTGTTTGTCAGGATCTAAAGCGGAATTGTAATAATAGTTGTCATAATAACCGTAATAATTATTATAAGTGTTTCCATACATACTGTTGTTGTACCAGTTACTGTTTACGTCGGTCTGAACAGAATAAAAAGCTCCTACCGAAAGCATGTTCGGGCGTTTTCCCCCAAACCAGGGATCCATAAATGATACGGAATATGACTGGTAATATTTGGCATTTGTCTGTGCGCTTAAAACAAGGGTCTGTCCTTCTCCCTGCGGTATTATTCCTTTATAAGAACCGGGATTAAAAAGGTTTTTCAGTGAGAAGTTGGTGAATTTGAGGCTTAAGCGTCCGATAACCCCTGTCTGTCCCCATCCTGCGGAAAACTCAATCTGGTCGTTTGCTTTCGATGCCAGTTTATATCCGATGTCTACGACTCCCGCATCGGCATCGGGTTGTATATCGGGCTGCAGGTTTTCGGGATCAAAATGTCCTGTTTGAGCGATTTCACGCAATGAACGGATCAAATCTTCTCGGCTGAACAGTTGTCCGGGTTTAGTACGCAATTCACGGCGTACAACGTCTTCGTACAACCTGTCGTTTCCGCTAATGGTAACGCGTCTGATGCTTGCCTGAGGTCCTTCCAGTATACGGATCTCAAGGTCGACGGAGTCATTAGTCAGGTTTACTTCGACAGGCTCGATGTTACAGAATATATAACCGTTGTTTGAATAGAAATAGTTGGAGATACCGTCTTCGTCGTCTCTCAGCCTTTGCATTAATTTCTTTTGGTTATAGATGTCGCCTTCTTTCATGTCCAAAGCCATTTCAAGCTGATCGGACGGATATACCGTATTTCCTACCCAATTTATTGATCGCAGGTGATATTGGTCGCCTTCGTTTACTTTTATCTCGATGTTTATCTTTTTTTCGCTATAGTTATATACCGTGTCCCACAATATTTCAGCATCGCGGTATCCAAGCTCGTTATATTTGGATAAAAGATTCTTTTTGTCTTCTTCGTAGTTTTCGGGAACATAGTTTGTCGAACGGAGGAAGTTCCTGAGTTTGGCTTTCAAATTATGCTTGTGTCGCGTTTTTTTCATTGCTTTTTCCAACGTCTGCGCGGAAACTTCCTTATTTCCTTCAATTATGATATTGTTTACTTTTATTTTCTGCTTTTTATCGACATTGATTTTAAGAATTGCCTGATTTTGTTTTGACAGGTCATCTACTACCGATACTTCTATCAGGGCATTCTTAAATCCTTTTTCTTCATAGTATTTTTTTATAACGGTTTTTGCCCGGTCGATCTGATTAGGCGTTATCTGATTTCCCTTTACCAGTCCTATCTTACTTTCGATATCCTGCCGTTCGCTTTTTTTCATTCCCACATATTCGATGTTGGAAATGCGGGGACGGTCTTTCAGTTTTATTTCAAGCCATATCTTATCGCCTTCTATCTTTGTAGCGAGTATTTTCACGTCCGAAAATAACCCGAGTCTCCAGAATCTTTTAACGGCATTTGTTATGTCCTTTCCGGGTACTTCTATTTTATCTCCGACTGCCAGTCCCGAAAACCCGATAAGAGTATAATCTTCGTATGTGGAATTAATAAGCCCAGAAACCGTAATATCCGCAATTTCGTATTTTTTGGACGATACGTCATAAGATATTACAGGGGTTTCGGCAGGTTCTTTTTTTATTGATAGTGAATCAACCGTTTGAGAATATATTGTATTATATCCGAAGATCAAATTTATCAGGAAGAGTATTGTTAAACTTCTTTTGAACATATTGTAGAGTTTAGTTCGATAAGCGTGTATTACTTGCGTTGTTATATTTTAATTATTTTTCTTGAATCTGTTCACTTATTTTTCCGAATCTTCTTTCACATCCTTGATAATAAATGATAGACTCGAACAAAGTCTCGTCTTTGAAATCGGGCCATAGGGTATCAATGAAATAAAATTCCGTGTACGCAATCTGCCACAGCAGAAAATTGCTGATTCGTTTTTCTCCGCCTGTTCTGATCAGCAGATCAGGGTCGGGGATGTTTTTTGTTGTCAGGTATTGCGGAAAAATGTCTTCTGTGACGTTTTCAATCTTTCCCTGCTTATAATCTTTTGCTATTTGATTAGCCGCATTGACAATTTCCCACCGTGATGAATAGCTTAAAGCCAGAACAAGCGTTAACCCAGTACTGACAGATGTCTGCTTCATGCAGTCTTCTAATGCTGCCCTGGTTGGAGCCGGCAACCGATCGAGGTCGCCTATGGTCATTAGCCTGACGTTATTTTTTATCAAGTCAGGGGTTTCTTGGGCAACAGCGTGAATCATCAAAGCCATTAGAGCTTCCACCTCTTCTTTGGGTCTGCCCCAGTTCTCGGTTGAAAATGTATATAAAGTCACGTATTTCAATCCGATTTCTACCGCAGCTTCAATTAGACGCCGCACTGCCGCAACGCCTTCTTTGTGCCCTTCGGTTCGTTCGAGGTTTTTTATTTTTTGCCCAACGCCCGTTGCCGTCCATTATGATGGCAATATGTTCGGGCATTCTTTGTATGTCAATTTTGTCTTTTAGCGACATTCTTTATTAATATCTGAATTAATAATCTATTCTCAAACAAGGATCGGGTTTTAATCCGAAATCCCAGGTTACACTGAACATTGTCAACAAATACCAATCCTTATTTTTCATAAAACTACTGCTTATGTCATAAGGATCTTTCAGATTGAACCCTTTTTTGATCGGGACTGTCGAAAGAATCGTTTCCGAATAATTTTCTGACAGAAAACTCAAACCCGAGATTCAATCGGTCCTTTATCTTATATTTCATTCCTGCTCCGATAGGTACGTTTATTCCGAAAAAACTGTCGCCGCCTGTTGCCATTGTGGCTCCGATTCCCATCAGCAGGTAGGGCGAAAACCTTTTTGTTCCTAAAAACGCATATTTGTCACTATACGAGAAAAAATTAAATTCAACCTGTGCTCCTACTTCATAAAAGTTGCGGCTGAAAGAAACATTCTGTCCGTTAGGGAATACGTTTCCCGACTTTCTTGTGTCGCCCGAAACTCCTCCCATCAACAAATTTGCTTTGAATGCCCATCTGAAATCCGCATTGTAACGGAATACAACGCCTCCCGATATATGCGGATTCTTAAATATAGACGTTTTATTGGCATCTCCCATATACACAGAAGTTCCTGCCATTCCGCCTATCTCATATTTATATTCTTGAGCATATATACGTTTAAGAGGAAGAGTCGTAATGGCAATAACAAATAAAATTTTCAATAATACTTTTATTCTCATTATTTTACGATATGTTCTTCCTATTAGAACGTAATTTCTGCTACAAAATTATGAACATATTCTCTTAATTAACAATCAGACTGTTTAAACGTCCTTTCCAGATGTCATTCAAGTATGGGCTCGTATTCCCGCCTATTCTGTTTCCGCCGAAAAGCCATATATTGTTCTTGTCGTCAACAGCGACAGACTGATAATTCCTTATTGCTATACCTGTATCCGGTTTTTGCTTATCGGAAGCCTTGATCCACGATTGTCCCCAAGACGATGATATATAAAATTGGTTTTCGTTTAACACATAAATCTGGTTATTGTACATAAAGGCGGACAAGCCTATGCCTTTAAAGTAGGGGTTCGATTTAGTCGAAGTCCTTTCTATTCCGTTTCCGTCAGAGGTGATCAGCCAAGTACTGCCAAGAGGATTGCTGTTGTTGACTCCTCCTACTATGACTAAATAGTTTTTGTTCCTGTCAGCACTTCTTACTGAGATAGAAGAATATCCCGTCAGCGGGAAATCGCTTCCTATCGTATTATTATTCGGAGAATCGGGTATTCTGTCAATCTTTGCGATCGACGAACCGTCCGATGTTATTCCGTAGTAGTAATTGCTGCCTTCTTGTATTCCTACCAGAAGGACATCTTTTTCTTCGGAACTGTTAGGTATTACTCCGTATATGCCAGATATCTCATAATTTTCATTATTAGGTTGATCTGTCCAGTTTTCACCATCATTAGACGTATGTAGACGGTTTAGCCAGTTTATATAAAACTTTCCTTTATGAAAGTATATATTTCGAGGATTTTCAGTTAATGGCATTCCACCCGATAAACCGTTCACGCTTTTTTGTTCCCAGTTTTTTCCTGACATGTCAGATTTGAAAAGAACTGTGGTGTGCATATCTACGGTATTCGCAAAAACATAGAAAGTATTGTTTACAATTAATGTTTTAATGTTGGTTATGTTGTCTAAAGGAAGATTTCCGATGCTTTGCCACGTCATCAGATCGGGATCTATTTGGTGGATCAGCAACCTTACGTTATATTCCTTATTGTTTCCGTTGGGAGCTGTTACTCTTATTTTTAAACTGTTTTTTGAAAAATCGACAGAATCTTTGGTGTCCCATTCACGGTAGCCTGCTGAATCGGGATGCTGTATCTCCACTTTACTCGCTCCGTATGTTTTATTGAAAGTAAGCGTCATTTTCACTTTCTTCAATGCCAATCCATAGGGTAGGGAATCGGGGTTATATATTTCGCTTTTCAGCTGGTCGATCGCATAATTCTTTCTGTTGAAACTTAAGAATCTTATCGAATCCTGTGCCCTTGATATTGAATCTCCTGTTTTCGGATGGCTTGCTTTTATGGTAAAAGAATATATCTGCGCATCGTTGGATGCATCCAATATGTATGTATTGGAATTGTCATCATCACAAGAATAAATAAATAAAAAGCTTAGAAACAGAAAGATAGTATGTTTAAACTTCATCGTTTGTCAATTTGCAGAACATTTGTTTAGGCTACAAAAATAGAAAGATTTTCCACTATTTGCCCAATAAAACAAATATTTATAAATTTTTATCTATTGATTCTTTATCTTTGAAAAGATATAAAATTGGGAATATGGGTAAGAAATTTTCAGCTAAAGAACGGCTTAATAGTTTTAAATACGCCTTTAACGGGTTTAAAATACTTTTGTCGGAGGAACACAATGCAAGGATACATCTCGTTATAACTGTTTTGGTTGTTATAGCAGGGTTTTTACTCGGTGTTTCCGCTGCAGAGTGGTGTTTGTTAGTCCTTTGTATAGGTTTGGTAATAGCAATGGAAGCATTAAATTCCTCGATCGAAAATTTATCTGATTTTGTATCGCCCGGCAGAAATGATAAAATAAAAAAGGTTAAGGATCTGGCTGCGTTTGCCGTTCTTATTTGTGCTCTCGCGTCTGTTGTTGTGGGATTGATAATTTTTGTGCCTAAAGTGGTGAAGTTGCTGTTGTGAACATAGTCAGACTGTTTAGCGTTTCTAAAAGAAAAAGAGAAATGAAAAAGTTTGGTATCGGAACATTGTTGTTCGCATTGATTGGTATTTTTGTATTAGCTTCTTGTTCTACAAAACAAAATAGTGTAGCTCAACAAGCGAAAGCCGAATTGATCAGGACAAAAGTAGAATCACGTAATCTTACTTTTATTCCGAATATGGCTATTCCGATGGGATATAAACCGATCAGCCTGACTCCTGTTTATGATCTGACAATATCGGGCGATACGCTGTCGGTAGATTTGCCTTATTATGGCAGAAGCCATACGCCTCCCGTCGATCCTACTAAAATCGGGATTCAATTTCAGAGTGTCGATTTCGATTATCAGGTAAAAGCTAAAAAAGACGTTTGGGAAATAACGCTAAACCCTCGTGGCGAAAACAGAAATACGACTTTATACCTCACTGTCGGAAATTCGGGATATGCCGATCTTCGGGTGACGGATCGCGACAGGCAAAGCATTTCTTATAACGGCTATATAGATTTGGGCGAGTAAGCGTTTACCTTTCAAAGGATAGAGCCATTCCTCTTACGTCGTTGACTTTTCCGTTGTCGAAAACCGTTTTCCCGTTAACGTAGGTTTTTTCTATTGTTGTGGAAAATGTTTGTCCTTCAAAGGGCGACCAGCCGCATTTATACAGAATATTGTCTTTTGTTACCGTATATGCTTTGTTTGGATTCACAAGCACCAAATCGGCAAAATAGTTCTCGCGAATAAATCCTCTTTTCTCTATACGGAAAAGTGTTGCAGGAGCATGGCACATTTTTTCAACCACTTTTTCTTTCGATAGTTTTCCTTGGCGTGCCAACTCCAGCATTACTTGGAGCGAATGTTGAACAAGAGGACCTCCCGATGCTGCTTGCAGACATCCGCCTTGTTTTTCTTCAAGCAGGTGCGGAGCATGATCGGTTGCCACAACGTCGAGCTTATCATTCAACAGTCCGTTCATCAGAGCCTGTCTGTCCTCTTTTGTTTTAATCGCGGGATTCCATTTAATAAGAGAACCGTATTTGTCGTAATCTTCGTCGCAAAACCATAAGTGATGCACGCACACTTCTCCCGTTATTTTCTTTTCGTTCAGAGGCTTTACATCGAATAAGCCTGTTTCACGGGCTGTCGACAAATGCAAGATATGGAGTCTTGCTCCGTATCTATCCGCCAGTTCGGCTGCTTTTGCTGAGGACTGATAACAGGCTTCAGCACTTCTGATGAGCGGATGGTATTTTATTGGAATATCGTTTCCCAACAGGGATTTGTAATGCTCGATGTTCTGTCGGATTATCTTTTCTTCTTCGCAGTGGGTTGCGATCAGCATGTCTATTTCCGCAAATATGGCTTCAAGGGCTTTTTTGTTATCCACCAGCATATTTCCTGTCGAGGAACCCATGAATATTTTTACTCCGCATACTTGTTTTGGATTCAGTTTTTTGAGTTCACCCAGATTGTCGTTTGTTGCTCCCATATAGAAAGAATAGTTTGCAAACGACTTTTGAGATGCCGTTTCAAATTTTTCATCCAGAGCCTGTGTGGTTGTTGTCTGGGGCTTTGTGTTGGGCATGTCCATAAAAGACGTAACGCCTCCTGCTACCGCCGCCCTGCTTTCGCTGTATATGTCGCCTTTGTAGGTCAGTCCCGGATCGCGAAAATGTACCTGATCGTCTATAACTCCCGGCATCAGCCAAAGTCCTTCGGCATTGATTATTTTTTCAACTTTGTTTAGGATATCAGTCGGGACAGAACCATTAAATATTTGTTTTATCAGTTCATTGTCAATCAGAACCGAGCCGACAAAAGACTGATTTTCATTTATTATGGTTGCGTTATGGATAAGTATCATGGCAAAATTATTGAGTTTATGAATCGGTAACGCAAAGTTAGAATAAATACTATAATTATTTGTTGTCTTAACAATATAGACATTTACCTTTGCATTATGAAAATTTAAAATCATGCAAAATATATTGCGTTCATTATACTATATTATTCCTGCCCTATGTTTGTTCCCTTTTATGTCGCCGCCTGTCGCGTTGTTTTTGGGAATATTTCTTGCGTTTGTTTATAAGGGTGAACAGGTTGTAAATTCAGGAAAGCTCACTAAGTATCTGCTTCAGGCATCAATCGTTCTGATGGGTTTTGCGATGCCACTCAATGAAGTATTGGAAACAGGGAAAAACGGTTTTCTTATTACGCTGGTTTCGGTTTTTGTAACGTTATTTCTGGGATTGGCATTAGGGAAATTGTTTAAAGTAGATAAAAATACTTCTACTCTGATCTCGGGTGGTACGGCTATTTGCGGAGGGAGTGCGATTGCTGCCATTGCCCCTGTCATTAATGCCAAAAGCAACCAGATCAGTTTTGCCCTTGCCGTTATATTTATTCTGAATGCAATAGCTCTTTTCGTATTTCCCGTTATAGGGCATTTGTTAAATCTGGATCAGACTCATTTCGGCTATTGGGCAGCGATCGCCATTCACGATACAAGTTCGGTTGTCGGTGCATGCGCATCTTACGGAGAGAAAGCTTTGCAGGTGGGAACAACTGTAAAACTTACGCGTACTCTGTGGATAATACCGCTTGCTCTTATTATCGCTTTACTGAACAAAAACAACGCTTCTAAAATCAATATTCCGTGGTTTATAGCCCTGTTTCTTCTTGCGATACTGATCGGAACTTATGTTCCCGGTATGGAAGAAACGAACGGACATCTGGCTTGGCTGGGCAGAAAAGGCATGACTGTCTCGTTGTTTTTTATCGGAACGTCCATAAATATACAGGAGGTTAAGAAAGTCGGGATAAATCCGTTTCTTCAAGGCGTATGTCTGTGGATTGTGGTGAGTATTGCTTCTTTGTTTTGGATAATGCTCTTCAACTAAGCTATTTCATATCCACTTTCACACCGTAATACAGTTCAAGTACATTTGGCAGAAACGGCGGATCGCTGAGGGCAAACCTTGTTTGGCTGTAAGTCCAGTATATGGCAGCAGGTTTTCCTGTCTGTTTTTGTTCTGTAATAGCAGTTCTTCTCTCTTTCCAGACATTGTCTATGTAGCTGACATCGCGATATCCTTCGTAAAGCGTAAATCCGAACAGCATTATCCCGAAGATGAACAATCCTTGTCTGATGTGCCTGATAAAGGAAAGGGAATAATTCAGGTTGTGTAATAAAATAAAGAATGAAATTATATTGAACGTTATTGCCCCGAACCAAGCTCTTGGCGGAAAAAACGGCGAAAAAAGCATCACATAAACAGCCGTTAAAGTTCCGATAAAATACAAAGCTGTGAGAAAAGAGTTGTATTTATAGTTCTCATTTTCTTTCGAATACTTTCTGAACAGGAGCAGAAGAATAAATCCCAGCAGATTGATTATGCCTAAATATGCGACGAACGATTGCGTACTGGTAAGGAACCTGTAGCTTAAGTGGAATAAGTCCATCGGTATTCCTTCTGTCCGAAGTTCTGCGCGCGCAATATTTCCGGGAGCTGCTATCATGATAATATATCCGGCGATGATACCTATACAACCCGAAATTGCCCAAGCAGGAATTTTCCATTTATGCGTGTAAAAGTACAGGACAAACAGCAATGTAATTATTATTGTTGCAGCAGCCGTATTTTCATTTGTCCAACCTGCAATTATGCCTAACAGGCACATTCCGATACATTTTAAGGCGGCGTATTTTCGGGGTTTTGTGTTGTCGAACATGCGGAACGGCAGTAAAAACAACAGGATTATGCATGTTCCCCATAAATAGTTTGCGCTGCCTGTCAGCCAGAGGATTGTTTCGCCGAAAACAGGTTGAACGAACCAGATGAGAAAGTTTATGCCGATAAAAATCAGAACGTCGTGCTTCGATTTTCCTATGACGTGATAATAGATCAGGATTACATATAAAAGATATACAAGCGTGTTTAATATATCTGCCGTCAAGGGATTGATAAACAACAAGAATTGCGCTATAATATGGACGACTGTTCTTCCGCCCCAAGTGAAATAATGATTGTACTGGGATATGAGAATATCGGAAAAGGAGCTTATCCTTTGGGTAGGTTCTGTCAAGCCTCCGTTCTCGTCTAAAGAAAGTTCGTGAGGCCATACGAAAGCAAGCTTGAAATCATCCCACTGAAAAGGCGTTTTCTGATTGAAAACAAAAATGACTGCTCCAAAAAACAGCAAAGACAATATTGCAATAAAAAAGAAGTTTTTTTATTGCAAGAAACGGCTTTGTCTGCCCGATCAATGATGTTTATACATTTTCGAATCAGCTTTCTTATGAGTGAAACAAGCTTTTCAACCATGCTTTATTGATTTTACTTCTTCGAATCTTCCGTTTCCTTGACAATGTATACAGGTCTGCGTTTGGTTTCGAGATACGTTTTAGACAGATATTGCCCCAATATTCCGAGACAGAACAACTGTATCCCTCCTATGAAGAAAATAATACATATCGTAGAAGGGTAACCTGCTACAGGATCTTGCCATATCAGCGTTTTGGCAATGATGACGCATATCATAATGAACGAAATGATGCAAAACAGCATTCCGAAGAAGGAAGCCATTGCCAGAGGTCGCGTAGAGAAAGCGATGATGCCTTCGAGAGAATAGAAAAACAGCCCCCAGAACGACCATTTGGTTTGTCCCGCTACACGTTCAATATTTTCGTAAGAAATCCATTTTGTATCGAATCCCACCCATTGGAATATTCCTTTCGAAAAACGGTTGTATTCGGGTAGTTCGATTATTGCATCGACCATTTGACGAGACATCAGGCGGAAATCACGCGCGCCGTCGACCAGTTTTGTGTCGGATATTTTATTTATGAGTTTGTAAAAATTCCGTGCGAAAAAAGATCTGACAACAGGTTCCCCTTTTCTGTCCACACGTCTTGTTGCAACACAATCGTACCCTTCTTCTTTTATGGCTACGTACATTTCTTCCAGAAGTGAAGGCGGATCCTGTAAGTCCGCATCTATCATGGCGACATAATCACCCGTAGAGGTTTTTAACCCTGCCAATATAGCTGCCTCCTTGCCGAAATTTCGCGAAAAGGAAACGAACCTTACCCGGTTGTCTTTTCTATGAAATGCTTTTATTACGTCCAAAGTTTTATCTCTCGAACCGTCGTTTATGAATATAAATTCGAACTCCTGATTGTTCATGTTTTTGGCAACCCTGTCCAATTCTTCATACAGAAAAGGCAAAGCTTGCTCTTCATTGTAACAGGGTATGACCAGCGACAATTTATCCATTTTTCTTTTTGTTTTTAAAGCGGATTATTTCCTCTAATATTGAAAGTGAAAAAGCACATCTGTGTTTAATCAGAAATAAAATTAGTGAATCTTTTTTGTTGTGCCTATATTTTCTTATGTCTTTCGTTGCATCTATAACAAAAGGATTGGTTACAATTTCTTTTGTCTTTTTGTATTTACGAGAAAAGCCGTTCGGGTTTTTTGAAAAATATTCATGGTGTAACGTTGTTGCGGCTCGCAGTAAATATTCATTTTTCAGTCTGTATTCCACCGAATTCAATGGTATAGATAAATCTTTGCACATCGCCTTCAGTGTTTCCATATAATCCAGTTCCCGTTTCCATCTTTCAGGATCGTATTTATTGGTCATGGAAACTTCAATATATTCATAATGATAAAGGGCTTTGTTCAGGAACAGTATGGTTTTGGCTTTCAAAAATGCTTTCACTATAAACAGTCTGTCCTCGTAGCGTCTGATTACAACGAAACGGATATTATTATCAATAAGAAATTTCCGCTTGTACAGATCCATCCAGACAATGCCCATGATAAACAGTCCGCCGAGTTTTTCGGGACCTATTGAAGCCAGTCCTATCTCTTTCCTTAATTCGTCTCCTTTATAAATTCCCTCGAAGGGAGGTTTGTTCATTATTTTCTCTCCGCGAAAAGCATTGAACCGGATGATGTCAACTTCTTGATTTTCGGGCTTATTCAGTGTGTCGGTCAATATCTCGTAAGCGTTCGGCTCGAGCCAGTCGTCGGGATCTACAAAGCTGATATATTCTCCTGTGGAGTTGTCTATTCCTGTATTCCGTGCTGTGGAAACACCGCCGTTTTCTTTATGTATGACTTTTATACGGTTGTCGGTTTTTGCGAATTCGTCGCATATTTCTGCTGTTTTGTCCGTAGACCCGTCGTTTACTAATATGATCTCAATATTCGGATAAGTTTGCGTGAGTAAAGAGTTCACACATCTTTCCAAATATTTTTCCATATTATATATCGGAACTACGACAGAGATTAACATTAACGTTTACGGGGATTACAGTTTATATTTCTTTTTATAAAGGAATTCGGCAATTTCGAAATCAAATTCGGTATCAATATCTACTGCTTCTGCTTCTGTCAGTTCGTACATGTAGGGCGTTCTGCCCACAACGTTTTTGTATTTTATCATGTCTTCTTTGCTCAGAATTGAAAAAGCAAAATTAAGAGCGTAAATATTCGGAAGGTCTTGGCTTCTGGGCTGACGTTCCAAGTCATAATTGATCGGTTTGTTGTCCAGAAACATGAATTCTTTTATCAGATGTGCTGAATTTAGCGAATCGAACTTATTTCTTATTTCTTTAAATGTTTTAATTCCGTTAACGTAGCTGTCCGTATTTACTAACGGGTTGGTAACATTGGCGTAAACGACAATGTCGCCATTGAAGTTTTCAGCCATGTTTTTATAAACATCGCTCATCGATACGCTGCTGGTAGCATAAAGCGGTTCGCGTTTAACCGTTTCGACACCCAGATTATCAGCAATTTCAAGCATACGATCATCGTTTGAGTTTACTACGATCCCGTCAAATTCCTTAATTGTTTTCAGTTGTTTGATTTTCAGTTCTAATAGGTTAGACCCTGCAAAAGGGCGGAGATTTTTGTTTAAAACCCTTTCGGAACCTGAACGAACGGCGATTAATGCTTTTATCTTCATAACGATATAATTTTGTAGAGTTTATAAATCAGTGTTAAAGATATATTTTATTACTCTTTTCATCTCATTTTTTATTTCCGATTGTTCCGTTTTTTTGAATTTGTCGATTTTTTGCTCGAGCTCTTCTAAGTTTTGGAACTTGTCATCCATTCCGTAAAAATCTTCGTTTTCGTATTCCGTCCATCTGAAACAAGGTTTGCCTAAAGCTAAAGATTCGTAGTAAGCGGTTGTGTTTACGGCGATTGAAAAATCTATCATATCCGATCTTAACACTTCCTCAACCGTATGTTCTTTTCCCAGAAAAATGATATCATTTTCTACGCTTGCAAACTGTCGGTGATCTTCGTCCAGAAGGAAAGGATGTTTTTTTATGTAGAATTTTATTTTTTGAGGATGCTTGTTGTTGTATTCAGCCAGCGTTTCCAATAATTTGTCGTTTGTTTTCACATATAGCCCTCTGCCCAACAATACAAGACAACTTGAAAAAGACTGATCTACTTTGTCGATCCGTGCGTTTTTGTATTTCATGTTGCCCGAAAGAATCAGCTTGTCGGTATCTATGCCTTTTTCTTTCAGATAATCTATTGTCGATTGTCCCCAACACAGGATTTCCTTTGCCCGCAGATTTTCCAGATTGATGTAGTCGAAAGGGATAAACTGTTTGAAGTCGCAGAATATTCCGTGTTGAAGCGTTACGGTTTCTGTGTTTCTTTTGTTAAAAAACTCTGTAAGCAGGCTTTCTTCCCTGTATGCGGAATTGAAACTCACGTATTTTTTTATATGATTGTCATATTTCCCTTTTTCGAGCAACCTGATCTGGTTAAATATTTTCGTAATAGCCGCAATAAGGTATAATTTGCTTTTGAAATTCAGTCTTAATGAGCGGAACAATACAATTCCTGCCGCTTTGAAAAAATGCTTGATATAGCTGAATCCGTAGGCTCTGAACTTAACCTTTGGCAACGATGAGATATTGATTACCTCTGAATTTGTAAATTGTGCTTGCGCAGCCAAAGCCAGATTTTTATAATCCTGCCTGTTTATCAGATAGGTGATTACCGTATCGGATTTCGATCTTGGCACTTCTCGTAAATCGAAAGATTGCGTGCTGTCGATAAAACTTTTGATTACTTCTTTTGGTGAAGGTGTTATACTGTCAAATACGAAATTCAGATAACCGGGTATGAGAAACTTAAGATTATATCCTTTGTAGTTATAATCCAGTTTGTCCTTAAGGTACTTGTAATTATTGAAATTACTTTTATCCATTTAACAGTCAATGGCGTTTGATAACTGCAAATATAATAAAAATAGAAGGTTTTAACCGTATTTAAAAAACTATTGTCGTGTTATTATCCGCAGGAGGGAAATCCAATTCGAGGTATTCGGGCGATAAATCGATCGGCATATCCGTTTTTTCGGCAATGTCCGATATTTTTTTTCTTGAGTTTTTCGTCAACCACCTCATCCCCCTGTATATGAAGTATAAATATGTCGCTCATTATATCGGCCGCCAAGGCTATGCCGGATTCTGACAAGTTCGGTTTATATGCCTTTACTTTTTTGTTTGGCTATGCTGTTCGATAAGCTTTTCATCAGGCTTTTTCCATGCTCCGACAATAAGGTATCTTGCGGAATGG
This sequence comes from Dysgonomonas sp., assembly GCA_047030855.1. GTDB lineage: Bacteria > Bacteroidota > Bacteroidia > Bacteroidales > Dysgonomonadaceae > QVMM01. Next base: position 1,192,097 of record JBKYIJ010000008.1, read on the forward strand.
ATGTTATGTTTTTTGTGGTTATCGTCAGGCTGTCTTTGCTAAGTTCGGCAAACCTGTATGGATAGGGATAGGAACAAAGGGCTCCTGTTTCAATGTCGTAAATTTTGTTCTTGTTCTTTGACGTATATTCCGTTATGTCATTGGAGTGAAAATGTCCTGTAAAAATAACTTGAACGCCATTGTCGGCAAGTAAATCCGTGATTCTTTTCCAATCGGTTATCAGGTATTGAGGAAAGAACATGCTTTGATACGGTATATGCTCGACAAGTCCATGGTGCATCATCGAAATAACTTGTATATCTTTCTCTTTCGCTTCAGCCAAAACGCCCAATATCCATTTCTCGGTATGTTCATTTATTTTTCCTCCCGATAAACTTGAAGTCGTGTATTGCCTGTACAGGCATCCGTCAATGGCTAATAGCCACGTGTTCTCGGTTAGTTGTGTTACATAACTCAGTGATGCCGTGTCTGCTTTTATAGCGGAATTGTATCCGCAATATTGATATATATCCTTAAACTCTTCGGGAGAGACATTTTCCACGGAATACGTTTTACCGTTTTCAAACCCAACGGAGTTTGGCATATTTATATCGTGATTCCCGGGGATGACGTATATTCGTATGCCTTTGTCGATGAGTTGCTTTAATCTGGTCGATAGTTCCAAGTGGCTTTCCTTTTCCCCGTCTTTTGTAAGATCGCCGGGAATTAATAGAATGTCAATATCAGATTCGGTATAATCTTCTAAAACTTTGTCGAGGATGTAAGGAATGTTTTGAATTTCCCTGCCGCTTTTTTCAGAATATTGTATAAGGGCGGCGCTGTCTTTCATCAACTCTTTGGAGAGAAAATGGAGATCGCTTATTACCCCTATTTTAATCGGACGTGAAAAACAGTTGAGTGAAAAAATTACTGTCGTTAACAGCAATAATATTTTCAGGTAATTAATAGGTGTCCTGATTTTGTGTTTCCTGAAAATATTCGGTTTGGGGGTAATAATCATAGGATCTTTCGCTGTTTATTTTTAAGACAAAATGCCCGCATAAATATATAACGATTGTTGCTATAATTATGTATATTCCTCCCCTAAAAGTTTCTCTTTGACCCTTGCTTGCCCCGAACAATAAGATTACGACACCTATAATTCCGGCTATTAATATAACATATTTTATTAATGTTATTGTTTCTAAAATGTAGACCATTTAAATAAATGCTTAGTTGACAGTGGTTTTATAATTTTCTGGTTAACGCTTAATCGGTGGAAACTGTTCAGAATAAAACTGTTAATTATTTCTTTTGGCTTAATATTTAACTTTTTTAGTGAAAAAAACAACGGGCACTCAAACTTTGAGTGCCCGTCCTAACTAAAAACTAATGAATCCAATCTTTCAATCGAAATTATTTTTTCTGTATATGACAAAGTAATAACTAAGAAAAGATTATGAAGGGTGAAGAATTGGAAAAATAAGGTGTAATAATTGCTTTTATGTTTTGCAACATATTTTAATTTGTTTTCACTTGTACAGATCGATTATAAGGGTATGTTAAACAATTATTTTGTATTTTTACATACTTTTTGAATGTAAAACCATAATTAGTATTGCTAATGAAACGTTGTTTATCCTTTTTTATCTATTCTTTCCTGTTATTATTGCTGGTATCGTCTTGTAAAACACAGCAGGAATTAAGTTACGTAAATCTGAAATATCCTAAACGTGAATTTAGAGGAGCATGGATTCACACTGTAAGTCAAGGACAGTATCAAAAAATGAATTCTGCCCAGATGAAAACATATTTTATAAATATGCTGAATGATTTGCAGGCAGCAGGCATAAACGCCGTTATATTTCAGGTTCGTCCTCAGGCAGATGCTTTTTATCGGTCAAACCTTGAGCCTTGGAGCAGGTTTTTGACAGGCACACAGGGAAAAGCACCCGAAGACGGGTTTGATCCCCTTGCTTTTATGGTGGAAGAATGCCATAAACGAAATATGGAATTGCACGCGTGGCTGAATCCGTACAGAGTAGCCAATGTCGGGCAACAATTAGCATCCAACCATATCTATAATACTTATCCCGAGCGGTTTGTAACTTATGGAAAGCAAATTTATTTTGATCCGGGGATACCCGAAAACAGAGCATTTATCTGCAAAGTTGTTGAAGATATAGTATCGAGATACGAAGTCGATGCTATCCATATGGACGATTATTTTTATCCGTACCCGGTACAAGGAGAGAATTTCCCTGATGATAACAGTTTTAACCGATATGCTTCGGGACAGGGTTTTTCTGTTTCTCAGAGAGACGACTGGAGAAGAAATAACGTGAATATGCTGATAAAAGAAATAAAATATTCCATTGCCAAAACCAAACCTTGGGTAAGGTTTGGTGTAAGCCCGTTCGGTATTTACCGAAACAAAAAAAGTACGCCTGACGGATCGGGCAGCAATACGAACGGACTTCAAAACTACGATGATCTGTATGCCGATATAAAACTCTGGGTTAAAAACGGATGGATAGATTATAACCTTCCTCAATTGTATTGGGAAATAGGGCACAAAGCCGCCGATTACGCCACGCTTGTACATTGGTGGGCGGATAATAACTTCGGACAACCGTTGTATATCGGACAGAGCGTTTCGCGAACAATGGATGCGACAATGCCTTCGGGTAATAATCAACTGGATGAGAAGATGAGATTGTCAAGAAGCTTTGCGACTATACACGGGAATTGCTTTTGGCCCGGTTATACATTGTTGGAGAATTACAAAGGAGTAACCGACCAGCTCAAGGCAGAATACCATAAGTATCCGTCACTGATTCCGGCTTATACGCATATGCATGACAAAAAACCTAAAGCGGTAAAGAATCTTCAAGAAGTTTATACAAAAAAAAGATCATATGTTGGTATGGGAATCAAACCATGATAAGAATAACCCTGAAACGGCACAATATTATGTTGTGTACCGATTTGCGGAAGGAGAAAAAGAAAATTTGAACGATCCGCGGTACATTGTCGATATAACACGGCAGAATATATCCATTATGCCTTATGAAGGAGGTAAAAATAAATATAAATATGTTGTGACAGCAGTCGATGCTTTCCACAACGAATCGAAAGGTAAGTCTAAAAAAAGCGACATTATAAGATGGCGAAAAACTTTGAAATGATAGCCAAAACCTTGCCGGGTTTGGAAGACGTTCTGGCTGAAGAACTCATAGCGCTGGGTGCGGATAATCTTCAGCTCGGTAAGCGTATGGTGTCGTTCGAAGGAGACAAAGAACTGTTGTATAAAACAAATATCCATTGCCGTACGGCATTGAGGATACTCAAACCTGTTCTTGTTTTTAAGGCGAAGAATACAGATGAACTGTATGCTTACGTAAAACAATTCCCGTGGAATGATTTTTTTTCGGTGAAAAATACATTTGCGATTGATGCCGTGGTTTTCTCGGAATTATTCACTCACTCAAAATTTGTTGCCTATCGGACTAAAGACGCCATTGTCGATTTTTTCACTGAAAAGGTTGGCAAACGTCCTTCCGTGAGTACAGTGAACCCTGATATTGTTATAAACGTGCATATTGCTCATGATAAGTGTACTTTGTCCTTCGACAGTTCGGGAGAATCCCTGCACAAAAGAGGATACCGTGAAGCACAGACTGACGCTCCTTTGAACGAAGTATTGGCCGCCGGTATGTTACTAAAAACGGGCTGGAAAGGAGAAAGTGCGTTTATTGATCCGATGTGCGGATCGGGTACGCTTCTGATCGAGGCGGCCATGATAGCTCTTAACATTCCTCCGGGAGTATATCGCAAAGGTTTTGCTTTCGAAAAATGGCCTGATTTTGATAAAGAGTTGTTTGAATATTTATACAATGACGATAGTCAGGAACGTGATTTTGAGTACAGAATCTATGGATCGGACATATCTCCCAAAGCAATCGCAATTGCAAACCAGAATATAAAGAATGCAGGATTGTCACGATATATCGAATTAAGCGTAAAACCTATACAAAAATATTCGGAACCGCCTGCCGAAAACGGCTTGTTAGTCACAAACCCTCCTTATGGCGAGCGTTTGAAGGAGAATGATATATTCGGACTTTATGAATCAATTGGCGAAAGGCTGAAGCATGTGTTCACAGGATATACGGTCTGGATACTGAGCAATAAAAAAAGAATACTTCGATAAAATAGGATTGAAACCTTCGAAGAAAATAAAACTTATTAACGGTTCTCTTGAATGTGAATTCCGAAAATATGAAATATTTGACGGAAAAAGAAAATCTTTTTTTGGATAAGAAAAAGATTTAAAATATAATGAATTATCTTTGAGCTATTTAATTAAAACTAAATATTATAATATGAAATTTACAAAACTATTCTCTGCAATTTTGATTACGGCTTTGTTCTTTGCCTCGTGTAAAGACTCTTCTAAAGAGGGGCTTGTTAATGCAATTCCTGCCGATGCTTCTTATGTAGTGTACCTTAACACGCAATCCATGAGCGAAAAGTCGGCTTACGATATTTTTCAGAATATCACCGTAGCAAGAGGTATTAATCTGGCAAAAGGCATGCTTAACAAAAAAGAAGCCATTGATATGCTGGATGGCTTTACTAAGAACGTAAACTCGTTAGGACTCGATATAAAAGGCGATTGTTATTTCTATACAACCGATTACAATACTTTCGGCTTTGTATTTGGAGTTAACGATGCCGAAAAGATCAAAACCGCATTTACCGATTTTTCAATGGCTAAAGAAGGCGATATTCAGGTTAAAGACGGAGTGTATTCTTTCTCTCCCGAATCTGATATTGTGATGAGCTGGGATAAAAGCAAGTTTGTGATAATCGTGTCTACGCGCTTTTATGGCTCTGATGGTAAACCTGATCTGAAAGCTTTGGTCGCTAAACAACTTGCTCAGAAAAAGGATGAAAGTATCCATGCCAACCCTACGTTTGAAAAATTCTTAGCAGGAAAGAAAGATATTTCCGTATACTATTCTTATTCTAATCTGACTTTGTTTGAAAATATTTACGGAATGGATTTTCCCGAAGAAGTGAAGAAGGAAATCGAAGGACTGAAAGGAATATCTACGGCGATGAATGTTTCTTTCGAAAAAGGTGAAATTAAAGCGGACAACAAGGTTTATTACGATACGCCCCAGACAGAGAAAAAATACAAAGATCTTGTCGCTCAACTTTCAGGCGAAATTAAAGGAGATCAGTTTAAGTTTGTTTCCGACAGCTCATTGTTTGTTCTTTCCGCCAATCTTAAAGGAGCAGGTATTTATTCATATCTTGAAAAACTCGGATTGTCTTCATATTTACAGGATGAATTTAAAAGCGAAGTATTTGACGTGAAGGCTTTGTTCGAAGCGGTTGAAGGTGATTTGACGTTTGCTGTCAGTAAAATAGCGAAAGTTAAAAAATCGTTTTCTTACGGCAGTGAAACAGTCGAATACGATTCTACCGAACCGCTGATATCTTTCTTTGCGGATGTGAAAGACGGAAAGAAAATAACAGATATTTTTTCAACTGTTTCGGAACAGTTTGCCGCAACAAAAGTTGACGACAATACATATTGCATCGACTCTGAAACTTATGATGTTTACTTTGGCGTTTCGAACAATATGTTTTATATCACAAATGATAAAACTGTGTTTAACAACCTGCAATCGGATAATCTGAAAAACGATTATTTAAGTAAGGTGAAAGGAAATTCAGCGGTAATGACAGGAAACTTTAAATCGTTGAAACAAATGATAGCCGACGAGGATATGGGTGCTAAATATTCCGTCTTGTTGAATAACGGTCTCGATCAGTTAGACTCTTATTTCTATAAAGCCAATAAAAACGTGGAAGGAGAAGGTTCACTGTATTTTACTGATAAGTCGAAAAACAGTTTTGCCGTTATTTGTCAGTATTTCGATCAGGTTCTTACTACCTTTAACGACGAATTCCGCTTTTAATAAATAATGAATAAAATATCACTCAGAAAGGTAATTCCTAATGTATTTTCAGATGCCGAAGTTGTAAACTCCGGCATCTGGAGTATTGATGTGGATTTTGAACGGGGGAAATCGTATCTGATTGAAGCCGCATCAGGAAAAGGTAAAAGCTCTTTGTGCAGTTTTATCTACGGATACAGATCGGATTATAAGGGTGATATAAACTTCAGTTCGAAAAATATAAGATCATTCACTCCTTCGGTTTGGGATTATGTCAGGACAAACGAATTGGGTTTGTTGTTTCAGGAACTGAACCTTTTCCCCGAACTTACGGCAATGGAAAACGTAGTTCTGAAAAATAACCTTACCGATTATAAAACCGAAAGCCAGATAGAAAGCATGTTTGATGCGTTGGGCATTGGTGAAAAGAAAAACCAGCTGATCGGAAAAATGTCGTGGGGGCAGCAGCAGCGCGTGGCTGTGATAAGGTGTCTTTGTCAGCCTTTGCATTTTCTGATTATGGACGAACCGATCAGTCATCTTGACGATGAAAATGCTTCCGCCGTGTCCGATCTTGTTTCGATGGAATTGTCGGCACAAGGCGCGGGGCTTATCGTAACTTCTATCGGCAAAGACATGCCGTTTGATTATACAGAAAAAATCTCTTTATGAAACTTATCTGGAAACTACTCAGGGAAAATATCAGTAAGGCTCAACTGATCGGTTTCTTTGTCGCCAATCTGGCGGGGTTGACGATTGTGCTCGTCGCTTTTCAGTTTTACTTTGATATAAGTCCTGTTTTCAGTTCCAAAGAAGATTTCCTTCGTAAAGATTACCTGACAATTACCAAGAAAGTCGGTTTTATGGATACTTTTTCCAAAAAATCGACAGGATTCTCTGATGCTGAAATTTCCGATTTGAAGAAGGAACGATTTGTTAAGGATGTGGGAGCCTTCACTTCTTCCCGATTTAACGTATATGCCAGTATAAGTCGCAACAATACGGGTTTCGGTACGGATATGTTTTTCGAATCCGTTCCCGATCAGTTTGTAGATGTCAAAACGGAAGACTGGCGTTTTTCTCCCGTTGATAACGTTATCCCCATAATATTACCTAAAAACTACCTCGATCTTTATAATTTCGGATTTGCCGCATCGAAAGATATGCCGAAACTGTCCGAGAATATGATCGGCATGATAAACCTTGATGTGACGATATGGGGCAGAGGAAACCGTCAGCAGATGAAAGGACGCATCGTAGGCTTTTCCAACAGGCTGAATACGATATTGGTGCCCGAAACGTTTATGACATGGGCAAACGAAAATTTCGGAAACACGCAGGTTTCGGAGTCCTCGCGCCTGATGGTGGAGGTTAACAACATCGCTGATCCGCAAATTTCCCAATATTTTAAAGACAAAGGTTATGAAGTGGAAGGAGATAATACTGCAGCCAGCCGTATGTCTTCCCTGTTGAAAATAATGGTGGCGATAGTGGTATCCGTCGGCGGAGTAATTTGCATCCTTTCTTTCTTTATTCTTGTGCTCAGCATTTATCTGTTGTTGGAGAAGAATATGGACAAGCTTCATAAGTTAAGGCTGTTAGGCTATAAAAAACTAACGGTTTGCAAACCTTACGAATTGCTTATTGTCGTGATGAACGGAGCGATACTGATACTGTCCCTTGTATTGGTATTTGCCGTAAAAATGAAATATGAATCCTTGGTCGGTAAAATCTGGACAGGCTTCCAGCCCGTCAGTATTATGCCTGTAATCGCAATAGGGTTGATGATCGTAGTTGTGCTTACGCTGATTAATGTTGTTATAATCCGTAAGAAAGTGAAATAAATCTGCCTACAACCAACGCTTTCGCTTAAAGTAGAAAAGGATAATTGCTACCGAAACCACCATTAACGCGATCGAGAGTTCATAGCCGTAATTCCATTTCAGTTCGGGCATATCGTTAAAGTTCATTCCGTATATGCTTGCAATCAATGTAGGGGGCATGAATATAACGGAAATAACGGTAAACATTTTGATTATTTTGTTCTGCTCAACGTTAACATAACCGAGGAAAGTGTCCTGTAAGTAATCGAGCCTGTCGAAACTGAAACGTATGTGTTCGATCAGCGAATTAATGTCTTTTACGATTATAGTGAGTTTGTCGTGCAGTTCCTTGGGTATTAGTTCGCTTTTCAGCATGCTCGATACGGCGCGTTGTTTTTCAATAATATTTTCGCGGAGCAGCATTGTTTTTTCCTGCAAGTCTTTGATTTCCATCAACAGGTTTTCATCCGCTTCTTTCAGGCTGATGCTGTTACTTAAGGTAGTGATCCGCTGCGTCATTTCCTCTATCATATCGGCATCGACTTCAACCCGCGTTTCGAGCAAAGCAACGAATACATGGTATCCGCTCGGATAGTTCCGCGGATTGGCTGATATTTTTTTTACGGTTTCGTGAAACGATAGTAAATCTTCGTCGCGTACCGTTATCAGTATATTGTTTTTTAGGATGAACGAAACGGCTTCTTTCTCAAAATTATCGAGCAGGAAGTTGAGGTTTACGACAAGTGAATCGTTCGTCTCTATGTAGCGTGACGACATCTCGATTTCTATCATTTCTTCCTCTTCCTGAATATAGATTTTGAGATAGTCCTCCAGCTCGTTTTCTATCTCTTCGTCTACATTGTTCAGGTCGATCCACAGAAAGTTTTTTATAGAAGACTCCTTTAAGAATTCAAGGCTGCGGCTGATTCTTATTACGTTGTCTTTTTGATAAAAAAGTTTTACTTCTGCCATATCCGTTCTCTTTTAGCGGGTTATTCTTCCTTTACTTTTTTCGCTTCCATATTCTGGATGTATGGTTGTATCATGTTGGTCAGTTTCTCGAATTGTTCCACCGATAATTGTTCGGGGCGTTTGTCGAAAATCGGATCCGAATATATTTCACAATCTTTTCCCAACAAAGGTTTTAACGAGTTTCTTAAAGTCTTTCTTCTTTGATTGAAGCCTGTTTTTACGACTGTTTTAAAAAGCTTTTCGTCGCACAGCATTTCTTTCCGATCATTTCTTGTCAGCCTGACAACCGCTGACTTTACTTTCGGCGGCGGATTGAATACCGTTTCGCTAACCGTAAAAAGGTATTCCACGTCATACCACACCTGAAGCAGTACGCTTAATATGCCGTAAGCCTTTTTCCCTTCTTTGGAGCATATCCTTTCCGCTACCTCTTTCTGCAACATTCCCGAACAACAGGGAATACGATCCTTATAATCCAAAACCTTGAAAAATATCTGGGAAGATATATTGTAAGGGTAGTTGCCGATAACGCAGAACTCATTCGGATATATTGTCTGCAAATCCATTTTGAGGAAATCGCCCTCAATGATTTTCAAATCGGGATATGTGGCGTGGAGATAATCGACAGATTCTCTGTCTATTTCTACTACGGTAAGGTCTTTTCTTTGGGTGAGAAATTGCGTAAGAACGCCCATCCCGGGTCCTATTTCAATGACAGGAACATCAGGAAAATCGTTTAAAGTATCTGCAATGCGTTGAGCTATCTGCAAATCTTTCAGAAAATGTTGCCCGAGGAATTTCTTCGGTCGAACTGCTTTCATCCACAACTATTCATTATATTTGCAACATGCAAAGTTAGTGTTTTATTTCTGAGGATATTCTAAATAACACAATTATAATTCGGATCGGTCAAAAAAACTGCAAATGGACAATAACCAACAAGAGCCCGTTAAACAGGCGGAAGAAATTCTGGAAAAAACAAGCAAAAGTTCTCTTCTAAAAAAAATATTGAGTATTGCCATCCCCTTAGGGCTTGGAATACTGATTCTCTGGTTTTTGTACCGTGATACGGATTTTGAGCAAATGTGGAGCATCATAAAAGATGCCAATTACGGCATCCTTGCTTTTTCTCTTTTGTTCGGATTGCTTGGAAACACGATCAGGGGATACCGTTGGAAAACTATTATCACGCCTCTCGGGTACGATCCGAAACCGTCAAACCTTATTTTTGCCGTTTACGGAAATTATGCGGTTAATTTTGCTCTTCCCCGAGCAGGCGAAATCTGGCGTTGCGGAGTGGTTTCGAAAGATGAGAAAATTCCGTTTGTCAAATTGTTCGGCACGGTCATTATAGACCGTTTGCTCGATACGTTGACCGTACTGTTGATTTCAATACTGGCGTTCTTTCTGAACATGGAGTTTTTCCTTCAGTATCTGAAACAGAATCAGGAACTTTTCGATAAAGTGTTGTCCTATGTTACCTCCCCGTTGCCCTATATTGCTGTCGTTGTCTTTGTCGGAGCAATAGTTTTGATATTTAAAGTCTTCAAGAATAATGCTATAATTATTAAGATAAAAGACTTTTTTATCGGTATAGGAAAAGACATGAAGGCAATATGGAAAATGAAGCAGAAAAAGCGGTTATTTTTGTATTCGTTCCTAATATGGTTAAGTTATTTCCTCTACTTCTACATAACGTTTTTTGCCTTTGATTTTACCAAAGATCTTGGTTTTGCCGCAGGGCTATTCGTGTTTGCCATAAGCAGTATCAGTATGGGAGTTCCGTCCAACGGCGGACTTGGGCCATGGCAGGCAACCGTTTTCTTCGGACTGTGTGCGTTCATGGTCGATTCGGAACAGGCAAAAGCTTTTGCGACTGCTGTATTTACCGTCCAATCCGTATGGGTTATTCTTTGCGGCTTGTTCGGAATATTCGCCCTTGCCGTGAAAAATCGCGGAAAATAAAAAAGGAAGATTGATTTTTTATTGTTATATTGTGACAATAAAAAAAATTCAACAAAAAAATATTCAGTTATGTCAAAAGAAATTTTATCTCTTGATCCCCAAAATGTATGGGCATATTTCTATGAGTTAACTCAAATTCCCCGCCCTACGGGACATATGAAACAAGTGACCAAATTCGTTCTCGATTTTGGTAAATCGTTAGGTTTGGAATCCGTACAGGATAAAGCAGGCAATGTCTTGATACGCAAACCTGCCTCGAAAGGCATGGAAAAGGCTCCTGTCGTGATTCTGCAATCGCATTTGGATATGGTTCCTCAAAAAAAATTCCGATACGAAGCATGATTTTACAAAAGATCCGATTGACGCATATATCGACGGCGATAAGGTAAGAGCCAGATCCACAACTTTGGGAGCTGATAACGGAATCGGGGTTGCTGCCATGATGGCTGTTCTGGAAGATAATAGTTTGACACACGGTCCGCTCGAAGCTTTGTTTACGATAGACGAAGAAGTGGGAATGGATGGTGCTTTCGGGCTTCAGCCCGGTTTTTTGAAAGGAAGTATTCTTCTTAACCTCGACACGGAAGAAGACGGAGACCTCTGTGTCGGTTGTGCCGGAGGTGCAGATATAAACGCAGAGATACAATATAAAGATGTAGAAGCAGAGAAAGGCGATGTTGCCGTGAAAGTTTCACTGAAAGGACTGAAAGGCGGACATTCGGGAACGGAAATTCATTTAGGGCGTGCCAATGCCAACAAACTGTTGGTTCGTTTCTTGAAAGAAGCCGTAAGGGATTTTGACGCGCGTTTGTCAAGTATCGACGGAGGTTCGTTACGCAATGCAATCCCTCGTGAGGCTGTTGCTGTTGTTACCGTTCCTGCCGACGGATTGGACGATCTGCTGAATCTGGTAAAAGATTATGAAACCGTTTATAAAGCGGAGTATGCAAGTATTGAACCAAACCTTTCTTTCAAACCTGAAAAAATAACTCTCCCGGAAACGCTGATCCCCGAAGAAATACAGGATGCCGTGATTAATGCGGTCGAAGCCTGCCAGAATGGCGTAATCAGTATGCTAACGGATATTGAGGATACTGTGGAGTCTTCTACAAATCTTGCTTTAATCAAATCGGAAAAAGGAAAGATACTTGTACAGTTCCTTGTACGCAGTTCTTCCGAAACACGCAAGTTTGCGGTTTGCTCAAGCATCGAAAGTGCGTTTCTTATGGCAGGGGCAAAGGTTGATATCGTAAATCCTTATCCCGGTTGGCAACCTAATGCAAAGGCCAAAGTACTTCATGTAATGAGCGACTTATACAGAGAAATGTTCGGGAAACCCGCTAACGTGAATGTCGTGCATGCAGGACTGGAATGTGGAATTATCCTGAGCAGCACTCCCGGGCTGGATATAGTTTCTTTCGGTCCTACAATTTTAGGAGCGCATTCGCCCGACGAATATGTAGTTATTGAGGCTGTCACCAGATTTTACGATTATCTGAAAGCTACGCTTGCCCGTTTGAAATAAGAGTTTTCCCAATATAAATCTTATCCGTGAAGAATATTCTTTACGGATAATTTTTTTGTTTTTCGGTATGAAAAAAAACTAAAGAACGGCTGCTGCCGGTTATCTTCATCGTGTATATTGTTTCTCTTGCCATACTGATTTTTCCTTATTATCAGGCAAAACAACAATGGTTCGCTTATATTTCTATAGTTTCGGGGTCGGTTGTTTTAGCCGTTTTGTTGTTTCTTCTGTTCAAAAAGAGAAAAAAAGATAAAAAACGGAACTAACTTTAAATGATAATGTTACTATTTATTACTTTTGTGTCTGATAATATCGTATAAATGGCATTAATACATACTGATAACTGTCCTGTCTGCGGGAAAGGCGATTTTTCCGAACTTGTTTCGTGTCGAGATAATTTAGTTACCAAAGAAATTTTTACGATTCTTAAATGTGATAATTGCGGCTTTGGATTCACGCAGGATTTTCCGTCGGAAGATGTTATCGGGAAGTATTACGAAGCGGACGATTATATTTCACACAGCGATACGCACAAAGGTATTGTTAATACCTTGTACCACTGGGCGCGCAAAATGGCTTTGCGATCGAAGGCTCGATTAATATTTTGCAATTCGTCCTTACAAACAAGCGGGCAGCTTCTTGACATCGGTGCAGGCACGGGATATTTCCTAAATACGATGCAGGAAAAAGGGTGGGTTGTGACAGGCATTGAAAAATCAGAGCCTACGCGATCGTTCGCGAAAGATAAGTTCGGATTGAATCTTCATGATTCGGAATATTTATTTCAGATTCCCGATAAGTCGAAAGACGTCGTTACCATGTGGCACGTATTGGAGCATGTGGAAAAACTGAACCAAACGGTTGAGCAGATACATAAAATATTGAATGACGACGGAATTGCCGTTATAGCATTACCTAACAAAAATTCTTACGATGCGGTTCATTACAAAGCGAATTGGGCTGCTTATGACGTGCCGAGGCATTTGTGGCATTTTTCTCCTTCCGACTTTTCGATGCTTGCCGAGAAGCATGGGTTTGCCGTAAAAAAAATGAAACCTATGTATTTCGATGCTTTCTATATTTCGATGCTTAGCGAGAAGATAAGAGGCGCTGCACTGGCTACCGTTGTCGGGCTTATTGCCGGAGGGTGGTTTTCTTTTATGAGCCTGTTCAGTACATGCAGATGCAGCTCTGTTACTTATGTTTTAAGAAAGAAATGAAAAACTATTATATATTATGATAAATCAGGAAAAAAGCCTTGTAAAAAAAATCCTTCCTCACGTTGGAGCCATTGTTTGTTTTTTAATCATAACGTTTGCGTATTTCAGTCCGTTGCTCGAGGGAAAAACATTGCCTCAGAGCGATGTGCAGCAATACGAAGGAATGGCTCAGGAGTTGAGGGAGTATTACATAAAAGAAGGAGCTTCTTCTGCATGGACAGGCTCGATGTTTTCGGGCATGCCTTCTTATCAGATAGGGGTTTGGGGATCAAATCCTAACTTGTTAGATTATCTGGAAAGACCGCTAAAAACCATTGGAGCGAGTTCGGCAGGCCCTGTTTTTACGGGAATGCTTATGGCTTATATCCTATTTGTGGTAATGGGCTTCGGTGTTATCCCCGCAATGCTGGGCGCTGTGGCTTATTCCCTTTCGTCATACAATATTATCATTATCGAAGCAGGACATGTTACTAAAGCGTGGACGCTGGCTTATATGCCTATGGTGGTGGCTTCTATGATGGCTCTGTTCAGGCGGAAGTTTCTTATCAGCGGTTTGCTGATGGCGTTGGGGCTGTGTATGATGATCAAGAGCAACCACTTGCAGGTGACTTATTACGCAGGCTTATTGTGTGCTTTATTGTACATAGGATTTCTGATAAAAAGCATATTAAATAAAGAATACAAAGGATTGCTGAAAGCTTCGGGCATTTTAGTAATAGCAGTTATATTAGCCGTTCTGCCCAATCTTTCTACAATTTACGGAAACTATGAAATGGGGCATGAAAGTATTCGCGGAAAATCGGAACTTTCGCAGCCTACCGAGAGCGAGAAGCAATCTTCGGGATTGGATAAGGATTATGCTTTTGCATGGAGTTACGGCAAAGGGGAAACGCTTTCCCTGCTGATTCCGAATATACAAGGCGGTGCGTCGGGCGGATTGCTTGGTCCCGAATCCAACTTCTATAAACAGATCAATTCACTTGCCAGAGCCAGTGGACAACAACTACCGTCTGAAGGAATACAGTCCCCGACCTATTGGGGCGATCAGCCATTTACTTCCGGTCCTGTGTATTTCGGTGCTGTTATTTGCTTCCTGTTTTTGCTCGGAATGATAATCATAAAAAGCAAAGTCAAGTGGATTCTGCTGGCAGCAACCGTTTTGTTTATCTTCCTTTCGTGGGGGCGTAACTTCGAGTCTTTCAATGACTTTTTCTTCTATCATTTCCCGTTCTATAATAAGTTCAGGGCGGTTTCGATGGGACTTGTGATCCCTGCCTTGACGATGATTATTGTTGCGGTTTGGGGAGTAGTCGAATTTTTCAGTGGAAACATTGAGCAAAAGAAACTGCAAAAGGCTTTGTACTGGTCAGGTGGGGTTATGCTTGTCTTGTGCCTGTTTTTCTGGATTACGCCCGATTTCTTTTTTAATTTCACAAGCGTAAACGATGCTCAATGGAAATCGCAATATCCCGATTCTGCCTACTTGGCTTTGTTGAGCGACAGAAAAGATTTGCTGGCTTCGGATGCCTTGCGTTCGTTTATATTTATTGCTCTTGCGTTCGCGGTTTTATGGTTCTCGTTCAAAATGAAGTCGGATCGCGGCAAAATAGCATTTTCCTGTACGATCGTTCTTGCCGTTCTGGTTTTGGTCGATCTTTGGGGTGTCGATAAACGTTACCTGAATGATAAAATGTTTCAGAATAAATCGGCTTACACCAGTCAGAAATTTGTTCAGTCGAATGCTGATAAGATGATATTGCAGGACAAATCCCCGTCTTATCGTGTGCTTAACCTTAACGATCCGTTCAGAGAGTCAAGGACGTCTTACTTTCATAAATCTATCGGCGGATACCACGCAGCCAAACTCAAACGTTATCAGGAACTGATCGACTATCGTTTACAGGGCGAAATAACGTCTATAATAGGTTCGTTTGAGTCTCAGAATATAGATACGATTATGTCGGGCTTCAAAAAACTGCCTTCTCTGAACATGCTGAATGCGAAATACATTGTCTTTCATCCCGAACAACCTCCGTTGATAAACCCGTATGCTTATGGCAACGCATGGTTTGTTTCGGACTATTATCTGGCAGAAAATGCCGATAAGGAAATTGAAGCATTGAATACGCTCGATCCGAGGAAAACGGCAGTGGTTGATAAACGTTTCGAAAACGAATTGTCGGGTTTCAAAATTGTGCCCGATTCGGCTGCGAGTATTGAAATGACTATGTATAAGCCTGATAAGGTATCCTATAAATCGAAAACAAACAGTGAACAACTGGCTGTTTTCTCCGAAATTTATTATGCGAAAGGTTGGGAAGCATATATTGACGGCAAGTTTGTTCCTCATTTCAGAGTGGACTGGACTTTGCGCGGACTGCGTGTGCCGCAAGGCGAACATGAAATAGAGTTTAAATTCATTCCGCATACATATAATATGACGAGGACTATTTCCACGGCAAGCAGCGTGGTGCTGATTCTCGTATTGCTGGGTGCGTTGGTTCTTGCTTTCAGGAGAAAGGAAAACGCCTGATGAAACTGTCGGTTATTATCTGTACGTATAATCGGGAGAAGTATATTTATAATGCCTTAAGGAGCATTGCGAACCAGAATTTCCCGAAAGATGAATATGAGATCGTATTGATCAATAACAAGAGTACGGATAATACCGAAAAGTGTTGCGAGAAGTTTTGTTCCGATTTCCCTGATGTGGATTTCAGATACTTTATAGAGGAAAATCAAGGGCTTTCTTATGCCCGAAACAGAGGCGTAAAAGAAAGTTCGGGCGATGTGCTTATATATGTCGATGACGATGCTACCGTGTTTGACGGTTATCTCTTGTCCGTTAAATCTTTTTTTGAGAAAAATTCGGATGCCTTAGCTTGCGGAGGTCCTATTATCCCTGTTTATGAGATTGAGAAACCGAAATGGCTTTCGCATTATACCGAGCAGTTGATTGGCGGAGCCTTGTACGAAGGGGATAAGATAAAACCTTTCAGGCACGGGAAATATCCGGGAGGAGGAAATTCCGCTTTTCGGAAAGAAGTGTTTGAAAAATACGGACTGTTCAACGTTGATTTGGGCAGGAAAGGCAGCAGCCTGATCGGCGCGGAGGAAAAGGATTTCTTTGAACGCCTGACTAAGGATAACCGTATCTTCTACTATCTTCCGCAAATGGGTATTTATCATTACATACCTGCAAAAAAAACTGACGGAAGAACATTTTACCAACCTTACTTACTCGATCGGGAAAAGTGAACGGATCAGAACAAAATCTGTTTCTGAATCGAGTTACGTGAAAAGATTGTTTTCGGAATGTATTAAATGGTGTGCTTCCTTTGTCTTGTTTTTTCTCTACTTGTTGAAGTTACAACCAAGTAAAGGCGTGAAACTCTTACAGTTCAGGTGGAATGTTTCGAAAGGGCTTGTCGGAGGATAAATTCAATGAACACATACTCAAAAAAAAGATTTGTCCCGATTGATAAAGCAATTTGCTGTTCAGGTCGGTTTTGACGTTTGCGGTATTACTAAAGCCGAAGATGTCGGAAATGAAAAGGATGTGTTGAGATTATGGCTCGATAGAGGATACAATGCAGAAATGGGATATATGGCGAATTATTTCGATAAGAGATGCGATCCTACGCTTTTGGTTGAAGGTGCCAAATCCATTATATGCGTCGCTCTTAATTACTACCCCGAAGTAAAACAGAATCTCGAAAATCCACAGTTTGCTTATTATGCCTATGGAAAAGATTATCACGACGTGATAAAAGAAAAATTGCGGAAACTTTTTAACTATTTGTTATCCTTAGTTCCGAACTTGTCGGGCAGGTTCTTTTGCGATACCGCGCCAGTCCTTGAGCGGCATTGGGCGACAAAATCTGGAATTGGTTTTATCGGCAAGAACGGAATGCTTATTATACCACACAAAGGCTCGTATTTTTTATTGGGAGAGCTGATTGTTGATGTTGAATTGGAATACGATCGTCCGATGAAACAATTGTGCGGAAACTGTACTAAGTGTATTGATGCCTGTCCTACGAATGCTTTAGAAAAACCTTATTTACTGAACTCGAATAAGTGCATATCCTATCAGACAATAGAAAATAAAGGAGAGATCAGTTTTGATGTCAAGAGTAATTTAAACAATAAAGTTTTCGGTTGCGACATTTGCCAACAGGTATGCCCTTGGAACAGATTTGCAAAGCCGACGAGTGTTGGGGAGTTTATACCAAAGCAAGATTTGTTGGATATAACCGGAGAAAAACTGTTGAATATGACACCTGATGGATTTAATGTATTGTTCAAAGGATCAGCCGTGAAAAGGGCAAAATATTGCGGCTTGAAGCGTAATATGCAGGCTATTGTTGATTCGGATAAAACAGAAAGTTGAATTATTCACATTTTTTATAAGAGCTGTATTGCCTAAAAACTTATTTTTGTGCAGTGTAATAAATTTTATATAGATATAATGAAAAATAGAGTTCACCGATATATTTTGTTCTTTCTGTTTGGTTTCGGAGTAATGCTTACTGTCAATTCATGTGGGAATGACGATGATTTTGAGATAGATGAGGCATGGAAGGATGCGAATGAGAATGCTTTTCGGATTGCCGAAAACTCAGGCAACTACAACAGATGGTTTTCGTATGCATCGACCAGTACTCCAAATGTAGAACTCAGCGATGATTATATTTTGTGGAAGCCTTCTTCGACTATTGATGACGAGAAAGCTGGCAAGCCTAAAATATCCGTTGATGGTAAACCTCAGTTCAACGATAGCGTAAGATGTCGTTATGAAGGCTGGTTCTATGATCTGGATAATAAAAAGATAATTTTTGATTCTACCGAAAATCCTGTTGAAGGAAGTAATACGAATCCTAATCATACTCCAAGAGGTTTCAAGATATCCTCCGTTGTTGAAGGTTGGAGAACGGCTCTTCAAAACATGAAAGCAGGTGAGGAAGTTGAAATTGTCATCCCTTGGAAACTTGCTTATGGAGCTTATTCAAGCGGTTCTATTCCCGGCTTTACTACGTTGTACTTTGTGATGAAGCTTGAGGAAATTGTTCCGATGAAAGAAACTAACTGATCTCCTTTCAGATATAATAGTCCGCAATATCTATTATTCCTGCGCGGATAGCGTATTTGGTCGCTTCGTGCACGTTATTGACTTCCAGTTTTCTGAAAAGATTTTTTCGGTGAGAAATTATAGTGTGAATGCTGACCGATCGTTCAAAAGCAATTTCCTTAGTCGTTTTTCCTTCGGCAATACTTTTTAGGATCTCTTTTTCAGTAGAAGTCAGCCTTTTTTCTTCATTTTTGCTTTGCTGTAGTTTCGTGTTTAACAAGTGATTGGTTATTTCCTCACAGATAAATCTTTTTCCTTTTTCCGCAAAAGACAACGCGGTTACGATTTCCTCTAATGATGATGATTTGAGGATGATACTGAAATCTTTTTCGTTATAAATAAACCTTTTCAATAGCGGGTCGCTTAATTCTTCCGAAAAAATAATCCAGAAACTGTCTTTAAATCGGCTTTTGGTTATTACTACTTCTTCGGGACTTGAGAAATCGAAGAGAGAATAGTCCAGAATGACAACCGATTCGGAATTTAACTTTAAAGACTCAATTAAGCCGATTTTTGAATTTGCTTCCGATATTTTTGAAAAATCCAAATGCAGGTTTTCTACAATAAACTTTATTCCCGCACTTGTTATGTCTTGTTTATCGGCTATAATTAAATTTCTCATATTCGCTGCAATTCCTAACAAATATAGAATTATTCGTTGATATATAATGTGTTATATGTTTTATTTTAAAGATTAGTATTAAATATGGTTAACGGTTGAACAATATTATCTTTATTAATTCGTTTATAATCATGTTCTTGTGTGTTTTTTGTGCTTGCAGGTTAGTGTTAAATACCAAAAAACAATTAATCAGTTTATTGTAAGTGAGAAAATAAATTTGTTATCTTTGGCTGAATCATAAGTAAAAAATCATTTAAATAATGCATAAAACGTTAGTCATTTTGAAACCTTCTGCTGTTCAGAGAGGATTAATTGGTGAAGTTATTTCACGATTTGAACGTAAAGGTTTACGACTTGTCGGAATGAAAATGATGCAGTTGGACGATGCTATTTTAAATGTGCACTATGCGCATCTGAAAGACAAACCTTTTTTTCAGAGCGTGAAAGATTCGATGAAAGCCAGCCCTGTTATAGCACAATGTTGGGAAGGAGTGGATGCAGCCAAAGTTGTCAGAATGCTGATCGGTAAAACCAATGGACGCGAAGCGGCTCCCGGAACGATAAGGGGCGATTTTTCGATGAGCAGTCAGGAGAATATTGTTCATGCCTCCGATTCTGCCGAATCCGCATTGGTTGAGCTTAAAAGATTTTTTAAAGACGAAGAGATTTTTCAATATAAAATGCAGGTTGCACCCAATCTGTATTCTAATGACGATATAATAAATGATGAAAAGTAAGTGTATTGAAATGAGCAAATTGAAGTTTTATGTTGCCGCATTTTCTTTGATTTTCCCTTTATGCGGATTTGCTCAGAACCAAAAAAGAGAAGATAATACCAAAGAAGAAAAACGCGTAGAATTTAATTACAAACAACGTCACAGTAAAGTAACCAAAGGACAGGACTTGTACGCTGACGGTATTAAGATAAAAAAAGACCTTTCTCTTATAGACGAAGCCCGCGAATCGCGTATTCTGGATATGGACGAAATTCCCGCAGATGAAATTTACGGCGGCGTTTGGTCTAACAGCAGAGTGAACGCTTATTCTTCACTGGAGGAGATTCCCGATACATTTAAAGTCGATTTGTCGAATTTCACTATGCCGACAATGGGGTACACAACGTCTAACTTCGGACAAAGACGTCGTCGTATGCATTACGGGATAGATTTAAAAGTTCAGATCGGAGATACTATTTATGCCGCATTTGACGGTAAAGTAAGGCTTTGCCAGTTTGAAAGAAGAGGCTATGGCAATTATGTAGTTCTTCGTCACCCTAACGGATTGGAAACTGTATACGGACATTTGTCGGGATTTCTTGTAAAAGAAGACGACGTTGTAAAGTCGGGTGATCCGATTGCTTTGGGAGGAAATACAGGACGATCGACAGGTTCCCATCTGCATTTGGAATTCCGTTTCTTAGGAAAACCGATTGATCCTAACAAGATCGTAGATTTTGATAATAAGATATGCCACAAAGATATTTATACCGTTACTCCGTCTTCTTTCAGCTATATGGGAGCCAGCACTTCCAGAGGCGTAAAGTATGGTAATAAAACAAACAGTACAAATAAATACGTTTCGGGAAAAGTAAACTATCACAGGGTGAAAAGCGGTGACAGCCTTTATAAGATTGCGAAACGTTATGGAACCACAGTTCGTAACTTGTGCAAACTGAATAATATCTCGGAAAAAACTACCCTCAGATTGGGACAAACCATAAGATTATCGTAAAAGACTTAATTATCATATACAGAAAAGCATAAGGAACGTTTCCTTATGCTTTTGTTTTTTTCTACCTTTGTATGATAAAGTCATGTTTTTCATTAACAGTTATGACAAAAACCAAAGAACAATTCGATTCGGTTATTTCCACATGCAGAAGCCTGTTTGCCAAAAAGCTTCAGGATTATGGCGCTTCATGGAGAATAATGCGTCCGCAATCGGTAACCGATCAGATCCTTATAAAAGCAAAAAGGATAAGAAGCCTTGAAGAAACGAAGGTGAACAAAGTGGGCGACAGCATATCTTCCGAATTTACGGCTATCGTCAATTATTGCGTAATTGCAATGATCCAGTTGGAACGCGGTTACTCCGAAACTGTCGATATGAACGAAAAAGAGGCTCTTGCTCTGTATGATAAATACATTCAACAAACAATGGATCTTCTCTTTGCCAAGAATCATGATTACGGCGAGGCATGGCGTATTATGCGGATAAGTTCTTATACGGACTTGATCCTTGTCAAATTGTATCGCATAAAGCAGATTGAGGATAATAACGGAAAAACGCTTGTTTCGGAAGGCATTGTGTCCAACTATATGGATATATTGAATTATTCTGTTTTTGGTTTGATAAAAATAGAATATCCCGAAGATCAGAAAGGATATTTATAACCAGAATGACAACTAAAGATATTTTAAAAAAAACATTGGTTGAGTTTTCCCGATTCCTGTTGGGAATAACTTTTATGTTTTCAGGATTCGTAAAAGCGGTTGATCCTTTAGGTACAACTTATAAGATAGAGGATTACTTTACCGCTTTCGGGCTTAACTCTTTTTCTTGGTTGGCACTGCCTTTGTCTGTACTTCTTTGCGTCGTGGAATTTTCAGCAGGTGCTTTCATGTTTCTGGGCATTTATCGTAAGTGGACATCCCGTGTCATGCTTCTGATAATGCTTTTTATGACTCCGCTGACTCTTTATCTGGCGATAGCCAATCCCGTCTCGGATTGCGGATGCTTCGGAGACGCGTTGATTATAACCAACTGGCAAACTTTTTATAAAAATATTTTCCTGTTGCTCGCGGCTGTTGTTTGTTTTATTTATTACGGCAGAATCACAAACTTTTTCACAGGTAAATTTTATTGGATGGTGGGACTGTTTGTCGTTGCGTTCGGTATAATATTCAGTCTGTATAATTATTACCACGAACCTGTTTTTGATTTCAGACCTTATAAAATCGGGGCAAACATTCCCGAATTAATGAAAGTTGAGGATGGGAAGGGCGATGTATACGAAAATGTTTTTATATACGAAAAGGATGGCGTCAAGAAAGAGTTTTCCGAAGACAATTATCCTTGGCATGATACGACATGGGTATTTGTTGACAGGCAAAACAAATTGATAAAAGAAGGAGAAAAACCTGAAATAACAGATTTCGTTATCAACCGCCTGTATCTGAGTCCCGACAAGACAGAGTTCGAAGGTGAAGAAAATATAACGCAGGAAGTGTTGGAAGACAGCAGTTACGTATTCCTTATGATATCATACTCGTTGAACGACATGCGTGAAACATATCTGAGCCGTTTTGAAGATGTAAATAACTACGCAAAAGATTATGATTATAAGTTTTATTGCCTGACATCTTCCACGAAAGATTATATTCTGCAATGGGAAAACGAAAACGCTAACAATTTTGTATATTGTCTGACGGATGCGCGGACACTTAAAACAATGGCAAGATCCAACCCCGGGCTTATTCTGATGAAGAACGGCATAATTATAAATAAATGGACAGGATCGGAAGTCCCTTCCGAAAAAGAGCTTGTTAAACCTTTGGATGAACTTTCGTACGGGCAGCCTGTGGATACAAAAAAAGAAAACAAAGAAAATTTAATTTCCATAATTCTTATCTTTGTCGTTCCGCTTTCGGTACTGAAAGCTTTGGACGTATTGATATACAGAAAGAAAAACCGAAATAAAACGGATAATAACTAATTACTAATATATAAACTTACAAATTGTTATGAGAAAGAATATTGTTGCAGGAAACTGGAAGATGAATAAAAATCTGCAAGAAGGTTTGGCTTTTGTTGATGAACTTCTTATGGCTTTGGATAACAGAGATAAAATAAATTGCGAAGTGATTGTGGGAACTCCGTTTATTCATTTGGCAAGCGTAGTATCCGCAATAAAAGATAAAAGAGTAGGCGTTGCTGCACAAAACTGTGCAGATAAAGCTTCGGGAGCCTACACAGGCGAAGTTTCGGCGGCAATGATAGCTTCGACAGGAGCTAAATACGTAATTTTAGGACACTCGGAACGCAGAACCTATTACGGGGAAACCGATGAAAAGCTGAAAGAAAAAGTAATCCTTGCTTTGGCAAACGGGCTGACTCCGATATTCTGTATCGGGGAAGTATTGGAAGAACGCGAAAGCGGAAAACAAAACGAGGTTGTAAAATCTCAGATAGAAAAAGCTTTGTTTAACTTGTCGTCTGCCGATTTTTCAAAACTCGTACTTGCTTACGAACCTGTATGGGCGATAGGGACAGGCAAGACTGCTACACCTGCTCAGGCACAGGAAATGCACGCGTTTATCCGTAAAACCATTGCCGACAAATACGGAAAAGAAATAGCCGATAATACGTCTATTCTGTATGGCGGTAGCGCCAATGCGGGTAATGCAAAAGAACTGTTCTCAAATCCTGACGTGGATGGCGGACTTATCGGCGGGGCTTCGTTGGAAGTCGAGAAGTTTATGCCTATTGTAGAAGCTTTTTAAATTAAAAACATCAACAAGCCATAGTTGAAAGATTGTTTCAATTATGGTTTGTTTTATCATATCAGATATTATGAAACGATTAATATCATTTTCGGGTTTTATCATTTTGTGCATTGCCGCTTGTTTGGGACAGGGGTCGATAATAACTGACCTGAACCAGCCTAAAGCAGGGCAGGGTAGCATAACTATCTATCAGGATGAAACCATTGAAGGCTTGATTGGCTTAAAATCTGCGGCAGAAGGTACGACAACGCCTGTCCAGAATGATCAGAATACGGGTGAGACGCCTGTAAAACACGAGCCTACAAACTATATCCAAACAAAAGGGTATAAAATACAGGTTTTTTCGGGTAACGATCAGCGTCGCTCCAAGAATGAAGCCTATTCCAAGAAAGAAATGATCCAAAGCAGTTTTCCTGACATGGAAGTTGCCATTACGTTCCGTTCACCTGTATGGCGTGTCCGCGTAGGTAATTTTAAGACGTATGAGCAGGCTTTTCAGGCAATGAAAGAGCTAAAGGACGCATTCCCTACTTTTGGTAAAGAAATGCAGATTGTGGAAGCTGTAATAAAATTGCCTGTTTATTAATTGTGTAAATAATATTGATAAATGTCCGGTTCATCAGAAATAACAGAGAAGTTAGCACAACATTATAAAGAAATATTATCGCTGCTCGGCGAAAACACTCGGCGTGAGGGGCTTCTGCAAACGCCTGAAAGAGTAGCCAAAGCGATGCAATTCCTGACTAAGGGATATTCTGAGAATCCTGAGGATATCCTCAGAAAAGCTTTGTTTAAGGAAGATTACAGCCAGATGGTGATTGTGAAGGATATAGATTTCTATTCCTTATGCGAACATCACATGCTTCCGTTCTGGGGGAAAGTGCACGTAGCTTATATACCCAACGGATATATTACAGGCTTAAGCAAAATTCCCCGTGTTGTCGATGTATATGCCCGTCGCCTGCAAGTGCAGGAAAGGCTTACCCTTCAGATTAAAAGCTGTATTCAGAATACGCTGAATCCCCTTGGCGTAATGGTGGTGATAGAAGCTCAGCATATGTGTATGCAGATGCGGGGCGTGGAAAAACAGAATTCCGTTACCACTACTTCCGATTTCACGGGTGCATTTAATCAGGCAAAAACGAGAGAGGAATTTATAAATCTCATCAATAAGAAAAACTAATATCAAAAATAGATCATGGCGCAGGAAGATGTTTTCAAAAAAATAGTTTCGCATTGTAAAGAGTACGGCTTTGTTTTCCCCTCGAGTGAAATATATGACGGGCTTGGTGCTGTTTACGACTACGGACAGATGGGTGTCGAGTTGAAGAACAACATTAAAAAATATTGGTGGGACAGTATGATCCTGCTTCACGAGAATGTTGTGGGTATTGATTCGGCTATTTTCATGCACCCTACCATCTGGAAAGCTTCAGGGCATGTCGACGCCTTCAATGATCCGTTGATTGATAATAAAGACAGTAAAAAGCGTTATCGTGCCGATGTCCTTATTGAAGACTATCTGGCTAAGATCGACGACAAAATAAACAAAGAGGTAGAAAAAGCCGCCAAGAAATTCGGTGACAGTTTTGACGAAGCCATGTTCCGTGAAACCAATCCGAGAGTTAAAGAACAACAGGCTAAGCGAGACGAGGTTCACACCCGTTTTGCAAAAGCATTGAATGACAACAACCTCGACGATCTCCGTCAGATTATCATAGATTGTGAAATCGTTTGCCCGATAAGCGGAACTCGCAATTGGACGGAAGTCCGCCAGTTTAACCTGATGTTTGCTACGGAAATGGGATCTACCGCTGATGGAGCGATGAAAGTTTATCTTCGTCCCGAAACGGCGCAGGGAATTTTTGTCAACTTTCTGAACGTGCAGAAAACAGGACGGATGAAAATACCTTTCGGTATTGCCCAGATCGGAAAAGCTTTCCGTAACGAAATCGTTGCCCGCCAGTTTATTTTCCGCATGCGCGAATTTGAACAGATGGAAATGCAGTTCTTTGTTCGTCCCGGAGAAGAACTCGAATGGTTCAGACAATGGAAAGAAACACGCATGAAGTGGCACAAAGCCTTAGGCTTCGGCGATCAGAAATACCGTTTTCACGATCACGATAAATTGGCTCATTACGCCAATGCCGCAACCGATATAGAGTTTGAAATGCCTTTCGGTTTTAAGGAAGTGGAGGGAATACATTCGCGTACTGATTTCGATTTGAGCAGCCACGAAAAATATTCGGGAAAGAAGATGCAGTATTTCGATCCCGAACTTAATAAATCATATACTCCTTATGTCGTTGAAACTTCGATAGGAGTCGATCGTATGTTTTTGTCGATCGTTTCGGCATCTTATCATGAAGAAACCCTCGACGGAGGCGAAACCCGTGTGGTTCTAAGACTGCCAGCACCATTAGCACCTGTCAAGCTTGCCGTTTTGCCATTGGTTAAGAAAGACGGATTGCCTGAAAAAGCTCGTGAAATTATAGATTCTTTAAAATTCGATTTTAAATGCCAGTATGACGAAAAAGACAGCATCGGAAAACGTTATCGCCGTCAGGATGCTATCGGGACTCCTTATTGCGTAACAGTCGATCATCAGACGCTTGAGGACAATATGGTGACAATCCGCTATCGCGACACGATGGAGCAGGAGAGAGTTAAAATATCCGACTTGCAGGGCATTATATCGGAAAAAGTGAATATGAAAAGCCTTCTTATGAAATTGAATTGAAATATTTTTATATCTGATAAAAAAAAGGATTGCCTGTTAAAGCAATCCTTTTTTAGTTATATATTTCTCGTTTTTATTTTAATTTCTTTTCGTACGTTTCGTACTTGTCAATACCGTTAGAAGCGAGTATGCCTCTTACCAAAACTGTTATTTTTCCTTCTTTTATTTTAATATCTTCCACCCATTGTTCAGAGTATTTGGTATCGTCCTTATATTTATTCCAAGCTTCCATAACCGTTTTAGCCACCATGTCCGAAGTAAGCGCGGAAGCGTCATACATTTCGTCAGCCAGTACAAAATTTTCGGCATCTCCTACCAATAGTTGTACGGTTTTTGTTTCCCCATCCCATTTACCGTCGCCCGACCAGTAACGGTTTTCTCTCAGTGTTTTCGGATCGTCAGGATTCAGGTGTATTAGTCTGATAGAAGCATTATCGGGTCTGTCAAATCTAACCGAGCCGATTTTTGACGGACGGCTGATAGAGATATCTATTTCGTCGATCTTGCTCATGTTGTCGCCAGCCTTTGCGATGACGCCGTCCATTACTCTTTTAACCTCAGCTTCATCCGTGAACATTTTGTAATCTGTTTTCTCAGGAAGAAGCCTTTTCCCGTCGGGACCAGAACCTGAGTCTGAACCAGAACCTCCACACGAAACTAAAAACAATGTAGCAAATAAAGCAATAATAAAATTCTTTCTCATAATAATTTGTAGTTAAGGATTTGATTTATAATAATAAATTGAGTTTGTATTTTTTTTCAAAAATATGAAATTTATTGTGAATGTGTTTGAATAAAAATAAAATTTTATTCATCGTTTTAAAATTTCATGCTATCTCCCCTGTGTTTTATTTCGAAAAATTTACAACCGTTGCTTTCCGCATAGCTTTTAAAAGCATCTGCCTGCTCGTAATGATCGCCGAAATGCATCGGAGCAAACAGTTTAACATCTATCTTGTTCACAAATTGCCGCGCTCCCAGCATATAGTCCTTTCCTAAACGCTGATCTACGGGGAACATAGCCAGATCGAGGCATTTAACAGCTTTTGCCAGAAGGTTTAATTCGTTGATGTAAGCAGTTTCAGCTGCCTCTATTTCTTTCGGCGTAGATTCGTCTTTCCAATGCCAGTTGTTCAGATCGCCCGCGTGAAAGATGAGTTTATTCTCTGTTTTTATAAGAAATGATATGCCTTTGTCGGTAGAGCCGTAGGCTTTGATTTCTAAATTTTTATCAATATAACTTTCAAGTTTGTTCAGATAAAAAGCATCAGTCTCTTTTGCAAATTTATCTTCAAGTATATCACCTGAAAAAATGTATTGAGTATTCGGATTGATGCTTTTCCATTTTAAAATATCGGGACTGAAATGATCCCGATGCGAGTGGGTTGACAGAACGTATAGTTTAGTATCCTTCTTCAACAAATGATCATATACATATCCTTTGCGTACTCCTTGCGTATCCTTAAAGAAATCAATAACAATCGAGTAATTCTCAGCTTCAATGGCAAAGCCGCTGTGGTAAATATATGTAAGTTCCATTTATTCTTTTTTTACTTTTATAGATTCAAATATGTTTTTGGCACATTGATATCCTTCTTCATATAGTGCTTCGAGCTTTTTCGTGTCTTTCTCTATTCTGTCAACTTCGACGGGTTTTAAAGGGCGTATTACGATAATCTTTCCTTCCTCTTCCAGTTTGTCCACCAGATCGAGTTGTTCGTTATAAACCCTGTTTCTGTTGCTCAGGGCATCTCTTAACGCAGGATATTTCCGATAGACAAATCGCGGGACTTTTATGTCTTTTTTCTCTTTTCTGTATCCTTTATTTCGCGTAAGGACAACGATATTGTTTTTATGTCCCTTGTCGATAGCTCTTTGTACTGGAATGGAGTCGCAAATGCCGCCGTCCAGCATGGGTACATTGTCCACGTATGCTATCGGGCACATGATCGGCAAACTGCTCGATGCACGCGCAATGTCCAACAGTCTTTGTATATTCTTTTTTTCTTCAAAATATTCCGCTTTCCCTGTCAGACAGTTTGTCGTTACCATTTCGTATCGGGTGGGAGAGGAAAAATACGTGCCGTAATCGTAAGGATAAATGGATTCGGGCAATTCTTTGAACAACAGGTTGAAATCCATTATGTTTCTGTTTTTCAGAAAATGTTTGATTCCGATATAATGGTATTTTTCGAGCATCTCTATATTGCTGTACCTTGCCCTTCCGCGTTGTTTCGAAATATACGACAATCCATTGCACGCTCCTGCCGAAACACCTACTACGTAAGGAAAATCAATGTTGTTGTCAATGAAATAATCCAATACTCCACAGGTGAAAATGCCGCGCATGCCACCACCTTCGAGCACCAGCCCGTAATCGTTTATATTGATTTCCGTTAATGACATAGGTTTAGAACGGGTATCCGATGGCAAAGTGCCAAGCCATATCCCGGCTGAGTTTTGGTTTAAACATCATAAAACGATCTCCTTCTTTCCGCCCCGGATCGTATGCCCTGAAACCTAAATCGAGACGTAACAACAGGAATTGCAAATCGACTCTGAACCCGAGTCCGTAAGCAACGGCTATTTCTTTATAAAATTCGCTGAACTTGAATTTTCCGCCCTCTTGTCCTTCATAGTCCTTTATAGTCCAGATATTTCCTGCATCCACAAATCCTGCCAACTCGAAAAGTTCACTGACTTTATGCCTGTATTCGATACTCATATCCAACTTTACGTCTCCTGCCTGATTGATGAAAGATGTAGAATCGTTTGTCTGGTAACCTCCGGGTCCCAGCCTCCTCGTACTCCATCCGCGGACGCTGTTTGCTCCGCCCGAAAAATATCGCCTTTCGTATGGCAGTATGTTGGAGTTACCGAATGGATTGGCAACTCCTAATGCAATGCGGTAGGCGACAGATTGTTGCTTGTTGAACAAACGCGTCTGGGCAAAACTGATGTCTCCTTTCAGATATTCCGCATAGGCAGTTCCCATGATTTCGTATCTTCCGTTTTTATTCTTTTCTGAATTGCTCAAAGTGTGAACCAATCGGGGGAGTAAACCCGACACGTCTGCTCCGACTCTCAGAGTATATGTGTTTCGCGGAAACCTACGCCCTTTTCCCCAAGTGTAAGTCAGGTTGTAACCTGTGCGGGCAATAAGCTGATTTTCGTAAGTAGCTTTTAATACAGGGTTTTTTATCAGTGTCGAATCGAAGTCATGGGATGTCCATGGCATCCGTATATAGTTTACGTCCAATAAATCCAACGCATGAGTGAATTTTTTTCGGTTGCTCTGCCATCGGAAGGTGTATGTCGCATTGAAAAACTGGCGGGTATATTCCGAACGGTGCTGATTTGTCAGTCCTAAGGATATTTGAGTTTGAGCTGAAGGGGTTTCTTTCCAACTTTTTTTCAACAAAGGAAACAGGAATTTTGGAAATGTCAAACCCGTTTCTATCCCATATTCGTAATAGTTTTTATTTCCCAGTTCCATACTTTTATCGCCCGTGATGAACTCGTATGCACCTTTTAGTTTTATGGTAAATATTTCCGCACCGTTAAAAAAGTTTCGGTGCTGATAAGACAAACTTGGCGCAATACCGAAATCACCTGCCGAGTTTGTTCCGTCGAGTCCTGCCTGAAACCAATGTACGTTTCCCGGAGATAATGTTATTCTTGCGTCGACAAAGTTTAAACTGTCTTTTTGTACGGGAGTCAGTTCTATACTTGTTTGTTTCACCGCTCCCGTTCCGTTGAAAGCACTGTAAGTTCTTGACACAGCCATCTCCGAATATAATTTTCCGGGACGGATGTAATTGTTTCTTAAAAGCATTGAATTTTTCAGAAAGTTATTCTTTCCGTGAATAATGCTAATCCCTTGCCGATAGGTTGTATCGGGATTCTGGAAGTTTTCTTCATTATCGTCATTCGTGACGTCGTAACCGCTTACAATGGTTACATTTCTTATTCTGTAACGGTTGAAAGCCAGACTGTCGGGCGAATTTCTTAACGTAAGGTATAAATCCACCTGATTAGAATTTAAAGTTGTATCTGCCCTGAAGAATAAGTTTTCCTTTGAGAACCTGTAATATCCTAAATTCCGAAGCACGTTGCTTTTAAAAACACGTTCTTCCTCGAGTATCTCCTGATTGAATAATATATCGGGTTTTATCTCCGAGAAGCCTCTCGTATAATTAAGTATTCGGGAAACCGTTGAATCTCTTAACGTGTATTTATAGTTTCGGACGCGATAAGGCGTTCCGCTTTCGATATTGTAAGTGACGGAAAGTTTTTTCCCTTTTACTTTCAATGCAGTATCCACCTCAGCATTCAAATAACCCTGATTATACATTTCTTTTTCCAACTGGTTTGTTGTAAGATCGGCTTGCCTCGCGCTGAATAATACGGGGGCTTGTCCCAGCTTGTTCTGAACGAAACGCGTCAGCCATTTGCTGGTGTCCTGTCCTGCCATATTGTAAATTTTCAGCCTTACTTTGCCGAAAAGCGGAAGGCTTGAATTCGGTTTTTGACGGACAAAGTTTTCCAACTCAGACACGTCTATTTTTTTGTTGTCGGCTTTTATATCGACTTTGTCAAGCAAATGTTCGTTTTCGGGTATGTTTTTTGTGGTGCTGCAAGCGCAGAATAAAATAATTGTAAGTATGTAGACTAAATGTTTCATATAAAGTTCATTTAGTTGATTTTAAAACCTAACTCTTTTAGTATCATCTTTGTTTTTCCTTCAGCATTAATTACGGTATAAGCTTGATACTCGCGCCGCAATGGATAACTGCTTCTGAGAGAAGAAAATTTTTCGGGATTATCCCTCAACGATTTATGATCCGTCTGAGGATCGTAAGTGTTCAATATAATATCTTCAATTTTTTTGAATTTGTTGTAATCAATCACAGGATCAACAGGTTGAGGAGGCATTATAGACTTAATAGGATCCGTTGAGGCTTTCCAGAATTCGGCTATATTTTCCAAAGACATCCGTGTAGCGTTTGCTTTTCCGTCTGCCGAATAACCCGCAATGTGGGGCGTTGCCAAGTCAACCATTTCCATGTATTCCCTGTCGATGTCGGGTTCATTTTCCCAGCAATCGATAATTGCTCCCGAAATCGTGTTATTTCTCAAGGCTTCTTTTTATGGCATTTGTTTCGATAATGCCGCCTCTCGCCGAATTTATCACGATAGGATGCTTCTTTAACGAATTGAAAAAATCCCCGTTTCCTAAATGATAGGTTTTGTATTTTCCTTCCTTTGTCAAAGGCGTATGGAAAGTGATTATATCAGCCTCTCTTTTTAATGGTTTCTAGGTCCGTAAATTCGTCGGAATTTTCTTCTTCCTGTCTTGGCGGATCGTTCAGCAATACTTTCATGCCAAGTATCTCACAAGCTTTGGCTACTTTTTTTCCGACATTGCCGACCCCGACAATTCCGATCGTTTTATTTTTTAAGTCAAACCCCTTTTTTCGTGAGACGACGATCAAGGCGGATACGATGTATTGCATTACTGAACCCGAATTGCATCCCGGAGCATTTTTCCACGTAATGCCGTGCGTATCGCAATAGTTAACGTCGATGTGATCGTACCCTATGGTTGCACTGCAAATCAACTTTACGGAAGAGCCTTTGAGTATTTCTTCGCCGAATCGGGTAACCGTACGCACTATTAATGTGTCGGCATCCCTGATTATTTCTTTACTGAAATCCTTGCCCGAAACATAGCTCACATCTCCATATTGTTCAGCAACTCCCTTAAGGAACGGTATGTCTTTATCTGCTACTATTTTCATTCGTCAGGCTGTAAAACAGGTTTTCGATAGAGTCTATTTTTGTGGTTTCTTCGTCGAGCATAATTTTTCCTTTGTCTACAATAATTACTCTGGAAGCCAAAGAAACAACGTCTTGAAGTATATGTGTCGAAAAAAGGACAATCTTTGATTTGCTTAAATCTTTGATAATATTTTTTATATCCATTTGCTGATTAGGATCTAATGCACTTGTGGGTTCATCCAGAACCAGAAAATCGGGATCGTGAATGATTGCCTGTGCAAGCCCCAGTTTCTGTCGATTGCCTTTAGACAAAGAGGATATCTTTTTTTTATATTCCTCTTTCAGCCCGAATTTTTCTAATGAATCCGATACAAGGTTTTTTACATTCTTTAGTTTATACAGGTTAGCGACAAACTCCAAGTATTCGCGTACATACATATCTTCGGGCAGAGGATTGTTTTCGGACAGATAACCTGTTTTTCCCTTAGCTTTCAAGGGTTGTTCAGCCATGTCATAATCAAATATCCTGACAGAGCCCTTATCGGGCGAAACGATCCCTGTTATAATCTTCATTGCCGTAGACTTTCCTGCGCCGTTTGCTCCGAGAAAACTGACAATTTCGCCTGTTCCGATTTCAA
Source organism: Dysgonomonas sp. (assembly GCA_047030855.1). Lineage (GTDB taxonomy): Bacteria > Bacteroidota > Bacteroidia > Bacteroidales > Dysgonomonadaceae > QVMM01. The sequence goes on from JBKYIJ010000008.1 coordinate 1,224,970, forward strand.
GGCTTATATCGTCAACCGCTACCGTGTCGTTATAACTTTTACTTATGTTGTTAACCTTTATCAAGATATCTTCTTTTTACTTTTCAGACTTGTTTTTCTTCCCGAAGAAATTGAATAACTGTTTCAATGTTCTTGCCTCCCTTGTATAAACAATACCGATTCCTTGTGTCGTTGGGGCTTTCGACTGATCGTATATCCTACTGTTTGTATGGCTGTATGCTTTCAGGTTGACGCTTTTCGACAACTGATATTCTACGTCGAAGTCGCCTACAAACTCGGATGTTGATGCTTCGTTCGTATAACCGACATTGGTGGAAAGTTTCAGACGGTCGTCAAACAACCTTGTCGATACGTTTACGCTGACATCCGCATCGGAGAAACTTCCGTCTTTGGTTTCGATATTGGTTCCGATTTCCCAGTTATTTCCCAGAAGGTTTCCGAACAGGGCATTTAACCCGCCCGTTAGGGTGCTTGATGCTATCGAACCCAGCATATTCCCCGAATCTTCGGAGATGCCTGTGCTGGAACGGAACGATCCGAACAGTATCAAATTACCGAACTGTATGGTTTTTTGTTCATCGGTATTTATCAAGCTTTTTACTTTCTGTTTCTCGTCATCGTCTGCTTCGGGCAATTCGACGTCATATGTCAAATCCATTTTATTCATATTTCCTTTTATTCCCAAAACACAGTTTACAGGTACTCTCTCTTGCGAGAAACTTGCGTCCAGAGTAGAAAGTCGTGCATTTACGCGGTAGTAGGCAGTTATGTCGAAACTTGAGTTCATCGGATCGCCCACAAGTGTTACCTTACTTCCTTCTCTTATGTTGAACTCGAGCGTTTTTATGTTTTGCGGTCTGATCCTTACCTTACCGCTGCTTATTATGTAATCTCCGTAAGTCCGCATATTTTCGGTAGGCATATCGTAACTGAACTTTACTAAACCTCCGCCCTTCATTCTCATATCCAGAGATGTACTCGAATTCATTATGACAGCCAAATTTATTTCGGGCGTCACTTCCAGATCGACGGCGAGGTTGAGAGGCAGCGGATTTTCCTTCACAGGTTCTATAAAAGCCGAATCCTGCTTCGGTACGTTTATAAATACGACACTGCTGTATTCGGACGCTTCCGATATGTCAGGAATCGTTATGAACATACTTGAGTTCTTATCGTTCCTGATTTTCATTTTTACCTTAATGTCATTTTCATTTCCTGTTATCTGCGCATTTCCGCTTGCCATAACTTTTCCGTAGAATAGGCTGTCCGTGCGGCTTTCCGTATTCAGTACCATAAAGTTGTCCAGATCGAGATTCATCTGAAATTTCATGTCTTTAAAATTGTTATGGCTGATCAGAGCGCTTGCCACGGCTTTGTTCTTATTGTTGTCCTCTATTGTCAAATTACGGAAGCCTATTTTATCAGGCAGTACCCGTATCGTATCCGAAATGTGGTAAGTAACGTTGGTATAATCCACGCCGACGTACAAGTCATTGAATCCCAGCCAGCCGTCAGCCTGAGGCGAGTCCATTTTTCCCTGTATGTTTATTTTACTGCTTACGCTTCCGTCCATTCTGCTGAGCATTCCCGCCATAAACGGTTCGAGCCATTTCAGCGAAAACCTGTCGATATTGATGCCCAGATCCAATGTTTCTTTTTTAGGATATACCTGTCCTTTGATCGTGCTGTTCGTACTATGCTTAGGGTTAACCAAAGACATATCCAGATTAATGGCTTCGTTGGCGTTGTCCCAATTGCTTTTTATGTTGAATGTTCCGAGCGTGTCGCCGAAAACCATAATGTCGGCGAGGTTCAGATTGTCGGTGTAAAATTCGGGCGTATCGAGCAGATTGCTCAACTTAATATCTCCGTTTATCGTGGTGCTTATGTTGTTAATGTCAAAGGTTCGCAGTATATCTCCTAATCTTGCGTTGAAGAATGAGATGTTCAGAGTGTCCTGTTTCTGATCGGATATAGCTCCGTCTACTCCGAAGTAGCGGCTGAACATCCTTCCTGTACCTACATTAAACCCGAAATTCTCTATCGTTGTTCTGTTTCCTATGTTGGTTATTCTTGCAGGCAGGAAGAATAATCTTAATTCATCCACGTTCATAGGGGTAGATTCGAATTGCAGATAAGAGTGTAAATCGCCCTGTTTTGTCAGATCAAAATGTGCGGCAGCCCGTAATTCGCCGTTTATCGCAAGTTCGGATTTTTCGTTTTTGAATTTGAAAACGGAATGGATTGTATCGGATAAGATTTCGGAATCCAGATTCAGTATAATATCGCCTACAATATCGGGAAGAAGCGTCTGAGCGGTCAGATTAAGTGCATATTCCTTATTGCTGATACCGATTTTGGTATTTTTTATATCCATATCGCCTGCCTTGACATGGGGAATATCGGCTTCCATTTTTATTTTGTCGGCTATGGTGTTAATCTCGGCATGAATACTGATCGGTTGTATCACGGTTGCAGGCAGTTCTATTATTTTCCCAAGTTGTTCCGTATTATGGATTAATATGTCGAGGTTAAAATCGTTGTTGTTCTTCCTTATGCGTTTGTTTTCCTTAATTATTCCGGGTAACGATCTGGCGGCTATGTTTGATATTTCGTCAGCCAGAGTCATGAATTGGTATTTCCCGTTTATGTTGGCATCTAACAAGAAAGATTTCAGGTTTATATATCTGTTGTTGTCGCTGCCGACACCCGATTCTATTGTCATTTTGCCCGGTTCGTAATTGAAATTATCGCCCCAAAGTTTCAGGCTGTCCAATACTACAAGCCCTTCTATGTTGTCTATAGAATTGCCTTTTAAGTTTCCTGTCAGACATAGAGAAAGTTTCGGGTTCTTCCATTGCGGATTCTGATAAAACCTGTCAACTAACAGATTGTGAAGGTCTATGTCGAATTCGATCTGAGGCGTTTTTGACTGTGTCATGCTGGCTTCTGCGATAAGTTTCCCTACGGGTATATCAGCATTTAGCATTGCCTTTATCTTTTGCGGATTGTAGTTCGCTGCGAAGCGGATATCTTTCAGTGTCACGCTGTCGTGCTGCAAAGCATCTATGGCTCCCCGCACATCTGCGGAAATATTTCCGTTTCTGGATGATGCAACAAGGTTGGTATGCATCGTCAGGCGTCCTAATCCGGCTTCGTTTCCGACAAATGGGCGTAAGTTGAAGTTACGAACCTGCAGGTTTGCAGTTGCGTTAAAATTCTGGAATGTAGTGTCCGCAATCGAAGCTTTTGACGATAAGAGAATTGTTCCTTGATTTGTCCATCCTTCAATATCTATTTTCAGGTCGTTTAATTTCCCTTCGGCATTGCCTTTAAGCTTGAAATATTCTATTGCCGACAGCATGTCGGGTGCGATGAATGCCGAATCTGCAATTTGAGCGAATTGGGTTATGGCTTTTGGCGTGATCTTGAATTTCTCGATATTCAGGGCGAAGGAGCTTTTGTCGTAATGTTCATAGTCGCTTATTGCGGCATTTGCTTTCACTGTAACGTCTTCTCCGTAATTCATCTCAAGGTTGTTCAGGTTTATGGACGGAAGTTTTCCCGAAACATGCGTAAGAAACGTGATGTTATTATCCAATTTTCCCAGATCGGGCATAATATACAACATGTCTTTTGGCGAAAGGCTTATGTCTCCTTTTAGCAAAAAGCTGTTAGTTAATATGTTATATTTAAGGCTGTCGATCACCAATGATGAATTTGGCAATGACAGTTCGAGTTTTTCGCTCCATATATTTACTCCCTTCGAGCGTAATTTTGCTTCAAGATTATTAACTGCAAGTCCTGATTTTTCCGTGAAAGAAAGAGACTTTATTGCAGCATCCAAATCTGTAATTTCTATTGACGCCAGAGAGAGTTCCGTGTTTAAATTGATTATTGATATGTGCGAGGGATTTAATATACCCGGCGTTTCAGGTTCTGAAAGTATGTCGTAGTTGATGCGGCTACCGGTTATGCTGATCTTATTGATCGCTATTCTCAGGCTGCTCGAAGTGGTATCCTGTACCGTAGTATCGCCTGCAAATGCGTCGATGAGAAACTGGAAATTGAAAGGCGAATCGGGCGTTTCCTGCGATACGTTAATCAGTACTTTGTCTAAGTCGATTGATTTGATTTCCAGTTTATTGTCAAACAGTTTCCAGATGTTAAACTTTACGTCCAGATCTTTGGCATAGAGCAAAGTGTCTTGTGTTTGGCTTTCGACGTATACGCCTTGCAGGTTTATGTTGTTGAAAAGGCTGAGCCTTACTTTGTCGATCGAAATTTCGGTGTTTACTATCGGTTTTATCTGCTTAATCGCAAAGTTGACGACTTGTTGCTGTACGGCAGGTATGGACAAAAGAATATAGAGAATGACATTGAGCCCGATAATCCCTAAAACGATGTAAAGTATTACTTTTAATATTCTCCTGAAAATACTTTTTTTCTTCGGAACAGGAGTTGTGTCTTTCTTCTCTTCGCCCATATATTCACTACTTTAAGCGTTCATTCCACTCACTTTCATTGAATCCGACAAGTACAAACGCATCTGTTGCTATGATCGGTCGTTTTACGAGCATGCCGTTTGATGCCAATATTTTTATAAGCTCTTTATCCGATGCGGAATTTACTTTTTCTTTCAGGTTCTGCTCTTTGTAGAGATTCCCTGACGTATTAAAAAATTTCTTTACGGGAAGACCGCTGATTCTGATCCATTGAGTCAATTCTTCTTCGGTAGGGTTTTCTTCGGTTATATCGCGGCTTGCCGCTTCAACGCCGTTCTCTTTAAGCCATTTTGAAGCCTTACGGCACGTTCCGCACTTAGGATACTGCAAAAACAATATTTTATTCTCCATACTCAAAATCTTCTTTGTCCCGATACCTCTTGCAAGGTTCGTTCTTTTCCGTTTATGTCGACATACATCAGTTTTCCTTTTTTCTCCACAAATGCGTGCCCTTTTGCTGAAAACCTGCTCATGTTTTCATACACGGGAGGAACGATAAGCCCGTTGGTTGTGATAAATCCGTTGAGTTTGCCCGTTCTCACAGCTATTACTCCCAGATCGTCCTGAGTGAAAACGATTTTATCGTATATTGCGGGAATGTAGCGTTTGTTAATGATAAACCCGACTTTTCCGTTTTGTTTTAAAACGATATATTCGGGATTCTGACAATCGACTTCATCAAAGTTGGGATTGGCTATTACTTTGCCCGAAAGATCAATAACGCCTAACTTGTTCCCGACTTTCACGCAAAAAAGATCCGAAACAGGCAGTTTTTCCATAGCGTTGAAATTCCCTGTCAGTATTATATTGCCCAGATCGTCGACAAGGCTCAGATTGTTATTGCCTTTGATCAGCAACAAATGTTCAGAGAACCCCGTAATATCTTCGTAAAGAGCGGGTATTACAATGCTTCCGTATTTGTTTATCAGCCCTTTCTTGCCGTTCTTGTCAACACTGTATAAGTAATCGGTGATCGGGGTAAAGCCTGTATATTCGATAGGCAGTATAGTCCGGTTGAACCGATCCATTATACCCGATTTGTCGTTGAGTGTAACCAGAAAATAATCGTCGCCGAATAGTTGTATATTGTCATAAGCGGGTTCCAGTATAACCTTTCCCGATTTGGAAACAACGCCTATTCTCTTATTTTTTTCAGTCAGAAAGAAGTTGGTTGAAAGGGGATACATATAGTCGTAAAAAGCTTTGACTATTGTTTTGCTTTCCTCGTTCTTTAACCCGAACTGGTTGTCTTTTTCAAAAATATATACATCTTGGGCATATAAAACAGAACTCAAACACAAACCAATGTATAAGACTATACTATTTTTCATTTTTTGTATAAACAATTTAACTATTTAGTGTAATTTGATACCAAAAACAGTATCTGAAGGGGGGGCTGTTAAATTTTTTTATCCTTACTGTGCAAATATAGCTTATTGGAAATGATAAACAAAAAAAAGAACCGATAAAATTGTTTGTGGACTTAGTTTGTAAGGAAATCCACAACAAGATCGAACGTTTTTCTGAATTGTCTATCTACATCATCCTTTATGCTTGTAATGGACGGAAAAGGATCTTCGTGCTTATATTTGTACGGAAAGTCTAACGTGTCTATTCTGATCGGGATATCCCGTTTCGATCCCTGCAAGGTGTTAATAACCTCATAGGCAGGGACAACAGTATCCTGAGCAAGTACGATTGCGTATATACGGTCTTTCATTCTGCGGAAGGTTTCTTCCCTGTATTTGGTTAAAGTCTTATAGTTGAGCATGCTTCTGAAATTTACTCCCTCAGGGTGGCTGTCCCCCAAATAATGCCCCAATACTTCGTCGCGTTTCATATGGCTCTCGATGTGTTCAACCACATACGAATAAAGGCTTACGTTTGCTTCACTGTCCAGAATGAATTTCGATACGGGAAAAAGCCTGTTGAATACGGCTCCTCCACAGAATGAAATCAGTTTAGAATCGGAGAAATATCCGTTCTGGTTTGTCATCATCAGTATCTCGGACAGGAATGTGCCGATCGAATACGATACGATGTCAATTTTTGCATCTGATGCTATCCTCGGATGTTTTCCCGCTTTAAAGTTTTCGATAAAGTCAATCACATCGTAATATGTTTGCAATCCCGACCAGATGAAACGTTGAGGTTTATTGTGCAAACGCGTGCTTATTGCAACGTTAGACAGGCTTGAATTGATTACATCGGGATGCCGTTGCTTTCTTTTCTGGCTTATCGAGTACATTTCGCGGATATCGCTCCATGCGGCAGGCGCGCGGTTCATATGAAATGCTATCGGAAACAGCACGATAGATTTTCCCGTTTTGTCTGCAATGTATTTTGCCCAAGGGAGGTATTTACACCAGTGTTTTTCGTTGAACCCGTGAAACATCAGTACGATTTCCTTTGCCTTCTCCGTATTTTTTGGTGAAATCATATGATAACGGAATTTGATGTTTTCCATTATCTCCGCATCTTTTTTATTCAGCATTTCCTGAATAATATCAGGTTCATATTCGTGCTGCAATTCGGGCAGGTATTCGTAATTGTCGGCATTGCCCGATCCTCCGGGCAGTAAAAACCTGTAATTGGACTCAAAATTGAAATTGTACATTACGGTTTTGTCGTCAATTTCAATCTCGTTGTCATCGTAATTTTCAATATTTTTTAGATGGTTGAATAAGTCTATGTATTTCATTTCTTTTTACTTTTCCGATAATAATTTATACCCTATCCTGCAATACAGGCATTTCCGTTTCTCGCAATATTCGCGATGAAGCTGTATCAGGGCTTGTGAATCGTAAGCGGTTTTACATCTTAGTCCTGCGTTTATGAAATTTCGTGTTATAAAATTAGATTCAGGTTTCAGTTTTTCCAGAAAATTAAGCGATCGCTCGCACAATGCTTCATTTGCTGTTTTCTTCCCGTATGCAAATAAGATCGGGGCAACCGTGTTGATCAGTATTATGTCGAGGGAAGAGTCTCCTAAATATTTAGACTTTCTGGGCGATATTTCGCCAAAGCAATAATGGGTTTGCCAGTATTCGGAGGCGTTTTGATGCATGTAAAGGCGAATTTGTCCGAAATCTTCGGTTTTGATTATTTTTGAAAACAATCCCTGAATATTCTGGAGCAGTACGGCAAGTTGAGCCAGCCTGATCTGTGGCGATCCTGTCGGTCTCACTCTCAAGTTTTTGAATAAGTTGTTTTCGACAGGCAATAAGCTGTATTTATTCTGTAAGAAAAGGTATTCTTTCTTTAGTTTTTCGTAGTACGGATCGTTAATATTTCCCTCTAATATTCCTGCCTGCCCGAACAGAATAGCCTCAATCTGTTCTATGCTGTCGCCTTGTTTCTGGATATATCGTAGCGGAGTTTTTAATGCCAATTGTTCAAAGGCGTCGGAATTGAGTCCGAATCCGAAATTTCGTGACAGGATCACATAAAAGGTTTCTTCCCAAGAGTTGTTAAACCGTTCCATCAATCGGTAAATGTCGTTTGCCTTTCTTTCGAGCCTTTCAAGTAAAAGCGTATTCAACCATCCGTTCAGATGTATTTCGGGATAATCCGGTATGTAGTTGCGACAGGGTATCGGAATGCCTGTATATAACAGATATTCGATATTTTCCCTGATGTGTTTCGGATATTCTATTTTACACTGATGAACCGGTTGGTTCGATTCGTTGTATATGTCTCTGTTTACAACCTCGACGACGTGCAGAATAACGGAATTATAATTACTGTTTGTGTTGTGTTTATGTTTGTACCAGTCGTCCGAAGTTTTGTGAATTTCGATATTTCCCGCCCATATTTTTCCGTCGATCTTTATTTTTGCATTAAAGAAATCAGGTCCTTCATCCGTGTTCAGAGTTCCGACATCAATTACTTCAATGGGATACCCGTTTGTCGTAATCAGGTTTTTGTGAAACAAACGATGTTTCCAGACATAGTGCAGTAGTTGTTCCATAAGGGTTGAATCGTATATTTCAACCCAAAGTTAAAATTTTATTTTCAGCTTCAATTATAAGCTTAAGGATAAAAACAACGGATAGCTGTTTTTTTATACTCAAGCTATCCGTTGTTCTGAAAAAAAGATTGGTTACATTCTCATTCCGCGTCTGTGAGGAGGTCCTTCGGGTCCTCTCATATCCGATGCTTTTGCACCGCCTTTAAATATCTGGAAGCGATATACAAAATTGAACATGAAGTAACTGCTTATCGTATTTGTTCTGCTGTCCTGTATGCTTTCCGATGAAATGCTGCGCGAAATATTGCTGCGTTCCTGCAAAATATCGTATATCTTAAATCGGATAGTGCCGTTTTTCGCTTTGAATATATCCTTCGATATGGATGCGTTCCAAAGCCACTCGTTTCTGTTAAAGCCTTCGCCGTAGCCCGAGTTTGTCGAATAAGTGATGTCGCTGTCTATTCTGAAATCGTAAGGAAGGTTCAGTGTGAAGTCGAAATAACCTCCGTAATCGTAGGTATTCTTATTACTGTTCGTCGAGATACTGTTATTTACGCTGTAATAAGAAATATTCCCCCTTACGTTAAATTCCAGCAGATCGGAAGTGAATCGAAGCCCCATATTTTCGCGAAGCCTGTAAATGTTTGCCCTGTTTTTCTGGGGATCAACGGAATTTCTGTTGTTTATAAGAGTATTGCTTTTTTCGTAGCTGCCGAAACTCATCGAGTTTATCGAGAATTTTTTGTTCTTAAGCGGGAAGTTAAAGATGAACCTTAAGTTACCGTTCCAGTTACCGTTGATGTTATCGTACGACGTTATTCTGCTCGGGCCGTCATATTTCGATACGGTTACTATATCGTTGGACGTATGTGTAAACCTTCCGAAAAGTATCATGGAAGAAGCTTTTTCGGGGTTGAATTTTTGATAGCGGATATCCACCCGATTCTCGAAACTCGGACGAAGATTGGGGTTTCCTGTCGTTACGTTAAATCCGTTCTGCGATATTATTCCGTCATATAGTTGTTGGGCGGTAGGCGATTCTGCCGATCCTCTGTAATCGACTCTCAGGTTGTGTCTCTTATCCCAATTGTAGTGAAAACGTGCACGAGGTGCAAAGTTCAGATAATTCTTCCGGGGAATTATTTTTTCCTCCATTTTAGGATCGGTTATCTCTGTCTTTGTACTCGACGGCTCGATCCCGACCCCTATCATATAGTTGAAGTTTTTACGCATGCTTCTGAAATTCAACGATATGTTCTGATTCAGAAAGTCATTTTTGACAAGACGCGTGTATGCCGTGTCTATTACGGTATAGTCGTTTGTTCCCGAATTATCTTTTCTGAAAGTTCTCTTGTCCATTTCCGAATTCGTGCCTCGGATGTTGTAAGTCAGTTCCAGAAAGTTATTCCTGCCTATCGGCTCCACGTAAGAAAGGTTTGCCCGCCAGTTATATCCGTTGTTTTTTTTGCTTGATCATCTGATCCAGTATCGAATCGTTGCGTGCAGGATCCTGATAAAAATCGGTTTCGGAATAATTGAAAGCGTCGGTGTTAGAGTTATTATATCCTCCCGAAACTCGTAAACTGATAGATCTTCCGTTCGGGCTCAGTTTTCGGCTTATCCATAAACTACCGTTAAATTTCACCCCCGTCGCCGTCCGATGTATATTTCGAATTGTCTTTATAGCTGTTCTCGATGCTGTCGTTGTCAATTGTTTCCCCTTCCGAGTATCTGTTGCTTCTGTTTTTATTATATTGGAAATCGGGGCGGAAAACAATGCGTGTCAATGTGTCGGGATTCCATTCCAGCCTGAAATTTGCTCCGAAATTGTCGCTCTTGTTGTTTCCCCACGACAGCGAAGACTCGCTTCGGTTAATGCCTGTGTAGGTTTTGTTGCTTTCCGATTTTACGTCGCTATCAATGTTTCCGTAACGGACATCTCCGTTCAGTTTAAATTTTTTTCCGTTCTCGGTTGCAAAGTTAAAACCTGCGTTACCTGCCTTAGTGACTCCGTTTCTCCCTCCGAAGCGGACTCCTCGGGGAGGTCCGTCTCCACCCAGCATTGTCGATGCAAAGTCGTTAAATCCTGCGTTGTTCGTATTGTTTATTCCCAGCAGTCCCGTCATTTGGGTGTTGTTGCGCATATAGTTTATCATGCCGTTTCCCTCGTATCTGTCTTTGTTTCCGTATCCTGCAAGGGCACTTCCGAAAACTCCCTGTTTCATTCCGGGTTTGATCGTGAGGTTTATGACTGTTTCCTCGTCGCCGTCGTCAAATCCTGTAAGTTCAGCCATTTCCGACTTTTTATCCAGAACCTGTAGCTTTTCAATCATTTTGGCAGGAAGGTTTTTGGATGCTATTTTAGGATCATCGCTGAAAAACTCTTTACCTTCCACCAGAATCTTAGTTATTTCTTTTCCGTTAATGGTTATTTTGCCGTCCTCGTCTATTTCTGCTCCCGGTATTTTCTTCACCAAGTCTTCGAGAACCGCGCTTTCCTGAGTGTTATATAAGTCCGCCGAATATTCAACCGTGTCGCCTTTTACCACAATTTCGGGCGCTTTTGCCGTAACAACTGCTTCGTTGAGGAGTATCCCGTCTTCGCTGAGGTGAATTACTCCGACCGAATTTCTTTTTTTTTTGTTGCATTCACTTTTGTATAAACATCTGTGTACCCCATAAAAGATGTTTGGACTAAGTACTGTCCCGATTTTACATTGACACTGAAAATTCCCAGATCATTCGTTGCAGTACCGTTAACGTATGTGCTGTCTTTGGCATTTAAAATTCTGATCCCTGCCTCTCCGATCGGTTGTTCTGTCGAAACATCCGTCACGGTTCCCGTAATCGTAACGGAATTGCTGTTTTGGGATAAGGCTGTTATACTGATTGAAAATAAAAGAAAAAGGATTAAAACAGTGGAACAATAATTTTTCATTTCAGGGTACTATAATGTTTTGTCGATGTGTGATTGACATATCTTTTTTAAAAAGGTTTAATGCCATTCCGTTTAATTTTGATTTTTTTAATAAAAAAGCCTGAACTGATTTTTCAGTTCAGGCTTCTCAGAATCATGTTATTTTTTATTGTATAACCTCAACCCACATCCCTTGCGTTTTGGATTGCGTTTCGGGTTTGTACATCGCATCGCAAACTACTGCAGGGAGGAAGAATTTTCCGCAATAGGCTGCCTGAAGCCTTACCCTGACAGAAGTTGAATATCCGTTGCTCAGATTGAAATAAGTAAGCACCCTGTCATCCCTGATATCCTGATAGTTGTACGATACGTTACTATCCGAATTGCCAAACAGGCGGTTGTTGAATATTTCCCATCCCGAAGCAAAAATCTGAGACAGCGCCATATCCGTCAGATACTCTCCCGATACGTTCTGGGTAATTACAACCGCATAAAACTCCGTGCCTTGTTTCAGTTTCTGAACGTTTATTTCATTTCCGTCCAGATCTACGTATTTTACATACAGGTTCAGCCCGTTGTTTGTCGGACGGCTTGTATCTTCTATCGGTTTGCTTCTTCCGATAAGCCTTACGTACAACTCTCCCTGTCCTTTGTTCGTAAACTGTACGTTAATGCTGTCCTGCGGCTTGATCGCTATTTCCTGAAATACCTGTCCGCTCGTTCCTGCCTGTTGTTTTACGCCGTTCAGAGTCCATTCGAAAGATATTGCTCCTTTTCCCATTTTTTCGGCAAGTTTTGACATTGCTATCAGGCTGTATGCTGCCGATTGCGTGGATATGTAGTAAGAGCTCAGGTTTTCCGATACTTTTGTTGCAAGATGCAAAGCCCTGTCTGTTCTGCCAAGCAGTAGCTGGGTTTCCATAATCATAGCCAAATCGCGGTAAGAATCGCCGTAAGTATTATTACTTGAAGAATATTTATCCACATTATCGGGCGCTTTTGCGATCAGTTCGTTTGCCGCCTGCTTTTTGCCTGCAACAGCGTAAGCGGCAGCCAATCTCCAACGTGCCTGAACCGAAAGTCCGTTCATTTCTTTAAGCCTGTTCATTGCTCCCAGTTCGGGATTTCCCGCAAGAGCCAGAGTATATAATCGGTATGCCTGTTGCAAATCGCTCATCGAGTAATTGTAATATGAACTGTACAGATCCTGTCTGTTCCAGCTTTGAGCGGTTTTTTTCTGGAATTGTTTCCATTTTGAAATAACCGAATTCGGAACGTTGTATCCCAATCTTTGGGCTTCAATCAGGAAATGCCCTGCATAAGTCGTAACCCACTCCGTCGGATAAGTGTTGCCCGGCCAGTAAGCAATGCCTCCGTCGCCCAATTGGCGCGCCGAAAGGATCTTGATACCCTCGTTAATGTTGTATTTTATTTTCTCGGTTTCTTTGTCCGAGAATTTTTTGAAGTTTGTTATGTATAACAACGGAAAAACCTTAGACGTAACCTGTTCGGAACATCCGTGAGGATATTCCAGCAGATAAGCCAGATTCTTATTCAGATCGACTGCCGGCATCCGTGAAATTTCCAATTTTGCCCAATCTTCAGGTTGTACGGCATCCATTGATATTCCGAGAGGTTTCGTTTCTCCTGCCGAAACAAGGGCTTCCGAAATCATAAGAAGTGCAGGGTTTGGATTTCTGACTTCAATATTAATAGTTTCGGTAGAAATTTCGCCGCCGCCTGTCGCCTTGATCTCTATTTTTTCATATCCTGTTTTTGCTTGGGCTTTCAGTTTGAAATATACCATCTTGTCGCCTGTTTCGGTGAATGTAACCGATTTTGTCATGCCGTCGGTTAGTTGTAATAATCCTGTCGATTTTACGGTGACTGTTACGTTCTTCACTTTTTTATCCATTGCAAAAACGTTTACAGGCAAGAGGATTTCTTCGTTAGGTCCTGCGACGCGAGGCAGTGTTGAAAGTATCATCAACGGATTCTTTACAGGGACTGCTTTTTCCGCATTTCCGTATGCCCCTTCCGCCGTTCCCGCAACCACCATTACGCGTACCGATCCGATATAGGACGGAAGCGTTACTTTATGCTGTTGCGAGCTGCCTTTTTTCAGGGTATATGGTCCCATAAACTTGACAACGGGTTTGAATCGGCTGAACGGATTTGATTTAGGTTGCAGCGATTCGTCACCCCCGATGCTTAACAACGGTCCTAATTGTCCCGTATGCGCGCCGACTACCATGTCGAACATGTCCCAAGTGCGTACGCCTAACGCTTGTTTAGCGTAGAAATCGCTCCATGCGTTCGGCGTCTTGAAGGCAGTCAGATCCAACAGTCCTTCATCCACGATCGCAAGTGTATAGGTCATTGCTTTCTTGTTCTTTTCCGAAACGGAAACCGTAAATTCTTTCTCGGGGCGAAGTTCGTCAGGCATTGAGATAACGGGAGTCAGTATGCTGTTGTCATTCTTTACGTTGATGTTCAGCACTCCGTACATGCGTATCGGAAGATCGTTGTCAGTCTGCGCATGAGGTTGCAGCAAGCTGGCAAAAATATAGAAGTTGGGGTTCATGTCGCCCGATACGGTAAATGAATATTTGGTGTCTTCCGTCGCACTTGTTTTTACCCAGTTGCGGGAAATTACCTTCGATCCGTTCTCGATACTTATTAAAACACGTCCTGCCGAACTTTTTGGAATTGTAACAGTCGCTTTCTCTCCGACATTATAAGTTTGTTTGTCTGTCGAGAAAGACAACATTGTCAGTCCGTTCGGGTCTTCTTTAGCCGAACGTCCTCTCCATGAAGGCCAGTCTATATAAAGTATTCTTCCCGATTTGTGCCCGCTTTGCGGATCGCTCACCAAAACAAGATAGCGTCCCCATTCAGGATATTCTATTCTTAGTTTAACCTTAGCTTTTCCGTTTACGGTAGATACTGTTTGATCCAGTACGATTTTTGCTGACGTGCTGTTGACGTAGGAAGAAAGGTCTTCGTTGTTGCTGCTCCACCACCACGACCAACCTACTTTGTAAACTTTTACGTTGATGTTATTCCTGTTTATCGGTTTTCCCTGAGCATTTACGGAGATTATGTCGATCATGTTGTCCGTATCCGTTTCGAGCCATTCATATTCATTTACGGCAGGTGATTTCACTCCTACGTATGTTGAGAACGGTGAATAAGCCGCTGTCTGGGCAAACGTGCTTGCGTCACCGCCCGATTCGAATACCTGTGATATGAAGTTGGCGCGCAACATTCCGGGTGCGTTTTCCGCCCGCGGCAGGCTTGCCGATACGGTTGCGTTTCCGCTTCCGTCGAGCCGTCCGTCAAACAGGGTATAAGTATCGGAGTTAAATGTTGTTGCAGGATTGTTGAACGAATATTGTTCATATCCTTTAAACGGGTTGGTAACGGCAGAAAGAGTCATTTCCACTTTTGCTTTCAGATTGGATGCAGGCGATCCGTGCAGCCATTGGGAAGACAGATTCCCTACAAAAGAACCCTTGCTTGCGTCAACAAGTTCGCCTACGTCGAGCCTTATTTTTAGACGGTTCGGTTTTACGGTTTCCACGCTTAATCGCTTGGTGAACGTTGCTCCTCCGACTTTTATTACTGCTTGCCAGCCTCCTGTTTCGGAATCGGGGTTGGTCACGACTTTGAATGTATAGAAACCGTCAACGTTGTTTGTCGAGATGTATTTTTGGAAAAGCTGCCCTCTTGGCGTAAATATTTCGAGAGATACGGGGTGATCTTTGGGCAGGGTTTTGTCTTTGTCTTCCAAGATGAACGATAAATAAATCGTATCGCCGGGACGCCAGACTCCTCTTTCTCCATAAATGTAGCCTTTGAGTCCCTTTTGTATTTCTTTTCCGCTTACGTCAAAGTTACTTAAAGACAGAGATAAGTTAGAGGTTACTTTCAGGTAGCCTTTTTCTTTATCTTTCGCTGTAATTATTGCGAACGGCACGCCTCCTTTATATTCTACCGCCGCAAAGCCTTCGCCGTCGGTTTTGCCCGATCCGATCAGTTGCATCTGATAGTTGTAAACGTTTACTTCTACTCCCGACATTGGTTCGGTAGTGAGTATGTCGGTCACGGAAACCATCATTTTCTTGTCTGTACCCAACTTGGCGATTATTCCCATATTGGAAGAGAAAACGATACATTCCGATTTCTTGTTCATGTAGTAAGTAGGTTTGCAAGGATCGTCCCTGTCGTCCCAATCGTATATATCCCAGTCTATGTCGCTGTCGTAATAGTAAGGTGAAGGTACGTCCCATGCTGCCTCGTCCTCTTCCGAAAGCTGATTGTCAAAACGCTCGAGAGTCGCATCCTGCGGAATTTGCGGAACAGCTCCTCCGCAAGGATAAAGCGAATATTCCTGTTTCATCGAAAGTTCGACTCTGTATATTGCACCCGGATCGCGTTTGATAAGCGTTGACAGGTCAATGGAAAAATTGTTCCACTGATTGAGTTGCATACTATGATCTTCGTCTAAACGAATGCGTTTTTTCATGATAAGACGTCCGAAACGACGGAGATCGCTTCCTCCGCCAAAATCGTTGGATTGTAAGTATCCCAGAACATTGTTTTCGAATATTTTGATGATTTTTATATCCACAGCCCAAAGGTTTACGGCTTGGAAAGGCAGTATGAGGTTTTCCGAGTTGGGAAGGATGTTTCCTGTCGTATTCAGAAGTTTTATTTCGGGCTTGTTCTTACTTAGCGCGAATTCGTAATTGTAGCTTTTATCAAGTTGTTTGTTTTCTTGGTTTTTTAGTTCTTTGTAAATATTGAGGCTTACGTTTTCAGAGTTGGACGTATTGTCGAGATACAATTTCAGCACGTTTTTTTGTATGTCATACGAAAAATTGTCTATCCCGTTCAGGCTGATAAGCCCCTGTATGTTCTGATTGGAAGATAACGGATCGCTGAAAGCCACTCTTATACATTCCTGCGGATCGTAAACAACTCTTGCGTCGATAACCGAATAATTGCTTCCACCCAATTTTGGAATAGAAATCGTGTATTTCTCGTGCTTATCGGCATCTATCGGTTTTCCGTTCACATGCAGAACGTAGTCTGTCGGAGTGTTGCCGCGTTTCAGGCTGTCGATAGAGAATTTATATACGCCTTTCTGTTCGGAAGGCATGATTTTTATTTGAGCGGTGTTTGATCCACCCTTTACACTCAGCATTTTTTCTATTTTGTCAATAGGAGCTTCATCGGCAAGAAACAGTGTTCCCTGAACGCTGTTCCATGTCAGATCGTTGTCTTTAGTCGGAGAGTAAGGCAATACGTCGACATTGAAATTTTGTTGAGGAACCCGAAAATAGAAGTAAAATTCTTTGTATTTTTTGTCAACCTGCATTACTTTGTCAAGCTTGAACCAAGCGTCGTATTTCTGTCCCGATTTAAGTTCTCCGGGTTCGGGGACGAACTTTATGGTTCTTGTGCTTGTCCAGTATGCTTTACCTTTAACAGAAGGTGAAAACTCAAACAGTTCCTGATCTATTTCCTTGTTTATTTCCACTGCCGGCATATCCTGTGCCAGCTCGATTTGTATGGAAGATGTCGATGATACAGATCCTGACGTAAATGCCGCAATGTATCGTGCAAATTCAGGATTGATTACATTGTCGCCTGTCCTTTTACATGAATTGCCGGTTAAGATAACCGCAATTACTAAGAAAACAGACAAAATTAAGTGTATTGCCTTTTTCATAAATTAAAAGTTTATATTTTCGTTGTAAAGTTTAATATCTGATTTTACAAATATAAGTATTCTTTTAGATTTGTTCCCTTTTCCAATAACAAATCTGTTTGTTTTGTTGTACATTTGTGAGTATCCTCTGGAAATTTACGATGAGTTTTAAAAAGTATTTTAAGAATATATATAAGGACAGAAAAAAGCCGTCTTTCGGAGCCTTCGAACTTTTTAAGTACATAGGTCCCGGATTGTTGGTTACGGTGGGTTTTATCGATCCCGGAAACTGGGCATCGAATTTTGCCGCCGGTTCGGAGTTTGGATATGCTTTGTTGTGGATAGTGACTTTGTCCACTATAATGCTGATTATACTTCAACACAATGTGGCGCATTTAGGTATCGTTACGGGATTGTGCCTTTCGGAAGCGGCTAATAAATATTTGCCGCACAAAACATCAAGGTTCGTCTTATGGTCGGCGGTGGGGGCTTCTATTTCGACATCTTTGGCTGAGATACTCGGCGGAGCGATAGCTTTGGAAATGTTGTTCGATGTTCCGATAAAAGTCGGAGCCGTGCTTGTTGCCGTTTTTGTTTTTGCAATGATGTTTTCGAGTTCTTATCGTAAGATCGAACGTTATGTGATTGCTTTCGTTTCGTTGATAGGACTGTCATTTATTTACGAACTGTTTTTAGTCGATATAGAATGGGGCGAAGCGGCCGTTTCGTGGGTGAAGCCTTCTTTTCCGAAAGGCAGTATGTTAATCATTATGAGCGTGCTTGGCGCCGTGGTTATGCCGCATAATCTTTTTCTCCATTCGGAGGTTATCCAGAGCCGGCAGCTGAATCAACAGGGAGACGATCAGATACAGAAACGCCTGAAATATGAGTTTTTTGACACGCTTTTTTCTATGATAATAGGTTGGGCGATAAACAGTGCGATGATTTTGCTTGCTGCCGCAACTTTCTTCAAAGAAGGTGTTGTCGTCGATGATCTTCAACAAGCGAAAAGCCTGTTAGAACCTCTGTTGGGAAGCAATGCCGCAATCATTTTTGCGATAGCTTTGCTTTTTGCTGGTATATCTTCCTCTATGACTTCGGGCATTGCGGCAGGCTCTATTTTTGCGGGAATGTATAACGAACCGTATGACATAAAAGACGTGCATTCCAAGACAGGGGTGATTATTTCGCTCGGCGTGGCGTTATGCATAATATTTCTGATTCAGGATCCGTTCAAAGGACTTATCATATCTCAGGCTATATTGAGCCTGCAACTGCCCATAACCGTTTTTTTACAAGTGAAACTGACTTCTTCCAAAGAGGTTATGGGTAAATAT
This sequence comes from Dysgonomonas sp., assembly GCA_047030855.1. Classification (GTDB taxonomy): domain Bacteria; phylum Bacteroidota; class Bacteroidia; order Bacteroidales; family Dysgonomonadaceae; genus QVMM01. Next base: position 1,243,415 of record JBKYIJ010000008.1, read on the forward strand.
GCAAACAAGCCGTTCACTAAATTTTTGCTTTATGCGATTGCCATTATAGTTACGGTGCTGAATTTATTTTTATTGATTAGCTTTTTTGTTGCATGAATAAGAAAATCAGCATAATAGTTCCTGTTTACAATGTTGAGAGATACGTCGAAAGGTGTATCTTGAGCGTTGTAACCCAGAATGTCTCCACAGACGATTATGAATTGATTGTCGTTAATGACGGTTCGACGGATTCGAGCCGTGAAATTCTCGCGACACTGCAAAGACAATACCCTTTTATTCAAATCATCGATAAAGAGAACGGAGGATTGAGTTCTGCGCGTAATGCAGGCTTACCTCATGCAAAAGGAGGTTATGTCTTTTTTCTCGATTCGGATGACTGGATTGCTGAAAATTCGCTTGCTTTTCTGTTAAAGCAGATTGAACGATATCCTGTCGATATCCTTTTGTTCGGTATTCACGAAGTTGATGAAAACGGAAAAGAAAAAGGTTTGTTTGGCAGTTTGTCGCCCAATGATGTCGTTTTGAATGTGGAAGATTACCTGACGTCCTATACGTTACGAAGTTCGGCGTGGCAAGGTTTGTTTTCCCGTCGTTTTTTTGATGAAAAAGGCTACCGTTTTTTAGATGGTTTCGTGTCGGAGGATGACGACTTTGTTGTCCACGTATTTTCTCGTGCAAAACAGATCGTATGCAACAATCGTCAGGTTTATTTTTATTATCAGCGTTCCGATTCGATAAGCAAAGGAAAAGAATTTGAACAGAAAATGATTCAGGATAAACTGATTATGCTGGCTGATCTGGATGACTACATTCAGTCTTTTCACGGTAAACTGAAACAGGGATTGCAACGAAAACTCGACTTCTTGGCGGTTGATATCATAAGGCTTCTGATCCGTAAGAACCATACGTCGGAGTTTATTGACGAGAGCCTGCAAAGATTGAGCGAGATCAATTACTTTCCGTTGCGAGAAGCTTCTTATTCCTTGAAATATAGGATATTCAGAAAGATGTTTTCTTCTCCTTCGAAAGTGAAACAGGCACGTGCCCTGAATAAATATGTTTGATTATGGAAACTCCCGTATTATCTCTTTACGATCTGAACAGAATTGTTAGAGGCTTATTGTCCGAAGCCTTTCCCGATCTTTATTGGATAAGGGCGGAAACGAGCGATGTCCGTCAGAACCAGAACGGTCATTGTTATCTGGAGTTTATACAGAAAGACGATAACAATAAAAACATAATTGCTAAAGCCCGGGGTTCGATATGGGCGAATGTATTTCAGATGCTGAAAATGTATTTTGAAAGTGAAACGGGACAGCCTTTTACTTCGGGACTGAAAGTGTTGGTGCAGGTTAGCGTGGAGTTTCACGAACTGTATGGGTTCAGCTTGAATGTGCATAACATCGATCCCACCTATACTCTCGGCGATCAGGCTCGCAACAGAACGGAGATACTCCGCAGACTTTCGGAAGAAGGCGTAATTGAACTGAACAAAGAACTCGAAATCTCTGAAATACCGAACAGAATAGCAGTCATATCGTCTCCGACAGCCGCAGGATATGAGGATTTTTGCAATCAACTCAATAATAATCAGTCGGGTTTCGTGTTTTATCCTCATCTCTTTCCTGCGGTTATGCAGGGCGACAAGGCAGAAGATTCCATTCTTTCGGCTTTGGATAGGATTAACGACTATCGGGACAGTTTCGATGTCGTGGTTATTATTCGTGGCGGAGGCGCTGCTTCCGATCTGAGTTGTTTTGATTCCTATATGCTTGCTGCAAGCTGTGCACAGTTTCCTTTGCCGATTGTCACGGGCATAGGGCATGAACGTGATGATACCGTACTCGACATAGTGTCGCATACAAGAGTAAAAACTCCGACAGCCGCGGCTGAGTTTCTGATCGGGAAAATGAAAGAGACCGAATATGAATTACTGGATATGCAGGAACGGATATTTTCGGGAGCCGAACAAATATTGCAGGATTCAAAACTGCGTATAAGCAATATTGCCACTCATTTTTCGTATTTGCTGAAAGAAAAGACAAAAGAACAGATTGTCGTTTTGGATCACTTTACTTTCAAGCTTAAAGCGGCAACAGAACAATTTCTGAACGCAAAAAAGCATTTGCTGGAGGTACACGAACAACATTTGAATTTTATCTCGCCCGAAAACATTTTGAAAAAAGGCTATACTCTTACCTTGAAAGGGAATAAAATAATAAAAAGCGTTTCTCAGGTGCGTAAAGGAGAGGTTATTACAACCGTTTTCGGTGACGGGAAAACTGATTCTGTTGTCGAATAATTTTATTTTTACTGTATAAAAAACTAAATTGCCGAATATTTCACACTATGGCTTTTAATTATATTTGGATCGCTTTTTTTCTGATTGCTTTTGTTGTAGCATTGGTTCGGCTCATCTTCTTCGGAGATGTGGATACTTTTAATGCTACCGTCAATTCTACATTTGCATCGGCAAAGAGCGGTTTTGAAATATCGTTGGGTTTGACAGGTGTGCTGGCTCTTTGGATGGGAATTATGAAAATAGGAGAACAGGGCGGGATGATCCAATTGTTTTCGCGAGCCGTTAATCCTCTTTTCAGAAGGCTTTTTCCAGATATTCCTAAAAATCATCCTGCATCGGGTTCCATTCTTATGAACTTGTCCGCCAATATTCTTGGTTTGGACAATGCCGCTACACCCGCAGGGTTGCAGGCAATGCGCGAACTGCAGGAAATAAACCCTAAAAAAGACGTGGCATCCAATCCGATGATTATGTTTCTCGTGATGAACGCTTCGGGCTTGACGCTTATTCCTGTTTCGGTGATGACGATTCGGGCACAGATGGGAGCATCAAATCCTGCCGATGTTTTTGTGCCGATCATGATTGCCACTTTCGTTTCCACTATGATAGGCGTATTGGCGGTCTGTATAAAGCAAAAGATCAATATATTCGATAAGGTCATTCTCGGGACATTCGGTTCGGTTTTGTTACTGATCGGGGCGGTTATCTGGGCTTTTGACAGTATGGGGCAGGAGCGTGGGCAGTTGGTTTCATCTATTGTTGCCAGCTTTATTCTGTTCGGAGTGATAATTGTTTTTATCCTGAGCGGCGTCAGGAAAAAAATAAATGTTTACGATGCTTTTATCGAGGGTGCGAAAGACGGCTTTGCCACCGCCGTTCGGATTATTCCGTACCTGATTGCCGTACTTGTAGCTATCGGTATGTTGCGTGCGTCGGGAACGCTGGATTTTATTATGGATGTTTTGAAATCGGGCGTTGCTTTTCTGGGTTTTGATTCCCGATGGGTGGACGCTATGCCGACCGCATTGATGAAGCCGTTGAGCGGCAGCGGTGCAAGAGGGATGATGGTTGAGGCGATGAATACGTTTGGGGCTGATTCTTTTGTCGGGCGTTTGTCGGGCATATTTCAGGCATCTACCGATACGACTTTTTATGTGGTTGCTGTTTATTACGGTTGCGTGAACATAAAGAACGGAAGATACACCATTCCTTATGCTTTGCTTGCCGACCTTGCAGGGGTTATAACAGCGATTTTCGTAGCCTATTTGTTTTTCGGATAATTTTATTTAAATAAATAATGGCAATAAGTTATCAAAGCGAGGATGTGAAGTTTCCTCAAATTAAGAGACGGGAAGTTTCCCGATGGATAAAAGACGTAGCCTTGTCTTATAGCAAAAAGGTTGGTGATATTGCCTATTTGTTTTGTTCGGACGAGAAGATACTGGAGATTAATAACACTTATCTGCAACACGATTACTATACGGATATTATAACATTCGACTATTCGGAGAATGATATTGTCTCGGGCGATATATTTATCAGCCTCGACACGGTAAGAAGTAACTCCGAGAAATTCGGAACCGACTATCGGGAGGAATTGTACAGGGTGATTATACACGGCGTACTTCATCTTTGCGGAATAAACGATAAAACGGATAAGGAGCAGGAGAATATGACTAATTGCGAAAACAGGGCTTTGAAACTTTTGAAAATCTGATATATTGAATCTATGAAAAAACTGTATTTATTTTTGATCTTTTCTGTTATTACTTTCACTTATATGAACGGACAGACTGTAATAAAACTTTGGGAAGGGAATCCTCCGACAAGCAATGATGTCGCGGGCGGTGAAGTTGTAGACGGAGCCAGAATATCCAATGTCTCGCAACCCGACTTGACTGTTTATTTTCCCGAAGAATCTGTGTCTAAAAAAATTGCCGTCATAATCTGTCCCGGAGGAGGGTATGCGAGGCTGGCATCGCAACACGAAGGGCATCAGTTCGCCGAATGGCTGAAGTCGCAAGGCTATACGGGAATTGTCCTGAAATACCGTTTGCCCAATAAGCATAAGGAAGTGCCGTTGGAGGATTTTCAACAGGCGATTAAGATAGTTCGCGCGAAATCTAAGGAATGGAATATAGATAAGGTTGGCGTTGCGGGTTTCTCGGCAGGAGGACATCTCGCTTCAACTGCGTCGACTCATTTTACGTCTTCTGAAACGCGTCCCGATTTCAGTTTGTTGTTCTATCCTGTAATCACTATGGGCGAATATACGCATCAGGGATCAAAATTAAACCTGCTGGGAGACAATCCCTCTGCGGATGAAATTAATCTGTATTCCAACGAAAACAGGGTGACTGAGAATACTCCTCCTGCATTATTGATGCTGAGCGATGACGATAAATCCGTTCCTCCACAAAACAGTGTCGGTTATTATGAGGCTTTGAAGAAAAATGATGTAAAAGCCGCAATGTATATATTTCCCGTTGGAGGGCATGGCTGGGGAATGCGCGACACTTTTAAATATCACAATCAAATGTTGGATCTGCTGAAAAACTGGCTTGATTCCGAGATATAATATAATAAAAGAGCCGCAAATTTTGTTTGCGGCTCTTTTAATTTATAGCGGTTCGTTATTTATCTGATTTTATAAAGCTAAGCGTCATCTTACCGTCTTTTCTCAGTGTTATGATATTGTTGTCAAGTTTTATATCGGAGGTGCCTGTCAGCAGCTGCGTAAATTTGTATTCTCCGTCCATATTGCCGCATGCTTTTTTAGTTGACATCAGGCTTCCTACTATTATTGTTTTCGGGTTTACTTCGAAATTTCCTCCGTATTGATTGCAACCCGAAAAACCGCCGACTCTCATTTCGGTATCGTTAAATTCGATAGTAGGAGTCCTTTCTCCGAACAAGGTGTTTGCACTTGCTCCTTCTATTGACAGGAGTTCCCATTTTCCCGCCAAATCTTTTGCCGATAATGGAGAGGTTTTAGAAAAAGTAAGAACAGCCTTTCCGTTTTGAGTAAATATCAACTCATCGTTCTTGATTGATATTTCAGATTCCTGTTCGAGTACTTTTAAATACTTGTCTTCTCCTTCCATATTAGGACACATCATTAGCGTAGAAGCAAGTTTAGGCGCGGAGAATTTATTTTTGTTAAGCGTGAATCCACCCATATACTGGTTGCATCCTGCATTGCCGTGCAGCTTCGTGTTTACGAGATCTATTTCCAATGTCGGTTTTCTTTGAGGGAACAGTTGTGCCATATCTTCCCCATCAAAACTTTTTAAAACCCATTTTCCGTCTAACTGCGAGCCTATGGTCTGTGTCGTTTTACAACTTTGAATGCTCATTGATATTATGATGATAGTTGAAACTAAGAATAGTGACTTAAATGTTTTCATTTTTCCGTTTAATTAAAAAAGCATCCTTCACCAATAGACGTAAAGGACGCTTTTAATTTATACTTTTACTTATTCTGCATTTTCGGTTTTTTCAAACTCTAATACTATTTTACCTTGTTTTGATATTTGCAATACGTTTTCGTTGGGCAAAGAAACTGTGCTTGTATCGGACAGATTCTTGATAAATATGGCTTCACCCTGCATATTGGGGCAAGCCATTTCAGTCGAACCGATAGGACCTACTATAAGTTGTTGCTGATCTAAGGAATATGTAGCGAAGTAATTGTTACATCCTGCATTACCGTTTATTTTATTTTCGTTTGCGTTGAAAATTAAAGTCGGCAACGTTGCTTTTCCTTCACTTTTAAAAGTTTTTGAGGCTTCGTCTCCTTCCATCAGTTTCAATGTCCATGTCCCTGCCAACTGTTCGGATAGGCTTTTGGGGGCTTCTCCTTTTTCAAATTCAAATATTACTTTTTTGTCAGAATCGGCAAAAGTCAGAATACCATTCACGATAGAAATGGTGTTTGGTTTTGAAAGTTCCAATAAAAATTGGGCTTCTTCGTTTTTACCTACGCACAACATTCTTGTAGTTGCCAGATTTGGGGCAGTTACAACGTTCTTTTCAAAAGAGAAAGTGCCTGTATACCGGTTGCATCCGCCGGTGCCGTACATCATCATTTTGTCGAAATCGAACTGAATGGTAGGCAACGCACCTTCGAATAAGGTTTTGGCGTCTTGTCCGTTCATTGTTTTCAGTATCCAATAACCGCCGAGTTCGGAAGGATCCACGGGTTTTGTATTGTTGCAGCTTTGCAGGCTGAATAAACCTAAAACCGCTGCGCATAAAGCGAATAGTTTTGTCATTGTTCTTGTTTTCATAATTAATGAAGTTTATGTTATTTATAATCTATTTTTCTATGATAAATCTGTCGGCATCTTTCCATACGGGAAATTTGTCTCTGAATTCCGTCAATTCTTCTCTCGATATTTCAATAGTCCTTACCTGTTCCTGTCCCTCTTCCGCTTCAAATCTTGTAAATCCTTTGGCATCTAAAAGAACGGAATTTCCGCTGTATTGAATCCTGTTCCCGTCTGTTCCTACCCGGTTGACTCCGCACACGTATGCCATGTTTTCTATCGCTCTTGCCGTAAGCAATGATTTCCATACATGTTTTCTCGACTTTGGCCAGTTTGCCACATAAACAAGTAAATCGTATTCGTTACCAACATTCCGAGCCCATACGGGAAACCTCAAATCATAACATATTAGTAAACAAATTTTGAAACCTTTATGTTCAAAGATCAATCTCTGATTTCCGTTGCTGAAAAAATCATGTTCTTTACTCATTCTGAACAGATGCCGTTTGTCGTAATATTTTTCAGTATCGGAAGAAATGAAGAAACCTCTGTTGTAGTAATTGCCGTTTTCTTTTGCGATGAAACTGCCGCATACGGCTACTTTATATGCATGTGTCCACTTTTTCAGTGTTTGAACGGTTTTTCCGTCCCTTTCTTCCGCAAGTTCCCGACTGTTCATCGAAAATCCTGTGCTGAACATTTCGGGCAAAATTATTATATCCGTTTTACCTTCAAGGTTTTTTACCAGTGATTCTACTTTGCTGAGATTAGCGGAGATATCTTCCCAAATGATGTCGTATTGAACGATTGTAATGCGAAGATTCATAGTATATTGTGTTTAGATTGTGAATTTTTCGGGATGTCTTCCTTTAGCGTTTTTATAATGGCTTTTGATTTCTTTAATATCGTTTTCTGCATCTCCTGTCGGGTGGAAAATGCTGTCGAAAGTGACGGTTTTTGTACTGTAATCCAGAATAACAATTACTATCGGGACATTCGCCGCAAGAGCAATGTAGTAAAACCCTTTTTTCCAGTCTTCGGCTTTTTTTCGTGTTCCTTCGGGTGTGATGGCAAGCTGAAATTTATCCCTTTTACCGAATTCTTCAGCCATTTGTTCCGTTAGTGAAGTCTTTTTGCTCCTGTCTACGGGAATGCCGCCTAATGCATTGAATATAATGTTGAAAGGAAAAACGAACCAGCTTTTTTTGATAAGGAAGTTAGCTTTCTCTCCCATAGCCGTATATATAATTTCCCCAAGGATCAAATCCCAGTTGCTGGTATGAGGAGCAACGCAGATCACACATTTTGGAGGAAGGTTGACTTTTTTATCAATTTTCCATCCCAGCATTTTTAGTATAGAAGAACAAATTTTTCTCACATCAAATCTTTATATTATGCAAATATAGACTTTATATTTAGCATCCGCTTTTATGAACACTATTATCGGAGTGTAATATTTCGGAATATTGTATAAAAAAAGTAAAAGGTTAACCTCGAGAGATTAACCTTTTGCGCTGATATCTAATTATTTACTTTTTCGTCAATCTTTTACGGTCGTTTTCGTCCAGATATATTTTTCTGATCCTGATGGCATTCGGCGTAACCTCTACGTATTCGTCTTCTTTGATGTATTCGAGAGCGTCCTCCAAACTGAAAATAACGGCAGGAGCAAGCCTTGCCTTGTCATCCGTGCCAGAGGCTCTCACGTTTGTGAGCTTTTTGGATTTTGTCAGGTTTACCGTCAAATCTCCTTCTTTCGAATGTTCGCCGACGATTTGCCCCATATAGATGTTGGTCTGAGGTTCGACAAAGAATCGTCCTCTGTCCTGAAGTTTGTCAAGCGCATAAGCAAATGCGTTCCCCGATTCGCTTGCGATTATCGAGCCGTTCAGCCGTTTTTCGATATCGCCTTTCCACGGCTGGAATTCCAAGAAGCGATGGGCTATAACGGCTTCTCCTGCCGACAGCGTCAACGCTGCATTGTTCAACCCGATAATACCACGTGAAGGGATCGAAAACTCAAGAAATACCCTGTCATTCTTGTTTTCCATCATCAGGAGTTCGCCTTTTCTGCGGGTAACGATGTCAATGATTTTGCTGGCATATTCTTCCGGCAGGTTTATGGTGAGCATTTCGACAGGTTCGTGCTTTACTCCGTCAACGTCTTTTATGATAACTTTCGGCTGCCCTACCTGCAACTCATACCCTTCGCGACGCATGGTTTCGATAAGTATCGAAAGATGCAGAATACCTCTTCCGTAAACGATCCATGAGTCTGCGCTGTCGGTCGCCTCTACACGCAAAGCAAGGTCTTTGTCCAGTTCCCGCATCAATCGGTCGTGTATGTGTCGTGATGTCACGAACTTTCCGTCTTTTCCGAAGAAAGGAGAGTCGTTTATAGTGAACAACATCGACATTGTAGGCTCGTCTATGTCGATGCGGTGAAGCGGCTCGGGGTTTTCAATGTCGGCGATCGTATCGCCGATTTCAAACCCTTCTATTCCGACAAGGGCACATATATCGCCGCATTGCACGTTAGATACTTTAACCCGTCCGAGTCCTTCGAATACGTTCAGTTCCTTGATTCTGGACTTAACTATCGATCCGTCGCGTTTGCACAGGGCTACATCCTGATTTTCTTTTAGTATTCCCCTGTGTATTCTTCCTACCGCTATTCTTCCTACGTATTTTGAATAATCAAGTGAGGTGATCAGCATCTGTACTGTTCCTTCCAGAATTTCGGGCGCAGGTATGTATTCTACGATTGCGTCCAGCAGGGGAGTAATGTCTTCAGTAGGTTTCTTCCAATCGTCCGACATCCATCCTTGTTTTGCAGAACCGTAGATGGTAGGGAAATCAAGCTGTTCTTCCGTAGCATCGAGGCTGAACATCAGGTCGAAAACCATTTCGTTCACTTCTTCGGGGCGGCAATTGGGTTTGTCCACTTTGTTGATGACTACTATGGGCTTCAAACCTATTTGTATCGCTTTCTGGAGGACAAAACGCGTTTGCGGCATCGGTCCTTCGAACGCATCGACAAGCAAGAGGCATCCGTCCGCCATATTCAGCACGCGTTCTACTTCGCCTCCAAAGTCGGCGTGTCCCGGGGTGTCTATGATGTTTATTTTTGTTCCTTTGTAATTGATCGAAACGTTTTTGGATAGGATTGTAATACCTCTTTCGCGTTCCAGATCGTTATTGTCAAGAATGAGTTCTCCTGTTTGTTGGTTGTCTCTGAATAGCTTCCCAGCTTGTAACATTTTGTCAACCAATGTGGTTTTTCCGTGATCGACGTGTGCGATGATCGCAATATTTCTTATACTTTGCATTAAATGATTTTTGAGGGTGCAAAGATACAACTAATTATGCAGATAATATAGATTTCTTTATTATTCTTGTTTTATTGAAGGGTAAGGGTGTTTAAAATTGCATATATTTCCGAAATATCGTTTACTGAACGTAATTATAATGATCATAAACAATTTGTATTGTTAAATTTAATATATTTGTCTTTTAGTGGATAATAATAATATTTTATGAAAAGTTTTTTTAAATATGTCTGTGCGACCATAGTCGGGATTCTGGCTGTCGGTCTGGTTATTTTCCTTGTGCTTTTTGCAGTTATGGCGGCAAGTGTTTCTTCAAGCTCATACAGCGTGAAAGACAATACGGTGCTTTTACTGAACATGCAGGGCGTACTTAAAGACCGTACTCAATCCAATCCTTTGAATGAACTGCTGGGACTTGGCGGAGTTAACGAATTGTCTTTGGTCGATATCAAATCCGCGATAAAAAAAGCGAAAGAAAACGATAAAATAAAAGGAATTTACATACGTTCGGGCGTTTTGTCGGCTTCTAATGCATCGTTGATAGAAATAAGAAACGATCTGGAAGATTTTAAGAAAAGCGGAAAATTCATTGTTGCTTACGGAGATATTTATACGCAAGGGATGTATTATCTGTCTTCGGTTTCCGACAAAGTAATCCTCAATCCTAAAGGAAATCTCGATCTGCACGGAATCGTATCATCCCGTACTTTCTACAAAGGAACGTTGGATAAGCTGGGCATTGAAATGCAGGTCTTTAAGGTTGGTACTTACAAATCGGCTGTCGAACCTTTCATGCAGGAAAAGATGAGCGATGCGAACAGGGAACAGGTAAACTCTTACGCACAGGATATATGGGGCACAATGCTCGAAGGAATATCCGCAAGCCGCAATATATCCGTAGATGTTTTGAATAGCGTTGCGGACACTCTCCCTATGTTAAGAAAAGCGGAGTATTCGGTTCAGGTAAATCTTGCTGACACATTGATGTATGAAACTGATGTCAAACAATACCTCATGTCGTTGATGCAACTCAAAGAAGAATCAGACTTGAGAACGGCAGACATATCAGACATGAAAACCGTTCCTTTCAAGGATAAAAATAAGAATTCGAATAAAATAGCCGTGCTTTATGCGGAGGGCGATATATTGAGCGGAGACGGAAGCAGCGACATTCAGGACCGTTATTTTATCAAGCAGTTGAAAAAACTCAAAGACGATAAGGATGTGAAAGCGGTAGTCTTTCGCGTAAATTCGGGAGGAGGCAGCGCTTATGCTTCCGAACAGATATGGAAAGCCGTGAAAGATTTAAAGGCTGAAAAACCCGTTGTGGTTTCAATGGGCGATTATGCAGCTTCAGGTGGATATTACATATCGTGCAACGCGACAAAAATATTTGCCCAGCCTTCTACTTTGACAGGGTCTATCGGAATTTTCGGAATGTTCCCCAATGTCGAAGGACTGACTAAAAAGATAGGATTTACCTATGATAATGTCAAAACAAACAAGTTTTCCGATTTTGGAGATGTAACCCGCCCTATGAGGGAAGATGAAAAACAGATACTTCAAAGTTATATCGAAGACGGTTACGATCTTTTTATTACCCGTTGCGCCGAAGGTCGCGGAGTTTCTAAAGACTCTATCAATACAATCGGACAAGGACGCGTATGGACAGGAAATCAGGCTTTGAAGCTGGGCTTGGTTGATGCTATCGGCGGAATAGACGATGCTATTGCAGAAGCTGCCAAATTAGCTGAAATTGATAAATATGCCGTCAGGGAATACCCCCGGCAAAAAGAATTTTGGGAAGAATTCTTAAGCAACAAAAAAGAAGAGATAGCAGTCAGCGCGTTGAAGGAATATTTCGGTAACGATTACGAACTCATTAAAACGGTGAAAACTATCAAAAATATGAAAGAGCAGGACTTTATTCAAGCCAGATTGCCGTATGATTTTCAACTAAGATAAAAAATGTAGTTTCTTTGGAACAGAATTCTCCACATATTAACAAATGCCTGATTCCCTTGTCTTGGCTGTACGGATTGGTTGTTTATGTAAGGAAAAAACTGTTCGATTGGGGAGTATTGAAACATGAAAAATTTGATATTCCCGTAATAAGTATCGGGAATATAACGGTTGGCGGAACAGGGAAAACACCTCATGTGGAGTACCTTGTCCGATTACTGAAAAATAGCTTCAACGTAGCGGTACTGAGCCGCGGCTATAAGCGAAAAACAAAAGGTTTTGTTTTAGCTACGAACTCCGCTACATATAAGGATTTGGGAGATGAACCATACCAGATAAAAGAAAAATTCTTTGATATAACCGTTGCTGTCGACGAAGACAGACGAAGAGGCATAGAGAAGCTTCTGTCGATGAAGGACAGCCCCGATGTCATATTGCTCGATGATGCCTATCAGCATCTTTATGTCAAACCCTCTCTTTCGATTCTCCTTACCGATTACAACCGCCCGATGCATAAAGACAGGCTTTTGCCCGCGGGACGATTGAGGGAAAATGCCGATAATATTGATCGGGCGAATATTGTTATTGTCACTAAATGTCCGAGTGAACTGAAGCCTATTGATATGAGAATCATCAGGCATGATCTGAACATTTATCCTTATCAGACGTTGATATTTACAACCGTTAAGTATGGAAATCTGGTGTCGATGTTCGGGCAAACAGATTTATTCAGCAAAGAGGAGCAGCCATTGGAAATGATACGCGACAGAAACGTTTTGCTTTTAACGGGTATTGCTTCGCCTGAGCCGATTCTGGAAGAGTTGAAGAATTATACGGATTCCGTCAGATCCGTAAATTATCCCGATCATCACGATTTTACGTCGGATGACATAAGAAATATAGAAGAAAAATATAAAGAGCTTAACGATCCTCATGCGATAACCATCGTAACGGAAAAAGATGCCGTGAGGCTTATGCACAGGGAAGACCTGAGCGATAAACTGAAACGTTCTTTATATTATTTGCCGATTGAAATATCCTTTCTTAATAAAGAAGACAAAATAATTTTTAATAAAAAAGTGTATAGCCATGTTAGAAAAAATTCAAGAAACAGCGAGTTTTCTCAAGAGTAAAGTCGCAAAAATACCCGATTACGCAATTATTCTCGGAACGGGTTTAGGAGAATTGGCCAATTCTATTACCGACAAGAATGAAATATCTTATAAAGATATACCAAACTTCCCTTTGTCCACTGTTGAAGGACACAGCGGAAAACTGATATTCGGTAAACTCGGCGGAAAAGACGTTATAGCCATGCAGGGGCGCTTTCATTTTTATGAAGGTTATGACATGAAAGAAGTGACTTTTCCTGTCAGGGTTTTTCAGGCTCTTAACGTAAAGTATCTGTTTGTGTCGAATGCCGCAGGCGGAATGAACAGCAGTTTCGAAATCGGCGATATTATGCTGATAGAAGATCACATAAACCTGTTTCCCGAACATCCGCTCAGAGGACGTAACGATGACAGGCTCGGAACCCGTTTCCCTGATATGAGTCAGGCTTATGATAAAAAACTGCGTGATCTTGCAGTGAGCATAGCGAAAGAAAATAACATCAAATTGCAACGCGGTGTTTATATCGGAACATCAGGTCCTACTTTCGAGACTCCTGCCGAATATAACTATTTCCGCATAATAGGAGGAGATGCAGTGGGGATGTCTACCGTGCCGGAAGTCATTGTCGCTAACCATGCTAAAATGAAGGTGTTGGCTTTTTCTATTATCACCGACCTTGGCGTAATTGGGAAAATAATGGAAGTTTCGCATGAAGAAGTACAAGAGGCTGCTAAAATCGCTCAACCGAAAATGGCATTCATTATGCAGGAAGTGATAAAGAGAATTTAAACTTATTCTCAATACACAATTATAGATTTATGTCTATCTTTAACACGCTTAAGGATAGACATAATTTTTTTTAGAAAGACAGAAACAAATGCAACAAAAAAGAACTGAAATATCAACGCTCGGAGAGTTTGGACTGATAAAGCACCTGACAAAATCGTTCGAGCTTAAAAATACAAGCTCCGTCAAAGGAGTAGGGGACGACAGCGCCGTTTTGAATTATGGAGATAAAGAAGTATTGGTAACTACCGACTTGTTGCTCGAAGGAATACATTTCGATCTGATGTATGTTCCGTTGAAGCATTTGGGATATAAGTCGGCGGTTGTCAATTTTTCCGATATTTATGCGATGAACGGACAACCGAAACAGATGACGCTTTCATTGGGTATTTCCAAAAGATTTTCGGTTGAGGATCTGGAAGAATTCTACGCAGGCGTACAACTGGCTTGCGATGTATATGGTGTTGATCTTGTTGGTGGAGATACTTCTTCTTCTCTGACAGGACTTACCATTAGCGTAACGTGTATAGGAGAAAGCGTTAAGGACAAAATCGTTTATCGTAACGGAGCAAAAGAAACTGATCTGATTTGCGTTTCGGGTGATTTGGGAGCTGCCTTCATGGGTTTGCAGCTATTGGAGCGTGAAAAACACGTTTACGATGGAAAGAACGATTTTTCTCCCGACTTTTCGGGTAAAGAATATATATTGGAAAGGCAGTTAAAACCTGAAGCCCGAAAAGATATTGTGAAAGCCTTTTCGGACGAAAACATATTGCCTTCTTCGATGATGGATATTTCGGACGGTTTGTCGTCCGAGCTTATTCATATCTGTTCGCAAAGCGGTGTAGGTTGCCGTATATACGAAGATCGTATTCCGATCGATTATCAGACTGCCGTTATGGCGGAAGAGTTTAACATGAATGTTACGACAGTGGCTCTGAATGGAGGTGAAGACTATGAATTGCTCTTTACCGTTCCGTTGCATTTACACGATAAGGTTTCGAAAATGAAGGGAATCCATGTCATAGGGCATATTACCCCAAAAGACCTCGGGCTTTATCTGGAAACCCGTGACGGAGCAGAACTGGAGATCAAAGCACAAGGCTGGAATTCGCTGCAGGAATAGTGAACCTAATATCAACTTTATTATAACGAAAACATGAAAGTGAAAAAAATGATCCTTTTTGTCAGTGCTGCCCTGATCGGTGGCGCCAACTTGTTTGCACAAAGTAACTCGGTTCAATTGAAAACGGAGGCAGACAGTATTTCTTACGCTTACGGTGCATCTTTGTTTAAGCAGGGTATGCAGTATTTCTTGATACAAAACAAGGTTTTGGGCGATACAGCAGCTGTCAGATATCAATACGAAGAGCTTATCCGTCGGGAAACGGATGCCAATAAAGTAAACGTACTGAAGAATGAACTAAGGCTAAAACAAGACTCTATCGTGAATGCTAACCGAAAGAATACTCCCGAATTTCTAAAAGGTCTTCTATCATCTTTAAATTCAAATGAAGATGTTAATTATTATGCGGAAGGGGTTGGCATCGGCAGTCAAATAAATAAAATGATGGTTCCTCAGTTTGCAGGGCAATTGTTTCCGGATAATCCGACAGCGGTCAATAGAGAAATGATTTTTGAGGGAATTAAAGACGCTATGACCGATAATAATTCCGGTAAATATTTTTTCCTTGATTCACCCGAAAAATTTATTGAAGTAAAAGTGGAGCAAAAGAGCAAGGACAAGACAGATGCTGCTAAAAAATTTATGGAAGAGAATAAGAAGAAAAAAGGTATAGTTACCATGCCCAGCGGATTGCAGTATAAAGTTGTGACTATGGGAACGGGAGCGAAACCCACAGAAGCGGATCAGGTAAGGGTTCACTACAAAGGAATGTTGACTGACGGAACTGTTTTCGACAGCAGTTATAACCGTGGAGAACCTGCTGTCTTTGGTGTAGGGCAGGTTATTAAAGGCTGGACCGAAGCTTTGCAGCTAATGCCTGTGGGGTCGAAATGGATTTTGTATATCCCGTATGATCTGGCATACGATTCACGTGAAGCAGG
Source organism: Dysgonomonas sp. (assembly GCA_047030855.1). Lineage (GTDB taxonomy): Bacteria > Bacteroidota > Bacteroidia > Bacteroidales > Dysgonomonadaceae > QVMM01. Next base: position 1,259,242 of record JBKYIJ010000008.1, read on the forward strand.
GCAGATAAAACCTTTTTCTAATCTGATTTTTGAAGTTGAATTGCTGGATATTGTGAAATAAAGATTGTTATTTGATTTTTAAATAGAAAAGCCTGAGAATTATTCTCAGGCTTTTCTATTTATATTGGAATAAGGAAGATTTATTCTCCTTCTTTCTTTTCATCATCTTTTTTCACGACAGGTCTTTCCTGTTTTGGAGGGCGAGGGAGAAGTGCTTTACGGGAAAGTTTGAATTTTCCTGTTTTAGGATCGATGTCGATCAACTTCACTTCAATCTTATCTCCTTCTTTCAATCCCAAAGACTCAATGTTTTCTATACGTTCCCAAGAGTATTCCGAGATGTGAAGCAATCCGTCTTTTCCCGGAAGGAATTCGCAGAATACGCCGTATGGCATAATTGAGCGTACTTTCGCTTCATAAACTTCGCCGACTTCAGGAACGGCAACGATACCCTTGATTCGGGCAACAGCCGCTTCGATAGCTTCTTTTCTGTTAGCGGAAATTTCCACCCTTCCGTGATCGCCTATTTCTTCAATAGTGATGACAGCGCCTGTTTCTTCCTGAATACCTTGTATTATTTTTCCGCCCGGGCCTATTACCGCTCCGATAAATTCTTTGGAGATAAACAATACTTCGATTCGGGGAACATTCGGTTTGAAATCTTCTCTTGGTTCTGAAATTGTTTCGAGGACTTTATCCATAATGTGAAGACGTCCTTCTCTTGCCTGATTCAACGCTTTTTCGAGAATATCGTAAGACAGTCCGTCTACTTTTATATCCATTTGAGTGGCTGTGATACCGTCTTTTGTACCACAAACCTTGAAGTCCATGTCGCCCAAGTGATCTTCATCTCCCAATATGTCGGAAAGTACGGAATAATTAGTGCCTTTCTTCTCCGAAATAAGTCCCATAGCGATACCCGTAACAGGTTTTTTGATCTGTACCCCTGCATCCATAAGAGCCAGCGTGCCGGCACAAACAGTTGCCATAGAGGATGATCCGTTCGATTCGAGAATATCCGATACAATACGGATTACGTAAGGATAATCAGCGGGAATCATAGGCTTCAATGCCCTGTGGGCAAGGTTTCCGTGTCCTACTTCGCGGCGTCCTACGCCTCTTTGCGGGCGGGCTTCTCCTGTTGAGAACGGAGGAAAATTATAGTGTAACAAGAATCTTTCTCTTCCGTTGTTAAGCACATCGTCGATGATTTTCTCGTCGAGTTTTGTCCCTAATGTCACCGTTGTAAGAGACTGTGTCTCTCCACGTGTAAAAATTGCCGATCCGTGGGGAATTGGCAGGCAGTCTATTTCACACCAGATCGGGCGTATTTCTGTCGTAGTACGTCCGTCGAGGCGTTTACCTTCATCGAGGATAGAGCGACGCATGGCTTCTTTTTCTACATCGTGGTAGTAACGGTTGATTAATGCGCTTTTTGTTTCGAGTTCTTCTTCCGTGAAGTTGGTTTTATATTCTTCAACGATAGCTCCGAAATTATCGCCTCTTTCATGTTTATTGGGATTGCAGGCAGTCGCTACTGCATAGGCTTTGTCGTAACATTTTGCCCAGACATCCTTACGGAGATCTTCGTCGTTTTCTTCGTGGCAATATTCGCGTTTTTTAGTCGTTCCGCAAAGTTCCATTAATTCGATCTGAACCTGACATTGTTTTTTGATTGCTTCGTGAGCAAATTTGATTGCTTCGAGCATTTCTGCTTCCTGCACTTCTTTCATTTCGCCTTCAACCATCATGATGTTATCCATAGTTGCGCCTACCATAATATCCATGTCAGCCTGTTCGAGCTGTTCGAATGTAGGGTTGATAACGAAATTTCCGTCAATACGCGCTACGCGTACTTCCGAAATAGGTCCGTTAAAAGGTATATCTGAAACAGCCAGCGCAGCGGAAGCTGCAAGCCCTGCTAAAGCATCAGGTATGTCTACCCCGTCTGCGGAAAATAGTATTATGTTTACAAATACTTCAGCGTGATAGTCGTCTGGGAATAACGGGCGTAATGCTCTGTCCACTAAACGACACGTAAGTATCTCATAGTCGGAAGGCCTGCCTTCTCTTCTTGTAAAACCTCCGGGGAAACGCCCGAAAGCTGAAAATTTTTCTTTGTACTCCACCTGAAGCGGCATAAAATCAACACCGGGATTTGCATCTTTAGCAGCACAAACGGTTGCGAGCAGCACTGTGTTACCCATTTTAACGGTTACTGAACCGTCCGCTTGCTTTGCCAGTTTACCGGTTTCAATGGTGATAGCCCTTCCATCACCTAAATCGATACTTTTTGTAATCGGCTTAATCATAAATTTTTTCTTTTTCTAATAATCGGGAGCAAAGGTAAATAAAGTTTTTCATTATGAGCGTATTGAAACTCATAATACATATGAAAACGAGAAATTATTATTTGCTCCGTAACAAAACAAAGATGTGATTCTCGATTTTTTTATTTGCGAATTTACTTTTAAGATATTATCGGATAATGACGGTTACTCCTTTTGCTCCGTGTGCTCCCATAACCAGAGATTGTTCTATGTCGGCGGTCTTAGACGGTCCTGAAATGAAAGCACCGAATCCTTTGTCCGAAAAAGTCAGGTTCTCGTATGCTTCGTGCATATTATTTACAATCTTGTTTTTATCAAGAACTATAACCAGATATTCGCAAATGAAATATATCACTTTGTGTCTTACGTTCTGCGGAATCCATACGCAACCGTTTTCGGCGACTCCGATTTGCCCTTCCACGACTGATAAGTCGATGTTTTCCAATTCGTGCGGATCGCTTGCCTCGTCAGGATTGAAAGTAGCAATGGTTATTTCTTCCAAATTGGAAGTGATTTTTCCCACATTCGGATACAATGATTTAATGATATCGTTTATATTTTCGCCGTCTTTCAGTTCAACGGCATTTCCTCCGACAGATTTGACTGTTTCCGTGAATGTTTTTATTTTATCATCATATCGGGTTGTGTTGATGTCGAAATCGGGCATATCGTAACTTGTCCTTATCTGCCTTTTTACCATGTTCAGTATTTCTTCTTTTGTACTCATTTTCAATAAAGTAAATTGTTGACTCAGCTTTTTTGTACTTTCCCTTTTTTCCACATGGACGAGAACGATTCTTTTGCAAAAACAGGGAGTTCTCTTCCTTTTCCCCAATCGTTCAGTCCGTTATACAGCAGGAAGCGTGGCATGTAGTTTACAATCGGGGCGAACTTCAAGCTTGTTTTATACAATGAAGGATGATTGAACAGAAACTTCATTCCTCCCGACATTATTTTTTTAGTCGTGTTGGCTTTTCCCAAAGAATCCATATCCTGCCGCCATTTATATATCTGATCCGCCAAGTCTATTTTGGCTGGGCAAACATTGTTGCAGGAGAAACAGAGCGAACAGGCAGAGACATTGTCCGAATATTCTTCGGGATTTTTCAACATTCCTAAGTTTATACCGATAGGTCCCGGAATGAAGTAGGTGTAGGAATATCCGCCGCTTCGGCGATAGACAGGACAGGTATTCATACATGCTCCGCAACGGATACATTTCAACGTCTGAATGTGATCGTCGTTGCTCATAATGTCGCTTCTTCCGTTATCTACTATTATTATGTGCATTTCGCAACCTTCACGCGGCTTGCGATAGTGTGAGGTGTATGTCGTTACGGGCTGCCCAGTGGCGGATCGTGCCAAAAGGCGTGTATATACAGACAGTGATTTGTAATCGGGAATGACTTTCTCCATACCCATCGACACTATGTGAAGTTTTGCCAAGGACGTTCCCATATCGGCATTGCCTTCATTTGTGCATACAACTATATCGCCTGTTTCGGCTATTCCGAAATTTGCTCCTGTCATGCTTGCGTCGGCAGTCAGGAAATCGTTTCTCAGTTGTTTTCTTGCCGTGTGCGTCAGATAAGTCGGATCGCTGTTTCCTTTTTCGCTGCCGAATTTTTCTTCAAAAAGTTTTCCTATTACTTCTCTTTTCAAGTGGATAGCAGGCATAACGATGTGGCTGGGAGGTTCGTGTATCAGTTGCAAAATTCTTTCACCCAAATCGCTTTCTATCGAGTTTATGCCTCTCTCCTCAAGATAAGGGTTGAGGTGACACTCTTCGGTGAGCATCGACTTGCTTTTTACCAGTTTCTTTACATTATGTTCCGCAAGTATTTTGTAAACGATTTCGTTGTGTTCTTTAGCGTCCTTTGCCCAATGAACGATTGCTCCGTTTGCTTCTGCGTTTTTGCTGAATTTTTCGAGATATTCATCGAGGTGGCTTATGGTGTGCATTTTGATTTTTGCAGACAATTCCCTCAAATCTTCCCATTCGGGAATCTCCATCGCAAGCTTATCCCTTTTGGCACGTACCATCCACAGCGTTTCGTTGTGCCATGCGGCTTGTTTTTTATTTTTTTTGGAAGCGGTTTGCGGCTTCGGCGTGTTTTGTACTCATAATCCAGCTGTCAATATTTGAGTTACGTGAATTGTCTTTATCGAGAGTTTTTCTCTTTTTATGATGCCTTCCATGTGCATCAGGCAGGAACTGTCCGCCCCTGTAATATATTCTGCCCCTGTCGCCATGTGGTTTTTGATTTTGTCTTGTCCCATGCATACCGATACGCCGGTTTCTTCAATGGCGAACATACCGCCGAATCCGCAGCATTCGTCTACTTTTTTGCGGTTCGTAAACTTCGATGTCTTTTACTAATGAAAGCAGGTCTTTAATCTTCGAGTATCTGGGAATATTCAGTTCGCTTGCCGACGACAGATGCAATTCCCGCACACCGTGGCAACTGTTGTGTACGCTTACTTTGTGAGGAAATTTTGACGGAAGTTCGCTGACTTTTACGATGTCGTGCAGAAATTCGCAGAAATCATATATTTTCCCGCTTGCCTGACAGAGGTGTCCCGACTTCTCTAAAATCGGAGGATAGTTTTCCTTTACAAATGCGGCACAACTTGCGGAGGGCGCAACGACATAGTCAAATTTGTCAAAGAGTTTTTCAAAGTTTTTTGCCAGAGAAAGAGCTTCGTCTTGGAATCCTGCATTTGCCATCGGTTGCCCGCAGCAGGTCTGATCCAGCGGATAATCGGTGTCTATGCCCAGATGCTTGAGCAGCTTGTATGTGGCTACTCCTACTTCGGGATATATCGCATTGACATAGCAAGGTACAAACAGTCCTACTTTCATGATTTTTTCTATATAGTTTTTTACGTGATCAGTTTTATAAAAGGCTATGCAAGTTAACAATTTTAATTCTAAATATATTTTGGTTGTTTTCTTTTTTATGTCTTGTCAACCAAAAAATAATTACATTTGTTATTATATGATATTTCACAGGCTTTTCTATGAGCTTTTTTTCAGACAATAGTTTTTATCTCATACTGCAGATTATTTATATAATTACGGTTATAGGAGTCGTGATAGTTGTTATTTCCGAAAATCGTAATCCTGTCAAAACACTTGCTTGGGTGCTTGTCCTGCTTTTGATTCCTGTCGGCGGGCTGGTTATTTATTACTTTTTCGGGGAGGATCATCGCAAAAAAAGATTGATATCCAGAAAAATGCATAAGAAGCTCAACCGAAACTCTTTATACAGTATAGATCGGCTCGAAACTTTGCATGTCCCAAATCATTATAAACGGTTGGTGAATTTGTTGAACAGAACAAATGCTGCTCCTTTGTATGGAAACAATGAACTGGAATTTTACAGTTCTGCCGAAAGTATGTTTGCTTCTCTGTTTGAGGAAATAAGGAAAGCTGAAAAGTTCATTCATATTCAGTTTTTTATTTTTATGGACGATTCCATAGGGCAGGAGCTCGGAGAATTACTTGTAAAGAAAGCTCAGCAAGGAGTAGAGGTGCGTTTGATGTATGACGACGTGGGTTCGTGGAAAGCAAAAAATAAGTTTTTCAGGCAGTTGGAAAAAAGAGGAGTAAAGGTCGGGGCTTTTCTGAAAGTGAAACTTCCTGTTTTGACGAGCCGCGTTAATTATAGAAACCACAGAAAAGTTGTTGTTATCGACGGCGAAGTCGGCTTTATGGGCGGAATGAACGTTGCGGACAGATATCTGAAAGGCATTAACGGAGGAATCTGGCGTGATTGCCACTTTAAAGTTGTCGGCAAAGCTGTGTACGGGCTTGAAACGTCTTTTGCCATTGATTGGTATTCCATAACGAAAGAGTTCCTTTCTTCGTCTAAGTATTTCCCCGATTTTGAATCTAAGGGCGAAAATATTATGCAGATCGTTACGAGCGGTCCTACAGGCGAGTACAAAGAAATTCATCAAGGCATATTCCATGCGATAATGAATGCGACGGAATATGTTTATATCCAGACGCCCTATTTTATTCCTACCGACAACCTTATGCTTGCCCTTCAGACTGCTGCCTTGAGTGGAGTCGAGGTTCGGATAATGTTGCCTGCAAAGGCTGATACGGTGTTTGTTCATATAGCCACTCTTTCTTTCATTAAGGATTTATTGAAAGCTAAAGTTAAAGTCGATTTTTATGAGAAAGGCTTTTTACATTCCAAGTTGCTTGTTATAGACGATTCTTTGGCGATTGTCGGTTCGGCGAACATGGATGTCCGCAGTTTTGAACATAATTTTGAGATAGAAGCATTCATGTATGATTCGGAAGCTGCTAAAAAAGTAAAAGATATTTATTTTAACGATTTGTCGGAAAGCAAAGAAATGACTTTTGACGAGTGGCTGAAACGCCCTTGGTATAAACGATTTGCTTCCTCTGTTTTAAGGTTATTCACTCCATTATTGTGATTTTATTGTATTTTATGGACTATCAAGAAACTATTGATTATTTATTTAATCAGCTTCCCGTGTATCAGAAAGTTGGCGGGAGCGCGTATAAAGAAGGCTTGGATAACAGTCTTGCATTGGATGACTATTTAGATCATCCTCATAAGAAATACAAAACAATACATATTGCCGGGACAAACGGAAAAGGCTCTACTTCGCATCTGTTGGCTGCAATTCTGCAATCGGCAGGGTACAAAGTAGGTTTATATACATCCCCTCATTTAATTGATTTCAGGGAAAGAATAAGGGTTGACGGAGAAAAAATATCGGAAAATTATGTTGTCGATTTCGTCCAAAAGCACCGATCGTTTTTTGAGCCGATTTATCCCTCGTTTTTTGAACTGACGATGATGATGGCTTTCCGTTATTTTGCAGATATGAATGTTGACGTTGCAGTCATTGAAGTCGGTTTGGGCGGACGATTGGACAGTACAAACATCATCACTCCCGAATTGTCGGTTATAACGAATATAAGTTTCGATCATACGCAATTTCTGGGAAATACTCTTGTCAAAATTGCAGGAGAAAAAGCAGGGATAATTAAACCGAATATTCCTGTTGTTATTGGAGAAGCGAATGATGAAACACGGAAAGTATTTGAAGATAAAGCTGATGATGTCGGTGCACCTGTCTGTTTTGCAGAGGATGCAGATTGGATTATGGCATCGTCGCAAAAGGATGGTTTTCTTGAATTAAAGACAAAAAATATACCTGTACTGAAATCTGAATTGACAGGAATTTATCAGATAAAGAATGCTGCGACTGTTTTGAATGCCGTAGAAATACTGAGTAGGTCGGGTTTTAGCATATCAAATGATGCAATTAAACAAGGCTTTGCAAATGTTTCGGAATTGACAGGATTAATGGGGCGTTGGCAAATACTTCAAGACAAGCCTAAAGTTATTTGTGATACTGGGCACAATGTCGCAGGAATCAGGTATGTCGTAGATCAATTGCAGAATGAGAGTTTTGAACATTTGCATTTTATTTTCGGTGCTGTTAATGATAAAGATATTTCAAATATCCTGTCGATATTACCCCAAAAGAATGTTTCTTACTACTTCACGCAGGCGGATATTTCCCGTGCATTGCCTGCTGAAACACTGTTTTCTCAAGCACAACCGTTCGGTCTATCGGGCGGAATCTATCTGTCAGTGAAGGATGCGGTTATGTCCGCTTTGTCAAAGGCTAATAAGAATGACTTGATCTTTATTGGCGGCAGTAATTTTATTATAGCCGAAGCACTCCCTATTTTTGTTGAAGAATAGATTATAGATAATTGTCTATCTATAATTATTTCTCTTTGCTGTTATTTTATCATAATTTATTTTTTATTAAACATAGATATTTATATATCTGTGTTTAATTGTTAATTTATTTATTATTAGTTATTTATGTATTGTATTAATTGTGTTTTGTATTATATTAATGTATTTTAATTAATTATCTATAATAGTATATTAATATATTGAGCATACAGTAATTATTGTTTACTATATTACTAATATTATTTAATGTTTGGGTGTTATATTTAAACTTTTCTTTATGCCAATGATTAAGATTGCTCATTTTTTGTATTTTTGTGTGATCTTTGAACTAAGAGATATAATAATTAATTAAATAATAGAGACATGAGTCATAATTTATTGAAAGGAAAAAGAGGTATAATCTTCGGCGCATTAAATGATAAGTCGATAGCATGGAAAGTCGCTGAAAAGGCTGTTGAAGAAGGCGCGACGATAACTTTGTCCAATACTGCCATGGCGTTGAGAATGGGCGAAATTAATGCATTATCCGAAAAACTGAATGCTCAGGTTATTCCTGCAGATGCTACAAGTGTTGAAGAACTCGAACAAGTGTTTGTTAAATCCCAAGAAGTATTGGGTGGAAAGATCGACTTTGTTCTTCATTCGATCGGTATGTCGCCTAATGTTCGCAAAGGTCGCGAGTATGACGACTTGGACTATGGTTTTTTGAATAAAACGCTTGATATTTCTGCAATTTCTTTCCATAAGATGATGCAGGTTGCCAAAAAGCTGGATGCGATTGCGGAAGGCGGTTCTATTCTGGCTTTAACTCATATTGCTGCTCAACGGACGTTCACGGGATACAACGATATGGCTGACGCAAAGGCTTTGCTGGAGTCTTTTGCACGTAGTTTCGGATATATTTACAGCCGTGACAAGAAAGTACGTGTAAATACAATTTCCCAATCTCCTACATTGACAACTGCAGGACAGGGCATCGGAGGTATGGATGCTTTCTTCGATTTTGCGGAAAAGATGTCTCCTCTCGGGAATGCCAATGCAGAAGAGTGTGCCGATTATTGTATCGTGATGTTCTCCGATCTGACCAGAAAGGTTACTATGCAGAACCTTTTCCACGACGGAGGGTTCTCTAATATGGGATTAACAAAAGCAATTGTTGAAGATTATATCGAAAAGAAATAATCGGACTCAAATATATTATTATAAAACAGCTCATAAATAAAACTTTATGAGCTGTTTTTTATTTATTTCATTACTTTTGAGTTTTTATATTTCGGCTTATGCTTATAAAGTTATATAATGAAAATACCAATCCGCGCGATATAAACCGTGTTGTGGATATTCTGCGTAACGGAGGGTTGGTAATCTATCCGACCGATACCGTTTACGCTATAGGTTGCGACGCTTTAAATGTGAGAGCAGTCGAAAAAATATGTAAGCTTAAGGGCATTAATCCCGCAAAAAACAACTTGGCTATAATATGTTATGATCTGAGCAATATCAGTGAATACGCTAAAATAGACGACAGAACTTTTAAACTGATCAGAAATAACCTGCCGGGTGCGTTTACTTTTATCCTTAATACGACATCTTCTCTTCCCCGAATTTATAAGGAGAAAAAAACCGTGGGCATCCGTATCCCTGATAATAATATCATTCGCGAACTTGTGCGTGAATTGGGAAACCCTGTGTTGACGACTTCTTTAAAAGAAGATAATGATGAAACGACTGAATATTTTACCGATCCTGAATTGATTTATGAAAAATACAGGAATATTGTCGATGTTGTTGTAGACGGAGGTTACGGCGGTGATGAGGGTTCTACGGTTGTTGACTGTACGGGCGACGAGCCTGTAATTGTCAGACAGGGAAAAGGCGAGCTTTATTTTTGAGAACTATCTTCGTAGTTTACTCTTCTTTTTGTTCGCTTTTTTTACTGAAAAACAGAGAAAAAGTATTTAATTTGTCTTAATTGTAGATTATTGTTAAATCTGGAAATATTTATCAATGAAAGTTATGAAATTCGGAGGCACTTCTATCGGTGCTTCTTCAAATATACTGAATGTAAAGAATATAGTAAAAGAACAAAAAGAACCGTTAGTCGTTGTCGTTTCCGCTTTGGGCGGAATCACTGACAAACTGCTGAAAACTTCTTCTTTAGCTGCATCCGGGGATATAACCTATGAAGCCTTGTTTAATGAAATAAAAGATCATCATTACGGAGTTATTGACGGTTTGCATTTTGACGTACAGGTTAATGATGAGTTACTGAGCAAATTGAACCTGTGGTTCGAAGAACTTGAAAATATATTTAAAGGCGTATATCTGATTAATGATCTCTCTATACGTACTTCCGATAAAATCGTGAGTTATGGAGAACGGCTTTCCGCGCTTATTATGAGTTATGTCCTTGCTGATTTTCAATTCTTGGATGCAACCGAGCTGATAAAGACCGACACCGCTTTCGGAAAACATACGCCTGATATTGAACTTTCAAGCGCTTTGATTAAAAACGCGTATGCTAATTCTTCCGGCAGGGTTTTGGTTTCAGGGTTTATTTCGAGTTGCAAGACTAAGTTGGAGATAACTAATCTCGGTCGGGGAGGTTCTGATTATACTGCCGCTATTTTTGCATCGGCATTAGACGCTGACGTGCTTGAAATATGGACGGATGTCGACGGTTTCATGTCGGCTGATCCCAAGGTGATAAATAACGCCTATGTCATAGATAATCTTACTTTTACGGAAGCTACGGAACTCTGTAATTTCGGAGCTAAAGTATTATATCCGCCTACTATATTCCCCGTATATCATAAAAATATACCGATCCGAATAAAAAATACATTTAATCCTGCTGCTCCGGGGACTTTCATATCACATGACGCAGGAACCCGAAGGCCCAAATCTTTGATAAAAGGTATTTCATCTATTACCGATACATGCCTGATTACCGTGCAAGGTTTGGGTATGGTTGGGATTATCGGTGTAAACTACCGTATATTCAGAGCATTGGCAAAAAATGGCATAAGCGTGTTTCTTGTGTCTCAGGCATCTTCCGAAAATAGTACGTCTATCGGCGTGCGTTGTACCGATGCCGATCTGGCGGTGAAAGTTCTGGAAGACGAGTTTGCTTATGAGATTTCTTTGGGAAGTATAAACCGTATATTGCTCGAATCCGATCTTGCGACAGTCGCCATTGTCGGTGAAAATATGAAATATACGCCGGGAATAGCAGGGAGGCTTTTCGAAACATTAGGAAAAAGCGGAATCAGTGTCATTGCGTGTGCACAAGGCGCTTCGGAGGTAAATATTTCCTTTGTTATAAAAAATGCTTATCTGAAAAAAGCACTGAATTCGATACACGATTCGTTCTTCCTTTCCGAATATAAAGCATTAAATCTGTTTATTGTGGGAATCGGTGTTGTCGGAGGAAACCTCATTGAGCAAATCAAACGGCAGCAACCCGAATTAAAAAAAAACAGTTTGCTCTGAAACTCAATGTAGTCGGTATTGCTAACGGGCGAAAAGCTTTGTTTTGCAGGGAAGGCATAAATCTGGATAATTACCGTCAACAATTGGAAGAGAAAGGTATTGCGAGTTCACCGTCTATTTTGCAGGATAAAATATTTGAAATGAATATTTTCAATGCTGTATTTGTGGATTGTACTGCCAGCGAATCTATCGCATCTCTCTATCTTGACTTAATTAAAAAAAAATGTTTCGGTTGTTGCAGCCAACAAAGTGGCGGCATCTTCCGATTATAACACTTATTTGCAGTTGAAGAATACTTCCCGTGAAAGAAATGTGAAATTCCTTTTCGAAACCAATGTCGGTGCAGGATTACCTATTATCAATACTATGGCGTCTCTGATAAACTCAGGAGATAGGATTGTTAAAATAGAAGCTGTTTTATCGGGTACATTGAATTATATATTCAATACGATCAGTGAGGATATTCCTTTCAGCCAAGCTATCAGAATGGCGAAAGACGAAGGTTTTTCGGAGCCCGATCCCCGCATAGATTTGAGTGGAACCGATGTTGTCAGAAAACTTGTTATTCTTACCCGAGAAGCAGGTTATGCCGTTAATCAGGAAGACGTAAAGAAAAATCTTTTCGTACCGAAAAAATATTTTGAAAGCACTCTTGATGAATTCTGGAATACTATAAATGAACTTGATGCTGATTTTGAACAGCAAAGAAAAAAATTGGAACAAGAGAATAAGCACCTGCGCTTTGTGGCAAAATATGAGAACGGAAAATGTGAAGTCGGATTGCAGGCGGTTCCTACAAGCCATCCTTTTTACGACTTGGAAGGCAGCAATAACATTATCCAGATAACTACCGAAAGGTATAACGAATATCCGATGATAATCAAAGGATATGGAGCCGGAGCCGGAGTAACTGCGGCAGGCGTATTTTCGGACATTATCAGTATAGCGAATATCAGATAAATTAATAATTTAAAATGTATTTATATGAAACCTTACTCTAAAGACGAACTCGACAATCATTCTAATCAGTTAAATCCTAATAATGATGCTTATTGGGAATCAAGAGGAGAAGATGAAAGACCTGAAGATTGGGAAGATATGACAGATGAAGACTAATCTGCATTTGTATGAAATATATCATAATATTAGGCGACGGAATGGCTGACGAGCCGATAGAAGCGCTGGAAAATAAAACACCTTTGCAGGCGGCAAAGAAACCTTATATAGATATGCTTGCGGCAAAAGGCAAAAGCGGATTGCTGGATACCATTCCCGAAGGTTTTGCTCCCGGAAGTGAGATTGCTAACCTTTCGGTATTGGGTTATGATGTTCCGAAAGTTTTTGAAGGACGCGGTTCTCTCGAAGCTGCCAGTATGGGAGTGGATATCGCCTCTGGAGAGATGGCGATGCGATGCAATCTCATAGCGATTGAGAACGACAGAATCAAAAACCATTCGGCAGGACATATTTCATCGGAAGAGGCTAAAGAACTGATTTTATTTCTCGATAAAGAGCTTGGGAACGAGCGAGTCAGTTTCTATCCCGGAGTTTCCTACCGTCATTTGCTCAAAATTAAAAATGGGAATAAAAACCTGATTTGCACGCCTCCTCATGATGTTACAGGAACTTTGTTTAGGGAAGTAATGATCGAGGCAAAAAGCACCGATGCTAAAGAGACTGCCGACTTGTTGAATGATTTGATTATCAGATCCCAGAGTTTACTAAAGGATCACCCCGTTAATCTCAGGCGTATCGCCGAAGGAAAAGATCCTGCGAACAGCATCTGGCCTTGGTCGCCCGGTTATCGTCCGCAAATGGAGACATTGAAACAATTATATGGTATAGAAAGCGGTTCGGTTATATCTGCCGTCGATCTTATTATGGGGATAGGCGTGTATGCAGGATTGAAGCCGATTCATGTTGAAGGCGCGACAGGGCTTTACGATACGAATTACGAAGGAAAAGCTCAGGCTGCCATTGACGCTTTGAAAAAAGATGACTTTGTTTATCTTCATATTGAAGCAAGTGACGAAGCTGGGCATGAGGGCGACTATGAACTGAAAACAAAAACGATAGAATATCTCGATTCAAGAGTCGTTAAGCCGATTTATGAAGCAATAAGCGATTGGAAAGAACCCGTTACCATAGCTATATTGCCCGATCATCCGACTCCTTGCCGACTGAAAACACATACGAACAAGCCTGTTCCATTCCTGATATACCGCACTAATGGCGTATCGGACAGTGTGCAGGTGTATGACGAATTTGAATCTGCAAAAGGCGTTTACGGCTTGTTGAAAGGGAAAGAGTTTATGGAAACTTTATTTTCGGATAAATAGAATATGAAATATTACAGCACTAACAACAAAACTGAAATAGCTTCCTTACAAGAAGCCGTTGTAAAAGGACTTGCTCCGGATAAAGGACTCTATATGCCCGAAAATATCAAAAAATTACCTCTGTCTTTTTTTGATAATATTACTGATATGAGCTTTCAGGAAATAGCCTGTAATGTTGTCGACGCCTTTTTCGGTGAAGATATTGAGCCTGAAATACTGAAAAATATTGTTTACGATACGCTCAACTTCGATATTCCTTTGGTTTATGTAGCCGATAATATATACAGCCTTGAGCTATTTCATGGTCCGACATTGGCGTTTAAGGATGTAGGCGCTCGCTTTATGGCTCGCTTGCTCGGATATTTTATCAGGAAACAAGGACAGAAAGATGTTAAAGTTCTTGTTGCAACTTCGGGCGATACGGGAAGCGCTGTCGCAAACGGATTTCTTGGAGTGGACGGAATACAGGTTTATGTGCTTTATCCGAAAGGGAAAGTAAGCCGTATACAGGAATGTCAGTTTACTACTCTGGGGCAAAATATTACCGCAATAGAAATAGACGGAACTTTTGACGATTGTCAGTCATTGGTTAAAACCGCTTTTCTTGATTCGGAACTCGATCAAAAACTGAATTTGACATCTGCCAATTCTATCAATGTTGCAAGATTTCTGCCGCAGGCTTTTTATTATTTTTACGCTTATGCCCAACTTGTTCGTTTGGGAAAAGCTGAAAATGTAGTTTTCAGTGTTCCGAGCGGTAATTTTGGCAATATTACGGCAGGACTGATTGCCAAGCGTATGGGATTGCCCGTAAAACGTTTTATTGCGGCGAATAATGCCAATAATGTATTTTTCGAATATTTGCAATCAGGAAAATACAACCCTCGTCCTTCCGTTCAGACTGTTGCCAACGCAATGGACGTAGGCGATCCGAGTAATTTTGTGCGTGTTTTAGATTTATATAATCATTCTCTTGAAGATATAAAAAAAGATATTTTGTCATTCTGGTATTCCGATGAGGAGATTATGAGCGTCGTAAATGATACTTATGATAATGCGGGATATTTGCTCGATCCTCACGGCGCTTGCGCTTACAAGGCATTAAGGGATAATTTGGGAACTGATGAAACGGGAATATTTTTGGAAACGGCTCATTCTGCCAAGTTTCTTGAAACAGTAGAATCCGCCGTAAAACAAAAAAATATCTATTCCCGATAAACTTAAAACTTTTATGGAGAAAGAGATAAAAAAGGTTGAAATGGACGCGGATTTCAATACCTTAAAAAGGTATTTATTAAAATAACTGTAATTGATAGTAAATAAAAAAAGCAGCAATTTTGATTGCTGCTTTTTTATTATATTTTACTCTTTTATCTTATCCTGTCGAGCGATTTTACGAGTTTTTCGTCTGCTTTTATTTTCACTAATGCCATTGTGTTTACGATTATAGCGAGTAACGGCAGAGCCAGCCCGAATTTAACCGAATAGAAAGTCAGGTTTAAAGCCTGCATCCCGAAATGGGCATATACGGCAATTGTCACATAAAAGAAGAGCAAAAGCAGCGTGTTTATTACACAAATTCTCATCTGCTTTTTCCGATTCTTATATAAGAAAATGTTTATTAGTGACAGAACGCTTATAATGCCGCCTACAAAGAAAATGCCCCATGTCGGATATGCTTTCTGAGCCTCAAAGAATATTCCCAATCCTTTCAGTTCAAGAATATTCGCTGAAACATCCTTGAATGCTATTAAAGGCAGGAATACGGCAAGAGCCATGAGTAAGGCGACAAGTAAAAGATATACCGATTGTATGCGTTGTATCATTTTGCTTAAAAGTTTTCTTTTTCTTTAGCCGGATTACGGTAATACAATTTTCCTTCTATATATTCTTGCGCAGCCAGCAATGTAGGTTTAGGAAGTTTTTCGTAATAACGTGAGATTTCGATTTGTTCCCTGTTTTCAAATACTTCTTCCAGATTGTCGCTGTATGAAGCAAATTCTTGCAGTTTTCTGTCAAGATCCTGTTTCATTTCTACTGAAATCTGGTTTGCTCTTTTCCCTATAATTCTTACGGTTTCGTATACGTTGCCCGTATCGGCAGATAACGAAACCATGTCGCGTGTCACTGTAGTTGCGGGTGCATTTGATTTTTTATAATCCATATCAATTATGACGTTTTATTTATTTTCTAAATCTTTTTTTACCTCTTCGTTTGTTTTTTCGTCGACAACCTCACCCAGTTCTTCCAATGCACTTCGATAGTTTTTTTCGGCTTCTTTCAGATATTTCCCGCTGGGGAACATATTGAGATAGTTAAAGTATTCATCAATAACATCTCTGTACCTGATGGGTTTTCTTTCATCTATACTGTTGATAGCCAATTCGAAACGAGATCGTAATACCAATACTTGAAATTCTTCGGCAAACTTTGAAAAAGGATAATTCTTGAGAGCCTCACGGGAAGTGATGACACATGCCTCGTAGTTGTTACCCATATAATTACCCAGATTGAAATAGAGCCGTGCGGCGAGGAACTCTTTATATGCCAGTTTTTCCTGAAGTTCAAACATATAATCTTGTGCCTGTTTCACCTTATCGCTTTGCGGATATGCTTCAAGGAAATTCTGGAACTCCTGTATCGCTTTATAAGTGCTTGTCTGATCCAGCCTTGCGTCAGGCGAATCTAAATACATACCGTATGCAGAGTTGAATCGTGCCAGTTCGGCATATTCTCCTCTTGGATAGGTAGTGTAGTAAGCAATATAATATTGAGTTGCCGTCGTATAATCCTTATCGAGGAAGAATGATTGCGCCAACAGGAATAAAGATTCTTCAGCGTGTGAAGTACCTTTAAGTATAGGCACAAGTTCTTCCAGCAATGTGACGGAACGACCGTATTTTTTTTCGTCAAAATATTTTTTTGCATACGTATATTTCAACTCATAGTCCGTACTTTTCAGTATTTTGTTGTATTCACCGCAGGATACGAATATGAGGGAAACAGCCAGAATATAAAAAATTTTCTTCATTATAGATTTATCTGGGATGATTATGCACAAATTTAATAATGACTTTCAGTTTACTTGAAAAAATCGGATGTTTTTTAGCTTATTTAATATATAGTAAAGAACGGAGGAGGTTTTTCACTCCCCGTTCTTCTGTATATTCAGTAAGTTATTCGACATTATCAATATCGACAACCGTCCTTCTGTTTGCCGATGCCCTTTCGAAATCTTCTTTAGCACCTACAACCAATTTGTCAAACTCTTTTTGTCCTGTTCCTGCAGGGATCAGGCGGCCGCAAATCACGTTTTCTTTCAGACCTTCGAGACGATCGACTTTGGCATTTATAGCCGCATCGTTCAAGACTTTTGTCGTTTCCTGGAATGATGCTGCCGACATGAAACTTGTTGTCTGAAGTGCTGCACGGGTGATACCTTGCAGTATCTGATTACCCGTTGCAGGGATTGCATCCCTTACTTCAACGGTGCGTAAGTCACGACGTTTCAACATGGAGTTTTCATCCCTGAGTTTGCGGGCAGTGACGATCTGTCCTGCTTCAAACGTAGTGGAGTCTCCTGCTTCAATAACGACTTTTTTACCCCAGATACGATCATTCTCTTCCATCATATCGTATTTGTCAACAACCTGCTGTTCTAAGAAACGAGTATCTCCCGGATCTACGATTTCTACTTTACGCATCATCTGGCGAACGATAACTTCAAAGTGCTTGTCGTTGATCTTCACACCTTGCAGGCGGTATACGTCCTGTACTTCGTTCACAATGTATTCTTGTACGGCAGTCGGTCCCATAATGGCAAGGATATCCGAAGGAGTGGTCGCTCCGTCCGATAATGGCATACCTGCCCTTACGAAGTCGTTTTCCTGTACAAGTATTTGTTTAGACAACGGAACAAGATATTTCTTTGTTTCTCCGAGTTTTGAAGTGACAACGATTTCACGGTTTCCTCGTTTGATCTTGCCGAAAGATATTTCTCCGTCAATTTCGGAAACTACGGCAGGGTTGGACGGGTTTCGCGCTTCGAAAAGTTCGGTTACACGAGGAAGACCCCCTGTAATATCACCTGCTTTTCCTACGGCGCGAGGTATTTTTACCAACACGTCACCTGCTTTGATTGTATCTTCTTCGTTTTTGACGATGTGAGCACCGAGCGGCAAACTGTATGTTTTAAGAACCGTACCTTTCTCGTCGACAATCTGAGCTTCAGGAGCTTTCGTTTTGTCACGCGATTCGATAATGATCTTTTCTTTCAATCCGGTTTGCTCGTCAGATTCAACCTTATACGTTACATTTTCGATAAGGTTTTGGAAGTGAATAGCTCCCGTAGCTTCCGATATGATTACGGCGTTGAACGGATCCCATTCGCAGATAACATCGCCTTTCTTGACTGTGTCGCCGTTCTTATAGAACAACTTCGCGCCGTAAGGTATGTTGTGCGTCAGTAATACTATTTTTGTATTAGGATCGACAACCCTTAATTCTACCAATCGGCTGACTACGATCTGTACTTTTTTCTTATTTTCATCGGTTACATTGACAACTCTTAGATCATCAATCTCGAGAATACCGTCATATTTTGTAGTAACATTGTTTTCAGTCGCGATGTTAGAAGCGATACCACCGACGTGGAATGTACGCAGTGTCAACTGTGTTCCCGGTTCACCGATTGACTGTGCGGCGATAACGCCCACAGCTTCACCCTTCTGAACCATTGAGTTTGTAGCAAGGTTACGTCCGTAACATTTGGCGCATACTCCGCGTTTAGATTCACAAGTCAGTACCGATCTTATTTCTACGCGTTCGATAGGCGATTCCTGTATGATAGCGGCTTCGTCTTCTGTGATTTCATCTCCCGATTTTACGATTATTTCGCCGGTCAGAGGATGTTGTATGTCGTGTACCGATACGCGTCCGAGAATACGGTCGTACAAAGAAGCTACAACTTCTTCATTGTTTTTAAGTTCCGTACATACTAAACCACGAAGCGTTCCGCAGTCTTCTTCATTTATTATAACATCTTGCGATACGTCAACCAGACGACGAGTCAGATATCCTGCATCGGCAGTTTTCAAAGCCGTATCGGCAAGCCCTTTACGAGCACCGTGCGTAGAAATAAAGTATTCCAACACGGACAATCCTTCCTTGAAGTTCGAGAGGATAGGGTTCTCAATGATCTGAGCACCTTCCGCTCCGCTCTTTTGGGGTTTTGCCATCAATCCACGCATACCCGACAGCTGGCGTATCTGTTCTTTCGATCCACGAGCACCCGAATCCAACATCATATATACGGAGTTGAATCCCTGATTGTCTTCCGATAATTGTTTCATCAGAATGTTTGACAACCTTGAGTTAATGTGTGTCCAAGTATCGATAATCTGGTTATAGCGTTCGTTGTACGTAATGAATCCCATGTTATAGTTATTCATTATCTGTTCAACTTCGTCGTAACCTTCTTTTACAAGAGTCTCTTTTTCTTGAGGGATAATAACGTCTTCCAGATTGAAAGATAGTCCTCCCTTGAATGCCATTGTATATCCAAGATTTTTGATATTGTCAAGGAAATCGGCAGTTTTAGCAACACCTGCAAGTTTTATAACGTTTCCGATAATGTCGCGAAGCGATTTTTTAGAAAGGACTTCATTAACGAATCCTACCTCGATAGGTGTAAATTCATTTACCATTACGCGTCCTACGGTTGTTTCGCGCATAATAGTCGCAATGTTTCCGTTCTCGTCCAGATCCTTAACATATACTTTAATCAAGGCATGGATATCGACTTTCTTTTCATTATAGGCAATTATAGCTTCCTCCGCTCCGTAGAAGGTAAGTCCTTCACCTTTTGCTCCGGGGCGTACTTTTGTGATATAGTATAGTCCGAGTACCATGTCCTGAGAAGGAACGGTAATAGGAGCACCGTTAGCAGGGTTCAATATATTGTGTGATGCAAGCATCAGCATCTGAGCTTCAAGTATAGCTTCGTTACCTAACGGAAGGTGAACAGCCATCTGGTCTCCGTCGAAGTCGGCATTGAACGCCGTACATGCAAGCGGGTGCAATTGGATAGCTTTTCCTTCTATCATTTTCGGTTGGAATGCCTGAATACCCAGACGGTGAAGGGTAGGGGCACGGTTCAGCAATACAGGATGCCCTTTCATTACATACTCGAGGATGTCCCATACAACAGGTTCTTTGCGATCTACTATTTTTTTAGCGGACTTTACCGTTTTTACTATACCGCGTTCTATCATCTTTCTGATGATAAACGGCTTGTACAGTTCTGCTGCCATATCTTTAGGCAAACCGCATTCGTGCATTTTCAGTTCAGGTCCTACGACAATAACCGAACGTGCGGAATAGTCGACACGTTTACCCAACAAGTTCTGACGGAAACGTCCTTGTTTTCCTTTCAGACTGTCTGAAAGAGATTTCAACGGACGGTTTGCATCTGTCTTTACCGCGCTTGATTTACGCGAATTGTCGAACAAAGAGTCGACAGCTTCCTGTAACATACGCTTTTCGTTACGCAGGATTACGTCGGGAGCTTTTATGTCAATAAGTCTTTTCAGACGGTTATTTCTGATAATAACGCGGCGATATAAATCGTTCAAATCAGACGTTGCAAAACGTCCTCCGTCAAGCGGAACAAGCGGACGCAATTCGGGCGGAATGACAGGAACAATTTTTACGATCATCCACTCGGGACGGTTCTTCCCTTTCGATCCGCGGAAAGCTTCTACTATCTGAAGTTGTTTCAAAGCCTCATTCTTCCTCTGTTGGGAAGTGTCTGTGCTGGCTTTGTGGCGGAGTTGATTTGCCAAAGAATCCAGATTTATTCTTGCCAAAAGGTCATAGATAGCTTCTGCTCCCATTTTAGCGATGAATTTATTAGGATCGGTATCGTCCAACAACTGATTTTCTTTCGGAAGCGTATCCAATAAGTTCAGATATTCTTCTTCAGTCAGAAGATCTTTTTCCGCAATGCCTTCACTTTCTTTAATTCCCGGTTGAATTACAACATAACGTTCGTAATAGATAATGGAATCAAGTTTTTTTGTTGGTAATCCCAACAGATAACCTATTTTGTTAGGAAGCGATCTGAAATACCAGATATGAGCAACAGGAACAACCAAGTGGATGTGTCCCGTACGTTCGCGACGAACTTTTTTTCTCTGTTACTTCAACACCGCAACGGTCGCAGACAATTCCTTTATAACGGATTCTCTTGTATTTTCCGCAGTGGCATTCATAGTCTTTCACCGGTCCGAAAATACGTTCGCAGAACAATCCGTCTCGTTCGGGCTTGTATGTACGATAATTTATTGTTTCAGGTTTCAAAACCTCACCGCTTGAGTTCTGTAAAATCTCTTCGGGAGACGCCAAACTCAGGGTAATTTTTGAAAAACTACTCTTTACTTTATTTTCTTTTCTAAAAGCCATATTTCTTTTTTGTATAAAGAGTTATATTTATTATATAAGTAAGATAGTATATGCCCGTAAGGGCATATACTTTATAGAAGTTGGATTAATCTAATGTAACGCTTAGTCCCAGACCTTTTATTTCGTGCAGAAGCACGTTCAGTGATTCGGGAATACCCGGCTGTGGCATAGGCTCTCCTTTTTACGATTGCTTCGTAAGCTTTCGAACGTCCCATTACGTCATCCGATTTGATTGTCAGGATTTCCTGCAAGATGTAAGCTGCACCGAACGCTTCAAGTGCCCAAACTTCCATTTCTCCGAAACGCTGTCCTCCGAATTGGGCTTTACCGCCAAGGGGTTGTTGCGTGATAAGAGAATAAGGACCGATTGAACGGGCGTGCATTTTGTCTTCAACCATGTGTCCGAGTTTCAGCATATAGATAATACCTACCGTTGCCGGCTGGTCAAATCTGTCGCCGGTTCCCCCGTCGTGCAGATAAGCTTTTCCGTAACGCGGAACGCCTGCTTTGTCAGTCCATTCGTTTAAGTCGTCAAGACTTGCACCGTCAAAGATAGGAGTAGAAAATTTCACTCCAAGCTCTTTTCCTGCCCAACCGAGAACAGTTTCGAATATCTGTCCCAAGTTCATACGGGAAGGCACTCCAAGAGGGTTAAGGACTATATCGACAGGAGTTCCATCGGGTAAGAACGGCATATCTTCTTCACGTACAATACGTGAAACGATACCTTTATTACCGTGGCGTCCTGCCATTTTATCCCCAACCTGAACTTTGCGTTTCTTGGCAACGTAAACCTTAGCTACCTGAACGATTCCTGAAGGAAGTTCGTCACCAATGATTAAGTCGAAACGTTTACGTTTCAATTCTGCATCGAGTTCTTTATATTTGCGCAGGTAGTTTACGATAACGCCTTTTATCAATTCATTCTTATGCTCATCGGTAGTCCATTTGCTTACCTGAATCGACTCGAAATCAATGGCTTCCAGTGCGTCTTTTGTAAACTTGGCACCTTTTGCGATAACGTCTACATTCAGATAGTCTTTAACGCCTTGTGAAGTTTTACCTTCTGTGAGCACCAATAACTTATCGACAAGCTTTGATTTAAGCTTCGCCATTTTTTCTTCGTACTCTTCATCTAATTTCGGCAATAAAGCTTTGCTGGAAAGTTTGGTTTTCCCTTTTTTCACAGCTTTAGAGAAAAGATTGGTTCCGATAACAACTCCTTTTAAGGACGGAGATGCTTTCAACGAAGCGTCTTTCACATCGCCTGCTTTGTCCCCGAAAATTGCACGAAGAAGTTTTTCTTCAGGAGAAGGATCTGATTCTCCTTTAGGAGTGATCTTGCCTATCAGAATATCACCCGGTGCAACGCGTGCGCCGACACGGATAATGCCTCTTTCGTCAAGATCTTTTGTTGCATCTTCGCTGACATTCGGTATATCCGAAGTCAGTTCTTCGAGTCCTCGTTTTGTTTCACGAACATCCAGAGAGAATTCTTCTACGTGTACAGATGTAAATATATCTTCACGTACGATTCTTTCATTCAATACGATCGCATCCTCAAAGTTATAACCTTTCCATGGCATGAATGCGACTTTCAGGTTCTTACCAAGAGCAAGTTCTCCGTTTTCTGTCGAATACCCTTCGGTAAGGATTTGCCCTGCTGTTACGCGATCGCCTTTGCGACATGTCGGACGTAAGTCGATAGTCGTATTTTGGTTGGTTTTCCTGAATTTAGGAATCTGATATGTTTTTACGGCATCGTCGAAGCTGATAAATTCTTCATCTTCGTTTCTGTCGTATTTGATTTTTATAGTATCGGCATCCACATAAACGACTTCTCCTTCACCTTCTGCTACGACTTGTGTTCTGGAGTCTTTTATAAGTTGTCCTTCAATGCCTGTGCCTACGATAGGCGCTTCTGTACGCATCAACGGAACAGCCTGACGCATCATGTTCGATCCCATCAGGGCACGGTTTGCGTCGTCATGCTCCAAGAATGGAATGAGCGAAGCGGCAATAGATGCGATCTGCGTAGGCGAAACGTCCATTAATTCCACTTCCTCAGGAGCAACAACAGGATAATCGGCATCCTGACGTGCTTTCACACGATTGCGGATAAATGTTCCGTCATTGTTCAGCGGTGCATTTCCCTGAGCGATTATCTTGTCCTCTTCTTCTTCGGCGGCTAAGTAAACAATTCCGTTGTCAGATAAATCTACTTTTGCACTTTCTACCTTACGGTATGGAGTTTCGATGAATCCGAGATCGTTTATTTTAGCATATACGCAAAGGGAAGAAATAAGTCCGATATTCGGTCCTTCAGGCGTTTCGATAGGACAAAGACGTCCGTAGTGTGTATAGTGTACGTCACGTACTTCGAAACCTGCTCTTTCGCGGGAAAGTCCGCCCGGTCCTAAAGCTGACATACGACGCTTGTGCGTAATCTCAGCCAATGGATTTGTCTGATCCATGAACTGGGACAGTGCGTTTGTTCCGAAGAATGTATTAACTACCGATGATATTGTCTTGGCATTGATAAGATCCACAGGAGTAAACACTTCATTGTCGCGGACATTCATTCTTTCACGAATGATACGAGCCATACGATTCAGCCCTACACCGAACTGGTTGTAAAGCTGCTCGCCTACTGTACGTACGCGGCGGTTGCTCAAGTGGTCAATATCGTCAACGATCGCTTTAGAGTTTATCAGCTCGATCAGATATTTGATGATTTCAATAATATCTTCTTTAGTCAATACTCTGATATCTTCGCTTGTAGACAGATTTAATTTTTTATTTAATCTGTAACGCCCAACTTCTCCGAGATCGTAACGCTTTTCCGAAAAGAAAAGGTTGTTTATGACTTCGCGTGCACTTGCATCGTCTGCAGGTTCTGCACTTCGAAGCTGGCGGTATATGTGACGCACTGCATCAATTTCCGAGTTGCTCGGGTCTTTTTGCAATGTATTATATATGATAGTATAGTCCGAACTGTTTTGAGTATCCTTATGCAAAAGGATTGACTGAACGTCCGATTCCAGAATGGCATCAATGTGCTCTTGTTCCAAAATCGTTTCACGTTCGATGATAACCTCGTTACGTTCGATAGAAGTAACTTCACCTGTGTCTTCGTCAACAAAATCTTCCATCCATGTTTTAAGAATTCTGGCAGCCAGTTTTCTTCCAAGAACTTTTTTCAGATTTTGCTTAGTTACTTTAATTTCTTCTGCAAGATCGAAAATTTCAAGAATGTTTTTGTCACTCTCGAAACCGATAGCACGAAGCAATGTTGTAACCGGTAATTTCTTTTTACGGTCGATATAGGCATACATCACACTGTTAATGTCTGTAGCGAATTCGATCCATGATCCCTTGAACGGTATGATACGGGCGGAATAAAGTTTTGTTCCGTTTGCATGCAAACTTTGTCCGAAAAATACGCCCGGAGAACGGTGAAGCTGAGAAACCACAACGCGTTCGGCTCCATTTATCACAAATGTGCCTTTTTCTGTCATATAGGGAACCAATCCAAGATAAACGTCTTGGATAACAGTATCAAAATCTTCGTGATCAGGATCCGTACAATATAGTTTTAGTTTTGCCTTAAGCGGTACGCTATAAGTCAACCCTCTTTCGATACATTCTTCTATCGTATAGCGGGGAGGGTCGATGAAATAATCCAAAAATTCCAATACGAAATTATTTCTTGTATCGGTTATCGGGAAATTTTCAGCAAAAACTTTGTACAGGCCTTCTTTCTTTCTTTTTTCTGGTGGAGTATCTAACTGCAAAAAGTCTCTAAACGACTTTAATTGTACTTCAAGAAAATCCGGGTAGTGGAGTGGATTTTTGATTGAAGCAAAGTTTATTCTTTTTGTATTTGTTGTTGAAGACATGTGGAATACTTGATATATTATGAACTTATTTTTTTTGACACAAAAAGGCTAAGAACCTTTTTTACAAGGTTCTTAACCATATATCCTGGTTACAGGTCAGTATGTTACTTAAGTTCAACTTCAGCTCCAGCTTCTTCCAGTTGTTTTTTCAATGAATCTGCTTCATCTTTAGTTACACCTTTTTTCAATTCGCTTGGAGCAGCGTCAACTAAGTCTTTAGCTTCTTTCAAACCTAAACCTGCAAGTTCTTTTACTGCTTTAACTACTGCTAATTTATTTGCTCCCGCTGATTTCAAAATTACATCAAAAGAATCTTTTACTTCTTCAGCAGCACCAGCAGCAGCTGGTCCGGCAGCAACAGCAACAGCGGCTGCAGCAGGTTCGATTCCGTATTCTGTTTTTAAAATCTCAGCAAGTTCGCTAACTTCTTTTACAGTCAAATTTACTAATTGTTCAGCAAAAGCTTTCAAATCTGCCATTTTTTGTATGTTTTAAAGTGTTATTACTTTTTTGTTTATTTATCTGTTTGATAGAGTTTCTAAAACTCCGTGGATGGTAGAACCACCCGATTGAAGAGCCGAAATAACATTCTTGGCCGGTGCTTGCAAGGCTGCAATAACATCGCCGATAAGTTCGTTCTTGCTCTTTATGTTTACCAATGCTTTAAGATTGTCAGCACCCACATAAAAGCTTTCTTGTACATAAGCTGCTTTCAGTGAAGGGATTCCTTCTTTTTCCCGCAAACTTTTCGATAAGTTTAGCCGGAGCATTAGCTACATTAGAAAACATGATAGCTGTATTTTCTTTCAGGACAGAAGTCAATTCAGAAAAATCGCCGTCTAACGATTCCAATGCTTTTTGTAGTAGAGTATTTTTAACAACCAACAGCTTTATGTCTTGTTTGGAACACTCGCGTCTTAGCTGACTTGTTTTCGCTGCATTTAATGAAGCGATATTAGTCAGGTAAAAGTTGTCGTATTCTTTTATAGTTGCTGCGATTGATTCTACAATAGCGCTTTTTTCTTCCTTTCTCATAATGTAAGTCTTTTTTAGATTTCTTCTACTGTTTTAGGATCAATTTTGATTCCCGGACTCATAGTGCTTGAAAGGAAAACACTCTTCACATAAGTACCTTTTGCTGCAGTTGGTTTCAACTTGATCAACGTTGCTATAAATTCTTTAGCATTGTCTCTGATTTGATCCGCACTGAACGATACTTTTCCTATAGATGCGTGAATGATGCCGGCTTTGTCTACTTTAAAATCGATTTTACCCGATTTTACTTCAGTCACAGCTTTGGCAACATCCATTGTCACAGTTCCGCTTTTAGGGTTTGGCATCAAGCCTCTTGGTCCTAATACGCGACCTAAGGCACCGATCTTTCCCATAATAGCAGGTTGCGTAATGATTACGTCGATATCAGTCCATCCGCCTTTGATCTTTTCGATATACTCGTCAAGACCTACGTAGTCGGCTCCGGCTTCTGTAGCGGCAGCTTCTGCGTCGGGCGAACATAATACCAATACTCTCACTTGCTTTCCTGTTCCATGAGGAAGAGATACTACCCCTCTCACCATTTGGTTAGCTTTTCTCGGATCAACACCAAGGCGAACATCTATATCCACAGAAGAATCAAACTTAGTTGTGGTTATTTCCTTAACTAAAGCTGAAGCTTCTTTGAGCGAATAAGATTTTCCTGCTTCAATTTTACTGAAAGCTAACTTCTGTTTTTTTGTAAGTTTACTCATTTCTCGTAATTGAAGTTTAGTTATTTAACATCCGGGAAAGCCCCTTTTACTGTGATCCCCATACTTCTCGCTGTACCTGCAACCATCTTCATGGCTGACTCTACCGTAAAGCAGTTTAAATCCGTCATCTTATCTTCGGCGATAGCTTTCACTTGATCCCAAGTGATTTCAGCTATTTTCTTACGATTTGGTTCGGCAGATCCGCTTTTAGCTTTGCATGCTTCAAGTAGTTGTACTGGCACAGGAGGATTCTTAACAATAAAATCAAAAGACTTGTCGGCATAGTAAGTAATTACCACTGGCAATACTTTTCCGGCTTTGTCTTGAGTTCTGGCATTAAATTGCTTGCAAAAGTCCATAATGTTAATCCCCTTAGAACCTAAAGCAGGTCCTACAGGAGGAGATGGATTTGCTGCACCGCCTTTAATCTGTAATTTTAATTGTCCAGCAATTTCTTTAGCCATTTCCTTTTTTAATTTAATTTTGATTTAGAAATCAATGAAAAAGAACGATACGAGTGCGTAACAAAGAATAAGTTATTGTTCTTTTTCTACCTGCATATAAGTTAATTCCAGCGGAGTTTTACGTCCGAAGATCTTAACCATTAGTTTAAGTTTCTTTTTCTCGGCATTCACTTCTTCCACTACGCCTGAAAATCCGCTGAAAGGACCATTGGTGACTTTCACATTTTCTCCGACATAGTACTGAACATCCATTTCCCCGTCCTGCTCTTCCAATTCGTCCATTGTCCCGAGTATACGGTTCAATTCCGATTGTTTCAGCGGTTGAGGGTTCGTGGTGTTCGGTAGAAATCCTGCCACATAATTGATATTTTTCAGTTCATGAATAACTTCACCAACCAAAGCCGCTTCTATTAAAATATAACCGGGCAGATAAGGTTTCTCTCTGAGAACCTTTTTCCCGTTACGAATAATATAAGTCTTTTCAGTTGGAATAAGAACCTGAGAAATATACTTTCCTAAGTCAGTTTTTTTCATCTCTGCCTCAAGATATTCTTTGACTTTCGTTTCTTTTCCACTAACGGCACGCAGAACGTACCATTTTTTTTCGATTTCAGTCATTATCTGTAAGTTAGAGAATTAAACAACCCCGTAGAAAAGCTTAAGTGCCCATTCGAATAAAGAATCCACGCCAAATATAATTACAGCCATTATGAGGGAAGCAACCATAACGATAACTGCACTATTTGACAATTCTGCTCTTGTAGGCCAAGAAACTTTGTATACAAGTTCGTTGTAACAACCTTTTACGTAATTTATAAGTTTTTTCATTGAAAATGAAGTTTTGCACGGGTTGAGAGACTCGAACTCCCGACACCTGGTTTTGGAGACCAGTGCTCTACCAACTGAGCTAAACCCGTAGATAAAGCCGATTGTGAATCAATCGGCTTTTTATTATAAGATATTATCCAAGAACTTCAGTTATCTGTCCAGCACCTACTGTACGTCCACCTTCGCGAATAGCGAAACGAAGACCTACGTTACAAGCTACCGGGTAGATCAATTCTACAGTAATTGTCAAGTTGTCACCGGGCATAACCATATCTGTTCCTTCCGGAAGAGTGATTTCACCAGTCACGTCTAACGTACGCAAATAGAATTGAGGACGATATTTGTTATGGAATGGAGTGTGACGACCACCTTCTTCTTTCTTAAGGATATACACCTCAGCTTTGAATGTAGTGTGAGGAGTAATTTTTCCCGGGTGGCAAATTACCATACCACGCTTGATTTCGTCTTTGTCGATGCCACGAAGAAGAAGACCTACGTTGTCACCGGCTTGTCCGTCGTCAAGAATCTTACGGAACATCTCAACTCCTGTAACAACTGATTTTTTACCTTCAGATCCAAGACCGATGATTTGAACTTCTTCACCAGTTTTGATTTTACCAGTTTCGATACGACCTGTTGCAACTGTACCACGACCTGTGATAGAGAACACGTCTTCAACCGGCATAAGGAATGGTTTGTCAACATCACGTTCTGGAAGCGGAATCCAAGTGTCAACAGCGTTCATAAGCTCCATTACTTGTTCTTCCCATTGTTCGATTCCGTTCAATGCTCCAAGTGCAGATCCGCGGATAACAGGAGTGTTGTCTCCGTCGAAATCGTAGAATGAAAGAAGTTCTCTCATTTCCATTTCAACAAGTTCCAACATTTCTTCGTCGTCAACGATATCGCATTTGTTCATGAATACAACCAGTCTTGGAACGTTTACCTGACGTGCAAGAAGGATGTGTTCACGAGTTTGAGGCATAGGACCGTCAGTTGCAGCAACTACGATAATAGCACCGTCCATCTGAGCAGCACCGGTTACCATGTTCTTTACATAGTCGGCGTGTCCCGGACAGTCAACGTGTGCGTAGTGACGATTAGCAGTTTCATATTCAACGTGTGAAGTATTGATTGTAATACCACGTTCTTTTTCTTCTGGAGCATTGTCGATCTGATCGAAAGATTTTACTTCAGAAAGACCTTTTTTTGCCAATACTGTTGTAATAGCAGCAGTCAATGTAGTTTTACCGTGGTCTACGTGACCGATTGTACCGATATTTACGTGTGGTTTCGACCGGTTAAAATGTTCTTTTGCCATAATAAAATGTTGTTATTTAATTAAATGATTGCTTTTTATTTAAATCTTACCAAACAATTTTACATAAAAATCTGTTCTTTAAAAAATATTGAACAGCAAAAGTTTAAAATAATCTTGAGCCCATGACGGGATTTGAACCCGTGACCTCTTCCTTACCAAGGAAGTGCTCTACCACTGAGCTACATTGGCAATAGAGCGGGAGACGGGGCTCAAACCCGCGACCCTCAGCTTGGAAGGCTAATGCTCTATCAACTGAGCTACTCCCGCATTCCTCAGTTTTTTTCAATACAGTAAGATGGAAACAGTGAAATGTACTATGCCGTAAAAATCGCTTCCCATCTATCATTTCTCCTTCATTTTGAGCCTCTTGTCGGATTCGAACCAACGACCCCGAGATTACAAATCACGTGCTCTGGCCAGCTGAGCTAAAGAGGCTTATGTCTAAAGTCGCCTTTTCTTCAAGTGAAACGGCGACAAAAATAGAAATTATTTTTTTAATTTCAAAACTTTATTCTCTTTATTTTATTCTCTGTAGTAATTTAGCTTTTCCTTATATTTTTCCACTAATTTTAATGTCCTTAGATTTGCACCTTCCTGAATAAGATGGTAGGGCGTGTCGTATATCATTGAATCGGGGATGTAGAAATCGGCAGGGCTTCCTAATGTATTGTATTTATTTTTTTTTATATATTTTTTCGATTTCGAAAACGATATTCTTCAGTTCGTTTTCTCTCATTCCGGGATATGAGACATATACTTTTACGCCATTCATGGATGCTCTATCTATAAAATTGTGCATATATTGCATGGCTTTCGGATTATAATTTTTCTGGTCGAGCGACAATGGTTTGGCGTTTGTTGTTTTTGGAAGATTCCAGTGAGCAACGGCATCCCCGTATTTATTGAATGATTTTGCTAAATATTCTTTTTCAAGGCTTTCTTCTGAATACACATAGTTCGACAGGTTTACTTTCGATTTTAGATAGTTAGGAAGATACTGCATTATGTTGAACCATTGGTTAATATCCAATTGCTTTGCATTGGTAAATGAGACATCCAGTATCATTCGCAATAAGACTTCATTGCCATATAAGCTGCGATTGTAAAATTGATTGTATTCCGGGATCAGTATTAAGACATCCCCTTTACGTAAATACGGTTCGACATGATCCAGCATAAACTTTAATCCTACTCCGGCATGAAAACCTGTGTTGATAGGATTTAAATTAAGTGAATCTTTTATTATCCGGCTGTTCATACCCATTGCTATGTTGGAACCTCCTACTAAAATAATTCGGGGTTCGGGAGTGTTCAACAGTAACGAATCTTTCTGTTCTGACGAGAATATAAGAGATTCTTTCGTTTTTGGAGTAGGAGGCAGGAGAATAATGATTAGCGCGACTACAAAAAAGCAGGCAAGAAATGCAATGATATTTTTGAATAGTTTTTTCATTTATTACCGCATTAAAATTGGAAATATATAAATTCTTGAGGCGTCCGTTGCACATTTGCCAAGATGAACAATATGATCAGAATATAGAACAAGAAACGGAATATTTTAGGTGATGATTTTCCGAAAGCTTCCAAAGCAAAATTCTTTTCCCTGTTTATCCATTCTGTTATGAATAGAAAAATTACAGGGACGAATATAGGAATATAGTCGATCCAATGTTTGTAGTAGCCCGATATGTCAATAATTGACGTGTCAAAGATGTTAATGATGTAATGGAACGCATCGGATATGCTTTCTGACCGGAAAAATATCCATGCAAACATTGTTAACAGGAACGTGAGAAGTATTTGAATTGTTTCTTTGGCTGACGGTAAAAATTTCCCCTTTTGCCGCTATGTCTAAATTTTTCCTGTTTGTCCCTCTTATCATGGAAGGCAGCATAAAGAATGCATTTAACCCTCCCCAGACAATATACGTCCAGTTTGCCCCATGCCAAAAACCGCTAACCAGAAATATGATGAAAGTGTTTCTGATTTTTTGCCCTGTTCCGCCACGGCTGCCTCCGAGAGGTATATAAAGGTAATCTTTAAACCATGATGAAAGCGATATGTGCCAACGCCTCCAGAATTCGGCAATGTCTCTTGAAAAATATGGGTAGTTGAAATTTTTCAAAAGTTTGATTCCGAACATTCTGGAAGTACCGAGTGCAATATCCGAATATCCTGAGAAGTCGCCGTAAATCTGGATAGTAAAAAAGAATGCTCCCAGAAGCAGGGTTCCTGCCGGTTGTGTACTGTATGTTTCAAATATTTGATTTGCCGGAACGGCACATAAGTCGGCAACAGCTACTTTTTTGAATAATCCCCATAATATCTGTTTCAATCCTTCGGAAACATTTTCGTACTTGAACTCTCTTCTTTCTTTTAATTGAGGGAGCAGATGATTTGCCCGTTCTATCGGTCCTGCCACTAACAAGGGGAAATAGCTTACAAACAAGGAATAATCCGCCAGATTCTTTGTCGGCTCTATTTTATTCTTATATACATCTAATATGTAGGACATGCCATGGAAAGTGTAGAACGAAATTCCGACAGGCAATATAATGCTTAAGGTATGCAGGCTGCTGTTGAATCCAAAACCCGATAATAAGGTGTTGAACGAGTCGATAAAGAAATTGAAGTACTTGAAAAAGGACAGGATGCCGATATTAATTATTAAGGAGATAATAAGTATCGTTTTTTTCTTTCCCTTATTGTCTGACTCAGAATGTATTTTTAATCCTGTCCAATAGTTGATCAGTATCGAAAAAAACAATAAGGAAAGGAATCGCCAATCCCAGCAGGCATAAAAGAAAAAGCTTGCCAACAGGAGCAGTATGTTTTGAGAGCCTTTTGTCTTATTGAAGATAAAATAATGAAGGATAAAGACAACAGGCAAAAAAACGGCGAATGAAAAGGAATCAAAAAGCATACTGCAATGTTTCGGTATGCAAAAGTAATAAAAAAGCATTCCGAAAAAGGAATGCTTCGATTGTTATTTGTCGATGATAAATTATTTGTTCTTTTCCTTATTTTTAATAAGTTGCTTTTCGAGCGCTTCTACAGTGAGATCAATTGCTTCCTCAAAGGTGTCGGCAGTTTTGTTGGCAAACAGTTCGGCGTTTTTTGCATTCAACTTTATTGAAGCTTCCTTATTGTTGGCAACTTCGGGTTTTACAACTTTAAGAGTAACTTCCGCGTCGATAATCGTGTCGGAATATTTTTCCAGCTTAGATATTTTTTTCTGGATAAAATCTTCCAATCTTTCTGTTGCATCGAAATGAATAGCCTGAATTCTAATGTCCATAATTACCTCCTTTATTTTTACGGTTACGCTCTTGGGTGAGCTTTTTTATATGTTTTTTTTAGTTCTTCGAATGATGTATGGGTATATACCTCTGTCGATGCCAGACTCGAATGTCCCAGCAATTCTTTGACCGCGTTGATCTCAGCCCCGTTGTTCAGCATTTCCGTTGCGAAAGAATGACGCAGAACGTGCGGGCTTGCCTTGCTTAGAGTCGGTATTCCGCTCAGTTGGTTATGTACCAGTCTGTATATTAGCATAGGATATACGGGGTTTCCGTCTTTTTTAACAAAAAATCTGTCGGAAAGGTTTACATCAAGGCTGTTTCTTTTTTCGAGATAAGCCGTGATGACGGCTTTTGTTTCCTTGCTGAACGGGATCAGGCGTTGCTTGTTCCGCTTGCCGTTGACGCGGATCGTTTCGGCGGAAAGGTCAATGTCTTCCACTTTGAGGTTTATCAGTTCTGCCCTTCGCATCCCTGTTACATAAAACAACTCGAGGATTGTAAAATCCCGATAGCTGTCGAAACTGTCGTCAGGAGTATAAGCAAAGCTATCCAATATGGTTTCCATATCCGAGTCGTTCACAAAAGACGGAAGAGGTTTCTTAGCCTTAGGGCCTGTTATTCTTTTCAGGGGATTGGTTTTGACTTCGCCTATCTTTGTCAGGTAGCGGTAAAATGATTTGAGTGAACTTAGCTTTCTGTTAACCGATCGGGCTGAAATGCCTGATTCCATAAGCGATGCTATCCACTGCCTGACAATGTCGCTTTCGATGTCGGACAGTTTTATCCCTTCATAATGCAGGTTGACGAATTCTTCAAACTGAGCGAGGTCTTTAGAATAAGAAATCTCCGTATATGAAGAATAATTCTTTTCATAACGGAGATAACTTAGATATTTTTGAATTACGCTCGTCATCGAAACAATATTAGCTTGTTTGATAACGAAAGTAATAAATTATTTTCTTTTGTCCAATAGCGATCAATCTTCCGATTGATGCATTTTCTGAACGTAAACTGCGTGCAGTTTTTGCTGTCTTTTTGTGATAGACGGTTTTTGGAAAGCCTGACGTCTTCTTAGTTCTTTTACAACGCCTGTTTTCTCGTATTTTCTTTTGAATTTTTTTAATGCTTTCTCGATGTTCTCGCCTTCTTTTATTGGAACTATTATCATAATTTTTTCTTTTTAAATTTTAATATAAGATATGGTTAATTAATATAATCTGCATCAATGTTTGTAACAATAATGCCGTTTGTTGTATTTTTTATCTGTCTGTTTCTTTTTAAGTATAAACCATACCTCCTCTCATTTTCGGGCAGCAAATTTATAACTTAATTTTTGACGATGCAAAAAATAACGATGTTTTTTTGATCGGAATATTGTTCCTACCGCTTTTATTTTCAATAATTTGATATGGATAAATTTAGTAATACATTTGTATCAACATTGATTGACAAAGGTGGCAGGCATTTACATTCATATTCCTTATTGCAAAACCCGATGTGTGTATTGCGATTTCTTTACTCAAACTAATTTGGAGAGTAAAAGGAAAATCATTTCCGCATATTGTGAAGAATTGGCATTGCGAAAAAATTTCCTTCATAACCCGATAATCGAAACAATCTATTTTGGCGGTGGAACGCCCTCATTGTTGTCTTACGGCGATTTTGCTGATATATTCAACGCTATCCGTTCGAATTTCACTTTATCGGATGATTTGGAAATAACATTGGAGGCAAACCCCGATGATTTGACGGATGAGTATGTCGATATGCTGCTTTCGGCAGGGTTTAACAGAATAAGCATAGGCATTCAGAGTTTTAATAATGACGAACTCCGATTTCTGAATCGTCGCCATTCGGCAGAAAAAGCCATTGAAGCAGTGAGGCTTTGTCAAAGAAAAGGTTTTGACAATATCAGTATAGATTTGATGTACGGTTTGCCCGATCAGACGCTTGATTCGTGGAAATATTCGTTAAGGCAGGCAATAAGCCTGAATGTGCAGCATATATCTTCCTATCATCTGATTTATGAGAAAGGCACTAAGCTCTATAATATGCTCGACAGAGGCATGGTAAAGGAAACGGATGAGGACATAAGCTCGGATATGTATCTGTCGATGGCTGAGTATTTGAAGAATGCGGATTTCATACATTACGAAGTTTCTAACTTTGCCAGAGAAGGATTTTATTCCAAACACAACTCTTCTTATTGGACAGGCGCAGAGTATTTGGGAATAGGGCCTGCCGCTCATTCTTTTAATGGAGAGAACAGAAGCTGGAATGTCGCTTCAATCCTGAAATATCTGGACGGAATAAAACAGGGAGTTCCTAATTTGGAAATTGAAGAGCAGGATAATGTTACGGCATACAACGATTATATCCTTACCCGGATGCGTACCATGTGGGGATCGGATATAACCGAAATAAACAGCCGTTTCGGAGAAAAATTTAAGGCTTATTGCCTGAAAAACGTTTTAAAATATTTAGAAAGCGGAAAGGTTAAGGTTTCGGATAATCGTTTAATTATTTCTGAAGACAGTTTTTTAGTTTCTGACGGTATAATGAGCGATTTGATGTATATCGGAAAATAAAATCTTATGAAAAAATTATCAGTTGTAAAAGTCGGCGGTAAAATTGTGGAGAACGAAGATTCTCTTTTGCGGTTTTTGAAAGAATTTTCCCGAATTGAAGGATATAAGATATTGGTTCATGGCGGCGGGCGATCCGCGACGGCTCTGTCCGAGAGATTGGGTGTAGAAAGCCAGATAGTCGATGGGAGGAGAATAACGGACAAAGCTACATTAGAAATTGTGACAATGGTATACGGCGGCTTGGTTAATAAAAACATTGTGGCTCAGCTTCAGGCATTAGACGTAAACTCTTTGGGATTGATGGGCGCCGATCTTAATATAATACTTGCCGAAAAAAGAAAAGTACAGGATATTGATTACGGATATGTAGGAGATATTGTTTCCGTAAACAACAGAGTGTTTATTGAGTTACTTGAAAAAGGGATTGTGCCTGTTTTGGCTCCTCTTACGCATAACAAATCGGGCGATATCCTTAACACCAATGCCGATACTATTGCAGCGGAAGTCGGGCAAAGCCTTTCGTCCGATTATGAAGTAACTCTTATATATTGTTTCGAGAAAAAGGGTGTTTTGCTGGACGAGGAAGATGAAAACAGCGTAATCCCCGTCCTCGACAGAAAATATTTTGATGAGTTGGTATCTTTGGGTGTTGTTAAAGAAGGGATGTTGCCGAAGTTGCAGAATGCTTTTTCTTCGATCGAAAAAGGCGTAAACAAAGTTATTATCCGGGAAGCCTTATCCGTTTCCAAAGAATCGGAAGGCACTGTAATTAAATAAGATATAAGATATATAATAAATTCTAAATTCGTTGATGTTCTTACCTTGAAAGTGCAAGAGATGTTATTATATTTGTTTACTTATTAAAAGGGGCTTATCTTTGGGATAATTGTTGATTCATTATTGCAGAAATGAAGTTTAAGTTCAATATAGTATCGTGTATCCTCTCTTTATCCGCCTCCTTTCTTGCCTGTGCGGATAATACTCATATCTCCTTTTTTTGCGAAAAAGACAAACAGGCGAACTATATAATTAAATGGGAAATCTTTCCCGAAAAGGAAAACAGCAAAGTGGAGATATTTTCTTCGCGGAACGACTCCGTATTTTCTAAAAATCCTGTAAAAGTTTTGAGTGTCAGCGATTATGTTGCAGTTGTGTCTCCCGAAGCGAATACCTTTCGTGAATATTTCCGTTTAAAAGCAGGAAATACTTTTTCGGGGATTATCACAAACAGGTTCTTCAATACGCAAAATATTCAGAATCTCAGGGATATGGGAGGATATTTTTCCAAATCCGAAAAACAAATAAAATGGGGAAAACTTTATCGTTCAGGGCAACTGTCGAATCTGGACGCTAAGGATATTGAAGTTTTAGACTCTCTCCATATTAAAACAGTCGTCGATTTCAGGGATGCGGAACAAAGTCGTCTCAGACCCGATAACTATCCGAAAGCTAATGTTATTGAGTTGCCTATCGACGTTACCTGTTTCAATACGGATGTCAGGGATAGGGTATTGGAAGGCTCTTTTCTGAAAGGAGACACTATTATTTATACGCAGGATTCTTATCGGGAAATTATTGAAAACTACCCGGATCAGTATGCCCGATTCTTCGACATATTATGCGATGAGGACAATTATCCGATTCTTTTTCATTGCGGTTGGGGAAAAGACAGAACGGGGCTTGCAGCATACTTCATATTGAAAGCGCTTAACATTCCCGCTGAAAATATTGAACAGGATTACCTTTATTCCAATGAAGGAATAAACAAAGACAAAGTTTTACAAAATGCGGAAAACATGCCCGAATCCGTTCAGGAGGCAATAACGATGTTGTACCTGTCGGATGCCTCGTATCTCAGATATGCCGTTTCGTGCATGAAGAAGAAAAGCGGATCGGTTGAAGAATATATGCACAAAGAATTGAAACTGACTCCCGCAAAACTGGCGAAACTGAGACAGATTCTTTGTTATGATAATTAATCGGGAAGTTTTATAAAACCAGTTCTGCGAATAGCTTTTCCGTTGTTTTGTCAAGATCGGACGAAAAACCCGAATGGGGGCGGGAGGTTTGTACGCAGGTGCTTTTTACTGCCGTGAGCCAGCGGAAACGCTCTGCTGTCTCCATTGAAGCAATGCTTCCGCAGTCTTTTTCTCCCAAAGCTATTTTCTCAAAAGTTTTTAATGTCTTTTCTATTATTTCAATATCTGTATCTTTTGAAAGTGCGGAAAGTTTAGCTTCGTCGACTTTATAAAGTAATTTTATAAAATTCGCCTGCTTCGAAAAGAGTATGATCCCGACATTGATAAACTCTTCACGCTCAACCTTCGGGAATACTCTGATTACGGCATATTCATATAAGTGTTTTTCTTGCATGTCGGGCTTCTTTTACAAAAACATCCGAGTTGTTTATTCGGGAGATTAAGAATCGGGCATAAGTGTTTCTGACGTCATCAAAAGTTTCGTCTTCGTTTTTCCACGTCAACCAGTCATCGGGGATGAGTCCGACGATCTCTCTTATTTTATCTTCTGTCAGAATCTTTTTTAAATCTTTGTCTGCCTGTTCCAGATCGTCGGCAAACGGCAGCAGGACATGATCTTTTATCTGTTTGAAAGGGCTCACGGCGTATTTATCTATGTTTTCCCATGAGTGATGAAAATACAAAGTAGCTCCGTGATCGATCAGCCACAACTCCCGATGCCATATCAGCATATTCGTATTTCGAATAGTGCGATCGACATTCGTGAGCAGAGCGTCCATCCATACAATACGCGAAGCAGTTTCGGGAATCCACCTTAAACAAAACAGGATCGAACGTTATCGCTCCCGATAAGAAATGTAATCCGATATTCAACCCTCTGCTTGCTTGCAGCAGATCCTGAATTTCTTCGTCGCCTTCCGTTCTTCCGAAAGCCTCGTCAAGATTTATAAACACCAGTTCGGGAGTTTTAAAACCAAGGGCTTTTGCCGTCATTCCTCCGATGAGTTCGGATATAAGGGCTTTTGTACCGTGCCCTGCCCCTCTGAATTTCACCACATATTTGAAGTCGTCATCGGCTTCCGCCAAAGCAGGCAACGATCCGCCTTCGCGAAGCGGCTGCATATATCGGATAACGTTGACTGTTCTTGGCGTTTCCATTCTTTGGAAGCTTTATAAAGCTTTTTCTTTTATTAGATATTCGGCTATCTGAACGGCATTCAGTGCAGCTCCTTTTTTTATCTGATCGCTGACTACCCAGAATGTAAGTCCGTTAGGGTTTGTCAGATCTTTACGGATTCTTCCCACATATACGGGATTTTTTCCTGCAACGAAGAGTGGCATAGGATATTCTTTTTTTGCAGGATTGTCCTGTAAAACTATCCCGTCGGCTTTTGCGAAAGCTTCTTTTGCCGTATCCGCCAATATGGGTTCTTCCGTTTCCACCCAGACGGCTTCGGAATGGGCACGTAAAACGGGAACACGTACGCAGGTAGCGCTTACCTGTATATCGGAGTGCATAATCTTGCGTGTTTCGTTATACATTTTCAATTCTTCTTTTGTGTAATCATCGTCACTGAACACGTCAATTTGTGGAATCAGGTTTCCCGCCAATTGATAAAAGAATTTCTCAACGGTAACCTCTTTGCCTTCGCTGAATTGTTTCATCTGCAGTTTCAGTTCGTCCATCGCTGCTGCTCCTGCTCCCGATGCAGCCTGATAGGTGGCGACATGAACTTTCTTTATGTGCGAAATTTTTTCTATGACGTTGAGCGCGACTACCATTTGAATTGTCGAGCAGTTAGGATTTGCAATAATTCCTTTCGGGCGGATTTTAGCGTCCTGTCCGTTCACTTCGGGTACTACCAGCGGAACGTCTTTGTCCATTCTGAAAGCGCTTGAGTTGTCGATCATTACGGCTCCATGCTTGGTTATTGTATCCGCAAATTCGATGGACGTCGATCCTCCTGCCGAAACAAAAGCTATGTCTATACCTTTGAAATCATCGTTGTGCTTAAGTTCTTTTACGGTATATTCTTTGCCTTTAAATGCATACATTTTTCCTGCACTTCTTGCCGAACCGAACAGAACCAGTTCGTCGAACGGAAAATTCCGTTCCTCGATTACGTGTAGGAACTCTTGTCCTACGGCACCGCTTACACCAACGATAGCTATTTTCATTTTCTTTATTTTTCTTCTTCTTCTTCTTGATTATCTGTTACAAAAGTATATATAATACGATCAATTTCGCCAAGTAACGGCAAAGAATTATCTTTTCGCCAAAAGCACTACGTTTTCTACATGGTGCGTATGCGGAAACATATCGACAGGCTGCACTTTCTCGACTCTGTATTTTGTATCTAACAGATTCAAATCCCTTGCCTGTGTGGCAGGGTTGCAACTTACGTAAACAATCCGATCGGGATCGGCAAACAGTATCGCATCGATTACATCGTCGTGCATTCCTGCGCGTGGCGGATCGGTTATGATGACGTCGGGTTTTCCGTGTTCTTCGATAAAATAGTGTGTGAGAATATTCTTCATGTCTCCCGCATAAAACAGGGTGTTTTCTATTTTATTGTTTTGCGAATTGAATTTTGCGTCATCAATGGCTTCTTCCACGTATTCTATCCCAATGACTTTTTTAGCTTCTTTTGCCACAAAGTTTGCGATTGTCCCCGTTCCTGTGTATAAGTCGTAGACAAGTTCGTCGCCTGTAAGCCCTGCGAAATCGCGGGCGATTTTATACAGGTTGTACGCTTGTTCGCTGTTGGTCTGATAAAAGGACTTGGGTCCTATTTTGAATTTCAGCCCCTCCATTTCTTCGTATATGAAGTCATTGCCTTTCCATTTCAGAACCTGCTGATCGGTTATCGTATCATTTGCTTTCTGATTGATAATATAGAGAAGCGAAGTGATTTGAGGAAACTTATCTGCTGTTGCATTTAATAACAACTTTATTTTTTCTTTATCATTCTCGAAGAAAACTACGATCAGCATCAGTTCGCCCGTTGATGACGTCCTTACGATCAGATTGCGCATCAATCCGTTCTGATTCCGGAGGTCGAAGAAAGAACAGCCGTTTTCTTTACAGAATTGACGAATGAAGTTTCTGATTTCGTTCGAAATATTATCCTGCAACCAGCATTTGTTTATGTCCAGCACTTTGTCGAACATTCCCGGAATATGAAAACCCAAAGCATCCATATCGTCAAAAGATTGTCCCGATGCAACCTGCTCGTAAGTAAGCCATTTTTTGTTCGAAAAAGTAAATTCCAGCTTGTTGCGGTAAAATTCGGTTTTTTCCGAACCTAATATGGGCGATATTTCGGGCAATTCTATTTTTCCTATGCGTGTCAGGTTGTCTACGACTTGCTTTTGTTTATATTTCAACTGTTCCCGATAGGGCAGGATCTGCCACTTGCATCCTCCGCAAACGCCGAAATGTTCGCAGAAAGCATCTATCCGCAGAGGTGAATACTTTATGAATTTAGCAGGCTTTCCTTCTGCATACTTGTTCTTTTTACGCGTAAGCTGTAAGTCTATAACATCGCCCGGTACTACATACGGGACAAATACAACCATGTCGTCAACTTTCGCTATGGCTTTCCCTTCGGCGGCGATGTCTGTTATTTCTACGTTTTCAATTACAGGCAGAGCCTTTTTCTTTCTGCTCATTCGTGTTTGACAGTTATTTAGTTTGATCTTGATGTTTTATTTTTCTTCCTTGTTCTACAAAACTCATATCACCCATCGAGTTGACGGTGAATCTTCCGTCTTTATAGGTTACTTTACATACCGAGGCATTGTCGAGATGTGTTTTCATAAGTTCCCGTCCTCCCATATTCTGTAACATGCAAGTAATGCTCATGCCGTGTGATACTAACAATATGTTTACATCTTTTCCTTTCCGCACTTCTTTCTCGGCGATTGTTCTTAGTCCCTTATGCGTGCGTGCTTCAACTTTTTCGAAATTTTCGGCGAGTCCCAGATTATCGAGTTCCGCAACGGCATTGAGTATGTCAGAGTTCGATATTTTCTTCTCCAATACGTCTTTGTACATCCTTTCGGGATCGGTATAATGCAGGTATAACGATGCGTCGTACCACATCTTCATATTCGGGCGGGATTCGTATCGCCCGAAACAGGCTTCGCGGAATTCTTCCATTTCCGTGATCTGAAGATTTGTTTGTCCGAGCTCTGTGAGAATAATTTTTGCAGTTGTGCTTGTCCTGCGTAAATCGCTCGAATAAGCCGACTCAAACTCTATCCCTTTCATTCCCGCTCCCAAAAACGCGGCAACTTCCTTTCCCTCTTCAGTCAACGGCGAATCGCACCAGCCCTGTACGTGTTCAAGCGTGTTCATCAGCGTCTTACCGTGACGAACTATATAAAATGTTACAGTATTGTCCATCTTCATAAAATTTAGTGTGCAAAGATATTGCTTTTTATCGGTAAGGAAAATTCAGGAACATTCTTGTAAATTTTCTTTTATGCTTTCAGTAAGTTTTTTTAGAGACTTTTTACGGTTTTATCATATCTATCGGATTCAAATGCGTAATCTGATACGGTTCTTTCGCAAAATCAATGTAGTAGTAATGGTATTTGTCGTTCTTATCGAACACTCCGTCTTTGTTCGTGTCCTCGATTGTTCGGAAGTAATACCGCGAAGCAAACGGGATCCATTTGCCCGAATCGAAATCTTCTTTATCCTTTGTTATTTTGTTAAACTCCGTTCCGTCCAGATTGCTGATGTATATAGATAAAACGTCATTGCTGTTGAGTTCACCGTCGCCGTTGCTGTCCCTATCATAGACGTAATAAAACAGATAGTGCCTGTTTGTTTTCTTGGCAAGGCTTCTCAGATACTCCACACTCGATATATTTATTACTTTGTTTGTGAGTACATTTGGTTTAGAATCACTTTTTGATAAATCTTCGAAGATGAGGTTTGTTATGTTTCCGTTGATATAGTCATTGCCCGTAACTCTCGCTACTACAGAATAAATGTTTTCGTCGTCATATTTTCTGTTTTTAGAAGAACTCAACTTTTCCTTGTATCTTCCGCTTCCTTTGTTGATACTGTTCAGATCAATCAATCCGACAGGCATAATTAATACCTGCGTACTGTCGAAGTAGACAGGAAGCTCCGCTATCATCATCTTTGACGTATCTTCCAGAATTTTGTTTATAGACAAAGTGTCGGTTTGGATATTATGATCTATTCTTTTGGGATTTTCAAAATAAGTGCAAGATGTGGCAACGCAAAATAATGCTATTAATGAAGCGGTGAAATGTAGCTTTGTTTTCATAAAGAGTTTAGTTTGTATAAATCTATTTTATTTCGACGGGTTCTCCTAAGAATTTGGGCTTTTTGTTGGTTGCAATATCAACGAAAACTTTTACACGGGCAAATTTTTCCCTGATTTTTGTCCTGAACGAAGATCGGTTCAGCGGCACATCCTCGGCATTATAACCGTAAACGGTCATTCCGTAGTGCTGAGCCAGAAAAACAGCCCTTTCGTTATGGAATTTCTGCGATACGACTATAAACGAATCTTGTCCGAAAACTTCTTTCATTCTGACAACCGAATCCAGTGTCCGCAATCCTGCATAGTCGAGGTAGATAATGCTGTCGGGAACGCCCATTTCCACCA
Organism: Dysgonomonas sp.; assembly: GCA_047030855.1. Lineage (GTDB taxonomy): Bacteria > Bacteroidota > Bacteroidia > Bacteroidales > Dysgonomonadaceae > QVMM01. The sequence continues at coordinate 1,302,406 of JBKYIJ010000008.1, forward strand.
ATGCGTCGTGCATATCCTGCGGTTCGTTGTAGGTATGGCGGCTGTTGTCTCCGCTTACTACGAACGCCTTTACCTTCCCCGCATCGTAAAGCTCTTTTGCCGCATTGATGCGGTGTACAAAGTATTGATTCAGCCACTTTCCGTTTCCCAGATATTTGGATGCTCCCAGCACTAACGCGGTTTTTTGACTTGGTATGCTGTCAGGATCATCGTAGAGGTATGCTTCCGTATCGTGTGGAATTTTCCAATTTGCAAAAACCAAAACTGCGACAATGCACAAAAGAGCAACTACCGCGAGGATAGCTGCTCCTTTTATATACTTTTTTATTTTAGCCATTTATTTCAAATACGATCCAATACGGTTTTTATAAGATCTTCGACCGATCCTTTGTAATTAGCATTGGAATCTCCCGCCAACCGATTCGCTATAATGGCGCAAACTGTCATGCATTTATGTCCCATAAGCCTTCCCAATCCTGCCAAAGGAGCACTTTCCATTTCATAATTGGTTATCGAGTCCCCGTTATATCTGAACGATTCTATTTTGCTGTTGAGCTGAGGATCGGCCAGCGGCATACGCACGTAACGTCCCTGAGGTCCGTAGAATCCTATGGCGGATATTGTTACGCCCTTGATCATGTCGTGCCCGATACGTTCAACCAATTCCTCATCGGCTTTCACTACGTAAGGCGAGCAGTGTAGGGGCGACCAGCCCGTATGTTTTTTGAATGCATCTTCGAAATCCGTTAAAGCAACTTTGTTCCGTCCTTCATAATAATTCAGAACGCCATCGAACCCGATAGATTTAGCGGCAACCACATAAGAGCCTATCGGACAATGCGGTTGTAATCCGCCCGATGTACCGACGCGGATCATTGTCAGTTGTTTGAAGTCTTTTTTTACTTCACGTGTCTTGAAGTCTACGTTTGCCAGTGCATCCAATTCGGTAATAACTATGTCGATATTATCGGGACCGATCCCGTGCGAGATGGCTGTGATGCGTTTTCCTTTATACGTTCCGGTTATGGTATGGAACTCACGGCTTTGCACTTCGCATTCTATACTGTCGAAATGTGAAGCTGTAAGTGCTACGCGGGACGGATCGCCCATCATTATTATTTTGTCCGACAATTGTTCGGGACGTACGTGCAAATGGAAAGCACTGCCATCATCGTTGATGATAAATTCTGAATCTGGAATAACTCTCATAGCTTTTTATTTTTGTGTTTATTGACAAATATACAAAATAAGTTTCTGTCAAGCTTTCAATATTATATTTTTGTATCTTAATAAAAACAAACATTATGAAAATAAGTTTGCTGGTGATCGGCAAAACCGATGCTAAGTACTTTGTCGACGCTGTCAATGAATATACAAGCCGCCTTACGCATTATCTGCCGTTCGACGTACAGGTTATTCCCGATCTGAAAAACACAAAAAACCTGACTGCCGAACAACAGAAAGAAAAGGAGGGAGAACTTATTCTGAGAAGCTTACAGACTGGCGACTATCTGGTTTTGCTTGATGAAAGAGGAAAGGAATTGTCATCGCTCCAGTTTGCAGCTTATATTGAAAAGCGGGCGCACACTGTTCCGAAAAGACTGGTGTTTGTGATAGGCGGAGCATACGGTTTCTCGAAAGCCGTCTACGAAAAAGCTTCGGAAAAAATATCTCTGTCGAAGATGACATTTTCTCACCAGATGATAAGGCTCATCTTTGTTGAGCAGCTGTATCGTGCCATGACGATACTGAATAATGAGCCTTATCATCACGAATAAAATATGTTATAAAATATACATTTCTATCATTTTGTCATAATTTCTATTTATTATATTTGTGAAAAACACAATAATATGATAAATAGACAGCTGATTAACCCAAAAAGTATTGTAGTCGTAGGTGGTTCTAACGACAAATTGAAACCCGGCGGAAGTTCTCTTGATAATATTCTGAAAGGCTCGTTTTCGGGCGACTTGTATGTCGTGAACGCCAAAGAAGATGTCGTGCAGGGAGTGAAATCTTATCGGAATGTGCGGGATATTCCTCCCGTTGAATTGGCTGTTATATCCATTCCCGCAAAATCTTGTCTGGAAGCGATTGAGGTACTGACAAAAGAAAAAGGGACAAAGGCTTTTATCATGTTCTCGGCAGGATTCAGCGAAGAAACTCCCGAAGGCGCCGAGCTGGAAAAGAAAATTGCGAAAGTTGTAAGTGACGCTGGAGCTTCCCTTATCGGACCCAATTGCAGCGGAATGATAAATATCCACCATCAGAGTTTATTTACAAGACCGATTCCCGAAATTCATCAGAAAGGCGTCGATATGATTTCAAGTTCGGGAGGAACCGCTACATTTATTATAGAGTCGTCTATCCGCGTGGGGCTTAAGTTCAGTTCTGTATGGTCGGTAGGAAACGCCGCACAGATCGGTGTAGAAGATGTGATAGAATATCTGGATAATGAATTTGATCCGAAAAAAAGTTCGAGGATAAAGCTTTTATATATCGAAACCATAAAAAATCCCGACAGGTTTCTGGAACACGCCTCTTCTCTGATAAGAAAAGGATGCTTTATTGCCGCAATAAAGTCGGGAACGTCAAAATCGGGCAGCAGGGCGGCATCTTCCCATACGGGAGCTATTGCGAGTTCAGACTTGGCGGTCGAGGCTTTGTTCCGTAAGGCAGGCATCATACGATGTTATTCCCGCGAGGAGTTGGCGAATGTCGGGGCTGTTTTGTCTTTGCCTGAACTGAACGGGAAAAATCTGGCGGTTATTTCTCAGGCAGGAGGCCCTGCCGTAATATTGACGGACGCTCTTGCCAAAGGCAAGCTGGATGTCCCTGAAATGCCCGAAGCGTTGGCGAAGGAATTAAAAAGCAAACTGCTTCCGGGTTGTGCGGCTTCCAATCCCATCGATATTTTGGGAACGGGAACGGGGGAACATTTGAGAATGGCGATAGATTTTTGTACTGAAAAGTTTAAGGAAATAGACGGGCTTGCCGTTATTTACGGCGATCCCGGAGTGACTAAAGTATATGAGGCTTATGAGGTTCTGGACGAAAAAATGAAAACATCGCCTATTCCTATTTATCCTATTCTTCCTTCGGTGAAAATGGCAGCCAAGGAGATGGATGAATTCGTTAAGAAAGGGCACGTGAATTTTATTGATGAGGTGGCTTTGGCTGACGCATTGTCTAAAGTCGTATCGCGGACGAAACCGTCCGTCGGAAAAATGGAAGATCTGAATGTGGATATTGCAAGGGCTCGCAAAATCATCGAATCAGTCGATGACGGCTACATGTCGCCCGAAGATGTACGCGAACTTTTGAAGGCTGCCGGAATTCCTTGCGTTGAAGAATTTGTGTCGGCAGATAAAACGGAAGTTCTTGCTTTTGCCGATAGATCGGAGTTTCCATTGGTTGCCAAGTGTGTCGGACCTGTTCATAAATCGGATGTGGGAGGAGTAGTTTTGAATATAAAAACAAAGGAACATTTGGCATTGGAATTTGATCGCCTGATGACAATCCCTGATGCGGAGGCTGTACTTATTCAGCCTATGTTGTCAGGGACTGAATTGTTTATAGGCGCTAAGTACGAACCTAAATTCGGACATATCGTATTGTGCGGACTGGGCGGAATTTTTGTCGAAGTGTTGCAAGACGTATCTTCGGGGCTTGCTCCATTGACCTTTAACGAAGCTTCTTCTATGGTGAAATCGCTTCGTGCATACAAGATAATAAAAGGCGTTCGCGGACAGAAGGGACTGAACGAGGAATTGTTTACCGAAATCATCGTGCGTTTGTCCATATTGCTAAGATATGCCACGGAGATCAAGGAAATGGATATTAATCCGCTGCTTGCAAACGATAAACAGGTGATAGCCGTTGATGCCCGCATCAGAATAGAAAAATAAAAACATTTGGAAATATCAAAATAATTTATATCTGATCTGGTTGTATAAATACGCTCTATTGTAACGGATTAGGAAAATCTTCTTAATTCATGCTTTAAAAAAGCTTTCGGATTTTTCAACAATTCGTTAAATTCGTTGTTAAGTATAATAGATGAAAAAGAAGAACATTTTTTAGAATGAGCGTAAAGAATAATATAACCAATCAGATGCTTATAATTTTCGGAGCATCGGGAGACTTAACTTACAGGAAATTGATTCCCGCAATTTTTGAATTGTATGTGCAGAAATTATTACCTGTGCATTATGCTGTCTTAGGCGTTTCGCGAACCGAATTGTCGAATGAGGCGTTCCGCGATAAAATGAAAGACGGCATAAAAAAATATTCTTCTTTTAAGGATGCGAAAAATTCGGAAATAGAAGAGTTTTGTAAAAAGCTGTCTTATTTGTCCATTGATACGGATAACGCTTCCGACTATAAAAAACTGAAGACGTACCTTGACGAGGCTGATAAAGAAAATAAGACAGAGGGCAACTATATGTTTTATTTGTCTACGCCGCCCGATATGTATCCGATCATTCCTAAATATCTGGCTAAAGTCGGGTTGAACAAAGACGGGAAAAAGATACGGAGGATTATTATTGAAAAACCTTTTGGGAACGATTTGAAGTCTGCCATAGATTTGAATAAATCGTTAATGGAAGATTATGATGAAAACCAGATATACCGCATCGATCATTATTTAGGGAAAGAAACCGTTCAGAATATTCTTGTGACGCGTTTCGCCAACAGCATATACGAACCTCTCTGGAACAGGAATTTTATTCATCATATCGAAGTTACGGCAGCTGAAAGCATAGGCGTTGAAAATCGAGGTAAATACTACGATCATTCGGGTGCGTTGCGTGATATGGTGCAGAATCATTTGCTTCAGCTGGTAGCGCTTATCGCAATGGAACCGCCTATGGTTCTTGAGTCGGATGCAATTCGAAACGAGAAACTGAAAGTTTTTCAGGCAATCCGTCCTTACACTGAAAAGGATTTGCATAATAACGTAATTCGCGGACAGTACATGGCTGCAAGCGTAAAAGGAAAACCCGAGAAAGGATATCGTGAAGAAAACGGCGTTGATCCCGAATCGCGTACGGAAACCTTTGTGGCGATGAAACTGTTTATTGACAACTGGCGATGGGGCGGAGTGCCGTTTTATATAAGAACGGGAAAACGCCTGCCGACAAGGGTTTCGGAAATAGTAATCCATTTCAAGCCTACTCCGCATAATCTTTTTGTCGAAAACAAAGAGTTTACGAATGACGGAAATATACTTGTGCTGAGGATTCATCCCGACGAAGGCATATTATTCAAAACCGGCGCTAAAATTCCGGGTGCGGGATATAAAGTGCAGAATGTGAATCTGGATTTTCATTACTCATCGTTGCAGAATACGTATCTGCCGAGCGCATACGAAAGATTGATTCTGGATGCGATGCAGGGAGATACTACATTGTATTCGCGGGGCGATGCCATCGAAGCTGCTTGGAAATTTGTGCAGCCTGTACTTGACTATTGGAAATCTGAAGCAGATGTTCCTTTATATGGATATCCGTGCGGATCGTGGGGGCCTGAATGTGTTGACAGCCTGATAGAAGGCGAGAATATGACTTGGAGATATCCTTGTAAAAATTTGTCGGACGACGGAATATATTGTGAATTATGATAAAAGATGTTTTAAAGGTTTACGAAAATACTACCGATTTGAGTGAAGGATTCACTCGGTTTATTCTCAATGATATTCTGAAAGGAGATCGAAAAATCAACATAGCGTTGTCGGGAGGGACGACTCCTAAAGTAGTGTTCGACTATTGGGCGGCTAAGTATAAAAATATTATTCCATGGGACAGGATATTGTTTTTCTGGGGAGATGAGAGATGCGTCCCTCCCGATAATAATATGAATAACTATGCTATGACGAAGGAACATCTTTTTGATAAGGTAGATGTCCCGAACAATAATATATTCCGTATTCACGGCGAAAATGAACCTGAAGAAGAAGCTGTCTGGTATTCAAAAGTTTTGCAAAGCAGGCTTCCTTTGGAAAATGACGTTCCCGTTTTCGATCTGATAATACTCGGACTGGGCGATGACGGACACACTGCGTCTATTTTTCCGCAGCAGATAAATCTTTGGGACAGCCCTAAGAATTGCGTTGTAGCAGAACACCCCGAATCGAAAATGAAAAGGGTAAGCGTTACGGGGAAAATAATCAACAGTGCCCGAAATGTAGTTTTCTTAGCTACCGGTGACAAGAAGTCCGAGAAAGTTCAGCAAATCATAAAGCACAGAAAAGACTTTACAGATAAGTATCCTGCTGCCCGCGTGGCTCCTAAAAACCAACAATTGTACTGGTTTTTAGATAAAGCCGCCGCGGAATTGCTGTAAAGATCAGGAATACATCTTTTCTCTCAGAGCCTTAATGTCATCCGATGTTATGTAATCGTCATAATCCATCAGTTTGTCGATGATGCCGTTCGGCGTAAGTTCTATAACTCTGTTACAAACAGTTTGGATAAACTCATGGTCGTGTGAAGACATCAATACGATTCCTTTGAATTGAACCAAAGTATTGTTGAATGCCTGAATCGACTCCAGATCAAGATGGTTGGTCGGCGAATCCAATACAAGGCAGTTTGCACTTTTCATCATCATGCGGGCAATCATGCAACGCATTTTCTCGCCGCCCGATAATACTTTCGCACTTTTTAAAACCTCTTCTCCCGAGAAAAGCATGCGTCCTAAGAATCCTTTTATGTATATCTCGCTTGTATCGTCAGAAAACTGTGAAAGCCAATCTACCAGACTGATATCGTCTTTGAAATAGTCGCCGTTATCGAGAGGAAGATAAGCAGTAGTTATGGTTTGTCCCCAACTGAAAGTTCCTTTATCCGGTTTTTGCTGATCGTTTATTATTTCGAAAAAGGCTGTCATTGCCCGTGGATCTTTAGACAGGAAGATAACTTTGTCGTCTTTTTCAATATTAAAGTTCACATTGTCGAAAAGAACCGTTCCGTCTATGGTTTTGCTTAGTCCTGATACTTCAAGTATTTTATTCCCCGGCTCGCGATCGGGAGTGAATATAATTCCCGGATATTTACGTGACGAGGGTTTTATTTCTTCGATGTTCAGTTTCTCCAGCATTTTTTTTCGGCTGGTGGTTTGCTTCGATTTGGCAACATTTGCACTGAATCGGCGGATAAATTCTTCGAGTTCTTTTTTCTTTTCTTCAGCCTTTTTGTTTTGCTGCGTTTGCTGGCGAAGTGCCAACTGGCTCGACTCGTACCAGAAATTGTAATTTCCTGCAAACAGATTGATCTTTCCATAATCGATGTCTACAATGTGGGTACAAACCGAGTCGAGAAAGTGCCTGTCGTGAGAAACGACGAGTACCGTATTTTCGAAATTGGCAAGATAATTTTCGAGCCACATCACGGTCTCGATATCCAGATCATTAGTCGGCTCGTCGAGGAGCAGATTGTCGGGGTTTCCGAAAAGTGCCCTTGCCAGAAGTATTCTTACTTTCTGCTTACCGCTTATGTTTGCCATCAACTGATAGTGTAAGTCTTCGCCGATCCCTAATCCGCTAAGAAGCATTGCCGCATCGCTTTCGGCGTTCCAGCCCTCGAGTTCCGCAAACCTTTCTTCAAGTTCCGATACCCTGATTCCGTCAGCATCACTGAAGTCGGGCTTTGCGTAAAGCGCGTCCTTTTCCTGCATAATATTCCACAGGACGGTATGCCCTTGCAACACAGTATTAATTACTGTCTGATCGTCATATGCGAAGTGATCTTGCGAAAGCACCGACATCCTTTCATTGGGAGCCATAAAGAAAGAACCCTGCGTGGCATCTTTTTCTCCGCTTAATATTTTTAGAAACGTGGATTTGCCTGCTCCGTTGGCGCCAATTATGCCGTAACAATTTCCGCTTGTGAACTTCAGGTTCACATCCTGAAACAAGACTCTTTTACCAAACTGAATACCTAAATTTGAAACTGTAATCATGAAAAAAATAATAAATAATATGGTGAACGGTATTCAGCCGTTCACCATCTATATTCGTAAATATAATTAAAACAATCTTCTTTCGATAATCCTTAATATGCCCTGATGCTTACTTCTTCTTTGATCTCAGGAATTACTCTGTATTTGTTGCTCTTTGTCTCAACGGTTATAGTCTGATTTGACTTGCTTGAAACGTACTTCTCGAAATTGTATAAATAGTCAAATACCGTGACATATATGTCATTATCGAATGCTTTTGAAACTTCTTTATAGTCTTTTGTGTTCCAGTACATGCAATCGGGAAATCCGTTTGCGTCTGTAAAACGTGTACCCGGATTGCGATACTTCATTGTTTCGGTAATGAATCTCTTGTATCCGTTCAGAATTTCATTCTTTGAACTGTTGAATTTTTTGTCGTCAATTTTATTAACGACCATTCCTCCACGTATTCCCGCTTTATATGCAGGAGAGTTGACAGCAACATCCGTTATTGTTTTGAAATCGTCAATGTTGTAGCAAATGCCTGTGTAGTTGTATTTTTTTGAAACTGACCACATATTTGCATCTTTCTTTGTCCGCCGAATACGGGAATTGCATAAGTATGAGCGGCAGGTGAAACTTTACGTATTCTTCCAATAAATATTGTTCTGTAAGATATTCTTTTGCACTTACTTCCCATATCTGCGTTAGATTGTTCGGATCAATATATTTTTTTTTCGAAAAATCTGAGTCCCAGTTCGAGAATAAAATTTCCTTCGTATTCCGCACTCGGATTGTCACCTGATAATATAGGCAGGCTCACCATTTGTTTATTTTCCGAATCAAAACGCCAAGTCCGTTTATCTACGTTCTTTTCGTAAGCGTTGAATTTCGGATTTGGCTGATAACTGTAATAAGTCTGTATGAAAAAATCGGGATCTTCCGTATTGCGTGTCAGTCCTTTTATCTTTAAGGCATCTTCCAGTAGCTTGTTTATGTAGCTGTCTACCTGAGGAGCATTCGGATCGAGAATAAAATCGAAAGTATGATAATCCGAAAAATCTACGTTTTTGTTTGTTGTCACTTTCAAAGGAAGTACAAACGCTCTTTCCTGTGTGTCTTCTATGCTGTAAAATGAGAATGCCGAAGCCAGATCAGCCTCGTCCATTGATTTAACCGAACGGCAACGGCGCGGGAGTTCATATTCCCTGAAATAGTTGCTCAGGTTGCGGATGGTGAAAACAGCCATGTCCGATGTATCATCAAACAGCCATGAAGTAATCGTTTGGTAGTTTCTCAGATAAGTAGCCGAACCGTTGATCTCCATAATAATGTCACCCGGTCTTACGCCTGCAATGTCTGCGGGAGAATTTGGCTCTACCGTCAATATAACGGGCTCTCCGTAACCCCAGTTAGGATTATTACTTATTTCGAATGTGATACCAAAATGGCAGGTTCTCTCTCTTAACTGTGCATTAACGCATAAAATAAAGGAGAAGACGAGTAGTGTTGTAGTTAATAAATATTTCATCTATTAGTGTTTATGTTAATCCTGACCTTAATGTGAAAAATCTTCGCAAAGATACATTTTTATCTAATAATTTCAAGATTAAATACAAATCAAAACCTCATAAAAAATAATTATGTTTTGTATAGGCGGTATTTTATGTTGTATCTTTGTATTGAATCTATAAAGTATATAATTATGTTTTCCGGAATAGTTGAAGAAGCTGCAACGGTGGTTGCGTTAAATCATGAGCAAGAAAACCTTCATATTACGATGAAATGCTCGTTTGTGAATGAACTGAAAATAGATCAGAGTATAGCGCATAACGGCGTCTGTCTTACTGTTGTAAGCATGACGAATGATACTTATACGGTAACAGCCATAAAAGAAACGTTGGAACGCTCCAATCTTGGTTTGCTTAAAAAGGGAGATAAAGTTAACCTCGAACGCAGTATGCTGATGAACGGACGCCTTGACGGGCATATCGTACAAGGACATGTGGATCAGACAGCAAAATGTGTTGAAGTAAAAGAAGCGGACGGAAGCTGGTATTTTACTTTTCAGTATAAATACGATAAGGAAATGGCGAAAAAAGGTTATCTGACTGTCGACAAAGGATCGGTTACGGTAAACGGCGTCAGTCTTACTGTCTGTAACCCGACGGACGACACGTTTCAGGTTGCCATTATTCCTTATACTTACGAGCATACGAATTTTCATCAGATAAAAGAGGGCTCGACCGTTAATCTCGAATTTGATATAATAGGGAAATATATCAGCCGTATAATAACAATTAAATAACAACTCAAAATATGGAGTTTTCCGATTTGGTAAAACAACGCCAGAGCACGCGGGCTTTCGATCAGAACAAACCTGTGGAACAGGAAAAAATAGATCGCATAATGGAAGCCGCAAGGCTGGCTCCTTCTGCCTGTAATGCCCAGCCATGGCATTTTATTGTGGTGACTGATCCCGATCTGAAAAACAAAGTGGCGGATGCCGCATCAGCTAAGCTGTTGGGCATGAATCATTTTACGAAACAGGCTCCCGTTCACATCGTGGTGGTTGAGGAGAAGGTTAATTTTACTTCGGGCATAGGCGGTATGATAAAGGATAAGCACTTTGCTTACGTCGATATAGGAATTGCCGCTGCTCATATTACTCTTGCTGCCAAGGCGGAAGGATTGGGCAGTTGTATTTTGGGTTGGTTTTCTGAAACGAAGATGAAAAAACTTTTAGGAGTTCCCGATAGCAAACGCATTATTCTTGATATAATTATTGGCTATTCCGCACAGCCGTTACGTGAAAAGAAACGTAAGCCTGCCAACGAGGTTATATCGTACAACGGATACAAAAAATCATAAGTTATGAAGCCTGTTTATTGGGTTTATATTGTAGTAGTAGCCATTGTTGCAATATGGTCGGGCTACAATGCCTATGAAATGGAACTGTGGTTTCTCGAAGCGGGGCTTTGCCTCGTTGGGTTCGGATTTCTTGCAGCTACGTTTAAGCGTTTTAAATTTACGGACGTAACGTATTTTTTCATTTTCGTTGAATTTATCATCTTGCTTGTCGGCGCGCATTATTCCTATGCCCGCGTCCCTTTGTTCGATTGGATAAAAGACGCCTTTGATATGTCTCGCAACAATTACGATAAAGTGGGGCATTTCGCACAGGGCTTTGTTCCTGCGTTTATTGCGCGCGAACTACTTATCAGGCTCGATGTCGTACGCAAGCGTTCGTGGCTTCCTTTTCTTGTCGTGTGCATTTGTTTGGCAATCAGTGCGTTTTATGAACTGTTCGAGTGGTGGGGAGCTCTTGTTTTCACACAATCGGCTGAAGATTTTCTGGGTACACAAGGTTACGAATGGGATACGCAATCCGATATGTTTTGTGCTATGATCGGTGCTGTTTGTATGTTGGTATTCTTTTCCCGAATACAGGACAGGCAAATCAATAAAATGGTAAAATCCGAATAGAAAATATATGACTGTTTCCCGAAAAGCTCAGGGGCATCTTCTTATGCTCGTTGTAATGACTGTATTCGGACTGAATATTCCGATCAATAAATTCCTCTATTCTTCAGGGCTTATCACTCCGATCGCACTTGTGACCATAAGGATGACTTTTGCTGCTTTGGCTTTTTGGCTGATATCGTTTTTTATGCCAAAAGAGAAAGTGGAGAAGAAGGATATGTTGGTTCTGCTTGTCGGAGGACTTACGGGGATGCTTCTTAATCAGGGCTTCTTTGCTTACGGGCTGGGACTAACTTCGCCTGTCGATGCTTCTATTATTACGACAAGCAGTCCGCTCTTTGCCTTGATTATCGCCGCAATAATACTGAAAGAACCTATTACTTTGAAGAAAGCAGGCGGTGTCCTTGTCGGAGGTATCGGCGCTATTTTTCTTATCTACGCAAGCAGCACTTCTATCTCAGTCGGGCAAAAGTCGAGTATCTCGGGAGATCTTGCCGTAATGTCCGCCCAGTTTTTTTATTCTTTCTATCTGGTTATAACCCGTCCTGTTTCATCTAAATACTCGCCGATAACTTTGATGAAATGGATGTTTCTGTTTGCGTCGCTTGTCGCTTTTCCTATGTTCTGTACAGATGTTGCGGAGGCACCTATCTTTCGGGTGGGCGAATTAGTTCATTATCTTTCCCTTCTGTTTGTACTTCTTGGCGCTACGCTGCTTACGTATGTACTGATCCCTTTGGCTCAAAGGCGGATAAGAGCCACTACAATATCCATGTACAACAACGTTCAGCCATTGGTAGCATCGACAATAGCGATTATTGCGGGGCAGGATAAATTCACTGTTGAAAAACTTTTTGCTGCCGTGCTTATTTTCGCAGGCGTGTATTTAGTGACGACAAGTAAGTCGAAAAAAGATATTGAGGCAGAGAAAGCGTCAAATAATGGAGATTAACCTAAAAAAGATTTTTCTGTTATTCGAACCTTTTTTATCTTTATGATTCTTAAAGCGAAGCCTGTATATGAAGAAAGCCTTAATGTTTATCTATCAGCTGTTTGTTTTTACTCCTGTTCTTGTAATAGCTACCATTATTACGGCAACTGTCGTTATGATCGGCTGCACCTTTGGCAATCATAAGTTCTGGGGTTATGTCCCTCCCAAATATTGGTCTAAAATTGTTTGCCGCGCGGCATTGTGCCGTATATCCGTAAAGGGGAAGGAAAAGCTCGATCCGCAGGCTTCATACGTTTTCACGCCGAATCACCAGAGCGCGTTCGATATTTTTCTGATATACGGATATTTAGGGCATAATATAAAGTGGGTGCAAAAACATACGCTTCGCAAAATTCCTTTCGTAGGGAAAGCATCGGAGATAGCAGGGCATGTTTTTGTCAACCAGTCCAGCGCGACAGCGTTGAAAAATACTGTGCGGAAAGCGAAAGCGGAATTGCAGGATGGCGTTTCGATGGTAATATTTCCCGAAGGATCGAGAACGCCTGACGGCAAAGTAGATAAATTCAAAAAAGGAGCTTTCATTATTGCGAAACAAATGCAGTTGCCTGTCGTTCCGCTGACGATAAACGGGGCTTATAATGTGATGAAAATACATACTTATCTTATCAATCCCGGGAAAATGGAGCTGGTTATACACGATCCGATTCCTACCGAAAATCTGGAAGACGAGGATATTCCTGTGCTGATTAAGGATACGAGAGATGCCGTATGTTCTTCTCTTTGGGAAAAATATAAATAAAAAGTTATAAGATTAATTTTATACCTTTGCGGTACTCAATTAATATACGATCGTTATGAAATTGAAACACTATCTTTACTTAACAACTTTGGTTTGTTTCTTATTTGTATATTCTGATGCGTTCGGATTTCCTCAAGATCCGCCTTCGGGGTACAAAACGGAAACCATAAACTATAAAAGGTATACGGTCAGTGTGGGCGAAACCGTATACTCGATAGCGTCTGCCAATGGCGTAACGGTTGAGGAAGTCTATGCGTTGAATCCCGATGCGCGTCAGGGGATCAAACCGAATCAGATTTTAAGAGTTCCCGTAAAAAATCAAACGCCTGTCCAAACCCAAAATCCCGACAGCTATATTTTCCACAGCATACAACCTAAAGAAACTTTATATTCCGTGTCGAAACTATATAACGTTTCGATAGAAAATATATTGGCAGCCAATCCCGGGTTAAATTCCGATAATTTCAGAATAGGACTTGCCGTTAAGATACCTAAAGGCGTAAGCGCCGCCGCTACTCTGACGCCTTCCATTCCTGTTGTTCCCGAAGGGTATTCGACGCATATCGTGCAGTCGAAGGAAACGCTTTACAGCATATCCCGAAAATATAATTTGTCGATGGACGAGATTGCTAACGCTAATCCTGAAATTAAGACAAACGGATTGAAGATGAACATGACTTTGCTGATTCCCTCTGCTAATCTGTCTTCTTCATCCGTTGAAACTCCCCGTCAGACCGTATCCGAAATAAATCCGTATAATTCCAATACTTTGAGGATAGCCGTTTTATTGCCTTTCCTCGATCAGCCTGAGTATCAGCAAGCGCGCTTCGTTGAATATTACGAAGGTTTTCTTCTTGCTTTGGAGGAGTTTAAAGCGAAAGGAAATTCAGCTGTTGTATATGCTTTTGATATCAGCAAAGGAAAAGATACGAAGAAGCTTGTAAGTTTGCTCGGTACGGAAGAGATGAAGTCTTTGGATCTGATCATCGGAGGCGTGAGCAATGACGAGATCTCAATAATCAGTAGGTTCTGTCAGGATAACAATATCAGTTATGTCATACCTTTTCCCGTTAAGGAAGACGATATTGTAAAAGGAAACAATGTTTTTCAGGCTAATACGCCGTCGCCTTATCTCTACCCTAAGGTGAGCGAAAAATTCTGTTCACTTTTTAGTGGCTATAATGTTATAATAGCAACAGACAATGCTGCGAAAAACGATAAACAGGATTTTACGGCTGTTCTGAAAAAAGAACTCGATGCCAGAAGTATTTCCAATACTACCATTGATGTAAATACCGATTTCAGAAACAACCTCAGAACCTCTGTTTCGGAAACAAGAAAAAATATAATTGTCCCTGCTTCCGCTTCGTTGATGACGCTTAGTAAGATATTTCCGGCTTTGAGAAACCTTAAGGGAGCAAACCCTGCGGTGACAGTGAATCTGTTTGGATACCCCGACTGGCAGACGTATTATTCACAGTTTCTGGCGGAATATTTCAAATACGAAACTTATATTTTCACGCCTTTCTATTTTAACAGCGGCGATCCTAAAACGATACAATTCGGGGAGACTTTCAGAAGCTGGTATGGAAAAACACTTCTGAATACTTATCCCAAATATGCGTTGTTAGGTTACGATACGGGTTTATACTTTATGATGGGATTGGCAAAGAATAAACAGGCTTTTGCTCAGAACATAAATAACGCAAATGTTGCGACATTGCAGTCCGCATTCCATTTCTCTCCTCTGCAAAGCGGACGGGGATACGCGAATGACGGATTGTATTTTATCCATTATAATACGGATTCGAGTATTGAGATAATAGATTACAGTAGATGAGAAAATTTTTGCTTCTTATTTTCTTTTCAATTTTTTTCAGTTTGCTGAAAGCACAATCTGACTTTAAACCCGAGTGGAACGTCGGCGTAGGTTTCGGACCGACTTTTTCGTCGATGAGCTTTAAGCAGCCTTCCGTAACTACGAAAAACTATCAGCAATATTTCGGAGGTTTTTCGATAAGGTACATTACTGAAAAGAATTTAGGACTTCTGGCTGAACTGAATCTAAGTCAGCAAGGGTGGAAAGGAGATTATAAGGATCAACCTCAGTTTAAACATTCCCATTCGCTGACATACATTGAATTACCGATTATGACACATATATATTTCGGGCGAAAAGTAAGATTTTTTGTTAACCTCGGACCGAAATTCCAGTTTCTTATCGGCGAAAAAGAGAGTATGAGCCAAGAACTTGAAGAGTATCTTGTAGATAACAGCACGTCGAGAGACATTCAATATAACAGAGAAGCGGAACATAAGTTCGATTATGGAATACTTGCAGGCGGAGGTTTGGAGTTTCGTACCGGAATCGGTAATTTCAGCCTTGAAGGGCGTTATTATTTTGGATTGGGCGATATTTTTGAGACGAAAAAAAGCCCCTATAACTTTTCCCGTTCGGCAAACAGAACTATTTCCGCTAAACTGACGTATTACGTAAAACTATTTTAAACTGCATAAAACATTATTTAGATGAGTAAATTTTCCAGAGCCTTTTGGGTTGCCAATACGGTAGAACTGCTCGAAAGACTTGCCTACTATGCTATCTTTATCGTTTTAACTATCTATTTATCGAATATCTGGGGGTTTTCCGACGCCGAAGCGGCTGTTATATCCGGTATATTTTCGGGACTGTTGTATTTGTTGCCTACTTTTTGCGGCGCTTATGCAGACAGGATAGGTTTTAGGTCATCTATAATACTGGCTTTTTTATTATTGACTATCGGTTATTTAGGGCTCGGGGTTTTACCTACATTTTTGGAGGGTGCAGGGCTTGTACAATACGGGGCAGGAAAAGGTGACGGCATATTTTCAAAATATTTTCAGGATGTAGTAACATTCGGTACTCAGACGCAATATACCGGGATCGAATCCAGTTATCTGAGATGGACTATTGCTCCTGTGCTGATCCTGATCGTGATAGGCGGCTCGTTTATCAAGTCCGTTATATCAGGGACTGTCGCCCGTGAAACGACAAAGGAAAACAGAGCCAGAGGATATGCTTTGTTCTATATGATGGTAAATATCGGGGCTTTTACCGGAAAAACGATAGTGGATCCTTTGAGAAAAAGCCTTGGAGATCAAGGGCTGGTGTATCTCAACTATTTTGCTGCTTCGATGACTCTTCTGGCATTGATTGCAGTGTTTTTCTTTTATAAATCGACTAAGACCGAAGGTGAAGACAAGAGTTTTTCGGATATATGGAAAGCTTTGCTGAAAATATGCTGCAATGCCCGCCTGATAATACTTATTCTGATTGTAAGCGGTTTTTGGGTGGTGCAACAGCAGATGTACGCAACCATGCCTAAATATGTTATAAGGATGGTAGGTGAAGACGCCTCCCCCGGTTGGATCGCAAACGTG
The DNA here is from genome assembly GCA_047030855.1 of Dysgonomonas sp. Classification (GTDB taxonomy): domain Bacteria; phylum Bacteroidota; class Bacteroidia; order Bacteroidales; family Dysgonomonadaceae; genus QVMM01. The sequence goes on from JBKYIJ010000008.1 coordinate 1,319,004, forward strand.
AATCCGCTTGTCGTTTTCTTGCTGGTAAATCTGGTTACCTCCATTATGAAAAAGCGGTCGGCTCTCACTTCCATGACTGTCGGAATGTTCATTATTCCTGTTTCTGCCCTGATTATGGCTACAGGAACTTTGATTAATCAGGAAGAGATAAATCTGGGAATTATGTTCAGAGGAGAGGCTTTGACGATACATCCGATTACTTTGATGATGATAATCGGTATTGCGTTTCAGGCCTTAGCGGAATGTTTTATTTCGCCTCGTTATCTGGAGTATTTTTCACTGCAGGCTCCGAAGGGGGAAGAGGGTTTGTATCTTGGTTTCAGTCATTTGCACTCGTTTTTCTCGTCGATTATAGCGTTTTTTATTTCAGGTGTCCTGCTCGAATCGTTTTGTCCCGATCCGCGAAAATTTGATTCGGTTGAAGCGTATGCCGTTGCTACGCAGGATGCGCATTTGATATGGTTTGTTTTCTTCGGGATAGGGCTTATGTCGGCGATAGCCCTTATTATATACGGAAGGGTAACCAAACGAATGGATGCTTCGGAGCAAATCTATAAATGACTTTTTGTTTTAAAATCCACACTTTTTAAGTGAAAATTTCATATTATTAGCTTTTGTATTACTGATACAGTGTTAAATTTTTAACGTTTTGTCGCGAAAAGACTGTTTATTTTCTGTTTCTGTGACATTTTTCTTTGTAAAATGCGTTTTTTTACTTCTTTTGTTTATTACTTATTCTAAGTATTGAGGTTTAATAATGTTTTTTTTATGCCGATTATCCTTTCAATTTGAGATAAAATTGATTGAAATATTAAAAAATCGCCATTCAATACTGTTTTTCTTGTTTATTTTTTGCATTTTTTATTTAATTTAATACTTTTGTTGTTTCGGAGATTTGAATATTAGACAGAAATATGTTTTAACTGTGTAATTATCAATAAGAAGATAAACAAATCATAAATTTAAACAAAACATGCTTATGGAAAGATTGAAACTGACAATCTTATGTTTGTTTCTAGGAATAGGTATCGCTATGTCACAAACACAGAGTGTTTCTGGGTTGGTTGTTGACGAGGCCGGTGAACCTGTTATAGGAGCAACTGTTGCTGTCAAAGGAACAACTGTTGGAACCACTACTGACTTAGATGGAAATTTTAGTCTTTCAGTACCTAATGGTACAAAGAATCTGACAGTGTCATATTTAGGTTATGAAGAACAAACGGTACCTGTCGCAAAAGTGATGAAAGTTACTTTAAAAAGCACATCTACCAGTTTGGACGAGGTTGTTGTAACCGGGATGGTTGCCGTAGATAAACGAATGTTTACGGGAGCAGCCGACAAGTTGGATGCCGATAAGGTTAAACTTGATGGTATTGCGGATATCAGCCGCGGGCTTGAAGGTCGTTCGGCAGGGGTATCTGTTCAAAACATTTCCGGTACTTTCGGTACTGCACCTAAAATTCGCGTTCGTGGTGCGACTTCTATCTATGGTAGTTCTAAACCTCTTTGGGTTGTGGACGGTGTTATCATGGAAAATATAACAGACGTTGATGCTGATGCTTTGTCTTCGGGAGATGCGGTTACTTTGATCAGTTCTGCTATCGCCGGATTGAATGCAGATGATATCGAGAGTTTTGACATCCTGAAAGACGGTTCTGCAACTTCAATCTATGGAGCAAGAGCTATGGCCGGCGTGATTGTTGTTACAACAAAGAAAGGTAAAGCCGGCGTCAGCCAGATTAATTATACAGGAGAATTTACAATGCGTCTTAAACCGAGCTATAGTGAGTTTAACATCATGAACTCTCAAGAGCAGATGGGCGTTTACAAAGAATTGCAAGAAAAAGGCTGGTTGAACTTTTCGGATACGTTCAGGGCTTCGAATAGCGGTGTATATGGAAAGATGTATCAGCTTGCAAACCAGATAAATCCTCTTACAGGACAATTTACGATATTGAATACGCCTGAAGCAAGAAACGCTTATCTGAGACAGGCTGAGATGAGAAATACGGATTGGTTCGATGAATTATTCGAAAGCAATGTTATGCAACAACATTCCGTAAGTATTTCTTCCGGTACGGAAAAAACTTCTTTTTACGGATCATTGAGTGCTATGTTTGATCCGGGATGGTACAAACAAAGTTCGGTTAAGAGATATACGGGAAATCTTAATGCAATACATAAGATTTTGCCTAATTTGTCTTTGAATTTGATAACTAACGCTTCTTATCGTAAACAAAAAGCTCCGGGAACGTTGTCTCAGGAAGTAGATCCTGTGTCCGGTTCCGTAAGCCGTAATTTTGATATAAACCCGTATAGTTATGCGATCAATACTTCAAGGGCAATGGATCCTGAAGAATATTATACAAGGAATTACAGCAAGTTTAATATTTTCCATGAACTTGATAACAATAACATGGAGTTGAACGTTGTCGATTTGAAATTTCAAGGAGAATTGACATGGACTGTTATTCCCGGGTTGGATTTGAAGGCTTTGGGTGCAATAAAATATTCTACGACTTCACAGGAACACAGAATTAAGGATGACGCTAACCAGGCTTTGGCATACAGAGCAATGGGAGATGCGACAATAAGGGATAGAAACCCGTATCTATATCAAGATCCGGATAACCCTTACCAGTTGCCGATTACTGTTTTGCCTGAAGGTGGATTCTTTAGACGTACCGATTACAAAATGGAAGGTTACGACTTCAGAGCGTCTTTCAACTGGAGAAAAGATTTTAAAGACAAACATTACGTTAACGCTTTCGGAGGTCTTGAATTAAACTCTTTGGAACGTAGTAATACTTTCTTTAACGGGATAGGAATGCAATATGATTTAGGAGAACTTCCGTTCTATATGTATGAGTTTTTCAAAAAAGATCTTGAACAGAATACGTCTTACTATGATATAGCTTATTCCCGTTCCAGAATGGCATCGTTTTTCGCGATGTTGAATTATCAATACGACAGACGATATACATTGACCGGGACTTTCCGATATGAAGGTTCTAATAAGCTTGGGAAAACCAAATCGGCTCGTTGGTTGCCGACATGGAACTTCTCCGGACGCTGGGATGTTTCGGAAGAAAAATTCTTTGAAAGTTTAAAATCTGTAATGTCGCATCTTTCATTGAGCGCATCTTACAGTTTGACTGCCGATGGTTCGCTTGGAGGTATTTCTAATGCAAAAGTGCTGATCAGAAGCTATAATCCATATCGTCCTTTTTCTTCTTCTAAAGAAAGCGGATTGTATATAAGCAGTTTAGGAAACGACGATCTTACGTATGAAAAGAAACATGAGTTTAACTTAAGTTTAGCGGCAGGTTTCTTAAATAACAGATTGAATTTTGAAGGTGCTTGGTTTAAGCGAAACAATTATGACTTGATCGGGCGAATCTATACTCCGGGTATCGGTGGCGAGATTGCCAAGATGGCTAACGTTGCCGAAATGAAATCTGATGGTATTGAAGTAACGATTTCATCCAGAAATATAGTTCAAAAAGACTTTTCTTGGAACACTGACTTTATATTCTCACACTTCTCGACAGAAGTGACAAAGTTGAACACTCGTGACATTGCTATGAACTATGTGCAGGGTAATGGATTTACAATGGTCGGTCGTCCTCACAGAGGGTTGTATTCTTTCAGATTTAACGGACTTAATGAAGATGGTTTCCCTACATTTATTAATGAGGATGGAAATGTGACTGTTGGAGATATCAATTTCCAAGAAACACAGAACTTGGAAAAATTCCTGAAATACGAAGGACCTGCTGAACCTACTTATAATGGTAGTTTGGGAAATATCTTCCGATATAAGGGATTGTCATTGAATGTGTTTGTGACTTATGCATTCGGTAATAAAGTGAGATTGGATCCTGTGTTCAGTTCTTCGTATGATGACTTGGCGGCTACTCCCAAAGAATTCAAAAACAGATGGGTGATGGCCGGTGATGAGAACAGGACATCTGTTCCCGTAATCCCAAGCAACAGACAGGTACAAGAAAACGGACAAGGTTTGAGAAGGGCTTACAATGCTTATAACTATTCTACGGAACGTATTGCGGACGGAGGTTTTATCAGAATGAAAGAAATTTCGTTGACATATGATTTGCCGAAGAAAATATTGCCTAAAGAGATAAATAAATTGTCGGTGAAATTACAAGCGACTAACTTGTTCCTGATTTATGCCGATGATAAATTGAACGGGCAAGATCCTGAATTCTTCCAATCGGGAGGGGTATCGGCACCGGTTCCTAAGCAATTTACTTTTACTGTAAGACTTGGTTTATAATAATAATTTTGTTGTATGAATATGAAAAATAAATATATTATTCCCGTATTGTTTGCCTTGTTGGTAGGATGCTGGAATACATCATGTGATGACTATCTGAATGTAAATCCGGATAACCGTCCGGATATCAATACTGAAGATAAGGTTATTAAATTACTTGTATCGGCTTATCCGAACTGTAATTATCCTTATATTTTTGAAATGATGTCTGATAACTCGGATGAGTTTGAAGGAAACTGGAGTGAATATAATTATACCCAGCAGCAAGCTTATAAATGGGATGAAATGACTAATAGCGGGGACAATGACAGCCCTTATCATTTATGGGAATCTTCTTATACAGCTATTTCTTCTGCCAATTTAGCATTAAAGTCCATTGAAGAAATGGGTGGTGCGACTACTGCCACATTGAGGGCTGCTAAAGGTGAAGCGTTGATGTGCCGTGCATATAACCATTTTATTCTGGCGAATATTTTTTGTCAGGCATACGGAGCAAACAGTTCCAGTGATATGGGTATTCCGTATTCGGACTTTGTGGAATCAGAGGTTTCTCCTCATTATGAAAGAGGTACTGTCGAAGAAGTTTATCAAAAAATAAACGATGACATTGAAGAAGCTTTGCCTTTGATAGATAATAATATCTATAAAATTCCGCAGTATCACTTTAACAGATCTGCAGCTTACGCATTTGCTGCCCGTTTCAATTTGTTTTATGGAAAAGATTTTCAAAAGGTAATAGATTATTCGTCTCAAGTATTGACAGAAAATCCGTCCGGAGTTCTTCGCGACTGGGCATATTTCAGTAGTCTGGATGTGAATGAGATGATTCCGGGAAATGACTTTATCAATAGTTCAGCTTCCTTGATGTTGATTTCTGCGTATTCGGATTACGGGTTGATTCTGGCCAATTATGGATTAGGAACTAAATACGGTCATGGATTGTATTTGTCAACTACTGAAACGTTCTCATCTAATGGTCCATGGGGCGATGAAAATGCATTTTACTTCAAAGCTTTTCAAAATTCATCAGCGATGCCCAGAGTATTCTTACGAAAAGTTAACCGCTATGTCGAGTATACTGATCCTGTGGCGGGAATCGGATATGCCTGCTCTGTTCTGCCTGCTTTTACAACGGATGAAACCTTGCTTAACAGGGCTGAGGCTTATGCTTTGACAAAACAGTATGACAGAGCAATTGAAGATGTCAACACTCTTTTGGGAAATCTATGTAAGACAAATATTAATAAGACTAATTTGGAGCTGGATTCAGTAGTTAAATATTATGCCAGAATGAATTATTATACGCCTACTAAGCCAACGCCAAAGAAAGTTATAAATTCCGGTACATATACAATCGTCAATGATGGTGTAATGGAGAATTTGCTTCAATATATATTACATGTCAGAAGAATAACTACGATTCATGAAGGAATGAGATGGTTTGACGTAAAACGTTATGGAATGGAAATATACAGACGTAGATTTAGCAAAATGAATGAAATTACGGTTACAGACTTTTTGCCTGCAAATGACTTAAGGAGGGCTGTTCAGTTGCCGCAAGAAGTAACGTCTGCAGGATTACCCGCTAATCCAAGACCTTGAGATTAATAGTTTGATTAATAAATTAATAAAACAGATATGAAAAAAATAACATTATATCTTTTGGGAATCATTATTGCGGGAGTCTTTACTGCTTGTCGTAATGATGATCCGGATAGCAAAAGTATATTTGATGATACGGTAGAACGTAATAAGTTCGATAATTGGTTGTTGGAGAATTATACTTATCCATATAATATCGACTTTAAATATCGTCTTGAGGATATCGAGTCCGATTTAGTTCACAATCTGGCACCTGCCGAGATTGATAAATCCGAACAGCTTGCCATAATTGTAAAACATGCCTGGCTCGGCGCTTATGATGAAGTTGCAGGACAAGCTTTTACCAAAACGTATGTCCCCAAAATTATTCACCTTATAGGATCTGCTGCTTACGATAATACAGGAACGATGATATTAGGTACGGCAGAAGGAGGAATGAAAATTACTTTCTTTTTGGTCAATAGTTTAGAGTTGGATCCTGAATTCCTGAATTTTTATTACTTACATACTATGCACCATGAGTTTGCTCATATTTTGCATCAGACGAAGAACTATAACTATCAGGAGTTTGCTCAGATAACACCCGATAAGTATATATCCGGTAGTTGGTATACAATCCCGGAAGATTCTGCTAAGAGAATGGGATTTGTTACAGCTTATTCACAATCTTCGGCGGATGAAGATTTTGTAGAAATTCTTTCTACTTATGTTACAAATACTCCTGAGTATTGGGATAATTTGTTAAAGACAGCCGGAACGTCAGGTGCTGCAAAAATTAACAGGAAGTTTAATATTGTTAAGAATTACCTTAAAGATGATTGGAGCATAGATATAGACCAATTACGTTCGGTTGTGCTTCGACGTACGGGAGAGATCAATAAATTGGATTTCGATCAGATTGAAAAAGTTGATTCTGAAAATTTGCAATAAAACAAAGACGATATGAAAAAAGCATTATATATTTTATTTTTGATCCCATTCCTCTTTGCTCAATCGTGTGTTGATGAGGAAAAAGATCTGTTTGATGAGTCTGCGTCCAATCGTATGAAAGAAAGACTTAATAAGTTTGAAGAAATACTGACGAGTGCACCGAATGGATGGATTATGCAATATTATGCAGGAGAAGAATCTAAATTGCTGGGAGGTTTTAACTTCTTATGTAAGTTTGAAAAAGGAGAGGTGACAATGGCCTCCGAGGTTTTGTATGCTTCGGCAAATGATACGGTTAAACCCGGAACTCAGGTGAAGTCTTCTTATTCATTGGTAGCCAACAGAGGACCGGTTCTTAGTTTCGATTCTTATAATAAGATTTTCCACTATTTCTCTGAACCATCAGGAGGCAATATAGAAGGATATAAGGGAGATTATGAATTTGTTTTTATGGACGAGACTCCTAATCCTGACAGAATAGAACTGAAAGGGAGTAAGTATAAGAACAAAATAGTACTTACCCGTCTTCCTGAAAATGTTGTTTGGCAGGATTATATCGACGGTATTGTCGAATTGAAGGAAAAACTCGATTTGAATTATGTTTATAATGTTCAAATAGATGGAGCAGCGGCTCCGGATTGGTTCCTTTTTGATGCACAAGAAAGAAGATTTGATTTATGTGTAGAAAAAGTTAATACGTCTATTCCTGTTCAGGTTCAAAATTCGGTTTATACTTCTACCGGAGTAAAATTTTACCAACCGATCGAATATGGCGGATTGACTTTGGACAGCCTTATCTGGAATGATGATGCTAATTGTTTTACAGGCAGTGATGGAAGCAAGACTATTAAATTGACGCCGACAATACCCGAAGGTATTACGTTGTATGATGATTATTTGGGAGATTACTCGTTAAATTATCTTAATCTTGATGATAGACCTCAAAATATTAATGTTTCTTTTGTTCGCAATGTTAATAATCGATCAATGATATTAAAAGGAGTACCTGTAACTGATTTGGCTCTTACTTATTCACGATTAACAGGCAATGTTTTGTTAAAGCAACAGGAAATAGTTTATTCTACTGAATATGGCGGATGGTTATACTTGTTTTTCATCGGTTCGGACGGAGGTAGCATCCCTTCTATATCAATTGATGAAGGTGCGTTTACGGGAACTTTTGAGGCAGACGGAAAAACAATTATAATGGAAAATGATATGTCAGTACCAACTGGACGATGGTTAACTTTAATTTTATTTAAAGACGATCAACTATATTTAATGTCTGAAAATGCTTCCTATAGTAATATGGTATTCACAAAGAAATAATATTAAACTATAAATGAATATGAAGAAATTATTTAATATTGCCATTTTGTTTACATTCTGTGTTTTTATTACAGGGTGTAGCGACGATGACAAAACTGAAGATATATTCGCTTTCAGACCTGTGGCTACAAAAGGCATAGAAAATCTTAATGCTGCCGGAGGCGAAGGTTCCATAACTATGCCGCATGCAGGGATAACGGCTACTTCCAATAGAGATTGGTGTACGGTAACAAGCGTTGTCGGTGAAGTCGTATCCGTGAAAACGAATTTTAATCATGGTATAGAAGGGAGAACAGCCCTGATTGAAATAAAATCTGCTGACGGAAAAGATTCTTATACTGTCCCGATTTCCCAAAGAGGATTGGTTTTCTCTTTGTATACTCCAAAATCAGGCAAACTTCAGTCTTTTAGAGGTTCCTCTTTCCGTTTCTCTCTTGGAAACGGTGGTTCTCAAAGAATTGTTGTGGAAACAGATATGCCTTCTTATGAAGTTAGTCTTGAGAATGCGGATTGGTTGACTTTTGACCAAGAAAAAGATACGCTTGATTTTAAAGTGCTTCCCGCAGCGAAGATCAACAGAGCTAAAATTTCTTTCAAAATGGGAGGAATAGAGGTAATGAAACTGGACTTATTACAAGATAGCATTCTTTACAAAGACCTTTTGGGTACTTGGGATTTTAATTATACTGATTCTTTGGGAGAATCTAAAAGCTATCCCGTTACTTTGACTCAGAAAGTGGATGGATTATCTTATAATTTTAATTCTTTAAAATCAGATGGATATAATGTTAATGTAAACCAGACTGTTGTCTTAACTTTTGATGCCGCGTCCGAATCTATAAAGTTTAGCGGGCAACCAAGGGTTAGTCAGATTGTTGTGGGTGGTAAAGTTGTTCGTCCTGCTCTCTGTCTGATAGACAAAGATGGAGCGTTATCGTCTAATGTAAGCCACCAATATGAAGGAAACGTGGATACTTCCTTATATCCGAATATAGGATATAAGTTTTCAGATAATGGTACATGGGGCAGCAATGTAGCAGATGGAATATCTTTGTTTGGTTATACGACATTTACTCCTTCTCCTGCAGGAGAGTGGGGAGCTTTCGGGATATACAGGAATGTCACGTTGAAAAAGCAATAAAAGAGATTAATCTCTATCATATAAAAAAGCAGGCATATTTTTGCCTGCTTTTTTGTTTATTAATATTTAGGCTTAAACAAAAGGAAAGATGAATTTGTTTTAATGTTATCTGGTTTAATCCTTTAAATTTTATGCCCTATGAGAATTAAACAATTAAAAACCTATTTACTTGATAACAGAGAACATGTTGATTTCATGAAGGAAATCAAAGACTTTATAGTTTCCAACGAAACCAAGTTTTTGAATATAAATGAAACTTTTAACAGGTTTGCATCTTTAGTCAGAAAAGAGATACGAATCGTTAACAACAATACTTCCGAAAGCCTTTTTGCCAAAGAATTAGAACTTTCAGATCAGAGAAGAGACGGCTATTATATGTCGATTCGCCTGATAACAAGGGCTTATCTTGTACATCCTGACAGTGAATTGAAATTCGCGGCTCAAAGAATAGATAAACTGCTAAACAAATTCGGTGATATAAGACATCTTGCTTATGATCAGGAGACTGTTTTGATAACGAAGTTTTGTTCTGAAATTGCTTCTTTGAAGGAAGAAACGGATAAGTTAAATTTAGGCGAATGGATAGATTTTCTTGAAAAGGAAAACATTGCTTTCCGCTATTATCAGGATGATATAGAACGTGAACAAGCCATTACGGAGACGGTAAGCAGATCAAATCTGTCAGAAACCAGACGGATGAAGTATATAATGATCTTGTTTTCAGAATAGAAGCGGTTTCTCTTATTAATTCCAGCGAGAAATATCTTAATTATATCAGGAACATCAATGATATCATTAGCAAGGCACAAACGTTTATAGACGCAAAAAGAAAAGCAAAAAGATACGGATAAAAATCTTTTCGATAATCCGACGATATATCCTGAATCTTATTATTGAAAATTACGCTGCCTCATTGCTTCGAATGTGATGACGGCAGTGGATACGGAAACGTTTAAAGAATCAATCTTTCCTCTCATGGGAATCTTGATTCTTTTTTCTGCGTGCTGTAACCAGAAGTCTGTTAGTCCGTCGGCTTCTGTTCCCATAATTATTGCTGAAGGAGAACTAAAGTCTGCGTTCTGATAAAATTCAGATGCTTCCAATTCAGCTGCGTAAGTTGTGATATTGTTTTCCGAAAGCCAGCTTAATGCTTCATTAGAAGAGCATACGGCTGTTTGTACCGTAAATATGCAGCCTACGCTTGATCTTATTACATTCGGATTGAAAAGGTCGGCTAAGGGATCGCATACAACAACGGCATCCGCATTGGCTGCATCAGCGGAACGGAGGATCGCACCTAAGTTTCCCGGCTTTTCGATGGCTTCCCAATACGATCACAAACGGATTATCGCTCAATTTAATATTTTTTTAGATCATTGTCGGGGAGTTTCATTAGTGTAATTATCCCGTCGGAGTTTTCCCTGTAAGCTATTTTTTGGAATACGGGCAATGTGACTTCATATATTTTATTTTCGTTGATCTTTTCCAATACGTCGGGATAATCACTTTTCATATATAATTCAGTGCAGACAAAAACCGAGTCTATTTCATAATTCGTATTTTGTGCTAATGACAATTCCCTCGCTCCTTCGGCGACTATTAATCCCTGTTTTTTACGTTCTTTGCTTTTCGTAAATAATTTTATTATGTTTTTGATGCGATCGTTTTGTAAACTGCTGATTATTTCCATTACATTTTCATTCTTTTGAGCCCGAACATTATTATGGGTTAGACTGTTTTTATTTCATACGCTAATGTAATAAAATTGGGTTATATCTGTTATAACTCGGTTGTTTTTATAGTTAAGCATGTGTTAGTTTGTGGAAAAAGCAGTTTTATCAGAAGAACTGCTTTTTCTTATTGTTGCATAATTTTATACTTTTGATACCAGATTAATAATTATTCGAAAAGATGGATATAAAAAAAATACCTTCGCCATGTTTTGTAATGGACGAAAAATTGCTAAGAGACAATCTGACGCTTATTAAGTCGGTTAAAGACAGGGCCGGTGTAAATATTATTTTAGCGTTTAAGGCTTTTGCGATGTGGAAATCGTTTCCTATCATTAAAGAGTATATAAAATATTCTACGGCAAGTTCTATCTATGAGGCTCAATTAGCGTTTGAAGAAATGGGAAGTTATGCCCATACTTTTTCGCCTGCTTATACAGAGGAAAATTTTCCTCCGTTTTTGAGGTACAGCAGCCATATTACGTTTAATTCGATATCGCAGTTCGAACGCTTTTATCCAACTGCCAAGAATTTCGATCGGAAAATATCGTGCGGGTTAAGAATAAATCCCGAATATTCGACTGTCGAAACGGATTTGTACAATCCTTGCGCTCCCGGTTCACGATTGGGAGTTGTTTCCGATATTTTAGGCGACAGACTGCCTGAAGGCGTGGAAGGGTTGCATTCGCATACGCTTTGCGAATCCTCATCATACGATCTGGAGAAAACTTTGGAAGCGATTGAAAATCGTTTTGGCAGATTTTTACCTCATATCAAATGGCTGAACCTCGGCGGAGGGCATCTGATGACCCGCAAAGGATATGATGTGGAGCATCTGATAGGACTTCTTAAAAATTTTAAAAAGAAGTATCCTGATCTTGAGATTATATTAGAACCGGGAAGTGCTTTTGCTTGGGATACCGGCGTGTTGGTTTCGACGGTTACGGATATTGTTGAGAATAAAGGAATAAAAACGGCTATCTTGGATGTGTCTTTTGCCTGCCATATGCCCGATTGTTTGGAAATGCCTTACAAGCCCCGTATCCGAGGCGCTTATCATGAACCTGTTGCGGATAAACCGACTTACAGAATGGGTGGAAACAGCTGCCTGAGCGGAGATTTTATCGGAGACTGGTCTTTCGACGAACCGCTGCTTGTCGGGGATAAGATTATTTTTGAAGATATGATACATTATACCATTGTGAAAACAACAATGTTTAACGGCGTGCCCATCCTTCCATAGCTTTATGGAACAAAGACGATCGGCTGGTAATGTATCGGCAGTTCGGATATGAAGATTATAAAAACAGAATGAGCTGATCATTCTGTTTTTTTATATTCGTTTTTTAGCAGAGGATTTATTTGGCTGTACGGTAATACGGTTTCTATGAGCCCCATTGTATAAGGAGCTATTTCGTATTCGTTGTATGCATATACTAAACCATCGGTTGCGAAACGGAAGTTTCCGTTGGGGCGAATTTCCTCCTCTTCAAAAAGATTGTCTTTCAATGATTCGCCATACTTTTTGCGTAATCCGTCAAAAATCAGATTTGTGATTTCTTTCTCCGAATAATTTTTGAATATGTCCTTCTCATTCAATATTTGCCCTGTTTGGCGGCTTATGTTATAATAATATACATTGAACGAATCGTGAGGTCCTCCTGCGTATGTATTTTTTTTCTGTTTTTACGGCTATTATATTTTGTGTGGTATCCGTAACTTCGGTTTTTATGTTGATGTAGCATTCCCCGAACAAGTCTAAATCGTCCTGCATATCTGAGGCCAAAGACTGCGAATCCATAGCCAGACTGTCTTTGTAAGCTTCGAATGCGCCCTTAGGGCTCATGCCTGCGTATTTTTCTCCTGCGAAAGCATATACAAAAGCCTTTTGTACTCTGCTTAATATTGTGTCGTTTTCAGCTTTTGCAGGATATGCAAAATACAGATCCAGTTTCATAAACGGTTTTGTCGAATCGTTCTGAGCGTAGATTTTCATCTCGCATTTCAGGTGATCGAACGTAAATGAATTGATTTTCTCTTTTTTGTCTTTACACGAAAACAGAATGAATAATAAGCAGATAAAAATAATATTTTTCTTCATTGCTAATTTTTTATATTTCAGAACAATAAAATAGCCTGTTTGCCGTTTTTTTAATAAACATCCTAAAATTATAGAAATGCCTATGAATAAAAACTCTACTCTCAAAGATAACAAACTTATTGTCAAAAAAGAGCCGGAACCTTCGCAAAAAACATTGGATTTTTTGAAAATGTTTGCCCGGGCCTATTATGCAGACAAAAAAGCAAAGTCCCCCTTAAGCGGGATCATATTAAATTAATTATTCATAATTAAACTTGCAGGCTGAATGTCTGCAAGTTTTTTGTTTCGGGACGTTTACTTTTACTATATTTGTGTGTAAGCTCGATAACTTAATATTCACACTTATGAGTCATAAAATTGCGCCTTCCGTTTTGTCTGCTGATTTCCTTAATCTGGGCAGGGATATAGAAATGATAAATTCCAGTGATGCCGATTGGATTCACTGTGATGTTATGGACGGTGTTTTCGTGCCGAATATTTCTTTCGGATTCCCTGTTATAAGTCAGATAAAAAAGTTGTCGCAAAAACCTTTGGATGTTCACTTGATGATTGTACAGCCTGAAAGATACATTCAGGAAGTCAAGGACGCAGGGGCTTATATGATGAATGTCCATTATGAGGCTTCGACGCATCTTCACCGTACAGTTAGTGCAATACACAATGCGGGAATGAAAGCTGCCGTAACTCTTAACCCTCATACTCACGTTTCTTTGCTGGAAGATATTCTGGGCGATCTCGATATGGTTCTCATTATGTCGGTTAATCCCGGATTTGGAGGTCAGAAGTTTATCGAACAATCCGTTGAAAAGGTACGCAAACTGAAAGAAATGATATTGAAAAGAAATCTGCACACTTTGATCGAAGTAGACGGCGGAATTAATGAACATACGGGAAAAGTACTTGTAGAAGCCGGAGCCGACGTGCTTGTGGCAGGGAACGCAGTTTTTTCGGCACCCGATCCTAAATCCGAGATACATAAGCTGAAGAGCCTTGTCTGACAATGTCGGAGAAGCTGGCAACCTATCCTTTTTTTCGTTTATTGCTTCCGTTGGTTGCAGGGATATTATTGGTATATTATATCTCTGTCCCTTATTGGCTTTTATATCTGTTATTGATATCGGGAGTAATTGCCTTTAGTATTCCTTACTTTTTATCTCCCCGTTCTAAATATCGTTTCCGTTGGTTTTTCGGGTTAGGAGTTTATATCTTACTGTTTTCGATCGGCAGCATTTTCACGGATTTCAGAAAAACGCAATCTTCTTACGATTTTGCAGATGAGCAGTTGTCTTACAAAGGGACGATCGTGAACATTCCCCAGCAGAAGGAAAAATCCATAGCTTGTGAGGTAGAATTGGATAACCTTGGCAAAAAAGTTGTTTGTTATTTTCAAAAGGGCGTAAGGAGTAAAAAACTACGGATCGGCGATGAAATTATGTTTTTCGGGAAGATCCATAAATTCAAATATTTCGGCGATCCCGATGAATTTGATTATCCCCGTTATATGTATAACAAAGGTTTTTCAGGTTCTATTTATCTCTTCTCGGATGATTGGGAAGCAAGCGGTAAAAAAACTTCCTCTTTATCCATTGTTGCCTTGCAGATTCGTCAGAAAATCCTTGACTTTTATAAGTCTTTAAATATAGATGAAACCCAATACTCCATCTTATCGGCACTCACGTTAGGTTATCAGACCGACTTGTCCGACGATTTGAAACAGTCTTTCCGGGCTACGGGTACAGCCCACGTGCTTGCTGTCAGCGGTATGCATGTGGGTATCATATATGGCGTGCTTCTTTCTTTTTTCGGGTTGTTTTATAAGAAAGTACGAAATGTGCGATATGTACAATTGATTGTGATCGTTTTCCTTTGGCTGTATGCTTTTCTTACAGGTCTTTCTCCGTCTGTCGTCAGGGCATCTTTGATGTTGTCCGTTTTTTGTATTTCCAATATTCTTCATCGGCGAGGGCTTACGTATAACAATATTTGTATCGCTGCCTTTTTCATGTTGTTGTACAACCCTTTCAATCTTTTCGATCTGGGGTTTCAACTGAGTTTTATTGCAGTGCTTTCTATTTGCTTTTGTCAGCCAGTGTTCTCTAATCTGGTAAATATCGACAATAAGTATTTACGGCAAATATGGCAACTCTTTACTTTGTCAATAGCCGCGCAGTTGGGCACTTTCCCCGTATGTTTGTATTATTTCGGCACTTTTCCGACTTATTTTTTTATTACCAACCTGCTGGTCGTACCGCTTGTGTCTCTCATTGTTTATCTTGCCATTGCATTGTCTGTCTTTCATCTGCTTTCGCTGCCTTTTCCTGCGGTAATAGCGAATACTGTCGACTCTGTTTTTTTGAGCATACTGAAGTTTGTAATTACCGTTATGGTGGATATCATTCATTTTTTTGAAAACCTGCCTTATGCCGTGATTTCGAATATTAAGATTTCAATGGCAAGTGTAGTTCTTCTCTTTGTCGTTATATTTAGCTTTTCTTTGTTTTTCTTCTATAAAAAACGGAAGATGTTGTTGGTCGGGTTGACTTCCGTGTCTCTTCTTTTGGCGTCTTATGCGGTTAACAACATACTGTTTACTGAAAATAAACTGACATTGTACCAGCAGGATAATTACACTGCCGTGAAATGGAATGTCGGACATGAATCTTACAAATTGGATTCGATAGATAATAGTCGTTTTATTAAACTCAATGGGATCAATTTCCTATCTGTAACGGAAGATTATCGAAACTATCGGAATCCAAATACGCCTCTCAATATCGACTATTTGCATATTGTTAAAAACGATACGATTTCTTTGTATTCTTTAACTCGTATTTTTTATATTCAGAATGTTGTTTTAGATTACTCATTATCAGGAAGAAGCGTAAAGCGTATAACCAAAGAATGTGAAAAACTGAATATTCCCTGTTATGATATGTCTGAAAAAGGTATTTTTCGGATAATTTTTTAGTATTTTTGCTGCAATTTCAGATTGCAGATTAACTAATCGAATGATATCTAAAGTAATAGCACAGGAAAAAATAAATCAGGTAGAGAAACTGCTTGATGAGTATTCAAAGATTGTCATAGTGACGCATGTCTCTCCCGACGGCGATGCTATCGGCTCGTCTTTGGGTTTGTTTCATTATCTGTACGATTCGGGTAATGAAGTTACCGTGATTGTGCCGAATGCTTTTCCTGAATTTCTCAAATGGATAAAAGGGGCTAAAGACATTTTAGATTATGAGAAATATTCCGATTATGCCAAAAAGCTGATTCTGGAAGCGGAAATTCTCTTTTGTCTCGATTTTAATATTCCCAAAAGGGTGCATGAAATGGCGGATGTAATTTTTGCCTCGAGTGCTAAGAAAGTTTTGATAGATCACCACCCCGATCCTTCCGATTTTTGTGACGTAACAATCTCTTATCCGCAGATATCTTCTACAAGTGAATTGATATTCAGGTTAATCTGTCGGATGGGCGATTTTGATCAGATCAGTAAACAAGCGGCGGAAGCAATCTACACGGGAATGATGACGGACACGGGCGGATTCACTTACAATTCAAACAGTAAGGAAATATATTACATCATCGGAGAACTTTTATCGAAAGGCATAGATAAGGATCAGATATATTCAAACGTATATCACAGTTATTCGGTCGATCGTTTCAGAATGTTGGGATACGTTTTGTACGAAAAAATGAAAATCTATCCCGAATACAATACAGCCCTTATTTGGCTGACTGTTGAAGAACAAAAGCGGTTTAATGCGAAAAAAGGCGATACCGAAGGATTTGCCAATCTTCCGTTAAGCATAAAAGGAATAGAGTTTGCCGCCTTTATGAGGGAGGATGAGAATATGGTTAAGATCTCTTTCCGTTCGCAGGGAAAATTCCCGACGAACACGTTTTCTTCCGATAATTTCGGAGGAGGAGGACATCTTAACGCATCGGGCGGAGAGTTTTTCGGATCATTGGAAGACGCCGTAAAGATTTTTGAAGAGGCTCTGCCGAAATACAGTGAATTTTTTAATAAAAACAACGACAATTAATGAAGAAACTTATTGCAATATTATTAGTGATTACCTGTATTCCTGTATTCTTTTCGTGCAGTAAATCGGAAACATACGCTGATAAACTTAAAAAAGAAAGAAAAGCGATCAAGAGACTGATTAATGAAAAAAATATAAAAGTTCTGGACAGATATCCTGAAAACGGAGTTTTTGCCGAAAACGAATTTTATATTGATCCAAGAACAGGAGTTTATTTTAATGTTGTCGATTCGGGAAACGGGAACAGACCCAGTGCGAAAGAGAAAACAATGGTTTTTGTCAGATACAGAGATGCGCAGGTGATCGGCGAAGACACTACCATGACAAATATCAGTGACAATGATTATATTGACTTTACGATAGGAAATTCTTATACATATACAAGTTCGTCAACGACTGACGGATTGTCCAACTATCTGTTTAAATCAATCGGGATGGTTGCCCCTATAAAGGATTATGTAGGAGAAGATGCGATTGTGAAGCTTATTGTTCCTTTTAGTTGCGGATCAGGGTTTCAGCAATCTACGTTTCAACCTGTCTACATTGATTATGTCAGATACACCTTCCGCCCCGGAGAAGAAGATTAATAAAATGTAATAATATATATGGCTTTAGTAAAATCAATATCAGGAATCAGAGGTACGATTGGTGGAAAGGTAGGAGAGGGGCTCAACCCTTTGGATACTGTTAAATTTGCCTCCGCATATGCTACTTTCATCAAAGAAACCACTAAGATAAAAGGCAGTAAAATCGTAGTCGGACGCGATGCCCGCATATCGGGATCGATGATGGAAAAACTTGTTGTCGGCACGCTTATGGGAATGGGTTTTGATGTCGTAAATATAGGATTGGCTACGACTCCAACGACCGAACTTGCCGTGGCGATGGAGGGCGCTAACGGCGGTATTATCCTGACGGCAAGCCATAATCCTAAACAGTGGAACGCGCTGAAACTTCTGAATGAAAAAGGCGAATTTCTGAATGCCGAAGAAGGTGCCAGAGTATTGAGTATCGCCGAATCGGAAGATTTTACTTATACCGGTGTCGATCAGCTCGGCAAAGAGTCTGTAAAAGATTATACGGACAAACACATTCAGTCCGTTCTCGATCTTAAGCTGGTGGATGTAAACGCAATTAAAGCCGCGAAATTCAGAGTTGCGGTGGATTGTGTGAACTCCGTAGGCGGTATTATTATCCCAAAACTGCTGAAAGCTTTAGGCGTTGAAAATATAATAGAGTTGAATTGTACTCCTGACGGACATTTTCCTCATAATCCCGAACCAATTCCCGAAAACCTTACTCAGATTTCCGATCTTATGAAAACGGGTAAGGCTGATGTGGGCTTTGTTGTCGATCCTGATGTCGATCGTCTTGCTATTATTTGCGAGAATGGCGATATGTTCGGTGAGGAATATACGTTGGTTTCCGTTGCGGACTATATTCTGAGGCATACTCCGGGAACAACCGTATCGAACCTGAGTTCAAGCAGGGCTCTGAGGGATGTCACCCGTAAATACGGTTGTGAATATTATGCGTCTGCTGTCGGAGAAGTGAATGTTACTACCAAAATGAAAGAAAAGAATGCGGTTATCGGCGGCGAAGGCAATGGCGGAGTTATCTATCCTGCCAGCCACTACGGACGCGATGCTTTAGTAGGAATTGCATTGTTCTTGACGCATCTGGCAAAAGAGAAAAAGACAGTGAGCGAATTGCGCGCTACCTATCCGCAATATTATATAGCCAAACAGAAAATAGAATTGACACCCGAAATAGATGTCGATGCTATACTGAAAGCGGTAAAAGAGAAATTCTCATCATACGATGTCACAGATATCGACGGCGTGAAAATTGATTTTCCCGATAAATGGGTGCATCTCAGAAAATCGAATACCGAGCCTATTATAAGAATCTACTCCGAAGCTTCCACGATGGACGAAGCGGAGAAGGCTGGCAAAGAGGTTATAGATATAATAAAAACAATGACAAAATAAACTTACTGCATAGTTGTTTATTGAACGCCGATCCTGCAAGATTGGCGTTCTTGTTTATACTTACTGAATATTTATTATTTTTGCGGTTGAATGTATATAAAACGACTAACTCTTTTAAATGAAGGAAAAGTTAATCAGCAAAGAAGATGTACGTAAGATAAACCCGATTTTCAGAGGCAGGTTCGGTGATTCCCTTATTAATTTTGCCATGAAAATAACAGGGATGGATCAGGTTAATAAAGTTTACGATGCGTCCAAACAATACGAAGGCGTTGAGTTTTGCAGGCATTTGCTTGATGACGTAGGCGTCAATATTGTCGTTGAAAATATAGAGGTTTTAGACAGGTTTAAGGATCAGGCATTCATTACCGTTTCAAACCATGCTTACGGGCATATTGACGGGATAGCGGCTATCGGAACTGTCGGGGAAGTCAGACCCGACTATAAAATGATGGTGAATTTTATTCTGGGAATGATCGATACAATGGCTGGCAATTTCATAACAGTCAATCCTTACAATAGCGGAAAACTGGCTGAAGTGTCAAGCTTGGAAGGCGTAAAAGAGTGCATAAAACATCTTAGAGGAAAACATCCGTTGGGCTTCTTTCCTGCGGGAGCCGTGTCAAAGACAAAGATAAGAAAATTCAGGCTTGAAGTTGAGGACAGGGAATGGCAACCTACTGTCATAAAGCTGATAAAGAAAGCAAAAATGCCTGTGATCCCGATGTATTTCAGCGGCAAAAACTCGTGGTTTTTTAATTTCCTCGATCTGATCAGCTGGAAGCTTCGCTCATTGCGTTTGGGGCATGAGGTTTATAATAAGCGAGGCAAAACGATACATATACGTTTTGGCGAACCCACATAATGCCTGAACGGCAAAAGGCGTATTCCGATTTGAAAGAATTCGGGGAATTTCTGAAAAAATCAACCTATGCGTTGGCAAAACCTGCGGATTGAGTTTCGTTACAATCCGTAAGAAAACGTAAATCTTTCCGATCAATAAATTATTGTAAAAATAAAAATGTAATTTTGTCAGTATCGCTGACAAATCAATTCTTTATATGGCAAAACCCGACGTTCAACAAATAAAACAACGTTTCAGTATAATAGGTACAAGCCCTGCTCTTGACAGAGCAATAGATATTGCCCTTCAGGTGGCTCCTACCGATATGTCCGTTCTTGTTACGGGGGAGAGTGGTGTCGGAAAAGAAACTTTTCCCCAGATCATTCATCAATTCAGTCACCGCAAACACGGCGCTTATATTGCCGTCAATTGCGGTTCGATCCCCGAAGGAACGATAGATTCGGAACTTTTCGGACATGAAAAAGGATCGTTCACGGGAGCTACGGGCGAAAGAAAAGGATATTTCGAGGTTGCCGATAAAGGGACTTTGTTTCTGGACGAAGTCGGAGAATTGCCATTGTCTACCCAAGCCCGATTGTTGCGTGTGCTGGAGACGGGAGAATTTATAAAAGTAGGTTCTTCGAAAGTTGAGAAAACGGACGTAAGAGTCGTTGCAGCTACCAATCTCGATATGATTTCGGCTGTAAATAAAGGGCGTTTCAGGGAAGATTTATATTACAGGCTCAATACTGTTCCGATCAAGATTCCGTCACTCAGAGAAAGAAAGGATGATATTCCTCTATTGTTCCGCAAATTTGCGAGTGACTGTGCCGAAAAATATCAGATGCCGCCGATAACACTTACCGAGGAAGCCAAGCAGGTGCTGAAAAACTATCGCTGGCCCGGTAATATACGGCAACTTAAAAATATTACGGATCAGATATCCATAATCGAACAATCCCGCGAAATTACGCCTGAAATCCTAAAGAATTATCTGCCTGATAATGAAGTCGGACTGATTCCTGTTTCTCACGCTGATAATAAAGATCAGTTTTTTAACAGTGAACGGGAAATCCTGTATAAGGTATTGTTCGATATGCGTAAGGATATGAATGACTTGAAGCAGGTTGTGCAGGGCATTGTCTCAGGTAATCTTCCGATGACGGAACAGCAGGCGAATAGCCCTGTTAAACCTATCATCGTATCGCAACCCGATCTTCCTGTCAAGTATAATGAAGAACCTTCGATAAACATTCCTTCCAATCCTGCCGTACAGGATGCAGAGACTCCCGAATACGAAGAGGAAGCGTTGTCGCTGGAGGATGTTGAAAAAGAGATGATCCGAAAAGCTCTTGAACGCCACAACGGGAAAAGAAAAAATGCGGCACAGGATCTCAAAATATCTGAAAGGACTCTGTACCGGAAAATTAAAGAATATAACCTCGACAATCTATGAGAAAATTTGTAGCATTTCTGATCGTTACAATAGCTTTGATATCCTGTAAGGTTTCGTATCAGTTTAACGGAGCATCAATAGACTATAATTTGGTGAAAACCATTGATATAAAAGATTTTCAAAATCAGGCGGCTACTGTTTATCCTTTGGTGGCTCAGACGTTTACAGAAATTGTCAGGGATCATTTTACCCGAAATACCAAGTTGAGTTTTACAGACAATAATCCTGACTTGGAGCTGGAAGGAGAGATCATAAGGTTTGATCTGACTCCTCAGGCTGTTAAGGAAGATGCGTTGGCATCCGAAACCCGTTTGACAATGGCTGTCAGAATACGTTACCGAAACAATAAAAATCCAGCCGAGGACAAAGAGGAAACCATTACGGCATACAGAGACTTCTCCAGCAGCAGAAGTTTGGACGAAGTCCGCGACCAGTTGGTTGAAGAATTGAGTAAAGATATTGCCGATCAGATTTTTAATGCAACAATGTCTAACTGGTAAAAATGGACTTGCAGGATTTTAAAAATTACATTGATAAGGATGAACTTCCCGATATATCAAAACGTTTTGAGATAAGGAAGATTATCGACCGGTATCCGTTTTTTCAGGCAGGCATTTTTATTTACTTAAAATGTTTGTATCTTGCAGAGGATAAAATGTTTCGTCCCGAATTGCAAAGATTATCTATATTTGTAGTAGATCGTCAGGCTTTATTTTATTATATATTGAGCAACGAGTATAAGAAATTCTTTGAAGAGACAGGAAAGAAAAAAGAAATAGGCAAAAGCCGTACCGATATACTGCTGAATGCTTTTTTCGAAACCGTAGACGATGAGACAATCGACAGGCAGATAGAGCAAACGCGAATAAAAGCAAGTGCCGTAGCTTATGATTATTTTTCGTATTTGAAATCAATGGGGGGAGACAACCAGAAAATAAACGGTGAGGTAAGTACAGGCGGAATGAAACATCAAAGCATTATTGATGATTTCATCAGCAATGCTTCGGATAATGAAAATATCAAGTTCGATCTTGACCGGAGTAAAAATTTTACCGCCGTACCGAATAAAAGCGAGGAGGAACTTGATAAAGAACTTCAGGACGATGATTTGTTTTTTACCGAGACTTTGGCAAACATATATATTAAACAACAAAAATATGAACGGGCTTGTGAAATAATTAAGCGATTAAGTTTGAATTATCCGGAAAAAAATATTTACTTTGCAAGCCAAATTTCATTTTTGGAGAAATTGATTATCAATAAAAAACATAAGAAATAAAATGTACGCGCTTATTATTGTATTAATTGTATTGGCTTCTATAGCATTGATATTGGTTGTGTTGGTGCAAAAATCTAAAGGTGGGGGTTTGGCTTCGGGCTTTTCTTCATCGAATCAGATTATGGGTGTGAGAAAAACTACCGATTTCATAGAAAAAGCTACATGGGCTCTTGCCGGGGTAGTGGTGGTATTAAGCCTTTGCAGTGCGGTTTTTGTGAAAAACAAGAAACATACTGCTCCTGAAACTACAATTCAGGCACCGGTTTCTATTCCGTCTGCAACGACAACTCCTGATGTGAATACGACAGCTCCGATACAATTGCCTGCTCCTGATCAGAACGGCGGCAATTAATTGGCGGATAAAAAATAAAAGGAAAGCAACTGTCGGAAGATGGTTGCTTTTTTTTATAACTCCGTGTAGAAAGGAATATCGCTGAGGTAAGTATAAGTCTGTAGGGAATAGTCCATTTTACAGCAATAATGGCTCAATCCGTTCGAAACTATCAGATAATCTACCTTTAAGACGATATTGTATCTGGCTATCTGATCGAAAACCATTTGGGTGATGGGGATGGTTGGCGATTTATATTCTATAATGACAAGAGGCATTAACAGGTTGTTGTAAACAATGGTGTCGCATCTTTTTTTCTGTCCGTTTAAGATTACCTGTTTTTCGTTTGTGATTAGTGATTTCGGATATTTACGTTCTGTAATCAGGAAGTTCACGAAATGTTGCCTTACCCATTCTTCGGGAGTGAGCACAACATATTTTCGTCGCAGTTCGTCCCAAACAAGGATGGTGTTGTCTGATTTCTTTAATTTTATGTCGTATTCGGGTAAATTTAAGTCGAACATATTTACATGACAGCAACTTACATGCATTTTTCGTATCTTTGCGTATTCTTAGTATGTAAGCGTGCTTTTTAGTTTAAGCATAATAATAAGGTAAAGATATGAAAACAAAAGAAGAAATAGTCGAAAATTGGTTGCCGCGTTATACAAAACGTCCGTTGGATCAGTTTACACAACATATATTGTTGACGAATTTCAGTAAATACGTAGAAATTTTTGCAGAACATTTCAATGTGCCTATTCTCGGATTGGACGGAAATATGCCCAATGCTTCCGCGAACGGGATCACGATCATAAATTTCGGAATGGGCAGTGCGAATGCTGCTACGATAATGGATCTGCTAAGTGCGATACAGCCCAAAGCCGTGCTGTTTTTGGGGAAATGCGGAGGCATTAAGAAAAACAATCAGGTAGGGGATTACATTCTTCCTATTGCCGCCATTCGCGGAGAAGGAACCTCAAACGATTATTTTCCGCCCGAAGTGCCGTCTTTGCCTGCTTTCAGCCTGTTAAGATCGCTTTCTTCCAACATTCGTGACTTTAACCGTGACTATTGGACAGGAACCGTTTATACGACAAACCGCCGCGTGTGGGAACATGACGACAACTTTAAAGAATATCTTCGCAGTATAAGGGCAATGGCTGTCGATATGGAAACTGCCACGTTGTTCACCTGCGGGTTTGCCAATCAGATACCGACGGGAGCTTTGCTTCTGGTTTCGGATCAGCCGATGATATCCGACGGAGTGAAAACGGAAGAAAGCGATAAGATTGTCACAACGAATTTTGTGAATGAACACGTAATGATTGGTATAAAAGCGCTCACTACATTGATAAATAACGGAACAACGGTTAAGCACCTTCGTTTTTAAATTGAACCCCGACAATGACCTTTGAGCAGATAAAGTCAGACATCCTGTCCCGAAAATTCAGCCCCGTTTATCTTTTTATGGGAGAAGAATCTTATTATATAGACGAGTTGACTGATCTGTTGATGGAGAAAGTGGTTCCTGAAGAAGAGAAAGACTTTAACCAACACATTCTGTACGGTATTGAAGCGGATGTTTCTTCGGTTATTTCACTTTCCAGAGGTTTTCCGATGATGTCGGAGTATCAGTTGATCGTGATAAAGGAGGCGCAAAGCCTCAAGAAGATAGAGGAACTCGATATTTACATGAAGAATCCTTTGTCGAGCACCGTTCTTGTCATAAACTATAAGAACGGAAATCTCGATAAGCGAAAAAAACTGTATGCCGAGATAGACAAGAAGGGCGTTGTGTTTGAGTCGAAAAAGATTCCCGAATATAAAATACCTTCTTTCGTCAGTTCTTATTTTGCTACAAAAAGTTTGGGTATAGATCAGAAGTCCGCCCAGATGCTTACCGACTTCTTGGGGAACGACTTGAGCAAGTTAGTGAACGAAATGGACAAACTGACGATGTCCTTACCTGTGAATGAGAAGCGGATCACGGCGGAACTGATCGAGCGGAATATAGGGATAAGCAAAGACTTCAACACGTTTGAACTACTGAAAGCTATTGTAGAGAAAAACGTATTCAAAGCTAATCAGATTGCAGATTACTTTGAGAAAAACCCTAAGAATAACCCGCTGATACTTACGCTTTCGGTTCTGTTCAATTTTTTCAGTAACCTTATGATCTGCTATTGGGAAAAAGATAAGACGGAAAACGGCATTGCCCGCGCTTTAGGTTTCAGAAACGCTTTTCAGGCAAGAGATTATGTTACTGCTCTTAAAAACTATAAAGCCGTTAAAGTAATGGAAATTATCTCCCTGCTGCGGACTTACGATGCTAAAGGCAAAGGCGTGGACAATGTTTCTACTCCCGACGGAGAACTTCTGAAAGAACTCCTCTATAAAATGATGCACTGACTTTTTTACTTTGTATCAGGTTTTAACACTACGCCGATTCTTTTTTTTCCGTTTATCTTTATAATCAGAGGTAAATCGAATCTTATATGCCTCAAATATTCTGTTTCGAAAACAGCAGGCTGTTTATCAAGAAATGAAATGTCAAAAGCTCCGTCATTTTTCAGAAACGGATTTATCGTAAAATAGCCTACTCCGAAAGAGGTGAGATTCTGAAAAAAGTGTGTCCCCTGACTCGGATCAATCCTGTAATTATCGAGTGAAGATTCCACAAGCAACCGCGCATTGCTGATATATGCCCATTTCACGGGTATTCCAAGCCACGGATCGCTGCTTCCCCATCTTCCGGGACCGACGAGAACGTAACCTTTGTTTTCCTCGGTCAGCCTTTTGTTTATCTCTTCAATTTCTTGAGCGATTTTAGGGTTGTTCGAAGCCTTAAAGTCTTTGGTTTTTACATATACTATGTCTTGTACATCGTCTATCATTCCGTTTCCTAAAGCGTTTACAGACAGGAGTATTGTGTCTTTGGGATCGGTTAACGACAAATCCTCGTCCACAACCTCTCTGTTTTGAACTATGGGGCGTATTTGAAGTAAATAAAAGGTTGCTTCCTTTTTGTTTTTAATGTTAACGGCAAATTCTATCTCAATAGCTCTGCCCATTTCTTCCTCGCTTACGCGGAGTATCTTTTGCAACGTTTTAGCCAATGGAAATAAGTCGTGCTGTAATATGTTGGCGAATGAAATTATTTTTCTTCCGTTGGGATAATAACCCTCCACTATCTCCTGATCGTTTGCGTTGTATGTCGAGGAGATGAAACGGATAGAATCGTCGTTCTCGGCATCTTTTATGTCGAGTTCCAGCAGATTGAAGGCATCATTTATGGAAAACCTTTCGTCCGTTCCTTTCATATCCAAGGCGTAGAATTTCCGTTGAGTGTCTTTTGACGCCATTTCTACTGAGCTTAGTTGCAGTATGTTATGCGGATGATAGGGCGAAAACCTTAAGGTAGTTCCGCCATCCACTATATATTTTCCAAGCCCTAAGGCTATGTTGGCTATTCCTTCTTCGGTTTTTTCATCGCCTATCGGATAGAAATTAAGCGACCGGGCAACGCCTGAAATGGTTGGATAGAAATGATCGTCGTATCGGCTTCCTGCCACTTCCTGTAAAACGATCGCCATTTTCTCCTGATCGATAAGGTTCTGTGTTGCGGTCATATACGTTTTACTATCGGCATAGAATACCGAAGCATAGACTGCTTTTATCGCTTTGCTGAGTATGCGGAGCATCTCCTCCGTATCTTCAAGGTAGGGAATCATATAAGTTGAATATACTCCCGCGAAAGGCTGATAATAAGAGTCTTCCAAAAGGCTGGAAGATCTTACTGCTATTGGATTCTTAACGGCTTCGAGAAAAGCGACGGCATCTTCTTTGAGGCTGTCGGGAAGTTGCGCTTGCAGGAAACAACCGAGAATTTCCTCATCTGTCTTGTCCGATAGGGCGACGGTATAGAGATCATTGTCTTCCATAAACTGATCGAACAGATCGGTACAGAGAACCACGGTTTTCGGAACTATAACGGGGAAATTCGGTGAATCGTTAAGTTCGATTCGCGTTTTCACCATGTTACCCATAAAAGCCAGACCTCTTCCCTTTCCTCCAAGCGAACCTTCGCCGATACGCGCGAAATTGGAAAATTCGTCGAACCTGTCTTTATCGAAAATCGCGATTATTCCCGAATTTTTCATTCTGCGGTATTCGACAATCGAATCCGACACAATCTGTCGGGCGGTTTCGACGTCGATGTCGTTTATGTCGATCCTTCTCAATGTTTCCGCAATCGGAAACATTGCTCTTGAATAGAGAAAACGGGAAATATGATTGTTCGACATGTGGTATTTCAGAATGTCGGCAGGAATGATTTTAATGCATTTCTGGAGCTCTTTCAGCGTTTTTATTCGGTAGA
This sequence comes from Dysgonomonas sp., assembly GCA_047030855.1. Lineage (GTDB taxonomy): Bacteria > Bacteroidota > Bacteroidia > Bacteroidales > Dysgonomonadaceae > QVMM01. The sequence continues at coordinate 1,346,465 of JBKYIJ010000008.1, forward strand.
GCTCTTCATTTGTTTCGGGATTGGTTATTACGAAGTCCCCGAACCCGAATTGGCTCATTATTTCACGTTTCAGGTCGAGAGGATAGGTTTTGGAGTTTTTGTCGATGAAACGTCCGTTTACTTCGTCGATATATTTTCTGTTCGAAGTCTCGGACGAGTTCAGTATAATAGGCAGGTATTTGTCCTGTTTTTTCAGCCACTTGGCTAATTCATATCCTGCAAGGCTGTCTTTCACGCCGTTGTGCATATAACTCATGTCGGTTATTACGCCGAGTATGTTATCGCTGTACTTTTCATATACCTCCGTTGCTTCTTCGTAGGTTCTGGCAAGCATTATTTTCGGACGCCCCCTCATCCTGAGCATTCGCTGATGTTCGTTGAGCGCTTCTTTGGCAAATTCTTTAGATTCTTTGAGAATTATCTTGTATATGATGGGCAGTGCCGTTGAGTAGAACCGAATGGAATCTTCCACCAGCAGGATTATTTCCACTCCTACCGTTTCGGTATCATGCTCGACGTTCATCGAGTCTTCCAGAAGCTTTATTATCGCCAGCAGAAGATCGGAATTGCCTAACCAGCTGAATACGTAATCGGCAAAAGAAACATCTTCGGTAGAGAGGCGTTTTGACACTTCTTTGGAGAAAGGAGTGAGTATAACGAGAGGAATATCCTGATATAGCTTTTTCAGATCCCGTGCAACGCCGAAAATGTCATCGTCATCCATATTCGGCATGTATATGATCAGCTCGTAGTGGTTTTCTTCGAGTTCCGTTATAGCTTCCTCTTCTGTCGTTACCTGCGTAAATCTTGGCGGATGCCGCAGGTTGAGCGATGTATATTCGTTGAATATCTGTTCTTCTACGCGTCCGTCGTCTTCCAGTATAAACAAATCGTATTTCGTGGCAATCAGTAAAACATTGTAGATACGCTTAGTCATCAGGTTGGCGAAAGAAGTATCTTTAAATTGATAATGTTTTACGTTGGGTATTTTTTGCATATCCTTTGCTTTTTCATTTTAATTATGCAAATTACAAAAATAAATAATTAGTATTTTGATAACTTTGTATAAATTATATCGGAGAAAATATGACTGAAATTCTGTATGTCCTCATTATATTGTTATTGGCTGTCGTTGTTATTCTGTTTTTGCAGAAAAACAGCAAGCAAAGAATTGCTGACTTGAAAAAGGAAAACGATCTGCTGAAAAGCGAAAAAGACTCTTTGTTAAGCAGCCAGCTGGATGACGTAAGGCAGATAGCGGATTTAAAAGCAGCCCTGATTTCCAAAGAAGAATTGTTGAAACTGAAAACAGAAGAACTGTCGGGAATGAGAGAGCAGATGAATAAGGATTTTCAACTGCTTGCCAATCAGATTCTGGAAGAAAAGTCGTTTCGTTTTACCGCTATGAATAAGGAAAACATCGAGTCTATATTAAAACCTTTGAACGAAAGACTCGTAGAGTTTAAAAGCAAGGTTGAGGAAACTTACGACAAGGAATCGAAACAGCGATTTTCGCTCGAAGAACGTATCCGCGAACTTGTGGCTCTCAACAACCAGATAAGCGAGGATGCGAATAATCTGACTAAGGCTCTGAAAGGCAATAATAAAATACAGGGAAACTGGGGGGAAATGATACTGGAATCGATCCTCGAAAAATCGGGTTTGAAAAAAGGCGAGGAATACTATACTCAGGAAACGCTGAGAGATGAGTATGGCAAAGCATTGCTGAGTGAAGACGGCAACAGGATGCAGCCCGATATAGTAATCGAATACCCGGGCGGAAGAAAAATCATCATCGACTCCAAAGTTTCGCTGAACGGTTACGTGAAATATGTGGAAGCTGAAACCGATGAGGCAAAAGCTGTTGCCGAAAGAGAACATTTACTGTCCGTAAAACAACATATAGATGAATTGAGCAGGAAATCGTATCAGGATTATATTGAGTCGCTCGATTTTGTAATGATGTTTATTCCTAACGAACCTGCTTACATACTTGCTATGCAGCTCGATTCGTCTATTTGGGATTATGCTTATAAAAAAAGAGTGCTGCTCATAAGCCCTACCAACCTGATAGCTTCGTTGAAAGTGGTTGCCGACCTCTGGAAAAGGGAGTATCAAAGCAAGAACGCACAGGAGATTGCCAAACGAGGCGCTGCCCTTTATGACAAATTTGTGGGTTTTGTCGAATCGTTGCAGGATATCGGCAGGAATATTGAACGAACTCAAAAGAGCTACGACAAGGCATTTTCTCAATTGAAAGACGGAAGCGGCAACCTTATCCGTCAGGCTGAAATGTTAAAAGAATTAGGGATTAAGTCTCAAAAAGAGCTTCCCAATACCGATAATGTTAAATAAAGTCAAAATAGTAAATTTTATGCCGATAAACTATGTTTTATAACATAAAATACATTATATTTGTACTGTGTTTTTCATGGTATTAGATTTAAGGTTAACAATGGAGATTGGTTGTCGTGATGACAACCTTTTCTTATTTATATAGGTTGCCTACTTAAAATCAGGAAATTACAGTAGCGATTATTTTTCGGTTTCCTCCCGAATTTCGGAATTCACACAGATATATTCCCTGCCATGTTCCTAAAGCTAGTTTCCCGTTCACGATCGGAATGTTGACGCTTACTCCTGTAAGAACCGATTTTGCATGAGCAGGCATATCATCCTCTCCTTCCAGCGTATGCTCGTAGTAAGGTTGCCGTTCTTTTATCAGATTGTTGTAAATACTGTTCAAATCCGTTCTTACCTCAGGATCGAAGTTTTCATTGATCGACAAGGCAGCGGATGTGTGCCGGATAAATAAATTGAGTAATCCGTTTTCGGGTAATTTTGGCAAGTTGGCTTCGATTTCGTCGGTTATGATGTGAAATCCCCTTGATCTTGCCTTCAAAGTAAATTCTGTTTGTCGTACCATAATTTTATCTGTCTGATAGTTCAATTACTTCCAAATCTTTTATATCTCCCTTGTCCAATGTAAATTTCAGAAGGGTGCGTACACTGTGAAAGCCGTATTTTCCCGCGGCTCCCGGATTCATGTCCAAGCAGTTGTGTTTTTTGTCATATATTACTTTCAGAATATGAGAATGTCCGCAGATAAACAGTTTCGGCGGGTTTATTTTCATGATTCCGTTCACTTTGGGCGAATATTTTCCCGGATAACCTCCTATATGAGTCATCAGAACATCTACGTTTTCTGACGTGAATCTTAAAAATTCGGGATAGGCTGTCCTTACTTTTGCATCGTCGATATTCCCGTATACGGCTTTGAAAGGTTTGAATGCTTCAAATTTCAAGGCAAGATCGATGGAGCCGATATCGCCTGCATGCCATACTTCGTCACAATCGTCGAAATGTTGTCTGAATTTTTCGTCCCAGAAGTTATGTGTGTCTGACAGTAGCCCGATTCTAAGCATATAAACGTGTTTTTGGGAAAAGGACAGAGGGATGGAAGCCCGAGATTCAGAGCGTCTCGGGTAGATTGGATTTTATTTCTTCGGCAATGTTTTTAAGTTCTTCCTGTGCTATCTGAATCCTTTTGTTTGAAAGATTCATGTCCGACTCTTTATTGATAGGGATCAGATGGATATGGGCATGCGGGACTTCCATTCCGAGTACCATTATACCCACTCTTTTGCACGGAATTACTTTTTTTATTGCTTTGGCTATTTTTTTCGACACGACAAACATTTCGCTTATTGTATTGTCGTCCAAATCGTAAATATAGTCTGTTTCCGTTTTCGGAATCAGCAAAGTATGACCTTTGGACATAGGGTTTATGTCCAGAAAAGCATAGAATTTCTCGTCTTCATAAACTTTGCATGAAGGAATTTCCCCTTTTATGATTCTGCTGAAGACTGTTGCCATATTCTGTTCCTTAAATGGATATTTCGACAATCTCGAATGTCATCATGCCCGACGGCACTTTTATTTCGGCAATTTCGCCTTTCTTTTTACCCATAAGTCCTTGTGCTATTGGAGTGTTAACCGCAATCTTGCCTTCTTTGAGGTTTGCTTCGTTTTCGGCGACAAGCATATAGGTCATTTTCTGATTGTTTTTCGTGTTGCGGATGGTTACTTTATTCAGAATCTGAACCTGCTCCGTGCCGATTGAATTTTCGTCGATCAGGCGCGCATTAGCCAGCATATTTTTAAGCGTCGCAATTTTTGCTTCGAGTATTCCCTGAGCTTCTTTTGCTGCATCGTATTCCGCATTTTCCGACAAATCGCCTTTATCTCTTGCTTCTGCTATTTGTTTTGATATAGCTGGTCTGTTTACAGTTTCGAGCGTGTTAATTTCTTCTTTTAACTTTCTGTACCCTTCTTCTGTCATGTAAGTAGTAGCCATAATTGTTAATTTTAATTTTTAAAAATCGTCATTAATAAAGTACAAAAAGAAAAAGAATCCTTGTCTATTTCGGACCAGAACTCCTTTTCCTTTTCTTATATTGTTTCTACAAATATAAAGCTTGTTTTTTACAAAAGCAAGTTTTCTAAGTTAATTATAAAGCCTTCCTTACTTCTTCCGCAATATCGTCCTCGAGGCTGAGTCTTTTTATAAGCTCTCCCTGTCGGTTTACGATAAATGTTGTCGGAAACTCCTGAATATTAAATTTATAGATCAGGTTCGACCTGACCGAGTTATTGTCTCTGACCGTTATCCAAGGAAGGTTTGCTGCTGCATTCTGCCAAAAATGCAGATTGGAGTCGAACGAAACCTGATATATCTCCATATCGTTCTTGAATTTGTTATATACATTATTAAGAATGATGTTGTAGGCAGGCGAATATTCGGTTTGGTAAACCGTAAAATTCAGCAATACCACTTTCCCTTTGAGTGATGACAAGGCAACCGTTTTGTTGTTTCTGTCGGGCAACTTAATATTATAATATTCCGACTCGTTTGCTTGCAGAGCTTGTTCTATAATTTGCCCCGTCTGCTGAGCGCTGGATCTTTGTTTTATCGAATTAAGCGTGAACTCCCGTAAATGTTTGGCTCGCGGACTGTCTTTGTAATAGAAGTCCCACGAAGTCGCTACCGCCGAATACATTTTAGAGTCGTTCTTGTCGTACGGATCGAAGATCAGCACGTCATTTATTTTCTGAAACAGGGCAAAATATGCGGCAGGACTTTTCAGGTCTTTTATCATTATCCTTTTTACCGAGTCTTTGTAAGTTGACAAATATGTCTGCACTTTTTCCAGATATTCATCATCGGTGTATTTCTGATTGTTCAAGTCTTTAATGTTGTTTTCCAACCGGCTTTTCAACAGAACTACGTCTTTCATCATTTCGCTGCCTGACGATCCTTCTACTGTGTAATTGGCAGAGAATTCTTTTTTTGTTGTTTTTATTGATATGGTTTCGGTAGAGTCGACCGAAAGATTAATACTTTGATTGCCTAATCGCAACAAATAAAGGTCGGGCGTTTGCGGTCTCTCTCCTTTAATGCTGAAATTCCCTTTTTCGTCAATTATCGTGGAATCGACCACAGCGATGTTTTCAAAGCCTCGTTTCTCGAGGTACAGCGTATCTCCGCCTGCGTTTTCGACGATACCTGTAATCGTAAATTGCGGTTGTTTTTTACATGAAACGAATGCCGTCGTCAGGCAGATAAAAAGAATAAAGGGTAAATGAATATTGGTTTTCATATATAATACTGACTGTTTGATTGTTTTTAGGAACTACAAATATATAAATTTAAGTTATTATAAATAGATTAAAATAAGTTGGGAGGTGATTTGGATTTTAGTTGGTATATTTGCATGAAACAAAAAATAAATTCATCTATGAGGACTATTTTAGTTTTGTGCGGTGTAGTGTTCACAATGGTTTTGACTTCCCTAATGCTTTCCTGTCATAAGAAGGTTGTTATATCGGATAATACTGTCGATTTTGAGACTATAAGTATGGTTAATGTTTATCATATAAACAATGATTCGACGCTTCCGTCCTGCAATCTGCGTATCAATTACATTTATCCTGTTTCTTACGGCGATTCCAATATTTTGTCAGAGATAAAAAATGTTTTCCTGACAAGCTTTTTCAACGAATCTTATAAGGGCATGGAAGTGAAAGACGCATTGGAAAAATACAAGAATATTTATGTCGCAAACTATAAGGAAGACGTCGAAGTCTTTTATAAAGAAAGGCGTAACGCTTATGATATGGAAAACAGCGATAGCTATTTCTCTTATTATGAAAATCTGTATAACGACATAAAATATAATCGGGCGGATATAATGTCTTTTCAGGTTGTCCAGAATAATAATAAGGGCGGAAATACCTCTTTCAAGCAATATGCCAACTATGTGATGGATCTTAAAACAGCCAAGATACTGAAAGAAGAAGATTTGTTCGCTTCGGGTTATGAAAAAGTGCTGAATGCTGCTTTTATCGATAAACTGTTGAAGAAAAACAAAGTCGGTAATATTCAGGATCTGGAAGATCTGGGCTACTTCGGTATAGAAGAAATTGCTCCCAATAATAATTTTCTTGTGGACGGAAAAGGAGTGACTTATATTTTCAACAGAGGCGAATATTCGGTTCTTCAGTTAGAAGAAATCAACATATTCCTCCCGTTTGAAGAAATAAAATCCATACTGAAAGAGGGCTCTCCGATCTCCGTTTTGTACAAAAATGAATAGGATGGATGTTATATTAAAATATTTCCCTCAACTTTCTGAAAAACAGAAAGAACAGTTTGCCGCACTCTATGACTTGTATGTGGACTGGAATTCAAAAATAAACGTTATATCCCGTAAAGACATTCAGAACCTGTATGTTCATCATGTCCTGCATTCTCTCGGAATAGCGAAGATTATCAATTTTACGAAAGGCAGCAATATTCTTGATGTCGGAACAGGCGGCGGTTTCCCGGGAATTCCTCTGGCAATTCTGTTCCCCGACTCGCATTTTATGTTGATAGACAGTATCGGCAAAAAGATAAAAGTCGCTTCGGAAGTGGCAAATGCGATCGGACTGAAAAATGTCGAGCTGAAGCATTGTCGCGCGGAGGAAGAAAAAGGAAAATACGATTTTGTCGTCAGCCGTGCGGTTATGCCATTGGGCGATCTTATTAAAATCGTGAGAAAGAATATTTCTAAAGAACAGAAAAATTCGCTTCCTAACGGGCTTATTTGCTTAAAAGGCGGAGAGTTGGAATCAGAAATCAGTCCGTTTCGAAAAACATCCGAAACTGACGATTTGTCAAACTTTTTTGCGGAAGAATTCTTTAAAACTAAAAAAGTGGTTTACGTACTCTTATAAATATCTTCACTAAATGTTCAGAGAAATAAGGCGGCAGGACAGGATATTGAAGGATAAAAGCAGAATTGAGGAATTGCTTACAGATTCCGAATACGGTTTTTTGAGTCTTGGAAATCTGGAAAACGGATACGCTTACGGCATTCCGATAAGCTATGCCTTTGATAAGGATACGAATTCTTTGTATTTTCATTGTGCTCCCGAAGGGCAGAAGTTGGATCAGATAAAGGCAAATAATAAAGTCTCGTTTTGTGTCGTAGGATATACTCAACCGATCGAAAATCAGTTCACCACTTTGTATGAAAGCGTAATTGTTTTTGGAAGCGCAAGATCAGATTTGAATGACGATGAAAAAAGAAAGGCTTTGCGTTTGCTTGTCGACAAATATTCTATGAATTATAAGGAGCTTGGGGAAAAATACATGAATAAGTCATGGGGCAGAACCTCATGCTTCAAAATAGAAATAGATCATATAACTGCAAAAGCGAAAACTAAAGGGCAAACCAGAAACTATGACGATTAAGATATTTCAATTTAATCCTGTCGGTGAAAATACTTATGTGCTGTATGACGAAACCAAGGAATGCGTTATCATAGACGCCGGATGCTTCTTTCCCGAAGAAAAGGAAACTCTGTCCGCATTTATTTCGGATAATCAACTTAACGTGAAGTTGTTGCTCAATACGCATTTACATTTCGATCACGTTCTGGGAAACACGTTTGTAAAAGAACAGTACGGATTGGATACTTGGGCGCACGAAGCGGATAAATTTCTGCTTGAAGGCTTACCTATGCAAATGCAGATGTTCGGGTTCTCGCCCGTTAAAGAAATTCCTGCAATATCCAGATTTTTGAAAGAGGGTGATGAGATTGAATTTGGCAATCAGCAGCTTAAGGTTATCCACGTACCCGGGCATTCTCCCGGCAGTGTCGTGTTTTATAATGAAAAAGAAGGCTTCATGATTGTCGGGGATGTGCTTTTCCAAATGAGCATAGGCAGGACGGATTTACCCGGAGGCGACCATTACCAGCTGGTTGAGGGCATTCATCAGAAACTGTTGGTTTTACCGCCCGAAACGGTTGTTTATCCGGGGCACGGATCACAGACAACTATAGGTTTTGAAACAAAGAATAATCCTTATTTATAAATATATAAAAAATTGCCATGGAAACTGAAAAATTCCAAAACAGACATATCGGAATAAACGGAAGCGACGAAAAAACAATGTTGAAAAAAATAGGCGTATCATCTCTCGATGAACTTATCGATCGCATTATTCCTCAAGATATTCGTCTGAAAGAGCCTCTACGATTACCGAAGGCATTAAGCGAACACGAATATGCCGAAGATATCGCACAGACAGCTTCAAAAAACAGAATCTGTGCTTCCTATATCGGTATGGGGTGGTACGACACGGTTGCTCCTGCCCCGATTATCCGAAACGTATTTGAAAATCCTGTCTGGTATACGTCTTATACTCCCTATCAGGCTGAAATATCACAAGGACGTTTAGAGGCGTTGATGAATTTTCAGACAATGGTGAGCGAACTTACGGCTTTGCCGTTATCCAACTGTTCTTTGCTGGATGAGTCGACCGCAGGGGCTGAAGCTGTTACGATGTTTCATGCGTTGAGAGATCGGGATCAGGTTAAGAACAATGCAAACAAGGTGTTTGTCGATAATAATGTCTTTCCTCAAACTTTGGCGGTGATAAAAACGCGTGCGGGAGGGCAGGGGATAGAAGTCGTAACGGGAGATTATAAAACATTTGTTTTTGACGAAAGCTTTTTTGCGGCAGTAATCCAATACCCTGACGGAAACGGCAGTATAGAAGACTATAAAGAATTTACGGAGAAAGCTCATCAGGCAAATTGTAAAGTCGCTGTCGCTACCGATCTGATGGCTCTTACTCTGCTTGTGCCTCCCGGCGAATGGGGAGCGGATGCCGCTTTCGGAAGTTCGCAGCGTTTCGGTATTCCGATGTTTTACGGAGGACCGTCAGCAGGATTTTTCGCTACCAGAGAAGAATACAAGCGGAACGTTCCGGGGCGTATTATCGGGCTGTCGAAAGATGCCTATGGCAAACCTGCGTACAGAATGGCTCTCCAGACAAGGGAACAACATATAAAACGTGAAAAAGCCACGTCGAATATCTGTACGGCACAGGCTTTACTGGCTACAATGGCAGGATTCTATGCAGTTTATCACGGTGGTGAAGGTTTGAAAAATATTGCCCTTCGCATACATTCCGCTACGGCTTTGATAGCCGACGAATTGAAGGCATTGGGATATACTTTGGTGAACGAACAATATTTTGATACGCTGAAAATAAAACTGCCTGCAAATATAAGTAAAGAGGTTATCCGCGATTTTGCTGAAATGCGGGATATAAACCTGCGTTATTTCGAGACAGGCGAAATCGGGATCAGCATTGACGAAACCATTACCGAATATAAGGCTCACGAACTTCTTGCCGTATTCTCTTTGGCGACAGGCAACACGAAAGTTTATCTTATCGACGATCTGCCCGAAAAGAATGTAATAAAAAAAGAATTTCTCCGTACAAGCCGATATTTGCAGCACGATGTGTTTAAGATATACCATACCGAAACCGAATTGATGCGATACATCAAACGTCTTGAGCGGAAGGACATTTCCCTTGCTCATTCCATGATTTCGTTGGGATCGTGTACGATGAAGCTAAATGCGGCGTCCGAAATGCTGCCTTTGTCGTTGGGCGGTTTGCAGAACATACATCCTTTTGCTCCTAAATCACAGGTGCAGGGATATGCCGAAATAATCACCGAACTCGGAGATTTTCTGGCTGAAATAACAGGTCTGTCGGCTGTCAGTTTCCAACCGAACTCGGGAGCGGCAGGTGAATATGCGGGTTTGATGACAATCCGCGAATATCAGAAAAGCATCGGACAGGAGCATCGCAATATCGTGCTGATACCTGCTTCTGCCCACGGAACTAATCCTGCGTCCGCTATTCAGGCAGGATATGAAACGGTTACGGTCGCTTGCGACGAACACGGGAACGTGAGCATGGAAGATATGCAGGCGAAAGCCGATCAGTATAAAGATAATCTTGCGGCGCTTATGATCACCTATCCTTCCACGCACGGTATATTTGAAAGGAAGTGAAGGACATCTGCAAACTGATCCACGAAAAAGGCGGGCAGGTTTATATGGACGGAGCTAACATGAATGCACAGGTGGGGCTTACCAATCCCGGTTTTATAGGTGCTGACGTTTGCCACCTCAATCTGCATAAAACGTTTGCCATACCTCACGGCGGCGGCGGACCGGGCGAAGGACCTATCTGCGTGAAAGAACATCTTGTACCGTTTCTTCCTCATCATCCCGAAATGGACGGAAGTTCATTGAATACGGTTGCATCCTCGCCTTACGGAAGCGCAGGCATTCTGCCGATAACTTACGGTTATATCCGTATGATGGGAGAAGAAGGATTGACGAGAGCCACTAAAATAGCTATACTGAATGCAAACTATCTGGCTGCCTGCCTTAAGGATACTTACGGAATAGTATATACAGGCGCTACGGGCTATGTGGGGCACGAGCTTATTCTGGAATGCAGAAAAGTAAAAGATTCTTCGGGCATAACCGAATCTGATATTGCAAAACGCCTGATGGATTACGGCTATCATGCGCCTACTCTGTCTTTCCCTGTTCACGGAACTTTGATGATCGAGCCGACAGAGAGCGAAAGCCTTGCCGAACTCAATCGTTTTGTGGATGTAATGAACCGTATATGGGAGGAAATAAAAGAGGTTGAGAGAGGCGAATATCCGAAAGATGACAATGTGCTGGTAAACGCTCCTCATCCCGAATATGAAATATGCGCTGACGAATGGAAACACGTTTATCCTCGTTCCAAAGCAGCATTTCCGCTGGATTACCTGAAAGAAAACAAATTCTGGATCAATGTGGCAAGGGTTGATAATGCTTACGGGGACAGAAATCTTATAAGCTGCCTTTGCGATATGGGATGATTGCGGATCAGTGTTAAAATATGAAGGAGTAAATTTTTAAGGTTTACTCCTTTTCTTTTTTATTGCGGCAAGGGTAATTTTTCCTACTTTTGTGTATCAAAAGTATAAATTGAGATTGTATGGTAAAGCACATTGTATTGTGGAAATTGAAGGAAGAAGCGCACGGGAACGACAAAGCGTCTAATGCCAAACAAATAAAAAAGAAACTCGAAAATCTGAGAGGAAAAATAAACGGGCTTATTTCGATAGAAGTCGGGATTGATTTCTTTGGCGAGGGAAATTACGACGTTTCTTTGTTTGTGGAGGTTTTATCGAGAGACACCTTGAATGCCTATCAGAATCATCCTTTGCATCAGGCTGTTTTGCCTTTCATAAAAGAAGCTGCGAGCGATCGTGTGGCGGTTGATTATGAGATAGAAGAATGACAGTTGAAGAAACCATAAAAGATATCAGAATCGGGTGTCGTCGGTTCATGAATGGCGTTACTTCGACAGGAATGCGTAAAATGGGCGCGGATTATGGTATGAATTTTGGCGTTTCCGTTCCGCAGATGAAAGACCTTGCCGGTAAATACCAGCCAAATAAAGATTTGGCTGAAAAGTTGTGGGCAGAGGATACAAGAGAATTGAAGATATTGGCAACCCTCCTTTATCCTTTGCAGGATTTTGATAAAGAAAGGGCTGAGGCATGGGTCGCAGATGTTCCTAATCAGGAAATCAGGGAGCAGTTATGCCTGAATCTTTTACAAAATCTTGATTTCGCTTTTCCGTTGTCATTAGATGCTGCCAATTCAAAATCCGAATCTGTTCGGGCGACAGGTTATTGGTTGCTTGCAAGGCTGATTATTTCGGGAGCAGTTGATAATATTGATATGGATAAGCTTAATTATCTGTGGAATGATTTGCTGTCCGAAAACGTTTCTTTAAGAAATGCGTCGATATTATTATTAAAGAGAGTAGGGCGTTTGTCTCAAATTTTGTCCGTTGAGATTTTAAAAAAGACAGAGCCTTTCCGCAATTCCGCCGATGCTGTAAAAAGAGAAATATATGACAGCCTTTCTTTTGAATTTGAATTTTATCACAATAATATTTAGGAGATGAAAGACCGTTATGGAATAATAGGCAATCCGCTGACTCATTCCGCCTCGCAGGAATATTTTACAAAGAAATTTAAAGATGAAAACATTGATGCGGAGTATTCGAAATATCCGCTATCCGACATCTCACAGCTTCCTGACCTGATAAAATCGGTTGAAAACCTGAAAGGGCTGAACGTTACTATCCCGTATAAAGAACAGGTTATTCCTTATCTTGACGGTCTGGAAGAAGGTACCCGCAATATGGGAGCCGTTAATGTGATAAAAGTAGTACGTAGCGGTGAAGGCATTAAACTTATCGGCTATAATTCCGACCTTATCGGTTTTCAGAATTCTATTTCACCTTTGCTGAAACCTCATCACCGGAAGGCTCTTATATTAGGGACAGGCGGCGCTTCGAAAGCCGTTGCTCAGGGACTTCGGAATCTCGGATTGATTTTTGAATTTGTATCGAGGAAAAAAGAACAGCCCGATACTATACATTACGACGATCTTACTAAATCGGTATTTGATGAATTTACAGTCATCGTGAATGCGACTCCTTTGGGGACATATCCGAATGTTTCCGAGTTTCCTCCTATTCCTTATAAATATCTGACAAAAGATCATTTATTGTACGATTTGGTATACAACCCTCCGCTGACGAAATTCCTTGAAAAAGGAAAAGAAATGGGCGCTACAATCAAAAACGGAGAGGAAATGCTGGTGTTGCAGGCTATAGCAGCATGGAATATCTGGGGCGAGAAATGATGATAAAATGATAGTTTTTCGGGTTGATTTCCCCGATTGTTGCCAATAACTTTCGTCTATTGCCTATAAATTTGTAAAATAATTGAAAAATTTATTCCGAAATATTTTTATGTTATAAAACATATTTTTATCTTTGTATCATATTTAAGAATTACAAGAAACCATGAACAACAATCAGACGGTTTCTTGTTTTTTTATATTTAGGTTATAAAAATTGATTGTTTTAAAAATTTTAGGTTATGAAACGTTTATTTGTTTTAGGTTTTGCCATAGTGGCATTGGGTGCAAGTTCATTTGCAGGTTCTAACAGTAGTATTGTCGATAAATTGAACGACAAAACAACTCAAAAAAGCAGTAGCACGTTATCTTGGTGCTGATTCTCAACAAAAAGGAGATTTGTCTTACGTGTTTGACGAAACTTCAAAAAAGATTCAGAAAAGAAGTAGCTAAAGGTTCTGATGTCAGCGTCGCTGAACAAAAAGCATTGCAGTTCAATCTTGCTAATGCGAGAGTGGTTTTGAGCCCCGAACAGTACAGAAAATATGTAACTGTTCTGAACATTACAATTAATAATGACGCTCAGGCTTCATTATTGGCTGAGAAATAAGGAAAATCTTTTAAATATTTAAAAAAAGCAACATCATTGCGATGTTGCTTTTTTTATTTAATGAAAGTCAATTGTACCGTTGATATTCTTCAATGCGTCGGGAAACAGTTCGCAAACCATAGAAAATTTTGAAGGGATATTGTTTATATTCCGTATGTTAAAGTCTTCCGTGCTGCGGAATCCGAAACGATAATAATAAGCAGGATCGCCGCACAAAAAGGCTGCCGTATATCCCGCCAAGCGTCCGATTCTGAAACCTTCATTTATAAGTGCAGTACCTATACCCGCATTGCGATGTTCGAGGGCAACAGACAACGGCGCCACCAATAGGGCTTTGAACTTTTCTCCGTTAGTCTGCATAACGTTAAAGCGCGTAAACATTACGTGCCCTGTCAGATCGTTATCCCTCTCAGCTACTAAAGCCAGTTCGGGAATGTATTTATCGCTGTTACGCAGGTTGACGGCAAAATCCTGTTCGTCGCCGTCGCTGACTTTTGCTGTTTCAAAAGCTGTTTTTATCAGATGATAGATTTTGTCATAGTCCCTTTCAGTTTCGGGACGGATAATATAGCTTTCATTCATGGCATACGTCTGTTGTTTGACTCTACTTATAGTGTTTGTATTTTTTTTAATAATTTATCCGATATGCTTTTTTCGAATTTTCGGGCAAAGAATGCTTTGGATGCATTGATTGCTTCATAGTCGCGTTCGTCCAGATTGGCAGGATTCTGCCCGTCTCGGGTCTGCCATACTATGAAACGCATATTATCCCGTACGATGTTTTGCTCGAAAGGCGAGTTGTAGAGTATGGACTGAAATAAAATTTCTTCGGCACAGAAAGTCTGTTTAAGCCGTTTCATCAGGCTTGGATTTTCTTTGAGGAAATCCAGAACATATCTGACAGCCTGTTTCGATAATGTCCAGTAAGTAGATCCGCCGTAAAGGATGGGCAGAGCATCGGGCATTTTTCTTTTTATTCGGAATGCTTTTTGCAGATACACCAGTGTTTTGATCGGAAAGCGTCCGTAACCTCTTCCGTTGAAAATCTCATAAGGTGCGTAATAGGATATTCTGTTCAATCCGCCTTCTTTCCATTTTTTTGCAGGAAGCCGATCGCCTGTAATAAATTCCTTGCCTTTGTGCTGCTCGAGGTATTCAGAGATGTTTTGCGAATGTTTTATGGGATAGTCCTGCCCTGTAATGAGATGGAAATATTCCGTTTCAGCGTCTTTTACGGCTTCCTCTGCAAGGTGCAGGATCGCTTCGAGGTGTTTGACGCTTCCCCAATTGACTTTGTATTTGAAGGATATGAATTTAACTCTTTTGTTCTCTTGTAACTCTTTTATCACTTTAGCATCATATTTCTTTTTCCTGTCGAAATGGATATAGAATGAAAAGTCATCATCAAGAGCATCAATGATTTGAAAAATAAATTCAGGGTTTTTATATGCGGTGATTAAAACGGCTTGTTTCATATCGTTGCTTGGTGCGGTTTTTTATTCGGAGTTTTCCATTTATTTAGTCCACCCAGCAGATATAACAATCCGATGCCCAAGGCAAACAGCGAAAATAATAAATGATGCCACTGAAAGGTTGTTTCGAAACCTATGTTAATGATACATCCGACTAATCCCCTTATTAAGTATATGCCTGCGATAGTGAAAACCCCTGTTTTCAGTAAAGGCAGTTTTCTGATTTTCCCTGCTCCCGAAAGTCCGTATAGCCCGAATATGAAAAAAAATATGGCGGTAAAAACGGTTATAATGTACGGCAAAAGCGGATGTATAGCCGCATTCTCTCGCATTTGTTCGCCAATCCCCGTATAGTCGAACATCTGTTGTGCCCAAAATAAGCCTATAATATGGGCGGCTGCAATCAGAAAATTTATATAAGCCCCGAGTTTAAGCATGATCTGCATAAAATTCGGATGCTAAGATAAGGATAAATAGTATTCTGCCTGCTTTTTCTTAGGTAGTTTTTTGATGACTTCCTCGACGGAATGGTTTATCAGTTCTTTAATCAGACTGTCGGGGACATCGCTCTGTATTTCAATAGTGTTCCAAGTCAGAGATTGAGTGTGAATGCCTCTGTTGACACCTTCATATCGTTCACGTAAGTCAACGGATTTATCAGGATTACATTTCATATTGGCTCTGAATACTCCGTCCTTAGGTTCGATGTGAATATAGGCAAACATTTTGCCCATGACTTTAAAGACAAGCACATTCGGATCGATAAAAGGGAAACTTTCGGACGCTCCTTTTACGGACATGCAGTATTCCCTGAATTCTTCAATGTTCATGGGCAGACATTTTCTGTCAAAACAAATTATCTTTTTCCAGAGCTTCCATTATTGCTTTAGCAGAAGAGTTTACCCTGTTTTTTGTTCCCAAACCTCCTTTAAAGACAAGCGTCATTTTCGATTTCCATACAACTTTTCCCAGTGTCGTATCTTCTAACGAAAGTGCAAAATCTCCCGTTTCATAACCTACGCTCGATAAAGTATTCTCTTCGCTTATCATGAAGATAAGTCCATTTGCATTTTCTGTTTTAAAAACGTTATTTATAGATGCATTAAGAATATTAATGTCAGATTGTATAATTGTAATATCGGCATCAATTCCCTTTTCGGAGAAATCTGCTTCAAGTCTTTCCTTGAGTTTTTCCCCCCATTCTGTTCTCGCCTTGCCATCCGATATGGTAATAAACACTGTGAGGTTATCTGTTATTTTTTTGTTGTATCCGTCCATCTTGTTCGTTGGCAGTGTCGCTTTGCATGAAAATAACGAGAATAATATCGTTAATGCCAGAAAAATGTCTAATCCTCTTTTCATAGTATGTAAGTTTATTTCTTGATAAATCCGTCTTGTTTTAGTCTTTCTATTAATATTTTTACGCCTTCTCCTGTTTCATCCTTTGTCTTAATCAAAGCTGTTTTTAAGTCCAGTCCTCCGAACCAAAGCGGCTTTCCGTTCTGGGCATTGTGTATGCGGACACCGAAACCTAAATCGGTTTGGCGATAATTTTCCTTGACTAATGCCGTGTATAACTCAATATACATAATA
This sequence comes from Dysgonomonas sp., assembly GCA_047030855.1. Classification (GTDB taxonomy): domain Bacteria; phylum Bacteroidota; class Bacteroidia; order Bacteroidales; family Dysgonomonadaceae; genus QVMM01. Next base: position 1,363,275 of record JBKYIJ010000008.1, read on the forward strand.
TGGCTTGCACCGAATTTTCTTACCTCTGCTCCTATTTCTTCGGGGCTTGTAAGGTCAAGTTCTTTTACAATATATACTTTTGTAGGTATTCCTTCTGCATTGAGTTGTTCCTGCAAATCCTCTCCGATCTTTTCGCCGTATTTTCGATAGTCCGTCAGATTAATGTAAACATAGAGACTTTTTATCTGTTCGACAGAATATACCGATGGTTCGATTACGGTACTCTTCCCCGAAAAACAACTATCCATCAGAATAGATAGGACGCAAACAGATAGTACTACAGATAATGTTTTTCTCATAGTTGTATTTAATTGTCATTAATTTATCGGTGTAACATGCTTTTCCATATACAGGCTACTGTCCATGCTATTCCGCAGAGAATTAAAATAACTCCTCCGATACCTGCAAATACCCGTGCTGTTTTCCTTCCGAAAATGTTGATTATCCCGTCCAGTTTTGTTAAATCGTATGTAACAGGGCTTACGTCACCGAATATCCAATTCCAGTTTTTAACAGCTCCCACAATCAGCATAATCCCCACAGCAATAAAGAACACGCCTCCCAAAGCTTTGTTCTGTATAAAATATATTTTAAAAAGTTCTATATATTTTTGTATGGTCACTTTCCTTTTTTCGTTTCGTTTTGATACAATAAGTTAATTGTTGATAATCAGCTTGATGCGGAAAATATAACTATCTGTTTATTATATAAATAAAATATTAAAGATATAAATAGAGTGCAAATATTGCAAAAATGCTTGTTTTATATCCATAAAGATAATCTATTTTTCAGTCAATATAATATCAACTATATTTTTGTGGAATTATTTCGGCTGTTTACTCTATAACTAAAAAGTATCTATCTTTATAAACAAAGATATATATATAATCTTTATCAGTTTAAGCTCTTTCTTCTTGGGAATAATACTTAAAAAATGAGTGGTATTATTCTTTTAAGTTAATTATTTTCAAGAGATTGAGTAAATATCCAATACGCTTATTTTTATTGGTAATTAATATTTTAACTAAATAAATCAGCGATCAAGTTCAACTACTGATTCGTATTAGTAATTGTAGCGTCATAATGAAGAGTATTCCCTTTTGTTATAAGGAATTTACAAATGTGGAAACGGAAATAAAATAGAGTTGCTATTTTATTTCCGTCTTAAAATTATAATTTCCAGAATATCATAGATGTTCTGTTTGGCACAGGGTCTTGAGATGTTGAGGTTTTGGGGTTGCCTATTAACGTACATGCCGGATAGTTATTAGGTATTCCTACTCTGAAATAAATCTTTTCTCCTTTTCGGCAGATTGCTGTTAAAGTTACTGTATATGATAAATTCCGTTTGTTGGTAGTGGCTTCATAGGCCAATGGGATGTTTAATTCAGCGACATCCAGCCTGTCGGCTGCTAAAGTCGAATTGTTTCGGAGAGCCCACAAATAGAATACTTCTCGAAGAGGTCCGTTCGTTACATGGCTTCCGTACAAGCGGAACGAGAAGGCATACGAACCGTCCTCCGGGATTTCTATATATGAAGATGCAGCAAGAGTTGGATTATTGGGGTCTTTCCACGACAAGGTAGTTGCATTGTCTGGTCTTTCGTGTGCTTTTGTATCTGTGTTGTTCGGACTAAAATTCCCGGACAGATCCCTGTATTCAATAGTGGAAACGACCTCCGACGTGAATACTGATACCCATTTTCCCTCACCAAAATAATATATGCCCGGATGCAGGTCTAAAGCGCTATTGTCGGTTGTGTTGTATATCAGCATGCCATCTACCGGGTTGGGTATTGTCGTCAGGTCATCTAAACTTTTTAAAGCTATTCTGTTCGGTAAAAATGCACTGTTCTCTCCTCCCATTTCCAATTGTATCCCTGAGTTATCATCAGGTATAATACCTATCCCCATGCTGATACTTCCGTTCGTGTTTTTTTATTGTAATATCGTCAGCCTGTTGTGTTTTGTCGGGGGTTGTTGTTGCCGGATTGTTTCCTTGCTCGTCGACATGGAATATAGTCTGAGGATTGGTTGTGTTTATACCTACTTGTCCTTGCAAGTGAATTGTAGTTCCTAATATATAAATGAGGATAATTATAATTGTTCTCATGTTGTAATTTTTTTCTTTATTGAATTTTCCAAAACACAAAAGATGTTCTGTTTGCATTTGTTGAAGGATTCGACACTAAGCTCCATGTCCTTGAACCGCTTACATGCCCTATCCTTATGTCAATTTCGTCATTTTCATTTAAGTCCGGAGTGTATAAGGTGGCACTGTATGTATTAAACTTATCATTATCCAATGCAACCATCATGGTTTTACCTACAACCTGCGATGTTGTTTTATTATATATATACAGGTAGTATTCATTGTACCTATAGTTAACTTCCGTGCTATTCGGCCCCCCGTATAAACGGAACATGAAAATATATTTACCTGTTTCATTTATTTTTATACTGGTTTCATTTTCTGTTGTTCCCGCGGTTCTTATTCTGAGTATAGAGGCTCCTGCTCCCGTTTCCGTATTGGTCAACAAACCAGAGTTTGTAGCATAGGCCAGTTCCATTACATTGGCGATTGATGATTCGACTATTTCCTGTATGTTCGGTATTCTCAACCATTGAAGGTTATAATTCAGGTACAGTCCGGGTGCTAATCTTTCCATTGTTGTAGCATTTGTTGTCGTATTATAAACCAGCATTCCGCTCTGTGTATTTTTTTATCGTTGTTGTATCATATATAGTAGTCAATGCTACATTATTCAACAGAAGCGCTTTATTTATTGCGTTCAGTTCTAAAGAGATTTCTCCTTTCTCTGTCAATGATTTTCCTCCGATGACTAAGTTCGCTTCATTGTTCTTATTGTTCCTGAGGATGATGTCATCATCCAGATTCGTACTGTTTTGAGGGTTAGTCTTAGGATTATTGCCCAATGCATCTATATTGAATATTTCAATGGCGTTTTGTGTGTTTATTCCCACTTGTGCAATCGTGCTGATAACAAAAAAAAATAAACTTGCCAATAATAGAATAATCTTTTTCATTCCTGATAGTTTTATACTTTCCATAATGTTATACTGGTTATGCCTGGAATTAGTGTCCATCGGGGGACACTTGAAAGGGGTACATATCATAATCCCTATATTATCTCCAGGGCTTGCATTAAAACCTAAAACTACCGAATAAGTCGTTTTTCTATTTGTTCCTTTGAAAGCTAATGGACAAATTTCGGCAATATCAAGTATTTTCTTGTTATTATTCCCATCGATTAAGACAACGGCTACATATACATTCATTCTTGAAAATGTGTTTGACCCCGATGCCGTGGCATTCGGGATACTACCTCCGAGATTCAATGCTATAGCATATGCTGACTCGGATCCGATCTCAATGGATTCTATGGTATTAGATTCCCCGACCGGTGTTAATTTCATCAAATTGCTGGATGATAAAAATGTATTAGTCGAGTAACTCGATATCTGGGGTAATGGAAGCTCTTCCGAAAGGTTATAAATATTTGTTTTTAGTGAGTATGAATTATTTACGATTCGCAACCATCTGTTTTTCTCCGAGTTGAATACGTATAATCCGGGTGTAACATTATTGGGTGGAATTCCTGCACTGTTCGTACAGTATAGCACCATTCCGTCAACAGGATTTTTTATCGGATTATTAATCCCGTCCCCCGTCCCCCGGGTATCGGTCAACGCTACTCTGTTGGGCATTAATGCTTTGTTTTTATCCATCAACGCAATTGATGCGGAAGCTACAGGAGTCCCGCCTAAAGCGGATGAAACCCCTGTTTGTCCATCATCTTTTACAATAAAATCGTCTTTTTGTTCATTTGTCGTCGATGTATCGCCGTTTATATCAATATGAAAGATACCTTTGGGGTCTTTGGTATTTATTCCGATTTGTGCCTGTAGCAAATTTATTGGTAGTATGCCAACTATCAGTAGTACTATTTTTATTTTTATTTTCATTTTCATTTTCATTCTCATTCTCATTCTCATTTAGTGATCTTAATCATAATCTGCTATTTTTGATTTAAGCTATATTTCTATGACTTATTTTTTTGTTTTTTCGTTTTTTTTCTATAAAATACAAATGAAAAATAAGTTATACCGCCAAGTAACATTGGAATGATTCCATCTCCGACAGGAACTGTCCCGACTGCACCACCGCCTCCGCTTCCACTTCCGGGAGGTCCGTCTTCGTCTTCATCCGAGTCAGCTTGGATGTTTTTTAATGTTTGTTGAGAAGGAAGTTCGTTTAATTTCATTTCCATCTGTTTCGATGGTGGATCCATATAGTATGGATCGGCCGATGCATTTATTATTCCGCAATAAATAATAACGCAAACCAATAATAGAATTCTCATATTTGTTTTAGCATATTTGTTTTAAGTTGTAGGGTTCAATATTTATCCGGACCTATTTTAACGGGCTAAGACCTTATTCACATGATTTCTGTTTCCTTTAATTTTAATAATATACGTTCCGGCACTGAAGTTTATCGGAATTTCCATTTTAGGAGTTTGTGTTACTCTACCACTATATACTATACGACCTTGTAAGTCGTAAATATTGATAACACTTGTATCGTCAGAATCATTTAAACCTGATATGTAGAGGATTCCCGATGAATATGAAGTGTATATTTCTGTATTGGGTTGATTATTGTCGATACCGTTAGGACTCTGAGGCACAAAGTGCAGGGTAAACCTGTCCTGCCTGTCAGTAGGTGTAGACATGAATGTATATTGTGGCGACTTCAGAAGGTCTGTCATTGCGCCGGTTATTTTATCCTCCAGATATACATAGCTCACCGATTTCAGACTGCTTAATCTGTAGACTTTCAGCGACACTAATTGTTGTTCGCTCGTGGGAAGCATACCCATTTCGATTGACTCGGTGGTAGGTGCAATTACGTTGGCAGTCAATTTCTTATCATCTGAAGACATTGTGTATATCTGGCTAACTCCTTTTGAATAGTTGAAAATCTTAGTTGCATCATAAGGATCATTAGCCATTGTTGTTGCATTATCTCTAAACACAACGGTAAGCCTGTCAAAGCCTTGTGTTGCAAGGTCGTTTACTTCGATAAGGAATTCGTCGTTAATAGAACTGCCGGTGCTTCTTGCTCTGTAGAATTGAACATCTCCCTGCGTACGTTTCGATGCGGGTATTTTTATTGTTTTTCCGTTTCCGGCAGTGTAGGTTTGTATGACGAACATTTGCATCGGAGCGATAAGCAGGTCATTTACTGTCATTTCGCCTAATTGCAATGTACTGCCCACTTTTTGTCCCAGCAGATAGGAAACATTGTATGTGAACCTTTCATTTTTGGGAAGGCTTTCATTGTATTCGCCTTCACCGCCTGTCAGCACATAGAATACTGCCTTCACATCGGCTCCTGTACTAGACTTTGCTCCGCGGCTAACACCCCATTCATCGGCTGTTGTTGTTTCGTCAACCCATGAGGATAGATCCAGAGGTGCGGAAAATGGATTTCCCAAATAGTTCCAGCCTTTTTGCAGAGAAACCGAAATATCATTTATATTCAGCTCTTCGGCATTATAGGCATCAGACTCATTTACAAACTGGGTAAAAGTAGGTTCAGCAAAATACCGGTTAAAAGAAAATTCTTCTTTTGCTCTTTTATTGTAATCCGCATCTCCTTTTGGGCCATCTTTCCATTGTTCGTCAAGTTGTTCCCAATAATAATCCGCATCTTTTACGACACCTTGACCAACTAAATATCCGCGCCCTCCGGTCATTGCGTACTGGGGGCTTGTTATCAAAGCCCCGTCATCGCCAAATAATCCTGCCGGAGTAGGGGCTGACAAGTAGTTAAAGAAAAAATAATCCGAATATATTTTTTTGAAAGGAGGAGTGAAACCAACAATTCGGCCGTTATCATAGTTGTCGCCTAATGCTAATTTTACCTGTACCATGCCTTTTTCAGCATCATCGGCCGGAGTCCTGTTATAAGTAACACTTTGGGGAAGCAAATGTGCATTGTTTACGAGTTTTGCATCCTTAACTTTAGAGTCTAATATGAAGCATCCTTTGCTGAGGTTCAGATTATTGACCGACATTCCCATTGTTGCAGACAACATTACCCCATTTGAATTATTTACTTTCACATTCGGAAAGTTTATGTAATTCAATGCCCTGTTGGCTGTTCCTCCTATTGTTTGTAAGCCAAATGTTTGCCCTGCAAACTCCACAGTTCCTGTCGAACCACTGACAAATACTTTTCCATCCGTAGCATTGTTTGTGAAATTACCCGTTAGAACAGTAGTCCCGTTTTGTAGGATTTGCCCGTTGTTTTCTATCTGGATACTACCTTTTATAAATAAACTGGGTGCACTTGTTTGGTTTCCTACATACATGCATTCTCCTGTGGCGGAATTTCCTTTGACGTAAACCACAACTTCATTATTTTGAGCAGCTAAACTGGATGACATGACAACCAATAATAAAAGTAGAATCTGTTTCATTTGTAAATATGCATTAATAAGTATCTTTTAATCATCAAATTGCAAGTTTCAATTATCCCTTAAACACAAGGGGAGGGTTTTGTTGTGTACCGTTAGAGTACCTCAAATTTGCCGATGAAAATTCAGTTTATTCTTTGTTTTGATTTATCTATAAAACCTAACTGTGTCAATTAGACACAACTAAAAATTACGCCAAGATTACACATACATATTTATCATTTGATAGATATGTCTCACTTAATTTTTATAATGTCCGAGTTTTCAATATACCCCAAAATGACGGATATATTTGTGATGTGCCACTATGACAAAAACATCATCTCCCCCCCTTTATCGTATTTATACCTTTTTAGTATACTAATACGGCGCAAATTTATATCTTTATCTCCAATATCCAAAGGAAAAACAATATTAATGTGTCTTTTTTACATATTATTTTAAAATTTAAAATTTCTTTTCTTTTTTAACCGGGAATTGGTTTTACAACTCCGATTACATACTTTTCATAATAATATTGGGGGACGAACAATGATCATTGTCGGCAAGGGTATTTGGTAAATCCTGCGACTCTATGTAAAACCATAGACACAACATAGATGCACATTTTAAAGAGCAATATTTTGTAACAGTTTTCCGTGCGATAAATTCATTCCCGCAAAACTGGCATATTCTAATAATTTCCATTTTGCTACTCATAATATCGGAGATTATATGTTTAATTAGATTTTATGAATTCGTTTATACATAAGGAGTATCGGACATCTGTAGTTATTTGTCCGGTTATTTGTCCCAGATAATGCATACATTCACGGATGTCGTTATTTGCCCCTAATTTTGACTTATCTTGTATCATCATGTTTCATGGTGTATCAATTATGCATTATTTAGGATAAGGTAGTCTTAAGTAGTATGATAGAGGGAGAAATGGGGGAGAAAAAAACAATAAAAAACACCAACCAATGATAAACATTGATTAGTGCCACTGACTGTAAAGTCGAATTAGCTGTCGTAATTTTTGCATACTGATTGATTTATTGGCCATGATATCTGTTCTTTTGTGTTAATTTTTGTTTAAAGAACAGCATTATCTGACAATATCAACCAATACTTATACCCCTTTTTTAGGGGGACACTTTCAATCGGATTTAGGGGATCACTTTACTCAGGAATCGGTGATCAGTTTTTATCGGATTAAAGGGGACAGCTTTAATCGGATTTTCCACCTGTATTAAGCATACGGAAACGTAAAGTAATTTTTACAGCCTTTGTCCTTTTTCTTTTCATTCTTTCTTCGCTTTTAGGTTATCAATATGCAACTTTGAATAAAAGCGTTTTCCATATTGTTGCTTTTTAGGTATTTGATAACGAGATACAAAGGTATATACAGCATGCTCTGTCATATTGTATAATTCCATAATCTCAACAATAGTATACCATTCTGCTAAGTTAATAATAGATTCGTCAAAACCTCTTTTCTTAAAGTAGTTATCTATTCTGTTCTTTGCAATCAATGTCTTTGCACCCTCTTTTTGTTCTGGTATTTCTTCCGCTTTTACTATTTTTCTTATTTGGTCTCGTCCAATACCGTATATTTCAGTTATTTCTTGTAATGTGTACCAACTGTTTATTGGTTTGCGCTCCTTTGTAGGCAATACATCGTAAGGAGTATTATTTTCAATCAACTCATCAATGCTTTTTCTACTGACAAATGTAAGTCTACTTGTTACTCGTGTTGCTTTAATTTTGCCTGAATGGGCTAGATTATATACCGTTTGTTTACATATCCCCAATAAAATTGATGCTTCTGCAATACTTATATATGGACGGTCTGATAGTTTTTGTTTTACAAGTTCTATCTTTTCGGTTTTTGTATTAGTTTCCGTTAATCCTTTTACTTGTAGTCGTTTTTTCTCTTTTAGTGCTCGACTATTGCATTTGTGAGAGCAATATTTTGCTGTAGACCTACTAGCGTCAAACTCTGATTTACAGAATTCACATATTTTTCTAATAGAGTGCTTTGCTCTCATACCAATTTTGTAAAAATATTCCTATTATATTCTATCTAAGTCTACTATATTCCAACAGGACGACTTTCTGTCATTCTATTATATTCCAATAGAATGATTTTCTGTCTCCAATTGTGGTACAAAGTTCCCTTAAATATCTTTGTGATACAAATATGGTACAATAATTATCAAAATAAACCAATAATACATCAAAACAAACATCGGAATATATACAATGAAAAACTGCTGTAATTCTAGATATTACAGCAGTTAGTATATGTTTATCATGTGTTTGATTTTATTTGGTTACTTTCCGATACAAAATTTACTGAAAATATTACCTAATATTTCATCTGTCGATATTTGCCCTGTAATCTCTCCCAGATAATACATACATTCACGAATATCTTGAGAAAGAAAATCGCCCGATATGGCGTTATCCAATCCTTCGATGACCCGTTGAATGGCTTTTTGCGCATTGGTAAGGGCTTCGTAGTGACGTATATTGGAGACGATGACATCCTGTTCGCCGATTTGCGGAATGTTGGCTAATTCCAGCAGCTTATTTTGCAAGTCGGTAATCCCTTCGTTATATTTGGCTGAAATAAAAATGCGTTCGGGGATTTGATCTTGCAAAATGGCACGTTTCCTGTCCATAATCACGCCACAGCCGACCACATCTATTTTGTTGAATACCAATACTACTTTTTGATCGGTAATGTTAGTAAGTATTTTTTCAGATAATTGCTTTATGTGATTGTCGTCCGTCGTAGAATCCACTACCCATAAAACGATGGACGCTTGGCGCAATTTCTGATAACTTCGTTCTATGCCGAGTGTTTCTATTTCGTCCGTTGTGTCGCGGATTCCCGCCGTGTCTATCAACCTGAAAGTCAGTCCTTGTATATTTATAGTATCTTCAATAACGTCGCGGGTAGTGCCGTGTATGTCCGAAACTATTGCTTTTTCTTCTTGAAGCAGAAGGTTGAGCAGCGTCGATTTTCCTGCATTAGTTTCGCCTATTATGGCAACGGGTATTCCCGATTTGATAGCATTTCCGACCGAGAATGAGTCGGCTAATTGCGTTATAATGTTTTCGATATGGGTCGCTGCCTGTTTAAGGTTGTCGCGGTTGGCAAATTCAACGTCTTCTTCCGAGAAGTCGAGCTCGAGTTCGATGAGTGATGTGAAATTGAGCAATTCGTTTCGGAGATGCAACAATTTGTCGCTGAATCCTCCACGCATCTGGTTCATAGCCAATCGGTGAGTAGCTGACGAAGTGGAGGCGATAAGATCGGCTACCGACTCGGCTTGCGATAAGTCCATTTTTCCGTTGAGGAAGGCTCGTTGCGTAAACTCTCCTGCTGTTGCCAGACGTGCTCCGTTCTCAATAAGGAGTTGAAGTATGTTTTGTTGGATATAGACCGAACCGTGACAGGATATCTCCACGCTTTCTTCGCCTGTAAAAGAATGAGGGGCATGAAAAACCGAAACAAGCACTTCGTCAAGCACTTCTCCCTTCTTTTGTATGTTGCCAAAACTGATCGTATTCGCCTTTTTGTCAGCCAACTTTTTGTTTGATGGCGACCGAAATAGTTTGTCAGTCAGACTTATACTGCCTTTTCCCGATAAACGGATAACAGCAATTCCGCCTATTCCCGCAGGAGTCGAAATTGCTGCTATTATGTCATTTTGCTTCATTATACAGAGGTACTCCTTATTCTTTTTCTTTCTTGGGTTTGGAAGCTTTTGCTTTAGTTGAAGGTTCTTTTTCTGCCGTTTTCTTTGCAGCCGCTTTCGGTTTTTCTTTATCAGCCGAAGTTTCTTTTTTCGCTTTCGGTTTTGTCTCTTTTTTAGGTTTTTCCGCAACAGGTTCTTTTTCTGTTGGTTTGTCTTTTACTTCTTCTTCGGGTTGTCCTTTCTCTTCAGTTGCTTCGAAATCTATATTCGTATCTGTAAGAAGGTTATACCAGTTGATTAGTTTCTTTATATCGGCATTGTATACTCTGTCTTTATCGTAATTTGGCAATACTGCTTCCAGAAACTTGTGCAGTTCCTCGGGTTTAGCGTTTGACGGAGTCGTGGTTTTGCCGCCGTTTTCTTTTTTCTTGATCGAAATTAAAACATCTCTCAACGGAACTTCGTCTGTTTCGGTGTACATGGCTATATCGGCAAGTGATACAACTTTGTCGCGTGCGTATATAGGCAGTCTTTTCTTGTCGGTAAGCGATTCTACAATAACCATGTTTTTACCGCTGGAAATAAGTTTGAACAAGCCCGGTTTTCCGGTAACAGACAGAATGGTTTTCAACATAATTCTGAGTTTTAATTATACTTTCGGTTAATTCTTTAGTTTAGCAAAAATAGTGTGATTGCTCTATACTTGGAAATATAATCAGAAAATTTTTGTGTATTTGTGGCAATATGGTCTTCCGCCCTTGTGCTCATAATATTGTTGATGATAGTCCTCTGCCTGCCAGAATTTCGATGCCTGTTTCAGCGTTGTAGCCACTTTATAGCCTCTTGCGGATAACAGATCGATATATTTCTGTGCAATTGCTTTCTCATCTTCATTAGAGTAGAAAATGCATGACAGGTATTGCGGTCCGATGTCGGGTCCTTGCCCGTTGGTCTGAGTAAAATCATGTGTTTCAAAAAACAGCCGCACAAGGTCATCATAGCTTGTTTTACTTGAGTCGTATTCTACTTCCGTAGTTTCGAGATGCCCCGTGTTTTTCCGGCATACCTGTTCGTAAGTCGGGTTATCCACATGTCCGCCCATAAAACCTACGGCGGTGTGTTTTACGCCTTTTGCCTGCATGAAGTAATATTCCGTTCCCCAGAAACACCCCGAAGCAAAATAAGCTTTTCGGATGTTTTTTCCTGTTTCGGGGACAAACTTCATTGAAATTGAGTTTACGCAGTGACGCGTATTTTTCGGAGTAAATCCTTCTCCTGTAAAAACGTGTCCGAGATGTGCTCCGCAATTGGCGCAGACGATCTCGGTGCGAATACCGTCAGCATCGGGAATGCGTTTGACAGCGCCTTCGATCTCATCATCGAAAGAAGGCCATCCGCAATGCGAGTCGAATTTGTCTCCCGATCTGTACAGAGGAGCATCGCATCGTTTACAAACGTACGTGCCTGAACGTTTGTTGTTGGTATATTCGCCCGTATAGGGGCGTTCTGTCCCTTTGTGTACGATAACCCGTTCTTCTTCGGGCGTAAGCTTATTGTATTTCATTGCTTCGTTTTTTGTCGTTTGGGCACACGATGTGCCGATATACAGAAAACACATCAGCCACAGATATAGTTTCATTTTTCTTTTTTGATTTTATAATAATGAACGAAAGAATAGGGTTTTCTGTTTTTCAGATAATCGAAATTATTGTGATTGGCATAAGCTTCCCTTTCGAACGAAATATTTCGGTATGCTTCTATTCTATCCCTGTATTGTATAAGTCTGAAAAGCCATTCCATAAAGTATGTCGGATAGTAAAACACGGCTGCCAGTTCGATAATCTGGCGTGTATGAATCCGCTCGTGGTTTACTTCGAATTTCTTCAGATCACGACACTCTTCGCGCGCAAATATCACCCCGAACAGGTTGACAGCCGTGAAATTTTTAGTAGGCAGAAATTTATTATATATCACTTTCATCTCTTAAACTTAGAACAAATAACGAGCCAAAAAGATTTGACACGGCAAAACAAACCCCACTAATTTCAGGTTAGCGGGGGAGATGATAAGTTTTATCTAAGAATTAAATGCCAAGCCAAGTTTTGAAAGAAGCCTTATCCATAAATTTCAACTTTCCTTGATCTCTTACGTAAACACCATCGGCATTAGTGGTGTCATCTGTATTTATTTGTATGCCTTCTGCCGATAATTCAATACTAGATATCGGGTCTCCATTAGGATCTGTATTTCTTACTCCTAATAGAATTGAATTTGCAGAACTTATCATAACCATATCACCCCATACAACGGTTCCATTAACATCATTAAGATCAAGCGATAAATTGCCATTTTCATCTAATTTTGTTGTTCCTTGTATCGATGCACCAGAAGAGCTTGATAACACCATATTTCCACCATCTCCAAAGATTGCAATTGATTCATTTGCTGATATATTGATAGACTTTGAAGATGATATATTTATGTCTTCTTTGTTTTCTTTCATTACATAATTCGAAGTATCAGGAATCATATCTGTAGTTGCTACTTCTTTGTCATTTAATTTAAAATTATTTGTACTTAATTCAAAATCACCGTTAACTATCATTGATAACCCTGTTTCGTCTGCAGCCGGATCTATTGGAAACATAAATATAGTTGTATTACTACTGTCAGGATGGCTGTAATAAATAGACTCACTGGTGAGAAATATTTCTTTAGTTGTATCTATGCCTATGTTATATCCAGGATTACCACTATTCTTAATAAAATTCGAAGTGTCAGGAATCTGGTCTGTTGTCGCTACTTCTTTTTTATTATAAGTAAATTTTCCTTCGTTCGTGGAAAAATTTATACCTTTTTTGTTTGAGATTATTTCTACGCCATTATCTTTAGTCATAGTTATTTGTTGACTATTTGGATAATCAGATCCTCTTTGTAGCAATGTAAAACCTTTATCTACACCATTATAAAGAGTCATTTCCTTATTTGTACTAATAGTAATTATTTCATCACTTGTTGCATTTGTTGAAATGAATTTGGAAGTATCAGGAATCATATCCGTAGTAGCCACTTCTTTTCCGTTGTAAGATACTTTTTCAGCATCAATCACAAGTTTTTTTTCCTGCTTCTGTGGTGTTTAATGTTATACTATTATTGGATTTGATGTTTACGGAAGGAGCATCAATCGTTACATCAGCTTGATTTTCTCCGTTTTTCACATATTGTCCGGGAGTTAAAACGGAACTGCCGTTTTTTGTGATTGTATTTCCTGACTTTACGTAAATGTCTACTTCGTTCCCATTTTTTTACATAGTATATTCCGTCTTCGTTTGCTGAAGTCGGAGGAGTGAGTGTCTTAAAGTTTTTTATAGTTGCCATCATGAATAATATTTTATCTGTTTATTGTTTAAATGAATAATATTTTACCAGTCAGATTTTGTCCATTCAAGTTGATCGACAGTTGCAATTTCTTTATTGTTGTATGTTGCTTTTATTCCTTTCGAAGTAACCAGGTTTAAACCTAATGGATGTGATGTAACAATTTTTGTTCCAACGTTTTCTGACATAATTATTTGTTGGGCAAAAACACCAGTGTTATTGGCAATAAGATGACTAAACATGATATAATTAGCATCATCTGTTGATACATTTATATCTTTGTAATTAGTCCCTACGGATATATAATAATCATTAACATATGTTTTGGTTGCAACCTCTTCCCCTTTGTATAAAACCTTTCCATTCTCCGGCGACAGTAGTATATTACTGGTTCCTTCTGTCTCTAAAGACATTTGTCCCTGACTCGATATATTAGTAGCAGCATTGCTACTTACATTGACATTGGAGGCGTTAATGTTTATATCGTTTTCATTCGTTCCGTTCAGCACATAGCTGTCTATTATGTCCTCGAAGAGTCCGCCGACTCTTTCCGCTGTATTTTCACCGTCGGCAGTTTCCGTTTTTATCTCTGCGGCGGCAAATTTCATTTTGTCAAGTGTTGCCATTTTCGTTTAAATTTTTTCTGTTATTACAAATTGTAGATTGAATTCAAGTGTTTTGAGCCGATCGGAAATGTATAGTTCCGTTTCCGACTGTTCCGAGTAAAAGCCTTTGTAAACTGTTTCGGTCGATAAATTTCTGATAGTGACGGGTTTTGGTTTTGAAAGTTCAAGAAACAACAAAGTGTAGTTCTTTATAAGAGTGTTGATATTGTCGGAAGCCATAACAATGCCTATATCCATATATCTTTCCTTTACTCTCGGGCAGATGTTTTTCCCTGTCTGTTGCAGCGAAAATTCCTCTATACCGCTTCTGTTCGAATAAATGTTTTGGAGAGGTTCTTTCAGAATGTCGAAAACCATCATTCCCGAATTGTACGACGTGAAAGCCATTCCGAAATCACGGATCGGTATTTCGTTCAGATCGAAATGATTGAATACCAGATAATCGTAAGGTTTCGGTTTTGCTTTAAAAGCATCGCCGTTGAAAGTATCGTCGAAAGTAGAATCGAAGGTTTTTGTTTCGAGCGTCATTATACTTTCCGTAAAGGTGTGATCGAAAGTATAGTCAAAGACACCTGTTCTCCTGTTGAAGAAAAGATTCGTAGGGCTGTCGTCCGAAAACATCAGATCCTGTTCGAGATAATGCTGTCCGTTCCCGATTATTCCGCCTGCTTCGGCATTTTCCGCACCTTTGTACCTCAGTTTTATTTTTGTACTGACGCCCTTTACCAATAGGTTTACATAGCCATAATTCCTTGTCTTTTCCAGAAGGAAATCTTCAAAAGCCTTTGCGTTTTTCAGAAGCGTTTCCCGATCTTTGGCGTACAAGCCCACCCTGATCGCAACGTCTTTTGCCTCGAACACGGGATTGCCGTAATCTACATCCAGTCCGTTCCGTTCGTACCAATTGTCATAATCGGGCGTTTTGCGTTTCGGATACGACAACAGCGAATTGTAGCCGCCTTTAAGAATGGCAGCCCCGAACGTTTTCCAGAGATCAACCTTGTCGATAAAATAAATTCCGTTGAGCATATTGTTTACAATATAAAAGAAGCCTTGCACCGATACCCTAAAACACTTAAATTCTGCACTCTCTCTGTTTTGTTACGGAGTGCAAGGCTTCGGAAAGTTTGTGTTTTGTTTTCTTATCAAATATACCTAAAACCCTTGTGATACGCCTGTTTTATTATCACACTAATTGGGGATTCGGACGATTAAATACACTTACTGCCGAGAGCTTTTATCGAATAAATTTTGATTGATTCATAAGATTTTATAGCTTTGGGAGAAATAAAACGGACGTGTCATGAAAAAACTGTTGTATCTTCTTTTTATCCTTCCTTTTTTAGCTGTTTCCTGTGGCGATGACGATAATGATGACCCAAAACAGGATTACACGAGCTTTCAGGTGAAAAATGAGGCTAAAGAAGGGGTTTATCGTAATGTAGTTGCAGGTACTTTTTCACCGTGGTACGGGAAATACTCATAAAACCGGCTATGGCTTTAGTGCCTTTGCCCTGACTGTAAAGTCGAATTAGCTGTCGTAATTTTTGCATACTGATTGATTTATTGGCCATGATATCTGTTCTTTTGTGTTAATTTTTGTTTAAAGAACAGCATTATCTGACAATATCAACCAATACTTATACCCCTTTTTTAGGGGGACACTTTCAATCGGATTTAGGGGATCACTTTACTCAGGAATCGGTGATCAGTTTTTATCAGATTAAAGGGGACAGCTTTAATCGGATTTTCCAGCCTGAAACCTGTGCCTCGCCATTTACCCTTAAAGAGTTATCTATAACGGCATTTGTCATTATCAGGCTTTTATTATTATTTTCATTCCAGTCTATGCTACCGTTTTTCCCGCCCATTCTGAACTTGTTGTTCGCCATGTCCCAGTACGATTCAGCATTGCTGTTCATTATTTACTTAATAAATTTTGATCGGTTCATAAGATTTTATAGCTTTGAGAAAAATAAAACGAGCGTGTTATGAAAAAACTGTTGTATCTTCTTATTATCCTTCCTTTTTTAGCTGTTTCATGTGGTGATGATGATAATGATGAGCCTGATGGTAGATTGGTCGGTACGAAATGGATCACTGAAATACCAGTGGAGGATAGAAAAGACAGAGGGGATCTAGAAGTATTCGAATTTGATTCTAAAACAGTAGTGCATAGATATACAGTAAGAGAAAAGAATTACTCTCCTGTATTATATTATGATCCATATACATATAAGTTAAACTATCCAAATATAGATATAATGAGAGATAAAAAGATACATTTCAGTTTTGTATTTATTGATTCAAATACTATGATTCGCAGAGGGGATAACATAAATGAAAATGATCCTTATATGAAATTTGTAAAGAAAGAATTTGAGATGGAATATTACCCATAATTAAATAAAGACAAGTCCTATGAGACTTGCCTTTATTTAATATTTATGATTGAGTAAATAGTAATTTCCATTATTAAAATATAGTTCCACTATGTTACCTTTCGTCATTCCAATTCCACCATTTCCTATAAAAGGAGAATCTAATGGTACTCCAGATTTATATATCTCTCCATTATTATTTCGTAAATATGTTGGATTATGACCCATGTTGCTTGCTGGAATAATTAAGAATTTTGCTCCACTGTCATATTTGACTATTATTCTGATTATAAAGTCATTATTGAAATAAGTACTTATTGAAGGAAGGAATATTAATCTGTATTCATTTTCGTCAGTATAAGGCGCATAAAGTATGTAATTTTGTCTTTTTTCAATATTCTCTATAATACTACTATCTTCTCCAAAAACTTCTGAACTGAAAAAACTGGCTGAATTGCCATAAAGGGCATCCCCTTTTATTGTCATACCGCCAATTTTACTATTATCTCCTGCAGTTAATTTTCCTGAAACACTCAAATTCCCATCGCTATCCCATGATAAACTACCATTAGCAAGAGAACCTGCTCCATTTGACTTTAAGATGTTTTTATTTTTGCCGAAACACGCAGAACCATCGGAGTTCAGTAAGATATTACCTTTTCCGAAAACGGCGCTTCCTGTTTTTCCGTCTATGGAAGCAACTGCGTCCCCGTTCTCATCTTTAATTTCTAACGAAGCATTGTTAATTCTCAGCAATTCGTTTATGATATTCCATTCGATGGAAGATTTACTGTTCCCCATTCTGAACCTGTTGTTCGCCATGTCCCAGTATGATTCGGCATTGCTGTTCATGATCTTGTCCACGGTGATCTGTCCGGGCAGAATTTCGGTGAAGCCGTACATCGTACGCCACGAGCGAACTCTGTCGTGTTCGGAATTCAGTATGCCTATCCAGAAGTAATAGTATTGCGTTCCGTCCTCCGTTTCAATCAACTTCTTGGACGATGTGCTGAAACAGTACGTACCCGTATCGCCCCCGACAGGGCATTTCGCATAGAGGTAGAAAGGCTTGGCGTCGTCGAGCAGGATAACCGAACCGTTGGGCGTTTGCCCCCCTTCCACATGAGTTATCAGCCATTCCCTGAATTTCCGTTTGTCTTCCTGCCCGCTTTCGGGTTTGGGCATCATGGTGTTTTCGAGCGCTTCCCCGCTCTCTTTGTCTGTGATGCCGATGGTGAGGTGGCGCAAAGTATAGTCGATATTGTTCGCCATGTTTACGGTTTTTCCCTCAAAACTGTAGTCGGGCGTAGCGAAGTCCGTCTGTGTACCTTTCTTGTCCAGAAAACAGAACTGCAGGCTGTCGCTGCCCGTTACGAGTTGCATCGTCTGCACGTACAGCGGATTGATGTATTCGTTGAAGTAATTGCCTTCGGGATCGTACATCATGTTGAGCGTTTCCTTCACGTCGCGCCACATACGGCGTGTAGCCGCCATATTGTCGGAGTTGGCGTGGTTTATCTTGTTGTCGGTGTCGCGAACGTTGGACATCATCGTTCCCCAACTGTTTTTCCGCACTTCGTTGCTGAACTCGATTTGCGGTTTCATCGGAGAGTTGATAAAATCTTTGATGCCCACAATACGGATTTCTTCGGGTTCTTTCATAAACTCGGGATCGCTGAGGCTTACGTAATGCCCTACGTCGAGTTTGTTTTTCAGGATTTCCCAGTTCTTTTTGGCGTATATGCCGCTCAGTTCGCCCGTAATGGCAAACTTAGGACGCGATTCTTCGTGGAAAAACTCGACGGCGAATTTCAGCAGATTGATTTCGGCTTCTTTCACGTATTCATCCGGCAGGTTCATGTTGAAGACGGCGTAAGTATCGCCTTTTTCGTCTCCCTGCGGTTCTTTGGGTCTGAATATATCGTCGGGATAGGTGCGTTCGTTTTCCTGAATAGGAAGTATTCCGAACTCCTTTGTTTCATGTTTATAGCTGTACAGGTCAAACTCTTTTCCTGCCAGCATTCCTGTCTGAAAAACGATCGTAGCCTGTAAATCGGGCAGTATATACTGCTTGTAATCTATGTCGTTTTGGCTGTCGGTAAACGTATAGAGCGATTTTGCGTCGTTGTACCCTTTGACGCTTGTTACATTGCCTTCCCTCATCGGATAGATGTCCGTGTTTTCCAGTATATTCTCGACGATACGCTCGTTTTCGGGCTTGTCGGAACGTTCCAGATACATTCCGTTTTCGTCCGTGATGTATCTTACGGCTTTTTTCCTGTACTCGTCCCCCGCTTCGCTGTCGGTCTTAAATTCTTTTCCGTCATACCATATTGCGTAACCGGCAGGCATATGCAGTGTTTTGCTGCCGTAATCTTTCTGAAAGATGTTCCGTTCTGTTCCGATTACATACAGGCGGTTGATAACTTCGGTATCGCCCAATTCGCGTTTTACACCCGATTTCAAACCTCCTTCGTATCCGTAACTCAGATCGACAGGTGCTTCATTTGCTGCTTCTACTTTGCCGAGTGAAATAATCCTTCCTGCTACAGACCATTCTGTTTTGAAGGCATCGGCTACTTTTTGCAAAAATTCGAGACAGTTTTCGCCGCTGTATTCGAGCGTTTGTCTTTGTTTGTCTTCCACCCAAGTGCCTAATTCCCAGCCGATGTCTCCGTCGTTCATGTTGCGGACAATCAGCTCCAGAAATTCTTTAGGCGTTCCTGTGTACCAGCCCTTTAGGCGGTAGTTGCCATGTTCGCCTTTTTCGTTTACGGTGAAGAATTTGAAGCGGCGTGTCTGGAGCAAATATTGTTCGGACTCGAACAGAACCGTGTATTCCCAGTTTTGTGTGTGGACTTTTGTTACATTTTGCGGACGCAGCAGATAATAATATTCTGCCAACCCGTCATTTTCATTGTCCATCCCGTCGCGGCGGAATTTTATATAACATCCTACTGGTATTTCTATGTAATAGGGTAAAGAGAAATAGAGCATCATGTGGTTGTCGCTCATAATGGTTTTGTAGCGGTAGGACTGGTCACTGACGTTTACGGACAGGAAGATTTCTTCCTTATTCGGATTTTGAAGGTCGGTTGGCTTATATATATTCATTGTGATTGTATTTTAGGGTTTGACAAATATGTTTTATACCGATTTTATTTTTACGCCCTGCGTTACCATAGAGTCGAGCGAAGTCCGCATATATGGTATGTTTGACGTATGTTCGGAAATTGTTTGTATGATTGCTGTCTGGGTGATGAGTTCGGCTTTCATTGCCGAAGTGTCCGCAAGCATCAGGGACGTGTTGCTGGAAGTTCGGGATGTGTGTTCCAGACTCGCTGCCATGTGCCCTACCAGTTCGTCAATCGAATCCTGTGATGCACGCGCTACGGCTTTCGACATATCGGAGGGCGGAAGTGGCGCTTCTTCTTTTTCAAACAGTTTCATGTTATGTTCATTTCCTATCTGGTTGGCTTTTTCAAGAAAACTGTTTACAAACTGCTGTTCTCCTTTGATTTTATCAATAGCTCCACCCAAAACGCCAGACATCTGATCCAATTTCTGTTCTTCGGACAAACTTTCATCACCCATGATCTTCATCATCTCTTCGTTTGCTTTTTGCAGATGTGGTGCGATTGCCATGCTGTATATCATGTCCTGCACCATTTTCTCCATCATCTGGCTGGCACTGTCGTAAAAAGCTTGGGAGGCATCCGTTCCGTTTTTGTAAGCATTTACGAAAGCACTGGTCATGTCTTCTCCCAACTTTCCGAATATGCCGCTGAGATAATCGCTCATTGCCTTATACGCGGCTTCAACGGCATCGGCGTTCTCAATGGCAGCTTTGAGAGTTTGTTTGCCTTCGTCATTCAATTTTTGTGTACTGAGAATGGATTGTGCAAGTTCTTTGTTAAACTCTCCGTTTACGCTGACTAATTCGGGATAAGCAGTTTTGAGATCGCTCCAGACATCTTTACGCTTACGCCAAGGTCCCCATCCCGATTTCCTGCTTCCGGTGACGACGTCCACATCTTCAAGTTTGGTTACCGAATCCTGCAACTTGTCTTGTGCTTTCTTGTAATTGGATGCGGCATTGTTTGCCTTCCCCCATTTATCTGTACCGAAAACAGTAGTGCCCTGTTCGTATTTAAGATCTTTTGTTAATACCGCTATTTCGTATTGTTGTTGCTGTTTTTCCGCTGCAAGCCTTAGTTGTTTCAGTGCTTCACGATGTTCTTTATTTACCTTTGCCGTTTTTCCGATGATCGCTCCTATTCCTTTTGTAACATTTACCAGTCCCGGACCAATTTGTCCGCTGAACATCTGAGCAAGCCCTAAGCCAGTGTCTTTTATGCCGTTTACCAATTCAAGCCCTTTGCTGATGTTGTCGGTTATATCTTCGTGTACAACGCCTACCAGCGATTGATTCATATCTCCCAGTATTTTTGTGGCACCTCCGATATCTGTGAAGAGCGTAGCAAAGGATTTTGTAATATCTTTTAAATTTCCACCTTTAAGTTTTCCTATTAAATCCTTGAAGCTTGTCCCCAGTTTTATGAACGGATCTGTCGATTCTTCCGCAGCCTTTCCCGTATCTTTGAGCTGGTTTTGTACCTTTTTCCATTCGGCAACAGTCAGATCGGCAATTTTTAAATTATCGAGCAATACGGCATCTGTTTTTGTAAATGTCTCTGTCATTTTCGAGAGCCCATCTGCAGCAGCAGTTGAAACTACTTCCAAGTCAAATTTTGCAAACAATTGCTCAAAGGGGTTTTCCTTCATATTCAGTGAATCGATTTCAATACCGAATTTTGAAAGTTCTTCTTGTATTTCCTGATAACTGCTTTTTATGTTGTTGGCATCTATATTAAACAGCGGTTCATACATTTTTCCGTATACGGCATCCAGCAATTGGGCTTGTGCCAGCATTTGATCGATAGATTGTCCTGCCAGATCAAAAGGTTTACTCAGGGCTTCACTGTCGCTTTTGCTGAGGTTCTCAATTTTTCCATTTATAGTATCCAGATTACGTATTATTTCCTCATACTTCTTCCTGAAATCTTTATCGTCGAGTAGGATACTGTATGTTATGTTTTCTTGTGTTGCCATTATTGTTTTTGTGTTATAAAGTTAAAGAATGCCGATGCCGTGCTGCAGTCTGCTATATTTGCCTTTTTGCCTTTGCTTGAAAACCGTTTGCCTGTCGTGTCCTTTTTCCATTTCAGGCGTGACATGTCCGAGCACATGATCGCCCGTTTCGGTAAGGATATTTTATGGTTGTAATCGTATTCGCTGAATTGAGGAAACGCTTTCAGGAAGTCTGCCTTGATCCCGATAGAAGTTCGGCTCGATATTGTGATGCTTCCACTTTCGTCAGCTTCATCTTCAGTTGATTCATATTCTCGATCGATATGATATTGTAAAAAAAAACACTCAATTCAAGGCTATCCACGATCTGCTCCAATGCCAGTTTTTGTTCCGACTTGGTGGTTGTGACCGTAATATATCGCCAAAAGAACCAATGGAAGAGTTTTATCTTGATCCACGATCCGAGTATCGCAAGTGAGATAACTTTGGCAGGCAGATCGCCTGTAACCTTCATGGAGTGTATGACGGCCTTCGGATCGTTGTCTTCTGCCAAAACTTCATTCTTTTTTGCTATCTCGTAACTGATACGGTTGCCTACCCAGTCTTTCAGATAAGGAACTTTGTAGGTGTGTTTCCCCAGTTTCAGACTGAAAGGCATGTCGTTATCTATTTCGTATTGCTTTTTCTGCATTTCTGCATTGGCATCCTGTTGTTTTGTCATAAGAATTCAAGTGTTTTTAAAGGAAAGGCGGCGATGTATTCACCGCCTTTCCGGGTTTTTGTAAAATTTGTGTAGGGATTGCTTGTTAAGCTACTTCTAATACTATTCCCGATCCTTCGTAAGTAGAGCCGCCTAAACCAGCGTTTACGCTCATAGTCAGATGTACGTTGAAAATATCTGAACCCGTTTTTGTCATACTTCCGCCGAAGCTGGCTACGATTGAAGCGTTTGTGAAGTAAAGCGATCCGCCTTCCTGAAACTCGAATTTCACCATTTTGTTTAACGGTTTCGTTTTGTCAGGAATTGAAAGCTGATTTCCTGAAGCTGTCACTCCAAAAAGTTTTTCGATAGTTTCTTTGCTTACGTCCGCAATGTCGAGTTCGACAGATTTTGCACCTTCTTCATATTTAGTGAAGATAGGAGCATCTACTTCTTCCACTTTTACGTGGTTGGCTGTCGGAGCTTCAAAGTTTAAAGAGATAGAACCTTCAAGTACGTTTCCTACCGAATCCCAAGTGGCACTTGTGATTTTTCCCACAGGAGCAAATGATAGTCCTTTTAATCCCCATGCAATGTTTGTTGTTGCCATAGCTTTTTTGTTTTGTTAAGTTTGTAATTAATTATCACTTTTCGTGAAGTTTTCTGTTTTTTGCTGTGTAAATGTTCCTGATTTTCGGCAAAATTTTTGCCTCGTTTCTTTTATAATTTGTGTCCGTTTCTCTATGCAATATTACTTAATTTTATTAAATTTATAGTAGTAATTAATCACAGTAAAATTGGATAATAAACTGATTTACAAATGTCACAGAAAAGAATTGATCCTGTCTTAATTGTTAATGAATTTAAAAATTTGAAGGAGTGGGTAAAGCAAACAGATCCTTTGTTGGCTGATTTTATAACCAACGAATACTATTATGCAAAAATAGGGGAGGAGTTCGGTTATAAATCGGATACGGTGAGGCGTATTTTGGTTCGGGAATTACTCGGAAAGGAGTACTATTATTACAAAAAGAAAAAGATTATGAGTGTCCTTCCTAAGATAAAAGAGATAAGATGACATATGCCGTCACATAAAACGAAAGGCTTTCCTGTTTGAGAGGAAAGCCTTTTTTGTTTTATTGTCTGTAAAGAATTTATTTATTTACTCTGAATTTTTCATTCCCTGTTTTAAAGAAATCGACAATCTGGTTTGCTGCCGCTATGCCCGCATTGATATTTGCTTCGGCGGTTTGCGCTCCCATTTTTTTAGGAGTCGAGAAATATCTGTCGGCAAATTTTTCTTTCATCGCTTCGTGATTTGAAGGCATAATGTCGGTAACGTATTTGAAGTCGGTACGTTCTCCCATTAATTTTTCCAATTCGGCTTCGTTAATAACCTCCTTGCGAGCAGTATTTATAAGCAACGCTTTTTGCGGCATTTTGCTTAGCAAAGCGTAATTGATTGAGTTCTTAGTCTCGGCTGTTGCAGGAATATGTACCGAAACAAACTGACAAGTCGAATATAGTTCTTCAACCGATTTTGCCGCTTTTACGCCCTCTTTCTCGATAGCTTCAGCCGAAAGGAAAGGATCATAGGCATAAACCTCCATGTTAAAGCCTTTAGCAATTCGAGCCACATTGCGTCCGACATTTCCGTAGGCATGGATGCCGATTTTCTTTCCGCCGAGTTCAGTGCCTGACGTTCCGTTATAGAAATTGCGGATAGCGTATATCGCCAGTCCGAAAGCAAGTTCCGCAACGGCATTGGCATTCTGTCCCGGAGTGTTCATCACGCATATCTTGTTGGCTGTGGCAGCATCCAGATCAATATTGTCATACCCTGCACCTGCACGAACAACGATTTTCAGATTTTTGCCCGCATCAAGCACTTCTTTGTCGAAAATGTCGCTTCTGATTATGGCTGCATCTGCCGAAGCAACGGCATCGAGAAGCTGTTTTTTTTCGGTATATTTTTCGAGCAGAGCTAATTCATACCCTACCTTTTCTACAATGGCGCGTATTTCATCCACCGCCTGTTTTGCGAAAGGCTTATCGGTAGCTATTAATATCTTCATAAAACTTTTATTTATATTTCTTTTCAAATTCCTGCATGCAATCAATCAGAGCCTGTACGCTTTCGATCGGCATTGCGTTATAAATCGAAGCGCGGAATCCGCCTACCGAACGGTGTCCTTTTATTCCGTCCATTCCTCTTTCTGTCGCAAATTTCAGGAAATCGGCTTCAAGGTCTTTATACTCGTTGGACATAACGAAACATACGTTCATAAGCGACCTGTCTTCAACTTTGCAAGTTCCTCTGAACAACGGGTTGCGATCTATTTCGTTGTACAGTATGCCTGCTTTTTCTTTGTTTATTTTTTCCATTGCTGCCACGCCGCCTTTTTGCTTTGAGCCATTTCAACGTTTCGCGGGCAGAGAAAATAGCCGTTACGGGCGGCGTATTGAACATAGAACCGTTTTCGATATGTACGCGGTAGTCCAGCATTGTCGGGATAGGACGCGTAACTTTTCCTAAAATGTCGTCTTTAACTATTACGAAAGTTACTCCTGCGGGAGCAAGGTTTTTTTTGCGCTCCTCCGTAGATGAGTCCATATTTTGACACGTCGACAGGACGGGAAAATATATCGGAAGACATATCAGCCACCAGCGTAACGGGCGAATCAATGTCTTCGTGGATTTCGGTTCCGAAAATCGTATTGTTTGTTGTTATGTGGAAATAATCGGCATCCGTCGGGATGACGTAATCCTTGGGTATATACGTATAGTTGTCTGCTTTTGAAGAAGCCACTTCTACAACTTCGCCGAAAAGTTTTGCTTCTTTCTCCGCTTTGTTTGCCCATGTTCCCGTATTGAGATATGCCGCTTTCTTTTCCAACAGATTGTAGGGCACCATACAGAACTGGAGGCTTGCACCTCCTCCGAGGAATATAACAGAGTATCCGTCGGGTATATCGAGCAGTTCTTTAAACAGATCGACTGTTTCGTCCATTACAAGCTGAAAGCCTTTGCTCCGGTGGCTTATCTCCATAAGAGACAAACCCGAGTTGTCGAAGTTCAGGATGGCTTTGGCTGTTTCTTCAATTGTTTGTTGAGGTAAAATAGAAGGTCCTGCGCTGAAATTATGCTTTTTCATATTACTTGTTTATTGACGTTTGTAATTGTTTCAAAAATACAAAAAACATCAGTATTTTCTGGTAATACCGATGTTTAAAATTGATTTTGATTTAATATTTCACTTTATCTGTCTTTTCGTTCCACATTTTGAAGGCTGAAAGTGCTTCTTGTCTCAAAAACTCTTTTGCGGGAATACGTCTTTTTTCAGGTTTTAGCGCAATTTCATCGTAAATGAACGAATCGTCGAAACCTATGTTTTTCGCATCCGTTTTATTACAACCGTAGAAAATTCTGTCGATGTGTGCCCAGTAAGATGCAGACAAACACATCGGGCAGGGTTCGCAAGACGTATAAAGGTCGCAGCCGCTAAGGTCGAATGTCCCGAGTTTTTTGCAGGCTTTGCGTATAACGGTTACTTCGGCATGTGCAGTCGGATCGTTTTTCAGCGTTACGCTGTTACTGCCTGCCGCAACTACTTTGCCGTCTTTAACTATTACGGCTCCGAAAGGACCTCCGCCTTTCTCTACACTGTCCTGTGCCAATCTTATGGCTTTTTGCATGAATTTAGCAACAGCTTCTTTTTTCATGATTTCAGTTTTTTATTTGTGTGTTAATATCTTCGATATATTGCAATATTTTCTCTCTGCCTGTTTTGTCTTCCGATGAAGTTAAGAATACAGGCGGCAGTTCGTCCCAACTTTCATGGAGTTTCTCCAGATAATTTCCAATATTTTTCTGAATTTTTGATTTGCTCAATTTGTCTGCCTTAGTAAAAACAATGGAAAACGGAATATTGTTCCCGCCCAGCCATTCGATAAATTCCAAGTCTATCTTCTGAGGCTCCAATCTGCTGTCAATCAACAAAAACAGATTCGTTAACTGTGGTCTTTTAAGAATGTAACTTTCTATTATGTTACGCAGTTGCGTTCTGTTCTCTTTTCCCATACGGGCGTACCCGTATCCCGGGAGATCGACCAGATACCATTCGTCGTTTATGATGAAATGGTTTATCAGTTGCGTTTTTCCCGGTTTGGACGATGTCATCGCCAACCCCTTGCGATTGGTGAGCATATTTATAAGTGAGGATTTCCCTACGTTCGATCTGCCGATAAATGCATATTCGGGTTTGTTCTCCTGCGGACATTTGCGGTAGTCCGTGTTGCTGATTACGAATTGTGCGTCTTTAATAATCATCTTTCAAAATTCATTAATGCTGTCATGCAAATATACGATTAATTGCGTTGAGATAATATTCAAATATATTACATTTACGCTATGGATAGAGATTTAACGGATATCGTAAAAGCGAAGGTTGCGCAGCATCATGCCGATACTGTCAGACATTACCGCCATTTACACAAACATCCTGAATTGTCTTTTCAGGAGAAACAAACTTCGGAATATGTCGAATCGGTTTTACAGGATTTGAATATAGAATACCGAAACAAAATCGGCGGCTACGGAATCCTCGCATGGGTGAGAGGGACTGATCCCGAATCAAAAACCATTGCTTTGCGTGCAGATATGGACGCCTTGCCGATAACGGAAGAAAACAATGTGGATTACAAATCCGTAAATAGCGGAGTAATGCATGCCTGCGGACATGATTCGCATACGGCAAGCCTGTTGTCGGTGGCTCGCATCGTGAAGGAATTGCAGGGCAGAATAAGAGGAACGGTTTTGTTCATCTTCCAGCCCGGAGAAGAGAAACATCCCGGAGGCGCAAGCCTGATGCTTTCCGACGGCGTTTTTGATACATACAAACCCGATTTGGTTGTCGGGCAACATGCCTATGCCGATTATCCTGTCGGAACTGTGGGTTTTGAGGCGGGTACAATCATGGCTTCAGCCGATGAAATCCATATAAAGGTGAAAGGGCAGGGCGGACACGGGGCAATTCCGAATAAGCTGAACGATACCGTTCTGGCAGCTTCACAGTTGATCGTTTCGATTCAGCAGGTTGTCAGCCGCCGTTCCGATCCTTTTAAACCCATGGTAATAACATTCGGGAAATTTATAGCTGACGGGGCAACCAATGTTATCCCCGATGAGGTGGTGTTGGCGGGAACTTTCCGATGCATGGACGAAGAAGAAAGGCAGCGGATGAAACCCATTATAACAGATGTTGCCGTACATACGGCAAAAGCATACGGTTGTGAATGCGATATTACCATATACAACGGATACCCTTGTACCTATAACAATGGAGAGGTTACCCAAGCAATGAAGAGTTATGCGGATGAATATTTAGGAGAGGATTTTGTTCTGGGGCTTCCCAAACGGATGACTGCCGAAGATTTCGGGTTTTTCTCACAGCAATATCCTTCCACTTTCTATCGTTTCGGCGTGCAAGGCAGTCAAAAAACGACAGGGCAGCATACACCGACGTTCCTGATAGATGAGGAAGCGTTGATAACGTCTGTCGGCGTTATGGCTTACTTGGCTCTGAGTTATTGTGGCTGATTCTGAAAAACGAAAAAAGCTACTTTTCAGTAGCTCTCCTGTTCGTTCGGGAAATCCGACTGTTTTACGTCGTCGATATATTTTTGCACGGCATCTGTCATTATTGCATGAAGATCGGCGTAACGGCGTAGGAACTTGGGTTTGAAGTCTTTGTTGATTCCCAGCATATCGTGTATGACAAGCACCTGCCCGTCGACACCTGCTCCTGCACCGATCCCGATAATCGGGATGCTTAGTTTTCGGGAAACTTCCGCCGCAAGTTTTGCCGGTATTTTTTCCAATACGATTGCGAAACATCCGATTTCTTCCAATAACTTAGCGTCTTCGAATAGTTTATCGGCTTCCGCTTCGTCTTTGGCGCGTACGCCATAAGAACCGTATTTGTTTATGGATTGTGGCATCAATCCCAGATGTCCCATTACGGGTATGCCTGCGTCCACTATCTTTTTTATATCCTCGGTTAGTTCTTTTCCGCCTTCTATTTTCAGAGCGTCCGCGCCCGTTTCTTTTATAATCCGTATAGCGGCTTCCAATGAAGCGGCAGGATTGCCCGAGCACGTGCCGAAAGGCATATCTACGACTACCATTGCCCGTTTGGTTCCTCTCACTACGGTTTGTCCGTGATAGATCATTTGCTCTATTGTCATAGGCAGGGTAGTGAGGTTTCCTGCCATAACGTTCGAGGCGGAGTCCCCTACAAGAATTATATCCATTCCCGCTTCGTCCACAATCTTAGCCATGGAATAATCGTATGCCGTCAGCATGGATATTTTTTCTCCGTTCTGTTTCATCCCGGTCAGATGTTGGGTTGTTATCTTTTTCTTTTCTTCGCTGTAAGTTGACATTTCTTTTCGATTTTACTTTTTCAGAAGGCAAAGTTATATAATTATGTTCTGATAGGACAATAAAAAAACCGTTTTACGCTTAATGTTGGCATAAAACGGTTTGCTGTAAATATATAAATTGCCGTTAAAATTTATATCCGAAAGTAATAAGTCCGTTGAAAACGTTGTTTTTTAGACTTGCGCGATAGTTGTCGACAAGTAAGTTTCGCGGAGATACATCGGGTTCGTAGAATTTAGCGAAGTTATACAAATCGTCTTTTTGGGTTTTAATAACAAAAGCTATATCTGTATAAAAGTGCGGTGTGAACCTGTATCCCAGCCCCCATGTAAAATAGTTGGCATCGCCTTCCAATACGTAATGAGGAACTGTTCCCGATGTAATAACACCTAAATCATTATCTTTTATATTATTGTTCAATGGGCTTTGCATCCACGAATAGCCTACGCGTCCCGAGAACTGAGGCGTAAAGCGTACTTCTGCTCCGACTCTTATGGTTGAGGCATTTCTGAAGTCATCTTCTATATATGAGTTGGCATATTCCATTTCAGACCTTCTCGGAACATTGCTGTACCGGGTGTTGCTTTTATAATTGGTCAGTTCATAATCGACGCTGATTATCGCCCTTTGCCCGATCACTCCTGCCGCGCTGAATACCCATTTGTCAGGCGTGCGGAAATCGTAATCAGTTTGCCCGTATGGGGTAGATTCTTTGTAAACGCCGTTCAGAAACATATCCGCCACATAATAATCGGTCATGTTGTACCATGTCGGCGAATGGTAAGCTACTCCTAAGCGAAATTCTTCCACCGGTTTGAAGATCACCCCTGCCTTCACCTGCCATCCTGTTCCTTCGGTTTTCATTTCGTTTACCAATTCCATGCCGCCTCCGCCTCCGCCTCTATAGTCTTCCATATGGCTTGAGTACAGTTTATAATCCAGATTGGTGACAGCAACCGAAAGTCCTGCGCTTATCATGTCCGAAAAGGTTGTTCCTATGCTGAAATCGTAGGAATCTACTTCTCCTTTTTCCCTTACATATAAATCGCTGTTGACTGTCTCTCCGTCGTTTAAGGGATTGTGAAACCATTTATCGTCATCGACGGACAATAATCCGCTATTGAATCCCAATGCGCCAAGCCAGTCTCCGCCTTCATACGGAAAACTGCCCGTAATAGCGTCTGGATTTCCGTAATTGGCTCTTTCCCGTATATAGTCGGTTAAAGAAGAAGTCTGGTTTTGTCCAATAGAATTATATTTTCGATCGTAATTTTTCAATTTATTATATGCAAACGAAAAGTTTATGAACGGGATAACATCGTCATTCGTAGGAAATGCTCCTACCATGGCAAAATTATCGAATGAAAACTGAAATTTGCTTTTGCTGATGTCGCCCGCATTCAGATTGGTTTTCGTTTGGTTGTTTCTGAAGTTTACCGTAGTGATGATTTCAGAAGATTTATATATGCCCAATCCTGCAGGATTAATGTTTATTCCGCCCACATCGCCGCCTAAAGCGCCAAAAGCTCCTCCCATACTGATAGAACGGGCGGTACCAGACAGTTCGCCCCGAGCCATTCTCAAAGCGTCCATTTCGCCTTGTGCCGAAGCCGTTACGCTTGTTAGCAGAATACATAATGTAGTATAAATGAATCGTTTCATATGTTTAGTTTTAATTTTGTTGCCTCTACGAAATATATTTCAAGGATTCTTGTAAAAACTGCTTTAATAAAAACGATTATTAAAGCAGTCTGTTTGTTTTATCTACTGCGTCCGCCGCCTGATCTTCCGCCTCCACCGCTGTAACTTCCGCCTGACGATCTGCTTCCGCCGCTATAGCTTCCGCCCGATCTGCCGCTGCTGTAGCTGCCTGACGACCTGCTGCTTCCGCTGCTGTAACTTCCGCCTGACGACGATCTGCTACTACTGCTGCTATCGTAGCTTCTGCCCGATCTGCTGCTGCTTGAGCTTGATCTTCCTCCGCTATATGAACCCGATCTTCCGCTGGAACTCGATGAAGAGCCCCTGTCGTAAGTAGGTCTTGAAGATGAACTTCCCGAAGGTCTTGTAGTTACGCTGCTTCCCCTTCCTGTCGAAGAACCCTGTCTGATTCTTCCTGTTGAAGTTGAATTAACGGCTTCTCTTCCTGAACCGGATCTTCCGGTCGAACTTCCTGACCTGCCGGAAGAATAAGCCGATCTGCCCGAAGCCGTACCCGATCTTCCTGACGACACGCCCGACCTGCCTGTTGCGTAGCCTGATCTTCCGGACGTGCCCGATCTGCCTGACGATGTTCCATATCTGGATGAAGAATATCCCGATCTGCCTGAACTCGAAGCATATCCGCTTCGTCCGTATCTGTTATATCTGTAGTCATCGTAATAGCCCCATGAACCTCCATGCCAATGGTTGTGCCCGTGCCATCCCCATCCGTAATAAGGACCGTCCCAGTACCAAGGACTATACCAGCCTGTATACCAACCCCATCCGTAAGGACGATAATACCACGGGTCGTACCACGGATAATAATAAGTCGGATACCACGGATCATACCATGCGGAATAATATCCGCCCCATCCCCATCCGAGATTTATATTGAAATTCCATCCGCGGTTAGAATAATAGTCATCATAAATACTGTTATTTACGTAAACGTTGATATCATCATTACTTCTTATCGTTACGCTGTTCGAAGGATTGTGGAATTTTACTATCCGATCCGTGTATTCATAGTCCGGTGCTATGCTATCCTCACTGTAATAGTTCTCATCCATATCATTGGAAGCATATATATTAGTATTGCCTCTCCTGTTGTATGCATCGACGTCTACCGTTACGTTGCCTTCCGTAACAATATCCACATCACCGTTGTCGCGGACAACCATCACCTTCGTTGCATTATCCCTGTCGGGATTCACATACACTTTAGTCTGTTCTTTCCTCTCTTCTTTCTTGTTAGAAGGAGATTCTCCATAAATATCATCCCAGTAATCCTGAGAAAATCCATAAAGGGGGAACAAAGATGCTAATATTAATAGCTTAGC
The DNA here is from genome assembly GCA_047030855.1 of Dysgonomonas sp. Taxonomy (GTDB): domain Bacteria; phylum Bacteroidota; class Bacteroidia; order Bacteroidales; family Dysgonomonadaceae; genus QVMM01. Next base: position 1,395,132 of record JBKYIJ010000008.1, read on the forward strand.
TGGTTTCATCATGTTATCTCCTATATGCTTTAGTTTATATTACTTTTTATTATGACTGTTAGTACCAAATAAAGTTTAATCCGCTTTACTTAAAATCTTACCGAATAACAAATATAAGAATAAGTTTTTAGTTTTTACATTAGACGCCATAAAAAGGAAAAAGTTGCATTACCATTAATTAAAAAAATAAAACGAATCAAGCCTATCTTTCTTGATGATTGTTAATCAGTGCTTTGCGTCTTTGATTAAAAAAATAATAAAAAAAGTAGCATAAAACATTTGCGGTATAATAAAAAAGTTCATACTTTTGCAGCCGCTACGAGAGAATGGTACCCTTTCAAGGGGTGTGTTCAGAAGAGTTAGCAAAAGAAAAAAAAGCGATCTTTGACAGTCTGGAGATAAAAAAATAGATAGACAAGACAAAGAGTAGTACAAAGCAACGTCAATAAACCTTAAAGAGGAAAAACGAAGGAGCCAAGAGAAAAGAAGGACCAACCCTTGCGAAAGTATAAGAAAACAAAGAACATACAAAGAAGAGTTTGATCCTGGCTCAGGATGAACGCTAGCGACAGGCCTAACACATGCAAGTCGAGGGGCAGCATGATTGTAGCAATACAATTGATGGCGACCGGCGCACGGGTGAGTAACACGTATGCAACCTACCCTCTACAGGGAGATAGCCCGAAGAAATTCGGATTAATACCCCATAACACAGGGATGCCACATGGCAATATTTGTTAAAGGAGCAATCCGGTAGAAGATGGGCATGCGTTCCATTAGGCAGTTGGTGAGGTAACGGCCCACCAAACCTACGATGGATAGGGGAACTGAGAGGTTGATCCCCCACACTGGAACTGAGACACGGTCAGACTCCTACGGGAGGCAGCAGTGAGGAATATTGGTCAATGGGCGAGAGCCTGAACCAGCCAAGTCGCGTGAAGGAAGACAGTTCTATGGATTGTAAACTTCTTTTTAAGGGGAGTAAAACGGGGGATGTATCCCCCCTTGCAAGTACCCTTAGAATAAGCATCGGCTAACTCCGTGCCAGCAGCCGCGGTAATACGGAGGATGCGAGCGTTATCCGGATTTATTGGGTTTAAAGGGTGCGTAGGCGGTAGATTAAGTCAGCGGTGAAAGTTTGAGGCTCAACCTTAAAATTGCCGTTGAAACTGGTTTACTTGAGTATAGATGAAGTAGGCGGAACTCGTGGTGTAGCGGTGAAATGCATAGATATCACGAAGAACTCCGATTGCGCAGGCAGCTTACTAATGTATAACTGACGCTGATGCACGAAAGCGTGGGTATCAAACAGGATTAGATACCCTGGTAGTCCACGCCGTAAACGATGATTACTCGTTGTTCGGGGTTTCGGCCCTGAGTAACCAAGCCAAAGCGATAAGTAATCCACCTGGGGAGTACGCCGGCAACGGTGAAACTCAAAGGAATTGACGGGGGCCCGCACAAGCGGAGGAACATGTGGTTTAATTCGATGATACGCGAGGAACCTTACCCGGGCTTGAAATGTACTCGAATAATCTGGAAACAGGTTAGCCAGCAATGGCGAGTATGTAGGTGCTGCATGGTTGTCGTCAGCTCGTGCCGTGAGGTGTCGGCTTAAGTGCCATAACGAGCGCAACCCCTATTGTTAGTTACTAACAGGTCAAGCTGAGGACTCTGACAAGACTGCCAGCGTAAGCTGCGAGGAAGGTGGGGATGACGTCAAATCAGCACGGCCCTTACGTCCGGGGCGACACACGTGTTACAATGGGAGGTACAAAGGGCCGCTACCGGGCGACCGGATGCCAATCTCTAAAACCTCTCCCAGTTCGGATCGGAGTCTGCAACCCGACTCCGTGAAGCTGGATTCGCTAGTAATCGCGCATCAGCCATGGCGCGGTGAATACGTTCCCGGGCCTTGTACACACCGCCCGTCAAGCCATGGAAGCCGGGGTGCCTGAAGTACGTAACCGACAAGGAGCGTCCTAGGGCAAAACTGGTGACTGGGGCTAAGTCGTAACAAGGTAGCCGTACCGGAAGGTGCGGCTGGAACACCTCCTTTCTGGAGCGAGACGACTTTTTTCTCGAGTGTACTGCTCTTTCGATGTCTATTAAAAAACAAACAAAAAATCTCCAAACTAAAAAAATAAAAAAGAGAACCAAGGAGCTGGGAAACAAACAACCCGCCGAAAAAAAGTTCCAAGGCCCAGAAGACAAACGCCAGTCCTATAGCTCAGTTGGTTAGAGCGCTACACTGATAATGTAGAGGTCGGCAGTTCAAATCTGCCTGGGACTACCAAAAACGCGGGGGATTAGCTCAGCTGGCTAGAGCACCTGCCTTGCACGCAGGGGGTCAACGGTTCGAATCCGTTATTCTCCACACAAGTTGAAGGAAAGAGCCTGAAAAGCCCGATCCCGCCTGATAAGAAAAATCAGGAACAACCACGATCTTTGACATGATGTTAAAAAAAGAGCAATAAAGTAAGGTATAAAAAAGAATTATATTTTAAAGTTGCGCGAACCTTTTAAAGACAGGCTTAAAACCGGTTTTAAATCAAAAGGATCGAATAACCAAAAGATAAAAATACGACAAGGGCACATGGAGGATGCCTAGGCTCTGACAGGCGAAGAAGGACGCGATAAGCTGCGAAAAGCCACGGTAAGGAGCAAATATCCGCTATAGCCGTGGATCTCCGAATGGGGCAACCCAATAGCTGAAGAAGCTATTACACAGTCGCAAGACAGTGAGCAAACCGGGAGAACTGAAACATCTAAGTACCCCGAGGAAAATAAAATAACAATGATTCCCAAAGTAGTGGCGAGCGAACTGGGAAAAGCCCAAACCGGTGCTGTTTCGGCAGCACCGGGGTTGTAGGACTGCATCAAGGTACGACCAAAGAGAAGTGGAAGCCTATGGAAAGAGGCATCAAAGAAGGTGACAATCCCGTACACGAATCCCTTTGTAAACCTAGCAGACACCTGAGTAATGCGGGACACGAGAAATCCTGTATGAATCCGCGGGGACCATCCCGCAAGGCTAAATACTCGTCAGAGACCGATAGCGAACCAGTACCGTGAGGGAAAGGTGAAAAGAACCTCGAACAGAGGAGTGAAAAAGACCCTGAAACCATGTGCCTACAAGCGGTCGGAGCACGCAAGTGTGACGGCGTGCCTTTGCATAATGAACCTACGAGTTACCCTCTTTGGCAAGGTTAATTACAAGTATGTAAGGAGCCGAAGCGAAAGCGAGTCCTAACAAGGCGCCATAGTCAAAGGGGGTAGACGCGAAACCAAGTGATCTACCCTTGAGCAGGTTGAAGGTTGGGTAACACCAACTGGAGGACCGAACCGGTAAGCGTTGAAAAGCTTTCGGATGACTTGAGGGTAGGGGTGAAAGGCTAATCAAACTTGGAGATAGCTCGTACTCCCCGAAATGCATTTAGGTGCAGCCTCGGTGAATTTACTTGTGTCAGGTAGAGCGACTGATTGGATGCGAGGGCTTCGCCGCCTATCAAGTCCAGATAAACTCCGAATGGGCACAAGTTCGATACCGGGAGTGAGGGCGCGGGTGCTAAGGTCCGCGTCCGAGAGGGCAACAACCCAGACCATCAGCTAAGGTCCCCAAATACAAGTTAAGTTGCATTAACGAAGTTCAGCTACACAGACAGCTAGGATGTTGGCTTGGAAGCAGCCATTCATTTAAAGAGTGCGTAACAGCTCACTAGTCGAGTGGCCGGGCATGGATAATAATCGGGCATAAATTTGTTACCGAAGCTATGGGATTGAAAGATCGGTAGGGGAGCATTCCAGCGGCGCAGAAGGTGAGGATCGATCCCCACTGGAGCCTCTGGAAAAGCAAATGTAGGTATGAGTAACGATAAAGGGAGCGAGAAACTCCCTCGCCGAAAGACTAAGGTTTCCTGATCAACGCTAATCGGATCAGGGTAAGTCGGGACCTAAGGCTAAGCCGAGCGGCAATGCCGATGGACGAAACGGTAAAGATTCCGTTACTGATAACAAGAGTGATGCGGAGACGCAGGAGTGACACTGCAGCCGTCTGACGGAATAGACGGTTAAAGGGTGTAGACGCAGATTGGAGTAGGCAAATCCGCTCCGAGAGTCGAACCTGAAAGTATGGCGAATCTACGGATGAACCAATAAGCAGGTAACCACACTGCCAAGAAAACCCGCTAAACGTTAATCTTGCTATCACCCGTACCACAAACGGACACACGTAGTCGGGTTGAGAATACTAAGGCGCTCGAGCGATTCACAGTTAAGGAATTAGGCAAAATGACCCTGTAACTTCGGGATAAAGGGTGCCGTCAGCAATGGCGGTCGCAGAGAATAGGAGAAGGCAACTGTTTAACAAAAACACATGGCTGTGCAAATTCGAAAGAAGACGTATACAGCCTGACACCTGCCCGGTGCTGGAAGGTTAAGAGGAGATGTCATCCGCAAGGAGAAGCATTGAATTGAAGCCCCAGTAAACGGCGGCCGTAACTATAACGGTCCTAAGGTAGCGAAATTCCTTGTCGGGTAAGTTCCGACCTGCACGAATGGTGTAATGATCTTCTCACTGTCTCAACTGTGATCTCGGTGAAATTGTAGTATCGGTGAAGATGCCGATTACCCGCGATGGGACGAAAAGACCCCGTGAACCTTTACTATAGCTTTACACTGCATCTGGGCACTCGATGTGTAGGATAGGCCGGAGGCTACGAAGCGGTGACGCCAGTCATCGTGGAGCCGCCGTTGAAATACGGCCCTTCGATTGTTTGGATTCTAACTTGTGGATACAAGGACACTGTATGGTGGGTAGTTTGACTGGGGTGGTCGCCTCCAAAGAGTAACGGAGGCTTCTAAAGGTGCGCTCAGGACGATTGGTAACCGTTCGCAGAGTGTAATGGTATAAGCGCGCTTGACTGTAAGACCCACAAGTCGAGCAGGTAGGAAACTAGAGCATAGTGATCCGGTGGTTTCAGTATGGAATGGCCATCGCTCAAAGGATAAAAGGTACTCCGGGGATAACAGGCTGATCATTCCCAAGAGCTCATATCGACGGAATGGTTTGGCACCTCGATGTCGGCTCGTCACATCCTGGGGCTGGAGAAGGTCCCAAGGGTTGGGCTGTTCGCCCATTAAAGTGGCACGCGAGCTGGGTTCAGAACGTCGTGAGACAGTTCGGTCTCTATCTATCGTGGGCGCGGGATATTTGCGAGGATCTGACACTAGTACGAGAGGACCGTGTTGGACGCACCGCTGGTCCATCGGTTGTTCCGCCAGGAGCATGGCCGAGTAGCTAAGTGCGGGAAAGGATAAGTGCTGAAAGCATCTAAGTACGAAGCCGACCTCAAGATAAGATATCCGACAAACAAGGGCGGTCAAAGACTATGACCTCGATAGGCTGCAGGTGGAAAGGCAGTAATGTCAGCAGCCGAGCAGTACTAATAGCCCGATAAATTTTTATCCGCAAAGACAGGCAAATTTAAAATATAAGAAAATAACGTACCCCATTGTATTGCTCTTTGACATCAGTCATAAAAAATGAAACAAAAGAAGAGAAAAAAAGACATTAAGGTGGCTATAGCGTAGGGGATCCACCTCTATCCATTCCGAACAGAGAAGTTAAGCCCTATTGCGCCGATGGTACTGCGATAAACAGTGGGAGAGTAGGAAGCCGCCGTTTTTTAAACAACAAGAAAGAATCCCGTCAGAGATACAATATCGCCTGACGGGTTTTTTTGTTATATATGATATTAGTTGATATGAAGCAAATTATTGATATTGATTCTTGGGAAAGACGCGATAATTATCGTTTTTTCACGAAGTTTCTTAACCCGTGTATTTCCATTACTTCTGAAGTGGATTGTTCTTCTGCCAAGCGGAAAGCAAAGGAAAGTAACAGATCGTTTTTTCTTTATTATTTGTATGCGATATTGAAGTCGGCAAATGAAGTAAAAGAATTGCGTACCAGAATTAAACGCGACGGACAGATTGTCCTTTATGATAAGCTTGATGTTTTGACTCCTATACAAGTTAACGACGACGGAAAGTTTATGACGGTTCGGATTCCTTATCACGAGGATTTTGATACGTTTTATTCTGCTGCTAAGGTGATTATTGATAGCGTAAATGCTGATGAAAATCCTTATGGCTATACGGAGGTATCGGATGCTTTAGATGATGATAATTATAATGTTATTTTGGTGAGCGCTACTCCTAATCTGTATTTTACATCTGTTACGCATACTCAGGAACATGTTAACGGATCGGACTTTCCTCTTCTGAATGTAGGTAAAGCTGTTCTTAGGGAAGGAAAACTCGTGATGCCCGTGTCGATAAACATTCATCACGGACTGATTGACGGCAAGCATTTATCCGATTTTTTCGGCTATATAAATAAATATCTTGCTTAATTCTGCTGCTTATTGAGATAAACATTTAGTTCTTGGTTGGAATAAACAGGTTTCTTTATTTGTGTCTTGTCATAAGATTTATAGATGACTACATAATCGAAGTTGCCGATCGTATCGGCATTGTTCCATGATACTTCTCCTTCCTGGCATGTCACGTTTCCCAGTTCATATCCGTCTTTTGTAGCCATGTCGAACATAATGTGCGGATAATTGACCAGATATGTCGTGTTTTTCTTCAGTATTCTTTTTGTCACATCGTTGGCGTACGTATTGAATGTTTCTGCTTCCGCAATATTTTGTTTAAAATAGACAACGCTTCCTATTTGAAGTATAAGCACGAATACCGCAAGTATTTTGATGTTTATCTTGTTCAGTTCGTCCCTGACGGATATGCCTGTCAGAAAAGCTATTATAAACGTATAGTAGATAAATGTCCTGTAAAACGGTATGACGCTATGGACAAGCAAAAGCAACGCAGGCGTTATTCCGAATACAAGCCAAAGGGTGATTGCGCTTTTGTCTTTATTCTTAATAGCGATGATTAATACAACTGCCAATATTATTGCCATTTTTAGTCCGCTCATACCTGTCAGATCCGCAATCGTTTCATACCCGAAAAGAGGAAGCTGTTTCAGAACATCCAGCCTTGTATGGTTCTCCGGCGAAACAAACTGATTGTTGGTTAAGGCTTTTATTCCACTGACGAGAAATACAGGCGTGTACAGAACGAATGTGAGTACTCCCGAAGCTATATTATATTTTATCTGTTGAACGATGTTTTTGTAGTTGTATATTAAGATCAGCAGATTTAGCATCACTATCGGATACAGAAAAGACGGCATGGTATAGCAGCCCAGCGTATTGCTCAGTGCAAAAAATATCCAGTCTTTCCTGCGGCTTCCTTTATAAATGATGTTGTATGCGGCATACAAAGAAATTATGAAAAACAGAACTACCAGCGCGTACCCTCTTGAAAGCGAACTGTAATATATGGAACGGAACATCACGCTCGCTATTCCTACCACAAAAACGGCTACTTTGACGGAGTAATATTTTTTCAGGAAAGAATACGCCACCACCCATGCGAAAAACGATGCGAGAATGGCGGGAATCCTTATCTTGAAAAGCATACTGAAAAAAGGCAGGTGTTCCGTTACGTTTGTCAACAGCGAGTGCAGAATGTGATTGTTCGGATACGGATAATACATCATACAATGATAGAACGGTTTTCTGGTAAAATCCAGATAAGTCCATACTTCATCGTACGAAACGGGTATTGTGAGGGCAAAATATATTGACGCAAATAACGGTATGGTTAGTACGATCAGTGCATTTTTTGTACAAAGATCTTTCCCGATATTTTTCAGAGCAGCTAAAGTATCCCGAAAAAACTGCCCTGCCGCGTGAAAGATTGCATCAAACTTTTTTAAGATCAGATAGTAAGAAAGTACGAGTAGTATCGCCGATAATACTTGCACAACAATAAACCTGTTATGATCGAATATATTTCGTATGCTCGTTCCATCTATATATCTGCCAATGAAATTTATGCTTGCTTCGTATCCCGCAGCAACACTTACAATCAACGCGATAGACAAAACGGACACTATCAGCAGAGATAAACTTTTTGCTATTTTCTTTAGAAAGAGATTATTCTGTGACATTGTTTTATTGTTCGATCCGTAAAAGCTTTTTATTTTCTGAACAATTCTCTGTAAGCATCAGGCAATACGGGCATTGCTCCATGCTGTGTGCAGACATAGGCGGAAACTTCTACCGCAAGGTGATGCGCGTCCGTAATCCTTTCGCCCTGCATGTATGCGGCGATGAATCCTGCGGTGAAAGAGTCGCCCGCTCCCACCGTGTCGGCAATATGCATTTTGGGCGTAGGCTGATATGATGTCTCTTTTCGGTTGAAAACAAAGCTGCCGGCAGTTCCTTTCGTCAATATGACTACGTCCAGATCGTACTGTTTCAGCAGTTTTATGCATACGTCCTGTTCGTTCACGCCCTTCCATCCGTAAAGTTCGGAAACGGTGATTATCTCTTCATCGTTGATCTTGAGAATGGTTGCCAACTCAAGGGAGTCGTGTATGATCTCTTTAGAATAGAAATTTTGTCTGAGATTAATGTCGAATATTCTTATGCTGTCTTTCGGCATAAGGCTCAGGAATTTCTTTATCGTCGCGTGCGAAACGGGATGCCTTTGTGCAAGCGATCCGAAGCTGACTGCTTTCGTGTTTTTTGCCAGATTTTCAGTCCTTGCCGAAAAAGGGATATTATCCCATGCTACGTTGTCGTAAATCTTATATTGCGGTATTCCCCGTTTATCGAGCGTAACTTCCACCGTTCCTGTCGGAAAATCCGTTTTTTCTATCAGGTAATTCAGCTTCTTGTCTGCCAGCATGGTCATAATCTCTTTTCCCAGCAGGTCGTCGCCAATGGCACTCACGGCATAACCGTTATAACCGAACTGTGAAATATGATATGCGAAATTTGCAGGCGCGCCGCCCAGAACTTTTCTTTCGGGAAATATGTCCCATAAGATTTCTCCGATTCCTACTACTATATTATTCATGACACTAAAGATTTTAATTAAGGATCTTATCCTGTAATTATCGGTTTATTATTTTATTGTTTGATATTGTTCAGCAGCGAATCGTATTGCTTGTCGTCGTTTATGATCTCAAGCCCTTTCAGGAATATCGGGTTCTCGTCGTTCATTATTTTGTAATAATCTTCCGTATGGTATATATTTTGTGCGATCAAAGCTTTGATCTGCAACAAAATCATAGGTTTGGATATATTATATTGTTCTTCGTTGAATTCGACTTTCTCTTCCTTCGCCATATCCAATACTTTGTTAATCAGATTTTCGCTGACGACATAGTCCTTTTTGAATGAGTCGACGGTCGGATATTTTTCCAGCAAGGTTTTCCTGCTGTTGTCCACTTCCTGCAAGTACGCTTTGTGGATGATGCCTTTTGCCAGCAGTTGCACATGATATTTCGTAAGAGTGTCCAGCGGAACGAAATAATCGGGCATGATGCCTCCGCCTCCGTATACCGTGCGTTTGTTGATCATCGTTTGATATTTCAGCGAGTCGGGGAAATGTATGCTGTCGGCGCTCATCATTTCGCCGTGGTTGTAACGGTTGATAAGGTCTTTGTCGTAATCCTCTCTGTCGCCTTTTTCATAAGGCTTCTGTATTCCGCGTCCTGTCGGCGTGTAATAGCGTGAAACGGTCAGTCTTATCGCCCCTCCGTCGGGCAGTGGGAATTGTCTTTGCACCAGTCCTTTCCCGAATGTACGCCTGCCAACGATAACGCCTCTGTCCCAATCTTGTATCGCTCCCGATACGATTTCACTGGCAGAAGCCGATCCTTCGTTTACGAGTATGACAAGTCTGCCGTTCTCGAATATCCCGTTCGATTTCGATATTTCGCTGAATCGTGGCTGGTTACGCCCTTCGGTATATACCAGTAATTTGCCTTTTCCCAGTAATTCATTGGCAATATCAGTGGCGGCATTCAGATATCCGCCTCCGTTTCCTTGTAAATCTACGATCAGATTATGAAGATTCTGTTGCTTTAATTTTTTGAACGCGTCCATAAACTCGTTATGCGTGGTTGCCCCGAAACGGTTTATTTTGATATATCCTGTCGATGTGTCAACCATATAAGCCGCATCCACGCTGTAAATCGGAATTTTGTCGCGTTTGATCTTAAATTCGATAAGTTCCGCGATCCCTCTTCTTTTCACTTTTACGTTAACGGTTGTGCCCTTCGGTCCGCGAAGCCGTTTCATTATGTCTTTCGTTGACATTTTCACTCCCGCTATTATCGTATCGTCTACCTGTATGATTCTGTCGCCGGGAAGTATTCCCACTCTTTCGGAAGGTCCTCCCGATATGGTTTCAATAACATAGAGCGTATCCGTAACCATATTGAACGAAATGCCGATGCCGTCGAAGTTGCCTTCCAAGGGTTCGTTCATTTCTTTGAGTTCATCGGCTTTAATGTATGTTGAATGTGGATCCAGTTTTTCGAGCAGTGAAGTGATCGCATCGTCCGAAAATTTGTTGTCGTCGATGTCGTCGACGTACATTTTTTCGATAATAGTCATTGCCGTAGCCACTTTACGCACGCCGTCGCTCATCCCGAACTGGGCGGAAAGCGAACCTGTGAAGGCGAATATTCCTGCGATAACAAAAAACAACTTATTCTTTTTAAACTCCATTCTTATAACTTTTATTCTATTTTCATATTGTCGGGGATAAAATCTTTTACGTCGTGCCCGAATTTCAGCAACTCCCGTACTATTGTAGAGCTTATGTGCGTGAATTCAGGCTCTGTAAAAAAGACAATGGTGTCTATTCCCGATATTTTTTTGTTTGTATCGGCAATTGTTTTTTCATACTCGAAGTCGTTTACGGAACGTACTCCTCTGATGATGAACCGGGCTTCTGTCGTTTTTGCGAAATCAACGGTAAGCCCTTCGTATGACGTGACGGTTATTTTCTTGTTGCCTGCATACAATGATCGGATCATGTCCAAACGCTTCTCCAAAGAAAAATAACTGTTCTTCAGATCGTTCACGCCGATCGCAATGTATAGATGATCGACAAGTCCGAGACTCCTTTCGACAATAGATTCGTGCCCTTTGGTGAAAGGGTCGAATGTTCCCGGGAAAACCGCTTTTCTTTCCATTTTTTAGTTAGCCATATCGGAGATGAATTTTATTCTGACAAGGCGAATTTCGTCTTCGGTGTACATCCCCAGTTCTTCGATCGCGTCTTCCAGACTGTCGGATTCCGCTTCCTGAAAATAATCGAATATGTCGGCAATGTGATCCTCGTCGATCACTTCCTCTATGAAATAATCTATGTTTATTTTTGTCCCCGAATATACGATGGCTTCCACTTCATCGAGCAGTTCCGAAAATTCGATGCCTTTCGATTCGGCAAGGTCGTCCAACGCCACTTTTCGGTCGATGCTCTGCACGATTGCCACTTTCAGTTTCGATTTGTTGGCAACGGTTTTGACGCGTAAATCCTCGGGGCGTTCTATTTCGTTCTCTTCGACGTGTTTCTTTATTATCTCGATAAATTCCGTACCGTATCTTTTAGCCTTTCCTGCCCCTACGCCCGGAATATTCTGGAGTTCGTCCATCGTAATCGGGTAAATGGTTGCCATAGCTTCCAGAGAAGGGTCTTGGAAAATAACATAGGGCGGAACATTCAGCTTTTTCGACATTTTCTTTCTCAAGTCTTTCATGATCGAGAAAAGAACGGGATCGACAGCCGAACTGCCTCCGCTTTTTACGATAACTTCGTCGCCGTCTTCATCCGATTCTTCGTCCTCTATCGAGATTTTGAACGATACGGGTTTTTTCAAAAAGCTTTTGCCTTTTTTCGTAACCTTAAGCAAACCGTAGTTTTCGATATCCTTTTCGAGATAACCGTCCAGCAATGCCTGATGTATTACTGAGTTCCAAGTTTCTTCGTCGGAGTCGTCACCCGATCCGAAAACTTCAAGTTCCTGATGTCCGTATGTTTCTATCTCGGAAGTTTCTTTTCCTCTGAGAACGTTGATTACATATTCGGTTTTATATTTTTCTTTTAGCGCAATTACAGCTTCAATTGCAGTTGATAATAGTTCTTTAGCTTCCACCTGTTTTTTAGGATTTAAACAATTGTCACAATTACTACAGTTATCTTGATGATAATCTTCGCCGAAATAGTGCAGAAGTACTTTTCTTCTGCAAACCGCAGTTTCGGCATAAGCTGCGGTTTCTAATAAAAGTTGCCGTCCGATTTCCTGTTCGGCAACGGGTTTTCCCTGCATAAACTTTTCGAGTTTCTGCAAGTCTTTGTATGAATAGAAAGCGATGCATTGCCCCTCGCCTCCGTCGCGTCCCGCACGCCCTGTTTCCTGATAATATCCTTCAAGGCTTTTGGGTATATCATAGTGGATGACATATCGCACGTCGGGTTTGTCGATACCCATTCCGAAAGCAATCGTAGCGACGATCACGTCAGCCTTTTCCATAAGGAAGGCATCCTGATTTTCTCCGCGCGTATTGCTGTCAAGCCCTGCGTGGTAAGCGAGAGCATTTATTTTGTTTGCTTTCAGTATTTCGGTAAATTCTTCTACTTTCTTTCTGCTCAGGCAATATACAATCCCCGATTTTCCTTCCTGAGCCTTGATATACCTTATAATGTCTTTATCGACGTTGTTGGTTTTCTTCCTTACCTCGTAATACAGATTTTCGCGGTTAAACGATGACTTGAATACCTTGGCATCCGTCATCCCCAGATTTTTCTGTATATCGTGTTGCACTTTCGGCGTTGCGGTAGCCGTAAGTGCTATTATGGGGCGTTTGCCTATTTCGTTGACGATCGGTCTTATCCTCCTGTATTCGGGCCTGAAATCGTGCCCCCATTCCGATATGCAGTGAGCCTCGTCTATCGCGTAAAAAGATATGTCGATTTGCCGCAAGAAGTCGATGTTATCTTCCTTGATGAGCGATTCGGGAGCGACATACAGCAGTTTGGTTTTCCCCGAAACGATGTCGGCTTTCACCTGCTCTATGGCAGCCTTATTCAGCGATGAATTCAGGAAATGGGCGACACCGTCCTCTTCGCTGAAGTTACGCATGGCATCCACCTGATTTTTCATAAGGGCGATAAGCGGAGATATGACAATCGCCGTTCCGTTCATCAGCAGGGCAGGCAGCTGATAGCAAAGCGATTTGCCGCCGCCTGTAGGCATGAGCACGAAAGTATCGTTGCCATCCAAGACATTTTGTATAATTCCTTTCTGATTCCCTTTGAAGGTATCAAACCCGAAATTCTTTTTCAGTTCCTGAACCAATATGTCTTCTTTCACATACATATATTACCTTTTACTGTTTCACCAGAAAGTTACAATTTTGAAACAGTTAATTAATATTTTTTCTACCGAATATACAAAAATTATATGTTAAAATGCTCGTGTCTTTTACTTTATGATGCTTTTAATCTGTCGAGTTGCGATTTTTCCAGATGTTTTGCCGCATATTCTTTTGTGATAATCAGCTTCTTTTCCTTTGTTGAAGGGACAGTGAACATCGCATCCATCATAATCGCTTCGACAATCGAACGCAATCCGCGCGCTCCCAGTTTATGCTCAACAGCCTTGTCCACAATGTATTCGTAGGCGTCGTCCTTAAATTGGAGTTGAACGCCGTCCATGTCGAACAGTTTTATATACTGCTTGATAATGGAGTTTTTAGGCTCTGTCAAAATCCGTCTTAAAGCTTCCCTGTCCAAGGGGTTCAGATAGGTGAGGATAGGTAGCCTTCCGATAATTTCGGGTATAAGCCCGAACGACTTCAGGTCCTGAGGGCTTATGTACTGCAACAGGTTTTCCCTGTCTATCACGGCATTGTTTTTCGCCGACGCATAGCCGACCACGCGTGTGTTGAGCCTTTGCGCGATTTTCCTTTCGATTCCGTCGAAAGCTCCTCCGCAGATGAACAGGATGTTTTTGGTATCTACCGCGATCATTTTCTGTTCGGGATGTTTTCGTCCGCCTTGCGGGGGAACGTTCACTATCGAGCCTTCGAGCAGTTTGAGCAGTCCTTGCTGCACTCCTTCTCCGCTAACGTCGCGGGTAATGGACGGGTTGTCGCTTTTTCGGGCGATTTTATCTATTTCGTCTATGAAAACAATGCCTCTTTCCGCTGCATTTACGTCATAATCGGCCGCTTGCAGCAACCTTGTCAGGATGCTTTCGATGTCTTCACCCACATATCCTGCTTCCGTCAATACAGTGGCATCCACTATGGCAAAGGGAACATGAAGCATTTTCGCGATGGTTCGGGCAAGGAGGGTTTTGCCCGTTCCCGTAGGTCCTACCATTATGATGTTGGACTTTTCTATTTCGACATCGTTTTTGTCGGCGGGCTGCATCAGTCTTTTGTAGTGATTGTACACGGCTACCGACAAATAGCGTTTAGCTTCGTCCTGATCTATAATATACTGATCGAGAAATTCCTTGATTTGCTTTGGGGTAGGCAGCGTTTTCTTATCCAGATCGTGAACCTTTTTCTTTGTTTCGAGCGATTCTTTTACGATCAGGTATGCCTGTTCCACGCAGCTGTCGCAGATATGTGCAGACAACCCCGCAATCAATAAATTAACTTCGTTGTCGCTTCTTCCGCAAAAACTGCAATAATCGTTGGAGTTTTTTTTACTCATCTTTTCTAATTAGTTCTGTTCTTTTTAAGAAAGCGTCGTTATTTTCTTATTAAAACTTCGTCGATCATGCCATACTCTTTCGCTTCCGTTGCGTTCATCCAGTAATCCCTGTCCGAATCCTGAGCCACTTTTTCGATAGGTTGACCCGAATGATCGGCTATTATGGCGTAAAGTTCTTGTTTTACTTTCGCTATCTCGCGTGCGGTGATTTCGATGTCCGAAGCCTGTCCCTGTGCTCCGCCGAGAGGCTGGTGAATCATCACGCGGGAGTGTTTCAACGCGAAACGTTTCCCTTTTTGTCCCGCCACAAGCAGAACGGCTGCCATGGATGCTGCAATGCCTGTACAGATCGTGGACACATCGCTACCGATAAACTGCATGGTGTCATAGATGCCGTAACCTGCATACACCGACCCTCCGGGAGAGTTGATGTAGATGGATATGTCTTTTCCCGAATCGGCGGAATCGAGATAAAGCAACTGAGCCTGAATTACGTTTGCCGCATAATCGTCCACGGCTGTCCCCAGGAATATGATCCTGTCCATCATAAGGCGTGAGAACACGTCCATTTGGGCAACATTGAGCTGGCGTTCTTCGATGATAGTCGGAGAGATGTAGCTGCTGGTAATGTTGATGTACTTGTCGAGAGCATTGCTGTTCAAGCCAAGATGTTTTGTCGCGTATTTTTTAAAATCGTTCATTTTCTTTTCCCTTCTTTATGTTTGATGATTTTTTTTCCGATAACCTAAAATTACAAATAATTTTTTATACCTAAAAATAATATATATTACCTTATATTATTACTATAACCCTTAGGTAAGGGTTAGGCAAGGGTTCAAAAAAAGAGGTTTTATCCCCTTTCAGTGCTAAAACAAAGTTATAAATAAATTATTGAAACCAACAAATTAAAACTTTGTTATTATAGAACTTTTTGGGTAAAAAACCTCTTTTTAGGTTGTTTTATAAAATGTTTTTTATTCAGCTTCGGCGTTTTCTTCTTCAAAAAGCTTTTTGAAATCGTCGAGCGAAAGTTCTTTTTCGGTCACGCCCAAAGTATTTTTAAGGTACTGGGTGATCTGTATTTCCATCGCCTTGTCAACAAGATTGCGTACGGTGTCTTGTTTCTTAAGCATTTCGTTTGCATAATTTTCGACAATATTGTCGGGAAGGTTTGCCATTCCGTATTGGGCGAATTGTGCTTTTGTCGCATTTATGGCAACGGCTTTCACGTCCGCTTCTTCTATTTTAAGCTCGTTGTCTTTTACGATTTGCTCTTTTATGAGATGGAATTTCAGGTCTTCAAGAATTTTCGGATAGTCGGCTTCTATCGCTTCTTCCGTTTTGTCTTTGCCTGTCGCAAGCAGCCATCTTTTCAAGAAAGCGTCGGGGAACTGAACGTCTCCCGCTTTTTTCTCGAGCAGGGCTTTTGCGTCGATCAGGAATTTGTAATCGCTGTCAGGCGCTAATTGCTCCTGTATGCCCGATTTTACTTTTTCCCTGAATTCTTCAACGGAAGTGACAACGCCTTCGCCGAATGCTTTGTCGAACAATTCCTGATTCAATTCGGCTTCCTGATAGCGGGTAATTTCCTTCACCGTGAAAGAAAATTCGGAAGAAATCGCTCCGAGCGATTCTTTTTGTACCTGAAGCAACGATGCGATTTCCGCCTCATTGTCGTCGTACGCTTTTGCAGGGTTGAAAACGATTACATCTCCTGCCTTCGCTCCGACGAATTTGTTTTTCTCCGTTTCGTCTTTCATATACGACGGCATCAGGACTCCGCTTTCGACAGCGATTCCGCCTTCTTTCGGCTGTCCGTTTTCAAGTTCTTTTATTTCGCCTTTCAGCAGATCGGTTTCAACGGCATTTTCAGTGACGGTTTCATACTTGCCGTAGTTAGCTTTGTAAGAGCCGATCTGTTTTTCGAGCAACTCGTCGTCTACGGCTATCTTGTAGTAGTCGATCTTGTCCTTTTTGCTCAGGCTTATTTTTATTTCGGGAGCCAATGCAATGTCGAAGAAGAAATCATAATCGCCTTCGTGTTCGAAATCAATCGGCTGTTGTTTTTCCAAGTTCGGAAGCGGTTCGCCCAAAACGTTCAGTTTGTTCTCGTCGATGTATTTGTAAAGGCTTTCACCTACAAGCTTGTTTATTTCTTCGGCAAGAATAGATTTCCCGTACATCTTCTTGATCATTCCCGCAGGAACGTGTCCCTGACGGAAGCCGGGAACATTGGCTTTTCGGCGGAAATCTTTTAAAGCTTTATTTAGTTTCTCTTCGTAATCCGATTTACTGACAGATATTTGTATCGTTGCGTTTGTACTGTCAATGTTTGTCTGAGATACATTCATGTTGATGATCTGTTAAATTATATAATGATGTTGTTAATTATCCGTTCGGCTTCTTTTCTCCGAATAAGGAGCTGATTTTTAAGCCTGCAAAATTAATTTTAATTCCCGCAATATTCAAACTTATTTATTTTTTTTTGAGAAATACTTTCGGAAATATTGTAAAAAGCGAATATCTGAGCCGAAATGATGATATAAAACATAGTTGCATAACAGTTTGTTGGCAATATTCTTCTCCGATTCGTGAAAAATACATAACTTTGTATCGTATTGAAAGTTAAAAGCTCTTTATGCAGTTATGGTAAAAGAAAGCACTTCTGTTGACGTGTCCTACATTTCAGCCAGTATCCCCGAATTGTGGAGTGTCCTGAATGATGAAGAAAGGAAAGAAATATCTGCCGGTGCAAAGATTCTCGAATTCAAGAAGAATGAAGTAATTTACTACGAGGACGAAACCCCCAAGGAACTTATGTGCCTGCTGAAAGGCAAGGTGAAAATTTATAAGACGGGAGTGGGCGGACGCAGCCAGATAATCAGAATGGTAAGACCTGTACAGTATTTCGGGTACAGAGCCTATTTCGCACAACAGCCGTATGTGACGGCAGCTTCGGCATTCGAGGCGTCGACCGTATGTTTTATTCCGATGGACATTGTCGAAAGGCACGTAATGGATAACCCCAAGCTGGCAATGTTTTTTATAAGGGAGCTTGCCATTGATCTGGGAATAGCGGACGAGAGGGTGGTGAACCTTACCCAGAAGCATATCCGCGGGCGTTTAGCCGAATCTCTGATATTCCTGCTCGAAAACTACGGACTGGACGAGGACGGGGCGACGATAAGCATATACCTTTCCCGCGAAGATTTGGCAAACCTTTCCAATATGACAACTTCCAACGCAATCCGCACGCTTTCCACATTCGCCGAAGAACACATTATAGCCCTTGACGGAAGAAAAATCAAAATAATCGACGAAGAAAGGCTCCGCAAAATCAGTAAAATCGGATGATCGAAAAGGTTTTTCAGAAATACCTTGATTTTAAATATCGGGAAGTTGACCGTTTTATTAATAATCCCGTCGAAACACAAGACAGGATTCTCCGTACTCTTTTGCAAAGGGCTCAAAATACATTCATCGGGAATAAGTTTTCCTTTTCCGAAATAAAAAACAAAGGCGATTTCAGAAATAACGTTCCCGTTTTTCACTACGAAGATTTACGCCCCTATCTGGATAAGATTATAGTCGACAGACAGCAGAATGTTTTATGGGATAAGCCCGTGAAATGGTTTGCCATGTCGTCGGGAACGACAGAGGATAAAAGCAAATACATCCCCGTAACGCAGGAGTCGCTCACTCAGGGACATTACAAGTGCGGGCAACAGATGCTTGCCATATACGGCAAAAACGTGCCGGACTCCAAATTCTTTTTCGGGAAAACGCTTGTTCTGGGCGGAAGCCGGCAGGTGAACAACATCGGTGAAGGTGTTTTTACGGGCGACATTTCCGCCGTGCTGACAAAGAACCTTCTTTTCTGGGCGAAATTGAGCCGCACGCCCGAAAAAATATCCCTTCTGCCCGATTGGGAAGAAAAACTTGAAGCCCTTACCCGATATTCTATCAAGCACGATATCCGTGCTTTTATGGGAGTGCCTTCGTGGCTGCTGATCCTGTTGAAAAAGATCAGGCATGATTCGGGAAGGGAACTGACCGATCTTTGGCCTAACCTTGAGGTGTTTTTTCACGGAGGCGTGAGTTTTACTCCGTTTGAGGAGCAGTACAGAAAACTGATCCGAAAACCCGATATGCACTATTGGGAAACTTATAACGCATCCGAAGGTTTCTTTGGCGTTCAGTTTTCCGAACAATCGAAAGATATGTTGCTGATGCTCGATCATAATATCTATTACGAGTTTGTCCCCGCAGGCGAATGGGATTCGGCATCGCCCAGATCGCTGACGCTGGACGAGGTGAAAACGAGCGAAAACTATGCTTTGATTATAACCACCAACGGCGGACTGTGGCGGTACATGATCGGCGACACCATTGAGTTCACGTCAACCGATCCTTATCTGTTTAAAATAACGGGCAGGACAAAGAGCTTTATCAATGCCTTCGGCGAAGAGCTGATTATCGACAATGCCGAAAAAGCGCTTAAAGCCGCATGTGGAAAAACATCCGCGCAGATAACCGAATATACCGCCGCCCCGATCTATTTCGGAGACGACAATACGGGAGTTCACGAATGGCTGATAGAATTTGAATCCGAACCTGCGAGCGTCGATGATTTCGCGAAGATACTCGACGATGAGTTGAAAAAAGTGAATTCCGACTACGAAGCCAAACGCAGCTACAACCTGTCGTTGCAGCAACCTGTGGTGCGAAGCCTGCCGAAAGGCACGTTTCTGAAATGGCAGGAATCGGTCGGCAAGCTTGGCGGACAAAACAAAGTGCCCCGACTTTCCAACAACCGCGATTATGTCGATCGCATACTCTCTTTTCTCAAGGCGGAAAAATAAATTTCGATTAAATTATACCAAAACAGGCTTTTATTTGTTTAACAAATGAAGAAGGTTTGAGTAATCCTCAAGAAATCATTAATTTTGAGCAAAAGAAAGGATAGAATATGGCAAAAAATAAGATACTGTGGGCTGACGACGAGATAGACATGTTGCGTCCTCACGTCCTTTTCCTCGAAGAAAAAGGATACGACATAACCACCGTAAACAGCGGACAGGACGCTCTGGATGCCTGTAAGGAAGAAGAGTTTGATCTTGTTTTTCTGGACGAGAACATGCCCGGCTTGAGCGGTTTGGAAACACTGTCTTTCATCAAGGAAAGTAATCCGAACATCCCTGTTATCATGATTACCAAGAGTGAGGATGAAGGGATAATGACAAACGCGATCGGGAAAAAAATTGCCGATTATCTGATAAAACCCGTCAATCCCAACCAGATACTTTTGTCGATAAAAAAGAACCTGCACAAAGACGACATCGTAACCTCGGTGACGCTTGAGAGTTATCGTGAAGAATTCGGCAATGTTGGCACGCTGATCAATAACGCCTCTAATTATGACGATTGGGCGGACGTTTACCGCAAATTAGTCTATTGGGAAATAGAACTGACCGACTCCCAGAATCCTTTGCTCGAACTGCTGAAATCTCAGAAACAGGAAGCGAATAACGCATTCTGCAAATACATAAGACGAAATTATGAGGATTGGATGGCAGGTTCGGACGATCGTCCGTTGATAAGCCCCGATTTATTTCACAAAAAAGTATTTCCGTTATTGGATAACGGCGAAAAGATATTTTTTATTCTGATCGATAATTTCCGCCTCGATCAATGGTGGGCGGTAAAAGAACTGCTTTCGCCCAACTTTACGTTTAACGAAGAGCTGTATTACAGCATATTGCCAACGGCAACCCAGTATGCGCGAAACTCTATATTTTCGGGGCTGATGCCTACCCAGATCAGCGAAATGTTTCCCGATCTTTGGGTGGACGAAGATGAGGAAGAAGGCAAAAACCTGAACGAAGAGCCTCTTATTGCCACTCAGATCGAGCGTTTCAGGAAGAAATACACTTTTTCATATCACAAACTGCTGACTTCCGCCAACGGCGAAAAGCTGATCCATAATATCAGCAATCTGCTCAACAATCAGTTGAACGTGGTGGTTATAAACTTTGTCGATATGCTTTCCCATGCCCGCACCGATTCGAAAATGATTCGGGAACTGGCTTCTGACGAAGCGGCTTATCGTTCCCTCACAAAGTCGTGGTTCAAACACTCGAGTACGAGCGAGCTGCTTTCGGCAATTGCGGAGAAAGGATATAAAATAGTGCTCACTACCGATCACGGAACTATCCGCGTAAAGAATGCGATAAAGGTTGTCGGAGATAAGAATACGAACACAAATCTTCGTTACAAGCTGGGCAAGAACCTGAATTACGATCCGAAAAAGGTTTATGAAATAAAAAATCCGTCTAAAGCAGGATTGCCTGCTCCCAATATTTCGACAAAGTATATCTTTGCCCAGAACGAAGATTTTTTTGCTTATCCCAACAACTATAATTACTACGTATCGTACTATACCGATACGTTCCAGCACGGGGGAATTTCGATGGAAGAAATGATAATCCCCTACATCACAATGACTGCTAAAAAATAATAACCGAATGAATATCACAATAGAATCGCTCGATAAGATAGATGAGGCTGCCGCGCAATTTGTCTCTCAAATGGGCAATAACACCGTTTTTGCTTTCTACGGCGAAATGGGTGCGGGAAAGACGACCTTTATCAAGGCAATATGCGAACGGCTCGGAGTGGAAGATGTAATAAACAGCCCTACGTTTGCCATAGTCAACGAATATCGCTCGGACAGCGGAGAGCTGATTTATCATTTCGACTTTTATCGTATAAATAAACTCGAAGAGGTTTTTGACTTCGGTTACGAAGATTATTTCTACAGCGGCAGCATTTGTTTCATCGAGTGGCCCGAAAAGATAGAAACCCTATTGCCGCATGATACGGTAAAAGTATTTGTCGAAGAACAGGCAGACAAATCACGCAAGGTCGTCATCAAATAACCTTGTGACTATACAGTCTCTCTTCCCGTAGCTTTAATTAAACGTGATTAAAACGCCTCGGGGAGTTTTCGTTTAATATGTCCATTAATTTATTATGCTTTTTGCACAACCCGCGTACCGAAAAATAGCATAACGTGCCTAATATTATGAAGAAGAGTACCAAAACAGACATTCCTGCGAGAGCAAGGCTGCCCGTGATGTATGCCGTAATTGACAGTGCCGAAAAGACGATACAGGCAACTATGACGGCATTCCAGCCGATCTTCGACCTCACAAGGGGCATATCCCTGTTCTTTTCGCGTTTGCGTCCTCTGTATTCGTAATCGTATTCTAAACCAAACGGATTACCGTTTTCATCAAGTATATTCATAGCCATGATTTTATTTATTAGCATCGGGACGCTTAATATAGTCCACCTCAATAATGTCCGTTTTCTTCCGTAAATCTTCCTCCTTCTCCTGTTCTTGTTCCGACAAACCCGTAAGTTCGATACGCCTTAAGCGCTCATCCTGTTCCCTGTATTTCGCGAGGCTGTATACTTCGGAGGTGGAGGAAGCAAAAGCTGCCGCCGAAGTATCGAACAACTCTAACAACTTATCCTTATCTTTTATCTTGTACATTTCCATCGGGTCTAACCGAGTAGAGTTTCTCTTTAATATGAGCGAATCGCCGCTAATTCGTTCAACCCTGAAAACCATAAGGGCACTCGGTTGATCCGTGTCGACATAAAATGATGTCATAACATTGGCTAATATTATATCGCCCGGTTCGGGATTCTGGAAGTATTCGACCTGGGTCTTTTTCTTGTTGTCATTGCTTATCCCCGAATAGAAAAAAGCGGCGATAAGAATGACAATGGCACTTAATGTCAGTGGCAAAAACAATCGTTTTTTCCACATACCATGCACAAGCGGTAGCATCTTGTCCGCTTCGGCTTTCATACTATCCGTCCATAGCAATACGGGAACAGGCTGGTTGGTGCCTATGCTGTGAGCCTTCACTAGTTTTCGTGTTCCGTTCAGGGGTATTCCGAAACAAGTGATATAACGCTGTATAACAGCCAAAGCTATGCCTTTGTTTCCGCCTAACGGATCATATTCCTCCTTATACAACCTTTCCAGATAAATCTGTTCTTTTATTGTGAAAACTAAAACCATACCTAAAATGTTTGTGTTTGAATCTGTTCAGATTTCAAATTTATCAAATATTCTTACTGAAAAATAATGTAATGATAATAAAATTTGAAAATATATCCTATATATTAAAAATACAACTGTTCCGAACTTCTTTGTATAAGCACTCATTATAAATAATTTAAAATACATTTGGAATAAGTCAATAAATTTTCTATCTTTGCACTCGGAATAGGAAGAGGAGGCGGGAGCTTCCTCTTTTTCATTGACTTTTTAGAAAATGACAGACAAAAACCATATAGAGAATATCGTTAACGATTACCTGACGGAAAGCGGTTTCGACCTGTTTCTGGTGGAAGTGAACGTGAGGGCGGGAAACCTGATTTCGGTAGAAATCGATGCCGACAGAGGCGTCTCGATCGACGATTGTGTTTCTTTAAACAAACATATAGAGTCAAAACTCGATCGTGAAGAAGAAGATTTTGAGCTCGAAGTGGGTTCGGCAGGAATTTCCTCACCTTTCAAAATTCCGCGGCAATATCGGAAAAATATCGGCAACGAAGTCGAAGTTTTGACAAAAAGCGGGCAAAAGCTTTCGGGAGTGCTTAAAAGTTCTGACGATAAAGGGTTTGTCGTGACGATAACCAAAATGGTGAAACCCGAAGGAGCGAAACGCAAAACAGCCGTTGAGGAAGATTTGCCTTTCGGATATGACGAAGTGAAATATACAAAATACTTAATAAGATTCAAATAAATATTATGGCTAAAAAAGAAGTTATAAGTCTGATAGATACTTTTTCGGAATTTAAGGAACTGAAAAATATAGATCGGATGACGATGATTAATGTTATCGAGGATTCTTTTCGTAACGTTATTTCGAAAATGTTCGGTACGGATGAAAATTACGACGTGATTATCAACCCCGACAAAGGAGACTTGGAAATATGGCGTAACAGGACTATCGTCGAAGACGATCAGCTGGAAGACTCCAATACTCAGATAACACTCTCCGAAGCTAAGAAGATCGAAGAAGACTTTGAAGTGGGAGAAGAGGTTACGGATGAGGTTTTCTTTGAGAATTTCGGACGCCGCGTCATTCTTAATCTTCGTCAGACATTGGCTTCCAAGATATTGGAACTTCAGAAAGACAGCCTGTATAACAAATACAAAGAAAAAGTCGGCGAAATAGTTTCGGGCGAAGTATATCAGATATGGAAAAAAGAAATATTGCTGCTCGACGATGAAAAGGAAGAACTGTTGCTGCCTAAAACAGAACAGATTCCTAGCGATTTTTTCCGTAAAGGAGAAACCGTGCGTGCAGTTGTTGCCCGCGTGGAAAACAAGAACAACAATCCGAAGATCATTCTGTCCCGGACATCGCCCGTGTTTCTGGAAAGGCTGTTTGAACTTGAAGTTCCTGAAATAAACGACGGCTTGATCACGATAAAGAGCATAGCCCGTATTCCCGGCGAAAGAGCGAAGGTTGCGGTAGAGTCGTACGACGACCGCATCGATCCCGTAGGAGCTTGCGTAGGGATGAAAGGATCGCGTATACACGGAATTGTGAGAGAGTTGAGAAACGAGAATATCGACATCATCAACTATACGACTAATATGAACCTTTACATACAGCGTGCGTTAAGCCCTGCGAAAATATCGTCGATCAAACTGAACGAAGCGGAAAAACGCGCGGAGGTGTTCCTCCGTCCCGAAGAAGTTTCTCTGGCGATAGGGAAAGGCGGTTTGAACATCAAGCTCGCCAGCATGCTGACAGGGTATATTATCGACGTGTACCGCGATATTGACGACTTTGACGAGGAAGATATCTATTTGGACGAATTCCGCGACGAAATCGACGAATGGGTAATCGAGCAACTGAAGAAAGTAGGCTGTGTAACAGCCAAAAATGTTTTGGCGGCAGACAGGGACAAGCTTATTAACGAAGCTGATCTGGAAGAAAGTACGGTAGATGAGGTGCTTGCGATATTACGCGCAGAGTTCGAGGATGAAGAATAACACTTATTTGGTTGTTAAGTATATTCTTGATATTTTTGCATAATGTCGGACGTCGGTTCTATCCTTCCGTAAAAGCTTGTGTAAATAGATTTTCTGGCTGTTCATTTTTGTGTTAGATTTAAAAATAATATATGTCTATAAGATTAATAAAAGTATCCAAAGATTTGAATGTAGGAATCAGCAGCCTTGTTGAATTCCTGCACAAAAAAGGGTTTGAGGTAGAATCAAATCCGAATACCAAAATAGATAATGAACAGTACGAATTGCTATTGGGCGAATTCGGGACTGATAAGAAAATGAAAATAGCTACCGAAAGGCACAAAGAATTGCAGAAAGAAAAGAAAAAAGAAAAAGAAGTTGTAGCAATAGAAGGATATGAAGCCGAGAATATTAACGAGCAACCCGTTGAAGAAATCAAGACGGAGGTACCCGAAGATATCAAGCCTCAGATACACGTTGTGGACAAGATAGATCTTGACAACCTGTCGAAAAAGAAAGCTCCTGCCGAGGAAAAACAACAGGAAGAAGTTGTTGCCCGTCAGGAAGAACCCGCAGAGGAAGATGTGATCGAAAAACAGGAAGAAGTTGTTGCGGAAGAAAAACCTGAAACGCACGAAGAAGAAAGCGGAGAAGGCGAAACGCAGCAGGAAGATTCGGATGAAGTTTTCAGATTGGGAAGTACTGCCATAAAGACGAATATAGTTGTTAAAGGAACGATTGATTTAAGTTCCATTAACGATAAAACCCGCCCTGCTAAAAAGACAAAAGCTGAAAAACGGAAAGAACGTCAGGATAAAGAGCTTGCCGATCAGAAAAAAGTTAAGGAAAACACCGTAAAGCTTCTTAAGAAAGAAAAAGACGAAGAGACGAAAAAAACGGCTCATTCTACTGAAGATGCCGATCACGGAGATTCAAAGAAAAAGAAAAGAAACCGTATCAAGAAAGGTAAAATCGATATCGAAAAAGGAGTCCCTTTCTCTAACTCGGATCAGAAAGACAATAAACTCAAACATAATCTTCGGAAATCTCCTGTGAAAACAGAAGTAAGCGAAGAAGACGTTCAGAAGCAAATAAAAGAAACCCTTGCTCGCCTTACCAATAAAGGCAAGAACAAGGGTGCGAAATATAGAAAAGAGAAAAGAGAGGCTGTTCAGCAAAAGCAACAGGAAGAACTCGAACAACAGGAACAGGAAAGCAAGGTGCTGAAAATAACCGAATTTGTTACGGTTAACGATTTGGCAAACATGATGCACCTACCTGTCGTGAATATTATTTCTACCTGTATGAGCATCGGTATGATGGTATCCATCAACCAGAGGCTTGACGCTGAAACAATCAACATCGTTGCTGAAGAATTCGGGTTCAAAACCGAATATGTTAGCGCCGAAGTGGTAGAGTCCATATCCGAAGACGAAGACTCCGAAGAAGATTTGGTGGAACGTCCGCCGATCGTTACGGTGATGGGACACGTCGATCATGGTAAAACTTCATTGCTGGACACTATCCGCCAGACAAACGTTATTGCGGGAGAAGCGGGTGGAATCACACAGCACATCGGAGCGTACAATGTTACCTTGAAGTCGGGAAGACAGATTACATTCCTCGATACTCCGGGACACGAAGCGTTTACGGCGATGCGTGCACGTGGAGCCAAGGTTACCGATATAGCGATTATCATAGTTGCGGCGGACGACAATGTGATGCCTCAGACGGTGGAAGCCATTAATCACGCTTCGGCTGCGGGAGTTCCTATTATTTTCGCCATAAACAAGATAGACAAACCGGGAGCTAATCCCGATAAGATAAAAGAAGAACTTGCCGCCATGAACTATCTGGTAGAATCATGGGGCGGTAAGTATCAATCGCAGGATATTTCCGCGAAACAAGGTATCGGAGTCGATGAATTGCTCGAAAAGGTTTTGCTTGAAGCCGAATTACTCGAACTGAAAGCTAATCCCGATAAACGCGCGATCGGCTCGGTTATCGAATCGTCTTTGGACAAAGGCCGCGGATACATTTCGACCGTGCTTGTTGAGAACGGAACGCTCAAACAGGGTGATGTCGTTCTGGCAGGTACTTATTTCGGACGCGTCAAGGCTATGTTTAACGAACGTAACCAGCGTATCGATCAGGCTTCGCCTGCAGAACCTGCCTTGATATTAGGGCTTAACGGTGCTCCGCAGGCAGGAGATAAATTCCATGTTTTGGAAACGGAACAGGAAGCCCGCGAAATTGCCACCAAACGTGAGCAATTGCAACGCGAACAAGGCTTGCGTACGCAGAAAATACTTACTCTTGACGATATAGGACGCCGTATAGCTATCGGAAACTTCCAGCAGTTGAATGTGATTGTCAAAGGTGACGTGGACGGTTCTATCGAAGCATTGTCCGATTCTTTGATCCGCCTTTCAACCGAAGAAATACAGGTGAACGTCATACACAAGGCTGTGGGACAGATATCCGAATCGGATGTTTCTCTGGCTGCCGCTTCCGATGCCATTATAATAGGTTTCCAAGTGCGTCCTTCTTTGGCTGCGCGGAAAGTTGCCGAAAAAGACGGTGTCGAAATAAGGCTTTACTCGATTATCTACGATGCTATCGAAGACGTTAAGTCTGCAATGGAAGGAATGCTTTCTCCTGAAATAAAAGAAGAAATCGTTGGTAACGCCGAAGTAAGGGATGTGTTTAAAATCACTAAAGTCGGAACGGTTGCGGGCTGTATGGTGAAAGACGGAAAACTCAAACGTTCGAACAAAATACGCCTTATCCGCGACGGTATCGTTATTTATTCGGGAGAACTCGGTTCGCTGAAACGTTTTAAAGATGATGTAAAAGAAGTGTCTTCGGGATACGAATGCGGGCTGAATATCCATAATTATAACGACATTAAAGTCGGCGACGTGATTGAAGCTTTTGAAGAAATCGAAGTGAAAAAGACTTTATAATCAAAAGTTTTATATATATTTGCACTCAATAACCTAAAATAACCAATTGATAGTTGTAACCACGCAATCTTTGCCTTGATAATCGGTGGCAGCGTCTGCCACCGACAACACACGCAACTATCAACCGGTTTTCGGGTTTACTCTCTCAAAAGATTCATAAAATTTATGCACTGTTATCTGGTTTTATGAAAAAGAAAATAACATTTATATTTTTATTTGGTTTTGTGTTTTTTCTCTCACAGAGTCTGTTTGCTCAGATGAATGAGAAAATCGCCTATATCAATTCTGTCGAATTGCTGGAAGTTGTTCCCGGAAAGAAGGAAGCAACCAAAAAGATTGAAGACCTGAACAAGAAATACAAGGACGAATTACTTGTCATGCAGAATGACTACAACAAAAAGTATTCGGACTTTATTACTTACCAGAGTTCTATGGCGGAAGCGATAAAACTTCGCAGGATGCAGGAACTGACCGAACTCGAAAAAAATGTAAACGACTTCATGAAAGTCGCGCAAACCGATATTGATACTCAGGAGCAGCAAATGATTGTTCCTCTTCGCCAGAAATTGCAGGAAGTTATTGAACAGGTTGGGCGTGATTACGGATTTGTCTGTATCTATGACAGGGCGAACCCCGCGCTTGTGTTTATAACCCCGATGGCTTTCGATGCCAACCCTCTGGTAAAACGCCGGTTGCTGGGCGTCACCGACAAACCTGTCAACACGACTGCTGTTCCGGCTCGGACAACCAATACTACGACTGTGAACGACAGCGTTCCTGTAAACCGCGATTCGGTTCAATAATGTTGTTTATATGAAAAAAATGCAGGCAGGACCTATCGGTGTTTTTGATTCGGGATACGGGGGACTGACAATCCTTTCCGATATACAGAAACTTTTACCTCAATACGATTATATCTATCTCGGGGACAACTCGAGAGCTCCCTATGGTTCCCGTTCTTTCGACATTGTCTACCAGTTTACGAAAGAAGCTGTGGAATATCTTTTCAATGCGGGTTGCAACCTTATTATTCTGGCTTGCAATACGGCGTCGGCTAAGGCTCTCCGTACAATCCAACAGAAAGACCTGCCGCTTATCAATCCCGATAAAAGAGTGCTCGGCATTATCCGTCCTACGGCGGAGATTGTGGGCGACATTACCCGAAACGGGCATATCGGTATTTTAGGAACGACGGGGACAATCCTTTCGCAATCGTACGATATAGAAGTGAAAAAGCTGCATCCCGATTGTCAGGTAACGGGTTTGGCTTGCCCGATGTGGGTTCCTCTGGTTGAGAATAACGAACATGAAGGCGGAGGGGCTGACTATTTTGTGCAGAAATACATAGATCAGCTTCTGGAAAAGGATGCGGATATCGATACGATCATTCTGGGTTGTACGCACTATCCGTTGTTGCTGAACAAGATCAAGAAATATGTTCCCCAGCACATAAAGATCATATCTCAGGGTAAATACGTGGCGGAAAGCCTTGAGGATTATCTGAAAAGACATACCGAAATAGAAAGCGTATGCACGAAAAACGGAAATACGATCTATTGCACAACCGAATCGGAAGAGAAGTTCGGAGAGTCCGCCTCTGTTTTTCTCGGGAAGCCTGTATCTGCCAAGAGAGTCAGTCTGGAAAGTCTATAACCAGCCGTTTTGTTTGTACCACTCGACAGACTCCTGCAATCCTTTTTCTAAATTATATTTCGGAACGAACCCCAGATCGTCGGTCAACGGCTGAATGTCGCACTCCCAGTTGCGTTGCTTCATTATCTTGTATTTGTCCCGATTGAGCGTTGAAGGTTTGCCCGTGATTTTTGACAGGCTTTCGGCAACGGAAGAAATGCCTTTTAACAGCCACAACGGAACTTTGACGTTCAGAACGTGTTTCTTTCCAAGCACTTTTTTTACCAGCCGGGTATATTCCTTATCCGTATAAACGTCTCCGTCGGCAACGAAATAAACCTTGTTTACCAGAGGACTTTCCAAAGCAAGGAAAACAGCGTCGACAAGGTCTTTAACGTAGATGAAAGTCAGATGCTGCGGCTTAAAGCCTGCCCCGACGTCCAATCCCGATTTTACGGTTTTCAGCATAAGGAAATAATCTTTCTCGCGAGGTCCGTAAACGCCTGTCGGGCGCATAATCATATAAGGGAAACCGGAGAGGGATTCGAGCATGTGCTCGGCTTTCAGTTTGCTGATTCCGTAAGCCGTATTCGGGCGAGGCTTGTCAGTCAGCTTAATGGGCGTGTAGTTAATCTCGTCGCCCAAGCCGAAAGCGCTGAGGCTGCTCATTAGCACGAATTTTTCGGGGACGTTGTTCGTCTCCTGAAGGGCTTCGGCAAAATTTCGGGTGTTCTGATAGTTTACTCTGTCAAAATCCTTCGGATCGAGGCATTTGGTTACGCCAGCATTGTGGACGATATAGTCGAACTTTCCGTACTGATCGGAAAAGTTTTTCAGTTGGATGATCAGTTGTTCTTTATCCTTGAAATTGAAGTCGACAAAATTGATCCTTTCGTCCTGCAAATATTCACGGCTGCTTGTTTCGCGGATGCCTGCCCAAGTTTCAAAACCCAAGCTTAAAGCTTTTTCCGTTAAAAAGCTTCCGATAAAACCGCTGGCACCTGTTATCAGTATTTTCATAATAAAAGCAAATATAACCTACTTTTAGCAAATTAATAAACAAATAATTTTTTTTAAATGTTAACTTTGTTACATAAACGTTTGTATCAAAAAATATTACATATTATATGGGAAAACAAAATATTCCGCAGAAATCGACTAAACGAAAAAATAAATCACAAATAATAACCGCAACGCTTAACTTTTTTAATCACAATACTAAAACAGCGTACAATTATAAACAAATCGCATCCGATCTGGGACTGAAAACGGACGGCGAAAAGCTTCTTCTCCGCGACATCCTTGACGACTTGCGCGACGATGCGTTCATAGTAGAAGAAAAAACAGGCAGGTACAAATCCAATACGAGAGGATTGTTCCTTGAAGGACGGTTTGAAAGACGAAGCTCGGGCAAAAACTTCTTTATTCCCGACGACGATGACGACGAAAACATCTTCATCGCCGAACGGAATTCCGCTCATGCCATGAACGGCGACAGAGTGCGTGTTCAGATGCTGGCAAAACGTAAAGGTAAAGATCCCGAAGGCGAAGTAGTTGAGATACTGCAACGTTCGCAAACCCGTTTTGTCGGAGTATTGGATGTGCAGAAACATTTTGCATTTCTCGTAATGGACAGTAAGATATTGGCGAACGATATTTTTATCCCTGCCGACAATCTGAACGGAGGGCAGTCGGGAGATAAAGCCGTTGTGGAAATAGTGGAATGGCCTCAGAAAGCCAAAAATCCGATAGGGAAGGTGGTGGACGTTCTCGGAAAGGCAGGAAGCAACAATACCGAAATGCATGCCATTCTTGCCGAATACGGATTGCCCTACAAATATCCCGAAAAGGTGGAAGCCGAAGCCGATAAAATATCGGATGTCATAACCAAAGAAGAAATAAAAAAACGTGAAGACTTCCGCAAAGTCGTAACCTTCACCATCGATCCGAAAGATGCCAAAGACTTCGACGATGCCTTGTCGATACGACAGCTGGAAAACGGATTGTGGGAAGTAGGCGTGCACATTGCCGACGTGACTCACTATGTGCAGCAGGGCGGAATCATAGACAAGGAAGCCGAAGACCGCGCGACTTCGGTGTATCTGGTGGACAGAACCATTCCGATGCTGCCCGAAAAACTGAGCAACGGACTGTGTTCGTTGCGTCCTTTTGAGGAAAAGTTGTGCTATTCCGCCATATTCGATATGGACGATGAGGCGAATATCAAGAAATACAGGATAAAACGTACCGTTATCAAATCGGACAGGCGTTTTACCTACGAAGAAGCGCAGGACATTATCGAAACGGGAAAAGGCGACTTCAAGGACGAGGTTCTGAAACTGAACGATCTGGCAAAGAAACTCCGTGAAAAACGATTCGAACACGGAGCAATTTCTTTCGACAGGCAGGAAGTGAGATTCGATATTGACGAGAACGGAAAGCCGTTGAGCGTCTATTTCAAGGTTGCCAAAGACTCGAACAAACTGATTGAGGAATTTATGCTTCTGGCAAACAAAACGGTAGCCGAGTCTATCGGTAAAGTGCCGAAAGGAAAGAATGCGAAAACTTTTGTTTACCGTATTCACGACTTGCCCAATCCCGAAAAAATGCAGAACCTGTCGGAGTTTATCCACCGTTTCGGCTACAAAATAAAGACAAGCGGCAGCAAGGTAAACGTATCCAAGTCTATCAACAAGCTGTTGAACCAAATAGAGAACAAGCCCGAAGAAGAACTGATCTCGACGATTACTATCCGCGCTATGGCTAAGGCTGTTTATTCGACGCATAATATCGGGCACTACGGATTGGCGTTCGATTATTATACGCATTTTACGTCGCCCATACGCCGTTATCCCGATATGATGGTGCATCGCCTGCTTACTTATTACGCCGAAGGCGGAAAAAGCGTGGACGAAGGCAAATGCGAGGACGAATGCAAGCATTGTTCCAATATGGAACAGCTGGCGTCAAATGCCGAACGGTCTTCGATCAAATACAAACAGGTGGAATTTATGTCCGACAAAATAGGGCGTACGTTCGACGCCATAATTTCGGGAATAACCGAATGGGGACTTTATGCCGAGATCAACGAAAACAAGTGCGAGGGCATGGTTCCGATGCGCGAAATGGATGACGACTATTACGAGTTTGACGAAAAAAACTATTGTTTACGCGGACGCCGTACCAAAAAGGAATACCGTCTTGGCGATAAAATCGAGATCAAGGTCGTAAAAGCCAATCTGGAGAAAAAGCAGCTTGATTTTACAATTGTAGATTAAAATAAAAGCAAATTCGCACATTGTTTGTAAATTTGCGTCACAGAAAAGAAATATCAATTAATAAATAAAAATCGAATGAAAAAAGTAGTATTGGTTCGTCACGGAGAAAGTGTATGGAACAAAGAAAACCGTTTCACAGGGTGGACAAACGTTGATTTGTCGGAAAAAGGGCTCGAAGAAGCTATCAAGGCAGGAAAACTGCTTAAAGAAAAGGGCTTTAAATTCGAAATAGCTTATACATCCTATCTGAAAAGAGCCGTAAAAACGCTTAACAATATCTTGGATCAGATGGATCTCGATTGGATTCCTGTTGAAAAAACATGGCGTTTGAACGAAAAACATTACGGAATGTTGCAAGGCTTGAACAAAGCCGAAACCGCTGAAAAATACGGCGACGAACAAGTGCTTATCTGGCGTCGAAGCTATGATGTTCCGCCCGCACCGCTTGATCCGAGCGATCCTCGTTCGGCATCTCAGGATCCCCGCTACGCAGGCGTTCCCAAAGCATATATTCCCGAAACGGAAGCTCTGAAACAAACCGTAGAAAGAATATTGCCGTACTGGCAGGAAGTGATCTATCCTTCGTTGATGAAACACGACGAAATCATCGTTGCCGCTCACGGTAACAGCTTGCGCGGAATCATCAAGTATCTGAAAAATATCTCTGACGAAGACATCGTAGGGCTTAACCTGCCTACTGCCGTTCCTTACGTATTCGAGTTTGACGATGACCTGAACTTTGTTAAGGATTATTTCATCGGCGATCCTGAAGAGATCAAAAAACTGATGGAAGAAGTCGCCAATCAAGGCAAGAAAAAATAAACAGATTAATCCGGCCTGTTTAATTTTCTAAAAAAATAGAACCGATTTGTTTGTTTTTCTCAAAAAAGCATTACATTTGTGATGTATTATCACGATAAAAAGTGACGAAATGAACAATTTTTCTTTTACATACTTTTTCTATTTTTACTTTTACTTTAGAAGGTAAGACAGGATTTTGTATGTAAAAAGATAAAAATATCAAGTGTAAGAAATATAGAATCCTGTCGTAAAAATCGGCAGGATTTTTTTATAACATAACGTCAATGAAAAAAGTAGCCATTCAGGGAGGACTGGGAGCCTATCACGGTATAGCCGCGGAGAATTTTTTTGCGGGAGAGGAAGTTGAAATTATTCCCTGCGCAACCTTCCGCGATATATTTACGACGATCAAAAAAGACACCGGCGTCATCGGCATTATGGCAATGGAAAATACCATTGCGGGAAGTTTGCTGGGCAACTACGATCTGTTGAAAAACAATAAGTTTCCCGTTCTGGGCGAATACAAACAGAGAATATCTCACTGTCTGGCTGCACTTCCGGGACAAACGATCCACCACATACACGAGGTGCAGTCGCATCCCATAGCGTTGATGCAATGCACCGAGTTTCTCGACAAGCTGCCGAGTGTGAAAATCGTGGAACACGAAGACACGGCACTGGCTGCCCGTGATATTTCGGAGCAACATCTTGAAAATCATGCGGCTATTTGCAGCAGGCGCGCAGCCGAAATCTACGGACTGGAAATATTGGCTGAGGGTATCGAAACCAATAAACACAACTTCACCCGTTTCCTCCTTTTCGCGCATCCTTGGATTGTAGACGAACTTCAGAAGGACGAAGTCCTGAACAAGGCTTCGATCGTTTTCACCACACCTCATACCGAAGGCAGCTTGTCGCACGTGCTTTCGGTTTTTTCTTTTTATAACATAAACCTCACCAAGATACAATCGCTGCCCATTATCGGGCGGGAGTGGGAATATCAGTTCTATGTCGACTTGAAATATGCCGACCACGAACGTTACCGGCAGTCGCTGCATGCGATACGCCCCTTGACCAACGAACTTGAAATATTGGGCGAGTATGCCGACGGACGCCAAAGTGAAATTTGAAAAAAGCGAGATTTTATGAATAAAATACAGCCCGCCAACAGGCTTAATACAGTAAACGAATATTATTTTTCGGTGAAACTGAAAGAGGTTGCCGAAATGAACGCGCAGGGCAAGAATGTGATCAGCCTTGGCATCGGTAGCCCCGATCTTCCGCCATCGGAACAAACGATAGAGGCTTTGAGCCGATCGGCGAAACAACCCGATGCTCACGGTTACCAGCCTCATGTAGGTATTGCCGAATTGCGACAGGGATTTGCCGATTTCTATAAAACCGTTTATGGCGTAACGCTCGATCCTATCAAGGAAATCCAACCCCTGATCGGATCGAAAGAAGGGATACTTCATGTTTCGCTCGCGTTTCTTAACGAGGGTGACGGCGTTTTGGTGCCCAATCCCGGATACCCGACCTACACATCCGTAAGCCGTCTTGTAGGGGCAGAAATTCACACTTACGATCTGGATGAGAATAACGATTGGCAGCCCGATTTCGAAGCATTGGAAAAGATGGACTTGTCGAAAATAAAACTCATGTGGGTGAATTATCCGAATATGCCGACAGGTGCAAACGGATCGCTCGGACTGTTTGAGAAACTTGTCGCCTTTGGGAAACGGCACAATATAGTCATTGTTCACGACAATCCGTACAGCCTTATACTGAACGACAATCCGCTGAGTATTTTGCAGGTCGAGGGAGCAAAAGATATTTGCATCGAGCTCAACTCGATGAGCAAGTCGCACAATATGCCCGGCTGGCGTATCGGGATGATAGCCACCAATGCGCAGTTTATCCAATGGATATTGAAAGTGCTGAGCAATATCGAAAGCGGCGTTTTCAAACCGATGCAGA
The DNA here is from genome assembly GCA_047030855.1 of Dysgonomonas sp. Taxonomy (GTDB): domain Bacteria; phylum Bacteroidota; class Bacteroidia; order Bacteroidales; family Dysgonomonadaceae; genus QVMM01. The sequence continues at coordinate 1,430,510 of JBKYIJ010000008.1, forward strand.
TTGCCGCTTCCGTTGCTCTGCATAATTCGAAAGAATGGCACAGGAGAAATAACATAGAACTTTATGCAAAACGCAGGCAATATGCCGAAGCCATAATGGATGCGCTCGGATGCGCTTACGATAAAAAACAGGTAGGGATGTTCCTTTGGGGAAAGATTCCCGACAGCTGCAAAAGCAGCGAAGAGTTGGCTGACAGAATATTGTATGATGCGAACGTGTTTCTTACGCCCGGATTTATATTCGGAAGCAAAGGAGAACGTTATATCCGCATTTCGCTTTGTTGTAACGAAACGATGCTGAAAGAAGCTTTGCAGAGAATCAAGAAAATAATATAAAACAAAATAATTATGAAATTAGAATCTATTTTATTGCCCGGAATTGATCCGAAACGTCCTCTGGTAATAGCAGGACCTTGCAGCGCTGAAACCGAAGAGCAGGTGTTGGACACAGCCAGACAATTGTCCGCAATTGGCGTGAAAATCCTGCGCGCAGGAATCTGGGAAACCGCGTACTAAACCCGGAGGTTTTGAAGGCGTGGGCAGCGACGGGCTTGTATGGCTCAAAAAAAGTGAAACAGGAAACAGGCATGTATGTTTCCACCGAAGTTGCCACCCAGAAGCATGTTTACGAATCACTGAAATTCGGAGTCGATATGCTTTGGGTAGGCGCGCGGACAACGGCGAACCCTTTTGCGGTTCAGGAAATCGCCGAAGCCCTGAAAGGCGTTGATATTCCCGTGTTGGTGAAGAATCCAGTCAATCCCGATCTTGAACTATGGATAGGGGCTTTGGAGCGTTTGAGCAATGTGGGTATCACCAAACTTGGAGCGATTCATCGGGGTTTCAGTTCGTTCGATAAGAAAATTTATCGCAACCTTCCTCAATGGCATATTCCTATCGAATTGAAAAGGCGTTATCCCGATTTACCAATAATCTGTGATCCGAGCCATATCGGAGGTAAACGCGATCTTATCCAGCCACTTTCGCAGCAGGCAATGGATCTCAACTATGACGGCTTGATCATCGAAACGCATTGCAATCCCGATTGCGCATGGAGCGACAAGGATCAGCAGGTCACGCCTGCCAGATTGAAAGAAATATTGGACAGCCTTGTGATCCGTGACGGGAAGCAGTCGACAGAAGACCTCTCCGAACTGCGTATGCAAATAGATCAGCTCGACGATCAGCTGCTCGAACTTCTGGCAAAACGTATGCGTGTTTCGTGCGAAATAGGTTTGTTCAAGAAAGAGCATAACATGACAGTCGTGCAAACCAACCGCTATGACGAGATTTTGCATAAGCGTATTGCACAGGCGGAAGAAATGGGAATGAATCCCGAATTTATGCGTGTCGTCTTGGAGGCGATACACGAGGAATCGGTAAGGCAACAGGTTGATATTCTGAATAAATAAAAATGGAAAGAACTTATCTGTACAAAAGAAAAGAGTTCCGAACCTTAGGTTTGTCTTTTAACATGCTTATTCTCATGTTACTCATATGGAATATTGCATCAGGTTTCGCTATTTGGACAGGAGTAGCCCTTGTTGTCGGAGTGCTTCTGTGTTTGTACCTTATATATGCAGGTAACCGCGAATTGCAAATTGTATTGACAGACAATTCCTTCTCATTTTTTGGAAAAACTACTGATCTTGATAATGTGAAAATAATTGAAATCGGGCAGGACAAGGTAACGGTTGCGTTTAAGAAGAAACTCTTTGCGGGGGGAAGCCGAATTGTATTTAAAAAATCGAATTTTGTGAATGATGCCGATTGGCAAAGCTTTTGTGCGGATATGTCGGCAATCAAAGAAAATATTATAAAGCGATGAAAATACTGATACTCGGAGCCGGAAAAATGGGCTCCTTTTTTGCGGACGTTTTGAGTTTCGATCATGAACTGGCTGTGTTTGACGTCGATCCGAAACGTTTGCGTTTTACCTATAATACGGTTCGGATGAGCGATCCGAAAGAGGTGAAAAATTTCGATCCCGAACTGGTGATAAATGCGGCAACCGTGAAATATACGATTGATGCTTTCAGAATGATACTGCCGTATATAAGCAGAGAATGTATTATTTCGGATATAGCGTCTGTGAAAAACGGACTGAAAGATTTCTACGCTTCGGTCGAACAGCCTTTCGCGTCATCCCACCCGATGTTCGGACCTACGTTTGCCGATTTGAGGGATCTGAGCACTCAGAATGCGATCGTAATATCCGAATCTTCGCCGAAAGGAAAACAGTTTTTTCTCGATCTATACAATAGTTTGAGCCTTAACGTATTTGAATATTCGTTTGAAGAGCATGACAGGACGATAGCCTACTCCTTGTCCATACCGTTTGCTTCTACATTGGTGTTCGCTTCCGTGATGAAACATCAGGAAGCTCCGGGAACTACTTTCAAGAAGCATATGGATATCGCCAAGGGTTTGCTTTCGGAGGACGATTATCTGTTGACGGAGATACTCTTTAATGCCTATACGCCCGATCAGTTGAAACAAATTTGTATAAAACTGGCGGAACTGCTGACTATTATCGAAAAAAGAGATACTACGGAGATGCAAAAATATCTGACGGATATCAGAAATAACCTGAAATAATTTAACCGGATAATCTGAATCGGGAAAGAATATTTTTTTCTTCAACTGTTTGCATATCTTATTGATTTTATGTAGTTTTGCAACTCGAATTTTGTGTACCCCACAGGTTTGATGTGATATCTTGCTGATAATCACATTTTTATTGTGCCGTACATAATCTTTTTGAAACAATTTTTAACCAATTAAATAATTAGATTTAAGTTCTAAAGATTAAAAAAATGCCTACAATTCAACAATTAGTAAGAAAAGGACGGGCTGTTTTGGTTGACAAGAGTAAATCTCCTGCGTTGGACTCATGTCCGCAACGCCGCGGTGTTTGTGTAAGAGTTTACACAACTACTCCTAAAAAACCTAACTCAGCAATGCGTAAAGTAGCACGTGTGCGTTTGACAAACTCAAAAGAAGTGAATGCTTATATTCCCGGAGAAGGACATAATTTGCAGGAACACTCGATTGTGCTTGTTAGGGGCGGTCGTGTGAAAGACCTTCCCGGTGTTCGTTACCACATTGTTCGTGGTACATTGGATACTGCAGGCGTGAACGGTCGTACGCAAAGACGCTCCAAATACGGGGCAAAACGTCCAAAAGCCGGGGCTGCAGCAGCTGCTGCTAAGAAAAAATAATGCCCTGAAGCTTTAACCGAGATTTTAAAAAATTAGTATTAAAAACGGTTTGAGTTTATTGGATAGGCTATAATTTATGACGGGTTGAGTAAATAGTTCAGCGGAACTGTTGAAGACGTTTAAAACTGGCAACCAAAAACCAAAACAAAATTTGAAGTAAAAAAATGAGAAAAGCAAAACCAAAGAAAAGACAGATCCTCCCGGATCCTGTTTTCGGTGATGTAAGGGTTACTAAATTTGTTAACCACCTTATGTATGACGGTAAAAAAAGTGTCTCATACAATATATTTTATACAGCGCTGGATGTTGTGAAAACAAAATTGCCCAACGAGGAAAAAAGTGCTCTTGAAATATGGAAAACTGCCCTTGATAACATAACACCTCAGGTTGAAGTAAAATCACGCCGTGTAGGAGGTGCGACATTCCAAGTTCCGACAGAAATACGCCCCGATCGTAAAGAATCGATCTGTATGAAGAACCTTATTCTTTATTCACGCAAGAGAGGCGGAAAATCAATGGCTGACAAATTAGCTGCCGAAATCGTTGACGCGTTCAACAACCAAGGCGGTGCATTCAAGAGAAAAGAGGACATGCACAGAATGGCTGAGGCTAACCGTGCGTTTGCTCATTTCAGATTTTAATATTTTTAGTGAAAGGTAAAAAGAACAATGGCAAAAATAGTTGATAACTTAAGAAATACAAGAAATATCGGTATCATGGCTCACATTGATGCCGGTAAAACTACTACGTCCGAACGTATCTTGTTTTATACCGGATTGACTCACAAGATCGGTGAAGTGCATGACGGTGCAGCCACAATGGACTGGATGGAACAGGAGCAGGAACGTGGTATTACGATTACTTCCGCTGCGACAACAACCCAATGGAGATATGCAAACGAATTGTTCAAAATCAATTTGATTGACACTCCGGGACACGTTGACTTTACGGTTGAGGTAGAACGTTCTCTTCGTATTCTTGACGGAGCTGTTGCTACGTTTTGTGCCGTAGGTGGTGTAGAACCCCAGTCCGAAACCGTATGGCGTCAGGCTGATAAATATAACGTACCCCGTATTTGCTACGTAAATAAGATGGACCGTTCGGGTGCAAACTTTTTCGAAGTAGTACGTCAGGTAAGCGAAGTGTTAGGTGCTAATCCTTGTCCGATTCAAATACCTATCGGTGCTGAAGAAAAATTTGCAGGCATCGTTGATTTGGTGAAGATGAAGGCTATGTACTGGCACGATGAAACAATGGGTGCCGACTATGAATTGGCTGACATCCCTGCCGATTATTTGGCTGAAGCCGAAGAATGGAGAGAGAAAATGTTGGAGAAAATCGCAGAATGCGATGATACATTAATGGAGAAATTCTTTGATGATCCGTCATCTATCACGGAAGACGAAATCAGGACAGCTATCCGTAAAGGTACGTTGAGCATGCAGATCAATCCGATGATTTGCGGTTCTTCATTCAAAAATAAAGGTGTTCAACCACTTTTGGATGCGGTTTGTGCATACTTGCCAAGTCCGATAGACACGTTGGCTATCGAAGGTGTGAACCCTAAGACTGACGAGATTGTTGTACGTCATCCAAGTCCCGATGAGCCTTTGTGTGCTCTTGCATTTAAAATTGCAACCGACCCATTCGTAGGACGTTTGTGTTTCTTCCGCGTTTATTCGGGAGAACTTCCTGCGGGATCGTACGTATATAATCCTCGTTCAGGTAAGAAAGAACGTATTTCGCGTCTTTTCCAAATGCACTCTAACAAACAGAACCCGAAAGAAGTTATCGGTTGTGGAGATATAGGCGCAGGCGTCGGATTTAAAGATATTCGTACGGGAGATACTCTTTGTGACGAAGATCATCCGATCGTACTTGAATCTATGGATTTCCCAGAACCTGTTATCGGTATAGCAATCGAGCCTAAGACTCAAAAAGATATAGATAAACTTTCTAACGGTTTGGCAAAACTTGCAGAAGAAGATCCTACATTCCGCGTTCATACGGACGAAGATTCCGGTCAGACTGTAATTGAAGGAATGGGTGAACTTCATCTTGAGATCATTGTCGATCGTTTGAAACGTGAATTTAAGGTTGAATGTAACCAGGGACGTCCGCAGGTTTCTTACCGTGAGGCTATTACTCAAACAGTAGAGCTTCGCGAAGTTTACAAGAAACAAACCGGAGGTCGCGGTAAGTTTGCCGATATGATCGTCAAAGTAGGTCCTGCCGATGCGGATTTTGAAGGTTCTTTGCAGTTTGTTGATGAGGTTAAAGGCGGTAATATTCCTAAAGAATTTATCCCTTCCATACAGAAAGGATTCCTTCGTGCTATGCAAAATGGTGTATTAGCCGGTTTCTCTATCGAGAGAATGAAGGTTGTCGTAGTAGATGGTTCTTATCACCCTGTCGATTCAGATCAGTTATCTTTCGAAATTTGTGCTATGCAGGCATTCAAGAGTGCAGCCGAAAAAGCTCGCCCCGTATTGCTTGAGCCTATCATGAAGATAGAAGTGGTGACTCCTGAAGAAAATATGGGAGATGTTATTTCTGACCTTAACAAACGCCGCGGACAGGTTGAAGGTATGGAATCCAACCGCTCGGGTGCGCGCGTCGTAAAGGCTAAAGCTCCTTTGGCTGAAATGTTCGGATACGTAACATCTTTAAGAACTATAACATCGGGACGTGCGACTTCGTCAATGACTTTCGATCATTATGAAGAAGTTTCTTCTTCGATCGCGAAACAAGTCTTGACAGAGTTTAAAGGACGTGTCGATTTGGTAAAATAAAAAATGAACTGTGATTAGCGAATGACTCTTAATCACAGTTCTCTCATTTATAAAAACATTAATAATTAAAAAACTCTATGAGTCAAAAAATCAGAATCAAACTTAAATCTTACGATTACAACCTTGTTGATAAATCGGCTGAAAAGATTGTTAAGACAGTGAAGTCTACAGGTGCAGTGGTAAGCGGACCTATTCCGTTGCCGACTCACAAACGTATCTTTACCGTAAACCGTGCGACTTTCGTTAACAAGAAATCGCGCGAACAGTTCGAACTATGTTCTTATAAGAGATTGATCGACATTTACAGCTCGACTGCTAAAACTGTGGATGCTCTTATGAAGCTTGAATTGCCAAGCGGTGTAGAAGTGGAAATTAAAGTTTGATCGAATTAATTAAAAAAATTAAAAGAAATGCCAGGATTATTAGGAAAAAAAATCGGAATGACATCCGTTTTCAGTGCCGAGGGAAAAAATGTTCCATGCACTGTTATCGAAGTAGGTCCTTGTGTTGTTACTCAGGTTAAATCGTCAGAAACTGACGGTTACGAAGCTGTTCAGGTTGGTTTTGTTGACAAGAAAGACAAACATACTACCAATCCGCTTAAAGGACACTTCAAGAAAGCGGGCGTAACACCAAAGAGACACTTGGCCGAGTTCAAAGGATTTAAGGATTGTAAATTAGGCGATGTACTCACTGTTGATGTATTTAACGATACATTGTATGTTGACGTTATCGGTACTTCTAAGGGAAAAGGATTCCAAGGGGTTGTAAAACGTCATGGTTTCGGTGGAGTAGGTCAGGCGACTTTAGGACAGCACAACCGTATGCGTGCACCGGGTTCTATCGGAGCTTGTTCATATCCTGCTAAGGTATTTAAGGGAACCAGAATGGGTGGACAAATGGGTAATGCCCGTGTTACTGTTCAAAACCTTCAGGTGATTAAAGTTATAGCAGAACATAATCTTTTGTTGATAAAAGGTTCTGTTCCCGGATGCAAAGGTTCAATCGTAATAATTGAGAAATAATGGAACTTAGTGTATTAAATATAAGCGGTAAGGATACCGGCAAGAAGGTTACGCTGAACGATGCTATTTATGGTATTGAGCCTAACGAGCACGTTATCTGGCTCGATGTTAAGCAATATCTGGCTAATCAGCGTCAAGGAACTCACAAGTCAAAGGAAAGAAGCGAAATGTCGGGTAGTACCCGTAAGCTTATCCGTCAAAAAGGCGGTGGCGGCGCACGTCGCGGTGATATCAACTCTCCCGTGTTAGTTGGTGGAGCTCGCGTTTTTGGTCCTAAACCAAGAGATTACGGCTTTAAGTTGAATAAGAAGGTTAAAGCTCTTGCTCGTAAATCTGCTCTTTCGGGTAAAGCTAAGAACGGACAGATCGTCGTTATCGAAGATCTTGCTTTCGATGCTCCGAAAACCAAAGATTTTGTCGCAATGGCAAAGAATCTGCAAGTAGCTGATAAAAAGATACTTTTGGTTTTGCCCGATCAAAATAAAAATGTATATTTGTCGGCTCGCAATTTGCAGCGAGTTAAAATTGTAACTGCTTCTGATATAAATACTTACTCAATATTGAACTGTGCAAGTCTGATATTGTGCGAGTCTTCGGTTGCGGCTATTGATAACCTATTTAAAGCATAAGGAGAAATAAAATGGGAATTTTAATAAAACCAATATTAACAGAAAAGCAAACCGAGATTACGGAAAAATTTCCTAATCGTTATGCTTTCCGCGTTGTCCCAAGTGCGAATAAAGTGGAAATCAAAAAGGCGGTTGAACAAATGTACAATGTTAATGTCGTACGCGTAAACACGATGAACTATGCCGGAAAACGCAAAAGCCGTTATACAAAATCGGGTGTGGTTTCGGGTAAAACTACGGCATTCAAAAAAGCAATCATTACCTTGAAAGAGGGACAGGTTATAGACTTTTTTAGTAATATCTAAATAATAAAATGGCAGTACGTAAATTAAAGCCCACAACACCGGGGCAAAGACACAAGGTTATTGGTACATTTGGTGAAATCACTGCAAGTGTACCAGAGAAATCTCTTGTAGTCGGTAAGAAATCTTCTGGTGGACGTAACAATACCGGTAAAATGACAATGCGTTATCTCGGTGGAGGACACAAGAAAAAATACAGAATTATCGATTTCAAGAGAACGAAAGACGGAGTTCCAGCCATAGTAAAAACGATAGAATACGATCCGAACCGTTCGGCTCGTATTGCTTTGTTGTATTATGCAGACGGTGCAAAAGCATACATGCTTGCGCCCAACGGCTTGGAAGTAGGTCAGACAGTGGTTTCCGGAGCTGAAGCAGCACCGGAAGTAGGAAATTCATTACCATTGGCTAATATTCCTATCGGTACAGTTATTCACAACATTGAATTACGTCCGGGACAAGGAGCTAAGATGGTTCGTTCGGCAGGAACATTTGCACAGTTGACTTCCCGTGAAGGAAGCTATGCGATTATAAGAATGCCGTCGGGCGAAACCAGAAAGATATTATTGTCTTGTAAAGCTACAATTGGTAGTGTGGGTAATTCAGATCATGCGCTTGAGAAATCAGGTAAAGCCGGACGCTCTAGATGGCTTGGACGTCGTCCTCGCAACCGTGGTGTGGTAATGAACCCTGTCGATCACCCAATGGGTGGTGGTGAAGGTCGCGCTTCGGGAGGACACCCAAGATCACGTAAAGGATTGTATGCTAAGGGTCTCAAAACAAGGGCTCCTAAGAAACACTCTTCTAAGTATATTATAGAGAGAAGAAAGAAATAATCTGAATAATAATTAAACTATGAGTCGTTCGTTAAAAAAAGGCCCTTATATTAATGTAAAGCTTGAAAAGAAAGTTTTGGCTATGAATGAGTCAGGCAAGAAAGCTGTAGTTAAAACATGGGCAAGAGCTTCAATGATATCTCCTGATTTTGTAGGACATACTATTGCTGTGCATAACGGAAATAAATTTATTCCTGTTTATGTTACGGAAAATATGGTAGGTCACAAATTGGGTGAATTTTCTCTTACTCGTACGTTCCGTGGTCACGGAGGTAATAAGAAAAAATAAGGGGTAAGAGCTTTATAACTTAATTTAAAAGAAATACAAGAAAAATAAAATGGGTGCAAGAAAAAGAATAGCAGCTGAACAAAGAAAGGAAGCCAAAAAATCCGTGTCCTTTGCAAGGTTGAACAATGTACCGACTTCTCCTCGTAAAATGCGATTAGTCGCAGACGCAGTTCGCGGAATGGAAGTATTCAAGGCACTGGGTGTTTTGAAATATTCTCCTAAAAAAGAAGCTGCTGCCAGAATGGAAAAGTTGTTGCGTTCGGCAATTGCTAACTGGGAAGCCAAAAATGAGCGTAAAGCGGAAGGTGGTGAATTATACATCTCTTTGTTAAACGTAGATGGAGGTTCGATGTTGAAAAGACTTCGTCCTGCTCCGCAAGGAAGAGGTTACAGAATACGTAAACGTTCTAACCATATAACGTTACACGTTGATACACTTAATAATAAACAAAATTAACAGCTAAGATGGGACAGAAAATTAATCCGATAGCAAATCGTTTAGGAATTATTAGAGGATGGGATTCTAACTGGTATGGCGGAAAAAAATACGGGGATACTCTTCTTGAGGACTCTAAAATCCGTAAATACCTGAACGCCCGTTTAGCTAAGGCAAGTGTATCACGTATTGTGATTGAACGTACTCTGAAACTGGTTACAATTACAGTTTGTACTGCACGTCCCGGTATTATTATCGGTAAAGGCGGACAGGAAGTTGACAAACTGAAAGAAGAATTGAAGAAAATCACTGATAAAGATATTCAGATCAATATTTTTGAAATCAAAAAGCCTGAGTTGGATGCCGTTATTGTTGCAAACAATGTCGCCCGTCAGATAGAAGGTAAGATTGCTTATCGCCGTGCGGTGAAAATGGCAATTGCATCGACTATCAGAATGGGTGCCGAAGGTATCAAAATTCAAGTATCGGGACGTTTGAACGGCGCTGAAATGGCTCGTTCCGAAATGTATAAAGAAGGACGTACTCCTCTTCATACTTTCCGTGCCGATATTGATTATGCTCATGCCGAAGCATTGACGAAAGTTGGTTTGATCGGTGTTAAAGTTTGGATATGCCGTGGAGAAGTTTACGGTAAGCAAGACCTTACCCCGTCCTTTACAGCTTCTAAAGACGCTCCATCTCACGGTGGCGGCGGACGCAGAAACGACAGAGGCGACGGTGGCAGAGGTTTCAAGAAAGGAAAGAGAAAATAAGTATTAAACGTTTGAAACACTTGTAAAATGTTACAACCGAAAAAGACAAAATTCAGAAGACAGCAAAAAGGGCGTATGAAAGGTAATGCCCAAAGAGGTCATGAGTTGGCATTCGGTTCATTTGGAATCAAAACAATGCAATCCAAATGGATCACAGGACGCCAGATCGAGGCTGCCCGTATTGCTGTGACTCGTTACATGCAACGTCAAGGACAAGTATGGGTAAGAATTTTCCCTGACAAACCTATCACAAAAAAGCCTGCAGAGGTACGTATGGGTAAGGGTAAAGGTTCACCAGAAGGATTCGTTGCTCCAGTTACTCCGGGAAGAATACTCTTCGAAATTGAAGGCGTTTCTTATGATGTGGCAAAAGAAGCATTGCGCCTTGCGGCTCAAAAGCTTCCGGTTACTACAAAATTTGTAGTACGTAGAGATTATGATTTCACTCAAAATTCGTAAGCTATGAAAAGTGCAGAAGTAAGAGAATTGACCGACAAAGAACTGGCAGAAAAATTGGCTGCCGAAAGAGTATTGTTAGATCAAATGGTAATCAATCACAGTGTTACTCCTCTGGATAGCCCTGCTGATATCAGAAAAAAGCGTAAAACGATTGCTCGTTTATTGACAGAAATACGCCAAAGAGAACTAAACAAATAACCGAGAGTTAATGGAAACGAGAAATTTAAGAAAAGAACGAATAGGTGTAGTTTTCAGCAACAGAATGGATAAAACCATTACGGTTGCCGTAAAATGGAAAGAAAAACACCCTATGTACGGAAAATTCGTTAACAAAACGAAGAAATTTCATGCTCATGACGAAAAGAACGAGTGCAACATTGGCGACACTGTCAGAATAATGGAAACTCGTCCTTTGAGTAAGACAAAAAGATGGAGATTAGTAGAAATAATTGAAAGGGCTAAGTAAGAATTATGATACAACAAGAATCTAGACTAGTGGTTGCTGATAACAGCGGAGCCAAAGAAGCATTATGTATCCGTGTACTAGGCGGAACAAGAAGACGTTATGCTTCGGTTGGGGATATCATCGTCGTATCTATCAAAAGCGTGATCCCTTCAAGTGATGTAAAAAAAGGTGCTGTAACCAAAGCTGTAGTTGTTCGCACGAAGAAAGAAGTCCGTCGTCAGGACGGTTCTTACATTCGTTTCGACGACAATGCCTGCGTTCTTTTGAATGCAGCCGGCGAATTGAGAGGAAGCCGTATTTTCGGACCTGTTGCCCGTGAACTTCGTGCGACAAATATGAAGATCGTTTCACTTGCACCGGAGGTACTTTAATCAAAATTAAACCAATAGGTGATGAGCAAATTACATATCAAAAAAGGCGATATAGTTTATGTTAATACCGGAGTAGACAAAGGTAAGACAGGACGTGTTTTGAAGGTGTATATCGAAAAACAGCGTGCAATTGTCGAAGGTCTTAATATGGTAACGAAACATGCTAAGCCGAATGCGAAAAATCCTCAAGGAGGACTTGAAAGAAAAGAAGCTTCTATTCATATTTCCAACCTGAACGTTGTCGATCCTAAATCGGGCAAACCGACAAGAATAGGACGTAAGGAAGTGGACGGAAAGCTAGTACGTTATTCTAAAAAATCAGGGGAGGTAATTAAATAATGAGCAATACAATGAGTCTTAAGAAAGAATACAGAGATCGTATTGTTTCTTCTTTGATAAAAGAATTCGGTTATAAAAGCTCTATGCAAGTGCCTGTCCTGAAAAAAATTGTCATTAATCAAGGACTTGGTATTGCGGTGGCGGACAAGAAAATAATCGAAACAGCGGTTAATGAGCTTACAGCCATTACAGGACAAAAAGCCGTTGCTACTTTTTCTAAGAAAGATATTTCAAACTTCAAGTTGCGTAAGAAAATGCCGATCGGCGTGATGGTAACGTTGCGTCACGATAAAATGTACGAGTTTTTGGAAAGACTTATCAGAGTCGCACTTCCTCGTATCCGTGACTTCAAAGGTATCGAAAGCAAACTTGACGGTAGAGGTAACTATACGTTAGGAATTGAAGAGCAGATCATTTTCCCTGAAATTAATATTGATAATATTACCAAACTTCTGGGAATGAATATTACCTTTGTGACTTCTGCGAAAACAGATGAAGAGGGATATGCCCTTCTAAAGGAATTTGGATTACCGTTTAAGAACGAAAAAAAATCTTAATATATGGCAAAAGAATCAATGAAAGCACGTGAGGTGAAGAGAGCCAGAATGGTTGCTAAATATGCAGCTAAAAGGGCTCAACTCAAAGCCGAAGGCAATTACGATGCTTTACAATCGATCCCTAAGAATGCTTCTCCTGTGCGTTTGCACAACAGATGCTCGATTACAGGACGTCCAAAAGGCTATATGCGTACGTTTGGAATTTCCCGTATACAGTTCAGAGAAATGGCTTCGAAAGGATTGATACCGGGAGTGAAAAAAGCTAGCTGGTAAGAAAAAATTAGTATTAATTTAAATATTGTTCCGACAGGCGGAATTAATTTAAACGAAAATGACAACAGATCCAATTGCAGACTATTTGACGCGAGTAAGGAACGCTATTCATGCTAATCACAGAGTAGTAGAAATTCCTGCGTCGAATTTGAAAAAAGAGATCACTAAGATTCTCATGGAAAAAGGCTACATTCTTAACTATAAGTTTGTAGAAGAAGGTCCTCAAGGCTCTATCAAAATAGCCTTGAAGTATGATCCGGTGAATAAGGTTAATGCGATCAAAAAGCTGATCCGTATTTCTACTCCGGGTTTACGTAAATATGTTGGGTATAAAGATATGCCAAGAGTTCTTAACGGACTTGGTATAGCTATTCTATCTACCTCTAAGGGAGTTATGACAGACAAGGAAGCCCGCGATCAGAAAGTGGGTGGAGAAGTATTATGTTATGTTTATTAATTAAGAAGGAGGATAGAGAATGTCAAGAATAGGAAAATTGCCCATAAATATCCCCGCAGGAGTTACAGTAACTGTTGACAAAGATAATGTCGTTACGGTAAAAGGCTCTAAAGGCGAACTGACTCAAGAAGTTAATCAGGATATTAAAATATCTGTCGATGCTAATGTGTTAACAGTGACCCGTCCTACCGACGATAAGCAACATCGTGCGATGCACGGGCTTTACAGATCATTGCTTAACAATATGGTTATTGGAGTTTCTGAAGGTTATCGTAAAGAAATGGAGTTGGTTGGGGTTGGTTATCGTGCCAATGCTAACGGTCAGATACTCGAACTTTCGTTGGGGTATACTCACCCTATATTTATGATGTTGCCGAAAGAAGTGAAATTGGAAACTAAGGCTGAAAAGAACAAAAACCCTTTGATTATATTGGAATCTTGCGACAAGCAGCTGATAGGTCAGGTTTGTGCTAAAATCCGTTCTTTCCGTAAACCTGAACCATATAAAGGAAAAGGTATTCGCTTCGTTGGGGAACAAATCAGGCGTAAGTCTGGTAAATCAGCGACTAAGTAATTTCGTAAACTGAAAGAAATCATGGTAACAAAGACAGATAGAAGATATAAAATAAAGTTACGTGTTCGTGGAAAGATTCACGGCACGACTGAGCGTCCGCGTTTAACTGTTTTCAGAAGCAATAAACAAATCTACGCTCAGGTTATAGATGACCTGACCGGCAAAACTTTGGCTGCAGCTTCTTCTCTAAAATTGACAGACAAAGCTCCTAAAAAGGAGATTGCCGCAAAAGTAGGAGAAATGATTGCCAAGAGTGCGCAGGAAGCAGGTGTTACAACCGTAGTATTTGACCGTAACGGTTATTTATACCACGGACGAGTTAAAGAATTGGCAGATGCTGCCCGTAAAGGTGGACTTAAATTTTAATAGACATGGCAAGAGTTAATAATAGAGTAAAATCAACCAATGATCTGGAATTGAAAGACAGATTGGTGGCTATTAACCGTGTAACAAAGGTTACGAAAGGTGGACGTACATTCAGTTTTGCAGCCATCGTAGTAGTCGGAAACGAAGACGGTATAGTAGGTTGGGGCTTAGGGAAAGCCGGTGAAGTAACAACAGCCATTGCTAAAGGAGTTGAAGCTGCTAAAAAGAATCTTGTGAAAGTACCTGTACTGAAAGGAACTATTCCTCACGAACAGGTTGCTAAATTCGGAGGTTCTGAAGTGTTCTTGAAACCAGCTGCACCCGGTACGGGAGTGAAGGCGGGAGGTGCGATGCGCGCCGTACTTGAAAGTGTTGGAGTAACAGACGTTCTTGCTAAATCGAAAGGTTCGTCAAATCCGCACAACCTTGTTAAAGCCACAATCGAAGCTTTGAGTGAATTGAGAGATGCCTATACTGTTGCTCAAAACAGAGGAATATCAATGGAAAAAGTATTTAACGGTTAATTGCAAGGAGGATTTAGATATGGCGAAAATAAAGATTAAACAAGTAAGAAGCAGAATCAACTGCCCTAAGGATCAGAAAAGAACATTGGATGCTCTTGGACTGAGAAAATTGAACAGGGTGGTTGAGCATGAAGACACTCCGGCTATTCTCGGAATGGTTGCGAAAGTGAAACACTTAGTGTCTGTTGAAAAATAATTTGTAATCCTGAAAGAAAAAGATATTGAATATGAATTTATCTAACTTAAAACCTGCTGCGGGAGCAACCAAAACAAGAAAAAGAATCGGTCGTGGACCGGGTTCGGGACTTGGAGGTACTTCTACAAGAGGTCACAAAGGTGCGAAATCAAGATCGGGTTATTCAAAGAAGATCGGTTTCGAAGGCGGTCAGATGCCTTTGCAACGCCGTCTTCCTAAATTTGGTTTTAACAGCATCAACCGTGTTGAATATAAGGCTATTAATTTAGACGTATTACAACGTTTGGCTGAAACATTGAAAGTTGATAATATCACTACTAAAACTTTGATTGATGCAGGACTTGTATCTTCTAAGCATTTAGTAAAAATATTAGGCAACGGAGCTCTTACTTCCAAAGTGAACGTAGAAGCGCATGCCTTTTCAAAATCGGCTGAAAATGCAATTCAGGCTGTAGGTGGAACCGTTACTAAATTGAAGTAGGATGAGATTTTTTAAAACAATAGAAAATATATGGAAGATCGAGGAATTGAGAAAAAAGATCCTCGTTACTTTCTTTTTTGTAGTAATATACCGTTTCGGATCATTTGTTGTATTGCCCGGGGTAGATCCCGCTATGTTGGCTAATCTGCAACAGAATGCAAGCGGCGGTTTATTAGGGTTATTGAACATGTTCTCGGGTGGAGCGTTTGCGAACGCGTCTATATTTGCTCTGGGAATCATGCCATACATCTCTGCTTCTATTGTTATCCAGCTTCTTGGTATCGCGTTGCCATATTTTCAAAAACTCCAGAGAGAAGGAGAAAGCGGACGTTCGAAATTGAATCAGTATACTCGTTATCTGACAGTTGCGATTCTTTTGTTCCAAGGTCCCGCTTATCTTTTAGGAGCATTGCAAGGTGCAGCACCCGGAGGATTCTGGGACTTCCTGTTGCCTTCAACGGTGATCCTTGCCGGAGGTAGTATGTTCGTTCTATGGTTGGGAGAACGTATTACCGACAAAGGTATCGGAAACGGAGTTTCTTTTATAATTTTGGTAGGTATCATTGCACGTTTGCCTCACGCTTTAGTCGGTGAATTTGTTTATCGCTTGAGTTCCGGAGGTGGTTTGGTTATGTTCTTGTTAGAAATATTATTCCTCTTGTTAGTTATTGCAGGGGCTATAATGCTTGTACAGGGAACACGCAAAATTCCGCTTCAGTATGCTAAACGTGTTGTTGGAAACAAACAATATGGTGGTGCTCGTAACTACCTTCCTTTGAAAGTGAATGCGGCGAACGTAATGCCAATCATCTTTGCTCAGGCAATTATGTTTATACCTATTACGATCGCATCGTTCTCTGTGAAAGAAGGTGGCGGCTTTTGGTCTTCATTGATGGATCACACCAGCTTCGCTTATAACTTATTGTCTGCTCTGCTTATCGTTGCGTTTACATATTTTTATACGGCTGTTACGGTTAATCCCGTGCAGATCGCTGAGGATCTGAAACGAAACAACGGTTTTATTCCCGGAGTTAAACCCGGTAAAAAAACAGCGGATTATATTGATGAAGTAATGTCTCGTATTACCCTTCCCGGATCATTGTTCCTTGCATTGGTTGCTATTTTGCCTGCTTTTGCAAGTTTCTTTGGCGTGAGCAGGGAGTTTGCCCAATTCTTCGGAGGAACGTCTTTGTTGATCCTCGTAGGGGTTGTGCTCGATACATTACAACAGGTTGAAAGCCATTTATTGATGAGACATTATGACGGTTTGTTGAAATCGGGGCGTATTAAAGGACGTTCGGGTTCGATTGCCGCTTATTGATAAAATACGGAGAAATTAAATGATATTTCTTAAGACAGATGAAGAAATAGAGCTGATGCGCGAAAGCAATCAGCTTGTAGGGAAGACTCTTGGTGAGCTTGCAAAACACATTAAGCCGGGAGTCACTACTCTTCAGTTGGATAAAATAGCAGAGGAATTTATTCGCAGTCATGGCGCAATACCTACATTCTTGGGATATAAGGGAGCACCGGGTGCCGTTGATTTTCCGGGTAGTATATGTGCATCTGTAAACGAGCAGGTTGTGCATGGAATACCGGGAGGTTATGTTCTGAAAGACGGAGATATAATCTCGGTTGATTGCGGAACTCTTAAAAACGGTTTTTGCGGCGATTCAGCTTACACTTTTTGCGTAGGCGAGGTGGCAGAGGATGTCAGGAAGCTGTTGAGAGTAACCAAAGAATCCCTTTACAAAGGAATTGAAAAGGCCGTAGAAGGTTCAAGAATTGGCGACATTGGCGAGGCTGTTCAGACATATTGTGAAAAGAACGGTTTTTCTGTTGTCCGTGAATTGGTCGGACACGGAATAGGTCGCAAGATGCACGAGTCGCCCGAAGTTCCGAATTACGGTAGAAGGGGTACAGGTCCTTTGCTTAAGAAGGGTATGTGTATTGCCATAGAACCGATGATTAATATGGGCAGTAAGAACGTTGTCTTTGAGAGTGACGGCTGGACTGTCAGAACAAAGGATCGTAAGCCTTCGGCTCATTTTGAACATACGGTTGCTATTCGCGAAGGAAAGGCTGATATTTTGTCGTCATTCGAATTTGTCGAAGCTGTGTTAGGAGAAAATGTAATTTAATTTTGTGTTTATAATTTATGGCTAAACAAGCAGCAATAGAACAAGATGGAGTAATCGTAGAGGCATTGTCTAACGCAATGTTTCGGGTTGAATTGGAAAACGGGCATGAAATCACGGCTCATATTTCGGGAAAAATGCGTATGCATTATATAAAAATACTTCCCGGAGATAAGGTACGTGTTGAAATGTCGCCTTACGATCTGTCAAAAGGTCGTATTTCATTCAGATATAAATAAAACATAAAGATATGAAAGTAAGAGCATCATTGAAGAAGCGGACTGCTGACTGTAAGATAGTTAGACGTAAAGGACGCTTGTACGTTATTAACAAAAAAAATCCTAAGTACAAACAACGTCAGGGATAATTTATTAATTTTGCAAATTATTTAATACTATATGGCAGTAAGAATAGTTGGTGTCGATTTACCGCAAAACAAGAGAGGCGAAATAGCCTTGACTTACATTTTCGGAATCGGCCGCAGTGCTTCCAATAAGATATTGACAGAAGCCGGTGTTGACAAGAATATTAAAGTGAAAGACTGGACTGATGATCAGGCAGCTGCAATTCGTGAAATCATTTCTACCAAATTCAAGGTAGAAGGTGATTTGCGTTCCGAAGTACAACTAAACATCAAACGCTTGATGGATATCGGTTGCTACAGAGGTATACGCCACCGTATCGGTTTGCCTTTGAGAGGTCAGAGCACTAAGAATAATGCCCGTACACGTAAGGGTAAAAAGAAAACTGTTGCAAATAAGAAAAAAGCTACAAAATAATCGTTTGATATGGCAAAAAAAACAGTCGCAGCGAAGAAGAGAAACGTTAAGGTTGATGCAATGGGACAATTACATGTTCATTCTTCATTTAACAATATCATTATTTCTCTTACAAATAGTGAAGGACAAGTGATCAGTTGGTCTTCAGCTGGAAAAATGGGATTCAGAAGTTCTAAAAAGAACACTCCTTACGCAGCTCAGATGGCTGCTCAGGATTGCGCGAAAATTGCATATGACCTTGGTTTGAGAAAAGTAAAGGCATATGTGAAAGGTCCCGGAAACGGACGCGAATCAGCAATTCGCACAGTGCATGGTGCAGGTATTGAAGTAACGGAAATCGTAGACGTTACTCCGCTTCCGCATAACGGATGCCGCCCACCGAAACAAAGAAGAGTTTAATTCTAATCATTAACAATTGAAACTAAAATTGTGATTGATTACAAAAGAACCCTCTCTGTAATCGCGGCTGCACAATTGCGGATTCACTTAATTATCTATTAAAGAAAAATGGCAAGATATACAGGACCAAAATCGAAAATTGCCCGTAAGTTTGGAGAACCAATTTTTGGACCGGACAAAGTTCTTTCTAAAAAGAATTACCCTCCGGGACAGCATGGTAACGGAAGAAAGAAAAAATCTTCTGAGTACGGTATCCAGTTAAGGGAAAAACAAAAAGCTAAATACACATACGGAGTGTTGGAAAAACAATTCCGCAATATGTTTGATAAAGCAGCGCGTACTCGCGGTATTACAGGTGAGGTATTGCTTCAATTGTTAGAGTCAAGATTGGATAACTTGGTTTACCGTCTTGGTATTGCTCCTACAAGAGCTGCTGCCCGTCAGTTGGTTTCACACCGTCATATTGTGGTAGACGGAAGCATTGTAAACATTCCTTCTTATACGGTAAAACCCGGACAAATAATCGGTGTCCGCGAAAAATCAAAATCGCTTGAAGTTGTTGATAACTCATTGGCAGGTTTTAATCACAGTAAATATCCCTGGATCGAATGGGATAACACTTCTAAATCAGGAAAATACTTACATATGCCTGAGAGGGCAGATATTCCTGAGAATATTAAAGAACAGTTGATCGTAGAATTGTATTCTAAATAATAAATAATTCATGGCTATATTAGCATTTCAAAAACCCGATAAAGTATTAATGTTAGAAGCGGACGACTTCTTTGGAAAATTTGAATTCCGTCCGTTGGAACCCGGTTATGGTATTACCGTCGGTAATGCTCTGCGCCGAATTCTTCTTTCTTCACTGGAAGGTTTTGCTATCACTTCTATTAAAATTGACGGAGTGGAGCATGAATTTGCCTCGGTGCCCGGAGTTATTGAAGATGTTACGAATATAATTCTAAACCTTAAAAAGGTAAGATTCAAACAAATAGTTGAAGAGATAGAAAACGAAAAGGTAAATATTTCTGTTTCGGGAACTGATGTATTTAAAGCAGGTGACATAGGCAAACATCTTTCAGGATTTGAAGTATTGAATCCCGATCTTGTTATCTGTCATTTGGATAAAAGTGCGAACTTCCAGATAGAACTTACTATCAATAAAGGACGCGGGTACGTTCCTGCTGACGAGAACAGAGGTTTGTCCGATGACGTGAATGTCATTGCCATAGACTCGATTTATACGCCTATTCGTAACGTAAAATATTCAGTTGAAAACTATCGTGTAGAACAGAAAACCGATTATGAGAAATTAGTGATCGAAATATCTACCGATGGATCAATTCATCCTAAAGACGCTTTGAAAGAAGCTGCTAAGATTCTTATTCATCACTTTATG
Source organism: Dysgonomonas sp. (assembly GCA_047030855.1). GTDB lineage: Bacteria > Bacteroidota > Bacteroidia > Bacteroidales > Dysgonomonadaceae > QVMM01. The sequence goes on from JBKYIJ010000008.1 coordinate 1,450,593, forward strand.
CTGTTTTCTGACGAGAAAATTCTGCTTGAACAGAATGAAGTTGACGGAAACGAAGAATTTGATGAAGAAATACTGCACATGCGTCAGCTGCTGAAAACAAAACTTTCGGATATGAACCTTTCGGTACGTGCCTTGAATTGTTTGAAATCGGCAGAAGTTGAAACTTTAGGTGAGTTAGTTCAATTCAATAAGAATGATCTTCTCAAATTTAGAAATTTCGGTAAGAAATCTCTTACTGAACTTGATGAATTGTTGGATAGCCTCAATTTATCATTTGGGATGGACATATCGAAATATAAATTAGATAAAGATTAATTAAGCGATGAGACATAATAAAAAAATAAATCACTTAGGCCGTAAAAAGGCTCACAGAGATGCTATGTTGTCGAATATGTGCGTGTCTTTGATCATGCATAAGAGAATTTTCACGACTGTTGCGAAAGCGAAAGCTTTGAGAAAAGTTGTTGAACCTATTATTACAAGATCTAAAGAAGATACTACACACTCCAGACGTATGGTGTTTCAGACTCTTCAGAGTAAGGCTGCCGTTACGGAGCTTTTCCAGAATATATCTCAGAAAATCGGTGACAGGCCGGGCGGATATACAAGAATCTTGAAAACAGGTACTCGTTTAGGAGACAATGCTTCTATGTGTTTCATAGAACTTGTTGACTATAACGAAAACATGTTGAAAGAAAAGAAAGCTGAAACTAAGGGTAGAACACGCCGTTCTTCTGCTGCTAAGAAGAAAACGGAAGCGGAAGGAACTGAGTCTGCTGCTCCGGTTGCTGAAACTGCAAAGCCTAAAAAAGCTCCTGCAGAAAAGAAAACTGAAGATAAGAAGAAAGAAGAAGTTGAAGCAACAACTCCGGTTGTAGAGGCTGAAACTAAAGTTGCGGAAGCAGCACCTGAAGTTGAGGTTAAGGAAGAACCTAAAAAGGATGCTGAGTAAGTAATTATTCTTGATAAATACAGTAGCAGTAAATTTCAATATTTACTGCTATTTTTTTTGTCTTATTTTATAATTTATATACTTATATAATTATGTATAACTATATTGTTATATTTCCCTTTATGTATTGATTTAATATGTTGTTTATCAATTTTAATATAGTTATTTATATATCTATATTATATAGTTTGTAATCACCTCTTTTCTCTGTGTTTTATACTTGTCTGTTTATTCCTTATATTATACTAATGTGTTTATATATAATATATATTTAATCGGTTCTTTGATTATGTTTACTCTAAAAAAGTAGATGTTCAATATTTTAATAAAATACTGAATTGTTATCTTTGATAAATGATGAACCGTTATAGGGAATTTGAATTAAAAATTTGATTAAGATATGAAAATCCGTGAAGTATTATCGACAATAGAACAGTTCGCTCCTTTAGCTTTGCAGGAAAATTTTGATAATTCGGGGCTGCAGGTGGGCGATGTGAATCAGGAAGTCTCTTCAATACTTCTTTGTATTGATGTTACGGAGAGTGTGATTGAAGAAGCCGTAGTACTTGGCTGTAATCTGATTATTTCGCATCATCCGATCGCTTTCAAACCGTTCAAATCCCTCACCGGCAGGAATTATGTCGAAAGATGTATTATTAAAGCCATACAGAACAATATCGTTTTGTACGCTGCACACACTAATCTCGATAATGCTTTTGACGGGATAAACAGTTATCTGGCTGGCTTATTGAATTTGCAACAGACAAGAATACTCCAGCCGATGCAAAAATCGTTATGTAAACTGATCACATTCGTTCCCGACGAGCATCTTTCCGCGGTGAGAAATGCTTTGTTCAATGTCGGGGCAGGTTGTATCGGCGATTATGATTCATGCAGTTACAGCAGCCACGGTGAAGGGACGTTCAGGGCAGGAGAGGGCACTAATCCGTTTTGCGGACAGATAGGCGAACTGCATACGGAATCGGAAAGCCGTCTGGAAGTCGTTTTCCCGTCTTTTAAAACAAATGAGGTTATTCAGGCGTTGATTGCCGTCCATCCTTATGAAGAACCTGCTTATGACATTTATCAGTTACAAAATTCGTGGGCACAGGCAGGAAGCGGAATTGTAGGGACTCTTGAAGAGCCGATGGAGGAAGAAGAATTTCTTTATTATCTGAAAGATGTATTGAACCTGAATGTTATTCATCATTCGAGATATGCTCGCAATAAAGTGAAAGATGTGGCTATTTGCAGCGGCAGCGGAGCATTTTTGATTCCTTCTGCGATAAACTACGGGGCTGATGTTTTTATTACGGGAGAAGCTAAATATAACGATTATTACGACGTTGAAGACAAAATATTGTTGGCGGTGGTGGGACACTATGAGTCTGAAATATTTACAAAAGATGTGTTTTTTGAATTATTATCGAAAAAATATCCTAACTTTGCGATACATAAATCGGGATATGACGAAAATCCTGTAAAATATTTGTAAAGGAAGCGATATACTCCTTCCCATTGCATTTAATGTAGTAAATAAGTGTTTTCAGATAACTTGTTTGCTGCATTTTTTTGTTTAATAATTTAATGTTTATAATATGGCTAAGAAACAACAAGCAGAAAAAGAAGTGTCGGTTGAAGATAAACTGAGGACTCTTTATGAACTTCAGATCAAACAATCGGAGATTGATAAGATCAAAACGCTGAGAGGCGAATTGCCTTTAGAGGTAGCCGACCTTGACGACGAGATTGCGGGATTAAAGACAAGGTTGAGTAAATATGAAGCAGATCTGAAAGATTTTACGACTGCCATTGCTCAGCAGAAGCAAAAGATTCAGGATTGTAACCTGAAAATTACTAAATACACAGAGCAGCTTGAAAATGTAAGAAACAACCGCGAGTTTGACCACTTGTCGAAAGAGGTTGAATTTGAAAAGCTGGAGATCGAACTTGCTGAAAAGAGAATTAAAGAATTCACGCAAGATTCTAAAGTTCTGTCGGAACAAATTGAAAGCAGTAAGGAACTTCTGACTGAAAGAAGTGCCGATCTGGATCAGAAAAAAGGCGAGCTTGACGAAATCGTTGCTGAAACCAAACAGCAGGAAGAACAGATCAGGGAAGAAATAAAAACCATTGAAGCCGAAGTTGAACCTCGTTTGCTTCAGGCATTTAAACGCATTAGAAAAAGTGCGAGAAACGGATTGGCGATCGTTCCGATCGAACGTGGTGCTTGCGGCGGATGTTTCAACAAAATACCGCCTCAGAAGCAAATGGATATAAAAATGAGGAAGAAAATCATTGTTTGCGAATACTGCGGACGTATAATGATCGATCCTGATTTGGTCAGCGAAGAAAAGTAATTCGTTGATAAAAAAAGGTGTAGAGCTATTCTACACCTTTTTTATTTGTTGATGATGTCATGTCATTATAAACTTTTTCTGTCTGAGCGGCGATATTAAACCAATTATAAGCCGACAAATCATATTCGACAAATTCTTTCACAGAGCTTAATTTTGCATCTATTTTTGATGCCATTTCTTCAATATTGTTGGGATCGAATAAAAGCTCTTCCGAAGATAAAACCTGTGTATTAGCGGGAATATTACTTATCAGTACATCAAGATTATAGCTCATTGCTTCGAGCAATGCTATAGGAAGCCCTTCATGAAATGAAGGTAGAACAAACAGAGCGGCGTTTGAGAATAGTTCTTTCAGATGATCTCCTTTTATAAATCCGGGAAGAACAACATTTTCCTTTTTTGCCAGATCTTTAAGTTTCAGAGAATATTCTGTTTCATGGTCGGCATCTCCTGCTATGACTAATTTAATGTCATCTCTATGTTTTGTTTTCGCATAGGCTTTTATCAGGTTGTCAAACCCTTTTTCTTCCACAAAACGCCCTAAGGCAAAGATATATTTTTGTTTTTCCAGCCCTAATGATTTCAGATAGTCGGAGGCTTGTACACGATCGGCTTTGTCCACTCCGTTGAATATAAGATGTACATTCGTGGTTCTGCCGTATTTATCTTTTAATGACTGGGAAATAATATCAGATATGGAAATGATATGATTCGCATATTTAGCGGCATTTCGTTCTCCTGTTTTCAGCATGAATTTCGCCATCTTTCCCCACTTCTGCCGTTCATAGTCTGCACCATGATGAGTTACAACCACTTTTAGCCCCAATAACCGTGCAAACGGAGTCAATATTGCCGGTCCTATGGCATGGATGTGTAAAACATCGGCTTTTTCTTTTTTAGCATAACATACAGCTAAAAATGTATGGACAATAGCTTCCAGACTTTTTGAATGAGGGGCGTATATGTCCTTTATTTTTATTCCTTTATAATCGGATATTTTATTGTTATCGGATACGTAACAGGATCGCCTGACTAAAGTTACATTATAACCATCATCTACTATTATGGGGTATAGCTTCTCGCAATGGGTTTCCACCCCGCCCAGTATGTCGGGTATTCCTCGGGTTCCGGTTACTATAATCTTCATCAGAGTAAACTAATCTTCAACTAATGGCAGGCTGGGATCAGGTTTCACACCGTGGCTGTCTGTAAAAGGTGTCATTCTGCTGTAATCGAGGTCGCCTTGTCTTATATCTTGTCCTACGTTATAATAAGGGATATTGTTTATATCTACGCTTTTGCCCCTCATGTTATTCAGTTTATTTTTCAACACCCATTTACCCGGATGTTTTATGTATTTTTTCATCACAGGAGCTGCGGTTCCTACCATCCAACAGTTTTTAGGGCACTGTCTCACCATTTCCCTGACTTTATTCGCTTGTTCGCTGTACCAAATATCTTCAAATTTTTCTACATCGTGTATATTGCCCATGCTTTCTTTCCAGATTCTGTCTTCAAGTCCGTTACATGGATATACATCACCGTACGGTTCAATAAAAAAATTGGCAGATCCCGCTTCACAAGGCAGCATACGTTTGCCACCGCGGATGTAATTTATTAGTCCGAGGTTAAAAAACGCACGTCCCCAACTTTTCGGACTTTTTTCGGACAACAGTTCATCTATCAAGGTATGGAAGTTCTCTGTAACTTCATCCTTATTCGTTATTCTGTTATCGTCTTTATGAAAGTAGTAAGAATTATGAAAAGCTGCCGTTGCAAATTCCATTTTTAATTCTCTCGCCAAGCGGTAAAGCCAGAGCATGTCTTCGGAGTTATGATTGGATACTGTTATCCCGAACCCTATATCTTTTACTCCCATTTCGCGAAGTTTCAGAAGCAGCATCAGCCCTCTGTCAAAGCCGCCAGGCCTTCCTCTCAGACCGTCATTCCGCTGCGACAAACCTTCAATACTCACTCTTATACCTATATTGGGATATTTTTTTGCTAATTCTATAATCCTCAGATAATGCCAACCTGAAGTAGATATGACTACGCGAGGTGCTTTCTGGAATGAAACGGCGACAATATCTTCAATGTCTTTGCGCTGAAACGGTTCTCCTCCTGTTATGTTGATAAATTTCAGATTAGGCAGCTTTTCCAGTTCTTTAGGTGATATCTCTTTTTTTACATCTGTGGGATATTTCCAGATGTTACACATTTGGCAACGCATCTGACAACGGTAGGTTGTGATGATGGATGCATCTGTGGGTAAAGGTATTTTATTGTTCATTTTTCAGGTTATTAATTAAACGATAAGATAATATCATTGACGTTTCTGTCTATCAATTCTATCATCATTGTTTTCATGATTAATTGTTTGAGTATATATTGAAATTAAATCGTCATAATGTTTTTGAGGAAGAAATTTCTCCGAGTCGGTGTAAATATTGTTGCAAAGCTTCAAATATGCATCTTTGTCTAAATTTAGGGCTTTTAATATAGCGTCTTTCAGGCTTGAAACAGATTTAGGCTCAAATAAAAAACCGTTTTCCGAATCTTTAATTAATTCGGGCACTCCGCCGATATTGCTTCCGATAACAGGAGTTCCCAGTGTTAACGATTCAACAATTGATAACGGGTTGTTCTCATAACATTCGGAAGGGAAGACGACAAAACGTGCCTTACGGACATAGTCATATAACTCATTTCCTGATTTGAAGCCCAAGAACTCAACGTTTGAATAATTTAAGTTTTTAAATTGTTCAAGCAAAGGCCCAGCTCCTACTACTTTTAATTTGACTTCGGGCATATCTTTTACTGTTTGCAATAAAGTAGGGATTCCTTTTTCATCGGATATCCTACCAAAGTACAAGATATAGTTTTCTTTGTCCTGATTGGCGATAGATCTTTCAGCGTGAGTGAAATTATATAATACCGTGGATTTAGTTTTAAATCGAGGATTTCCTTCAATATGTTTCTTACGGGAAAATTGACTGACGAAAATGAACTGATCGATATAGTCTAATGGAGATAAAAAATATTTTTGAAAATAATTATCCAATGCTAACAAGGTGCTGTTGGCTAAACTTCCGTTCGAACATCTCTTAGTTATACAATGCCAATACGAACTATTCTTTAAGCATGATTCACAAATGTTTCCATTTCCATCGGTAAATGTATAGGCTGGACAGACCAATCGGTAATCGTGCAAAGTCATTACGACTGGTATTTTGTGTTTTTTTAGGACTGGGAGAATTGAAACCGACAGGCTATTGAGAAATAAGTGGATATGGGCAATGTCGGGTTTTTCTTTTACAAGTAGCTTTTCGAGTTGTTCGGCAGCATTTTTATTGTATATGAATTTTTTTAAATTGCCTAATTTCGTTATGATTCCAGATTCGGATAGCTCAGGATAATCTACAAAATATGATGCATATTCGGAAGGCTTATTTTTTTCATTTTTTAATGAAAATGGAATGACCGTATGCCCATTATTTTTCAACAGTTCCATAGTGTTGAAGAATACTGTCTCGGAGCCTCCTTTCTGGTAGTAATATTTATTTATTTGCACTATTTTCATTAAGCATAAAGATACATTATTTTTTTATTATACCTATTTGCTCAACACTTCATTATATAATTGCAGATACCTTTTTGCGGTATTTTGAATACTGAAATTCTGTTTGGCGTAATCGTAGGCTTCGACTACTGATGTTGTTAAGTCTGGAGAATTTATTATTTGGATAATCTTGGCTGCACAGTCTTCAGTATCTCCGCTTCTGAAAAAATAACCGTATTTGCCTTTTTCTATAATTTCCATCGGACCATCAATATCCGATACCAGAACCGGAATTTTTGCCGCTAATCCTTCCACGACAGTCAAGCCGAAGCCTTCATATATTGAGGGTTGAACTAGTATGTCATATTCGCATAAATGCGAATAAACGTATTTTCTGTCTTTAGTACCAAGAAAATTCACCGTTTTATCTAAGTTGTTCTCGCTTACTAATTTTTGTAGATAAGGTAACGATTCTCCGTCACCGATAAGGTCTAATGAAATATCATACAACGGATATTGTTTTTTTATTGTCGATATAGCTTTTATTAAAATATCCTGTCCTTTTTTTAAGTGATCAAGTCGGCTGATTTGGAGTATTCTTATTGTGTTGGTGGTGTTTGTAATTTTATCTCCTTGGCTGATCTTTATGTCTTCAAAATTAATTCCGTTATAAACTAAAGTTGAGTCTATACCCAGCCTGTTATATAAATCATTTTTTACGGCATTGGAGATAGAACATACTATGTCGCAATCAATAGGTTTCTTTATAGGAATACTCACATCGTGGATGGTCAATACCCGATGATGTTTTTTTATAAATAAACATTCAATGGCTGTATGCTCGTGAAAGTGGAGTATATCGGCTTTTGAATTGCTTATGTAGCAATTGTATTTTAGAATCGGGATGATATTCTTGCTTCCTTTTTTCCTGTTGAAGCATTTAATTTTTACTCGCGGATCTATTGTTTCTAATAGCTTTGTATTATACTCATTATTGATTATGATTAGTTCTAATGTATGATTGTACTTCACTTGTTGATTCAAAATATCTACGAGCATAGTTTCTGCCCCTCCTATATTCATCGAAAATATAATGTGCAGTATTTTCATCTATTTATTTTATTTTTTTACATATGAATATATAGAGATTGCATAGTGTACGATAAATCCAGCTTTTAAACTACGGATAATTCTATATGATAATGGTATTTTCTTTCCCCATGAGTTTATAAACGATTCTAAAAATGACAAATCATAATTTTTAGAAGCCAAACCAAGCAGGTAAGTTTCTTTTATTTTCTTGGGTGTGTACAATCCTTCTTTATCGTATTGTTTATAATCGTCAACAAATGATTCCAATTGTATCATGTTAGCCTTAAATTTCTTTTTTATGGCATCATAATTTGATAACCTGTATTCCAAAGTTACAGAGTCACTCCGGGCTCTATCCCTATTCACAACAATTTTTTTTGTTAAATACCAATGGTTGTGCTTCCTTGAAAATATGCAGGAAACTTATGATCTCGTAGATTCTAAAATTTTCGGGAAATAAATGTTTTTGGATTAAATCCCGATTCATTACATGAGTAAAATCTCCACCGACCTGATTTAATAAAAAGCTTGAAAAATATATATAATTAGTATCACTAACTAAATGCGGGTTTGATTCATAAAGAGTAATCATATCATCCTGTGCAAATAGATAATGTGTGTGTTGAAATCTGTCATTCGTAATGAATTCGTTGATGTAATTTAGCGCGTCATCTACTAAATAATCATCGCTGTCCAGAAACATTACAAAATCCCCTTCGCTATGTCGGATGCCGTAATTTCTGGCGGCATTTACTCCTTTATTTGACTCAAACCGGTGACTTTTTATAAAATTATATTTGGATTTATAGTCATCGACTATGGCAGGAGTTGAATCGCTGGATCCGTCATCAATAATCCACATTTCCACAAACGGATATTTCTGATCCCTGACGCTCTCAATACACCTTCGTATGCAGTCTTCCCTGTTATATACGGGTGTTATAATGCTGAATTTAATCTCTTTACTTTTCATTTATTTAAGATGCCACGTTTGATATAAGTCAATATATATCTAGGTTGTCTGAAAATTGATATAAACAGCAAATATATTCTTTTTGCAACAAAAAATTTGTCAAGACTAATGCGATGATAATTTCCTGAATATAAAGCTTCTCTTACCTTGTATGACTTAATTGCTGATGGTACGAAAATCCAATCAAGATATTCGAATATGGCATACCTAAGGTAGAGTAATGTTCGTTCTTTTGTCTGTAAGATATAGTTTGAACTGAGTTTATTAGGATCGTTATCAAGATAATATCCCAATACAGAGTTTGTTTTTACTAGTTTACAGTTTAATGCGGTTCTGATTTGGAAATCAAAATCGGCAACAAGCCGGAACTGTTCGTCGAAGTATCCGATTTTGCCATGGAGAGCTTTCCGCCACATCGGAAAACATCCAATGTGATGTTTTTTCAGAAAAGTTTTTTTATTTTGTGAATAATTGGGGTTATTTACAAAAACAGTTGATGGCTCGCCGTATTTATACATAAAATAGAAATCCCCGTATGTCAGCATTGAATCAGGATTTTCATCTAATGTTACACTCTGCTCATGTATAGATTCAGGCAGTCTTATATCATCAACATTCCATACGCATATATACTCTCCCTTTGCAGCTTCTATGCCACGATTCCATGTCTGATACAAAGATTCTCTTTGAAGGATTGGTATATGTTTTACAAAAGGCAATGTTTCGATGTTATTTTTTACAATATCTTCTTCATCCATTTGCGGATCATTATGGAGAAGTAAAACTTCTATATTCGATGTATGTTTTAATTCTTTTAAATAATTAAAGAACGAGGGAAGATACCGCTCACAACGATATAGCGAGGTTAAAACTGTTATTTTTATTTGATTATCATTCATTTTGTATAATAGGAGCTTCCTGCCTTTTTTTATACAAGTATACCATAATACAAGGAACTATCATTTCGGTATAGTAAAGTATAGAAGAAGCAACAGATGTAATTAATAATAGGAATATATACAACAAAGATATAAGCATAAGGCTGTCTTTTCGATGCTTATATGAATATGCGGCTAAAACGTAATATAAATAGAGATATAGTACAGTACCCAAAAGTCCCAATCTTAACATGAAATTTATCCATGCAATATCAGATGTGTCGAGTTGTACCACCTCATTTTCATTGTTAAGGAGTCCGATCTTGAAATCGAACATATTGTATGTCATAGGAGAATCCTCTGCCATGAATCCTACACCAAATAAAATATTTAAAGGATGCTCCACTACATATTCAAACCTTTCATAAAATAAAGCCATCCGGAACATGAAAGTCCCATCTAATATAACATCTCCTCTCTCAGCTTCTTTAAAGGCACCTTCCATTACATTACTGATGTCATCAGAAGTTTTGTTTGAAAACCGATCTGTTAATATGTTTATCACAGGAAGCATACATATACATCCGATAAGCAGATATTTAAAGACTCCCTTCAATCCTCCTTTTTGGATATAAATACCCCAAAAACTTAAAACAAGGACAGCTATCAAAAGATTTCTATGCAAAGAAACTATGGTGACTAGAATAAAAATGGTCATGGAAAAAGCTTTATATTTTTTTTTGACAAGCCCTGAAAAAAAAACATAAAATATAAAGAAGTAATATAGTTTAGGAATATTGTAATATCTGTTTATTTTTCCAAAAGATCCATTTCCTGAAGCTCCTGTCAACAGCGGTCTTCCAACGATACTCTGGATTATATAAATGGTACATAAAAATAATGTTATGTAAAATAATACGTTAAGAATTTTGAGGACGTCATCCTTTGTTAATCTTCTGAAGATGAAATAAACTAAAACGAAAAGGTAATTTCGGGAGGTTCTGAATATTTCACCCCAAGCGACATGATAAATATATTTGTTAATCCCAATACTGATAAGTACGAATAGTAAGAAAATACAGATTCCGATCAACAGCTTATCTTTTGGTTTCGGAAAGAAATCTTTATAAAAAAAGACTCCGATACAAAATATTATTAAAATATATAAGAGTGCGAAATCTAAAGGTTTACTTACAATCAAACCTGTGTCAAATAAAGCCAATGGAAATAACTGGAATCCATCCGTAAGGAAAAAGAAAAATATTAGAACTGATAATACTCGTTTATCAGTAAAATACAAAGCAATTCCAATTATCAAAAGTGGTATAAATAACATTTAACTAAGTTTGAAGTCTATTTTCTTGAAAATTTTGAAAAAATAAAAAACAGTTGCCGTTAAAGCAGTTATAAACAATAATTCTATAAATATACTATATACCGTAGAAACTTTATAAAAGTATGAAAATAGACCTGTTATACATACTATCAATATAGCGCAACTAATATATTGGATCTTGTCTTTACGATTACTGAAAGGTATAATTTTTAAATACCTCTTTTGATAGTAGATGCATAGCATGAAAGAGCAAAACATTGAAAGAGCATTACCAAGTAGTATTGAATAATATCCGATATGTTTGTATAATGCTATTATAACTATTACGTTTATAATAGCGTTAGTTGCTTGTATAATAATTTCTTTTTCAGCATGATCCTTAATCCTTATGAAATAATAGATCGGTATGGCCGGAACACTGAATAACAGGCTTGTCCCGACTAATATAATTGTTGACAAAGATATCATATCAGTATTATCTCCGCCAATCCAGAGTTTAATTACAGGATAGCTACAGAAAATTATACCTGTAAAGATCGGAATAATAATATAAAACAAATATTCTGTTGCTTTATTTACCAATGTTGTTATTTGTATTTTATCCTTTGTACACCCGATTGTAGGATATAATGGTGATATTAATTTAATGAAAACAGTGAATAATTGACTTTTTATTCTTTGTGCTATGTCGAAATAACCGACAAAGGATACGCCAAGCAGATTCGATATCAGTATTTTAGTCAATGGCTCATGCATAAAAGAAAGAAAACTCCCTGCAAATATTTTGGACGTATATTTTAACTGTTTCTTTGCTCCAAATTTATAGTATTTCTTAATATTCAACAACTCTATCTTTCCCCAGTTTTTAAAAGCTAAAATAAAAACAATCAAAAACCATACGACAGCTGCTATTAATATATTAGCCCCTATTTGCTCCAATCCGTAGCCTTGAATTACTAAGACTATAATACCCAACCAGTAAATGATATTATAAATAAACATTGCCAAATTGATTAAATATATTTTATGCTGGGATTCCAAGATTGAAGTGAAAACTTTACCAACTAACAAGATGATGTTTGCAATAACTAAATAGACGAATAAATAAGAGGCGGTTGTAAGATATTGCGGCGGAATATTTAATAAATTCAGCAATATAAAACTTTTAAAAATTATCAAGATAAGCGATAATGGGAGTATGATTAGCAGCATTAATGATAAAGCTATAACAATGTCGTAGCTGGAAGTCTCACATTTTCCCTGCTCCGTCAGAAATTTTACAAGAGTAGAATCCAACGACAGATTTGCAAAAACAGTTAAATTGCCGATTACGGATATAATACAAAATATACCATACTGCTCATCGCCCAGTTTATTTATAAAAATAGGGATGCAAAAAAAAAAGCAAAACAGCAGATAATCCTATTTGTATGACTCCCGATAGAGAATTAAGTGCAAACAGTTTTTTTTTATTGTTTTTTATTCCCATATCCGTACCCGTATCCTGTTTGAGTCGAAGTGCCGTTCATTACCAAGGATATTTTTTTTCAGCTTGTCGTTTTTCTGTATCGTATTTATCAGTTTTAGATGAGATTTATTTGTATAGTTCGCTCTGTAAACATAGATTGTCGCATCGGAAATTCTTGCCAGAGAGAATGTGTCAGATACCATCCCGACAGGTGCCGTATCCACTATTATATAATCATAATTAGCTCTCAAATATTCGAAGAATTCATCCAATCTGTCACTTAAAAGCAGCTCTGACGGATTGGGTGGAACCGGCCCGGCCATTACGACAGAAATATTTTTCAAATTGCTTGGCTCATTAACAATAACATCCTCAGGTTTATATTCTTCTGAAGAAAGATATGTAGTGATACCTTTTTTGTTGTCTAACGAAAAGTAATCGGATAATTTGGGATTGCGTATATCTAAACCAACTATTACGACTTTTTTATTTTTGATCAAAGATAAAGATAAAGCGAGGTTGACAGCAACAAAAGACTTTCCTTCACCGCTTATACTCGAGGTTATTAAAATTACTTTATCACTTTTGTTAGTAAGAACAAACTGTAAATTAGTTCTTACTAATCTGAATAATTCTACAATAGATGAAGTGGAAGTATCGGAAACTACAATTTTATTGCCTGATTTATCCTTACATATCTCTCCAAGTATTGGAATTTTCACATTTCTTTCAAGCTCTTCCAAATTAGATAACTTAAATTTGAATGTATCTTTTATAATTATTACTATAACAGGGACAATTAACCCAATTAACAACCCAATTGCTAAAGTCATGAATTTTCTTGGCGATACAGGTTTAGTTAATGTATAAGCTGCATCTATTATTTTTGCTTTGGGAGTATTAGAAGCCAGCGATAATTCTGCTTCCTGCTGTTTCTCAAGTAAGAATACGTACAACTGAGATTTTAATAATTGTTGCCTGTTCATATCAACAAATTCCCGTTCTTGTTTCGGAATATTACTTGCTCTGGTTTCTATTTCCCCTTGAATTTTATCCCAATCCTTTTTAGCATGATTGATCTCTTTTTTTGCATTCTCTATACTGATTGTTACGTTGTTTCTAATTCTGTCTATCTGGTTATTTAAGGATATGACAAGAGGGTTGTTCTCTTTTGTATTTTCCAGTAATTTGAATCGTTCCATAATTACCGTATTATATTCATTTATAGCTCCACCTAAATTCTGATTTAGAATGGCGCTTGTCGGAATAAGTGAATATCGGTTTTTAGGATCGTTGACATATTCGCTAAGCATATCGATTAAACTCAACTGAATGTCCATCTCGATAGACTTGTCTTTTAAGGTACTCATCTTATTCAGAAATAAGCCCGTTTCAGTCCCTATATTTATAACATTGTTCAGCTTTTTGTATTGTTCTATATTAGATTCAATAGAAGCGAGGTCCTTAGAGATTATTTTTATTTGTTCGTCAATAAAAAGGACAGTGTTTTTGGCAGCTTTATTTTTTTCATCTAAAGCATCCGTGTTATAAAGGAATATTAATTTATTCAGAATGTCTTTTCCTCTGTTTATATTCACTTCCTCTACACTCAATGAAATTACATTTGATTTCTTGCTGACGGTTCCGACCGATATGTTTTTCATGAAAAATTCTGCAGCATAATCATATCCAAGTATCCAAGATTCTATTTCGAATTTCTTTTTACTCGCTAATTCCGATTCATTATGAAAGTTTACGGTAATATTCCCCAGTTCAGTATTAATAATAGCAGGGAGTTTGTCTAAAGAATGCTTCTTTAATTTGTGTTTCCCATATTTTATTTCTATTTCTGTAGCCTTGTCTTTTTTGATTTTAAATGACAGAGGGTTAGATAAGGTATCTTGAAATTCTTCAGGGAAAGTAAATGTAATAGGAGAATCATTGTACAAAGATTTATCCGCCGGGAATTTTTTTAAAGTATAAGTAACATTCAGTCCGAGTTCTTTTATCATTTTTCTCATCAAGCTATGGGATGATATTATGTTAACTTCATCTTCGATGTTTTCAGAAGCACTTAAGCCTCCAATTCCCAGACTTTTCATTGCCATAGACCCCATAGATGAACTTTTGGAATCTTCTGTCTTTATCAAAATGTTAGCTATGTTGTGATAAACAGCTTGTTGTGTCTTTAAATAAAAGAACGTAGCTGCACCAAATATTATGACTGATGCAATAAACCATTTCCAATATTTGAGAAAATGAAAAAATGTTTCAGAAAGATCAATGAATTCTTTAGATTCCTTTGTTTCTTGGCTCATAAATGTTTATGTATGTGAGATATTATCGGACAACTATGGCTATAACGCTGATTATCCAGCCGATAGTGGATGATATTATACTTAGGTTAAACTGTTTTTGCAAACCGGAGTTTGCATCTCTTTGTTTCTCTTTATTCGGAGTTACGTAAACGATGTCGTTTTGCTGTAAATAAAAATTGGGAGAAGAGAACATATCTGTTTTTGTCAGGTCTACTTTAAAATATTCTTTTTTCCCGTCATCTTCGCGGATGACCAGTACGTTCGATCGCCTGCCGTGTGTAGTCAGGTCTTGAGCCGACGCGATAGCATCCAATATAGATACTCTTTGAGTGCTGAAATAGTACGATCCTGGCATATTTACTTCCCCGAGAACAGATACTTTAAAATTCACTATTCTGATATTCACGATAGGATCCTTTATATATTCTTTCAGCCTGTTTTCAAAATAGGTGACAGCTTCGTCTTTAGTCATTCCGGCAATATGTATTTTACCGAGTACAGGAAAATTTATATCCCCGTTTGTGTCAACCAAATAGTTGGATGGTCTCCCTGTTGAATTCACGCTTTCGCCGGGCATTTTCAACCCAAGGGAAGATGTTGACTGTTGTAGAGGTGAATTGAATGGCGTTGCAGCCAGCGGATCTATAGATGTGACAGTTATGGATAGTTCATCGTCAGGACGAATTTGCATTGAATGAAATAGCTTGTCTTCGTTTAGGATGCCTGCCGTACTATCGTCCAAGTCCTGAAAATAAGATATTTCTTTATAAGTAGAGCATGAAGCTATAATGATAGATATAAATGCGATTAGAAAACTGATAGGTAAATATCTTTTCATTAAATATTAATAATTAATATATGATTATACAATGTTGCTAAATACAATCTGATAACGCAATTCGTTAGATTTTATTGCGTTTTTTCAAAAATACTGCAAATATAGCAGCTTATTTTCAGTTATCAACACCCTGTTAATAAAAACCGCTATTAATATTCCTTAATTGAAAAGGTTTGATATATATTTGTACGGTGGAAGAATTGATATCTCATATTGAATTTTTATTGCTGAAACATGATTGTGTTTTAGTGCCCCGGCTTGGCGGTTTTATCTTGAATAGAGAACCTGCGGTTTTCGACGGAAAGAATATCCTTCCGCCGAGTATAAGAATAGGGTTTAATGCTGATTTGAAGTTTCAGGACGGTTTGCTTGCCGAATCTTTTATGAAATACAATTCAATTCCATACGATAAAGCTTGTGAAAAAATAGATGAGATTGTAAAGCACATTAAAACTGATTTGCAAAAAAAACAAACGCTTTCTTTCGGAAATCTCGGAACGTTTATTCTGAAAGATGATATTTTGTCTTTTGAATCGGGAACATTCTTACATCCTTCCGTTTTTGGTTATTCTTCATTACCTATTGTGCCGCTGAAATCTGCGCCGATTTCTTTTATGGCGGACAGGAAGAGAAAAAAACAAGGGCTGAAATACACGATCGCAGGCGTAGTATCGGCAGCAGCGATCGCGGCATGTTTGGTTTTTGCCCCGTCAATAAAAGACGGATTGTTCCGCAACTCGCATCTTTCAGGCTTTTTGTTTAACGACAAGGCTGTTTATGGGTTGTCTTTAGAGAAAAATACCCCGACCATTCCTTCAAGCAGCGATGTTTTTAAGGAAATAGCCGCTAATTATATTCCTAAAGAAGAACCTCAGGTATCTCAGGCAATAGTAGAAAACGCTAAACCCGGCAATACAAAAAAATACTATATTATAGTAGCCGGCGATACGAATGAACAAAGAGTCCAACGGTTACTTTCACAATTCAGACAAGGCGGTTTTTCGAATGCCGAAGTTGTAATGTCAAGCGACAGAATGAGAATTTCGGTAGCTTCGTTCGAAAACAAACAACAGGCAGAGTCTTACCTGTTGCAGTTCAGGAAAAACAACCCGAAGCACAATGATGCTTGGTTGTACACCAAAAGATCGTAACAGTTTCCTGCCTATTTCAGCAGGAAGTTAAAATCATCGGTTTCTTTCAGTTCTTTCGGAACCTCTCCGAATTTAAAAATACGTGCGCTTTTCTTTCCGATAAGATTTATCTTTCCGTTATCAACTAAAAGCATTGTTCCCTCTCTCAATCCAACCACAGTCATATCTTTGTTCTCGGTAATAAATTCGTTTATTCTGTCTTCACGCGTTTCCCCTCCGTGATTTGTAGGATGATCGTCGAGATAGTGAGGGTTGATCTGGAACGGAATCAGTCCGATCGTGTCGAACCCTTTCGGATCTATAATCGGCATGTCGTTGGTTGTCCGCAAGGTAGGGCATGCGACGTTAGATCCCGCGCTCCAGCCTATATAAGGAGTTTCCGACAAAACCTTTTTCCTGATTACCTCTGTCAAACCGTTGTCATGCAACATTCTCACCAGTTTCCATGTGTTTCCGCCTCCTACAACGATAGCTTCCGCATTCTCAACAGCAGCTTTCGGATCGCTGAAATGATGGATACTCTTTACCTGATGCCCGATTTCGTTAAACCTGTCGTTTACCTTTTTCTCGTATTCGTCGTACGAAAACGTAATGGCTGCGTATGGTATAAATATTGCATTCACAGCCTTTTCGCCAAGAAATGATTTGATATTATTTTTAGGATAATCTAAATAAGCTTCGCCGGGATTTGTGGAATTACTAATAAGGAGTGCTTTCATGAGATTTTAATTTTACGTTTATACAAATATATAAAAAACGATTTTTTTAATCATAATAATGAAAAAAAACTATCTTTGTTCACAGAATACTTTAACAAAACTCCAATCATTATGAAAAAGAAATTTTTAGTTATTGCAACAGTTGCACTTAGCGGAAGCATTTTGTTACCTTCCTGCATAGGTTCATTCGCCTTGTCCAACAAATTTCTGGCATGGAACAAAACAATCGACAGTAAGTTTGTGAACGAAATCCTGTTTGTGATTTTCACCCCAGCTTATGCTATTACGATGCTGGCGGACGTATTGGTTCTTAACTCGGTCGAATTCTGGTCAGGAACTAACCCCGTTGAAGCAGGCATCATCAAAACCGTTCAGGGCGAAAACGGCGTTTACACAGTAGAAACGCTCGAAAACGGTTATAATATAAAGAACGAGAATGGCGAAGAAATGGAATTGATCTACAACAAAGAAGATAATTCATGGAGTATGGTTCAGAACGATGAAGCTACTAAGTTGTTCAAATATACAGACGATAATTCTTCTGCCATTGTTTATTTGCCTAACGGTGCTGAACAAAAAGTTGAATTGTCGGCAGACGGCGTTTTGGCGCTTCGTCAGGCTGTAAACGGCTCGCTTTACTACGCAATGAAATAATTTTGTTGAGAAAAAACAGATAAAAAAAGGAGGATCGATCAAGATTCTCCTTTTTGTTTTTAGTTGCCCTTGCTTGTGTGTACCGTTGCCGTATAGCCTAATTTTTCGATTGCTTTCTTCAGTTTGGCGGTATCGGTTTTATTTTCCTGATATTCTATCGTCACCGTTTTTGCGGGAAGATCGACAACCATGTCCGTCACCCCTTTTTCGAAAGCGATATTCTTTTCGATGCGTTTCTTGCAATTGTCACAAGTCATCGAAACGTCGTAAACGACGATTTGTTTGTTGTTTTTCTTTTGTGCCGACAGAGAAAAACTGATTGAAGCAAATAGGATTGCTGTCAGAAATAAAATTTTTGTTTTCATAATTATATTCATTTTTTAGTTACTTCATTATATTGAAGCGGATACCCGCATAAAATTTTCTTCCCATTGTCGGACCCCAGACCATAGTCGCGTCAAAATTGTTGCCGAAAGGATTCTCCGCATCTATTACGGAATTCTTCTGTTTGAAGTCGGTTAAGTTTTCCGCGCCCAGATAAATGCTCCAGTTTCTGAAAAATTTTGTAATCTGTGCATTCAGAATCGTATATGATCCGAAGTTTTTTCCCCACATCGGGTCTGTAGCATCGGGCGTCGGCATTCTGCCTCCTCCGTTGAATTGGGCGGTGAAGTCGAATTGCCATTTTCTCAGAGGTGTTTCGTATGATGCTGTGGCTAAAGCCTTGTAGCGGCTTGTCAGAGGTTTTCTCATCACTTTGCCGTCATAGTTGGTTCGCGCATTGATCCAGCGATAAGCGCCCAAGAGAGTGAACCCTCTGAATACGGGATAAGAAACTTCTACCTGAAAATTATTGGCGTAAGAGCTTCCCTTCAGGTTGTAGAAGGACACCGCGTGCGGATCAGAATCCATATCAATAACTACTTGGTTTGAGAAATCGGTGTAAAACCATTCTCCTGTGATCGACAACTCTTCCTTTCCTGCCGGCACATAGAACGTAGCGCTGACGCCGTAGTTCCAAGCGCTTTCTTGTTTCAGGTCGGAAGCAATACTGATTTTCCTGCTGCTTGCGAGAAGATAGCTGTTTTCGGGCATTACAAACACTGTTCTGTATCCTTTTCCTGCCGAAGCGCGCAAGTGAAACCAATCCGTCACGTTATATTTTGCGTGCAGGCGTGGCGTAACAAACCATTCGTGCAGCGAACTGTAATCCCCTCTCAACCCTGCCAGTACCGTAAGTTTATCCCCTAAGCTGAATGTGTATTCGGCATAGGCTCCTGATGTAGATTCTTTATCGGGCTGATCCGCCGCCGTTAGTTGTGCAATTTCCTGCTTCTGGCTGTACTTGTCCCAGTTGAAACTCAGTCCCGTGCTGATTTTGTGCATTACTCCGAAATTCCGTTCATACATCAGCGATCCGTACAGATTTGTCTGGTACACGTTATATTTGTTGGTTGCGTAATTCGACTTCTGATCGTTGTAAGTTCCCGAAAGTATGAGGGCGATGCTTTCGTTGTGATCGGGATTTAAGATAAATCCGTTCTTCGTGAAAACTTCCCCGCGATTTGTCTTTATGTTTATTTCGTAAGGCGTTTTTGAAGCATCGCCCAATGAATGCCTTGTCTGTCCGCTTGTCCTTTCGTCGTTGAGGATTTTGAAGCCCGATTGAGAAATAAATCTTTCGGTTTGATAGTGCCACCTGTTCATGGCGTTGAACTGATGTTTTTTAGGAGAATCCAGAAAAGTATCATGGTTGTCGTCATGACTTTTCTCCTCGTTCGAATAATGGAGGAAGAGCCCTGTCGACAGTTTGTCGTTGATTTCTATTGCTCCGTCGGCATTCGCTTCATATCTGCCTGCATCGCTTGCGAAAAAATTAAGCGTCAGCGGATCGGCTGTTTTCGGCTTTTTGTATTCTACATTGATCTGTCCTGTGAGCGACTCATAACCGTTTTTTACCGATGCCGCGCCTTTCGATATCTGGATGCTTTCCATCCACGGACCGGGAATGTAGTCCATTCCGTAAAGGGCGGAACTTCCTCTCATATTCGGATAGTTCTCCGTCAGCATTTGTACGTAAGTCCCCGACAATCCCAGAAGTTGTATCTGCTTTGCACCGGTTACCGCGTCACTGTAAGACACGTCGACGGAAGGGTTTGTCTCGAAACTTTCCGACAGGTTGCAGCAGGCTGCGCGTGTCAGTTCTTTCGCTGTAACGGTTTCGGTTTGTAACGTATTGATCCTGTTCTTTACTCTTCCCGGAGTCGCTTTTGTGACGACGATTTCGTCAAGCGTGTTGTTTTCTTTCAGAGTAATATTCTGGATGTCGTTTGCGCTGTGTATATGGACAACCTGATGTTCGTATCCGATATAGTCGATGCAAAGCATGTGCTGATCGGTGTTTTTGTCTATTTCGAAATGCCCGTCAGTGTCCGTTACAACTCCTTGTTTGGTGTTTTGCCAATATACATTGGCTCCGATGACCGGATTTTTGGCTTCGTCGTACACATAACCTTTCAGCTTTTGCGCGGACAATGCAAATGTTGTGAATATTGATAGTATGGTGAATATTATTATTCGGTTCATAATGTTGAATTTTTGATTTACTTGACGTGAAAAACAATGCTTACAATCTCGCTTGTTAAGACTGTAAACGGATAAGCAAATAAATTTTCAAATTATGAATATCTGGATAATTGCCCGATAATCTTTCGGCTGGCGTATTTTGGGAGGATCTTTTGTCGATACCGTAAAATCGACGGGTTTTGTTTCGTTGGCGAACCAGTCATATCCTGCCGATAACGGAGCAGCTACCCAAGTCTGGGCAGGGAAAGATACTTTGTGATAGAAAAAATCCAAGTCCACCGAATGGCGTTCTATTTTGCAGCAATCCGGCTTCCTTTCTTGTTTATGATCGCCAAGATGTCCGCACATTCCTTTTTTAGCGTCGGAGTGCCGGCTTTTTCCGCAGCAATCAGTATTTGCATCGTGCGTATCCGCCGAATCGCCTGAGAAATGTTCGCCGTAAATGAACTGATTTACGCAGTTGTCGCAACAAAAATTGGCAACAGTCGCCCCCATCCCTGTCAGGCAAATGACGAAGGATAAAGTAATTATTGCTATTTTTGCGGTGAGTTGTTTCATATTCAACCGCAAATATAGCGATATCTATTTATAATCATTCCATATTGTTGTAATTTTAAATTACGTTTACATATTTGTCCGACTAAAATATACCGATGAACAAGAAAATCCTGCATCTTGCCATTCCCAATATAATATCGAATATTACCGTTCCGCTTCTCGGAATGGTGGACATGTTTATTGTCGGGCATCTTAGTTCGGAGCTTTTTATCGGGGCGATTGCTTTGTCCGTTATGATCTTTAACCTTATATACTGGAGTTTTTCTTTTCTCCGTATGGGGACAAGCGGTTTTACGGCGCAGGCATACGGGGCGAAGAACCGACAGGAGATTGTGAACATACTGCTCCGTTCTTTGTCGGTTGCTTTCATTGCGGGTATTTTGATAGTTTTGCTGCAACATCTGATCCTTTGGCTGGCTTTCTTCTTCATAGATGCCGATATTCAGGTAAAACAGTATGTCGCAACGTATTTTCATATTTACATCTGGGCGGCTCCCGCCGTTCTGGGAATGTATGCCATGACGGGTTGGTTTATCGGTATGCAGGATTCCAGAACACCGATGTATGTGGCGATTGCCGTCAATATTATAAATATCGGGCTCAGCCTTATTTTTGTTTTTGTGCTGAAAATGGAACTGAGAGGCGTCGCTTTAGGCTCGGCTTTGGCTCAGTTTTCGGGATTCTTTTTTGTGTTTGTTGATCTGGAATGTGAAGTACAAAAAAACTGAAACCATACCTGCATCTTCGTTTTATGAAAAGCATCGGGGACTTTCTCCCGTTCTTTAAGGTGAACAGCGATATTTTTCTGCGAACCGTTTGCCTCATTGCGGTTACTACGTTCTTTACGGCTGCTTCCGCAAAAATGGGAAATACGATTCTTGCCGTAAACAGCCTTATGATGCAGCTTTTTATTCTGTTTTCTTACATGATGGACGGGTTTGCCTATGCCGCCGAAGCCCTTACGGGGCGATATGTGGGCGAGAAAAAGCCCGATATGCTGCGTATCCTTATTAAAAGGTTGTTTCTATGGGGAGTTGGGCTCGCGGTTTTCTTTACGGTCGCCTACTTCTTTTTCTCGGACAATATTTTATCGCTGCTTACCGATAAGCAAAATATTATCGCTGCCGCTCAGAATTATCTGGGTTGGGCGTTGCTTATTCCGTTGGCAGGATTTTCCGCTTTCCTTTGGGACGGAATTTTTATAGGCATGACCGCATCGGCTCAAATGCGAAACTCTATGTTTGTGGCGATGGTTTGCTTCTTTTTAGTGTATTTTACTTTACAACCTGTTATGGGAAACAACGCGCTTTGGCTTGCTTTTATCACGTACCTCTCCATGAGAGGGATTATGCAAACGCTCATTTTCAGGCATATAAAAAGCAGGGTAGGGCTTTGACTTATTCTATTCCCAGCGTCAGTTTACAGATTTCAATTTCTTTCTTGTTTCCCGTGTTCTTACCCATTACGTCCGAAAGTTTTACGGCATGCAGATATTCTTCTTTCGGATTGACTTTTACTTCCGTCAGCTTGATAACTATGTTCAGCGATTTTACGCCGACATCGTTCGACAGGAATGTGCCGATCCCGTAAGTGTCGTGTACCCGTCCGTTAACGTGGTCTTTTATTCTTTTCACTTCTTCCAGATTCAGCGAATCACTGTACACGATTGTTTTTGAAGTCGGATCTATACGGTTTTCCTCATAAAACTTTATTGTTTTATCCGTAAATTCCAGCGGATCGCCGCTGTCGCAACGTACACCGTCGAAAAGTTTGGCGAGTTTCAGATTAAACGATTTAAAGAACGAGTCGGTAGTGTACGTATCCGTCAATGTTATTCCGAGGCTTCCGTCATAAACCTCCACCCACGCTTCCAGTGCTTTTATGTTTACGGCACGGTAGCCGAACAATGCGCCGTGGTACATAAACCATTCGTGGGGCATTGTTCCGATAGGTGTCGTGTTGTACTTCATGGCAAGATAGACGTTGCTGGTTCCTTTGAAATAGTCTCCCGAATTTTCTTTCAAACACTTGATAACTTTGTCCTGAACGTCGAACGAGAATCTTCTCCGCGTTCCGAATTCCGAATAATCGGCTTGTAAATCAACCAGCTTTTTAGCCTTATCTATAGCCCTCTCTTCCACATCCATAGGTTTTACGCCTGTCATCTCGAAATACAGTTCGGATATTATGGACAGCAAAGGCACTTCCCACAGAACGGTACGATACCAGAACCCTTCCGCCGTGACGCTTAACTCTCCCGATGAGTTTTGCGAAATGCTTACTTCGCTCGGATTGTATCTGTAGCCTTCGAGAAAATCGACGAATACGGGATCAAAAAAATAACATCTCTTTTCTATATATCGGCGTTCTTCTTTTGTCATTTTCAGATTTGCCATGCCGTTCACTTCTTCCCGCAGCCTTTCGGCAAATCCTTTCGGATATTTCAGATTGCCTCTGTCGATAAATTCATATTTGACGTACGCCCAAGGATACAGCCTTTGGATAGCCAGCATGACGGAGAATTTATAAAGATCGTTGTCCGTGAAATATTTTATAATCATGTCGTCTCGAATTTTCGGTGATACGCAAAGTTCTATAAATTTCTATATATAACAATTATATACATAGGTATTGTTTAATATCTTTGCCCGATATCATAAAATACAGGAATGACGGAAGAGATTTTTCCCCTTGTAGACGAGTCGGGAAACGTAACAGGGCAGGCAACCCGATCGGAATGCCACAGCGGATCGATGTTGCTGCATCCAGTCGTGCATCTTCATGTTTTTAACGCGAAAGGAGAATTATACATGCAAAAGAGATCGAGGAAGAAAGATATTTTTCCCGATTTGTGGGATACTTCGGTGGGCGGACATATCGATCTGGGCGAAACTCCCGGACAGGCTGTTTTACGAGAAGCGAAAGAAGAGCTTGGATTGTCCGGCTTTGTCCCTGAGTTTATTCTGAAACATATCATCGCAACCCGGTACGAAAGGGAACTGACGTATTGCTATTATACCGTGACCGATCAGATGCCGCAGCCTGACGGCGATGAGGTTTCCGACGGCAGATTCTGGACAATCATTGAGATTGAAAAAAAAAAATGGGGCAAAATATTTTTACCCCGAATTTTGAAAAAGATTTTAACCGCCTGCAACGATTGTTTAAATCACTTGCGGGATAAATTTAATAATACCATACTTCTAATATTTTTTCAATATCTTCTCCAGTCTCTAAGCTAAAATTAGGATAATTATCGTATGGTTCTACTAATTTGTTATTCTCATAAAGATATATCCTGAAACTGTAATTTGCCGGAATATCTTTAAATGTTACTGTTCCTTGTCCGTCAGTTTTTCCTGAAAAATATGCTTTACTAATTATTTCTTCTAAGGAAGGATAATAAGTGTTTGAATTTATTGTTACGTTCAGATTGGAATATGGGACTCTGGAGTTTTCCCAATAATCGTACTTGAGAATCCTTATTGTTATAGTCCCTGTATTTGCAAAAGGATTGGATTCTATCGTTTTCTTTTTACCTGCTATAATTTGAAACGTTTTCGAGTCAGAATAAGCGAAGCCATTCTTTACTGCGCTGACTGTGTATGAGTATGTATCTTGGAGTAAATCCCCAAAATCAACAATTCCCGTTTGGTTTGTTTTTTCTTCAATAAATAGATAATTATTTCTGTAAATACGGATTTTTGCATCCTTTATCGGATTGTTATTGTTATCCTTTACGGATATCGTCAACGATCCGCTGTTGATAAGAGTGACATCCAGATCGTCTTTCTGGCATGCAAATAAGATTCCTAAAAGAGGAATAAAGAACAATAGTTTTTTCATAATGTTTTTAATTTAAGAGTTTGATTAAAATGAATACACATTACCGATTTTTTTTAAAATGCAAATATAAGAAAAGAGATTTAATGTAAAATTATATTAAATTTGTTTTATAAAAATAAATTGAAGCGATGAATTACGTAAAGGTTAATTTTGTTTGTATCCCTAACGATGATATAGTAAATAGCGTTCTTTCTGCCGTGATTGCAGAGATAGGGTTCGAAAGTTTTGAAGAGGCGGAAGAAGGAACGACGGCTTATGTTGCGGAAGAGCTTTTCGATAAAGACAGTCTGGATAAAATATTAAAAAATTTCCCTGTTGAAGCTGAAATCACTTATACAGTAGAAGAAATTGAAGAAATCAACTGGAACGAGGAGTGGGAGAAGAATTATTTTAAACCCTTGATCATTGACGATCGCTGTATCATACAAAGCACTTTCCATAATCAGCCTGCCGACTATGAATATAATATTCTGATCGATCCGAAAATGGCATTCGGAACGGGACATCATCAAACCACCAAACTGATGATAAAGGAAATTCTTAAAATGGATTTAAAAGGAAAATCGGTTCTCGATATGGGATGCGGAACGGCGGTTCTTGCCATATTGGCTTCCATGCGGGGAGCTGATCCTATCGTTGCCATAGATATAGATCATTGGGCGTATGACAATGCGATTGAGAATCTGCAGTTGAACAATATCCACAATGTTGAGGTGCAAATCGGCGGCGCGGAAATTTTAGGCAGCCAAAAATTCGATGTCATATTTGCGAACATCAACCGCAATATCCTATTGAACGATATAAAGAAATACGTATCCGTTCTTAATGAAAACGGTGAACTTTACATGAGCGGTTTTTACACCGAAGATATTCCCGTGCTCGAGAATGAATGCGCCCAATTCGGGCTTAAACTTTCGGGCTGCTCCGAAGATAATAACTGGGCAGAAGTGAAATTCACGTACTAAGGAATTTCTATTTGTGCATTTCCACTTTTTGCGTCGGATCAATATCTCTGTTGCGTTTGTCGACAGCTTCCACAAACCTGTCGGCTAAGTCTGCAAATGCAGCACCTGTTATTGAGTTTTCGTTGAGGGCAACCGGCGTACCGTTATCTCCCGCTTCACGGATGCTTTGAACGATAGGGATTTGTCCGAGCAGATCGATGTGCATTTCTTCCGCCAGATTCTTACCTCCGTCCTTTCCGAAGATGTAGTATTTGTTTTCGGGCAATTCGGCGGGCGTGAACCACGACATATTTTCGATCAGTCCCAATATCGGTACGTTCACTTTGTCGTTGGTGAACATATCTATCCCTTTACGGGCATCGGCAAGCGCCACTTCCTGCGGTGTGCTGACAACCACTGCTCCCGTGATTGCAAGCGTTTGCACCAGAGTAAGGTGTATGTCGCTTGTGCCCGGAGGAAAGTCTATCAGAAAATAGTCTAGCTCGTCCCAGTATCCGTCCGAAATGAGTTGTTTCAATGCGTTTCCTGCCATTGCTCCACGCCATACGATAGCATCACCCTTGTTGACGAAAAAACCGATAGAAAGCATTTTTACGCCGTACTTTTCGACAGGTACAATCAGTTCCTTTCCGCCGACGGCTTCCAATACGGGGCGCGCATCTTCTACATCGAACATTTTGGGCTGTGAAGGACCGAATATATCCGCATCGAGTAGTCCTACTTTGTATCCTTTTTTTGCAAGGGCAACGGCAAGATTTGCCGCAACCGTGCTTTTCCCGACGCCGCCTTTTCCCGACGAGACGGCAATGATATTCTTAACTTTCGGTAAAAGCTTGGGAGGCTCGGCTTGCACGACCTGCTTTGTTTTTACCTCTATATTGTTTTTTATGTCAACGTCTTTGTCTACGAAAGTCAGTATAGCTGTTTCTGCTGCTTTCACCACCGATTTTATGAACGGATCGTTGGGTTTGTCGAAAGTCATTGAAAAACTTACTTTCATTCCGTCTATATGGATGTCGTCGGATACCATTCCCATTTCAACGATGTCTTTTCCTGATCCGGGATAACGGACGTTCCTGAGAGCATCCAATATAAGTTTAGGATATAGCTTTGTCATTTTCTTTGGTTTTTTGTTGATTGTCTGTGTTGCTCAGCATCAGTTGCTGCAAATTGTTTCTTCCGAAACTTCGGTATGAATCCTGTTCGATTTCCACGTCGGGTTCGATCCATTTGTCACGATCCCGATATCCGAATTTCACGTATTTTATTTTGAGCCCTCTGGCAAGCCACTGTTGTTCGTAGAATGTCTGTATCTTAAGTATTTCGTCCACATAATCGGAATGATAAAGATCGTTTGTCTGATAAAGAACAGGCAGATTGTTTTCTTTAATCATTTCGGCGGTATAGAAATACATAAAGTTGCTGTCGGTTTTTAAGTGAATGATACCGTTTTCGGGCAATATTTGTCCGTAAAGTTTCATAAAACGTGTCGATGTCATCCGCTTATTGGTTTTGTTCATTTGCGGATCGGGGAAAGTCAGCCAGATTTCGGCAACCTCGCCTTTGTCGAAAAAGTGATTGATCAGTTCGATATGCGTTCTCAGAAAAGCGACATTGTTCATTTCTTCTTCCAGCGATTGCTTTGCTCCTGTCCACATTCTCGCGCCTTTTATGTCGATGCCGATAAAGTTTTTGTTCGGGAAAAGCTTTGCCAGCCCTACCGTATATTCACCTTTCCCGCAACCGAGTTCCAAAACGATCGGATTGTCATTCTTGAAAAAATCGTCGTTCCATTTTCCTTTCATTTCAAACCCTTTTTCCTGTAGAGTGGCAAACGGGTATTGAAATACATGAGGATATTCCTCCATGCAGGCAAATTTTTTCAGTTTGTTTTTTCCCATTCGGACATTTTGTTTGATTCGTTTTGCAAAGATAAATTAAAATTGCTTTTTAGATTCAGGTTATTTTTATTCTCTATCATTTATTGATTGTAAAAACAAAAAACCTTGTTTCGAAAACAAGGTTTTTTTATTCAATAATGTTTGACAGGAAGATTAAATGTCAACGACAAATTTCTTCAGATTAGGATCCAGAAGATTTTTGGGTACCGACTGTTTCACTTCATCTATCAGTATGTTTAAAACGCGTTCCCTCAAAAAGTCTTTGCGGGTGATAAGGCTTATCTCTCTGACAGGAGAGATATCTTTAAATGGTCTGACATGCTTTTTTTGCTCCTCCGTCAGTTCCGCTATCGCCATTTCGGGGATAACCGTGATTCCGCTGTTGTTGTCTACGATATTGATAAGCGTACCAATGCTTCCTGCTTCGTAAGTGAACAACGGATGCGACGAGCCGAAAGCTCTTTTTCTTTTTCTCAGATTACATATTCTTAATATCTGGTTTCTGAAACAGTGGACTTCTTCAAGAAGCCAGAGCCTGCTTATGTTCAGATCCTCTTCATCCAATTCCTTTTTGGCGTACAAAGACGTTTCTTTCGGCGAAACGTATGCGTAGAATTTTTCGTAATAGATAGGATATTCGGTTATCCTATCGTTTTTCAGCGGAGTGGCGAGAATAGCCCCGTCAAGGGAACCGCTGAGCAACCGTTCTATTATCTGGTTGGTTGTAGTTTCCTGCACGACGAGTTCTATGTCATACCCGTTTTCTTCGTGTTTCTCCATGAAACTCGGAAGCAGGTAAGGCGCAATTGTCGGGATAATTCCCAATCGGAAAGCACCTTGTACAATGCCTTTCTCTTCTTGTATGATTTCTTTTATTTGCTTGACCTGCGAAATTATGACTCTTGCCTGATTGATTATCTGAGTTCCGATAGGAGTCGGTTGTACAGGCAGCTGGCTTCTGTCGAATATTTTAACGCCCAACTCGTCCTCCAGTTTCTGGATCATCATGCTCAACGTAGGCTGAGTAACAAACGATGCTTCGGCTGCTTTGGCAAAATGACGATGATTGTCGACTGCGATGATGTACTCTAATTGTTGTATGTTCATAACATTACTTTTTTTCAGATTCTTTCGCCGAAAATGGAAGTTCCTATTCTTACGATAGTCGCTCCTTCCTCGATTGCGATCTTATAGTCGTGGGACATTCCCATCGACACTTCTTTAAAATGCTTATACCCCGTAAAATGTTCATTTTTCAATTCGTCAAAAAACTTTTTCAGTGAACGGAATTCATTTCTAACCTGATCGAGGTCGTCCGTATCTGTTGCCATTCCCATAACGCCTGCGATTTTCACGTTTTGCAGCGATTTCCAATCATTGTCTTTCAGAAAACAGCGGCACGATTCGAAGTTAAACCCGTACTTGCTTTCTTCTTGAGCAATATGGATTTCGAGAAGGCAGTTTACAGATACATTAAAGACTGAGGCTTGTTTCTCGATTTCTTCAATCAGTTTCCAACTGTCGACACTGTGAATCGTATTTACGTACGGTACGATCTTCTTTACCTTGTTTGTTTGCAGATGCCCGATAAAATGCCATTCTATATCTTTCGGCAGCAGGCTTTGCTTTTGATCGACCTCCTGCATCCGGCTTTCTCCAAACGCTCTTTGTCCTGCGTCGTATGCCTCTGATATATCTTTTACGGGATGAAATTTCGAAACAGCCACAAGTTTTACGCCTTGCGGCAATGTTTGTTTTATTTTATCCAGATTTTCGGCAATGCTCATATTCCTTTAAATTTCTTTTTTCTCTTCGGCGGAATAAGGGAAAATATCTACGATCGCCGTTTCCGTCAGGCTTGCTATGGAATAATCGGCTAATGTCCCCGCCATGCCTTTCTCTACAATCGAAAGAGCGTCTTTCAGATCGGAAGCCTGTGCAAGCATCTGTGCGGCTGTCTTTTTTTCCGCTCCGCTTTTTTCATCCAATGTTATGAAATATACCTTTGCCTTGAAAAAACGGTCGCCGTTTTCGTTCAGAAAAGTTTCGGAATACTTTGCTCTTTTAATGTCGGCAACCGTAAATTCACCGCTTATATAAGGTCTGATTTCTTCAATTATTTTCGCTTCTGCCTCGGTAAACGACAGGGCATCTACCAGATAAGGCTCCGTTACTTTTTTCTGCACCCCGTTTTCCATCATTTTGTCGTAACTGACACGACATTCGAACCAATTGTACATGTATAATATATTTATTAGGTTTACTAATTCAAGAAAGCAAATTTACATAATAAAGATAACATTTGTGGTCATTTATTCCTATCTTTATTTTCCAAAAGGCAAAAGATATGGTTGCCTTTTAAAAGAATAAAATAAATTTACGTATTTTTTAATGTATTTTTAATTTATACCCTTTGTTTGTTTTTTAATTAATTCATTAACAATTAAACCCTTATGAGAAAAGTCTTAAATAAAGTTATTCCTGCCCCTATTCTGTTGTGGTATAAAAAATGGTATAAAAAAAGAAACTCTCATTCGGAAAAATTCCAAGGGAAAAGCCCTCAGGAAATTTTTACAGACATATACAATACAAATCACTGGACAAGTCCTGAAAGCATTTCAGGACCGGGATCGGATTCCGAACAAACAACGACGTTGGTTGACGGTCTTAACAGCTTAATTAAAGAAAATAACATAAAATCAATATTGGACATTCCTTGCGGAGATTTTAACTGGATGCAAAAAGTTGATTTGGAAGGTATAGATTATATCGGTGCAGACATAGTTGAAGCCCTTATCAGTGAAAATCAGCAGAAATATACAGCCGAAAATATCCGCTTCGAAGTGCTGGATTTGATATCCGATAAATTGCCTAAAGTCGATATTTTGGTTGTAAGAGACTGCCTTGTGCATTTATCTCTGGAAAATATTTATAATTCTGTTAAGAATATAAAATCATCAGGAGCCAAATATTTACTGGCGACAACTTTTCCTGAACATTCCGTGAATTTTGATATACAAACCGGCGAATGGAGACCTCTGAATCTGCAGATAAAACCGTTTAAGTTTCCTAAACCGTTATTGATTATAAACGAAGGATGTACGGAAGTTAAAGGCAGATTTAATGACAAATCAATGGCTCTATGGGAAATAGCTCAAATAGAATTGCCTCCAGCGCCTTATAAGGAATAAAAAAGAATAGAATTGATAAGTGAATTATAATCTGTAATTCCAAATTATTATCTTTGCGGACATTCAACGAAATAAGAAACAATAAATAGACTATGTTTGAGAATTTAAGTGACAGACTGGATCGGTCGTTTAAGCTGCTGAAAGGAGAAGGCAAGATTACGGAAATTAATGTTGCGGAAACCCTGAAAGATGTACGCAGGGCTTTACTCGATGCCGACGTTAATTATAAAACCGCCAAACAATTTACCGAAACCGTTAAGGAGAAAGCTTTGGGACAAAATGTTCTGACAGCCGTTAAACCCGGACAACTGATGGTGAAGATCGTTCATGACGAACTCGCTCTACTTATGGGAGGAACGGCGGTAGATATCAATCTGAAAGGTTCGCCTTCCGTTATTTTAATGGCAGGGCTTCAGGGATCGGGAAAAACGACGTTTTCGGGCAAGCTGGCTAAATTGCTGAAATCAAAGAAAGGTAAAAATCCGCTTCTCGTTGCTGACGATATTTATCGTCCCGCTGCGATCGAACAGTTGAAAGTTCTGGGAGAACAGATCGGCGTTCCCGTATATTCGGAAGAAGGGAATAAAAATCCTGTCGAAATAGCTCAGAATGCTATTAAATATGCGAAGCAGAACGGAAACGACCTTGTCATTATAGACACGGCGGGGCGTTTGGCTATCGACGAAGCGATGATGAACGAGATCGCGGCAATTAAAAACGCTGTCAAACCCGACGAAATACTCTTTGTCGTGGACTCCATGACAGGGCAGGATGCCGTAAACACGGCCAAAGAATTTAACGACAGGCTCGATTTTGACGGAGTGGTGCTTACCAAACTGGATGGCGATACCCGCGGCGGAGCAGCCTTGTCCATCCGTTCGGTTGTAAACAAACCGATAAAGTTTGTCGGAATGGGCGAGAAAATGGATGCGCTGGATGTATTCCACCCCGAACGTATGGCAGACCGTATTCTCGGAATGGGTGACATCGTTTCTCTTGTCGAAAAAGCCCAAGAGCAATTTGATGAAGAAGAAGCGCGACGCCTTCAGAAGAAAATCGCGAAGAACCAATTTGACTTCAATGATTTCATTGCCCAGATACAACAGATAAAGAAAATGGGTAACCTTAAAGATCTGGCGTCTATGATTCCCGGAGTAGGAAAAGCCATGAAGGATGTTGACATTGACGATGACGCGTTCAAAAGTATAGAAGCCATTATTCACTCTATGACTCCGAAGGAGAGGACGAGTCCCGAGATAATAAACGGAAGCCGTAAACAACGGATCGCCACAGGAAGCGGAACTTCGATACAAGAAGTGAACAAGCTTCTGAAACAATTTGACGAAACCCGTAAGATGATGAAGATGATGACTCAGATGAAGGGTGCGGGCAAAATGATGTCGAAAATGAAACGCAGATAAGAATTATTATAGAAAAGGCGAAAAATGTTTTTCGCTTTTTTAATTGTATTTATCGGACAAAAAATCTAAAAACTATGCAACTGATAGACGGAAAAGCGATAGCGGCTCAGATAAAGCAGGAAATAGCCGAAGAGGTAAAGCAAATTTTAAACGACGGAGGCAAGCGTCCGCATCTGGCGGCAGTGCTCGTGGGACATGACGGAGGCAGCGAAACCTATGTGACAAGCAAAGTGCGGACTTGTGAAGAAGTCGGCTTCAAGTCATCGCTTATCAGGTATGAGGACGATGTTACCGAGGCTGAACTGTTAGCTTGCGTGGATCGCCTGAACAAAGATGAAGACGTTGACGGTTTCATAGTTCAGCTTCCGCTTCCGAAACATATATCCGAACAGAAAGTAATAGAAGCGATTGATTATCGCAAAGATGTCGACGGTTTTCATCCCGTTAACGTAGGGCGTATGTCCATCGGTTTGCCCTGCTTCGTTTCCGCGACTCCTGCCGGTATTATAGAACTTCTGAAAAGATATAAGATCGAGACTCAAGGAAAGCATTGCGTGGTTTTAGGGCGGAGCAATATTGTCGGGAAACCTGTTGCCAGCCTTATGATGCAAAAATCATATCCCGGTGACGCAACCGTTACCGTTTGCCATAGCCGTACGCCCGATATTAAGGAAGTTTGCCGGCAGGCGGATATAATTATTGCCGCCCTCGGTTCTCCCGAGTTTCTGAAAGGCGATATGGTCAAAGACGGCGTTGTCGTAATCGACGTGGGAACGACAAGAGTCCCTTCAACCGAAACAAAATCGGGATTCAGACTCAAAGGCGATGTCGCATTTGACGAAGTTGCGTCCAAATCGTCATACATAACGCCTGTCCCCGGCGGAGTAGGGCCTATGACTATTGTGTCGCTGATGAAAAAATACTTTGCTGGCAGGAAAGAAAGCGATATATAAATGATTTTATATTTAATTATTTATATAACTTATCAAGTTAATCCTCTTTTATAAACTTAACACTATGAACAAAGACTATTGGGATAAAAGAGCAGTGCAGTTTAAAGACTCTTTATTAAAGCAAGTCGGTAAAACCGTAAACGGTAAAGATGTTGACGAAAATCAGTTACTGCTTATTATTGACAGTATTGTTGAATCTTTGAGAATTACTCCAAAGGATGCGGTTGTTGATCTTTGCTGTGGCAATGGGCTTGTTACAAATAGAGTCGCCCGTTCCGTGTCTGAAATAATCGGAGTTGATTTTTCTGCTGACCTAATAGAAACAGCGAAATCGAATATTTCGCCTACTGAAAAAAAAAAATTAAATATATAGTTGCCGATGTAATGCATTTACCGGAAGAACTTTTCTTAAAATTTCGTAAATTCTATATGTACGAGGCTTTACAGTATTTTAACCCGGTAACGTTTTCGGAAGTGTTGAAGAAAATGAATGTTATGGAAAAAGGTTCGCTTTTCTTTATCGCAAGCATCCCAGACAAAGCCCATCTGTTCGAATATTACGATACTCCTGAAAAAAAGAAATTCTATTATGAATGTGAAGAGCGTAAAGAACCGCATATTGGTTATTGGTGGGACGTTGACGATTTGAAGGGCATATCGGAAGAGAACGGGTTTGATTTTACTTATCTAAACCAATCTCCGGATTTATATACCGGTTATTACAGGTTTAACTGTTTACTTGAAAAAAAGTAATATTCGGCATCAAAGGTTAAAACAGCATTTCTTCTTAATTAAGAATAATATTATATTCGGGATGCTTCTCTATATATGCTTTTGTGTAAGGGCAAACAGGGATAACCGTTATTGAGTTTTCTTTTGCGTATTCGAGCAATGCTTTTGTCATAGCGGCGGCAATGCCTTTTCCCTCAAGTTCGGGCGGGACTTCCGTGTGGGTAACCCGCATACATCCGTCGTCGTCAATATAATAATCTACTTCCGATATCAAATTATCGATTATTACTTCAAATCTTTGTTGCTCAATATTATGTCTTACGTCGTATTCCATGCTATGTAAACGTGGTTTATCCTGATATTGTTCATTATCCATTGCCTTGTAATAAAAAAGGGCGTTAAATTATTTAACGCCCTTTTTGGTATGAAGCATTTTACTGATTATTTCTTGCGTTGTACGCGTTTGTATCCGTAAACGGCTTTGTTGCCAAGTTCTTCTTCGATACGAAGCAATTGGTTGTATTTAGCCATACGGTCTGTGCGGCTTAAAGAACCTGTTTTGATTTGGCCTGAATTTGTAGCTACCGCTATGTCGGCGATTGTAGCGTCTTCAGTTTCGCCCGAACGGTGAGAAGTTACGGATGTATAGCCTGCGCGGTGTGCCATTTCGATAGCATCCAAAGTTTCGGTAAGCGTACCGATTTGGTTTACTTTGATAAGGATTGAATTAGCACATCCGTTTTCGATACCTTTTTTCAGGAATTCAACGTTTGTAACGAACAAGTCATCACCGACAAGTTGGATTTTGTCGCCAAGTTTTTCTGTAAGCAGTTTCCAGCCTTCCCAGTCGTTTTCTCCCATACCGTCCTCGATGGAGTCGATCGGATATTTTTTCGCAAGTTTTGCGAGGAATTCAACCTGTTCTTTGGCATTGCGTTTTGCAGCTTTCGGTCCTTCAAACTTAGTGTAGTCATAAACTCCGTCTTTGAAGAACTCGGAAGCGGCACAGTCAAGAGCAAGAGTCACGTCTTTTCCCGGTTTGTAACCTGCAATTTCGATTGCTTTGATGATTGAATCAAGAGCATCGTCAGTCCCTTTCAATGTCGGAGCAAAACCACCTTCATCACCTACGGCAGTGCTAAGCCCTCTGTCGTGGAATTCTTTTTTAAGCGCGTGGAATATTTCAGCACCCATTCTCAAACCTTCTCTGAAAGATTTAGCGCCTACGGGGCGGATCATGAACTCTTGGAATGCGATAGGAGCATCAGAGTGAGCGCCGCCGTTGATGATGTTCATCATCGGAACGGGAAGTGTATAAGTGTTGGTTCCGCCGATATAACGGTACAAAGGTATGTCAAGGCAGTTAGCGGCAGCTTTTGCTACTGCTAATGAAACGCCGAGAATAGCGTTTGCTCCGAGTTTTGATTTTGTTTTAGTTCCGTCGAGAGCGATCATTTTTTCGTCGATGCCTCTTTGGTCGAGAGCATCTTCCCCTATAAGCTTAGGAGCGATTACTTCGTTTACGTTTTTAACGGCTTTCAGTACGCCTTTTCCGCCATATCTTTTTTTATCTCCGTCGCGAAGTTCAAGAGCTTCGTTTTCACCTGTTGATGCACCTGATGGTACAGCAGCGCGTCCGAATGCGCCGCATTCAAGTGTTACGTCAACTTCAATTGTTGGATTTCCTCTTGAATCCAAAATTTCGCGTGCATGAATACTTTCAATTCTCATGTCAGTAGTTTTAGTTAATTTATTTATAATGAATATACTTTGTAAGTCATTTTTAAAGCATTGCAAAAATACCTATTTTTTTTCATCTATAAAATTCTTTTAGGTTCAAAGAATGTGAAAAATAGCAAAGTGTCAGCGATTTATTTTTTTAATGTGACGTATCCTTATTGTATCTTCATTTCTAACGGATTGGACTGTTGTTTGTTCAGATTGATTCTAAAGACAATTTTAGTAGGTGTTTTTGATAATATACTCTGATTCAGTACTATATATTGATGTACGAAAATGCAATAGTTAAAATGATAATAGTTTTTTATTAATATTTGTATTTTTAATTGCCCTAATTGTTGGTAAGTTTATTTATTTTTGAAATCGGAAAAAATAATCAATAATATAAAATCACATGCAACAAGAATTTACTTTGAGTAGAGGCAAGGCTACGATCAATTTTACGTTGAAGTTTTGCGATACGCGGCAAAAAATATTAAACAGTTACGGTTTCAGAAGAGTTATAGAAAGTTTTATCGGTCAATTGAAGAAGGAAGACCTTGTGATCTATAATCATTACATGAAATCTTTTAAAGACGAGGATGAGTTTGCCGAAACCCTTATCGAAATCTTTAAACTGTTGACTGTGTGTTATCGTGACGAAATTCCGAAACTGCACAGCCTTTATTCTATTTTCCTTGACGATCAGGATCTGTTTATCGAAGTGATTGAACTTCTGTATAATTATTGGAGAAAGCTTGAGAGAATAACAATCGTTCGCAACAGTCAGGTGGGCGAAGGGCTTCAGAATGTACGCTTTACTCAGGCTAACGACTTGTTTGACGAACTGGTGCTTTCTATCTATCGCCGTATTACGGAAACCGTTATGGGGCGTAAACTTCGTATATACAGGCAACAGATTGCGGGAGCAAACGCAGGGTTGACGCTAAACGACGTTGTCTGGAATTGTCCGTTGGAATACAAAGGTATTTCGTCGGTTCCGTTCATCAGTTCCGTTGTGTTCCATCCGCCTTTGATCACTTACACGAAACGCAATACCCGTGACGGGATTTTTCAGGAACATTCCGACAATCCTTTGCAGGGAATAGTACTGGACGACAATTCTTGGTTCGTATATCCTGCCAAAGTGGGTAGTATGCTCACGTTTGTGTATATCCATAAAGATTTTATCGATCATGGACTGGGACTGGCTAACCTTTTTGAACTTGCGGAAGAAGACGAATATATAGGAAAGAAACCCGATATAATTTATTTGTTCGGTTATCCTGACGGGCACGACGAAAAACGTACATTCTATTATAAGGATAAAAAGAACGACGTCTTAGTCGGTTATGCCAATTATTGTGACGATATCGACTATTTCGGTTACATGAAAAAAATGTTGCTGACGCTTCACAATATCAAGCAAATGGAACAAAACCGTTTACCTATACACGGAGCTATGGTAAACGTTTTGCTTAATAACGGAAAAGAATCGAATATCATCATCATGGGCGACAGCGGCGCAGGAAAATCGGAAAGCCTTGAGGCATTCAGGACTTTGAACGAAAAATTCATTCGCCATATGCGTGTTATCTTTGACGATATGGGTTATCTGAGACTCGATGAAAAAGGC
This sequence comes from Dysgonomonas sp., assembly GCA_047030855.1. Taxonomy (GTDB): domain Bacteria; phylum Bacteroidota; class Bacteroidia; order Bacteroidales; family Dysgonomonadaceae; genus QVMM01. The sequence continues at coordinate 1,488,399 of JBKYIJ010000008.1, forward strand.
GTCGTAAAAGGTTACGGAACCGAGATCGGAGCATTTGTCCGTACCGACGATTTAGATCCCGCCTACGCATACCAGCAGCTTGATAGCGGAATATATTCCAACCCCGATAAAATAAATGCCCGCGTAACGATACCCGTATCTACCTACGAGATTATTTCGAAAGGGTATAAAGTGGATTATATGCTGTATGCGAATAATTATTCCGAAGCCGATAAGAAAATACATTTTTATGACAATCTCGACGATGCCATAAAAGTATTTGAAGACGGTGCCCGTAAAGCAAAAGGAACTACAACCGAAAAAGGGCTTGTGAAATCTTATTTTGCCAATCCGTTCGGACCTGTACAGGAACGCCCGTTGGCTGAAAAGCTTGTAAGGGAATATTTTACCGCTATGCAGAAAATGGGAACGAAAATCGGCGAGATACATACTTCGCTTGCCATAGACGGAAAAACAAAGACAGGACCTCGCGACGCTGCCGAAGAATTGTTCACGATGATCAATGAATAAAAATATATTCTACCTTAATTTTACGGAAGGCAACTCTTTTGGGTTGCCTTTTATTTTGTTCCCAGATACAGGAATATCATGCCTATTATTATCAGTATAAGATCGAGGAGCTTTCCCTTGAGGTTCTTTTCGTGGAAGAATAATACTCCGCCCGCAAACGATACGAGAACCGATCCGCGACGCACCATCGAAACAATCGAGATCATCGCCTCAGGATCAGTCAGAGCGTAAAAGTATATGAAGTCGGCTATCGTCAGGAAAACCGATACCAGCAGTATGCTCCACTTCCATCTGAACTTTGTGCTTTTCTTTCGCCTCGGATACCAGAGTATAACCAAAACGACCAGCATCATGATACATTGATAGAGATTGTACCAGACTGGACGGCAGTGGAGCTCATCGTTTGCATCAGGTATTTGTCGTACAATGCGCTTATCGCACCCAACGCGGCAGCCAGAAATATGAAAAAAATCCACTTATCATGCGTGAATCGGATACCCTCTTTTCTCCCTGTTAACGACAACAGAAATACCGAAATGACGGTGAGCAGAACACCGATCCACTGATACGGGTTGAGTCTCTCACCGAATATAAGAAGTGCGCCTACAAGCGTCATCACAGGGCGTGTGGCGTTGATCGGTCCTGTTATTGTCAGCGGCAGGTGTTTGACTGCGAAATATCCGAATATCCACGATGAAAGTACGATTACCGATTTCAGCAGAATGTAAAGATGATCAGTCGGATTTATCGCAGGGATATAGAAGATAGTTTCCGTAAGAACGTTCTGCCCGAATCGGGAAACAATGAACAAGGGCAGAAGCAGAAGCGTACAGAATAAAGTGTTGAAAAACAATACGGGAATTACGGCATTGTCTTTCAGCGATATTTTTTTGCTGATATCGTAGCAGCCGAGAAAAAATGCGGACAAAAAAGAGAGAAACAACCACATGGTTAACGGTTGCCTCCTTCTTGATTAAGAAATATGGATTCGGGATACTCAATGTCTTCAAGAAACAGTCCTTGAGCAGGAGCGGAAGTCCCTGCCGTGCGTCTGTCCTGAGCCTTTATTATGCGTTGCATTCCTCTTACGCTAAGCCTGTCTCTGCCTGCTTCGAGCAATGTGCCGACAATGGCGCGTACCATGTTTCTTAAAAAACGATCTGCTTTGATCGTGAAGATGAAATCACTGCCCTGCCTTTCCCATTGCGCATACATTATTTTGCAGACGTTGGTTTTTACGTCTGTGTGCGATTTGCTGAAACTCGAAAAGTCTTCAAATTCGAACAGGACATTTGCGCATTCGTTCATTTTTTCAATATCGGGTACGAAGAATAATCTGAGATGCGTATTAACCTTAAACGGATCTTTCTCCGTTGTCAGGTAGTATCGGTAAGTTCGTGACGTTGCGTCGAAACGTGCATGAGCCTCATTTGTGACAGGTACGATCTTTTGTATGGCGATGTCTTTGGGCAGAAAAGAATTGAGCTTTTCGCATAAAGGCTGAAGTTCGGAAATATCCAATTCGGCATCGAAATGCGCAACCATCATGCGGGCATGTACTCCTGCGTCGGTTCTTCCCGCTCCTGTAATTTCGGTTGGCGTTCGGAGAATTGTCGAAATAGCCTTTTCCAGCACTTCCTGCACGGTTGTGCTGTTCGGCTGATTCTGCCAGCCGCTGTAATTCGTGCCGTCGTACGACAAGTATATAAAAAATCTTTTCATCTTTTTGTTATCTGACTGTTATGTGAAAACAGGCTTGTTTTTTTTCATGTTTTATATAACATCTGTCCTGTTGATGCAGATCGTAAAGAACCTGCCCCAAAACCAGCTTTAGTTTATCTGTGTTGACGTCTTTATCGTTCGGGTTTATTTTTTCATATCTTTTCCACGATATGTCGAATGTCGTTCCGTAGCAATGTGCTGAGTTATGGCTGGCATTGAAATTCCTTTTTGTCAGTTTTTTTATGTCTTCGTCAGTCCGTGTAATGCTTGTCAGAATCAGTTTGTAGGGAGGCAAGCCTTTGTTTTTTAACGAATCGCTAAAATTCACGCTTATGTCTATCAGCAGTTCCGACGCTTTCGGAACCAGAAAAGGGATAGAATGGCTGAGCTTATCGGTTGTAAAATAGGGGAGTGCCTTCGGTATTCTCACAAGTTCGTCGCCGATTTTCGATGTGTCGCTTTTTGCCGAAAGCGGCTTTATCCCGTTCCTTTTGGCTGCTTCGATATGTTTGTCGTGCAGATCGTTAAAGGCTTTGTTATAGTTGCCTGAAAAGCGAGTCCTTTTTGTGCTTTTTTGATCTTGTCCGTCGTTATTATTGTCCGAATTGCAGCTTACGAGAAATAAAGAAGCTGAAACAAATAAAGTAAATAATGCGTATTTCATTAACCTAACCCCCTAAATATGAAAAGACAAAAGTACAAAAAGAAAAAGAGAATTGTTTATGCAATTCTCTTTTTCATATTCCGATTGATTTCTTTTATCAGAAATTCCATTTCAAAGGTTCGAAAAACGCTTGCGGATGCAAACATGCGGGACAGGTTTTCGGAGCAGATTTTCCGTGATGCACGTATCCGCAGTTGCGGCATTGCCAGTCAATAGCTTCGTCACGGCTGAATACTCCGTTCTTTTGCACTCTTTCCAACAAGGCTTTGTAGCGTCTTTCGTGCATTTCTTCCACTTTTGCCACCATACGGTACATTACGGCAACTTCTTTGAATCCTTCCGCTTCCGCAATGTCTGCGAATTTAGGATAGTCTATCGCCCATTCTTCGTGTTCGCCTGCCGCCGCTTCTATCAGATTTTGTTCGGTAGTGCTCAACGGGCCTGTCGGGTAAGAAGCCGTGATTTCTACCATTCCTCCTTCAAGGAACTTGAACATACGTTTTGCGTGTTCTTTTTCCTGATCGGCAGTTTCAAGAAATATAGCGGCTATTTGTTCGTACCCTTCTTTTTTCGCTACGCTTGCGAACATTGTATAGCGCATCCTCGCTTGGGATTCACCTGCAAACGAGGTCAAAAGACATTGTTCTGTCTTTGTCCCTTTTATGCTTTTTTCCATAAGATAAAATATTTAGTTGATCTTTACTTACAAAATTAACAAATTAAAATAGGAAACGCCAGAAGATTTAATACCTTTGCTCTCTTAAAAAAACATAAGATTTAAGGGGTTACTAATGAATAAATTAGATGTGTTCTAAGTTATGGATAATAAAACAGGTTAATATCCTTTCATCCAGATTGTTTATTGTTATTTAAAATTTGTTAATTTCATTGTTCGGTGATTATGAAATCACAGTTTTTAAAAGACTTTACGCCGCAATTCTTTATCTCTCTTAAAACTTACAACAGAGAAAAATTCATGGCCGACCTGATGGCAGGTCTCATAGTCGGCATCGTTGCCCTTCCGTTGGCTATCGCCTTCGGTATAGCTTCGGGTGTCAGCCCCGAAAAAGGTATTTATACTGCGATTATAGCAGGGTTCATTATTTCTTTTTTGGGAGGTTGCACCGTTCAGATAGGAGGTCCTACGGGAGCGTTTATCGTAATTGTGTACGGCATAATCCAGCAATACGGATTTCAGGGACTGGTCATAGCTACTTTTATGGCAGGGCTGATGCTTATTCTGATGGGATTTCTGAAATTGGGGAACGTTATCAAATTTATGCCTTATCCAATCATTGTCGGATTTACGAGCGGCATTGCCGTAACTATATTTTCTACCCAGATGAAGGATCTTTTCGGCATGACAATAGAAAAAGTGCCTTCGGATTTTCTTGCGAAATGGGAAGTCTATTTTCAGAATCTTAACAGCATCCACTGGCTGACCTTCGTTGTCGGGTTTATCAGTATTCTTATTATTGTGGCTTCGTCCAAGGTTATCAAAAAAATACCCGGTTCGCTGATTGCGATTATTGTTATGACGGTTGCTGTTTTCCTTCTGAAATATTTTTGCGGAACAGAAGGCATCGAAACTATCGGCGACAGGTTCAGTATCAACAACAGTTTGCCCGAAATGTCGGGAGTTTCGCTCAATATAGAAACAATTAATACGCTGTTTCCTTCCGCTTTTACGATAGCGATGCTCTGTGCTATCGAATCATTGCTGTCCGCTAAGGTTGCGGACGGCGTTACGGGTGCGCGTACGAATGCCAATATGGAACTTATAGCGCAGGGCGCTGCCAATATCGTTTCGCCGTTGTTCGGCGGAATACCTGCTACGGGAGCGATTGCCCGCACCATGACGAACATAAACAACGGCGGGCGTACTCCTGTTGCGGGAATGATACACGCTGTCGTACTTTTGCTGATTGTGTTGTTTCTTAGTGATTTGACAAAACATATACCAATGGCGTGTCTGGCAGGAGTGCTGATAATAGTCTCTTACAATATGAGCGAATGGCGGAGCTTTGTCGCTTTGCTGAAAGGCTCTAAGTCGGATGCTGCCGTTTTAGTAATAACTTTTCTACTGACTGTCATATTCGATTTGACGATAGCTATCGAAATAGGTTTGCTTCTTGCTGTTTTCCTTTTCTTGAAACGCATATCGGAATCAACTAAAATTTCGGTTATCGAAAAGGAACTCGATCTGAGCGATGAGGGAGAAATAAGCCACCCCGACGAGAAATTGCAAATTCCGAACGGCGTGGAAGTTTATGAGATAGACGGTCCTTTCTTTTTCGGCATTGCGAATAAGTTTGACGAGAGCATGCGTATTGTGGGTGAGAAGGCAAAAGTCCGCATTATCCGCATGCGTAAGATTCCGTTTATTGATTCCACAGGCGTTTATAATCTTGAAAGCCTGTGCAGGAAATCGCAAAAGGAAGGAATACACGTGATTCTGTCGGGAGTAAGACCTGAGGTACGGAAATCGCTTGATAAGGCGGATTTTGTTTCTTTGGTAGGAGAAGATAATATTTGCAGCAATATAAATATTGCTTTGGACAGAGCCAATAAATATCTGGCAGAGGAAGAAGAAAAATAATCTTTACTTTTTTAATTATCATATACTTGTTTTTTTGAAATAAACTGCATACTTTTGCAACCCGATTGTATTGAAGAAAAAATAACAACAAAAATATACAGCGATGAAAAGGACATTTCAACCATCGAACAGAAAAAGAAAAAACAAACACGGATTCCGTGAAAGAATGGCTACTGCTAACGGACGCAGAGTGTTAGCTTCCCGCAGAGGAAAAGGAAGAAAAAAACTTTCGGTTTCTGACGAGTACAGCAGATAATTGCTGAAAAAGATATTTTGCTTTTTAGCAAACAAAAGTAAGGATTAGTAAATAATTCTTACTTTTGTTGTTTACGGAGGTTTGTAAATGTTCTTGATGTGACTTGGTTCGATATTATTATAATTATTCTTGTCATTGCATCCTTTATCAGAGGTTGCATATCGGGTTTGGTAAAACAGCTCGCTTCATTGGCAGGGATAATTATAGGAGCCGTTTTCGCGGGACAAGTCGCGAAATTTCTAAGTCCGCATATACTGCAAATTACAGACTTGCCCGACTATGTGGTAAATCCTCTTTCCTATCTCGTCGCCTTCGTACTTATCCTTATCGGTTTCCTTTTTTTGGGAAGAATGGTTCACAGCCTTGTCGAAGCTTTAAAAATGGGCAGCTTGAACAGATTGGCGGGAGCCGTCTTTTCGGTTGCAAAATGGCTTATCGTAGCCAGTATACTGCTGAATGTAATTGTGGAATTCGATCAAAAAGAAAAGATCATCACCAAGCAAATTAAGGAAGAATCGCAAACTTATCCCTATGTAGAAGCGATAACGCCTTATTTTATTCCTTTTTTAAAGTTTGATAAGCCTCACGAGCAGGAAAAACCGAAATAAAAACCTATTTTTGTTTTCTTGAAAGTTCGTATATAAAACTATGCATCCTTTATCTCAATTCCGATATTGTCCCAAATGCGGATCAGATCGTTTCGTGGAGAATAATTTTAAGTCTAAAAAATGCCTTTCCTGCGGATTTGTCTATTACTTCAATTCTTGTGGCGCTACCGTTGCGATAATCATTAATAAAGAAAACGAACTGCTTGTTGCAACGCGTGCTTCCGATCCCGCAAAGGGGACTTTTGACCTGCCGGGAGGCTTTGTCGATATGTACGAGACAGCCGAAGAAGGCGTTATGAGGGAAGTAAAGGAAGAGACAGGTCTGGACGTTTCCCGCGTCGAATACTTATTTTCGTTGCCTAATATTTATGTTTATTCAGGATTTGAGGTACATACGATCGACCTTTTTTTTCTGTGCCATGTTGGTGATACAAGTAAATTGGATGCGGAGGATGACGTCGCAAAACTGCAATTTATAAAATTGGAGGATATTGATCCTGAACAATTCGGGCTCAATTCGGTTAAAACAGGTATAAAAAAACTGCTATCGTCAGATATACTAAAGAAAAAAAATCAATAAAATCAAATATGAAAAAACTATTCACAACTCTTGTTGTTTCAGCGGGTATTTTTACGGCGGGATATTCTCAGCAATCGCTTGACAACAACGATCCGATACGTTATTTTAATGAGGGAAAAAATATGTTTGACGACAATAATTATGTCGGTGCGGAACATTCTCTTTCCGAGTTTAAAAAGAGGACGAAAGACGATAAGCTGATGATGGAGGCTGACTATATGATTGTCAGCTCAAAATTTTTCCGTGGCGGAGCGGATGCAGAGCTGCAATTGAAGGACTTTCTCGATACTTATTCCGAAACGTACCACAGGAACGAACTGTGCTTCTATATAGGAACCTGCCATTTCAACAAAAAAGAATGGGAAAAAGCTCTTTTCTGGCTCGATCAGTCGGATGTCAACCGGCTGAATATACAGGAGCAGGAAGATCACAGTTTCAGAAAAGCTTACGCCGCCTTGCAGACAGGCAATAAAGCGGAAGCGAAAAGACTGTTTGGACTATTGAGCATGCATAGTAAAAAATACAGCGATGCGGCTTCGTTCTATCTGGCTTATATTGATTTTCACGAAGGAAATTACGATCAGGCTTTACGGGTATTCAACCTGTTGAAGAACAAGCCCGAATACAGGGAAGAATCTTTGTTTTTCCTTACGCAGGGGTACTTCATCAATAATGATTTGAGAAACGCCGTATCGGAAGGTGAAAGCTATACGAGAAATTATCCTAACAGCAAAAACACGAAGGAAATATACAGAATACTGGGCAACAGTTACAACCGTCTTTATGATGTAAACAGTTCCATAGCCAACTATGAGAAATATATTTCGCTGGAAAGCAATCCTTTTCCGCAGGATATGTATATGCTTGGCGTATCTTATTATCAATCGGGAAATAATCAACGTGCAGCCGATGTGCTTAAATATGCCGCTTCGACCGACAACCAGTTGGGACAGGCTGCTTATATGCAACTCGGACAGGCTTATCTGAAACTGAACGATACAACCAATGCCCTGTTGGCATTCGATGCCGCATCGCGCGTTAAATTTGACCGGAGTATCAGCGAAGCTGCCCTTTACAATTACGCTTTGCTCGTGCATCAGACATCCTTGTCGGTGTTCGATCAGTCTGTGACAGTTCTTCAGCGTTTTCTTACCGAATACCCTTCATCGAAGTATGCCGATCAGATCAATGATATATTGGCATCGACGCTTTTGTCAACCAAAAACTACAATGCGGCGTTGAATGCGATCGATGCGATCAGATCGCCCGGAAGGCAGGTGTTGATGGCTAAACAGATCATATATTTCCGTTTGGGGACGCAGGATTTTATTAATTCCGATTACGTGTCGGCTTCCCGCAATTTCGATGCTTGTATCAATATGGGCAATTATGATCCGAAAACAAGGAACGAATCTTACTTCTGGAAAGGAGAAATTGCTTACCGTGCGGGAGATTATTCCGTAGCGGAACGTAATTATCAGACATATATTAAAGGTGCTTCACGCTCGGATGAGAACTATGGCTTGGCTCTTTATAACTTGGGCTACACTTATTTTAAATTGAAACAGTATAACAATTCTCTCCAGAATATGCGTCAGTATGCCGCACAGGAAAGCAACAGAAAATCATCGACTTATGCCGATGCGTTGAACCGTATGGGTGACTGTTACCTGTACAACCGAAATTTTGCGGATGCCGAAAACGCTTATTCCCAAGCGGTGTCAGCCGATCCGTCGAATGCCGATTATGCCGAGTTTCAGAAAGCGTTTGTAATGGGGCTTCGTCGGAATTATAACGGAAAGATTTCCGCATTGGACGATATGATGCGTCGTTATCCTAACTCCTCTTATCTCGATGATGCGCTTTACGAGAAAAGCAGGGCGTTGGTAATGTTGAACAGGGACAGGGATGCGATAAATGTGATCGAAAAACTGTTGAAAGATTATCCTCAATCGCCGTTGAATCAGCAGGCAGGCGTTCAGCTTGGGCAGTTGTATTTTAATGTAGGAAACCATCAGAAAGCGATAGAAGCCTATAAACGCGTTATCGGTAACTATCCTAATTCGGCGGAAGCACGGATTTCTATTAAGAGTCTGGAAAGCGTCTATAAGGAAATAAACGACATAAACGCTTATGCCTCCTATGTCAATTCACTTGGTGTTGGAACGGTCATAACTACTTCGCGTCAGGACACGCTGTCTTATCTGGCAGCCGAAAACGTATATATGAAAGGCAACAAAGCCAATTCGAAGAACGCATTGCAAACTTATCTGCAATCTTATCCGAACGGAGCCTATTCGGGCGATGCGCACTATCTGCTTGGATTTATGGCTTTTGAAGAGAATGATAAAAATACTGCCCTTCGTGAATTCAACTATGTTGTATCTGCCAATAATCGGAAATATATCAACGATGCGCTGATATATGTTTCGGGCATAGAGTTTGACAGAAAGAATTATCAGGCAGCTTACGACACTTATAAAAAACTCGATGCGGTGGCTTCGACAACCGACAACAAGAATGTGGCTCAATTGGGTATGCTTCGCAGCGCTTATCTGATGCAGAACAATAACGAAGTGATCGAAGCGGCGACTTTGTTGCTCGGCGGATCGAAGGTTTCGCCCGAAGTGGTTAACGAAGCCAGATATTACAGGGCAAAAGCCCGCCTTAATATGAATATGAGGGATGCTGCCGTTTCTGACCTGAAGGAGTTGGCAAAGGATGCGCGTAACCTGTTCGGTGCGGAAGCTAACTTTATGCTGGCGGATGTTTATTATCAGAACAAATCGTATGACGAGGCTATTAAGCAGATACAATCGTTCATGAAACAGGGAACTCCGCACGAGTTCTGGATGGCAAAGGCATTGATCGTTCTGTCCGACTGTTATGCAGCCAAAGGGGAAGATTTTCAGGCTAAGCAATACCTCGAAAGTTTGAAAGCAAACTATAAAGGAACTGAACAGGAAATTTCGAATGCGATCGATCAACGTTTAAACAAATAATTTGCCAACAGATTAAATCAGAAGAAAATGAAAACAATATATAAGTCAGTAATATTATTTACAGCAGGTTTGGTTTCGGTTGCAAATTTGGCGGCGCAAAACGCCTCGCCGAAAGATTCGACGTTGAACAGGCAGATTCTGTTGGAAAGGGAATTTAACCCGACGTTGCAGGATGCGAGCAAGATCAATACGGTTCCTGCCATTCACGAACCGGTTGTTAAGCCTGCTCAGATTCAGTTTGAGACTAAACAAGCGGATTTGCAATTCCAGACTTATCCTGTCGGCGACACGGGATCGGGTGATATTGCCACCGGTGTAGATTTCAGCAAGAAGAGAGGTTATCTGTCGTTTGCAGGCGGGAATTACATGAACCTGAAAGGTACTTTGGGTTACAGGGTTGTTGATGAAAAGAACGACAGGCTCGATTTTTTCTTCCGGCACAATTCTACTAACGGCGATGTAAAGTATGCCGATAAAACAAATGGTTTGGATAAGGCCAAAGCGAAATACATGAACAATTTCGTAAAGGCGGAATACGAACATTCGTTCGAGTTTCTTTCTTGGTTCTTGAATGCTAAGTTTGACGGAACAAGTTTTAATTATTACGGAAATCCGTTTAGTGCTAATTCTTTTGAAATGGATAAAAAACAGAATGTTAATTCTTTCGGTGCAGAAACAGGCGTTAAGTCGAATGAAAATAACGAGTTTGTTTACAGCGGATCGTTGAGTTTCGATCATTTTTCCGCTAAATATGGACCTCTGGTTGCTGATGACGGAGTAAGCGGAAACATAATCAGGGCTAAGTTTGATATGGCTGCTCCCATGAGCGGTTACCGAAACCTTATAGGATTGAAGCTGGGTGTTATGAATCAGGGTTTCTCGGACGTGAAATTTGCCGAAAAAGATATTGATTTTCATAGTTTTACCAGATTGCATGCTACTCCTTATTTCAGAATCAACGGTGATGATTATTCCGTATCGCTTGGTGTGAATTTTGATTATGCCATTGATCAGGAGAACAAGTTTGTCGTTTCTCCCGATGTTAAGATGAACTGGCAGTTTGCCGATAAAACATCTTTGTATCTGAACGCGACAGGAGGAGTGAATGAGAACGATTACCTGTCGATAATGGCTGAAAACCGTTATGTGGATATGAGCCGAAAAGTTGCCTATTCACGTACTTTGGCAGATGCAACTTTAGGGATAAAATCGGGCATAATAAACGGTTTTGAATTCGATGTTTTTGCAGGATATAAATATACGAAGGACGAGCATCTGTATTCTTCCGAAAGTAACGGGAACTTTTACAGTTGGGCGAATATAAGCGATGTCCGTTATTATGATGTCGGAGTAGGAAGCATAGGGGCTTTAATAAAGACAAACCTTATTCCTTACACGGACTTGTCTGCAAAGTTTGTCGGTTATTTCTACGATGTCACTGATAATAATGACTATATTGGCGGTGCTATACCTGAGGAAAAACCGTGGAATCTGCCCAAAGCAACATTGAATATCAATGCGGATTTTCATCCTTTGAAAGAACTGAAATTGTCAGTCGGATATTATCTGGCAACGGGCAGGGAAACCGAATACATGGGTAAAAGCATAGATATGAAGAATATTAGTGAACTGAATATCGGTGCAGATTATCAGATACTGGACTGGGTGACTGTTTTTGCCAGACTGAATAATGTATTGAATCAGAAGTATGAAACTTGGTACGGATACACTCATCAAGGTTTTAACGTAATGGGCGGAGTGAGCCTTAAGTTTTGACGTTGTTTTAATAAAAGATACGAAAGCTCGAATAAATGTTCGGGCTTTTATTTTTTTACCAGAGTGGGGTAGTCGGCTGTTTCGAGAAGTTCCCTGTCTCCGCTGCTGTCCCCGTAAGCGTATAATGTATAATCTTTAATGTTCGGATATTCTGCCGAAAGGCGGTTGACTTTTTCTTTTCCGTAGCAGTTTTTTGATGAGAATTTTCCTGTGACCGTATTATCTTTGACCTCTATCTCGGTAGCCAGAACCTTCTCGATTCCTGCTGATTTAGCCCAAGGTTCGATCCAGTTTCTGACAGATGCACTGATGATAATCACGACGTGTGATTGCTGCCGATGCCATTTTATCTTTTCAATAATTTCTTTGTTCGTAATTTCAACTATTCTTTGAGAATATTTTGTGCATATTTCGTTGAAATGATCCGCAGGTTCATTTTTAAAAAAGTAAGAAAACATTTTTTGCTTGGCATCGTCGTTTGTCGTAATCTTTAGGAGATACATCAGCAGGGTAGGAGAAAGAACTATCAGACCTGTAAACAATCTGAACCTTCCGTGATAGAAAGAGATGAAGTCGAAAAGGGTATCCTTTGTCGTAATTGTTCCGTCAAAATCGAAAGCGGCGATTGTTTTTTTCTCGGATTCCATTTTACATTTTCTCTATCATATAGATGCCGACGAAAGATACAGCCCAGCATGCTATGTCGATTTGCAGAAATCTGTCTTTCAAGATGAGGGACGTAGGGCTATCCCCTTTTTTATACACGAAGAGCACTTGCAGGTATCTGAACAATCCCAATATTACAAACAGAGAAGTGAGATACATATAATTACCGTTGCGGGCTACAACCTCAGGCGAGATCGTATATAATATATATCCGATGATAATTGCCGTAACCACTACTATAATTATTGCATTCAGGAACTCGGCATTGTATCCGTTCAGGCTTTTTCGCATTTGCTTGCCCGTTTCTTCCAGAATCGTGATGTCATTCCTGCGTTTTCCGAGAACGAGGAGTAATGCGAGAAGGAAAGTGAGTATTATAATCCAGTAGGACAAATGCACTCCTGAAACGAAGCTTCCGATGAAAAGACGAATGACAAATCCGATTGCGACTATGGTTACGTCGATTATTGCAAACTGTTTTAGTTTTAAAGAATATGCAATATTCATAATGAAATAAGCGACTAACAATAATAATGCGTCCGTATCGGCAATAACAAAGACATAAATTGCTATTCCCGCAACGAGTAATAGGGACAGAATAACGGCAGCTTCTTTCTTACTGACTGCACCCGAAGCCAAAGGACGATATTTCTTTTTGGGGTGAAGCCTGTCCGCTTCAATGTCGCACCGGTCATTTATTATATATACTGCGCTTGCGGTGAAAGAAAATCCGACGAAAGCAAAGCACAAATTAATAATTGCGTTTATATCCGTAAACTTAAAAGCAAAAAATACGGGCGCGAAGATGAAAAAATTCTTCATCCACTGATTTACACGCAAAAGCTTTATATAGTTTACGATTTGTGACATATTATGCGTTTAAATTTACGGGAAAATTCTCGATTGCCAAAACTATAAATTCGTTTAGCTTCACGAAATTATTTATTCCCAAACATATTAGCATGACAACGAATATCGTAAGAAGGAACTTTTTTTGCGGTACAGACTTGTACAACCATCCCAAAAGAAGGGGAATCGTGTAAACCCAATGCCCTCCGTAAATAAACGGATCGTCTATTCCGTATTGGAATATCACATGAATAAAAATATCAACGAACAATAATGATGCAACCAGCAATACAAGTTTATTTTTGTAATTTTTTATTATAGAAAAGCAAAGTAATCCTGTAAGTATGCCAATAAATAGATATTGCCACCAGTGAGTGTAATAATCCGTTGTTATACCTTGTAATATTGGATTAGTTGGTAATGACCGCATGGAAAGATGCGGAAAAAGAACAGGAGAACCCCAGAATAAGTCAACGGCATTTTTAAAGAAATTCTGTTCTTCTGTCGTTCCTGTGAACAAATTTATTCTTTCATGCAGATCGGATATAATGTCTTTGCTAAATATTTGATATGATAATATGCATAAAAACAAGAAAGAAAGAATTGTTATTTTTATTATAATTCTTTTTTTATTCTCATTCGAAAATAAAAAAAGGAACTATCCCTTTAATAAAGTTTGTCGTTGTTACAAACCCTAAAGGCATAGACAAACATAATCCTGAAACAAAGGGGATTTCTTTATTACTTTTAATATAGCAAGAGTAATAATAAACTGAAAATGTTAATAAAAAAGCGGATATAGGATATGATTCAGGTGTAAAACTTATAATAAGGTTTGTTGAAAACAATCCGTAGAATAATACCAGAATAAAAGAAGGTAACTTTTTTATTTCGGCAATTTCTTGTAGATACCGATAAACATATATTGTAGAAAAAGATATGAGTGCACCTGTCAGAACGCAAAGGAAAATAGTTTTAGCCTTATATGTTCCAAATATTTTTGTTAAAAAATTTCCTGTTAGAATTGCTGGTTTGGTAAAAACCGTTATGAGTGTGTGTGATTCGAAATTTTCAACACCTGTTTTGTATATTTTTGCATGATCGAAGGAAAATATAGTATCAAGAGCGTATACTTCATCAATAATTCCTGACTTTAAAATAATTATCAGCGAATATGAAAGATAGAATATCAGAAAGCCTATTAAAAGATAGATTTCATTTCTGTCCTTAGGAATAATGGCTTGTAGTAGTAGCTTTATTTGTGTTAAGCTTCCCTTAAACTTGTATTTCGTCATAGTAAACTCTAAAATAGCCTTTCAATAGAATCCGATTCGCAAATATATTGGATTATATCTAATATAGAGTATACAGCTTAAAATAAAATGTTGGACTTTTTCAGCCCAACATTCTTTATTTTTTGGTTGATTTGTTTAAAAATCAGCATTCTTCGGCGTACGCGGAAACGGTATTACGTCCCGGATGTTAGCCATTCCTGTAACGAACAGTATCAATCTTTCAAAACCCAGTCCAAAACCTGCATGAGGTGCTGTGCCGAATTTTCGGATATCCATGTACCACCAGATAGGGTCGACGTTCATTCCAAGTTCGTTAACGCGGCTCATCAATTTGTCGTAGTCGGTTTCGCGTTCCGATCCTCCTATTATTTCCCCGATTTTCGGGAACAAGACATCCATACCCCGAACGGTTTTTCCGTCCTCGTTCTGTTTCATATAGAACGATTTGATTTCTTTCGGATAATCGGTCAGAATGACAGGACGTCTAAAATGTTTTTCGACAAGATAGCGTTCATGTTCTGATTGCAGGTCTGCCCCCCAGAATACGGGGAATTCAAATTTCTGTCCGCTTTCCTCCAGTATTTTAACGCCTTCGGTATAAGTCAGTCTTACAAAATTGTTCTCTACAACGAATTTTAATCTTTCGATAAGTTCCTTGTCATACATTTCGTTAAGGAAAGAAATGTCGTCCATGCAATTTTCCAAAGCATATCGGATGAGGTATTTCAGAAAATCTTCCGCCAGATCCATATTGTCGTTGTTGTCATTGAAAGCAACTTCGGGCTCGATCATCCAGAACTCGGCAAGATGTCGCGGAGTATTCGAATTTTCGGCGCGGAAAGTAGGTCCGAAAGTATAAATCGCTCCCAGCGACATTGCACCCAATTCTCCTTCCAGCTGGCCTGAAACGGTAAGGTTAGTTTGCCTTCCGAAGAAGTCTTGGCTGTAATCTATTTTTCCGTCTTCGGTTCTGGGCAGATTATTGAAATCTAAGGTCGTAGCCTCAAACATTGAACCCGCACCTTCCGCATCGGAAGCTGTTATGATCGGAGTATGAAAATAGAAGAAACCGTGATCGTTGAAATACTTGTGAATAGCATATGCCATATGATGACGCATACGGAAAATCGCTCCGAAAGTATTTGTGCGGGGACGGAGGTGTGCTATCTCACGCAGGAATTCGAGCGAATGCCCTTTCTTTTGCAGAGGGTATTCCACAGGATCGGCAGTTCCGTATATTTCAACGGTTTCGGCGATGATTTCACCTTTCTGTCCTTTTCCCTGCGATTCGACATAAACGCCTTTCACATGCAGGCATGCACCCGTTGTGATAGGCTTTAAAGCTTCTTCCCCAAACTTCTCGACATCTATTACGATCTGTATATTATTAATGGTAGAACCATCATTAAGTGCGACGAAACTGACGTTTTTATTTCCCCTTCGGGTGCGTACCCATCCTTTTACACTTACGGTTGCTTCAAAAGGAGTGTTCTGAAGCAAGTCAACGATTTTAGTTCTGCTGGTTGTTCCCATTATTTTATTTTTTATTTTTTTCTGTTATTTATTCATACGCTCCCATGCGTAGCATGTTCACTTCTTTTTCTGTCAGGTATCTCCATCTGCCGCGGGGCAGGTTCTTTTTAGTCAGTCCTGCGAAATAAACACGGTCGAGTTTTACTACCTGATATCCGAGCTTTTCAAAAATGCGGCGGACAACACGGTTTCTTCCCGAATGTATTTCTATGCCGACTTCGTTCAGCACGTCTTCAGCGACATAAGCGATCGAATCGGCGTGTATTTCCCCGTCGTCCAGCTCAATGCCGTCGGCTATCGCCTGCATGTCTTCTATTGCTACGTCCCTGTCGAGGCGAACCTGATAGATTTTTTTCTTTTTAAACTTCGGGTGCATCAGTTTGGATGCAAGATCGCCGTCGTTTGTCAAAAGCAGGACGCCTGTCGTATTCCTGTCAAGTCTTCCCACAGGATAAATACGTTCGGTACAAGCGTTTTTTACAAGATCCATAACCGTTTTCCTGTTTTCGGGATCGTCCGAAGTCGTAACGCAGTTCTTCGGTTTGTTCAGCAGCACATATATCTTGCTCTCGAGGCTGACAAGCTGATCGTGGAACGTAACATGATCTCCTCGCGTCACTTTTGCTCCCAATTCGGACACAACCTGTCCGTTAACTTTCACTACGCCTGCCGTAATATAAGAATCGGCTTCACGGCGCGAACATACGCCTGCATTCGCCAGATACTTGTTGAGGCGTATCGGAGTGTTCGGATCAATGTTTTCTTTATACTTAACGGGTTTAATAAGTATTTTCTTTTTACTTATTATTCTTGTCGCGGGTGTTCTTTGAGCCGACCTTTTTATTATAGCCGCCTCCTTGATTGTAACCGCCGCCCCTGTTATCTCTCCTTTGTGTAGAATAACCATTGGAACTTCTTCTGTCATTCCTGTTGTTGTCTCTGCTTACATTGCTTGTCCCTACTCGGTTAAGCGATGTTCGGGTGTCTCCGACTCTCGGGCGTTTTTTCTTTATCGGAATTCCGTTTTGATTGTTGAAATTCCCCTCCATTCCTTGAAGATGAACGACCCTCCCGGCTTTCATTACCGTCTTGATAACGAAAATCATCTTTGTCTGTAATCATAGTTTTGTCAAGTTAATTTGATTAATAAAACGTTTTAATTGTACCCTCACGGGCAGTTATTTTTATACCCCTGTATATGTATGGGGCGTTATTTTCTTTAATTCTTTTTTCAGTTCGTCCGAAACATCCAGATTATCTATAAAGTTACGGATAGACTCTTCGGTAATATCCGTATTTGTACGTGTCAGTGCCTTCAAAGCCTCATACGGCTGAGGATATCCTTCTCTGCGCAGAATGGTTTGTATTCCCTCTGCCACGACAGCCCAGCAATTGTCCAAATCATCATATAATGCTTTCTCGTTCAGGATAAGTTTGCTTATGCCCTTTAAAGTGCTTTGCATCGCTATCATTATGTGTCCCATCGGAACACCGATATTCCGTAGTACGGTAGAATCCGTCAAATCTCTCTGTAAACGAGAAACGGGCAATTTAGACGCCAGATGTTCCAAAAGCGCGTTTGCAATGCCGAGATTGCCTTCCGCATTTTCAAAATCGATAGGGTTCACTTTGTGCGGCATTGCCGACGACCCGACTTCGCCTTCTTTTATTTTCTGCTTGAAATATTCCATGGATATATATTGCCACATATCCCTGTTGAAATCAATCAGTATTGTATTTATTCTTTTCAGTCCGTCGAATACAGCCGCCAGATTGTCATAGTTGGATATTTGCGTCGTCCATTCTTCTCGTACCATGCCGAGCTTGGATTCGACGAAAGACGATCCGAACCGCTTCCAGTCGTATTCGGGATATGCTGCTTTATGTGCGTTATAGTTGCCCGTAGCCCCGCCGAATTTTGCCGAGAAAGGAACGCTTTTCAACAATGCCCTTTGTTTGATCAGGCGATCGACGAATACCATCATTTCTTTTCCCAATCGCGTTGGTGAAGCAGGTTGTCCGTGAGTTTTGGCAAGCATCGGGACTGTTTCCCATTTTTCAGCCATAGCGTTCAGTTCCGATATCAGCTGTTCCAGCAACGGATAATACACGTTGTCCAGAGAATCTTTGAACGAAAGCGGAATAGAAGTGTTGTTGATGTCTTGCGAAGTCAGTCCGAAATGGATGAATTCCTTGTATTGTTGCAGGTTCAGTCTGTCAAATTCCTCTTTGATAAAATATTCCACTGCTTTGACATCGTGATTCGTTATTCTTTCGATCTCCTTAATATGATCGGCTTCCTTTTCCGAAAAATTGGCAATGATATCCTGCAATTTTACAAAAACAGTTTTGTCTATCGACTCCAATTGAGGCAAAGGCAGTTCGCACAATGCGATAAAGTACTCTATCTCAACTTTTACGCGATACTTGATTAGAGCATATTCGGAAAAATAATCAGCTAACTCATATGTTTTGCTACGATATCTTCCATCTATCGGCGAAATCGCAGTAAGCGTACTTAAACTCATAATTACAATAAGTGTATCAAAAGAGTGTTTTGTGTTTTGTTTACAGGTTTTTGATTCTTTACTAAAAGAACTTTTTGACTTCCTTGCTTTTAAGGCGGATAACCTTTGAACGGCAAAGTTAAGGATAAAAATGTGAAAAATGAATATTTGAGATTGTTAAATAATGCTTTAGCTGTCTAAAAAATCAAATTCGAGTTGTTTTTCAAGCAGACGGAAACTTTTTCTGTGAAAAGGAGTTATCCCGAGATCGTGAATCGCTTTTCTGTGGGCAATCGTCGGATAGCCTTTGTTCTTATCCCAGCCGTAATCGGGATATTCCATGTGCAAAGCTTGCATGTAATCGTCCCTGTATGTCTTTGCCAGAACGGACGCCGCAGCAATCGAACAATATTTTCCGTCGCCTTTTATTATGCAGGTATGAGGGATATCGCCATAGGGCTTAAATCGGTTGCCGTCGATAATGAGATATTGCGGCTTTATTTTCAGTTTTGCGATTGCCCTGTGCATGGCGAGAAAAGACGCGTTCAGTATGTTTATTTCGTCTATCTCTTCTGCCGATACTATCCCGATAGCCCACGCAACGGCTTTTTCCTCTATTATGGGACGAATTTCGTAACGAGCTTTCTCCGATAATTTTTTCGAATCGTTCAGTTTCTCGCAATGGAAATCGGAAGGCAATATAACTGCTGCGGCAAACACAGGCCCTGCAAGGCAGCCTCTTCCTGCTTCGTCGCATCCTGCTTCCGACACGTCTTTATTATATGATAGTTCCAACATCCTTTCTGATATAAAGCAGTAATTTTCACATCTGTTTTTTCTGCAAAACATCCGAAATTATACTCCAAGCCTTGATCTTTGACTCAAGATTCATCCTTGCATTGGCGCTGCTGGGAGAAGGCAGAGTATAATATTCCTTATCGGCGTCTTTCATTATATATTTGAAATACAGTCTTTCAGCGACTTTACTGGTGAAAAACACCGATTTAACCTGTGGATATTTCGCATATAATGCATTGAAATCGTTTATCTGCTCATTTTTTATGGCACTGTCGAGGCTGCCTTCGCGTTCGCAATGAGCCAGCACGTCCCATAAGGCAATATGATGTTTGTATAAAAAAGCTTTTTTTAGCTGATACTCTGTCGAGTATTCTTCGTTAAAAAGGCTGAACATGATTTGCCAGAAATGATTGCTTTTATGGGCATAATATTCCTGTCTGCGTAACGATTCTTCGCCGGGCATAGTTCCGAGCAGCAGGATTTTTGAGTTTGAATCAACGATGGGAGGAAAAGACGATTTCATGATTTTTTATTCGATTTCTTCGTAATCGACATATTCCCCTTCGTTCTTTTTGAATATTTTTTTATGATGTTTCGATTCCTGCGATCCGTTGTTCTGCTCGTAATTCGTCTGCTTATTTTGCCCGTTGGAAGTCGGTTTCCTGAAAAATATTCTCAAGATCGACATTCCCGCTGATAAAATAAGAACGACTACGGATAATATTATAAAGAAGAAAAATAATAAAAATGACATCTATCGTATTTTGTTTTGTGATAAGTAAACTTATTCAAATTAATTATTCTCTTTAGTCCGAAGATAAGAAAATAATGAAAGAACTATATAAAACAGCATTCCTGCCGCCAAGCCCAATATGTTTAGGAATATTACGGCTGTTACTATAAAAACAATTAACAGGTATCTTAGTTCATTTCCTTTCAATCCGAGACTTTTGATTTTGAGTGAAAACATCGGAATTTCGGCGATCATCAGAAACGAAAAAATAATGATCAAAACTATGACGATGACCGAAAGCAAAACTGAGGGTGCGAATCTTTCGTGGATGCCGTATATGAAACTGATCCAGAACAAAGCATTGGCAGGCGTCGGCAACCCGATGAAAGATGTCGTTTGCCTCTCGTCTATGTTGAATTTAGCCAGCCTCAGAGCTGAAAACACAGCAATCAGAAATGCGACGTAAGGGATGTAAGGAGCTATTGCATTAACGGACGAAAACGTCGCCGTGTTTTCAGACAAATACCTGAAAATAACAAGGCTCGGAGCCACACCGAAACTAACCATATCGGCCAAAGAGTCGAGCTCTTTTCCTATAGCCGAAGGTGCTTTTAACAATCTTGCCATAAACCCGTCGAAGAAGTCAAAAACAGCAGCTATGATTACCCACACTACTACCCAGAAATATTCACCGCTGAATGCCATAACCGAAGCTATGCATCCCGAAAACAGGTTTAAAGAAGTGAACAGATTGGGAATATGTTTTTTCATTGTTTATTCGATAGAAGTTCTGCAATAACGGTTTGATTTCCTGTTACTTTCTGATCCATTTCCACATTCACCTGAGTACCGACCGGTAAATATACATCTACGCGTGATCCGAGTTTTATAAATCCGAAATGTTCGTCGATATTTGCCGTATCTCCTACTTCGGGATAAGTCACTATTCGGCGCGCCATCGCACCTGCAATCTGGCGGACAAGTATTTCCACGCCGTCCGCACGTTCGATCACTACTGTCGAGCGTTCGTTTTCCGTGCTGGATTTCGGCAAATAAGCCGCCATAAATCTGCCTTTATGATGCCGTTTTAACTTGACTTTTCCGTTTACGGGAAACCAGTTTGCATGTACGTTAAGCACCGACATGAAAATGGATACCTGCAATCGCTTATCTTTGAAATACTCCGGTTCGAAAACTTCCTCTATTGCCACGATTTTTCCGTCGGCGGGTGCTACTACGGAGTTTTCCATGTCGCCTGTAAATCTGCGGTGCGGGCTTCTGAAAAAGTTAAGCAATGCCAGATACAAAAATATCGAGCAAGCCAATATCAGGTATGTCAGAAAACATTTATGAAAAAAGTAAAACAGACATACGTTCAGTACCAGCAAAGTAATAAAAGAGATTGCTAAAATTTCACGACCTTCGTGATGTACTTTCATATTATTATTTGGTATGTTCGGATTTTAATAACAAAATACAAAAATATTTTTATTTGCCGAATATTCAAAAATAAAAAGAGGTTATAAAACCTCTTTTTATTAATACTTATGAATCATTATATTATTTACAATACGTAAAGTGAACTTATCGACTCGTTTGAGCAGACTCTTTTTATCGCATCTGCGAAAACCGAAGCGACCGACAGTATTGTTACTTTCGGACATTGTTTGTGGTACGGAATGCTGTCGGTGAAAATAATTTCCGTTATTTTAGACTCTTCAATGCGTTCCGTTGCAGGATCGGACATAACCGCATGGCTTGCGATGGCTCTTACCGAGCGTGCCCCTGCGTTCATCATCAGATCGGCTGCTTTTGTTATTGTCCCTGCAGTGTCGACTATGTCGTCTACCAGCAAAACATCCATACCTTCGACGTCTCCGATGATTTGCATCTCCGAAACTTCATTGGCTTTTTTCCTTAATTTGTAGCAAATAACCATCGGAACGCCAAAATATTTGGCATAAGAACTCGCCCTTTTTGTTCCGCCGACGTCGGGAGTTGCGATAACAAGATTGTCTCTGTCAAGGTTTTTAATGTAATCTGTGAAGATTGCCGAAGCATACAGGTGATCCACGGGAACATTGAAAAATCCCTGAATCTGATCCGCATGCAGATCCATCGTTATCAATCTGTTGATTCCTGCCGCGCTCAGCATGTCCGCAATCAGTTTTGCGGCGATAGATACCCGCGGTTTGTCTTTTCTGTCCTGCCTTGCCCATCCGAAGTAAGGGATTACTGCCACGATCGAACGCGCGGATGCTCTTTTCGCGGCGTCAATCATCAGCAATAGCTCGAGCAGATTGTCCGAACTCGGAAATGTCGATTGGATTAAAAAAACCTGACAGCCTCTGATAGATTCTTCGTACGAAACTGAAAATTCTCCATCGGCAAAGTGCTCAATGTTCATATTTCCAAGCTGGCATCCCATTTTCTCACAGATTTTTTCTGCCAGATAACGGGATTTTGTTCCTGAAAATATTTTAAACGGGGCGTCTTCCATTTTTCTTTAAAATTTCTTGTATGAAGATTTAGTTACTTTTCTAATACAAAAGTATAAACAATTGTTCAATTAGTGTTATTTATTTAGTGCTGAATTTTATTATTTTACCCGAATATGCATTTATGTTCACGTCAAAAGATGCACCAAGCCCGCTTTTCAGTCTGCTTGTTTTTCCGCAAAGAAGTTCTTTGCATGATTTGAATATACTTCCGTCTAACTTCATATATTCGTAAGCATGTTCGGGAATGTTGACGGAAGCCTGTATGTCCTTGTCCCCGAAGTTTGCTATTATGAGCAAAACTTCCTTTTTGTAAGATCGAAAGAACACATACAGTTTTTTCGGATCAAAATTCAGATTATCATAATTCACATACATCAGGTCAAAGAAATCACCTTTGTTGATAGCGTCTTCCTTGCCCGCGGTTGTGAGTAGTTTGGTGTAAAAACCCCGCAGTTCTTTCTCTTTGTCCGACAGTTGTTCATCGCCGAAGTTTCCGTTGTTATACCATCTGCGTAGTGTGTCGACCGACCAGTAATCAAATATGCTCGTCCGTCCGTCCGTTCCGCTGAACCCTTCCTTGTCCATTCCTTTTTCGCCTAACTCCTGACCCGAATATATCATCACGGGATTACGCCCCATCGTGGCTGAAACGATCATTGCTGGGATTGCTTTGAAAGGATCTTTAATGAAAAAATCGGAAGCGATGCGTTGTTCATCGTGGTTTTCCAGAAAATTCAACATTCTTGGCTGCAATTCTTCAAGCATTTGCCAACATTGGCTTATGTCCGAAGAAGGTCTTTCTCCCCGTATTATTCCTTTCAGAGCGTCGTACAAACCTACTTTGTCGTACAGGTAGTCGAACTTTCCTGTGTAGGTATAGTTGTGGTATTCGTTCGGATTGTATACTTCCGCGATAAAGATTGTGGAGCTGTGTTTCATTTTCACCCTTGCTATTACCCAATTCCAAAACTCTACGGGAACCATTTCCGCCATGTCGCAACGGAATCCGTCTACCCCTTTATCCGCCCAAAACGAGAGGATGTCTTTCATTTTGTACCATGTATCGGGTATGGGAGTAAAACATTTCTGATTATTGTTTGAGTAATCGACTCCGTAGTTCAGTTTCACCGTTTCGTACCAGTCGTTAATCGTCGGCTTGTTGTCGAACCTGTCGTTTCCTGTGGCTTTTGCGGGAAATTCCGTATAAGATTCCTGTCCTTCTGTCGCAAGCTGGAGTTCGAGAGGTTGACCGGGTATATAATAGAAATTGTTGTCGGGATTAAAAAATACCGTATTGTCATCGTTTTCTCCGAATTCTTTCGCTTTTCGCGGCTTCGAATCCGAGAAATATTGCCGTGCAACATGATTGGGAACAAAGTCGATTATGACTTTCAGTCCTGCTTTATGCGTCCTTTCTATTAATTCTTCGAATTCGTCCATTCTGTTTTCGACGTTGTCCGCAAGATCGGGATCGACATCGTAATAGTCGCGGATGGCATAAGGCGATCCTGCATTACCTTTCACCACAACAGGATTGTCTTTCCTTATTCCGTAGGCGGAATAATCGGTTTTGGAAGCATGCTCGATTACGCCCATATACCAGATATGCGTGAATCCCATTTTTTTTATTTCGGACAGAGCCTTGCGTGAAAATGAAGAAAACTTACCGACGCCGTTTTCTTCAATCGTTCCGTTTTCTTTGTTTGTGTTTTTTGTATTCCCGAATAATCGGGGAAATACCTGATATATGAATATTTTTGATTCCATTTTTTCCCTGTTTTAGTGACACTGATCTGATTTGTATTTGATCGGAATCTGTTTTGTTTATTTTTCGAGTGTTTCCATTTTTTTTACCAAGATTTTTTTTGCCGTTTTGTAACCGATGTCATAAATCTCCTGTACGTGATCGAGGCTGAACATCGAAAATTTCGAGACTTTGGTCGATTCGATTAAAATATCGCATAATTCTCTGTCCAACAGAGTGTTTGATATGGACATATAGTGAAACGATCTTTCGATAATATATAACAAAGAGTTTTTATATTTTTGAACCGTCAGCGGAGAAACGTTTACTCCTATTACTTTTTCACATTCTCCGCGGATTACCGATACGGGAAAATTTTTGAACAAACCTCCGTCGGAATAATGCACTCCGTTTATCTCCATAGGAGAGAAAACGATAGGGTAGGAACATGATGCTATAACGGCAGGAATAAGTTCGCCTGAGGAAAAGGTTGTCGAAACGCCGTTTTCTATGTCTGTGGCGACTATTCTGAAAGGAATTTTCAGTTCGTTGAAATTTCGGGCTTTAAGGTGTTTCTTTAAGAAATGGTTAAGTTTGTCGATTTTAAATATTCCCGCATGTGGAATTGAGAATGCCGCGAAATCGCGAAAATCTTTATTCGAAAAAAAAGAAGCAATGTCTTTTGGAGAATGTCCGTCGGCATATAAAACACCCGCTAATGCTCCCGCACTTGTCCCCGACATAACGTCGGGCTTTAATCCCGCTTCTTCCAGTGCCTGAAGAACGCCTAAGTGTGCAAATCCTTTTGCACCGCCTCCGCTAAGAGCTACGCCTAAGGGGTATTTACGTGCCGTTTTCATATTTCGTATTAATTGTTTAAGGCATTCTGCAAACTGTTTGTCAAGTCATTGATAAAATATAGTGTGTTTTTTCGAATGTTTATTCTTGTTTCCTGATTTTCATCCGCAATTGATATTGCCCTGTCGGTTATGATATTTTCAGCGCTTGTTTTTTGATCCAACGAGTTCCTGTTTGCTTTTTTATCATTGATGTAGCTGATGTCTGTGATTTCCAGAATACACATATTATCGCTGAAGAATGAATCGATACGGTATTTCATTATTACGGACTCCCTGATGCCTTTTGAGTTTTCGGGCAATATCAGTTCTACGCGTGACTTTGCCGTAATTTTCTTTTTCAGGTTTTCGCTGTTTATGCTTGAATTTGCGGGATCTTTCCCGAAATTGGCGATTCCCCATTTTTTCAAAGCGTCGTAATTCTTGTCAATACTTGGGTTTGTTAGTTTTATTTCTTTCAGGAATACGACTTTGCCGTCGAATGTTTGTACCTGCGTAAACGTTTCGTCCGATTTCACAATCTGTGAACTGACGGATATTGTAATAAACAGAAAAAGTAATGTCGCGATAATATTTTGTTTCATATTCTGAACTGATTTTTTTACTGAATTTACTCGTCTGAATCAACGCCTGACGATGCTTTTGAAACGGCTCCTTTAGTCTGTTTGCCATTCAGATAAACATCTATTGATTCGAAAATGTCATCTATTCTGTCCACTGCGTTTATTCTGAATTTCCTGTAATACCTGACTATTTTTTTCCCGTTGTCATACAACGTATTCTTGTCCGATATCATTTCCTCCGCAGGCACGTTTACGATGCCGTCGTTTGAGTAATCATAATCGAACGAAATATTCTTTATCGTGGTTTTACATTCATTGTCGCTTATTACCAGAATTAATTGGTAGTGCATTATGGTTGCGTCATAGCTGATGATGGTTTTGCTGAAAAGCAGTTCGTCGGCACCTTGGCATGCTATATGCCTTTTCTCGGGATCGGTTAGAAGAACACGGTTTTTTAACTTATCATCCTTTCTGTCATATTTCTCTTTAGCCCATTTTTCCATTAAGCCGTAAAGTTCTTTCCCCGATATCTTATTTTGGGTTTTTATGGCTTTTTCGAAAACCACTTTTCCGTCGACCAGAGGGACAGCGCCTTCAAGATATTTCGGATCAATATCCTGCCCGTATAAAACAGTGGTAGTAAATGCAACCAGTAATAATAAAACGTACTTTTTCATAATTGTAATTGTTTCTATTTTACAATATAATCATAATTTTCTTTTGCTTCCAAATGATTCTTTAAAGTGTTCGAATACATGACAAGCATTTTCTCCTGTAAAAAGTCACAATCTTTGTTCGGAATATCGATCTTTTCAATTTGCTTGTTTAAGTATTCTTTGAAATCGGCTATATCATCGTCCGTGTATTCTTTTCTGAATCTTTGCGTTTTGTTCAGCAGGTCATAAGCCACGTAATTGCAGGGATAAAATCTGTAATTAAGATGTATTTGCCTGTCGATGCAATTTGCGGCAGCTTCGATCTGCAGTTTTTTGTCGGTATCTTTAAGCTTGTCTAAATCTTCATTTATTTGCTTTCCGAACTGGAAATGTATATGCCCTTTATAATTGAGCAGTCCCGTTTCCATATTTATCAGATCGTCCCTTTGCGATTTTTTATATTCGGGATCATCTCTTTTCATCTGAAATTCCTGAGCTTTCAGGTAATCACAGGGATCGTATTCGTACGATATGGACAGCGGTATTATGTTTAGTTCTTTCAGGCTGTCTATAAAAGATACTCCTTCGGGGGCGAGGGTAAGCATTTTCAACAGGCTCAATTGCGTTCTGTCGTTTGAGTCCTTCGCGCGTCCCTCCCGTTGAGCAAGCCATACCGATTGTTTTTTTTTCGTTATGGCATAGTGTATGTATTCTGATAAGTGTTTCGACACTTCGAGCATTTGCCTGACGGACACGCCTCTTTTTACGATAAAGCTTTTATTCAGACGCACCAGTTTTTCTATCCAAGGATATACGAGAAGATTATCGCCTATCGCAATTTCCGTGGTATCATAACCATGTTCGTCCAGAGTTATATTCAATAACCCCGCATCTAAAATAATATCCCTGTGGTTCGACAGATACAGATATTTATCTTGTTTGTTGATATTGTCCCATCCGCTGCTATTCACAGATTTGGAAGTTCTTCTTACCACTGCGCCGATAAACGGGGAGATTATTTTTGTTTGAAAGTCAAATTTTGTCTTGAGCTTGGATATCTGATTTGCGAATTCTTCCCATTCCAAGCCGGGAAATACATATTTTACTGCGTGGAAAAATCCCGGATCTTCGATTAATTCCTTGATTGTTTTTTCGACCTCATGGTCGTATAAAGGGGCTATATCGTCGTATTTAGGATTCATATTTATCTTTTGTTTTTACTGTATTCGTATTCAATAATATCACTAAAAACCTGAGCTATATTCAGTCCTGCAGCTCTTATCTGTTGAGGAATAAAACTTGTATGGGTCATTCCGGGGACAGTGTTGACCTCAAGCAAAAACGGAATATTATCATGGATAATATAATCGGCTCTGATAATTCCCTTTGCTTCGATCAACTCATATATTTTTAACGTTTGATTCCGGATAAAGTTTGCCAGACCGTTGTCGATTCTGGCAGGCGTTATTTCCTCAACCTGTCCGTTATATTTTGCGTCATAATCAAAAAACTCGTTTTTTGTCACCACCTCGGTCAAAGGCAAAACCGTAAGTTTATCTTTCGTTTTGAAGCAGCCGCAAGTAACTTCCGTGCCTGAAACGAAGCTTTCGATTATCACTTCGTCCGTTTCGGCGAAAGCGTTTTCTATCGCTTCTGTTAATTTATCCTCCGATTTTACTTTGGTTGTGGCAAAACTGGATCCGCCCGAATTGGGCTTTACGAAAACAGGGAGTCCCAACTGTTCCGTTATTTTCTTTGTGCCGATGTTTTCTTTTGATTTTAAGACGACGGACTCCGCAATCTTTATGCCGAAGTTTTGAAGGTATTTATTGCAGATATATTTGTTCATTGTCAGGGCAGAAGCCGTTGTTCCGCACGATGAATAAGGAATCCTCATCATATCCAGATAACCTTGCAAACGTCCGTCCTCACCCGGTGAGCCGTGGATCACTATAAAAGCGAAATCGAAATTAATTTTCCCCGATTTCGATGTAAAACTAAAGTCGTTTTTGTCTATCGGGTAAATTGCCCCGTCAACATCCGCAGTCCATTCGTTACGGTCTATTTTTACCTTATAAACGTCGTACAATTCCTTGTCAAGGATTGTATAGACGTTTTCCATACTGTTTTTGGAAACGACTATTTCAGAAGTATATCCGCCCCATACGAGGGCTATATTTTTTTTTGCTGTCATATCAAAAATCTCTGTTGGAAACGTACTTTCTCCATTTTTCGATCAACATTGTCATGTCTTCGGGCAACGGAGCTTCAAAAAGCATTTCTTTGCCCGTGCGCGGATGAACAAACCCTAAAGTCTTTGCATGTAGTGCCTGTCTGGGACAGATCGCAAAACAATTCTGGATGAATTGTTTGTATTTCGTAAACGTAGTCCCTTTCAGTATTTGTTCTCCTCCGTACCTTTCGTCATTGAAAAGCGTATGCCCTATGTGCTTCATGTGGACGCGTATCTGGTGCGTTCTTCCGGTTTCGAGCTGACATTCTACCAAAGTCACATAACCAAATCTTTCCAATACTTTATAGTTTGTTATTGCCGGTTTGCCCTGATCTTCTTCCGTTACCGTCATTTGCAGCCTGTTTTTTACGCTTCTGCCTATATTGCCTTCTATGCGTCCTTCATCATTTGCAACGTCTCCCCAAACCAATGCCACGTATTTTCGTTTGGTAGTTTTGTTAAAAAATTGTTCTGCCAAAAAGGCTTTTGAAAAAGCATTCTTGGCAATCACAAGCAATCCCGAAGTATTCTTGTCGATCCGATGCACTAACCCTAATCGCGGATCTTTCGAGTCAAAATCGGGAGAGTCTTTCAGCCAATAGGCAATGGCATTAACCAATGTCCCCGTATAGTTGCCGTGTCCCGGATGCACAACAAGTCCCGCAGGTTTGTTGACTACCATTACGTCTTCGTCTTCAAACACGACATCCAAAGGTATGTTTTCGGGAATAATCTCGATTTCGCGACGCGGACGATCCATTACGATAGTAATAACGTCCAAAGGCTTGACTTTATAGTTTGATTTGACGGGAACATCGTTTACCAGAATGCAATCCGCATCGGCTGCATCCTGTATGCGGCTTCGGGATATGCCTTCTATACGTGCTGACAGGAATTTGTCTATTCTCAACAAACCTTGCCCTTTGTCCGCAACAAAACGAAAGTGTTCGAACTTTTCGGAAGAATCGGTAAGGTTGTCGTTTTCGTCGAGTTCTTCGTCGATGTTTTCAATGTCAAAAGGATCGATCATTGAAAGTCAGGATCAATGTTGTTAGTATTACTTGTATTGATAGAATCTGTTTCGGAAGTTAATCCGTCTCCGACTTTGAGCCTCAGCATCGATCCTTTGGGGATTTTTTGTCCCGCAGTCACGGCAACGCCTTTGTATTCTACCGAAACAACCAAACCTCTGTAGGCTGACGGCACGGGTTCTATTTGTAGATTTGTAAAACCTAAGGCGTTTAACAACGCTTCTGCTTGCCTTTGAGAATAATCTGCCAGATCGGGGATCGAAACCAGTTGTTCCGCTTTTGCCTGAACAATCAGGTAAACGGTTCTGTCCTCCTTTATTTTTGCATTTTCTTCAGGCACTTGTTCGAGTATTGATCCCGGAACGCCTCTTTTTTCGTAGATAGAATCGACAACTTCATAATTGAGGTTGGACGATTTGATAATCGCTGCCGCATCTTCCACTTGCAACCCTTTAAGCGAAGGGACTGTTATGCTTTGATTGTGCCTTGTGTACGAGTTTAACCAAAACAAAACAGCTATTATTATGACAAAAAATACTACTGCCATAAGCAGTATATTTTTTTACATATATGTTTGTTATTATCTTTTTGAAACTGAATTTCATCTGTGCATTTTTACTCGAATACAAAAATATTAAAAAAAAGCAAAGGAACGGATGTGCTGTCTTTTGTTTTTATTAAAAAAAAGATAATCAGCCTTGCGGGCTGATTATTTTATCTGTATTCAACTATAAAAAGTTGTAAATTATTCTGGTTTTGAAATTGGCACTTGTCTTTTTACTCCCTGACTTAACGAAATCATTGTTTCGGTGGCGACAACTCCCGGTATTTCCTGAATTTTATTATTTAACAAGTCCATCAGATGTTCGTTATCCCTTGCGTATAACTTAACCAATATTGTATAAGGTCCTGTCGTGAAATGCGATTCAACTATTTCGGGTATTTTGTCGAGTTCGGGTATGACGGTTTTGTACATAGAGCCCTTTTCAAGTTTTACTCCGATGTATGTGCAGGTGTTGTATCCTAAAACCTTTGGATTAATGAAGTAACCCGAGCCTACAATAACCTTCATTTCGATCATGCGTTGCACTCTCTGGTGGATGGCGGCTCTGGATACTCCACATTCCAAGGCTACATCTTTGAAGGGTATTCTGGCATTTTGAGAGATTATTTCAAGAATCTTCTTGTCAAGTTTATCTATTTTCTCCATGATATGTGATTATTATTATTTTTGTTTTATTTTTCTTCAAAAATAATCATTTATTTTTATTATTAGCATTTTATTTATAAAAATAATGCTTGTTTAAATAGCAAAAAGACAGATTTTGCAAAACTGCAAAATCTGTCTTTTTTGTATTCAAATATTAAATTTGTTTACTTTTCGATACTCAAAAGCTCTACTTCGAAGATAAGTGTAGAAAATGGCTGGATGCTTCCCGCTGCCCTTGATCCGTATGCAAGGTTGTAAGGAATATAAACCTCCCATTTCGATCCTACGGGCATTAGCTGTAATGCTTCTGTCCATCCGCTGATAACTTGGTTGACACCGAAAACGGCAGGTTCGCCTCTTTGTACCGAACTGTCGAATACAGTTCCGTCAAGTAAGGTTCCGTGATAGTTTACTTTCACGCGATCGGTAGCTTTTGGTTTTTCGCCTTTTCCTTCTTTGATTACTTTATACTGCAATCCGCTCGGAAGAGTAACTACTCCTTCTTTTGCCTTATTTTCGGCTAAGAATTTTTCTCCTGCTTCGATATTACCTGCATATTGTTTTTTCATGTTTTCTTCCTGTATTTTTTGCATTTTGGATTCAACTACAAAACCCGCGTTTTGTACAACAGGCTCACCCTTTTGCAGATAAGTAACAAGTCCTGCCAACATCGCTTTTTTGTTGAGTTCTTCCTTGCTGTCTTCTCCGTAGATTTGCTTGCTCATGTTTTTAGACATCATTTTCAACTGATTGCCTATTTCCACGCCGCTTAAATAAGCCTTTTTACTTTCGGCGGAATTAAAGCTTTCATTCAGTCCCGAAAGGAAATCCGAAAGGTTCGTCTTGTTAGCTTTGTTTATAGAGTCGAGTTTTGCAGGAAGAGCTTTCTGCAATTCCAGTTTCTTTAAAGAGTCCTTTTCAGCACCGATAACCTGAAGGTTGTAGTTGAAACGGTATTGAGCAGTATCCTGCAATACTCCCAATTGAGATAAATATTGTGTCAACCCTTTGTCGGCAAGTTCGACGCCGTAAGCATACGCCAATGTGTCGTTTTCTGATGTTAATGGCACATTTGTCTCAATATTGCCCCCTCCGTTACACGATACTGCCAAAGCAGCTATTGCACCAAGTGCAAGAAATTTCGCTTTTTTCATATTATTCTTTTTTTATTTAGTTTACGATCTTTTTTATGCAATGTCTAAAAGTTCCACATCGAATATCAGCGTAGAGTTTGGTTCGATGTGTTGTCCTGCGCCCGATTCGCCGTAAGCCAGATCGGACGGGATGAAAAGCCTCCATTTCGATCCTACGGGCATCAGTTGCAAGGCTTCTGTCCAGCCTTTTATAACCTGATTGACGCCGAAAGTCGCGGGAGTTCCACGCTGGATGCTGTTGTCGAATATGGTTCCGTCGATAAGCGTTCCCTGATAGTGAACCGTTACCTGATCGGTAAGTTTTGGAACAGCTCCGTCGCCTTTCTTCAAAATCATATATTGCAGCCCGTCGGGAAGTGTGACTACGCCTGCTTTGTTTTTGTTTATTTCAAGAAATTCTTTTCCTGCTTTTTTGTTTATTTCGAGTTTTTCTTCCTGTAGTTTTACAAAAAAGTCGTTTATCACTTGTTTAGCTTCATCGTATGTCATCGAAAGCGTAACGTCGTTCAGAACATCGTTCAGCCCTTTCGAAAAGTCGTTTATATCCAGTTTTTTGATTCCTGAACTCAAAAAATTGTTTCCAATGCTTAACCCAAGTGCATAACTAATTTTATCCATATTTATATTTTAATCTGATATTTTTTTAATACACCGCAAAAATAATTCATTTAACATTATTATCACTATCTTTTCTCTGATAAAATGGATATATTTGTTTATCAATTTGTTAAATGTTATAAAAAATGATCTGATTGATGAAAAAACATATTGTTGTACTAACCGGGGCAGGCATGAGCGCCGAAAGCGGAATCGCAACTTTCCGCGATTCGGGCGGTTTGTGGGATCAGTATAATGTGGAGGACGTCGCAACGCCGGAGGGATTTCAGCGAAACCCGAAGTTAGTATTGGATTTTTATAATAAACGGAGGCGGGAATCTCTGAATGCCGAACCGAATGCAGGACATATTGGCATAGCCGAAATGCAGAAAGACTTTGACGTGTCCGTCATTACGCAGAATGTGGATAACCTGCACGAAAGGGCAGGCAGTAAAAAAGTTCTTCATTTGCACGGTGAACTGATGAAAGTACAATCGACAGGAAATCCGAATCTGATTTATACCCTGTCGTCGGACAATATTGATATAAAAATAGGAGATAAAGCCGAAGACGGATGTCAGTTGCGTCCTTTTATCGTTTGGTTTGGGGAGGCTGTTCCGTTACTAAGCGATGCTATTGAAATAACAAAGAATGCGGACGTGTTTGTTATAATCGGGACTTCTCTGAACGTATATCCTGCCGCAGGCTTGGTGGGTTACGTGCCCTCCGGCGTCCCCGTTTATCTTATAGATCCTAAAGAAGTTAAAGCGTATCGGACGGGGATTAATCATATTCAGAAAGGAGCTTCCGAGGGCGTGAAAGACTTGAGGAAAATATTGAAAGATGCTTCTGTTTGATTTTATTTATAGGCATTATATCCGGCTTTAGGTTGATTTTTAATTTTATACTATATACCTTTGATTTAAAATTATCAACTTTAACGACAAACAATGAACAGAAGATATAAAGCCCACCCTTGGCACGGGATCAATCTGGGAGAAAACGCACCCGATATAGTTACCGCCTTTATCGAAATAGTGCCTACCGATACTGTTAAATATGAAGTGGACAAGGAAACGGGCTATTTAAGCATAGACCGTCCGCAAAAATATTCCAACATTATTCCTGCCCTCTACGGGTTTCTTCCCCGAACTTACAGCGGACCTCGCGTAGCGGAGCTGAGCAATATGCGTCTGGACAGGCACGACATCGTCGGCGACGGTGACCCTGTAGATATTTGCGTACTGACGGAAAAAGATATTACGCACGGCGATCTTATCGTGCATGTCCGTCCTATCGGCGGTTTCCGTCTGATCGACCACGGACAGGCGGACGATAAGCTGATAGGCGTTTTGCACAACGATGCCATTTACGGATCATATAAAGATATTTATGACGTGCCGTTTTTAGTGATTGAACGCCTGAAACATTATTTTACTACTTACAAAGATATTCCGGGCGATCCTGAACGCAAATGCCTTCTCACGCATGTGTATGATGCGGAGGTAGCCCACGAGGTGATCCGACGCTCTGTCGAGGATTATGAAGAAGCTTACGGAGAGGAGTAATTATCAGTCATTTAACGTTTAAAAGCAATGTCCGGTTTACAGGGATATTGCTTTTTTATTTGTGGTTTTTAGAGAAAGTGCTACCTTTGTGCCGCTAAATGTTGGAATGTGTAATTCTGACAACGAGAATTTTACAAAACTAATCTAATTAAAATTTTATGAGAAAAATTTTACTTTCTTTCTTGATGCTTGGTGTATTGTTATCAGCATCTGCCCAAACGAATCTGGTTTTAAACGGTGATTTTGAAGAATGGGATTTTATGTCGGGAAATCCTAAAAGCTGGAGCCGTTATATTTCTGCAGATGTAGCAAAATCTACTGATGCTCAGAGTGGCTCTTACAGCGCGAATATGGAAGCGGATGATTTTGGATATTATATGAGCTATATAACTTCTGATGCATTCAATTTGAAAGCCGGCAAATCTTATTCCTGTAGTTTCTATTATAAAATAATAAAAGGTGATATTTCTTCATTTTATTCTTCATTACAGTCGTTTGAAGGAGTTTTCCCCGAAGACTTGGTTGCAACGGATATAACTGACTTTACTCTGGATGTATGGAAAAAAGTTGAATTCAGCTATACAAGTACAGAGGATAAACAACCAAAGTTCTATATTTTCTTCCGTTCGACTAATGACGCTAATATATTGATAGATAATGTAGTTGTTGCTGAGGCAAACGGATCGTCGATAGAGGCAAATGTTGCTTCCGATCTGTTCCGTATATATCCTGAATACATTGCTTTAGCAGCCGATAAAGTACAATCCGCCGATATATACTCTATTGACGGTAAGGTTTATAACGTTGCCAGAACAGATGCCAATACAATAGATTTGTCTTCTGTTCCGACAGGAGTTTATGTCTTGAACGTACTCTCTACGGACAGTAAAGCATATAAAACAAAATTCCTGAAGAAATAAGCTTCGGATTTTTACTTTCTTATAATAGGAATGTTTTTTCTATATTTGAATCCGAAACGTTTTCAAATAATTTTTATGAAAAAAATATTCCTATTATTTTTATTTATAATTCCTGCTTTCTGTCTGCATGCACAAGACGTAACTTCCGTTTTTTTGTCGATGCCCGACGATATATTGCTTGGGCTTGATGCCGAAGGTAAAGACAAACTTATCGCTGCTCCTACCGAAAATAATGACTCGGTTGCTGTTATGACAGCACTTAGAAGTGAGATTAAACGTCTG
Source organism: Dysgonomonas sp. (assembly GCA_047030855.1). Taxonomy (GTDB): domain Bacteria; phylum Bacteroidota; class Bacteroidia; order Bacteroidales; family Dysgonomonadaceae; genus QVMM01. The sequence goes on from JBKYIJ010000008.1 coordinate 1,523,813, forward strand.
GGAATTTCGGACGATTATATAAAACTGCAGACTTCCAAGGCAGGAACCATGCAGATCAAACTACTTCCGTTGGTTAACAATACAAAGATTATATGTGTCGTGAAAACCGTATGCGGTAAAGCCTGCGACAGTTATATCAATTTTTATTCTACCGATTGGGTTCTTCTGGATGATATAAGTCTGTTTCCCGTTCCCGACAAGGAATGGTTTATAAAGCCCGATGCTGACAGGGAGGATGAAGATTTTGCAAATGCTTATGCGGCATTGATAATAAATCCGTTTAAGATCGAACTGAGCGCCGATGATTATACTGCAAGCGTTTACTATGATATTAAAAACTCTTTGTCTGCCGATGATTGGAAAAAGTTTGAACCTTATTTTACCAATCAGCCGAAAGTGTTTACATGGAATAAAATTTCTTTCAAATAGAAATTTGATCAGTTATAAAATAAAAAAAGGAATAGTATTTAACTATTCCTTTTTTTATGAATAATTTGTTATTAATTGTAAGTCGGAAGTGAAGAGAAATCTTTGGAATATCTCATCATTTGTTCGGCATATCCTTCATTGAACAACAGCTTAATATCGGTTATCTTACCGTCTTTATCTTTTACGACGTCAAACGCCGGGTTCACAAAACCTTTGTAAGCTTTCAGATTCAGTTTCTTGTAACGGTCTATTACTTCGGTATGAAGTTTCGGATCAACCTTTACGCCGTAGTTCTCAACAAGATTCTTAGCTCCTTGGAAATCGCCTTCAGATTTTACGCGTTGAATTTCCGCCAATAATTGTCCGAACAGGTTGCGTAGTTTGTCGTAATCGTTGATAACGACATAAGTTTTTCCGTCTCGTTGTTTGTATTCGACAACATTCTCGGCTTTTCCTTTCTCGTAAACCCACATTGCGATCAGCTGACGGTTACGCATATGCGCTTCTTCGATGTTCTTACCTGCATCTATGCGTGTAAGCTGTGTCATCAGTCCGTTCATCATAAAGCGGTAATATTCAGCTTTATAAGCTTCCGCGTCAGGAATAATTTTTAATTCGACAAGTTTCGGATCGGCTATGTAGTACAATCCGAACAAATCGGCACGAGCTTCTTCAATTGTCGAGCCGTACGCTTTCAAAGCGTCGGGATCGACTCCCGGAAGCAATTGTCCCGAACCGTGTCCCAATATTTCGTGTAAATCCGTATGCAATACGTCCGTAATGAAACCGTATTTGTGGATCAGGTCTTTTTCTGTCTGCGACCAGATGAATTCATCCCCAAAGCCCGAATGTTCGGCTGCCTTATCGTAAGCCTCCATTATGTTTTCGATCGTAACCGATTTCGATCCGTAGTCTTTACGTATCCAGTTAGAGTTTGGCAGGTTGATCCCGATAGGAGTGGGAGGGTAGCAGTCGCCGCCCAATTGTGCAACCGTGATAACCTTTGCCGTGATGCCTTTTACCTTTTCTTTCTTGAAACGTTTTTCAACAGGCGAGTTGTCTTCAAACCATTGCGCGTTTGCACTGATGATTTCAGTCCGTTTTGTAGCCTCTTGGTTTTTGAAATTCACAATTGATTCCCAGCTGGCTTTCATTCCCAGAGGATCACCGTAACTTTCGGTGAATCCGTTGACAAAGTCCACTCTTGACAATGTGTCCTGTACCCATGCGATTGCGTAATTGTCAAAAGTTTTCAGATCGCCTGTCTGATAATACGAGATAAGCGTTTGTATCACTTTCTTTTGAGCGTCGTTCTCCGCTACTGCATCGGCTTTTTGTAGCCATCCGATGATGCGTTCGATAGCAGGAGAGTAGAGTCCGCCTACTTTCCATACCTTTTCTACAAGCTTCCCGTCCTCTTTTACCAGTCGGCTGTTCAGTCCGTATGAAATAGGAGTCTGATCTTTCGGATCTTTCATTTTAGCGTAGAAGTCTTCAACTTCTTTTTGAGTTACGCCTTCGCCGTAGTAGTTGTTAGCAGATGTCGCGATCAGATCGACGCCGTCAGCCTGATTCACTTTCTTAGGCATTACCTTCGGATCGAACATGACGGGCGTTACTTCTGCTATAAATTCGTCTACCGTTTGATTCGGTTTTACGGGAACTTTTTGAGCAGGCAGGGCTTTTACCTGCTCTTTGAAGAATTCCTGTGAAAAGGCAGGCAGGAATTTTTCTTCACCGTAATGGTGGTGTATACCGTTCGAGAACCAGACTCTTTTCAGGTAAACCTCAAACTCTTTGTAGTCGTTCGATGTTTTATCTCCTTTATAGTTTTCGTAGATCGCTTCAAGTGTACGGCGAATAGCCAGATTGTATCGTCCGTTCTGATCGAAAAGAATATCTCGACCTTCTATCGCAGCCTGAGAAAGATAGTATATCAATTCCTTCTGCTGTAAACTCAATGATTCAAATTCAGGTACTTTGTAACGAAGAATCTGAAGATCTGCAAATTCGTCAACTTCGTAGACGAATTCGCCGTTTTTCTGCTCGGCTGTTTTTTTTGTCTCCGCCTCCGCAACTGCTAAATATAAGCGACATTCCTGCCATAGCCATTAAAACCGTTTTTTTTCATTTAAAAATATATTTATTGTTATTACTATGTCTATAACACAAATCTATCCGCCCTTTTGTGAGAAGATGCGGATAGATTATATTGATTTTTGATTAGCTTGTTGTTATCCCCTCAATACCAGAATCGGCGTGTCGGAGTAGAACAGCATTTTCCTTGATACGCTCGGCATGAACATACGCGAGAATATATTCCGTTTCGCCGTAGTCAGAGCCAATATGTCTATGTTGAACTTTTTGACGTAAGCGTCCACTTCTTTGATAAAGTCGTAGCTTTCGATCAATATATAATCGGTATCTATTTCGGGATATTTCTTTTTGAAGTATGCTTTTATTCCTTCCATTTTTATCTCGTCCCACTTGTCCTTTTTCTTGTTTGCGAAATGGACAAGGTGTACTTTTATTTCATAATTGCTAAGGAATCTGAGCATATTATCGAAAGATTTTAAGTCCCTTTGACTGAAGTTCGTCAGAAACGCCACGTTTTTTACCTGTTGTATGTCGCTGAAATGAGTGTTTTCAGGAATTGCCAGAACAGGGATCTGAGTCATTTCTATCACTTCTGCCGTAACGCTACCGATCAAATCCACGTCTTTCTGATCTTTTCCACGTGTCCCCATTACGATGATGGACGGTTTGTATTCTTTGGCGAAAGCAACTATTTCTTCCTCTGGTAAACCTTCACGCAATACGTAAGAATAATTGACGGCGGGAAAATCTCCCGACACGATTTTTTCGTCAATAATGTTACATAATTTCTTTATGTCGGCTCTTACTTTGTCTATGATATTCTGGAAAGAACCCTCTTCCTTGGCTTGATACGCAAACACTTCCGACATCGGTAATGCCGTCGGGTAATAAGGATTGAAATAGACGTGCAGAATTTTCACTTTTGCGTTTATTTCTTTTGCCGTATTAAAGGCTATCTTGCAGGCTTTTAATGAGTAGTCCGAAAAATCGACAGGGACAAGTATTCTTTTTCTTCCGTCATCCGTCCGATAAGTTTCAGGTTCATCGTAACTGAAAAGATGCCTGTTTTCCACAACGCTCAATGCCTTTGGCAAATCGCTTTCTTTTATCCTTACGCGTACACCGGGCGAGGAATTTGGATGATCGTTGTTGACAACCTCGATAGATACTCCTATTCCTTCGCTTTCGAGCACGGATTTAAGTATCTTTGCTTTTTCCGGTGTATGGATTGCCAATGTAACCAATTTTCCTTCCATAATATATTAATTTGTTATTTGTTCTTTTCTATCATATCCAGAGCCATATCCAATATTGTAGTATCATCAATCGAAACACATCCGCCTTGAGGACCGGGTTCAATGTGTATTCCGCAGCTTTCGCCTTTTTCATAATTCCGTCCGCCAAAATAATTTCGCACGGTTTCGACCGAAATATTCAACTCGTTTGCAATTTTTTGCATACTTCCATCAGGTAAACTATCCTTAATCTTACGAAGCTCTGTAAATGTTATAGTTTTCGTCATGATGATTATATTTTATAAGGTTAATAAAATCAAGATGTCTAAAGTTAACAAAAAACTTTTGATAGAGCCAAATTATTTATACAGATAAATGGAAAATAAACTAAATATAATGTTAAATAAGACCGTAAGTCCCAGTGTGGCGATCAATATGTTTGCATGCCTTCGAGTGTACAAAGGTTTTTTCATATCAGGCAATGGCGTCTTTAATATTTTGACTCTACAGTACTGAAACAGTAAATATATCAGAAATCCGATAAGAGTTCCCAGAAAGATTCCTCCCAGAATATCGGTTATAAAATGTACGCCTAAATATATTCTCGAATAGCAGCTTAACAATGCCCATGCTATCAGTGCGACCGTAAGCCTCCTTTGTTTGAAGACAAGGGCTATAAAAGTCGTTACTCCGAATCCGTTGCAGGCATGGGAGGATATGAATCCGTAGCGTCCGCCCCTGTAATCGTCGACTATGAGCACATGGTACATAAAATCGGGGTGATGCGTGGGGCGTAAGCGGGAAAAGAATGGCTTAACCAGACTTGCCGATATCTGATCGCACAAAGTGGCTAAAAGTATGAAACACAATAAGAAAAGGACGGCGTTTTGCCATTTCGATTTATAGAAGATGACAAAGAGCAAAACAGCGCATAACGGAACCCACAGCAATTTACCCGAATAAATCATCATAAACACATCCCAGAAGTCGGAGTGATGATTATTAAGCCACAGAAAGGTGTTGCGTTCGTACGGAAGTGCCAATTCGGGCAGATCGTCTAAATCCAAGCCGTCATCATCAACTATCATATTATCTCCAGTTTATCTTTGGTAGTCCATCCTACGTTTCCGTTCGCTATTTCTATTTCCATCCAATTCCCGTCCTGTTTGTTTATTTTCACTTTAGTTCCTGCATGCAGTATGAAAAGTTCCTTGCTGTTATTGTCAGGCGAGTTTTTTACGGAAACCGATCCCGGCATGATAATGGCTGTATCCCTGTTTAGTATCTTACTTTTCTGGCGATATGAAAAAATATTGGTAAAAATTACCAGTACCAGCAGAACGATGCCCGCATAAAAAGATACTTTTTTTACGAACAGTTTAGGGACGAAAAAGAACACGCAGAGAGCCGCAACGAGTAAAATAAAAAACGTAATCGAAAGCTTTGCCCAAGTATTCGAGCTTTGCAGGTTCTGAACCGAATCAAACCACGATTGCAGGAAGAAAGTGTCGACGCTGATTATTTTATCCTCTGTTTTTGTCCTTGCAAAATCCAGATTGTGCCTTATGTCCCGATCTCCCGGGTTGATAAGCGCTGCCCTTTCGTAATTTAAAATAGCTTTTGCCACCTCATTGTCACGAAAATAAGCGTTCCCTAAATTGTAATATAAATCGGCGGATTCGTATCCTTTTTCTTTCTGTATTTTCAATTCGTTTTCATACAAACCGATTGCCTTTTCAAAATCTCCGTCCTGATAAGCCTTTACGGCTTCCTCCTGATTGTTTTGAGCAACGGTGCTCCCGATCAGTAGAACCAGAAATGTAAAGCAAAAAAATATTTTTTTCAACATTGTCATTTTCTTAATCTTCAATATAGATGAAATAAAGTGTAAATGTCTATTTCTTCTTTTTAGCCGTATTCTCCATACCGCTTATTGCGTTCACGGTTTGGTTGTAAATCTTATCCATTGCTTCGTCCGACTCGGCAGGTGCATAACGCGCGAATTCGCAGGTGTCCAGTATCGAAATAAATGTAGATGTCAGTTCTTCCGACACTCCATATTTATTCAATTCATGTTCGATATTTTCCCTGTTCAGATCGGCGACAGGGATAGTAAGCTTATCGCTCAGATAACCCCAGATGGCACGCAACACTTCCTCATAGAACTTTTCTTTGTTGTGCAGGTTGAGGTAGCTTTCGGCGGTTTTAAGACGTTTTATAGCCACTTTATTGGCTCGTTTTGTTTTCAGCAGAGTGATGTTGGCGTTTTGCTTCCTGTTGTTGTTATAGATCATTAGTGCCGCAACAAACAACAATATCGGAACCAGATACCATAGTATATAACCGATCGAACCCCACAAGAACTTGTTCTCCTTCACGAAGTGAATATCACCTGTTTTTAGAAAACGTATATCCTGTATGGCTTGAACTTCGTTCTGATTCGTGTAGCTGACGCCCGTATTGTTTTTTGCATTCGGATCTTTCGCTACTTCCAGCTTATACTCAGGTGTTTTTAGCGTTTTGTACGAATTGGATTTAGGATCGAAATACGAGAACGACGCAGGCGGTATGGTATATTGTCCCTGATGCCGCGGAATAAATAAATACTCGATTGTCCGCGAGCCCGTCAGTCCGCTTTCGGTTATTCGCGTATTGTTGTTCACTTTAGGATCGTAAACCTCAAAGTCTTTCGGAAACTCGAATGTCGGATTTTTTATAAGTTTCAGGTTACCTGTCCCCGTTATATTCAAGGTTATGGTTATGGCATCGTTGGCAGTTATTTTCGTGTCGGATATTTTCGAACTCATCGAGAACGTTCCGACGGCATTGGAATAACTGTCGGGCTTTCCTGTCGGAAGCGGTGATACATCTATGTTTACAGGGCTGGATACCAGAACTTTCCTTACATCCGATCTCATTTCCTGTGTCCCGAAAAATGATCGTATTTTGCGTCCTGTAGGCACAGAAAAGAGCATTTCTATTTTTCCCGAAGGAATGGTAATTTTTCCCGATCGCTGCGGAAAAAGTATAGATTTCTTTAAATCGCCGACAAAGTAGTTCCTTCCTTTATAGTTTTCCATTGTCAATTGTATGTTTGAAGGGATATCCATATCCTCGACAATAAATCCCTCAAACTCGGGGAACTCTATTTTCCCTATGTCGCGTATATCGTAAACCGAATAGAATCGGAAGGTTATCATCAGAGCTTCCTGCTCGAATACTTTTGTTTTCGATATAATGGGACGGATAAAAGCCTCATTGGCTGACACCGTCCCCGTCGGGGAGGTTGCTCCGCTTTGCGTAGAACCCTGTTGGCTCTGGCTGCTCTTGTCGGGCGGCAGAACTTTTATGTTCAGCGTATTCGACGTATAAGTTTTTCCGTCAGATTGAATGGTGGCGGCAGGGATTCTGAAATTGCCCTCTTCGTTTGCCATGAGCGTGAATGTATAGGCTTCGGCAGATTCGGAGGATACCTTTCCGTTGATAATATGCGTGTTCTGGCTTTGCGCCAATGCAGGTCCGTAAAGGATGTCAAATCCTTTAATTTCTTTTGGTGGTTGAAGATTTTTTCCGTCCCCGTTTCTCAACGTATATGTCAACCTGAATTGTTCCCCTTTTACCACGGCAGGCGGGGCACTGGCTTCGAAAGATGTGTTCTGAGCCGTTGCCAAACCGATACTTAGAAGAATATATGATATTAAAAACAATAGTTTTTGCATTGCTTGTCTTGTCTGTCTCTTGTTAAAACGAATATCTACCAGTCTTTATTTTGTCTTCTGTTATTTTCATTCTGTTGCTTCTTCTCCGCAGCTTTCATTTGCTGTACTTTCTCCTGAGTTTCTTTTTCGTCTTGCTCTATTGCCTGTAGGATTTGATTGACGTTATCCCTCGACATCTGCTGATTGTCTTGTTCTTCGGGCTTTTTCTCTTGTGGTTTATTTTGCTGCTGCTGTTGTTGCTGGTTCTGATCTTGTTGCTGTTGTTGGTTTTGCTGTTGCTGTTGCTGTTGATCCTGATTTTTATTGTCTTCTTTGTCTTTTATTATTTTCTGGACAACTGCAAGGTTATATCTGCTTTGTTCGTCGGCAGGATTCAGCCTCAAAGCATTTTTATAGGCTTCCATAGACTGCTTCAGGTCTTTTTTCTTCAACATCGTATTGCCTATATTATGCCACGCGGACGACATTTTATCCGTATTGTCGGTTTCAAGCGTAAGATAGTGCTGATACTCTTTCAGTGCATCATCCCATCTGCTTTGTTTGTAGTAAGTGTTCGCAAGGTTGTATGAGGCTTCTTTCGATGCAGGGTTCTGGTTTATAGCCGATTTGTAATTGCTTTCGGCTTCGTGATAACGTTGCTCGCTATACGCCTTATTTCCTGTACGGATAGAATCTCTGACAACTTTTTGCGCAAAGATGCCCGATGTGGCAAATATTGTGAATGTTATAATAAATAGTATCTGTTTCATGCACAGTAATATTATTTAAATATCCTGATGTTTCTGAATATCCTGTTTTTCTTATCGAAGATGCACACTTCCAAGAAGAGCAGTATAAGCATTGCCCATGCGAATATCTGATATTTCTCGTCATATTCGGAATATGCGACTCCTTCGTAATTCTTTTTTTGCAATTTGTCGAGTTCAGCCTGTAAGCTTTTCAGCGCATTGTTCGAGTTATCCGCTAAAACGTACAATCCTTGTCCTGCTGCGGCAATGTCGTTACATATCTGTACGTTCAGTTTTGATACAACCACTTTGCCCTCATTATCTCTTTTGGGCTCGCTGCTGTTTTCGGATACGGGGACAGGCGCGCCTGTCGGAGATCCTATCCCGACAACGTTTATCTGGATACCGTGTTCGGCTGCCCTTTTCGCCATTTCAATGGCATTGCTGTCGTGATCTTCACCGTCGGTGATTATAATCATGGCTTTGTCTATGTCTTTGTCGCTCGTAAAGCTGTTCATGCCTATATTAATGGCACTGCCTATCGCAGTTCCCTGCACGGGAATAAGATTGGTGTTGATCGTTTCCAGAAAAAGTTTGGCTGACTGGTTGTCTGCCGTCATAGGCAACTGCACGTAGGCTTCGCCTGCGAAAACTACGATTGCGACTTTATCATTTCGCCGCTCGTCTATTATTCGCGTCAGTATTTGTTTCGCTCTCGAAAGCCTGTCGGGTGTGACATCACGCGCAAGCATCGAGTTGGAAACGTCTATGGCGATAACCAGTTCAATTCCTTTCCGTTCCACTTTTTCGACTTTCGTGCCGAATTGCGGACGCGCTACGACAATAATTCCTAACGTTATGATTGCGAATGTCAGCCAGAATTTCAGATAAGAACGCTTCAACGACAGTTCGGGCATGAGCCTTTTTATGGTGGAAAGCTTCCCTAATTTTTCCACATCCTTTTTCTTTTTTATGTTAAGCAGGATAAACCCTGCTACCAAGAAAGGCAGGATGATGAGTAAATATAAATATTCTGGATTTCCGAATCGAAACATATCTTATTCTTAATTTTCTTTTTTGTTTACGGAATATTTCTTAACCATGTCCTTCTAAGAACAAGCTCTACAAGAACCAGCCCCAATGCAAATAATGCGAACGGCAGATAAAGTTCCTGTTTCTTTGTCACGGTGCTTGTGCGTATAAGCGTTTTTTCCATTGCGTCTATCTCGGAATAGATTTCCACCAGACTGTTGTTGTCAGTCGCCCTGAAATATTTCGCGCCTGTCAGGGATGCTATTTCTGTCAATGTGCGTTCGTCTATCTCGACAGGAATGTTCATTATACGTTCGCCGAAAGGCGTCATTACGGGTGTCGGAGCCATTCCTCTCGATCCTACTCCGATTGTATAAACCCTTATTCCGAACGATTTTGCGAGTTCGGCTGCCGTGAGAGGCGCTATCTGTCCGCGATTGTTGGAACCGTCGGTCAGAAGGATGACCACGCGTGATTTTGCCTGACTGTCTTTCAGCCTGTTCACTGCGTTTGCCAATCCCAGCCCTATTGCGGTTCCGTCCTCTATCATTCCGTATTTCACTTCATGCAGAAGGTTCAACAACACTCCGTGATCGGTTGTCAAAGGGCATTGTGTGAAACTTTCGCCTGCAAATACAACCAGTCCTATATTATCTTTTTCCCGGTCTGTGATAAACTCGGCAGCTACTTTTTTTGCGGCTTCGAGACGATCGGGTTTCAGATCCTGTGCGAGCATTGTCCCCGAAACATCGAGCGCCATCATTATTTCGATCCCTTCTGTTTCGGTTTCGTCCCATGAGTTTATGTTTTGCGGACGTGCCAGAGCAATTATAATGAATGCAATGGCTAAAGTCCTCAGCACGAAAGGCAGGTGACGCAAGTAAACTTTCAGCGACGATCCTTTTCCTTTATATGCGGATACGGACGATATTTTGAACGTGGCTTGCGTTTTCCTTAGTTTAAGGATATACCAAACTACAAGAGGGATCAGTAATATGAGTAAAAATAAATATTTAGGGTTCGCAAATTCCATTTCGTCTGTTTTTAGCTTTTGGCTGCTTCGCTTTCAGTTGTTACGCTATCCGTTGGTTGTTCGGGCTTTATTTCGTTTTCTTTTCCGTTGTTGTTTTCCCCGTCATTTTCGTTAACAGGCGGCTCTATCTTTGTCTGGTTTACAAACAGGTATGCGTTTACCAATGTCAGGTCGTTCTCATTCGGCAACGGTTTGTATTTGGCAAATTTTACCAAGTCGGACAGTTTCAGTATTTGTTGCAGATTCTCCAAAGGAGTATCTGTTTCGAGTTGCATTTTCAGCGAACTTATAATTTCGTCCGAGGTTTTTTCGAATGAATTTATAAGGAACCGTTTTTCGATATATTCTCTTAAAACATCTGTCAATTCTGTATAAAATTTCTTCTCCTGTCCGTGCTGCCAAGCTTTTTCGGCCTTTATCTTATCCAAAGCTTTTATTGCCACGACATGGGGCGGAAGTACAACTTCGGGTTTGAAGAAGTATCCTTTGTTTTTCTTTCGTAAAACGAAGTAGAGCCCCAACCCGATCAATATAAGTATAAGCAGAATCAGAAGTACGATCCACAGATACGCCAGATAGTCCTGCCATACGAAAGGGACTTCCTGTATCGGCTTGATGTCGGCAAGTTGTAGTTGCTCGAAGTCTATCGAATCCGTTTGTCCGGTTTTCATCTGATCCAGATAAGACAAAACCTGTGGCGAAAGCGGCAAGCTGCTGACCTTTAGTCCGAAATCGTTTGATTTTATCGTATCGTTATTTGCCACTACGGGTATGTACGGAACATGATAGAGAGCCGAATCGAAAGACGTAACCACATATTTCTGATTGATCGTCATTACTTCGTGCGCAATCGTCGTATCGGCAGGCAGCATGTGCAAGACCTCGATTCCGCTTACAAGCGTATCTTTAAATACGGGGAACAGTATGTTATCGCCTTTGGGTGTAACGACTTCAAGGTTGATAACGGCTTGTTCTCCTATCAGTATTTCGGGAGGCTGTATGGTTGCTCTTACGGATGCTTTTTGCGCCTGCACCGTAACGCTTAACATTACCGCCAGAAAACAAAATAATATATGTTTTTTCGTATCCTTCATAAATTGCTCTAATTCCTTTGTTTGAAAAGGGTTAAAAGTGCTTTCACATAATCCTCGTCCGTTCTGATGGATATGTTGTCCACCCGACTGTTGTTGAATGCTTTCTCTTTGTAGTATTCGAGCTTGCTGAACCAGTCGTTATGCATATTTCGTGTCCTGTGCGAAGAAGTGTCTATCCATATGTCTTCGTTGGTTTCGGCATCTTTGAGTTTCAACAGCCCGACAGACGGAAGTTCCACTTCGAGCGGATCATAGATCTGCATCGCTATGATGTCGTGTTTGCGATTGGCGATGGTAAGAGCATTCTCATAGTCATAAACGTCGATAAAGTCGGAAATAAGGAATGCCGTACATTTCTTTTTCAGGGCATTTGTCAGATAACGCAATGCCATAGCCAGATCGGTTTGTGAACTCTGAGGTTTAAAATCGATCAGTTCGCGGATGATATACAGAATATGTTTTCTTCCTTTTTTAGGAGGAATGAATTTCTCTATTTTGTCCGAGAAAAAGATTACGCCGATCTTGTCATTGTTCTGGATAGCGGAAAATGCCAGCGTTGCGGCTATTTCCGTAACCATATCCCGTTTCGTCGAATCGGTTGTCCCGAAATCGAGACTGCCCGAAACGTCAACCAACAGCATGACTGTCAGTTCGCGTTCTTCTTCGAATATCTTGATATACGGGCGGTTGTATCTTGCCGTAACGTTCCAGTCTATGTCGCGGACATCGTCTCCGTATTGGTATTCCCTGACTTCGGAAAAAGCCATACCTCTCCCTTTAAATGCGGAATGATATTCTCCCGCAAATATGTTTTGAGATAACCCTCTGCTTTTTATTTCGATGTGTCGTACTTTTTTTAGCAGTTCGCTTGTTTCCATACGTTATTATAATAGTCAGAATAAGATTCGAAAAAGACGATTTTCAATATTTTGTTGTTCGGTTTTATCAAGGTACTTCTATCTTGTTCAGAATTTCGCTGATAATTTCGTCCGACGACGTGTTGTTTGCTTCCGCTTCGTAAGTAAGCCCGATACGGTGACGCAGTACGTCGTGGCTCACGGCACGTACATCCTCTGGGATAACATATCCTCTTCTTTTTATGAAGGCAAAAGCTCTTGCAGCCAACGCAAGGTTGATCGACGCACGAGGCGATGCTCCGAATCCTATCATTCCCTTTAGGGAAGAAAGTCCGTTATCGGCAGGATAACGTGTTGCAAACACGATGTCTACGATGTATTTTTCTATTTTCTCGTCAAGATACACGTCTTTCACGACTTTGCGCGCTTCGATGATTTCGTCCGCTTTCATTACGGGTTTCAGTATTTCGTACCCGTCCGAGATGTTTTGTCTCAGGATCAGTTGTTCCTCGTCTTTTTTCGGATAATTGATAACCACCTTCAGCATAAATCGGTCTACCTGTGCTTCAGGCAGCGGATACGTGCCTTCCTGTTCGATCGGGTTTTGGGTTGCCATAACGAGGAAAGGGTAGGGTAGTTTGTATGTTTTTTCCCCGATGGTTACCTGTCTTTCCTGCATGGCTTCGAGCAATGCACTTTGCACTTTGGCAGGGGCTCTGTTTATTTCGTCCGCCAGAACAAAGTTGGAGAAAACAGGTCCGTGTTTGACAATAAACTCTTCTTTTCTCGGGCTGTATATCATTGTTCCGATCACGTCGGCGGGGAGCAGGTCGGGAGTAAACTGGATACGGTTGTACTTTGCGTCTATAAGAGAGGCAAGCGTTTTGATAGCAAGCGTTTTTGCCAGCCCCGGAACGCCTTCCAGCAGAATGTGCCCGTCAGACAAAAGCCCTATCAAAAGAGATTCGACAAGATGTTTCTGTCCCACGATGACTTTGTCCATCCCCATCGTAAGCATGTTAACAAAAGCACTTTTACTTTCGATCCGTTCGTTTAGTTCTCGAATATCAACTTGAGCCATAATTGAATAGTATTATTGTATTATTTTTTTTGAATTTTCTTATTGAGATAACAAAAATAAAAATGTTAAATATCAAATTACCTATTTTGTCGTTAAAAAAGTTTAACCCTCTGTAAAGGTAATAAATAAATAGGTTTTTGCTAAAATAATACTTTCTGCTCACAGGCTCTTTTAAAAAAATATTTTCAGACAATTATGGAATTTATACCTGAACGATGTCTATTAATAAAGTTACAATATGTTTTATTTATAAATCGTAGACATTATGAGAGCAAGAATGTACGGATTGAGTGCCGCTTTATTAGTAGGAATTTTATTGTATTCCTGTGGTACGAACAGATCGAAAACGGTGGAAAACAACAGCGAACCGACGACAAAGGAAAAACTTGTGGTGGAAGAACCGATCTCTGAAATGAAATATGTCGCTCCCGTTATCGAAAAAGATGAAGTTGTTGCATATAACAGTCTGGAACAGGTGAGTATTTGTGAACTAAGCGATTCAAAAATGATTGTACAGCAATCGAGTCCTTACGACAATATGGGAAGCGAAGAATATGCTGCGTTCGCAGAAAACAAATTTAAGCTGGCAAAAGAAGAACCGCTTTCTACCTTTTCGGTTGACGTCGATGCGGCTTCTTACAGCAATATGCGACGATTCCTCAATCGCGGGCAACTGCCGCCGAAAGACGCGATCCGTACGGAAGAATTTATAAATTATTTTACATACAACTACCCCCAACCTTCGGGCAGCGATCCTGTCAGGATCACGACAGAAGTGGGTGTTTGCCCTTGGAATCAGCAGAACCGTTTGGTACGCGTTGGAATCAAAGCGAAAGAAATACCCTCGGACAATCTGCCTGCGTCAAACTTTGTTTTTCTGATTGATGTGTCAGGCTCTATGTATGGGGCAACTCGTCTGGAGCTGGTGAAATCTTCGCTTAAACTGCTTGTTAACAATCTTCGTGACGAAGATCGCGTAGCCATTGTTGTATATGCGGGAGCAGCAGGTGAGGTATTGCCCTCCACTTCGGGCGGCGATAAACAGAAGATCAGAGAAGCGCTGGATAATCTTACCGCAGGAGGATCCACCGCAGGAGGTGCAGGCATTCAACTTGCGTATAAAATAGCGAATAAGAACTTTATAAAAGGAGGGAACAACCGTATCATTTTGTGTACCGACGGCGACTTCAACGTAGGCGTTTCCAGTGACAGAGGTTTGGAACAGATGATTGAAAAAGAACGCCAGAGTGGCGTATTCCTTTCAATCTTGGGTTATGGAATGGGCAACTATAAAGACAGCAAGATGCAAACGCTCGCGCAGGCGGGCAACGGCAACCATGCTTATATCGACAATATGCAGGAAGCCAATAAAGTGCTTGTAAACGAGTTTGGATCAACTATGTATGCCGTTGCTAAAGACGTGAAGCTGCAACTGGAATTTAATCCCGCAAAAGTTCAGGCTTACAGGCTGATCGGTTACGAAACAAGGTTGTTAAATAAGGAAGATTTTAATGATGACACAAAAGATGCGGGAGAAATGGGCGCAGGACACACCGTAACGGCTTTCTGCGAAATCGTGCCTGTAGGGGTTAAGAGCAATGTGCTTGGAAGTGTTGATCCTCTGAAATATCAAACTGAGATGAAACCTGTGAAACCGAAATTAACGGATTCTCCCGAGCTTTTGACCGTAAAACTCAGGTATAAACAACCTGACGGAAACGTGAGCAAGTTGATGGAAACTCCACTTATCGACAACGGAAAGAACGATGTTTCGCAAGACTTCCGCTTTGCGTCGGCAGTAGCTATGTTCGGACAATTGTTGTACGATTCGCAATATAAAGGCGATGCAACTTATGATAAAGTTTTAGCTATTGCAAAAACAGGGCTTGACAATGACGATCAAGGATATAAAAGAGAATTCGTCCGTTTGGCAGAAACTGCGAAAGGATTGGCTAATTGATGTGTTGAATGAGAGAATACAGGGTGATCTTACGGATCATCCTGTATTTCGTGTTCCTGCGGCAATGCCTGATATTGTTACCATTAACGCCTGTTCGAGTACAGGAGAATGATTTTCGTCTTTACGGCATCTCGCTAATAACTCGACCTGAAGAACATTCAACGGATTTGTATATATGTTCCGCATGGCAATATTTTCGGCCACTCCGGGCATTGTTTCCATAAGTTTGCTGTCGTGAGCGATCTCAAGAACGGTTTTAATATCTCCTACCAAAGTTTTGCGGAGATCTTTCCCCAAGTATTGCAAATCTTTCTCTACGAGTTTTTCATCGTAATACTGGGAAATGCGGATATCGGCTTTTGCAAAAACCATTTCGAGCATGCTTATTCTCGTGTTGAAGAAAGGCCATTCCTTGTACATCGTTTCCAGCAAATTCATCTTGCCTTCCTTGATCACTTGCTCTAAGGCTTCGCCTGCTCCTAACCATGCCGGAAGCATAAGCCGGTTTTGTGACCATCCGAATATCCACGGTATTGCCCTCAGGCTTTCCACCCCTCCGGTTTGTTTTCTTTTTGCAGGACGCGATCCAAGCGGAAGTTTCGCTAATTCAGCTTCGGGCGTTGCCTGATAAAAATAGGGGATGAAATCGGGATTATGCCTTACCAGACTTTGATATTTTTCACACGAAATATCGGACAGTTCGTCCATGAGTTTTCTCCATTCGTCCTTTGGTGCGGGAGGTGGTAATAAATTCGCCTCCATTATGGCATCGACATAGAGAGACAGCGTGTGAATGGCAAGGTCGGGCAAACCCAGTTTGAAACGGATCATTTCGCCTTGTTCTGTTACGCGCAAACCGCCCTGTAACGATCCCGGAGGTTGTGAAAACAACGCCACTTTAGCAGGACCGCCGCCTCGTCCGATTGTTCCGCCCCGTCCGTGGAAAAGCGTAAGCGTTACTCCCGCTTCTTGGCATGTTTTTATTAAGGCTTCCTGTGCTCTGTACTGTGCCCATCCTGCGGCTAACGATCCTGCATCTTTTGCGGAATCCGAATAGCCTATCATAATCATCTGTTTGTTTTCGATAATGCCTTTGTACCAACCGATGTTGAGAAGTGATTTCATTATCGTGTCGGCGTTATTCAGGTCGTTCAAAGTTTCGAATAACGGAACAACAGGCAATATATAAGGACATTCAACTTCTTTCAGCAGCAGATAAACAGCGAGTATATCGGATGCACTTCGCGTCATGGATATAACATAGACGGGAATAGATCCCTGAGGCGTTTCCGCTATCACCCTGCACGTGTCGAACACTTCTTTGGTTTCGGGGCTTGGTTGCCAGCTATACGGCACTAACGGACGCTTGGAGTTCAATTCTTTGATAAGGAATGCCTGTTTCTCATCTTCCGACCATGCTTCATAGTCGCCGAGTCCGAGGTATTTTGTAAGCTCTGAAAGAGCTTCGGTGTGTCTGGTGCTTTCCTGACGGACGTCGGTTTGAACCAGCGTAAGCCCGAAACATTTCAGCCTTCTCATCGTATCCAGCAGTTTATCGTTGGCTATCATGTGCATACCGCACGCTACCAGCGATTTATAGCATTCATGCAATGGTTCCCACAATTGTTCGTTGTGGATAAGAATGTCATCTGTTAATTTAGCGTTTTCTCCTTCCGCCAGTGCGTCTAAATAACTGATAGTTTTCTTTAGTCGGGAACGAAGTTGTTTCATTAACTCTCTGTAAGGTTCTTGTACTTCAAAATTGCCGAGATAGTTGCGGAATTCGGAAGTGCAGTTTGCCATTGACAGTTCTTTTACCAGAACTTTGATATCTTCCAAGAATAATGCGGCTGCTCTTCTTCTGCTTTGGAGCAGTACTTCTTTCGTTACCTTTGCCGTTACGTTCGGGTTTCCGTCCCTGTCTCCTCCCATCCATGACGAGAAATGTATAGGGCGGGCATCTATCGGGAACATATAGGAGATAGTCTCGTTCATCTGCTTGTTGAGTTCTCTCAAAAATGCGGGAGCTGCTTTCCATAAACTGTTCTCAACCACATCATAGCCCCATTTTGCCTCTTCGTTAGGCGTTGGTCTGTTTTGCCTGATCTCGTCAGTATACCAATATTGTATGATAAGCTGTTTGAGCCTTCTCATTATCTGTTCTTTCTGATAATCGGCCAGATCGTCATGATCCAATTGTTGCAGGCAATCGTTAACTTCGTTCAGATTGTTAATCAGCGACCTTCTGTTTATCTCGGTCGGATGTGCTGTCAGTACCAAGTCAATGGATATATTCTCAATAACCTTGATAATATCACCTTCACTTATATTATTAGCCTTCAACAGATCATATATTTTTTTGAAATGAATGGGATTATCTTTCCCCAATGCGTGTGGTGATATTGTATCGTATTGTTCCGCCGTATTGGTCAGATTCAGGAATTGGTTGAAAGCTTTGGCAACAGGTAAAAACTCTTCATCCGAAAGATTTTCGAGAGTTGTCATTAATTCTTTATGGGATTGCTCGTCGCCTTCATGAGAAGCTTTAGATAAACGCCTGATAGTTTCTACACGATCAAATATTTTTTCGCCTGCCGCTTCTTTTATGGTTTGCCCAAGATAGTCGCCAAGCATCTTGATGTTCTCGTGCATCAATGTATGTGGTTTATTCATAAATTTGTATTTTACGATTTTAGAACTATAAAAGTAATAAAAATTTATTCTTTTTTGCCGATATTACCGAAGATTCTGTTTCTGTTCATTAATTCTCCTATTTTATATTCACGGATGTAGACAGAGACATTATTGTTGATGGTATCCGCATATTCTTTTTTTGTGCGGAACCCGTCTTTGATAGAGTTTCCGCGGGCTTCAATAGTCTTTACGCTCTGAATTTTATCCTTATGGAAATGATCGAAAGGAATTCCGCCGACATAAGCTGACGGTATTATGTCAAAGGCAAAAATACCCTCGGACAAATTAGCTATATATACTGATATGCCGTTGTTCATCTCAAATCTTTCCATTTTATCTAAGTATCGCTTTTTTATATCAGTCAGGTAATCGACCTTATAGAATCCTGTATAAAACGCAACGTTATTTTTATTGCCTTCAAAGTTCTTTATTTGTTTGTAGTTTTTTACATTGATAACGACAGCCCAGATAAGCATAACACATACTATCGCCATTACGCATTTAAAGCCGTATTTAGTTATTTGAGGTTTCTTCCTGTTTTTGGGTTTAAGTATATAGCCGAATGTCAATATGATACATCCGAGCATAAAGCAATAGGCAAAACGGAAATCGGGTGCATTGAAATACCAAAAAATCAGGCAAATGACGGCGGTAACATAGTAAATCAAAATTCCGTCGAATTTCTTTTCTTTTTTTATCAAAACCCCACCAATAAATATCAGAGGAGATATAAGAGTCAATAAAAATATTAAGGCGGTTAAAATTACCTGAATACTGTTTATTACTCCGCCCGGCATCGAACCGCTAAAAACAGAAGCAATACTTTTCAGTACAGTACAGTATCGTATGTCAGCCCATCCATTTATATACAATCGTTGTAAAAGAGCCGTAGCATGAGGCACTTTCCAGTCAACGTTGAATATATCCAGTTCATAAAACGGATAAACCAAATACCCTGATATGAGCACGTTGCGGGCGAACCATGTCCCGATAACGAGCACGCATATTGTCAAAACGAAAGACAGTTGCTTATATCTCTTGTTTCTAATCAGGTAGATTAAAGGTAATATCGAGGATAATACTATAAAGGCAGCCGACACTTTAAATGTGATAAGGACTACGGGTAAAAAAGATGCTTAGCAGTATTTGCTTTTTTATACCAACCCTTTTGGAGAACAGTTTTTATGAAGATATAAAATATACAAAGATTAGGTATAATATCGGTGCTTGTGTCGTTTAATTCATTGGCACAAAGAATGAACATGAAAAGTAACCCAAGTAGGCACAGGATGCTCAAAACACTGTAACGGGATCTGAAAACATTGTTTAAAACCCACAATATCATCAGGAGAAACATCAGAGACCGTAAGGCATAAACTCCGTTTCCTGTCAAGAAACGTAACGAAAAAACTGACGATATCAGTAAATAATTGGAATTGAATCCAAAACGATCTTCAAGATTAGCAAGTCCCGGTATTACGGGATATGTTTCATTCCACATTATTTGCTGCCAGTGGTAATATATTGAATCGTACTGGAAAGATGGCCATACTATTACAATCAGAATAGTCAATATGGATAATCCAAGAGTTATTATCTGCTTTATATCAAGTAATCTGAGATTACGAAAAATACCGATATAAGTTTCTTTAAATTTATTCTTACAAATCACATTGTATAGAACACAAATCAGTAAAAAAACCGAAAGAACATAATGATTTAAAGGAAACCAAAAAGAAATAACAGACAACGGTATAAATATAAAACCGATACCTAAAATTAACTTGTCGAGAATGTTATAATAAGCCTTGTTATCGCAGACCTTGTCGTAAATATCTATGAGTATATTACCGAAAGTTGTGCAAATGAATAAAATAATTAACCAAGAAATGATAAAATAAATCATAAACCATAAATAGAATAGACAAAAGTACAAATTATATAGTTTGCGGTATAAAAAAGACATCAAATAAATTGTGAAACCATACTGCTCTGTAAATAAACGAATTGAAATAATATAAAAGTCACGTTTCATTTTATTTTCTAATAATCTTCCAAAACATTTGCGGTATAATAAAAAAGTTCATACTTTTGCAGCCGCTACGAGAGAATGGTACCCTTTAAGGGGTGTGTTCAGAAGAGTTAGCAAAAGAAAAAAAGCGATCTTTGACAGTCTGGAGATAAAAAAATAGATAGACAAGACAAAAGAGTAGTACAAAGCAACGTCAATAAACCTTAAAGAGGAAAAACGAAGGAGCCAAGAGAAAAGAAGGACCAACCCTTGCGAAAGTATAAGAAAAAAAGAACATACAAAGAAGAGTTTGATCCTGGCTCAGGATGAACGCTAGCGACAGGCCTAACACATGCAAGTCGAGGGGCAACATGATTGTAGCAATACAATTGATGGCGACCGGCGCACGGGTGAGTAACACGTATGCAACCTACCCTCTACAGGGAGATAGCCCGAAGAAATTCGGATTAATACCCCATAACACAGGGATGCCACATGGCAATATTTGTTAAAGGAGCAATCCGGTAGAAGATGGGCATGCGTTCCATTAGGCAGTTGGTGAGGTAACGGCCCACCAAACCTACGATGGATAGGGGAACTGAGAGGTTGATCCCCCACACTGGAACTGAGACACGGTCCAGACTCCTACGGGAGGCAGCAGTGAGGAATATTGGTCAATGGGCGAGAGCCTGAACCAGCCAAGTCGCGTGAAGGAAGACAGTTCTATGGATTGTAAACTTCTTTTTAAGGGGAGTAAAACGGGGGATGTATCCCCCCTTGCAAGTACCCTTAGAATAAGCATCGGCTAACTCCGTGCCAGCAGCCGCGGTAATACGGAGGATGCGAGCGTTATCCGGATTTATTGGGTTTAAAGGGTGCGTAGGCGGTAGATTAAGTCAGCGGTGAAAGTTTGAGGCTCAACCTTAAAATTGCCGTTGAAACTGGTTTACTTGAGTATAGATGAAGTAGGCGGAACTCGTGGTGTAGCGGTGAAATGCATAGATATCACGAAGAACTCCGATTGCGCAGGCAGCTTACTAATGTATAACTGACGCTGATGCACGAAAGCGTGGGTATCAAACAGGATTAGATACCCTGGTAGTCCACGCCGTAAACGATGATTACTCGTTGTTCGGGGTTTCGGCCCTGAGTAACCAAGCCAAAGCGATAAGTAATCCACCTGGGGAGTACGCCGGCAACGGTGAAACTCAAAGGAATTGACGGGGGCCCGCACAAGCGGAGGAACATGTGGTTTAATTCGATGATACGCGAGGAACCTTACCCGGGCTTGAAATGTACTCGAATAATCTGGAAACAGGTTAGCCAGCAATGGCGAGTATGTAGGTGCTGCATGGTTGTCGTCAGCTCGTGCCGTGAGGTGTCGGCTTAAGTGCCATAACGAGCGCAACCCCTATTGTTAGTTACTAACAGGTCAAGCTGAGGACTCTGACAAGACTGCCAGCGTAAGCTGCGAGGAAGGTGGGGATGACGTCAAATCAGCACGGCCCTTACGTCCGGGGCGACACACGTGTTACAATGGGAGGTACAAAGGGCCGCTACCGGGCGACCGGATGCCAATCTCTAAAACCTCTCCCAGTTCGGATCGGAGTCTGCAACCCGACTCCGTGAAGCTGGATTCGCTAGTAATCGCGCATCAGCCATGGCGCGGTGAATACGTTCCCGGGCCTTGTACACACCGCCCGTCAAGCCATGGAAGCCGGGGGTGCCTGAAGTACGTAACCGACAAGGAGCGTCCTAGGGCAAAACTGGTGACTGGGGCTAAGTCGTAACAAGGTAGCCGTACCGGAAGGTGCGGCTGGAACACCTCCTTTCTGGAGCGAGACGACTTTTTTTCTCGAGTGTACTGCTCTTTCGATGTCTATTATTTTCCACATTTCTTTCAGACTTTTTGCTTATTTTTTAATCTCTTTCCGTAAATTATTTCCGCATTTTTTCTGCTTATTTTAAGATACAGTCTAAAGCTGTTAGTTAATTTTATTTTGTTTACTTTTTCTTTAATATTTTTCATTATCTTTATTTTCCTAAAAATATTTGGCGTAATGAAAAGTAATTTCTTATTATTTATCCTGTGTATTTTTTTTATTCCGGTAATGGGACAGGACAAGAAACTATATGAAACGGATACCTATTTTCAACGAATGGCTTATTTTAAGGATCATCCTTTAGAAAAAGGGCAGATCGTTTTTTTAGGTAATAGCCTTACTCAAGGAGGTAAATGGAACGATTATTTTCCTGATAAAAATGTTGCCAACCGTGGTATAAGCGGAGACAATACCGATGGAATGTTGTCCAGACTTGATGAAATTATTGAATCTGAACCTGAGAAACTGTTCTTTTTAGGAGGAATTAATGATGTTTCTCAGAATGCAGACAATAAAGCTATATTGCATAATATAAAGACTGTGATTGAAAGGGTTAAAGCTGGATCGCCCAATACGATTATCTTTGTTCAGTCTCCTCTTCCTGTTAACAATAGTTTTGGAAGATATCATCGTCTTATAAATAAAGAAGGACAAATTGAAAAATTAGTAAAGGAGATTGCTAAGCTTTGCAGGAAAGAAGATGTTCGTTTTATTGATCTGTATCCTTCTTTTTTGATAGAAAAACGATTGCTTAATCCTGATTTTACGACAGATGGTTTGCATCTGAATGAAAAGGGTTATACTGTTTGGGTAAGCGTAATTCGTCCTTTTGTTGAAGAATAATAATTTTTTAATATTGTGAAGTTTATAGCTTTTAAATCTAATCCGATATAATGAAATTAATTGCAGAAAGTGGTTCTACAAAGACTGAATGGTGTTTGCTTGAAGGAAATTATGTAGTGGAGCATACCTTTACGGATGGAATTAATCCTTTTTTTCAGACACGCAGGGAAATAAGTCGTTGCGTACGCCTTCAGTTGCCCGACAAGTTTTTTACAAGGAAGCTTGATGAGATTTATTTTTATGGAGCCGGATGTACTTCGGAAGAAAAGAAGAACATTGTTAAGGCTTCTTTAATTGCTCAATTCAGGGTGCCGACACAGATTAATACCGATTTGCTTGCAGCTGCACGTTCTTTGTTCGGTACAGAACCCGGAATAGCCTGCATATTGGGTACCGGATCCAACTCTTGTTTTTATGACGGAACGGATATCGTGAAGAATGTGAAGTCATTAGGCTATATATTAGGAGATGAAGGTAGCGGCGCCGTATTAGGAAAAGTTTTTTTAAGCGATTGCTTAAAAGATCTGGCTCCGGCGGATATAACCAAACAGTTTTACGATATTTACCGCATCTCATCGAACGATGTGCTTGACTTGGTTTATAATAAGCCTTTTCCAAACAGATTCTTATCTACGTTATCATTCTTCTTATCGGAACATATAGACAATGAATATGTTTATGACCTTATTTATAAGAATATAAAAAGATTTTTTACGAGGAATGTTCTGCAATATGATTTTATGAATTATCCGGTAGCCTTTGTCGGCTCGGTAGCCCATAATTATTCCGAAATCTTACTTGAAGTTGCCAAAGAGTTTCATATTGATATATCGGAGATAGTTGAATCTCCTATGTTGGGATTAGTTAAATATCATGTTCATGGTTTTCCTGTAAATGACAAATAATAAATATTCGATAATAAAAAAGAGGATAGTTTCGAAACTATCCTCTTTTTTATTATTCATCCCAGAACATTTATCTTGTAATAAAGACTGGCAGCGATTTAACTTTATTTTCTGCTGATATTTTCAGAATATAAGTTCCTTGTTGTATCTCGCCAACAGATATTTCTGTTCCTTTTCCGCGTTTTATAAGTTTTCCGTCCATTGAGATGATATCGAATTCTACATTTGCTCCCTGCATATTTTCAGGCAGGTTTATTTTGATAAATGTAGATGCCGGATTCGGATATACGCTGATATTCTCGGAAGATCCATATTGATTATCTTCTATTGATAATGGCGTATTGTACAATAAAAGATTGTCGACGTAGAATGTTCCTGTCTTGTACAGGATCGATCCGTTGGTTTTCACCTTAAATCCTGCGAATTTGTAGGTATTGGTGCTTGGTAATGAAAGAACTGCTTCTGCATATTTCCATCCAAAAAAAAATCTAACTTCTTTAACATTACATCGTGATTTATTCCTGCGTCATCAACTAAAACTGCATACAGATCGTTACCTGAAAAATCGCCGTAAATATGTGCTCCAAGAACTTGGTTGTAACTTACGGCTACATTTGTAGCGGATACTTTAAACATAGCTTCTGCCGGTTGATCGCTAAAGCTGTATTTGTATGAATACGAGTACGAATCGAACAGCTTTTGAGCAGAGCTTCTTGCCGTTGATGCACTTGTCACATTTATACTGTTATCCGCATCATAAGCAAATGTATTAGTTCCTTCAAAATTCTCGATTACAGATTGATCGGTTATCTTTTGGTTGTTTACCGTAAAATTAATTTCGATAGGAGCCTCTAATGGAATATTATAAATATCAGAGATTGATTGATCCAATACTATTTTATAATTCTGATTTTCTGTCAGATTCTTAACCAGTTTGAAATAGTATGATCCGTAAGGAGCCGTTACAGAGTTTGTCTTTTGATTACGGGAATGTTTTGTAAGCTCATTTCCTTCACTGTCAAACACATGTACCGATTTATCCATATTGCTGCTTACTTTTGCATCGAAAACAAGCTGAAATTCGACGTCGTTATACACCGTATTATCGCCGTTATTCGGGTATGCAAGCAGGAGTGCTAAAACATTGCGGTTTTTTGTTATAAACTGGAATGTGAAATCTTCTTCCATCGAAATGTTATCGGGATGTTTTGCGCTTTTATCTATTTTTACGGTATAAACGGTTGCTTTGTCAAGAACCTTCTTCGGCGTAAACACCATACGATGCTGGCTGTCTTCGAATGTTATATCTCCTTCGACTGCCGGAGTGATTGAAAAGGCGTTGATAAGAGAGGTTTCATCCATATCCCAATTAAACTCCATAACAATTTTTGTACTACACTCTACGCTGTCTGTCGCCGATTCCATTTTAGGACTGTATGAAACAACTTTTGGAGGCGTATTTCTTACCTTGTTTAATCCGAAATTGAAATAAGTGGTTTTATGTGCTGAAACTTCAATCGTTTCGGTGGCAGGATAGTAACCTTCGGCCTCAACTTTTACCTGATATGTTCCGGGTGTTAATTCGTCGAATAAATAAACTCCGTTATATAAAGTATCGGTTTCAATAGTAGTTCCGTTTGGTAAAAGAGTTACTTTAGCCTTATTAATAGGCAAATAGTTATCATGTCCCGGATAGCAATAATAGCTATCGGTTATTTTATTTCTGCTGTCGCGAATATCACCGGCAATATTTCCTGTTGGAGTCTGCCCTTTTTCAAAGTAGTCGAAAACTGTTTTCAAGAATGTCCATGCTTCGAGCTTTTTATACATGGGGCTCATCAATCTGTAAGTTTCGGGGATATAATCGTGGAATGTGCCTTCGGATAAGAACCCTTTTACATTAAGGTTCTTGAGAACGCCTAAGTGATATCCGTAAAAAGAAAGGTCACCTCTGATATTCAATGTGTTATAAGTCCAAGGAGCAATGCCTCTGTCATGAAGATTTGTCCAATGTATTTTAGCCATCTCCTTATCTTCAGGTCTTTCGGGATTGTCGTCATACCCCTTGAACAGAACCAAAGGATAATTTGTCTGTGCATTATGCGCATTACTGTGAATTGAAAAGAAAACATCGACGTTGTTTTCATTTGCCATGCCGCTGATAACACTCAAGTCCAAATCATCAGCGGATGTGTTAGTCACACGCGACATATACACAGTCGCTCCGTATTTTTCTAAATAATCACGGAGAAACAGCCCTTTGTCCAAGTTTGAGTTTGATTCCCAAAATCCGTTAGGATCTCCTTGTTTAAAAGGATATATAACAATATTTCTGTCATTTGGATCGTGTCCTCCATGTCCGGGATTGATAAACACCTTTAACGGCGATAAATTTTGTGCCGACATGAAAATGCTCGCAAAGCACAGGCAAAACGTAAGTATATATTTCATGATTGCTTTTATTATTTTGTTACACTAATATTCAATACATAAATATCGCCTTTCAGAGTGCTATAGGCGATCATATTTTTGTCAGCAGCTACCGAAGGGTACATAGCAAGTTCATCAGCGGAGGTGATGTCTTTTCTGAATTTTCCGTCAGCCGAAACGATTATGATTTTGGAGGAAGTGAAATAATCTCCGTTATCCTTATCGTCCATTCCCACTACAAAATCGTTGGTGTACCATACTGGTGCATTTACTTTTCCCAAGAAATGAAGAATATTCCCGTTCAGATCGCAGATATAAGTTCCTTTGCCTGCGCATGTGAAAAGGATTTTTTTTCCGTCGGGAGATACGGACGGCCACACGTAACCGATCGCATCTTTTCCGCAAGGCTCCAGAATTGTTTTGGAACTGTTTCTGTATAGTGCGATCTTGTTATTATCTTCAACGCAAGCGTATGTAATATCCGATCCTGATTTTAAAGAACCTTGTTTCACTAACTTCTTATCAGAAGCAACAACAATCCCCGTACCTGAAATCTGTGGATTTTTCAGATCTCGGGATTGTCTGACAATTTGTTCCTTTTTCAAATTGCTTAGATCAATTTTATTCAGATCATCATATTTTAGCCCGTTGATGTAGGAGGTTTGTCTGGATAAAACGCTTTTTCCGTCTTTCGTAAATGCAGGTTTATAGCCTGCACCTGCAACATCTGTTAATGTAACTTTACCTTTCGTTTCAAGGTTGTAAAGTTTTAATCCCTTATTGTTTTCGGATGTAAACAATATCTGAGTCCCTTGCTCGTTCAATATCGGATAAAAACCCGTTTCGCCTAATGGTATTCTGAGTTTGCTTTTAACTTCTACGGTTTGCCCGTTAAGAAAAGAAGCAGAAACCAAGAGAAGTATAAATAAAAATTTTATTCTCATTGCTTTTCGTTTTTAAGATTAATATTATATTATTTCACAATTATTTTAGCTGTTTGGGAAGAATTACCCCTTTGAACTTTCACGAAGTATATACCCGGAGTAAAAGATTCCGTCGCGATCATAATTTTTTGATCATTAGGAATAGCGGTCTCCTGTTTTATTAAACTGCCTAAAGCTGAATAAACCGATACGATTACATCCTCATTGCCTTCCGGTACGCTTACGGTCAAACTGTTCCCTCTGTTTACGGGATTCGGATAAACAACCAATACTGATGCGTCAGGATTAATATCCTCAATGCCCGTCTGCAAATAATCATAAGTCAACTTTACATCTTTAACGGACAAATACATATCCGTACCGCTTGCCGCTTTTCCGTCATTAATATAAAAACTTATGGAAGAAATCACAAATGGATAAGCTGCCCTGTCATTCAAATCACCCAGTTGATTCAGAGCAATACCTATTACTATATCTTTATCAGCAATAATGTCTTTAACTGATACTATTTGATTAGAACCGTTTTTAGCGCTGCAATTGACGGATATTTCAGTCAGAACGGCATTGCCCGGATTGATGGTAAGATACATGGAGTCGGGTAGACTGAACGTTTCGATCGGCTTATTCAACGCTACATAAGAACCTCTCCCTTTGCTGGCGTAATTAAATGCAATCTTAGTACCATGCTCCCAGCCCTCCGGTAAATTAGTAGAAGAAAACGTCATATTTTTCAAATTCGAAGTTTTACCGATAACGAAAGACTCCATATTGTCGAACTTCTCCACATAATAAGGAGATTTGTCAACGATCTGAACCTTAACTTTTAAGACGTCGGAATAGCTGCCTAAAGTCCCTGTAACTACAGTTTCGCCGTTGACAAGACCGGACAACACGCCATTCTCTATTTTGCAAATTGTCGGATTGTCTATTACCCATGATAAAGATGCGGGATCTATCGGATATACTTTGCCGTCTGTTTGCGCTTGAACTTCTATTGCGTATTTTATGTTGTTATCAACGATCACGCTGTCCAATCTGAAACTCATTACGGCGCTTTGATCTATTTCGATAGTTTTCGAAACCTTCAGCCCGTTATGTTCAGCGGTGAGTACTCCTTTTGTTAAGGTTCCTGATGCGACAAATGCTCCTGATGCGTCGATATGCCCAAGGGCAGGATCACACGAGTATGTAACCGGAGTATTTTTATTTACAATGGCTTTGTATTGGTTATAACCATATATTGCGGGTTTTACTCTTGAGTTAACAGGTATCTTTATCGAATAATCTTCAAACTGGATTTCTGTTATTGTGTTATCCTCCGGTGCAGTATCGTAAACCATCCATCCGTTTGCTACAGGGCGTTCTTTCCCATCGGCAGGCATATTTATTATTTTCCCGTCCAGCATCATTTGTGCAGAACCTCCGCCATCCATTGAGGTTACGTTCCATGCACCCAGATTCCTTAATATTTCCGCCATCGTTTCGGTACTGGTTCCGACAGATACTCCTTTTTTATCAATCACAATCAGATATGCGGTTTTTCTGTCCTGCGACATTCCGATGCCTGTCCGCGGATATAGTTGTTGATTATAGCTTTCGTTATAATTTCTGTCTGTCAAAACTCCGTCTTGAAGGATTACGGCATTGCCTGTAACCATTT
Source organism: Dysgonomonas sp. (assembly GCA_047030855.1). Classification (GTDB taxonomy): domain Bacteria; phylum Bacteroidota; class Bacteroidia; order Bacteroidales; family Dysgonomonadaceae; genus QVMM01. Next base: position 1,552,448 of record JBKYIJ010000008.1, read on the forward strand.
CGGATATGGCAGGTCTTGATTGATTCGCTGTCGTAAACACTCCTAAGTTCACTTTTATTTGTTGTCCTGCCGTTAGGTTCTCAAGAAATGTTTTTGCGGTTCCGTTCCCAGATAATACCGATTCTCCCGGATTTAAAGTATTTGCACCTTTATCCTTGACTATTCTGACCACCTCGCAGGTCACATCCTCATTTATTCCCCATTGTTGGTTATTTACGGGTTTAATGAATACTTCGGTGCCATTGTCGTCAGTAAAGGTTTTTTCCCCGACATAATGATTGAAGAATACCAATTCGTTTTCGTTACGTTTTCGATTGACTTGCGATATTCTATATTCGCCCACTCCTTCAATCGTTGCTTTGCCGTCGAAATTCATGTCTTCTATCCAAAGTTCTTTGTTTTTGTCTAAAGCTACGAATCCGATAGCCCCATGTCCTCTGTTCCATTCGTTAGGATCGGTTATCATCGTTCCCTTGTTGGCACTCCCGCTATGCGGTATTCCTATCAGGTCGGGTTGTCCTTGTCCCGAAACTATCCAGAAATTTCCGTTTACGCCGCCAAGCACTTTTTCCTGATCTGTTGTCAGTCTGTTATAGGCATTAGTCATGGCTTCCGTTTTTCTGACGACATCGTATGCCTGAAATGTATTTATCTTATTATTATCGTCCTTTAAATCAATAGTAAGGAGGTAAACATTCAAAGGATATTCCGGAAAGTAATATTTGGTATAGGTTACTCCGGGTCCTATTTTTTTATATTCGATTGTATCAGCTGTTTTTGGCTGGTCTTTGATAATAAAAGTTGCTTGTGCGTATAATCCGCAAAATACCTGAGATAGCAGTAAAAGAGTAAGTAAAACGTTTTTCATTATAGTATTGTTAGCCAGTTTTTATGTGTTTTTGATATAAGATTCAAAGGTATTATCTAATACCTTTGAACCTCAATCATATTTTGTTAATAGTATTTACTTAACTATAACCTTAGCTGTTTGCGACAGATTTCCCTTTGCAACATTTATGAAATATATGCCGGAAGGTAAAGATCCTGCCGGAATATTTACAGATTCCTCATAAGCAGGATAGTCAGCCTGAAATACTAAACTTCCTGTTGCTGAATATACTGAAACCCTTGTGTCACTTTCTCCCAGAGGCAATTTAACCGTTAAGTCTTTACCTCTTTCAACAGGATTCGGGAAAACAACAAGCGAGGATGAATTCTCCCGTTGTGCATCAATTCCTGTCTGCAGATGAGAGTAAGTCAGCTTTACGTCTTTGACAGACAGATACATATCCGTTCCACTTGCCGCTTTTCCGTCGTTTATGTAGAAGCTGATAGAAGAAATAAGGAATGGATAGGCTGCCCTGTCATTCAAGTCGCCCAGTTGATTCAACGCAATTCCGATCACAATATCTTTATCGGCAATAATATCTTTAACAGATATTTTTTTACTCAAACCGTTTTTAGCCGCGCAATTTACGGAAATCTCTGATAGAATGGCATTGCCCGGATTAATTGTAAGATACATGGAGTCGGGTAGGCTAAAGGTTTCAATCGACTTATTCAACGCTACATAAGAGCCTCTGCCCTTGCTTCCATAATTGAATGCGATTTTAGAACCGTGTTCCCATCCTTCAGGTAAATCTGTTGAAGATACAGTTATATCTTTTAAGTTCGAAGTCTTCCCCATAACGAAAGAATCCATATTGTCGAATTTTTCCAGATAATAAGGAGATTTCTCTACGATCTGTACCTTTACTTTCAATTTATCAGAATAACTTCCCAGAGTTCCTGTTATCATACTTTCTCCATTGGCAAGTCCTGAAAGTACGCCGTTTTCTATTTTACATACCGCAGGGTTGTCAATTGTCCATGACAAAGTTGCGGGATTAACGGGATAGACTTTTCCTTCATATGAAGACAGTACTTCTATCGTATATTTTATTTGGTCGTCTATAATTACAGAATCTAATTTGAGGTTAATGCTTGTTCCATCTTTATCTACTGTGATTTCTTTTGAAACTGTGATTCTGTTGTATTCGGCATTAAGGATACCTGTTTCTTTGTTACCTGATGCCACAAATGCACCCGATTTCTCGTCGATATATCCAAATTCAGGATCACAGGAATATGTTACCGATAGATTGTTAGTAACCAGTAATCCGTATTGGTTATATCCTAAAACAGCAGGTTTTACTAAGCTGCTTACAGGAACTTTTACATTGTAGTCCTGAAATGCTATGCTTGTTATTGCATTGTCTTCGGGAGAAGTCGCAACGGCAAAGATCGCGTTGGATACATTACGTTCGCTTCCGTCAGAACCTATATTTATCTGACCGTATTCTTTAATGTACATGTTGCTTGAACCTCCACCATCGAGATTTAAAGCTGTACTTGCACCTTGAAACAGCATTATTTCAGCTAATTGATATGTTGTAACACCCAAGGATATGCCGGCTTGTCTTCCGTCTACGACGCAGAAGAATATTTTTTTCTTGTCTTGCGAATATCCGATACCAGTTCTTGGATGTCTTTCCTCCCAATTCGGACCGTTGTGTTGTCCGTCTCTTAGCATGAAATGCTCACTACCTCCAACCATTTCTGAAAGAGGCAGCAATGGTTCACTTTGATCGTAAGGAAGTACCATCGACAGGTTCAGTTCGATTGCATCCCCGACATTCAGTTTATTTAAGAATGCTTGCGATGTGCCGTGTGCCGAAAGTATGGCTTTCCCTTCGGGGATAATTGAACTGCCTTTGTTTTCATATTTTTCAAGCACCTTAGCTTTTAAAGTTCCCGAGTTAATGCTCCAACCACCTTCAGTCAGCTCAATCAGAACTTCTGTACCATAGTTATTGGTTCGGGTATGTTTTCCAAATATTGAGTTGTATAATACGCATTCATTTGAGCCTCTGGAGTCATTCACTTTAGTAATATCTTGAGTAGAGTTATCCGATGCTTTAATTGTTCCTTGAAATTGCATATGTCTTATAAGAGGAATATTGTCGCTTGTAATTCCGAAAGTTCCTCTGCCGACAACAGGAATATGTCCTACCTGCCCTTTGGTCATAAATCCGCTTATAGGTAATCCGTTTGTCGTATTGTAGAAGTCGCCGTTTGTGCCGCCAAACAGAACGTGTCCGGCTTTTGATTTTCGGGCGGCCATAGCCGAAGGTCTTTCCATACCCCAGATAGAGTCGCGGCTTGTTACGCTTTCAAACTTTATGTACGGACTGGTTGCGTCAATTTCGAGAAAGTAAACTTTTTGGGGGTATGTATCATTCTTAAAATTCAGTTGTGTATAATAACTTCCGGGTCCTACCTGATAGTGTGCTATGGTATCCACAACATAAGGACGTCCGTCTATTGTTATATTTGCCTGGCCTAAGCAGAAAATATAACATAAAAATCCTAATATAGAAAAGAATAATTTCTTCATGATATATTTGTAATAAATTAATTAAAGGAACGGAAGATAATTTTAGTCAGTAGGTTTTCCTTTCGGAAAAAGAGGGTTTTTCATAAAAAAAGGGGCAGATTGTGCCCCCTTTTTATCTTATTTATCATCAGTGAAGGCTGATAATTATTTCACAAAAACTTTTTGAGCTTTTGTTGCGCCTGCTTGATTTGTAACTTTAACAATGTAAACGCCTTGAGCTGAAGGAGCATCCATTTCAGATACGTTCTTAGCAGCGGCAACTTGTTGTCCTGTTAAGTTGTAAACTTCAGCAGAAGTAACAGTGTCAGAGAATTCAAGAACTCCGTTAACTAATTTTACATCAGCAACATTGTCTTCTGTCATATCTGCAATGCTATTTCCGTTATCAATTTTGAAACTGTATTTTCCAAAGCCGTTAGCATTTGCGAAAATAAAGATTTCAGCTGATGTCTCGTTAACAACATTTACCACGGGAACTACTGCGGCAGCAGGGTTTGATGCTGTACCTAATCCGGCTTCAGGGAAAGAATACAAGAATTGCATACCTTCAAAAGTACCGCCAGCTCCCAATTTATACAGATAGAAAATATTTTTAGTAGTTTTATCGCCATGGTTATTACCGCCTGCTACCAAATAATAATCATCTCCCATCATAAAATCTGCGAGTCCGTTAGCAGTTGATTGTGGAATTGTGGTTCCTGCTGTAGCAGCAGACAAGAAAGATTCACGCAATTCGCTTGTATATTCATTGTACTGGTTAGGAGTATCTCCTTGTTTATAAAGTGTAGGAAGAGAATTAGATCCATCCAGATAGAATAAATCGTCAGTGATAGGTAATACAAAAGGTGCTGTTCCGTTAGTTGTAATTGATGCAGGATAGTATTGGCTGATTATGATTACTTCAGGCACAGGATTTACTACTCCACCTTGTATTTCCCATTTGTAAACAAGATTCGAAATGTTTTCTACAGCTCCAGAGATAGCACCCATAATGTATCCGTCACCCTTTACGTCACCGTAAACATTGATGTGGTCCATACGGCACTCATAATCTGTAGTTTTGTATTCCAAAATCTTCACGGCAGCATCCATAGAGTTTTCGTCATCGATAACCCATACCTGAAGTCCACCGGTTTGCATACTGGTTACAAGATTAGCCAACACAAGATGTCCGGCATGGTCAGCACGTATCACACAGTTCTTAACACCTGTCGCTCCTTCAAAAATAGGTGTGGGTAATGCAAATTTTCCTGTACCTACAGGTGTTCCGTCTGCATTAAATACATACAAATTAAGAGGATCTGAAGAATCGTTCATATATACTTTTCCGTCTTTATAAGCGATAGTACGAGGATTCGTAAATCCAAGACTTGCATAGTTGCCTGTGTTGCCTGAATATAACCAGTCTCCATTTAAAGTGTAAGAACTTGTTGTTCCTTCAATTGGAATAGCCGGATACGTTGCAGGATCTGCAACCTGAGCCATAGCTGAGCCTCCGATCAGTAAAAAGGACATTGCTCCGAGTAAATTTTTTTTCATGACTTTAATAGTTTAAATTAAACAATAGTTAGGTTATTAATTTATTTAAAATGGGTTCGCTAATAAGCTTAGCGAATCCATTTTAGTGATTTTGTTTCGTCTTTTGTTACCAGCTTTATGATGTAAATACCTTTTGGTAAATTATCAGGCAATAAATATACGTTATTTTCTCCGGAAATAGAAATTGTATTAAATATATTAAACACTTTAGCCCCGGATAAATTATATATACTTGCAGAAGCTTGCATTTCTTCCGATGAATTTATAACCAGATAATTATTATTGTTTACGGAAGATATGAAATAACTTAGTTTTTCGGCATTCTGACTTTCGATAGAGTTGCCTTCTCCTATCGTAATTTTTATGGCATCGGTATATGCTGTATAAAGATTATTTCCATAGCTTGCTCTCATTCTTATATAATAGTCTCCGATTGACAAATTATCAAATGTTGTTTCATACACATAAGCAGCAGGCATTTTCGAATCAGTTTCTCTTGTTGGGAAAGTTGATTTCTTAGATAACTCAACTCTAAAACCTCCGTTTGCAAATGGCGATTCTACCCATTTTACAGTAACGGATTTCGATCTTATGATAGAATTATTTGCCGGTTCGGTAATGACAGGAGTTTCCGGTACTTTAGTTTCCGTATTGACTTTAATATAGTCGGAAACAATCTCCCCTTCGTTTGTATTTACTTTTACTCTCATATAGTATTCAGAGTTATAAAGTAATATCTTTTCAGGAACTGTGTACTGCGTTGTGTTTACTTGTTCTGAAACAATTATTGATCTATCGTCAAATGTCGTATTTTTAGCAATTTGGATAGTGTAATAATTTGCGACAACAGAAGGCTCACTCCATCTAATTGTAGGGGTTAACGATATTTCTGAACCATCGGTTGGATCAGTAATTCTAACGTATTCAACATTAACACTCCAAGTGTCGGATGTTTCAACAGTAGATGAAGCTGTTACGGTTTTTACTCTCCAATAATAAGTTTGTTCTTTAAGAAAACTCATGTTAACCGAACTCAGTTCATTCGCAATCATTTCCCGTTTATAAACTACATTGAAAAAAGCGGCATCCTCTGAGATTTCGAAAACATAATATTCAGCATTTGTTACAGTTTCCCATTTGAAAGAGAAAGGTGCTGTAGCCCGTGATCCGTTTTCTGGATACTGCAAATTTGTTTTATTACCTGTGCCGACCGATCTTCCCATTAATACAGGTGCATACTCATTTCCGTATCTGTCCAATACCGATACGGCATAAGTATATGAAGACGTGGGTTTATCTGTCGGAATTGCTAAACTTTTTTCATATGAAATATCTACTATGTTTTTAGATAAAGCGAAATTTCCTGCTTTACTTACATCTTCATTGGGGACTGCGTATACTACATATCTGATATTGTCTGTGGAATAATCCCATTTTAGAGTACTTCCGTCAATTCTTATATTAGTAGGAACGCCTTCTTCCGGAGCGGGTCGCCACAATGCGGGACGTATTGCTTTATTTTGGAAAGCTCTGTTGCGCAAGAAGTTCGTTAACGACATATCGATGAAAGGAGTACAACTGAAAAATACACTACCAGGGGCTCCATTTTTGTCGAATGTCCGGTTATTCTCTATTTGTTTGATAAAATCTTCAGACGGAATAGTGAGTGATTTTAGCTGATTTTCTTCCAGTGATTGGTTCAATAAATAAGCATACGTCTCCAGCTGAGACAGATTATTTACCGTACCGAATTCTTTACTTTTTGCTAAGGAAATTTTTGTTGACGGTGGTATGTATTCAGACAAATAATGACTTGCATAAAATTGTGTGTCGTACAAATTTGCCATTCTCGACCACCATTCACATAATACTGTATATGAAAAGTCTGAATCCGTAGCCCAATATATTTGAGGTGAAATATAATCAATAGTCTTTGCCTTCATCCAAGCCAAAGCATCACAATAGATTGCATTGTATGTATCCGAACCATTTTGTCTGGTTTTCGGGAGATCAACTCCATAAGAGTCTGCTACGCTTTGGCTTGTAGTCCAGAAACCTCTTGGGCTAACTCCGAATTGCACGTAAGGTTTTATTTTTTTTATCGTATCCTGTACATTTTCTATTAGAGTGTTGACATTACTCCGTCTCCAATCACCGACAGGCATATCCTTAGGCTTCCATCGATTCTGTGAAGATGTATCTTGATTGGTTATAGTTTCGACATAAAAATAATCGTCAAAAACTATTCCGTCAACATCATATTTATTTACAATTTCTCCAATTATATTTTTTACTAAACCTTGTACTTCAGGGTTTCCCGGATCTAATATCGTAACAGGTCCATTACTGGTAGGTAATTCTAACACCCATTCAGGATGATCTTTTCTGTAATCGCCGGGTTTATCTTTGTAGGCTCCGGCTTGTGATTCAAAACGATAAGGGTTTACCCATGCATGAAGTTCCATTCCTCTTTTATGTGCTTCTTCAATTACATAGGTTAAAGGATCATATCCCGGATCAAAACCTCTGGAATCAGATAACTCCACAGCCCATACGTCGTAAGACGATTTGTACATTGCATCTGCACGTCCACGCACCTGAAAGAAAACAGTATTTATGTTAGCCATTTTCATTCGGTCGAGCAGCATTATCAAGCGTTGCTTTTGATTGTTTATTTGTGTTTGATTACCTGTTTCAGTAACTTTAGATTTTGGCCAATCTATACCATATACGGTTGCCAACCATCCGGCACGCATTTCTCTTTTGGGGGATTCTGCAAATGCTGCAGAGAAAAAGATGAGCAATAATGCTATGATAGAAATTCTTTTCATTTATTATTTTTTTAATCTTATTATCGGCAGGAGTCTGCCGATAATAAGATATTTAATAATTCAGTATTTAGAACAGTTTAGATTTTTTATTGTTCAAAGTGATACCATATATTGAAACACCTTCAATTAGAGTTTCAACTTTTTTCGTATTAGGATCATATCTTTTTAATCCTGTAGCTTCGGACGCACCTGTCGCCGGAGCTCTGTAACCAAAGTATAAACATCCGTCTTCTTCATCTACAACCATTTGTGTTACATGGAATGGTTCATTGGTTCCAGCAATATCATTTGGCAATATAACATCTGTACCGTTTGATTGGATTAAATACTTTTTCATACCAGTTTCCGTAACAGTCGTTATACTATTGATTTCGCTTACAGGAATTCTGTATATTCCCGAAAATGAAGGAATTGCCACATATAGTACTGATCTTGCATTGTCTAAAGCCATTGACCTTATTGCCGCACCAGCTAATACACTTCCCGAAGAGGGAGGGGTTACTTGAGCTGTACCTATACCGGTTGCCAGAATGTCTTGTTCTTGGAAGCGGAATATTCCGCCATTGGAATTTAATTTCCCCCCACCACCAAACATCATTAATTCTGAAAAAGGAACTGTTTAATGCACCGAATCTGATTGATATATTATAATAACCGATGCGGTCATTAGCTACCCAAAAGCCTATTCCGTCAATCCGTTTTCCCGGCTTGTTTCTGTCTGAAAGTTGAAGTTTAGATATCCCTGTATTCCTATCCGAAACATAAAAAAGTATTTCCGTCTATATAACCATAAAATGGGTCATCATTTGCAGCACCGCCGGTATTGTCTAGCATGACTTCTGTTGTCAATCCGTCTTTTGAGACAACTGTTATTTTTCCATCACCCATTATTCCGAAAGAATCATCTTGCCATGTAGCTTTAAATCCAGCATCCAGAACGTACAATAAAGAATCGTGGAAAAGTATGCATAAAGAATTTTGACCTGACGAAGCATTCAGTATATATGGTTTATTTTGGACATCACTTGGCAAAGTCTTTATTATTTTAAGTGCATTGATTTTTCCGTCTTTTACTGCATAATAGAGTGTTTTCACAGGTGTGTCGTAGCCTACCTGTATGTTGACCTCTCTATTGGGCAGTACTCTTGTCCCTAATTTTGTTTTCAGGGTGATAGTTTGTGAACCTACATTTTTAAACTTTAATACACCCGGATCTTTTTCTAAACTTGAAGAGATAGGATTGCCGTTTTCATCCAGCGTTCCTTCAGGGAAGATCCATTCATAGCTTTCGATTGAGTCTTTAGGGTTAGGTAGGTAAACGTCTAAAACAACAGGAGATTTTTTTATCTCAACAGTTGAATCTGTAGATGTGTAATTTGCAACTACTTTGATATCGGAAATATATAACTTTTTCGAAAGTGTTCCGACACCATCCAAAGTAAGTTTTACATTGTATACTCCAGGCTCGTTATAGCTATGTATGGGATTTTCCTCATTACTTGTGGTTCCATCCCCGAAGTCCCATGTTGGAGATCCTTTTTTTACAGAGCTATTCGTAAACTGAATGTCTGACCATATAAAATAATCGCTGGTATACGTGTCTCGGAAAGAAAAATTTATATCAGGATCTGGAAACGTATGTATATCCGCATCATTCTCACATGATGTAGCGAGGAATAATACCAGAACTGATAATGCAATATAATTAAATATACTTTTCATATTTCTCAAACTTTAATTTAATTTGATAGTTTTTACTTCCGTCATTGTTGAAATATTTTCATTATCAATGACTTTTATCTGTGCATCAACTGAGTAGCTTTTCTTATATATGATTTTGAAACTTTTGGTTGATCCGTCATAAAGCAAAGAATCTGCCGGAATTGAGTAGAACAAATTTCTCACTGTATCCTGATATTCTTTTTTGATAGTATACGGTATTTTTCCTGTAACAGGGTCTAAAGGTAATGTATCAATATAAATACGGAATCTTTCTTCGCTTACTCTCGAGAATGTAGTCGTTAATATTGTATTTAGGTCTGAAACCTCTGCTTTAGAGTATATTTCGTCTTGGAAATTCTCTAAATATCCGATTCCAAAATTTTTCTCGAAGGCATTCTTATCGAACACGTTGTCAGGCATAGATTCTGAATTTAATGTATAACTTGTCGGAATGCCCGAATTTACCAGATAGGTTAATGTACTATCAGTCCAATAGGTTTCTAAGTGAGGATAAGAAGCAATACCTTGGAATGCTCTTACTAATTCAGTTGTATCGCTTGCTCGCCTTACAGTCGTAGTTCTTATTAACGGACAAGTAACACTTTTTTCTGTTTTGCAATAAGTAGTATACCACGCTTCAAATCCACTGATTGTTTTACCGTCGTTAGGATAATACTGCAATTTGAAGTAAATAGAGTCACCCGCTGTTATCTCTGTAGATTTTATTTCCCAATAAGCAGTTGGTCCGAATTTTCCGACATTTATCACATCATCTACAGGATCATTTATGGTACATGCCGTAATAATACTGCACGCCATTAAGAATAATATAAATCTATTTATATGTTTCATTGTAGTTTCTATCTATATATTATAATTATTATTTTGCCCAGATCATAGGTTCTTTCAACCAATTAGGATTTTGGTATGCATTAAGTCTTATAAGCTCTTGAGGATTATATATATTCTCAGTTTGAGGGTCATAGTTTATTCTTTGCACCCAATCCTGATTGCCGCCCCAAACCCCTTGTAGCAGATTGTAGGGACGTTGCAATGTCGGATAGATAATAACTCCGTCATAAGCGATATTGTTGGTGCTGTTGCTGTACTTATATCTTCTCATGTCGTTCCATTGTTCTGCCTGAAGATACAGACATACATATTTTTGCCTCATAAGATGTCCAATGTTGAATCCGGATACCGGGAAATATTTTGTATCTTCAAAATAACGTGTTACATATGTTGCATTTTCAATTCCATAGCGGTTAAAGCTTACAGTGACAGCTTCTTTTGTAGTTTCGGCGGCTTCATCTTTTAATCCCATCCAATATTGAGCTTCAGCTTTGATTAACAATAACTCCTCAGTAAGCATATATGATATGAATGAAGTGTTTTGTGTCCAAATAACAGGCTTTCCTCCGTCAGTCGTAGTCAAATCAGGATAATTTCTTATATTATAAGAAGCGTCTATTCCAATATTATTTTCCAGATATCGGTATTTTTGAGCATTGTCTCCTTCAGGACCTATGTTTCTTTTCATCATATATATTAATCTCGGATCGTCTGCCCAACCTCTACGCCTATCAAAACTGTCGTGAACACCCATGATGTCTTCCATGAAAAATTTGGATGGAACGGTGGCATCTAATCCATTTTTAAAACTTTCCCATGAGTTAACCTGCGGACGCGATGGTCCCCAAGGGCAGTTTGATTCAGCAGAACCTCCACCGGGATAAGTGTAATGAGGTTCCTCCCAGTTCACAAGCGCACTGTCTACCGCATTTATAATTCTTCTGCAATTTTCAGGGGTATTTTCCCAATTAGGAAGCTTACGTAAAAGCATACGAGCTTGTAATGCATAAGTCAGGCTCTGCCATTTTTTTAGATCTCCTGCATATATTCTATCTTTACTACTGTTAATAGATGGATTTGTTACTGCATTTGTCCATGAAGGATCATCATATTTTGCTAAAACGTCATTAAATTCACCTTCCATCCAGTCATAAATTTCCTGTTGAGTGTCGTATCTGGGTGTTGTCGATGTATAAGCTTCCTTTAGAGGCATATCTCCAAACATATCTGTAGTCAAAAGGGTAGACATAAGACGTATAGTTCTTGCTACCAATATATAATTGTAAGCTCCTTTTTTCTGGGCAGAAGCAAGTAATTCGCCGACATTTGTACCAATGTCATAATAATGTCGTCTCCATTGAGGGTGCCTGCTCATTGTCAAAAAGTCCCAACCGCCTCTGTATGCGTATGCATTCGTTTGAGATTTACCGGTAGTTGTTAAATTATTCGAAAGATACGCAGAATATTCGCCGTGATCATAATTTAATAATGACCCATAAAAAATTATGGTAGGCAATAGCTCTTCTGGTGGAACAGAAGTCGGTACATCTTTATTTTCGTTTACATCTAAGAAATCATCGCAGCTTGTCAGAGTTAAGCAAAGCAATAATAAGATGCTTATATATTTACTTATTTTCATAATCGTTCAGATATTTAGAATGTTGCGTTTAATGTTATGTTAAAACTACGAGTATTAGGTACAACCAGATCATCCATACCCATAGATCCGCTACCTCCATTGCTTCCAGTGTTTACCTGAGGATCAGATCCTGAATATTTTGTCCATAAGAATAAGTTTCGTCCTGTTAATGAAACGTTCAATCCTTTTATAGGAGTTTTTCTTACATATTTGCTAAGATCGTAACCTATAGTGACGTGGCTAAGTCTTACATAAGAGCCGTCTTCTATAAAATTAGAACTTGCCTGTGTAAAATAATTGCTTATAAACTGTTGATTGAATGTAACAGGCGTTGTGTTTTGTTTATATGTTCCATCAGGTTGCAAAACGACTCCATCTATTACGATCTGACGGTCACGATAGTCTTCCAAACGTTTATGCATACCATTGCCGTACAAAGATATCGCTGTGCCGTTTGCTACGTCTCCACCTTTTCTTATATCAAATAAGAAAGAAAGGCTCAGGTCTTTCCATTGGAAGTTACTACCTACGCCCATACGGAAATCGGGTTCTCTGTCTCCAATAAGAATATTAGGGTCTGCTGCGACTCTTGGTGTTCCATCCTCATTTACTATTATTTTGCCATCAGGTGTTCTTTCGTAGTCACGTCCGATTATGGATGTTGTAGAATGTCCAAGATATGCTGTTGGTTGGATATCGTTGCCGATTCTACCAGCTGTATTAGCGACCTGAATTTGTCCCATAGGAAGATCGGTTACTTTACTTCTATTGTAAGAGAAAATAACGTTACCTGTCCATTTGAAATCTTTATTTTTTAAGATATCTTGATCTAAAGATATTTCCATACCCTTATTTTCAATACTACCTCCGTTCAATGTCTGAAGAATAGTTCCTGCCGTCGGAGATGTTCTTACAGTTATGATCTGGTCATTCACTTTAGTTGAATAATAAGCTATATCCAGACGAGTTTTGCTATTAAAGAATCTTAAGTCTGCCCCGATTTCCCAAGAATCTGTCATTTCAGGTTTTAGCTCTTTTGCAACAGCGAGCGTAGGAAGCACTCCATATCCCGGATCCGGATGCGTAGGTTTATAAGAGAACTTTTGTCCGTATTGGTTTGCTGGAGCATCTTTACCTACTCTTGCCCAGTTTCCTCTCACTTTACCATAACTAAATATATCGTTTGAGATGTTAAACAATTCAGAGAAAACGAACCCTCCTGTTACAGAAGGATAAAAGTATGAATTTTTATTTGTTGGCAAAGTTGAAGAATGGTCATTTCTTCCGGTAACACTTACTGAAGCTATTCCTTTATAGTCGAATCTTAATTCGCCAAAGAAACCGTAAAGCCTTCTTTTGCTATGTGAAGCATAATTATCTTTTTGATAGCCTGTTACGGAATTTCTGACATTAGAAATGCTATAAAAATCAGGAATAATAAAATCTGTTCCTCCCAGATATGTAGTTAATCCTTTGCTCAATTTCATTTCTGTTCCTGCCATAGCTTCTATGGTATAATCATCATTAAATGTATATTTATACCTGGCAATAGCCTGAGCTGTAAATGTTGAACTTCTTGTGTTTCTCAAATATGCAGTTCCGTAATAGCTAGGTGAAAGGTTTTCAGAGGGATCTTTAGTCGGTTCTTTTATCGGATCCCAGCTTCCGTGGTTGATTGCATTTTGTCTTACCAGATCCCGTGAAAAGCGCGGTGTTGTATATTCTTCCCATGAAGAATTTCCATGTTCATATCCGATACGTCCCGAAAGGTCAAGTCCTTTTATCACTTTCCAGTTCGCGGTTGCCTGTAAGATATTATTCGTAGCTTCCCGTTCTTGAGTATCTTCATATCTGTTCCAATAAGGGTTCAGCGGAGACTTTTCGATAGTTGGATCAAGATATAGCCAACGAATAGAACCATCAGGGTTTTTATAATTATTCATATCATCGTTTATCGGCCAAGAATAAGCTCTAGCCAAATAACTGCTGGTTTTGCTGCCTGTCTCATTTCCGTTTGCATCCCTAAATTTCGAGTTGTTGATGTTTGCCATGAAAGTCATACTCAAAGTTGGAGATATGTCAAATGTTGTTTTTAACATCATGCCCACTCTGTCCAGTTTGTCCTTAGGAATAACCCCTTCTTGCGAAAGATAGTTCAAAGAAGCAAAAGCTGTAAATTTTTCGCCTCCTGCTGATACAGAAAGATCATGTTTATGCATAAGAGCCGTTTCGAAAAAATCTTCTGCATTCTTATAGGTCTTCTCGCCCAAAGCATTTATTGGTCCCCAACCTCCGGTTGTCGGAAGGGAAGTTTTTACTCCATTTGCACCGGGCAGCCATTTGTTTTGGATTTCAGGTACGCGATAGACATTGTCTATTTGAAAACTGTTGTTGAAATTGACTGTTATCTTTCCTTTTTTTGCCGATTTGGTTGTAACCATGATTACACCGTTCGCTCCTTCTTGTCCATACAAAGCAGAAGCCGCTGCACCTTTAAGAATAGTTACGTTTTCAATATCAGCAGGGTTGATATTTGCCATACCTCCCGATCCCGCAGACATATTCATCCCGTCAATAACAAATAAGGGCTCATTATTACTTCCTGTACTAATGGATGAAATAGCACGGATTACAAGATGTGAACTTGCATTAGGAGAACCTCCTGATTGTGTAATGTTCAAACCGGCTACTTTTCCTTGCAGCCCTTGTATGAAGTTTGTTGGCTTAGAGGCAAGCAGATCATCGGAATTTAAGGATTGAACGGCGAAGTTCATCCTCTTTTTTTCCTGAACAACACCCATCGCTGTTACTACTACCTCTTCGATCTGTTGAGCGACAGGATGCATAGTTACATCGAGCGTTGTCGTGGTAGGGGTTGTCTTGATCTCCTGAGTTTCCATTCCCAGATAGTCAAAAGTCAATGCAGAACCGGTAGGTACGGTTATTGAATACTTTCCGTCCAGGTCTGTCATAACACCGGTGGTGGTGCCTTTCACTGATACTGATACTCCTATTAAAGGCTCCTTCGTTTCGTCAACAACGACGCCCTTAATTGTTTGTTGGGCTAAAGCTGCTGTTATTGGAAGGATTGTAAATAAAAATAGTAAGAAAAGCCATCTTTTCATATTCATAATAGTTTTTAATTAAGGAAACATTTTAGTTATTATGTTTTTAAGTTTAATAAAATTAATATTCGTATTTATGGTATTTTAATAGACTAATTAATCATTCATGGTGTTCTATCTCAATTTGCCAATTAGTTATTATCTCTAAATTCGATGCAAAATAATACGCTTTTTTATTTTTGGCAAATATTTGCTTTATTTTAACAAGTACTTTTCTTATTATTAATAAACATAAACATTATTTTACGTTTATTCATATATTTACATATTATTTAATTTATGAATTCGTTTTTCTTTGCAGCTCACGATTATTATAGCTTATTGTATTTGCTTATTTTTATGTTTCAAATGTTTACGTGTGAATTTGAAATGCAATTTAGATTTTTTTTATATTAAAATATGTGTATAAATCAAAAAAAATAACAATTACCTGTATGGAAATATAAAATGATTGGAAAATTGTCTATATTCGTGTCGTTAAGAATTTGTTTCTTTATTTATCAAGATGATATGAGATACGGCGTCTTAACTTTGTAAAACAATTAGGTGTTGCCATGGATGCGAATCCTTTTTTATTTGATTTAAAGGTAATAAAGAACCATACAATCTGAAAAATATTTTACATGAAAAAAATAATTCTGGCAGTTGCCCTTTTCTTTCTGACTATTGTTGGTCTTGAGGCTCAGGATTTTAAGTTTGCTTTGCTTACGGATATACATATAAATAAAAATCCTTTTGCTTCTGAGGACGTCGAAAGATCGGTTAAGGAAATAAACGATAATCCCGAAATTAAATTTGTTATTGTTTCCGGCGACTTGACGGAGGAAGGGGATCGGAATTCTCTTAATGTCGCAAAATCATTATTGGATAAATTGAAGGTAAAATATTATGCTATTCCCGGAAATCACGAAACGAAATGGAGCGAGTCGGGCGTAACAAGTTTCGGACATATATTCGGTTCCGATCGTTTCAAATTTGAATATAACGGATATCTTTTCTTAGGATTTAATACAGGACCTGTTATCAGAATGATGGACGGGCATGTTTCGCCACAGGATATTACTTGGCTCAAGAGTGAGCTTGATGCCGCCAAACCAAACCAACCTGTTATTATAGTGACTCACTATCCCTTATTGGATGGAGATGTAGATAATTGGTATGAGGTAACCGACCTTATTCGCAATTATAACGTAAAGGTTGTATTGGGCGGGCACTATCATAAAAATCAACTGGCTTTTTATGACGGAATTCCCGGAATAATAAACCGTTCTAATCTCAGAGGAAACGAACCTTACGGCGGTTTTTCGATCTATGACATTACTCAGGATTCAATTGTTGTAAGTGAAAAAAGAATAGGAGAGGCTCCTCGTAAATGGGGCGGATACTCTTTGACTGAAAAATACTATACGACTGATGTCAGTAAATATAAAAGACCCGACTATTCTGTCAATGAAGAATATTCTTTTGTAAAAGACGTTTGGCAGACCCGAAATGCAGGAGCGATTTATTCTTCGCCTGTGGTATATGATAATAAGGTGTATGTTGCCGACGATTTGGGGTATTTGTCCTGCTATTTTCTGGAAAGCGGACAAAAACTGTGGCAGTTCAAAACCGAAAACAGAATACTCGGCACTCCCGCTGTTTCGGAAAACATTGTTGTTGTAGGATCAACGGATAATTATATATATGGTATAGATGCCGTAAACGGTACTCTTATATGGAAGTATAAGGCAAACGACGCCGTTATCGGTGCAGTTACAATTGGTAATCATGGGAAGGCATACGTGGGGGCGAGCGACCATAATTTTTACTGTCTGAACATAAAGGACGGAAGTTTGGTGTGGGCATACCCGAACGTAAAAGGTTATGTGGAAACTCGTCCCCTGCTTTATGCCGGAAAAGTTATTTTCGGGGCATGGGATAATAATATGTATGCTCTGGATGCCGACACCGGTGAATTGAAATGGGCGTGGGACGGAGGTCTGACCCGTATGCATTTTTCTCCTGCTGCCGTATGGCCTGTTGCCGCACATGGAAAATTATTCTTTACTGCTCCCGACAGGGTAATGACTGCTCTCGATGTTGAAACAGGAAAAACCTTGTGGCGGACAAATGAATCTATGGTTCGCGAAACTATCGGATTGTCGGAAGACAGTACGAGAGTGTACAGCAAAACAATGCAGGATAGTGTTGTTTGTTATTCGGCTGTTTCGGAAAAACTGCAAAAAATCTGGAAAACCAATGTAGGTTACGGTTACGATCATGCACCTTCGATGCCTGTCGAAAAAGACGGCGTGGTTTTCGGCTGTACGAAAAACGGAATTATATTTGCACTGGATGCCGTGACAGGTAAACTTTTGTGGAAACACAAAGTGGGTAATTCGCTCATCAGCACTGTCGTTCCATTAAGTGGAAAAGAATGTGTCTATACAAGTGCGGAAGGTTATATCGGAATTTTGCATTCCGATAAATAATTGTTTATTTTATTTGCGAAATATTTAACGATAATAAAAAATATGAAGATTAATTGTTTTATTCCTTTTCAGAGCGCTGCTCAGGTAAAAGAAACCGTGAACTCTTTGAGAAATTCGGAACTGGTTGATAAAATATTTTTGTTGACCGACAACGATTGTAAAGATAAAGTGGACGGATGCGAAGTTGTTTCTATCGACTCTCTGAGATCGACTTCTACTGTAAAAACCATTGCCGAAAAAGCAAGCGGAGACTATACCGTTATTTACACGAAATCGGCTGAACTGAGATTCGGCTATTTTGCTTTGGACCGTATGCTGAAGATTGCACAGGATTCGGGTGCAGGTATGCTGTACAGCGATCATTACCAGATTAAAGACAACAATAAAATAAATGCGCCCGTTATAGCATATCAGAAAGGAAGCCTGCGTGACGATTTCAATTTCGGATCGGTGCTGTTCTATGAAACAAAGGCTTTGAAAAAAGCTGCTGCCGCAATGGACGTCAACTATAAATTTGCAGGACAATACGATTTGCGTCTGAAAGTTTCACAGTTTGCGGAACTCGTTCACCTGAACGAATATCTGTATACTGAAATCGAAAACGATACCCGTAAGAGCGGCGAAAAACAATTCGACTACGTTGATCCTAAAAACAGGGATATGCAGATCGAAATGGAAAAAGCTTGTACCGACCACCTGAAAAAAATCGGCGCATATCTTGCCCCTAAATTTAAAGACGTTAAGTTTAACCAAGGTAACTTTGAATATGAAGCTTCGGTTATTATTCCTGTAAGAAACCGTATCCGCACGATAGCCGATGCGATTAAATCGGTATTGAGCCAGAAAACGAACTTCAAGTTTAATCTGATTATTGTTGACAACTATTCAACAGACGGAACAGGCGAAGCGATAGATAAATTCACCGACGACAGGCTGATTCACGTAATCCCCGAAAACAAAGAACTCGGGATTGGCGGATGCTGGAATGCAGGCGTACATCATCCTAAATGCGGTAAATTCGCCGTGCAATTGGATAGCGATGACGTTTATTCGGACGAAAACACATTGCAAAAAATAGTGGATGCTTTCTATGAACAAAACTGTGCAATGGTTGTCGGAACCTATATGCTGACGGACTTCGATATGAAGATGATACCTCCGGGTGTGATCGATCATAAAGAGTGGACTCCCGAAAACGGACGCAACAACGCTCTCCGTATCAACGGGCTTGGCGCTCCCCGTGCTTTCTATACTCCCGTGTTGCGTGAAATAAAAGTTCCTAACACCAGCTACGGAGAAGATTATGCGTTGGGATTGTATTTTTCGAGAGAATATCAGATCGGGCGTATCTACGATGTGTTGTATCTGTGCCGCCGTTGGGACGACAACTCCGACGCATCGCTCGATATTCCTAAAATGAATGCGCATAATACGTACAAAGACAGTATCCGTACATGGGAAGTTGAAGCGCGTATCAAGTTTAATAAAAAGAATAATTAATAATCCATAGAAAATAGGATAAGAAAGTGGAAATCTCGATTTTCGCTTCTTATCCTTCGATCGTTTTTTATAAATGAGTAGCAAGGTAACATCAAAAGATATAGATAAGTTGCTCGACGAGCAACTGAACGAATGGGATTTGGCAAAGGGCAACTTTGACGCTCTTCAGAGAGTCGAAACCAAAGATTTTCCGTTCGGCGGATTCAGCGTAAGGGTGCAGTTTAATCCTGCGCGCATACAGTCGACGGCAGCCAAAGTGGATACAAAATCAATCAAGGAAAGAAAATGTTTCCTTTGTCCGCAAAATTTGCCCGAAGTTCAAAGAGGGCTTGCATTTGGTGAAGGATATCAGGTATTGGTCAATCCGTATCCGATATTTCCGAAGCATTATACAATCCCTACTTTCGATCATGTAGACCAGTTGATATTGGACAGATACGGCGATATGCTCGATCTTGCAAAGGATCTGGACGAATTTTCCATATTCTATAACGGTCCGAAATGTGGAGCTTCCGCACCCGATCATGCCCATTTTCAGGCAGGTAACAAAGGCTTCATGCCGATCGAAAAGGACGTGAAATCCATTCAAAAAGAATTGGTTTACGAAACTTCCGATTTGAAGGTTTATGCGCTTAGAGAATATTTGAGAAACGCATTTCTTTTGGAGTCTGCGAATAAAGAAAGTCTGGTTGGCTTTTTCAAAAAACTTTATTCTCTGCTGGAAATAAAAGAGGGCGAAAAAGAACCGATGATGAACCTCATCACTTGGTACGAAAACGGCAAGTGGGAGAGCTGCGTTTTCCCTCGTGAAAACCACCGTCCCAAATGTTTCTTTGCGGAAGGCGACAAGAATCTTCTGATCAGTCCCGCGTCCGTCGATATGGGAGGCGTTTTTATCACTCCGCAGGAAAAAGATTTCAGAAAAATAACCGCCGATGACATCAAGGCAATTTTGGAAGAAGTTTGTTTGCCAAACGACAAAATGGAAAAAATAGTTTCGGAATTGAAAAAACTGAAAAACTGATATATATGGAACCCCTTGTGAAAGTAGGCGTATTGTCGTCGGATAAAATTGACTTTATCCTCCAAGCCGGTTATAGTTTTCAAGGCAAAGATTTTGACGGGCAGAATAAGGTGAGCCTGAAAGACGGACGTATTCTGTGGAACGGAGATTTGTATGACGAATTGCTGTTTGAAGCAAAAACCGAACAATCTTCGTTCGTCATTAAAGACGTTATAATCGGAATTAACTTTCACTGGGAACGTAAAGAAGATCAGCAGTTTAAAGGATCTCTTAAATTTATAGTCGAAGGGAATCTTATAACTGCCGTTAATATTATAAAAGTGGAAGATTACCTGACAAGCGTAATCTCTTCCGAAATGAGTTCTACCGCGTCGCTCGAGCTGTTGAAGGCTCATGCCGTAATATCCCGAAGCTGGCTGTTGGCTCAGATTGAGAAAAACAAGGAACTTGCTTCTCAGGAAAAAAAATATTCGACTTTCATCGAAACCGAAACGGAGCGTATACGCTGGTATGATCGTGAAGATCATGTCAATTTCGATGTTTGTGCCGACGATCATTGCCAACGCTATCAGGGTATTAGCCGTACTTTTGCCAATATCGGCATTGTCAAACAGGCGATAAGCGAAACCAGAGGGCAGGTGCTCGAGTCGGAAGGCAATATCTGCGATGCGCGTTTTTCGAAATGCTGCGGAGGCGGAGTCGAAGAGTTTCAGTATTGTTGGGAAGACATTAAGTATCCTTATCTTGCCAAGATCAGGGATTATACCGATCCGCAGGATTTGCCCGACCTGACAAAGGAAGCCGAAGCCGTAAAATGGATACAGACGCGTCCTGCCGCTTTTTGCAATACGCAGGATAAAAAAATACTTTCGCAAGTATTGAATAATTACGATCAGGAAACCGTCGATTTTTATCGTTGGTCTGTTTCGTACGCACAGGACGAATTATCGTCTTTAATTAAAGAACGTTCACAAATAGATTTCGGAGACATTCTCGATCTTATTCCTGTCGAAAGAGGAACGTCGGGCAGAATCGTAAAACTTAAAATCGTAGGTTCTAAAAAAACTCTTACCATCGGTAAAGAGCTGGAAATTCGCCGCATACTTTCCCGTTCGCATCTGTACAGTTCCGCATTTTACGTAGAAAAGAAAGACGGAACTTTCATCCTGCACGGAGCAGGCTGGGGGCACGGGGTAGGCTTGTGCCAGATAGGAGCTGCCGTTATGGGCGAAAAAGGATACGCTTACGATAAAATTCTCCTGCATTATTATGTCGGAGCTGAAATTAAGAAATTATATAACTAAAAAATATGCAGAAGAAAACCAAATCACCATGGGCATGGATTCCCTCCCTGTACTTAGCAGAGGGTTTACCTTATGTAGCAGTGATGACGATTTCGGTCATCATGTACAAACGTTTAGGTATATCAAACACTGATATTGCATTATATACAAGTTGGCTTTATTTGCCTTGGGTTATTAAACCGTTTTGGAGCCCGTTCGTAGATCTTTTAAAAACTAAGCGCTGGTGGATCGTCACCATGCAGTTGCTTATCGGGGCAGGTTTCGCAGGTATTGCGTTCACCATCCCGTTACCGTTCTTTTTTCAGGCGACGCTCGCCTTTTTCTGGTTGCTGGCATTCAGTTCGGCGACGCACGACATTGCCGCGGACGGGTTTTATATGCTTGCTCTCGATACGAATACACAGGCAAAATTCGTCGGCATCCGCAGCACATTCTACCGTGTAGCGACTATTATGGGGCAGGGGATTCTTATAATCCTTGCGGGAGTATTGGAAAGTGCGACAGGTATTGAGCCTGTGAAAATGGATATCGACGTTTCGCCTCAATACACGCAATCGTCTATGGTTTTGCCGCAGGTCGGAAATATTACGCAACAAGAAGGCGAAATACGTTTTATTACACAGGACGAACCGATGCGTATCGGTACGAAAGAACTTAACAAAGACAGCTTACAGTTGTTTTTGGATAATGTGGCTCATCTGAACCACGAAAACGGATTTATTTATAAAGAAGATGTTGCAGGCACTATTTCGGGTAAAAAGAGTGGAGGCTGGTGGACTTCTCATGTATCCAAACCTTTGGGCGACTGGATCAGGCATAATTTTGGCGAACATCGTGAAAACATTGATCTCGATTATACAGGAAACGTAGGCGTTACCGCTGTCTGGTTGTCACAAAAACCCGAACACGGAAAAGAAATGGTACTCAACACCACAATGAGCCGTGGAGATAAGAGCATTTCGCTTTTGCACGGTGAACGTCTGGTATTCAACGAAGACAACTGGAACAAACCTGCTTACCTTGTTTTTCAGGTCGATCCAAAGCTGACAACGGAAACTACTGCCGAATACAAAGGATTGTCGGGCAACATTCCGTTCGCTTGGTCTGTGACGTTCTTCGTGCTGGCAGGATTGTTCATATTCTTCAGCTTCTATCATAAAGTGATGTTGCCGCGTCCCGATTCGGATAAACCTGCGGCGGAACACGTTACGGCAGGAACTATCGTTAAGGATTTTATTGATACGTTTGTGACTTTCTTCAAGAAACCGCAAATCGGTGCGGCTCTGTTCTTTATGCTGACATTCCGCTTCTCGGAAGCTCAAGCATTGAAACTGATAAACCCATTCCTGCTTGATTCCCGCGATATCGGAGGTCTTGGGCTGACAACAGGCGAAGTAGGATTGGTATATGGTACGATCGGTATCATAGGGCTTACGCTCGGAGGTATCATCGGAGGTTTCGCGGCTGCGAAAGGCGGCTTGAAGAAATGGATATGGCCGATGACTATAAGCATGTTGCTCACGATTGCAACCTTCGTTTACTTAAGCTTCTCCCAGACTGAAAGCCTTGTACTGATCAATATTTGTATCTTCATCGAACAGTTTGGTTACGGATTCGGATTTACGGCTTATATGTTGTATTTGATGTACTTCTCCGACGGAGAGCAGAAAACGGCACATTATGCGATCTGTACAGGATTCATGGCGCTGGGTATGATGATCCCCGGTATGTTTGCCGGTTGGTTGCAGGAATTGCTGGGATACAATCACTTCTTCGTATGGGTGATGATCTGTTGTATTGTTCCGGTTATAGCTGTGGCATTGCTGAAAATTGATCCTAACTACGGAAAGGCTGAAAAAGATAAAACAAAAGAAGATTAATTTATAACTATATACTAAGAATCACTATGAGAAAAATAGCTATAATACTAACTGTGTTTTTTGCATCTTTGGGTGTAAGCGGTTTTGCACAGAAGATAACGATAAAAACAGGTATCGAAGTTCTTAAAGAACAGAAATTCAAAATACTGGAAGGAAAACGCGTAGGGTTGATCACCAATCCTACGGGCGTCGATAATAATATGAAGTCGACTATCGACATTCTGCACGAGGCTCCCAATGTAAATCTGGTGGCACTTTTCGCGCCTGAACACGGCGTGAGGGGCGATGCCCATGCAGGAGACGATATTGAGGATATGAAAGATCCGAGCACAGGACTTCCTGTGTTTTCTT
Source organism: Dysgonomonas sp. (assembly GCA_047030855.1). GTDB lineage: Bacteria > Bacteroidota > Bacteroidia > Bacteroidales > Dysgonomonadaceae > QVMM01. The sequence goes on from JBKYIJ010000008.1 coordinate 1,576,125, forward strand.
TGCATGGTAAGAACCGCAAACCCACTCCTGAAATGCTGAAAGGCGTAGACGTCCTTGTGTATGACATTCAGGATATAGGCTGCCGTTCGTTCACTTATATCAGCACTATGGGACTTTCGATGGAAGTCGCTGCCGAAAACGGCGTGGACTTTATCGTATTGGATCGTCCAAATCCTCTTGGCGGGCTGAAAGTTGAAGGCGGTCTTGTCGATGATGAGTTTATTTCGTTCGTAAGCCAATTTAAGATTCCTTATCTCTACGGTCTGACTTGCGGAGAATTGGCAATGCTCTTGAACGGAGAAAACATGCTGAAAAAGCAATGCAATCTTCAGGTGGTGAAAATGAAAGGCTGGAAACGCAAAATGACTTACGATCAGACAGGTTTGCAGTGGATAGCTTCTTCACCTCATATCCCGCAAGCGATCACTTCGGTTTTTTATCCTGTTTCGGGAATTTTGGGTGAACTTGGTTATATATCCATCGGCGTAGGTTACACTATTCCTTTCCAGATGTTTGCTGCCGAATGGATAAATGCAGATGATCTTGCCAATAATCTGAATGCGTTGAAGCTGCCGGGAGTACATTTCCGCCCGATATACTTTAAACCGTTTTATTCTGTCAGTCAGGGAAAACAGTTGCAAGGCGTGCAGGTTCATATTATGAATTATGAGAAAGCACGTTTGTCCGAAATACAGTTTTATGTAATGCAGGAGGTTGCGAAATTGTATCCTGACAGGGCTGTTTTCGATCATGCCGATGAAGGTCGTTTCAGAATGTTCGATCAGGTTTCGGGCAGTGATTTTGTCCGTGAAACATTTACACGTACCAATCGTTTTGAAGATATTAAAAATTTCTGGTACAGTAAGGTAGAACCTTTCAAACAGACATCCAAGAAATATTATTTATATAAATAACAAACGTATGACACAGCAAAAGGTTAGCAGTCGGTTGTTATCGCTCGATGTATTGCGGGGGATTACCGTTGCCGGTATGATTATGGTGAATAATCCCGGATCGTGGTCTTATGTCTATGCTCCGCTTGGACATGCGGCATGGAACGGATTGACTCCTACTGATCTGGTATTCCCGTTTTTCATGTTTATAATGGGAATATCGACATTCATTTCTTTGCGAAAATTCAATTTCGAATTTAACAAACCTACGCTGTATAAGATTCTGAAAAGAACGTTTGTTATATTCCTCATTGGTTTGGGAATATCGTGGCTTTCGCTTTCTTTTCGGACTTATCATAGCCTCGCTGCTGAAAACTTAGGCGTTTTAGAACGTTTGGGCAAGGCTGTGACAAACTTTGAACACCTGCGGATACTGGGTGTTATGCAACGCCTTGCTCTCACTTATTGTGCAACGGCTTTGATCGCAATTCTGGTTAAGCATAAATACATTCCTTATATTGTCTGTATAACGCTTGTCGGATACTTTATCCTGCTGTTGATGGGTGACGGTTTCGATTTCAGCGAAAACAATATTATATCCGTTATCGACAGGGCGGTTCTTGGCGCCAATCATATGTATGTGGACAACGGAGTGGTGCTCGATCCCGAAGGGTTGATAAGCACGATTCCCGCGATATGCCATGTTCTTGTCGGTTTTTATTGCGGTAAATTGATTTTGAGTACAAAAGATAATACCGAAAGAATGTTTCGGTTGTTCGTTGCAGGTACGATAATGACTTTTGCGGGATTTCTGCTAAGTTACGGATGCCCGCTTAATAAGAAAATCTGGTCGCCTACATTCGTTTTGGCAACTTGCGGTTTAGCCTCGACATTATTGGCTTTGCTCATCTGGATTATTGATATCAAGGGGCATAAAAAATGGAGCGTTTTCTTCGAATCGTTTGGTGTCAATCCTCTCTTTATCTACGTTGCGGCAGGAGTATTTTCCATACTTCTGGGCGGTATCTGGATAACTGCAGGAGGTGAACCTATGACGCTGAAAGGTTTTATATACGGCGTTTGCTTACAGCCGTATCTGGGCAACTATTTCGGATCTTTGATCTATGCTCTTCTGTTTGTAAGCTTTAACTGGATTATAGGAAATATATTATACAAAAAACAAATTTATATTAAGATATGATATTACTAGCTGATGGGGGATCAACCAAAGTTGACTGGTGCTTGGTCGATCAAGGCACTTTAGTAAAAAGGGTTTTTTCGAAAGGAGCTAATCCTTTTTTCCGAACGAGAGAAGACATAAGCGGAGAAATAAAAAACGTGGTAATGCCCGAAATTGCAGGGTATGAGATTGACTCTGTGCATTTCTACGGTGCAGGCTGTGCCTTTCCCGAAAAAAATGAAATAATCAGGGCTGCCATTGCCGATAATATTCCGATTTCGGAAATAGAGGTTGGAAGCGATTTGCTGGGTGCGGCGAAAGGATTGTGCGGAAAACGCGCAGGCATTGCCTGTATAATTGGGACAGGCTCTAATTCGTGCTATTACGACGGAAAAGAGATAAAGGAAAACGTTTCGCCGCTGGGTTATGTCCTTGGCGACGAAGGCAGCGGTGCCGTCTTGGGCAGACTGTTTGTCGGAGCTTGCCTTAAAAACCAACTGACAAAAGGGATTAAAGAAGACTTCCTTAAATATATGAATATTACGATTCCCGAAATATTGGACAGGGTTTATAAGCAACCTTTAGCCAATAAATTTTTAGCGACTATTTCACCGTTTATCAAAAACAATCTCGAGGATGAGACTGTTTATAACCTTGTTTATAATGCATTTCAGGATTTCTTCAAGAAGAATGTAATGCAATACGATTATAAAAACAATAAGGTTCATTTGACAGGATCGGTTGCTTTCCACTATCAGGACGTAATCAGAAAAGTTGCTTCGGATCTTAATATCGAGATCGGGGAAATTATCCAGTCGCCTATGGACGGACTGGTTAAATATTTTGCGTTAACAGAGAAAACAGTTTAACTAATTACTAATTATTATCATATACAAAAAATGACTTTTGTTAAAATATCAGAACAACCTTCTTTGTACGATGACTTGGAGAAGAAGTCGGTTCACGAGCTTCTTGTAGGCATCAATAACGAGGACAAAAAGGTTGCGCTTGCAGTCGAGAAAGCAATTCCTCAGATCGAGAAATTGGTGACTCAGATCGTGCCCCGCATGGAAAAGGGAGGACGTATCTTTTATATCGGCGCGGGTACGAGCGGACGCCTCGGCGTGCTCGATGCCTCTGAAATTCCCCCTACGTTCGGGATGTCCAATACGCTTGTTATAGGCGTTATTGCAGGAGGAGAAAGAGCATTGCGTAATCCCGTCGAGAAAGCAGAGGACGATATGGCGGAAGGATGGAAAGACTTGCAGGAGTATGACATCAACGATAAGGATACGCTTGTCGGGATCGCTGCATCGGGAACTACCCCTTACGTGATCGGCGCTTTACGTGAAGCCCGTAAGCACGGAGTACTTACAGCATCCATTTCAAGCAATCCCGATTCCCCTATATCGCAGGAAGCCGAAATTCCTATCGAAATGATTGTCGGGCCCGAGTTTGTTACGGGAAGTTCGCGTATGAAGTCGGGAACAGGGCAAAAAATGATCCTCAACATGATTACTACCACAACGATGATTAAGCTCGGACGAGTGAAAGGTAACCGAATGGTTAACATGCAGCTGTCCAACGCAAAACTTGTCGACAGAGGTACGCGCATGATTGTCGATGAACTGGGTTTGCCCTACGATCAGGCTAACCGGTTGTTGCTTTTGCACGGATCGGTAAAGAAAGCAGTAGATGCTTACAATCAGGAAAACAAAAAGTAATAACTAAAAAATAATTGTCAGAATGAAAGCAGATTTGAGTTCACAAATTACGCTGAACAGAATACCCGGAAGATACTATCGTCCGCAGAATGCTTTTGAGCAATCTGTTTTGACCAGATACGAAAAAATAGATACTCAGATATACGAATCTTCTAAAGAAGGTTCTGTTATAGTTGCCCGTGAAATAGCCAACAGCATAAAGAAAAAACAAGACGAGAAAAAGAATTTTGTTTTGGCTATCAGCGGAGGACATTCGCCCAGAAATATATTCGAAGAGCTTGTACGTATGCACAAGGAAGAAAAACTGAGTTTCAAAAACGTCGTGATTTTTGATATCTATGAGTTCTATCCTTTGAGTACGCAATCGAACAGTAATATCAAAACGTTGCAGGAATTATTCCTCAATCACGTAGATATTGATATGAAAAACGTATTCTCTCCTGACGGTACGATAACAAAAGAAGATATATTCAACTACTGCGAAGCATACGAAAAACGCATCCAAAGTTTTGGCGGTTTGGATTATGCATTGCTTGGATTGGGACGCAGCGGCACTATCGGGTTGAATATACCCGGATCGAGCCCGGTTTCTAAAACACGTCTTGTGCTTTTAGACGTGCAATCCCGCAAAGAAGCTATCAGCACATTCGGCTCTATCGACAAAGTACCAATCAGCGGTATCACGATGGGAGTGTCTACCATAATGAATGCGAAGCAAATCACGCTTATTGCTTGGGGTGAAGACAAATCGAGCCGTCTGAAACAAGTAGTTGAAGGAAAAGTGTCGGATTCGATACCTGCCTCGTATCTGCAAGAGCATGAAAACGTAAAGATCGTTACAGATCTTAGCGCGGCATTCGAACTTACGCGTATAAGCCACCCGTGGTTGGTAACCAATTGCGACTGGACGGACAATCTTATCCGCAGGGCAATCGTGTGGCTTTGTTTCAAAGTCGATAAACCTATCCTTAAACTGACAAACAAAGACTATCAGGATAACGGATTGGGCGAATTGCTTTCGCTGTACGGATCGGCTTATAACGTAAACATAAAGATATTCAACGATCTCCAGCATACGATAACAGGATGGCCCGGCGGAAAGCCGAACGCCGACGATACCAATCGTCCCGAAAGAGCCAAACCTTATCCGAAGAAAGTGGTGATTTTCAGTCCGCACCCTGACGATGACGTTATCTCGATGGGTGGAACCTTCCAACGCCTTGTAAATCAGAAACATGACGTGCATGTTGCGTATCAGACTTCGGGAAATATTGCCGTCGGCGATGAAGAAGTCATCAGATACATTTCTTTGATGCTTGATGTTCTGGATCATTACGATGAGAAGAATAAGGCGTTGAAAGAAAATCTTGAAAAAATGAAGAATTTTCTTCTTCATGAAAAGAAAGAGGGCGATGAAGATACCCGCGATATCTTGTTGATAAAAGGGCGTATCCGCCGCGAAGAAGCAACGACTGCCTGCCGCTTTGTAGGAGTGGACGAATCTAAAATCCGATTTTTGGATCTTCCGTTCTACGAAACAGGTAAAATCAAAAAGAACCCGATTTCGCAAGCCGATGTCGATATCATTAAGGAGTATTTGACCACAATCAAACCTCATGAAGTATTCGTGGCGGGCGATTTAGCCGATCCTCACGGAACGCACAAAGTGTGTCTCGATGCTATATTGGCAGCCGTTGACGAACTTAAAGGCGCTGATTGGTTGAAAGACTGCCGCTTCTGGATGTACCGAGGAGCTTGGCAGGAATGGGAAATCGACTATATCGAAATGGCTGTGCCTATTTCGCCCGAAGAATTGCGTTCAAAAAGACTTTCTATCCTGAAACACCAGTCTCAAATGGAAAGCGCGCCGTTCTTAGGCAATGACGAACGTTTGTTCTGGCAACGTTCCGAAGACAGAAATAAAGGAACTGCCGAATTGTACAGAAAATTAGGTCTGGCGGCTTACGAAGCGATAGAAGCTTTCGTCGAATACAAACCATTATAATGACTTTATAAAAAAGAACAAATGAGAGTAATAATTCAACCTGACTATAGTTTGATGTCAAAATGGGCGGCAAACTATATTGCAGCAAAAATAAACGAAGCTAAACCGACAGCCTCGAAACCTTATGTATTAGGCTTGCCGACTGGCTCGACTCCGCTCGGTGTTTACAAACATCTTATCGAGTTGAATAAGAAGAAAGCAGTATCGTTTGAGAATGTCGTAACCTTCAATATGGATGAATATGTGGGCTTGCCCGAAGATCATCCGCAGAGCTACCATTCCTTTATGAAGGAAAACTTTTTCCGTCATATCGACATCAAACCTGAGAATACCAACATACTGAACGGAAACGCTCCCGATCTGGCTAAAGAATGTCAGCGATTTGAAGATAAAATCAAAAGCATGGGAGGCATTGATTTGTTCTTAGGCGGAGTAGGACAGGACGGACACATTGCGTTTAACGAACCGGGATCGTCTTTGACTTCACGCACAAGAATCAAAACTTTGACTCACGACACGGTGGTTGCCAATTCACGTTTTTTCGATAACGACGAAAACAAAGTGCCAAAGCTTGCTTTGACGGTAGGAGTCGGTACGGTGATGGACTCCAAGGAAGTCGTTATTCTTGTAAACGGCATAGCCAAATCAAGAGCTTTAGCTCAAGGTGTCGAGGGTGCTGTCAGCCAGATGTGGACGATTACCGCTCTCCAGCTTCACCGTGCAGGCATAATCGTTTGCGACGAAGCTGCGACTTCCGAAATAAAAGTCGGGACGTATAAATACTTCAAAGATATTGAACGGTCAAATCTTGATCCTGAAGTATTGTTGAAGAAGTAAGAATTTATAATAATATTTATCTCTGAAAGCCGTAGTTATTTTTAAATTAATGATTACGGCTTTTTTCTCGAAATTCATCTTGATTAGTATTTGGTTACAAAATTTAACTTTTTTATCTTTGTTTTCCTCGAAAAACAACATAGCTTTATACAATTAATCAACCATGATATCAGAACATATTCGGGTAATTTTAATACTACTATAATTTAATAATTTTGTTTAACTAACCTATTTCACAATGAGGAACAAATCTTTACTTTCTATCGCATTGTTGTTGTTTTGTGGAGGTACTCTTCTGGCTCAACCTAAGGTTGCCGGAGAACCAAAAGCAATAGTGAAAGCGGATCAACCGATGATGAACCCTACGTGGTCTCCCGACGGGAAACAATTGGCGGTTACGTCGATCGGTAACGACGGTATTTGGGTGGTTGATGCCAATGGCAAAAACCTTCGCCAAGTAACATCCGATGCAGGGGCAGGATATAAAATGTCTTGGTCTGCCGATAATAAAACCATTCTGGGCAGGACATCTATCAGGGAAAACAATCGTGTTTTCCACGAAGTGAAAACGTATGATGTCGTTACTAATTCTTCTCGTTTGATAGAGTCAAAAACTCGTCAATTAAAAGGCGTGCCGTTCTGGAGTTCGGACTATTCTCAGGTAGTTTATCAGACAGAAAACGGGACAAAATCTGCTAAAAGCGGAATAAGAGTTGTAAACATGAAATCTAAAGTTGCATCAAGTGCTGAAGCTCTTTTCAGTAAAATGGTTGCCGATCCTGCAACGGTTGCGGCCGATGTTGCCGGCTTGAATCAATTTAAGGGGAAAGTCCTTTTCAACCCTGTGGTATCTCCGGACGGAAACAAGATTGCTTTCCAAGTAGGCGGTGAAGGGCTTTATGTGTGTGATGCTGACGGAAATCAGCTGAAGGCTTTAGGAAAAGGCGAGAGAGCTACATGGACTCCTGACGGCAAGTATGTTATTGCTGCTGTTACTACAGACGATGGGCATGAGTTGACAGGCGGTAAACTTGTGAGTGCAAACGTTGAATCAGGAGCGATCTCTACGCTTATGTCATCAGGATATATCGCTGTTAGCCCTGCAGTTTCGCCTGACGGTAAGAAACTGGCTTTTGAGGACTATGCAAGCGGTTATGTTTATTTAGTGGATTTAAAATATTAATCTAATACTGTTTGACTTATGAAAAAAATAAACAATATACTTCAATCAACAAAGAAGGCTGCAAAATATTTTGTTGCTCCATGTTTGTTGGGTTTACTTTCTTTGTCTTCGGTAGAAGCTCAGGGAAAAATTACGGGGCTTAGCGATTATAAACTGTATCTCGATCCCGGTCACGCAATCAAGCAAAATCAAGGACTTTTCAATTATTCTGAAGCTGAAAAGGTATTGAGAGTAGCATTGTCTATGAGAGAGTATTTGCAAACCTATACGGACATAGGAACCATTTACATGTGCCGTGAGACCGATTTGACAGATAAAACATTGTCTGAACGTACTGATGAAGCCAATTCCCTTGGTGTGGATTTCTATTATTCCATTCACAGCGATGCGTCTTCAGATCCGAATGTAAACAGCACGGTTATGCTTTATGGCGGTAGGCGTGTAACGCCGGGTAGCGAGGTGGTTGAAAAATTACCTGAAGGCGGTAAAAAATTAGGTGACATATTGGTTAACGAGCTTTCGGGAGCGATGCGTATCGGAACCAGAGGCAATGTTGCCGACCTCACTTATTACAACTATACAGGTTGGGATGTACCCTATCTTCATGTGAACCGTGAAAGTAATATGGCATCGCTTTTGAGTGAAGGCGGATATCATACTGCTACAATACAGCAGCAACGTAACCTGAATGCAGAATGGAAACGCATGGAAGGTTTGGCAGCATTCCGTTCGTTCCTGAAATTCCAAAACTTAGCATGCCCTGAAATCGGTATTGTATCAGGTTTTGTTGTAGATGACGAAACAGGAGTGCCTGTAAATGGCGCTACCGTAAAAGTCGTAGGTACAGATAAAACATATGTAACTGACAGCTACGAATCATTGTTTAAGAACTATTCTAAAGATCCCGACGAATTGCACAACGGGTTCTATTTTATAGAAGGATTTAACAATGGCGATAACCTGACATTGGAATTTTCATCTCCTGAATTCCAGACAGTGACAAAAACAGTTACTATAAGCACTAATGCGACAGGTGAAACGAAAGACATTTTGAATACTGTCGATGTAGAAATGGTTAACTTAGTGCCTGCAAAGGTAAAATCGGTAATGCCTAAAGATTTGACATCAGTTATTAAAGAAGTCAGTCCTTTGGTAATTACATTTACCCGTAAAATGGATCAGGCAAGTATTGCTTCTGCTTTGAGCATATCTCCTAATAAACCCTTAAGTTTAACATGGAAAGACGAATATACATTGTCTATTGATCTTAACCAACTTGATTATTTAACCGATTACACTTTAACTATCGACGGAAGCATTGCCAAGAATACTCATACAAATGAATTTTTGGACGGCGACGGCGACGGAACTCAAGGTGGTAATTACGTATTGAATTTCAAAACTGCGGAACAGGATAATACAGCTCCTGTTGTAGTTTCTTACGATCCTTTTGAAAAATCGGATTTTACTCGTCCTATAATAAGAATACAATTTGATGAAGAATTGGACGAAACATCTGTCGCTGCTGACCAAATCAAGGTTACAAGCAATGGCGGAGTGGAAATACCGGGTGTTTTGAAACACAACGTAGTGAATAAGATAAGTGTTCTTCACTACTTATTCAATTCTGATCTGACTTCAGGCGAAACATATAAAGTAACTATGTCGGCAGGATTAAAAGATCGTTATGGTAATGCAATGTCAACAGGATTGGAATATACTTTCAATCAGAATACGAGAGCAGTTACTGACTCTTTGATTATAGATGATTTTGAAAACAGAGATGCGTGGTGGGATCCATCGTCATCGGGATCTTCCGCTGGATTGTTGCCCGATCCATCTAAAACTTCTACAGATACGGAGGTGACTTCTTCTGTTAACAGCCCTTCAGCTCTTAGAATGACTTATGCTTGGGATGAAAGCTTCTCCGGTGTATTCAGAGTGCGTTTATATCGTAGTAAAGCACAACCTAAATTTGTCAAAACCGGATATGTGATGCAAGCATGGGTATTCGGGGATGCAAGCAACAGCCAATTCCGTTTTGCAGTAAGAGATAATAAAGACAATGGTATCAAATCGAGTCTGCCGGTAGTAGTTGACTGGGTAGGTTGGAAGCTTATGAGATGGGATCTTGAGAATGATGAAAGCATTGCTTGGGTAAATACAAGTGACGGAATCCTTTCGACAAGTAATTTGCATATCGACAGCTTTGGTTGGGAACCAGCAGGAACTCCCGGTACGGCAAGACCAGCAGATTTTACTACCAAATACGTAGTGTTTGACGATTTAAGACTTGTGAAACTTGCTCCTACTACAGGAATCGGAAGCATCATTTCAGATGACAGTTCTATATCCGTAAAAGCTATGCAGGGATACATCAACGTTTCTGCCGATACTAACATTAAAGATGTAAAAGTATATTCATTGACCGGTGCTATGGTTAGTGTGGTAACACCTAACTCGACAGAGTTTGATGTTCCTGCAGCCAACGGCGTTTATGTCGTGAAAGTAGTTACGGAAAATGCTCAGAAAAACGTAAAAGTTCTCGTTAAATAAATATCGGACTTTTTTATAGGTAAATAAAAAGGCTGACTCAAAAGTGAGTCAGCCTTTTTTTGTATGATATACAATGATATTAAAATTATAAATCGGTTATAGGTTTATATTTAGGAACCAAAGCTTTCATAACAACCCAACCGATCAGGTATGCTACTGCACAGATGGAGAAGATGATAAAATATCCCGACTCTTCACCTTTGAATCCTAAAAATGACATTTGGGTTTGCCCCGCATAATCGAACAAATGTCCTGAACCTTTATTTATTAAATAAGATCCGCATCCTCCAGCCATACCGCCTATACCTGTGATAGTGGCAATTGCTTTTTTGGGGAACATGTCGCCGATTGTAGAGAAAATATTTGCCGACCATGCTTGGTGAGCTGCTCCTGCAATACCGATAATGATGACAGGCAACCAGTAGGAATAATGTCCCAAAGGTTGAGCCAACAGAGCCAATAACGGGAAGAAAGCGAAAATAAGCATTGCTTTCATACGCCCGTCGTAAGGATTCATTTTCTTCTTGTCGACGAAATATGTCGGAAGCCAGCCTCCTACGATTGATAGTAACGTAATCACATACAATACGAATATTGCCAACTGTCCTTCCGTATCCGACGATTTGATATCGTAAACCGAACTTAAGTAAGCAGGTGTCCAGAACAGGTAGAACCACCAAACGCCGTCCGTCATGAATTTACCGAAAGCGAAAGCCCAAGTCTGTTTGTATTTAAAACATTTTGCGAATGATACTTTTTCTTTCTTTCCTTTAATGGCAGATTCGGTGTCATCCTTGTCTTGTTGGATATATTCCAGTTCTGCTTTGTTGACACGGGGGTTCTCTTCTGGTTTTTTGTAGACGAACACCCATAATCCCATCCATATAAAACCTAAAGCTCCGATAACGATAAAGGACATTTCCCAACCCCAGAATTTTGCGATAACAGGGATTGTCAACGGTGCGATAAGTGCTCCGACAGTGGCTCCCGCATTAAATATGCTTGTGGCGAATGCTCTGTCTTTTTTGGGGAAGTACTCCGCTGTCGCTTTTATAGCGGCAGGGAAGTTTCCTGCTTCACCGACAGCCAGTACCAAACGTGCGAATACAAACAGCATTACGCTGACTTCTACTATCAGACCGACATTGCCGACCAAAGCAAGTTCTTCCTTAGCTCCTTCGAAACTGAAAATCCAGTCTCCGGTAACAATTCCGCCCGTAGCTATTCCGCAAAAAGCGTGCAGACAGGCTCCCAGTGACCAGATACCGATAGCCCAGAGGTATCCCTTTTTTGTATCCATCCAGTCGACAAAACGCCCGGCGAAAAGCATACTGATAGCGTAGAATATCGAAAACCATGCTGTAATGTCGCCGTAGTGACTGTTTGTCCAGTGGAACTCAGGCGCGATAAAATCCTTCCACGTGAGTGAAAGCACCTGACGATCCATATAATTGACCGTCGTGGCAAAGAATAACATAGCACAGATCATCCATCTGTAATTTGTCATCTTGTTGTTTTTGTTCAATGTATTCATCTATTAGAATTTATAGGTTATTATTTCTTCTTTACTTTTTCAATAATCGCAAATGCGTCTTTGCACATTTTTGTGATTTTTCCCCAATCTTTTGCGGCAATCACTTCTTTTGGGAAAAGGTTAGATCCCATACCTACGCAGGATACTCCTGCTTCGAACCATTTGCTGAGATTGTCTTCCGTAGGTTCTACTCCTCCCGTAACCATGATTTTAGACCATGGCATCGGCGCCTTGATATTTTTGACAAATGCGGGTCCTCCCACAGTTCCCGCAGGGAACACTTTTACTATTTCCGCGCCCAGTTCCTGTGCGTAACCCACTTCGCTCGGTGTTGCGCATCCGGGCGTATAAGCTACCTGACGGCGGTTGCAGACTTTGAATATCTCAGGGTTTAAGAGCGGACCTACGACAAAGTTCGCACCTAATTGAAGGAATAATGATGCCGTTCCCGCATCTACTATCGAGCCTATCCCCAATATCATTTCGGGACATTCTTTTGCCGCCCACTTTACGAGTTCTCCGAATACTTCGTGGGCAAAATCGCCGCGATTAGTAAATTCGAATGCTCTTACGCCTCCTTCATAGCAGGCTTTTACCACTTGTTTGGAAACTTCCAGATCGGCATGATAAAATACGGGAACCATCCCTGTTTTTATCATAGTCTGGCATACTTCGAGTCTTGAAAATTTAGCCATAATGTTTTAATAGATAGATTGTTATTTTTTTTGTTCGATTTTTATCAGGGTTGTTTTCCTATATATGCCAATATGCCTCCGTCGACATACAGTATATGTCCGTTTACAAAGTCGGAAGCTTTGGAAGCGAGAAATACCGTCGGTCCTTCAAGGTCTTCGGGAGTTCCCCATCTGCCTGCGGGAGTTTTGGATATGATGAAGGAATTGAACGGATGTCCTTCCGTGCGTAGAGGTGCGGTCTGAGGCGTTGCGATATAGCCCGGCCCTAATCCGTTTACCTGTATGTTGTATTCCCCGAATTCGCTCGCCATGTTTTTAGTGAGCATTTTTAACCCGCCTTTTGCTGCTGCGTATGCCGAAACGGTTTCGCGTCCGAGTTCGCTCATCATGGAGCATATGTTGATTATTTTTCCGCCTTTCTTTTTTATCATTCCCGGCAATACGGCTTTTGAAACAATAAACGGTCCGATAAGGTCTATGTCGATCACTTGCGAAAATTCTTCGACCTTCATGTCGAGCATTGGGATACGTTTGATGATGCCGGCATTGTTTACGAGTATATCTATCGTGCCCACATTTTTTTCGATGTCGGCAACCATATCCTGCACTTCTTTTTCGTTGGTTACGTCACATTCGTATCCCTTTACGTCGAGCCCGAAGGTTTTGTATTCTTCAACGGCTTTTGCGATATGCTCTTTGTTGCGTGCGTTGAATACGACTGTTGCCCCTGCTTTTCCCAAGGCTTTGGCCATTGCCATGCCTATCCCGTATGTTCCGCCCGTTACGAGCGCAACTTTTCCTTTTAATGAGAACTGATCTTGCATTTGTTTATATTTTCACGGTTATTTTTTAGTTATTCTTAATAATATAAGAAGCATCTGTCGATATCGTTTTATCAACAGATGCTCTTGTAGATGTATTAAATATGTATTGCGATGGCTTCCAAGTCTTAATATTTGACAACTAAGGGTTGTTTGAGTCCTTTGGCAAAATTTTCCACATATTTTTGAAATTCGGCTTCGTTCGCAAATCCGAATTTAGACCAGCCATAGCCTGTGTAATAGGTTACGGGCGTGTTAGGCTTGTATTCCGTTACTCCCAGAACGTGAGAGAAGGTTTCTTCCTTTTTTGTTACGGGGTTTGTTACGGTATATGTATCGACTACCGATTCTTTGAATCCTTCGGGGAAAACAAGTGCGAGATATACGTTGCCTACTTTTTCGCTGGTAGGTTCGGCATAGATAACGTAGTTGTTTTCGAGTGACGTTATGATCGAATCGTTTTCACGTTTTACGATGCCTGCCGCAACTGTCATTGTCGAATCCGTATCTCCGTATTCCTGTGTGATTTTGGAGAGCTGCGATCCTGCGTCGATGCTTATCGTACGTGTTTCGGCGTATGTTTTGCCGTTAACGCCGATGTCTTTATAAGTCAGCTTGAAAGTCGTACGAAGCGGTCCGTTGTCGATCACTTGCTGAGAAGCGAAATTCTCGTTCAGCCAAAGTTTTCCGCCGACGAAAGGCGCCATTGCTCCTGCTCCGAGGCTGCGTCCTACCTTGTAGTCGTCAAGCCCTTCGCCATGATCTTCGTGATAGGCTTTTACGCCTGTCAAGTCGTCTTTGTACCATTTGTCGATTATAAGATCGTTCGTCCTTTTATACCAGATGTCGATCCCGTTGCTTGGTCCGTCGATTGCGATCAAAGCAGGTCCGTAGATACGGAATGCGACGCGGTCGTTTTCCCATGCGAAATCGTCCTTGCGTTCTGTGACGAATCGCCCGTAAGTCTTGGCGTTGAATACTTTGTATGCTCCTTTGGTAATGGTGTAAGTGCCTGTTTCTTTAGCTTTCAGCCCCGACTGGAACAACAGCTTTCCGTCCGATGTCACTTGTGTCGTAAGCGTGTCGCCCTGTGCGTTGGTAACAATATAGACTTCACTTCCTTCGAGTGGAAGTTTTGCTTTCAGCCCTTCAACGGGGATTTCCACCAAATCGCTTTGGCGATCAAAGTCGGATTGGTTTTCGACTGTCACTTTCAGATCTTTTTTCGAGCAGGAAGTGAACAGTATTCCTAAAATGCAGACTATAAACAGTAAGTTTTTCATAATGGTATTTTAGTTTAATTTATTTCAACTTGTCGGCTGTGAACGTATCCATATCGTCATAGTCCAGATTTTCTCCGCACATAGCCCAGATGAAGGTGTAATTACTTGTTCCCGCAGCCGAGTGGATCGACCATGAGGGCGAAATAACCGCCTGCTCGTTTGCCATGAAGATATGGCGGGTTTCCTGCGGTTGTCCCATGAAGTGGCATACTGCCTGCTTTTCGGGAACTTTGAAATAGAAGTATGCTTCCATTCTGCGCGAGTGCGTGTGCGGAGGCATGGTGTTCCAGACGCTTCCTGTTTGCAGCTCGGTCATTCCCATTTGCAGTTGGCAGCAAGGTATGATCTCGCTCAGAATTAACTGGTTAAGGACTCTTTCGTTGGAGGTTTCTTTCGAGCCCAGATTACGCGTACGGCGCATTTCGGGAGTGATCTGAACCGTAGGGTATTCTTTATGGGCGGGAGATGATGCAAAATAAAACTTGGCGGGATATACGTGATCTTTGCTTTTAAAGATCACTTCCTTCGATCCGCGTCCTACATACACGGCGTCTTTGAAGCCCATTTTATACTCTTTTCCGTCCACCGTTACGCTTCCTTCGCCTTCGATACAAATGATGCCCAGTTCGCGCCTTTCACAGAAATATTCCGATTTTATCAGGTCTACGGTTTCCAGTTTGAGGGGTTCCTGCATCGGCAGCGCACCGCCTATTATGAGCCTGTCGTTGTGGGTGTAAGTCATCAGCACTTCGTCGGGTGCAAATAGTTTTTCAACAAGGAATTCTTTTCTCAATTGTGCCGTATCGTATTTTTTCACGTCATTGGGATGGGTTCCCCAACGTTCTTCAATTGTAGTTTTCATGTTTTATCAAATTTATTATAATAATTGATTTTCAAATTTACATTATTTATCTGTGCTTATTCCATGATTTTCAATAAAGAAATATCTTTTTTGATATATTTATTATTGTTTTTGATCTGGTTTTCTGCTTTACGAAATAAATCGTTTTGTTTTCAAGGGTATCAGCCAGAATGGTGCGAAAGTATATTATTTATCTCTATTTTGCAATATGGAGTGAACAATTATTGCAATTTGCGATTGCTTTTTTTGTATTATTTAACTACATTGTTTGCAATGCGTTTGACTTGATGAAATGGGTATTTATTATCCATTTTCTATCTTCGGCGTTTTTAAAATAAATATGGGGAATATCGTTAACTTTCGATATATTTCTGTAATTTCGGACATTCTTTTTAACAAAAAGGGAGCACTTGAATATGACAACTTTGGAAAAAGCTATCGCCGATTTGCCTCAAAAAAGGTTATTTGGATATCAGAATACCCGAAGGGATAAATCTGATCGACGAAATAAACAAAATGCGCAAGGAAAAGAATGCCGTGATCCTTGCACACTATTACCAGACAGGAGATATACAGGACATTGCGAACTTCTTGGGCGACAGTCTGCAACTGGCGCGCGCAGCCGAAAAAAACGGATGCCGACATGATCGTATTCTGCGGAGTGCATTTCATGGCGGAAACCGCCAAAATACTCAATCCCGACAAAAAAAGTCGTTCTGCCCGATCTGCTTGCAGGCTGTTCGCTTGCCGATAATTGCAGCGGTGAAGGCATCCGCGAAATGAAGAAAAAACATCCGAAAGCCGTCGTTGTCAGTTACATCAATTGCGATTCGACAGTAAAAGCCGAAAGCGATATAATCGTCACGTCTTCCAATGCCGAAACCATTATAAGATCGTTGCCCGAAGATCAGGAAATAATTTTTGCTCCCGACAAAAATCTGGGGCGATACATCAATCAGGTGACAGGACGCAACATGATACTTTGGGACGGATCGTGCATCGTGCACGAAGCCTTTTCTATGGAACGCATAGCCAAACAAATGCTTGAGCATCCGAAGGCGAAACTTATCGCACATCCCGAAGCCCGTAAACCCGTTTTACAGATTGCCGATTTTGTGGGCTCGACCGCGCGTTTGCTCGACTATGTCGTAAATGATGAGGCACAGGAGTTTATCGTTGCCACCGAAGAAGGTATCTTGCACGAAATGCAGAAGCGTGCTCCGCACAAAAAACTGATTCCCGCGTTGGTGAAAGACGAAACCTGCAATTGCAGCGAATGCCACTTTATGAAGCTCAACACGATGCAGAAACTTTACCTGTGCATGAAATACGAGTTGCCCGAAATTACGATGGACGAAACTTTGCGTGTCAAAGCCTTACGCCCGATAAACAGAATGCTCGATCTTTCGAAAAAAATAAAATAATCGAAGTACAAAATGATATACACTGACGTTTTAGTCATCGGATCGGGAATATCGGGGCTTTCGTACGCCCTGAAAATTGCCCAGCAAAAACCCGAAACCCGAATAACCATAGTCACAAAATCTGACGACGAGGAATCCAATACTAAGTATGCGCAGGGCGGAGTAGCAGTCGTGACCGATTTCGAAAAAGACAGTTTCGACAAACACATCGAAGATACTTTGCGTGCGGGAGCAGGGCTTTGCAAGCGCGAAGCAGTGGAAATTGTCGTAAAAGAAGGACCCGAACGCATCCGCGAAATAGTGGAATGGGGCGCTAATTTCGACAAGAACGATAAGCAGACTTACGATCTGGGGCGTGAAGGCGGACATACCGAAAACAGGGTAGTGCATTATAAAGACGTGACAGGAGCGGAAATCGAACGGGCGTTGCTCGAAGCGATCGAGAGTCTTGAAAACATAACCCTGCTCAATCACCATTATGTTATAGACCTGATTACGGAACACCATGTGCCGAACGAACCTTTCGACAAATACAACCTGAATTGTTACGGAGCCTATGTTCTGGATATGAAGACGCAGGAAATTAAGAAAATGTCTTCCAAAATAACGCTTATGGCTACTGGCGGTTGCGGGCACGTATATAAGAATACGACGAATCCGATCATTGCCACGGGCGACGGCATAGGGCTTGCGCACAGGGCAAAAGCCAAAATCAGCAATATGCAGTTTATCCAGTTTCACCCCACGGCTTTTTACAGCAACAAGGCGGGACAACTTCCCCTTATCTCGGAAGCCGTAAGAGGTTTCGGAGCAAAACTCTGCACGATCGACGGAAAGCGTTTCATGCACAAGTACGACGACAGGGAAGAGCTTGCTTCGCGCGACATTGTGGCAAGAGCCATCGACAGCGAAATGAAACTGCGTGGCGACGATCATGTTTGCCTCGATTGCCGTCATCTCGATCACGAGAAATTTCTCGAACATTTCCCGAATATCTACCAGCAATGTAAAGGCGAAGGTCTGGACATGTTTAAAGACCTGATTCCCGTTGTTCCTGCCAGTCATTATTTGTGCGGAGGAATAGACGTGGACTTGTTCGGACAAAGCACGATTAAAAATATGTTTGCCGTGGGCGAATGTTCCAATACGGGGCTTCACGGAGCCAATCGTCTGGCGTCAAATTCGCTGCTGGAAGCATTGGTGTTTGCCCACCGATCCGCAATGAAAACCTTGGAAAGGCTCGATGAAGATAATTTCAATTACGAAAACCTGAACAAAATCCCCGAATGGGATCAGGAAGGTTTGAAAATGAACGAAGAAATGGTTTTGCTTTCCTATTTGCGTAAAGATTTGCAGGCTCTTATGAGCGACCTTGTCGGCATTGTCCGCAGCAACGAACGCCTGCGGATGGCAAAACAGAAAGAAGAGGAGATATATCGCGCCGTTAAGGATATATACAGTTTTTCGATACTGTCGCCGCAGTTGTCCGAACTGCGGAACCTTGTCAGCGTGGCGTGGCTGATTATTACGCAAAGCATTGAACAAAAAGAAAACAGAGGAGCGTTTTATAACAAAGACTTAGATAACGGTTAACCTAAACTCATGAGTTATGCTCGAAATTCCCGAATCCGCAACAATCGCCAAGCAGGCTGAAAGCATACTGACGGGCAGAAAAATTGCCCGCGTTGTGAAACCTTCCAGTCCCCACAGTTTTACGTGGTACAACGGCGATCCGTCGGAATATGACAAGATGCTCGGCGACAAAACCATAGAAACAGTTGTCGGGCACGGTGCATTCGTTACCTTGCATTGCGGCGGCGATACGCATATTTCTATCAGCGACGGGGTTAATATGAAATATTATCCCGAATTCGAATCCCACCCCAAGAAACACCAACTGTTGATTGTATTGGAAGATAAAGCTTTTTTAGCGTTCACGGTTTCCATGTACGGAAGCATCTATGCCTATAAGGGAGAATTGGATAATCCTTATTATCGCGGCAGTTTGGAGAAACCCTCTCCTCTGTCGGACGATTTTGACGGGAAATATTTTGACGGACTCTTTAATGAGCAGAAGAAAGATATTTCGGTTAAAGCGTTTCTTGCCACAGAGCAAAGGATACCCGGTTTGGGCAACGGCGTTTTGCAGGATATTCTGTTCAATGCGGGACTGCATCCTAAAATAAAAATATCGAAGATTGACGATCTGGGCAGAAGCGACCTGTTTCACTGCCTGAAAACTACTTTGAAAAGTATGACGGATAAAGGCGGACGCGATGCTGAAAAAGATTTTTACGGAAATAACGGAGGGTATAAAACACTCCTGTCTAAAAATACATATAAAAAACCGTGCCCTAATTGTGGCGGAACGATAATAAAAGAAGCCTATATGGGCGGCACTGTCTATTACTGCCCCGTATGCCAGAAAATTTGATTAAAAACTCGGAATATGAAAAAACCGGAATATGTTACTGACGAACGCTTACATCATTTTATAAGCGAAGCGATAAAAGAAGACGTCGGCAGCGGCGACCATTCCACACTTGCAAGCGTGCCAGAAGATATGCAGCAGCGCGCACGCCTGTTGATCAAAGACGATTGCGTTTTGGCAGGAATTGACTTGGCAAAAGAAATATTCCGCCATTACGATAAAAATCTGAAAATAGACGTACTGAAACACGATGGCGAAAAAGTAGTCAAAGGAGACGTTGCGTTTATTGTTTCAGGCTCGGCACGCTCCATCCTGACAATGGAGCGACTTGTTCTCAATTGTATGCAACGCATGAGCGGAATAGCGACGCTCGCTCATGAAATGTCCGAACTAATAAGCGACACCAAAACGAAAATACTCGACACGCGCAAAACCACGCCCAATTTCAGAATGTGCGAAAAATGGGCGGTATATATAGGAGGAGCTCAAAACCATCGCTACGGGCTTTACGATATGATCATGCTCAAGGATAATCACAACGATTATGCAGGCGGCATCACTCAATCCGTAGCATCCACAGTCAGATATTTGCAGGAAAAACGGCTCGATCTGAAAATTGAAGTCGAAACACGCAACTTACAGGAAGTGCAGGAAGCATTGGATACGAAATCTGTCGATATAATTATGCTCGACAATATGTCGCAGAAAGATATGGCAACGGCAGTTGAAATGATCGGAAACAAAGCGAAAACCGAAGCCTCAGGCGGAATAACCAAAGACACCTTAAAAAATGTAGCCCGAGCAGGAGTCGATTATATATCCTCAGGATCAGTTATTTATGCCGCCTCCATAAAGGATATGAGCCTTAAAGCATTTTAGATAACTGTGATTTGTCGTAATTGCTTTATTCTCTGTATTTTCTGTTTACGATAAAAACTTTTTTTCGAAAAAAAGAAAAATCATTTGCTGGAATAATAATTAATGTGTACTTTTGCACCTCGTTAATCGAAATAGCGATTGTGAACAAGGTAGGAGAGCCTACCTGTTTTTATGAAAAGATTATTTTGAAAATGAAATAAAAACTGTCTTTTTATATTTTATAATATAATTCGCAGTTGAAACGATCTTTGACATGATGTTAAAAAAAGAGCAATAAAGTAAGGTATAAAAAAGAATTATATTTTAAAGTTGCGCGAACCTTTTAAAGACAGGCTTAAAACCGGTTTTAAATCAAAAGGATCGAATAACCAAAAGATAAAAATACGACAAGGGCACATGGAGGATGCCTAGGCTCTGACAGGCGAAGAAGGACGCGATAAGCTGCGAAAAGCCACGGTAAGGAGCAAATATCCGCTATAGCCGTGGATCTCCGAATGGGGCAACCCAATAGCTGAAGAAGCTATTACACAGTCGCAAGACAGTGAGCAAACCGGGAGAACTGAAACATCTAAGTACCCCGAGGAAAATAAAATAACAATGATTCCCAAAGTAGTGGCGAGCGAACTGGGAAAAGCCCAAACCGGTGCTGTTTCGGCAGCACCGGGGTTGTAGGACTGCATCAAGGTACGACCAAAGAGAAGTGGAAGCCTATGGAAAGAGGCATCAAAGAAGGTGACAATCCCGTACACGAATCCCTTTGTAAACCTAGCAGACACCTGAGTAATGCGGGACACGAGAAATCCTGTATGAATCCGCGGGGACCATCCCGCAAGGCTAAATACTCGTCAGAGACCGATAGCGAACCAGTACCGTGAGGGAAAGGTGAAAAGAACCTCGAACAGAGGAGTGAAAAAGACCCTGAAACCATGTGCCTACAAGCGGTCGGAGCACGCAAGTGTGACGGCGTGCCTTTTGCATAATGAACCTACGAGTTACCCTCTTTGGCAAGGTTAATTACAAGTATGTAAGGAGCCGAAGCGAAAGCGAGTCCTAACAAGGCGCCATAGTCAAAGGGGTAGACGCGAAACCAAGTGATCTACCCTTGAGCAGGTTGAAGGTTGGGTAACACCAACTGGAGGACCGAACCGGTAAGCGTTGAAAAGCTTTCGGATGACTTGAGGGTAGGGGTGAAAGGCTAATCAAACTTGGAGATAGCTCGTACTCCCCGAAATGCATTTAGGTGCAGCCTCGGTGAATTTACTTGTGTCAGGTAGAGCGACTGATTGGATGCGAGGGCTTCGCCGCCTATCAAGTCCAGATAAACTCCGAATGGGCACAAGTTCGATACCGGGAGTGAGGGCGCGGGTGCTAAGGTCCGCGTCCGAGAGGGCAACAACCCAGACCATCAGCTAAGGTCCCCAAATACAAGTTAAGTTGCATTAACGAAGTTCAGCTACACAGACAGCTAGGATGTTGGCTTGGAAGCAGCCATTCATTTAAAGAGTGCGTAACAGCTCACTAGTCGAGTGGCCGGGCATGGATAATAATCGGGCATAAATTTGTTACCGAAGCTATGGGATTGAAAGATCGGTAGGGGAGCATTCCAGCGGCGCAGAAGGTGAGGATCGATCCCCACTGGAGCCTCTGGAAAAGCAAATGTAGGTATGAGTAACGATAAAGGGAGCGAGAAACTCCCTCGCCGAAAGACTAAGGTTTCCTGATCAACGCTAATCGGATCAGGGTAAGTCGGGACCTAAGGCTAAGCCGAGCGGCAATGCCGATGGACGAAACGGTAAAGATTCCGTTACTGATAACAAGAGTGATGCGGAGACGCAGGAGTGACACTGCAGCCGTCTGACGGAATAGACGGTTAAAGGGTGTAGACGCAGATTGGAGTAGGCAAATCCGCTCCGAGAGTCGAACCTGAAAGTATGGCGAATCTACGGATGAACCAATAAGCAGGTAACCACACTGCCAAGAAAACCCGCTAAACGTTAATCTTGCTATCACCCGTACCACAAACGGACACACGTAGTCGGGTTGAGAATACTAAGGCGCTCGAGCGATTCACAGTTAAGGAATTAGGCAAAATGACCCTGTAACTTCGGGATAAAGGGTGCCGTCAGCAATGGCGGTCGCAGAGAATAGGAGAAGGCAACTGTTTAACAAAAACACATGGCTGTGCAAATTCGAAAGAAGACGTATACAGCCTGACACCTGCCCGGTGCTGGAAGGTTAAGAGGAGATGTCATCCGCAAGGAGAAGCATTGAATTGAAGCCCCAGTAAACGGCGGCCGTAACTATAACGGTCCTAAGGTAGCGAAATTCCTTGTCGGGTAAGTTCCGACCTGCACGAATGGTGTAATGATCTTCTCACTGTCTCAACTGTGATCTCGGTGAAATTGTAGTATCGGTGAAGATGCCGATTACCCGCGATGGGACGAAAAGACCCCGTGAACCTTTACTATAGCTTTACACTGCATCTGGGCACTCGATGTGTAGGATAGGCCGGAGGCTACGAAGCGGTGACGCCAGTCATCGTGGAGCCGCCGTTGAAATACGGCCCTTCGATTGTTTGGATTCTAACTTGTGGATACAAGGACACTGTATGGTGGGTAGTTTGACTGGGGTGGTCGCCTCCAAAAGAGTAACGGAGGCTTCTAAAGGTGCGCTCAGGACGATTGGTAACCGTTCGCAGAGTGTAATGGTATAAGCGCGCTTGACTGTAAGACCCACAAGTCGAGCAGGTAGGAAACTAGAGCATAGTGATCCGGTGGTTTCAGTATGGAATGGCCATCGCTCAAAGGATAAAAGGTACTCCGGGGATAACAGGCTGATCATTCCCAAGAGCTCATATCGACGGAATGGTTTGGCACCTCGATGTCGGCTCGTCACATCCTGGGGCTGGAGAAGGTCCCAAGGGTTGGGTTGTTCGCCCATTAAAGTGGCACGCGAGCTGGGTTCAGAACGTCGTGAGACAGTTCGGTCTCTATCTATCGTGGGCGCGGGATATTTGCGAGGATCTGACACTAGTACGAGAGGACCGTGTTGGACGCACCGCTGGTCCATCGGTTGTTCCGCCAGGAGCATGGCCGAGTAGCTAAGTGCGGGAAAGGATAAGTGCTGAAAGCATCTAAGTACGAAGCCGACCTCAAGATAAGATATCCGACAAACAAGGGCGGTCAAAGACTATGACCTCGATAGGCTGCAGGTGGAAAGGCAGTAATGTCAGCAGCCGAGCAGTACTAATAGCCCGATAAATTTTTATCCGCAAAGACAGGCAAATTTAAAATATAAGAAAATAACGTACCCCATTGTATTGCTCTTTGACATCAGTCATAAAAAATGAAACAAAAGAAGAGAAAAAAAGACATTAAGGTGGCTATAGCGTAGGGGATCCACCTCTATCCATTCCGAACAGAGAAGTTAAGCCCTATTGCGCCGATGGTACTGCGATAAACAGTGGGAGAGTAGGAAGCCGCCGTTTTTTAAACAACAAGAAAGAATCCCGTCAGAGATACAATATCGCCTGACGGGTTTTTTTGTTATATATGATATTAGTTGATATGAAGCAAATTATTGATATTGATTCTTGGGAAAGAGAGGCGATCTAAAAAAGAAAAAATACTTTTGAGTGTTTTTTCAAGTGATCCCGAAGGAAATACCTGATATTTATAATATTATCTAATATATTGTAAATTAAATACTATATATAAATTTTTATACTTATTATTTATAATAAAATTGATAATTTTATAAATTAAGTGTTCCAAAATTCGTTCTAAAAATTATGATTGAAGCTACACCATATTTAGTTGATAAAAACAAGGAAAAAACATCCCTTCAATTTATTATTAGACTTAAAGGTCAAAGATTACGATTTGTTCCGGGAATAACCATTGAAACAAAATTTTGGATAGACAATAAAAAGTGGTGCAAAGAAAACAAGTTGTACCCAGATGGACACACTATAAATGTTCAAATTAAAAAATATAAGGATATTATTGAAAATATATTACTGGATTTTCAAGAGAAGCTTATTACTCCTACGCAAAAAACATTTAAAGCTGCCGTTCAGTTAAAAATTGATGAAATTAATTACGAGCAGGGTGGGGTAGTATCTGATAATAAACAGAAAGAAATTGAAGAATTTGAGAAAACACAATTATTTATCCCTTTTGCTGATTCTGTATGTGATTCAAGCTATAAAAATAAACATACACTAAAATCTTATAGAACTATAATAAATAAATTAAAGGAATATGAACAGGAAAAAGGATTGAAGTTGAAATTTGATGATATAAATATGTCATTCTATAATGATTATAGAAAATTCCTGTTAGAGCAAGATTACTCTAAAAATTATATTGGAGCTTCTTTTAAAAAGATAATATATTTTATGAATGAGGCCTCAGATATAGGTTTATACAATTTTGTAAAGCCAAAAGGCTTTAAAGTTGAATCAGAAGATGCAGATACTATTTCATTGACAGAAGAAGAAATAAACAAAATATATAATATTAATTTTACGCGAGACTTGATAAAAGAAAAATATCCAGACTTGACGGATCAGAATATCCAAAGTAAGATAAAAAGCCTTAATACCGAAAGGGATCGTTTTATAATAGGATATTGTACAGCTCTTAGAATTTCAGATTATTCAAGAATTGACGATTTAAATATTAAGGATGGATTAATAACTATATGGACAAAAAAGAAAGATAAAAAAGTGTATTTACCAATGCACCATTATTTAAAAACAATAATAGGCAAATATGGAGGTCTTAAGCTGCCTAAAATATCAGATCAAAAGCATAACGAACAAATTAAAGATGTTTGCAAATTAGCAGGAATTGATACTCCAATTAGAAAAACGATCACTAAAGGAGGCAAGAGAATAGAATCAGTTGAGCCAAAATATAAATTTGTTACAAGCCATACAGCCAGAAGATCAGGTGCGACAAATATGTATAGAAATAAAATAGACATTCTTTACATATCAAGGCTTTTAGGGCATTCAAAAATAGAGCAAACAATGAAGTACCTAAAAATTACCACAAAGGAACTTGCTGAAACCCTGAAAGAAAACCCATATTTTACAGGAGAATATAAATCTTCATCTGGTGATTGATATTATACAGGAAATATCATCTATATAGCTTGAACCATTCCCCTTACAGATTATTATATCATTTTTAAGAAGGCTTATTCTGTCATTAACAAACTTCTCTTTCACCTCAAACATGGCATATTGCCCTTCGCCATATCTGTTTTTGTAGTACGCTTCCATTTCGGGAAAAACCGATAAGAAAGAAATAAACCGTGCATTAATCTTTACCTCTTTAAAAGATACATTTTCCATAGCAACTTTATCACTCATAGCCAAAAGATTTAGAAGTTTTACCAGATCCAAGTGCTTTTTTTGACAATGCCGAATTTCATTATTATGATGGGTAATGGGAATCGGGGGATGTCTCTACTACAAAGGAACTAAAAATTTTAAATCTAATACCTCATTTTTGTATCAGCAGCCAAATGTGACAGTATAGCAAAGTCACAAAAACACCTGTTTAACCCTTGTTAAATAGTGTTACCCGCTTTATTAACAATATTTTATTTGTTATTTTATTTTAAAAAGAGGAAAATCCGACTTTGATAAAACAGAGGCTAAAAATGACAGAATGTGACAGTATGTGACTTATTTAAACAATGCTTTCATCCTGTTTTTCAGACTGAAACGACGCTTAATCTCTGTTTCATATAACGCCTGTTGTGACAGATGCCGCACTAATTGATAATACACAATCATAAAATTTCGTAGACTTTGAGATTTCAGCCCTTCATCTTCAAGGACAATAATCCTCAGTAGATCTACACCCTCTTCAGTATACCTTAACGAATCTATACGCCTGTTCTGAGACAGCAGGACTTTTAATACTTTGTTTTTAACCATATTTCCTAACAATCTTTTCACTGCAAATATAAAGTGTAATAAATACACATTAAAAATAGTTTTTGTTTTTTTAAAGAATTATAAGGAGTTATTTATATGATAGTTACAAAAACAGAGGAAGCATATTATCATTGTTTTACATAATATATTAGCTCTCTTTTATAAGAAAAATCCGCCCCTGCTTTCACAAGCAAGACGGATCGAAACAAATAAACCAAAATAAAATATGAAGAAAACCTATTTTCTGATAATGGGAAAAAGCACTTTTACCATTTTTGAGTGATTTAATTGCACCTCTTATATTGTTTATTTCATTCATGTGAGTATCTTTGCTTAGTGAGTTATTTTAAACACAAATATAATAGTAATATTACTATTTGCAAATAAAAACAGAGGAATATTACTGTTAAATATATTTAACGCAAGCAAGATTGCTTATAATGAATGGATTAGACATAAAAAAACTTAGAGAAGAAAAAGGATGGACACAGAAAGATTTAGCTTCAAGGATAGGAGTGTCGCTAAAGACTGTCACGAATTATGAGACAGGAGGTAAAATTCCAGAGTCCAAGATCCCTATTTTAAATGATGTTTTTTATGCTGGAAATGAAAATAAAAAAGATTCATTCCTTGAGACTTCTTCTGGTGTTAAATATTTTGAGTTACCCGGCGGTCTGTATCGTATGCGTGTTCCATTTGTTCCTATTGAAGCCTATGCAAAATATATAGATGAATATAGGGATGTTGATTTTATAGACGGGCTTGATGAAATAGAATTTATAGTGCGTCAGGTCGAACATGGAAGGTATTGCGCTTTTCAGATAAAAGGAGATAGTATGGATGACGGATCAATAAATAGTATTCCTCATGGATCGTTCGTTTTGGGGCGTGAATTAAACCGTGATTTATGGTGTGATGGAAACGGCTTGAGAGTTAAAGATTATCCATATTGGATTATCGTAATGAACAATACTATATTATGTAAAGAGATAGTAGATCAAAAAAACAATATAATTACTTGCCATTCCCTTAATCAATCCCCAGAGTATGCATCTGATTTTGAAATAGATTTAAATAAGGTAAGGCAATTATTTAATATCGTAACTAAAACTATGTTCCCTTGATTGCAGTATATGTTTGTTCCAAAAAAACGTTCCATTCCAAAATAAAAAAGCTGTATAATTTATTTATATACAGCTAATTGTTTTTAATTAAAGTGATCCCGAAGGGAATCGAACCCCCCATCATAGGAACCGGAATCCTACGTTTTATCCATTAAACTACGGGACCATTCATCTGTATGCAAAAGTATAACTTTTTTGTCAATTGACAATCCGATGCGGACATCTACTTAATTTAAAAAATGCTATCTTTGAACATAAACAATTTGCTACACAAATATATTATGGACGTAAAGATAGAACCTTTGTGGAAAGAAC
Source organism: Dysgonomonas sp. (assembly GCA_047030855.1). GTDB lineage: Bacteria > Bacteroidota > Bacteroidia > Bacteroidales > Dysgonomonadaceae > QVMM01. The sequence goes on from JBKYIJ010000008.1 coordinate 1,603,824, forward strand.
AGTTGTCGGAAGAATTTGAGAAAGATTATTTTGTTAAGCTAACTGATTTTGTAAGAGAAGAATACAAGACAAAAACGATCTTTCCTCCCGCAAAACTTATCTTCAATGCTTTTGATAAAACACCGTTCGATAAGGTTAAAGTCGTTATTTTGGGACAGGATCCTTATCATAACTTCGGGCAGGCACACGGTTTGTCTTTTTCTGTGAATGACGGAGTTCAGTTTCCGCCTTCACTGATCAATATATTTAAGGAGATACAGAGCGAAATGGGTGTTCCTATACCCGAATCGGGCAACCTTATCCGTTGGGCGGATCAGGGCGTGCTTTTATTGAATGCGACATTGACGGTACAGGCTCATTTGGCAGGTTCTCATCAGAATAAAGGATGGGAAATTTTTACGGATGCCGCTATAAAGAAACTTGCGGATAATCGTGGAAATATTGTTTTCATGCTTTGGGGTGCTTATGCTCAAAAGAAAGCGGCTTTTATTGATCCCGATAAGCATTTGATCTTGCAATCCCCGCATCCTTCGCCGTTATCGGCTCACAGGGGATTTTTCGGAAACAGACATTTCAGTCTGGCAAACGAATATCTTATATCGAAAGGAATTGAACCGATAAAATGGTAAAGTTCGTTCTGAAAACTTTTATGTAGAAACATTGTTTGTATCTTTGATACTGCAAAACAGAACAGAATGATAATAGAACGCCTTTCAGTAATAAATTATAAAAATATCGGGCAGGCAGAATTGGCTTTTTCTCCTAAGATAAATTGTTTTATAGGAAACAACGGGATGGGAAAAACAAATCTGCTCGATGCAATTTATTATCTGTCGTTCTGCAAAAGCCATTCCAATCCGATAGATACGCAAAACATAAATCATGATTCCGATTTCTGCATTATGCAGGGCTGGTATGATGTAAGGAATAAGAAAGAAGAAATATTTTGCAGCATTAAGCGAAGGCAGAAAAAACGCTTTAAACGCAATAAGAAAGAATACGAAAAACTGTCGGATCATATCGGTTTCCTTCCTTTGGTGATGATTTCGCCGTCCGATTCCGTTTTAATATCAGGAGGAAGCGACGAACGCCGCCGCTTTATGGATGTTATACTGTCTCAGTTTGATAAAGAATATCTCCATTCGCTGATTAAGTATAACAAAGCTCTTCAGCAGCGGAATGCTCTTTTGAAGTCGGAAATAAGCAATGCCGACGACACATTGTTTGAACTGTGGGAGAATGAAATGGTAAAAGAAGGCGTCAAAATATATGAGAAAAGAAAATCGTTCATTGAAAATTTCATCCCGATTTTTCAGCATTTCTATAATTTTATTTGCCAGTCTAATGAAAAAGTTTCTTTGAAATACGAATCCAATGTAAACGAATCTGATTTCGAAAGCCTGTTGAGAAGCAAAAGAGAAAAAGACAAAATTATCGGTTACAGTTCAGTAGGTATCCACAAAGATGATCTGGATATGGAAATCGACGATTACTCCATAAAAAGGGTAGGATCGCAAGGGCAGAACAAAACGTATGTTGTAGCACTGAAATTTGCTCAATTCGATTTCTTGAGAAAAACAGGAGATAACGTTACTCCTATTCTCCTGCTTGACGATATTTTCGATAAACTGGATTCCTCGCGTGTGGAGCAGATCATTAAACTGGTGCTGAGTGATGATTTCGGACAGATATTCATTACTGATACCAATCGTGAACATTTGGACGAAATATTGGAAAAAGCAAAAAGCCAATATTATTTGTTTAATGTAAACGGCGGAACGGTAGAAAAAATTAAAGAACAGCCATGAGAAGAAAGAATACGGAAACAATAGGCGAGGTGTTGCAGGAGTTTTTTGAACAAAACGAGCAACTTCGCATAAAAATAGCCGAGAGCCGCGTGTTGTCAGGGTGGGGACGTATTCTGGGAGTAACGGTTGCTTCTTACACTACGGATATATACATAAGAAACAATATGCTGTACGTTCACCTCAGTTCATCTGTCCTGCGTAACGAATTGATTATGGCTAAAGACAGATTGATAAAGGGACTGAACGATTATGCGAAACTGGTAATTGTAAAAGATATAATATTTAAATAATAATAATGGAGTTAACAGAAACAGAGTTTAAACATAGATTGCCCATACAAATCAGATTTAACGATATTGATGCTATCGGGCATATTAACAATAACATATATTTCAGCTATTTCGATCTGGGTAAAACAACTTATTTCGAAGACCTTAAAGCTTCTAACGTAAGCTGGATCGACGGCATGATCGTATTGGCGCATCTCGATGTGGATTTTATTTCACCTATATATTATAAAGAACCGATTGCCGTCAATACAAAAGTTATCCGATTAGGGCATAAAAGTTTTACGATGTTGCAACAGATTCAGAATACGAGTACGCAAGAGGTGAAATGTGTTTGTAAGTCTGTAATTGTAGCATACGATGCTCAGTTGCAGACATCTATGAATATTCCCGATGTTTGGAAAGATGCTATCTCGAAATACGAGGGCATTGATTTCAAAAAGGATTAATTTAGTATAAATCGGCATGTTAGACCTCGAGAACAGCAATAAATTATATTATTCGATTAAGGAAGTCGCATCACATTTTGATGTGAATGAATCTTTATTGCGTTTTTGGGAAAAGGAATTTGAAGAAATCAATCCCCGAAAAACAGAAAAAGGTGCGCGCCAATATACCAAAAAGGATATTGAGACAATATCCATTATCTATTCTTTGGTTCGGGAGAGGGGACTAACGCTTGAAGGTGCCCGGCAAACTCTGAGAATAAAAAAAGACGAAGAAACTCGTCGGATGGAGTTGATCCGTAAACTCGAAAACATAAAAGAAGAACTTAGCGAATTAAAAAACAGCCTTGAAAGTTTATAATCTTGTCAAGGCTGCTTGAAATTATTAAAGAGTTTTATAATTAACTCTTAGCTTTTAAAGCTTCCATTATTTTAGTTTCCAGTTCTTCTGCCAGTTCGGGATTATCTTTTATGCAGTCTTTAGCAGCTTCACGCCCCTGTCCGAGTTTTGTTTCGTTATAGCTGTACCAAGAACCGCTTTTTTTGATGATGCCAAGTTCCGCGCCCAAATCTATAATTTCGCCCGAACGGGAAATACCTTCGCCGTACATTATGTCAAATTCTGCTTTGCGGAAAGGAGGTGCAACTTTATTTTTCACCACTTTCACGCGTGTCTGGTTTCCTTTCACTTCATCTCCGTCTTTCAGTTGCCCTATACGGCGGATGTCGAGACGGACGGAGGCGTAGAATTTAAGAGCATTTCCGCCTGTCGTAGTTTCAGGATTTCCGAACATGACTCCGATTTTGTCGCGAAGTTGATTGATGAAAATGCAGGTAGTATTTGTTTTGTTAATAGCGGCTGTCAGCTTACGAAGTGCCTGCGACATCAGTCGAGCCTGCAATCCCATTTTCGAATCGCCCATATCGCCTTCCAATTCTGCCTTAGGCGTAAGAGCCGCGACAGAGTCGATCACGACGATGTCGACAGCCGATGAACGGATCAGTTGCTCTGCAATTTCCAGAGCCTGCTCTCCGCTGTCGGGTTGGGATATCCACAGATTTTCTATGTCTACTCCGAGTTTTTCGGCATAAAAACGATCGAAAGCATGTTCTGCGTCAATAAAAGCAGCGATACCGCCCGCTTTCTGGGCTTCTGCAATGGCATGAATTGCCAGAGTGGTTTTACCAGAAGATTCAGGACCATAGATTTCGATAACACGTCCTCTCGGGTATCCTCCGACTCCCAGAGCTGCGTTCAGTGCCACTGAACCTGTCGGTATGACGGCAATATTTTCTATTTTTTCCGATCCCATTCTCATAATGGAACCCTTGCCGTAATTCTTCTCAATCTTGTCCGTTGCTGCCTGAAGGGCTTTCAGCTTTTCAGGGTTTGGCGCTTTATCTGAAGTTGCTGCGGCTTTTTTTTCTTTGTCTTCGCTCATGTATGTTTTTGGTTATATTTTTAATATTATTTCTTTAATGAATCGAGTATCTGCTCTGCGTGTTCACTTGTTTTTATTTCTTTCGGTCCGATAATCTTTTCTATAACTCCCGATTCATTTATAAGAAACGTAGTTCGGAGAGTTCCCATATATTTTCTTCCTGCGAGCGTTTTTTCCGCCCATACGCCGAATTCGTTGACTAATTTTTTGTCCGAGTCTGCGATCAGGGGGAAGGGCAATTCTTGTTTTTGAATAAATTTCTGATGCGATTTTTCATCATCGACGCTCACGCCCAGTATTTCATATCCTGCTTTCCTCAATTCGTAAAAGTTGTCCCTGAAATTGCAGGCTTCTGCCGTACAGCCGGGCGTATTGTCTTTAGGATAAAAATAAAGCACTAACTTTTTTCCTGCATAGTCGCTCGCTTTTACCAATTTACCGTCCTGATCTTTTCCCAATACATCAGGAATAGTATCACCTACTTTTAATGCCATATTTTATTTCAATTGTGTTATTCTATTTTCAAAGATAATCTTTTCTTTTTTCAAAGAAAAGACTTTATCATTTGTTAAACTCTTTATTTGGTAACAAACCATTTTTCATTATTTGAAGGCACGTAATTTTTCATTCCTTCAATCAATGTGTCAATGCTATCGTCGACTATTATCATGTTTCTATATTCTTCTTTTACAAAACCTTTGTCTATTGACGTATCAATAAATGCCAGCAAGTTATCATAATATCCGTCTATGTTTAGCAATCCTGTCGGTTTTTTGTGCAAAGACAATTGTCCCCAAGTAAGAAACTCGAACATCTCGTCCATAGTGCCGAATCCTCCGGGCAGGACTATTATGCCGTCGGATAACTCATACATTTTCGATTTTCGTTGGTGCATCGTTTCCACTATGATGATTTCCGATAATCCTTCGTGAGCAAGTTCTTTCTCTTTCAGAAAGTTAGGCAATACGCCCATAACCTTTCCACCGTTATCAAGAGTTCCGTTGGCAACAGCTCCCATCAGTCCGACTTTTGCACCTCCGTATATGAGATTGATGTTATTCTCAGCCAGTTTTTTCCCGAGATTATAGGCTGCTGTCATATAAATCTGATCGTTGCCCGAATTTGAACCGCAAAACACACATATATTTTTCATCTGAATCTTAATATTTTTTGACTTCAAAATTACAAATATAAATTTACCTTTACGAAACGATTTCCAAATATTAATGTATTATGAGATTACTAACCGCTATTATGTTTTCATCATTTTTGTTATTTTCCTGTGCCACCCAGAAACAACAGAAGTGGGGCGACGGTTGGATAGATGTTGCCGTTATCGAAGGAATGGAAAATTATGTTGATACCACAAGTATAGTGTATAAGGACGGCTTGTGCCATGCTTGGGTAAAGACGGTTTACACAACCGACAGTGCCAGACTACGATATAAAGATAAAATTGTGAATTCTTATAAGGAAAGAACAAATGAAGTACAAAAGAAAATAAAAAAATGGCAGGATTTTAAATACAATATTTCTTATAGGATATGCGACTGTGCCAATAAAAGGTACAGGACAGTGGATATTATAGATTACACATCGGACGGAAAAGAAATCGTGCATACGAAACCTGACGATAAGAAGCCTGCAAATTGGGTGAATGTAGGAATAGATACAATGGGCGATCATTTGCTTTACTTCATTTGCGATTTCCATGCACCATAACAATTCTTCTTTTGAATTGTTATTATTTTTAAATGCGGATAAATTTCTCTAAAAACAATATGGATCAAAAAAAACAATTAAGAGGTCTCACGTCATCCGAAGTTGAGCAAAGCCGTAAAAAATTCGGGAGGAATCTGTTAACGCCTCCTAAGAAGAAACCTGTATGGAAATTGTTCTTGGAAAAATTTCAGGATCCGATTATAAAAATATTGCTTGTCGCTGCATTTTTATCGTTCATTATTTCCGTAATACATAACGAATATGCCGAAACAATAGGGATCATTTTTGCCATATTGCTTGCCACGGGAGTGTCTTTCTGGTTTGAACTGGATGCCAACCGAAAGTTTGACATACTGAATCAGGTAAATGACGACGAACAGGTTAAAGTCATCCGCGACGGTAAAATTACGGAAGTACCTAAACAGGATATTGTCGTAGGCGATCTGGTATTGCTCGAAACAGGCGATGAAGTCCCTGCCGATGGAGAACTTATTCAGGCTATTTCTTTACAGATAGACGAATCTGCATTGACTGGCGAGCCGATAATTGATAAGACTACAAATGAGTCGGACTTTGACGATGAGTCGACTTATCCTTCCAACTGGGTTATGCGCGGCACGAACGTCATGGACGGACACGGTGTTTTTGAAGTAAAAAAAGTAGGCGATGCGACGGAATACGGGAAGGTTGCTGAAAAGGCTACCGAAGTTACGGAAGAAAAAACACCGTTAAGTAAGCAACTTGAAGGTTTAGCCAGTTTTATCGGTTTTGCGGGGATTATATTGTCGGGATTGACATTTATAATACTTTTCTCAAAAGATATATTCGGCGGTAAGGTTGTTTACACCACTAACCAGCTTTGGCTTTTGTTTTCTGTTTTGGCAGGAGTCGGAGTCGCTTCCGTGAAGATATGGCTTCCGCTGATATACGGAGGGTTTGATGTATTCGGTAAAAACGTGAAGTTACCAAGGCACGTCGAAAAAGGCAATTGGGTCACATGGCTCATTTCAGGTGTGTTCGTGTTTCTTATTATGGCAGGAATCGGAGGTTTGTTCGGTATAAATCCCCTTAAACCGGAATCATGGGTAAGTATTGAGACTGCAAATCACTTGTTGCAATACTTTATGATATCGGTTACCCTGATTGTCGTGGCAGTACCCGAAGGTTTGCCGATGAGCGTAACCTTAAGCCTTGCGTTGAGCATGCGGAAAATGCTGAAAACGAACAATCTCGTGCGAAAAATGCACGCCTGTGAGACAATGGGAGCCGCAACCGTAATTTGCACGGACAAGACAGGAACCCTTACCCAGAATAAAATGCAGGTTGCCGAAACAAAATTTTTCAACCTTAACGATCAGAAACTTTCGGATGATAAGATGAGCCTTTTAATTGAAGAAAGTATCTCTGTCAATTCAACGGCACATCTCGATTTTTCCGATCCGCAAAAAGTCAAAACATTGGGAAATCCCACCGAAGCGGCTCTTTTGCTTTGGCTGAACAATAACGGAACAGATTATTCCGAATGGCGGCAAAAGACGGAAATTGTACATCAGCTCACGTTTTCCACCGAAAGGAAATATATGGCTACTCTCGTAAAATCTTCGGTATTCGGAAAACACATATTGTACGTAAAGGGAGCTCCCGAAATTATATTGTCGAAAAGTTCCGTTATATTGGATTCCGATAACGAAGAAGTTCTTGTTTCGGCAAAAGCGGATGATATAAATAAACAACTTCTTCAATATCAGAATCAGGCAATGCGGACGTTAGGTTTCGCGTACAAAATAATAGAAGACGAGGATTTGAAAACAGATGTAAAACAACTTGCCGAAAAGGATTTGATTTTTTACGGGGTTGTTGCAATTTCCGATCCCGTGAGGGCAGATGTACCTGCGGCAGTCGCCAAATGTTTGAATGCGGGTATAGACGTAAAAATTGTGACGGGCGATACTCCGGGAACGGCAAAACAGATAGGGCGAGAAATCGGCATTTGGAAAGACGATCGGGACACGGACTATAACATTATAACGGGCGTTGATTTCGCTGCACTTTCTGATGAGGAAGCATTTCAAAGAGTAAGAGATATTAGGATCATGTGTCGTGCCCGTCCTACGGATAAACAGCGTTTAGTACAGCTTTTGCAGCAAAACGGAGAAGTTGTCGCGGTAACGGGTGACGGAACGAATGATGCTCCCGCCCTGAATTATGCACAAGTCGGATTGTCGATGGGAACAGGGACTGCCGTAGCCAAAGAAGCGAGCGATATAACCCTGCTCGACGATTCCTTCAACAGCATTGCTACTGCCGTGATGTGGGGGCGTTCCCTTTACAAAAACATACAACGTTTCATCGTTTTCCAGTTGACTATTAACCTTACGGCTCTGGTTCTTGTGTTTTTGGGTTCGATACTGGGGCACGGGCTTCTGCCATTGACCGTGACGCAAATGCTGTGGGTAAACCTCATTATGGACACTTTTGCTGCTGCCGCACTGGCATCATTACCACCCGACGAGCATGTGATGAGCGAGAAGCCGAGAAAGAACAGCGACTTTATCGTTTCGCCTTCCATGAGAAAAAATATCCTGATTACAGGCATATTCTTTATCGTTTTGTTGCTCAGCATGCTGTATTTCTTAACTATCCCCGAATATTTGAATAAAATATTTTCTTATATAGATTCTTCAGAACGTCTGATATACGCATTGTCTTGTTTCTTCACGATATTCGTTATACTTCAGTTTTGGAATATGTTTAATGCCAAAGCTTTTCAGACGGGGCGTTCCGCTTTTGCGAATCTGAAAAACTGCAAAGGGTTTGTGTTGGTTTCACTTCTTATATTAGTCGGACAATTCTTTATCGTTGAGTTTGGCGGAGAAGTGTTCCGTGCTGTACCTATTCTGTTCAGAGATTGGCTTATTATAATTGCGGGAACATCCGTTATACTGTGGGCAGGGGAGATTGTAAGGTTTTTTAAAAAGTAGGTTATGTTTCCCTAAAATAAAAAAGAATGGCTTTCAAATAAAGCCATTCTTTTTGTATATAATAATATTGTAATTCCTACACGCTATATGCCGAAGATGCCGTGTCTCCGCCATGTCCTGTCCAATTGGTATGGAAGAACTGTCCGCGGGGTTTGTCGACGCGTTCATACATGTGGGCGCCGAAATAATCGCGTTGTGCTTGCAATAAATTGGCAGGCAACCTGTCGCAACGAAGCCCATCGAGATATGTCAGGGCTGAAGAAAGTGCAGGAACGGGAATGCCCTTCATCAATGCTTCGGCGCAAACGTGCCTCCAGCCTTTTTCGGCTTTTTCGATTTTATCTTTAAAGAAGGAATCCAATATAAGATGCGGAAGTTGCGGGTTTTTTGTCAAAGGCTTTTTTGATATCGTTCAAAAACACCGAGCGTATAATGCAACCGCCTCTCCACATGAGGGCTATTCCTCCGTAGTTCAGATTCCATCCGTATTCTTTTGCTGCTTCCATCATCAGGTTATATCCTTGCGCGTATGAAATTATCTTTGCACCGTAAAGCGCCATTTTTATATCATCAGTCATTTGCACCCTGTCCCCTTCGAAAGAGGGTTTAACCATGTTTGTCAGTGATTTGGAAACTTCCCCGCGTAATTCTTTTTGTGCCGAAAGGCAACGTGCGAAAACCGATTCCGCAATCAGGGTAAGAGGTATTCCGAAATTCAGAGCCGAATCGACCGTCCATTTTCCTGTACCTTTTTGTCCCGCAGCATCGAGAATTGAGTCGATTTGCGGTTTTCCGTTTTCATCTTTATATGCGAGTATGTCGGCTGTTATTTCGATCAGATAAGAACTAAGCTCTCCTTTGTTCCATTTTTTGAATATGTCGTGTTGTTCATCGGCGCTTAGTCCGAGCAAGTCTTTCATTATTTGGTAGGCTTCGGTAATGATTTGCATATCACCGTATTCGATTCCGTTGTGCACCATTTTTACATAATGTCCTGCTCCGCCTTCGCCTACCCAGTCGCAACAGGATATTCCATCGACTTTTGCAGCAATGGACTGGAATATATCTTTCACATAAGGCCATGCTTTTGGCGAACCTCCGGGCATTATGGACGGACCTTTCAATGCTCCTTCTTCGCCGCCGGATACACCCGTTCCGATATATAGCAATCCTTTTTCTTCTACGTATTTTACTCTGCGGTTCGTATCCGTAAAGAGGCTGTTGCCTCCGTCAATAATAATATCGCCTTTGTCGAGCAGCGGTATCAGTATGTCGATAAAATCGTCTACGGGTTGTCCTGCTTTTACCATCAGCATTATTTTGCGGGGGCGTTCAAGCGAACTTACAAGTTCTTCCACGGAATGTGTTCCGATTATGTTTTTATTTGTTCCTCTGCCTTGTATAAAATGATCGACTTTGTCGACCGTACGGTTAAAAACAGCTACGGTATATCCTTTGCTTTCCATATTCAATACGAGGTTTTCTCCCATAACCGCCAATCCGATCAGTCCAATATCTGCCAAATTTTTCATATCAATGAATATATTTAATTTAATTATTATACGATGTAAAACTATTTTACGGATAAAACAGTTCATTTTTATAAATCAAATTTATAATATATTTTTAATTATAGAAAATATTTAATATTATTTTTCCTTTTCAGGTGAAGATGCCTGCTGTTTACTTATTTTATTGAAATGGAATTAAACTTACTTATGTTAAAATAGATATCTATGTTATTCGAAATATGAATTTTGAATATATTTGCAGTTTCATAACGGTAATATGAAAATATAGACTTTATGTTCTTAATATGAAATATATTATATACTTAACACTCTCCTTACTATTTTCGCCTCTTTTTTTAACTGCACAGACTTTCGACACAAACGATAAGGAAGGCTTACGGATCTTTTTGCGTCAACCGTCGTCAGTCGAAAATAAATTAAATCTGGAATGTATAGGATTGAGTGTCGGTGATACCTTAAATTGGAATACTTCTGAAGATTGGATACACAAAATACAAAATACTACAAGCCTGAATTATATTGATTGGGAGTGGAATCAAAGCCGTCCTAACAGATTGAAACGACTGGAAATAAAGAAATTGGATGTTGACAATAGCTCTGCACCCAGCCTGAGTGGAGTTCTCGATTGCGGTTTATTTTCGGAATTGGAATATCTCGATTGCAGTAACAATAAAATATCAGGATTAAGATTAAACCAGAATTTTAATTTGAAGGAGTTGAACTGTTCACGCAATGATCTGGCATATTTGAATGTTGCTCAGAATGTTCGTTTAAGTTCTTTAGACTGTTCCTATAATAAAATATCTTCATTGGATCTGATGATGAATGCGAACCTCGGCACATTGAACTGTTCGGGCAATATGCTGTCAGAGCTGGATATTGCTTCGAATATTTTTATTGAAACATTATATTGTTCCGATAATCGGATAAATAAGATAGACTTACCTGTTTCTAACTATTTAAAATACTTAAATTGTTCTGATAACAGAATCGCAAATATTAATGTAAACAATAACACCAGCCTCGAATTTCTATCGTGTTCGAATAATCAGTTGTCTAATTTGGACATATCGGGAAATACCGATTTAGCTATCGTCTATTGTGGCGGAAACGCTTTGTCTAATCTGGATGTTTCGGACAATCTTGGTTTAAATACGCTGTATTGTTCAGATAATCAGCTGTCATCTATTGATTTGTCCAAAAATATACTTTTGGAATACTTCTTTTGTTCCGATAACCAGATCACTGAATTGAATGTTACAGGCAACGAAAAATTAAAGACATTGTATTGCAACAACAACAATCTGGAGAATATCGACGTAACCCAAAATATTAATCTGGAGCATCTTTACTGTTCGGGCAATAAAATAAAAGATGTCTTCACTTCAAGCAATGAAAAACTGATGACATTTCATTGTGCCGATAATCTTTTAAACCAAATTGATCTGGCACATAATCCGAATCTTATAAGTTTGAACTGTTCATACAATAAATTGAACAGTCTTGATCTGTTTCAAAATACGAAACTCGGATTTATAGACTGTTCGAACAATCAGATCGTAAATCTTGAATTAAATTCGCTTACAGACGCTTTCAGTACATTCGTATGCAATAATAATGACTTGAAGTTTTCGACTCTTCCGATTGATCTTATTACAAAAGGAAATCTTTCGTCATTGGTTTACGCTCCGCAAAATATAATAAATGGGGATGAATACGCTTCTTACGAGATTATAGACCTGAGCAGCGAATACAAGTTCAATGAAAAAACTACGTCATATACATGGGTAGATGATTCTGATAATGCAGTATCCTTTAACAATAAAGGAGAAGGGCTGTTCTCATACAGAACGGAAGAGGACGAATTTTTCACCTGCCGGATGGTTAATGCAACCTTCCCCGATTTGACTTTGGAATACCGTGTAATGATACAGCAAGATACATTGCCTCTTGGCGTAGGAAACAACGGAAGTGACAGAACTAATATTTATTATGATCCTCAAAATAAAACTCTATATATAACCGGAGAAGATGAGATTAAAAGCATTCTTCTGATAGACATGCAGGGACGCGTATTGCAACGTTTCTCACCATTACAAAAGACCGCTGAACTTTCGTTTGAGAAATTGAATCAAGGGGTTTATATTGTTCAGGTATCGATGTCTTCGGGTAAAGGGGTAATTCGAAAAATAAGAAAGTGATTATATAGGAAAGAAGAGGATTTTTAAAAATCCTCTTCTTCGTAATTTATATCTTCATCAAATAGTTCTTCATCCTCCTCAATTTCCTCTTCGGGTATATAATCTTCGCTGCTGTCAAACTCGATGCTTCTGACTTCAAGATCGCGATGAAGCATGTTTGTTGCCAGTTCTTTTCTGTAATTTCCGTCCCTGTTCAATTCGTGCCATAGCAGATCTTTCAGTTGCTGAATGTTGTAGCCTGTAACGGACGAAATGAATATATGGGGAATGTCGGGCAGATCCTTGCTGATTTCTGCGATCAGTTCTTCGTCCAGCATGTCGGATTTGGAAATGGCTAATACCCGATTCTTATCCAGAAGTTCAGGATTATACTGAACCAGTTCGTTCAATAGTATTTTATATTCTTTATGAATGTCGTCAGCATCGGCTGGAACGAGAAATAAAAGCAAAGAATTTCTTTCGATATGCCTTAAGAAGCGATGCCCCAAACCTTTTCCTTCGCTTGCGCCTTCTATGATTCCCGGAATATCCGCCATTACAAAAGACTTATGATCGTGATAGCCGACAATTCCCAGATTCGGTTCGAGAGTAGTGAACGGATAGTTCGCGATCTTTGGCTTTGCGGCTGTCATAACCGACAGCAGGGTAGATTTCCCTGCATTCGGAAAACCGACCAGTCCTACATCGGCAAGTACCTTAAGTTCAAGTATAATTCTTTTCTCCTCATAAGGTTCGCCCGGCTGAGCATATCGCGGAGCCTGATTAGTGGCTGTTTTAAAGTGATTGTTGCCGCGTCCTCCACGTCCTCCGCGCAATAAAATTACTTCCTGCCCGTCCTCTGTGATGTCGCACAGATATTTACCTGTTTCGGCATCATAAGCTACTGTGCCGCAAGGGACGTCTATAATCTTCGAGTCCCCTTTTTTCCCCGAAGAAAGCCTTCCCGAACCGCTTTCGCCATGTCCTGCAAGTATATGCCGCTGAAATTTTAAGTGCAACAGTGTCCAATAGTTCCTGTTCCCTCTGAGTATTACGTGCCCGCCGTCGCCGCCGTCACCGCCGTCAGGACCGCCTTTAGGTATGTATTTTTTCTCTTCGGAAGTGGGTTGAGCCTCTGCCGCCTTTTCCCGAGCGGCAATATATTTTTACGTAATCAACGAAATTTGAATCTGCCATTATTATATATCTTACATAAATAAAACAAAAAGGGGTTTAGGAAAACTACCGATCCTAAATCCCGATACTTTATAATACAAATAAGTCGCTTTTTTGCCGAGTTATTTCACTTTGTCGATGATGGCACAAATGCGGGCAAAGATTTCGTCTTTTGTTCCGAGCCCTTCTATCGAATGTAGTTTACCTTCTTTCAGATACTGATCTTTCAAAGGCGATGTCTGGTTATAGTAAACGTCCAAACGTGCTTTTATCGTTTCATAATTGTCATCGGTACGCCCCGTTTCTTTACCTCTGTTCAGCAATCGGCTTATAAGTTCTTCTTCAGGAACGTCGAGGCTTATCACGGCGGCTATTTTCTGCCCCCTGTCCGCCAGCATTTCTTCAAGCGCCTTGCCTTGCGGAATCGTGCGGGGAAAACCGTCGAATATAACGCCTTTGCAGGACGGTTTTTTTGTCCTTTCGTCAAAAACTTTGGCAAGAATATCCACCATCAAGTCGTCAGGGATAAGTTGCCCTTTCGACATATAACTTTCGGCAAGCTTTCCTAATTCGCTTCCCGAATCGCGTTCCGCCCTCAGTACGTCTCCTGTCGAAATATGAGCCAGTCCGTATTTCTTTATGATATATTCGCTCTGCGTTCCTTTTCCCGAACCGGGAGCTCCGAAAATTACGATATTCAGCATTTTACAGTATGATTTATATTTTACGCTTTTATTTTATATATATCGGGAAGGTTCCTGCCGTATCCGTCATAATCCAAGCCATAGCCGACTATGAAGTCATTAGGAATCTCTAACGCTATATAATCGAGGTTGACAGGATATTTCAGGGCATTGGGTTTAAACAGCAGAGTTGCTATCTTTATTTCTTTCGGATCGTCACAGTTTAACTGATCCAAAATCAGGTTCATCGTATTGCCCGTGTCAACGATGTCTTCAACGATAACAATCGTGCGTCCCGCTATTTCTTCTTCAAGCCCGTATATTTCCTTCAAAGTCCCTGTCGAAGTTGTCCCTCTGTAAGAAGCCATTCTCACGAAAGTTATTTCACAAGGAATTTTTATGTTTTTCATCAGTTCTGCCGCAAACATGAACGAACCGTTCAGCACGCAAACAAAAAGCGGATCTTTGTCTGAAAGGTCTTTATTCATCTGATCTGCAATGCCTTTTATTGCACTATCTATTTTTGCTTTTGGGATAAAGATTTCAAACTCTTTATCTTTTATTTTTATAACATCACTCATAGGTTACGGCATCAAATTATTTGAAAGTGCAAATTTAGCATAAATAGATTAATCATACAGCATTATCTTTATTTTTTACAGCAGATTTAATATTTTCATTTTTATATCAATAACGCGGCTCGAATTTGAATTATTAAAAAAATATAGAAAATTGCTGATAAAACCGCAGTTTAGTTATATTTGTCATTACAATAAATTATATAAATGGACGCAAAAGATATAAAGTCTGACTTTTCTAACTTAAATGCTTGGATTCAGGATCTTCTTATAAGCATGGGCATTTCCGAACAATGGACAAATTATGTTAAGTTTGTTCTGTTGCTGGCATTGGCTGTTCTCATTGTCTATTTACTGCAATTTCTGGTAAGGAATATCCTTACGTTTATATTTAAAAAAGTTACCAAGGCGACATCATTATCCATTTTCAGGTATGCAATTAACAACAGGGTTCCGCATTATCTGGCTCTTGTTGTACCTTATACATTTGTGCGGACAGTTATTCCTATAATTTTTGAAGATTTCCGAGGGTTTATTTCCCCTTGTCTGAAACTGACGGATATCTATATGGTTTTTATGATAATCTGGACTTTGATGTCAATCATAAAATCCTTGACTGATGTGGTGCAGGAAAAGGAGGCTTTCAGAAACAAGCCATTTAAAAGTTATCTTCAAGTCGTACAGATCATATTTTACATATTCGGTGCGGTTGCGATATTTTCCATTCTGACAGGGAAATCGGCTACTACGTTTTTTGCTGCGATGGGAGCGGCTTCTGCTGTTTTGATGCTGATGTTTAAAGATACGATAATGGGTTTTGTGAGCAGTATTCAGTTGTCCAGCAACGATATGCTGCGCATAGGCGATTGGATTACGATGAGCAAATACGGCGCTGACGGAACGGTGACAGAGATTAACCTGACGACGGTGAAGGTTATGAACTTCGATAATACGATAACGACTATTCCTACTTATTCGCTTATTTCGGACTCTTTCCAGAATTGGAGAGGCATGCAGGAATCGGGAGGGCGGCGTTTCGTCCGTTCTTTGTATGTCAATCAGTCCGATATTACTGCAGTCAGTGATGACGAGCTGGAGAAAATGAAGAAAGTGGACGCCTTGAAGGAATATATTGAACAGAAACAAGTTGCCCTGAAAGAGGCAAACGACAGCCTGAAAACCGATATGTCGGTTCCGTTAAACGGCTATCGCCTTACGAATTGCGATCTGTTTATTCAGTATGCAACATGGTATCTGCAAAACAATCACGGTATCAGACAAGACGTGACCCTTATGGTACGCACGCTGGCTCCTACTTCCGAGGGACTTCCCATACAATTGTACGCATTTACCGATACGACTGCTTTGGTGTCTTACGAAAATACAATCTCGGAGATAGTGAATCATCTGATAAGTTCTTTGAAATATTTTAATCTGAGAATTTATACTACAACGGCTTCGGATTCTTACGATATTTATATTAAAGACAAGGTGCAAATCTCAACACAACCGAATACATTAAATTAAATAACGAAATTATGAAAAAGATCATTTTACTTTTTAGCCTGATATTTATTACTGTAAACATATATTCAAGCGATATACCCGAATCGGCCGTGCCTGCCGGCGTTAAGTCTTACATAACCAAACATTATCCTGCTGCTAAAAATATAGAATGGGAATATAAAAACAAGAAAGATTATTACGAAGCTGAGTTTTATTTGGACGGCAGAGAGATAAAGCTTGAAATAGATTCATCGGGCAAACTGCTTTATTCAAAAGAAGATATGTTCATAAAAGATATTCCTGCTTTTGCTACTTCTTATATCAAGAAAAATTATCCTAATACCGAAATATTGGGAGCAAATAAAAGGGTAAAGGACGGGCAAACCAGTTATAGCGTAGGAGTTGCCATACTTAATAAAAAAGGGAGATATGAAACACCGAAACATTGTGTTCGACAGCACAGGAAATGTACTTAAAGAGTAAAGAAGAAACTACGCGTAAACATACGAATGTCTTAAACACAAAAAATATAATATTAAGGAGATATGAAATATTTTAACCATGTAATACTATTGTTGCTGTTATTTTCTTTTCAGTCGTTGTCTGCTCAGAATACTGTGAAAATGAGTGCCGTAAAAAGCAATGACTATGGAGTTGCATATAGTTTGCCCAAGAGTGTCGTCGTCGTTAGGGCAACCATAACAAAAAAAAACAAAGAAGGCGGGTGAATTTTACCGCTTTGCCGAAAGATATTTGAACATCTCAAAACCTATTGTAGAAGATGAGGTGGTTTTTTCACTGGATAAGGTTGAAGTGGCTACAACAGGCGTTCCTGATACGGAATCTTCGTATTTGGTAGAGTTCAAGTCTAATTCGGTAGCTCCTTTTGTAACCCTGACAAAAGACGGGCTGATTTGCGCGATTAACGAAGATGTCGATTTTCCTAAAGAACAGTTGTTTACCGAACTGCCCGTGCAGGAAAAAGAATCGAATGTCAATCCGAAAACATATCTGTCGGAAGAGATTCTTCGCGCAGGATCTTCTGCAAAGCAGGCGGAACTCATAGCTAAGCAAATATATCGCCTGAGAGAAAGCAAAACCAATATTCTGACAGGCGAAGCCGATAATATGCCTCCCGACGGCGAAGCGTACAAGCTTGTGATGAGCCAGATCGACGAACAGGAAAAAGCCCTTACCTCGATGTTTGCGGGAAGCCAGTCGTCAGAAACGATTGTTAAGGATTTTACCATAACGCCCGATGTCAATGATATTGATCGCCGCGTGATATTCCGTTTCTCTTCCAAACTTGGGGCTGTGGAGTCTAACGATTTGTCGGGTGCGCCTGTTTATCTGACGCTTAAGGGCAGAGAAAAGAAAGCCGATGTTACGATGAATGAGAAAGAACAAAAAGCTTGGAACGAAAAATTCTCGAAAGGCATTATTTATAATGTACCTGCCAAAGCTGATTTGAAGATCGAGTTTGATAATAAGGCACTCGTTCAGAAAGAATGCGATATCGTACAGTACGGAACTTTAGAGGTATTGACGCCAAAACAACTCGAATATAAAAAAGATGCACCTTTGAAAGTCTTGTTTTACCCGTATCTGGGTGCTGTCAAACAGATTATACAATAATGCATTAATGGCTGTAGAAATAGAACGCAAATTTCTCGTAAAAGGCGATTTTAAAAAGTTTGCCGTTTCTCACGAAAGCATCAAGCAGGCTTATATTTCCATCGATCCGAAAAGAAGTGTACGAATAAGAAAAAAAAGAAGAGAAAGCCTATATTACGATAAAAGGAGAAAGCGACAGCTCGGGGCTCAGCCGAATCGAGTGGGAGAGGGAAATCTCCGTCGCCGAAGCAGATCAACTGTTCTTGCTTTGTATTCCAAATACAATTATAGATAAAACAAGATATTATGTACCTGCCAATGACGCTTTGACTTTTGAAGTGGATGAATTCCTCGGCAAAAATGAAGGGTTGGTTGTTGCGGAAATTGAGTTGAAAAGAGAAAATCAAAACATCTGTAAGCCTGACTGGCTCGGCGATGAGGTTACAGGCGATGCAAAATATTATAACTCGCAATTGGCAAGTTTTCCGTATAGTAAGTGGAAAATGTAATGTCTGAAAATTTTGTCAATTTTTAAGGAATTTAAATTAAAAACATTGTTTTTTATACCTTGTATGGTTAAACTATTTTAATTATAGGAATATTGTTTAGAATGAGTTTGGAAAATATATAGTTTATATATATATTTGTATTGTGTTTTTCATAGTATTAGATTTAAGGTTAACAATGGAGATTGGTTGTCGTGATGACAACCATTTCTTTTTTTTATAACTTCCACATTTTCAGATACTATTTATTTAATGAAACCCCAATATATATACATAACACTATACATAAGGAAGATTAATACTATTATTTATTATATAAGTAAATATACAGACTTTCTATAAATTATTCTACTTATAATCAATATGTTAAACAAATAAAACTATTATAGGTAAGATGACCTATGTACTACTTTACTTTTGAGTATACATAAAAACAGATTCACTCCTTAATGAATTCAATAGAAGTTTTAAATATCACTTGGAGATAATACCTTCAAACATCTTGAAGATTCATAATATAATGTTTCTTTTGTTTTATCGCGTTGAATGCGTCTTATTTCAAATATAGACTAATCCAATATTGCCTCATATTGCTTCTCTGCAAGCGGCAGATCGAAACGATAGAAATTGTTCAGAACAATTATAATATACATTTTTTTATTCTATGAGCACTTCTTTTTGCAGATTGGTATAATTATATTTCCGTAAAATAGAATCTATCTGCGCCCGGTACATAGGACCAAGTAAAATATTATCATATCCACATTCCAATTTTTCTCCATTTCCCCAGAAAGCATACCACCTTCTTTCTTCTTTTATGTTTTTCTCCCCCACGATAATATAATTGTTCCATTCATAGTTTTTGATGTCTTGCAATATAGAATCACTTTTACTTCCTTGACTACAGCCTATACAATAACCATCCCATAATTGGGTATAATAATCGCCCCATGTCAGTTCGTAATAATCAACTATGTCTTTCCTTCCTAAACCTGTCCAGCAGGCCGAGAATAAAAACAATAATCCAAAGGAGATTATACAATAACATTTTTCCATGATTTTTTTAAATAAAAAACACACATGCAGGTATTAGAATATATAATAGTGTAATAATAATATTTATGAGACTATACTTTGAATACTTTTTCTTTTTTTCCATTAACACATTGATATCTATCTTTCCATAATATCTTATTTTAAAGATAAAGAGAAAGATTGAACAAAATACAAGCGCAGCTAAATGAGGATTATCTCTAAAAATATGGATATTCAAAAAAGGTTCGACCTCTAAAGTAATACGAAATAAAGGAAAACCGCAATAAAGACTTAAATATAGAACAGCAGCAAGTTTTGCCCGGTCGGTTCCTGCATGGAGCGTTTTTGTCAAAAAAGCATATATCCTGATAAAAAAGAGATCTATAAAATTCATTTCCATTATTTTAAATTAAAATAAGAAAAAATACAATGGTATTAAAATATATAGCAACGTAATCATAACATTGGCAAAACTATATTTAGAATATTCTTTTTTCTTTTCAATCAGCACATCTATATTTACCTTTCCGTAATATCTTCTTATAAAAATAAAAGCAAGAAAAATTAACAAAATAAATATACATAAATAAGGCTTATCTTTAAGAATAGTAATTCCAAAATAAGGTTCTAATAACAAGGCTGTCCGAAAAATAAATAAATAAAAATAAGCACTTAAATATAAAACGGCAGCAAATTTTGCCCGGTCGGTTCCTGCATGGAGCGTTTTTGTCAAAAAAGCATATATTCTGATGAAAAAGAGATCTATAAAATTCATTTTCGCTATGATAATTTAGAATCCGAATCCGCTGAAATATCCCGCAGGATAATATTCGCCTGTTGTTGGATTCAGAGTATTGTTTAATGAATTCTGATTATTTATTATATTTACCTTCATTTGACTTATATTAGGATCGGCTACTGTGCGGACATACATATAACTTACGCCTGCCTCCCAATAAAAAACACTTGTGCCAGTAACTGCAAAGTCAATTCCTGTAGATAAATTTTGGTTGCTTATATAATTATCTAAAGCAAATCCAAAAGACAAAAACCCTAAACCCTGCCCGATCATTCCCGGTATTTTCACTTTCGATTTGGCTATATTTATGCCATACCTGTGTCCCTGAACGCCCCGGACATATTTACCGTTAGGCAGTTTGTTTACAATTGTCAAAGGTATGTTCTTTCCTGCCGAATTTACGTAATAACCCGGGATGAAAGGACGATTACCCGCATATATATTTGCACTGTATATACTGGCTGCATTTCCTGCGTGAGAATTTAACCAATTCAGGTAATTCAAGTAATCAGGATCGGCTTCTTCCTCCTGTGATTTTCCTTCAACAACAATATCGTCAATCGTGTTGATTGTCAAATCATCGCCTCCCGGTCTTCTGTCAATAGTTTCGCCACTAGCATTCACATATATGGTATCGCATCCATTAATATCCACATATTTTATAATTATATGGATTTATTAAAGTATCCCCTCTTCAGCAACAAAATTTAATTAGATGTATCCTTCTTATTGATTATTTTCTTTAATATAAAATAAAATACTTCCCCATTTCTGTAAACGAATATAGAATCACTTTTTTGTGGTTTATAGACAGAATCATTAATTGTAATAAAATCTACAATATCAGGCACTTCATAAAGGTAATTCCTAGTTATACCTCCAAGTGAAAATTTACCTCCATTTGATAAATCTATTAAAAATACTCCATGATAATATCTGTTCATACTTTGCTGTTTTCTTATTACACATCCCTCAATATTTTCATCATAATCTATAGTCGGATAATTTTCTTTGTAAACTTTGTATTCTTCTTTATCTTTATTTCCATCTACTATCGTTTTATTTAAAGAAATAAAAAATACGATCAAAAAGAAGAACAATAATACTAAATAAAAATAAAATTTATTACTCATAACCGTAATTGATGATTATCTATATCTTTGATTAAAGGCCGGATATTGATTTTTATTAGATGTATTTCGATCTTGACGAAGCTTAGAGGTTGTTGTTCCAGTCGATATACTCATGGGCAATCCTAAACCTATACCTAATGAGATTGTTCTTCCTTTTAATATTCCATCACTGGTTTTTGATTTAGATGAACCAAAACTCATAGATCCGATAAATACTCCAACAGAAGAACTTTCAAAAGTAGATTTCCCTTCAAATGAATGAACTCCAAATGTTTCTATATCGCCAATATATGAATAAAGCGTGTAATTATAATTACCTCCTATATTTAAGCCTCCTACACCCTGTTGTATATCATTTAAATATATTTTCTTTCCTTCATCTGGACCTTTCAAAATTTCTACAACATAATTAGGAGTCCCTTCTATTGACATCCCAGCTTCTGTGATAACTGTTATACTATAACCTTTTGCAACTGTTCCATTTCCGGGTTTTTGTATAGCTTTAGTTTCGACTGTTACTTCTGGCAAAGGATTATCAACAACTATAATGTCATCACCTCCTCGTAAATTTGCTTGAACTTGAAAATCCTTATTATCCATATTATAAGCGACATGAGTAGTGTCCATTCCTGTTGGATCTATAACAATTAATGGATTATTGGCACAATACGCATACGGACTGATAGAATAATATTTTTCCGCCAATGGATCCACCGTATGGAATCTGCCGAGCAGCGGATCATACATGCGGGCATCGAAATCATACCAGTTCAATCCGTGCATCTGGTCGAACTCCTTACCTCCATGTTTGAACAGCTGTACATGGGGATTAACATCCTTACGAATTTTTTGAGCTGTTGAGAATGATTTCTAATAGCATTGTTGCAACATTTATTTGATTTTAGAATTTTTCTGCTCTAAGTCAATAAGATTTTGCAGTTCTTTGGCTATTTCCTTGCATTTATAATAATCTCCAGTTACTCCAATTTCATTTTGTTCAATTTGATATAAATATTGTGCAACATTATCAATAGTATTCTCATTTATCAAAATAGTTATAATTTTTCCAATATAATCGTCATACTCGTTCTCTAGTTTTTTATTATTGTTTACTCCTATTGGATCCCACTTATAGAACAAAATATACCTAATATCTTCAATCAATTTTGCTGTTTTCATAATTATTCATCATTATTTTATCATTTTTAAAAAGGATGTAACTTCTACATCAAACATTGAAGCAGGATATGTTGTAATAACTTTTCCACTTGAATTCAAAACAACTCCAGCTTCATTTGTTAGATAGAGATAAGTTCCATTACTTTGTTTTAGAACTGCCACTGGATTACCAATTGTCTTTTGAATAATTGATGTCGACACCCCTCTTGTTATTACTTGATTTAATGCATGTTTTGAAAAAGAAGATATTTTGATACCTGGGTTTTTTACGAGAGTGCCCAATTTTCCTAAACCTGTCCAGCAGGCAGAGAATAAAAACAATAATCCAAATGAGATTATACAATAACATTTTTCCATGATTTTTTTAAATAAAAAACACACATGCAGGTATTAGAATATATAATAGTGTAATAATAATATTTATGAGACTATACTTTGAATACTTTTTCTTTTTTTTCCATTAACACATCGATATCTATCTTTTCATAATATCTTATTTTAAAGATAAAAAAAATTACTGAACCTAACACAAGCAATCCTAAGGCTGATTTATCTCTAAAAATATGAATATTCAAAAAAGGTTCTACCTCTAAAGTAATACGATATAAAGGAAAAGCACAATAAAGACATAAGTATGAAACAGCAGCAAGTTTTGCCCGGTCGGTTCCTGCATGAAGCGTTTTTGTCAAAAAAACATATATTCTGATAAAAAAAGAGATCTATAAAATTCATTTTCGCTATGATAATTTAGAATCCGAATCCGCTGAAATATCCCGCAGGATAATATTCGCCTGTTGTTGGATTTAGAGTATTGTTTAATGAATTCTGATTATTTATTATATTTACCTTCATTTGACTTATATTAGGATCGGCTACTGTGCGGACATACATATAACTTACGCCTGCCTCCCAATATATAACGCTTGTAGCAGAAATTACAAGATCAACTCCATTAGATAAGTTTGGATCATGAAGCATATTATAACCACCTAAGAAAGTAGAAAGCAATGCTGTAGCTTGTCCCAGACTTCCCGGTATTTTCACTTTCGATTTGGCTATATTTATGCCATACCTGTGTCCCTGAACGCCCCGGACATATTTACCGTTAGGCAGTTTGTTTACAATTGTCAAAGGTATGTTCTTTCCTGCCGAATTTACGTAATAACCCGGGATGAAAGGACGATTACCCTCATATATATTTGCACTGTATATACTGATTGCATTTCCTGCGTGAGAATTTAACCAATTCAGGTAATTCAAGTAATCAGGATCGGCTTCTTCCTCCTGTGATTTTCCTTCAACAACAATATCGTCAATCGTGTTGATTGTCAAATCATCGCCTCTCGGTCTTCTGTCAATAGTTTCGCCACTAGCATTCACATATATGGTATCACATCCATTAATATCCACATATTTCAGTGGGTTATTCATACAATACGCATACGGAGATATTGAATAATATTTCTCTGCCAATGGATCAACCGTATGGAATCTGCCAAGCAGCGGATCATACATGCGGGCATGGAAGTCATACCAGTTCAATCCGTGCATCTGATCGAACTCCTTGTTTCATATAATATCTATTGCTTGTAATTTGGATATTGTATTGTATCAACATTTTTTAAACTGTCCAATTCATTTAATATAGAATTAAAAAAGCTTCTATATCCATATTAAGTGTCTCATCCATCTTTCTTAATTTTCTTTCCAAGAAGAAAACTCTCAAAAATTTTGAATAATTTAAATTATCTTTATTATCATGGTACCACTTTTTTATATTACACAAATCAAACCAATTTATCATTGGTATTGGGCATAATATCTCTTGTTGTTTCAAATCGAAGTTGGCAATATTATCAACTGTCATTAAGAAATCTAAATCGTCTCCCGATGGAATAAACCTAGTTGTATCTTTTTCTAATCCAAAGGCAATTAATTCTTTTTCAATAGAATTAATATGTGTCCTAAAAATAGAGTCTACATTTATTTTTAGACTATCATTAGCATAAGTTTTAAAAATAAAAATACTACATAATAAAATTGTTACTGGTAGCTTCATAATAATATTTTTTAGTATTGACGCTTTATGTTGTAATTTTCCACAACAATCGTACTTTGATGTTTTCCTCCCGTAAATGTAACCGTACCTGTTCTACTATTAGATCCATAATCTGTTCTGCCATTTGGTAAAATTCTTCCGATAGGGGTAAGATGGCGGTATGGAGAAACTGGTATTTCAACAGTTTGTGATTCAACTCTTGTTGCTCTGCTATGAGCAATGTCATCATGCGAACCATTCACTTGCTTTTCATATTGTTCATAAGTTTCATGTATTTAAGGCACTGGCTTGAGTCAGGACTAATCGTATGGAGAATATTTGTCAAGAATGAGTATTATCCATATTTTGTGTTTTATAATATTTTATATACATTATAATAGCTATAGAAAAAAAGAATAATTGATCTATCAATTTCATGTAATAATAACATAATCCAACATCAACCTTTTTATAAGATTCTGTGAGTTTATCATAAGGTATTAAATTTACAATTAAAATATTAATAAAGATTATCAAAACCAAACACCATGGTTTTAACAATGGATATTGTTTTAAATGAAAACAAAAATAATATAGTATAACAACGGAAAATATTAGCATTAATATAGGTATAACAAGAATATTAGCATTAATACTACCAATTACTAAATATAATAATGATGATAATATGTCAAATAATAGTCTTATTAAAAAAAATTAAACAAAACCGTAGTATATAAACTTATTATTAATCATATTCTAATTACTATTTTTTTAATTTTATTAAAGGTTCATTGTTTTTTAAACTACTATATGGAGACAAGATATTTATTTTTCCTGCTTCACGGTCTTTTTCACCATAATCTTTTCCTCTAATATATCCAACCCTCATTTCAGCACCTTCTTGGCTAAAAGCACCAATGAAAAATAGAATATCTGAGGTGGTCGTGGATTTATTATTGTATTTTTTTTCATAACCAATAGGAAATGTAGCATCTTGATTCCGATTCCCGGTATTATATTTTTTTGAATATTCTGGAATATCGCTTCCTAAAGGGTGTAACGCTTCCTTATTAGTTTTAGCATCATCAATCAAGCCTTTATCTGATAAATCTTGCACTAAATCAGTAAACTCTTTCGTATTTGTATCAGGGATTAGCTTCGATTTTTTTTAATCCCATTTTCTCATAGTCTTTTTTGTATTTTTCGTTTTTCGACGCCTTATATTCAGTTATTATTATTTTTATGTCACCTAATATCTTATTGATATTTCTTTCTTCTGAATAAGACTTCGAGGGCAAGAATATAAGTAAACTGTCTGGATATTGTATCTTATAATACAGGATAGTATTCTCAAAGAGAATATCTTTATTTTCTATTGAATAATTATCATCCTTATCAGATATAAATATACAAGAATGATCTCCCATTAACCCCCAAACTTTTGTTTTTATGTAAATAGTCTGGTTCACATCCTCAAAATATAAAGGAATGGAGTTAGTTATTGGTTGCATGACTTCATCTATTTTAGAAAGATCTCTATATAGTTTATAGACAAAGACTAATATACCTAAAAATATAAGTATGGCTATGATAATCCATATATATTTTTTATTTCCCATGATTCCACCCTTTCTTACTCATTCTATATTGATATGGTATTTCTCCCCATGTAGGAGCTTTAAACTTACCATGATTTGAGCTACTATATGTTCCAAATATAACAATATCAACCTTTTGAGCATTAGAAAGTCTTCCTCCAGCACTTTCTTCGATATGTAATGCGCCTGCTAATTTCTGAAAAGTATCGAAAGATATCCCTATGCCAAAATAAGTTCCTTGTGAAGCATTATAGCCTGCAAGGTAGTTACCTGCTGAACGAGAGCTAACATATTTTCCATTCAATGTACGACCTATACCAGGGTAATCCTTTTTTATATCAAATAAACCGCCTCCAGCAGAATTTGCAGCAATTTCTTTCAAATCCATACCCCTTGCTTTTTCATGCATTTGACTTATAATACCATCAAAAGATTCTCCAAACTGAATAGTAAATCCTTCTCCTTTTGAACTAAAATCTGGTAAAAACTCATCCCAATATTCTGTTTCTCCCATATTAGTCCCATTCTTTGCCAATAATTCACTCCCATCATATGTATCTGCACTTATACTATGCTTGAATACTCCCAGATTGCCATCATTATAAACAGCAACCACATTACCTAAAGAATCTGTATGGGTTGAACATCCATCGGGGTCAATGTATCTCAACGGATTGTTCATCACATAAGCATAAGGGGAATGGCTGTAATACTTCTCTGCCAATGGATCCACCGTATGGAATCTGCCGAGCAGCGGATCATACATGCGGGCATGGAAATCATACCAGTTCAATCCGTGCATCTGGTCGAACTCCTTGCCTCCGAACTTGTAGGGCTGCGCTCCCGCATCGCCTGTCTTTTGTTGCAGGGGTGTGCCGAACGGATGATATTCCGTGCGCTGCACCGTCTGTCCGTTGCCGTCCACTACGTCACGGATGTTGCCCAGATAATCCTTCAGCTGGAAATGGGTGTCTACCGTGTAGCTTGTCGTACCGTTATCTATGTCGTAATGTGATACAAACTGATCGTATCCCCCTTCAAAGAGAAGTTTGTCAGGGGTATTCTGACTCCCTTTATAAATCAGGTTTCCGGAATAAAATGTCTGATCCGTTCTGTAAAGCCGCGGACTGACAGAAACCGTGCCTTTGATTTGTTCGTCCGTCAAAGGCTGCGCGACTGCCTGTTTTGCTGTCAGGTATCTGGCTTTTACTTTCATTCCGTCGGCTGTATATAGGTAGTATATGGCATTCCCGTTTTTAAAACGTATTATCTCGGGTAAATTTAATGAATTATATTTGATTTCCGTTATACCTCTTCCCGAATCGGAGGTTAAGGATCCGTTCTTGTTGTATGTAAAAGTACTGTTCTCTCCGGGATATTCGGTATAGGATGCTCCTCTGTTGTCTGCATATTCATTAAACAGGTTGTTTATCTGATTCCCGGTGTAATTTATATCGAGTAAATCCGAAGGCCAGCCATTCACTGTACGATATACCTGTGTGATATTGCCGTGCTTGTCATAGCTGAATCCTTCTTCTTGCTTGTCATCATATGCCATAGTCAACCTGTTGAGATTGTCGTAATCGAATGTTGAACTGTAGTTTGTCCCGTCTTTGTACTGGTAGATCATCTGGGAGATGTTGCCGTTGTATGAAGGGGTACCCAGTGTCGGTTTTTCATAATTGAGGGTTTGCGCAAAGCCTGTATAATTCTCGGTTGTAGCGGTTCTCCAGCCTCTTATGTTATATCCGTACCGGCTCGAAAGGTGATTGCCTTGTGATTTTCCGGCGAGTCTGCCCAATTCGTCATAGCTGTTTTTTTCAATTGTAATTCCATTTCGTGTAACTTGCGTCAGACGTCCTGCATGGTCATAGGTATAGTTGTACTGTTCGGTATATTGCTCGGCAAATTCATCGTCATTTATCCAGATATATTGATTGAATTTATGTTCAACAAGTCTGCTGGTAGGTTGTCCTACAAAATTATAGGCAATGTATTCAATATCTTTACCGGAGATATTGGTGGACTGTGTTTGAATCACTCTTCCT
Source organism: Dysgonomonas sp. (assembly GCA_047030855.1). GTDB lineage: Bacteria > Bacteroidota > Bacteroidia > Bacteroidales > Dysgonomonadaceae > QVMM01. Next base: position 1,632,118 of record JBKYIJ010000008.1, read on the forward strand.
TTCTCATCATAATAATATACTGTATATAGGAAACTATTCGAACCGTTAAGCAAGGCAGTCATTGTTCCCGTCAACAATCCTTTGGCAGCATTTTTATCAGTGTCACTGCCATAACGTGTGTCATAGCCTGATCTATTGATGTATTTCAAATTTTTAAAGCCTTCTAAATTTAAGAAATCATAGTTGTCGTAATAATTAGCAGTCCTCAGTTGAAAAACATCCCAGTAAAATCGGATGTTATCTATTTGATATCCCCCAAACCGAAGCCAAGTAGGATCTATTCCGTTATAGGTGGCCTTAGGGACTTGGTCTTCTGAGAGAAAAACTCTTTCTGTTTCTCCCGTAAAAGCTATCCTTCCGAACACATCATATACGTTGCAATTCCATTTTCCGGTTGTATAACCAGCTTCCGGTTGATAAGTAGTTTTTGCAATTCTTTGTTCTCCGTCTTGTGAATAAATCAGTCGGTCTGCCGCATCGTATTTGTATTCTATCCAGTCACAACCGGGCAGTCGTTTCTTGATGCAACGACCATAAGCATCATATATGTAAGAATAGGCATATTTTAAAATATTTTGACTATTCATATGGTAAATTCCGTTTCGGATTAACAAATCAGCGAGTATTGGGGGTATAACAAATCTGAGATTTCCTGCTTGGTCATAGATATAATATGTTTCATGATCACCAATTTTATCATGAAACCCTCCTGTACGTGTTAATATAAGTTTGCCAAATATATCGGTATAATTTTCAATGCTTTTACCATCTTCATCAATACTTTTTGACAGAAAAAGGCAACTGTCTCCATAATAAAAACTTGTACATATAATGTTATTTCCATTAATTACAAATTGTTTAACTTTTTCTGCTGAAAATTTATATTTGAATTTGAGACTTTTATCTGATTTAAACCATGCTTCACCAGATCCTTGTTTTGAAACAGGTAATTCTCCTACGTATTCACTATAGTTAATAACATAAGGTTTAGCATCTTTATAAAAACTTGTGGCATTTTTAATAAGGTCATAATTATGTTTGTAGTTACCATAATTACCCTGTATTGGAACAGGTAAAAAATGCTTTTCAGTTATCTGAGCTTCTCCTTCTATGAAAAGTCTTTCTTTTGAATTAATGATGTCGGCTTTTTGTGGAGAAAATTTATGATATACAGACTGTTTAATTTCTCCATATCCATCAAGATAGTCAATACTGATTACAGAATTATTTGGATTCATTTGAGTCCCAACTTTAATTTCCATTCGAGGCTCGGCTGTAAGTATATAATTCTGTTCCAAAGTCCCTTTTATATTCGTTTGAGAGTTACATGGAAGTAAGAAGATTCCAATATTTAATAGCAGTAACCATATTTTAATATATATATTTGAGTTTTTCATATAATTTACCTTTTATAATTATACTGATAATGTTTTAAAATATTTCCAGACTTATCCAAAATATAAACCAATCTGCCAAAATCATCATATTCATAATATGTGATATTACCATTTGCCTCCTCTATAGAGGATATTTTATCAGGAAAAATACTATCATAATTTATGCATTTTACATGTAAATCGTTTTGAGAACTTCTTATTTGCGAACAGACAGTTTCATTTGTTATTTCACCTTTATAATTCAAGACTTCACCTCTCAACAAGTTATTTTTCCATAAATAGAAGATTGAGAATGCTCCATTTTCTTTCATTAAAGACAAACAATTTGTCCCATTTAGGTACTCATATTCTCTTAAAGTTCTAAATGTCAAACCCGATTCTGTCGTAGGAAACTGAAGTGGATTTATAGCAGCTTGTTTTTCGTTTATTAACAACCCCTTATCATTATATCCGTACAGAAAACAAGAAGTTAATACATCCTTACCTTGTATTTTGTCATATTTCCAAGTAGTATGTTTATCTATTTTACTTCGAAAATATGTCGAATAAGAATATTCAGTTCTACTATTTTCTGTAAGATTTCCATCAATATCTTTTACGATAACAGACTCAGGAAGGGTTGCACCCATTACGTTCACATATTGAGGATCTCCATTATTATATTTTCCGCTCCTGTATTTGTAGGTGATCTGTTTTTTTTGTGCTCCTTTGCCTCCACCTCTAATTTCTGTAATGGTTTCACTTAATAAGTATTTTTTATAAGGAATCAGGCGATAACTTCCAATAAAATAATTAGTCCCGGTTCCTACAGGTTCGGCCCCAAGATCACTTATCGGCAACCGATACGAACTAGTACGAGTAGAAAGATCTTTAAGAAAATTTATTTCTTTATTTAAAGTCAAAGGCGGAACGGGTACTTCATTTACTTCCGATTTAAAATCCCAAGCCAAAGTATAAAGTCCCGAAGGGATATAATCATTATTAACATCAAACGGTTTTTCTGCTATTTTATATTCATACTCTGTTATTGTACTTTTACCAACGGAACAGTCATATACTACTTTTTTCTTTAAAAGCCCCCTGAAGTGATCTTTCGAAGTTATGTTTCCATATTTTATAATCCCGGGGCTGTCGAATAAACCTCTTATGGGATAACCCGATCCACATTCAATCAAGGAATCATCTTCATCGAGATTACGGCCGCCATCATCCAAGAGGGATGTATAATAGTAATTGGTAATTTTATTATATTCCCATGTTTTTGGATAGGTATCTTCTCTTACTTCCACACCAGGATAACATATATGGCTCCCTTGTGTAGATGATGATTGTTGTGCCACATCGAATATACGATAAAATTCGGTAGTGTGGACTAATGTGCTCATCCCTCCATATCCAGGATCAAACTCTTGAAGAGAGCAGTAGCCCGTTACGTAATATTTCTCTTGCATGCGGGGAGCTTCCATCAAAACTCCTTCCCCGTAATGAAATTCCTTTGTTGTTCCTTTTTCTCCGTCAAAATCTGTAATTATAGATATACGCTGCCCTCCGCAGGTCCTTTCATAGGGATTCTTTCCTCTGTCTTTCGTAATACTGAAGTAAGTTATATTCACAGTCGGCTCCATATAACCTCTTTTGAGAAAATCGTAGAACCAAGGATTTGCTTTGGATCTTATTTTTCCGGGCTTAAGGTACGCTGTGAAATTCCCTTTCCCAAAATGTTTTTTTACCGTTTCTCCGTTTTTTATCAAATCATTCGTTATTATAACATACGCTTCTACTCTCCGATCTGCAAAAATATTGGTAATCCCTGACACATCTGTTCCCTGTTTGACGAAATAGACTACTGGCATATCTTCCATTACCTGTTTCTCACAATATTCGAAAGGAGTATTACAATTGCTGAAAAACTGATTTGCAGGACCACCTAAAATGGAACCAGAGTAGTCAAACCATGCCTGATCATCGACTATCTCGGGATCATACATTGTAGGGTTATAATAACCATAAGCGCTAACTGTCACTTCAGAAACATTGTACAAATCCGTAGATAGTTTGCTTATACTGTTATCCATATTTTTCCAGATCAACTGATCGGTAGCAAACTTTCCATGTACAGGATCGCCCCCACCACTTTCAGGATTTTTCACATTGCCTATGTAACTATACCTGTGCGGTTCCCATACGAATTCGGTATAAGCCTTTGTCGGATATGTTATCTTCTTTAACATTCCAGTCCTTGAATAAAATTCTTCACCGGATGGTGGATTTTCCTTGTCTTTTGCATCATATCCTCTCGGATATCTGTCGAATGCATTAATTTTATCAATATAATCATAAATGCCAATATTACCACTATTATTAAGGGGGAAGGCATTATCTGTAGGATTCCATGTAATATATCCCCAAAAATCACATCCACCTCTTGATTTCACAATAGATTGATAAGGGTCCCAATAATCAAAAGAAAAAAGATCTATTGTCTCATCCTGATTTTTAACTGAAATATCTTCAATGGAAGTAAGGCACATAAATCCGGGACTTGAGTCTTTTCCTCCATTTCCATACCCATAAAGATATTCATAATTGAATCGAAGATGCTTTATTAACTGATTGGTTCCGTTACCGGTATAGTACACTTTGATTGCATCAATACGGTTGTTGGTGGGAGTATCTTTGCGGAATTCTTTATCTTTCCGTTCAAATACTACCAGATAATTTTTAGTCTGGATTTGACTTATTACCTTCAAAAACCTCCATGGAGCACTGACATATCCTTTTGCTGCAGGATAATCTTTACAGTTGTGTGTGCCTATAATAGGTACTGACGCTCCGATGTAACTGATTTGATCATTTTCAGTTACAATGAAACCTCCGAAACTACCGCTGGTGTTTCGATTCATCACCTGCGCATAGCTGAATATTGCCTCCTGTTTTGTGGGCGAGACTATCTTAGCAAGGTATTTCGTTGTCCAATAAGTAAATAACTCAGGAGAAGAACTTGTACTATAATCTTTCAATACATATTCTTGGTTCTCCACGTTAGCAATATTTTGTGGGGTCTGCGGTATTTGATTATTTTTATTAAAATAATACTCATAACCATTAATATCCCGAAACTCACTTACCGGACTTGAGGCAGACGGATTTATCAATTCAATATCCGATTCGCTCTGAAAATATAAAACAGGATGTCCGGCATTGTCTTCTCCATAAACAAATTTGCCTGAATATCCCATGAAAGAAAAATGGTAAAAATCAGGTTCTATATCAATATAATTCTGTTTATATTGATTATAAAATCCTCTATTTCTATCATATCTGTCACCTTTTTCTCCTCCGGGAGAAGGTACTCCTGGAGCAGGGAAATAGGCAACTCCAAGTACGTTGGAAATATATTTTACGTATTCATGATAACCAAAACTATTGTCTGAACTGAAAAAACCTCTCTTACCCAAATCATCAGGCAATCCTCTGATAGATCTTGTTACAGATCCCCCCACATTTAAATTCCATCCTAATCCTACATTGGATGCTATATCATCACCCTTCACCCCTCCGGAAATATAGTTAAGAGAAATAGGAATCTCAATATCGCCATCCTTCAAAACATACAAAGGCAAACTGATTGATGGTTTTCCAATGTAATAATTAACATCAATATTTGCAGGAGAAACCATATTTGAGGCTTCTGCAGAAGGATGTATCACTTGCGTTTCGGTTTGGTTAAATGCATATTGATTTAAAAATAAAAATAACAGAATAATTAATATATATTTTTTCATAGCAGAATAATTTGTAGTTTATGATGGAAAAAGGAATTATATTATCTCTTAATAAACTTCTGGTTAATAATTTCATTGTTTACTTTTATCTGAAGCAAATAGGAACCGTAAGGCAGGGATATGCAATCAATGGTTTCTTCGTAGAAGCCCGCTTCTTTCTTTTGTTTATCGATGCTCTTTATTAATGTGCCTGCTATATTATATACGGATATACCTACTTCAGCTGATGCTTCCAGATAGTATTCTACATAGAGGTCTGTTATTACGGGATTGGGATAATAGTTATACGTGAAATTGTTTTCCAACCAATGGGAGGGATCGTTCGGATCGGGTTTTGGTTTGTTGGGTTGCCGATTGTTTATGTTATCCAGACTGTCCAATACAGCGAGGTTTTCATAGTCGTCTTCAAGATAATAATGTTCTTGCGGAGGATAGAAAAAGGCGGTACTGTAATATGCTGTTTCGGTAGTATCACTGAGATCACGTGTCCGCACTGTCTCGAATATGGGATAGCGGTATCCTTTGGAATACCATTTATAGTTATCCACTATCATATTGAGTTTTTCCTGATTCAGGGGATCTCTTAATGTATCTGATTCTATATAGGTTTGCTGTGTCTTAATTCGGATAACGTTTCGAAGGGTGTCTCCGGAGGGTAATATCATTATACCGTAGGCATCTGCCTTTACGTTGACTTCTCCTTCAGTATATATGTCTATTTTATTAGAGTAACGTGCGTAGGATGAATACGTGTTGTTTATTTCCTGTCCGTATTTCATGGGTTCGGACATTATCCGGACAGGTTGATTGTAGTGAAGCAGGGTTGTCGGGTTTTCATGTCCGAGTATATATTGCTCTCCATCTTTGCATTGGTAATAATATCTTGTCTGATGTTCGTATCCTGCGACTAATTCTCCTTCCGAAACATCTTTTATGTTAAAAGTGTCTTTTCCCATAACATAGAGTTTGTCGTCTACTATAAAAGGAGGTATGTATTTAATTTTGTATTCGGGATTTATTTCTTTCAGGGTGCTGAAGTTCCAGATGACGTTTTCACCCGATCGTCCGGGATCTTTGTATTCTACTTGTTGTTTGATGATTTCGTCACCGATACGGGGTGTACTGTGTGTTATATTTATTTGTCCGTAAGAAATGGCATACAGCCCCAACAAGGTTAACAGTCCTATTGTTCTCTTCATAGTTTTAAGTGTATAAATGATATTGTATTACCAGTTGTCAAATATAAATATTTTTTTATTTTATTTACATAATATGTTTATTTTTTTTAAAATTAATTTATTTTATATTTTTTAAGGATTAATTGGTGGCTTAGAAAAGAGTTTTATATAACTCAATTGTATTACAATGAAAGTGAAGGTAGTTTGTAGAAAATGGAGCCGGAAAGCCTGTGTTTTCGTGTTTTCACCTGATATTGTTGGGTTGAGTAATCGGAATCAAAATGATTTAGGTGTATTTTTGTCGTTTTCTAATTCTATAGTATTTCATTCATATGTTCTCTTACCTTTTCTTTATCAGAATTAGTATAATAATATTTGTATATAGTTCGGGGACAGTTTCCGGCAAGTTCAGCGACCTGTGATGGATGATAACCTTCATCAATCATTTTGGAAATAAAACCACTCCGTGCACAACTCCAAGTTACCTTCTTCGAAATACTCAGGTTCAAACATGCTTTTTTTAGAAATTTGTTATACTTATCGCTATCTTGTTTACTTTCATCATAGTAATGTGAAAGTTCTACCGGTAACCATGCTTTGTTTTCTAATTCCCATTTTTCTGCAACCTTAAGATATTTAAGCTGTATTTTTTGAAGTGATTTATTTTTCATCACGGCTTCGGTATATCCACTCTGAAACCGCTGTGTTTCGGCATCCCAATATTTATATAATCCGGATATACATATAATCTTAGGGATTCGTGCATAGCCGGGTTTGTAAAAAATAATCACTAATTTAACAAATTCCGGATTCTTAGGATTTCGTTTGCCTTTAATATTTATTGTAAACATAAATGGTATTTTATTTAAGAAAGGGTTGTCTTTGTTAGTTATTATTTTATCCTTATAACCCGTATATTTTATACTCATATTTTATTGATTATAAATATATTAATATGTATCTATTATATATCTCAAAAAAAGATAGGCTGCCGTGATGACAACCATTTCTTTTTTTATATAACTTACTGATATTATAGAAGAAGGCAATTTCAAGAAAATACCTTCCTTATATTTATTTCCTAATTTGTCTATCTAAAATAAAATATTGCTGTAGATTACTTCTTCGGATAGTACCCTTTCTTCCAGAACCATTTTTTCTTTAATAGCCAACAATCGGGAAGAAATGGATCAGGCATTGTCGGTTTAAACTGGTATATCATAGTTGATTCCGGTTTTTCAAAAGAATTTAGTCTTTTTATAAGATCTTTTGACACAATCTGATATGAAACATAAATAGTACGTATTCCACCCAATAGCCCTTCATCATCAACAACTTGGACTTTAATAGTATCACCAGATAAAATGTACCGTCCCCAATAAATATAAGAAGAATTATCGTCAAACATATTTATAGAGTCATTACTTAAAGAAGAACAATATAATCCGTTTAAGAAAAATTTCACATTATAATTGCTCTGTCCAACATTGACGATTGATGTCGGATATATATAATATCCTTGTATATTAAGTAAAGTATCAAGTCCAGTATATTGACCATCATACTTGTAAGTAAATCCTCCCGATGGATTAAATAATCTCTTCGGGATTGTACAGGAACATATTGTAACGACAATAACAAAAAACAGAATCTTTTTCATAAACACTAATATAATATTCCACTCTTATAAATTTACTTTTTTAGGGAAAAAACACCTTTTTTCCAGAACCATTTCTTTTTCAGAAGTGGGCATTGAGTCGAGTCCCGTTTGGTTTCTAAAGGATAAAAACGGCATGGCGGAACGTTCTCAAACAGATATAGTGGATTTTTACGGTATTTATATTTATTCAGATAAGCTTTCTTATTATCTTCTAACATATAATCGGATATTAACAGTATTTTTCTATCTGATAAAATAAAATAATCTCTATATATAATATATTTCCCATACACCCCTTCATCCCATAATTGCTGTGTCTTTATTGTATCCTTTACTATTTTGTAGCTACCCCATACGAGTCCCTCACATTTTCCCATACTTCCATCAAAACAATCTATTACTACCGATATTATACTATAATTGTCTCCCGAAGCAAATATTCCATTATTATAAAACATAATCATTGAAAATCTCGAAGAATCATTTATTCTTTGAGAAAGGTATATTCCTTTCGTATTGATCAATGTATCCAGTCCCGTATATTCCCCTGTATAATAATTGGTAAAATATTTAGGTCTCCCCGCGCAACATACAGTCAGTATGATAGTCGGTATAAGTAATAGTAAAATATTTTTTTTCATCTTTCATCTTTTTAATATAAACTGTATGGAACATTGCGTCCATATTGGAAAAATGGGGTAGTTGAATCATGCAGCTTATTATCCCAGTTTCAACTGTCTGATGTTATCAAAGTCAATTTCCTGAACAGCCTGTTCCAGATTGATCCATTTAAAATCTTCCAGCATTTTTTCAAATTTAGGATAGGCATTCTTTATTCCGTAATATGACTTGAAATATCGCATGGTCGACAGGTGTTTAAAACGTGGTTGGGCATAGTCGAAATCGCGCATATGCAGATAAGTCATATTGTAGTCCAGCCTGTTCATCTGTTTTTTTATAAAACGGTATGGGAAAAGCCGAAAATATCCGCCTCCGCCGAAAACCATCTGTTTGCCCATAATACTTCCCGTGCTGATCGGAAATTCCCTGATGGCGTAATCTTTATATCTGATCAGCGTCGGCGTAGCTTTTCCGAAAGACGGGAAGCCGCCGAAACTGCGGGTAGAGGGGAATATGGAGCAGTCGGTTTCTATTCCGTTCCGCGCCAGAATTTCGAATGCCCAAAGAGCGTCTTCGGAAATGGTAAAGGCAGGCGCCCGAAATGAAGTAACTTTTTTTCCGATCACGTTTTCAATGCTATCCAACGCCGTTCTCAGATCTTCATTGAAGGATTCGGGCGTCATTTCTCTGACGAACAGATGCTTGTCGCTGTGGCAGGCAATTTCGTGCCCTCTCTGCATTATTTGTTTCAGTATGTCGGGGTAAGTTCTTGCGATCCAGCCCAAACAGAAGAAAGTCGCTTTCGTTTGTTTTTCGTCCAGCTTATCCAATACTTTGGATAAATAAATATCAATGCGGGGAGGATATTTCAACCATGTTTCTTCTGTCGAATATATATCGAAATGATACCATTCTTCAATGTCGAACGTCAGTATATTTATTTGTTTGTTTTCAGCTGTCATACCGTATCCAAGTCTATTAATTGTAGGAAAACGTTTTCTTTCTTTATTGTCGGGATATTGCCTGTCAAATCTTTAAATACCAGATTAAAAGGGGGACGTTTTACAAAAGAGGGCATATTGAAATATAAGCCTTTTGATGTGTCTGCTCCTAACCCTATGTACAGGTTGAAGGGGCGAAACCCGATTTTTTGCGGCTTGATGCCCGATAAATACTCTTTTTGAAAATTCTTTGACAAGCTTTTGGTAAAGTAGGTTATCGGGGTTGAAATTATGCCTGTTTTGCCGAATGAATATTTATTTGTCGGATTTTTTAATCTCCATCTCCATTGTTCTTTGTCCCAGCATTTATAGCAATCGTAGCTTTTATCCGCGTAGATATTTTTACCGATCCCTAATTTGACCGTCAAAGGGCTTATCAGATAGAAACCGAAGTATTTAAGAAAGCCGTGAGAGCTGTTTGCGTTTGGAACGGCAATCATAAAATCGAACCCGTTTTCGGTTGCGTAGCGAATGGTTTCTTCCCCTAACAGTGTAAACAGTTTTTTACCTCGATGATCGATGTTTGTAGATACGTTTATACAAAGCAAACCTTTGCGATTTTGCCCGAATAAATTCATATTAATCGGCAAACCTGCGAAATGGGAAACTATTTTATCGTCCTTCCATGCGTTAAAACCTACCATTTCTCCTAATGGATTCAGGGAATATTGCCACCTGATATAATCAAGGGTAAACTTTTTGTTTTTAGGAAAGGTTTCTTTTAGAAATCCGGTTATTTCAGAAAGAGACTTCTCGTCAGTGCTTATTCTTTTTACAGAATATTCCATATTCGACCATTCTAAGAAATGAATAATATCCAAAAATAAGAAGATTTTTCGACTTCTGTAAGCAAGCTTCTGCTTTTACATTCACTTTCTTAAAATACTTGATAATTATATGGAAAAAAGTATTGATTGATGCGATTGGTATTTTTAGCGATTTTTGTATGTATCCTGTTCCTTTAATATTTTTGTTATCAGATTTTCGGATTCGAACCATACGGCCAGACTGTTTTTCTTTAAATCTTCAAATTTCTCGACAGTAAATGTTTTTCGCGCTGTTCTTGTTGAAATAGGCTTTCCGTTGATCAATACTTTGGTGCATAGATAAGGGAATAAACCTTTTGATTCTAATATCTTAAGTCTGAAATCGCGTTCAGCTATAAATGTTTTTTCGCCTGAAATAGTATTAAAATCCATTTTTTACTCTTTTTTATGGTTCATTATTCATATATTTATTTCCTTTTTTGTGTAAAAAGCACGTAAAAGAGCAACAATTTCACTTATATCACAAATATAGGTAAAATATTTCTTATTTAAAAATATTATTGGAAAAATATTACCAATTAAAACTCATTACAATGAAAGAACGTATTTTTCAGTTAATAGAAGCCCTGAATATGAGTGCCAGATCTTTCTCTTTGAGAATTGGAAAAAGTGCTTCTTTTGCCCGAACCATAAATAACAATATAGGAGCAGATGTAGTTAGTGAAATTTTACTCCAATTTCCTCAGGTAAATCCCTATTGGCTGTTAAGAGGAGAAGGTAATATGTTTTTGGATAATAATGGATCGGGTACTTCGCTATATGAAGAACCCGATATGCACAGCATAGCCTCGGATGTTGAACACGATAAATACGGGGCTGTCGATTACAGAGAAAAATATATCGAAGAGCTTGAAAATAAAATTAAATTGTTAAAATCCGTGATAGAAGATAAAGACAAATTGCTGGAGGCTTTTAAAAACGGAGATATTGCATATAATAAGTAGAAATAATCATTGTTTTAGGCAAAAACGTCTTTGATTGATTTCCTTTTTTGAGATTAACGATTAATATAAATCAGAAATTAAAGTTGCTAATTTTTTACCCGTATGGCGAAATGCATAAAAATGACTATATTTGCCATGTGCATTGATTTTTATTAATTATAACCCAAACTTTACTATGCTGATTATTAATAGTTTTTCTGAATTTGAACAATATATAGGACAAGAGCTTGGCGTGTCGGATTATTTGAAAATCACACAAGAACGTATAAATGAATTTGCGGATGCAACCCTCGATCACCAGTGGATTCATGTTGATGCCGAAAGAGCGAAAAGAGAAAGTCCTTTTAAAAATACGATAGCACACGGATATCTGACTTTGTCGCTTCTTCCTTACTTATGGGGACAGATAATACAGGTCAATAACGTAAGTTCCATGATAAATTATGGAATTGAAAAATTGAAATTTAATCAGCCTGCAATAGTAAACAGTGAAGTAAGAGCACGGGTTAAGTTGTTGTCGTTAGTCGATCTGCGCGGCATAACAAAAGCTGAGCTAAAAGTGACGCTCGAAATAAAAGACAGCCCCAAAAATGCTTATGAGGCTACCATCGTCTTTTTATATCATTTTAATAATTAAACCGAATTATTTTTTGACAGGAAGAACTTCTATCCAATAATCGTCGGGATCACTTATAAAATAAAGTCCCATACTGTGGTTTTCAAAACATACGCAGCCAAGTTCTTTATGATATTCGCGAATCTTGTCGTAATCACCCTCTACACGTACGCATAAATGGCTTTCGTTTTCGCCCAGTTCGTAATTCTCGGTATGATCTTTCAGCCAAGTCAGTTCCAGCAGGAAAGGCGAAACTCCGTCTGATAAATAGACAAGGATAAACGATCCGTCGGATGCCTCTTTTCTTTTTACCTCATGAAATCCTAACGCACTGCCGTAGAAAGAAATGCTCTTTTCCAGATTTGTAACGTTAATATTAAAGTGATCGAATCTGCTTTTTATTTTCATCCTTTTTATTGATTAAATTTTTTGACATAAAGTTGATTGTATTTAATTCCCTCCGACAGTCAGTTTTTTGATCAATACCGAAGGAAGCCCCTGTCCGACAGGCACGCTTTGTCCGTCTTTTCCGCATGTCCATGCACCTTCGTCTATTTTCAGGTTGTTCCCCACCATGGTAATATTGGCAAGAGCTTTCGGTCCGTTGCCGATGATATTGATGTCTTTTATCGGAGTTGAAAGTTTTCCGTTTTCTATAAGATAACCGCTTTTCACAAAGAACGTAAAATCTCCTGCGCCGATCTGAACCTGTCCGTTTGTAAAATTATCGACAAACACGCCGTATTTTATATTGCCGATCATATCTTCCTGCTTACTGTCTCCTGACTCCATATACGTAACCCGCATGCGGGGCAGAGGCGCATATCGGAACGATTGACGCCTTCCGTTTCCTGTCGGACTGACGCCATAATAGGTGGAGCTGATACGATCGTGAAGATAACTTTCCAGCACGCCGTTTTTGACTATATACGTTTTTTGGCTTGCAGAGCCTTCATCGTCGAAATTGACAGCGCCCCGCGTATTATTTATTGTTCCGTCGTCAACAACATTTATAGCTGAATCACATATCTTCTTGCCTAATTTGTCGGAAAAAATAGAAACTTCTTTTCGGTTGAAATCGGCTTCGAAAGCGTGTCCGATAGCCTCATGAAGAAGAATCCCCGATCCGCCTGCTCCCATTACTACGGGTATTTCGCCTCCTTTTGGCGTTATGGCGTCAAACATAAGGGCTGCCTGCCTGACGGCTTCATTTGCCAGAATGTCGATCAGTGAGTCGGATAAAAACTCAAATCCTTTTCTGTATGCGCGTGAGGCGCTACCCCTTTCCAATTTTCCGTTTTGCTCCATCGTACAGGATGCGAATAATACAGCCATTGGACGATAATCGCAACACAGAGTTCCTTCCGAATTAAAAAACAGAATATAGGATGTCGAGTCGTTCAGTCCCACATTTGCTTTTACCACTCTTTTGTCAAGTTCGAAAATTTTGTCGTTCAGTTTCTGTACAAATGTTTTTTTATCGTTAACCGAAATACTTTGCCAGTCTTTTTCAATTTTATAGTAATTCTTGAAAGTAACTTCATTAATCTTTATCGGATTCAGCTTTTTGGGCATTGCCGCAATATTTGCCGCGACGGTTGCAGCCTTAAGCATATCTTGTAAATTGGAGTTCTCGACGTATGCATATCCTGTTTGATCGTCTTTTACAACACGGATGCCCACACCATAATCTATATTGGACGCGATCCTGTTTACTTCGCCGTCTTGGAGCGATATATTGTTGCTTAGCGTATGCTCAAAGAAAAGATCGGCATAATCGCCGCCTTTCTTCATTGCTTCGGCAGTGACTTTCAGTAAGTCTTCCCTGCTTACCTTAAAGTGCTCCAATGCGATATTTATGTCCGAGAAATTATTATTCATCCCAATCCAAACTTATATTTATGATATACAAATATAAAGAAACTGTCTTTTAGTACCGTTATCGTATTCCTTAATAAAAAACAAAGCCATACGATTTTGTATGGCTTCAGTATATTGTTTAGAGTTAATTCTTCTTACTGAAAATCGCTATCTGCAACGCCTTCATTTATTTTTACGTCCGAAATGTTCAACTCGATCTCCATTCCCATGTTCATTGATAATTTATAGGGTACTTTTACACCTTTTACATCCCGATAATCGCTGTACGAAACCTTTTGTGTGACTGTCTGTCCGGGCATGATTTCTTTGGTTGCCGCTTCTCCCGTTTTCAGTCCGCTGGTAATATCGTAATAATATGATTTGTCGCCGAGTGTCAATACATAAGAATTATCCTCCACGCCATTCAGTTTTATGTCTGATGCTAAGAACATCAATTCGGGAAAAGGAACGGAATATTTCATATCCTTTATTTCTGCTTCTTCAAGATCTTTTTTCTGTCCTTGCATCATTACATAACCCTTTTGCCCGTCAAAAACGGCTTTAGTCAGAGTCATGCCCATTGCTGTCATTTCCTGCGAAGATTTGCCGTCGGCAGTCGATTTCTGGACAAGTGTTATTTCATTTCCCTGAACGGTTGCCTTGTATGTAACGGCAATTGATTTCACCGCCTCCAGAGCTTGCTTTCCTCCGACAGCGTTTATGTATTTATTCAATACGGTTTGTGCCGTTACGCCTTCTTCAGCTTTCTTTTCTTCAGGTTTTGAAGTCGGATTAGCATAAATATCGAAATATTTGATAGGAATATTCAGTTTTTCCAGATTTGGTAATACTTCGCTTGCTTTTCCCGCTATCACGATACGGGTTCCGTCATGCAGAATATATTTCTGGGCAGCCGTTTTCACTTGTTCCAGTGTTACTGCATTTACGTTTTGTATATAATTTTCATAGAAATTGGCAGGCAGTGATTGCGTTTTTTCGTCATAGGCAAAACTTGCGATTGCCTGTGGTTTTTCCGCATTCATCACAAAACTTCCCACATATTTTGCTTTTGCAAGGTTCAATTCATCTTCAGTCGGGATAGTAGTTCTTATTTTGTCCAGTTCTTTCAGCATTTCCACAACCGCACTGTCTGCAACCGCATTTCTGACGGAAGCATAGGCTGTGAAGTTTGAGATATATTTGTCTCCGTCGATTCCCGAATATGAGCCATAGGTCCATCCGTGGGCTTCACGCAGATTTAAGAAGAGACGCCCGTCAGCTCCTCCGCCTAATACCTGATTGGCTAACAATGCCGCAAAATAGTCGGGATCGGTCATTTTCAGGTTTGTCAGGTTAACCATGTAAATTTCGGTCTGAACGGCATTCGGTATATCCACAAAGTTGATTTCGGTTTTTGAAAGGTTGGCAGGATCCGCGTAAGTTCCTTTTGGAGCGGCCGCTTTTTTCCATGATGAGAAATCTTCTGTCACGAGTTTTTTCACATCATCAAACTTGACATCGCCGACAACAACCAGATATGCATTTTCGGGTACGAAATTTTCCGCGTAGTGTTTTTTTATATCGGCTAACGTTATTTTTTCCAACGATTCTTTTTTCACAAGTTCTCCTTTAGGGTGATCTTTTCCGTATGTAAGGACTTTATATACGTTCCTGACTACGGATTGTGCGCTTTTTTCGTCAGCTTTGAGGGCATCTATCCACTTTGCTCTTTCACTGTCGAGCTCTTCCTGAGTGAATAGCGGATCTAAACCTCCTTGAGCGGCAAGCGACAATACTTCAGGGAAATATCTCGATAAAGTCGAACCTCCGACGTTGTTCACGCCAAAGTAAACGTTTGCTCCGTAATATTCGATTTGTTTGTTAAAATCGTCTTTGCTGATTTTGCTCGTTCCGTTTCCCATCATGCTGCTTGTAAGCCCGTCTATTCCTTTCAACGCTCCTTCAACCGTTGGTGGATTATCCAGCGAAAGGGAGAATGTTACTCTCGGCAATTTGTTGTTTTCAACAACCAATACAGTCAGCCCGTTTGCCAGTTGGAAACTTTGCGGTTTTTTCAGATTGATTTTTGGTGCAGGACCCGGTTTCGGTTGTACCGATCTGTCTATTTGTGCATTTGCAGGCAGGAAGCAGATCAGTGAAAAAAGCATTATATATATTATTCTTTTCATATTCGATTAGTTTAAAAATTGAGAATTCAACTGTTTATTTACTTTCTGGTATATAATCCAATACCAAACGTTGATTGGGCTTCAGATATTTGTTGGCGACCTCGCGGATTTCTTCGCGGGTAACTGACCGATAAGTATTTAGTTCTGTGTTTATCAGATTTGTATTGCCATACAGCAAATAGCAAAATGCCAAATTATTGGCTATACCGTCTGTCGTTGAGTTTTGTTTTATAAACAGGTTTTCGTATTGATTCTGCAATTTTTCAAATTCTTCTTCCGATATAAGTTCTGTACAGATTTTGTTTATTTCTTCGTCGATTGATGCCTGAATGTCCTGCAATGTCTTTCCTGTCATCGGTATTGCCAGAATAACATAAGTGCTGTAATCTTCCTGAGTCAGGTTGAAAGAACTTACCTGTAATGCGCTTTTTTCTTTGTCAACCAATCTTTTATACAGACGTGAACTTTTACCGTCGCTTAGAATTGATGCGATCAGATCAAGAACCTTCGCTTCACGCTCTTTCATTGAGGGTGTTCTGTAAGCGTTGACCAACATCGGAAGTTGAATGTTCGGATCGGTAAATTCTGCATTGATTTGTGCGGTAACAGGCGTTTCTTCGTATTTTGCTTTTATGACGTCAGTACCCTTCGGTATTGATCCGAAATAGTCTTTTATCCAGTTTTTAGCCTGATCTTTGTCAAAATCGCCTGCTACAACGAGCACGGCGTTGTTGGGTATATAAAACTTTTTGTAGAAAGCCATGAACTCATCAAGCGTAGCCGCATCCAGATGTTCCATTGATCCGATTGTCGCCCAACGGTAAGGATGTATTTTATATAAGTTTTCTTTTACGACTTTCAGTATCTGTCCGTATGGCTGATTGTCCATTCTCAGGCGTTTTTCTTCTTTTACGACTTCTCTCTGGGTGTCCACCCCGATTTGGTTAATTACGGCATGCAGCATTCGTTCCGATTCCATCCACAAACCCAATTGAAGATTGTTGGACGGGAATGTTTCGTAATAGTAAGTTATGTCGTCTGTTGTGTACGCATTGTTTTGTCCGCCGTTGGAAGATACAATTTTGAACCATTCGCCGCGTCCGATATTTTTTGTTCCTTCAAACAAAAGATGTTCGAAAAAATGGGCAAATCCCGTACGTTCAGGATTTTCGTCCTTTGCTCCCACGTGATACATGACGGATGTCGTTACCACAGGAGCCGACTTGTCCTGATGCAAAACGACATGCAGTCCGTTATCCAGCGTGTATTCTTCGAACTCAATATGCTGAGCGGACAGAATACCACTTATAAATAAGAATAAGCCTAAAAAAGTGAAAATTTTCTTCATAAAATTTATGTTTTCTAATTGGTTATAACTCAATTGTGCATATTATGTATTAAAATAATAAGCAAAAATAGCAGTATTTATCTGTTATTTCGTTAAAAACAAATATTATTTATTTTCGGAATACAGACTGTCCCACCATGACGGATCGTCCTGAAGCCACTTTGCGAACCATGCGTATATAGAATAATTCCATTTAATACGCCTGTTGTAATCCGCTACTCCGTGATTTTCTTTCTTGACTTCTATAAATTCGACAGGTCGTCCTAATATTTTCAGTGCCGTGTACATCTGTATGCTTTCGCCGATAGGTACGTTCGTATCTGCCGTGCCGTGAATGAGTAAAAGCGGAGTATGTATTTTATCGGCGTTAAACAATGGGCTTTGACCGACGTAAAGTTCCTTGTTGTTCCACGGATAGCTTCCGCTGCTCGCGGCCGTACTGTAAGTATATCCCCAATAACCTTCGCCCCAGTAGCTCGAAATGGAACTTATCCCCGCATGCGACATTGCCGCGGCAAATATGTCCGTTTGCGTAAGCAGATACATTGTCATGAATCCGCCGTAAGATGCGCCCATGCAGCCGACTTTATCCTTATTCACAAAAGAATGTGAATCCGTGAATTTTTTTGTACCTTCGATTATATCGTCCGCCGTACGTTTTCCCCATGCGTTGACATGGCGAGCCGAAAAGTCCTGTCCGTATCCGATTGTTCCGCTTGGCTGGAGTATATAAACCACATACCCTAATGATGAATAAACGTGTGCAGGGTAGGGCAGGTCGAACGCACGGACTGTTGGTGTCGTTCCGCCGTAATAATAGACAATCATAGGGTATTGTTTCGAAGAGTCAAAGTTCGGAGGCAAATAGTATCTTCCTTCAATTACGGTTCCGTCGGATGCGGTAAAATTCCAGTCTTTCACTTCTCCTAAATTCAGGTAACGGAAGTTTTCTTTCAGAGGATTGTTTATCAATGTCGATTTCTCGTTTTTTAAATCCAATGTATAAACCTTGGTTGAATTGGATAGGCTTTGTCCGTGATAGGATGCTGTCAAAGAATTACTTGACAGAGAGAAAGATTGTATGACATCTTCCGCCAGATTCAGTTTTGAAAAAGTTTTTTTTGCCGGATCGTATCTGTAAATGTTTTCATAATCTTTATCGGTAACCCTCAGATATATCATATTATCCATTTTGTTCCAATAAGTTGAAATAACCGAAGGATTGAAGTTTTTGGTTACAGGTTCGATCTGCTTTGTCGAAAGATCCATAATGAAGCATTGATTGTCATAGCTGTTGGGTGTTTCTCCTTTCGTTGTATTCAGTCCGATATTATCGAAAGCTTGTGGAGAACCTGTGATCAGGATTTTCTTCCCATCGGGTGAAAAAATCGCATCGTAAGCATAGGGCTCGCCGATCCATAGCGTGTCGACAGCGTGCGTTTCCATATTGAGCCTGAACATGGATAAATTCTTAAACGGAGGTTCTGTTGGCGTTTCGTTGTAGGTTGAATACAATAAATAGCGGGAATCTTGACTTATATCAACCAGATAAGTGGTTTTTTTTCCGAATGTAAGCCTTTCCTTGAGTCCTGTTTTTACATCTTGCCTGTAGATAAAATTTCTGCTGTAATAACCCGTTTGCCTGTCTTCGGGTGAGGCAAGGAGTTTTAAATCTCCTTTACGTGTGTCATTATCTTCTTTTTCCGTATATATCAAGCTTTTGTCATCGGCTGTCAGACGAAAATTTGAAGATATGTTTTCAGCCATTATGACAGATTCAAATGTTGTGGGATCAACGCAAATCAGTTGAGTATCGTTGCCCTCTTTGTTTGTATAATAATATTTGTTCACGGACTTCATCCAACCTGCTTTTGCTGTGTTAATCCTTATGCTTTTCAGGGTTTTAACGTCAGTCAATTCGTAGTAATAAGTAGTTTTACCTTTAGTGGAAACATCTTTGATGTGCGAAAGGATATAATCGCCGTTTGGAGATATGTGTGAATTTATAGCCCTTTTGCCTGAAAGCATATCTTCGATGGTTACATTTCTCTTTCCTTCGTATGATATGTTAAAATCAGTGACTGAATCTTTTCCTTGCGTTTCGACTGTCACTTTTATTCCTTCGGGTGCTTTATTCGTGGGCAGGCTCAGATATTTTATTACTATATCGTTTGTTCCGGGCAAGCTCGTGAAAAGTTTTTCGGCAACTTTAGCCGAGGAAATACTGTCTTGTATGGAGGTTTTGGAAATTTCTTTTTTACCGTTTATGTACAGTTCGAACATACTCGGTGAAGCTATTTTTAGATTAAGTTTGCCGTATCTGCCTGTGTTGATCTGAAAATTGAAAAAACGGAATTGAGGCTTATTTTGTGCTTTTCTGAAAAAAAAATATTCACGCATGACTTCTGCCCGTATTTCCTCCGTGAAATCTTCTTGCTCAGGAAGATCTACTTGGCTTGCAAGCAAGTCTTTGTATTCGAATTTTTGCTTTTTCAGATTCGTACTGTCCAGCATTATCGGCATCATAACATCTACGGTTGTTTTTGCCGTATATATTTTATCAAGTGTTAATTTTTTTTGAGAGTAGGCGTAAGCTGATAAAAGAAGAGAAACGAAAAGTAATAAATTGATTTTCTTGAAACGCATATTCCGATAATTATATTTATTCAATTTATAAAAGTAATAATTTTAATTATAAAAATATTTTCATTGACAACGATTCAATTAACTTTTTGTTTAATGTCACATTTTTAGATGTTTAAGTATTCTGTTTAGAGTAGAAAAACCTAATGATTCCCACCTAATATACCAAAATACCCCCTAATGATTTTATATTTATGTATTACATTTGGAATATGAACCATATTTTTTAATCTAATCATGAAAAAAATCTATATTTTTTTATCTTTCATTTTATTTTTCTGTACGATTTATGCGCAAATTCCTGCTTTTCCCGGTGCTGAAGGAGGAGGCAGATATGTTACCGGCGGACGTGGCGGAACGGTTTACTACGTCAATTCCTTAGAAGACACTCTTGAGGGAAACGAAACGACGCGGGAAGGAACATTGCGTTGGTGTATTGAACGCCCCGGAGCTAAAATTATTTTATTTAAAGTTGCAGGGATTATCTGGTTGAACAACAAATTGGAAATTCGGGATAATACGACCATAGCGGGACAGACTGCTCCCGGTGACGGAATTTGTATTGCCAAGAATACGGTCAGGGTTGTCGGCGATAATGTTATTATCCGTTTCATACGTTTCCGATTGGGCGATCTGGCAAAAGTGGAAGACGATGCCCTTTACGGAATGAGGCAAAAAAATATTATTATAGATCATTGCTCGATGAGCTGGAGTACTGATG
This sequence comes from Dysgonomonas sp., assembly GCA_047030855.1. Classification (GTDB taxonomy): domain Bacteria; phylum Bacteroidota; class Bacteroidia; order Bacteroidales; family Dysgonomonadaceae; genus QVMM01. The sequence continues at coordinate 1,652,908 of JBKYIJ010000008.1, forward strand.
AATGTTCTTCTTTTTATGACAATGATAATTTCACGATGCAATGGTGTATCCTGTCAGAGAGCCTGAGGGGATCGGTGCATTGGAAAGGCAGCCACGGATATGGCGGCATTTGGGGTGGAAGGAAAGCATCGTTCCACCATAATCTTTTGGCACATCACGACAATCGAAACCCAAGGCTTTGCGGAGCGCGATATTCCGACCGTGCCGATGAGGAACTGGTTGATCTGCGCAACAACGTAATTTATAACTGGGGGCAAAACAGCGGTTACGCGGGCGAAGGCGGACGATATAACTTTATCAATAATTATTATAAACCGTCAAAAACGTCGTCTTTTCCAAACCGGATATTCTCACCAAACGCCGATATTGGTGCTAACAGGCAAAGAGCCGGAGTTTGGGGAAAGTTTTATCTTTCGGGAAATTATGTGTATGGCAGCGAAGAAACTACACAGGACAATGTCTTAGGTTTCCAGCCCGAACCGGCTACAAAGGACAAGAAAGACTTATTGTCCGATATGCCTTTCGATGTGCCTTTGGTTGAAACCGATCCTGCCGAAGTGGCTTATGAACGTGTTTTGGCTCATGTGGGTGCAAGTTATAAAAGAGACCGTACCGACGCGCGGGTAGTCGATGAAGTACGCAACGGACTAACGCCTGTCAGGGCATCGGGAAATGTTAAGACACGTCCCGGAATGATAGACTCGCAAAAGGATGTAGGCGGTTGGGAAGAATATACATATAATTCGGTGGATGTTGTGAAAGATTCCGATATCGACGGGATTCCCGACGGATGGCTCGAGCAAAATTATCCCGGAAAGAAAGCCAGCGACTTAAACGAAGAAGGCTATCCTTATCTTGAAGTATATTTGAACAGCTTGGTAAATCATGTTTTTGACAAATAAACAAAATAATAATATTTATGAAAAAGATCACATTGTTTTTATTTTTAATAGTCAGCATTGTTGCAGGCTATGCTCAGGAAAAAGAGTATGACATTGTCGTAGATCGTAACGGCAGGGGCGATTATCGGAATCTGCAGGAAGCGATCAGTTCATTGAGGCCTTTCGAACCAAAAGGACGGATTACCATTTTTATTATGAACGGAATCTATAAAGAAAAGCTTGAAATTCCTTCCCATATCTGTGATGTGAAATTTGTAGGTGAAAGTAAGGATAGTACTATCATCACTTATGATGATCATGCCAATATAGACAAGATGGGAACCTTCCGCACCTATACGCTCATGATAAGAGGTAATGACATTGTAATGGAAAATCTGACAATCGAAAATTCCGCACTTCCTTTAGGGCAAGCAGTTGCTTTACATATTGAAGGCGATCGGGCGATTTTCAGGAATTGCAGGCTTTTAGGCAATCAGGATACGCTTTATACAGGGAAAGAAGGCTCACGGCAATATTTTGAGAATTGTTATATTGAAGGAACTACTGATTTCATTTTCGGACCTTCAACTTGTTGGTTCGAGAATTGTGATATATTTTGTAAAAAGGAGTCTTTCATTACCGCCGCAAGCACGCCGCAAAATGTAGAGTTCGGTTATATTCTCAACAATTGTACGGTTAGAATGGCTGACGGTATAAATGCCGTTTACTTGGGCAGACCGTGGAGACCCTACGCTATGGTGTTGTTTATGAACTGCGACTTGCCGAAAGAAATCAGACCCGAAGGCTGGGAAAACTGGAGAAATCCCGAAAACGAAAAAACAGCACGCTATATGGAATACAACAACAGGGGCGAAGGTGCAAAAACCGACAAGCGTGTGAAATGGTCGAAAGTGCTTACCGCGCAGGAGGCTGCAAAATATACGCTGGAAAATGTAATGAAAGGGATGGATAACTGGAATCCTGCAAAATAATTTTGTGAAATTAGTTTCGTTTAATTGTGTTGAATGCCGTTTTGCAAATCTGTAAAACGGCATTTCTTTTTTATCGTTTTTTGATAAAATATCTGTGATTTACTCTTAACTTTGCAGTTTAGGGGAATATAAAAGAAACGATACAATATGGATTATTTTGTTGAAAATTTTACACAGGAAGAAAAAGCTGTCCTAAACCGTTATTTTACAAATACCGATAAACCTGTATTCGGGTTAGTCAATCTGCCTGAAGCGGTTAAGGGTGCTTTATTTGCCAGATACAGCCGTTCGGAAAAATCGTTAAGAAGGCTCTTCTTGGACGAATTTTATAAAGACGGTTCTCTTGAAACATCCTCCGAAGCACAGGTAGGAATGGAAAGAGCTTCCGATCTGTATGACAAAATGATTCTGCTGTTCGGCGATGATTCCGTTGCACAGCTTGGTGGAGCTCACGTCGCATGCGAACAGGTTTCCAATATATTGGCAAAAGTTATTGAAAAAGGGCGTATCGCTTCTTATCTGGAGCAAAGTACGCGTTACGTATTTTATAATCAGAAGCAAAACGGAAAATATAAATACATCGTCCCCGAAGAAATAAAAGATAAAAGTTTGAGGCAGGAAGCAGATTCATATCTGACTGAACTGTTTGATGTCTATTCAAATCTGATAGAAGAATTGCAACCTTTGCTGAAAAAGAAATATCCTAAAGGAGACGATCAGTCTGTGAGGGCATGGGAAAGCACGATTAAGGCAAAAGCCTGCGATATTGCGAGAGGTTTGTTGCCCGGAGCTACTAAAACAAATCTGGGTGTTTTTGCCACAGGACAGTCGTTTGAATATTTGCTTGTGAAAATGTTTGCTTCCGAGAATGAAGAAGTAAGACAATACGGACAGATGATGCTCGGCGAACTGAGAAAGATAATACCTTCTTTCCTTACCCGCGTCGATCTGGAAGACAGGGGAAAACTCTGGTCGAACTATCTTTCCGATATACACCGATCCGTGTCCGATATTAAGCTAACCAAAGAAATATCAGCAGATGTAGCCGACAATCAGATACGTGTTTCACTTACCGAATGGGACGACAACGCACTGGATAAAATAGTAGAAGCTGTTTTGTACGAATACAGTGAATTGTCAGACAAAGAGTTGTGCGAATATGTGAGAAAAATGTCTCAGGAAGAAAAAGTAAATATCTACAAAACTTATGTAGGCAAAAGACAAAACCGTCGTCACAAACCCGGAAGAGCTTTGGAATCGGTTTATTATCGTTTCGATATATTGTCTGATTACGGGGCTTTCCGTGATATTCAGCGTCACAGGATGCTGACAATAGACTGGCAAAGGATTACGCCTCATTACGGATATGTGATGCCATACGATCTGGAGGCTTATTCCGATTTGAAAGCAAAGTATATGAACGTGCTGGAAAAAGCGAAAATGCTTTATCCTAAAATTGCGGAACAATACGGCTATGAAGTTGCTCAATATATCATTCCGTTTGCCTATAAGATGCGCTATTCCTTGACAATGAATCTGCGTGAAGCTTTTCATCTGATCGAGTTGCGAAGCCAGAAGCAGGGACACCCTTCGTACCGTAAAATTTGTTTGGATATGATTGAAGAAATGAAGAAAAAAGCCAAGCATGATTTGTTTGTGGAAACCATGAACTTCGTGGATTATTCTCCATATTACGATCTGAGTCGCGAAGATTCGGAAAAAAATATTGATAAAAAAATGGGCTTATAATTCCGTGTGATTTGTAAATCTGTTCTTTTTTAAAAACTTATAACTCGGTTTTTTGTTTAGAAGATAAGCAATCGGATTGTTTTAGTTATGTATGACATTAAAGAGCAAATACCTTGCAATAAAGGTAAGTAAGGGGTTAAAATACATTGTTTTCGGTACTAATATAGTGTTTATCATATTATTAGTGCTTTCTACTTTTGCTCCTTCCATTCCTCCGAGCCATTATATGATTTTTGCGTTTTTGGGTATGGGTTTCCCTGTTTTACTTGTGATTAATGTCATATATCTGATATTATGGATCGTTTTTCTGCAATGGAAATATATTCTGGTTTCTCTTTTGGCTTTGGCTTGTTGCTGGAATTCAATCTCCACTTACATAGCTTTTCATGAGAAAACCGAACGAATACCCTACGATTGCCTTAAATTCATGACTTACAACGTAAGAGGGTTTGACTGGCTAACGGGAGAAGATGCGCGTGAAAACCCTATTCTCGAATATATTGCAGCCAGCGGTGCGGACATAGTCTGTTTGCAGGAGTTTGCAGTCGAAGAGAAAAAAGACATAGGCAAACTTATTTCGTTGGAGGAATTTGACGATGTTATGAGCGATTACCCTTATCGTTCCATTATCAGATTGGGTGACACGAAAAGCTCTACAATTTACGGACTCGCCTGTTATTCCAAATATCCTATACGCAAAGTTGCAAGATTGCCGATAGAAAGTGCGTTTAACGGTTCGGCAATGTATGAAATACAGATCGGTAAAAAACATATTACTATCGTTAACAACCACTTGGAGTCGAACCGACTGACGGCTGAAGACAAAGCTTTATACAAGGAACTTGTGGAGAATCCTAACAGGGCAATGCTGGGTGACGTGGCGCTGAACATAAAGGGGCATCTTGCTCCTGCCTTTAGATCGAGGGAGTCGCAGGCGAATATAATTGCCAATGCCATTGAATTGCAACGTCCTGAAACCGATGCAATGGTTATATGCGGCGATTTTAACGAACCTCCCATTTCCTACACTTATAAAAAAATTAAAGGTAATTTTTCCGATTCATTTAAAGATACGGGTGCGGGAATCGGGATAACTTATCACGAAAACGGATTTTGGTTCAGAATTGATTATATTATGCACACAAAAAATATGCAGTCGTTCAACTGCTTTGTGGACAGGGTAAAATATTCGGATCACTATCCTTTGATCTCTTATCTGTTTATAAGATATATATAGATACTTAATTTCCCCATTCGAAAGATTCTATCATTTTCATAATATCTTCTCTCATTATCCGGGTGATCGGGGAAACCGAATCGGCTTTGACTTTCGTATCGTAATACAATGATGCCCTGAAAAAATGCTGTATGCTGTCTGTCAGAAAAAACTGCACGGGAGTAGCGACTTCTCCCTCGATGTCATACAATATTCCGTATGTGCGATGATTTGGATTCTCGTATAAGTTTTGCTGAATGCCTGCGGATTTAGTCGCATGGCTGTATGCCAGACGGTAACTGTCCTCCAGCCTTTCATTCAGCATATTCCTGTTTATGGATGAATAGGAGCAATATATACGCGCCTGATATTGAGGATAAACGATGTTGAACCAGACATTATTTTCCTTTTCGGTTTTTAATGTGTCGATATATGCCAAGTCCGAATACGAAAAAGAAAAATGCTTTGTCGCCAGTGTTTTATAATTGCTGCTGATTCTTTCGATACGATTATATCCGACAGGTTTGGGCATGTCGTTGTTGTTGGAAGAACAAGCGGTAAAGAACAATATCGCAAACAGAACAAAAATCTTATTTCTCATCAATCGGTTTTTAATAATAATAGGTTAATACTTTTTTTGTATTAACCTATCAGGCTTTATTCTAAGTCGTAATTTTCAGAATGGCAGATCGTCTGCATCATCTTCCGTAGCGAAAGGCGATGAAGGTTGTTGATTTTGATTTTGAGGTTGTGGTTGCTGGAAGTTATTGTTCGATTGCTGGTATCCGCCTGTATTTGTACCGACAGGCTCTCTCTTTCCCAGTATTTCAAGATTATCGACATATATCTCGTACACGTATCTTTTTACGCCGTTCTGATCGTCGTAAGTACGTGAACGGATTTTTCCTTCGATATATAATTGGCTTCCTTTTTTTACGAATTGTTCTACAACCTTTGCCAGTCCTCTCCAGCAAACAATATTATGCCATTCGGTTTTATCGGGTATTTGCGTGCCGTTTGCGGCGGTATATCCTCTTTCGGTTGTTGCTAACGGAAAATTAGCAACCGCGCTTCCATTGTCGAAAAATCTTATATCAGGATCTTTTCCTACGTTTCCAATCAAAATAACTTTATTCACAGACATAATATTGATTTTTATGATTAATGATTACAAATATAGAAATATAATCTTAGGAATCAAGTCATGGGTTCGCCGGGCTTGTCGTTTTTGTTTATAACCGAAATGCCCTTTTGCAGAAGTAAAGAGTTGGGATAGACGATTATTTCACCGTCCCTCGTCTTGAAATGTATATGAAACGTAAGTATATCTATCACTTCCGCTTCAATAGGAGTTTCTTTGTCGTGAATACGGATAAAGTCGCCAATGTGGAACGGGGAAGTGAAAAAGATGAGGATTCCTGCCGTTACGTTGCTCAAAATCGACCATTGGGCAAAGAATGCAACGCCGATTACCGCAAATATGGAGGAAAGAGCTACAAAAATATTCCGTGGGTTCACTCCCCATATAATTACGATCGTAATGAGGCAGGTGATATTTATCAGTATGGCAATGATTCTTATAATATGATTAACCCTGCTTTCCACTTTACGGCTGATTAGGCCGTATTGGCGTATAAGCTTGCGGGATATGATTTTGCTTATCGGAGTAATGACTATGACAAAAAGCGTCATGATCACCTGAGGTAAATAATCGTGTATCGAACTTAAAATCTCTGCCATTATTTGCTGTTATCCAATGCTTGTAAAATGTCCGTTTTTAAATCTTCCGTATCTTCCAGTCCTACCGAAAGGCGGAGAAGCCTTTCGTCTATTCCCATAATTTTTTTCAGCTCATCGTTGAACGTTCCGTAAATAGTTGATTCGGGATGTATTATAAGCGTTTTGTTGTCAAAGAGGTTGGTTGCCCGACGGATGATCCGAAGATTGTCCATGAGTTTGAAACATTCTTCCTTTGTTTTCAGGCTGAATGTCAGCATCGCTCCGGGTAGGGAAACAAACATTTTTTTATAAATATCATAATAAGCAGAACTTTTAAGTGCAGGATAGTTAACTGAGGCTATCTTATATTGTCCCGATAAGAATTCTGCCAGATTGTACGCAGACTGCGACATCTTTTCAAACCTCAGTTGCAAGGTTTCCATGCCCAATGATTGTAACGAAGCACTGTCGGGATCCATACATGCGCCTATGTTTCTGGCTGTTTCGCGTTTCAGCTTGAACATGAATGCCGATAACCCCTTGGCGGGAGTAACGTCTTTCAGGCGTTTGTTTTTCTTCCAGTCGAATGTCCCGTAATCAACGATTGCGCCGCCAAGACTTGTTGCGCCGCCAGAAATGTATTTTGTAGTGGAAACGATTTCGATATCGACTCCGAAATCCTTTGCCGAAAATCCGCACCACGGGACTATCGTCGTATCTACTATTACGGGAACACTTTTCCTTTGGCAAATCTTTGATATTTGCGTCAGATCCGCTATTTCCATATGCGGATTGGTAATCAGTTCGCAGAAGAAAGCGCAGGTGTTTTCGTCTATGTTCGATTCTACTTCCTGCAAATTATCGGTATTTACGAACCGGACTTCCACGCCGAACGAAGCAAGGGTAAATTGGAACAAAGAAAATGTATTTCCGAATATATGAGGAGACGCAACGATGTTGCTCCCTGCCGATGCCAAAGTAAGGAACGTATTTGATATGGCTGCCATTCCTGACGAAACAACCATTACAGACTGTGCGTTTGATGCCTGCTTTATTTTTTCTTCAAGATTTTCGACAGTCGGATTCGATATTCGCGAATATGTATGCGCGGCAATTTTACTTTGAAAGGCGTTGGCAATTTCTTCCGACGTTTCGAATTCAAAAGCCGCACTTCTGTATATCGGCATACTGATTGCGCCGTGCGAGTCCTTGCGGCTGAATTCCGATGCGATTATGCGGGTAGAGAATCTTTCTTTGTTTTTATTATTCATTTCGATCTGTTATTGTAGTTTAGCCAAAGCCGTTTTTACGCGTTTCATAGCCTCTGTAATGTTTTCGTCCGATGTCGCATACGAAAAGCGGATACATTCTGGCGATCCGAATGCTACGCCGCCTACGCTTGCCACGTGTGCTTCCTCAAGCAAATACATTGCAAGATCGGCAGATGTGCCGATTTTTTTGCCTTTGTATGATTTACCTAAATAAAAACTGCAATCGGGGAAAATATAGAATGCTCCTTGCGGATCGTTCACTTTAAAACCTTCAGTTTCCTTTGCAAGTTTTACGATCAGATTTTTACGGCGAAGGAAAGCCATTCGCATATCTTCCACACATGTCTGATCTCCGTTGTATGCTGCTTCAGCTGCTTTTTGTGCAATGGAAGACGGTGCCGATGTGTATTGCCCTTGCAGTTTATTGCAAGCGTCGGCTATCCACTTCGGTGCTGCCAGCCAGCCAAGCCGCCAGCCTGTCATTGCATACGCTTTGGATACTCCGTTGACAATTATCGTTCTGTCTTTCAGATACTCAAATTGAGCAATGCTTTCATGTTTGCCAATGTAATTTATATGTTCGTATATTTCATCGGCAATAATGATGATTTGCGGATGTTGTTTCAGTACTTCCGCAAGAGACTGTAATTCATCTTTGGAATATACGCTTCCCGAAGGATTGGAAGGCGAACACAGGATTATAGCTTTCGTTTTTGGTGTAATTGCAGCTTCCAACTGCTTTGGTGTGATTTTAAAATCCTGCTCTATATTTGACGGTATAGTTACTACTTTGCCTTCGGCGAGTTTCACCATTTCCATATAGCTGACCCATGACGGAGTAGGGATGAGGACTTCATCGCCTTCGTTCACTATGCATAACAAAGCATTGCAGACGCATTGTTTTGCTCCGTTTGAACATACGATCTGGTTAGGCAGATAGTCGAGATTATTTTCTTTTTTCAGTTTGTTGCAAACAGCTTGGCGAAGAGACAGGTATCCCGTGACAGGAGTATAAAATGAGTAATTCTCATCTATGGCTTTCTTGGCAGCCTCTTTGATATGCTGAGGCGTGAAAAAATCGGGTTCTCCCACACTCAGGTTTATTACATCCATTCCTTGTGCTTTCAATTCGGCACTTTTCTGAGACATAGCCAGAGTCTCCGATTCTGATAAATTAGCTATACGTTCCGAAACTTGTAACATACTCAATTATAGTTAGTATATATTGATTTACTCAACATTATGGAGATCGTGTCCCATACGTTCTTTCTTGGTTTTCATGTAGAACATGTTATAGGGATTGGGCGTAACTTCTATCGGGATATTTTCTACAACCTCGAGCCCGAAAGATTCCAAGCCTATCCTTTTTATGGGGTTGTTGGTCATTAAACGCATTTTGGATATTCCCAAATCACGCAATATGGCAGCTCCGACACCGTAATTACGTTCATCGGCTTTATATCCTAAATGCAGGTTTGCATCTACCGTATCTAAGCCTTCTTCCTGAAGTTTATAGGCTTCCATTTTTGCCATCAGCCCTATTCCGCGTCCTTCCTGATTGAGGTAAACGATTGTTCCTTTCCCTTCCTTCTGGATCATTTCCATTGATTTGTGGAGTTGTTCTCCGCATTCACAACGTTTCGATCCGAATATATCTCCTGTCACACAGGACGAGTGTACGCGGACTAAAATAGGTTCGTCTTTCTCCCATGTGCCTTTTATCAGGGCAACGTGTTCCAGTCCGTTTTCTTTCTGGCGAAAAGGTATCAGGTGAAAATCTCCGTATTGGGTGGGCATTTGCACTTCAACTCCTTTCTCGATCAGGCTTTCTCTCTCCAACCTGTATCTGACAAGGTCGGCGATAGATACAATTTTAAGTTTGTGTTCGTCCGCAAATTTTTTCAATTCGGGCAGGCGAGCCATTTCTCCGTCTTCTTTTTTTATTTCGATCAGTACCGCGACAGGGTTCAATCCTGCCAGTTTCGCAAAATCGACGGCAGCTTCGGTATGCCCTATGCGACTGAGAACGCCTTTGTCTCTCGCGTGCAACGGAAAAACATGCCCGGGACGTCCCAAGTCTTCCGGCAGGGTCTTCGGGTTTGCCAATGCCTGAATCGTTTTTGCCCTGTCATGAGCCGATATGCCTGTCGAGCATCCGTGCCCGAGCAGATCGACAGAGATAGTAAACGGTGTCGAATGAGTGGATGTATTGTGCGTAACCATCATGGGAAGATCGAGCTCTTCGCAACGTTCGCTGGTCATAGGTGCACATAATAAACCCCGCGCATAAGTCTCCATGAAATTTATCTTATCGGGCGTAACGGCTTCTGCTGCAATGATCAGATCGCCTTCGTTTTCCCGATCTTCGTCGTCTACTACTATGATGAAATTTCCTTTTTTTATTTCGGCGATAGCTTCTTCTATCGTATCCAGTTTTATATTGTCCATATCAATTTTAATTTTGCAAATTATTAATGACGTTATGCCGTGGTTTTATTTTTCTTTGAAAATAAAGCGACGTCAACGGAAAAACAAGTATTCCACAGGCATAAGCTATTATAATATTTTTTATCGATGTTTTTTTATTATATGTCTTTTTATAAAAGATATTGAAATCGGTTATTGTTTTTATGAGCAACAATATATATGCTACAATGGCTATCCACATTATTATGTTTGCTATGCCTGAAAGCATTTGAATATTCAGAATTTTCAGGATAAAAGTTATAATAACCGTCAGGTACGCAATCGAAGTATATTTCGAATTGGTTATAAATTCCGAATACAGTTTCTCTGAACTTTTGGTATTCGGATCGCCGAACAACTTATTGTAAAAATTGCGGTAAGCGTCCATATTGAACAGAGCAGATTCGTTCATCGCCTTATATGTCAGCCATATACCGAGCGGAAACAAAATAAACGAACTCAACCATATGCCCTGCCATACGTCCCATACTCCGTCGCGAGCCATTTTTCGTCCGACATTATCGAAAATGTAGTAGATAATGAACAATATTACGGAAACTACAACAGGCATGCCCAAGCCCCCTTTACGTATAATTGCTCCTAAAGGCGCTCCGATAAAGAAGAAAACCAGACAGGCGAAAGACAAAGTGAATTTTCTGTGCCATTCTACTTTGTGGTACCTTATTTTGCTTTGAGCATCTGTTTTGGCATACGATCTGAAAAGTACGTCGTTTTTATTGATCTCTGTTTGCGTAATGGCATTTGCATAAACTTCAAACTTTGTTCGGGTTGAAAGCGTATTCCAAAGCGAATCCGTGTTTATTTCCGTTTTCGATGTCAAAGCTGCCGTGTCGTTTCTTAGGAAATCGTTTCTGTATATTTGTTGAGCTACAGACTTCCTGTCAATAACATTCATACTGTCCACTTCATGCGAAATGGAATCGATGGAAGCTTTCAGTTCTTTTATGTTTTTGGCTATCTGTGTGCCTTGCAACTGCGATTCGTCCATTCTGTTAAAGGTGGCATCGAAAGGAATTATAATCTCTTTTTCCTTGAAATTCTCCCGCCCGTACGGGACAAATTTGTTGTTTTGGCTGTGAAATACCGATGTAGGACCTCCGGGTTTCTGGAAATTGGCAAATTGTTGCCCGCTATATAAACTCAGCAAAAGGTAATCTTTACCGGATGCCATCCTCATTTTTGCGGAATCACAGACAATAACCGCCATGTTATTAAATCCTTTCGAAATGTCGTAAATCTTTACATCATACAACATTCCTGTGTCAGGATCTTTTGTCTTTACATAGAGGTTGTAGTTATTTATTTCGTTATAAAAAGATCCTTCGGGGATGTCCAGTTCGGGAGATTTCATTTTAATGGAACGCAGCAGCGAGGTTATTTTTACATTGATACGCGGCATCGCCTCGTTCTGAAAATAGAATGCTCCTATACAGACAAAAATCATGAGGATAATCAACGGTCGCATTGATTTCAGCAATGATATCCCTGCTGCTTTGATGGCTAAAAGCTCAAATTTTTCTCCCAAATTTCCGAAAGTCATCAGCGATGCCAGCAGTATGGCCAAAGGCAATGCCAACGGGATAACGCTGAGAATGGCGTAGAAGAACAATTCGGCAAGCACCAGCGTATCCAAGCCTTTGCCTACAAGATCCTCCACATATTTCCAGAGGAATTGCATCAGAAGTATAAATGAACATATTGCGAATGTCATCAAAAACAAAGGCAGGAATGTCAGCAGTATATAGGTATATAATCGCTTGATATGCAACATTAAATATCTTCTCAATCTGATTTGACTGCAAAGGTAGTAAAAAGAGTTCAAGAATGATATGACATTAGTGTTTACAAGTGTGAATAATTTGATGTAGCGAAACGGAATTTTGTTATAAAATATGTATCTTGATTTTAAGTCTTATTGTTTAACTTTGTCTGCGGACTGTTTTTTATGGATAAATACCACGAAATATTAAACAAATATTGGGGATACACATCCTTTCGCCCCTTGCAGGAAGAAATAATACACTCTGTCGGAAAGGGTAGGGATACGCTTGGTTTGATGCCTACGGGTGGCGGAAAATCATTGACTTTTCAGGTTCCTGCAATGACTATGAACGGGATTTGTCTTGTCGTGACTCCGCTCATTGCCCTGATGAAAGATCAGGTTGACAACCTGAAAAGCAGAAATATCAAGGCTCTCGCCGTTTATTCGGGTATGAGTTACAGAGAAATTCTCACAACGCTTGAGAATGCAATATTGGGCGATTATAAATTCTTGTACGTTTCACCCGAACGTTTGGCAACGGAATTATTCCTTTCCAAGCTGAAAGACATGAATGTCTGTTTTTTAGTAGTTGATGAAGCACATTGCATATCCCAGTGGGGATACGATTTCCGCCCTTCTTATCTTAATATTGCGAACATTCGGGAATATCTGCCGAATGTCCCTGTTTTGGCTTTGACAGCTACGGCAACGCCCGATGTCGTCGATGACATACAGGATAAACTGCATTTCAAGGAAAAAAACGTTTTCCGAAAAAGTTTTGAACGAAAAAATCTGGATTACTCCGTTCAGTTTTCCGAGAATAAAACGGATTCGCTTTGCAGAATACTTGCCGATATTCGCGGAAGTTCGATTGTATATGTCCGCAGCAGGCAAAAGACAAAAGAAATAGCTGCCGATCTGTTTAAAAACGGATTTACTGCCGACTTTTATCATGCAGGATTGAACGATGCGGATAAAACCCGAAAACAGAACGCTTGGAAAAATGGGGAATGTCGCGTAATAGTATCGACAAATGCTTTCGGAATGGGCATAGACAAGCCCGATGTCCGATCTGTCATACACCTCGATCTTCCTAATTCGGTTGAAGAGTATTTTCAGGAAGCAGGACGGGCAGGACGGGACGAGCAGGAATCTTTCGCAGTCATTCTATATAATAAAAACGACAGTACGAAACTGAAAAAGAGAATATCCGACGAGTTTCCCGAAAGAGATATGATCGTAAAAGTATATGAACATCTGGCTTATTATTTACAGATAGCCGAAGGTTACGGAATGGGAACCGTTTACGATTTTAACCTGCAAGAATTTTGTTACGCTTACAAATTGCCTTTGATGCAGGCTCACAGTGCGTTGAAAATCCTTGATCTGGCAGGTTATATCGAATATACCGAAGAAGTCGAAAACCGTTCGAGGCTGATGATTACGGTTTATCGTGAAGAATTATATCAATACGATTTCGATGCGGATACAGATCAGCTAATAAATACAGTACTGAGGTTGTATACAGGCGTTTTTACCGATTATGCCTATATAGACGAGGCTTTGATAGCTGTCCGTCTGAACAAAAACAGGCAGGAAATATATGAAGCGTTAAAATCCTTGTCGAAAAGGAAAATAATAGATTATATTCCTCACAAAAAAACACCTTTCATAATCTATAAACAACCGAGAACCGATACGAAATACCTCCATATATCGAAAGACGTTTACGAGTTGCGGAAAAAACGCTTTTCGAAACGCATCGAATCAATGATTGAATACGTCGAGCGTGACGATGTTTGCCGCAGCCGTATGTTGTTGACTTATTTCGGCGAAAAAAACATCTCTGACTGCGGGCATTGTGATGTTTGCCTGAACAGAAGCAAAATAGCTATAACAGCGGAGTTGTTTCAGGAAATTTTCGGGAAGATTCAATCTTTGTTAAAAGAAAGGCAGGCTTTAGATATTAAGGAGATTACCGAACGGCTTTCTCCGTACCATGATGAACAGACTGTTATTAAGGTTATAAGATTCCAGCTTGATGAAGGGCAAATGATATTGGAATATGATAAGCTGAAATTACCTTAAAATTTGGTTTGTCTTTTTGTCGGAAAATATTACTTTAGATTCCGATTGAAACATATCTGACTTACAATTTGCTAACCTTATTTGAATTTTTATTCATATGAATATAACTCTTGATAATCAATTACCCGAATACCCTGCATTTGCAGAAGGAATACGACGTGCTCCCGATCGGGGTTACAGTCTTACAACCGAGCAAACCAAAACGGCTTTAAAAAACGCTTTGCGTTATATCCCCAAAGAATTGCATCAGGAACTTGCGCCCGAATTTCTTGACGAACTGAGGACGCGTGGACGTATTTACGGCTACCGCTTTCGTCCGCAAGGCGATCTGAAAGCAAAACCCGTCGATCAATACAAAGGAAAATGTATTGAAGGAAAGGCTTTTCAGGTGATGATCGACAATAATCTTTGTTTCGATATAGCGCTCTATCCTTACGAACTGGTGACGTATGGAGAAACAGGGCAGGTTTGCCAAAACTGGATGCAATACCGATTGATAAAGAAATATCTTGAGGAGCTGACACAGGATCAAACATTAGTAATCGAATCGGGACATCCGCTGGGTTTGTTCAAGTCAAAGCCCGATGCACCGAGGGTTATCATTACTAACTCGATGATGGTTGGGATGTTCGATAACCAGAAAGATTGGGAAATTGCCGCCCAGATGGGAGTTGCCAATTACGGGCAAATGACGGCGGGCGGTTGGATGTACATAGGACCTCAGGGCATAGTTCACGGTACGTTCAATACCCTTCTGAACGCAGGACGGCTGAAGCTTGGCGTTCCGCAAGACAAAGATTTGAAAGGCTATCTTTTCGTTTCGTCAGGATTGGGCGGAATGAGCGGGGCACAACCCAAAGCGGCTGAAATTGCAGGAGCAGTCGCTATTATAGCGGAAGTTGATCTGTCCCGTATCGAAACACGCCATCGTCAGGGTTGGGTACATTATATAACATCCGATCTGAAAGAGGCTTTTGATACAGCGAATATATATCAGGATAAGAAACAAGCATGCTCAATCGCTTATCATGGAAACATCATTGATCTTCTGGAATATGCCGATAAGAACAATATAAAAATAGACCTGTTGTCCGATCAAACCTCTTGTCATGCAGTTTACGAAGGCGGATACTGCCCTGTCGGAATATCCTTCGAGAAACGTACCGAGATGTTGGCACATGACAGAGAAAAATTTCATAAACTGGTTGACGATTCTTTAAAACAACATTTTGAAGTAATTAAAAAATTGGTGGCAAAAGGAACGTATTTTTTCGATTACGGCAATTCGTTTATGAAAGCCATTTATGATGCAGGCGTGAAAGAAATATCGAAAAACGGTGTGGACGAAAAAGACGGTTTTATCTGGCCTTCCTATGTCGAGGACATTATGGGACCCGAATTGTTCGATTACGGTTACGGACCTTTCCGATGGGTATGCCTGAGCGGAAAGCATGAAGATTTGATAAGAACCGACCATGCCGCAATGGAATGTATCGATCCGAACAGAAGGGGACAGGATCGTGACAATTACAACTGGATACGCGATGCAGAAAAAAATCAACTGGTTGTGGGAACTCAGGCACGGATACTCTATCAGGACGCTTTGGGGCGGATGAATATAGCTTTGCGTTTCAATAAACTTGTCCGTGATGGTGAAGTAGGACCAATCATGCTGGGACGCGATCATCACGATGTGAGCGGAACGGATTCCCCTTTTCGCGAAACTTCCAACATAAAAGACGGAAGCAATGTTATGGCGGATATGGCAGTTCAATGTTTTGCAGGGAATGCTGCTCGCGGGATGAGCCTTGTCGCACTGCACAACGGCGGTGGTGTTGGTATAGGGAAAGCTGTTAACGGAGGTTTCGGGCTGGTTTGTGATGGAAGCGAACGCATCGATACTATTATCCGTTCCGCTATGCTTTGGGACGTAATGAGTGGCGTTGCGCGCCGTTCGTGGGCTCGCAATGAGCATGCGATGGAAACAAGCGAATCGTTCAATAATTCCCATGCAAAAGGATACCATATTACTATGCCTTTTGTCGCTGATAATAAATTGATTAATACACTGGTAAAATGAAAAAGATTCTTTGTTGTCCTTTGTGTAGCTTGTTATATCTGAATTTGTATGCTATGGATTTGGTTAAAGTAGCAAAGGGTATAGCCGATGAGGGCAAGATTTTATATCGGTTGGAAATGGCATCGTGGTATGGTACGGATATATTTCTCGAACATTATAATAATCAGAGTGACATTGGTGGTTATTTCTCATACATTCAGGGAGACTCTGCCAAGTGTATTTTTTTTT
Source organism: Dysgonomonas sp. (assembly GCA_047030855.1). Taxonomy (GTDB): domain Bacteria; phylum Bacteroidota; class Bacteroidia; order Bacteroidales; family Dysgonomonadaceae; genus QVMM01. The sequence goes on from JBKYIJ010000008.1 coordinate 1,669,381, forward strand.
CACGGGAAGAAAATCCTATTATGTTGGGAATCGTGACTTTCGATAGTACTTATACCATAAATAAAGCATCCATAGAACTTAAGACCAGAGCATTTAATGATTATGAAAATCATTTGTTTCAAATCAGACAAAAAGCTTTGACTGAAATCTATTCTGATAGCCTTTTTCTTACCTATTTGAATACAGATCTTAATCTTATTCCTCTCATGTATAAAGGAGAGAGAAAAGTGTATGTGCTGACCGGGCCTAAAGAAAGTGGCGTTGTTATTTTCGGAAATGATTATCTATTGACATTTGATGAAAACAATAATCTGCAAAGTAAAAAAATGCTACATCGTAATATTATACCAATCAGGTATAATGATGAAAGTCAAAATGTTACCATGCATAGCCATTTACCCGAGACTGGTGATTTCATTACCCCTACCGATATATGCACTCTGATGCTTTATGAAAAGTTTGCCGGTTGGAAACGGCATCTTGTGATTTCTGAAAATTACGTAAGCATCTGGGATTGTGATAGTAATAAATTAATCATCAAGACTAAAGAAGAATTTGGTGAAATAAAATATAAATAATATGAATAAAATAGTTGAGTGTGTGCCTAACTTCAGCGAAGGAAGGGATTTGGATAAAGTAGAAAAAATAGTAAACTGTTTTCGTGCCAAAGAAGGAGTAAAACTGCTCGATTACAGCAGTGACAAAGATCATAACAGAACCGTAGTGACAGTTGTAGGAGAACCCGAAGCTTTGAAGAAAGCGGTAATAGAAGCTATCGGAACAGCCTCGCAGTTGATTGATCTTACTAAACACGAAGGTCAACACCCACGTATGGGATCAACGGACGTTGTACCGTTTATTCCTATCAAGAATGTGACTATGGAAGAAGCCATCGGCATGGCAAAAGAAGTAGCAAAAGAAGTAGCAGACAAATATAAAATACCTATGTTTTTGTACGAAAAAGCAGCCTCAGCACCTCATCGTGAGAATCTGGCAGCCATCCGTAAAGGTGAATTTGAAGGACTGAAAGAAAAAATGAAACAACCCGAATGGTATTCCGATTTCGGACCTGCCGAACCACACCCGACAGCAGGAGGAACGGTTATCGGTGCGCGTATGCCGTTGGTAGCATATAATGTGAACCTGAACACAAACAATCTTGAAATAGCCGATAAGATCGCTAAAAAAGTCAGGTTTCTCGGCGGAGGGCTTCGTTTCTGTAAAGCAATGGGGGTTGAACTTCATGACAGAAACATTGTGCAAGTATCTATGAACTTGACCGATTATACTAAAACGGCTATCTATCGTGCTCACGAATTGGTGCGTATCGAGGCAAACCGTTATGGTGTGTCGGTTGTCGGTGCTGAGATTATAGGACTTGTACCATTGGCTGCATTGGTAGATACGGCAGAGTATTATCTCGGACTCGAAAACTTTTCAATCAAGCAGGTTTTGGAAACAAATTTGATGGAGTAAATTTCTTCTATGAGTAAAGGAAATCTTATAATAAAAAAATGCAGCGAAACTTGTGACTTGCAGCGGATTCAAGGCAAAAAAAAGGCAGGGAAATGTCTGAACTTTCGGTTATTGAAAACGGAAATGTGGTAATAACTAACGGCATTATAACTTATGTAGGCAAAGATTTACCCGAAATAAAGAATATTTCAGACTACGAGGTAATAGATGCTTCAGGGAAAGCAGTTCTTCCCGGCTTTGTGGATTCGCATACGCATTTCGTTTTTGGCGGTTACCGCGAAGAGGAATTTTCGTGGCGGATGCGTGGCGACAGTTATATGTCGATCATGGAACGCGGCGGAGGTATTCACAATACAATGAACGCAACACGGAAAGCTTCTTTCGATGAACTTTTCGAAGCAGGAAAGAAACGCCTTGATAAAATGCTGGCTTTCGGAGTTACCACCGTGGAAGGAAAAAGCGGATACGGGATGGACAAAGAAACGGAGTTGAAGCAGCTTGAGGTGATGAAAGCGTTAAACGAGAAGCATGATGTCGATGTAGTCAGTACGTTTCTGGGTGCTCATGCCACACCTGCCGAATATAAGGGAAGGGAAGATGATTTTATAGACTATCTTATTCGGCAAGTGATGCCCGCTGTGAAAGAAAGAGGCTTGGCTGAGTTTTGCGATATATTCTGCGAGAAAAATGTTTTCGACATAGAACAATCGCGTCGTTATCTGCAGGCAGCAAAGAATATGGGTTTCAAGCTTAAAGTACATGCCGACGAAATTGTGAGTTTTGGCGGTGCGGAACTTGCAGCGGAACTAAGGGCTGTTTCTGCCGATCATTTGTTGCAGGCATCAGATAAAGGCATAGAAATGATGAGAGACAATAATGTTGTATCTACATTGCTGCCATGTACGGCTTTCTCGTTGAAAGAACATTATGCGCGTGGGCGTTATATGATTGATTCGGGTTGTGCCGTAGCATTGGCTACAGATCTCAACCCGGGAAGCAGCTTCACTTGTTCCATTCCGTTGACATTTGCTCTGGCTTGTATTTATATGCAACTTTCGCCCGAGGAAGCGGTAACAGCCCTTACCATAAACGGTGCGGCTGCCGTTGGACGGGCAGATAAAATAGGTAGCATAGATATAGGGAAACAAGGAGATTTGATTATTCTGGAATTTCCCTCTTATAAATTTCTACCCTATAATATAGGGATGAATATTGTGGAAACAGTTGTGAAAAAAGGACAAATAGTAAAAAAATAAAATACCATGTTAACAGACTTATCAGTAAAACAGTTTTTAGATAAAACGGCAGGCAATGAGCCTGTTCCGGGTGGAGGAAGTATTTCGGCTTTGAGTGCGGCTTTATCCGCTGCACTGACAGAAATGGTGGCGAATCTTACCATAGGAAAAAAGAAATACTTGGACAAGGAAGATTTGATGAAACAGATTGCAAAAACGGCAAAGGATTATCAAAATGGATTTGTAAAGGATATTGACGCAGACGCAGATGCTTACAACAAGGTTTTTGATGCGTTTAAATTGCCGAAAGATACGGAAGAACAACAGGCTTTGCGTAGCGAAAAAATACAGGAAGCGACAAAAATAGCGGCAGAAGTGCCTATGCAGGTGGCAAAGAATGCGTATAGCCTGATGGATGTTATTGTACAGGTAGCTAAGGAAGGGAACCAGAACGCAATTACCGATGCCTGCGTTGCGATGATGGCGGCGCGTACGGCAGTGTTGGGAGCTTTACTGAATGTAAGAATAAATCTGGGTTCGATCAAAGATCTGGACTATGTGCAAAATATGGCGAAAGAAGCTGATTTTCTTGAGAAACAAGCCATATTGAAAGAAAAAGAGTTGCTGGATGATGTGAAGAAAATACTTGAATAATGAAAGATGTTTATTATATAGGTTCGGGTGATCTTACTTTTGAGACAATAGGGTCGGCTCTTGCAAATCATGTGAAATTGGAACTTTCGGAGAAAGCAAAGGAACGAATCCAAAAATGCCGCGATTATCTGGACAAGAAAATAAAATCGCAAAGCAAACCTTTGTACGGAATTACAACAGGATTCGGATCACTTTGCAATAAAAGTATATCTTCCGATGAACTTACATTGTTGCAAGAGAATTTGATCAAGTCTCATGCTTGCAGCATTGGTGCGGAAGTAGAACCGACTATCGTTAAACTAATGATGTTGCTGAAAATACATGCACTGTCATTAGGACATAGCGGCGTACAGGTTTCCACAGTGCAACGGATTATTGATTTCTACAATAACGATATTATTCCAGTGGTTTATGATCGCGGATCGCTTGGTGCCTCAGGCGATTTGGCTCCTTTGGCAAACCTTTTCCTTCCTTTAATTGGCGAAGGAGAAGTTTGTTACGAAGGTAAAAAACGAGCATCGAAAGAAGTTTTGCAAAAATTTGGTTGGCAACCCATTCACCTGATGAGTAAAGAAGGGCTTGCGTTGCTCAATGGTACTCAATTCATGAGCGCGCATGGCGTTTATGCAATTCTTAAATCCTTCGAATTATCAAAAAAAGCCGATATAATTGCTGCCGTTTCTTTGGACGCTTTTGACGGGTTGATCAGCCCTTTTATGGACTGTTTACACCAGATTCGCCCGCATAAAGGACAAATCGAAACGGCTAATCATTTCCGCAAATTACTTGAAGGCAGCGAGTTGATTTCAAGGAAAAAAACTCATGTACAGGATCCGTATTCGTTTCGTTGTATACCACAAGTACATGGAGCGACAAAAGATGCCATAAATTATGTAGCGTCCGTATTATTAACCGAGATTAATTCGGTAACGGATAACCCGACTATTTTCCCCGACGAGGATTTAATTCTTTCGGGAGGAAACTTTCACGGACAACCGCTTGCTCTGGTTTTCGATTATTTAGCTGTTGCTTTAGCGGAATTGGGTAACATATCGGAAAGACGCGTGGCTCAACTGATATTGGGCTTACGTGAGTTGCCCGAATTTTTGGTGGCAAATCCGGGAGTAAACTCAGGCTTTATGATTCCGCAATATGCCGCCGCGTCAATGGTTAGCCAAAACAAGATGTATTGTTATGCCGCTTCGAGCGATTCGATAGTTTCGTCAAACGGACAGGAAGATCATGTCAGCATGGGGGCAAATGCTGCTACCAAACTGCTTAAAATCATAGATAATCTGAACAATATTTTCGCCATAGAATTAATGAATGCCGCTCAGGCTATCGAGTTCCGCCGTCCTGCGAAAACTTCTCCTGTTTTGGAAAATATTTTGGCAGAATATCGAAAAGACGTTTTTTTTGTTAAGGATGATATTGTTATGTATCAAGAAATCGGAAAAACAGTTACTTTCCTGAAAAATATGAAATTAGACTTTTTAGAATAAAATATGTTCATAAACTAATAAATCTCATACATGAAAAATTTAATTGTATTGATATTAATGGCGAGTATCTTTTTTTCTTGCGGGAAAACTGCCCAAAAAGAAGAAAAGGTTGTGTATTCGCAGAAAATGGTTGAATCCAAAGCTTTGAAAACTTTTTTAAGCAATAAAAAAGAACAGCAGCTTGCAACGGCTCATTGGGATTATGTTCCCGGGCTGGTGGCTTACAGCGTATTGAAAGCATGGAAACAGTATCCTGAAAAAACAGCTTACTACGATGTTGTGAAACAATATGCGGATCATTGCCTGCAAGGAGGTGATACCATAGCGGTTGGCAAAAGTAATGTGGATGATCTGGCAGCCGGAAAAATATTTTTCACGTTATATCAGGAGGAAATGAAGAAAGGCAATACAGCGGACGCTATGCGTTATAAGAACTGTGTAACTTTTCTTAGAAATAAACTGAAATATAACCACGAACGAATAAGCGATAAATTGCCCGGTACAGGAGGTTTTTTCCATAAAGCGCAATATCCCAATCAGATGTGGCTCGACGGATTGTATATGGGTACAGCCCTCTATGCTGAGTGGCAGAATAATTACGGCTCAGAATTGGGGGAAGAAGATAACACAGCTTCTTGGAATGATGTAGCTAATCAGTTTAAAATTATTCATCAATATACTTACGATTCTGACAGACAATTGAACTATCATGCTTGGTCTGCTGATCCGACGAATGAAAATTCTTTTTGGGCAAAAAAAGAAGCACCATATAAAGGATGTTCTCCCGAGTTTTGGGGTAGGGGAATGGGTTGGTATTTTGCCGCTTTGGTTGATGTTGCGGAACTGATGCCTAAAGATCATCCCGATTATTCTGCGATCGTAAAGATTACTGATCAGGTTGCATCGGGGCTTGCAAAATATCAGGACAAGGAGAGTGGTTGCTGGCATCAGCTTTTGCAATATGATGCAGCTGTGAAAGCGGATAATGTAGGTGATTCCATAGACAATAACGTATATAATAAATGCGATAAGGCGAATTATCTGGAGGCTTCCGCGTCATCTATGTTCACCTATGCTTATTATAAGGGTATTCGTTTGGGAATATTGGACAAGAAGAAATATGAAACTGTTGCAGATAAAGCATATAACGGATTGCTGAAAACCTTTATCAATAATGAAGAAAACGGTGATATCGGAATCATCCAGTCTTGTGCATCGGCAGGTTTAGGTCCTGCAAAAGACAAGTCAAGAACAGGAACCGTGAACTACTACTTATGCGGAAAGGATGTGACTGTCACACAGAACGAAGGGAAAGCAATAGGTCCTTTCATTATGGCAAGTTTAGAATACGAGTTAGCTCATCAGTAATATAAAAAAAAATCCCGATAATTATTTATCGGGATTTTTTTTATTCTCTTAATATTTTGTTATACACAATCTATCTTCTCGATTCGCCTTTCGTGCCGTCCGCCTTCAAACGGTGTATTCAGAAATGCGATAAGAATATGGTATGCTTCGTCTTCCGAAATGTAACGCCCCGGAAGTGCGAGTACGTTGGCATTGTTGTGTGCCCTTGCCAAACGCGCGATTTCGGGCGTCCAGCAAAGTGCAGAACGTATTCCAGCATGCTTGTTGAGAGTCATGTTTATTCCGTTTCCTGTTCCGCAGATAGCAATTCCCGGATAACATTCGCCTTTTTCAACAGCTATGGCTAACGGATGGGCATAATCGGGGTAATCGACACTCTCGGTCGAGTTTGTTCCGAAATCCTTATATACAATTCCTTTTTCTTTGAAAATGGAAATCAAGTATGTCTTCAATTCAAAACCTGCATGATCGCTTGCAATGCCTATCGGTTTTTCCGTTTGTGAAAATAAAGAGCTATTTTCCATAATTTATGATGTTTATTTTTTCAAATAATCTTTTACTTGTTTATATACGTTTTGAGCCGTAAAGCCGAGTTTCTCGTCAAGAATTTTATAGGGTGCGGAAAATCCGAAAGTTTCCAATCCCCATATTTTACCTTCATCGCCTACCAAGCCTAACAGATTTACGGGAAGCCCTGCCGTCAGTCCGAATATTTTTTTGCCTTTGGGCAATACGGAGTTTTGATATTCATTGGATTGTTTGCGGAAAAGCCCTTCCGAAGCTACTGAAATGATTCTGGTTTTTATTCCTTCTTCACTTAATAACTTTGCACCGTCAACCAATGTGGAAACCTCCGATCCCGAAGCCAGCAGTATTACGTCATAATTCGGATCGTCTTGGACAATGTATGCTCCTTTTGTTATCTGAAGAGCGTCCTGATAACGATTCCCTTTGGATGGCAAATCGTTTATATTTTGTCTGGAGAAAATCAAAGCAGTCGGAGTTTTTGTATTTTCCATCGCCATTTTCCAAGAAACCGTTGTTTCATATACATCCGCAGGACGAAGCACCAGCATTGAGTTTTCGCCGTGATGATTTTTCAATTTTTCCATCAATCTGATTTGAGCTTCTTGTTCCACAGGTTCATGTGTCGGACCGTCTTCCCCTACGCGGAAAGCATCGTGAGTCCAGATAAACTTGACAGGAAGTTCCATCAGTGCTGCCATACGCACGGCAGGTTTCATATAATCGGAGAATACGAAGAATGTTGCACAGGCGGCAATCACGCCACCGTGGAGTGCAATACCGTTGCTTACGCATCCCATAGTAAGTTCGGACACGCCTATCTGCAGAAATGCACCCGAGAAATCACCCTTTTTTGAAAATGGTCGTATTTTTCAGGAATCCGTCCGTTTTATCAGAATTTGATAAATCGGCAGATGATACGATCATGTTTTCTACATTTTTTTGCAAGTTCTCCTAAAACAGTCGCTGACGCTGCTCTTGTCGCTGCGTTCGGTTTTTGTTCTATTCCTGCCCAGTTTATATTCGGCACTTCATTCGAAAACCATTTCTGCATCTTTTTTGCAAGTTCGGGATTTTCTTTCGCCCATTTTTCTTTTTCAACTTTTCTTTCGGCTACTATTTTTTTAAGTTCGCTGCTTCGTTTAGCAAACAATTCTTTCGCTTCGGGGAATATGGTAAACGGATTTTTGGGATCACCGCCTAAATTCTCTATTGTTTTTTCAAAACTTGCGCCGCTTTCGGTCAACGTCATCCCGTGAGTTGCCGTTTGATTCTCGAAACTCGATCCGTCAGCTTTTACAATTCCTTTACCCATTGTTGTATGTCCAAGTATGAAAGTCGGTTTTTCTTTTTCAAGTTTTGCTTCGGTAAGAGCCGCACGTATTTCGGTAATATCGTTTCCGTTGATGGCAATAACTCGCCATCCCCAAGCCTGATATTTGGCTGCAACATCTTCGTCCGTTACATCTTTTGTTTTGGACGACAACTGAATACCGTTCGAATCGTAGAACATTACGAGATTATCGAGTCCCAAATGTCCGGCAAGGCGTCCTGCTCCCTGAGAAATCTCTTCCTGTATTCCACCGTCCGAAATGTAGGCATATATCGTTTGGTTCATCTGCTCGCCCAATCTGGCTTTCAGAAATTTAGCGGCAATTGCTGCTCCTACTGCATAAGTGTGTCCCTGTCCAAGCGGACCCGATGTGTTTTCTATTCCGCGTTTCACGTCCAGTTCGGGATGTCCGGGAGTACAACTGCCCCATTGACGAAATTGCTGAAGATCGTCAAGCGTATATTTGCCGGCTAAAGTCAGCACAGAGTAAAGCATCGGGGACATATGTCCCGGATCGAGGAAAAACCTGTCGCGGCTTTCCCAAAATGGATTTTCGGGATCATAAACAAGGAATTCGGAGTATAATACGCTGACGAAATCGGCTCCGCCCATTGCTCCGCCGGGATGTCCCGAATTTGCTTTCTCAACCATCGAAGCTGCCAAGATTCGGATATTATCGGCTGTTTTCTTTAGAACTTTTGTATCTGTCATGTTTTATGTCTTTTCTTACAAATATAAGTATTTAATTAACATTCAGCAATTAGTTTTGTTTACATAAAAAATGCTGTTATCCGATATAACAGCATTTTTTATTAAGGTGGAATTATTTTAATTTCCTTGCGCCGTCTTTGATAACGACATCATATACCTTGGGTTTGATCCGGAATTTCTGTTCAAAACTTTCGGTGGCTCTTTTTATAAAATCATCGTGTAACTCGTCTTTTACCAGATTAATTGTGCATCCGCCAAAACCGCCGCCCATCATTCGGGAACCTGTAACGCCGCATTCTCGTGCAATATTATTCAGATAATCAAGTTCCTCACAACTTACTTCGTACTTTCTGCTCAAGCCTATATGGGTTTCGTACATTTTTTTTCCGACAGTTTCATAGTCTCCCTTTTTCAAGGCTTTACAGGCATCCAATAAGCGTTCGATTTCTTCTATAATAAATTCAGCCCTGATATAATCTTCCGCACTTACTTCATTCGCAACATATTTCAACATATCCATATCCGCATCACGCAGAAATTTTACTTCGGGATAATACTTTCGGATATACGAAACTGCATTTTCGCAAGATTCCCTCCGTTTATTATAAGCAGAGGAAGCAAGTTCGTGCGTTACGCAAGTATTGAGCAAAACCAGACGATACCCTTTCGGATCGAATGGTATATATTCGTATTCAAGCGAGCGGCAATCGAGTCGGATCAATGAACCTTCCTTTCCGAAGCAGGATGCAAACTGATCCATGATTCCGCATTTCACACCCACATAATTATGTTCGGTTGCTTGTCCTATCTTAGCAAGTTCCATTTTGTCGAAACCAAGATTGTAAATGTCATTTAAGGCAAACCCGAAACAACTCTCCAACGCTGCCGAGGAAGACATACCTGCACCCAACGGTACATCGCCAGCAAATACTGTATCAAAACCTTCTATACGAGCTCCCCGTTTCATCATTTCATGGCAAACACCGAATATATATTTTCCCCAACCTTTAATGGGAATGTCATCCAGTCCGAATTCGTCCGTTTCAGCCAGATCCATTGCGTATGCCTTGATCCTGTCCTTGGTTCCGTTTGTTTTTATGACGCAATACATAGCTTTGTCAATGGCTCCCGGCAGGACAAAGCCTCCGTTATAATCCGTGTGTTCCCCTATGAGGTTTATACGCCCCGGAGCTGTATATAAAAAACCTTCTGTTCCGTACAGTGATTTGAATTTCTCTGAAAGTTGTTGTGTTTCCATGCTTTTTTTGTTTACATAAAAGTCCTACTTTTCATAGGACTTTTACGAAGGTTTGATATTATTGATATTTTATTCTACCTGAATATCTTTATTTACGATTTTAGATCCTATTAATGTATAGTACAAAATGTAGGCTAATCCTATCACGATCACAATGAAGCTTGCCATATAACTTACCGAGTCAGCCACAGCACCCTGTATAAGAGGAAGTATTCCTCCACCGCAAACCATTACCATAAATATACCCGATGCGGCAGATGTATATTTACCGAGCCCTTCGACTGCCAGATTGAATATTCCTCCCCACATAACGGAAGTACATAAACCACACAATACCAAGAAGGTGATACTGATCGGGACTTGTGCCAATCCGAAAGAAATATCGGATTGGAAAACAGGCATGCTGACAGTCATGGTTGTCGGGCAAAGCATGGCTACAATGATAAATATAAGTCCGATAATCGAGGCAAAAGTCAACATATTCTTACTTGAGAATCTGGCACCTAAAGCAGCACCGATGAATCGTCCTATGAGCATCAGAAACCAGTATGTCCCGACAACCGAACCGGCAATAGTCGGATCAATTCCCAAACCGGGCTTCTTGGTTTTCTGAGCTTTTTCGTAATCTTCAGCCGAAATTATTTTTGCTTGTTCATCTTTGGCAATTTTTATTTTTTTCCTTGATGTCTGCCGAGTTTTCAGCCTTTGCTTTTTCCACATCTTCGGCTGCTTTTTTTCGCACTGGATTCGAGTTGGGCAAGATATGCAGGATCGTTTTGCTGTTTCAGATATTCATCTTTGTATGCAACGAGCTGTTCTGTTGTTTTGGTTGTCATAAACAGATTGGATATGTTAGGAATACCAACTTCCACGCCTACGTAAATAAAAATTGCGACAATTCCCAATACAAAGTGGCGGAAAGATAACGGACTGTATTTTTCCTTCACTTTAGGAGTTTCTTTACTTACCGTATAGGGTTCAGGGATATTAACGAAGAACAACACAATGAACGCCAACGCAAAAATTCCCATTGCTAAAAACAACGCGGGGTTAGCATCTTTAATAGTCGGACGTAAAGAGTTTCCAATGAAATATCCGACAAGAACGGGTACGATTGTAGCACAAAGTGAATTAAAAGTTCCGCCTATTTGAATAAGTTGGTTTCCTTTTTTACCGCCGCCGCCAAGCGTGTTAAGCATCGGATTAACCACGGTATTGAGCATACACATTGAAAAACCAGATACAAATGCTCCTATCAGGTAAACGGCAAAACTTCCCGCTTGTCCTGACAGATACTGTATTCCGACTCCTACAAATCCTACGATAATAGCCAATAACGCTGTTTTTTTGTAACCTATTTTACCTAACAGAAGCCCGGCAGGAAGTCCCATAAATGCGTATGCAATAAAATTGGCTGCATTCCCAAGCTGAGACATGAAATTTGATGCGGAGAACTGGCTTTTAACGATTAGAGCCATAGGGTTCTGCAGTCCCGTAACAAAAGATATCATTCCGAACAGGGCTATCATCATTATGATAGGGACTACATAGTTTTTTTTCTGAGTGGTATTCATAATTAGTTTTTTATTTATTTGTTTATATCGAATTTGAATATTGTTTTGCTTGTGAACTTTTCATTCGGACGAAGTATTGTTGTCGGAAAATCGGGATGATTAATACTGTCGGGAAAATGTTGTGCTTCGAAACAAACGGCGCTTCTTGCAGGATATTTTTTTCCGTTTTTCGCTATAAAATTTCCTGACATCCAATTGTTCGTATATAATTGTATGCCCGGTTCGGTTGTATATACCTTCAGTTCGATTCCTGTTTTTGGCGAACTGCATATAACAGCCGGATCGTCTTTTCTTTCTTTATCCAAAACGTAGGTATGATCATATCCGTTTGCAAATTCCAATTGCTGGAATTTGTCGTTTATCCTCGATCCTATTTCATAAGGAGTTGTAAAATCCATGGGAGTATTTTTCACAGGTTCGGCTTTTCCGTAAGGAATGGATGTTTCGTCACTGGGAAGGTATTTATCGGCAAATATCTGCAATATATGATCCCCGATGTAAGGATCGCCTGCTCCCGACAGGTTAAAAAACGAATGATTGGTAAGATTTAATATTGTTGTTTTATCGGTTGTCGCCTCGAAATGAATTTCAAGAGCATTATTGTTTGTTAATTTATAAGTGACTTTAACAGAAAGATTTCCCGGATAACCTTCTTCCCCGTCTTTTGATAGGTAAGAAAGTTCCAACGTTTGCCGATCTTTCGGAACGGCATCCCACACTACGGCATTGAACCCTTTTATTCCGCCATGCAAACTGTTCGGGCCGTTGTTAACGGCTAATGTATATTCTTTTCCTTCCAAAGTGAATTTTCCGTTTGCAATGCGGTTTGCCGTTCTTCCGCAAATTGCGCCGAAATAAGCTTCTTCCGAGTGGGAATACTCTTCTGTCGAATTATGCCCCAAAACTACGTCTGTCAAATTATTGTTTCTGTCGTGAACAAGCAGTGATACGATTCTTGCACCGTAATTGGTTATAGCTACTTCACATCCCGACTTGTTGGTAAGAACATATAGATCAATTGATTTCCCGTCTTTCTTTGTGTTGAATTTTTCAAAAAATAGTCCTGATTTTGTCTGTTCCGGTTTTTCAAGGCTCATTTTTTATTCTGGCATTTAGTTCTTGAATCAAGTTTTCAATTCAAATATAAACATTCAATCTTAAAAATACATATTTAAAGATAGTTTTTAAATATTTAATTCCGGGGATTGTTCTCTTATCGTATAATATATGCTACTTTCGTATTTTATAAGACTTTCTGTTAAAATGAAGAAATATCTATTTATATCTTTGATCCTTAGTGTGCTTGTTAATGTAAATATTAACGCCCAGACGTATGAGGAATTGGTAAACCGTTCGGCTGATTATATAGAATCTAAAGACTATCTTGCTGCTGAACAGGTATTGAAACTCGCTCTGAGAAAAGAACCTGCAAATCCTAACAATACATTGTTATTATCCAATCTGGGAACTGTACAACGGGAGTTGAAAAAATACGACGAAGCGCTTGTTTCATACAATGCGGCATTGATTAAATATCCTGATCTGAACTCATTGCTTCACAACAGAGCGGCGCTCTATTGCGATATGGACAGTCTGGACAGTGCCCTGAACGATTATGATGCGATACTGCTTTCCAATCCCGATGACATTGAGGCTCTTTACAGGAGAGGTTATATTTATCTGGACAGAAAAGAATTGGAACTTGCACAGACTGATTTTGAGCATATTAAGCATATAGATCCCGATAATCTTTCCGCTTCAATGGGGTTGGCGTTCCTTCTGAAAAGAAAAAACGAATGGGAAAAGGCAGAAGAATTATACAGTGATTTGCTTTATAACAACAGAAATAATGCGGAACTTTATCTTAACCGTGCCGAATGTTATATCGAGATGAAGAAACTCGCCCGCGCTCAGTCCGATCTGGATAAAGCTTCTTCATTGGGTTTAGATACGCCTTTGCTGTATATACTTAAAGGACAACTCAGGCTAAGGCAATATGACAAATTCTCGGCAAGGCAAAACTTTCTGAAAGCAAAAGAACTGGGCGCTGATAAAGTTTTAGTCGATGAATTGCTGTTGCATTGCAAATAAAGCTTATTCTTCATTATTTCATAAACTCCAGTATCTGTCTCATCAAATTATCTCGTTCCGTTTCCGATTTGATACTTTCAAATGGAAAACCGATAATGATGCTTCTATAATCTCCTTTGTAAGCTATCCCTGCGCTGATATTGTTTTCCGAATATCTGAAAATTGTGAAAGCGTCTTTTGTGGCAGGTTCTATACCGTCAGGAGATTCAACCACATAGCAATTCGGATTGAGTTCGCTCCAATATTCGAACTTCCCCGAAATATTGAAAGGTGAAGTTACGCTTTTTACTTTGCCTGTCACGGCAGCCTGTCCGACGCGCCATTTATATTTCAAAACATTTTGAGCAAAATCCTGATCTTCTTTATTCGGATTGACGTTATCCCACAAATCCGTGCCGACATATGCTCCGCTTACAAATATATTTCCGCCTTTGTTGCAATAGTCTTTTATCTTTTCCTGTAAAGCCTTCGGGAAAGTTTTAAACTCGGCAGGATGTACGCCTCTTCCGATGAGAGTTTGTTTCTGCTTTCCAAGAACAAGATCGACAATCGGATATTTCTTCATATCCACGTCCCCGTTCATGACAGACTTGCTGCTGCAGGATGTGTAGGAATATCCCTGTTTTGCAATAGAAGTTCCGTGAAGATAGGGATAATCGAAGCTGTTGCCTGCAATAACATCTTTTTCGTAATTGGCATTGCTTGCCCCGAAGCCCGGAGCGTCATCGTCCATCCACGGAATATTTCTCCTGTATTCGTACTGGCTGCCTATGTAACTGATGTCAACCTTGTAGGGTACTCCGTGATCCAGAGCGTCATAAAACCCTGCTATGCTGTCGCCCGTGAAACTTGCGGGAGCACTGACGCGGTCAAAGCCGTTGACTATAAGAACAGTTCCTTTGTCGACAGACGATTTATAGGCAGACAATATTTCGGAAGGAAAACTTTCCCCACCTTTGTTTACAGCCGTGATTATATAGCTGTATTGTATGTCTTTTTGCTGTTTTAAACGAATCGAATTTTTATCTGTAAGCCTACCATTGTCAAATCCGCCGTTTCCGATGCGTGTGTATACAATGTATTTTTCGGCTTTTGCTGTCTGCTCCAACGGATCGTCGACAGGAGTCCAGTTAAGTTCTACTTCATCGTCCGAAGCAAACCCGATACTGAAATTTTCGATCGGCAATGGCTGTACGACGTACTCCTGATTGTATTGTGCCGATAAGAACTGAAGTATGCCTTTATAAACAGCGCGGCTGACAGTGAAACGGAATCTCGGATCGAGCCCGTAACGCATATCGGCAAGATTCTGATGAGAGAGTAGCTCCAACAGCATTGCAGGAACATCCGGTACGCGGGCTTCGTAATAAGATTTATTCCACTTGCCGCGTCTCGACCATTTAGGTTCGTAAGTCTTTCTTATATCGTTTACTATCTGGGTTTGCACGAGGTCGGTAAGATCGTGCGATAGGTTTCGTGATATATTATCTCTGAATTTTCCTTCATTGGCAAACGTACAATAGATGCCAAGCGTCCCGATTATAGAGTCGTTCATGGTTGTTCCCGCATCCGAATGGAATGCGAATGACAGATCGACAGGGATATTCAGTCCTTCCTTCTTAGGAGAAACGCTCGATCCTCCCGCCAGATAATTAACCCAGAGAGGACGGCTTTGATAATCGTCGGTGTAGTCATTCTTACCTTTATTATAACTGTAAATACTGTCAGGAAAACCTGCCCATTGCAGCCAATAACGCGAAGCTTCCGTGAAGCGTGGATATCCGCTTGTTTCGGCGATGTAGTTTATTTCGGGCAATGTCACTTTTTCGATAGTTTCTGTGTTATCCGAACTTTTTTTTGTTTTCGGTAACTTCAAGATTGGGTTTTCGGGCTATGTTGCCATAACCCCCGCCGATTTTCACGGCGTCGGCAGTTACGGTTTTTCCTGCTTTTTCCGAAAGGTTGCTTAATGTGATTTTGTATTTATCCGACATTCCTTTTTCAAAAAAAGAATTTACCAAGATATATCCACGTGCCGCCGCCCATTTGTTGATTTACTTTGAATTGTGTTACCCCTCCCGAATGGTAAATTGTATAAAGAGCATCGTCTGTGCTGTTGGGCAAAGTTTTGTATGATACATACACTGCATATTCACCGGGTTCGGATATATCGGGTATCCATTGGGCAAATGTTTCATCTTTGGCTTTTTTTACCGTTTTTGTTTCCTTATATGTGCCGAATGTGAAAGGATTTTCAAAGTCCTCGTATTGTTCCTTTGTATTTGCAAAACCGTATCCATCGCCCTTTTGCCAAGTCCTTCCTTTTTCTATATAGGCAGATTTTCCATTGTCAGTATCGTTATCCACAATTATCTCATGTAATTGCCAGTCTCTTTCACGGGGAATCAGAACATTGGCTCCCGCATTTTCAAGCATCGGGACAAGGAACGGCAGCACATAGCTTTGTGTGTACAAATCCTCTACCGTCTGGAAAGTGCGTGCGCGTTGCCATTCCCAGCGTGAAAGCTTCTGTTCGTAATAAACGCCGTGGCTTTGCCACATGGCTATATGTCTTTTATCAAGTCCTTTCTCTGCTGAATAAGGCTTTGACAAAAGAGTTACAAGCGGTTTATCCACTTTGTTTACAAATCGTTCTTTCTTGTTATTTAACGGAATATAATCTTCAATCAGCCTTTTATCGGTAATGATCCGTACCGTGTACTTCTGGTATTCTTTCGGGAGAAAACTTTTTACCTGTTTATATATTTCTTTCACATTGTCTTCTCTGAAAGGGATGTATGAACAGTTATCGTTGGCATACAACGTAATCGTTTTTTTCTGGACTTTTGCCGAGTCGATTCTTATTTTTCCTATTGCCAGATCTTGGCGTGCATAGGTTGTAAGATAATCACTTATATCCTGTGTCGTTTTTTTATCGATCGGGGACTCCGCCGCAAATGTTATATTAAAAATAAAGAACAAGAAAAGTGTGGAAATAACTGTTTTTTTCATGATAGTACTTTTGTATCTTCTTCTGCAAATTTAGTAAAAAATAAAAGCGATCTGAAATATTTCAGATCGCTTTCTGCTGTATAAATTTAGGTTTAAATTATTCAGCGTTTTCTTTTGGTGCTTCTTCCTCTGTCGCAGCAGCAGCAGGTGCTTCTTCAACAGGAGCTTCGGTAGCAGCCTCTTCTGCGGGTGTTTCTTCTGCAACAGCTTCAGCTTCCTGAACGGCTGCTTCCGCTTTTTTCTTTGCAACGGCTTCGGCTTTAGCTTTGTTGGCAGCTTTTTCAGCTTCCAAACGGGCTTTTTCTTCAGCAGATGCTTTAGTTGCATTTTTGTTTTTCAATGCTTCAGTCGATTTCTCTTTGTCAGCCTTCCAAGCTTCATATCTTTTTTCGGCTTCTTCGGCAGAGAATGCGCCTTTAGCAACACCACCCAATAAGTGCTTTTTCATCAAAACACCTTCGTTTGAAAGAATGTTACGCGTAGTGTCAGTTGGCTGAGCACCACATTGTAACCAATACAAAGCCCTTTCGAAATCTAATGTTATTGTAGCAGGATTTGTGTTCGGATTGTACGAACCAACCTTTTCAATAAATTTTCCATCTCGTGGAGCCCTGCTGTCGGCAACGACAATTTGATAAAAAGGATAATCCTTGCGTCCTCGCCTTTGTAAACGGATCTTTGTAGCCATCTTTCTTAAAGTTAATTTTTAATTAATACGATAATTATTTATTAGCGGTTGCAAAGGTAATAATTTATTTATACGAAACACATTCTTTGTCGTATTTTATTATAATAAAATCATTTACCCCAGATGCGTACATTGAGATTCATTATTTCGATTACCGATAAAATGTGCAGTAAGTCTTTAGCATAATACTCCAGAGCATTGGTTTCGGTGAACGACATGCTTGTTTTGGTGTCGAAAAAGTTGAAATTTCCGCTTATCGCCATATATATTTTGCCGCCTATATACGAAATATACAATTTTTCTTTTTCTATGTGTTTCCATAAATCAACGTAATGTTGCTGCATGGAAGGAGTGAGAAGATAACGGGCTTCGACAGGATCGCTCGCATAAACGACAAATTGTTTTTCAAACAAAGGATTTTCCATATACACCAGTTCTCCTTTACCCATTGATCCGACTTTTTCCTGTATGAATTTGCCGATTCTGCCGAACGCTTTTTCTGCCGAGTCGGGCAATACGAAAGTTTTCCCATCGAAATTTTTGTTGCAATCGGCTACTAAAAACACTCCGTCGAATATCGTATGCCATGTCGTATGCGTGTTTCCGTTTTTGTCACGTGTTTCCGTTTTGTATTGTGTGTGGAGTTGAGAGAATCTGATTTGTGTTTGTCCGAATGTCCCGTTAAAAAGATTCTTCCCGTCATAACTGTCTACCGAATGTTTGAAAAGCTGAGACTGCCAATAGTGAGAAGGATGGATATGTGAAGCTCCTTCGTATGACGCTTCGGGAAAAAATTCGCTTATGATTGTAGGTGCGATATCTTTGCTGAATCTGTCGTTAAGTTCCCGTTTGGCTGTGCTGACATAAAAATAATAGAATATAATCAGGGCAATGATAACAACAACGATAAGATAGGGTAGGGTTGTAAACAGAAAGATTGACAATGCAATCCCTGCTATCAGCACAAATATAAAGTTACGTTGCCTGTGACGGACATCGATACGCATATCTTCGAGATACGACAATTCATCCGATAGCTTATTCCGGATCGAAGCGAGGCGTTCTTCTCTTCCTGCCAATAATGAATCTTCATTCATAAGAAAAGGGGCGATTGAATTATTCGGTTATTTGAACAAATCGGAGACATTCGGGGTTTGCCTCTCCGCTTCCGTGGTGTTTATCATTTCTTTTTTCGGATAGTGCATCAGAGAAGCAAAGATGTTTGTCGGGAACATTTCTACGGCATTGTTGTAATCCATCACAGCCGCGTTGTATGTTCTGCGTGCGGCAGCCAGTTGCCCTTCACATTCGTTGAGCGATGCCTGTAACATTGTGAACTGTTCGCTTGCTTTCAGGTTAGGATAGTTTTCTACCGTTACGTTGAAAGCCTTTATTGTTTTGTCCAACTGATTGTTTAACCGTATTTTCTCGTCATCTGTCAGATTTTGTTTCTGGCTTTGGGAACGGAGGTTTACCAGTTTCTCAAGCAAACCGCTTTCATGTTCCATGTACTGCTTTACGGTAGCTACCAGATTGGGGATAAGATCGTAACGTTGTTTGAACATGGCGTCAACCGATCCGTTCGCATACTCCACCTTGTTTTTTTAATCCTACCAAACGGTTATAAATGCTCACAATAAACAGTAGTATTACTACTATTATGATTAAAAAAATGATAATCGGGCTCATAGTTTTATTTGTTTATTAAATATTGAAAAGCTGTTTCCAGTATTGTGTCTATTCCATTCAGCATATCCTCCTTTGTCATATCTACTTTGATGTCAGGATCGATACCGAACTCTATTTGTCCTTTTTTCAGCGTTTAGCATCGGCGATGCCGAAAAACGCACCCACCATCCGTTGGGTATTTCCGAACTTAACGGCAATCCGCTTCCTCCGCCTGTCCTGTCTCCAATGATTGTTACATTGGGCAGATAGCTCATTGCGTTTACAAAATCGTTCGTCGCGCTGTAACTTCTTCTGTTGGTAAGTATTACGACATCTTTCAGGTATTTCATTCTGTCCGAAGGCTCCACATATCTGGCATACGGTTTTGAAAAGTCGTTATGCCCTTTTCCCTTTTTGTGCATAATGTAGCCGACAAGCGTTTTCTGTGTGAAGAAACGTTCTGCGAATTTATCCGCATTACTAAGCATACCGCCGCCGTTATGCCTGACGTCTATAATAATTCCTTTACAAACTGCCATTCGCGAAAGTACCTGATCGAGGTTTGCTCCGCCAAGTCCGCTTGAAAAGTCGCCGTAATATATGTATCCTATATTGTTTTCAAATATTTTGTACTTCATTCCGCCGGCTTGCGGATAGTCCGTTCCGATGTAGTTACGCTGTATTTTTTCATCGAAGTTGTCGGGATAATCGTCGTACCATTTCGAATACCGTGCCCTGTTGTGATTTGCCACGAGATTTACGTGCCCGTCCTTGACTTCGGCAAGCATTTCCGCCAATATGTCGAACAGTGCATCATTTGTCATATCTTCCGTAACGCGAAGTGCATATCTGTCGTGTACTTCCTGCCAGTCAACGTCTTTATATTCAAAGAAGCAGTATCTTTCGTCCATTATTTTCCACAACGCTTCAAAATTTCCTCTTTTCGTATTATCGTAAGAATCTTCATCGAAACACGATGTGAAGAAAAGCAGGATAAACAGGGATAATACCGAATATTTTATCAGGTTATGTTTCATGGCATCAATATTTTGTTCAATTGATCATGCGAATATCTGAAATAGTTCAGATCTATGTTTTCTTTTACTTCGCCTAATTTGCCTGTATGCGAAAACTGCCAGATAATCCAATTGTTAATATCCGAAGGTTTATTCTTTAAGTCGCACAACCAAATATAGTTTTCAGAAAAATTGTTCTGAACATAGAGCTTATAACATTCTCTGTTCGTGTACAAGATAGGACGAACTCCATAATATTCGTACAAGGCATTCTCGAGATTCTTTAATTCGGCGATAACTAAATTGTTGTACGTACTGTCTTTGCTGTACGGATTGTCGCCCGAATGTTCTATATCGATAGCAGGGATCAAATCTCCTGTTTCAACTTTTGCCGTATTAATAAAATGTCTGGCTTGTTTTCTCCCCGAAACACCGAAGAGATAGAAATGATAAGAGCCTGTTCTGAGGTTGTTCGATTTTGCCGATTTATAATTATATGGATAATTCCGATCGAGATGCTTAACTCCTCCCGTCGCTTTCAGATATACGAAACTTATGTCCTGATCGGATACTGTCGCCCAGTCTATAATTGGATTGTGATGTGACAGGTCAACCCCTTTTACCGTAAATTCCTGTCTGTCAAATTCGTTTGAAATATTATTCTTGTATTTGGAAAAAAAGATAAAGGCAGATAACAATAATCGCTAATCCGAGAACGACTGTCACAACTATTTTTTTTTGTGAGTTCAGTCAGTTTGCTATTTGTTCTTTTTACAGATTTTTTCCTTTTGGCAGACATTCTGTACTTAATCAAATAAAGTAGCCTCTGATAATATTTTACCTGATCTGTCTTTGGGCGATAAAATGAGCTCATTTTCCGACATACCCCAATTTATGTCGATTGCCGAATCGTTCCAGATGACAGACGTTTCGTGTTGAGGCGAGTATATATTATCGACTTTATACATAAAAACGGCTTCATCGCTTAAGACAAGGAATCCGTGTGCAAATCCGCGAGGGATGAATAATTGTTTTTTGTTTTCCTCAGTCAGTTCAACTGCAATATATTTTCCGAATGTTTCGGAGCTTTTGCGTAAGTCTACCGCAACATCCAACACTCTGCCTTTGATGACGCGGACAAGCTTCGCTTGGGAAAACTCCCCTGTTTGATAATGAAGTCCCCTTAATACCCCCAGAGAAGACTTAGATTCGTTGTCCTGAACGAAATTTACTTTTCCGATATGTTTATCAAACTCATCCTGTTTGAATGTTTCCATAAAATAACCTCTCTCATCGTTGAATACGCGAGGTTCGATAATCCATACTCCTTTTATATATTGTTCAATGAAATTCATGTGTTATATCTTGGTTTGTTTTACGCAAGCAAGCTTAAAATATATTTCCCGTAATCAGTCTTATCCATACTTTTCCCAAGTTTTTCCAACTGTTTGTTGTCAATCCATCCGTTTCTCCATGCAATTTCTTCAATACATGAAATATAGAAACCCTGCCTTTTCTGAATAGTTTCAACAAAATTGCCTGCTTCAAGCAGACTGTCGCAATTTCCTGTATCCAACCATGCAAAACCACGCCCGAAGGTTTCGACTTTTAAAGTGCCCTCATTAAGATAAACCTTATTTAAATCCGTGATCTCATATTCTCCCCGTGGCGAAGGTTTTAGTTGCTTTGCCTTTTCTGAAACGGTATTATCGTAAAAATAAAGTCCCGGAACGGCATAGTTCGATTTCGGGTTTTCCGGTTTTTCTTCTAAAGATATAACTTTGCCATTGTCGTCAAATTCTACTACTCCGTAAGCCCTCGGATCTTTAACGTAATATCCGAATATGCACGCTCCCTGCCCGATATTAGCGGCACGTTTGAGCATAGCCGAAAAATTTTGTCCGTAAAACAAATTGTCTCCTAATATAAGGCATCCTGCTTCGCCATTCAGAAACTTTTCTCCTAAAACAAAAGCCTGAGCAAGTCCGTTGGGAGTTTCCTGCACTACATAATCAAACGTCATCCCAAGATCTTCGCCTGTTCCCAAAAGATCCTTAAACATGGGCAAATCACGCGGAGTGGAGATGATCAACACTTCTTTTATCCCTGCGAGCATCAATGTCGACAAAGGATAATATATCATCGGCTTGTCAAAAACAGGCATTATCTGTTTCGAAATAGCTTTTGACAACGGATATAATCGGGTAGCACTACCTCCTGCCAGAATTATTCCTTTCATCTGATTGTTTGTGTTTAGTTGTTAAACTGATTGTGAAATCAGAATTTGATTATTACTATATATATTTAGCAAACGCTTTATCAAAATAGTCAGGTCTGGATAATTTTCCATTTATAAGAGTAACTACTTCTATTACGGCTTCGGAACATAATTTATTGTCTTCAACCCTGATTATTTTTTGATGAAAAATATATCGGACTCCTTTTTTCTCGATGTTTACCGTACAATATACTTCTTCACCTCCATGAAGTGAGTTTTTATATTTTATATTGACTTGCGATACTACAGGATCTATGCCTTCATTGTGGAGCTTATAGAAATTTACGCCGCATTTTTCCAGAAATTCATGGCGGGTAATTTCGTAATAATGCTGATAAATTGCATTATTAACAATCCCTTGCGAATCGCATTCGTAATCCCGGACTTTTATTTTATATGTAAAAATAGGCTCTTCCTCGGTCATAGATCAATCGGATAATTGTCCCTTATCAATATCTTTCACATATAGCTGGATGTTTGTTTTTCCGTTATGTACATTTTCTTCGAGCGTATAGCATATATCGAAAGACTGCCCTTTTATCATTGGAAAACGGGGCTTTAACCTGAAAGCAATGCCATGCATCACCTGAGCCGATGTTTTGTCTATCATTTCCAACTTAATGTGTTCAGCCTGTTTTCCTACAAGTTTACTGGTGCCATAATCCATAACGCCTTTTGTCGCGAATATAGGATTTAGATTATCAGGTCCGAAAGGAGCAAAACAGAGAAGGTCGGAAATAAATTTATTGTCAATATCCCTAAATTGCAACAAGGCATCAACATTTATCTGTGGCAACATCATTTCAGGGGCAATCATTTTAACGGATAATTCTTCGAATCTCCGTTTAAATTCGGCAAGGTTTTCTTCCCTCAGCGATAATCCTGCTGCATAAGTGTGTCCGCCGAAGTTTTCCAATATATCCTTGCAGGATTCTATCGCTTTGTAAACATCAAACCCCATGACAGACCGTGCAGATCCTGTTATCATATCGTTCGACTTAGTCAGTACAACCGCAGGACGATGATATTTTTCCGTCAGCCTCGATGCAACAATTCCGATTACGCCTTTATGCCAGTTCTCATTGTATATGACGATGCTTTTCTTCTCGGCAATATCCACAAATTCATCAATGAAAGTATTTGCCTCGTCCGTAATCCTTTTGTCTAAAGCCCTCCTGTCATCATTGTAATGGTCTATATTTTCGCTTTTCTCTCTGGCATCTTCCACGCTTCCTGCCAATAACAGATCTACCGCTTCTTTGCCGTTCATCATTCTGCCTGAGGCATTGATGCGTGGACCTATTTTAAATACAATGTCGCTGACCGTGATATTTTTGCCTTTAAGCCCGCAAATGTCGATAATTCCGTTCAGTCCCAGACTGGGATTCGTATTTATCTGTTTTAATCCGTAATACGTTAATATCCTGTTTTCGCCCGTAATCGGGACTATATCGGAAGCAACGCTTACCGCCACCAGATCGAGAAGATCCAACAATTCGGAAAATTTTATTCTGTTATTCTGGGCAAATGCTTGTGCCAGTTTAAAGCCTACGCCGCAACCAGACAAATGTTCGTATGGGTAAGTCGAATCAACTCTTTTAGCGTCGACAACAGCTACCGCATCGGGCAACGTATCGTCAGGCATGTGATGATCGCAAATGATAAAATCTATCCCTCTACTTTTGGCATATTTTACTTTTTCGATTGCCTTAATGCCGCAGTCCAATGCGATTATAAGTTTTACGTCGGTATCGAAAGCATAATCGATGCCCTGATCGGATATGCCGTAACCCTCGTCATATCTGTCGGGGATATAATAATCTATATTTGACGTAAATTTTCGTAGAAATTTATAGACAAGTGCAACAGCCGTAGTGCCGTCCACATCGTAGTCACCATAAACAAGAATCCGTTCTTTATTTCCTAAGGCTTTTTCTACTCTTCGTACAGCCTTATCCATATCGGGTAATAAGAAAGGATCGTGTAAATCCTTTAAATTGGGATGAAAAAATTTACCTGCTTCTTCTGCGGTTGAAATGCCGCGCTGTATAAGCAGCTGACAAAGAACAGGGTTTATACCCAATTGTTTGGTCAGCTTATCCCTTTTTTCCGTTTCTTGTTCTGTCAGAGGTGCGTAATTCCATTTGTAAATCATTTTATATATTATTTTTCTTTTCTCTGCTTCAAAAAGTTCTTTTTTAGAACTTTGTCCCCGATATTTAAACTATATCAGAAGTTTTCCCTGTTCATACAGGTACAGTTTACCTCGTAAAGATAATATATTATTACGTTAATTATAGTATAATGGTTTTAATTTTCTATTTCTTTCGTGTATATAACAGAAGATGCCTGCAAATTTATTTTGCAGGCATCTTTTTATCTTAATATTGATTTTTCTTCCGTTAATATTCAGCAGGAAGAGCCTCTAACTCTACCCGTGAAAACACAGGTCCGTCTTTGCAAACATACATTTTACCAACGTTGCAACGTCCACATTTACCGACACCACATTTCATACGGTTTTCGAGGGTTGTATAAATATTTTCCGGTTGGAAGCCCAGTTTGTCCAGAACAGGAAATGTCAGCTTTATCATGATGGGAGGTCCGCAAACAATGGCTATTGTATTTTCGGAAGAAGGATTCATTTTCTCTAAAATAGCGGGTGTAAATCCTACCTCTCCTTTCCACTCAGGAGTTTGTCCTCCGGGGTCGACTGTTGTTACAAGATTGACATCGGGACGATCTTCCCATTCTTTCAATTCATGTTTATAAACTAAATCGGCTACCGAGCGTGCTCCATATAATATACTTATATTTCCGAAATCTTCACGGGTATCCAATGCATTCCAGATCACGCATCGCATGGGCGGAAGTGCGATTCCTCCGGCTATGAACAACAGATTTTTTCCTTTCCATTCATCTATGGGAAATGTATTTCCAAAAGGGCCTCTGAACCCCATTGTCTCACCCTCTTCGAGCTTGGACAACGCCGACGTAACTTTTCCCGCTTCGCGGAAAGTACATTCGACATAACCTTTACGGGTAGGTGACGATGCTATACAGAATGTACATTCGCCGTCTCCGAAAGCTGAATATTCGGCAAACTGGCCGGCTTTAAATTCAAAATTATTGGCTTCTTCCTCATTCTTAAATTTCAGCCGAAGAGTTCTCACACCCGGTGCTTCCTGAGTTATTTTCTCGATAGTCATCAGGTACGGAAGATATATATTTGATTTGTCCATGTATTTTACAATTTAGGGAAAATTATAACTCTGCAATTTCTGTCAGGTGTTCAGATAAATTCATATCCACAGGGCAAGCTCTGGAACAGCGTCCACATCCTGTGCAACCATGTGTCGACAACCGTTCGGGCATATAAGAAAATTTATGCAGCAACCTTTGTCTCCATCGCTGGCTTTGAATCTCGCGCGGATTGTGCCCTGAAGTATGAAGAGTAAAGAGAGAAAAGCCGCATGAGTCCCAGCAACGTATTCTTTCGCCCGAACTGCCTTTGGCGTTTTCCTGTATATCGAAACAAGCACAAGTAGGGCAGACGAAAGCACACGCTCCGCAACCTACGCAACGTTCGGCTTGCTGTTTCCATACTTCGCTTTCAAACATTTTCGATATTTTCTGTTGTAAGTCTTCTAAACTGAATTTTTGTTCCACTTTTGCCAGAAATTCCTCTTTGTTTACCTCAGGCGCATCTTCGAACAGGTTATTATATTTTTCCTGCAATTCTTTGCCTTTTTCTGTAATAATTTCAGCCAAATATCCGTTTTTGATATCAGTAAGTAAAATGTCGCTGCCTTCCGTATTTCCCGGGCTTCCATTTACAGACGTACAGAAACAATACTCGTCACACTGGCTGCAACTAACGGCAATCAGTGTCGTGCGTTTCATATGCTCGTTGAAAGGTAAATCTTTTGTATCCCAGTTGAAGATACTGCTCAGGGGTTTAAATCCTGCCGCATCGCATGGATGAATGCCGAAAACAACCGTTTCGGAGATTGTTGCCGGATCATAATCCTGTAATTCCACATCACTTTTGGTTTTCTTATATGAAAACAACTTTTCGCTTTTAGGAAAAGCAATGGCTTTTGCCGACTGGGTTGTTTGGATATGATCCATCGATATTTCATTCACTGATTTTATGTTTTTAAAATCAGTTTTACCGCCTTTAGCAATCGGAGCGTAAATCTGTTTGCCGTCATTTAATATATTTTCCAGCAACTTGTTCAGATTTTCTTTCGATATGTATTTCTTTCTATTTCCATTGCCGATTATAGTATAAATGTTTCTTTATCTTCGGGTTTGAATGTTGACAAAACATTGCCGTTGGCTTCATCCTGTTCTCCGAAATTCATATTTACTGTTTCAAACATTTTATGCGTGAGCAAATGCAAGGGGAATACCTACGGGGCAAACGCTTCCGCAAGTTCCGCAATCGGAACAGCGTCCTGCCATGTGCATCACTCTGTTGATCTGCCACTCTATGTTGCTCAAAGTGGTTGACCAAGGTGATATCCATTGCGGACGGTTGACTTCTACAATGCACTTTGTGCAATAACACATAGGGCAGGCTGCCCGGCAGGCATAACATTTAAAACACTTTGATAATTCGTCAGACCAAAACTCCCAGCGTTCCTGTTGAGACATTTTGTCCAGTTCTGCGATCAGTTCGTCGTCTTTTTGCTTGGCAGGAGGCGTAGCTGTTTTCAGAAATGTGCTGATATTCGCAACCGAATCAAAAAGCGTCAGTTTACCGTCTTCCGACAAACCGAATATTTTCAGGTTTTCTTCTTTTAACTGGTTTTCGTCAAATAGTTGCGTAATGCTTTTCAACGCATAGTACGAAGCCGATATTCCGACACGCTTTCCACCTACCAGATCCTTCCGTGTTAAGTAAACTGCCAGATTACCCGAACATTTGTCGTTAAATACGAGTTTGGAACAATCATTGTATTTTTCGCGAAAAACGGACGAGGATTGCGTGTGCCTTCTTCGTATCCGACGAAAATATCTATATCTCCCCTTATCGAAGAGCTCTTTGGCTTTCAGTCTCAATTCATCCATTGCTTACCTCCGTTTCTTTAGGCTGTTCGAGCTCTTTGGATAATTCTTTTTCATTATTTGTAATAAATTCTGCTGCTTTGCGGTATTCCATATACGGACCAAGCTCGCGAATATCCGCGACTGTTTGGTTTACTATTTCAGCCCATTTAGCGCCTTCGGCGGCAGATACCCATGAAAATTGGATGCGACGTACTTCGATTCCTAAGAAATCGAGCAGGCTGCGGAATAATATCCAGCGTCGGCGCGCATGAAAGTTACCCGACGTATAGTGGCAATCGTTCGGGTGGCATCCCGAAACGATTATTCCGTCCGAGCCTTCTGCAAAGGCTTTCAGCAATAGCATAAAATCTATGCGTCCCGTACAGGGAAAACGTACGATTTTTACGTTTGTGGCATATTTCATCCGGCTCGTTCCTGTCAGGTCTGCACCTGCATAAGTACACCAGTTGCAAACGAATGCCAGTATTTTAGGTTCAAATTCTTTCTCCATAGTTTATATTGATTTTACGCTTCCAATGCAGCCATTACCTCTGCATACATTTGTTCGTTTGAGAATCCCTGCATGTCGATCGATTTGGATCGGCAGAACGATACGCATGTACCGCATCCTTGACACAATCCCGGATTGACTTTCGCAACCGTTTTAATGAGGTTTCCGTTCCTGTCTTTGATTTCTTCTGCCTCGATAGCCTGATATGGGCATGCAGTTTGGCAGAGGAAGCAGCCGACACAGGTAGAAACATCGTGTCCCGGTATTCGGTTTACGACAGCAATAGTCGGTTCGCGTGTCAGTTCACTGTTCGAGAATAACCCGATTATTTTAGCAGCTGCGCCCGAAGCGGTGGCAACCGTATCGGGTATATCCTTCGGCGCTTGGCATGCTCCGCATAGATAGATTCCTGCAGTATTGGTTTCGACGGGTTTCAGTTTAGGATGGGCTTCCGCAAAGAATTTATAAGGATCGTATGATACGTGCATTTTCTGAGCGAGTTCTTCCGCTCCGCAGTTTGATACTCCTGCGCTTGCCAATACAACCATATCCGCTTCTATTTCAACAGGCGTTGCGCCCATTAACGTATCCACTCCTTTTACTATTAGTTTGCCGTCTTTTTCGTAAACCCGTGCCACACGTCCGCGAACATAGTTTGCTCCGTCTTCTTCGATGGCGCGGCGTACGAATTCTTCATAATTCTTTCCACCCGCCCGTATATCCATATAGAATACATACGATTCGCCGTCGTGGACTTTATGCTGATAAAGCATGGCATGCTTAGCCGTGTACATACAACATATTTTGGAACAGTAGGGGATACCCTTTGCAGGATCGCGCGAACCGGCACAGGCGATGAATACTATTTTTTTAGGGATCGTTCCGTCGGAAGGACGCCTTATTTCGCCCATAGTAGGTCCTGATGCGGACGCAAGGCGTTCAAACTGTAAGCCTGTGATGACGTCGGGATATTTTCCGTATCCATATTCAGGAAAGAAATCAGGTTTCAGTACATTAAAACCTGTTGCCAAAACAACGGCTCCTATATCTTCGGTTATGAATTCGTCTTCTTTATCGAACTCGATAGCACCTGTCGGGCATATTTTTTGACAGACTTTACATTTCCCTGTCTGATAATATCGGCAGTTGTTTCTGTCTATTACGGGTTTGTTTGGAACTGCCTGCGGAAAAGGCGTATATATAGCAGTACGCAAGCCTAAGCCTTCGTTAAATTCACTTGGTATTTTCTTGCTCGGGCATTTTGTAGTACATGCGCCACATCCTGTACACAAGCTGAAGTCTACGCTTTTGGCTTTAAGCCTTATTGTCGCCTTGAAATTGCCGATAAAGCCTTCAAGCTTTTCTAATTCGGCGTAGGTATGGAGCGTGATATTCGGATGTTGTGCCACTTCAACCATTCGGGGCGTTAGGATACATTGCGAACAGTCGAGGGTGGGGAAGGTTTCGGAAAGTTGCGACATGTGCCCTCCGATAGAAGGATCGCGTTCTACAAGGATTACCTTTTGCCCCGCGTTGGCTATATCCAGCGCAGCCTGTATTCCTGCGATACCTCCGCCAACAACAAGTGCCTTTTTGGTAATGGGAACTTTAATGGGGTTGAGGGGTTTGTCGCGTTTCGTTTTCTCGACAAGCATGCGAACGAGATCGAGTGCTTTTTCTGTCGTTTCATCTCCCTTTTCGTGTACCCACGAACAATGTTCGCGAATATTGGATATTTCGCACATAAAAGGATTCAGCCCTGCTTCGGCGCATGCTTTTCGGAAAGTCGGCTCATGCATTCGCGGCGAGCATGCGGCAACGACAACGCCGTCCAACCCTTTTTCCTTAATGGCTTCTTTTATCATTGCTTGTCCCGGCTCGGAACACATATATTTATAATCCACCGAAACTTCTACGCCTTCTATCTCGGACGCTTCTTTTGCTACCCTTTCGCAATCTACCGTGGCACTTATGTTTTCGCCGCAATGGCAGACAAATACTCCTATTTTTGACATAACTGTATTCCTTTCAATATTTTATACAAACGAAGGCACAACAAACAGTTTCTTGATGCCCAATTCTTCTTTGCTTACACCGGCGGCAAGTCCGATTGCCTGAGTGATATACATGACAGGTGTTTTTATCTCGGTTTTGAGATAACTGTTGATTTGAGGACGCCGCATATCGAGATTGGATTGGCACATCGGACAGGCTACTATAATGGCTTCGGCTCCTCTGTCCGAAGCGTCTTTTACGATTTTACCCGAAAGTTTTCCGACTATGTCTGTCCGTGAAACAGAAAATCCTGCGCCACAACATTCGGTTTTGTATCCCCAATCCATCGACTCTGCTCCGATTTTACGCATCAGTTCATCCATTGATTGAGGGTCTTCCAACCGATCGAATTTTAAGACATCGTGCGGACGTACCAACAAACAGCCATAATAACATACTACTTTGTGCTGGAACGGAACTACTACTTTTTCTTCAATCTTGTCGGCAATATATTTCTCGATGAATTGCATCACGTTCAGAATCTGTATCTTTCCGCTTAGCGGCATTTGCAGTATTTCGGTGACTTTATTTTTTAACTCCTTGTTTTCGTTCAATTCATGCTGACAAACACTGAGCCTGTTATAACAGGCTGCACAAGGCACTACAATTTCCGTTAATCCTTGCTTTTCGGCAAGGGCAAGAATCCTCGCGGGGAGTGCGGTTGCCAATTCGTGGTTAAGGTTATGGGCAGCCGTTGCACCGCAGCAGTTCCAGTCTTCAATCTCGGTTAGTTCAATATTGAATGCTTTTGCCAGTGCCAGTGTCGATTGGGCGTATTCTGAAGAGGTTCCTTTCAGCGAACAGCCCGGATAAAATCCAATCTTCATATTCAGTTGATCTTATTTTTCATGTTCCAAAAAACGATATTCGTTTTAAGTTTTATCTTTAAACTTCTTTCGTTTCTTTGAAGATGGTATTTATTTGTTTTTTATTTTTTACGATTTCAGGTATTAAAGGAAGTTTTCCTTTTGCGAACATTTTCGGGGCAACGTTTACGTCCTGCATCAGGTGCATTGTCCGCATTTTGTACCCTGCTACCAATCCGATTTCATAAAGGCGTCCTGTATGTTTAACGGAATCGAGAAACGCTTTGTGAAATGCCACGATGTCCTTTGATTTTTTGTTGACATCATTGTTTTCGAGCGCTTTTTCACGCATATAATCCATGAGTTGAGGAATATCGATCTGCATCGGGCATCTTGTCAGACAATTCTGACAAGAAACGCAAAGCCAGATCGATTCGGATTTTAATAACTTATTGTAGTTTTTCTCGTCATTGGTTTGCAGCATTCGCATTACCATGCTTGGCGGATAATCCATTTCGTCCGAAACGGCACATCCTGCCGAGCATTTTCCGCATTGATAGCAACGATTGACGTTAATGCCTAATTCAGAGCTGATTTCAGATATAAATCGCTTCTTTTCCATGATAGTTTTCTAAGGTGTTTTGATCATTTTAGTTTTCAATAAATATTCATATTGTAAACCCCAATTAGCAATATTGTGCAAATATATAAAATATATATGTCATAATAATTGTTTATGTGTTGTTTTTTAGCATTTTTTATTTGTCGGATATATTTCTCTTTTTTTTGTTATTCTCTGCTTTTTATGAGAAAATGTAATTATGTATGTTCGTTTATATGTTATTCTTCCCAATATGAAAGCTTATAAAATGATTTTTTACTCAAATATGATAATAAAATGATTTTTATTGTTTTTTCGGTTAGCCTGTTTTATTTATACTTTGCTTTTAAAGATAGTGCATTTTTAATATATATGCTGTTAATAAACCTTTAAATATTGACTTTATTACATTGTTTTTAAATAGGTTTTATAATAATGTTACAGGCGATTAACGAATTTATACATATTATGTAAGATAAATGTGACAAATTATTATAACTTTGTGGTATATGTAATGAATAAAAGGATCATCAAAAGTAACTATTAATACATTGTAAATATGGCAAAAGTAATAGGAGCTGTCGTTGTTAATACAGATCGGTGCAAAGGGTGCAACTTATGCGTGGTTGCCTGTCCTTGTGATGTGTTGGAACTGCAGCCTAAAGAAGTCAACGACAAAGGTTATCATTACGCGTACATGAAAAACCCCGATGAATGTATTGGTTGTACGAATTGCGGATATGTATGTCCGGACGCATGTATTACTGTTTATAGAAAGAAAATATCATAAGGCGTATATATCTTTAAGTATGTATTGTCTTTAATATTAAAATCAACTAAGTATGTCAAAAGAAATATTTTTAATGAAGGGTAACGAAGCAATAGCTCATGCTGCTATTCGTTATGGAACGGACGGTTATTTCGGTTACCCCATTACTCCTCAATCGGAAATTCTGGAAACATTAATGGAGGAAGCTCCTTGGACTACGACGGGCATGGTTGTTTTGCAGGCAGAAAGCGAAACGGCATCTATAAATATGGTGTATGGAGGTGCAGCCTGCGGAAAAGCTGTGATGACATCCTCCTCAAGTCCCGGCGTGAGCCTTATGCAGGAAGGTGTTTCCTATCTGGCCGGAGCGGAACTCCCTTGTTTGTTGGTAAACGTTATGCGGGGAGGTCCCGGGCTTGGTACAATACAGCCATCGCAGGCGGATTATTTTCAGACTGTAAAAGGCGGCGGACACGGAGATTATCGGTTGATAACCTTAGCGCCTTATTCCGTGCAGGAAATGGTGGATTTTGTGCAGTTGGGTTTCGATCTTGCTTTTAAGTACAGGAATCCTGCAATGATTCTGACTGACGGCGTTATCGGACAGATGATGGAAAAGGTAACATTGCCCGAATTTAAAAGGAGAAGGACAGAAGATGAAATAAGAAAACAGTGTCCTTGGGCAACGTTGGGAAAACCAAATGACAGAAAGCCGAATATCATTACTTCATTGGAATTGGATTCTCACATAATGGAACAGAATAATATTCGTTTCCAAAATAAATATAAGAAAATAGAGGAAGAACTCGTTATGTATGACGAGATCAATTGCGAAGACGCCGACTATATATTGGTAGCGTTCGGTTCAGCCGCCCGTATTTCACAAAAAGCTATGGATCTGGCTCGCAACGAAGGCATAAAAGTTGGCATTATACGCCCGATCACCCTTTGGCCTTTTCCTTACGAAGCGATAGGAAAATATGGCGATAAAGTTAAAGGTGTTCTGACGGTAGAAATGAATGCCGGGCAAATGGTTGAAGATGTACGTCTGGCAATGAACGGAAAGGTGAGAGTCGAACATTTCGGTCGTTTAGGCGGAATAGTTCCTACTCCTAATGAAGTTGTTAAAGCGCTTAAGGAAAAATTTAATCTTTAAGAGAGAAATCAAAAAAGTAATAAGTCATGAGTAATTTAGATATCATAAATCCCGATAATCTGGTTTACGCAAAACCGGAGTTGATGAACGATACGACAATGCATTATTGTCCGGGTTGTTCTCATGGTGTTGTCCACAAATTAGTCGCCGATATAATCGGAGAAATGGGACTCCGTGAAAAGACAATAGCCATTGCGCCTGTCGGTTGTGCAGTATTCGCATATAATTATATAGATGTTGACTGGCAGGAAGCTGCACATGGACGTGCACCTGCATTGGCTACTGCGGCAAAACGCCTTTGTCCCGATAAACTTGTATTTACATATCAGGGAGACGGCGATCTGGCTGCAATAGGTACGAGTGAAACCATACATGCCGCCAACAGAGGCGAAAACATAGCCATTATATTTATAAATAACGGAATATACGGGATGACGGGAGGACAAATGGCTCCGACTACCTTGCCTGCCATGAAAACTTCTACTACGCCTAACGGGCGTGATATTCGTCTGGAAGGTTATCCCCTGAAGATATTGAATCTTCTTGCTCAGTTAGACGGCGTTTGTCTTGCCACAAGACAAAGCGTACATACTGCCGGTGCAGTGAAAAAGGCGCGGAAAATGATTAAACTCGCTTTTGAAAATTCGATGCAGAATAAAGGAACGTCTATTGTAGAAATAGTTTCCACTTGCAATGCAGGCTGGAAAATGACGCCTGCCGCAGCGAACGAATGGATGGTGGAAAATATGTTTCCTGCCTATCCGTTAGGCGATTTGAAAAATATTTGAAAAACGCAAACAGAAAGATATGACTTACGAAATAATTATAGCAGGTTTTGGCGGACAAGGTGTTTTATCAATGGGTAAAATACTTGCCTATTCAGGACTCATGGAAGATAAGGAAGTTACTTGGTTTCCTTCTTACGGACCTGAACAACGGGGTGGAACGGCAAACGTGTCGGTTATTCTGAGCGATACGCCGATAAGTTCTCCTGTCATTAATGAATTTGATATTGCAATTATTCTGAATCAGCCGTCGCTGGAAAAATTCGAAACGCAGGTAAAACCGGGCGGCATTCTTATTTACGATCCTAACGGCATCATTCATGAACCACATAGAAA
Source organism: Dysgonomonas sp. (assembly GCA_047030855.1). Taxonomy (GTDB): domain Bacteria; phylum Bacteroidota; class Bacteroidia; order Bacteroidales; family Dysgonomonadaceae; genus QVMM01. The sequence continues at coordinate 1,703,844 of JBKYIJ010000008.1, forward strand.
AGATATTGCCGTTTACAAAATAAAAGCGGTAGATGCTGCGACAGAGATGAAAAACTCCAAAGCATTCAATATGATCGTTCTGGGTGGATTGTTGAAAGTTTGCCCTATGGTAAAACTCGAAAATGTAATGAAAGGATTGAAAAAATCTTTGCCCGAAAGGCATCATAAACTTCTGCCAATGAATGAACAGGCTATTCTGAAAGGAATGGAAATCATAGAACTTGTGCATGAAGGAAAATGAAAAAATTGAAAAAATTAATTTCAATATAACCGGGTTAGAAGAAGACTATTATGATTGCTCGTTCGAGAATTGCGATTTTTCGAATATGAAAATTGCAGAAACATGTTTTAATAATTGTCTTTTTAGGAAGTGTAATTTTACTATGGTCAAATTCTTATCAAGCTTACAGAATGTAAATTTTGTCGAGTGTAAAATGATAGGAGCAGATTTTTCGGGTATTAGCCGGGTTTCTAATTCATTTCGTTTTGAGAAAACAATCTTGAATTATGCCTCGTTTATTGGAGTCAAATTGCGTAGTATTGTATTCGATGAATGTCAAATGGAAGAAACTTATTTTGATTCGGCAGACATAGCTTTATCTGAATTTAAGAAATGTAATCTTATGCGAACATCATTTCATGAAACAAATCTGGAAAAAGCAGATTTTTCTACATCGTATGATTTTTGCATTAATCCGAATCAAAACAGGATAAAAAAAAGCGATTTTCTCCGAAAGAGAATTAAAAGGATTGCTTGCTCATCTCGATATAATTGTAGAATCTGAATAATGATTTACATTATTATAAAAATAAGATAGTATAAAAAAGCTTTTATTCCGAATAAAGGCTTTTTTTTGTTTAGTTGTTTTAAAACGATGAAAAATGTAGATTTGCAAAATCATAAGTATTGAAACAATTTATTTATAACCTGATAAAAACGAAAGCACGTGAAAAATGACGAAGAAGATAAGGTAACAGGCTTACCTGACAATGCCTTCAGGGAGCTGAAAGAAGGCGAAGAATACAAACCGATAATGTCTCCCAATAAACAATACAGGGAAGTTACGCCATGGTCGATTGTGTGGGGAGTGTTAATGGCAATTTTGTTCAGTGCCGCAGCTGCCTATTTGGGACTAAAAGTCGGGCAGGTATTTGAAGCTGCCATTCCGATTGCGATTATTGCTGTCGGACTATCCACTGCCTTTAAACGTAAAAATGCTTTGGGCGAGAATGTCATAATTCAGTCCATAGGAGCAAGCAGCGGAGTTATAGTTGCGGGTGCGATTTTCACATTGCCTGCTTTATACATTCTTCAGGCAAAATATCCTGAGATAACCGTAGATTTCATGCAGGTGTTTTTCAGTTCATTGTTGGGAGGAGTTTTAGGTATTCTGTTTCTGATTCCATTCCGAAAATATTTTGTGTCGGACATGCACGGAAAATATCCTTTTCCCGAAGCTACCGCAACGACTCAGGTGCTCGTTTCGGGCGAAAAAGGCGGCGGACAGGCAAAACCTCTTATCATAGCAGGTTTGATTGGCGGTATCTACGATTTCGTCATTGCTACATTCGGGGCTTGGTCTGAAACTTTTACGTCGCGTGTTTTGCCTTACGGTGCGGAGCTTGCCGATAAAGCGAAGGTTGTTTTTAAAGTTAATGTCGGAGCAGCTGTTTTAGGGCTTGGTTTTATTGTCGGTTTGAAATATGCGGCTATAATTTGTGCAGGTTCGGTATTGGTATGGTTCATAATAGTTCCTTTATTGCCATTTTTGGGAGATTCCCTGTTGCAAGTTTTAAACCCTACTTTTGCAGGAAACATATCTGCAATGGCTCCCGAAACCATATTTACTGATTTTGCACGTCATATCGGTATCGGCGGTATTGCGATGGCAGGTATCATCGGTATCGTTAAATCATGGAGCATCATTAAAGGTGCGATAGGATTGGCGTCGAAAGAACTGAAAGGCGGAAATAAAGAAACCAAGCAAATAGATAAGCGTACGCAGCGCGATATTCCGATGAAGATAATTTCAATCGGGGTTATTGTAGCTTTGATCGTTACGTTTATCTTTTTCTATTTCGGAGTAATTCATAATTTGCTGTATGCCGTAGTCGGAATTTTGGTTGTAGCGGTCATTGCGTTTTTGTTCACAACCGTTGCCGCTAATGCAATCGCTATTGTAGGAACGAATCCTGTTTCGGGAATGACGTTGATGACTCTTATTTTGGCTTCCGTTGTTATGGTTGCGGTCGGGTTGAAAGGAACGTCGGGCATGGTAGCCGCCCTGATTATCGGCGGAGTCGTCTGTACGGCTTTGTCAATGGCAGGAGGGTTCATTACCGATCTTAAGATAGGGTATTGGCTGGGATCTACTCCTAAAAAACAGGAATCGTGGAAATTCTTGGGAACTTTGGTTTCCGCTGCTACTGTCGGTGGTGTTATTCTTATTTTGAACAAAACTTACGGTTTTACGGGAGAGGATGCTTTGGTTGCTCCTCAAGCCAATGCAATGGCTGCGGTTATCGAACCTTTGATGATGGGTGCAGGCGCTCCGTGGGTGTTGTATGCCATAGGAGCACTGATTGCTTTGCTGTTGACTTTCTTTAAAGTCCCCGCATTGGCTTTCGCTCTGGGGATGTTTATTCCTCTCGAACTGAATATTCCGTTATTGATAGGTGGTGCAATAAGTTGGTATGTCGGCAGCCGAAGCAAAGATAAGGAACTGAATAACGCACGCGTCGAAAAAGGGACATTGCTTGCCTCGGGTTTCATAGCGGGCGGTGCGCTTATGGGTGTTGTCAGCGCGGTAATGAGGTTTGGCGGAATAAATCTGATTAATAAGGATTGGGCTAACAATATGTGGTCTGAAATACTGGCTTTGGTTATGTATATCGTTATTATTGTTTATCTGGCTTATTCATCATTGAAAGCAAAAAAAGAAACGGCATAACATTTACATTGATATAAATAAAAAAGGCTTAGAAATTTCTAAGCCTTTTTTATTCTTCATTTTTCAGCAAATCGGAAGCTTTCTTCGATATGTCTCTGGCTGTTCGTTTTGCCTGTATCGCCATATCTTCAACTTTGTCCGCTATTTTGTAAGAGTAATCTTCGGCATGTTGCGTATAGTTATTATAGAAAGCCTTGGTTTTACTCAGAAATTCTTTATACTTTCCTTTAAAGAATTTTTCCCAATCTACATCCATTCCTTCGTTGTCCATATAGTCTTTCATAACTGAAATTACTTTTATGGCTTGTTCGTGGGTAAGCCCAGCTTCTGTTTCGAGTTTTGTAATCAGATCATCCATATTATTATATTTTTCAATTCTTCACAAGATAACATTAATTTTTGCATTATGACGGAGGAGACAGATAAATAAATGGCATTATCGGTATGTTGCGAATGATCCAAAATACGGCTAAAACAACTAAAACAGTATATCCGAATTTCGCCGAATAGATGAAACTGTTATTGAATTTATTGCTTTTCAGGATATGTACCTGAACGATGACATAATACATATATGCTAAAAAGGGAAGCCCCAACACCAGAACTGAATTATATCGTAATGCGGTTAATACTTCACCGTGTAATATGTGATGAAAAGCCCTTTGTCCTCCGCATCCCGGGCATTGAAGCCCTGTAAGTAGATGAAATCCGCACTGTACGCTTAACATTCCTTCTTCATTATAGAATTTATAGTAAAATACAATAATGAGCACAGGAATGAGAATAGCGACAGCAAGCAGAAAGTATTTTTTTCATAATCAAAAAAGGAAGGTATTCGGATCAAATACCTTCCAAAATTATAAATGTAATTGTTGATATACGGTTTGATCAGTATTGTCCTGTTATAGATTTGATATAATCCATATATCCGTCGATACCGCCGTGCATTTGTATTTGTATTATGGTGATAATAATTCCGATAATACCTAACACGATAGCAATATAAGAAAGTATCTTCGCGTTTTTTTGCCGAACTCTCAGCACCTGCATAATCGCCCATTGAATATTTGCTTTTCACGTTAGAGGCATTCACTATCGCGACTATACCGATAACCAGTCCTAATATACAGCAAGGTCCGCATAATCCTATTATTGTTCCTATAATAGCCAGAGGCATATTGTTGTTGGGCATCATCGGCTGATCTTGTTGGAACGAATCCTGCACTTGAAAATTTTCACTCATAGTCTTTAAAGTTTATATATGTTACGTAATTGAAAGTAAAATTAAATATAATTTTATTAATTATCAATAAAAGAAATTTCCGAATTCGCTTTCTATTGTCAATTCTGTCTTATCTGAATTTTCGACATGTCCTATAACTTTTGCGTCGATTCCGAAAGATTTGGATATACCGATAATTTCATCTGCAAATTCTTGCGGTAAATATATTTCCATGCGGTGTCCCATATTAAACACTTTATACATTTCCGCCCAGTCTGTGCCGGATTGTTCTTGTATCAGTTTAAACAACGGGGGAACGGGAAACATGTTATTTTTCACGATTCTCAGGTTCTTTACGAAGTGCAGTATTTTGGTTTGCGCGCCTCCCGAACAATGAATCAATCCGTGAACGTTTTGCCTGTGTTTATCAAGAATGGTTTTTATGACAGGCGCATAAGTTCGGGTAGGGGAAAGAACGAGTTTTCCTGCGTCAATACCAAGCTCTTTAATCGTATCAGTCAACTTCATGTTGCCTGAATATATCAGTTCTTCGGGTATATTGTTGTCGTAACTTTCAGGGTATTTCGCTGCAAGGTATTTGGCGAAAACATCGTGGCGGGCAGATGTCAGTCCGTTGCTGCCCATTCCACCGTTATACTCGTGTTCATAAGTAGCCTGTCCCGATGACGAAAGCCCTACGATTACGTCGCCTGCCTGTATTTTTTCATTTGTAATGACATCGCTTCTTTTCATGCGACAAGCAACAGTGCTGTCGACTATTATCGTACGGACTAAATCCCCGACATCTGCTGTTTCTCCTCCTGTCGGATAGATATTTACGCCTAACGATCTTAGTTCTTCGCATAGTTCGTTGGTTCCGTTTATTATTGCGGAGATAACATCGCCCGAAATCAGGTTTTTGTTTCGTCCTATTGTAGAGGATAGCAGGATATTATCGGTAGCTCCGACACACAACAAATCATCTATATTCATAATCAGTGCATCTTGTGCAATGCCTTTCCAGACAGAAATATCTCCTGTTTCTTTCCAATAAACGTATGCCAGTGACGATTTTGTGCCAGCTCCGTCGGCATGCATAATATTGCAATAGTCGGGATCGCCGCCCAGAATGTCCGGGATTATTTTACAAAAAGCATTGGGAAAGATGCCTTTGTCGGTGTTTTTTATAGCATTGTGCACATCTTCTTTCGAGGCTGAAACTCCTCTTTTGTTATACCTCTGATCGCTCATTTATACTGTTTTGTCTTTAATGATTTTTCAGTTTACAAAAATATAAAAAATACTGTCGTAACTTCTATTATTTAATGGTTATATTTGAGGTTTATTTTACAGAACGACAATGAGAAAAATATATGCTTTGATCTTTCTTTCTGCGTTGTGCATCTCATGCTTGGCACAAAGTGATGATTTTTCGCAATGCTTACAAAAAGGTAAATCCGCATTTTATGAAGGCGGAGAAAAAGGTTATCTGCCGGCTATTGAATTTCTGGAAAAAGCAGTCAGCCTGAATCCTGACGATGCCGAAGCACATTATTTTTTAGGGTATGCATACAGCCGACAGAATTCTTTTGACGGTAAGGATATAAACCGGATGAATCTGGAACTGACGATGAAGGCAAGCGAACAATTCGAAACAGTGAATCGCATAATGCCTAATTATACAGGGGAGTATATAATGCTCGATCCTTATACTAAACTGACAGGTGAATGGGGTACCCAGTCCATGAATTATTGGGCGAATAGCAAGCCTGATTCTGCCGTGTGGGCATGTAAGGAAGGGCGTAAAAGAGGTGCCTTCAGCGATTACTATCTGGCAATAGGGCGTTATATGCTCGATGTCTGTCCACCAAACTCTATTCTGATGAGTTCGGGCGATGCCAGTACTTTGCCTTTATGGTATTTGCAGACTGTGGATAAATACAGGACAGATGTGAAGGTTATTGACATAAACTTGTTATTTACCAAATGGTATCCGCAAAAGCTGGAAGAGGATAAAATAATTGGCTTTGGTTTTCCTCCCTTACAGCGGGATACATTGGGACATTGTCCGTGGCCGGGTTTGAATGTTTCGGTGAAAACACCGACAGGCAAAGATTTCTCGTGGTTGGTTCGCTCAGCTTTATATCCCGATTATTTGTTGAGAAACGAAAGGCTTTTTTTGAATATGCTGGTGACGAATGCTTTTAAAAGCGAAGTCTATTTTACATATGGTTATGATTATGGTATGCAAATTGGACTGAAGGACTACCTGCAGAGGATTGTTATTCTGGACAGGATAAACTATAACAATCTTCCTCCATTATCCTCTGAAGAATTTAAAGAAAAACTATCGCCGTTGTTAGCGTGCCTGAAACATGTCAATCCTAACAGTAAAGAGGAGTTAGCTATATTAGACAGTGTCAGGATATACATACTTCAAAGGATTTCTTTATGTTTGGAAAATGATAATGTAAAAGAAGCTAAAGAATTGATGAATATTATAGACAACAAGACATATATGAAAGAATATCCTCCTCGATTAGATGTATGGAAGAGCTTTTATTCTGCCGTTAAAGAAGCTTTGTAATAAGCTTTGAAAACATTTGATGCTGTGAAAATGAATTAAAATATTATCTTTGCACTCTCAAATTATTTTCTCAGAAAAATGATAAATCGCGTTCTTATTCGTATTAGGGTTATTCAGGTTCTTTATTCGTATTATCAGAATCAGGATGGAAATATAAGGAAAGCTGAATCGGAACTTCAGCATAGTTTTGAAAAAACGTACGACTTGTATTTTTATTTTTTACAACTTTTGGTTGAACTGACGGATTTGTATGGGCGTCGCGTGGATGCAGCCAAATCCAAATTACTCCCGACCGAAGAAGATATGAATCCTAACACTAAACTGTTGAGAAACAGATTTATCAAACAATTAAGAGATAATAATACCCTCAATGAACATCTGAAAAACAGACCGTTTTCGTGGAATAACAGTGAAAACCTGTTGAAAGACATTCTATCTGAAATTTTGTCATCCGACATATATTCAGGGTATATAGAAGTTAAATCCACTTATGCAAACGACCGTGAGTTTTGGCGTAAAATTGTGAAGTTTATTTTAGCGACAAACGAAGAGTTATACAATTTTTTGGAAGACGAAAACCTTTTTTGGAATGATGATATAGACATAACATTGTCTTTCGTCGTGAAAACAATAAAAATGTTCGATAAGGACAGCTCTTCACAACAGCCGTTGATGCCGATGTTTAAGGATCAGGAGGATCACGATTTTGCCAAAAAACTGCTTAAAGAAACTTTGTTTAACGGAAAGGAATACAGGGAAATAATTTCTGATTTTGCCAAAAACTGGGAATCGGAAAGAATTGCGTTCATCGATCAGATCATTATACAGGCAGCTATTGCGGAGTTGCTGAATTTCCCGTCGATACCTGTCAATGTTACACTGAACGAATATATTGATATTGCAAAAGGATACAGCACGGAAAAAAGCGCGTCTTTTGTAAACGGATTGCTCGATTCGATTGTTAATAAGTTTAGAGAAGAAAAAAGGTTAATAAAATAAGCATTTGTTAATAAATTTAGTTTTCTGTTTAGCTAATAAAAGATTATCTTTGAAGTAAATATATAAAATTTAGAAATATCATACAGTTATGAATTTATTAAGTATTCTATTACAGGCAAAAGGCGGTGGTTATGAGATGATAATAATGATGGTTGCCATCATAGCAATCTTTTATTTTTTCATGATCCGTCCGCAACAGAAAAAACAAAAAGCTATTCGTGAAGCTCGCGAAGCAATGAAAGTCGGAGATAAAGTAGTTACTGCAGGTGGCGTTCACGGACGCATTAAAGAAGCTGGCGATACATACTTTATTGTTGAAATTTCCGACGGTGTTAAAATTAAAATCGAAAAAGGATCGGTATATGCGGCAGCAGAAGATGTTGCGAAATCCTGAAAAAACAATTAACTATATGATTCTCGATGACTGAAAAAGAGTTTCATAATATATTGGATAAAGCCAGAATCGTATGGAAGAAAACTCCGTGGAAAAAGATTCTGGTTTTTTCTTTTTGTGTTTTATTGTCCGCAATGTTTTGGTTTTTACAGATTTATAACCAGAATTTTAATTCTACTTTTAATATTCCCGTTAAATATACCTCTATCCCTGAAAATGTTATTTTCGAGAATGAATTGCCAAATGTTTTGAGGGTTACAATCAAAGATAACGGATATACGATGTTCAAATATTTTTTCACTAAAAGAAAAGATACTATCTCTATCGATGTAGCCGATGTTATAAAACATTTGCCGGGCAAGAATCTGCAGGGCTCGTCTTTAGAGCAGATTATAAGGAGCGAACTTTTTACATCTTCCGAACTAATCGGCTATTCACCGGGAAATATTTTATTCTATCATACGACTTTAGAGAAGAAAAAGATTCCTGTCATATTTGACGGGCAGATTTTTCTGGCTTCGGGATATCTGCTTAACGGCGATATATCCGTAACGCCCGATTCCGTAATGGCTTACGGATCGAAAGATGTATTGAATAAACTTGATTATGCTTATACCGTTAATGATACAGCCAATAATTTTAGTTCGAAAGATCCTTTGATATATGATATTCGGAAAATACATAATGTAAAATTCACTCCGAATAAAATAAACGTGACTGTACCCATAGACAAATATACGCAGAAAGATGTCGTCGTTCCTATAACATGCCATAACTTGCCCGATGATTTAACTGTAAAGTTTTTCCCATCGACAGTTAAAATATCGTTTCTGATAGGTTTATCTAAATATGCTTCGGTTACGGAGAATGACTTTTCGGTAGAGTTTGATTATAATGAATTGAAAGATTTGAAAGAGCCGAATATTTCCTTGCGTATAACTTCTACTCCCGATCATGTTCAAAACTTGGTGATATCGCCGACAGAGGTTGAATTTATCTTCGAACAAAAGTAAACTCTATATGCTGAAAATTGGTATAACGGGAGGAATAGGAAGCGGAAAATCTGTCGTATCGCAGTTGTTCACCGTTCTGGGAATACCCGTTTATGTTGCTGATACCGAAAGTAAGAAACTTACGGCAACATCGCCTGTCATAAGGATAAAGCTAATTGAATTGTTTGGAGATAGTTTATATAAGGACGATGTATTGGATAAAAAACTTTTAGCTTCATATATTTTTAATGATCCGTACAAACTTAAAGCGGTAAATGCGATAATTCATCCTGAGGTTGAAAAACATTTTCTGAATTGGTTGTATCTGCATCGTTCATGCGAAATTGTGGCACATGAAGCGGCCATATTATTCGAGTCCGGATTAAATGCTTTAATGGATAAAGTCATAATGATTTATGCACCTATAGAAAAGCGGATAAATAGAGTGATGGAACGGGATAATATCAGTCCCGATAAAGTTATGGAACGCATAAATAACCAGATGCCGGATGAAGATAAGGCTGCCCTTTCGGATTATATAATTTATAACGATGACAAGCGATCCTTAATCGAACAGACGATAAATACAATAAATATATTAAGATATAATAACTGACTATTTATATTGTGGATAGAGATTTGTATAAAAATATTTTTGAAGCCAATAAAAAATGGGTGACTGAAAAGAAAACCGAAAATGCCGATTTTTTTCATCATCTGGCGAAAGAACAAAACCCTGATTATCTGTTTATCGGTTGCTCGGACAGCAGAGTACACGCCAATGAAATAATGGGGTTGAATCCGGGAGAGGTATTTGTGCACCGAAACATTGCCAACATGGTTGTAAACGCCGATCTTAATTGCCTGTCAGTGATAAATTACGCTGTGGAATACCTGAAAGTAAAACACATTATTGTTTGTGGACATTACGGCTGCGGTGGGATAAAAGCGGCGATGGAACCCCGCGATATGGGAATATTGAATCCTTGGCTACGCAATATTCGTGACGTGTACAGGCTTCATGAGAAAGAGCTCGAGCAGATAGAAGATATGAAACAAAGATATGACAGGCTGGTGGAACTCAATATATACGAACAATGCCTGAATGTGATAAAAACGGCTGAAGTTCAGAAATCTTTTATTAATAACGGCTATCCTCTTGTTGCAGGATGGGTATACGATTTGAGCGAAGGATTGTTAAAAGATTTGGAAATAGATTTTCAGAAGGAATTGAACCGTATCCGTAAAATATATGATTTAACAAAAGGTAAGTATAATGAAATTTAAGAGTATATATATATACTTTATATTTATTGTTTTGTTTTTTTCCTGTAAAGAGAAAAAAAATGCCGAGCAAATAAATAATACTTTGTCTGTATCTATTGATCCTCAGAGATATTTTGTCGAGAAGATCACGGGCGATAAATTTACTGTAAATTGTCTTATACCCGCAGGTTCAAACCCCGAGACTTATGATCCTACGCCCTCTCAAATGGTTAGCCTGAGTAAAAGTAAAGCCTATTTTAAAGTAGGATTGCTCGGCTTTGAAAATGTCTGGCTAAAAAAGATCCAAGATAATAATCCCGATATGTTGGTTGTCGATTGCTCTGCCGATATACCTGTCATAGAAGACAGCGGGCACGGACACGACGGTTTTGATCCGCACGTTTGGAGTTCTCCCAAAACGGCATCTGTAATGGCGAAAAGCATCTATGAGGAAGTAATAAAATTGGATGCTGATAATAAGGATTTTTACAAACGGAATTATGAAGAGCTTTTGTCCGAGTTTGTAAAAACCGATAGTATTATAAAGTCTTATGTTGACAGTATGCCCAATCGTTCGTTCATCATTTTCCACCCTGCATTAAGTTATTTTGCAGACGAGTATGGATTGGAACAACTGAGTATCGAACATGAAGGCAAAAGCCCTTCGCCTTCGCAGTTAAAAGAACTTATTGATGAAGGTAAAGCAAAACAAGTAAAGGTTGTGTTTATTCAGCAGGAATATGATAAGAAGAATGCCGAGATTGTTGCAAAAGAGATCGGCGCTAAAACTGTATCCATAAATTTATTGTCATACGACTGGAGCGGTGAACTGATTAAAATAGCCAGATCGTTGGCTGAGATTGATGAATAAAATAGTAGAAATATCCGATTTAACGGTTGCTTACGAAAAGAATCCGCCGATTTTGAAAGACGTAAATTTACAGGTTTTTCAGAATGATTTTTTAGGTATTATAGGACCTAACGGCGGAGGAAAAACAACTTTGATTAAAACCATTCTTGGATTGGTGAAACCTCTGGACGGGAAAATCTTGTTTTATAAAAATAACGTATTGCAGGACAATCTCAATATCGGATATTTACCACAGATAAACCAGATAGATAAAAAATTTCCGATTTCGGTACATGACGTAATTTTATCGGGGTTAACGACTAAGAATAATTTTTTCTTTTCCGTTTCAAAACCCGAAAAAGAAAAAGTGCAGAATATTGCTGAAAAAATGGGAGTGGAAGATTATTTGAAAAAGTCTGTCGGGAATTTGTCGGGAGGGCAATTGCAGCGGGTTCTGCTGGGGCGTGCCATTGTTTCCGATCCCGATTTGCTTATTCTTGACGAACCTAACTCTTATGTAGATAAACTTTTTGAAACGAATTTTTATAATATATTGTCATCATTAAATCAAACGACAAGCATAATATTGGTTTCTCATGACATCGGAACGATTATTCCTCTTGTAAAAAACATTGCTTGTGTTAACAGAGGAGTGCATTACCATGCAGGCGCTGATATCTCAACCGATTGGCTGGCTGAGAACTATGATTCCTGCCCCATCGAGATCGTGGCTCACGGGAAGTTTCCGCATCGGGTTCTGGAAAAACATGATGGTTGTGATTGTTGTCGGACAGAAGATACTAACACTAAATAATTTTACAAAGCAATGAAACATATATCGATTTTTCTTACTGTGGTTTTCTTTATCTTGACAGGTTGTGGAAGCGTTCCCGTAACAGGACGTAAACAAATGCTTCTCGTTTCTGATCAGGAAGTTTTGACTATGAGTTTGCAGGAATATGATAAGTTTATCAAATCAGCACCATTATCCACTAATGCCGCTTCTACAGCTATGGTCAGAAAAGTAGGGCAAAGGATTGCCAATGCAGTGGAAACTTATCTTAAAAGCAATGGTTATGAAAGCGAACTTGCCGGATATTCTTGGGAGTTTAACTTGGTAAAAAGCAATGAAGCGAACGCTTTTTGTATGCCTGGAGGAAAAATTGTAGTTTACGAAGGTATCTTGCCGATCACACAGGATGAAACAGGGCTTGCCGTTGTTCTTGGGCACGAAGTCGCCCATGCCGTTGCCAAACATGCGAATGAACGAATGAGCCAGCAACTTGTTTCGCAGTATGGGAGTGCTGCTCTCGGTACTGTTTTAAGCGGATCATCCGCTGCAGTGCAAAATATTGCGGGAGCTGTATACGGGCTTGGATCGCAGTATGGCGTTATGTTGCCTTTTTCCCGCAAGCAAGAATTAGAAGCGGACAGGCTCGGGCTTATATTTATGTCTATGGCAGGATACGATCCTCGTCAGGCAGAATCGTTCTGGACGAGAATGTCACAAAATTCAAGCGGCAGTGTCGCAGAGTTCGCGAGCACTCACCCCTCGGATCAGACCCGTATAAATAAGATCAGAGAAGAACTTCCAGAGGCTCTAAAATACTATAAGGGAAGCAATCAGTCCACGCCTTCTTCTTCAAAAACATCTGATAAGTGGCGATTTTGATGTATTATTATATACAGATTCTATAATTAGTACCCGATCATTTCCATTTTGAGGCACATCAGGAGGAGTGAATTCAGTCACTCCTTTATTTTTATATTCACGTATAAAAGTTTTTTCTCCTGTACGCGGATTAAACCAAAAAGCATTTACGGTTTTGCCTGTAATTTTTTTCATATTCACTGAAAACTTTTCACCCGTATAGGTGTAAATTAGTGCATAATCTTTTCCTCGGGTAGCTGCGACGCGTTGGTATTTTTCTTTCTGAGGGTCATGAATTAACGATTGATCGGGTATCCGTTCATAGTATGGATAGGATAATATCAGATTTTTGAAATATTGCATTTGTGACGCACCCTCCGCATTTAATGCGGTTTTCCAATCCATTGTAGCATGGTAAGCCGGTTCATCGTCGTTCGAAGGATTGTAAAACTGCATAACGGAACTGTGTCCGTAAGTGAATCCGCAGGCTCCTGCAAATACCGACCAATAGGCATAACGCCTGACATCTTCTGCTTTCCATTTCGGCGTATAGGAGTGATGAAGCCCTTGAGGGATTCCTTCGTAAGACGGTTCTCCGTCAATAACGGGTTTAATGGGTGTCTTGTTATAGTCGATAATCACGTATTTCCAATTGTCTTCACCGAATTTATTTCCCGTTGAGTCCTGTTCGTAGTTTCTGTGTCCCGATTGAAACATATTGAAATCCAGCCACGGTTCGTTATGAAACCAAGTGGATGACTGCGTTCTGCCAAAAGGATGAAACGAAATAAGATGCTTTTTATCAATTTCGCGGATTTTTCTCCCCATTGTTTTAATTATATCTTCGACATCGTTTCCTCTCACATCTCCGCCCGTAAACCATATAATATTCGTTTTATCTTTAAAAGTGTTGGCAAGCCAATCCGCATATTTTCCGGCTTTTTCCACTGTTGTGTTTTTGTTTTTGAGAACGCCTCCCCATGCGGGAATTAACGCAATATATATATCGTGTTTTGCTGCCAGATCGATGATGTAGGAAATATTGCCCCAATAAGTTTTGTCATCATTTAAGTTTTTCAGGTTCAGGTTTGCCATGTCCTGCCGAATCAGAGCTGAATCTCCATAAGCGTTTTTCGCATCCAAAGTATGGAGCAAGGAGGCTTGTATCACATTAAATCCTTTTTCCTGCCGGTTCTTAAAATAAAGTTCAGCTTCTTCATGCGTAAGTTTTGAGAAAAGTAACCAACCGGTATCTCCAAGCCAGAAAAAAGGTTTGCCGTCGGATGTTTTGAAAAAATGCCTGTTATCGGCTACTTCAACGATCGGTAACGTTTGAGCGCTTAGACAATTTATGCCAAATAGTATGGAGAGAAAAATGAGGAATGGCTTTATATTCATAATGTTCGGATGGTTCAGATTTAAGAAATACAATATTATATATTTTTTTCACTATTACAAAATGATAATTGCATTTGATGTTTTAATAATTTAATATCACTTATAAGCAATTCTTAATGATTTTTTCATGCAATATTTCGAAAAAAATAGCGAAATTTGCAACTCTTGTAAATTTGGAAACTAACTAATATATCTAACAATGACTAAAAGTGCTTTGCAAATAGCAAGGGCTTCTTATAAGCCTAAAATGCCGAAAGTTTTTAATGGTTCTGTTAAAGCAGTGGAGGGTAGTGCTACTCAATCTGTTGCGAATCAGGATGAAGTAAAACAGCTTTTCCCAAACACTTACGGAATGCCCGTTGTGAAATTTGTAGAATCTGGCGAAAAAAGTAATTATCCTGTAATGAACGTAGGCGTTATTCTTTCAGGAGGACAGGCTCCCGGCGGACATAACGTTATAGCAGGAATATTCGACGGAATGAAGAGTTTGAATAAAGATAACAAACTGTATGGCTTCCTTATGGGACCCGGAGGTTTGATCGATCATAAATACATGGAACTTACGTCTTCAATAATAGACGAATACCGCAATACGGGCGGATTTGACATTATAGGATCGGGACGTACGAAACTTGAAACAAAAGATCAGTTTGATAAAGGACTCGAGATTCTTAAAAAACTGGAGATTAAAGCCCTTGTAATTATCGGAGGCGACGACTCAAATACAAATGCCTGCGTACTGGCAGAATATTACAGTACTATAAATGCGGGAATTCAGGTGATAGGCTGTCCGAAAACCATAGACGGCGACTTGAAGAACGAAATGATCGAAACATCATTCGGCTTTGATACAGCTTGTAAGGTATATTCCGAAGTTATCGGCAATATCGAACGCGACTGTAACTCTGCACGTAAATACTGGCATTTCATTAAGCTTATGGGACGTTCCGCATCTCACATCGCTCTGGAATGTGCTTTGCAAACCCAACCGAATTGCTGTATAATATCGGAAGAGGTTGAAGCTAAAAAACTATCGTTGGATGATATCGTTACGGATATAGCTAAAGCAGTAGCGAAACGTGCCGAAAACGGGAATAATTTCGGTACTGTTTTGATTCCCGAAGGTTTGATCGAGTTTATACCCGCAATGAAGGCTCTTATTTCAGAGTTGAATGATTTTCTAGCCCACAATCAGGATGAATTTAACAGCGTAGACAAAGAACATAAACGCCAGTATATTATCAGCAGATTGTCGAAAGAAAATTCTGCAATATACGCCAGCCTTCCCGAAGGCGTGGCTCGTCAGTTGACGTTGGATAGAGATCCTCATGGTAACGTTCAGGTTTCATTGATCGAAACTGAAAAACTTCTTGCCGAAATGGTTGGAAATAAACTGGCTGAATGGAAAAAAGCCGGAAAGTATAATGGAAAATTTGCCGCATTAGTACATTTCTTCGGATATGAGGGACGCTGTGCCGCACCGTCGAACTTTGATGCGGACTATTGCTATTCTTTAGGTTATACTGCCGCTAATCTGATAGGTGCAGGTAAAACGGGCTATATGTCATCTGTCCGCAATACTACGGATTCCGCAGATAAATGGATTGGAGGAGGCGTGCCTATTACGATGATGATGAATATGGAACGTCGTCATGGTGAGATGAAACCCGTGATACAAAAAGCTCTTGTAAAACTTGACGGAGCACCGTTCAAATATTTTGCGGCTAACCGCGATAAATGGGCAGTGGGAACCGAGTTTGTATATCCCGGGCCTATACAGTATTTCGGGCCGACTGAAGTGTGTGATCAGCCGACAATTACATTGAAACTGGAACAGGGTAAATAAACATTATACTTTATGATAGTAAAAAAACCGAAGATAAAATATCTTCGGTTTTTTATTTTATAGATTTAAAAAGTAAATTATCTGTCTTGTTTTAACCTGTCGGCCATTGCTTTCCCGAGTGCTATGCAGGCTTCGTAATTATCCAGTTGCATGGCTTGTTTCATTTCTACGGGAGTGCCTACAACTTCGAAATTAACAGTTTCCGCAAAATCAGCCAAACGTCTTACCGCTGCTCCTGCCCAAGTATAGGATCCGAAATATCCGAAATACCGATTTTTCATATCACGTCCTTCGATCTTTGATAACAGGTATTCAACTTCGGGAAACAGTTTGTTATTGTATGTAGGAGAACCGACAATGAGTCCTTTGTACTTAAATATATCACGGATTATGTATGAATGTGAACGTTTCGAAACATTATGTAAAATGACTTCTTTGATTCCTGCTTGTGCAAGTTCTACGGCAATGGTTTCAGCCATTTGCTCGGTATGTCCGTACATACTTCCATAGGCTATTACTACTCCTTCGTCGCCTTCATATTTGCTCAGTTTATCATAAATAGAAATGACTTTTTTTATTTGATCGTCCATCGTCCATACAGGACCGTGTGTAGAGCAAATGTATTTTATTTCGAGGCTGCTTAATTTCTGTAAGGCTTTTTGTACAGGCGATCCGAATTTACCTACCACATTCGAGTAATACCTGATCATCTCGTCGTAATATCTTTCGGGATGCAGTTGAGTGTCGGTGATTCCTCCGTCCAGCGTTCCGAATGTCCCGAACGCATCGCCCGAAAATATCATTTTCTCGGTTGTTTCATAAGTCATCATCGTTTCAGGCCAGTGAACCATCGGCGTGAGGTAAAAAACAAGCTTATGTTTTCCGAGAGATAGCTCGTCACCGTCGTTTATGATCTGCACTCCTTCCGTAAGATTGTAAAAACCCTGTACCATGTCGGCGGTTCTTTTGTTTCCGATGATCTTTACATCAGGGTATTTGGTTCTCAATAAACTCAATGATCCCGAATGATCGGGTTCCATATGGTTTATAATAATGTAGTCCAGTAATCTTCCGTTAAGAGCTGTTTCTAATTTTGCGAAAAAGGTGTCGGAATAACAGATGTCAACCGTATCGAACAAAGCCGTCTTTTCGTCGGTTATCAGATATGAATTGTAAGATACCCCTTTTGGTAGAGGCCAAAGGTTTTCGAACAGGGCTTTCGTCCTGTCGTTAACACCTACATAGTATAAATCCTCTTTTATTTTTATCGGTTTCAGCATAATTATTTAGACTCGACTGTTTTTATTGATTTTTATATTACTTTTCTTCTGTGCGTTCCATATAAGCCATACTCCCCAAATAATGAAAGGAATGCTTAGGATTTGTCCCATATCTATTCCTATACTGGAACGCATTTGTATTTCGAACGGTTCTTGCACGTTTTTCAGAAATTCGATGAGAAAGCGGGAAACAAATATCCCTGTAATACATATTCCCAAAATGAAACCTTGTTTTTCTCGTGCATTGGTTTTCCAATATAACCACATCGATATACAGAAAAGTGCCAGATAGATAAGAGCTTCATATATTTGCGTAGGGTGGCAGGGTAGGGCTCCCGATCCGCCTTGTTCGACAGGAATATGCCACCAACTGTCTCTTATGAACTCAAAACCCCATGGAAGAGTCGTAGGCTTACCGTAAATTTCGGAATTCATCAGGTTTCCGATCCTGATGCAGGTTGCTGTCAGACATGCACCGACAACTAAACGATCAAAAGTCCAGAGCATGCTTTTCTTTGTTACTTTTCGCGAATATAGCCAAACGGCAATAATAATTCCGATCACGCCGCCATGGCTGGCAAGTCCTCCGTTCCATACTTTGAGTATTTCAAGAGGGTGGGTTAAGTAAAAAAATCGGGTCGTAAAAAAAGGCAATGTCCTAATCTTGCTCCGATAATAACCCCGATAACTACATACCAGAAAAGCGAATCGAACCATTTTTCAGGTAGTTTTTCCGACTTGTATATTTTGCTTACAATATAAGCTGCGCCCAAGATTCCTAATGCCCACAGCAGTGAATACCAACGAATTTCACGTCCGAATATTGTAAATATATCGGGATTTACATTCCATTTTATAAACAGTGACAGCATAGATTGTTATTTTTGAGGGACAAATATAAAGAAAATATAGAATAACTGTTTGATATTATTGATACAAAAAATATTAATAAGTGATCTTATAACAGTTGTATTGTAGCTTGGTAAATGATTTAAGTATTTATAACTGATCTAAATAATTTAGGGGATATTTTTAAATCTGTCTTTTTATGTAGGTGAAAATCTATTATTCGTTTATCTTTGATACTCAGAATTTTTTAAACACTAAGAGATAACATAATGAATTGGAGTAAATTATTGTCTTCAAAACGTTTCGGGCTTGAAAAATATCACGATGATAAAAAGCATGACAGGACTGAATATCAAAGAGATTATGACAGGTTGATTTTCTCTTCGCCGTTCAGAAGATTACAGAATAAGACGCAGGTTTTTCCGCTTCCGGGAAGCGTGTTTGTGCATAACAGGCTGACGCATAGCCTGGAAGTTTCTTGTGTGGGCAGATCTTTGGGTGTTGCCGTTGCTAAAAGTTTACGAACAAAATATAAAGATTCTCATACCGATTTTGAAGAAATAGGTTCTATTATAGCGGCTGCCTGTCTGGCTCATGATCTCGGCAATCCTCCGTTCGGACATTCGGGCGAAAAGGCAATAGCGACTTATTTCTCGGAAGGTAACGGACGGCATCTGAAAAGTGAAATAGAAAAAGAAAAGGGTAGGTGGGACGATTTTATTAATTTCGAAGGTAACGCCAATTCAATCAGATTGTTGATGCACCAGTTTTCGGGACGAAGAAAAGGCGGTTTCGTAATGACATACTCCACCCTTGCGGCAATAGCCAAATATCCATATTCGTCGGAATCCTCGAAAGGAAAAGGGAAATTCGGCTTTTTTCAGGCAGAAGAAGAAGATTTCAGGAAAATAGCAGAGGAGTTAGGAATGACTCTTGTGCAGGAGAATCCGCTTAAATTTTCCCGGCATCCTTTAGTTTATCTGGTTGAAGCTGCCGATGACATTTGCTATCAGTTAATGGATATAGAGGATGCCCATAAACTGAGGATCGTATCATCGGAGATCGTGATTGATTTATTGTTGAATTTCTTTCCCGAAGAACGCAAGCAACACCTGAAAGATACGATGCTGATAGTGGACGACGTCAATGAGAAAATAGCGTATCTCAGATCAAGTGTTGTAGGATTGTTAATAGATGAATGTTCGGGGGTTTTCTCTGAAAATGAGACTGCTATATTAAAAGGTACTTTTAAAGGTGCTTTGATCGACAATATATCCGATTGTCCCCGAATAGCTTATAATACATGTTCGGAATATTCCGTGAAGAACATATATAAATCGAAAGAAGTGCTGGATATCGAATTGGCAGGGCATCGCATTATCAGTTTTCTGTTGGATGTCTACATCAATGCGATACAGCATCCCGATCAGGCGTATTCAAAACTGATACTGAGCCGTGTGCCGAACCAATACGAAGTGTTTGACGATTCCCTTTATACGAGGATCTTGGCTGTGCTTGATTATATTTCGGGTATGACGGACGTGTATGCGCTCGATTTATACCGAAAAATAACGGGAATGAGTCTTCCTGCTATTTGATAGTGTCAAAAATAATCGGAAAAGTAAGGTTGTTCTTTCGGTATTATTTCCTCAAGCAGGTTTAGGGTTTTTGCATCGGTTTTAAGATGTTCTATCTTGTAAAAGTATGCAGGGCTGCGGTATGACATCAATAAAGCGGTAAGCGTTTTTATATCAATATATACAGGGCTGCCTGCTTCGTTCCTTGTTATATTCACTTTTTTATCTTCATCCCACTCTATGCCGAAGATTCCACGATTCCATTCGGCAATAGGATCGGTTACGACAAAATGAAACGGTTTTGCTTTCTTAACGAACGGATAATTCTCAAGAAAAGCCGCCACATCGACTATCCGTGCCATAAAGTACGGTTCAATGGTTTCCGTTATCTGGCTGTCGTCAAGCAGAAAAGCAATAGGTTCGTTCTGATAAATATCTCCTTTGATCATATCGATCATGGAATCGTGTGCAAGGATGAAGTTCCAAAGCCCTTTTCTGGCTTCCTGATTCAGGTAAATAATTTCTTTTATGTGGAATATGTCTTCCGCAATCCAGTACATAATGTAACCCGTCGGCTCATCTGAACTGTTGTAATATACTGCTGCCGTGCGTTCTTCCTCATTTTCCCATCTCCAATACTCATCCCATTCCAGTTCGCCTCTGATCATGGCTCCATGACTGGCATGGGCAAATTTGTCGTACGTGCTGATAACATCTTCGTGGTCGATAGGATGTCTTTCGACATGCCCGTCCACATCTTGATGTTTGGGAAGCTGGGCATCTTTTATGGTAAATGTCATATGATCCGACATTATTTCCCAGCCTTTGTTTCGGTAATATGGAACGGAGTAGGGGTAAAGGTAAGAAATCCATTGTCCTTTGTTCCTCATTTTATTCAACCCTACTTTGATGAGTTCGTTCATCAATCCCATATTCGTATATTCGGGATATGTTCCCACTCCTGTAAGCCCACCCATCTGGTATATTTTGCCGTGTATGTTTACCTGACACGGGTAGATGCACAGTTGCGAAACCAGTTGCTCGCCATGAAACCATCCGATAACTTCCGCCTTTTTAAGTATAGGACGTTTCGCCCGTATAATTTCGCCATCTTCATATCCGCTCTCTTGCAGATCCTGATTCGTTACCTGAAAAACATATCTGAGAAGTTCGTTATATTGATCGAGATATTTTATGCCAACCGGCTTTATTTTTAAGCTGTCTTTTAATTTGTTATTCTCCATAAATGTTTGACGGGATACTTTTACAAACACAAAGTTATAAAAGTATTTCGCATATTTATCTTAAATTTTTCTTTCATATGTGCCGTCATGAACAATAGCATCAATAACGGCTACTGTTGTCAGATTTATTATATCCCGAACCGAACTTTCGATATCCGTGAAATGTACAGGTTTGTTCAATCCCATCTGTATAGGTCCGATATTGTCTCCGCTGATGCCCAACTCAATAAGAATTTTGCTGGTGATATTGGCAGAACTTAAGTTCGGAAAAATCAGAGTATTGACATCCTTCCCTTTCAGTTTGTTGAACGGAAAAGTCCGGTCTCTTAAATCTTTGTTCAGCGCGAAATTCACCTGCATTTCCCCGTCGATCAGCATGTCGGGACAATGTTCGTGCATATATTTTACGGTATTCGAAGCAAAAAGAGGTCCACCGTCTTTATCCGCTCCGAAATTGGAAAATGACAGCATGGCAATAACAGGTTCCTGATTGAAAAACTTGACGGTGTCGTATGTCATTTTCGTTATTTCTTTCAATACATCTTCGGTTGGCCAGCGATTTATAAGTGTATCTGAAACGAAGAGAGGACCCCGTTTGGTTTGCAGAATATGCATCGACGCAAAATGATTTTGTCCCGGACGCAGTCCGATTACCTCGAGTGCGGCATCCTCAAATTCTTTATAGTGACTATATACACCTGTTATCAAAGCGTCGGCATCACCCGTTTCAACCATCATCATGCCGAAATAGTTACGATCGTTCATCTTTTCGAAGGCATCCAGATAAGTAACACCCTTTCGTTCACGTTTTTCAGCTAACAGTTGGGCATACTTCTTCCGTCGTATATCTTCCGTTATGCTCCTGTGATCCACAACTTCAATTCCGTCTAACTTCAGTTCGTTGTCTTGCGCTATCTTTTTCAGTCTTTCCACATTTCCGATCAAGATAGGCTGACATATACCATCCGCCTTCATAATGATAGCGGCTTTGACCATATTTATATGATTCCCTTCGCAGAAAACAACGCGTTTCGGATTGGTTTTAGCAAGATTGGTTAACCTTCTTATCAGCTTGTTGCTGTATCCCATCATTTCTTCGAGCTGGCTTTCGTAAGCGTCCCAATCTTCGATAGGTTTTCGTGCAACTCCCGAATCAATAGCCGCTTTGGCAACAGCTTTAGCCACTCTGCTTATCAATCGTGGATCCATAGGTTTCGGGATAATATATTCCCTTCCGAATCCTATATGAGTAAGCCCATAGGCAGAATTTACGACATCCAAAACGGGTTCTTTGGCTAAATCGGCTAAAGCTTTTACGGCTGCAAGTTTCATTTCTTCGTTTATGCTTTTAGCCCTTACATCCAATGCCCCTCGGAATATATATGGAAAGCCCAATACATTGTTTACCTGATTGGGATAGTCTGAGCGTCCTGTCGCAAAAATGATATCGGGACGGGATGCGATAGCCTTTTCGTACGAAATTTCAGGATCGGGATTTGCCAATGCAAAAACAATGGGATTATTATTCATACTTTTCACCATTCTTGATGTAAGCACGTTAGCTACGGATAATCCGAGAAAGACATCAGCGCCTTTTACCGCCTCGTTTAACGATGTGATTTTCTTATCCGTTGCGAACAGTTTTTTCGATTCGCTGAGATTTTCCCTGTAAATATTAATAACCCCTTTACTGTCGCACATTATAATATTTTCTTTTTTTACCCCCAGTTTCGTATAGAGTTTTGTACACGCCATTGCCGATGCACCAGCTCCGTTTACGACAAGTTTTATACTTTCAGCCTTTTTTCCTGCTATTTCCAAAGCATTTATCAATGCAGCGCTTGAAATAATCGCAGTACCATGCTGATCGTCGTGCATAACGGGGATATCCAGTTCTTCCTTCAGCCGTTTTTCAATGGTAAAACATTCGGGGGCTTTAATATCTTCCAGATTAATACCGCCAAATGTCGGTGAAATGGCTTTTACGGTTTGTATAAACTTTTCAGGATCTTTTTCGTCTATTTCGATATCAAATACATCTATACCTCCGAATATTTTAAACAACAATCCTTTTCCTTCCATTACGGGTTTTCCCGCCATAGCCCCTATATCGCCTAATCCAAGTACGGCGGTACCGTTGGAGATTACGGCTACCAGATTTCCTTTTATTGTATAATCGTATGCCGTTTCGGGGTTTTTCTCTATTTCAAGGCAGGGAAAAGCCACTCCGGGAGAATAGGCTAAAGATAAATCGTTTTGATTGCTGTGCGGTTTGGTCGGGACAACTTCTATTTTTCCGGGTTTTCCTTTTTGAATGATAGTTTAAGGCTGCTTTTTTTATGTGCTGATGTTTCATCGGTGTAAGATTTTATTTACAATATGATACCTCTACTGCAAATATAAACAAAGTATCAGATGTTTTTTGTTTACAAAATATTTATTTTTTTCTGATCCCCAATAAAAAAAGCCCGCGAATCACTTCGCAGGCTTTCCTCCTTAACACAAACTTTACAAAACTACACAATTGAGTTAATAGCGGACTGATAGTTAGGCTCTTGCGTAACTTCAGGGACTAACTCAATATACGATATATTTCCTTTAGGATCAACGACAATTACGGTACGGGCAAGCAAGCCTTTCAATGGACCGTCTGTCATCAATACTCCGTAACTTTTAGCAAATTCAGGATTTCTAAACACAGATGCAGGAATCACATTCTCTATTCCTTCTGTCGTGCAGAATCTTCCTGCGGCAAAGGGCAAGTCTGCCGAAATAGCCAGTATTACCGTATTAGGCAGTTTTGTCGCTTCCTTATTGAATTTTCTTACCGAAGCGGCACAAACTCCTGTATCCAGACTCGGAAAAATATTCAATACGATATATTTTCCTTTCAGGTCTGCTAACGATATTTCCGACAAATCATCTTTTACCAATGTAAAATCAGGGGCTTTGCTCCCGACAGCAGGCAAACTACCCGAGGTAGTTACATCACTTCCTTTGAATTTTGTTTTAGCCATAATTTTAATGTATTATAATTACGTGCCTATTACCGACACAAATATATAACAAATTTTTCACATAATGGTTTTTTACGATTGTGTCAAATGTGACACTAAGTGTATTTTTTATGAATTTAATTCTTTAAGCAAGAAATCGGCCGTATAACTATTCTTGTTTTTAGATACCTTTTCAGGAGTTCCTTCGGCTATAATCATGCCTCCTTCCGAACCTCCTTCTAATCCCATATCTACAACATAATCAGCGCATTTGATTATGTCCATGTTATGCTCTATAACGATTACGGTGTTCCCCCTTTCTACAAGTTTGTTCAAAGCCTCAAGCAGAACCCTTATGTCTTCAAAATGGAGTCCTGTGGTAGGTTCGTCCAGAATGTACAAAGTATTTCCCGTATCTGTTTTGGAAAGTTCAGTAGCTAATTTAACGCGTTGGCTTTCACCGCCTGACAAGGTAGTGGAGGGTTGCCCCAGTTTTATGTAGCCTAATCCTACTTCTTGCAGAACTTTAACTTTATTTAATATTGTCGGAGTGTTTTCGAAAAACTCGACAGCCATGTTTATCGTCATGTCTAAAACATCGGCGATTGATTTTCCTTTAAACCTTACTTCCAGAGTTTCCCTGTTGTATCTTTTTCCATAGCATGATTCGCAGGGAACATATACGTCGGGAAGGAAATTCATTTCGATCGTTTTATATCCGTTTCCGCCGCAGACTTCACATCTGCCGCCTTTCACATTGAACGAAAAACGCCCTGCTTTATATCCCCTTATTTTTGCTTCGGGAAGGTTTACATAAAGGTTGCGGATATCCGAGAATATTCCTGTATAAGTAGCAGGGTTTGATCGCGGAGTTCTTCCGATCGGAGACTGGTCTACACTGATTATTTTATTGACATGTTCTATCCCGTTAATAGATTTATAAGGAAGCGGATCATTTAATGAACGGTAAAAATGTTGGCTGAGGATAGGTTGCAATGTCCCGTTTATTAAACTTGATTTTCCGCTGCCCGAAACTCCTGTTACGCAAATGAACGTTCCTAAAGGTAATGAAAGATTCACGTTCTTAAGATTATTGCCTGTTGCTCCTTTCAGTGTTATTTTTTCTCCGTTTCCTTTTCGGCGGACTTTAGGAATTTCTATTTTTTTCTTACCGTTTATATAATCAGCCGTAAGCGTGTTTGCTTTAAGCATTTCTTTTGGCGTGCCCGCAAAAACGACTTCCCCGCCTTTTCGCCCTGCATAAGGTCCCATATCTATGATATAGTCGGCTTCGAGCATCATATCTTTGTCGTGTTCCACTACTATCACGGAGTTTCCCGAATCGCGTAGTTTTTTTAAAGAATTTATTAACCTCACATTGTCTCTTTGATGGAGTCCGATGCTCGGTTCATCGAGGATATACAGTACATTGACTAACTGTGATCCGATTTGGGTAGCCAGTCTTATTCGCTGGCTCTCACCGCCAGACAGAGTCGCTGACGCGCGGTTTAATGAAAGATAGTTTAACCCGACATCCAACAGGAAAGATGTTCGGGAAAGTATTTCTTTCTTTATTTCCGTAGCAATCTGTTTCTGTTTCTCAGAGATATGGTTGTCCATATCCTGCATCCATAAGTAAAATTGTTGAATGTCCATTTCGGACAGTTCGGCAATGTTTTTATTGTTTATTCTGTAGTGCAGAGCTTCTTTGTTCAATCTTTGTCCGTTGCAGTCAGGGCAAACGGCAGTCTTTATAAACTGTCCCGCCCATTTCTGAGCGCTTGCCGATGCTTCCGTTTCCTGCTGCATGCTGATGTATTTTGCGACACCTTCGAATGCTACCAGATAATTTGAGTTTCCTAACGATTCGTTTTTTATCTGTAACCGTTCATCTGTCCCGAACATTATTTCGTCAATAGCTTCTTCGGGCAGATCCTTAATCGGGGTTTTGATAGTCATTCCGTATTTTTCGCAAATGGCTTCGATTTGCCAGAAAAACAAGGCGTTTTTATATTTACCCAAGGGCGCGATTCCGCCTGCGTATATACTAAGTTCGGGTTTGGGGACTATTTTTTTTATGTCGATTTGATTCACAATTCCCAACCCTTTACATTTAGGACAAGCTCCTTGCGGAGAATTGAAGGAAAAATTATGCGGAGCAGGTTCGCCATACGAAAGCCCTGTTGTAGGGCACATAAGCTGACTGCTGAAATGGCGTACTTCGTCGGATTCGACATCTTGTATCAGTATTAGCCCGTCACCTTGCTTCATACCTGTCCGAACACTTGCTTTCAACTTATCTTCAAATTTATTGGAGACGATGAGTTTGTCGATCAGTATTTCTATGCTGTGATTTTTATATCTGTCCAACCGCATTCCGGGTATAATTTCCCTGATTTCCCCGTCAACCCTTACATTGAGATACCCTTTTTTGCTTATCTGTTCAAAGAGTTCTTTGTAGTGTCCTTTCCTGTTTCGGACAACAGGTGCCAGAATGTAGATTTTCTTGCCTAAATATCTCGATAATATCAGGTCCAGTATCTGCTCCTCGGTGTACTTCACCATTTTTTCGCCTGTCAGGTAAGAATATGCTTCTCCCGCGCGGGCATACAGTAATCTCAGAAAATCGTATACTTCGGTTGTTGTCCCGACCGTCGATCTCGGATTTCGGTTGGTTGTCTTTTGTTCTATTGATATGACAGGGCTCAGTCCTGTTATCTTATCCACATCGGGGCGTTCCATTCCTCCGAGAAAGTTACGCGCGTATGCCGAAAATGTTTCGATATACCTGCGTTGCCCTTCTGCAAAAATGGTGTCGAATGCCAGCGATGATTTTCCGCTTCCGCTAAGTCCTGTTATGACAACAAGCGAATTTCGGGGAATTGATACGTCTATATTTTTTAGGTTGTGTACTCGCGCGCCGAGTACGCTGATTTCTTCCGTTTCTTCTATATATTCTTTCATTTTTTACTCCTCAACGATCCATCTTTTGTCGTGAACTTTCGGTTTTTCTCCTTTTTTATAATAAAGCGATTCTTTGTCGGGAATCATGATTGTATAAGTTGTAGGCTTCTTAGGATTGATTGTCAGTTTTCGGTCGCGAAGCCAAGAGTTGAAGTCTTTCAGTTGTGCGTAGGTTACGCCGTTTGCGATTGCAAAAGCAGCCAGATCGTCAATAGTTTCACTTACTGTTACTTCTTTGAATTTTATCGGCTTATATAACTGATCGGCTGTAAGGATAAAACCGTATTTATACGGGTTTTCAAATATGTTTTTTATTGCAACCATTCTGAAATAATAACGTGATGTTTCATCCACTACCCATAAATCGAGGCTGTCCTCCGTTTGTTGTTTTTCGGTTTCCCCGCTTATTCTTCCCATACCTGCATTATAAGAAAGAGCTGCACTTCGCCAGTCGCCGTATTTGCTGTAAGCGGAAAGCAGGTATTTGCAGGCTGCTTCTGTCGATTTTTCTACCGAATAGCGTTCATCCACTTCGTTTGCAACTTCCAAACCATACATTTTTCCCGTACTTGCCAATATTTGCCACATCCCTGCTGCTTTGGCAGGCGAATATGCTCTCGGATTAAGCGAACTTTCGATTACGGCAAGATATTTGAAGTCGTCGGGAACACCGTTTTTCTTTAATATTGGTTCAATTATAGGGAAATATCTGTTTGCCCGTTTGATAAGCAACATGGTGGTTGAATGAAAATAGGCAAAACTATTTATCTCACGATCATACCTTTCCCGCAGATCGTAGCGGTCGAGCTTTATCCTTTCTCCTGCAAACTCTACTTCATCGGGTATTTCTATTGATCTTGTCATAGATGAAACCAACGGGGTTTTCCTTTCGGAAATAGCAGGTCCCGAATTCTTATTTGAAAGAAAAAAATACTGCTGACAATGATATCAACAATATTGGTATGGTTATTAATAATATTTTTTTTCATATTGTTTCGAATTGGCAAATTATATAAGTAATGTAAAATATAGTTTTGTTAAGGCAATAAAGCAGGAAGATAAACAATTTGCAACTATTTATTGGTATTCAATAGTCCTGTTAGCAATTCCTGCAATTTTTCGGGAGTAATGTTGCCGTTTATTTTTCCGTTTTCAACGAAAGAAATTTTCCCTCTTTCCTCTGAAACGACGATCACTTTCGCATCCGTTTCTTCAGTGATTCCGAGCGCCGCTCTGTGGCGTAACCCATATTGTTTTGGTATGTTTTGCTTTTGAGAGACAGGGAGTATACACCCTGCCGCTTTTATTCTTCCGTTTGCGATTATCATTGCTCCGTCGTGAAGCGGGCTGTTTTTGAAAAAGATATTCTCTATCAGTCGCGTACTTATTTCCGCATCAATGTTTTCTCCCGTTTCGTCGATGAAGGTAAGTTTCATTTCCTGTTCAAGAACAATAAGGGCTCCGACTTTAGCTTTTGCCATATTCATACAGGCTAATACGATCGGAGTAATGTTGGCATCGGCAATTTTTTTCGTGTTTTTTGCTCCGAAAAAAGCTGCGATACGCCTCCATGCTTTACTCGATCCGAGCGTTATCAGAAAACGGCGTATCTCGTCTTGAAACAATATAACCAGTACCAATACGCCGATACTTACCAATGTATCCAAGATTGCACCCAAAAGACGCATCTCAAATACTTTTGATACCAATATCCAGATAATTAGGAATGAGACGATGCCTTTAAAAATCGTAGTAGAACCCGATTTTTTTACGAGATAATATAATTCATACATCCCTATTGCTACCAATAGTATATCAATTATATCTTTTATTCCGAAATTACTCAGCATATTAGTTTTATGCGTTCATCAATTAACACTGTCTTTTTTTAAACAACTAACTATTTTAATTGTTTCTGTCGCTTCCTTCACATCGTGTACTCTTAATATATTCGCCCCGTTAAGGAGAGCAAAGGTGTTTAAGACTGTTGTTCCGTTCAGGCTTTCGCCGGGTGAAATGTCAAGCAATTTGTAAATCATTGATTTTCTGGATATCCCTACGAGCAAAGGTAATTCAAAAATATGGAAATCACGAAGGCATGACATCAATTCGTAGTTTTGCTCCAGATTCTTACTGAACCCGAATCCCGGATCAATAATAATATTGTTGACTCCCAACAATCTCAACTTGGCTATTTTCTCGGAGAAATAGTAAAAAATATCTTTTTGGAGATTGTCGTAATCCGTCAGGGAATTCATCGTTTGAGGCATTCCTCTCATGTGCATGAGAATGTAGGGAACATTCAGTTCCGCAACGGTATCGAACATTTTATCGTCAATTTCTCCTCCCGAAATATCGTTAATTATCGCAACTCCATATTCCTCAACGCAAAAACGGGCGACTTCCGAATAGAACGTATCGACTGATATAACAGCATCAGGGTATCGCGTTGTCATTGCCTTCAAAGCGAAATCCAATCTTTCAATCTCCTCTTTTGCCGATATAAGCGTAGATGTCGGACTTGTAGACTGTGCTCCGATGTCGATGATTTTTCCACCTTGTTCAGTGATTTCCTGTACGCGTAGGATTATATCCTCTTCGCTTTGCTTTCGACTTTTATCATAAAACGAATCGGGAGTAACGTTCAGTATGCCCATTACCACAGGCTCGGACAAATCCATTAATTCGCCTTTTATGTTGATCAGGTTCTGCTGCATTTGATTATAATTCTATTATGCTTTCTTCAAAAACAGTAGCTTTTTCAAGCCCGTTTTCGTGTACAATGTATGTATTTTCTATCCCGACTGCTCCTATATTCGGAATTACGAATTTAGGCTCGAGGGCAAATACTATGTTGGCTTTTAAAGTTTCTTTTGATCGAGGCGTAAGAACAGGAGGTTCGTTTATTTCCAAGCCCACACCATGTCCTACGAATTTAGCCTGTTGCTTCGTTCCCATGAAATACTCTTCAAGATCGTTCCCTTTTACGTATTTCATCGCTATTTCGTATAATTCCGAACAGCTTGTTCCTGCTTTCGCTGTTTCGATTATTTCATTATGAATGTCTATCGAAACCTGATGTGCTTTGTAGGCTAAAGCGGAAGTCTTTCCGAAAGAAAATACGCGCGTCATGTCCGTCATCCACGGACGATAGTTCCCTGCCATGTCGACCATAATGGTTTGTCCTTTTTCTATCTCTATATTGGAACAACCCAGAGGCAAACTCGGATCGACGCCTTGCCCGCCCAATGCAAAATCGAAAGGGGAGGGCGTTTCGGCATTCTCGCCCACTAAAAGACTGCCCATGTAAATATCCATGTTTTCGCCGTAGCTTCTGAATATCCCGATAGAACCGTGCAGCCTCATTTGTTTTTCGATTTCGACTTGCAGTTGCAAATCGGTCATGCCTTTTTTGTACAGGGTAGGGATCAGGCTATATACGGTTTCGTGTTGCTTGGCACATTCTCTTACCTGTGAGAGTTCGAATTCCGTTTTAATGCTCCTTAAAGTACGCATCAAGGTTGAAGCGTTTTCCACTTTCGGATTTTCAAGGCTCGAAATTATTCTGTTACATTCGCTGTATGGGACAGAATCCGTTTCGAGAAGAATTGTCGCAGGAACAGATAATCCTCTTTTTTGAAGTTCCTCGACAATCTGTTCGGGCTTCCGTATATATACTGTATTTTCAAGATCAATATCATTCGGTCTTTTTACAAAATGTATAGGTTTACCTTCTTTTGGCAGGTAGTAATAGCCTGTATATATAAGCCCTGTAAGATAGAACAAATTGACATTTGTAGTCAACAGGCAGGCATCAATATCGGATTCCTGCAATTTAGCCTGCAATTTACTTTTTCGGATAATTATATCTTCGGATAAGGTGTTCATTCTTTTTTGATGCAAATTTAAGAAAAAAGAGATTATCATTCGATATTCATTTTTTGCGAAATGAATTATGTTCATAAAGATTAAGATTATTTGATCCGCATACTGTATTTTTGTAATGAATTTTCAGAATTAATTTAGCTATGCCTACTATTTTATATATAGAAACCGCGACGACAGTATGTTCAGTTGCGTTGTCGGTCAATGAAGACGTTGTTTTCGAACAGGTAGAAACAAACGGTCCTTCTCATGCAACAACATTAGGCGTGTTTGTCGATAATGCAATAAAGTTTTCAAGAGAAAATAATTATATACTCGATGCCGTAGCCGTGAGTTGTGGTCCGGGTTCCTATACAGGCCTTCGGATAGGCGTTTCCGAGGCAAAGGGCGTTTGCTTCGGGTTAAATATACCTCTTATAGCCGTAAATACGCTTCAACTGATGGCTTCAGGTGTTGTGCAGAGAGGATTGTTGCCTGATGAAGACATTTTGCTTTGCCCGATGATTGATGCCAGACGGATGGAAGTTTATTCAGCTTTTTATGATAAAAATCTGAATATAATAAGAGAAGTACGTGCGGATATCGTAGACAGCGAATCTTATACCGAATATCTGGATAAAAATAAAGTCCTCTTCTTCGGAAACGGATCGGAGAAATGCAGAGATATTATCAACCATAAGAATGCTACTTTCTTAAAAAATATTTATCCGTTGGCTAACGAAATGGTTTCCCTTGCGAACGAGAGTTTTAATAAGCAGGACTTTGCCGACGTCGCTTATTTCGAACCTTTTTATTTAAAGGAGTTTGTAGCCACAACGCCAAAGAATAAAATTTTTTAGCAGAACTTTCCCTGTTTTGAGTTGTTATTTTATTAATCAATTATAAAACAGGAAACTATGGAAAAGAAAGATTCGTTACTAAAAATCAAAGTTATTCCAAATGCTCCTTACGCAGTAGAAGGAAAAGCCGAGTTAATAATGCCCGACGGGACAACAGTAGAAAAAGAAAATCCGCATTTATGCCGTTGCGGAGCTTCGAAAAACAAACCGTTTTGCGACGGCTCACATGTCAAAATAGGGTTTAAGGGTTGAAATTTATTGATTCAATAAATTTATTCAAGAGCATTAGACGGTTATTTAATGCTCTTTTTTTTGAATTATTTACAATTGAGGATAAACGGCAATTACTTTTTCGATCATCGGATTCACATGATCAAGATCAATAAAACGGAAATTGTATTCCGGCACGGCTTCTCTTAGAAGTGGAGGTATTTCGTAAAAGTCTTTGGCGGTATGATATACCGATATGAGCAATACGGGCTTATCTCTTTTTATTATGTTTAATCCACCTTTGATTGCAGAGTATTCGGCTCCTTCAATATCCATTTTGATTAATCCCACAGCAGGCATATCTTTATATTCGTTGTCTATAGTGGATATTTGAATGGGTTCTTTTAACCCTTCGCTTATTGCTTGGTTTTCATTTATCGAACATGCCGACAGATTCTCGGGATCTACGAATATATCCATTGAGATTTCCTGATCTCCGATACCTTTTTGTATTGGCGTTATTTTGTCTGTATTATTTATCGCAATGGTTTTTTGCAACATTTCAAAGTTAGCACTGACAGGTTCATAAGCATATATTGCAGACGGGTTGTAGTTCTTCTCAAGCATTACGGATGTGTCGCCGATGAAAGAACCTATATCTAAAAATATTTTACCCGATATATATTCTTTTATTTCCGTTGGCAGATATTTCAGTCCATATTCGTGTATATAGGTATGTTCATGGAACTGATGCCCGATAGGGAGGTAATAACTTTTACTGTCCTTTCTTAAACACTGAATATCATTCTTTTTCGTACATAGAGAAAGGAGCTGCTCTCTTTCTTTTAAAGCATTTCGTTGAATATCAGAAAGCGGAGCCGAGTCGAAACCGTTTATGACGGATTTTAACCTGTAATCTATAAACGACTTAATGTCAGTATCATTACTTTCGGGATAATATGATGACGTGTCGAAAACCATGTCGTTATCCAGAAAATATTTTACCATATCGACGGCATAAGGATGCAATGACGGGATTTTTTGCAGCTGATTCTGATTCGTTTTGGATTGAAGAAAAACCGAATATGCGGGATTATAAGGGTGAAAAATAATTTTTCGCAAAAAAACAGGGAATCGTTGTTTTATCCTGAACAATTTATCATTATTGCTTTTTCTCTTGAGAGAATTTTGCTGCTTTTCCTGTATCAGTTGAAAAGCCCGGTTAACTACATATTCCCGATCTATAATCATTTGTCTTTATCTTCATTTCGGATTTCTACCCTGCGGATTTTTCCGCTGATTGTCTTTGGCAATTCGTCAACAAATTCGATAATACGCGGATATTTGTAAGGAGCAGTTACTTTCTTTACATGATCCTGTATTTCTTTTTTCAGATGATCGTTTGCCTTGTCTTTGTACTCGTTTGAAAGTATAATTGTTGCTTTCACCACTTGTCCGCGAGCCTCGTCAGGAACTCCCGTTATGGCACATTCAATGACTGCAGGGTGCGTCATGACGGCACTTTCTACCTCAAAGGGCCCGATGCGGTAACCCGAGCTTTTTATAACGTCATCGACGCGTCCGATAAACCAGTAGTAGCCGTCTTCGTCTCGCCATGCGACATCGCCTGTATGATATATATTGTCGGAATACACTTGCCTTGTAAGTTCCTCATCCTTGTAATATCCTTTAAACAAGCCCAGAGGTTTTCCTTTATCCGTTCTGATTATGACTTCGCCCTGTTCTCCGTCTTCGGCTGAACGTCCGTCATAAGTAAGCAGATCTATGTCATAAACAGGATTAGGGACGCCCATTGATCCGGGTTTTGGTTCTATCCACGGAAAAGTTATGATTGTCGGAGTGGTTTCCGTCTGACCGAATGCCTCCATCATTTTTATTCCTGTTTTTTCCAAGAAAGTATTGAATACCGAGGGATTCAGAGCTTCTCCTGCCGTCGTACAATATTCCAAAGAAGAGAGATCATATTTGCCGAAATCTTCTCGGATCATAAAGCGATAGACTGTCGGGGGAGCGCAGAAAGACGTGATTTTATATTTTCCGATAAGTTTCAGCATTAATTCGGGAGAGAACTTCTCATGATCGTGAACAAGTACACATGCTCCTGCGATCCACTGCCCGTATATTTTTCCCCATACCGCTTTTGCCCAACCCGTATCGGCAACGGTCAGATGCACGCTGTCCTCGTGCAGATTGTGCCAATAGGATGCGGTTACGATGTGTCCTAACGGATAAGTGAAATCATGCGCTACCATTTTAGGGTTGGCGGTTGTCCCTGATGTAAAGTACAATAAGGATATGTCATCGTTGGAATTCACAAAATCGGGACGTACGAAAGGAAACGCTCCTTTTAACCCTTTATGAAAATCGATCCAGCCCGAAGAAACGTTTTCACCACAGGCTATGTAATGTTTTACTGTCGGCGATTCGGCTTTGGCATCTTCAATATGTTTTATTACGATCTCATCATTGACGCAAACGATTGCTTTTATTTCAGCCGCATTATTCCGGTATACAATGTCTTTCTTTTTAAGTAAATGAGTTGCAGGGATAGCAACTGCTCCAATTTTGTGAAGCCCGAGAATGGCAAACCAGAATTCGTAACGGCGTTTCAGTATCAGCATAACCATATCGCCTTTTCCTATGCCTAAGGATTGGAAGAAGGAAGCCGTACGATCGCTTTGTTCTTTCATATCCCTGAATGTGAAATCAATGTGTTCATCCCTGTCGTTTGACCAGCACATTGCTCTTTTGTCGGGATTCGTTTTAGCCCATTCGTCGACAACATCGTATCCGAAATTGAAATTATCGGGAATATTTACCTTGAAATTATTTTTAAAATCTTCTGTTGAAGCAAATTTTGTCTGCTTTATAAATTTTTCTAACATTCTATACTTTTTGATTTTCGATAAACTAAAATACAATTGCCAAAAATTTTACTCTTTTTCCGTCAAGAGCCTTCATTCCGTGAGGAAGGCAGGAGTCGAAATAAATACTGTCCCCTTCGTTCAGAACAATGTCTTTTCCGTTCAGATGGAACAACATTTTGCCCTCAAGCACTAAGTTAAATTCATGCCCCGTATGCGAGCTTTTATGTATTTTGTGAATCTCAGGTTTAGGCTCAACCGTAACTACGAATATATCGGCTTTCCTGCTGTTAAACCCTGCCGCCAGAGCTTCGTACTGATAATCTTCTACCCGCTTGATAGCCAATCCTTTCTCTTTACGGGTGATAAAATAGCTCTTCATGCGAGGTTCGTCGTCAAACATCAGAGTTGTCAGATCCACTTCGTACTTGTCGGCTATATGTTTCAGCATGCTTATGGAAAAATCGCGTTTCCCTGCTTCATATTCATCATATTCATCAATCGGAATGTTGCATGATACGGCAAAATCTTCCTTGTTGATGTCCAGCGAATCGCGAAGCCCTTTCAGGCGTAGTCCTATTTGTTTTAATTCATCCATACTTTCTCGTTGTGAAAATTTAAACAAAGATAGTTGTTAAAATTTTTCCGCATAAGAAATTCTTTATAACTTTTGTTTTATAATCATAAATAAAGGCTGCTATTTTGTATAGCAGCCTTTAAAATTATTGTACTTTTTATCAATTCATTACTTTAAATACCTTATTGCCAACTCTTACAATAAAGATTCCTGTTTGATTTCCTAAACTGATAATTTCTTCCTCGCTGTTTTTGGAGATTCCCTGATAAATTGTTTTGCCCAGCATGTTGTAAACTTGCAGGATTGTACCGTCGCTTGCTCCGACAATGTGCAATTCTCCGTTCATAACAAACAAACGAACGTTGTTGTCAGTCACATTATTAATACTTGATCCTGCGGCGCGTGTTATGATTATATTGTTGATACCTACATTTTGTTTATCCTTGTTGTATTGTATTTTTATAGCCCTTGTGCTGCTGCTCAGGTATATTTCAGGCGTATTGAAATATCCTGTTGTTACGTCGGTGCTTCCATATTGGGCGATAGAGCTTCCCCATGCACTTCCGTTTGTACTTTCGAAAACCGAAACAGTGCTGTTGACACCGTCCCAAGAATTATAAGGCTTTAATGCGAATTGAAGAAAATCGGGTTCTTCACTGAATTGTACCATAACGGCTGCGTTATTTGCCCTTAATCCTAAATCGCCGCTTGCATAAGGCGAAACCGTGCCGCTTGTTGTCACTCCTGCAGGAAGGTTGGACATATCCCAAGGTCCTTTGTAGAATATCATAACATCCATATCGTCTGAAGGAGTAATCGGATCGACAGGTTCGGGTGTCGCTAAGCTTGTGCCTGTCAATGTCATATCGACCGATCCAAATTCCGTGCTGCTCAGACGAAGCGTTGCCGTGTGAGTTTTATGCTCGTTTGGTTTATAAGTTACTTCAAGTTCATAGCCGTTTACAGCTTCCTGAGCACTGATTGTTGTTTTATTAACTGTAAACTGAGTGACGTCGCCGGTAGCTAACTGTATATTTACGGGTTGAGTTAATAAAACTCCTTTAACAAGGATGTTTCTGGTAATGTTTTCTTTTGTACTGAAATTCAATTCAGATTGTGAAGTCGGTGTGAGCAAAGCAGGCGATGTAGCTTTGTCCGTAACGGTATAATTCTGGTTTGTCTTATCGCCCCAGATATAATCTGTCAGTTCCGGATGATCTATGAATGGATTTCTGTTATACTGCATAGAGAAAATCGTATTGTTCCTGTCTATTTCCTTCTGGTCGACAGGATCGTTTTCATTCCATTCGAGCAACATATTTATTGCCCAGTCTTTAAACACAGGATAAGTCTCATTGTTGAGCATGCTCAAACCGTCACCGTTCCATCTGTCATAATAATCTTCATAACAGGTTACCATGTAAAAATAGGTTCTGGCAAAGTCGCCTTTATATTCGTCGGCAGGTTCGAAAACTTTTCGGATATCACCTCCCGGATAGGTGTTTTGTCCGACCTTTACAACTCCGTTGTTGAAATCTTCTATTCCGACGATTCCCAGCGGATTGTTCGATTTTCTGCTATTGGCATCATAATCGGCAGGATACAGGTTAAGAATGTCATTGTTCGCATCTCCGTAGTCTTTTGACGAACCTGCATCTATTGCCCACCAGCTTCGTGGCATACAGTGTTCCCTGCTCATCTCCAATACGCTATACGTAGTCCGTTGTGTGTTGGAATACATATCCCAATAATATCCGCCCGGATTCCAGTCTGTTTTTTTGTAATAATAATCTCCCCAGAATTGAGCGGTAAATGTTGCATATCCCAGAGATACGTGTTGTCTGATAATTGTATGAAGAGCGGTTTTCAGTTCTTCTTTGTTTTTTCCGTCAATGGCGTCGTAATAGCCGGAAGGTGCCTGTGAAAACAGGGATAGACTGACGGTTACCGTCAGCAGAGAAAGTAAATATTTCCTCATGGTAGAATTGTTTTAATAAAGTTATTAATGTAGTTAAGACAAATGTAAGAAATCGAATCTCGTTTAGAGAAATATTATTGTTTAATAATATTAATAACTGTTATGATAGAATGGTTCTGGCTAAAATATATTCTATATCAGGAAGTGTAAGAATTGAGTTCCTCGGACAATTTTTCCCATTCGGACATTAATTTGTCAAGCTCTTTTTTTAAAACACCATGTCTTTCAAAATTATCGTTTGTCGATAAACTTCTGTCAGATGAAAGCAATAATTCAAGATTTGCGATCTCTTCTTCTTTTTTCTCTATGGCTTTTTCGGTTTCCGATATTTGTTTTTCAAGACGTTTTATGGTTTTATTCAGTTCCTTCCTTTCTTCGTACGACAGGTCTTTATTTTTATCTGCCTCAATATTCGTTTGCTTTGCTTCGCTAACGTCCTTATTTGTTGGGGATTGTATTTCGAGTTCTTGGAGGTTGACAATTTTCTTTTTTTCAAGAAATTCGTAAATGCCATACAAATGTTCTTTTACCTGCTGATTGCCAAATTCATACACTTTGTCAACAAGCCCGTCCATAAATTCCCTGTCGTGCGATACTACAATCACGGTTCCGTCAAATTCTTTCAGAGCCTCTTTCAGTACATCTTTCGATTTCATATCGAGATGGTTTGTCGGTTCGTCAAGAATCAACAGGTTGACAGGTTGCAACAGCAGTCTTATCATAGCAAGACGGCTTCTTTCACCTCCCGACAATACTTTTACCTTTTTGTCGGAAGCTTCACCTCCGAACATAAATGCGCCGAGTATATCCCTGATTTTAGTCCGAACATCTCCAGTCGCAATATAATCTATGGTTTCAAATACGGTTTTGCTTTCATCGAGCAATTGTGCCTGATTTTGGGCAAAATATCCGATCTGTACATTATGCCCCAGCTTAAGATTGCCACCGAACTCAATTTCTCCCATGATACATTTCACAAGAGTCGATTTCCCTTCACCGTTTTTCCCGACAAAAGCAACTTTATCTCCTCTGTTTATTGTAAAATTGACATTGGAAAAAATGAGATGTTCTCCATAGCTTTTGGATACATTTTCAGCAATAATAGGATATGATCCCGAACGGGGTGCAGGCGGAAATTTCAGATGCAGGGCGGAGTTGTCTTCTTCGTCGACTTCAATACGATCTATCTTGTCAAGTTGTTTGATTCTTGATTGCACCTGAACGGATTTCGTAGCTTTGTATCTGAACCTTTCGATAAATGCTTCCGTGTCCTGAATTTGTTTCTGTTGGTTTTCGTATGCCCTTAGCTGTTGTTCCCGTCTTTCTTTACGTAAAACAACGTATTTCGAATAATTGACTTTATAGTCGTAAATTTTTCCTAACGAAATTTCAATGGTTCTTTGTGTTACCGCATCCAGAAAAGCCCTGTCGTGCGAAACGAGAATAACGGCATTGGCTCTTGTCGCCAAAAAATTCTCAAGCCATTGTATCGACTCGATATCCAGATGGTTTGTCGGTTCGTCCAAAAGGAGAACGTCGGGTTGTTTCAGCAGAAGCTTTGCCAATTCGATTCGCATCCGCCACCCTCCGCTAAATTCGCTGGTTGGTCTGTCAAAATCCTCTCTTTTGAAACCTAAGCCTATCAGTGTTTTTTCTATTTCTGCCTGAAAACTAAATCCTCCTGACATCGAAAATTGTTCGTTCAGCAAAACTGATTTTTCTATCAGGTTATGATATTCTTCCGATTCGTAATCAGTGCGTTCCGATAGCTGTCGATTGGCTGATTTTAATTCATCTTCAATTTTTTTGATATGACTGAACGCT
This sequence comes from Dysgonomonas sp., assembly GCA_047030855.1. Classification (GTDB taxonomy): domain Bacteria; phylum Bacteroidota; class Bacteroidia; order Bacteroidales; family Dysgonomonadaceae; genus QVMM01. Next base: position 1,743,108 of record JBKYIJ010000008.1, read on the forward strand.
AACGAGGCTTCTTCAAATACTGAATTTCCGTCGTTGAGTTGCATATGCTGAGGCAAGTAGCCTATCGTAATATCTTTTGGCAGGGATATGTTTCCGCTTGTTGGAGCTTGTAGTCCCGCAAATATTTTGAGCATGGTAGACTTGCCTGCTCCGTTTTTTCCGACAAGTGCAATTCTGTCTTTCTTGTTAACGACGAATGATATATCGGAAAAGAGCGTAAATCCGCCAAACTCTACTGTTAAATTTTCTATTGAGATCACTTTAATAATTCATTTTAATTGTTGTCAAAAACAGAAAGGCTTTCGATCTTCTCCAATCTGTCTTTCAATTGCTGAAACTCTGATTGTCTGATTCGTAATGACATAATGCAATCCATGTCGAATTGTTGTTTTAAAATTTGAGGTTCTAAATCCTTGATAATTTTCATTACGTCATTAAGAAACAGATACTCGAATTTGAACGTAATATCCGCATCGACTGTTTTTTCTATAATTTCAGCATTAGCAATAGCTTCGTATGCAGCACCTTTATATGCCGAAATAAGTCCGCTTGTTCCGAGTTTGATACCTCCAAAGTATCTGATTACGAGAACCAGTACGTTTGTCAATTCATTAGAATTTATTTGTCCGAGAATAGGTTTCCCTGCCGTTCCCGAAGGTTCGCCGTCATCATTCGCCCGAAAATCTTTTCTGTCATGTCCCAGCATATATGCCCAGCAAATATGGCGAGCATCGTAATACTCTTTTCTGTATTCTTCAATTTTCAGTTTTATTTCCTCGATACTTTCAACAGGAACGGCAAAGGCTATGAACTTACTTTTTTTTTCTGTAAGCAATCCTTTTGCCGTATCTTTTATTGTTTTAAAAGTATCATTCATTCGGTCGGTTGAATGTTATTTCACATGAAATGTTTTCGATATTTTCATCCGAAAGCCTGTATTATCACCCACCATAGTTGCCGAATCATCATAAGCAAATGCTCCTGAAAACAGCCATCCTGTCAGTTTCGGATTTGAATAATTTAACTCAAGAAGGCTTGAAAATTGATTTTTAATATGAATTGATGGTTTTCCCGGAGTTCCCCAACTTCTGGAATATGTTACTAATGCTCTGTAGTTAAGATCATTCGTAACATATCCTCCAATACCGCCATGGAAAGCAATTATTCTCGAATTTCTGACATTCAGGGTTTCTTTGTTATTATATATAGGGGAAGTCAGTAAGGGATTTCCAAGCACGAAACCATAATAGCTGGTGGATATGTATTCCGCGTGGTTATAATAATTGTCGTCGGCACTTACCTGTATAGGTATTTCCGGCGTTTTATCCCATAAAAAAGGACCGCTTTGATTTTTAGTGTGTATATATTCGAAGAGAATGGATGATATAGGGAACTTTCTTTTCAAATTAAACTCCACGCCATAAATTCCGTCAGGAATATTTTTAAATATTACGCCTGAATGATCTTCAAAAAAATGTTCATGATAAGCCTTAATTTCATAATTTTCTTTTTTGTAATTAAGGATAAAATGCCAGCTTCCAAAGACATTACCTATAACATTTACCTGATCTGTTGGACTTGAATCACTTCCTCCTTCCATCGGGACAAGTACTTTAAAAAAGTTTTTGAAAGAACCGGGACTGTTCCCTTTATAACTGTGGTTTTTTAAAAAATTCGCCTCCCCATTGAGTGTCCATTTCGAGCCCTAATATAAAACTGAAAGGAGAATTTTTTTTCAACCTTCAGATACATATATTTTCTGTGATAGAGTGCATCCTGAGCATAATTTCCGTCCTTGGCATGATGCTTTTTATATTTATCGTCAAGAAACCATCCGTAAGATATTCCTCCCTGTATGTGTAACCAGTCGTTTGTAAGAGGAATCGGGACAAAATCAGGGAATCCTACCTCAATTTGAGGTATTGGACGGGCATTATTGGAAAGAGTTAATCCTCCTGTACTCAGATCTTTATTTTTAAAAGGATTATTCCGTTCCTTAGCGCCGGCAGACAACCCTAAACTTCTGTATCTTAAATCAACATACCACTGATGAAAATAAAAATCGGTTTGCAGATTATGTGATCCGATAATGTCGACACCAAGCGAAACATTCAGTTTATCGTTAAACAGCTTTTTATACCCTTTTGTGTTAACTCGCAGGTAACCGTTGTTGTCTTTCTCCGATCCTATTCCGTAATTATTATTTGTTAGCCAGAAAGGAGCATAATCACCACTGGTAAAAGTTCCTGAAGTTTCTAATTTTATATCAAGACCTTCATTTTTTAGTGGTTCAGTATCAGTATCTTGAGCTTTGGTTATAAGGCATGAAGCAAAGAATATTGAAACGAATATCAATATATGTTTTTTTGAAATCATCTGTCAGTTTTTAACTAATTTGCTGCAAAAGTAATAAAAATAGGCATACAATATAAATTAGTTGATAACTAAGCCTGAAAACTCTATATAAGTATGTGCATTTTTATTATATTTGCGGCAATTTTCAGAAAACAAAGGGAATAATTAGTTATGAAGAAAAAGTTTGCAGAATACAATCAGTTTAATTTGTCTGATATCAATAAGGAAATATTAGAAAAATGGAGTGCAAACAATGTTTTTGAGAAGAGTCTAAAAATCCGATCAAAATCTCCAACATTCGTATTTTATGAAGGACCTCCTTCTGCAAACGGAATGCCCGGCATTCATCACGTAATGGCACGTACGATTAAAGATATCTTTTGCCGCTACAAAACAATGAAAGGCTTTTTGGTGAATCGTAAAGCCGGATGGGACACACATGGACTTCCGGTGGAACTGGCTGTCGAAAAATCGTTGGGCATAACAAAAGAAGATATTGGTAAAAAAATATCGGTTAAAGACTATAACGATGCCTGCCGCAAGGAGGTAATGAAATATACCAAAGAATGGGAAGATCTGACACGTAAAATAGGCTATTGGGTTGATATGAACAATCCGTACATTACCTACGATAACCGTTATATAGAAACCCTTTGGTATCTGTTGAAAAATCTTTACGAAAAAGGATATTTATACAAAGGTTATACCATACAGCCCTATTCTCCTGCCGCAGGAACAGGATTGAGCACTCATGAGCTTAATCAGCCGGGCGCATATCGGGATGTGAAAGATACGACTTGTATAGCACAGTTTAAAATCAGAAATCCTAAAAAGGAAATGGACGGATTCGGTAATCCGTATTTTCTTGCATGGACTACTACGCCTTGGACATTGCCGTCCAACACGGCACTTGCTGTCGGACCGAATATTACCTATGTTGCGGTAAGGACTTATAATCCTTATACGGGAGAGAAAATGACGGTCGTTGCCGCAAAAGAACTTGTGCACAGTTTATTCAATCCCAAAACGGAAGGTTTGCCGTTGGACGAATATAAAGACGGAGACAAGCTGATTCCTTATCAGATCGTAGGAGAATGGAAAGGTTCGGACTTTTACGGTATGGAGTATGAACAACTGATTCCGTGGGTAAATCCCGGAAAAGGAGCTTTCAGGGTAATTCCGGGTGATTTCGTTACGACGGAAGACGGTACGGGTATAGTCCATATTGCACCTACCTTTGGTGCGGATGACGCTAAAGTAGCCAAATTGAATGATGTGCCTGCTCTTATTCTGATAGACAAAGACGGGAATTTCCGCCCGATGGTTGATCTTACAGGAAAATATTTTAAGATCGAGGATCTTGACGAAAATTTTGTGAAAAATAACGTTAATGTAGAATTATATAAAAACTTTGCGGGAAGATATGTCAAAAATTCCTACGACAGTAGTTTGACGGAGAACGATTCTACTCTGGATATTGATATTTCTGTAATGTTGAAAAAGGAAAACAAGGTTTTCCGTATAGAAAGACAAATCCATAATTACCCACATTGCTGGCGTACTGATAAACCTGTTTTATACTATCCGTTGGATAGTTGGTTTATAAGGACTACTGCATGTAAAGACCGTTTGATTGAACTCAATCAGACAATAAACTGGAAACCCGAATCGACAGGATCGGGACGTTTTGGCAAATGGCTTGAAAATTTGCAGGATTGGAACCTGAGCCGTAGCCGTTATTGGGGTACTCCACTGCCTATCTGGAGAACAGAGGACGGAAAAGAAGAAATCTGCATAGGTTCGCTTAAAGAGTTATATTCTGAAATGAAGAAATCTGTCAAAGCCGGTTTCATGAAGGAAATACCTTGGGCTAACTTTAAAGTAGGCGATTTATCTAAGGAAAATTATGAAAAAATAGATCTGCATCGCCCTTATGTAGATGATATTATATTGGTTTCGCCTTCCGGAAAACCAATGAAAAGGGAGACCGATCTGATCGACGTTTGGTTCGATTCAGGGGCTATGCCTTTTGCTCAGGTTTTTTATCCGAACATAAAAGCGGAAGATTTTGTTAAAATCTACCCGGCTGATTTTATTGCAGAGGGAGTCGATCAGACAAGAGGCTGGTTTTTTACTCTCCATGCAATCTCGACAATGGTTAGAAACGGCATTGCGTTTAAAAATGTTGTTTCCAACGGATTGGTTCTGGATAAGAACGGAAACAAGATGTCCAAGCGTCTGGGTAATGCTGTCGATCCTTTCGATACGATCGAAAAGCATGGTGCCGATCCATTGCGTTGGTATATGATAACCAATGCGTCGCCGTGGGATAACCTGAAATTTGACATCAATGGTATTGATGAAGTCAGACGTAAATTCTTCGGAACCCTGTACAATACTTATTCGTTCTTCACGCTTTACGCGAATGTCGATTTATTTGATATGAGCGAAAAGTTCATATCTGTATGTGACAGACCAGAGATAGATCGTTGGATAATATCGCTTCTTAATACTTTGATAAAAGAAGTTGACGAATATTATGCTGTTTATGAACCGACTAAGGCGGGACGCGCGATTTCTGATTTTGTAAACGATAATCTTAGTAACTGGTATGTCCGCCTAAACAGAAAACGTTTCTGGGGTGGTGAAATGACAGATGATAAGTTGGCTGCTTATCAGACTTTATACACATGCTTGTTGACGGTAGCAAAGTTGATGGCGCCCATTTCTCCGTTCTATTCCGATAAGTTGTATGCTGATCTCGAATCAGTCGGTAAAACAGAGAATGCGGAATCGGTACATCTTTCCGATTTTCCTGTATCTGACGAGTCTGTGATTGATAAAGAACTTGAGGAAAGAATGAAGATTGCACAGGATATTTCTTCAATGGTATTGGCTTTGCGAAGAAAGGTAAATATCAAAGTACGTCAACCGCTAACCCAGATAATGATACCCGTTCTGGATGTAACCCAAAAAGAAGCGATCGCAGCAGTAAAAGATTTGATTCTGAATGAAGTGAACGTTAAGGATATCAAATATGTAGATGGTGCTGCAGGAATATTGGTTAAACGAGTGAAACCCGATTTTAAGAAATTAGGACCTCGTTACGGAAAAATAATGAAACAGCTGGCTGTACTTGTTCAGAATATGGAACAATCCGAAATATCGAAATTGGAAAAACAAGGTTCTTTTACTTTTAATGTAGAAAATCAGCAGGCTACTATCGAACTGGCTGACGTTGAGATTATATCGGAGGATATACCGGGATGGTTGGTAGCTAACGAAGGCAACCTGACAGTTGCTTTGGATATAACGGTGACGGACGATTTGAAGAAAGAGGGAATTGCCCGTGAGCTTGTGAATAGGATACAAAACATTCGGAAGTCAAACGGATTGGAAATCACGGATAGAATTCGGGTTAAAATTTCTAACTTTGGAGAAATAAAAGATGCGGTCAATCAATTTTATGATTATATTGCAGTGCAAGTACTGGCTGATTCTATCGTTTTCGAGAATAATGTGTCGGACGGTACAGAGGTTGAGATAGATGATCAAATAATTGTCATAGGCGTAGAAAAGGTATAAAAGAAATAATAAACTAAAACATATAGAGATTATGGTAGAAAAAACAAGATATTCTGATGAGGAATTAGAAGAATTCCGTCAGATCATACTGGAAAAGCTTAGCAAAGCCAAGGAAGAATACGATATGCTGAAAGCAACTATCATGAATTCGGACGGAAACGATGTTACCGATACTTCTCCTACTTTTAAGGTGTTGGAAGAAGGCGCTTCTACTTTATCCAAAGAAGAAGCAGGCAGATTGGCTCAACGCCAGATGAAGTTTATTCAGAACCTTCAATCGGCTCTGATCCGTATCGAGAATAAAACTTACGGTATATGCCGCGAAACAGGCAAACTGATACCAAAAGAACGTTTGCGCGCGGTTCCTCATGCAACATTGAGTATTGAGGCTAAAAACAGTGGAGTAAAATAACAATTTGTATTATTATATGAATCCGAAGCAGAGTTGAGTTTATTCAGAATTTGGCTCCTTCGGTTTCTTGCTTTATAAAGAAGATGAATAAAATTTCAAGAAGTACGCTTGCCATACTCGTTATTTTGTTGGTAATTGTTATAGATCAGATTCTTAAAATATGGATCAAAACAAATATGTATCTGTACGAAACAATAGAAATAACCAGCTGGTTTAAAATACGTTTTGTCGAGAACAACGGAATGGCTTTCGGGCTTGAGGTGATCGGTAAGCTCTTTCTATCTTTATTCCGAATTATTTTTGTAGTCTTCATTGTTTATTACCTGCATCTTATTATAAAGAAGAAATATCGCAAAGGGTATGTTGCCTGCATTGCCTTAATTCTTGCGGGAGCATTCGGGAATATAATTGACGGCGTATTTTACGGCGAAATCTTTTCGGCAAGTACTCCGTATCAAATATCGACATTTGTCCCGTTAGGAGAAGGCTATTCCGATTGGCTGCACGGAAAAGTTGTGGATATGTTTTATTTCCCTTTGTTCAACGGAACGTTTCCGTCTTGGTTTCCTTTTGTCGGAGGCGAACCGTTTGAGTTTTTCAGCGCAATATTCAATATAGCTGATGCGGCTATAACTGTGGGGATGATCCTATTATTAATATTTTTCAGAAAAGAATTAACAGAGTCGATGCACTCCGAAAAAAATGAAAAATAAGCGTTTCATTTATAAAATATTTCTTTTGTCTTCTATCTTTTGTATAGTTTCATGCAATAGGAACAAATACGTTGTATCCGAAGATAAAATGGTTGACGTTTTATATGATATTCAGTTGATGTACGGATATTACTCGACGCCTAACGCCCAAAATCAGACCTCTAACGAACAAAAGAAGTTACTTTTTGATGCAATACTTGAAAAACATAAAATAAACCAAACAATACTGGATTCTTCTCTGAATTGGTATTCAGATCATATGAATGTTTATATGATTATAAACGATTCCGTTACATCCAGACTGAAAAGGAATCAGGATCTGTTGAACGAACAGCTTCGTGCCGAAGATGCGATGTTGAAGCAGAAAGAGGACGGTTTTCCTTCTTTCTTTTATTTAACGCCTGAAAAACCTTTTTTTACGTTTGATATAGATTCCGCAAAACTTGTTGATTTAAACATTAATTCTGTTCAATATTTATCTTTTGGCGTATTAGGGCTACCCTCTGATATGTCTTTAGTTTATAGATTTTTATATCAGTATTCAGATACGCTCTTAGTGTCCGGCGGTAGTATATTGGCGGTTAATGATACGATAGATATTCTTCATCCGGAAAGAAAGAACCTTCTCAATTTCTCAGGTTCGATACATGCCGTATCCGATTTTCTTCAATATAAAGTTTTGTTATATAGTCTGAAACTTAACAGGGATTCTTCTTATGTTGAGAGAAAACGGAGAATACCGCTTCCGCTTAATCAAAGCCGCTCTTCGTCGCTATCGCCTGCCAGAATTAATGTTGAAAAAACTGAACCTCTTGTAGATTCAGGCGATAAATAATTTGTCTGTATAAAAAGAAGAATATAAGATCAATTCGGCGCTTTCTTGTATAGGTAAGCAGCGATTATGATAAAAATGAAGTTGGGCAGCCATGCGGCTACGAACGGACTCATAACTCCCGATACGGCAAAACTTGAACTTACAGTCATGAACAGGATGTAGGAAACGCTTAATAACAGCCCGATACCTATATTCAAACCCATGCCTCCTTTTACTTTGCGGGAAGAAAGCGCGGCTCCTATTATGGTAAGTATAAAAGCCGAAGCGATAGACGCAAATCTTTTATGAAATTCAATTTCAAAGGGTTGTGTCTGTCCGATGCCTCTTTCTTTCTGCCTTTTGATATGGCGATAAAGCTCAGGAGTTGTCATTTGTTCGAAATCATTGACGGAAATTAGAAAGTCTTTAGGCACGATAGCCAAAGTTGTGTCTATTTTCGGACCGTAAGAGATGTGTTCTCTCATTCCTTCAAAATCGCGTATAGTATAGTCTAACAGAGTCCAGTGATAAGCAGAATCATATTCGATTCGGTTTGCTGTGAGCCTTGAAACTAACTGTTGTCCGTCGAACTTATCCAAAGAGAAGTCATAACCTTTTTTGTCATTGTCGTAGTATCTTCCTATATATGCTATTACACCCGGTTCTAATTGTATCTGAATCCTTTCGGCATAATCTATCTTTTTGTTCTTGATGTATTTGTTCTGAAAATCAATTCTGACAACATTGGCAGGAGGTATAATAAACGAACTTAAGACGAAGGAAAATATAGATATCACCGCGGCGGATATCATATAAGGTTTCATCAGGCGTTTAAAGCTCATGCCTGTCGATAACATCGCTATAATCTCTGAATTATCGGCAAGTTTCGAGGTGAAAAATATAACGGCAATGAAAACGAATAATGCACTGAAAAGATTGGCATAATAAGGAACAAAATTCACATAATAGTCAAAAATAATAGCGTGTGGAGACGCATTATTTTTGATAAACTTGTCCAGCTGTTCATTAAAGTCAAATACTACGGCAACGGATATGATAAGAATAATTGAGAATACGTATGTCCCCAAGAATTTCTTAATGATATATATATCGAGTATTGACAGTAATTTATTCACTTTTATATTCTTCGTGATACGTTTTCGATCATATTATCTTTCCACGGTTTAAAATCGCCCTGAATAATATGTTTTCGGGCTTCTTTTACCAACCACAAATAAAATGCAAGATTATGAATTGACGCAATTTGTAATGCTAAAATTTCATTAACAATGAATAAATGTCGTAAATATGCTTTTGAATAAAGCGTGTCGACAAACGAAGCGCCATCTTCTTCAATGGGCGAGAAATCATTTGCCCATTTTTTGTTTCGCATATTCATTATGCCGTTTTTGGTGAACAATTGTCCGTTACGCCCGTTTCTTGTCGGCATTATGCAATCGAACATATCCACGCCGCGTTCTATACCTTCCAGTATATTTGCAGGAGTTCCGACTCCCATCAGATAACGAGGTTTATCCTTCGGTAATATTTCGTTCACAAGCTCGATCATTTCATACATCTTTTCGGTAGGTTCGCCTACAGCCAATCCTCCGATAGCATTCCCGTCAGCACCTTTTGAAGCTACATTCTCGGCTGCTCTTTTTCTTAAATCGGGATAAACGCAGCCTTGTACTATCGGGAAAAGAGCCTGTTGGTATCCATACGCACATTCTGTTTCGTTAAACCGCTTGATACATCTGTCGAGCCAGCGTTCCGTTAAGTCGAGCGATTTTTTTGCGTACGAATATTCCGCATCTCCCGGAGTACATTCATCGAAAGCCATCATTATGTCTGCACCGATAGTACGTTCTATATCCATTACCGATTCAGGCGTAAATATATGTTTCGAACCGTCCACATGCGATCGGAATATGGCTCCTTCTTCAGTCAGTTTGCGGTTGTGAGCGAGTGAGAAAACCTGAAATCCACCACTGTCCGTGAGAATTGGTTTGTTCCAGCTGTTGAATTTGTGCAATCCTCCTGCCTGCTTCAGAATATCTAATCCCGGACGCAGATAAAGATGATATGTATTGCCCAATATAATTTGTGCTTTTATGTCGTTTTCAAGTTCAGTCATATGTACTGCTTTGACTGATCCCTGAGTTCCTACGGGCATAAATATAGGGGTTTCGATCTGCCCATGATCCGTTGTAATCAGTCCTGCACGGGCATTAGACTGATTGTCCGTATATTGTAGTTCAAAATTCATGTATGTTCTTATTCTTGTTTAGAATCGGCTGGTGTGGCTTCTTCTCTGATGAGATCCTTCAATTGTACCAAGACAATTGAAGTCTTGTTTTTCTTCAAAACAATGAATTCATAATCTTCCGAAACCAGTTTTTCCTGAGTGTTCGGGATTCTTCCGAATTTGTCGATTAAATATCCTGCAAGCGTATCGTATTGCTTTGCTTTGTCGATCGGGTGGGGAAGCTGATCGTTGATGTCGCTTATCGCGGCGGTTGCGATTACGGAATATAATCCGTCGGAAGTCTCTTCCACAAACGGTATCTCATTATCGTATTCGTCCTGAATTTCACCGACAAGTTCCTCCAGAATATCTTCCATTGTGATAATGCCTTCTACTCCGCCGTATTCGTTTAACACCATCGCTATTTGCTGATGTTTCAACTGAAATTCTTTGAGCAGTTGCCCGATACGCTTGGTTTCGGGTACAAAAGAAACAGGACGCACAATCGAATGAATATCAACATTGCCGTTCTGACGCATTTTTTTCAGAATGTCTTTCAGATGCACCACGCCGATAACATTGTCGATACTGTCCTCATAACACGGAATACGTGAGAATCCGTCTTCTATTACAGTTTCCAGCGTTGCTTCATCATAGTCGTTAACATCAATAGCCAAAACCTGCGTGCGGGGAACCATTACTTGCCGGGCAGTCCGTTCCGAAAAATCAAAAGCATTCTTTATAATATCATAGTTCGCGTCCTCTATATTTCCGCTTTCTTTCACCTGATCTACCAGATACCTCAGCTCGTCGCTGCTGTAAACCTCATTCTCTGAAACAGTATGTAAACCTACTAATTTGAGTATCAGATTTGCTATTCCGTTCAGTGCCCATATAAAAGGGCGGCATATCCAATAAAAAGCATGCAAAGGATAAGCGACAAAAAGTGTAGTTTGTTCCGATCGTTGAATCGCTAAAGACTTTGGTGCCAATTCACCTAATACGATGTGCAGGATCGTTATAATAAGGAACGCTGTGGCTAAAGCTATTGTTGAGGTAAGAGCAGGACTCAGCGATATGCCGAGGACTGTCATAATATTAAGGATAATTTTTGAAACGAAAGGCTCGCCTATCCAACCCAAAGCCAAACTCGAAAGAGTGATCCCTAATTGAGTAGCAGCCAGATAAGAGTCCAGATGTGTAACAATATGTTTGGCAAGAATAGCAAAGCGATTGCCTTCCTGTATCTTCATCTCCAGCTGGGAGCTTCTTACTTTAACGATTGCAAATTCCGCGGCAACAAAAAAACCATTTAAGAAAACAAAGAAAAGTGTAATTAAAATGTTAAATAACATATATAAGTTTGATGGTGATTATGCAAATATAATATAATTGTATGTTTTAGCAGGATTTTGTCAACCAATATTTTTATTGTTTATATTTGAATCCCTCCTCTATACTATTTCCACGAGCTTCAATGTTATGATAATCTTGGAATATCCAGAAAACATTTTTATCATTTGGTAAAAGTCCCGATACACAAGGGACTTTGTCGAAAATATATCCCGCCGGGTGTCTCGATATATAAATAGTTACATTGTTATTTAATTTATAAGGTTCAAATACGGTAGAACTTTTCTGATAACCCGATTTTTCATCAAGGTTCAAAGGAGTAATTAATAATTGGGGAATTTCTTTTTTTATAATATTCCAATTAGAATGTAATGGCTTTAGTGTAAAATAACTAAAAAGAAACAATACTATAATGGCGTTTATATTTCCTGCTCTTTGTGAAAAACATTTTTCCTTGTTTTTGGTTTTTGGGAATAATATTGCTACAGCCATGAATATTACAGCAAACATACCTCCTGCTACAAATCTTGAAATAGGAGAGGATATTAACCAATAAGCAAGAGTTATTACTAACGAAAAGAATACCCAATAGATTATAGATTCATATTGTTTTCTCTTGTTTTTTATGAAAAATGAAACACTAATTATAATTATAGAAAGTGCCGTAAGGAGATAAAAAAATACATGAAAATACTCGTTCATAAAAACTTTCCAGTGAGGAAACTTTGTGAAATTGTTTATTGTAGTAAGAATTATGCCATTTAAAGTATCCCAAGTAGCTCCTGTAATAAATTCTCTTTCCATAATAGCAATTTCTGCAGGCACTTTCCATTCAAATGAAAATAAGTCAATTTCATATGCAGGATAAATTAGATATCCGGACATAATAATATTACGAATACACCAAAAAAGATACTAATATGACTGTTGCAGAAAGTGCAAAAATCATGCATTTATATGATTTATTTTTATAAAGCTGATAAAAAAAAGTATATGTATATAAATAATGAAAATGGTGCAAGAGATAATTTTAAAGTAACTAAATATGCTGAAAGAATAAGATATAGGAGATATTTGCTTTTTTGTTTTTGTGGGTATAATACAGTTTTGGCTACTATATAAAATAAAATGAGATTAGGTAAAATGTCAGTTGTTATTGTATAATAAAAATGAGAAAACCATCCAATATAGGTAATGAGTAAAATGAACATTACTGTTCTTTTTATTTCAAATCGAGAATAAGTCATCTCGCGAAATGCCCATAATAAGAGCAGAACAGCAAATAGTACATGCATAGTAAAAATAGCATCCTTGTTTACAAAACTGAATGTAAAAATAGCAGATATAAGTGAAAAATTAGAATTAAAACCTAACCTTTCCTCCAAATTAGCGACACCAGGTACTACAGGATAAGTCTCATTCCAAATAACACTTTGGATGTAGTAGAATAAAGAATCTATATAAGCATATCCCCAAACGCAGAAGGAGGTGATAATCAAAGTGAACATTATAAGTAGTATCCACTGTATTGTTGTGAAATCCTTGAAGAAAGTGATAACAGACTGATATATGCTATAAAAGTGTTGTTGGTTGAATATCCAATATAATATACTTAAAATGATATATGCCAACATAATGTAATGATTAGAAGGCAACCAGAGAGACGTGATTTCCAGAATAATTGTAACTAAAATCATTCCTAAGAGGAATAATTCTAAAAGAGAATAGTGTTCATCCTGTTTGCAGAATTTATAATAAAGAGTTACAAAAATATCACCGAACGTTAGAAAGACAAACAAGATGATGATATAGGAAAAAAGTATAAGTAACATATTATTATAAATTTGGTTTAATTATCTCCTTCCAGCATCGAGTCTTTATAGCCGAGAAAATACAATATCCCGTCGAGCCCGACAGTCGATAATGATTGTTTTGCGTTGGCTTTTACCTTCGGCTTCGCATGGAATGCAATTCCAAGCCCTGCCGTGGCAAGCATTGGCAGATCGTTTGCCCCGTCGCCGACAGCGACTGTTTGCCGGATATCTACTTTCTCCACTTGTGCAATTAATTTGAGAAGTTCGGCTTTGCGTCGCCCGTCAACTATGTCCCCGACGTAGTTTCCTGTCAGTTTTCCGTCAACTATTTCAAGCTCGTTTGCATAGACATAGTCAAATCCGTATTTTTCTTGCAGATAATTACCGAAGTATGTGAAACCTCCCGATAGGATACCTATTTTGTAACCTCCTTTTTTCAGGATGCGGACAAGTCTTACCATGCCTTCCGTAATGGGCAGATTCTCTGCAATTTCTTTCATTACCGATTCGTCCAATCCTTTAAGCAGACTTACTCTGCGTTTGAAACTCTCGGAGAAATCAATTTCGCCACGCATTGCGGATTCTGTTATTGCCCTGACTTCTTCGCCTACTCCGTTCCTTTCGGCAAGTTCATCGATGACTTCCGTTTGAATGAGCGTAGAGTCCATATCGAAGCATATCAAACGACGCATTCTGCGATACATGCTCTCTTCCTGAAAAGCTATATCAATAGAATGCTCGGCAGACAATTCCATAAATTTTTTCTGCAATTCCTCGGGGCAGTCTATATATCCTCTTATCGAAAGTTCGATGCATGATCGTTGCGGGCGGGATTTTATATCGATCGGCACGCGTCCCGTAAGACGGGTGATAGCTTCTATATTGAGTTTATAGTGGTGTATGGCATTTGTGACGATGGCAATTTGTTTGGCATTAAGTTCCCGTCCGAGAATTGTAATAATGTAACGGTTTTTGCCTTGCAGATTTACCCAATTGGTGTATTCGGTTTTGCTTAAAGGTGAGAATCTGATTGTTACGCCTAATTCTGTTGCCTTAAACAACAGGTTTTTAAGAATATCTCCCGAATCTTTTGTTTTGGCTTCGAAGAGGATGGCAAGCGAAAGAGAGTGGTGTATGTTTGCTTGTCCTATGTCCAGTATGTTGGCGTCGTATTTTGCTAAAATAGATGTTAATGCTGCGGTTACTCCGGGTTTGTCTTCTCCTGAGAGGTTTACTAAAATAATCTCGGTTTCGGGTTCAGTATTATCCATTTTCTTATTCAAATTCTTTATTTAATAGTTTTTCTTCCGCATTCTTTGCTTTAGAAAAATCAAATTGATCTATTATTTTTTGTTTTAGTATCTCTATTTGGTCGTTACAAAGATTCCCGATGCTTCCTTCGTGCGTATGGCTGATAGTTTTATCAGGCGAGAAATTTCCTTTTTCAATCTCAATACCGACTTTTTTATATGCATCGCGGAAAGGCATGCCTTGCAACACAAGCTTATTAACTTCCTCTACACTAAAGATAGAGAGATATTTACTATCGTTCAGAATGTCTTTATTGACTTCGATCTTTTCCATCATTCTGCTTGTCATTGTGATGCAATCGTTCAATTCTTGGAAAGAAGGAATAAAAATTTCTTTGGTTATTTGCAGATCGCGAAAATATCCTGAAGGAAGGTTGTTTATGATTATTGTAATATCATTTGGCAGTGCCTGCAATTTATTACACTTAGCTCGAGTCAGTTCAAATACGTCAGGATTTTTTTTATGAGGCATAATGCTCGATCCTGTTGTATAATCGTCGGGCAATTTTATGAATCCGAAGTTTTGACTGTTAAACAGGCAGGCATCGAAAGCTAATTTTGATAAGGTTGCAGCAATTCCTGCAATGGCATATGAAACAGTGCGTTCCATTTTGCCACGCCCCATTTGTGCATAAACTACATTATAGTTCATCGAATCGAAGCCCAATAAGTCTGTCGTCATCTGCCTATTGAGCGGGAAAGATGATCCATATCCAGCTGCGGAGCCTAAAGGGTTTCGGTTACTTATTTTATAAGCTGCAAGAAGCAGTTGTAAATCGTCAACCAAACTTTCGGCATAAGCACCGAACCATAACCCGAAAGAAGAAGGCATCGCTATTTGCAAATGCGTGTATCCGGGCATTAAAACGTCTTTGTATTTATTGCTTTGAGAAAGAAGCGTATCAATAAGATGAGAGACCGATCTGGTAATAATATGTATGTTATCTCGTGCAAACAGTTTCAGATCGAGTAACACCTGATCGTTGCGGGATCTTCCGCTATGGATCTTTTTTCCGACGTCACCCAGCTTTTTGGTTAAGAGCAATTCTACTTGCGAATGAACATCTTCTGTACCTTCTTCAATAATAAAATTCCCGTCTTTTGCGGATTTGTATAAAATACGAAGTTCTTTCAGAAGGGAAATTAATTCTTGTTTTGTCAATAATCCGACAGATTCCAACATAATGGTATGGGCGATTGAGCCCATTATGTCATATTTAGCTAAAAAGACATCAAGCTCTTTATCTTTCCCGACGGTGAAGTTTTCAATATCTTTATTTACCTGCGTATTCTTTTCCCAAAGTTTCATTCTTATACTTTATCGTAAGGTATAGCCGCTATCATTTCAGATATTTTATCAACAGCTTGTTGCAATGGTTTTGATACCATTGGCTTAAGGAAAGGGTTTAAATCTGTTCTAACAGTTATTTTCATTTTTGTGTGATGTTCATCAGTATTTTTCAACTGTATCCACAAATTAACGGGGAAAGGTGTCTGCTGGGCTTCCAATTTTACGAGTGAATTGGGTTGCCTTTCAACAACGATGAATTTGACCTTACCTATCGGGCTGACCGATAAAGTACATGAATCGGTATCACAGGTAAAATCCTGTATTTTGTCCTGAGGTATTCTGTCTTTTATCTTTTCCAGATTACTAAGATCGGACAAAACGGCATATACGTTATTGTCGGGATATTCAATCGTTTTTATTTCACTAACAAATTCAGTCATCGGCTATCTTTTTCGGTAATTACTTCCAGTCTTCGGGAGATTTCCTCCATTCTTGCAATGTTTCCAGTTCAGACTCGTCAATGTAGTCGATTCTTAAAGCTTCTTGCAATACGGCATCGTAGTCTGTCAGTGTTTTCAGGCTTATGTTTGCTTTCTTGAACTTTTCTTCTGCTATGGGGAATCCGTATGTGAAGACCGCAACCATTCCGATAGCCTCCGATCCGTCGTTTCTGATGGCATCCACTGCCTTCAGGCTGCTGCTTCCCGTTGAAACCAGATCTTCCACTACTACTACTTTGCTCCGGGGTTTCAGATCACCTTCAATCATGTTTTCCAGTCCGTGATCTTTTGGCGTGGATCTTACATATACAAACGGCAGTCCCAATGCATCGGCAATTAGCGCTCCCGGGGCTATTGCTCCTGTTGCTACGCCTGCAATGGCGTCGACTTCTTCAAAATTTTCGAGAATAAGCCTTCCTAATTCCAATTTCACAAAATTCCGAACTGAAGGATACGATAGTATCTTCCGATTATCGCAATAGATAGGTGATTTCCAACCGGATGCCCAAATGAAAGGATTGGATGGTTGAAGCTTTATTGCTTTGATTCTAAGCAATTTGTCAGCTGTTAATTTGTTAAGAGAGTTCATGGATTTTGATAACTTTAGAATTAGCTGCAAATATAAGCATATTATGGAAAATAGGGAAATATAATGACGAAAGGATTTTATATTTTATCGGATGTATTTTTTTTCTGCTATTTTGTTAATATAAACATAATTATATGTTTGTCGCTAAATATATTACTATATTTGCAGCTTGATTAAATTATTTTTCCAGATAATTTGGTATATGGCATGAAAATTATATGTGTAGGACATAATTATGAACTGCATAATAAAGAAATGAATACTCCGTTATTTAATAAAAGTGCTGATCCTGTTTTATTTTTAAAACCCGATTCGGCTCTTTTAAAAGATGGAAAGCCGTTTTTTATACCTGATTTTTCTGAAGAAATACACTATGAAGTTGAATTGGTAATAAGAATAAACCGATTGGGTAAGAACATTGCAGAGCGTTTCGCAAACAGATATTATTCCGAAGTAACTGTCGGCATTGATTTTACGGCACGAGATTTGCAAAAGAAACAAAAAGATCAGGGGTTGCCTTGGGAAATATCTAAAGCGTTTGACGGTTCGGCAGTGATTGGTGATTTTGTGAATAAAGATTCATTCGAAGAGCAGATAAATTCATTGAATTTTTCCCTTTTAAAAAATGGTGTTTGTGTGCAAAAAGCAAATACTTCTGAAATGATAAATTCGGTTGATAAAATAATATCTTACGCAAGTCGTTTTTTTACATTGAAAATCGGCGATTTGATTTTTACGGGAACTCCTGCAGGTGTAGGAAGAATTGAAATAGGCAATCATCTGGAAGGGTTTCTTGAACAGAAAAAACTTTTGGATTTTTGTATTTGTTGATTTAGTTATAACATTTAACATTATATCATATTAAATTATGAATAAAAATAGAACCTCTTTAAACAAGTTTTTAATTTCGTTTATAACATTCTTATTCTTTGTCTTTAATGTATATTCCGAAGCTCCTAATGCCGGACGATATACAAAAAAATCAGTTCTGTCGGAAGGAAACTGGTTTAAGATAAAGGTAGGAGAGACAGGCGTTTATAAATTGACATACGAAAAGTTGAGATCAATGGGAATCTCTGATCCTAAAAATGTTCAGGTTTACGGATATGGCGGATGGATTCTCGATCAGGATTTTACAAAACCTTATACGGACGATCTTCCTCAGGTTGCAGTCTGGATGAGCAAACCCAGAGAACAGTTTGGTCCCGGCGATTACATTCTCTTTTATGGCAAAGGGAATATAAAATGGACTTATAATAACGCAAACGAATTTGAGCAAACACAGAATCCGTATTCATCCGATTCGTATTATTTTGTAACAGAATCGAACGAAGGTCCGTTGCTCATGGAAGAAGTTCCGGGTGGAAATTTGGGAAGTACAGTGGTTACAACCTTTGCAGATTATTATTTGCATGAGCAGGAACTTGTCAATATTTCTGAAACAGGACGAGAATTTTTTGGCGAAAATTTCAGGTATACCAAAACGCGCGATTTTAATGTACCGCTTCCCGGTTTGGTTATAGATCCTGTCGATTTGCCTTATGTCAGGTTTAATTTTATTGCACTTTCGAAAAAGAGACCAAAAGTGGAATTGTCAGTGAATAAGAGTAAAATCATCGAAGCCGAGATTCCTGCCGGCGGTAGTTCTTCGTATGTTAAAGCAATGGAAACCAACTCTTTTACAACGACAAATAGGTTGGGAGAAAACAATATAATTAACATCACATATGCAGGCGGTGACAGTGAAGACAAAAATGTCCATCTTAATTTTTTCAGAATAAATTATAAAAGAGCCTTAAAACCCTATGGAGCAGTAACTCTATTTCGGAGCAAGGTTAGAAATTCCAATCTTGGGTTTAAAATATCAGGTGCTTCGGACAAACTCTTGGTTTTCGATGTTACGAACGGTGAAAATCCAAAACGAATTAAAGCTAATTTGACCGGTTCTGAGCTATCTTTCGCTGCATCCAATATTTCTATAAAGGAATATGCTATGGTTGATTTCTCTAAAAATATACCAGAACCTGCATTTGTCGGTAAAGTTGCCAATCAAAATCTTCACGGCTTGGAGTCGAAAGAAATGATCATTATTGTACGCCCCTATTTAAAGAAATACGCTGAAGAATTGGCTCAAATACACAAAGACGATTCCGGTTTGGAAACGATTGTGGTTACGGCTGAAGATATATATAACGAGTTTTCGTCAGGAAAACCCGATGCTACGGCATATCGTCGTTTTGTGAAAATGTTTTATGACAGAGCATTAATTCAGAAACAAGCTCCTCAATACCTTCTTTTGTTTGGGGACGGATGCTATGACAATCGGTTCATATACCAAGATAAATGGAGTTCTGCTACTAAACAATCTATGTTATTGACATATCAGACTTCACAGTCAATAAACGAATCAGATTCATATGTAACAGATGATTATTTTGGTTTCTTAGATGATGCTAAAGGTATGACGGAAAGCAGTATGCTTTATGATGTATTAGATATTGCTATCGGTCGTTTACCTGTTAAGTCAGAGAACGAGGCGAAAACCGTGATTCAAAAAATAAGATATTACTTGGAAGACACAGAAAAAGGAATATGGAAAAATAATATTGCTTTTGTTGCGGATGATTTGGTAAGCTCCAGCGAGTCGGATAAATTTTCAGGAGCTGACAGTGAGAAAAGTCATATTCGCTATTCAGATAACTATGCAAGGACTATTAATCAAAAATATCCGGATATTATTGTAACAAAAATATATGAAGATGCCTTTCGCCGTGTTATTACAGCTAACGGTGGCAAATATCCCGACGCAAAGAAATTATTGTTTGATAATCTAAATTCGGGTTTATTGTTCTTGAACTATGTAGGTCATGGATCAACCCGTAACTGGGCTCATGAAGACATACTTACTTTAAATGAAATTGAAAAATTAAACAACAGGCATTATCCTGTTTTGATTACGGCAACCTGCGATTTTAGCCGTTTCGACGGGGATAATAATTCAGGAGGAGAAGCTTTCCTGTTAAATCCAAAAGGTGGAGCTATAGCTTTGTTCACAACAGTGAGAGTTGTGTATGGCGGATTTAATAATGATTTAAATACGGCATTACTGAACCATATATTTGAAAAAGTGGATGGAAAATCGCTTCGTTTAGGCGATATAATGCGTAATGCTAAGAACGAAAGAAATACTAAAGAGAATGGTTTGAAATTCTTTTTATTGGGCGACCCTGCTCTCAGGGTGACAGCTCCGGATGACACATACAAGGTAAAACTTACGGAAGTGAACAGCAAGAGCCCTAATAGTTCTGATATACAATTTAAGGCTTTATCTACTGCATCAATAAAAGGAGATATAGTAGGAACGGATGGTAATATATCTGCTGACTTTAACGGAAAATTAGAGGTGGAAATATTTGATAGCCAACAAGACCTGACGTCAAGAGCAAACAAGAGAGACGGTACGTCTTGGGGTGATGAACTTAAACTGTCATATAAAGATTATACAAATAAATTATATAGCGGGACGGTAGAGGTTAAAAACGGAAGCTTTCAGATCAATTTTACCGTACCTAAAGATATTCTATATTCAGATAACTTTGGTAAAATGAGTTTTTACGCATATAGTGATTCGGATAACAGACAGGCACAAGGCTCTTTCCTTAATTATAAGGTAGGAGGCGTAGACGGAGGCGCTGTTGCAGAGAATAATCCTCCTCAGATTTTAAAGATGTATTTCAATAAAGAAGATTTTGTGTCCGGAGATGAAGTGAACGCTACGCCGTTGTTTTATGCGAAAGTGTCGGATGATACAGGCATAAATGTATCCAGTGGAATCGGACACGGAATGACCGTTACGATTGATGGCGTTACGACTTATGACATTACATCTTCATTTACAGGAAATGATCCAGAACTAAAATCCGGAGATGTGAAATATCTTATACCTCAATTAAGTGAAGGCAAGCATACTCTTCAATTTAAAGTGTGGGACGTGTGGAATAATTCAGCTTCTCAGGATATTGATTTCGAGGTGGTTGATAATTATAAACCGGTAGTTTATAAGTTTGATATCATCGGTAATCCTGCAGTGAATGAAACTCGCTTCAGATTTACTTCAGATGTAACAGGTTCTAATGTTATGGTAAAATATGAAGTGTACTCTATTACAGGAGTATTGCATTGGAGCCATGAGGAATCAGGATCTGTCGATATGATGAGTAATTATGAATACCTGTGGTATTTGCAGGGAAATTCAGGGAATAGACTGGAACCGGGTATATATATTTGCCGAATGACTGTAAGCGTTGACGGCAATGCCAAAGCGTCAAAATCCGAAAAATTAGTAATATCGGGACAATAAATAAGCAATTAAAGAGTTTATTATTGCATAATAACAACATTAATTTGTATCTGTATAATGAATATTAGGAAGTTTTCTTTTTTAGTTGCTTTATCTTTGGTGTCAACTTATACGTTTTCGCAGGATACCGGTGCTCCTACAGGAAATAAAGACTTTAACCCGATAACGACAGCCGTTCCGTCTCTTTCCATTGCTCCTGAAGCCAGAGGCGGTGGTATGGGCGATATCGGGGCTGCTACTTTACCTGACGTTTATTCTCAACATTGGAATCCTGCAAAATATACATTTAATACAAGTGTGGCAGGAGTAGGAATATCATACACTCCATGGTTAAGCAAATTAGTAGACGATATAGCATTAATATATGTTTCGGGATATTATAAATTCGGTAACGAAGGCAATCAGGCTGTAAGTGCCTCTTTGCGTTATTTTACTATGGGCGATATTAACCTGACAAATGAAGAAGGTGCTTTCATGTCGAGTGCATCGCCTCACGAAATGGCTATTGATGTAGCCTATTCAAGAAAGTTAACGGAAACATTTTCGGGTGCAGTAGCTTTGAGGTATATCAGAACTGACTATACGACTAATGACGATGACGGAAGGTCTCCGGGAAATGCCTTTGCTGCCGATATAGCAGGTTATAATGAATCATATATTATGGTAGGTCAGGCAGAGAGTTTGCTGGGATTAGGATTCAATATTTCAAATATAGGTACAAAAGTTTCAAACGATGGAGGGGAATATAGCTACTTTCTGCCTACGACATTACGCCTTGGCGGCTCTCTTACGTATCCGTTGGACGATTATAATACATTGGCATTTAATGTCGATTTGAGTAAGCTATTAGTGCCGACTCCTCCGATTTTGGAAGGTGACGAAACAGCTGATTCTGAAAGTTATCAGAAACGCAGGCAGGATTACAGGGATATGTCTCCGATAACAGGTATCTTTAAATCGTTTGGAGATGCTCCCGGCGGTTTCAGCGAAGAACTGAAAGAAGTTATGTGGTCGTTAGGCGTTGAATATACTTATAATAACCAATTTTCCATAAGAGGCGGTTACTTCAATGAAGACAAGATGAAAGGTAACCGTAAATGGTTTTCTTTCGGTGCAGGATTGCGATTGAGCGCATTCCAGATCGACGCATCATACCTTGTGGCTACTGCTCAAAATAACCCGTTGGATCAGACTTTACGTTTCTCGGTTGCTTTCGATATGGAAGGTTTAAGAGGTTTATTCAGATAAATAAAAATA
Organism: Dysgonomonas sp.; assembly: GCA_047030855.1. Classification (GTDB taxonomy): domain Bacteria; phylum Bacteroidota; class Bacteroidia; order Bacteroidales; family Dysgonomonadaceae; genus QVMM01. Next base: position 1,765,709 of record JBKYIJ010000008.1, read on the forward strand.
TGAAAATTCGTGTAGGATTCGGTTACGATGTCCATCGTTTGGTTGAGAATCGGAAACTGTTTTTAGGCGGGATAGAAATAGATCACGATAAAGGATTATTAGGACATTCAGATGCGGATGTCCTTTTGCATGCTATTTGTGATGCACTTCTTGGCGCGGCTAATCTTAGAGATATAGGCTATCATTTCCCAGATACATCCGATAAGTTTGAAAATATAGACAGTAAAATTCTCCTTCAAAAAACATTTGAAATTTTGACAAAGGAAAAATACCGGATCGGAAATATTGATGCTACTATTTGTGCTGAAAAACCTAAAATAAACCCTTTTATACCCGATATGCAGAACGTAATATCTCGTATTCTGCAAATTGATGAAAATGATATTTCAATAAAAGCGACGACATCCGAGAAAATGGGATTTGTAGGGCGTGAAGACGGTATTGCCGCATATGCTGTGGTTTTGATCGAAAAACGTAATGAATAAAATACTAATAGAATCCACGGCAGACGGTTCTCATACGCTTTTTATACCGGAGATCAATGAACATTATCATTCTGTAAATGGTGCATTACAAGAATCTCTGCACGTTTTTATAAATGCAGGGTTAAAACAGATACCCCAAAAGGATATTTCAATATTGGAAATAGGTTTTGGTACGGGTTTAAATGCGTACTTGACGCTTGTTGAAAGTGTTCATTCTAACAAGAATATAAATTATGTCGGAATAGAAAAATATCCGCTTTCAGACTGTATTGTAAAAAGCTTGAATTATTCTTATCTTATAAGAAGGACAGAAGACCCCGTTTTTCAAAAAAATACATCAAACCCCTTGGGAAGAAAAAAACGAAATAACAGAGAAATTCAGTTTGACAAAAAAAAGAAAAAGATGTCAAATTGTTAGATTTTTTGAGTGATACAGATCATTTCGATTTAATTTATTATGATGCATTTGCACCCGATAAACAAACGGATATATGGACACAGGATATATTTGATTATTTATATGCCCATACTTCAGATAAAGGTGTTTTGGTGACATATTGCTCAAAAGGTATTGTGAAACGGATGTTGAAGCAATCAGGATATGATGTCGAGAAAATAGCAGGACCTAAAGGCAAGAGAGAAATGTTGAGAGCAATCAAGTCTATCTTTCTTGATGATTGTTAATCAGTGCTTTGCGTCTTTGATTAAAAAAATAATAAAAAAAAGTAGTATAAAACATTTGCGGTATAATAAAAAAGTTCATACTTTTGCAGCCGCTACGAGAGAATGGTACCCTTTCAAGGGGTGTGTTCAGAAGAGTTAGCAAAAGAAAAAAAAAGCGATCTTTGACAGTCTGGAGATAAAAAAATAGATAGACAAGACAAAAGAGTAGTACAAAGCAACGTCAATAAACCTTAAAGAGGAAAAACGAAGGAGCCAAGAGAAAAGAAGGACCAACCCTTGCGAAAGTATAAGAAAACAAAGAACATACAAAGAAGAGTTTGATCCTGGCTCAGGATGAACGCTAGCGACAGGCCTAACACATGCAAGTCGAGGGGCAGCATGATTGTAGCAATACAATTGATGGCGACCGGCGCACGGGTGAGTAACACGTATGCAACCTACCCTCTACAGGGAGATAGCCCGAAGAAATTCGGATTAATACCCCATAACACAGGGATGCCACATGGCAATATTTGTTAAAGGAGCAATCCGGTAGAAGATGGGCATGCGTTCCATTAGGCAGTTGGTGAGGTAACGGCCCACCAAACCTACGATGGATAGGGGAACTGAGAGGTTGATCCCCCACACTGGAACTGAGACACGGTCCAGACTCCTACGGGAGGCAGCAGTGAGGAATATTGGTCAATGGGCGAGAGCCTGAACCAGCCAAGTCGCGTGAAGGAAGACAGTTCTATGGATTGTAAACTTCTTTTTAAGGGGAGTAAAACGGGGGATGTATCCCCCCTTGCAAGTACCCTTAGAATAAGCATCGGCTAACTCCGTGCCAGCAGCCGCGGTAATACGGAGGATGCGAGCGTTATCCGGATTTATTGGGTTTAAAGGGTGCGTAGGCGGTAGATTAAGTCAGCGGTGAAAGTTTGAGGCTCAACCTTAAAATTGCCGTTGAAACTGGTTTACTTGAGTATAGATGAAGTAGGCGGAACTCGTGGTGTAGCGGTGAAATGCATAGATATCACGAAGAACTCCGATTGCGCAGGCAGCTTACTAATGTATAACTGACGCTGATGCACGAAAGCGTGGGTATCAAACAGGATTAGATACCCTGGTAGTCCACGCCGTAAACGATGATTACTCGTTGTTCGGGGTTTCGGCCCTGAGTAACCAAGCCAAAGCGATAAGTAATCCACCTGGGGAGTACGCCGGCAACGGTGAAACTCAAAGGAATTGACGGGGGCCCGCACAAGCGGAGGAACATGTGGTTTAATTCGATGATACGCGAGGAACCTTACCCGGGCTTGAAATGTACTCGAATAATCTGGAAACAGGTTAGCCAGCAATGGCGAGTATGTAGGTGCTGCATGGTTGTCGTCAGCTCGTGCCGTGAGGTGTCGGCTTAAGTGCCATAACGAGCGCAACCCCTATTGTTAGTTACTAACAGGTCAAGCTGAGGACTCTGACAAGACTGCCAGCGTAAGCTGCGAGGAAGGTGGGGATGACGTCAAATCAGCACGGCCCTTACGTCCGGGGCGACACACGTGTTACAATGGGAGGTACAAAGGGCCGCTACCGGGCGACCGGATGCCAATCTCTAAAACCTCTCCCAGTTCGGATCGGAGTCTGCAACCCGACTCCGTGAAGCTGGATTCGCTAGTAATCGCGCATCAGCCATGGCGCGGTGAATACGTTCCCGGGCCTTGTACACACCGCCCGTCAAGCCATGGAAGCCGGGGGTGCCTGAAGTACGTAACCGACAAGGAGCGTCCTAGGGCAAAACTGGTGACTGGGGCTAAGTCGTAACAAGGTAGCCGTACCGGAAGGTGCGGCTGGAACACCTCCTTTCTGGAGCGAGACGACTTTTTTTCTCGAGTGTACTGCTCTTTCGATGTCTATTAAAAAAACAAACAAAAAATCTCCAAACTAAAAAAATAAAAAAGAGAACCAAGGAGCTGGGAAACAAACAACCCGCCGAAAAAAAAGTTCCAAGGCCCAGAAGACAAACGCCAGTCCTATAGCTCAGTTGGTTAGAGCGCTACACTGATAATGTAGAGGTCGGCAGTTCAAATCTGCCTGGGACTACCAAAAACGCGGGGGATTAGCTCAGCTGGCTAGAGCACCTGCCTTGCACGCAGGGGGTCAACGGTTCGAATCCGTTATTCTCCACACAAGTTGAAGGAAAGAGCCTGAAAAGCCCGATCCCGCCTGATAAGAAAAATCAGGAACAACCACGATCTTTGACATGATGTTAAAAAGAGCAATAAAGTAAGGTATAAAAAAGAATTATATTTTAAAGTTGCGCGAACCTTTTAAAGACAGGCTTAAAACCGGTTTTAAATCAAAAGGATCGAATAACCAAAAGATAAAAATACGACAAGGGCACATGGAGGATGCCTAGGCTCTGACAGGCGAAGAAGGACGCGATAAGCTGCGAAAAGCCACGGTAAGGAGCAAATATCCGCTATAGCCGTGGATCTCCGAATGGGGCAACCCAATAGCTGAAGAAGCTATTACACAGTCGCAAGACAGTGAGCAAACCGGGAGAACTGAAACATCTAAGTACCCCGAGGAAAATAAAATAACAATGATTCCCAAAGTAGTGGCGAGCGAACTGGGAAAAGCCCAAACCGGTGCTGTTTCGGCAGCACCGGGGTTGTAGGACTGCATCAAGGTACGACCAAAGAGAAGTGGAAGCCTATGGAAAGAGGCATCAAAGAAGGTGACAATCCCGTACACGAATCCCTTTGTAAACCTAGCAGACACCTGAGTAATGCGGGACACGAGAAATCCTGTATGAATCCGCGGGGACCATCCCGCAAGGCTAAATACTCGTCAGAGACCGATAGCGAACCAGTACCGTGAGGGAAAGGTGAAAAGAACCTCGAACAGAGGAGTGAAAAAGACCCTGAAACCATGTGCCTACAAGCGGTCGGAGCACGCAAGTGTGACGGCGTGCCTTTTGCATAATGAACCTACGAGTTACCCTCTTTGGCAAGGTTAATTACAAGTATGTAAGGAGCCGAAGCGAAAGCGAGTCCTAACAAGGCGCCATAGTCAAAGGGGGTAGACGCGAAACCAAGTGATCTACCCTTGAGCAGGTTGAAGGTTGGGTAACACCAACTGGAGGACCGAACCGGTAAGCGTTGAAAAGCTTTCCGGATGACTTGAGGGTAGGGGTGAAAGGCTAATCAAACTTGGAGATAGCTCGTACTCCCCGAAATGCATTTAGGTGCAGCCTCGGTGAATTTACTTGTGTCAGGTAGAGCGACTGATTGGATGCGAGGGCTTCGCCGCCTATCAAGTCCAGATAAACTCCGAATGGGCACAAGTTCGATACCGGGAGTGAGGGCGCGGGTGCTAAGGTCCGCGTCCGAGAGGGCAACAACCCAGACCATCAGCTAAGGTCCCCAAATACAAGTTAAGTTGCATTAACGAAGTTCAGCTACACAGACAGCTAGGATGTTGGCTTGGAAGCAGCCATTCATTTAAAGAGTGCGTAACAGCTCACTAGTCGAGTGGCCGGGCATGGATAATAATCGGGCATAAATTTGTTACCGAAGCTATGGGATTGAAAGATCGGTAGGGGAGCATTCCAGCGGCGCAGAAGGTGAGGATCGATCCCCACTGGAGCCTCTGGAAAAGCAAATGTAGGTATGAGTAACGATAAAGGGAGCGAGAAACTCCCTCGCCGAAAGACTAAGGTTTCCTGATCAACGCTAATCGGATCAGGGTAAGTCGGGACCTAAGGCTAAGCCGAGCGGCAATGCCGATGGACGAAACGGTAAAGATTCCGTTACTGATAACAAGAGTGATGCGGAGACGCAGGAGTGACACTGCAGCCGTCTGACGGAATAGACGGTTAAAGGGTGTAGACGCAGATTGGAGTAGGCAAATCCGCTCCGAGAGTCGAACCTGAAAGTATGGCGAATCTACGGATGAACCAATAAGCAGGTAACCACACTGCCAAGAAAACCCGCTAAACGTTAATCTTGCTATCACCCGTACCACAAACGGACACACGTAGTCGGGTTGAGAATACTAAGGCGCTCGAGCGATTCACAGTTAAGGAATTAGGCAAAATGACCCTGTAACTTCGGGATAAAGGGTGCCGTCAGCAATGGCGGTCGCAGAGAATAGGAGAAGGCAACTGTTTAACAAAAACACATGGCTGTGCAAATTCGAAAGAAGACGTATACAGCCTGACACCTGCCCGGTGCTGGAAGGTTAAGAGGAGATGTCATCCGCAAGGAGAAGCATTGAATTGAAGCCCCAGTAAACGGCGGCCGTAACTATAACGGTCCTAAGGTAGCGAAATTCCTTGTCGGGTAAGTTCCGACCTGCACGAATGGTGTAATGATCTTCTCACTGTCTCAACTGTGATCTCGGTGAAATTGTAGTATCGGTGAAGATGCCGATTACCCGCGATGGGACGAAAAGACCCCGTGAACCTTTACTATAGCTTTACACTGCATCTGGGCACTCGATGTGTAGGATAGGCCGGAGGCTACGAAGCGGTGACGCCAGTCATCGTGGAGCCGCCGTTGAAATACGGCCCTTCGATTGTTTGGATTCTAACTTGTGGATACAAGGACACTGTATGGTGGGTAGTTTGACTGGGGTGGTCGCCTCCAAAAGAGTAACGGAGGCTTCTAAAGGTGCGCTCAGGACGATTGGTAACCGTTCGCAGAGTGTAATGGTATAAGCGCGCTTGACTGTAAGACCCACAAGTCGAGCAGGTAGGAAACTAGAGCATAGTGATCCGGTGGTTTCAGTATGGAATGGCCATCGCTCAAAGGATAAAAGGTACTCCGGGGATAACAGGCTGATCATTCCCAAGAGCTCATATCGACGGAATGGTTTGGCACCTCGATGTCGGCTCGTCACATCCTGGGGCTGGAGAAGGTCCCAAGGGTTGGGCTGTTCGCCCATTAAAGTGGCACGCGAGCTGGGTTCAGAACGTCGTGAGACAGTTCGGTCTCTATCTATCGTGGGCGCGGGATATTTGCGAGGATCTGACACTAGTACGAGAGGACCGTGTTGGACGCACCGCTGGTCCATCGGTTGTTCCGCCAGGAGCATGGCCGAGTAGCTAAGTGCGGGAAAGGATAAGTGCTGAAAGCATCTAAGTACGAAGCCGACCTCAAGATAAGATATCCGACAAACAAGGGCGGTCAAAGACTATGACCTCGATAGGCTGCAGGTGGAAAGGCAGTAATGTCAGCAGCCGAGCAGTACTAATAGCCCGATAAATTTTTATCCGCAAAGACAGGCAAATTTAAAATATAAGAAAATAACGTACCCCATTGTATTGCTCTTTGACATCAGTCATAAAAAATGAAACAAAAGAAGAGAAAAAAAGACATTAAGGTGGCTATAGCGTAGGGGATCCACCTCTATCCATTCCGAACAGAGAAGTTAAGCCCTATTGCGCCGATGGTACTGCGATAAACAGTGGGAGAGTAGGAAGCCGCCGTTTTTTAAACAACAAGAAAGAATCCCGTCAGAGATACAATATCGCCTGACGGGTTTTTTTTCGTTCAGAAAGATTGAGGTTTAATCTTAAAGATTTTTGTTATGCTGGATGCTTAATATATCTTTGTTAATCTTTAATCTGTTTTTTAAATAGAAATAAATATTTATAGATATGAGAAAAATATTTTCTGTTTGTTTATTGAGTTTACTGTGTTTTGTTTTATCGTCATGCAGCGATGATGACGGCAATGGTTTTAACTGGAAAGGTGATTGGAGCAACCCGAAAGATCCTAATTATAAGGAAGGATATAATCCGATAAAGGGCATTTGGATAAGCGAGACAAATGCCGGTTATGCGGTTCAGTTCACGACTGACTATGATATGAGAGGCTTGGCGTTGGATAATGAAGGGAAATGGACGCTGGCAAGTATTATTGCCGACGGTTATGGGATCAATGATGAAGCGATAATGTACGTTAGAGAGATTCGGGACGAAAAGGGTAACGTTGTGAATAAGATCACTACTTATGTGCGATACCGTTTGGAAAATGAAGGGAAAACTTTGTCCCTGATACCTGAACCTGCGGATAAGGGGCAAGGCTGGGAGAAATATACGAAATACTCGGAATAAGAATATGAAAAAGCTTCTGTAATTTACAGAAGCTTTTTTTATTGGAAGTCACTTGATGTATTTTACTTTATTGGTGTCGCGCTGCGGGGCATCGGGCGTTTCGTTCGGATAGCCGATAGCTATTCCGAATGCAACTTCATGCGTATCGGGCAAATCCAATGCTTGCAATAAGTCCTTGTTCGAAGGATTGTTCAGAAGGCTTGCGGTGTTGCCGATAACGCATGTTCCCAGATTCAGGGAATAGGCGCTTAACAGAACATTCTGAGCCAACAGTCCGCAATCGACGGCACTGTAGGGATTGTTTTTGTCCCGGGCAACGACAATGAGTGTCGGCGCTCCGTGAAACACGTTGAATCCTGCTTCCTGAGCGCGCGATGCACTGCCTTGCAGGTTTTTCCCTTTTGCTTGTTCAACGAATCGCTTGTTCATTTTTGCGAGCAGTTCGGCACTCTGGACAACGCGTACTTCCCACGGTTGCCTGTTCAGCGCGCTTGGTGCGTATATCGCGCATTTCATAACGGAGTCAAGCTTTTCTTGCGGAACTTGCTCTGCCTTATAAGCACGTATGCTCCGGCGTTTCATTATGGTTTCATAAACCTCGTTTTTCTTTTCGACAGGCATATTTTCTGTTTTTTCATTGTTTTCGTTGCAACTGCTTAAAACTAAGAAAGCAAGCGGCAATAATAATAGTTTTTTCATATTCGTCCGGGTTTTAGTTTATTTCTTTCATTGTAAAGATAGTGAATCTGGCAATAATGAAAAGGATGTATCCGAATACGATGTATTTTACCAGATCATTGTCGTGCATATATATTACTGCAAATGTTACTGCTATGATAATAGCCGTAAGCAGCAAAACCCAGCCCGTTTTCTTCAGAAAGTCGGTTTTTGTCCCCCATACTCTTGGCGCAAACACGCGGTTGACGGGACGCACAAAGCAGTTGACAAGCAGGATCGAGTATGACATGTATTCGTGTTTTATCCCGAACAGCAGGCAAAGGATGGCTACCAGCCCTATCATAGCTCCGTAATAGAGCTTTCCTGTTTTGGAGGATGCGCTGGAGGGCATATCGGTTGCCATGAATATCGTTCCTAACAATACTCCGCCTACCGAGAAACTTATGTTTTTACAGGAAAATATCTGGAGAAGAACGAAGAACGTCACCAGAAGGGCAAACGGTATGTGCCACGAAATACGGCGGCGGAGCAACAGATAGATGCCTCCGAGCGTCAGCAACAGGACAGAATATTCTCCGATAGCTCCCGACGATTTGTATATCAGTGAGTCGAGATAACTTGCAAATGCGCTGTCCGACCAGATGCCGAAAAAGTCGAAGGAACGGACGTTTACATAGTCCTTGTTATACCAGATGCTTCCCGATGTCATAACGGCAGGGAAGAATATCGTCATAAACTCTCTGCCGACAAGGGCGGGATTGAGGATGTTACGCCCTAATCCTCCCCACAGCAGCTTACCGAAAATGACAGCCATTGCCGAGCCGAACAGGACGACATACCACGCAGTGAAGGGTGCGAGCGTCATTGCCAGCAATACGGCGGTAACGAGAGCTGATCCGTCTTTTAAGGTGTCTTTCTTTTTCAGAAAAATCCATGAGAACAGAAATTCTGCGACAACCGCCCCGATAACCGCAATGAGGACTACCGAAAAAGTTACGCCCCCGTAAGCCAGATAGGATATTGCAACGACAGGCGTCAGGGCAAGCAGCACGTCCGACATCACGCTCCATACGGAGTCTTTTGTCCTTATAAAGGGTGCTGTATTCATTTTAGCGATGTTTTGCATACCAGATACTGTTTAAGAGTTCTTCTTTTCCTTTCTTTATGCTCGTTATCAACGGAACGTTGCTCGGGCAGATATATTCGCATGCGGCACATTCTATGCAGTCGTTTATATTTCCTTTATCCAGCTGTTTCACTTTGTTTTTCCGATAGTTTCGGACGAACATCATCGGCATCAGGTGCATCGGGCACACGTCGGCGCAATATCCGCAGTAGATGCAATTGTTTCGTTCGTCCTTTTTTGGTTTCAGGAACAATACGCCCGACGTTCCTTTAACGATCGGCGTAGTGAGTTCGGTTACGGCTTTTCCCATCATCGGTCCTCCGAGTACGAGTTGTGCGGTGTATTCGGGATAGCGGATGCCAAGGCTCTCTATTATGTGCCCGACGGTTGTCCCGATTTTTACGCGATAGTTTCCGCACTTGTCGGCAAGTTCTCCCGAAACGGTTATGACGCGTTCAGTCAATGGCTTGTGTTCGAATAAGGCTTCGTATATGGCATATATGGTTCCGACATTGCTGACGATTACTCCCTCGTTTCGCGGAAGGCTTCCTTTTCTGATTTCTTTTCCTGTTACCGATTTGATAAGCTGGAGTTCGCCTCCTTGCGGATATTTGTCGGGCAGTATTTTAATGCTGAAATTTTGGTATCCGTTTTTTTCTATTGCTGCTTCGAGAATTTTTTTGAGTTCTCGGTTGTGGTTTTCGATAGAGATAACGATTTTTTTTGCTTTCAGGATTTTGTTGGCATACACGATTCCTTTCAGAAGATTGTCGGTGCGGGTGTTCATCAGCGAATAATCCGCCGAAAGATAGGGTTCGCACTCCGTTCCGTTTATGATGAACGTGTCTATCTTATAGTCTTGCAGCGTGTATTTTACGTGTGTCGGGAACTGTGCTCCTCCTTCTCCCACGATTCCTGCCTGTTCGATGGCTTTCAGTATTTCTTCTGCTGTCAGCATTTCCGCATCGAAAGGTTTTGCCGCGGGTTGCCTGTTCTGAAAATCGTTCTTGATCACGATAGCCCGACAGGTTTGCCCGTTTGCCAAAGTGCAGTCTTCCATTCCTGTCACTTCTCCCGAAACGGGCGAGTGCAGGTTTGCCGAGAACGATCCGTCAGCCTCCGCTATGAGCTGGTATTGGTACACCTTTTCTCCTGCTCTTACGACGGAAACAGGCGGTTTTCCGATATTCTGTGACAAAGGGATATAATATGTTTCGGCATCGGGGATCGGTTTTATCTCCAGATGTTTTGTTTCGTCCTTCATCGAATTTATTTGCATCATAGGCTTTTGTCGATATATTGTTCTAAGTTTTTACTGTATCTTATTTTGTTGTTTTTGTCTATCAGGAATGCTTCGGTATCTTCCTGTTCCGACAGTTTTCTCATCGTGGCGTCAAAGTTGTCGGGCGATGTGCAGAACAGCCCTGTGGATATTATGTCGCCCGAAAAACAATCGCCGGTGATAACTCCTGTTTGCAGGTTGTCGCAGGGATAGCCCGTCAGCGGGTTCAGTATGTGGCTGTATCGTTTGCCTCCTATTTCTACGAACGTATTTCCCTGAGCCGATGTAGAGAAGCATCGGTTGCTTATTTTTAATTTCATTAACTCATCGTCAGATGTTGCAGGTTTTGTTACATTGATATTCCAGTGCGTGTGCCTGTCGTCGTTTATTGCCATTATGGTGCTGCCTCCCGCATTGATGACGGCATCGGCGACTCCTTCCTGCTTTAGTTTGTCTATGGCTTTGTCCACGGCAAAGGCTTTTATGAACGATCCTGTTATTATTTCCTGATCTTTTGCTATTCTGACGCGTGAGCCTTCCGTCTCTATTTTTCTGTAATCTACTTTTTTGATGGTTTCGGATAGTTCTTTTTCGGATGGGATATGCGTTTTTTTCGCTTTGTCGTAGAATCCCCAAAGCCGTATGAGCGGCATTGCGGTTATATCGTATTTTCCTCCGAAAATCTCCGAAAATTCTTTTGCCCGTTCCAGCAACCGGACTGTGGTTTCGTCCGTTTCGACGAAAAGTCCTGCGTTTTTATTGATGCGGTCGATGAACGAACCGGGCGAATACGAGTTGTATTGTGTGTCTGTTTTTTCGATAATGGAGAACAGATCATCGAACAGCGTATCATGGCAATGCAACGGCACTTTTATCTTTATATGCGCATGAAACATCTTTCGGGTTTGTGCCTTATACAATACTTTCTCTTTCACTGGCTGGCCGTTGCGGTTTCGGTGTCGTCGGTTTCTATTGTCGTTTGTTCGGTCGATTGTGTTGAAGCGTTGTCTGCGTTGTCATTGAATTCCAATACCTGAAAGGCACTCGGTTCTTCTTTCTTTTCTTTTTCTTCGTTTTTGTCGTCAGACGGGAATATCGAATTTATTGCCGCTTTGTTTCCAAAGACTACCAGTACGATTCCGAAAAGAAACAGGATGATTTTTTTGAATGTCTCCATTATAAATGAAATTTATATAATAAATGCAAATATAAAATATGGCATATAAATAGAGGCTAAAAATGAGTTAACAAATTTAAAAACATTTTGTTATCGCCTTTTTTCGTAAATGATTGCTACAAAATTGTTTTATCAACTAAAATAATGCCATATTGTGAGGGTTATTAGTTTTTTACTTTTATCTTTGCAATGAAAATTCGTTTCTTTAGATTGGCTGTTTTTCATTTGCTTAAAACAGTGAAAAATAAATGGTTATTTTGAGGAAGAATATTTCTGACACAAACTGTTTTGGTAGATGGACTGTTTTAATGGCTGAGGGTTATGATAAAAACGGAAAAAGAAAAATGAAACGTTTATCTATATTGTATTAACTGATTTTTATTCTTTCTCGTTTTTGTCGGGTTATTTATGAGAAAACGTTATTTACGCTAATGATAATTAAAACTGTACGTAAATTTTTTAAGTCTTTTTTAGAAAATCGCATTCTAAACAGATGGTTGATTTTGGTTATTGATGTTTTCATCGTGTTTATTGCCATAATCATTTCCTATTTGTTCTCTCTGCAAATATATAAGAACATTATTACCGTTAATCATCCTGATTTTTTTGAATACTTTGCTCTTTCTATGGTGTTCAATCTTGCGTTCTTCTTCATTTTCAAGACATATAAAGGAATAATAAGATACTCGTCGGGTTATGAATTTCAGCGTATTTTCCTTTCCGTTTTATGTTCCGATACATTGATTTTCGTTTGTTTATATACCTTTTTAAGCCCTTCGGGGACAGTTGCGTTCGCATATTGCAGTTCGCTCCTGTTTTTATCATTAGTGGGACTGTTGGGTTTCCGCATAACGGTTGTTTATATTTATCAAAAACTAAATCAGTCTTTTGGTGCGCATCCTGCCATTCCTGTGCATATATGGAGTGTTGATGAAGAAAGCCTTGCATTGGCTCAGCGTACCGGTGCGATAAAAAGTATTTACAAAATAAAAGGTTTTGTTGCAAAAGAACCGCGCGCCAAGCTGAAAAATTTAACCAATCTTCCCGTAATAACTTTCAATGATGTTTCTGACCTGACTAAAAAAAATGTCAAAAGCGTATTGTTCCTGAAAGAAGAAACACTAAAGGAATACATTCCTGTTGTGGAAAAAATGATTCATCAGAATATTCATATATTTGTTTCGCAAGAAACTAATATTCACAACTATTCGCAACTTTCAGATATAGTCCACCATATCCGCCCGATACAAATCGAGGATCTGCTCGGACGTCCCGAAATCAAAATAAGCATGGAGGCTATTGCCGAAGATGTTGAAGGGAAAACCATTCTGATAACGGGAGCAGCCGGTTCGATCGGAAGTGAAATTGTACGTCAGCTGGCTAATTTCAACCCCAAATGCTTGATATGTCTCGATCAGGCTGAGACTCCGCTGAACGAACTGAAAATCGAGTTAGAGAAAAATTTTCCGACGCTGAATTTTGTGTTTCTGATACGTGACATACGCAATCTGCACAGGATGTCCACCGTATTTGAAAAATACCGTCCGGATATCGTGTACCATGCAGCTGCATATAAACATGTGCCGCTGATGGAAAAAGATCCGTGCGAAGCTGTTATTACAAACGTTTTGGGAACAAAATACCTTGTGGACTTATCAATCGGATATTCCGTCGAAATGTTCGTGATGATATCCACCGACAAGGCTGTGAACCCGACTAATATAATGGGTGCTACGAAACGGATTGCCGAGATATATGTACAGAGCTGTGCAATGGATGCCCAGCGGAACAAGCTGAAAACAAAGTTCGTTACTACACGTTTCGGCAACGTTCTGGGAAGCAACGGGTCGGTTATCCCTTTATTCGGGAAGCAGATTCAGAAAGGTGGACCCGTAACCGTTACGCATCCCGAAATTACGCGTTATTTTATGACAATACCCGAAGCCTGCCGCCTCGTACTTGAGGCTTCCGTCATCGGGAATTCGGGTTATATATACGTGTTCGATATGGGTGAACCTGTGAAAATACTGGGTCTTGCTTTGCGTATGATCGAGCTGGCAGGACTTACTCCCGAGAAAGACATCAAAATACAATTCTCCAATCTTCGCCCCGGCGAAAAACTTTATGAAGAACTACTCAATAATGCCGAAGTGACAGTGCCTACTTCACACAAGAAAGTGTTGATGGCGAAAGTAAGAGAATATGACTACAAAGAAGTGCTCCCGATTGTCGAGAAAATTATATTCTATGCCGAAGAGGGCGATGAATATAAGATGGTAGCCCTTATGAAAGAATTTGTTCCCGAATTTGTAAGCAACAATTCCGAATTTGAGTCGCTCGATAAAAAGAAAGTAATACAGAACTAAAAAATTATCCCCCCTTCTTTTCTTTTTTATAATTGCGGTTATTGATTGTTAACAATTGCCTTTCTTTTTGTTGTTAATTATTGTTTCGTGCCATATTGTGTAATATTGAAATAATGCCTTTTGTTTTTAGAGTATGCATATTAAATTTCAAGTTTATTTGCCATTAATCTGTCATATTGTTCTTGTATTTAATAAATATGAATATATTTGTGAAATATTCAATTTATTAAAAAATGTGTATGAAAAAAATTATTACCTCCCTGAGCTTCCTGCTATTGTTTAGCTGTGTCGTTTTTGGGCAGCAAGAGAAAAAAAAGCCTAATCCGCAGATTTTCTCCGCCGGTTCTGCCAATGTTCAGCAGAACATCGCAAAACCGCAGATCGAACCTGTACGGGAAAACCTGTTTCGCGGTGCCGGAATAAAACCTGTTCAAAACCAAAAACCTTCCTCTTCACCGGGATTGGTTAAAAGTTATAAATCGGCAACTGATGCCGACAAGGCTACCGTCATATTAAGAGTAACAGGCGACCTGTGGGGTGACGGAACGGGTTACCAGATGTTGCTGGATGCCGACCATAATACTTACAACAGTGTATTTCGCCCGGGTTCTCCTCTTAGCGTTTATGTTGATGCAGATCCTGCCATTTATGCCCAATTTGAATATAAAATTCCCGCGAATGCTGACGGCAAGCTTTCGACTACCAATATTATCGTGAATGCAGAAGGTTCGGTTGTTATTCCCGAAGGCGTTTATGATTTCTGTATCGCCAATCCTACACCCGGAGGTACGGACGGATTCCCAGCAGTATGGGTTGCATCGGGCGACTACGGAGGATATGGTAAATTCGTTTTTCGGAAAGGATATACTTACGTATTCGAAGTTACAAGACCTCAGGGAACCTCCGATTTTGTATCCCTCAGGGCTGACAACGAGGCTAAGATGATCGGTTTGTCCCTTCCCAAATTTTCTTCTAAACTGACTAACGCCGAAGATGTAAAAATTAAGGTTAAGAATGCGGGAGAACAGGCAATGGCAGGCTTTGGACTGTCCTATCGGATAAATAACGGAACCGTGGTTACCGAGAACTATACGGGAAATGTTCTTCCCGGAGATACGCTTGAGTACTTGTTTACACAGAAAGGCGATCTTTCTGCTGCCGGCGAATATTTTGTAAAATCATGGGTGACGCTGCCGGGCGATATGAATATCGCAAATGATACGCTTAGCGGTTCGACAATGAAATACGGAACCATAGGCGTTCCATACGCGGTTGACTTTACATCGTCTGCAAGCCTCGATTGGAATTCTACCGTAGATAATGCGTGGGTATGGTCAGACTATGATCAGGCTATGTTGCCTAACGCGGCATCAGTACCCTTGGTTTCGCGTCCGATTACTATTCCTGCCGGAGAATACAGATTTTCGCTAAACTATAAGTCAGGACTCTATTTTCCTCAGTTTGGCATTGAGAATCCTGAAAGCTTCAGCATTCTGATCGGAAAAGAAGGAACCGATCCTCAGACATGGACTCCGGTCAAGGTTTACACCGATGATATCACGTATGGCCTGTTTATAACCGGCGAGACAAAATTTACGATAGACGCCGACGGAGAATATTCTTTTGCGATTATGCCCACAGTCGCATTGGGAGGATTGAGATACAAGAGCATTTCTATATCCAAAATACTGGATCATGACCTACGTGTTAATTCTTTAGGATCTGCTACTCTTCCGAGGTTAACGCCTGTTTATCAGGTTAATGCCGATCATTCTTTTCTTGTTGGAATGGTGAACAGAGGCAGAAACCAAGAACCTGCATCACAGGTAAATATTAAAGTCGGCGGTTCTGTAATCGCTTCCGGCGAAACGTTTACGCTTCCAGTTGATGCTATGGCTCAAATAACACTGACAGGAAAGGTAAAAGGACTCAAGGTTAACGACGAACTGAGATGTGTTGCCGAAATCAATCTTCCTTCCGACGAATATGTTGCCGACAATCAGTTGGAATATGCAATTCAGGTTTCCGACTCTACATATGCTTGCGACAAGGCTGTGAATTTTGCCGACGGAGTAGGCGCCAATGAAGGCGGAATACAATTCGGTAACGTCTTTACGCTTGCCAAAACAGATACTTTGACCTCTGTTTCCGTTGGTTTAGCAAATGTGAGCCAGACTTCGTCTTTTGGCATCGCCTTATATGAAGTCAATGATTTTGACTATTCTTTGGGAATGAATCTGTTTACCGTAACAAGCTACGAAAGAGGATTGGGCGGACAAATCGCGACGTTTGCTGTTCCTGAAGCTGTGTTGGATGCAGGAACGTATTACTTTGAAGTTCAACAAACCGAGAGCGGAAAGAACGTTGCTTTGGCTTATGACTCCGATCCTTTCGGCGTATTCTACATGAAGAACGAAGAAGGCGGATTGAGCGCATATTCAGGTTTCGGATACCTGTGCATCAGACCTAATTTCGGTAAAAACTATAAGACCGGTTTGGGCATCGGACGGATAGACGTTGATAAAAACGTAAATGTCTATTACAGCCCTGCAAGCAAAACGATTGAAGTGAAATCTTCCGATACTCCGATAAACAAGGTTTCTGTGTTCTCGGTAGATGGCAGAAAAGTATTTGAATCGGTTTCGGGATTGTCGTTGAACGATTATTCGGTAAATGTCGCGGCTGTTTACAACGGCGTTTATGTGGTGCTGGTAGAAACCGCTGCGGGCAAAGTGACATCTAAAGTCGTAGTCCGATAAATCATATAAATTCTTATAATAAAAAGAGTTACTCCGTTTCGGGGTAACTCTTTTTATTTTTCAGAACATTACTGTATTTACTTACCATTGCATAGGAACTTCCATAAGCAATATGCGGGAATTGTCGCTAAGAGCTTCGAGGCTTATCGCGTCGGTTTGTTCTATGCCCAGTCCGTCCCTTTTGTTCAGCTCTGTTCCCGATACGTTGAAGTCGCCTTCGATAACCATTGCGAACACTCCGTTCTCGCTGTCCATTAAACGGTATTCTGTTTTCTCGCCTTTATCGAAACTTCCGATGCTGAACCATGCGTCCTGATGTATCCACAGGCTGCCGTTCTCTCCGTCGGGCGACACTATTTCCACGAATTTGTTTTTGCTTCCGTCAAAGTCGAAAGCCTTTTGTCCGTATCTCGGATCCGCTTCTTCCCTGTTTGGGAATACCCATATCTGGAAGAGATTAACGTCTTTGTCGCGATTGGCGTTGAATTCGCTGTGCGTAACGCCTGTTCCCGCACTCATCACCTGCACCTCGCCATGCCTGATTACGCTTGAGTTTCCCATACTGTCCTTATGTTCCAGATCGCCGTACAAGGGTATGGTGATGATTTCCATATTGTCGTGCGGATGTGTGCCGAAGCCCTTTCCGCCTTTCACAATATCGTCGTTGATTACCCTCAACGCCCCGAAATTAATGCGGCTTGGATTGTAGTAATTCGCGAAACTGAATGTGTGATATGTATCCAGCCAGCCATGGTTGGCATGCCCTCGCGATGATGCTTTGTATAATGTTGTTTTCATAAGATAGTTTTCCTTTTTTTGAATTAATAGTGATCTGCACCGGTAATTTAGTATTACAAAGATAACCCTGTGTTATCTATTTTCAAAATAGTAAAATTTATACATATCCATAAAAATATTTATAGATATAAAACCATGATTCTTTGAACAATTATGAGTGTTCGTGAGTTTAATAATAAAACATTCAATAAAATATAAAACGATACGATTATGAGCAAGAAAGTAATAGGAATATTAATAGGAAGCCTTCGCAGGGAATCTTATAACAAAAAAATAGCCAGACACATTGTAAAACTTTCGCCCGACGGCTTTGAATTCCGAATATTGGAAATAGGCGATCTGCCTCTCTACAATCAGGATTATGACGACGACGGCAAAGCCCCCGAGTCGTATAATGAATTCAGAAAAACGGCACGCGAGATAGACGGTTTTATATTCGTTACGGCAGAATACAACCGTTCCGTTCCCGCAGTCCTCAAAAATGCTTTGGATGTCGGTTCGCGTCCTTACGGTAAAAGCGTGTGGGACGGAAAACCCGGGGCAATTATCAGCAGTTCTATCGGAGGCATAGGCGGCTTCGGTGCAAATCACCACTTGCGTCAGTCGATGACTTTCCTCAATGTGCTGATGCTGCAACAACCCGAATCTTATATCGGTAATGTTGCCGAACTGATGGACGATAAAGGAAATATTACCAATCAGAGAACAATCGAGTCGCTGCAAAACTTTGTCGACGCTTACATAAAATGGGTAAAACAGGTTTCCGCATAAACGATGGTAAACCTCGAATGGTACAGGACGTTTAAGGCGATCTATCAGCACGGTACTCTGACAAAAGCCGCCGAGGAACTGCTTATTTCACAACCCAACGTCAGCATACAGCTCGCTTCGCTCGAGGCTTATATAGGCTCGCCCCTGTTCGTAAGGCATCCCCGCAAAATGGTGCCTACCGAACAGGGCAAACGCCTCTATACGCAGGTTGTGGAATCTATTGACAACCTCGAAAAAGTTGAAGCCCGTTTCCGCAAGTCGGTTCTGAATAAAATTCCGCTTCTTCGTTTGGGAGCGCCGTCCGAAATGTTTTGCAATTACTTCGCTCCCGAAGTGGCAAAGCTTGATAAATACCAGTTGGAGGTTACACTCGGGCTTGCCTCCGATCTGATCGCAAAACTCGCGTCCAATGATCTGGACGTCGCCCTCATCACGCAGAAGGACAACCTGCACGACAATCTGACTTTCGAACCCTTTACCGAAGAAAGTTTTATGATCGTCTGTTCCGAAAGTTTTGACACTTCCGAAGTTGAGGAGATTCTTAAAGCCGGAGATTTTTTCCGAATGGAAAAATGGCTGAAAGACCGGGAATGGCTCGCTTATAACAACAATCTTGCCCTTATCAGGCGGTTCTGGCGTGAGAATTTCGGAAAACGCCCCGTACTGAAACTGCGTGCCGTTATTCCCGACAACAATTCTATACTGCAAGCCGTTGCCAACGGCGATTACCTTTCCGTTTCGTCCGATCTGATTGCAGGCAAAGCCTTGCGGCATAACCAAGTGAAGGTTTTGTGGAAAGGAATCAATCCTGCCGTCAACATGATCTGTTTTGCCTACAATAAGTCCGTACTGTCACAGGCGGATGCCGACGTAATAAAGTCGGTACTGCTGTCGTGCATGGATTTTAAGTGAAAAAACCTAAAGGGAAAACTACTCCCAGAAACCGAAAAAATGGTGCACGGGTCCGTGTCCTTTCCCTATTTCGTATTCCGCTCCTGCCGCAATGGCTTTTGCCATATAATCTTTTGCATTCCTTACGGCTTGGGTGAGTTCCTGTCCGTGTGCCAAGAAAGCGGCTATTGCCGAAGAAAAGGTGCAGCCCGTTCCGTGCGTATTTTTGGTTTGGATGCGTCGGGAGCTTAGTTTCACGATTTCGTCGGTTTCGGCATTGTAGAAAACATCTACCAGTTCGTCATCGAAAAGATGTCCTGCCTTGAGCAGAACGGATATTTTTTGTCCGAAAGACAGGTCTTTGACAACCAACGGCAGATCGGACTGGTTTTTAATTTTCGTGCCGAGCAGTATCTCTGCTTCGGGTATGTTGGGCGTAATGACTCTGACGTGCGGCAACAACTCTTTTTTAAGGGTTTCTTCCGCTTCCTTTTGCAGGAGCCTGTCGCCCGAAGTGGCTACCATTACGGGATCGAGTACGATGTTTCGGATATCGTATTTTTTGAGCGTGTCGCGTACTGCGATGATAAGTCCCGATGAATGGAGCATTCCTATCTTGACGGCATCCGCTCCGATGTCGTCGAGCACCGACTTGATCTGTCCGCTGACAAAGGACACGGGAACAGGGTGAACGCCTGTTACGCCAACCGTGTTTTCGTCCACTACGGAAGTGATGACAGTCATTCCGTAACAACCGCACGCCGAAAATGCTTTCAGGTCGGCCTGTATGCCTGCCCCTCCGCTGGGATCGCTCCCCGCAATGGTGAGGGCGCGTTTATAATGTTTTTTCATTTCCTCTTTTTTCTCTGTAATCAAGATTGCGAAATTAAGCAATTATATCGGTTTTCTCATACCGCCCATTTTTCGAGTCGGTAAGCGCTGTCCCAGAACATCCATTCGAACCGCGAACACGCAACGAAGGCTTCTGTCATTTTCCTTTGCTGTTCTTCGGTGCATTGCGCCGCAAATTTGTCGCATATCGAGATTGCCGTGACTACCGACTTTTCATAATCTTCCCCTCCGTAGGTGTCGATCCAGCTTTGGTAAGGATTGTTCCCTTTCATCTGGTTTGCGAGAATATAATCGCCCACTTCCTTGTATATCCAGAAGCAGGGCAATACCGACGCCAGCGTGATATAGACAGGCTGCGACGATTGTTTGTGCAGATAGGAGGTATAGAGCAGGCAACTCGGCGTGGCTTCGATAGCCGTTACCGATTCTTTTCTGCCGAGAAACGACTCGTGCAATGCTTCTTCTACCTGCATCGTGTCGCCTGCGAAACGCAGGAAAGCCCTGCTGTGTTCGGGTTTGTCGAGTTTGGATGCTATTACGGACAGTATTTTGCCGTATTCCGACAGATAGGCGGCATCCTGACGGATGTAGAACATGAATTTTTCTTTGTCGAGTGTTCCTTCCATCAACTCTTTTATGAAAGGTTGTTTAAGTATCTTATTGTACACGGGCAGTGCCGCGTGCCATGTTCTTTCACTCCATTTCATTTTTACTTGTTTTTATTTGTTTATGATCGAAACCAGATTTTTTGCGGCAGCGGCAGGATCTTCCGCCGACGATATTTCGGAAACTACCGCAATCGTGTTTGCTCCCGCTTCCATTATTTCAAGTGCATTGCTGCTGTGTATTCCGCCGATGGCGACAACCGGATGCTTGCTTATCGCGGCTATTTGCCGCAGTCCTTCCAATCCGAGCGGCTGAGCCGTGTCGGTTTTGGTTGGCGTGCCGAATACGGGCGAAACGCCGATATAATCCAGATCGAGCCTGTTGGCTTCTTCTGCCTGAGAGATGTTTTCGACCGAAAGCCCGATTATCTTGTCTTTTCCCATCAGTCTGCGGGCGACAGGGTAGGGCATATCGCTCTGTCCGATATGAAGCCCGTCGGCATCGCAAGCCAAAGCTATGTCGATCCGATCGTTAATGATCAGCGGCACGTTGTAAGAAAGGAGGAGCTTTTTCAACTTTATGGCTATATTGTAAAATTCACGCGTCGGGCATTCTTTTTCCCGCAACTGAATAATGGACGCTCCTCCTCTTACTGCTTGTTCAACTATAAACTCCAGCGGACGACCGAGCGAAAGCGCCCGATCGGTCACCAGATATATTTTTCGGTCGAATGAGATCATTTATTTGAGTTTTATCGTTTCGCGTATTTCCTTTTCTCCCAGATTGTAGAGTTCGTCGAGAAAATTCATCTGCATGCTTCCGTTTCCGCGCGAATGTCCGGCAGCCCTTTCTCCCGCGATGCTCATTATGCTCATAGCATGCGTTGCGGCTTCAAGCATATTCGGGTTTACGGCGGCAAAAGCTGCTACCATTGCGGTGGCTGTGCAACCCATTCCCGTAACGCGCGCCATCATCGGATGCCCGTTCAGCACTTTTTCGGTGTTTACGCCGTCCGTTATGTAATCGGTCTGTCCGCTGATAACGACAACGGCTCCCGTTTGTTTGGCAAGTTGCATGGCTGACTGCAGGGCAGCGTCCGAAGTGTCGGTGCTGTCAACGCCTTTTGTCTGCACTTTCGTGTCGATAAGCGCCATGATTTCGGAAGCGTTTCCTCTGATGATCGAGGGTTTGCACTCTTCGATGATTTGTTTGCATACTTTTGTGCGGTAGCTTGTCGCTCCTGCTCCTACGGGATCGAACACGATGGGCGTTTCCTTCTGCAAAGCGGTTTTGCCTGCGATCAGCATTCCTTTTACCCATTCCGCGTCGAGCGTACCGATGTTGATAACCAGCGCCGATGCGATGGCTGCCATTTCGGCAACCTCATCCGTCGAATGAGCCATAACGGGCGAAGCTCCTGCTGCGAGCAGAGCATTTGCCGTGTTGTTCATCACTACATAGTTGGTAATGTTGTGTACAAGCGGCGATTTTGAGCGTACCGCTTTCATGTCGCTTATCAGAGAATCTACGTTTATCATATCTTTTTCAATTTATAATTAATAAAAAAACCATTTCGGAAATCACAGGGATACGAAATGGCTTATATATAAATTATATTGATATAATCATCTAAAAGTCAACCGTTTCCCTACGATGTCGATTACAACATATCAGGTTCGGAGGGTGTTATCTCAGCCTTATTATTCGTAAGGCACCCCTAACAGTATTTGTTTGCAAACTTATGAAAAAAATCGGATTATCCTCGTCTCAGAAGTAAAATTTTAGGGAATTGTCGAATTTCAGCATCCAGCCGTAAACCCGATTTCCGAGTATGCGTTGCTGTTCCTTTTTCGAGTCGGCTTCCATTTTCAGATAATTTTTTGCGCTTTCCGTATAAGAGTAGTCATATTTTCGCGTGTTGATCTGGATCGTTGCCGATACGAAAGCGAAGGCGATGACGATGGTGGTGATATATTTCGTCTTTCCCTTCAGATATTTCGATAAGGACAATGCGATGAGGTTGACAAAAATGGCGGCAACGACGATCAGAAAAATGTCGTAATTGTTCCACCACCATATTTTCCCCCAGCCGCCGACGTATTCTTTCGAGGGAAAAAACAGGGCTACTCCTCCCCAAACGGATGCAGGCGTGGGCATGTCCTCGAGCAGATGCAGGTAATACCCTGACAGGAAAGCGACGAAACAGGCGACGGGAATTTTCAGCGAAGAGGCGTTCTTGCTGTATTTTCTGACAAGAACTACCGACAGTAGTATAAGCCCGCCGATCAGCAATCCTGCCAGCAACGAGTGAAAAAATGCGTGATGCGAATACCACAGCTTGCTTCCGTAAATAACGCGTCCCGACTGCTCCAAGCCGAACAGATTTCCGAACGTTGCGTCAAACCTCGTCCACATGCTTACGGCGTCGATATCGGGCAAAGCTCCGCCTGTGGTGCCGGTCAATATTATTTTCATGCGATTGGCGAACCCTTTGTCGGCATAAGCCGATATGCAGGTTGCGACCGCAGTTCCCGAAAGCGCATGCGTGAGAATGTCCATATATTCTGTTGTCTTTTTCGGGCGAAAGGTAGTAAATTCTGAGATACGAGTAAATAAAAAAGCACCGCTTATGAAGCGATGCTCTTTGAGTTATGATAGTTTTTCAGTTAGTCGAACATTCTGCGGAAATAGCTGAATATTTTATCTTTAACCGATTTGTTCGGCTCAAAATTGGGAGAGTTTTCCAACCCTGTAAGTATTTCCTTTTCGCTGTCGCTGAGTTTTTCGGGCACGTAGATGCTGACGTTTATCAGCAAATCGCCCGTTCCGTATCGGTTGACGCTCGGCAGACCTTTGTTTTTGAGGCGGAGCACTTTCCCGGGTTGCGTTCCGGGTTCGATTTTCACTTTCACCTTGCCGTCTATTGTCGGTATCTCTACGTTTCCGCCCAAAGCCGCTGTGGGAATACTCAACAGAAGATTGTAAACCAGATCGTTGTCGTCGCGTAACAATTCGGGGTGCTTTTCTTCCTCCACCACGATCAGCAGATCGCCGTTGACGCCGCCGTGACGCGCCGCGTTTCCTTTTCCGCTCATCGAAAGCTGCATTCCTTCGGCAACTCCTGCGGGAATGTTGATGCTGATCACTTCCTCTTCGCGGACGATGCCTTCTCCTGCGCAGTGCGAACACTTCTTGGTGATGATTTTTCCTTCGCCGTGGCACGTAGGGCAGGTTGACTGCGTCTGCATCTGTCCGAGCATTGTGTTCACAACGCGTGTCACGACGCCCGATCCGTTACAGGTGGTACAGTTGGAATAAGCTGTGCCGCCGTCCGCGCCTGTTCCGCTGCAATGCTGGCAGGCGACGTATTTCTTTACTTTTATTTTTTTCTCTACGCCTGTCGATATTTCTTTCAGCGTTAGTTTTACACGCACCCGAAGATCCGATCCCCGATTGACGCGCTGTCCGCGTGAACCGCCGCCGAATCCTCCGAACCCGAAATGTCCGCCGAATATGTCGCCGAACTGCGAAAATATGTCGTCCATCGAAAATCCGCCCGCATGTCCGCCGAAACCGCCCGGGGCATCGTGTCCGTAACGATCATACCGCGCACGCTTCTGCTCGTCGCTGAGTATCTCGTAGGCTTCGGCTGCTTCTTTGAATTTTTCTTCCGCTTCCGCATCGCCGGGATTTTTGTCGGGGTGAAACTGTATCGCTTTCTTTTTGTAAGCTTTCTTTATTTCTTCGTAAGTTGCCGAACGCGACACTTCCAGTACTTCGTAATAATCTCTTTTGTTTGCCATTGGTTTGCCTCTCCGCCTTCTTATTTTGCTACGATTACTTTCGGGAAACGGATCACTTTGTCACCCATTTCATATCCCGGTTGTATGCAGTCTACGATTTTGTCTTTCATTTCTTCGTTTTCGGCAGGCACGGTTGTCAGTGCCTCGTGCTTTTCGGTGTCGAAAGGCTGCCCGATGACGTCCATTTTCTTAACGCCGTTTTTGAGCAGGAAGTCCACAAATTTGTTGTATATCAGTTCCACGCCTTGCTTTATGGCGTCGGCGTCGTCCGTTTTGTTGATGTTTTCCAACGCCCTTTCAAAGTCGTCGACAATGGGCAGAAGATCCACAAGTACCCTTTCGCCTGCTGTCTTTATCAGATCGGCTTTCTCTTTCAGCGTGCGTTTGCGGTAGTTGTCAAACTCGGCGTGAAGCCTGAGGTAAGAGTTGTTAAGCTCGTTGTACTTATCCTTCCAGTCGGTTTCTTTTTCAGACACATTGTCATTGAAGTTTTCCTCATCGGAAGTTTCGCTCTGATCATTTGTCAGATTTTCGTCGTTCATTTCGTCCTCCGGAACAAACTCATTGTCGTTTCTGTAATCTTTCATATCTTTTGTTTGTCTTGTACTAATGCCAAATGAGCTGCAAAAATAGTATATTTTCCGCAACCTTGTTCGCTTATCCTTCAACAAATACTTTGCCAAAAAAATAAGAACATTCGGGCGAAAGAATTTGTTATCTTTGCATATCTCGAAAAAACAATAAATAAAAACAACTGATATGCTGTCAGCTATTTTTACTCCGCTCAATATAACGTTGCTTACACTGCTTGTTTCCGCCGTATTTTTCATGCGGGGCAAAGTGCGTTCCGATCTGGTTGCGCTCAGCGCGTTGCTGATCCTGATGATTACCAACATCCTGACGCCTGCCGAGGCTTTGTCGGGATTTTCCAATTCGGTGGTGATCATGATGGTGGGGCTGTTCGTAGTCGGCGGCGGTATTTTCCGCACGGGGCTTGCCAAAATGATAAGCAGCAAAATTCTGAAACTTGCGGGCGACAGCGAAGTCAAGCTGTTTATCCTCGTAATGCTTGTGACGGCTTTTATCGGGGCTTTCGTGAGCAATACGGGCACGGTGGCGGTGATGCTGCCCATCGTGGTGAGTATGGCTGCGAGCGCCAACATCTCGCCCAAGAGATACCTGATGCCGATGGCTTTTGCCAGCAGCATGGGATTGTTTACCCTTATCAGTACGCCGCCCAACATGGTGATTCAGGAGGCTCTTGTCAAGGGCGGATACGAACCTCTGGGTTTCTTTTCGTTTGCTCCCGTGGGTTTTATATGCGTGGCTATCGGGGTTGTCGCCCTGTTTTTCCTGAGCAGGATATTCCTGTCGAAAGACGAATCGTCTGCCGACAGCAACAAAAAGAAAAGAAAAACGCTGAAAGAGCTTGCTTTGGAGTATCAGCTCGATAAGGTGTTGCACATAAAGGTTGCGGACAATTCGCCCATTGCGGGAAAAAACATAAAGGAGCTTCGCATACGCTCGGAATACGGGCTTAATATCGTGAAAATAGACAAGCATGCCAACGGTTCGCGTTTCAAAAAAGCGGTTACCGTGGAAACGATCGAACCCGATACGGTGATCGAAGCGGGCGACATCATACACTGCTACGGCGATGAGGAAAAGGCTGAAACGTTTGTCGGAAAATACGGTTTGAAACTCCTTGCCGACGACGATAAGGAAGTGCAGGGATCTTTCTCCGACTTTCAGGAAGCGGGCATAGCCGAAGTGTATATAATGCCCAACTCGCGTCTGATAAACCGTACGGTGGAGGACACGCGTTTCCGAGAAGAGTTTAACGTGACTATCTTGGGAATACAGCGTCAGGGCGAATACGAAATGAACGATATTGCTTCCAAAAAACTGCATTCGGGCGATGCCCTGCTCATACAGGGACGGTGGAGCGACATTGCCAGCCTTGGCGATCGTCAGGACGATATGGTGCTGGTCGGGCAACCCCTCAAAGAGGCTTCAAAAGTGACGCTCGATCAGAAAGCGCCTGTCGCGGCAGGCATCATGCTGCTGATGATATTGGCGATGACGTTCAACATTGTGCCTGCCGTGACTGCCGTGCTTATCGCCGCCGTGCTTATGGTGGTGACAGGCTGTCTCAGGAACATGGAGGAGGCTTACGATAATATAAACTGGGAAAGCGTGGTGCTCATAGCAGCCATGCTGCCCATGTCGCTCGCTTTTGAGAAAACAGGAGCAGCCGCCCTTATCTCCGATCAGCTGGTAGGAAAATTAGGCGCATACGGTCCTTACGTGCTGCTTGCGGGAATCTATTTCGCTACTTCGACACTGACTCTCTTCATCAGCAATACGGCTACGGCTGTGCTGTTCGCCCCTATTGCCATGCAGTCCGCAATCGGTATGGGAGTCAGCCCCTATCCGTTCCTTTTTGCGGTGGCGGTGGCGGCAAGCATGTGCTTCGCGAGTCCGTTCTCCACTCCGCCCAATGCCTTGGTGATGTCGGCAGGACGTTATACGTTTATGGATTACGTGAAAGTCGGGTTGCCTCTGCAACTGTTTATGGGAGCGATAATGGTGGGAGTGCTTCCGCTGCTGTTCCCTTTTAAATAATTTGTAAAAAACAATGAAATACGGAATATCATTCAATACGCTTATCCCTGTCAGAAAAACCGCCGCCGAACAATCGGAGATGGTTACCCAGCTTCTTTTCGGCGAAACGTTTGAGGTGACGGAGAGGGAAAAACGGTTTGTAAAGGTCGTAAGTTCTTACGACGGTTATACGGGCTGGATCGACGAAAAAATGTTTACCGAGATCGGCAAAGCTGATTTCGACAGGCTCGATTGCCGCGACATGCCGCGGACATCCGCATCCGTGTCGGACGTGCTGTGCGTTTCGGATCGTACGAAATACAAACTGACGGCAGGCAGTTTCCTGCCCGGTTATGATCCCGATACCAATCGTTTCGGAGCAGGCGGTCGTGATTTTGAAATATCTCCCGCTTTTGTTCTGGAATATCCGATGCAGACGGTAGCTGAAGTGTTGGAAACGGCTCACGGCTTCCTCAATACGCCTTATCTTTGGGGAGGCAAAAGCATTATGGGGATCGACTGTTCGGGTTTCGTACAGGTGGTGTTTTCCGTAAGCGGCGTTTGTTTGCCCCGCGATGCTTGGCAACAGGCGTTGGAAGGACAAGACGTCGGTTATGAAGATGTGAAGAAAGGTGATCTGATGTTTTTCTCAACCGGCGACCGTGTGACACATGTGGGGATCTGTTGCGGCGAAAGCAGGATTATCCATGCTTCGGGAAAAGTGAAGATCAGTCATTTTGACGCCGAAGGGATATTCTCGGACGACAAAACTACCCGTACGCATCATTTGTCGTTGATAAAGCGTATCGTTAAGTGATTTTTTAAAAGCAAAATTTTATATCTTTGTAAGGATTTTCAAAAAAGTATAATCATTAGATCATTAAATGTCTGTAACGATAACCGAGCCTAAGACGCGATCGGAGAAATTGAAGTTTATCAAATTTCCGATCAATCTGTATAAAGACAATCCGTATTACGTGCCGTCTCTTGTTCTGGACGAACTCGAAACGCTGAACCCGAAGAAAAACCCTGCGTTCGACTTTTGCGAGCAGAAACTTTTTCTTGCGTATAAGGACGGGAAAATAGCGGGGCGGATAGCAGCCATTATCAACCACAAGGCGAACGAAGTGTGGAATCAGAAGCACGCGCGTTTCGGGTTTGTGGACTTCATCGACGATACGGAAGTGGTGGACGCCCTTTTCGTCGCTGCCGAGAGGTGGGCGAAAGAAAAAGGAATGGAAGCCATAAAAGGACCTATGGGTTTCACCGATCTCGATCACGAGGGGCTGCTGGTTTACGGATACGACCGCGTGTCGACAATGTCCACCACATACAGCTATCCTTACTATAAGGATCATATCGAACGCTTGGGTTTTGAAAAAGACGCGGACTGGACGGAGTTTTACATACCTGTTCCCGATAAAATACCCGAAAGACATGGGAAGATAGCACGTATCGTTTCGCAAAAATACGGGTTGAAAATACTGAAATTTAAAAGCCTGAAACAGATTTCGCCCTATGTCGATAAGCTCTTTAAAGTGCTGAATGAGGCTTATGCGCCGCTGTACGGTTTTGCTCCGCTGACACAGAAACAGATCGACTATTACGTGAAAATGTACGTTCCTATGTTGCGGTGGGACATTGTGTCGATTATCATAGAAGAAGAATCGGACGATGTCGTGGGCTTCGGCATTACGGTGCCCAACCTGTCGCCCGCCTTGCAGAAATCGAGAGGGAAGCTGTTTCCCCTCGGCTGGTATCGCCTGCTGAGACTGTTGAAAGGCAAAAACAAGGTTGCCGATCTTATGCTTATGGGAGTTGCTCCCCGCTATCAGGGAAAAGGCGTAAACGCTTTGATATTTACCGACTTTATAGTTTCGGCTAATAAAGAAGGATTTAAGTTTGTGGAAACAAATCCCGAACTCGAGGACAACAGCAAGATGACATCCCTGTGGGACGGGTTCGATGCCGTAAATCATAAAAGAAGAAGAGCTTATATAAAGAAAATATAAAAACTGAGGTTTAGAAAAACGATATGGAAGAACTGGACAATAACTTACCTGACGCTAATTATTCGGATGACGATATAAAAACGCTCGATTGGCAGGAGCATATCCGCCGTCGCCCGGGTATGTATATTGGGAAACTGGGAGACGGATCGTCTGCCGACGACGGAATTTATGTGCTTCTCAAAGAAGTGCTCGACAACTCTATCGACGAGTATATGATGGGTTTCGGAAAACATATCGAGGTTAAGATCGAAAACGGAGAAGTGAACGTCCGCGACCACGGACGGGGCGTGCCGCTCGGCAAAGTCAAGGACGTGTCGTCCAAGATGAATACGGGCGCCAAGTACGACTCCAAGGCGTTTAAAAAATCGGTCGGACTGAACGGGGTAGGGATCAAGGCGGTGAACGCCCTTTCCACTTACTTTCGCATTCAGGCTTTCCGTGAGGGACAGACGGCATGGGTGGAATACAGCAAGGCTGTAGTCACTGCCGAAAGCAAAACGGAAACCACAACAGAAAACAACGGTACGTTTGTGGAGTTTATTCCCGACGAAAGCATTTTTGTAAACTACGCTTATAAAGACGAATATGTCGAAAGCCTGTTGAGAAACTATGTTTACCTCAATACAGGGCTTACGATTTCCTATAACGGAAAAAAATTCTTTTCCAAGAACGGGCTTGTTGACCTCCTCAACGAGAATATGACGTCCGAAGCCCTTTATCCGATCATTCACCTGAAGGATACGGATATTGAGGTAGTTATCACGCACACCAACCAGTATGGCGAAGAATATTATTCGTTCGTCAACGGACAGCATACCACGCAGGGCGGAACGCATCAATCGGCTTTCAGAGAAACCGTTTCGCGCGTCATAAAAGAGTTTTACAACAAAAACTTCGAGTATGCCGACATCCGCAGCGGAATAGTCGCCGCTATCAGCATCAAGGTAGAAGAACCCGTATTCGAGTCGCAGACAAAAACCAAACTCGGATCGAGAGACATGGGACCCAACGGACCTACCGTGCAGAAATTCATTGGCGATTTTATCAAAAAAGAACTCGACAATTACTTGCACAAAAACGGTGAAACTTCGGAACTGCTTTTAAGGAAGATACACGAATCGGAAAAGGAACGCAAAGCAATTGCAGGCGTTACGAAACTGGCCCGTGAGCGCGCCAAAAAAGCCAACCTGCACAACAAGAAACTGCGTGACTGCCGCATACACTATAACGACTCGAAAGGCGACAATCTGGACGATACCAGCATTTTCATAACGGAAGGAGATTCAGCCAGCGGCTCTATCACCAAAAGCCGTAATCCGAATTTGCAAGCCGTGTTCAGTCTCAGAGGAAAGCCGCTTAATTCTTTCGGGTTGACGAAAAAGATCGTGTACGAAAACGAGGAGTTTAATCTTTTGCAGGCAGCCCTCAACATTGAGGAAGGTCTGGACGGGCTTCGCTACAACAAGGTGATTATCGCCACCGATGCCGATACCGACGGTATGCACATACGGTTGCTTTTGCTCACTTTCTTTTTGCAGTTCTTCCCCGATCTGGTGAAGAAGAACCACGTCTATATCCTGCAAACGCCGTTGTTCCGCGTGCGTAACAAGAAGGAAACGATCTATTGCTATACGGAGGAAGAACGCCTTGCGGCGATCGAAAAGCTGAAACCCAATCCCGAAATAACCCGATTTAAAGGACTGGGTGAAATTTCGCCCGACGAATTCCGACACTTCATCGGCAAGGACATCCGTTTGGATAAGGTGACAATGAAAAAGGAGGACTTGGTGAAAGACATGCTCAACTTCTATATGGGAAAAAACACGCCCGAAAGACAAGTGTTTATAATCGACAACCTTGTGGTGGACGAAGAAGAACTGTAAATAAGTTCCCTTCCTCTGCCGATAAAATATCCGAACAATGCAAAAACCGTCTATCCCCAAAGGTACAAGAGATTTTTCGCCGCAGGAAATGGCGAAGAGGAATTATATTTTCGATACGATAAAGAGCGTTTTTCGCCTCTACGGATTTCCGCAGATCGAAACGCCTTCTATGGAAAATCTTTCCACGCTGATGGGAAAGTATGGCGAGGAAGGCGACAAACTATTGTTCAAGATACTTAATTCGGGCGATTTTCTGAACGATTTCAGCGATGCGGAATTGCTTGAAAAAAACTCCGCGCGTTTTGCGGCAAAAGCTTGTGAAAAAGGCTTGCGTTATGACCTGACCGTGCCTTTTGCCCGTTACGTGGTGATGCACCAGAACGAGATTACGTTTCCGTTCCGCCGTTTCCAGATTCAGCCCGTGTGGCGCGCCGATCGTCCGCAAAAGGGACGCTACCGCGAGTTTTTCCAGTGCGATGCCGACATCGTAGGCTCCGATTCGTTGCTGAACGAGGTGGAAATCGTGCAGATCATAGATGAGGTGTTCACGCGTTTCGGAATCAGGGTTTGCATCAAGATAAACAACCGCAAGATACTGACGGGTTTGGCTGAATACATCGGCTGTCCCGATAAGGTTGTGGATATTACGGTGGCTATCGACAAGCTGGAAAAGATAGGGCTCGATAAGGTGAACGACGAACTTCGTTCCAAAAATATTCCGGAAGATGCCATTGCCAGACTTCAGCCGGTTATTTTGCTGCAGGGATCGACCGATGAAAAGCTGCGACAGCTGAAAACCGTTCTCGCCTCTTCCCAAAACGGGATAAAAGGCATCGAAGAACTCGAATATATTTTCTCGAAAGTGAACCGTGTGGGCGTGCGTTCACAGGCGGAACTCGACCTGACGCTTGCCCGCGGACTGAACTATTATACGGGCGCGATTTTCGAGGTGAAGGCTCTGGACGTCGAGATCGGAAGCATTACGGGTGGCGGACGTTACGACAACCTTACGGGAGTGTTCGGGTTGCCCAATGTTTCGGGCGTAGGCATTTCGTTCGGTGCAGACCGTATTTTTGACGTTCTCAACCAGCTCGGTCTTTATCCGAAGGAAGCCGTGAAAAGTACGCAGGTGATGTTCGTCAATTTCGGCGGCAAGGAGGAGGATTATATTTTGCCTGTCGCCCGTGAACTGCGTTCTCAGGGATTTTCGGTGGAGATATATCCCGATTCGGCGGCTAAGATGAAGAAGCAGATGTCGTATGCCAATGCGAATAATATTCCTTTTGTCGTTTTAGTCGGGGAGGACGAAATGGACGGCAACAAAGTTTCTTTAAAAAATATGCTGACAGGCGATCAGGAGATTCTGGGCATTCAGGATTTTATTAATCGTATGACTCGTATAGCTTCGGCTCAATAGCCTTGGCGCGTTTCCTTTCAAGTCTTGAAAGCAGCGTATCTCCCAGTACTTTGGCTTTCCTTACGCTTTCGGGATTTTTTGTGTCGAGCAGTAGCGGATTCACTTTCGGTATGTTGACTATCGTACCTTTCGTCAGGTTCAGTATGTTTTCGATTCTGGGGTTTACTTCCATGATATAAGGCCAGAACATCTTGTCTTTAAAAAAATCCGATGAAATTTCCAGCACGTCCATTTCTGTTTCAGTCACTATACGTGCCATGAGCGAAGTGTCCTTGTTTTCCAGAAGCTGATAAGAGCCTTCCACTTTATAGGGCTGGCTTTCTATTATTTCTTTTTTCTCGGCATGCGAAATGTAAAAGTATAAACCTGATGCTATTAATATTATGATTATTAATGCGATCCAGTTTTTATATGATTTTTTTCCTCTACGTTTTGACATGGTTCTTTTGCTTATTCCTTTTATTCAGTTTTGTTTCTCTGGCTTATGATTCTGTTGTTTAGGGCTTTTGCGCTGTCCACGCTGGCTTTGTTGTTGATATTGACGAGCGTCGAATCCATTTTAGGTATTTTGATGGAAGTCCCAATTTTAATTTCGAAAGGGTTGGATACGTTTTGTTCGTTAGCCAGATAAATATAAGGCCAGAACATTTCGTGCCCGTAAAATTTTTCAGCCAGAAACAGAAAGTCCATATCCGATTCGGCTACAATCATATGCGAATATTTGAACGTATCGGTGTTCACCGTTTCGATATAGCTGGGCGTCGCCACGGCAGGCGGCGTCAGGGGCATATTGTTTTTACTGTTGTCCGTCGGATACAGGTAATAGAGAAGCAATATCAGCAGTATGACGGTAACAACGGATAAGGCTATGATCTTGATCCGGGATAGCCTTACTTTTTTATTTTCGTCATATTTTTCGTTGTAGTAGTTTTCGAATTCTTCGCCGGTATTGCTTTCGGATTCTTCTTTTTCCGGTTCGGAGTGTTTGCGTAGCAATTCTTTGAAAAACTCGTCCGAATCTTTTTGCTGTTGCCCGCTTATATTTTCATCGTAGTCGAAGCTTTCCGCCGTATCGGAAACATCCGTTTCGTCCGCATTCACTTCGGCGATTTCCACCTCTGTTTCCTGAGGCGTTTTCCGTATTTCGTCGCTTCTGAATTTTCCGAGAAACAGTATTCTGTCATTCGGGATACTTTTTATAACCCTGAAAATACCCAGATTGTCTATCTTCACATAAGATGAGTTCATCAGCTCTTTTTCGATTTCCTTAAAGAGCTGCTTGATGTAGTCCTTAACTATCTGATAGTCCATTCCTGTTTTGGAGGAGACTGTGTCAGCCAGATTGAGAAGATTTCTGCTTTCGTTCATCTTATTTTTTTCTGCTTATTCGATCACTTAACCTGTCGGATGGTTTAAAAAAAGATACAGCCACAGAACCGTGTTTTCTCCTCGAAAATGTCCCGAAATTTTCTATCTCCAGCGTATCGCCTTTTTCAAGAATGTCGTCTATGGCTTCAACGGTTGCTTTCAACAGAATGTCCATATCGTTGTCCGACAATCCTGCCGAATCCGATTTGGAATTTAGTTTAATGTTTTGCTGTAGTTTTTGTGTACTCATTTTATTAAAGAGGTTTTTCGTCTGTCCCTGTGTTTTGTAAGGACTTATCTGCTTGTCAGGAAGTTAAGTTCCTTTTCAACAAAAGCAATGTCTTCCGAGTCCATTCTTTCGATAATGCTATTTATGATTTCGATAGTAGGTTTCAGATAGTTAGAATAATATTCCTGATAAGTTTCGTCCATCAACCCTTCTTTCTCGTGAAGCCCTTCAATTGCACTCTTATAGTTTTGTGAAACAGTAGAAAGGTCTTCTCTGAATATTTCAACTTGCTCTTGCAGCTTCGAAAGCAGTTCGATTTGATAAGAATAGGAGGTTTTGCTTGCCATGTTAATAGTGTTTTAAAAAAGTTATTGTTTTCAGACACAAATAATTTAATACGCAAATATAAATAATATTTTAAATTATTTTACATTTGAGCCTTTAAAATTCGCGTGTGTTATAGATAGATGTATAACTATATTTATTTCTCAGTCGTTTTGGAATGAGATATTCTTACTTTCACATATTTCTATAATATTGCTTTTCATTATTTTTAAGTCGCTGTATTTCAGAAAGCTAAGTTCTGCGGTAATTTCGCTTCCGTCGTGTTTCTTAAATTTGAAGTAACTTAATCCCAGCCCCACGTTGCTGACGTCGTTCCAGTTAACGACTGTCTGAACCTTATCGGGTGAATTTACCGTCAGGCTTTCGCTGTTGAGCAAAACCAGTGGTTTCGGCTGCCCCAAAGTCAGAATCAGAATAAGCGCAACGGACAGAAGGAACAGCAAAAGCCCGAAAAAGAAAAGAAAACTGTAACTCGGAACGAGCAGTTGCGTAATTGTTATATACGCGCCCATTATTACGGCATAAGCGGCTACGATCAGGCTTAAAATGTAGGAAGTTCCTTTTTTGTTGTAACTTATGTTTAGATTTTTCATAAAAAGAAGATTGTTTTAAAAATGTTTTATAACATATATAACGTTTTAATCTCTGTTTTGTGCGATTAAGACAGGCGTTTGGCGTAAAAAAACTAATTTTTTCTAAAATATAAGAAAAATAATTCGTTTATTTGCTTATTATTACAGACAGTTTTATACCATTTTAAAAAATAATCTATGAGTGAGAATAACGTTCCTGAGTTGGCTGCCGAAGAAAACGGCGCTCAACTTGATCCGGCTAACGAAACTCATTTGCCGGCTGCCCAAAGCCTGACAAAGGAGGAAATCTTAAACAAACTGAAAACTTTCCTTTCCGAACAGGAATTGCCTGCCCGTGCCGAAGTCGATGCGCTGAAACAAGCCTTCTACAAATATAAGGCTGCCGAGAACGAGCAACAAAAAGCCGCCTATGCCGAAGCGCATGAAGGCAGTGCCGAAGGCTTTACGCCCGAACCCGATCCGACGGAAGAAGAATTCAAGGCTTTGCTTAACTCCATAAAAGAAAAAAGAGCACAGAAAGTGGCGCAGGAGGAGAAAGTGAAGGAAGAAAACCTTGAGAAGAAACTGAAAATAATCGACGACATAAAAAATATAACCGAAAGCACTGACGACTTCGGTAAACTGTATAAAGAATTTAAAGACCTGCAACAGGCTTGGAACGAGATCAGGCAAGTCCCGCAAGGAAAAGAAAAAGAACTCTGGCGTTCCTATCAGACTTATACCGAAAAATTCTACGACCTGCTCAAGATAAACAACGAGTTGCGTGATTACGATTTCAAGAAAAACCTTGAACTCAAAACCGCCCTTTGCGAATCGGTTGAAAAACTGCAGGAAGAAACCGACGTGGTTTCGGCATTTCACCAGTTACAGAATTTCCACCAGCAGTGGCGCGAGATAGGACCCGTTGCCAAAGAACTCAGGGAAGAACTCTGGGAACGCTTCAAGGCAGCCTCAACCGTAATCAACAAAAACTATCAGGAACATTTTGTCGGATTGAAGGAATTGGAAGAAACCAATCTGGCCGAAAAAAACGGCGATCAACGACGCCCTCCGTGCCATCGACTTCGAAACGCTTACTTCCGCCAAAGTTTGGGACGAAAAGACAAAAGAAGTGATCGACTTGCAGGCAAAATGGAAAACAATCGGGTTTGTGCCCCGCAAAGTCAACACCAAAATATTTGAAGAATTCCGAGCATTGTGCGACACCTTCTTTGAGAAAAAAAGCGGAATACTTCAAAGACCAGCGCGAAGGCATGGATCAGAACCTCGAAAAGAAACGCGAACTCGTAGAAAAAGCCAAAGAACTCAAGGACAGCGAAGACTGGAAAGCTACTACCGACAAACTTATAGCCCTCCAGAAGGAATGGAAATTGGTGGGACCCGTTCCCCGTAAATATTCCGATGCCTTGTGGAAAGAATTTATCGAAGCCTGCGACTACTTCTTCGAGCAGAAGAAAAAAACATTCTCATCGCAAAAAGAAGAAGAAACCGCCAATCTTGAACTGAAAAAAGCGCTGATCGAAAAAATCAAGGCTCTGGACACAAGCCTATCGGCGGACGAGCTGATGCCCCAACTCCGCGAGTTTATGGGCGAATGGAACTCGATAGGATTCGTTCCCTTCAAAGAAAAAGATAAAATCTACAAAGAATATCAGACAGCGCTGGACGAACACTTCGACAGAATGAAGATCGACAAGGCGGAACGCAGGCTGCAGAGTTTCAGGAATTCGCTCGACGGCATCACCAAGTCCGACAAGCCTAAAAATGCGTTATATCGCGAAAGAGAACGCCTCATCCACCAGTACAACAAAGTGAAGTCCGACTTACAGACTTACGAGAACAACATGGGCTTCCTTTCCGTATCGAAAGGATCGGGCGGATTGCTCAAAGACATGAACCACCGCATCGAGGGGCTGAAAGGCGAACTCGATATCATCTCGAAGAAAATAGAAGCAATCGACGAAAGCATGAACGCTGCGGAATAACCGCCGTTCATCAAAATAATATTTAACACTTGATCAGGCGAAAATACCAATTTCGCCTGATTTTGCTATATGCGGTTAGCAGAATGTTTACCTGCTGATTTTTTTGTGTTTACAAAGATTTTTTATTCATATAAAATCACTATTTTTGTCATCGAATTTAGGTATCCTTTTCAATAATAATTATTATCTAAAATAAAAAACAATGGTAAATTACAAAGATTTAGGCCTCGTAAACACAAGAGACATGTTTGCCAAAGCCGTGAAAGGCGGATATGCAATCCCCGCTTTCAATTTCAACAATATGGAGCAGTTGCAGGCTATCATACAGGCTGCATCGGAAACAAAATCACCCGTAATTCTTCAGGTATCAAAAGGAGCCCGCCAGTACGCAAGCCCCGTTTTGTTGCGTTACATGGCTCAGGGAGCCGTTGAATACGCCAAATCGCTTGGCTGGACAAATCCGCAGATCGTGCTTCACCTCGATCACGGCGATTCGTTCGAAACCTGTAAAGACTGTATCGACTCGGGATTCTCTTCCGTGATGATCGACGGATCGCACCTTCCTTACGAAGAAAACATTGCCCTAACCAAGAAAGTGGTTGAATACGCGCACAAATTCGACGTAACCGTTGAAGGCGAACTCGGCGTATTGGCAGGAGTCGAAGACGAAGTATCGGCAGAACACCATACATATACGCGTCCCGAAGAAGTAGTGGACTTTGCTACACGCACGGGTTGCGACTCTCTGGCAATCTCGATCGGCACATCGCACGGGGCTAACAAATTTACGCCCGAACAATGTACGCGCGATGCAAACGGAGTGCTGGTTCCGCCGCCATTGCGTTTCGACATCCTCGAAGGATGCGAAAAAGAACTTCCCGGCTTCCCGATCGTGCTTCACGGAGCATCGTCAGTGCCACAGGAAGAAGTCGCAACCATCAACAAATACGGCGGCGCGTTGAAAGACGCAATCGGTATTCCCGAAGAACAATTGCGCAGAGCCGCAAAATCCGCAGTTTGCAAAATCAACATCGATTCCGACAGCCGTCTGGCTATGACAGCAGCCGTCCGCGAAGTGTTTGCTACAAAACCTGCGGAATTCGATCCGCGTAAGTATCTGGGACCTGCCCGCGAAAACATGAAAAAACTTTACAAGCACAAAATCGAAGCAGTGCTTGGCAGCGCAGGAAAAGCATAAATATACGATTAAAAATATTTTGTAAAAGGAGCGATATATCGCTCCTTTTTTTTATTATCTTTCGGATGTTAACACAAATATTAAATTTATGAAAAAACATTTCCCTCTAATTGTTTTGTTTTGCTTTATAACTTCGGTTATGGCAATAAAAGCCCAAGAGTCCGTTACTTATTGGGTAGATTTTGCGACTCCTATTACTGAAGGAGCAGGAACTAAAACCGATCCTTATCTGATCGACACTCCCGAGAAACTGGCTTATCTCGCTACGGTTACCGTGGATAAGACCCAGAAGTTTTTCAAACAAACCAAGGATATTGACTTGGGCGGCAGGCAGTGGACTCCCGTTCCTCGGTTCAGAGGCTTTTTCGACGGAGGAGGCTATGCAATCAAGAATCTTACGATCGAAAACAATACTGCTGCGCTTACGGATATAGGTTTGTTCGGTTATACCAATAATGCCAACTTGCAAAACATCAATTTGCAGGGAGGAATTATCAAATCCCGTAACAGGCAGGCTAATGTGGGCAGTATAGCCGGTAATGCCGCAGGTCTCGTTGCCATCAGCGGTTGCCGGAGCAGTGTAAATATTTCGGGCTATGGCAAGAATATCGGAGGACTGGTAGGCTACATTTATTTCGACAGGGCAGCTATGGAAGATTCGCACCGCATATTATACGATTGCCGCTATTCGGGCGATATTTATATCGAAAGGTGGCAGCTAACAATTTATAGTGTAAATTATTTAGGCGGTATTGTGGGATGTCTGAATAATGTTTCCGATGGTACGTATTCGGCAGGTGTTTATTATTGCGTATCCGAAGCAAATTTCTCTATGGAGCAGGTAAGTCACCTTTTAGGGGACACGGGCGGAGTGATAGGATGTTTGATCAATGCAGGGAAAAACGAAATTTATGTCGAGAGATGCACCAACAATGCCCCGATCATACTCCCTGAAATCTCCGGTTTTTATTCTTCTCCTGTGGGCGGCGTAATAGGAACTTGTCATACCGATAACGGGAAAACTCCGGGTACGGTTATTATTTCAAAATGTATCAACAAAGGAAAATTGTCTGCTCATAGCGGCTGTATGGGTGGTATCGTGTCAAGTGCTAATAATGTTAATCTTACAATAGAGTCTTGCGTCAACGAAGCGGAGATATATTCTTCTGCCGGAGGCAGGTTTGGCGGTATTGCGGGTAGTTTTGCCGAAGGCGAGTATACTCTTGTAAATTGCTGTAATATGGCGTCTATCCGTTCTGTTAGCAAATTGGATACTTATGCAGGAGGCTTGGTCGGCTTCCACGGTGCCGAAACGCCAAGTATTCCGATTAATGGCTGGCTCAAAATTAACCACTGTATGATGTCATCCGGCATGAATATAAATCCTCAGGCAGCAGATATAAAAGGATATATCGGTGGGCTTGTCGGGTATCAGGGTGGAGAAAGTGACCTTATAGAGAATTCTGTTTTTACGTCAACAATTCATGGCCCCGGCTTAGTCGTAGGAGGTATAGCCGGTTACAGCAGATCGAAATATCAATCTTCTCAATCAGGTTATTATCATAGAGCAA
The DNA here is from genome assembly GCA_047030855.1 of Dysgonomonas sp. Lineage (GTDB taxonomy): Bacteria > Bacteroidota > Bacteroidia > Bacteroidales > Dysgonomonadaceae > QVMM01. Next base: position 1,805,289 of record JBKYIJ010000008.1, read on the forward strand.
TTGATGAATATGATGCTTTGAAAGGCATCGGAGAAATAGAAGACGGTTCTCTTGATAATTTCATAAAATATTCTTCCGAAGATTTTGAAAATCCTGAAAAAATGCCTGACAACGGAAATTGGGCAATGCTTACGGTTTATGATACAAAAGGTAAACCTCACCTGTACTATCCTTTTTATTTCTTTCCGATAACTATGCTTAATGCCGATAATATGGTGAGCGTATATTTTGATCCTGACGTGAAAATAGAAAAAGACTATGACGGAACTACCGGTTTGCCTGTAATTGACGGAAAAAATTTCAATATTCATTTCTCATTGTTAGAAGGGCTTGAGCCGGATGTGCATCTGTCAACCGATAATATAGATGGTTTTTACAGGAATAAAGATGTAGGGTCGAATATCCCTGTTTTGATTTATGACTATTCGCTGGCAGGGGAAGATGCGCCGTTCTACACTATTATCAACACTGCATTGGAGAGCAATACGGGAGTGATAAAGTCGTCTATGGGAATAGAAGATGAAGCTCAAACGGTTGCATCGGTGCGTCCTAATCCTGTCAGATGCGGACAACCTGTGTATATCAGCCTCAACAAAAACGCGGGCGAAGAAACGCTTGCCGAAGTATTCGATATGGCGGGAAAACTTATCGTTACGGACAGGGCGTATGCTGACGGATTTACGCTTACGGCTCCCGAGAAACAGGGCGTTTACGTTTTGCGTATTACCGATAAGAACGAAACTTCTCAGTATAAACTGATTGTGGAATAATTCTTGAAGCTATATACAAAAGCCTTTGCCCCGATTCGGGTAAAGGCTTTTTTTATATGTGTTAAAAAAAATCTATTTCAGGCGTGTTTTCAGTAAACAAAACTTATCTTTATACGTTAGAAGAACATAGAGAATTATCAACTAAAAAACTATACGATTATGCAACTAAGTAAAAAAATGGAAGAAGCGTTGAACAACCAGATCAATGCCGAATACTGGTCAGCTTACCTTTATCTTTCGATGTCGGTACATTTTGCCGATGCAGGTCTTGGCGGTTTCGCAGGCTGGTTCAGAAAACAATACGGCGAGGAAACCGAACATGCCGAAAAACTGATCGACTACATCGTTTCGCGCGGCGGAAAGGTTACGCTCAAACCGATCGCCAAAGTGGCTACTTCGTGGAAATCGCCGCTTGCCGCTTTCGAGGATACGTTGAAACACGAACAGCAGGTGACTTCCATGATCCACAGTCTGGTGACTCTGGCGAATGAAGAAAAAGACTATGCTACGGCTTCGGTGCTTCAATGGTTTGTTAACGAACAGGTGGAAGAAGAAAACACCGCGCGCGGATACGTGGATGCGCTGAAATTCATCGGCGGCGAAAAGGTGGGCGTGTTTATGCTCGACAAAGAACTCGGTTCGAGATAATAATTGCCATTATAACTATAATGTTGTTAAAGAAGAAGGATGGTTTTGCAGAAAACCGTCCTTTTTATTTATTTTTACGCCATGACCCGAAAGTTTCCGTTAATATTTCTTCTGTTTCTGCCGATCGCGATCGCCGCGCAAACGGACGCTTTTCCGAAAAAGTTGTCGGATGCGGCTCTTGCGTTGACAAAGGATAAGGTAAGGTACGATCCTGCTTATCGGAAAATAGATTATCCCAACGGCGACGTGCCTGCCGACAGGGGCGTCTGTACGGACATCGTTATCCGCGCTTATCGCAAATTGGGCATCGACCTGCAAAAGGAAGTGCACGAAGATATGAAAGCCAACTTTTCGGCTTATCCGAGCAAACGCCTTTGGGGTCTGAAATCTACGGACAGCAACATCGATCACCGCCGCGTGCCCAACCTGCAAACATTTTTTACGCGGAAAGGCAAAGTCAGGAAAATATCCGCCGATCCTGCCGATTATAAGACGGGCGATCTGGTGACGTGGGATCTGGGCGGCAACGTGCCGCACATCGGGATCGTTACGGACAGGATGTCGCGCGACGGGAAACGCCGCCTCATCGTGCATAACGTGGGTGCGGGGCAGGTGTTGCAGGATTGCCTGTTCGCATGGAAAATAACGGGACATTATTCGTACGAAAAGTAAAGGGCTCACTTCTTTCTGCCGCTTTTGTTTATCAGAGGTATGTTGAACGACGCATCGAGGCTGATCGCGTGATCGTAGGTGAATGTCGCATTGTCGCGTGGTTTGAGCCGTATGAGTTGCGGGCGGTAGACAATCCCCACGCTGAAATATTTGCTTAAATGGGAGTAGGCGTTGAGGCTAAAACCCAGCGTACTGTAACGGCTTTCTTTGGTGAGTATGCCGACTTGTTGCCGATAATATCCTTTTTCTTCGTTGAACAGTTGTCCGCCGACGTCGTACTTGTGGCTCCACCAGTCGTTGTAGGCGTACGATATTCCGTATCCCGCCGAAAACATGCCGAAACGGTGGTTGTGCGTCAGCGACAGGGTGTAGGCATTGAGCCTTTCGTCGTCCTCAAAATCGTCACCGCCGATTCCTACGTCTCCCATCCACGAAACGGATCCCGAAAGTTCGATAAACCGCTTTTCGGAATAATAATATCCTGTTTTGACGGCTTGCCCCAGAATGTTGAAGTGCGAATCTCTCGAAAAGTGCGACGGTTTGTTCGTCGTCTGCGTCGGGTATATGAACGGGAATGAGAATCCGAAATACAGATCGCCTTTGCCGAAGCTTTGCGGAATTTTTTGAGGGGGAAATTCTTTTAATTTCGCCGTCAGCCTTTCTTTCAGCGTATCGTCCGTTTGCAGGCGTGAGTTTATGGCAACGGGGCTTTTGTAGGCGTATCTTTTCGGGTTCGTCAGGTCGACCGCCATGCCGATTAAGCCTGTCGGGAAAAGAGCGAGATTCACGTAAAAAGCGGGCGATATTTTTGACTTCAGCGAAATGTCATTATCCGCCGAATCGTTCTTTACCTTGAATCGCAAAGGCTCTTTGCTTTTCGGTACGTTCAGCACGAGGGTGTTTACCGTATTGATCCGTTGCGTATGCAGCGTGTCGTTGTCGTATATCAGCTCCAGAGGCTGTTCGGAATAGACTGTTACCGTAGCGTTTCTGTTGTTGAACAGCGTAGCGCATGAACTTGCCGTTAGAAGCAGGATCAGGAACGGAACGTATTTCGATGCTTTCATGGCTGTTTTTTATTTATAGATGTATTTTTTCTGAAAATGTTGCATGTCGGTTTTATATAAGGTATAAATACTTATCTTTGAAAAAAAATATATTCTGGTATGAAAAAATTACTTTTATTGTTACTGTTCGTTCCATTCGCATTTACTGCCTGCGACAGCGACGATGACGGCATTCTCGGCGGCGGTGGCGGCGGACAGGTGTTTAACCCCGTAGAGGGCAAGTGGTCGTCAAAAGCGGGCGATAACAGAATTGTGCGTAATTTCACGAAAGATTTTCACTCTTACATTTACGTGTATTATAAAGGGCAGTTCGTGGAAAGGCAGGGCGAAGGGCTTTACAGGATAGATAACGAAAAAATCTATATGGAGTCCAAGACCGTGTCTTACAGCTTTATGAACGCCGACTCGCTGTATCTGACTATCGACGGGCAAAAGACGCTTTTTGAGCGTACCGACGAGGCTTTGCCTCCCGTGAATTAAAAGGTTTTTTACCGCAAGCGTTGATATTATGAAAAAACTTTTCTTTTTCTTTTTGCTGCTTCCTTTTACGTTCGTGTCCTGCGGCGGTGATGACGATTCTGACGATCCGCTTTACGAAATGGGGCGGATTGTGCTGAAAAACGGCAGCGTCTCCGTTAATTCCGACGCCAAAGGTTATAAGATCGAAGCAAGATCGAAGTATGCCATGTCGTACCGATCGGAAAACGAATTTGTGATTGCGGTCGACAGCAGCGGAGTGATAACCCCTGTTACCGTCGGCGACGCCAATGTCGTAATAACGAGCGAAAAGGATTCGGTCAGGCTGAAAGTAACGGTTAACCCCGTTGCGACGCTGTATCCCGATCCTTATCTGAATTGGGGCGCTTCCCGCTCGGATGTGATAAAGAATATCGGCAAACCTACTGTTGAACAGTCGGATGCGCTGGTTTATTATACCGAATTGAAGGGCGTGCGGAACTTCACCTATTTTTTCTTGGATGGCGCATTGTCTAATGTTATCATTGCGGTCGAAAAGGCTTATATAAGCAATCTGAACAAACATCTCGGCGAGCGATACAGGCTTTTTGATAAAAATGAGGAGGCGGGAACTTTCTTCTACGGCAATGCCTTCAGACAGGAAGACGCCACGTTGAATGTGAATATATTTACGGGCGGTTCGGATGCGATATTGGTTAACTATCTGCCTGCCGAAAATTGAAAATTAACGAAGGCTTCTTGTGATCAGCGAAGCCTTTATTCTATAATTCAAACATTAAATTTACTATTATGAAAAAATTGTTTTTTTATTTATTGGTGCTTCCTTTTGTATTCGCTTCTTGCGGCGATGACGACAACAATGATTATGATGACGGCAAAATCGAGCTGAAAAACAACAGTGTTGTCATCAATTCGGATCAGGATAATTATAAAATTAACGCACGTTCGAAGCATGCGATGACGTACGAGTCGGAGAACGATTTTATAGCTTGGGTTGATACTGCCGGAGTGGTGAATCCCGTTACTATCGGAGAGACGAACATTGTGATAAAGAGCGAAAAGGACATGAAGAAACTTAAAGTGACAGTGAAGGCTGTTGCAACTTTGTTTCCCGATCCTGACATGAGCTGGGGAACTTCACGCGCCGATATGAAAAAGAAGTACGGCACGCCTAAATCCGAGGGCGAAAGTACCATAGGTTATACTGATTTTAGTGTAGCTGCTCCTGTGGTAATGTACAGTTTTGACTCAAAAGATAAATTGGAGACTTCCTCTGTACTTGTTCTTGGAAAACATAGCGCAAAATTAACAGATCATTTATCTGAAAGATACCTGTATTTCGGAGAATCGGAAGGAGTATTAATATTTGGAAATGCCTATTATAAAAAAGACATTACACTGTTGGTTCTGGTAAGCGTGCTTGATTCCGATATTATGATTGTGTATGCGCCTGTTACGCCTGAAGATAAGAAAACGGCAACATCCGCAAGCCTTCTTTCATCAGAATTTGCTAAAATGTTTAAAAATGCCGGATTGGTGAATTCCGCAGGCAGTCCTGTAAACCTCGACAGCTTGGTTAAATCTGTGAAATAATTATATAACTATTCTAATAAAAAGCGGTTTACTGTAAAAGTAAGCCGTTTTTTGTTTTTAGGCGGTGACAATATAAACCGGGTGATATGCCGATCGGAAATATTTATAGCGTCCGCCAGTATGATATGAAATTGTTATATTTGTCATTCAATCTAAAATACGACAGTTATGACAATATTAATATGGGCACATCCGTGGCACGGCAGTTTCGGCAAAGTTATACTGGATACGGTAACCGCCAAATACGACAAGGATAACACTCCTTACGAAGTGATCGACCTCAACAAAGACGGTTTCAATCCTGTGATGGTTGAGGCGGAACTCGCCCTTTACAGCAGGGGACAATCGGTCGATCCTCTGGTAAAGCGTTATCAGGATCTTCTGAGGCAGGCAGACCGTGTCGTTTTCCTGTTTCCGATATGGTGGGGCACTATGCCTGCGATACTCAAGGGCTTCTTCGATAAGGTATTCATTAAAGATTTTGCGTTTAATTACGAAAACGGCTGGACGGCTTTGCTCAACCCGAGTAAGACTACTGTGATAACTACGTCCGAAAGCCCGACTGCCGCTTTTGAAAATTCGATAGCCAAGTCTTTTATTCCCAATATGCTCGAAAGCGTGGGTTTGAGGAATGCCGAGTGGCACAACTGCGAGTATGTTTCGCACGGCACGAAAGAACATCGTCAGGACTTTCTGAAAAAAATAAAAGAAGTGATCTGAAATTGCTGACGGAATAAAAAAAATCGGAAGTATATTCTTTTTGAGCTTTTTTATAAAAAAAACAGATGCCTGAAAGTATTTGCAGATAACCGTTTGGTCTGAATTAATATTTTTTAACTATAAAAGCACTATATTTTTTTGATAAAAAATTTGCGTAATATTTTACTTGTTGCTATTTTTGAAAAGTTGAAGGATGTAAACTTTATCAAACACTTAGAATTAGAGTATATTTTAAAGTTATATGATAAAACTAAATTTGGTAATACCGACTGAATAAATTTTTACCAGTACTTGCTAACTATAAAATTTGTATGTAATAGTTATTGAAGCAATAATGTTTAAATCATACAAAAGTTAGTACGAATGGTTTTATCCCCCCTCTTTTTTTGAACGGAAGCACCGTGTGCGTTAAAAACACCGGTGCTTCTTATTTATTTATCCTGCAGGTTGCGATTGGTCGTTCTTCCGGTTTTTTAAGTTAAAATGCTATTATCGTGTTAAATAAACGCAATTTTTGAACATTATCTTACTACCCTTGTTATAAAGATGTTTTACTTCATAATAGTAAATGTGTTTTGTAAAGTTTGTGTAAAAAAGGGGGGAAAGCCAGCGATGTGAATTGCGGGCTTTTTCATTTTTGCAGACATTATTTTTTTACGTCATGCGTCCTTTGTATTCCATCGGATCGAAGTGGGCGTATAGAATCCGTTTATAGCAGGGCAATCTCAGATGAGAGTGCCCTTGTCCTTTTATAAAAATATCGGTGCGGGTGAAACTTTGGTAGGAATAGCCGGCGGCGTCTATATTGTAAAAACGGACTGCGGAACGCAAAAAGTGTTAGTGAAATAACATCGCGGAACGATCGCTGCATTTGGTACGCAGAAAGGCTTTCACGGAAGCCTTTCTTTTTGTTTTAACATTCGTTCTTTTTATTAAACATCTGTTACTAAAACAATTACATTAAATAATGCGTTATAATGACACTATGCGGAATGTGTAGTTTTTAGGTTATTATTAATTTAATTGTTTTAGGAGATCAGAAAAATGAATTTAGAAAGTTTGAAAACCGATTTTATTGATGATTTGCACAAAAACACGGACAGTTATAGTTCTATCAAGGACATATTTACTGCTTTTGTTGCGGGCGTAAATCACGGTAATGCTCAGAATGTAGAGCTGATGTCTGTTCTGAAACAGGTTAAAAGCCTTATGGACAGCGAGGTTTTTCTTGATGACTTTGACGATGTGTATAGCAATGTATCTTCGGTCATCGAAAAATATGACGGAAAGTTTTAAAATATATTTTTAAATAATACTCTTATACAAAAAGGGCGGAATGTCATTCCGCCCTTTTTGTGCTTTATCTCGTATTAGATGCCGTATTGCAAATGAAAGATGTTTTTTTCGAGTAAAAAAGTTTCAAAATGCTTTGAGATTGATAAAATAAACTTACTTTTGCAAAGTGCGTATGTCAATATCCGCGCTTTTGATTTAAGCGGAAAAGGCAATTTAAACATGGTGTCAACAAAATATTCGGAACAGAGATAAAAATATGGTTTTTAATTATTTTAAATTATTTTTCATGAAAAAACCTTTACTTTCTTTTATGTCTTTGCTGGTTGTTGCTACCGGCGTAAGCATTGGGCAGAACAAGTTTGAAGGTTTGGTTTTGAACAATGGCAAATACCAGAGCCAGAGTAACTACACGTTCGGACAGCCTAAATTTGACCGACAGGGAAAAACTATCAGCAGAATAGGCAGCAAAACCCGCAACGCGTCCGCTGATGTTATACAGCCTGTCGAACTCCTTTCAGGAGCTTGGAGCACATGGGAAAACTTCGACACCAAGGAAGTTATCCCGTATTACTTTGAAGAAACTACCGTTTCCGATCCGTATATGCTTTTCTTCACGTCGCTGACTATCTCTGAAATGGGCACAGACTTCAGTAAAGGAAAGTCCGTTTCCGTAGCTTTCCCCGGTAATGCTAACCGCTATGACGTTCAGGACAGAAATTCTACGTCTTTTGTCGTTTTCGTTCACTATTTCGAAGGACAGGTAGGACCTGACTATCAACGCAACGAAATATGGATAGTAAGCCTCGAAGACGGTACTATATTGAAAAAATTTACTGACAGTACGGTAGCTATGTTTATTGGCAATTAGCTGATGGTAGGTACATCGGTGGGTGATGATAACAAATACGGATTCTACGATCCCGTTACTTTCGAGCAAAAGCATGAAATATTTGTTCCCGGCGAATTGCAAAATATGATCGACGGAGGAACTTTCGGTTTAAACACTCTCGATGGAAAAGATTACTTCCTTCTTGCGCAATACGAGAAAGTATTTGTGGACGAATCCTTTCAGCTTACTCCCGACAACTTCTATATCCTGAGTTTGTATGACGTAGATAATAATTTTTCGTTGAGAACAGAACTGAGAATACCTATTCCTGACGTATCGGCTGAATCTATCCCCGTTTATCCGATGGGTTCGTTCGGTATGTTTGCAGGACCTGAATTCGACATCTCTAAAAACATCTTTAACGATGATGATAAACTTGAGTTCCTTGTAGCATTCGCATACCTGCCTGTTTTTGGCAATACATGGTATCACTATTATGTAATCAATGAAGACGGAGAAGTTTTGAAGAAATACGAGAAAAAAGCAATTCAAACAGACGTTACGCCTATGATTCTGAACCCTATCGAAGGACAGGATACGCAAATGGCATTTATCGTAGCCGATGCCGAAGGCAACCAGTCGTTCGAAATGCTTGATATTGAAAGCTGGACAGAAGGATCTTCTTTCCCTGTCATCCTCCCGAACGGAGATCAGATAACCTTTATGTTTAACAGGGTAGCGAACGGAGACAGTTATGACTATATTATAGGGCTTGCCGCCAATGCAGTTGTTAAAGATGCGGACGGAACTTACTATTCAATGGTTAAAACATATAATAAAGACACCAAAGAAGTTACTTCCGAAATCAAATTGAATCTGGGCAAAATAGGTATCAACAACTATCAGGTAATGTTCGATAAGAATACGTTGAACCCTACGTTCTTCGATACCGATAACGAGATGGAGTTCCTTTATTACTACACCGAACTGGTTAACGGAGTTAACGGCGATACACACCTCAGAATTGCGAAAAGCGGACAAGAGCCGATTCTGGATGTTTTCTATGACTCTGACTTAGGGAAATTCACAGGAAGTGCCGGAATATTTTCTATACCTTACTTTACCGATAAATATCTCAATATATATTACGAAAGCGGTGCGACAGCCCTTTATAAGCTTCCCCTTGTTAATGGCGGAAACAGCATCGAATCGCAGGTTGCCGACAAATCTGCCGCTGCCTATTACGACAAAACAACCCAAAGCATCGTAGTTGCCGATAACGCGACGGACGTGGTTGTTTACACCGTAAGCGGATCAGCCGTATATCAGGGACAGGCAAACGTAATACCCGTCTCGGCTTGGGCGAAAGGCGTGTATATCGTGAAAGCGGTTGCCGACGGAAAAGTTTCTAACGCGAAAGTGCTCGTACAATAACTGCGTTATTATGAATATAATGAAAAAGCTGCCCACAAACGGGCAGCTTTTTTTGTATCGGAGCAAACTTTTTCGGTTTTGAAATGTTAAAAAATAAACGAAAAATCCATGAACAATAAATCTCTTTTTTTGGTACTCGCAGGAATGATTGTCCTCAACATCCTTGCTTTCGGTTTGGCAAACGCTATGACAGTCGTTCCCTCTTGGCTCAACTATACGATGGTCGGCGTGGAATTGTTTTGCTTTATCCTTTTCATATTCGGACGCATAAAAGGGTACAAAAACATAGATTCTTCCGTTGCCATTGTGCTGAACATCTTTCTGCTGCTTATTCTGGCAACCACAATGATCCTGTCGAAATAACTCTTTGAGGTTTTACGACGAATAAGGGTGATCGCTCTGGTGGCAGTCAATTTTCAGTCCCTCGCGGCGGATAATGTCCTCAAGCAGTTGTTTGCCTGCGGCGCGCGGCGCGAAGTATACGTCGGTAATGTAACAGAAGCTCTTTTTTTTAGGTTCCTTTTCGTCTATGTGCCTCAACTTAATGTAGTTGTAATACATACGTGACGATCCCGAGTCCACTTTCACCTTGTCGTTGTCTTTCAGCGGCTCTACCCTTATCAGGCGGCACTCCTGCTCTTCTTTGAATGCTACGTGCTTCACCAGATAGCGCAGGTGTATAAGCAGTTCGCTGACGACTTCCTGCGTGCGTTTTTTCTCTTTAGTGTCTTTAAGGGTACTGAGGAAGTTGTGGATATCGGTTTTTAGTTTTTCCAAAGCCTTCTGTACCTTTTTCAACACATTGTCGATGTATTTCTGGTAATCCGTTACCATTTTTGCAATTTCTTCTTCTTTTTTTGAATCCTGATATTCCCGATAGAAAACGTGTTCTTCCTTGTGTCCTACTGAGATAATTTTTTGCGTGACAGGATCAATGTAAATACAACGGAAAAGTGCTTCTTTGCTTTTAACTAACGGGTTTATTTTTTCTTCTCTCTTATTTTTTCTTTTATTTTCATCAAAGGTAGCAAGGCTTTGATTAATGGTTGCTCTTGAACTGAAAAAATCGGGATCGACAACGATGCTTACGCCTGTCGCCTCCTGCCCGTTTTCCTTTCCGTAGAGACGGAACTGGTTGAGGCAATCGGGATTAAAAATAAAACTGCCCACAAATGCCTGATAGTCGTTGTTGACGGAATCGTTGTCGAACTCTAAAAAGCGGAGCAACGGACGCCCTTCCTTCGGGTCGTTGGCGGTGGCTACCGTGTTGAGCCTGAAAGGCGATTGGTTGATAAACACTTCACATACGCCCCTTCGGGTATAATGCGCTACGTTCCGCTCTTCCTTTAAGTTCACATGTAGTAGGTCAATGATTTCAAACGATTGTATATAGATTTGCTCGAAAAAATCTTTTTTCTTGTCTTTAAAACCCAAAGTTGTTTTATTAAAGAATTTATCGCTTTCAAGAAAAGTTTTGAGAACTATATGAGAGTTTTTTGTGTTCTCTTTTTTAAAAAGAAGTACATTTAATAAATTGAAATTTGCTTTTGCAAAGCTTTCTCCAACTTCTTTGTATTGCTTTGTGTCATTACTTTTACTTTCATTCAGGTATGTCCATAGTGAAATGGCATATGCAGCAAAATATTCGGGTATTTCTACTACTCCGAGACTCTTTTTGTATAACGCCGCTGCTTTCTTATAATCATATTCCTTTAAAGCTTCAATAGACTTGTTATACATGTCTTTTAGCCTTACTTTCTCCTCATAGGTCAGATCTTCTCGCCTTTGTTTCGGTTTTGTGCTCATGGTGTTTTGGCGTGTTGCGTTTTGTTTTCGGGTTTATATTCGGTTGCAAATATAATTCATTTGTGAGTAAGCAGCGGCAGGGAAAATACTGTTTTTCGGCATAATGCAAAAAAAGGATGAAGCCTGCGAGCCTCATCCTTTCTTAAGCTTTATCGGGTTTCGTGCGGACTGTCTTATTGTTTTTTGAACTTCTGAGACACTTGTCCGTCGGCAGTCGTTACGCGGATGATGTAGAAGCCTTCCTGCATATCCCGCACGTCGATTTCAGTCACGTTGCCTGCTTTCTTAACCGTGCGTCCTGCCAAGTCGTAAACGGTTACGCTTTGCACTTCGTTCGGCGTGTCGATACGCAATACGTCCGAAACGGGGTTAGGATATACGTTGACGCTCAATTCCTGTTCGATAGCTGATTTTTCCGTTTGCTTAGCCTTGCGGGAATTTCCTGTAACGGTTACTTTATAGTTGAGTGTAAGTGACGGATAGGCGGGATTGGTAACTTTGCAGGTCAGCGTTTGTCCCAGTGAGTTTATTGATATATAGAACATTCCGTTACCGAAATTCACGGGATCCGTTGCAGGATTTCCTGCCTGATCGTACCATTTGTAGGTGGAGATGTTGCCTCTGATATTGTATTCTCCCAGACTGATGACTCCGTCGTATCTCATTGTTATATTTATATCTTTCTGCGGAGCGATTGTTTGTCGCCATGTTTGTCCCACGCCGACAGGAAGTGTGGAGAACATGAAGTTGTTTTGAGACAAGTCGCAACTGTACAGTGTTTGTCCATCGGACATCAATATCGAAGTCAGGTTGTTGTTCGAAGCGTTCAACGTTATTTTATCTTTTGAGATTGAGCTTATGTCGAGGCTTGTCAGCTGATTGTTGTTGCATGTCAGCGTACTGAGATTGCGTGGTGCGAATAAGCCTGTTATTTTATTGTAGGAACAATCGACATTTTCCAGATATGCGTTATTGGAAATATCCAGCATGGAAAGATTGTTTTTTGAACAGTCCAATTTTTTCAGAAACTGGCAGCTTATTATATCGATATAAGACAGATTGCAGTTCGCAGCGTTGACTGTGGTGATATAGCCTTGATACTGCAAATCGAGGCTGCTCAGGTTTTTGTTGTTCGGACAATCCAGAATTTCTAAAGCTCTGTTATTGCTGAGGTTTAAGCTGCTTATCTGATTGTTTCCGCAATAAAGTTTCTTGAGTTTAGGATTTCCTGTCAGGTCGAGGCTTGTCAGCTTGTTCGACGAGCAATACAGCTCTTCGAGATCGGGCAGGTTTTTTACGTCTAATGTCGTAAACGGATTGCTTGAGATAGCGAGTTTTTTCAGTTTGATGTTTTTTGAAAAGTCGAAACTTGTCAGTTTACTATTTCCGAAACCTAATGATATGAGGTTTTCAAAGTATTGCAGGTATTCCCACTCAAAATCCGCGGTGCCGTCGAAAGACAAATATTTAAGCGACTCGGGATTCAATTCCAGTATATCTATCGATTTGATATTGTTTCCTCCACAAGAGAGTTGCTCAAGCTTATAGTTGTTACCCAGTTTTAGTTCCGATAGATATGAATTTTCACAGTATAGCCATTTTAAGTCTTCGCAGCCGCTGACATCGAGTTTTCCGATCACAGCATTGCTGACGCGTAGTTCAACGAGAGCCTTTCTGTTATTAGCGCTTTTAGGCATTATAAGATCTATCGGTTGTAAATAGGAATCAATCCAAATAGACTGTATGCGATTTTTGGACAGGTCTATTTTTTCGATATACTGATCTTTTATAAATAAAGCATACAGGCTCGGGAAATAACTGCAATCAAGCGTTCCTGTGAAATTCCAGTCGAGAGCAGGATAACCTCCTAAGTTTAGTTGTGTCAGCCTGTAAGGCGGTTTTCCCCAGATACCTCCGTCTTCCCATGTACAGGCAAGGCGATTGTCGATCTCATTGCTTTTGATTTTTTCCACCCATGCCTCGGATGTGTACCAGTTGAGCGTATCATTTACCGATAGCTGGGCTCCATAAAGGTTATGCCCTTGACGAAGGAATTTACGGAGCCCTTCTTTGTCCGTTTCATGATACTTTTGCGCAGATGCACCCAAACAAACGATAAGGAGTAGGGGCAATAATAAGAACTTTCTCATAATAAATAATTTAAACGGTTAAATAATATAGTGTATTAACATTCGCATATGATGCGATGCCAATACTTGTTTTTCAAGTATTTATTATGGGGGGAAAGTTTCCGTAAATATATAAACAATATTTATAATTTAATATGTTTTATCTAAAATTTTTTAATAAGAATATTCATAGTTAATATTTTTATTGTTTCTTAAATGAAACGGAAATATTTAAGTATTAACATGTTTTCCTGTTAATAAGAACTTTTCCTGTTGTTTTTTTGTTTATATACCATAAACCGAGAAAAAATTAAAGGAATAATGGACAAGAAAAAAATTGATCACGATGATCCGGATACTACAAACGCATTTCAGATCGTAAATGAAAGTACCGAAAGCGACGAAAATGCGGAAGAGGCTTCGAACAAGGATGTTAAGGACGCTACAAAAACGATAAACCCGGATAAAAATACGTTAGACAGAGGATAGTTGCGATGGGTAAAATACTGAAATATTCGAACGGCGAAATCACGGTTGTCTGGGAACCAGCCTTGTGTATGCACGCGGGCAATTGCATGCAGATGCTGCCCGAGGTGTATCGTCCCGATAAAAGATCATGGATAGATGTCAGCAAAGCTTCGACCGAGGAACTTGTTGCTCAGATCGGATGCTGCCCTACGGGAGCTCTTTCTTTCACGAAAGATGAGTGAGGTCTGAATGCCGTTTTGGGCAGGAAATTAAATTCCAGCAAACATTTTAAGGTAGATTAGTGTTATGAATAGAAAGTTATTTAGGGGGTAAATAATAATACAGTTAAGAAAAGAGGAGGGAGAGTTCGTGGCGTGATGTCATGAACTCTCTTTTTTATGCCTTTACGGGTACGGGAAAATTCAAACGGTTTCAGTCTCATGTGTTAAATAACATGTTTTTTGTGTCGGTTTATTTATTAACTTAGTGGCAGTCGAAAACAAACCAAGTGTCTAACTTAAAACTAATTATTGTCATGAAAAAAATAGTTTTATTTTTCTTCCTTTCGTTTTTTACGCTTGCCGCGAGTGCCAAAGGTGCGGCTGCTCAGAAGGAGCTTTGCAGGTTTAATCTTTTTTTTCTGACAGAGAATAATATTACCGATCGGGGCTCGTATGTAAGGTATCATGACGGGACAAAAGAAGTAACTCAGCCTTTGAGACAAATAAGCAACCTGCTTAATGTCCAGAAAGGGAGCACTGTTGTGATTTATCTCTATTTAGACGGTAGCACGGACGGTTGCGTTGATATAACAGGTTACGGAACGAGACCTATTGGCGGAACGTTTGTGGATTTCTTCTACTATTTTAATATAACAGAAGATTCTACTGTTGAGATTCGTGCAAGAGATTGGGCACGTTGAAATTATCAGCTTATATCCCCGATAAATGACAGCAAGCACATCGGAGTTTTGTTTGAAGAAATGGAGTGGTAATTAGTCACAGATATGTATGTGTTTTTAGGGGAGGATGTCTTATAAGGGAGGCATCCTCTTTCATTGAATCGGGAACATTACGGATATATTAAGCGTTTAAATCGTATGGAACTGACTTTTAATTTTTCGTATATCATCTGGGGAACGGTTATCCTTGCCTTCATCTGCTTCGGATTGAATGCGGCTTTCAGCATGAAGGGACGAAAAGGGAACGCGAAGTTTTTCCTTGTTCTGGGCGTCTGTTTTGTCGCCCTGCTCGTTCTGGCTTTGCTGTTTGTCGCCATATCGCCCTATCTGAGGAGAATGGCTTGACAAATCTAAGAACGGAATGTGAACAATACGCAATTATGTTGTGCAACACTTGAACGGTTTACATTTTGTAATTCTCGTGAAAAATGACTAACTATGTGAACGGCACTTGACATAAACTTAAAAAACAACCGGTTATGAAAAAGAAGAAGGTATTACTGGCATTATTGGCTTTAGCCTGCGTCGCGATGGTTTCGTGCAAATCGCATCCCGAACCTCCGCACAAACACAAAAAACCTCATACCGAAAAGCCTCATCATCACAAACCCCGTCCGCCCAAGCCTTAACGGACGGCACACGGGTTATGATCATTATTTTTTGCCGACGATGTTCGCCACGTCGATCGTCAATTTGTGGTAATCCCTGAGCAGGCTGTCCTGATAGCGGATCAGTTCCCGCTGCGTTTTCATCGTCCGCGTGTTCCTTTCGCACACAAGGAGAAGAGCCGCCACTGCCACGAGCAGGACGGCTGCCAACTGTTTTATTTTCATAATGTAAAAGTTAAAAATTAATTTCCGAAAACATTTTAGACGATAATGCGTTATAATAACGCATTAAGTTATACAATTGAAAAAAAGAGGGAGGATCTGCAATGTGATATTGCGGATTTTTCTTTTTTAGGATATAGTCTTTTTCTGTTTTTTATTTTATTATCTTTACTTCCGACAGTGTCTTATATTAATCTAAATTTTATTTATTATGAAAAAGACTATTTTCAGTTTACTGTTCCTTTTTTGTTTACTCGGAAACAACGATTTAAAAGCCCAGTCTCTTTTCCAATCGGATAAGAAAATAATTTTAAAAATTGATCCTCGTTCACCTTCTCTTGTAACTGTTTACTACACTATTGCCGTGAATGGTGGTACTTGGCATAAACAGATCACTCTGATGCCAGGGCAAACCTATACGATATACCATAAAAGACCATTTGTAATGAATTGGAATCTTATAGATGTTCGTTTTAATGAACGTAATACTCTTTATACAAATATAGATGTTAGTAAAGAAATTTATATTCATAATGTGCCATGCCTTATTACTGGCGGTCCTGAAGAAAATTCTGGTGGCAGTGCAGGCGGTATTATAACAAATACCGAAATCTATACCGTCAATATTTTTGAAGATTTTACAGTAGGATAATAAGTGAAGTAAAAATCAATTAATTTAAGCTCTCCGTCATAGGAGGGCTTTTTTTATACCTTCCTTTCAAAACGCCGCTTTTTCGTATGCCGAAAACTGTTTTTGGGGGATATCCTTCAGGTTGGCGTCGGTGAAGTGCGTCAGCTTTTCGTCGAAGCGGAGCAGGAATTTCAGCACGCCCATGTTGCGTCCTTTGGCGACGTCTATCATGGCGTAGCCCGCCGTTTCGTATTCGCCGAAAGGTTCGGGAAAGTCGCGGTTGTACTTCGCCGGCTGATAGACGAACATCACCACGTCGGCGGCTTCGAATATCTGTCCGCTGCCGCGTACGCGGTTCATGTTGGGCACGGGGTTGGACGCGTCGCGGTTGAGCTGCGAGAGTGCCACGATCCAGATGTCCAGCTCTTTGGCGAGGTTCTTGAGCCTGCGCGCCACGCTTGCCATTTGCTGCTCGTCGCTCGCCCCTTTCATGTTCACGTTGAGGATCTGGAGGTAGTCGATCACTACGCCCGAAATGCCGTGTTTCGCCTTCATCGTGCGGATCGAGTTGAGAATGGTGTCGATGTTCGACGTGCTGCGGTCGTCGAACAGGATGCACGAATTGTACAGTGCCGAAACGGAATTGTCGAGCCGTTCGATCTGGTAGGGGGCGAGGGGCGAATAGAGCAGGCGGTTGGACGATATTCCGCTCTGCATCGCCATAAGCCGCGCGGCAAGCTGTTCCTTTTTCATCTCGAGCGAATAGACGGCTATCCTGTCGTTGTTGGTCAGGGCGGCGTTGAGCGTCATAGAGAGGGCGAGCGACGTCTTTCCGTGCGACGACTCCCCGCCGACGATTATCAGATCCGATTTCTGCAATCCGCCCGAATGTTTGTCGAACACCGAAAAGCCTGTGGGCGAACCCGTCAGGCTGGTTTCGTTCGAGAGGTTGCGGTTGATGATGTCGTAAACGCCCTGCACGGCTTCCTTTATGGTGCTTATCGAGCTTTGCCCCGTTTGATAGAGGTTTTCGAGTACCTCTTTGGTACGGTTCGCGATGTTGAACAGGTCTTCGTCCGCCGAGCACGAAACGGTTTGCAGGTAGTTGCCCAGCGAAAACAGCTTGCGTTTTGCCGCCAGATCGCACAGGTAAACGGCATGGCGGTAGACGGGCGTGCGGAATGTGGTGTCTTCGTTCAGCGTCAGTATCCTGCCTGTGGCGTCGCTGCCGTCGCTTTGTTTGAGGCGTGCTAATATCGAGAACGCGTCTATTTCCGATCCTTCCGCCTCTAATTGCAGGTAGATGGCGAAAACGTTTTTGTGAAACGGATCGTCGAAACATTCGTCCGACAGGATGTCACGCACTTCGTTAAACTTGTCGCGATAGTCGATGATGCTTCCCAGCACGAGTTTTTCCACTTCGTGATCGTGGGGCGGCGTCGTGGTTTTACTTTGCATAATTTGTTCTCCTTTCCAGCCAGTTGAGGGCTGTTTTATAAGTCCAGATGTATTTCTTGGGCAGTCCTTTGGTATTCTCCATTTTCTCCAGTATGTCCTGTATTTCTTCGGACGAATAGCGTGTCTTGAGCTTGCGGAACTCTTCTTCGGTGATTTGTTTCTGAATTTTCCGCACGTTGGGGCAGGTGGTGTCGAGCCAGATGTTAAAGCGGTCGTAGTCGGTTTTGGGTTCCGCCGTTGTTTTTCCCCCTGCAACCCCCTTTTCGTTACTACTATTACCTTTACTATTACCATAACCCTTCGGAGAGGGTAGGGTAAGGGTTAAAAAATACTGTTCAATTTTCTGAAAATTAAATAAATGCAGGTTTTCTTCCAGCCTGCGGATAATCGACGCGCGGACTTTTATCGCCGAATCGAGGGGAAAGTTTTTCTGGTGTTTGATGAAGTTTATTACAAATATGACTTTGCCGTCGGCTGAAAACAGGATTTTCTCCTTTATGCCCTCCAAAGCGGCGTTCACGCCCTGCTTATCGGTGCCGAGATCGAAAGCGAATTTCCGTTCGTTGTATTCGACGAAACCCGCAATGTCGCACTGATCGCACAGGTATAGGAACAGAAGCTTCTGAACAGGCTTGAGGTCTAAAAACCACGAGTCGCTCCATTTGTCGGTATTTGTAAATCGGTATGCCATTGTATTTTTGTTGTTTATTTTTTTATTAATTTTCTTTCCGTTCATTTTGCCTTGATGCAAAACGAACGGATGCCGCAAGTCCTCGCATTATTATTTTGCTAAGTTGGGAATAATATCTTCGGGAAAATAATTTTAATTGGTTATTTTCTCCGATCTGATAGTCAGTGTTTTATATGTTTATTTGCGGATCTTCCGCAGGTTTTGCAGAAATTTCCGCACTCTCCGGCATATTTCCCGCAAGAAAAATTCATAGTTACTTCCTTTTTTCTTTTCTTTGGGATAAACGAATGATGCTTATGAGCTTGGGACGCGAAACGCAAATCCTGTACATCGTTGTTGCAATCCTGCTTCTTGTTCTTGTGCCTGCAAGTTGGTACAGGGAATGCGGATCGGCGATGTTCACGCTTCGGTTTTTCTGCCTTGCTGCCGGCTATGTCGTGTTCAACTGTTTCGCGTCCCGATTGTTCAGCCATATTCGCATAGACGGCGGCAGGATAAAGGTTTGCAGTCTTTTCAGCCGTTATGTATGCCCGTCGTCCGAGTTTTTGTGCGTGACGTGCGTTTTTCCTTTTTATTTCAAATGTTGCCTGAAAAACGGCAAATCATTCTTTTTCGTGCAACCGTCCGTATTTTCTCCTTTGCTGCGGGAATATGACGAATATGCCAAAGCGTTGACGCGTAGAATCGTTCGCTTCCTTAACGGAAATCGGATGAGCGTCAGTCCTGATAGTTCTGCGTTTTTTGTCCTGCGAACCGATAGGTGTAGGCGTGCAGGGGTTCGTCTTTTTCGCCGTTTTCTTTCCTTTCCGTGTTTTCGAGCTTAATGATGAGCGAATTGCGTTCGCTGTTGAGCCGTGAAAAGGTGGTTGCGCTGATGTCGCTTACGAGCAGTTCTTCTATCTCGCGGATGCGTTGTTCCGTTTTGTGTCTGTCCTGTTTCATGTCGTCAGAGTTTTGTGTGTGAAATATATTCCTGTACGATCCGCAACCCTTCGTGCGGATTGCTGAACGTGGCGTATCTGCCGCCTGCCTGTTCCGCTTGTAGGCGAAAGCCGAGCTGATCTTTTGTCGGCTTCTGTCCTTCCGTTACGCAGTCGAGGCACAGGTAGTTGTAACCGCCTGAGGGCATGAGGCACAGGATGCCGGCTACGCCGCCCACAACGCCGTAGTTGCGTTGGTTGCGTTTCCCGATCGTGCTTTTTGCCGTTGTGACGGGCAGGGCGAAAATGAGTTTTTTGAGTTGTGGCAGTTTGTTGCGTACGAGGGCGAAGAATGCGGCTTGCGTTTCGTACTGTTTTTGCGTCTGCGATTTTTTTACTGATTTTTCGGCTTCTTCGTTTCGGCAGGTAAGGCACAGCTCGCTGCCGCGCAGCGCGTAGTTTCCGCACCGGCACAGGTTTAGTCGTATCATATTTATATGTTTTAGGGTTTATTATTCGGTTTTGAAATGGGTGCAAAAGAAAAAGGCATAAGGTTTTGTCGTCAAACCTTATGCCTTCTTTTCCGTCGGCTTATTATGTTTATTGCGCTTTTTCTGTCTTTATCGTTTTCTGTCGCGTTGAGTTCGTACTCTCGGTTTTATCGGGAGGTTACGTCCAGAACCGTCTTTCTGTTGTTAATCGTGTCGGATACGATAATGGTGGTTCGGATTCGGGTTGCCGGCGTCAGCCGTACTTCGTAGTTCGATCCTTCGTATGGTTTGACGACTTCCGCACCGATCCATCTGGGGTTTTCGGATACAGCTTTAAATCCACCTTCTGAGGACAGTATCTGCAAAGGCGTGGTTTTGCCGTAAGGTATGGTTATCGTATTGTTGGTAAATGCTCCGAATGCTTCGTTGTACAGAATGATCTGGTTTTCGGGAAATACCTGCGCCTGTATTTTGAGGCGGTAGGCTTCGAACCCGACTTCGATATTTGTCGAACCGCTGTCGAGTGCCTGTATGTAGAGCCATTTGTCTTTTGCTTCGACTGTTGCGACCGATGGATTGCGATTGTCGACGTATCTGGGTTGTCCAAGTTCGTCGAGGCTCCAGACGGTGAGTTGCCTGTTGTCGTTCACGTTCAGATATTCGTTGTGGTTGAGTACGGTGGGCGGATTGCCGACTGTGACGAATATTTTGGCGGTGAACAGGTTTTTGTCCTTTACTTCGATGGTGGTTTTGCCTACGCTGCGCGCTTTGATCAGGATCTTGACGCTGTCGGCACTTGCCGTCGCAACGGAATCTGCGGAGGACGATACTGCAAAGGGTGCTTGTCCCGAGAGTATTTTTATTTCGTGCGTACCGTTTTCTTCGGCTATTTTGATGTCGTACTCCGATAGTTTTATCTGATCGGCTGTCCCGCCTCCTCCGCCGTTATTGTCGTCGTCGCTGCTGCAGGCTGTCGCAAAAAAATATTGCGGCAATCGGCAGGAGCAGGTATTGTAATTTTTTTTTTTCATTCTGTCGGTTTTTTCTTCGTTGCGTGTATCTTGTTTTAACGAAGAAATCGCGTGTTTATTTTAAATGACCGATATGTTTATCACCGATTGGCGGTTGTGTTTCGTATCGCGTATGGTGACCGTAGTTTGTCCGCGTCGGAGTCCCCGAAAGATGAAACTGTTGTCGGTGTACATTTCTGCCTGAACCATTTCAGGATTGGCGGATGTTACTTCGTAAGTACTTGGTATGCCGTATATCTGGCAGGTTTCGCTCGAGGGGTATCTTACCCACAGGGTGTTATCCGTCATGAAGTCTGCGGCTGTTATTACTTTGTCGGCAGGGAATATGGTTATTCCATAAGCATATGACTTCCCTTCATTATCGAACAGCGTGACGGTCGTTTCTCCTACGCTGAGCCCTTTAACTTCCATTTTTCCCGTTTCCTTGTTGAATGTTACGGATACGACTTTTTTGTCGGAATTGACGTATCTTATCCTGTCGTACCATTCGAACCGAACGGGTTCCTCCCATACGTCGCCTGCATTGAAATATGCCCAGTATGAGGGGTTAACCGAGGGCGAATCGTCGACAATAATGTCCAATTCCGCCAGTTTGCCTCTTTTGTCGGTTATGGTGAGTGTTGCCAGCCCTCCCGACAAGGGTTTGACGGTCACGACGTTGTTTTTGATCGTGGCTTGCGCTATTTTGGGGTTGTCGATACGGGTTTTATATCCTCCGTTTCCGCTGAGTATTTCCACTTGGAGGTTTTTGCCGAGCCCTGTAAACCATATTGTTTCTTCGGATAGCCTGATTTCGGTGACCGTCGTGTTTCCGTCGTCATCGTCATCGTCTCCGCAACCGACGAACAGCAGCGGGGCGATCAATATCGGAAGAATGTATCTGAATAATTGTTTTGTACTGTTCATAATGTAATGTGTTACCACTGTTCTTCTTCTTTGTCTTTGAGCAGGTTGATCCTGTTTTTGTAAGCGTCCGTGCCGAGCGAAATGTTTTTAGCCGCTTCCTGCGTTTGCATGCCGTAGATTACGAGCGGCGTTTTCCACACCATTCCTGCCTGTGTGGCTGCTACCTGATAGGGACGCAGAAGTTCGTCGACCGTATATCCGTTTTTGCCTCCGCTTCGGTACGATTCGAAACTCGATCCTGTTGTGGTGGCAATCATCAGCGGTTTGCCTGCTATCGAGGGCGTTTGCGACAAGTCGATAAACACTTCGTCGAGCCATTTCTTGAGCAGCGAAGGTGCTGACAGCCAATGAAACGGAAACTGAAAGACGAGCGCCGAGGCGTGCGTCATTATCATCATCCATTCGTCGGTGCTTATTTCTTTTTCTTCGTAGAGGTCGTACACGGCTACGGTTACGGGATCTTTTACGGCTTCGATAAGCGTTTTGTTCGCATCAGATTCTTGGAGGTTGGGATGTGCTAACAGTATTACAACCTTTCTGCGGGTATTTTCCATTTTTCGATTTATTATTCTGTATATTTTTTAAATTATTTCTTATGCAAATGAAATAAAAAATTGAACAACAGACTACTTATCTCTTAATTTTTTTCGTTTACCCTTATCTCGACAACAGTGGACAATCCGTTATCGGTGCTCACCGTGATAGTCGTTATTCCTGCTTTGTGGGCAGTGACGTTAACGTTGTCGTCTGATATTTCTGCCGAAACTATGGTTTCGTCGGCTGACGCTACGCTGTATTTTACGTCTTTGCTGTATTCAATGATCTGGCATCCGATAACTTTTTGTCCGATAGGCGGGGTTACCGTGGTGCGTGTCAGTTTTACTTCATCGGTGTTGAACACTTTTATATCCAGAGCGATAGTGTGTCCTCCCGTGTCATATATTTCTTTGAGTATCGAACCTTTGGTTATGCCTCTTACGCTGGCTTTATCGCCGTTTATGGTCAATTGAGCCACCCGTTTGCTTTCCCAGTCCTGATCGTAATTGCCTTCCCACCGGAACGGCAGGTTTACCGATATTTCTTGTCCGGTATAGAGGTATGTTCTTACCATGCCTGTGTCGTAATCGTTGTCATCGCCTCCGCAGCTGTTGAACGTAAGTCCGAGAAAGAGTAGGGGCAGGAAATAAAATAATTTTTTCATAATGAATTTTAATTTACAGTTAATCTTTGTTTTCTCATATATCGCAAATCTAATAAAAAAAGACTGATTGTCCGTAAATTATTTTCCTTGTTTAACTTTTTTATACTGAAAATCGGGCTGCCGCCTTCCGCACATTTTTGTTTACCGTCCAATGCGAGGATACTCCTTTGTGCCGGAGGCAAAAGGCGGCTGCTTTTTTTCAGCGTTGTTTTTTGTGCGGTGCTTCCTGTCGCATCGTTCACGTATAAAGCATTTCAAAGATCGCGTTCCGTCCCGTCCAAGCGGGACGCTGTGTGGCTTTGCTCCAACCCAATGAAGCAGAGCCGTGTCTACCTTATGGGTATCACATATCCGTCTATCCGGTGATATTCTATGCCTTTGCTCCCAGTCTCTTCAGGGCTTACGGGCGGATAGGCTTTTTGCAGCTTCCGCGCATAGTAAGCGTTTGCAGCCATTACGGCGAGCAGCAACAGCAGCACGATCAGAAACTGTTTTACCATTGCTTTCAGCTTGTCTTCGGTGGTGTTGTTTATCGTCCTGTCGTTCATTGTTTTATCAGGCTTTTCGGATCACTACTATTTCGTTGATATTGTCTTTCGAGACTTCCGTTTCGAATACTATCAGAGTGCTTGCCTTTTGCCGGCTCAGTCTGGTGCGGATACGTTGATGCACAAGCGTATCCATGATGCTGAATCGTTTTTCTTCTCCTATTTTTAGGCTGAGACAATCGGCTTCTATTGCCGACACCTGCGATTGGCGTTTCAACTCGATCTGTCGTTGTTTTATTCCGTTTGGCATACTTTGTTTACTTTTTGTGGGGTTGTGTTTTAGTAATCAATATGATACAGGCTTTCTTTTTCTCTTCTGTCGTTGAGGACGTAAACGAATTCTGTCAGCGCCGATCTTAAAATTCTTTCCGCTTCGAACAGGTGTTCGTCGTCAGAATTCAATACGTCTATCCGATCTATTTCGATGTGGCGAAAACCGAACCCTTCGATAGCATAATCTATGTAAACCGTAATGTTCGGAAGTACGCTACAGGTGATGCAGTCTAAGTCTGTCTCGTCACAGGGCGGGTTTTCCAACTCCGACTGTACGTATCCCAAAACTTCGTCAATACGGTCGAGAAATAGTTGTTCCTGAGTCTCGATAATGTTCTCCTGTAATTTTTCTGCGGCTCCCATTTTAGTTAAAAATTTGTATTAATCACTTTTTTTCTCTTATTTAGATGTTACGAATGTAACACAATACAAATATAAATAAAGTTTACTTTTATGGGATATAAAAGATAAACATTTTTTAGTTAATTAAACTTAATTGTTTACTAAATGGATAAACTACAGAGAGTTAAAGCTGTAATAAAATGGCTGATAGGACAAGGAATAGCGGATAATCAGGAAGAATTAGGTAAATTGTTGGGATACAGTAATAAATCGTCATTTTCGCAGGTGTTGAACGGAAAGAAACCGATGCCTTCCAATTTTTTTCAGAGATTGGCGGAACTCGATCATAAGGTAAACATAGTTTGGCTTGAAACGGGCGACGGCAACATGACTGTCGAGCAAAGGTCGTCCGACGCGCAGGCGCTGGACGATCTCGATTTTATGAAAGTGCCGCTTGTGCCCGTTTCGGCTCAGGGTGGCTACCCGAAAGGGTTCGGCGATGTGGAGTACATCGAGTCGCTGCCTACCATACCTGTCATTGTGGATAAGGATTAT
The DNA here is from genome assembly GCA_047030855.1 of Dysgonomonas sp. Classification (GTDB taxonomy): domain Bacteria; phylum Bacteroidota; class Bacteroidia; order Bacteroidales; family Dysgonomonadaceae; genus QVMM01. Next base: position 1,830,036 of record JBKYIJ010000008.1, read on the forward strand.
CGCGGAAAGTACCGTATTTTCGAGGTCAACGGCGACAGCATGGACGACGGATCGCGTAATGCCATCTACGACAAGGACAAGGTGCTTTGCCGCGAGGTAGGGCGTCATCTGTGGCACTATCACCTTCATATCAGGGACTGGTTTTTCGTAATAGTGCACCGTACCGAAGGCGTTACGATCAAACAGATAACCAGACATGACGTGGAAACGGGCGACATCGTCTGCCATCCGCTTAATCCTTTGTTCGACGACTTCGTGCTTAACCTCAGGGATGTCCTTGAGTTGTACAACGTTGTTAAAATCGTCGATCGCAACACAAGGATTTAGCGGCGTTCCGGCGGTCCCGTCTTATTCTCTCTTTTAGTTCGTTTTAGATATGTAAAATGAACAACAACTGCATTTTAGCGTTATAATGACAGGGGTACGGATAATGAAAAATTATCCGTATTTTTTGTTTTTATCCTTCTCACGGTGTTTTCGTGCGATGACGACAATTATGACGAATATATAAAGGAACGTAACGCCAATATTACGACAACTCTTCAGTATATCCGTCTCAATGCTTCGCTCCATGTCTACGACTTTGCCGAATACAGAGGCGGCGATTTTGAAAAGTCAGATGTTTGTAAATCTTTGCTGAAAAGAAAAGCTATGTATGTAAATCGGTTAAAAACGGAGACTGATTGGAAGTTGCGGTTTGAAATAGAACGTGGAATAAGACAGATCGAACAGTTTATTCTGTTTGCGGTTGACGGTTCTGTAATCAAGGACGGACAAATGCCCGTGTTTTCGGCTTTTGCTGGCGGTGATACTTATGAGGAGTTTTATTTGCTGGATAAAAACCTTCGCTATATCACAAGTCTGGGCTTATATATATATTTAGAAAAGGATGCTTCTTTTAACGGAAGCATCCTTTTGCATCGGTTGGGGTTATTTAATTTAAGGGGGGACTTATTTTACGATCAGTTTCTTCGCCCAGCCCGCGCTGCCTTTAACGACGATAACGCCCTGCGGCAGGTTGTCAGCGACGATTGTTTTTTTCACCGGCTTGTTTGCTTGCGGCATATATTCGCGCTCCTGTTACGGAGTAGAGGCTGATTGTTTCCGCCTGAGGCGTGTCGATTGTCAGCACTCCGTTGGCGAGGTAAACGTTGGTTTCGTCCGCTTTGCTGGTTTCGATGCCCGATCCTTGCGGATAGTAGTATATCGTTTCCGATTGTCGGATGTCGCTTTCGTTGTATTCTTCCAGCGCCGTAAGGTTGCCTGCGGCATCGTATTTGTATATTTCTTTTCCGTCATATACCCAGTCGGTGTTGTCCGCATTGCCGTAGAAAGACTTATTCATGACGATCTTGCCGCTTGCGTTGTATTCTTTTACTTCTTTGTATCCGAGCGCCCATCCGTATTGTGCTTCTTCGTCGTATTCCTCTGTCGAAACCAGCAATTCGTTGCCCATTTCGTCATACTTGTACGTAATATTGTATCCCGGTTCCCATGGCAATGACGGCAGATCGGCATGTCTGAAGCTGAAATAGAATGTTATTTGTCCGTCAGGTTTTAATCCGCTCGATCCTACGTTGATGTCTTCCAGCGGCAGCCATGTATTGTTCATCCCTACATATGTTTTTCCGCCGTTTATGTGATTCGCGTCTTCGAAATACAGTTCTTCTTTTTCTTCTGCTACCCATGTGCTTGCGGTTTCGTTCCATGAGTAGTATTCAGAGAGGTTTATCCTGTCGCCCAGATAGTATCCGTACACTTCTCTGTTTTGGGGTATCCATGCGCTTTTCTCCGAATCCCATGAATGATATTCTTCGAGAATCAGCCTGCCTTCGGCATTGTATTTTTCCACTGTTTTTGAAGAAGGCGTGTAACCCGTTCCGAAGGTATCATAATATTTTTCGGTAATGATGCTTCCGTCGTCGCCTCTTGAGAACAGGTATTTATCGCCTTTATCAACCGAGCTTGTCGTGAACACGATCGCACTGTCGGGCAACTGTGTTTCGAAAGGTTTTGTACTCCGGAGGCTTGGCGTTGTCGTTTCGGCTTTATTTCTTTTGCTGAAGATTGTCTGGGCGTTTGCCGCCGATCCTAATATGAATAAAGCAAGCGTAATTGTGTAAAGTTTTTTCATATAAGTCTTGTTTATTTATCCGCGGTAAATTTATATTATTTTTTTTATAATCCTGCATTAGAAAGATATAAAGTTAGGGGATTATCATTATGTCCGTAAATCGTGGCGAATTTCTTTGCCCGCGAATGTCGATTTATTTTTAACGTATTTCTTTCAGCAACTGTTTTAAAAAGGTTTACTTTTGTCCGTTTATTTTTTAATGTATGAATAAGATTTTTCGGGCGGTTCTTTTTTCTGTTGTCCTGCTTCTTTCGGGTTGCGATGCCTTTGAGTATCATCCTTATGACGGGCGTATAAAGGGCGAAACGGGTATAAACTATAAGAATATCAGGCTTATAGAACGGAATTGTGCGGGCAGGGATTCGATCCGCTTTATCCTGATAGGCGACACGCAGCGCTGGTATGACGAAACGGAAGATTTTGTGAAAGCTGCAAACAAACGCGATGATATAGATTTTGTGATCCACGGCGGCGATCTTTCCGACTTCGGGCTGACGAAGGAGTTTGTCTGGATGCGTGATGTCATGAATGGGCTGCGCGTGCCTTATGTGGCTCTCTTGGGCAATCACGATTGTCTGGCAAACGGCGAGCAGATATTCAGAAAAGTATTCGGCGAGGAGAATTTTTCTTTTATAGCCGGCAACGTGAAGTTTGTCTGTCTCAACACAAACGCGATGGAATACGACTACTCGCGTCCTGTGCCCGATTTCGGATTTATCGAGGAACAGTATAACGACACTGTGCGGGCGTATGATAAAACGGTTTTTGCGATGCACGCGCGTCCTTATTCCGAACAGTTCAACAACAACGTTGCACGCGTTTTCCAGCGTGCCATAAAGGAATTTCCCGATCTTCAGTTCTGCCTCAACGCACACGATCACCGCCTCGAAATCGAGGATATATTCAAGGACGGCGTGATGTATTACGGCTGTCCCAATATCGAGAAAAAAAGTTATCTGCTGTTTACCATAACCAAAGACAATTATTCGTATGAAGTGGTTGATTTCTAAAGCTCTGTTCGTTATACTTTCGTTTCTGACGATTTCGACCGCAACATATTCCCAAGACAGTACGGCTGTGGCTGATAAGAACGGCTATGAAAAACGCGTCGAAAGATACTATTCCTTTTGGAAAAAGCTGATACCTAATTATATGAAGCTGCAATACGCAGGTTCGATGGGTTTGATATCCGTAGGTACGGGCTGGGACTACGGGCGAAACAATCAGTGGGAGACTGACGTAATGCTGGGCATAGTACCGAAATATTCTACGAATAAAACAAAAATTTCGTTTACCCTGAGGCAAAACTTTATTCCTTGGAACATAAAGTTGGGTAACAAGGGGTTTTCGCTCGATCCGATGGCGTGCGGATTGTACGTGAATACCATTTTCGGGCACGAGTTCTGGACAAAGGAGCCGGAACGCTATCCGAAAGGTTACTACAACTTTTCGACACGCCTGCGGTTCAACGTCTATCTGGGGCAAAGGCTGACTTTTAAGATTCCCGAGGATAGGCGGATATTTGCCAAGTCGCTCACGTTCTACTACGAAGTCAGCAGCAGCGATCTGTACATAGTCAGCGCTGCCACCAACAGCTATCTGAAACCTAAAGACTATCTTCATCTTTCGCTTGGATTGAAGGTACTTTTGTTTTAAATTTGCGTTTTTGTTAAAAATCTGATTTAATATTATGAAAAAAATTCCTTATTTACTCTTTATGCTGGTATTGCCGTTTGTATTTTCGGCTTGCAGCGACGATGACGACAAAGATAATGGCGGCGACGGAATAACGACTGAGAAAAAATTACCTGTTCAAATCAACGTTCATATTGAAGATGATAGAATCCCAAAGAAATTCTATATTCCTTTTGACTGGGATTATCCGATAAGGTTTCATTACGATGTTGAAAACAGATTGGAAAGCTACACCTATTTGTACGATTATGCGAACGTAACCGGCCAGATTACATACATGAGAGACGGAAATATAAAAGAATACAGATCTTTCGTGAACAATACGGAAGATTTGGAGACTTTCGTTTCTTTTGAGTATAAAGCAGATACTATTGTTGCCTCTCGTTCAAATCAGGTTCATCTTCTTGTAGTAAATTCTAAACGCCAACTGCTAAGGATCTTGACAAAAGACTATAAAGTCTATGCTGAATATAAATACGATGACTCTGGAAATCTGACAGAAGAAGCCTTTTTTCAGGATTATCAAGTGAAAAGGAGTACATATCGATACGACAGGAAATACAATGCTTTTAAAGACGTCGGTACTCCTTCATGGTTTTTCGTTTATAATAAATTCTCATGGATAAAAGGATTTAGAAATAATATTGCAAGAGTTATTACCGAAACCACATATTATGATGTTGATGGAAAAGAAATAACACCGGGTGCTACAGTTAGTTGTGGCATTGAGCTGACTTATAATTCGGAAGATTATATTGAAACAGTTCAATTTAAAGAAGAAAGTTGTACCTATACCATGAAATACGAATACAAAGAAGTAAAATAATCCTTCTTGATATTTTACGAAATAAAAGAGGATGGGTGATTTTTTACCCATCCTGTTTGTCTATTTATATTTTGTTCTTAATAATCATCTAAAGAAGTTTATTTTACGCACCTGATAAGCTGTTTTATGTTTTTATTGTCTTTCTCTTTTACTTCGCTCTCGAAAAGTCTTTCGGAAGTATACATACTGATTTTCTTAAGCCCGGTTTCACTGATCTTGTCCAAATAATTATCGCACAGATAATAATGTGGTAAGGCATATGAATAACTGGGTAAATTCGAAAAACTTACGGTACTGGAAAGAATCTCCTTTAATGGATATAAAGTAATTGTTTCGTTGTTGTTGAGAGTTAATATCAGTTTGTCATTATCTCTGACTCTCAATGTACTCGTTCCTCCGACAATTTTGAGTCCCATTGTTTTCAAAGTATTTGTGATAGTAAAACTCATTGCAAAATAATAGCGGCTGGTAAACGATTTGTTTATCCTCTTTTCTTCTGTCTCAACAAGCCTGTTTAATTCTCTGTCGAATTTATTGACCACATATTTACAATCTTGAGCCGAGATTCTTAAACAGGTTATTGTCAGCAAAAATAGTATTATTAGTTTTTTCATATTATGATTATAAACCTTCCAGATCTTTCAGTTTATCTTGTATCTCATTCTCCTTAATGCTTGCCTTAATTTTATATTCTGCTTTACTCACATTGGCATATTTAGCCAAATCAGTAATTATAAAAAAAGAGGTTTTATTATTAGATCCCTTTAATTTATGATTTGTAAATTCTCCTACAGAGCATAATATTTTAGGATCGCCTGTTTGCCATTTGTCTCTGAATATGTGGATTGTTTCGGGTATGCTTTCATCTGAATATTTTTTGAAGTCATCCATGTCTTTACTTGAAAAATACGTTGATTTTCCGTATTTCAGATCAAATGCATTCGTAAGTTCTTTCAATTGATCCGCTTTTATGTAGTATAGCGAATCGTTCAGAAATCGGAGATAAACCCTCCTCATAACTACGTTTCCTGCAGGATTATATTCAGGAATAAAGTAAACACTTACCCTGCCGTCTAAGGATGCTGCTCCGTAATCTTCGTTTTTTTCTTTTTCGGGAAACAGCTGATAGACGTTTCCGCCTGATTTTTTAGAGTAAACCAAATCGAAATATTCTCTTGTCGAAGTGATTGGGATCGTATTATCCAAGTCGAACCCAATCTCTTTCAACACTTCGGGCGAGCTTCCCAATCGGAGTTTTCCTACTCCGTCGATCGTTTGCTGGGCACAGATCGCTGCAACCGTAAGCGTGAGGCTTATAACGCAGATTACCTTTTTCATAATTATTGATTTAAATTTAAGTTGATGCAAATTTAGTTAAAAATGTTAATTTAATAATCCATGTTAACAACTTTTTTCTTTTAAAAAAATATTCAATTATTTAGAATCATTCTAAATAATATTCGTATCTTTGTGTTTAGATACAAAACATAATATATGGCATCGGCAAAAGGAAACGCATACTACAAACTGGCTAAAAGCCTTGAACCGCACAAACGAAACAGGTATCAGCCCGAAGAACTCTGGGAGGCAGCTCTCCGATATTTCGACTGGATCGAAAAAAATCCGCTGAAAGAGGAAAAAGTGTTTTCGTCAGGAAAACGGTTAAACGTCAGCCATATGCGTGCCATGACAATCGTGTCGTTCTGCGTATTCGCAGGCATCAGCCGCGAAACCTTCGACAACTACTCCAAGAGCGACAAGTACAAGCCCGTCACCTCCCTGATACGCAACATCATATTCTCTCAGAAATTCGAAGGCGCGGCAGCCAATCTGCTCAATCCGAGCATTATCGCCCGTGAACTGGGACTCAAGGAACAAGCCGATGCCGAGCCGTTCCTTGAGCTGACTGCCGCTTTCAGCCTTCAACCGATGCTTTCGGAATGTCAAACCTTTGCCTCGTCCGAAAATGAAGTCGAGTGAAACCCTGTTACTGGAAAAACCGCCGCTTTTCTTCGCCAATTACGAGGCGCGGGAAAGGATTGTCGTCAATCAGGGCGGGACGTCGAGCGGCAAAACCTATACGCTTGTCGACCTGCTTTTCGTCATTGCCATGCAGCAGCAGGGACAGGTGCTGACAGTGGTAGGGCAGGACATTCCCAACCTGAAAGTAGGAGCGTTCCGCGACGCCAAAACCATCTGGAACAAATCGGAAATATACCGCCAGTGGTTTTCGCGTCCCAACATCACGGACAGGGTGTTCACCTGCATCAACGGTTCGGTGATCGAGTTTAAAAGCTATTCCGACGAGCAGGATGCACGAAGCGGCAAACGCGACTATCTGTTTGTGAACGAAGCCAACGGAATCTCCTATCCGCTTTTCTGGCAACTGGCGGCGCGTACCCGTAAGAAGATCTTTCTCGATTACAATCCCACAGCCCGATTCTGGGTGCACGAGGAACTGATAGGCAAACCCGACGTGCGGCTCATTATTTCCGATCACAGGCACAACCCGTTTTTGAGCGGGGAAGAACATACGCGGCTCGAGTCCATTACCGATCCGCAGCTTTTTAAAGTATATGCGCGGGGCTTGACAGGCAAAATCGAAGGGCTTATATACAACGATTGGCAACTGACGGACGAAATGCCGCAAAACTACAAAAAACGTTACATCGGCATCGACTTCGGTTTCACGAACGATCCTACCGCTATTCTCGATGTGCGTCTTTCGGAAGGAGAACTCTGGATCGACGAACTTGCTTACAGCACGGGACTAACCAATCCCGACATTGCCGCCGTGCTTCATCGCAACGGCATATCGTCCTCCACCCTTATCATAGCCGACAGCGCAGAGCCCAAAAGCATCGTCGAACTCCGCAACATGGGATTCAGGCTCGAAGGTGCGTTGAAAGGGCAGGACAGCATCAAAAACGGGATCGACATACTGAAACGCTACCGCCTCAATATCACCCGCAGGAGCAAAGGCATCCGCAAGGAAATCACGGCTTATCGCTGGAAAGAAGACCGCAACGGATATGCCCTCAACCAGCCTGTGGACGAGTTTAACCATGCGCTTGACGCCCTGCGGTATGTAGCCTTGAACAAACTGGGCGAGATGCGTCGGATCGGAAAACCGAAAGCACGTACAACCAGCATAATATAAAACCCATAAAGAATGAAAATTGACAAACGTACGACATTGGAAAAGTTCGTTTACTACGTCGATGTTTTCGGCGTGACGGAGAAACAGTTTGAAGGATACCTCGATCAGATCAAGGATTATCCTTTGCCCGAGCATCTGAAAGTATCGTTCAACGATCTTAAATTCAGGCAGCTGATCGAGCTTCAGAACCGAGTGGCGACATTCCTTGACCTCATTTTTGTACCCTTTGAGGTAGTGCACGGGTTGCCGAAGGAAAAGGTGTTGAAGATGAGTGCTTTCGACTGTCTCGCATTTGCCCTTTATTCGAAAGACGAACTCGAACGCATCACCAAACTCTTCAAGGCTATCGAGTACAAGCCTACTTCCGAAGAACAGCAGGCAGGGATCAACACCATATCGCACGGATTTTTCGGTACGATCGACTGGTATGCGCGCCGTATGGGCATCACCGATCACGACGAAGTGGTGGAACTCAACTGGATGCGTATCTACCAGTGTCTGAAAATCGACTTCGACAACAACAAATTTGAAAAAAACTATCGGAAAGTAATCACACAGAAAAAATAAGAAAACATGGTACAAGAGAAAATCAAACAAATCGTGGAAACCATTCCCGAACTCAACTACATATTCAACGACTGGACGCGCGCCAACGTGCAGCTTGACTACGATCGGCTGCCTGCCTGCGTAAACGTCCTGCCCGTTTCGGGACAGTTGCACCTGCACAACGGCATATTCCGCGACTATCCCAATTGCCTGATCGCTTTTCTCGACCTGGCGGATCTCGATTTCGACGGAGAAGAGAACGAAGCCACCGTCGAGCGTATGAAAGCCTATGCCCGCCGTTTCATTATGGCAGTCAACCGTTCGGGATTGTTCCACCCCATACCCGACACCGTGTCCTACTCGGTGGTTTACGATATGCTCGATCAGAACCTGACGGGCGTTACCATCGAAGTACAACTTAAAGAGCTGCAAGGCGACTGCGTACGATGAACGGGCAACAGGACATACGACAGGTGCTGACACTTGCCCTCAACAAGCTCCGCGATGAGGTGATAAAAGAGCGACAATCGTCGGGAGGAAAAAATGAGGATGCCTATCTCGTTCAGCCTGCCGATCTTGGTATGCAACTCGTCAGGCAGTCGAAGAACGCTAAGCCCAAGTCAGCCAAAAAGCCGCCCGCATCTTCGCCCTCCAGCCTTTCGGACACCATTGCCCGAAAAGTCAAAGAAGAAGGCTCGAGCATCAAAACCCAAGGTAAACAGGACGGCAAAACCGATGCCCTCATCGGCAAAACCGTACAGGACATCAGCCAACAATTAACAACAGTATTCAAAAACAAAATCACAGAAACGATATGAGAAACTACGAAGATAATATATATAAGATTGAACAATCAAATGGTATGGTGATAAAGTATCCTAAATTAGGTTTTGCTTTTAATCCCATCCGTATCACCTTAGAATCTTTTATATATAAAGGACAGGCGGCACGACTTGTTGTAAATGATACAATTACAATTGATAGATTTCCTGATCCGATTACTAACACCGTTCACTTCGATCTTTCGCCTGCTGCTCGTTCTATTTTCAATGCACAGGATTTATGTAAAATAAATAGCAAAGGGCATTGTTTCTTGAAAAAAGACATAAAATTTGAAATAAAGACAAGCAAAAATTGGAAAGTGGAAGATGCTATATTTATTCCTGTCATATGGGGTGCTTTGCAGATTGGGGAAGTTTATTCGCAAACCAAAACGCTTACCTGTTTCAGAGGTTATCCTTTTACGGTTCCGTTATTTTTGGAAAGTGAATATATGTCAACGGAGAAGTTTAGCATAAAATACCGCTACGACGATGAACCGTATGATGATTTTCCTGCTGTAAATACGGAAACAGGGAGCATAGGCGGTGGCAAATACAATCTCGACATATCGGGTATTCCTGCCCGGAGGCAGATTGTGCTGCGTGTCGACTCTCAGAAGTCAGGAGGAATCTTCGATTACACTTTTGATTATACTTTCCGCAGGATCGAAGCCGACACCGTAATGATTAAAATAAACGTTGTCGATTGCCCGAATGAAGGCGTTTACCTTCGTTGGATCAACCAATATGGCGAATGGTGCTATTATCTGCTACAATCCGGTGCCGAAAGCACAACCGTGAAAGACATTGACGTGAAGTTCGACAACTTGTACGGCACTACCTATTTTGTCGACCGCTATCATGGCGGAATCGGGAAAAGCGTAGGTAAAGACATTGAAACCAGCACCAAACTATTCGTCTCGCTTGCCGACGAGAACACCTACCGTCACCTGCTTTCGCTCGTGCAAAGCCCTGTCGTGGATATGTTTGCGGGATACGACGATGCAGGCGAGCCTTACTGGATATCCGTGACGCTCAAAGACGGAACCTTTGCCCGCAGCACCGACGACCTGCAGGACTTTGAATGTTTCCTGATTCCTAACAAAACCCTAATCCAGACATTATGATAAGAGAAGTATACATCGACGGACAACCCATAGACATAAACGACGGCAGCGCGGCAGGATACATCTTCACGTCGCCCATATTCCGCGATATAACCAAGATACTGTCCAACCGTACAACCACTTACAAAGTGCCCAAAACCACGCACAACCTCACCGTGTTCGGCTTGGCGGACAATCCCGACATATCGCCCGACTTCCCCTATCGGAAACATACGTTGGAAGAATACCGCGACAGCATCCTCTTTATCCGCGGCGAATGTACCCTGCTCAAAGTCGGCGACAAGGACATGGAACTCTCAGTCGTGTGGGGAAGCACCCTCAATATTCTGAAACTGAAAGACAAAAAGCTCCGTGACATGGAGCCTGAAATAGAGAAATCCATAAAATGGAGCGATGAGAATTGGGTACAGGTTTCGTCCGAAGGCGAACCCAAAAAACAGGCGGGTTTTCTGAAAATAGACTTTGGACGCGGCGTCAACGATCTTCAATACATACGTCCTTGCGTAACCGTGCAGAAAATACTCGATTTTATCAAAAGTTCCGAAAGCGTCCAAATAACTTATCCCGACCGCTTCAACAACATCTTTCCCCAGTTGTGGATACCTTTGCTGACAAATAATGCCGCCGCGTCCACATGGCTCGATTCACGTTACCGCTGCTATGCGATGTTCAACAACAAATACTATTATGACGGAAATTATACCCTTTTGGGATTGCAGTATACATCGGGGCAGATGCAATGCCTCAAAAATAAGGAAAACGGCAAGTATACCGAAATATTCACAAAGGAGGGAAAATCCACAGTCATTCTCGATTTCCGTTTCAAAACGAAATTGCCGATTAAGCTTGCAGGAAAAGTAAACGAAACCTTCACCCTTGTTGTCGAAGCCAAAAGCGCCACGGACGACAGCAAAGTCTATCATTCGCAGTCCTTTCCTCTGACGATGGAAGACGATAACACCTACGTCGCCTACGTCGATTCCGATAACTTTTCGTTCGATATTGATGCCGACGCGGGCGATTTCTTCTTTTTGCAGGTTTATTATTCGGGCAACAACAATGCCACCCATGCCAGTTTTTCCCTGAGTTACATCGTGCCCTACGTGACAGCTTTGGTTATGCAGATCAGTATAAACTACAAAGAAGTGAAACCCGGCGACAACTATCCCCTCGTTCCCAACCTGCCCGACCTCAAGATCGTAGACTTCCTCAAGGCGCTGATGCAGATGTTCGGGCTGTTTGCCCATTACGACTACAACAACCAGTACGAGGAGGACGGAACGGGAAAGAAAATAGACGTCATCCGCTTCCTTGCCATAGACGATATGTACGGTAAGAAAAAAGACGCTCCCGACTGGACGCCCCTGCTTGTCGACACGGGCAAAGGACGCTTCAACCTCAGCTTCACCTACGGCGACTATACGCAGAAGAACCTGCTCACCTACAAAGACGACGACACCGTGTCGCCCGATACGCGGCAGAACGCCGACGGCGTTATAGCCATCGACAACAAAGCCCTGCCCGACGAAGACAAAAAGCTTGCCGAGCTGCCCTTCGCCCCCAGCGACAACGTCACAGACGACAACGGCAACACCTATGCCCTTATCCCCCTCTTCGACAGCGGTGGCGGCACGCAAAACGTTACGGATAGAGTGTTGAGACAGAATACTTTTACCAATGATATTGGTAAATATTTGTCAGCACAATTTCATGCAAATCAATTCTTTACGGATAAAGAAAACGCTATTTTACCAGACGATGCAGGGCTTTTGAACAGTTATTATGATTCTTTCCGAACGGTTCTTAATCGTCCCGTGCTGGCGGAATGTTCGGTGTATCTCAAAGATATGGATCTGATCACGTTCCGTGAAGACACGCCCGTGTATATCGACGGGGTGTATTATATGCCCATCGAAGTAACCGTGCAGCCCAACTCGGTGGCAAAGTGCAAACTGATAAAAATGCCTTACTGGGAAAGTAAAACTACTTTGCCCTGATAAAAGGAGTTATACCTGTGTTAGGAGCCTCTTTTAAGTCTATTATATATAATTTTCTCCTTTGTCAGTTTATATTCTCCCCAAACCCATGTATTGATTATAGAATGGGTATATTTGTCATAAAGTATACAAGTACTTATTCCGTTTCGGAATTGATAGACCGTGGAGTCCGCAAATTCTATCCTGTACCAGTCGCCCGCAATGGTGCCGGGGTCGATGTACACAGGTTCGGGTTCCTTGGTTTTGTCATCGTCGCCGCAAGCGGCGAACGCCAGCGGCAACGCCGCCAACAGCGCAAACAATATCTTTTTCATAACTTTCGTATTCCTTTTTTTTCGTACTGAAAGCAAATGTAAAAAAATAACCGACAGAATACAGTTAATGTGTGTTAATTAATCGAAGCGTAGCGAAGGGCTTATAAATAATTATTATTCATCCTCTCAGGCGGTGCTGAACCGTCCCGTGCTGGCGGAATGTTCGGTATATCTCAAGGATATGGATCTGATCACGTTCCGTGAAGACACGCCCGTGTATATCGACGGGGTCTACTATATGCCCATTGAGGTAACCGTACAACCCAACTCCGTGGCTAAGTGCAAACTGATCAAAATGCCTTACTGGGAAAGCAAGGCTATTTAGCTCTTGTATAACGAACTGTATCTGTGTTAGCAGCCTCTTTTAGGGTTACCGTAAATGTATATAATTTTCTCTTTTGTCAGTCTATATTCTCCCCATTCTATTTTACCTATAATCGATTTAGAGTATTTATCGTAGGTAATTCGTGTGCTTGTTCCGTTTCGGAACTGATAGACAGTGGAATCCGCAAATTCTATTCTGTACCAATCCCCCGCAATGGTGCCGGGGTCGATGTACACGGGTTCGGGTTCCTTGGTTTTGTCGTCGTCCCCGCAAGCGGCGAACGCCAGCGGCAACGCCGCCAACAGCATAAACAATATCTTTTTCATAACTTTCGTATTCCTTTTTTTTCGTACTGAAAGCAAATGTAAAAAAATAACCGACAGAATACAGTTAATGTGTGTTAATTAATCGAAGCGTAGCGAAGGGCTTATAAATAATTATTATTCCTCCTTTCAGGCGGTGCTTAACCGTCCCGTGCTGGCGGAATGTTCGGTGTACCTCAAGGATATGGATCTGATCACGTTCCGTGAAGATACGCCCGTATATATCGACGGCGTGTATTATATGCCTATCGAGGTAACCGTACAACCCAACTCGGTGGCAAAATGCAAACTGATCAAAATGCCTTACTGGGAAAATAAGACTACTTAACTCTTGCGTAGCGAGTTGTGTCCATATTAGAAAACTCTTTTAGGGTATAAAAAGATTATTTTTTCCTTTGTCAGTTTATATTCTCCTCTTTCTCGCTTTTCATTTATAGTTTGAGTATATTTATCATAGACAATAAATGTTCCAGTCTGGTTTCGGAATTGGTAAACCACAGAATCAGCATAATCAATATAATACCAGTCGCCCGCAATGGTGCCGGGGTCGATGTACACAGGTTCGGGTTCTTTGGTTTTGTCATCGTCCCCGCAAGCGGCAACGCCGCCAACAGCGCAAACAATATCTTTTTCATAACTTTAATATTCCTTTTTTTTCGTACTGAAAGCAAATGTAGGTAAATTAATGAATAGTACACTTCTTGATATGTTAAAATGTGTTTTGTTTTTTTAGGATTATGTGTTAATGTCAGGCGATTATTATTGGAGGAATGAGGGGCTTGATTTGCAAAAAGATATTACTTTTGTACTGAACTTTTATTTGCTCTATGCAGGACGATACTTCGCGGAACAGAATTTTACGTAAGACTTCGTGGATCAGTACGATAGGTAATGCCGTTTTGTCGGTTGCCAAGATAGTCGTGGGTTTTATTTCGGGCAGTATTGCCGTGATCGGCGACGGGATCGACTCGGCGACGGATGTCGTGATATCGCTGGTTATGCTGGTTACGTCGCGCATCGTGACGCGTCCGCCGGACTGCAAGTATGCCTACGGTTACGATAAGGCGGAGAGCATCAGTACGAAAATCCTTTCTTTCGTTATCTTTTATGCGGGAATGCAGATGCTGGTTTCGTCGGCGAAAAATATTTTTCAGCCCGAGATGAAGTCGATGCCTTCAGCGATTGCGGTGTATGTTACGGTTTTCTCGATTATGGGTAAACTTTGTTTATCGTGGTATCAGTATCGTCAGGGCAGGCGGGCGGGTAGCCAGATGCTGATGGCTAACGCCAAGAATATGCGCAACGATGTGATTATTTCGCTGGGCGTTTTGCTGGGACTGGTGTTTACTTTTGTTTTTAAATTGCCTGTGCTGGATTCGGTTACGGGATTGATAATAAGCGTATATATCCTGAGGTCGGCTGTCGGTGTCTTTATGGATTCTAACGTGGAGCTTATGGACGGCGTGAAGGATACGAAGGTGTACAATCAGATATTCGATGCCGTGGACAGGGTGCCGGGGGCGTATAATCCGCACCGCGTACGTTCGCGCCAGATCGGCGGCAAGTATATGATTTCGCTCGATATCGAGGTGGACGGTTCGATTTCGCTGAACGAGGCGCACGAAATTGCGGAGGCTGTCGAGGACAGCATTAAGGCGTCGGTGGACAATGTGTATGATATTGTGGTGCATGTCGAACCGAAAGACAGGCAGCATGATGCCGAGATGTTCGGGGTGAAGAAAGACATGGTACGAACGGAAGAGGATAAGAAAAACGGGCTTTTTGAATAAAGCCCGTTCTTTTGTTTTGGACTGATTTTTCTCTCACATTTTTAAGATAAAAAACTTCCTTATAATTTAGAATCATTCTAAATAATGTTGTATCTTTGCGTATATCTAAAACTATATTTTTATGGCAGGAAAAAGCAAAAATGACAAGACTATTGTCCTTGATATTCAGGTGAGATATGGAGAAGCGATCGGGAAAATTACGGAATGTAAGAAACAGATCGATGAACTGAATAAATCGAACAATGAACTGAAAAAGCAGCTGAAAGAGGGTGAAATATCGCAAAAAGAATTTACTAAAGCCGTTGATGCCAATAAAGCCAGCATTTCATTGTATAACAAAGAGATAAAAACTTTGAAAGATGAAATACGGAATAATGTCGCTACACAATTGTTGTTTGAGAATAACCTGAAATCTTTAAGAGGGCAGATCGAAAATACTGACAACGCTCTTAAATCATTAAACAATTCATTGCAGGAAAGTGCAAAGCGAAGAGAATTGGAACAAACATTGCAGAGCCTGAGAACGGAGTTTAGCAATACGCAATCGGCAAGTTTGAGTTTTCAGGCTAATATCGGAGACTACAACAATATTTCGGCAGAGGCTCTCGAGGCTTTGAAAAACATAGACTCCAATACTCAAAATAATAACCTATATAGAACGACAAGCCTTGTTATTTCGCTATCATCCAATCAACAAAATGTATATCTACCAAGTGATGCGTACCGAGGAACGGTTATCTGGCTAAAACAATGGAGCCAAGGTTATATAAGAATATATCCTCCTAATGGGCAAAAATTATATGACGACAGCACAGAAAATAGCTATATAGATGTAGGTGAGGGATATATGGCAATGTGTATATTTATTGATAATATATCATTTTCATCAGACCCCGATAATAGGTATGGAGTTTGGCTGCTGAGTAAGTTTAAATTTTAAGGTTTAGTGTATTCAATAATCAGGAACGAATAAGTTGGGAGAGATTCAATAGCACCATTTCTAATAAGTATCTTATAATTATTATAAGTCCAAGATAGAGAGTCCTGTTTTAAAGAGTCGCCATAGCCAGTGGAACTTGTTTGTATTTCTATCTTTTGAGGGGGATTTAACTTATCTACTTCTTTTAAAAAGAATTGATAATCTCCCTCATACCTCAAGTAACAACGGCTGATCATTTTTAATTTATTATTATCAAGATGGTAAAAGACAGTAGGCTCTCCACTATAATTTTTCTTTTTACTTAATAAGTCCTGCGATTGTTCAGTGTCGTACTTAATATTTGATTTATCCGTATTGAAAGAATATTGTAACATACTTTGTAGACCTTTCTCGGTATATGTGCCATCGGCATTATACACTTCGTCTGTAGTTGGATTGTTATCATCGTCGCTCGAGCAAGCAGTAAATAAGCAAATAGTAAATAAAATGTAAAATATCTTTTTCATAGCATGTATATTATTCATTATCCTCCTCTTCGTCGGCTGTCAATAGCTCTTTTATCGTTTTTAGGTAGTATTTGATGGTGCTTACATCATCAGTCATCTTCCATAATTTGAAAAATAGGATAAGGTTAAGCAATCCGATTACGATAAGGACAATGGGTATAATTAATTCCATAATTCAGTTTAAATTAAAAACCTTGTAAATATATGAAAATTATTTATAACAAACACCTACCCCCCAAAGGATATGCCGCAATAAACATCTGTGGCGTTATCTTTGCCCGCAGTCAATACAAACCTATAAGTGAGCGTACAAAACGCCACGAAACAATACATACGCGGCAAATAGCCGAGTTATTGGTGGTAATATTCTATTTATGGTACGGGATTGAGTGGATTGTTCGGTTGATACAATACCGGAATAAAAAGGAAGCCTACCGCAATATATCTTTCGAGCGTGAAGCCTATGCCAATGATCAGGACGATACATACCTCAAGAAGCGTAAATTATATGCGTTTGTGTGGTATTTAAAGAAAGTTTAATCGGGGTTTAAAGGTTGTTTAGCTACATCAAACAATATAGATTCTATCTTTTTTGCCGATTCCGTTATCTCCCATAAACCAATGATAAGGTCACAAGCGGTGTCCTCAGTTAAGTCTGATGTATATAAAGCATCCTCTTTCATTCATCAAAATTGGGTTTTGTGCAACAGCATGGCTCCATATATGGAAGTTCACGCCAGAAAAACGGAGTAGGTATTACGATAGCATTATATGCCTCGCAGTATTCTTTCTGAACTATCTCACAAGCATCTTTATAAGATAATCGAGGCAAAGAGATATGATTTTTTCCTTACTTTCATACATTAAAGATACAAAAAATCAATGATATATACAAATAATAAAACCGCTATTTATCAGATATTTAGCGGTTTTATTTTGTTTTGGATAGAAAACATCAATTTTGTACTTTTATGGCACATTTCGTTTTGAAAAGCGGTACATGTCGTTTTTTTTCGAATATATATAGTATCCATAACAATATTTCTGTTATGGATATTTTTTTCCCATTTCGGATATAAGCATAAACAAAAAGGTTGCTTCCCTGTTTTTGGAAGCAACCTTTTTCCGGCGTATTGCTGTTTACTGTTTTCTGGAACGATTCTCCGAGTTTCAAAAACGGGGCGTAAGGGTTTTCCCGTACACCCCATTTTCTTCTCTCTCATTTACAAAAAAACTAACGCTCACATTTTTTCTTTCACGTTGTCAGCGGCATCCTTCACTTTGTCGGCAGCCTTGTCGGCTCCGTCCTTAATGTCCTGTTTCGCTTTTTCGGCGTTGTCATTTACCGATTGTTTGGTTTCGTCCCAAGTTTCTTTGGCTTTATCCGTTCCTTCCTGCATTTTGTCCGAAGCGTCGGTCGCAGCCTGATTTACGGTTTCTTTCGCGTCGTCAAGAGTTTTACCAGCCTGATCTTTTGTTTTGTCGCTGCAGGCAACGAATGCCAGTGTAAATACGGCAGCTGCTATTGTTAAAATAGTTTTTTTCATTTTTCTTTTTTTTATAAAATTCAACTATACTTATCTTGCGAATGTCATCAATATCTTATTGTCCTTCCTGAGTTGCAATTGTCCGTTAGTCAGGTCAAGGTCGATTCTTCCCGTAAACAGTTTTACGAATTTTGTTTCCTGATCTATCTTGTCGCAAGTCATACGCGTAGTAATGAGCGGAGTAACTTCCAATACGTTTCTCTCCAGCGTGAAGTTGGCGTTGTAAGTGTTGCATCCCGCATTACCGTGTATCCTGCCTTCCGTGAAGTTAAATTCCAGCGTCGGAATCACCCCCGCCTGACTTGGGCTGACAGAAGATCCTTCAAGCGACTGAAGTTTCCATACGCCTGTCAGATCGGTAGCTGTCAGAGGCTGTGCTCTTGAAAACTTGAGAACGGGAATATCCTTTTGCGTGAATATAAGTTCTCCGTTCACGATGTTCAGTTTCGAGGATACGCCCAGAATTTTAAGAAATTCGGTTTCGTTCTGCATTCCGTCGCAAGCCATCATTGTGCTGACAATGTTGGGAGCATGGAACAATCCGCCATTGTAAGTGAATCGTCCGTTGAACGAATTACATCCTGCGTTACCCGAAATCTGGTTCAGGTTGAAGTTGATGATTATATACGGAGTTTTTTCGGTAAACAATTGGTTTACGTCCCTGTTGTTCATGGATTTCAGAATCCATTTATCCTGCAATTGATCTTTTGATACGTTTTTTGCCGAACTGCAACCCTGAAATATCAGGGCTACAAATAGCAGTATCGGCACCATCAATTTAGATGTTCTCATAATTTGACGTTATTTTATTTGTTAATTAATAATCGAATCGAGTTTGTCTTTACCCTTTTCTATCTTAGATTCGGCTCTGTCTTTAAGATATTCCGCTTCGTTCCGTCCCACGTCGGCTGCATTTTTCAAATTTCTTTTAAATTTGTTTCCGAATCTGTTCAGATCGTCGCACATACCTTCCAGTTTTCCTTCTTCCCTCATTTTGCAGAACAGGACTCCAAGTCCTGCTCCGACAATGAGACCTAATAATAGTCTGTTCATTTTATCTTATTTTTTTATCTTATCTTTTCACGGTAAAAATCACGACACGGTTCCATTCATCCGTTGGGAAAGGCTGTTCCTTATCGCCGCTCGCCACAGTCGTAATACGCGCAGGATCGATACCGAACTTCTTGATCATAATATCAGCCACCGCCTGAGCACGCTGTTCAGACAATCTCTGGTTGATAGCAGGAGTACCCGTGCTCTTATCCGCATAACCCGTAACCACTACGTTAATATCAGGATTCTGTTGCAAATACTTAGCAGCATTGAAAATGTTGATCTCCTGATTATCCTGAAGCTTGGCGCTACCGATTTTAAATACCACCACCGCGTTCATTTCCACCTCAGTCTCCTCCTTAGTAATCACCTTCGGTTTCTCAGCCAACTGACGTTCAAGATCAGCAATACGAGACTGGTAAGAACTCAACTGACTATCCTTGGAACCCACCTGAGACCTCAAGTCGTTAATACGCTGATTCATCGCATCCACTTCGCTCTGATCCCTCAAAACAGCCTCAGTAAACGTAGCCTTACCAAAATTGTAAACAAGACTCGCAGAAACAGAAGCCAACAAATCATACTGCTGTTTGCTTGCGCCCCTCTTATCAAAATCATCCCTCAAAGCCTTAGCCGAAAGTTCGATATCCAAAGACACCTTTTCAGAAAAACGGAAACGGTTGATAATACCCGCATCCACAGTCAAGCTGTTAACAGTCTTGTCATTAGCCATGTTGTCGCTGTAATCGAAACCGATCGCCCAGCCCGCACCCACATAAGGAATGAAGCTGTAAACACGTTTCGCGTTGTAGTTCAACAAATAATCCGTCACGTTCCACATAAGGTTAGCCTCAGTGCTGATATAACGATTACGCCTCATCACCGTAGCGTCATTCGTAAACGTATGCAGGTTAGTACCCCCCGCAGCCTTAATACGGATACCCATATACGGGTTGAACCAAGTACCCAGCTGAATAGTAGGAGCCACCGTAACCCGGTTCATGAACTTGGCGCTTGCGTCGTTGTCGCCGAAATACATGTTTGCCGAAGCCCCGGCACCAATAAACCAGTTGCTCCAGAAACCGTTCTTAATAAACGTAGTATTGCGTCCGAGGTCCGTACTGGAACCCTCGTTTGCCTGTCCGAAAGTAATTACACTTACCAGAAGCAGTGTTAAAAGTAAACTAATCTTTTTCATAATTTTAATTTGAATTGTTTTATTATTTTATATAGAATTTAGAATTTGTATCCGTAACCGAGCATGAATACGGCGCAATCGTTGTCGCCGAACATGAATTTTCCTTCGGCGTTCAGATAGCTTTTAGGCCCGATGTTGTAGCTTATGCCCCCTCCGAGATTGAAAGCGAAATCGGTTGAATTTATTGATTTTGGCATATAATCACGTTTTCCTGCATGGTTGTTTTGCATGCCGAAACCTGCCAACGGATAAACGGAAAGCCCGCTGGTGCTGAGATCAAACACATAGTGGAAGTTGATGTTAACATCGAAACCAGTCACTTTGTCTTTCGGGAAAAAGAAAGTCACGTCAGGCGCTATTCTTAAATGGTTTATAATATTGTATCTCCCTTGTACTCCGATACCGAATCTTTCATAATCAGTCTGATAACCTAAGTTTCCTAACACGGAAATCTCCCCTTTTTGTGAGTATGCACCGATTGATGCAAGAATTAAAGCTCCGATAAGTAATACTTTTTTCATAATTTTTGTCTTTACGTCAGTTGATAAAATAATTAGTTGTTTAAATAAATGATATAAATTTTATGATGTTAATTCTCTTTTTTGCCTTTGGACGTAAAAAACGACAGGATAAGCAGCAAAACAACCGCCCCTACAATAGCCATTAAAAGCTGTCCCAGTATGTTGCCGCTTGTCGATATGCCAACAAGAGTGAACAGCCATCCGCCCAACAACCCTCCGAGCAATCCGACAACCAGATTCAGAATTAGCCCGAATCCGCGTCCTTTCATTATCAGTCCGGCAATGAATCCGGCAAGAATTCCGATTACAATCGACCAAATAAGTCCCATAGTAACAATATTTTAATTAAATACTTATATAACACACTCTTCTTGTTTGACTCTACAAACATATTTTTCAAAAAAAAAACATTCAAGGGGGGATTTTTTAAAACAGGTTAATTGAAACCCTGTTCGGGCAGCTTTTTTTTAGAAATTTTTGCTATCCCATTTTCATATAAAACAACATAATATTGTTTTTGTTCAAAAGTATCGTTCTATCCCTGTTAGATTTTGTTTATTACGGAAGGCGGTTCGGTTCCATTATAATAATGGATTATATGGAAAGATATTGGCGGAATAGGAACGGCAGCCCTGCTTTCTTGTTTAGAAGCACTGACAGAGAAAAATCAGAAGAAAGTAGTGTGAACTTATTTTTTCCAGCCGCTCATTTCGTAAGTTTTCGATTTCAGGAATTTGCCGAAATCGGAAATGTTGTCGAATTTGTTTTGCTCTTCGACTGAGACAGGCTGTCCGAAACGGACGTAGATCGTTTTTCCCCGTTTGTTGGTAACTTCGTGCATCAGCCGAGCCGTGCGCGCCTGCCAGCCGATGTAGCCCAACAGTTGGTAGAGCAGGGAGTTGGCGCCCGATATATATACGGGAATGACGGGCACTTTTGCCCGTTTAATCAGCTTCATCGTAGACTCCTGTTCCTCCCATCCGCGATCTTCTACTTTTTTGTGAAGGTTGGGCAGCGAAACTCCTCCTGCGGGGAAAAGCCCCAGAGGATGCCCTTCGTGCAGATGCGCGAGGCATTGTTTGATGCCGCCGACGCTCGATTTGACGGTAGCCATTTTGTTGTCTTTCGGGAACGGATTGACGCCGATGAAGAAATCTTCCATCGTGTCGATCTGCATCAGAATCCAGTTTACCATCATCTTGTAGTCATTGCGGACGCTGCCCACGGCACTCGCCATTATTATTCCGTCGATGTGTCCGTAAGGATGGTTGGATACGGTGATGAAAGGTCCTTCTTTAAACTGTTCGAGCACTTCGTAGTTTTCATATTGCCGCGTAATTTCGAGCTTGTCGAGCATGTCGTTGACAAACTCCAGTCCGTTGAGGTGAGCCGATGCTCCATACACGGCGTTTACTTTGTCGGCTCCGCTCAGGCTGAGAAGTGTCTTTATCAGAATGTTTCCGTAACGCCCCCTGAATATGGGGTGTATGCCGCGGATCATGTCTTCGCTTATCAGTTTTTCTTTCATAAAAAAAGGGGGGAAAGTATCAGGCTCTATTCTGTCGTTCTTCTACGTCCTGCTGATCTGCCATTTTCAGAAGTTTTCGGAAGTCTATGATATTAATGACGAGCAGAACGGCACAGGCTATTGCTCCGAAATAATTGATCGTGCCTTTGACGAAAACCTCGAGCAGCAGCATGACGCACAGTATGATTCTTACTTCGGTAGGTCCGAGAAACGAAGAGTCGATCGTATATTTGTTTACTATCTTGTAACGCAGCAACGCCATGATCATAGCCCATCCGTACAGGGTGACGAACGCAAACCCGATCAGTTCCCACCGTCCTTGCACGTACACCATAAACCCGATTCCGATGAGGATGTCGGTCAGCCAGTCCACCGTGATGTCGAGCGAGAAGCCGTACCACTTTCGCGGCGTGTTCCGGTAGTAGGCGATGCGTCCGTCCAGTGAGTCGCCGAACCAGTTTATGGCAAACCCCAAGATTCCCAGCAAGAGGAAATACCTGTCGAAATAAGCGGCGAATACGAAGCTGAGGGCTACAATTATGCTTCCCGCAAAGCCTATCGCTGTCAGCATATCGGAATTGATCCACGAAGGTATGCGTTGTACGAGGGTTGCTAAAAGATGCTGTTCGTATTTTTTTAATATGTTAGTCCTGTTGCGGTCTTTTGATATTTTGGCTAAAGCTTCTTCCGTCTCTTTATTATTAGATGTATTCATTGGATAGTTTTTTTAGATTCTAAAAATCGTTATTTTGATTTTCCGATTGTTCGATTCCCGTTATTTTGTACCAGTATTTCCTGAAATTCCTGTCCTTATAGACAAACAGCCGTTGCATATTATAGTTCCAGACAAGTCCTACGATTATCGACACAACGATTTTCGGCACAAGAAAAATATTTTCGACAATGATGTCGGGCAGTTTGTTTACGGGTATCCAATACATTATGGTTTCGGTAAACAGTATCGTTCCCTGTCGGTTGAGGACGATGCTCACCATCCATACCATAAAAAACTTGATGAGTACATACCTGACGTTGATGATGCCTTTCGCCTTGAACGTCCATCTGTAATTAATGAAACAGTTGAGCAATCCTCCCGACACGTTGCCGATAAGCGTGGCATTTCCGTAAAAGATGCCAAATACGTTGACGCAGACAATGCTTACAAGAAAATCGAATTGACTTGATATCTGAGAGGAAAACTGCGCACGGAGGAATGTGAAAAATCCCCCTTTTTCGTTTATCGTTTTAGCTACTCTTTTTATTCGGTTACTCATTCAGTCTTTTTTCGGATAAAGATGGTGTTTGAGTTTCTTAATCTAAAATTAACTGCAAAGCTACACAAATAAAACAGAACTGTAATGTTTTTTGCCATTAACCTTTATGTACGGCTCGGTATTGTTGGGAATCAAAACAGCAAATGCCGCTTAATTCATTCCTAAAAATAAAGTCCTGAGTATCTTGACCCTTCTTATAAAATATTTGGATACGACAATAGGGATTACAATTCCTAAAACCAGACTGAGAACGACAAATAATGAGTAAGGCATATTTGACAGATAGTCAAAATTATTATATACCACACGCAAAGGTACTTGGACGAAATAGCTCAATAAATAAATATCCATTGAATAATTGCCGATATTTTTTAACGTATTGTTGTTTTTCAGAATAGAGTAAGAAATAAACCATACAGCCATTATCCCCAATGATGTCTTGATGAAACTTACCAGACACAGAAGAACTGCGTTCTCTACGGGATTTAAATTAAAGTACAAATTAGTTATGCATAAGAGCAAAAAAGAAATAAAACCGAAGGTGACACATCTTTTTTTGGAAATACGGCAAATACGTTCATAATTAGAATACAGGAAACATCCTAAAACGAACCACAGAGTCAGCCTGAATATCGGTAACAGGAAAGAAATCGGACTGTTGTCGTTGATGAAGAATACCGACGCATATAAAATAAACGATATAACTATTACTGTCACAGCGTTGACTTTGCGAGCCAGTATTGTAAGTAGCGTAATAAAAAACAGAGTCCAGAGAAACCAAACGCCTCCGTTATCGCTTTCGCCGATTAATATTTTCCAAATATCACTTATATGTGCAGGATTATTAGCATAAGAATTGAAGCCCAGTTTTACGACAAAAGAAACAATCGAATAAAAAAGGTAAGGGATTATTAATCGTCGAAACCTTTTGTTAATTTCTGTTTTTGTATCAAAATCTGAATTTAATTTAGGTGCAAATACAAATCCCGCCAATAAAACAAACAAAGGCATATGGAATGAATAGCATAAGGTATATAAAAAGCCGGAAACAGAATGTTCATTTTGTAAATCGAGTCCCGCATCAGGGAAGGAATGTCCGAGAATGACAAATATTATTCCGATCCCTTTGGCGACGTCAATTTCATCGAAGTGCTTTTTTATAGTATTCATAATTTTTTATTTACTCTCGATTTGATATTTTATTTTTAATAAAATAACTTTATATCTACAACTTTATTGTTATAAATAAACTAATATAAGAATAATCTTAAGGAAAAACGTTCAATAACTTTCTATGCGGAGAGGAAGAGATTCGAACTCTCGAAACCCTTTAGGGGTTTACACGCTTTCCAGGCGTGCCTCTTCAACCACTCGAGCACCTCTCCAAAGCATTGCGGATGCAAAGATAACAGATATTCTCAAAAAGCAAAGGATTACATTTTTATAATCTTATCTTTTTCATTATATATGATATGGCATTTTGATAGAAGTACGCTAAAATTATTGTTGCAATAAACGATAAAACGTTTATTATCCGGTTTGATTCGAAAATGTTTGTCAATATGCTGATGCTTCTTTCGTGTATTAAATAGATAGACAGCGTGTATTGCCCGATAAATGTTAAGATCGGGAATTTGTAATTTGAAAAACTGTTCATGCAACAACTTATCAACAATGACAGGGGCAACGTTATCAATATGAAAGGATACCACCACAGTCCATAATACCATAAGGCCCCCGAGAACCGGCTGATACAAAATACGAGTATGCCGCAGCCTGCAATAAATGCCAAAAAGAGAAAGCAGAGAGATTTGTTATTTAATTCTTTTCCTTCCTTGATATATTTTCCGATAAGCAGCCCGATAAAGAAAATCGGGATTCGGGTTGTGAAGATCAGCAAATATCTCCAGTTGTCGCTGAATACGATTAATATTGAAAATATTATCGCGATACACGAAACGGCAATAGTGCTCAGTACGGCTTTTTTCTTAAAGAAACGGAAGAATGCGGGAGTTACCAGATATAAGGCTAAAAGGGACGGGATATACCAGTCGAAGCGATAAGCTCCTCCCAATGCGTAAACGGGTTTTAGAAAGAACGCAATCGCTGTGATGTTCGTAAAAATAATCGGTATCGGATAATGATTTTTTATTACGGCAAATAATGAAAACATTAGAACGATGGGAATATAATAAGGATATATCCGCAAAAGGCGTTTTTTATAATAATCTTTTATGTTGCTGCTTTTTGTCAATGAAAAATACAAACCGATACCCGAAAGGAATAAAAATATGTCAACGCCTCCGTATCCGATACTTTTTATTTTTCCCAATATAGGGATGCTTATATCGCCCAACGAATGAAAAAGCATAACCCACAGCATGGCGGCTCCCATGAGTTGGGTACGGTATTTCGATATATATTTTAATCGAATTTTCATATAAATCTGTACAAAGATAATGGTTGTTTCCATATTGGCAAAGATATGGATAAGAGGCTTTTCGTTACATTTTCGGCAGGTTTTGGAAAGCTTGCGGGTAAAATGGGATGCCGCCAAAAGAAAAGTTTGCCGAATCAGTGCAAAAGATAAGCTTATCGGAATGCTGTTTCTTGCATTTATGGATATTTTTTGCTTTTGGGAGGTACAAAATGCAATAATTATCGAATTTTAAACAATTAAAAAATACTAAAATCTGAGCCCGTTTTAGTTAAATAATTATTTGATAATCAATGTAAAAATCGACTGTGTTTTTTCTTTTGCCCGAATCTCTATGTGTTTTTTGAACACATAAATCAGGCGACGGAAATACGACTTCGTAATAATGTGGATGCTGAATTAACCGATATGGCATGATTGTAAAAAAGCATTTTTTTTAAGATAGAAAATGATAACTTCCATACCATGATTATGTTATGTCGATTTTTAAATAAAATTTGTTTACGGTCCTCCCTGTAAAAAAAATCTGCAAAACAATTTGAATATAAATTCTGTTAGAATTGGAAACAGAGGGAATAATAAAAAATTGTTTTAGGTTATAATATTACTATCCTGTTTTAGAGTTATTTAAAAGTTTGTTTAACAATTTCGAATTTGTGTAAGAGAATTATCCAATGTATATATTCTATATAATGGCAGAAGAGTGTCTCTCTCATAATTGGAGAAAAATTTATTAAAAAAAATGAAAATAAAAGTGGTTATTTTGGCATCAGTGATGCTATCGGTTTCAGGTCTATCCTATGCACAAACACCTGAAAATAAAAAATCTGTTGATTCGTTATTAAAAGAGTTAGTTGCGGAATATCTTAATCAATCCGACTCTAAAAAGTCGGAAACCGCTGCGGTTGACATGCAACCGAAACAAAACGCAGGCAATGCGGATATCAAAGTTCTGTTGCAGGACGTGCTCGAGGCAATCCCTGAAAACAAAGCCCCGCAAAGTGAATCGGCGTCGGACAATGCCCTTTCGGCAAGCGACAGGCAGACTGTCAGAGAGATCGTGAAAAGCGTGTTGGGCGAAATGGAAGTCGAGCGGATCAAAGAAGAAGCTTCGGTAAAAAACAAGAGTATAAAAGAATTGGTATTAGAAGCATTGAAAGAATCTGAAGAAGGAGTCGCAGAAAACAACAGCGTCAAAAAAGCCGTAAAAATTACATCTGAAGAAAATACTCCGGCGAATACATTTGCCGAACTTCCGAAAGAGAAACATAAAGTTTTTGCCGGCGAACAAGATGAGGTTCAGAAAGTAGCTTTCCCCGAAGGATTTGTAATGGAGCTCCCTGTAAACACGTATGTAATAAACAGGCAGGGAGGACATTATACGTTTAAGTTTAAGAATCATCCCGAACAGAAAGTAGATTTTGATGTCATTGTGACTAACTTTAATCCGCACGACCGCCTTAAAGAAAACAATCATTTCTTGGTGAGCAAGAACAGAAATCTCGGACTGTACGGATTGTACGTGAACAATGAAGTTACAGGAAAGCGCGATATACTGGGATTCAGATTGTTTTACACTATGCCGATTGACGAAAATACTTATGTGACAGCCCGGAGCGTAGTCTTTGATTCGTACGAAGAAAGCCAAGAATATGTAGAAGACCTGCTGGCTCTCTCGACTTACAAAAACATAAATTCAGTCAGTTATGCCATGTATAATACGGGATTGGATTATTAAGGAAAACGGTAAATATGTACAAAAAGAGGCTGTCCTTCGGGGCGTCCTCTTTTTTTTGTTTTTAAATATGTTTTAAAGCATATTTTGTTTTGAGCCTGTTTAATTTTGTTTTTTTTATCTTTAGCAAAGAATTTTCATAAATACAGCATCACAAAACGAGTTTTTGTTTTGTCCAGTGTCTTCCCTCCCATGGATAAGTTTTTGGATATTGTCCAAACAATGATGCATTACAACATGATGAAAGAATAATGTAATAAGATATCCGTGTGATATCGTAGCTAAATATTTATTAACCAATTATTTTTTCTGTTATGATGCGAAAAACCAAAATTACAGCAGCTCTATTGCTCGCAATGATGATTTTCACGGGAGCAATGACAGCCCAGACTAAGGAGGGCAAGCTATCGAACGTTCAAAAGCTGACCAATGACAGGGAGTCGTACGAAAACCCCAAATGGTCGCCTGACGGTACTAAAATTGCGTTCACAAAATCAGGATTCGAAGGATTGTTGGTAATGGATAAGAACGGTCAGAATAAAAAGACCCTATCCGATGCCACTGACGCAGGATACGGATACCAATGGTCTGTGAACAATGACGAAATCTTAATTCGCGACACCCGTTGGGACAGTCAGAAAGGACGCCTTCACGCCATCTGGAGCGTCGATCTGAAAGGTAATAAAGAAAAACTTTCGGAAGATGCCGCTTATCTGCAGCCTGCGGCATGGAAATATGCGACTGACGGAACCGTGAAAGCCAAAGTTGTTGACGGAAAGGCTATAGAAAGAGTCACCAAAAAAACTAAAACGGCTAATGTCGCTTCCCTGAAAGCCCTTCAGGCTAAACCTAATTTCAACAAAAGCTTTTTCGTTGACGGAGAAAACTTCTACCTCGTTGACGAAAACGGAAAGAAAAACCTGCTGAACGATCAGAACACTTATTGTCCCGTATTTTCACCCGACGGAACCAAGATCGCGTTTAACCAGAACGATGATGTTTACGTAATGAACATCGACGGAAGCAACAAAAGAAAGCTTGCGACAGGCTTCTATCCGACATGGGTAAACAACAAACAGATCGTTTTCGAATTGACTACCGACGACGGACACATGTATACCTCAGGCGATTTGTTCATGATAAATGTTGACGGAACGAACAAAAAACAACTGACAAACACAAGGGATCAGATTGAGATGTTCCCTTCATGCTCGCCTGACGGATCAAAACTTCTTTATGTTAACGGTGAAGACGGACAAATCTATTCAGCCGATCTACGCTAACTTTTTTATTAATATTTCCAAAATCAAACATCATGAAAAAAATATATTCATTAGCACTATTGCTTTTTTTATGCATGCTATGTTCCCCGCAATTATTTGCAGTGAAATGGACATCCTATAAGATATGTATTGACCCCGGACACGGAGGTAGCGATCCCGGGGCATTAGGCCCGTCGGCGCCCCACGAAGGCACTCTTGCTTTGCGTTGTGCCCTTGCCTTAAGAGATAAACTGCAATCGTTCGGCGCCCCTGTCGGCTTGACTCGTACAACGGATGCGACCGTGTCCCTTACCGCCCGAAGAAATTATTTTTTGAATCAGGATCCGTGGATTGCATTGAGTATCCACCTCAATGCGTTTAACGGAACGGCACACGGAACAGAAACTTGGTATTACTGGACTACGGGAAACAGCAAGCCTCTGGCAGACAAAATGCAGGCAGCACTCGTATCGCAGTTGAAACGTGCCAACCGTGGCGTAAAACAAAACGGATGGACTGTGATAACAGCCTCTTCAAATATCCCGTCGGTTCTGACCGAAGGCTTATTCGTAGATAACCGTACTGAGTGGGATATGATAAACGCTAACACCAAAGCAGGTTTCCAAGCATGGGTAAACGGGCATTTATATGGCTGTTACGATCACCTTGTACAATTTAACGGCAGTCTCGACAATCCGAGAGTTGCCCAGACTAACCCGACGATAACCGTATCGCCTGCATCCCTGTCGTTCTCTTGTCCTTACAACGAAACAAGGACGGCTACTTTCAGCGTGTCGGGAAAAGACCTTACGTCTAATATCGCGGTTTCTTCCAGCTCGGGTAACTTCACCGTAAGCCCTACCAGCCTGTCGGCAGGAGGAGGCACTGTAACCGTAACTTTCAGACCGTCATCGGCTACGACATACAGCGGTACTATCACCGTAAAATCAGGATCGGTTTCCAAAACAGTATCCGTATCGGGAACAGGACAGGCATTGGCTGAAATATCGCTTTCCGAAAAATGGAATATCAGCCAGCAAAGGGGCAACCTTACGTCTAAAGGCTGGGACGCTTCGAAAGTCAGAAACATGGCTTACGGATACAACGGCAAATTATATCTGGTTTACGAACAGGCAGGAATAAAAGTTATCGAATCTCAGACAGGAAACGCGTTGTACGATCTGAATAAAACGAATGTCAGCGGCGGTACGCTCACACTGTGCGACGTGAGAATATGCGACGGAAAAGTAGTCGCTTGTAACCTTTCTACCGGAGCTTCCCCGCTTAAAGTTTATGTATGGGATTCCGACACATCCTCTCCAAGAGTAGTACTCCAAACTACAAATCTGGGCGGAGCTACCCGCTTGGGCGATTATCTCGGATTTATGGGAACATGGGCAAGCGGACGCTTTGTCTTTGCACACGACGACGGAACAAGAACCCGCATCGTTTCTTATGCAATCACAAACGGAGTATGCAGCACAACGCCAACCGTTATAAATGCCACAACGGACGGATCGACACGCCTTGCCTGCTCGGCTTCCGTCAGAATAATACCGGATGCCAGCGGTTATTGGATAAACGGTAAGGACAATCCGCTGACACGCCTCGATACATCGGGTAAGATGTCTTATCAGGTGAAACAGGCGAACGTTCATGGAAACGGATTCTCCGCATTCACTTACAACGGCACGTCATACGCGGTGCTTTCGACATTCAACGGATCGGCTAACTATACAGGCGGCTGCATGGAGTTGATCAATGCCACTGACGGCTGGGCAAATGCCAAGGTTATAGGGCAATATCCGGGTGCAGGATTAGGTTCGACTCCGAATACGAACTGTACCGGAAACTCTATCGCTTATGCGTCGGGCAACGGTATCGAAGCTTGGGTACTAAGTTCGGGACAAGGTATCGCTTACTTCACATACGGCTCTCCGTCTAAATATTCCGCAAACGAAACTTTGGGCATCGACCTGAACGGCGTGGATCAGGCTGTGTCTGTTTACGCAAGCAACAGGATGCTTTACATAGACGGCGTTGATGTTTCCGCTGTCGACATGTATTCGTTGACAGGACAGAAAGTTATTTCCGCGAAGAATGTCAATGAAGTTCCGTTGTACAACATCAACGGCGGCGTTTATATCGCTGTTGTTGTCGATATAGACGGAAACGTGATTAAAAAGAAAGTTTTTGTTGAATAACGTTTAGTTTAAGTTAAAAAATCATGTAATAAAAAACCGCAGGGACATCCTGCGGTTTTTTATATTTCTTGGATATTTAAAATGTTGATTGTCATTATTTAATGAGACGTGAAAGTTATGACAGTAAATTTAATACATGAAAAATCAAAGCCCTTTGTCACGATAATTTCGGAACAATAAGCAACGAAAATTGTTATAATATTCTTCAATTATAAAATAAAATTATAGTCTTGGAAATGAAAAGATCGGTGTTTTTTTTGATGTTTGTTGCTTTAGCGGCAATTGTAAATGCACAATCCGGCGGCAGGTTTATTGTCGATAATCTGGTGGCAGGTGGATTGAGTGACCAAATTTCTTCTCCGTGGGAAGTTAAATCTTTGGTTATCAAAGGAGAAATAGATAAGAGGGATTTTGACTTTATAAAAACCCTTAGCAGCATGGATTCGCTGTATCTGGAGGAGACTCAAATTGCCCCGTACGACGCGTATGCTAAAGACGAGATTCCCAGAGAAGCTTTGAAAAATCTTGGAAATTTAAAATATATTTCCCTGCCTGATGTGGTTGCGGGCATAGGTACTTCGGCGTTTGAAAGCTGTGGTGGGTTGACAAGTATTTCTTTTCCCGCCAATATAAAAGTCTTTGGCGATTCGGTTTTTCGCAATTGCTATAATCTTAAATATGTGATTACTCCCGATCATATGGGAGGTGCAATCATAGGTATTTCTATTTTTGAAAACTGTTCGAGCCTTCTGAATTTTACCATACCAGATGGCATTGAGAGAATTGAAGATTTTTCATTTAAAGGATGTGGCTGGCTGATGGGGATAGATATATCGGAAAGCGTAACTACGATCGGAAAGTCGGTTTTTGAAGGATGCAGTTCGCTTAATCAGATAACTCTCCCCAAGAATTTGTCCTCGATAGAAGACGGGGCGTTTTCGGGTACACAATTGACAAAAATTTATTGTAATAATCCTACGCCTCCCGCTATATCGGA
The DNA here is from genome assembly GCA_047030855.1 of Dysgonomonas sp. Lineage (GTDB taxonomy): Bacteria > Bacteroidota > Bacteroidia > Bacteroidales > Dysgonomonadaceae > QVMM01. The sequence goes on from JBKYIJ010000008.1 coordinate 1,862,296, forward strand.
TGAGAATGCTTTCGGATCGTTGAATAAGGATAATTGTACAATATACGTTCCCACTGAAGCGGCTAAAGAAGCTTATTCCAAAGCACCTGTTTGGAAAGAATTTTTAAACATAGAGGTCGACACGACTACCGGGATTGGAGATAAAAACTTCGATACGTCAAAGTTAAATGCCTTAATTAAACCCGATTATATACAAGTGACAGGAGTTGTCGGACAAGGAATATTGTCGGTAGTTGATTTGAACGGTAAAACCATTCTGAGCAGATCGGTGAACGATGGTGAAGCTGTATCGACCGGCAATCTGGCTACCGGTTTGTACGTATTGAAAATCAAAGATAAAGAGAATGTCTTTACGCAAAAGTTTATAATGCGGTAATTAGATTTACCGTTTTGCATACAGGAAAACAGTTTTGTTTGAACTTTAGATTCAGGTAACAAAACTGTTTTTTTTATGCCCTCATATTCGATTATCTTTTATCTTTGACAAAATTATTTGTCTCTGTTTTTTGTCTGAAAACATGAATAAGAAGATTATATTTATACTATTGTTGACTGTGTTTTTATTTTCAGCCTGTTCTTCGTACGAGAATGGGGTTAAAAGAAAATATCCGAAAGGGGAACGCTGCAATTGCCGGTAAACGTTTTAATATATTATTAAATGGACAACAAACAAAACATAATGCTTCATATAAACGAAGCCTGCACCGAGTGCTGGCAGTCGATGATGCCTAACGATACGGGAAAATATTGTCCTGTTTGCCGCAAAGATATTTTTGATTTCAGAAGCCTTACCGATAATGAAATTATAGACATACTTTCACATGCGGAGGGAAAAGTTTGCGGACGTTTCCTCAAATCGCAACTCGACCGACCATTGGTATACAAAGAGGGAGTGAAGCTGCGCAATCCGCGTTGCCAGAAAATAATTGCGGCGTTGCTGTTAGCCTCGTCGGCTACGGTTTCTTCTCTGAACGCACAAACATCCGACAGTGTTACTGAACGGATAGTTGTTGAAAAACGCCAAAATACGCAATCGGATCAATCAATACAGGAGAAACTGCCGACGGATACGGTAAGCAATATCTTTTCGGGAACGATTGTAGAGGAAGGGACGAAAGAGCCTGTTATCGGAGCAAGCGTCGTTATTAAAGGAACAACTGTCGGGGTGGTGTCCGATCTGGACGGGAAATTCACCCTGACGGTTCCTGATGAGATTTTAAGGAATTCAGAGGCTGTCACTTTTGTTATCAGTTTGGTTGGTTATGAGCCTTTGCAATATAAAGCAAATAGAACTGACCTTCTGAAAAATAAAACTTTTGAATTGGAACTATCCAATGCGATGTTGGGTGAAATTATTATAATAAAAGACTTCAGCGATCCGATATATAACAGTAAAAGAAAACGCTGATCGTTTCGGATAAAAAATAAGAAAGAGGTAAATCGACTGATTTACCTCTTTCCGTTATTGTTTACCTGTTATGGAAAGAAAAAGTTATTTTTTGATAACTTTATAAGTGTTTGCTTTGGTTTTTAAGAAATAAACGCCCGATGCAAGATCGTTAGTTTCAATCCGGTTTTCTCCCGAATGCAGTGTAACGTCTTTCACTTTTATTCCTGCAATTGTGTAAATCTCTGCGTAACCGCTTTCAACTGTGTTGACGATGAGGTATTCGGCGAAAGGATTCGGATACACTTTAACGGCATCATCGAATTTTTCGTTGCCGATGCTTTGTCCGTTTTCTTCTACCGTAACCTGAATGGTTTTCGATACTATTTTTCCGTTGGAGTTGCAGATAAGATCAATAGTAGCCTTTCCGTTAGCCAACGGTTTTATTGTTAAAGTATCATTCTGTATATATGCGTCAAAATACAGAGCATCGGATACTATTATGCTCTTGGCGATAGAAGCCGGTATGTTGTCGGCATCTGTTACTGTTTCGTTAAGAGCTATTTTTACTTCTTCTTTTTTTACTGTAATTTCATTAAGATCGGAAGATATCACGGGGCTGTATTTGTCGTTGAATACAGGCATCGAAGGGAACCAGTAGTAAGGATCGAGCGTAATGGTTTTCATCAGTTGCCCGTCATTGCCTACAATGTGTATCCAGTTGTTTTCGTAATGCGTGCCCCATCCCGACTCGGTAGTGGTTATTACCAGATTGTCGTTGGCAGGATCGATACGCATTCCCGCACCGTAGGACATTTGTTTGTACTGTCCGTCTTGTCCCGGGAATACGAAGAACTCGGTGTTGAATGCCTTGCTGTCGATATCATACCTGATAACCTTTGATCCGCCGCTGAACATTCCGTCGTTTATCCAGTAAAGCATGTTGCTTTGCGTGCCGGCACACATGCTGCCCGCATTCCATGCTCCCCAGCTTGCGTTGATGGCAGCACCCGATGGCAAAGCGATTTCTTCTTTTTCCAGCGAATACGGATTGATCTTTACAAGTTTGGTTTCAGTGCCCACCCATACGTTTCCGTCTTTCGAAAGGACTACGGTGTTAAAATCAGTTCCTTCGACAGTAGTTTGCAGTGTATTGGTTTCAGTGTCTATGACGAGTAATCCTGTACTTTGCTTAACTGCAAATACGCGGTTGTTCGCAAAAATCATGCTTCCGATTTGCTGTCCGTCAGTTCCTTCGATAAGGTTTCCTACCGCGTTCGTATTCATGTCGAAAGTGTAAACTCCCGAAGAAGTGCCGATATAGCCCGTGTTTTCGTTCACTCCGATAAATGAGCGTCCGTCAGTTCCGTTCAGTTCGTTGATATTGGCAACTGATTGAAGGCTTGAAGCATTGGCTACGACCAGTCGTCCGCCTGCAGGAGTTCCTGTCATTCCTGCCTGTTTTGAAACGGCATACAGGTTGTCGCCGTAAATTGTTCCGAATGAAGTTGTTGTTCCGAAAGTCGCACCGCTGTTTTCATTTTTGAATGCATTATATTTCACGGTACTGTAATCTTCAGTAACGTAGTTCAACGATCCGTCAGCCGTTCCGAACCAGTCTTCGTTAATGATGAAGAAACCTTTTGAATATCCGCCAAAAGCCTGATAAGGTTCTACGGCTGTAAATTGATCCAACAACGGTTTGTTTACAAAGCTGGCGTCGAAATTCCATGCGTCCCACGATCCGTCAACAAGAGGACGGTTTACGGCAACGTCTGAAAACTTGAATTCATCCGTAGAATTGTCTCTTGAGTAATATCCCCAGAATCCGTTGCTCATCCATCCCGATTGCCAGTGATCGGTAGGATCTGCGGCAAAAAACTCGTCGAAATTCGTTGCGGGAATATTTATCGCTCCGTTAACAGGATATTGGGGATTTTCAGTATGGTCTTTTATTAGGAGAGCAACTTCTCCATATCCGTTATAATCGAATCCTATTCCTCCGATAGTAGACCCGTAAGAATTGTCGGGGTTTACAAGAATATAGAAACGCGGATCGAACTTAGCGATGTCCGTAATCATTTTATAACCTGTGGTTTCACCGTCCCATTTGTAGCCCCATACAAGAGCATCGGCTGCATCTTCGCCGGGTTTTCCGTCGTTCCATTGTATTACGAGAGCCGCCTTGTTGCTTCCTTCGCCTACCCAGAATTTAATGTCGTCGAACGTAAAGTTTGCGTCGGCTTTCACCGACAGGCGTTTCACGTCTTTTTTGATGTCGGGGCGATAGTGTCCCTGTACCGTTATCTGCGCGAATAACCCGATAGTCATGCACAGCAATAAACCTAAAGATAAAAATCTTTTCATACCTTTTTTGATTAGTTATTATAATGAATAAATTAAATGTTATTGCAATAAATGTAAATCTTCTGCTCCCGTCACTTCGGTTGAGGTTTCGCCCAGCCATCCGCATACTTGGTTTACACCTGTATGTACTCTTACGAAGTTCACGCCCGGAAGGTTGACTCTTCTGCCGTTTGAGTCCGTTGCCCAGTCTATGTCTATCGCCGAGTTTTCTTCGCTATTGGGATAATTATCGGCATAGCCGAAATCGAAAGCGTACTGTATCCAGCTTTCTTCTGTTTCGGTACCTTTGTTTTCTCCGTTTTGGGGGAGAAGCGTCCCCGTGAAGCTTATCCTGTCTTTTTTAATCCATTCGGGAAAATAGTTTTGCGAATGAAATATGTTTTTGGGGATATATCCTGTTTTTCCTTCGCTGTCAGCCCATTTTATGTATTTATCATCCGTAGTGTTTGCGTCGGGGCGGAAATATGTGATTTCGTAATCTTTCCTAACCTTTCCTTTGGTGTTTTCGCTTCCCGCTATTTCGTACCATTCGTCGTCGGGCAGTCCGTTGCCGTTGCTGTCGAACGAAACCATTATGACGCCGGGTTCGCTGTTGCCGCCTTTATTTGCGGGATCGTTCCCTGCCCAGAACGCATTTCCTTTTACGCGGAAATCTCTTTTTCCCCGCACGTTCACGATCGTATGATCGAACCCGAACACCACGTATCCGCCAAAACCGCCGAGGCTGATAAGCCCTGCGTCCTTGCCTTTTATCATGTCTTCCGCTTTTTTGAGCATGGTTTCCTCGGTATCGCCTTCCGCGTATTGAGGAATTTCATTTACGAATTGCCCCGGTGCGGGACGGAATTCATATACCTTGTTGATATAGGCGCTGTATGCGGTGCTCTCTTTTTTCACCGTCACCTTTGTCGTTTTTGCCACAACATCTTCTGCTTTTCGGGCAGTTAAAGTAAGATTATATGTACCTTCATCCAGTGTCACAAAACCGAGTTTTACGTTTGTCCCGATTATCGAGTCTTTGATCCCTGCCTGTTCGTTCGTCATTGTCCATTCCAAAGTATAACCTTCAATGTCCTGAACGGTGGGTTCTATCAACAGAACCTTGCAACGATCGGTCGTGTATTCTGCCTGTAACCCGATTTTTCCGCCCGGCAGCGGCGTTTCATCGTCATTGTCCGAACATGACGGCAATACCAGCAGCGATATCATCGTCAGCCCTGCCATGAATCTTGTTAAGTAATTCTTTTTCATTTTTTTATTGATAATATGGTTTTTATTATTTATTTGTTTACGAATGCGAAATGCCCGGGAATGTTTCCTGCCATGACTTTCCATTTAAGTTTTCCCTCAGGCGTAAAACAATAGACATATCCCGATACGATATAGTTCTGTGCGTCGCTGATATATATTTCTTTGGTTTCCGGCTGAACGGCTATTCCGTAAGGTATGATTATGCCTTTGTCCGTGCCGTCGGTTATGATTTTGTCTGAAATCACCCGTTTCGTCCGCGTGTCGAGTATGCCGTAGCTCGTGGTGTTCTTTCCCGTATTGTGGCTGTACGAAACGCCTATGTAATAAAGAGAGTCGCCTACCATCGTCATATTGCTGACAGGGATGTCGAGCTCCTGCTTCATTTTGTCCGTCTCTGTGTCGATTACATACAGCTTAGAGCCTGTGTTGGTATAATCGCCCCGCGAACTGACGTATATGTCGCCCCGCTTGTCGATCTGCATACGGTGCAGATTGATTGCGACGTCTATCTTTTCTTTTTCTTTGAAAGTGTCGAGGTCGATAACCGAAATTGTCCTTTCATAATTCGGAACCCTGTATCCCCCCGAATTGGCTACATAGAGCTTGTTGCCGCGTATAACCATTTCCTCGGGCTGATACCCTACCACAGCCCTGCGTGTCGTTTCGAGCGTAGCCGTATCTATTTCCAGCACCACGCCCAGCGGCGTATTGGGATCTATCGCTATCGGTCCGGCATAGGAGCTGACGTAGGCTTTGCCCTCGTTGAATACGATGTAACGGCAGTTGGGTATGTCTATGAGTTTTATGCGTTTGGTGGTACACACGTCCATTACTTCCACCTTGTTCGAAGCGTTGATAACGGCGTACAGTTTTCCGCCGTATATTTGTATGTCGTTGCCTACGTCGCCCAGTTCTTTGACTACGTTGGGATTGCGTTCGGGGTATATATTAACGGCATATATTCCTGTCGAATAGTCGAAATAGTCTATCGAAGCCTTGTTCATCCCCATATTGCCTTCGTTGAGGTGATAGAATCCCGCGATGCTCCCTCCGTGTACGGGATCGGTGACCTGTCCTTCTACCGAACCGATGATAACCTGATCTTCCCGACACGACTGCAACGAAAAGGCGACAGCCGTCAATATCAATATTATTTTGGTTAATCTTCTCATAACTCCATGCTTAAAGTGAATCGGAAATTGCGTCCCGGCATCGGATAGTTAAGCACTACGTCGTATTGCTGATCGAACATGTTCAGCATTTCCACCAGTGCCTTTACTTTATATTTCTTCCTTATCGTAAAATCTTTTTGCAGCGAAATGTCGTGCGTGTACCACGGTTGCACTTCGTTTACGGCGATGTTGTTGTCCCCTCCGTCGTAACGTTTGCCGACGTAAATAAAACTGTAGTTGAGGCTCCATGTATCGAACGAGGCGTTCAGGACTGCCGATCCGCTGTGCCACGGCGTGTAGGGTATCTGCTCGCCATAGGAACTCAGTTTTATCCCGTTGATTTTGGTATAGCTTCGGGCATCGGAATAAGAGTACGACAGATTGGCTTTCAGCCAGACTTTACTGATGTGTGCCGATGCTCCCAGCACTGCGTCCACGCCTTTTATTTTGGCTTTTCCGACATTCGACATCATCCATCGGAACTGGCTGCCTGTGGGAGCGGCTATGATTTTATCGGTTACGTTTGAGTAATAAGCATCTGCCTGCAATGCGACAGCGTCGAGAAACGAGTCCTTGAAATTCTTGTCGTAAGTGAATCCGATATTGTATTGGTTGGTGTATTCGGGTTTCAGGTTGCTGTACCCGACTTCGGCATAGTACAAATCGTTGAACGTAGGCATGCGGAAAATCCGCTTATAAAACATTCTCAGGCTGAAGTCGTGTTTTCCGAAAGGTTTGTAGCCGACAAATACGGCAGGCGTAAACTCCGACTTGTCGGGTGTTCTGGTATTGTGCCTTACCTTTTCGTGCATGAATGTTGCCAGCACGTTTGCTTCCGCTTTCAGCCTGCCCCAGTTGTAGGAAGTAGACAAGGACGCCCATGTGGTATAACGTTGCGGGAAGCTGAAAAGAGTATTCACCGTTCGGTTCGCATTCAGTTTGTTATACTGGAAATCGACCGACAGCGAAACGTCCCAATCGCGCAGTATGCGGTACATGTTGACTGTGGACAGGTAAAACTCCTGCTGATAGTATTTGTCGCGCGATATTTTGCTTATCGTATCCAAAGACTGGTAATAGGAATAATCAAATGCGAATTTTCCTTTTACCTGAAATTTATATTGCTCGGTAAACTCTTTCGTGAGCGAAGCCTGTGCGAAAAGGTTTTTGTCCTTCTGCCGTTCCCCGTGCGAAAATACATTGTTGACTATCGCACCCGGCAGCCCTCTGTCCGACTGGTAGTAATACAGTTTAGCGTCCCAGTATCCGTTTTCGATAGTGCCGTAAACCCTTGTTTCGATGCGGTATGCTTCTATATCGCTGTTGTGCCGTGTCGCCGTTGTGTCGTAAGCAATCGCGCCGTTGGGCAAAACGCGTTTGTAATTGAACTTGTATTTTCCGTCCGATTTGGTGTATTCTCCGCTTAGCGACATGTTCACCCGTTTGCTGAGCTTCTGCTCCCACCGCACCGACGGATTTATGAGGTTGATCGATCCCGCTTTGTATCGTACCAGCAGATGTGTTTTTTCGCCTTGTCCGAATATTGGTTTTTTTGCTTTCAGGTATATTGCCGATGCCGACGCAAAGTCTTTCGCAGGCTGGAATATTTCGCTTTTCTGTCCGTTGTAGAGTGAGATCTCTTCCATATCGTCGAGCGAGAATTTTCCTAAATCCACGATCCCGTTCTGAGCATTGCCCAGCTGTATGCCGTCATAGAAAACGCCTACGTGGTGCGTACCCATGTTGCGAACGTTTACCGTTTTCAGTCCGCCCATGCCTCCGAAGTCTTTGAGCTGAACGCCTGCAAAATAGCGGAGAGCATCGGCAACCGAATGGCTGTTGAGCTTTTCGAGCTGTTCGCCTGCCAGACGTTGCGAGGGGATAATCTCTTTATAAGGATTCCCGACAACCGTTACTTCCTGCAAATGCTGCAGGCTGTCGAGGCTGTTTTGTGCCGTTGCCGCAAAGCAAGCGGATAACAGAATAACAGTGAAAACAACTTTTTTTAGTACGTCTGAAAACATCTTAAGCTTGTTGATATTTTAAAATCAAACAGCTCGCAAAAAATAAAATGGTTGAAGCACTAATGAAATCAGAAACCCCTTTGTCGGGTATTCTTGTCAGTGTTCTTCAGCTTTATTTCCCGAAAGCTTTAAACATTTCTGTGATTTTTGGCAGGTTTTCTGACTTGCTTCCCTTTGGGTTGCCTTCCCGTTTTGTGAATAGAAAACAGTGGCTTTGTGAGTATTTCCAAAGGTTTTGATGAAGCTTACAGCAGCGGGTCTGTTCAGGACTTTCACCTGATTCCCTTTTCACCGTTTGTTCAGCATGACTGTGAACATTCAGCACCAAAATCGGTTGCAAAGGTATGTAATATTTTGAGAATATCTGCAAGCAAAACTATTAAAATATTATATTTGTGTAAATCGGTTGACATATATTAGTCAGGCGTTTTTTATAAACATAGAACTATATGGCAATAAATATTCGGATGCTTAACCAGCAGTTGGCAAACCCTGCTTTTGATTCGCCCAAAGATCTTGTGGCATGGATGGGAGCCGTTCAGGCACAGGATTATAACATGGTGAAATGGGCGGTAGGCGTGAGGCTCGGATCGGGAAACCTTGCGGATGTAAACGCAGCCCTGAAAAAAGGGGATATACTCCGTACGCACATGATGCGTCCTACTTGGCATCTGGTAAGTACCGGCGATATTCGCTGGATCGTACAGCTTACGGGCGGCAGGATCAAGCGCAATTATCTTACATGGGCTAAGAGCAGAGGGCTTAGCGAAGATTTTTACGTGAAATATTTGGGGCTGCTGGAAAAACTGCTTGATGAGAAAAACGTGACAAAACAGGAAATATCGTCCGAATTTGCGAAAATGAAACTGCCGAACGATACGCCTTTTCTCAATCTGTTACTGGCATGCGCGGAGGCTGACGGCATCGTTTGCAGCGGAGAGGATAAAGGCAGTAAGCCAACCTATGCTTTGCTCGAACAGCGGGTTCCGCCCTCAAAGGCTTTGAATAAAGATGAGGCTCTGGCCCGTTTGGCTACGATGTATTTCCGCAGCCATTCGCCTGCCACGCTTCACGATTTTGCTTGGTGGTCGGGTCTGCCGTTAGGCGAAGCCCGTCGGGCAATGGACGCGATAAAGAACGATCTGACAAAGGATGTTTTTAACGGTTCGGAAATGTATGTTTACGGATCGCCCGTAGTGTCGCAAACGGATAAGAAAGACGTGCTTCACCTGCTGCCTTCTTATGATGAATACCTGATCAGCTATAAGGATCGGACTCCTGCTTTTGACAAAAAGCATCATCCCAAAGCGTTTACCAATTACGGAATTTTTTATCCCGTCGTCTTATATAATGGTGAAATTATCGGCAATTGGAAAAAATCGATAAAGAAAGGGGAAATGGAATTTGATATTTCTTTTTTCGAGAAAAATACGAAAGTAGACAAAAAACTGTTGGATGAGGCTAAACTGCGTTATGAAAATTTTATACTGAATAAGTAGCCGATTGCATTTCACTTCTTTTTTCTGTGACGCAGTTCTTCTGCTATCAGATTGTGCTTCTCGGCTTCCTCTTCGTTTCCCGACAATGTGTAGGCTTGCGCTATGTATTCGTGCAGCGAGGCGTGTTCGGGCTTCAGTCCCGCGGCTTTCAGCAAGTCGGTCAGAGCCAGTTCGGATTCGTTCATCGCAATGCGGTTTTTTCCTCTGTTGTACAAAGCCTTGAAAGACAGCGGACTTAGTTTTATCGCCTTATTGAAACAGATGTCGGCGTCGTAATACTCATTCATGTCATGCAGCGTAACGCCTTTTCTTACCCATGCGTCCACGTAGGCGGGATCAAGTTCGAGAGCCTTGTTGAAGTTGGCAATGGCGGCGCGATAGTCTTTATAAGACGTAACGCATTCGTTTCCTAACAAATAATATTCTTTAGCGTATTTTTTGAGTGAGTCGGTTTGTTCGTGAAGCTTGTTGCGGAGCTCCCGTACTTCGGCTTTCAGTATGTTGATTTTGTTCAGCTTGCGGCGGATATACCTTTTCGAGAGCGGTTTTTCAATATCGTAGCGCGCACGTATGGCTTTGAAGAATACTTCGAGGCTTTTTTCGAAATCTCCGTCGTCAAATGCTTTTACCGATTCGAAATAAAGATAATCGGCATCCGATTCTTTCAGCGCTTTGTTTATGAGCTGTTCGTTGTTGAACTGGCGGCTGAATTCTATGATTTCGGGACGCACGAATATATCGGCTCGCATGATGTTTTTCCGCAGCACCAATCCTTCTAACGAACAACAGCGGCTTAGTGCCACGTAGGCTTGCCCGCCTGCAAATACGCCTCCCGAAAAGTCGATAATAACGTTGTTGAACGTAAGCCCCTGACTCTTGTGTATGGTGATAGCCCACGCCGCTTTCAATGGCAGTTGGGTATAAGTCCCGATGATCTCTTCTTCTATCTTTTTTTCTTTTTCGTTGTATCGGTATCGGTAGTTACGCCATGTCTCGAGTTCCACTTGTACTTCTTTTCCGTTTTCGAGAAGTACGAATACGTTTTCCATATCGTCTATCTGTGATACGATGCCCAGCGTTCCGTTTACCCAGCGTCGGGGCCATTGTGCGTCGTTGTGTATGAACATTACCTGCGCGCCTTCTTTCAGCAGCAGGTCTTTGGATGTCGGCAGGCTCGATTCGGGAAAGTCGCCTTCTATTACTCCGTAATTAATGAACGGCGGGGTTTTCAGTTCGTTCATCTTTTTTTCATTGATGTAATCGACCGTGTCACGCCTTGTGGCGAGGGTGATGTACATATCCGAATCGGAAGGGTTGAAAGTGGGGTTATAGCGTGTGTTGAGCAGCTGCAAGTCGGATGCAACGATATTTCCTTTCCGTATATTGTTGAGAACGGAGATAAACGCCTTGTCGCTTTGGCGGTATATCTTGGTGAATTCGATCGGGATAAGCCCTATCTCCCTGAAAACGTTTGCCGAGAAGAAAAAAGCGTTGTTGTAGAACTTTCCGATGATTTCTTTCGAATCGGATGTCACAACGGGTTCGAGCTGGAAAATATCGCCTACAAAGACAACCTGTTTTCCGCCGAACGGCTGGCGCATATTTCCCGAATAGACGCGGAGAATGCGGTCGATGCAGTCGACGGTATCGGCTCTTACCATTGATATCTCGTCTATAATAATGAGTTCCACTTGTTCGATTATTTTCCGATGTTCTTTTTTGTACTTGAAGAAATCGAATATGCGTCCTCCCGACAAATTAAGATCGGGATCGTCGGGCAGCATCGGACGAAACGGCAGTTTGAAGAACGAGTGAAGCGTGGATCCGCCTGCATTTATGGCAGCTATGCCTGTCGGGGCAAGAACAATGTGTTTTTTCTGAGTGGTGTCGCAAAGGTATTTCAGAAACGTAGACTTCCCTGTTCCTGCTTTTCCTGTCAGGAAAACGGATTGCCGCGTTCTGTTTATCAGTTCCAACGCGTGATTGAACTCTTTATTTGATGTGTCTATTGCGATCGCCATACAGATTACAAAAGTAAATAACTTTTATGGGAAAATTATATTGTATCTATGGTTTATGAATAAGGGATTAAAAGATTATGAAAAGAATTTTTATTTAATAAAAAATAAAAGATACTAAATAATTGTTATCTTTGCCCTTTGTTTTTTTATATGAAGTGAAATGAAAGTAATAGGATATCCTGTTATTTTTTTATGTTTAATTTAAAACAAAACTGCATGAAAGCTAAGATTTTTACAACACTACTTTTACTGTTTTTCTTAAAATTTTCTTATTCACAGGACGTTACGATTAAAACTAATTATGTCGGTGAAGACTTTAGTTTTACGTTGCAGACTTACCGACTTGACGGAAAATTGAAAATTGACTGGAACGGACAAGTACAGGATTTAGGACTTATGCCTACCGGACAGTCGCAAACTTACACAAGCCCATATTCGCTTTCTGGTAATGCGACAATTAAAATTTACCTTGACAATAAGTTGGAATATTTCGCTGTAACAGCGCAGAACGTTACCGATATAATCGTTAACAATCCCGAATCCATGATAACTACTATCAAATGCGGAGAGTCGGATTTGGTGAATCTTGATGTAGCTAATGCATCTTTATTAGAGGAAATTACTTTGTCTAAAAACAAATTAGCTACTCTTAATTTAAGTGCAAATAATAATTTAAAGAGAATTGTTATTGACGGAAACCCTCTGACATCTGTTCAGTTGCCTGCTACTTTAGCTTCGGCTGCTTCTTTGAATATCGGGCAAACGTTATTGTCTGAAGCAAGCATTTCGGGAATTTTATCTAAAATGCCGAATCTTACATCTTTGACAATTAATAATGATCAGTCGGAAAATAAGTTGACCGTGATTGACTTGTCGGCCAATACCGAATTGGAGGATTTGAATTTATTGAATAACGGAATAGAGGTTTTAAATTTGTCTAACAATACGAAGCTAAAGAGCGTGAGGATAGGTAATAACAAAATAAGAACGATAAGCCTGAATGCACCTTTGCTTGAAACGTTGAGTTGCCCTACAAACGAGCTTACTCTTTTAGATGTATCCTCTTGTACTAACTTAGTTACATTAGGTTGTTCCTATAACAATCTGAAAAAGCTTGATTTGTCTAAAAACCTTTTACTCAAAAGCGTAATATGTTCTTCAAACGATATTTCAAGTCTTGTAATAGATGAATCCGTTAGTTTGGATCAATTAGACTGTACTAAAAATAAATTACACTTTGGAACATTCCCTCGGGTTTCAGTTGCTTCAGGTGGATATCTTTATACTGGACAAGATTCTTTGTCGGTAAAAGCTACGACGGAAAGGACAATTGATATCAGCCGTTATTTGGTTACCGTTACGGGAACTGTACCCGGAACAACTAATAGCCCGACTACAGTAATTACTTGGTTGTTTCAAAAATATGGCGGTGGTTCGCCAAAAGCTATTGCAAAAAGTCTTTACACAGAGGTAAACGGAGTATATACATTCCAAGAGGATGCGTCTTTAAAGGGCGGCATAATCTATGCAAAATTAAAAAATGCCGCGTTTCCCAAGATTAATTTTTTAGATACAAAAGGGGTTGACTTTGATGATCCTTCGGTAGGAATAGGTGAAAATAAGGTTAAGGACGTTGTGGTAAGCTATAATTCGTCTAACGGAAATCTGTACTATCAGGCTGAAAATGTTGAAGCCGTGCAAATAATAAATATTTCGGGCAGAACCGTTTATTCCGAAAAAGTAAATACATCGCAAGGCGAAATTTCTTTACTTGATCAGCCTTCAGGCGTTTATGTCGTAGTTGTTAAAACCGCAGACAGCCGATTCGCAAAGAAGATCGTAAAATAATTTATATACATTTTACTTCACTTTATCAAGGCTCTGTCTGAAAAGGCAGAGCTTTTTTGCATTCCGAAACGGACAAATTTTCCTGATTTCGTATAATTAACAAGCTGGCGGTAACCTATAAAAAAATCTTATAAATCATCAGTTTATTTTAAAAATTGTATTTCTCTGTAAGTCATATATTGTTAAAGATGAGATTGTTGAGGTTTATTCCCTCCCTTGCTGAAAGACTGGGAAATGGCTGAAAATCTTATGGCATCGTTTTTGTATAGTTTAAATACGTATTGATTTCAAAAAAAGAAATTATACATTTGTAAGTATAAACATCAAATAGAAAGGGTTTAGGTTATGGAAAATAATTTTTCACAAAGAGTCCGCAAAATCATGAGTTACAGCCGTGAAGAAGCAGGACGCCTTCAAAGCAGCTATCTGGGGCCTGAACATTTGATGCTTGGAATACTCCGTAACGGAGAAGGATTAGCCATACAGGCATTGAATGATTTCGGAATAGATTTAAGGGACTTAAAACAAGATATAGACTCTAAAATACTGACCCTTCAAGATGGTTCGGATTTGGGGCATAACACGGAAATTGTTTTAACGAAAAATACTGAAAAAATACTGAAAATGAGTATATTGGAATCCCGTCTGACCAAGAGCGACGAAACGGATTCCGAGCACTTGCTTTTGGCTATTTTGAAAGAACATGAGAATTTAGCGGCAGGAGCATTAATGGTTTATAATATCACTTATCCGAATATGTTAATGTATATCGAAAGCCTCTATAAAGGAGAGGACGAACAGTCTTATCCTCAGATGGGCGCCGATTTTACGGACGATGAGGATGATGAAGACGATGCCGTCAACAGCGGTGGCGGCAAGTCGTCCGTGAATACGCAACAGGCTCGCCAGTCGTCCGATACGCCTGTCTTGGACAATTTCGGATCTGATATTACCCGTGCCGCATTGGAAAACAAACTTGATCCGATTGTCGGACGCGAACAGGAAATCGAAAGGCTGGCTCAGATACTGAGCCGCCGTAAGAAAAACAATCCTATCCTGATCGGTGAGCCCGGCGTCGGAAAATCTGCCATAGTAGAAGGTTTGGCTTTGAGGATCATTCAGAAAAAAGTTTCACGCATCTTGTTCGACAAACGCGTCATTTCGCTTGATATGGCTTCGGTTGTGGCAGGAACGAAATACCGCGGGCAGTTCGAAGAAAGAATAAAAGCTATTTTGAACGAACTGTCAAAGAATCCGAACATAATTCTCTTCATTGACGAAATACATACCATTGTCGGTGCAGGAGGCGCGACAGGTTCGCTCGACGCTGCCAATATGCTGAAACCTGCTTTGGCGCGCGGCGAAATACAATGTATCGGTGCTACCACTTTGGACGAATACCGTAAGAATATTGAAAAAGACGGTGCGTTGGAACGCCGTTTCCAGAAGGTGATAGTTCAGCCGACAACTGCCGAAGAAACTTTGCAGATATTGCGAAACATAAAAGGACGTTACGAAGAACATCACAATGTGAAATATACAGATGAAGCGTTGGACGCTTGCGTCAAATTGACAGACAGGTATATAACGGATCGCAACTTCCCTGATAAGGCAATTGACGCTCTGGACGAAACAGGCTCACGCATGCATATCTCCAACATAAAAGTTCCCGAAATAATCGAGAGCCTCGAAAAAGAACTGGAAGATATTGTCGTTAAGAAAACAGAAGCCGTTAAGGCTCAGAAATACGAACTCGCCGCAAGTTTCAGGGATACCCAGCGTCAACTGATGCTGCGTCTGGAACAGGAAGAAGCAGCATGGGAAAACCAACTGAAGGAACAACCCCAGACGGTTGACGAAGAAAAAGTAGCCGAAGTGGTTGCCATGATGTCGGGAATACCCGTTCAGCGGATAGCGGAAGCCGAAAGCCAGAAACTTGTCGATATGGAGAAAGTGCTTAAAGCCTCCGTAATAGGACAGGATGAAGCCGTGACGAAAATTGTGAAAGCCATCCGCCGTAACCGTATCGGGCTGAAAGATCCGAACAAGCCGATAGGTACGTTCATGTTCTTAGGACCGACAGGCGTGGGGAAAACTCACTTGGCTAAGAAGATAGCCGAAGAGTTGTTCGATTCGTCCGATGCTCTTATCAGAGTGGATATGAGTGAATATATGGAAAAATTTACCGTATCGAGACTTGTCGGAGCGCCTCCGGGATACGTAGGTTACGAAGAAGGCGGTTTGCTTACCGAAAAAGTAAGGCGTAAACCTTATTCCGTGGTATTGCTCGACGAGATTGAAAAGGCGCATCCCGATGTGTTCAACATCCTGCTTCAAGTCATGGACGAAGGGCATTTGACGGACAGTCTGGGTAAGAAAGTGGACTTTAAGAACACGATCCTTATCATGACATCGAATGCAGGCACGCGCCAGTTGAAAGATTTCGGCAAAGGAATCGGTTTCCAGAACGATTTTATAAAAGGGCATGAAAGCGAATATTCGAGAAGCGTCTTGCAAAAAGCGTTGAACCGTACGTTTTCGCCCGAATTCCTTAACAGGGTGGACGATATCGTCATATTCGATCAGTTGAGTAAAGAATCGATAAATAAGATTATCGATATCGAGCTTAAAGACTTCTACAAACGTATGGAAGAAATAGGGCACAAGCTGGTTCTTACTGACGAAGCGAAAGACTTTATTGCCGAAAAAGGTTATGACAAGCAATTCGGGGCACGTCCTTTGCAAAGGGCAATCCAGAACTATCTGGAAGACGAAATAGCAGATGTCATATTGTCGGGCAGCGTCAAAAAGAATGCGGTTCTTGAAGCCTACTTTGACAAGGACGATCAGAAGATTAAGATAAGGCAGCTTAAAAAATCGGCTGTACAAGGATAAATATTTTAAAGAGCGGTATTAGTACCGCTCTTTTATTTTTTCTATTTTTGTAAAAAAATAAAAATATGCAGTATATGAGTTATAACAGATTATTTGTTTTCTTGCTGGTATTACTACTGTTTTCGTCCTGTGGAGGTAACAGTGATTATGCTTACAACGAGTTTGTTGCCAGTCAGTATAAAAGTGTGAGTGCCGAGTTTGAAGCTTCGTATGAAAAACTTATTAACGGAGAGTATAAGACAACTTACGACTTACAGGGTGGATATGACGGAGATAGAAAAGAAGTCAGAAATCTTAGAAATAATACCAAAAGAACCATTGAAAACGTTAATGAGCTTATCCCGAGCGATAATGCTAAAAAACTGCACGATAAACTGAATGAGTATTTTAAATTGGTAGGCGAGGAGTATACCGCTTATGCAGACAGTTATCTGAATATAGATTGCGAATGCCCGGAAAAGAGAGACTCTGTTGTCACCCAAATAAAAGCATTGTATGGCAAAATATCATCTGTTGAAGATGATGCGTTGGAGCTCCAGTTGGAGTTTATGAAAAAATCGGGGATGAAACCAAAAGAATAAAAATTAAGATATTCATTGAGAAAAGCTGACCGTATAAGTCAGCTTTTCTTTTTACTACAGTCCTGTGATTCCCATTTTTTTCATCAGGAAGCAGGCGTTCATATTCTGGGCTATACCTTCTTTCATTTTGTAGGAGAACGACAGGTGATCGTCCTTTATTTCGGCTTCGAAACAATAATCTTTCACGTTGTCGGGATATTCTTTTTCCAGATTTCCCAACACAAGGTCGTGCGTGGCGATAATACCGACTCCTTTCAGATCGACAAGCTGCCGCATAAGCGCAAGCGATCCTTTCTGTTTGTCTTCCGAGTTCGTCCCTTTCAGTATTTCGTCGAGAATAATAAACAGGGGCTCACCCGTTTGCAGGCGGTCGATAATCATTTTCAGCCTTTTCAGTTCGGCGAAAAAATACGATTCGTTGTCAGCCAGCGAGTCGGCTGTTCGCAGATTAGTAACAAGTCTCCCGGGATAGAAACTGAGTTGTTCGGCACATACGGGCATGCCTGCGCAGGCAAGCGTGTGATTGATGCCTATTGTCCGCAGATAGGTACTTTTTCCTGCCATGTTGGCTCCCGTTATTACGAGAAAATAAGGCTGTTTCCCGATGTTCACGTCGTTGCGGACGCACAGGTTGCGGTGTATCATCGGGTGTCCCAGAGCTTTGCCTTCGAACACAAACGTGTCGGCAACCTCGGGATAGGTATAGTCGGGATGATTGTAGGCGAATATAGCTGCCGATACGGTTGCATCGAAACGGGCAACGGCGTCGAACCATTTTGCCAAATCTCCCTTATGTCTTAATGCCCATTTTTCCATCTTGGCTGCATATCGTATGTCCCACGCAAATATGGGGTTGAGAAGCAGGAATATCGGGAATGTTACGGACATGGAAAGGTTTTCCTGCAACGATTTCAGTTTTTTTATGGCATAAGATGCCTTTTCGGGTATTTTTACCTGTTCCTGACATTCTTTCAGCAGCGGACTTTTGAATTCTTCATTCTCGATTATGGCGAACAGACGTGAATATTTGTCCAGCACGGCGGTTTTCTTTTCAAACATGTTCAGCATCTTACTGATCCGTTTCAAGGGTATGGAACTCACAAGCAATGTTCCCAGCCACAGATACATGAACGATTCGCCCGAAATTGCTCCGAATGCGTATGCAACAATCCATGCAATGTACAGGCAGGGCAGGAGGTAGGACACGATTGTCCAAAGCGTATTCTTGTAGAAGTGAGGTTTCCGGGATATTGATGCTGCCAGCTCCGTCACGTTAAAACTGTCTTTGTCCGTCATTTGTCCTACCGTTCGGAAGTGCGTTGTCAACCCGGTCTTGCCGCTAAGTTCCTTCACGGCTTCCTGCTGTGCGTGAATTTCTTTCTTGTCCTCAAAGGGATACAACAACGTGTTCGCCAGCACTTCTTTTCCGAAAGAAGTCACGGTACGGTTCATCGACTGAAAAAAAGACCGGTTGCCGAACAAATCGAGATCGATACTGAAACTGTGTTCGGGGTTGCTGAATTCAGCTGCTCCGTCGAAAACCGAAAAATCATAATCGAGGGCTTTCAGTTCGTTTTCCGCATTTTTTATTTTTGTTTCCGAATACAGCCTTTTCCAGAACAAACGGTTGTGGAAAACCATGAGTATGATAAATACCAGAACGGAAATCAGAATGGCTGTGATAACATTCCATACGTTTCCCCACAGGATATAGCAGGCAGCCAGACAGCCTATTACGACGGCAAGCCTTACCATGCCCACTCTGAAAACATTCTTGTTGAGTTGTGAATGAGTGATGCTTTCTTTGTCGATAATGTCCTGATAGGCAAGCTTTATGTCTTCGATATTCATATAGTTTTCTGTTTTTAAAATAGTTCGTGCAGGACATCCAGCGATTTTATGGGAGGAAAATCGGTCAGATGTATGCGGTAATATTCCAGTATTCGGTTGATGATGTTTATTCTGTCCTGCCGCGAAAAGCGGAACAGGTGCATATTCTCGTAATTGATCCTTGCAAGTCGGGCGAACGCCATGCTGTCGTTTCTTGACAGATAGTGGTTGTGTGCCGGAACGTTTCCGACAAATACTCCGTTCAGCATATCGAAAATATTTCCTTCGCAGTATCCTTCAAAGTTCGGGGAAAAGCCCAGAAAACGGGTAAGTTTCAGCATGAAAACCAGATGATAGTTTGCTACGCTTTTGTCGGCATATTCCAAAACCTGAACGGATGATACCAAGAAATCGAAAAGGTATTTGTTTTCGTTCACTTCCCGAAGTATCTTGGAAAGAAATTCCGAAAGGAAAAATGCCATGGACGTCTTAGCCAGATTTTCGGGTATCGAGAGCAGCGGAAAAACGAAGCGGGCTTCCTTTATCCTTTGTATGTCGCGGTTGTTGCGATGATCGGCTTCGATATCGAGGACTGCCAGCGGCGAAAACATTTTTCTCTTTACGTTTGCCGTTTTGGACGAACTTTTGGGAATCATGTACGTCACTCGTCCCGATGCATCGGTATATACCGATACAAGCAGATATTTATCATTGTAGTTTATGGATGAGAGAACGACTCCTTGCAGCTTATGCAACACTTCTTTTAGTTGTATTTTATGACAGTTATGCAAAAATAAGTATTAATACAGAAAAAGTCCGAATATTTCGAAAATATTCGGACTTTTTAAAATGTAACTATAATTGATTACTTGCCCTGTTGAGCATCTTTAATCATCTTTTCGTTAGGAAGTATATAAACTTCAACGCGACGGTTTTGCGTACGTCCAACGGCAGTCGAATTGTCGGCAACCGGTTGAGTTGATCCGAAACCTTGTGTCGTCATACGGCTACCGTTAACGCCTTTTGTCATCAGGAAGTTGTAAACGGCTTGCGCTCTTTTTTCCGAAAGCGGATTGTTGATAGCGTCATTACCTGTATTGTCGGTATGTCCGTAGATCATTACGTCAGTGTCAGGGTTGCTGTTCAAAGATTGGGCAAAACTTGTCAAAGCACTTTGAGACGATGTATTCAGGTTGCTTGAGTTTGTAGCGAATAAAATACCCGATTCGAAAGTTACTTTAATAGCCTGTCCGTCGTTGATTGACTCTACCTGAGCTCCGTTGATCTGTTCAAGTTCTTTCTTTTGTTTGTCCATTTTGTTACCGATAATGGCTCCTGCCGTACCTCCGACAACCGCACCAATACCTGCGCCCCATGCCGCGCCTTTTCCGCCGCCTGCTATCGCACCAATACCCGCACCGAGTGCACCTCCTGCACCTGCGCCTATACCACCGCCTTTAACAGCATTGCTTGCACCGCAAGATGAAAGGATCAGCACTATGCCTAAACCGATGGCTCCAAAAAATGATAAACGTTTCATAATTACTTAGTTTAATTTATTATTTATATGATTTGCGTTAAGATCGTTTTAGTCGAACATTCCGATTGATTCGCAATATCCCATTTCTCCCTGAATAACGAAACTTACGTCTTCACGCGAAAAAACTCCTATGTTGTCTTTTTTCGCATTCTTTACAACGTATTCGGTTATTTCGTCTTCGTCGAGTTCTATCATGTCTTCGTCGGAAACGCTGTCATCCAGAAAACCTTTTTCTTCATAAAAGTCGTAGATGACGTCTATGATATAATTTATATCGTCGTTGCTGAATTTGTCCTTCAGTTCCTGAGGAAGGTAATTGCGGATAAACTCAACCGCTTTGTCTTCGTCGTATTCTAAATCTCCTTGATTATTTCCCATAAATATAATAATAGAAATTATTTCTATTTATAACAAAATAGGCAGATGTAAGTTCAATGTGCTTTCCGTTTTTTACTTCGTTTTTTTACCGGAAGCCTTCTTTTTCTCCTTTTTTTCTTTTTTGTTTTCCGTTGAATCGCCTTTTACGATTGCCATACATTCATCGTAAGTCAGTTTCTGCGGATCGAGTTTTTTCGGAATTTTGTAGTTCTTTTTGTCGTAGGTAATGTAAGGTCCGTAACGTCCGTTCAGAATTTGCAGTTTGTCGTCGTTATCAAAAGTCTGTATTATTTTTTCTTTATCCTGTTTGCGTTTGTTCAGAATCAGTTCTTCCGCTTCCTCAGCCGTTACGGTGTACGGATCATAGGTTTTCGGAAGGGAAACAAACTGGCTGTTGTGCCGCACGTAAGGTCCGAAACGTCCTACGGCAACCACCATTTCCTTGCCTTCAAAGTCCCCGAGCGAACGGGGCAGATCGAACAGCTTAAGAGCTTCGTCAAGCGTTATGGACGAAAGCGACTGGCTTTTTTGAAGCCCTGCGAATTTGGGCTTTTCTTCATCGTCGTTCGAGCCTATCTGCACCATAGGTCCGAAGCGTCCTATTTTCACCGAAACGGGCTTTCCTGTTTTCGGATCGTTACCCAACAGGCGTTCTCCTACCTTATGCTCGGTCTGGACGTTTATTGCCTTATCGACGGCTGGATGAAATATTTTGTAGAATTGTCCCAGCGTATCCGTCCACACTTTATTCCCTTCGGCTATCTGGTCAAATTCTTTTTCGACAGTCGCCGTGAAATTATAATCGAGTATTCCCGGGAAGTATTGGGTAAGGAAATCGTTTACCACCATCCCGATGTCTGTCGGAATCAGTTTATTTTTATCGGCACCTGTAATTTCCTTTTTTTCTTTGTCCGATATTTTTCCGCTTTTCAGCGTCAGTATATTATATATTCTCTCCGTACCTTCAATGCTGCCTTTTTCCACATATCCGCGGTTTTGTATCGTGGAAATGGTAGGAGCGTAAGTTGAAGGGCGTCCGATACCGAGTTCTTCAAGTTTCCTTACCAACGATGCTTCGGTATATCGCGGCGGGCGTTGCGTGAAGCGTTCCGTTGCCGTTGTCTCCTGCATCTCTAAAGTTTCGTTTACTTTTATCGGAGGCAATAACACCTCGTTTTCTTCAGTGTTTTCGTCATCCGTCCCTTCGAGGTAGACGTGAAGAAATCCGTCGAATTTCAATACTTCTCCGATTGCCAGAAAGTTATCCTTCATGCCCGAAGCGGCTATGCTTATCGTAGTTTTCTCGAGTTCGGCGTCAGCCATTTGCGATGCGATGGTACGCTTCCAGATCAGATCGTACAGTTTTTTCTCCTGTGCGGTTCCTTCAACGGCGTGATCCGTCATATAGGTAGGGCGTATGGCTTCGTGAGCTTCTTGCGCACCTTTCGTCTTTGTTGAGAACTGGCGGGTTTTTACGTAGTTCTTTCCGTAAACGTTTTCTATTTCTTTTTTGGAAGTTCCCAGAGCCAAGTCCGACAAATGTACGGAGTCGGTACGCATGTATGTTATTTTTCCCGATTCGTACAGTTTCTGGGCGACAGCCATTGTTTGCGACACCGAAAAACCCAGTTTACGGGCAGCTTCCTGCTGAAGCGTGGATGTCGTGAAAGGAGGCGCAGGCGATTTTTTGACGGGCTTTGTCGTAACGTCGTCAACCCTGAATGTTGCCGCTTTAAGCTTTTCGAGCAGTTCGAGGGCTTCTCCTTTCGTTTTCAGCCTGCGGCTCAGTTCCGCTTTTATTTCGTATCGGTTTCCTTTTTCTTCTTTGTTGAATATGGCTATTACCCTGTATGCCGCTTCCGATTTGAAATTTTCTATTTCGCGTTCGCGTTCGACAATCAGCCTTACGGCTACGGACTGGACACGTCCTGCCGAGAGCGCGGGTTTCACTTTTTTCCACAGCACGGGCGACAACTCAAACCCCACAATTCTGTCGAGTACGCGGCGTGCTTGTTGTGAGTTAACCAGATTCATGTCGATATGTCTCGGATTTTTCACCGCATTCACGATAGCGTCTTTCGTGATTTCGTGGAAAACGATCCTTTTCGTGTTATTGTCTTTCAGTCCCAGCGTTTCGAACAGATGCCACGATATGGCTTCTCCTTCGCGGTCTTCATCGGATGCCAGCCACACGGTGTCGGCACCCTTTGCGGCGGCTTTGAGTTCCGAAACCACCTTTTTCTTATCCGCCGGAATTTCGTAGGCAGGCTTAAAGTTGTGTTCGATGTCGATACCGAGGTCTTTCTTTTTCAGATCACGGATATGACCGTAACTCGACATGACTTTAAAGTCGTTGCCCAAAAATTTTTCGATCGTTTTAGCTTTTGCCGGAGATTCTACAATAACTAAGTTTTTTTGCATAAATTTTGTGTTGGCTACCTCTTTGAATAATTAAGGAATTATTCCTGATGCTGTTGATTATTTTCTTCTTTTAAACCGCAAAAGTAGCAAATTTGTTTTTGATACAAACTTTTTTTTGTTAAAATGAAGATATTTTATTGTTGCTTCGTTTATATTGTGTGCGGTTTGATATTCTTGTAATGATTTTTTAGTAGATTTGCGTTTTATATAACAATAAGTAACTTTTTTGCATGGTTTTTTAGCATAAAGCTATAAGGTTTCACGCTTTGGTTTTATGATGTAAAAGGTTAATTTTCTGAAATTTAGAAAAACAAAAAAATATGACTGAACTTATTAGAAAAAAACTTAGCGACTCCAAAGCTGCACGCTGGAGCGTGCTGGCTCTTGTCGCGTTTACAATGCTTTGCGGCTATTTCCTGACGGACGTTATGTCGCCTCTGAAACCTATGCTCGAATCGCAATTGTTGTGGGATAGCAGCGATTACGGATTTTTCACGAGCGCATACGGCTGGTTTAACGTCTTTTTGCTGATGCTTATTCTGGGCGGTATCATTCTCGATAAAATGGGAGTCCGTTTCACGGGCGTGATGTCCTGTGCGCTTATGATAATAGGCTGCTCGCTGAAATACTATGCCATTTCGGACTATTCGTCTTTCGAGGGTACTATGTTCGGTATTAAAACGCAGGTGCTTGTGGCAAGTATAGGATATGCTATATTTGGTGTAGGTATAGAGACGGCAGGTATAACCGTTTCGAAGATAATCGTAAGATGGTTTAAAGGAAAAGAGATGGCGCTTGCTATGGGGCTCGAGATGGCGACTGCGCGTCTGGGAACGGCATTGGCGCTGGGGATAACCGTTCCTGTAGCAAAACACTTTCAAAGCATATCTACGCCCATCCTTTTCGGACTCGTTCTTCTTTGCATCGGTTTTATCGCGTTTCTTGTGTTTTGCGTGATGGATCGCAAACTGGATGCCTCGATGGAAGAATCTGACGAAGAACCCGAAGAACCTTTCCGCGTGAAAGATATATTTTCTATTGTAGGAAACAAAGGTTTTTGGCTGATAGCTTTGCTTTGCGTGCTTTTCTACTCGGCGGTTTTTCCGTTCCTTAAATACGCAACCGACCTGATGATAAATAAATACAATGTCGAGCCAGAAGCGGCAGGGTTAATACCTGCACTTCTTCCGTTCGGGACTATTTTGCTGACACCCTTGTTCGGGAACTTGTACGATCGCATAGGTAAGGGGGCAACCCTTATGGTGATCGGTTCGGTGATGCTTATCGTCGTGCATTTGTTGTTTACGCTCCCGATATTGAATGAGTGGTGGTTTGCAACCATTGTTATGATAGTGTTGGGAATCGCTTTTTCGCTTGTGCCTTCCGCTATGTGGCCTTCCGTTCCCAAGATTATCCCCGAAAACAAACTGGGTACGGCTTACGCTTTGATATTCTGGGTGCAGAACTGGGGTTTGATGGCAGTGCCTTACCTGATAGGGCGTGTTCTCGACAAATATTGCAAGATAGGAGTGAGAGCGGACGGGACTACGATCTACGATTATGAACTTCCGATGATGATATTCACGCTTTTCGGAGTTCTGGCACTTATCGTTGCCCTGCTCTTGAAACGTGAGGACAAGAAAAAAGGATACGGTTTGGAACAACCGAATATTCAGAAATGATTTTTATCCTGATTTTGATATGGAAAAGCTGAAGAGATTCAGCTTTTTCCGTTTCGTGTCTATGAATTATAAAAATCATCTATAATGTAGCTCAATTCCTTTTTATTTCTTTACTTTGAGTTCGGAACAAATGTGAACAAATGCTGAAATACCTTTATATAGTTTTAGGATCCGTTTCTCTCGGGTTTGGTATATTGGGTTTTGTTACGCCCGGTTTGCCCGTAACGCCTCTGATACTGCTTACGGGATTTTTCTACGCAAAAGGTTCGCCCCGATTATATAAAAAACTCGAAAATCATAGAGTTACAGGTCCTTATCTGAAAAGGATGAGTGGCGGTTTTAGCCTGAAAGCGCGTATTTTTTCGATCGTTTTCATGTGGGTAATGGTTTCGTTCACAGCCTTTGTTGTTTTCGACAACGGTAAGATGAGGTATATTATGCTGACTTTGGGAGTTGTCGGGACAGTGTCGCAATTGATTTTTTTGAGAAAAAGAAAAGTTGCTGCCGTAACATTAGATGCCGAAACGGATACGCCGTCTTAAATATGTGTTGAAAAATATTTATTTTGATCTTGTGTTTGTGCTTGATTTTAGTTTAATTTGTATAAATTAGTAATCAAAAACAAATGTAAATAAACAATCACATGGAAAATAAAGAAAAACAAAATCAGATACAGATAGAACTGACAGACGAAGTAGCTCAGGGGACATACTCCAACTTGGCTATTATTTCACATTCATCATCCGAATTTGTGATAGACTTTGTCCGCATAGTTCCGGGAGTTCCCAAAGCAAAAGTAAAATCACGCATCATTCTTACGCCCGAACACGCAAAAAGGTTGTTACTTGCCTTGAATGACAATATTTCAAAATACGAAAACCAGAACGGAGCGATCAAATTGGACAACAATGTCGGATTTTTTCCGCCCGTAGGAGGAGAAGCTTAATAAAATATCAGAATCTAAAACCAGAATTTAAAACCGAAAAACATACGACTATGAAAATAGGTATTCCAAAAGAAATAAAATCCAACGAAGACAGAGTATCCGTAACTCCTGCAGGGGTTCTCGATTTAGTGAATAACAAGCATGAAGTATATGTTCAGGCAGGAGCAGGAGTCGGCAGCGGCTTCTCGGACACCGATTATTTCAATGCCGGTGCGACTATCCTTTCCACGATCGAAGAAGTGTATGCGATTGCTGAAATGATTGTGAAAGTGAAGGAACCTATTGAATCAGAATATAAATTGGTGAAAAAAGATCAGATTTTGTTCACCTATTTTCACTTTGCGTCGAGCAAAGGATTAACCGAGGCTATGATCAAAAGCGGTGCCGTATGTATTGCTTACGAAACCGTGACTCTGCCCGACAATTCGTTGCCGCTGCTGGTTCCGATGAGCGAAGTGGCAGGGCGGATGTCGATACAGGAAGGAGCCAAATACCTCGAACGCCCCCAACACGGGAAAGGGATATTGCTCGGCGGAGTACCCGGAGTAAGACCTGCCCATGTTGTCATCATCGGCGGCGGCGTGGTAGGATCGCAAGCTGCTAAAATGGCGGCGGGATTAGGTGCTTTCGTGACAATCCTCGACAACAACCTGACCCGTCTCAGGTATCTGTCCGAGATAATGCCTGCAAACGTAGTTACTCAATATTCCAATGAATATACCATCCGCCGGTTGGTAAAACATGCCGATCTTATTATCGGCGCCGTGCTGATTCCGGGAGCAAAGGCTGCAACCGTGATTTCACGCGACATGCTGAAAGACATGAAGCCCGGAACGGTATTGGTTGACGTATCGGTGGATCAGGGCGGATGTTTTGAAACAACCAAACCTACGACTCACGAGAAACCTATTTATCTGATAGAGGGAATTGTCCACTATTGTGTGGCAAATATTCCGGGAGCCGTTCCGATGACATCTACGCAGGCGCTTACCAACGCTACGCTTCCGTATGTGCTGAAAATAGCTAATCTCGGATGGGAAAAGGCTTGTGATGCGTTTGCGGATCTCAGGAAAGGTTTGAATGTGATAAAAGGAGACGTTGTGTGTGAAGCAGTTGCCGATACGTTCGGATTGCCTTACAAGCCGTATTGATATAGTTACGTGAATTTGTTGTGAACGCTTTTGTTTAATCCGATTTAATTTTTTTGATATGGACGAACAGAAAAGGAAATTCAATTTTTTCTCCATGTTTTGGGAAGGATTTAAAAACATGAAATTGGGAAAAATACTGTGGACTATTGTAATCATTAAGCTGATTATAATGTTCGTTATCTTACGTCCTTTTTTCTTCCCTAATTTTCTGAGCTCGAAATTTGATGACGACAAGAGCAAATCTGAATACGTCAGTCAGGAACTGATAGACAGAAGCATAACAAATACGGATAAGAATACCGAAGATTGACTAAACAAATTATAAACTAAGGAAAACCTAAATTAGAGATTTATGGAAATATTAAGCACATCATTGGTTGACTGGTCGAGGCTACAGTTCGCAATGACTGCCATGTATCACTGGCTGTTTGTCCCGCTGACGCTGGGGCTCGGCGTGATTATGGCTATTGCCGAAACGATGTATGTCCGTACGGGCAACGAACAGTGGAAAAAAACCGCTAAATTCTGGATGAATATTTTTGGTATAAATTTCGCTATCGGAGTTGCAACCGGACTTATTCTCGAGTTCCAATTCGGAACCAACTGGTCTAACTACAGCTGGTTTGTAGGCGACATATTCGGCGCGCCGCTGGCTATCGAAGCCATTGTCGCATTCTTTATGGAAGCCACTTTTATTTCGATTATGTTTTTCGGATGGAAACGTGTCGGCAAAAAAGCTCACTTGGCGGCAACATGGCTGACAATACTGGGAGCGACGATATCCGCATTGTGGATTCTTATCGCTAACGCATGGATGCAATATCCGACAGGCATGGTTTTCAATCCCGACACAACCCGAAACGAAATGAACGATTTTTGGGCGGTGGCTCTGTCGCCTGTCGCTATAAACAAGTTCTTCCATGCCGTTATATCCTCTTGGATATTGGGCAGCGTATTTGTGATCGGAGTAGCTTCTTGGTATCTGCTTAAGAAAAGAAATATCGTATTTGCGAAACAGAGTATTAAAATGGCTTCTGCTTTCGGGCTTGTTGCCGCATTGCTTACTTTGTACACAGGACACGGCTCGGCTCAGCAGGTTGCAAAACATCAGCCGATGAAGCTCGCTGTAATGGAAGGGTTATACGACGGTAAGAACGGCGCGGATCTTATAGCATTCGCAATTCCGAACCCAAGTAAAAAATATAACAATGACGAAAAATCTTTCTTATTCGAAATTTCCATTCCGAAAGGTTTGTCGTGGATGTCGTATGGCGATCCCGATTCCTATGTACCGGGCATAACCAATATTATCGAAGGCAATTACACAAGCTATGAAGGTAAAGAGGAAATCTCTTTTGCCGAAAAGCAAGCCAGAGGAAAACTGTCTCACGAAGCATTGGCAAATTACAGAAAAGCAAAAGAGGAAGGCAATACGGCCGCAATGGCTGAATACAAAAAACAACTTGACGAGAACTACCCGTACTTCGGTTACGGTTATTTGCAGACTCCCGAACAGTTGATCCCTAATTTGCCGTTAGTATATTGGTCTTTCCACATCATGGTATATCTGGGAGGGTTCTTTATCCTTCTGTTCCTTGTTACGGGTTTCTTTGTCTATAAAGATAAACTCGAGGGTAAGAAATGGCTGTACTGGGTTTGCCTTCTTTCCATTCCTCTTGTCTATCTTGCGAGTCAGGCAGGCTGGATTGTTGCCGAAGTCGGACGCCAGCCATGGACTATACAGGACGTACTGCCCGTTCAGGCTGCCTTGTCGGCATTGCAGGCAAGTTCCGTAATGATCACGTTCTTCTTGTTCTTGGCTTTGTTTACCGCATTGCTGATTGCCGAAATACGAATTATGTTGAACCAGATTAAAAAAGGACCTGAGGCTTAATGCTTCCGTGTTCGTTTTTAAATAAAAAATAACGACTATGTTTGATTATTCATTTTTACAACATTATTGGTGGTTTTTGATCAGCTTGCTGGGAGGAATTTTAGTATTTCTTCTGTTTGTGCAGGGCGGACAATCCATGATCTTTTCACTGGCAAAAACGCCTGAACACCGCATGCTTCTTGTCAATGCGTTCGGACGTAAGTGGGAATATACTTTTACTACGCTTGTAACGTTTGGCGGCGCTGCTTTTGCATCTTTCCCGTTGTTCTATTCTACGAGTTTCGGCGGTGCGTACTGGGTTTGGATGGCTATTCTGTTCTGCTTCGTTATTCAGGCGGTTGCCTATGAATACCAATCGAAACCGGGCAATACCTACGGACGCAAAACTTATCAGTGGTTTTTGCTGATCAACGGACTTTTGGGAACTATTCTTTTAGGAGCTGCGGTTGCTACTTTTTTCACAGGATCGGAATTCGGCGTAAATAAAGGAAACCTTACGAACGATATTACAACCAATCCTCTGGCAGTTACGATCAGTGCATGGCAAAATCCGTTGCACGGACTTGAGGCTTTGGGCAATCTCAGAAACTGGTGCTTGGGACTTGCCGTGTTTTTCTTGGCTCGTACGCTTGCCTGCCTTTATTTTCTGAATCGTCTGGCTGATGTGGAACTGCTGAAACGTTCACGCAAGTTTTTGCTTTACAATGCTGTTCCGTTTGTGGTTTTCTTCTTGGTTTTCGTTATCTGGACATTCTTGTCTAAAGGCTTTGCCGTTAATTCCGATACCAAAGAAGTATTTATGAGCGATTATAAGTATTTCATGAACCTGATCGAGATGCCTGTTGTAGGCATCCTGTTCCTGATCGGAGTGGTGCTGGTGTTGTACGGAATTATCGCGTCGCTGTTGTCGCAGAAGTTTACCAAAGGTATTTTCTTTGCGGGAGTGGGAACTGTGTTCACCGTATGTTGCCTTTTGCTGATAACAGGCTTTAACAACACTGCCTATTATCCTTCGACTTACGATCTGCAATCGTCGTTGACGATACAGAATTCAAGTTCGAGCGAGTTTACGCTTACGGCTATGACATATGTCTCGTTCCTGATTCCTTTTGTTCTTGCATACATTATTTATGCATGGCGAGCATTGGAACGTAAGAAGTTCAAGGCTCAGGATCTGAAAGAAGACGGACATGTGTATTAAATAATCTCAAATAATCTAAATAAAAGAGATAAATCGGTGAGGTTTATCTCTTTTTTTATTTTAACAATTACTGATATAGGTAAATCTGTCTTATATTTGTAGTATAAGATTTATATGAAAAAAACTGTGAATATGAAAAGGTTTAGTTTGGTTTTATTTATTTTACTTCCGCTGATAAGTTTTGGAAAAGATAATATGACTTCAGAGAAATCTCCCGTTTCCATTGTGTGGGAAAATGGGCAAAAACGGTATCGAACCCGGATATTTCGAAAATACATTTTACTTTGTCAATCAGGGACAAACAGCATTGGAGAATGACTGGGTGATTTATTTTTGCCAGATGCCTTCACCTGTGAAGCAGCAGCCTGAATTGCCGGTTGCTATCGAGCAAATCTGTGCAACCTATTTTAAGATGTACCCCACATCCAATTACAAACCTATTGCTGTCGGGGATACGCTTAAAGTCACTTTCCGCACCAGAGGCGCTACAATAAAAGAATCGCGTTCTCCCGAAGGAGCTTATATCGTTAGGGTTGATAAAGAAGGAAAAGAATCCGCTCCGCAGGATGTGCCTGTGAAGGTAGTTCCTTTCACTCACGATTATCAGTGGAGCCGTCCCGGCACTGCCGAACTTCCGTATCCTTACGGGAATGTCGTGTATGATCAGAACAAGCTTTTTTCCGAAAAAGTTGAATTGACGGAGCCTGTCGTTTTTCCTACTCCAAAGCAAATGATTGTGGATGGAGGAGAAGTTTTCTTCCCCGATAAAGTTGTGATCAATGCTGACCTTGGATTTGAAGAAGAAGCTTTGTTATTGGCGGAAGGATTGGGAATGAAGAGATGTATTGTTACCGATTCGGCAGATGTTTCTATCAATATCAGGTTGGCAGGAGTCAATACCACTTATAATTCTGACGAAGCATACGAATTAAATATTAGTTTTCCTGAAATATCAATTTTTACAGCCACCAGAAAAGGGGCTTTTAATGCTATTCAGTCATTGTTAATGATTTTTGACGGCAAACAACCTTATGATAAAGTTCCGACCTTAAGAATCGTTGATTATCCTGATTTTTCGTACAGAGGGCTGATGCTCGATGTGGCACGTAATTTCAGCAAAAGGGACGATGTTCTGAAATTGATAGATCTTATGGCTATGTATAAGATGAACGTCCTGCATCTGCATCTTTCGGACGATGAAGGCTGGAGGCTTGCCATTCCCGGATTGGAAGAATTGACGCAGGTAGGTGCCCGACGCGGACATACGCACGATGAAAGAGAATGCCTGTATCCTGCTTATGGAGGTTCTTGGAATCCTGCCGATCCTGATTTATCGGGTAACGGATTTTATTCCCGGATGGATTTTATTACAATTCTCGAATATGCAAAGAGAAAGCATATAAAAATCATTCCCGAGTTTGACTTTCCCGGACATTCGCGCGCAGCTATTAAAGCTATGGAAGCCCGTTATCATAAATATATAAAAACTGACAAGGAAAAGGCGGAGGAATATCTTCTTACCGAATTTGCCGATACATCGCGTTATGTATCCGTACAGGCTTTTACAGACAATGTCATAAACGTGGCGATGCCTTCTACTTACAGGTTTGTGGACAAAATAATATACGAACTCGTGTCGATGTACCGTGCCGCAGGCTGTGAACTCGATATGGTACATCTGGGCGGAGACGAAGTGCCTAAAGGCGCTTGGACGGGATCGCCGCTGTGTAAGAAACTTATGGCGGAGAAAGGGATGACTGAAACCCGTGAACTGAAAGATTATTTTCTGGAACAGGTTTTGTCCATCTGCAAAGAACGGAACATTACGTTAGGCGGATGGCAGGAAATAGTTACGTTGCCTGACGGAACGGTAAATACGAAGTTTAACGGAAACGATATAGTAAGTTATTGCTGGAATACAATGCCCGAATGGCGGGACGAACAAGCTCCGTATAAACTTGCGTCGGAAGGGCATCCCGTAATATTGAGCAATTCATCCAATCTTTACTTAGATCAGTCTTACAACAGGCATCAGAGCGAACCGGGGCATTATTGGGCGGGTTTTGTCAACGAATTCAATTCCTTCGATTTATTACCGTTCGATATTTATAAATCGGTGCGTACCGATATGGGCGGAAAGCCTTATGATCTGAATACCATATCGGACGGTAAACAACCGTTGGCAAGAGAAAACAGAAAATATATTTACGGTATACAGGGACAACTGTGGGCTGAAACTATCCGCAATTTCGATATGGTAGAGTATTACCTGTTTCCTAAAATGTTCGGATTGATAGAACGCGCGTGGAATGCCGAACCCGAATGGGCTAAAACGCCCGTTGGAAAACCTTATGAAGATGCGGTGAAATTATACAATGCCAAAATTTCCCAGAGCGAACTTCCCCGTTTGAGCAGGATGGATGTGAACTTCAGGGTTGCACAGCCGGGCGCTAAAGTGATCAATGGAAAGCTGTATATGAATTCCCGGATACCCGATGCCGAATTGCGATATACAACCGACGGAAGCGAGCCGACAACTGCATCTAAACTGTGGACTGCTCCTGTTGCATGCAATGCCAAGCAGGTAAAAGCAAAAGCTTTTTATCTCGGAAAAGAGAGCGTTACGACGTTGCTGAATGTAGGGAAGTAAAAGTATATCAAATTATTTGTGTAGCTTTGCACAAAATTTACGGATCAGAAAATGGGAAATTTAGTAGCGATCGTAGGACGCCCGAATGTAGGAAAATCTACGCTTTTTAATCGTTTGACGCAAACCCGTCAGGCGATAGTGGACGAAACTTCGGGTACGACCCGCGACAGACAATATGGTAAAGTAGAGTGGGGCGGACAGGAATTTTCGCTTGTCGATACAGGCGGATGGGTAGTCAACTCCGATGACATATTCGAAGAAGAAATAAACAAACAGGTATCGATTGCGATAGAAGAAGCGGATGTTATCCTCTTTGTTGTTGACGTGATGAACGGGCTTACCGATCTGGATATGGGCGTTGCCAACATTCTGCGTCGTTCTCCGAAACCCATAATCGTTGTTTCGAACAAGGCGGACAATTTCAATATGCACGCCGGTTCTGCCGAATTCTATGCTCTTGGATTGAACGATCCGATGAATATTTCCGCCATTAACGGTTCGGGAACAGGAGATTTGCTGGATGCGATACTCTCTAAGTTCACGAAGAAATCGGAAGAAGAACCTTTGGAAGATATTCCCCGATTTGCTATCGTAGGGCGTCCCAATGCAGGCAAATCGTCACTCATAAATGCCCTGATGGACGAGGAACGGAATATTGTTACCGATATTGCAGGTACGACACGCGATTCTATCTATACCCGTTTCGATAAATTCAATATGGATTTCTATCTGGTTGACACTGCGGGAATCCGTAAGAAAGGAAAAGTGGAGGAAGGGTTGGAATATTATTCCGTCATACGTTCGATAAAGGCGATCGAAAATTCCGATGTGTGTATTCTCATGATCGATGCCACCAAAGGGATCGAAAGTCAGGATCTGAATATCTTTTCCCTGATCCAGAAGAACCGAAAAGGTTTGGTAGTCTGTGTCAATAAGTGGGATCTGGTTGAAAATAAAGATCAGATCGTGATAAAAACTTTTGAAAATGCTATCCGCGAACGCCTTGCCCCGTTTACGGACTTTCCTATAATATTCGGCTCCGCCCATACAAAACAGCGGATACTCAAAGTGTTGGAAACGGCCAAAGAGGTGTATACGCATAAGAAAGCAAAAATACCTACGCATAAACTGAACGAAGTGTTGTTGCCGATCATAGAACGCACTCCACCTCCTTCGAACAAGGGAAAATACAT
This sequence comes from Dysgonomonas sp., assembly GCA_047030855.1. GTDB lineage: Bacteria > Bacteroidota > Bacteroidia > Bacteroidales > Dysgonomonadaceae > QVMM01. The sequence continues at coordinate 1,896,227 of JBKYIJ010000008.1, forward strand.
AAAGATAAAATATATCACGCAATTGCCTAACACGCAGATTCCCAGCTTTGTGTTCTTCTGCAACCTGCCGCAGTGGGTTAAAGAACCTTACAAGCGTTTCCTCGAAAATCGGATTCGTGACAACTGGAATTTGTCGGGGACTCCGATAAATATATTTATCAGGGAAAAATAAGATACGCAAAGGGCTTCATAAATATTGGAGCCCTTTTTATTTTAATCAAAATATGTGTACTGTTTTATTTTTCTGAAATTTTGCTACCTTTGCGCTCGTAATTAAGGAGTTTGCTGTTTTCCTTTTTCGGAATCCTATGGCGTGATACTTCGTTTTTTTTAATAAATTCTATAAATAATAAACATTATAAAAAATAACTTATGGCTACTACTGCAGATATAAGAAACGGGATGTGCATAGATATGGACGGACAATATTATGTCGTTGTCGAGTTTTTGCACGTGAAACCCGGAAAAGGTGCAGCTTTTGTTCGTACTAAACTGAGAAATGTTACAACAGGACGCGTTCTTGACAGGACTTTCAACGCAGGCGTGAAACTTGATGAAGTGCGTATCGAAAGGCGTCCTTATCAATACCTGTATAAAGACGATTCGGGATATATATTTATGAATAACGAAACGTTCGAGCAAATCTCGATTCCCGGAGAACAGATCGACGGCGTAGCTTTCCTTAAAGAAGGCGACACGATTGAAATTCAGGTACATGCCGAAACCGAAACGGTTCTTACCGCAGAACTTCCGCAGACTGTAGTTCTTGAAGTGACTTATACCGAACCGGGTGTAAAAGGCGATACCGCTACAAACGCTACAAAACCTGCGACTGTGGAAACAGGGGCAGAAGTACGCGTTCCTCTTTTCATCAATGAAGGAGAAAAAATCAAGATCAACACGCATGACGGATCATACGTGGAACGTGTCAGAAATTAATTAAACGATAATATTTTATATTTGAATCGTGCTTATTGATTATCTTTAAGCACGATTTTATTTTTACAGGGTTATGAAGAATGATAATTTTGATGAAAACTGGGACGATCCGTCGATAAAAGATTTTGACTTGATGCAGAAATATGCATTCGTTTCCCAGCGCGCCATAGATAATAACTATGTCGGTTTTTGCTATCGCGAGCGTTCCGATATAAAGATAGACAGTGGCTGGCGTTTTCTTTACGGAGATGAGGATGAAGATTATCTTGACAATCCCGACAATGTCGTTGTACAGGACTTGCTCGATATAACGGAGTGGAAACCCGAACTGAAAAGCATACTGGACGAAAGGTATAATACGGAGTTTGAATGGAACTCTGATTCGGAAAAATTTGATAAGATTCAATAACTCTCTCATCTGTCGATGCCTGCATTTAAAACTCAAATATCGGATTGCTTGACTAACAGGAAATTAAGAATTTTTCTTTTCCTGTTTTCTGTCGTTTCTGTTTTTGGAGTTATTCTCTTTTTGAATATTAAAACGCCCGTGATGGGTGATGATTTTACCTATAAATATATTTTCAACACTACTCAGGAAGTTCATAACTTTGAAGATGTCGTCAAATCACAACAGGAACACTATCGTACTTGGGGCGGGCGGACAGTTGTGCATACCATTGCTCAAATGCTTTTGCTGACCGATTCGCTGACAATGGATATTTTCAATACTTGCGCTTTCCTTTTGCTTATATTCCTGATATACTTCCATATTAATTACAGGAAGCCGTTTAGCGTCAGCCTTTTTATTGGGATATTTCTGTTATTGTGGTTTATGCTTCCTTTTGGCGAAACGGTTTTGTGGATAACGGGCAGTGCCAACTATCTGTGGGGTACTTTGATTATACTTGGCTTTCTGTTTCCTTACAGGGCTTATGAAGGAAACAGAAACGGAAAGGCTAAGGATTTTGTATTCATATTAATAATGTTGGTAGCAGGTGTCATAGCAGGCTGGACGAACGAGAATACCGCTGCTGCGATGATTGTAATGATCGTATTATTCTTAATTAAGTATAAACGCGAAAAACGACAGATTCCGTTGTGGGGATACAGCGGATTGTTGGGAGCATTGATCGGCTACTTTGTGATGATCGCTGCTCCGGGAAATTCTGTCAGGGCAGGGGAGGCGGAAACGGATGCTATTCTTGTTTTTTATCGTTTGTTCAGATACACTCAACTATTGTTTAACGAATTCGGTTTGTTGATCGTAGTGTTTGTTATACTATTGTATTTATCTGGTAAATTAAAGAATTCTAAAACTGTTATAGCCAATTCTCTTATTTATGCTATAGGCGTTCTTGTCGCCGTTTATGTTATGATCTTGTCGCCGTCTTTTCCCGAAAGAGCTTTGTTTGGTGCGATATGTTTGTCTGTCATAGCTCTTGGTGTTTTAGTCGTTAATATGCATACCCCTTTGATTTGTTATGCCAAATATTTATTTATACTATTAGGTTTAACTATATTTACTCTTAATTCTTATGATGTTTGTAAGGATGTAAATATGGTTAATCGAATTATGGCAGAGAGAACATCTGTGCTTAATGAAGCGAAAGGAACAGGCTCTGAGGTCGTTTTTGAACATTATCATACACAAACAAGGTATGCCGTGCCTGATCCGGCTTATTCGGCTCCGGTGCTTTCCATTCTTTTTGATGTAAAAGTCGAATATAAAGGCATCGAATAAATAATATCAGATTCTGTTCTGATCTTTATAACTGTAGTATTTTCCGTCACATATTATGACATGATCGAGCAGGGTTATATCCATAAATGAGGCACTCTCTTTCAGTTTCATTGTCAGGGCATCGTCATTTTTGCTCGGAGTGGCATCGTTGGTTGGATGATTGTGACATAAAATAATTCCCGAAGCAAGATTTTCTATGGCAGTTTTCAGCACAAGCCGTATATCGACTAAAGTGCTGTTTATCCCGCCTTTGTTTACCTGTTGCATCTTTATTACTTTATTAGACTTGTTGAGCAATAGTATCCACGCTTCTTCATGGCTTAAATCCCCGAGTATCGGATGAAAAATATCATAAACGTTTTTGCTTGCGAATATTTTCTGCTTTTGTTCGGTTTCAGCATGTTTCCTTCTTCTTCCGAGTTCCAAAGCAGCCACTATTGTAATGGCTTTGGCATCTCCGATTCCGTTAAAGTTTTTAGTCAGATCATTGATAGATAATTTTCCCAATGCGTTCAGGTTGTTGTTCACGGAAGCCAATATGCGTTGTGAAAGTTCAACGGCGGTTTCGCTTTTGTTTCCCGATCCTATCAATATGGCGATCAGTTCGGCATCCGAAAGGGCAAACACGCCTTTCATCTGCATTTTTTCTCTGGGACGGTCTTCTTCTGCCCATTCGGTGATTTTCAGTTTTCTCTGTTCCAATCTACTCAATTGCGTTTGTTTTTTGTTCAGGTAGAAAGTGCTTGAGCCATGCGTAACCTAAAATGCCCGATGTTAAAGACGCGAGAAGTATCATAAGCTTGGACTCGTTGATATGGAAAGCGTCGTCGAAAGCAAGAATTGTAATGAATATCGACATTGTAAAACCAATTCCTCCCAGCATGCCGACACCCAACAGGTGTTTCCATTTTGTTTTTCGGGGAAGTGCGCATAAGCCTGTTTTTACCGCGAGAAAACTGAATAGAGTGATCCCGATCGGTTTTCCGGCAATCAATCCCAGAAGAATACCCAAAGCAAAAGGTTCGCCTATCGACTGATCCCAATTTCCCTCTATCGAGATTGCCGTATTTGCAAGGGCAAACAACGGTAAAATAAAGAATGAAACAGGATAGTGTAGCCAATGCTGCATTTTGTAAGAAAGGCAATGTGTATCTCTTTTCTTTATCGGGATCGTTATTGCCAGTAACACTCCCGCTATCGTGGCGTGAACACCCGAGTTCAGCATAAAATACCACATAAGGATACCCCCTGTTATATAAGGAATAAGGTTGTTTATTTTCAAAACTTTACTCAGTAATAGCAGCAAAACAAAAATGGACAGGGCGGCGATAAGATTAATCCATGAGATTGCGGAGGTGTAGAATACGGCTATTACCAATATTGCCCCCAAGTCGTCAATAACGGCTAAAGCTGCCAGAAAAACCTTCAACGATACGGGTACTCTGTTTCCCAACAGAGACAAAATACCTAAGGCAAATGCTATATCGGTTGCCATCGGAATCCCGAATCCCGACTGAGTATTTGTGCCATAGTTGAATGCCAGATAGATAGATGCAGGGACAAGCATTCCGCCTAATGCTCCCGATAAAGGCAAGAGGGCGGTTTTCAGGTTCGAGAGTTCACCTTCGTATATCTCTTGTATCAGTTCGAGCCCGACTAAGAGAAAAAAGACAGCCATCAACCCGTCGTTTATCCAATGTTCGAAACTGTGGCTTCCTATCTGAAAACTCCAGACGGATAAATAATCCGATTGTAAGCCCGAATTTGCCAAAAGCAAGGAAATAAGAGTACAAACGATGAGCAACAGCCCTCCTGATTTCTCGTTTTTCAGAAGCCCTTTTAAACTGTTTTTCATTTTTATTGCTTTCGTACCCATTTCTTAATTTGTATGTTAAACAGTGGGGTGTTGCTTTATCGTTTCTTAACAGATTACAAAAATATAAAAAAATTAACAAGTATAAGAAACCATACGCATGTTCATGTTTTTTGTTTTTTTAAATTGTTAAAGTTAAATTGTTAAAATATCATTAATCTATTTAATTATCTGTTTATAAGATGATTATATATTTTGTGTATATATTCTGTCAGATTGTTTCATGTAAAAATTCCCCTATATTATCCCAAATTATCCCCTTTCATATAATATAAGCCAAGTTAATTTTACCGTCGATATATTAATTATTATTTAAACCCTTAATCTAGACACATGGGAAGAAATTCTAAGAAACAAAAAACAAGTATTATTTGGCTGTTGATTGTCTTTTTGTCAATGGTCTCATTTACTGCGGCAGCTCAGAATATAACATTGAGCGGACAAGTTACCGATAAAGGCGGTTTGGCTGTGATCGGTGCGTCAGTTGCGCAAAAGGGAACTACAAATGGTGTAATGACCGATTTAGACGGAAATTATACCATAAGTGTACCTAAAGACGCAACAATAGTATTTTCCTATATAGGAATGGTTACACAGGATGTTAAAGTAGACGGCAGGAGCGTTATTAACGTAGTCCTTCAGGACGAAGCCGTTGCTCTTGACGACGTTGTTGTGATCGGTTACGGAGTTCAGAAAAGACGGGATCTGACCGGATCTATTTCTTCTGTGACGGCAGAAGATATTGCAGTGGCTCCTGTTTCTAATGTGGCTCAGGCTCTTCAGGGAAGAATGCCGGGAGTAAGCATTGTTTCAATGGACGGGCGTCCCGATGCATCCATGAAAATCCGCGTTCGCGGAGGTACTTCCATCACACAATCGAACGATCCTCTTTACATTGTGGATGGTTTTCCCGTGAATAACATCGATGATATTCCTGCGGATCAGATTGCAAGTATCGACATCTTGAAAGATGCTTCTTCCACTGCAATCTACGGTGCCCGTGGAGCGAACGGCGTAGTGCTGGTTACTACTAAAACTCCGAAGGGAGGAAAACTTTCCATTACTTATGACGGTTACGTTCAGCTTAAAAACCCGACGGAACGCCATGATATGATGAACCCTTACGAATATGTTCTGGCAAACTGGGAGTATGCCACGCTTTTTAATACAAACAACGGAACCGCTTGGGCTCGCGCCATGGGTATAGGCGATTATACCAATTGGAACAATGGTGCAGGTATTGCCATTAACAATCCGTCAGGGATAGATGCATATAAAAACATGAAGGGACGCAGTGCCGAAAAGGAAATTATAGACAACGCTTTCAGCCAGTCGCACAATATAGGCATATCGGGCGGAAGTGAAAAAACCAAATACAGCCTTTCTTTCAACTATTTGAACGATGAAGGATTGAAGATTAATTCTTCTTTGAAGAAAGTCAATTTAATGGCTAAAATATCGCAAACTATAAGCAATACCCTTAAACTCGATTTCGATGCACGTTATTCTGACAGAACTGCTTTCGGAGATGAAGGCTACAGGAACGGGCAAGGTACTAACATCACGCGCGCTTTGCGTTATATTCCTGTAACACCTCTCGGAGATATAAGCGATAGCAATACTGATTTGAATATGTATCAACTGTATATCGGGAAAGACTATGATCCTGTTACTATCGTTAATGACGTTTATAATAAGAGAAACTGGAAAAACTTCAGGGCGAATGTAGCTTTGACATGGGATATACTGAAAGACTTGACTTATAAAACTGAACTTGGTGTTAATAAGACATGGAGCGACGAATATTATTTCGAAGGACGCACTTACCGTTCCGCTATATTGGGTTCAAACGGAAGCATGGCCCGGATTAATAAAAACGAGTATTATGGCTATCGTTATGTGAATACTTTAAATTATAATTTCTCTAACTTGGGTGACGATCACCGTTTAGGAGTATTGCTTGGACAAGAATTATCTGCCTTTAGAGAAGGAGATAAATCGACTTCAATATCCGTTCAGGGCTTTCCTGAAACTTTTGATGCGAAAAGAGCTTTTGCCATGATGGGAATGTATAAGGTTCAGGGGATAAACTACGAACCTCAGATATCAACTGTAAATGCCGAACCTGAAAGGCTTGTGTCTTTCTTCGGACGTGTGAATTATTCATTCAAAGACAGATATCTGTTAACAGCGACTTTCCGTGCAGACGGTTCGACAAAGTTCAGACCCGGAAACCAATGGGGATTTTTCCCCGCGGCGGCATTGGCTTGGCGATTGTCTGACGAGTCTTTTATGGAAAGTACAAGAAGCTGGATCGACAATCTGAAAGTGCGTTTGAGCTATGGAGAAGTAGGTAATAACCGCGTTAATTCGGGATTATGGAAAAGTATTTATATTCCGATTACGGACAACCGCTATCTTTATTCTATAAACAACAGTTTACAGCCCGGTTATGACCTTAATAACAACAGTTATATGCCTAACCGCGACTTAAAATGGGAAACTACGGTTACACGCAACATAGGCGTGGATTACAGTTTCCTGAACGGACGCGTATTCGGAGCTTTGGATTTTTATAGAAATACTACTGACAATTTACTTGTTCCAAACTTTATTCCCGGATTCACAGGATATACCAGAATGATGGAAAATATAGGCAAGACCCGCAATCAAGGTGTCGAGTTCGCTGTCGGCGGCGATATTATCCGTAAGAAGGATTTTACTCTATCGGCTAACTTTAATATAAGCTTTAATAAAAACAAAATCCTGAAATTGGCTGATAATGATATGATCACCTATTCCAGTGCTTGGGGATCGACTAATGCGACAAACGAATATATGATGAGAAAAGGCGGATCGTTCGGAGAAATACGGGGTTATGTATACGACGGATGGTACACGACAGACGATTTTAACTATGATACTGCAACAGGTGTTTATACTCTAAAGCCGGATGTGGCAAACAATTCCAAAATTGTCGGAAGCGTTCCTAACGGAGCATATCCGGGTAAGATCAAATTTAAGAAAATGAGTGGAACAGGTACGGAAATAAACGAGGCTGAAGATGTTGTGAAAATTGGTGACACCAATCCCGATCACATCGGAGGTTTTAATCTCAGCGGTATGTACAAAGGCTTTGATTTCCTTGTAGGATTTAACTGGTCGTACGGAAATGACGTACTTAATATAGACAAAGTGGTCAATTCCTATGGAGCTAAGACACTCTACAGAAACTGGAATAAAAGCTTTGAAAACAGATACCGTATATTCGATGTTCAGAACGGACAACTCGTAAAAGTTACCGATCCTAACGTATTGAATGAATTAAATAAAAATGCACGTACATACATGCCTTATCATGAACAACCGGTAACAACGAGTGAAGCCGTTGAAGACGGATCTTTCTTACGTCTTAACAATATAACGGTCGGTTATACCCTTCCTGCCAAACTTACCAGAAAATTCATGGTGGAAAAACTAAGGGTCTATGCTACGGTTTACAACGTATGGATATGGACTGATTATTCGGGATATGATCCTGAAGTAGATACAGGCGATAACAACTATGCTACAAGCCTGCCTCTTCCGGGATTGGATTTTGGGTCGTATCCGAAAGCAAGGACATTTACTTTTGGCGTTAATCTTAGTTTTTAATAATAAAAGAATAATTATATGAAGACAAAAATAATATATCTATTAATAGCATTAGTCCCGATTCTTTGGTCGTGCGACGACTATCTGGACGTAAAATCGAATTCTCAACTCCAGCCCGAATTTGTGTTCGGTTCTGATGTTGAAGCAGAAAAAGCTATGTTGGGAGCCTATGGTGCATTTCAGAATTATGGAAGTATTCATTCGAATTTCCTTTTTTATGAAGTAATAGCTGTCGGTTCCGATATAGAATTAGGTCCTGAAAATCCTGTTTCCGGCGGTGGGCGCTACATAATTAACTACCTGTATCCGGGCAACAGTTTGGTTGGAGTTAATTCAGTGGTTAATAAAAATGACAATATTGACAACGGACAGTGGAATTCCCTGTATCACATAATTAATCTGTGTAACAATATCATTGAAGGCTTGGACAACAGCCCTTTCTTTCAGAGTATTGATAAAACCGCGCCTTCCAAAGCAACTACAATTTACGGTGAAGCTTTGGCATTGCGCGCCACTCTTTATTACGAACTGACTCGTATGTGGGGTGAAGTTCCTTACATAACAAAACCGATGAGAAGTAAGAAAGACTATGAAGGCGTGGGTGCTACAAGCCGCGATGTTATACAGGAAAGTGAAATTGAAGCCTTAAGAAAAGCAGAACCTTTGATGTATTATCTGGGACAGGGCGGATATAATGCCGAACGCATGACACGCGGATATGTACAAGGTTTAATAGGAAGGCTGGCTCTTGTTCGCGGAGGTTATTCCCTCCGTCCTGCAGGCTATGAACCGCAAAGCGGAGATAATGTTATTCAGTCCGACGGAACTTGGGGTAAAATGGTACGCAGAGGAGACTACAAAACATATTATGAAGTAGCCCGCGAATATCTTGAAAAATGCCGCGACAATTCGGGAGCATCACTTATAACAAAGGACGACAGAACTTCCCCAAACCCGTTCCAATTGGTATTCCAAAAAATGATGGATCTGGAAGTTAGTCAAGAGGCTATATATGAAGTAGCTCAGACGTCAGGTATTCAGAATGAACGTCCTTATGCGTTCGGTCGTCCTTCGGCTGTTTCTTCAAATACAGGATTCCCGGGCAAAGCTTACGGACAGATGCGTTTTTATCCGACGTTTTATTACGGGGATTTCAACCCTAAAGATTTGCGACGCGACGTGACTGTTGCCGTAACGGCTAACAGCGGAACCGGAAGCGAGATGATGATTTCTTTCCAGAAAGGAAGTACGGCAAAAGGCGGTATTGCACTGAATAAATGGGATCAGTCCCGAATGAAAAATCCTGCAGCGGCAACTTCTCGCCAGACAGGTATTAATGCTCCTTATATGAGATATGCCGATATATTGTTGTTGCTTGCCGAAACCTATCAGGTTCTCGGAAACGATCCTGCTGCTCAGGCGGAACTGCTGAAAGTTCGTCAACGTGCATTTGATCCTGCTGATCCTGACTATGCTAACCTTGTTACGAATTATGTCGGTTCAAAAACGGGCGATGCTCTTTTGGAAGCAATACAGGACGAACGCAAACTTGAATTGGCAGGCGAAGGAGCCAGAAGATTCGATCTTGTACGTTGGGGTATTTTGGGTGAAAAAATCAATGAACTTCAACTTCAAATGCAGAATATAGTTACAAGTTTGGAAACCAGCGGCTCATATACTTTCCCGAACGGCAATGTCATATCGAATTATATCTGGACAAAGAGTGTTAAATGGGCAGATACTAAATTGATTGGCTTGACGAATATGCTTACCGAAAATTGTGATGTTTCTGAAACAAGCCAGTTATATCCTTTCAAATTTCCGGGTTGGAGAGGTAACTATGGAGGTTGGACTGGAGGTAAATATGTGGGTGCTGATAATTGTACCAACCTTGCTATTCAAGGTCTGTTTAAACCTCTTACAACTTCTGAAATAGCGACATTGGAAGGTCAGGGTTATAAAAAAACAAGCTGGGCTGTGGATATTGTAGATCAGAAAGATAGCTGGATACCACAGGAAAAAGGTTTGTTCGGCGGATATCTGCCTTCCGATTATTCGGCAGGAAAACCTCCCCGCTATATTTTGCCTTTGCCTGCTTCCGAAATTTCGAGATCGAAAGGAACACTACATAATGAGTATGGTTTCCCCGATGCTTATTAAATTTTAAATATAAAACTTTCACAAAAAAGGCAGTAAATATATTACTGCCTTTTTTATTTAAGGTGGGATATGAAATAGTTGCCCGAAATTTATACCTTTGCACCCTTAATTTTGAAGAAAACCATAAACAACGGATGTTAATTGTAGAGGGATTGCATGTCGAATTGGGAGGTAGAATCCTGTTCGACAATATAAATTTTATCATAAATAATAAAGACAGGATTGCCCTTGTCGGTAAAAACGGCGCGGGAAAAAGTACTATGCTGAAAATACTGGCAGGAGTCAATCATAACTATAAAGGCACTGTTACAGGACCTGACGGGATGACTGTCGGTTATCTTCCGCAGGTGATGCAGGTATCGGACGAGCGGACTGTCCGTGAGGAAGCTTCACAGGCTTTCTCGCATATCTTTGATCTGGAAGCCAAGATCGAGGAGATGAACAAACAACTCGAAACGCGTACCGATTACGAATCGGACAGCTATGCGAAATTGATTGACGATTTCACGCATGCTCACGAGCGTCTGGCTATTGTAGAAGGCGTTAATTTTGAAGGTGAAGTTGAGAAAATATTAATGGGATTAGGGTTTAAACGAACCGATCTCGATCGTCCGACAAGCGAATTCAGCGGAGGCTGGCGTATGCGTATCGAACTGGCAAAACTTTTGTTGAGGAATCCCGATGTGATGTTGCTCGATGAACCGACCAATCACCTTGACATTGAGTCTATCGGGTGGCTCGAGGAATTTATTTCTACACAAGCCAATGCCGTAGTGCTGATTTCGCACGACAGGGCATTTATAGATGCTGTGACTACGCGTACCATTGAACTAACATTGGGACGCATATATGACTATAAGGTAAACTATACTAAATATCTCGAACTTCGGCAGGAAAGGCGTCAGCAACAGATCCATGCCTATGAAGCGCAGCAACGCCAGATAAAGGAAATGGAGGAATTTATCGAACGTTTTCGGGCACAGGCGGCAAAAGCCACTTTGGTACAAAGCCGCGTACGTCAGCTTGAGAAAATGGAACGTGTGGAGATCGACGAAGAAGATCGTTCGTCAGTCCGCATACGTTTTCAGCCTGCCACGCGTTCGGGGAATTATCCGTTGACCGTTGACGGAGTTACCAAAAAGTATGACGATTACCTTGTGTTCGAGAATGCAAGCCTTATGATTTCCCGCGGCGAAAAAATAGCTCTTGCGGGGAAGAACGGCGAGGGAAAATCGACTTTCGTTAAATGCGTTATGGGCGAAACGCCTTACGATGGCTCTATTATGTTGGGGCATAATGTAAGGGTAGGGTATTTTGCTCAGAATCAGGCTCAGTTGCTTGATGAGGATCTGACTGTTTTCGAAACGATAGACAGGGTTGCCGAAGGCGATATCCGTACCCAGATCCGCAACATTCTGGGCGCTTTCATGTTCAACAAAGAAGATTCGGACAAGAAGGTGAAAGTGCTTTCGGGCGGTGAACGTACCCGTCTGGCGATGATCAAACTTTTGCTCGAACCTGTCAACCTGCTTATTCTCGATGAGCCTACCAATCACCTCGATCTGAAAACGAAAGAAGTGCTGAAGAACGCGTTGCTCGACTATGACGGAACGGTTATCTTGGTTTCGCACGATCGTGATTTTCTTGACGGATTGGTTACGAAAGTTTATGAGTTTTCCGATAAGAGGGTGAGGGAGCATATCGGCGGAATAAAAGAATTTTTGGCAAAGAAAAGAGCCTTATCTTCCTGAAATTATTATATTTGTTTCATTACTCATGATATTAATACGATCTTGTAATGAAATATTGGATATTTTTTCTTCTTCTCCCGTTTTCCGTAATTGCCAATGCTCAGGTTTATCAGACAGAGCCTTTGTCCGACGAGATACATACCATACAGGTACTCAAAAACGGCGATTGGCAGCAATCGCCTGTTATTGAAATAAATTCGGGCGATTATATACAACTCGGCTTTGACAGAATTTCAGAAGATTCGTTCAACCGATTGCGTTATAAGATCATACACTGTAATGCTGACTGGACGCAATCGTCTCTTTCCGAGATCGAATATCTCGACGGTTTCAATGATAACCTGATCGAAGATTATGCGGCTTCCATGAATACGACAGTGGAATATACCAACTTCCGTTTGATAATCCCCAATCAGGATATTTTGCGGTTTAAGGCGTCGGGCAATTATGCGGTTTTGGTTTACGAAGAAGATAATCGCGACAATGTGATGCTGAGCGCGCGTTTTTCTGTTGTCGATCCTCAAATTGTTATTGCTGGCAATATGTCCTCCAACACCCTTATTGATTCCAATAAATCGCATCAGCAGATTTCTTTTATACTCAATCATAAGGGACTGAATATAAACGATCCTTACAGCGATCTGAAAATATTTGTGAGGCAAAACGAGAGACAGGACAATCAGAAAACCGATGTTAAGCCTACTTTTATTCAACCGAGCCGCTTGGTATATGAACAGAACAGGGATCTGATATTTCCCGCAGGAAACGAATACCGGCGATTCGACATGCCGAGTTCCCGTTACAACGGGCTTCGTATTTATCACATGGAGTACAACCGTCCTTTTTTACAACGCTTACGTAGTACCCGATAAGATAAGGGCAAACACGAGGTATATATACGATGAGGATCAGGACGGAAAGTTTTTTTATCCGCAATGCGGAAGGATCGGACAGCGATACGGATGCCGATTACTTTTTCGTGCATTTTACGCTTGAAGCTGAATATCCTTTTATCGAAAACGTATATCTGAACGGACGCTTCACGGGTGACAGGTTTGACAACAGTTACCTTATGAAATACGATCATACTCGCGAAGAATATAATTTGACACTGATGCTAAAGCAGGGAATCTACAACTATCAGTATCTGACAAGCAAAGGCAAGGGCGAGTATTCGACTGCCGACGTGGAAGGCAATTATTACGAAACGGAAAACGAATATCAGATTTATGTCTATTATCGTGTTCCCGGAGCCCGTTACGACAGCCTTATCGGGTTTCTGAACATTGCCAGATAAAGATATTATTCGAAGCGTATAGATTTTGCGGGAGATATCCGCGCTATCAGATATGACGGACCTACCATCATCAGCATTGCGGCGAGAAACGCGCCGATGTTTATTAGTAGAATGTAGACAACATTCAGTTCCACAGGTACTTCCGATATGTAATAGGTTGAAGGGTTCAGTTTCAATATGCCGAATTGTTTTTGAATAAAGCATATCGCAAGGGCGATAACATTTCCGTATATCATGCCCTTGAGTATCAGGAAAGAAGATACGTAAAGAAATACTTTGCGGATGCTGAAATTGCTTGCCCCCAGAGCTTTCATTATACCGATCATATTGGTTCGTTCGAGTATCAGTATGAGTAAGCCCGAAATCATGGTGACGCCCGACACCAGTATCATCAGAATAATGATGATCCAGACGTTCATATCGAGCAATCCGAGCCAGCTGAATATCATCGGATTCATGTCCTTGACAGATCGGGTGAAAAAAGAATTGCCCGCTCTGTCGTGATAAGAAGCCATATCGAAAAACAAATCCTGCCTGACTTCGTCTATCTTGTCAAAATCTTTTACATACAATTCGATTCCGCTTACCTGATCCGTTTCCCAGTTGTTGAGTTTGCGGACGGTTTCGATGTTTATTATAACATACATTTTGTCGTAATCCTCAAAATTCGTGGAATAGATGCCGACAATATTGAACTTGCGGGTTCTGATAGGTTCCTGCACGAAATAGGTAATGAACGCATCGCCCAATTTCAGCCCGAGTTTATCGGCTATGTATTTTGATATAATAACATCGTTGGGATTGATGCTGTCTTTTGAATTGAGTATTTGTCCTTCCACAAGGTTTTCCTGAAAAAACTTCCAGTCATAATCTTTCCCTACGCCTTTCAGTACAATTCCCTGAAAATCCTCTTCGGTTTTGATAATGCCCGATATGGTGGCGAAAGTTTCTACATGTGCTACGTCATCCCTGTTTTTGAGTTCGTTCAGCAGAGAGTCGCTGACGCATATAGGATTGGTTTCGTAAGTCGAGTTGAAGTCGAAATTGGTGATCTGAATATGAGAAGTGAACCCCGATATTTTGTCCCGAATGCCTTTCTTAAAGCCTATGACGATGCAAACGGACAGTATCATAGCCGTAATTCCCAGAGCTATCCCTGCGATGGCTATTTTTATGGCAGGCGAAGAAACTTTGTTTCCCGAATTATTTCCCCGATAGATTCGTCTGGCTATGAAAAGCTCTAAATTCATTTGTTATTTGCGGTCTATATGCTTTTTTCGTTTACGCAAAGTTAAAAAAATATGACTGAGCCTGTGAAAAAGAACAAATAAACTTTGCTTCGGATAAAATCTTTTTCGAAAACATCCGTTGTTATTAAAAACAGATATATTGTAAATAGAATAATAAGCATATATTTGCTTTCGTTTTTCGGACAAAAAACAATCAATGTAATAATGACAAATCGTTTGTTAATTTATATAACGCTTCTTCTTGTTTGCATCCCCTTTATTTCTTACGCGCAGGAAGGAGAAAAAGTGTACAGGTTTCTGAATTTGCCGACTTCCACGCATGTCAACGCTTTGGGCGGCAGCAACGTTTCGCTGGTGGATAACGATATTTCCCTCGTGTTTCATAATCCTGCTTTGCTGGGAGAAGAAATGAACATGAACGTAAATGTCAACTATATGTCTTACATAGCAGACATCGGATACGGAAGCGCTATTTTCGGGAAGTCGATAAATGAACTGAGCACATTTGCCGTAGGGCTTAGCTATCTCGATTACGGAGATATGAAACAGGCTTCGGCAGAGAATGAAGCCGACGGAAATTTTTCAGCTAAAGAATGGGTGCTGAATGGTGTTTACAGCCGCGATCTTACTCCGTTTTTACGGGGCGGCGTTGCAATGAAATTCCTTTATTCTTCGATAGATTCTTATTCATCTACCGCAATAGGCGTTGATGTCGGCTTGAGTTATTATAATAAGGACAAGAGCTTTTCGGCGGGACTTGCCATAAAAAACGTCGGTGCTCAGCTTTCCGCTTACAATGAAAAGAGGGTAAGCCTTCCTTGGGACGTTCAGCTTGGACTGACAAAACGTTTGGGACATTCTCCTCTTCGTCTTTCGGTAACGGGTATTTACCTCAATCAATGGAAATTTGAGAAGGTGAATAAGGCGAACGGCATTAATGACGATGAAGACAGTTTTTTCAAGACATTCACGAAACATCTTGTATTCGGACTGGATGTGATCCCTACCGAGAACCTTTGGCTGGGAGTGGGCTATAGCCCGAAGGTACATTCCGATCTGAAAATTCAGGACGGCAACAAGTGGGGCGGCTGGAATCTGGGAGCCGGAGTCCGCGTAAAACGCTTCAACATAGGCTTTTCGTTTGCCCAATATCATCCCGACGCTACTTCCTATCATTTTAGTTTGTCTTTTGACTTATCAAAATTATAATTTCATTATTATATTTTATAGTTTTGCAGGCGAACATTCATAATGTTTGTTTTGTTTACCAATGTATATTTGTATGAAAAAGATTGTAGTGGCAATAGACGGTTTCTCGTCTTGCGGAAAAAGTACGATGGCGCGCCAGCTGGCAAAACGGATAAATTATATTTATATAGACAGCGGAGCCATGTACAGGGCAGTAACCCTGTTTTGCCTGCAAAACAACCTTTTCAGTACGGAAGGTAATCTGGATGAAGAGAAATTGAAAGAATCCATACAAAATATAGAAGTGTGTTTTCGGCTCAATCCTCAGACTTCCTGTCCCGAAACATATCTGGATGGAGTGAATGTCGAGGAGAAGATAAGAAGCATGGAGGTTTCGGATAAAGTGAGCATTGTCAGTGCGGTAGGCTTGTCCGCAGGCAAATGGTTTGCCAGCAGCAACGGATGGGCGAATCGAAAGGTATTGTGATGGATGGGCGCGATATCGGAACGGTTGTGTTTCCGAATGCGGAACTGAAAATATTTGTTACGGCATCTCCGCAGGTGAGAGCGCAACGCCGGTTGAAAGAATTGGAATCGAAAGGAGTGAAGGCGACACTGGAGGAAGTTCTGGAAAATATAGAAAAGAGGGATTATATTGATCAGCACCGGGCTGAAAGTCCCCTCAGAAAAGCTGATGACGCAATTGTTCTTGACAATACCGACTTGACGGTGGAAGAACAGATGCAGTGGCTTTTGGACAGATATAATGAGGTTATAAATGAGCAATAAAATAGAGATTGATCAAAAATCAGGCTTTTGTTTCGGAGTCGTAAATGCGATAAAAAAGGCGGAAGAAGAGCTTGAAAAAGGCGGAACTTTATACTGTTTAGGCGATATTGTGCACAACAATCTGGAAGTTGACCGTCTGGCTAAAATGGGACTTAAAACCATTAACCATGAAGAGTTTGCACAATTGAAAAACGTAAAAGTTCTTTTGCGTGCCCACGGCGAACCGCCTTCCACGTACGAAACAGCCAAACGGAATAACATCGAGATAATTGATGCCTCTTGCCCTGTTGTGTTGAGGCTTCAAAAGAAAATACACGACAAATACGAAAGCGAGGTTTCTAACAATACGCAAATCGTTATTTACGGTAAAAAAGGACATGCCGAGGTGAACGGGCTGATCGGGCAGACAAATTCCGATGCCATTATTATAGAGAGCAAAGACGATCTTGACAAACTCGATTTCACGAAAAATATATGTTTGTTTTCACAAACAACAAAACCTTTGGACGGGTTCAGGGAAATAATAGAATTGATCGAGAACCGTATGGCGGATGATACGAAATTCGAATATTTCGATACGATCTGCCGGCAGGTTTCGAACAGGATTCCTAACATAAAGGATTTTGCGTTGGCACACGATCTGATATTTTTCGTCGCAGGACAAAAAAGTTCGAACGGAAAAGTATTATTTGCCGAATGTAAAAAGCACAATTCTAATTCTTATTTTGTATCTTCACCTTCCGAAATTGATCCTGCACTGATAAAGGACGGAATTTCCATCGGTATTTGCGGTGCTACTTCAACGCCTAAATGGCAGATGGAAGAAGTGGAGAAGTATATAAATACATTGAAACAAGGTAAATAAGATTATCAAAATATAAACTATGGCTACTATTAAGTGCATTGGCATATTAACATCCGGAGGCGATGCTCCCGGGATGAATGCGGCTATACGTGCCGTAACCAGAGCAGCCATCTATAACGGGATGACTGTCAAAGGAATTATGAGAGGGTACAGAGGTCTTATCTATGATGAGATAATCCCTTTCAAAACAAATTCTGTAAGTAACATTATTCAGCAAGGCGGAACTGTGCTGAAAACGGCAAGATGTCAGGAGTTCACGACGCCCGAAGGGCGAAAAGTAGCCCATGAAGCCTTGATGCGTGAAGGCATAGATGCTTTGGTTGTTATAGGCGGAGACGGATCGTTAACAGGTGCGCGTATTTTTGCGCAGGAATTCAATTATCCGATCATCGGGCTTCCGGGTACGATAGATAACGACCTGCTCGGTACGGATACTACCATAGGTTATGATACGGCATTGAATACAATTATGGAGGCTGTCGATAAGATCAGGGATACCGCGTCTTCCCACGAACGGTTGTTCGTTATCGAAGTTATGGGCAGGGAATGCGGATTTCTTTGTTTGAACGGAGCTATCGCTTCGGGCGCCGAAGCCGCCATCATCCCTGAAGTCGCGATGCAAAAAGACCAGTTGGCAGAACTCATATCTCACGGACTTAGGAAAAGCAAAAACAGTAGCCTCGTCCTTGTAACCGAAGGCGATATAACAGGCGGTGCAATGGCAATTGCCGAACGTGTAAGGACTGAATATCCCGAATACGATGTGCGTGTGACGATACTGGGACACGTTCAGCGAGGAGGTTCGCCTACTGCTAACGACCGTATATTGGCCAGCCGCATGGGCGCTGCGGCAATAGACGCGCTGAATGATGATCAACGTAACGTTATGATCGGGATACAGAACGATGAGATCGTGTATGTGCCCTTTTCGAAGGCTATCAAGAAAAACAAACCGCTGCCCGAAGGATTGATGAATACGCTGAAAATCCTTTCGATTTAGCAAAGTTTCAAAAGATTATATAAACGGAAAAGAATTCGCATAATGTTTGTGAATTCTTTTCTGTTTTGTGATACATAATGAGCTATAATTGTGTAAATTTGGTGCTAAATTTTTTTGATTTTGCATTATGAGCGAAAAAGAAAAACAGCATCTTCTCGACAGCCGCTATTTGCGGATGGCTATGATATGGGCGGAAAACTCTTATTGCAGGCGTCGTCAGGTAGGTGCGATAATCGTTAAAGATAAAATGATAATTTCCGACGGATATAACGGAACTCCATCGGGTTTTGAAAATATTTGCGAAGACGAAAACAATATTACTAAACCGTATGTTTTACATGCCGAAGCTAATGCGATAACCAAAGTGGCTTGTTCGAACAACAGCAGCATGGGCGCAACTATGTATGTGACATCGTCGCCGTGTATCGAATGTGCCAAACTTATCATACAGGCAGGCATAAGGCGTGTCGTTTATAATCAGGCATATACGAAAACCGATGGACGCGATTTATTGGAAAGGGCGGGTATCGAAGTCGTTTTTATTGACATAGAAAAGATTTAACACTATATATGGGAAAAAGAGGTAACAGATTTAATGTATGGCTGCCATTGTGGATTGCTTTTGGGATTGCCATTGGTATTCTGATCGGTAATATTTTTGCGAATTTCAATTCGCGCCATAGTTTGTTTAACCGAGGGAATAAACTCGAAGCAATACTCGAATACATCAGCGATTCGTATGTCGATACCGTAAATGTTCAGGAACTGGTCGAAAGATCTATTCCCGATCTGGTTTCGGGTTTGGATCCTCATTCCGTATATATTTCCGCCAAAGCGATGGAAATGGGCGATGAACTTGAAGACAATTTCAGCGGAATAGGCGTTCAGTTCATTCTGCAGAAAGATACGATAGTAGTAGTCAGCATTATAAAAGGAGGTCCTTCCGAAGCGGCAGGAGTTATGGCAGGCGACAGGATCGTGTATGTCAACGACAGCCTTTTTGCGGGAGAAGGCATCACGAACGATAAGGTTATGCGCAATCTGCGTGGAGAAAGCGGGACGAGTGTGAAATTAGGTCTGTGGCGTCCTTCAAAACAGGATACTCTCAGCATTAAAGTAATGCGGGCAAGCGTACCCGTAAGCAGTATAGACGCTGCCTTTATGCTTGACAACAAAACGGGATATATCAAAATAAACCGCTTTGCATATACATCCTATTCCGATTTTATTTCGGCAATATCGAGATTGAAAAGCGAAAAATGCGAATCGTTTATAATTGATTTGCGTCAGAATACAGGTGGCTCTTTAAATGCTGCCATACAAATGGTTAATGAATTTCTGGAACGCGATCAGCTGATTGTTTATACCGAAGGGCGCGCATTTCCGCGTCAGGAGTATTATGCTGACGGATCAGGCACTTGTAAGGAAAACCAGCTTATTATTCTCATAGATGAGGGCAGTGCTTCGGCAAGTGAAGTCTTTTCGGGTGCAATACAGGATTCCGACAGAGGGTTGATTGTCGGGCGTCGTTCTTTCGGAAAAGGTTTGGTGCAGGATCAGCGGCAGTTTAAAGACGGATCGGCTTTGCGGCTCACCGTTGCGCGCTATTATACTCCGTCGGGAAGATGTATTCAGAAAGCTTATGAGAAGGGAAATTCGTCCGACTACAATCAGGACTTGATGCGCCGGTATATGCGTGGCGAATTTGATTCTCAGGACAGTATTAAGATGGATGCTTTTCCGCTTTTCCATACTTTGGGTGGACGCCCTGTTTACGGAAATGACGGAATTATGTCCGATGTGTTTATCCCAAGAGATACTACGGGTATGAACTCTTATTACCTCAAATTGGCAAATGCGGGGCTTATATATGAATACGCATTCGGTTATACCGATAAAAACAGGGAAAAGCTGAACGGCTTTAAGGATTGGAAAAACCTTTTGAGTTATTTGCAAAAGCAACCCTTGTTGGATAATCTTGTAAGCATGGCCGACAGTAAAGGTATTCGTCCGCGTCCGTACTATATCGAAGAATCACGGAAACTGATAGAAAACCAGTTGCAGGCATATATTGTCCGAAATATGTTGGGCGATGAAGGTTTCTATCAGGTACTTTCTCAGGAAGACATCGTTATTATCAGAGCTGCCGAGCTCATGAAAAAAGGCTTGGCTATGCCCGATAAGGTTAAAAATAAAACATATCTAAATAACTGATTAATATTGAAAAAGCAAATCTCAAAAGCAGATTTACGTTTACAGGTTTCTAAACTGAAAAAAGATTATTCTCCCCAAGATTTAGTTTTGAAATCGGAAGAAGTTTTTTCTGTTCTGGAGATAACAGGCGCATTTCAAGACGCCAAGAATATTTTTATTTACAGCAGTATGCCAGATGAGGTGTCTACTTTGAATTTTATAAATAAATGGAAAGATCGGAAGCAGTTCTATTTGCCTGTTGTAGTCGGTAATGATCTGGTTTTTAGAATTGTTAATAATAAAACGGAGTATGCAACTTCGGCTTACGGCATAAAAGAGCCTTTAGGCGAAGATTTTACTCAACTCGATAGAGCCGATGCCGTAATAGTCCCCGCTTTGGCTTTTGACAGAAAGATGAACAGGCTGGGCAGAGGGAAAGGATATTACGACAGATTTCTCCCCCCTTCTGAAAAAAACCGTAAAAATCGGTGTTTGTTTTGATTTTCAATTGTTCGATCATATTCCTGCTGATGACAACGATGTGAAAATGGATATGATCGTGTCCGAAAATGAATTGATCTGGTAAAAGACAATGTCGCATTAATATTATTATACTGAATATTAGGCTTAGTATTCATCAGTAATCTATATGATCATTGATATTTGTATTCCGGATGGCGTTTTTTTAGATCCTCGTTTTTAATTTTATTCGTAAATGCCTTTTTGTCCGAATGATTGTCTGCTGTAGCTGCCTGAGTCGCGTTTTTCAGATCTTCATCCTTAATTTGATCCATGTATATTTCTTTATCGGCTTCGTTGTCTACATACATGGCTTTGGCTGCATTTTTCATATCTTCTTTTGAAAAGTGATAAGAAAATTTCTTTAAGCAACATAAGATAGGGATGTCTATGAATAATAGTTTTTTCATAATGGTATTATTTTATATGTTTTAACAATAAAAACGTATATATTTGGCTTATTATTATAGTATATTGACTTATATTTTAGTTAAAAGTTTAAATAATGATATGTTTATTATATAAAAAAAAGAGAGCGTTTTTCGCAACACTCTCTTTTTCATTTTTTTTTATATTAATTGTTTAATTTTTTACCTCAAATATACTGCCGTAGCGATGATATTCGTATGCAATACTCTGCTCCTTCAGGTAGTGAAGCAATTCCAATCGACCTTCGACAGTCGGTTTTTCGTTTGCAATGTGTTTTCCCAGTTTTGCAGCCTTCGCATAAATGACATCGGCTATATTTCCTGAGCAAGTGCGGATACGTTCATATTTGTGCATATTGTCCACAAATTGTTCTTCGTCCTGTATCAACAGATTGATGAGGGGCATATCAACCGTTACTCTTTCCAGTATGTCTACCTTATCGTTCTCGTTGTCGATGCTGACGATTACAGGCGTCGGCGTTGAGTTGGCAGCGAACAGGGTTAATAATATGTCGTTCAGATCGTCTTCTTTTTGTACCCTGAGTGCGCAATTTTTTAGAGGTAAATATCTGAAAGTATTGGATTCGCCGACGATATGGCTGACATCTGTTTCCTTTGAGAAAATATCATTCCATGCAGACTGATAACTTGCAATGGCAAAACCGATACGTTCTCTCTGTAAATCATCTATCGGAATGTCACATTCGGGTAGTTTTCCGTTTGCAGCGGGTTTTATTGTTTTTTCCTCAAATTCCAGAAAACAGGATACGTAATTTGGTCCGCCTGCTTTGATTCCTCCTCCGAATGCGGACAGTTTCATGCCTCCGAACGGTTGTCGGCGTACGATTGCACCTGTTATTCCGCGATTGATATAGAGGTTGCCTGCTTCAATGCTGTTTTTCCATAACGATAATTCTTCTTCGTCGAGAGTTTGAAGCCCTGACGTCAAACCATAATCGAGAGAGTTCACGTATTCGATGCCCTGTTGCAGGTTGTCTATGCATACGACTGACAATAAAGGAGCGAAAAGTTCTGTTCGGAAAGTATAGCTGTCGGGTGTTACTCCCCATTTTACTGTCGGTTTGAGTATATACCGTTTTTCGTCGATAAATTCGGGTGCCACCAGCCAAGATTCGCCTTCTTCAAGGTTTTCGATTGCATGAAGGAGCTTGTCGTTATTGTTCGTCACCATTGGTCCTACAATATTGTCGGGATTCCAGACGCTGCCTGTGTGCATACTTGTGACGGCATCTTTCAGTTTCGATTTGAAAGCGTCGTCGTTGTAAACGTCTTTTTCAACCATGAATAACGAACAGGCTGAACATTTCTGCCCTGCGTTACTGAATGCGGATGTTACCACGCTTTGAATGGCTCTGTCCTGATCTCCGCTTGCGGTGAGAATAATGGCGTTTTTTCCTCCCGTTTCGGCAGACAGAGGTGTTTTCGGATTGTTTTCCAACAGCCTGAAAGCCGTGTCTGTCCCTCCCGTAAAGATGATATGTTTTACCGACGGATGCGATGTGAGATAGTCGAGCGTAGATCGTTCGGCAGGACAAACCACTTGCAGGGCATCACGGGGAACGCCTGCGTCCCAGAAGCATTTTGCAAATTCCCAAGCGATTGGCAGCGCGACGGT
The DNA here is from genome assembly GCA_047030855.1 of Dysgonomonas sp. Taxonomy (GTDB): domain Bacteria; phylum Bacteroidota; class Bacteroidia; order Bacteroidales; family Dysgonomonadaceae; genus QVMM01. The sequence goes on from JBKYIJ010000008.1 coordinate 1,919,510, forward strand.
AGCCGGTTTCAGTATAACCGTGTTTCCTCCCGCGAGTGCTGCTGCAACTCCGCCTACGGGTATTGCCAGCGGAAAATTCCACGGAGGTATCACCAGTATAATGCCTTTGGGTTTGTACGAAACCGTTTCGAGTTCTTCAAAAGCCTGCATGCTGATAGGGTAGAAGCGGCAGAAATCGGTTGCTTCCGAAACTTCAACATCGCCTTCGGTAAAGGTTTTTCCTGTTATGGCAGACATACACCCGATCAGGTCGCCCCGTTTATCGCTGAGGTTCTGCGCTACTTTGTGTAGTATTTCGTTGCGTTCTTTAAGCGTGGTTTTTCTCCAATTGGAGTTGTCTTTTTCGGCTATGCCGATGATTTCCTTTGCCTGTTCCAATGAAGACAGGTTGGCTTCACAGAAGCATACGTCATCGTTGCGGCTTCGATCTAAGTATTTTTTCTTGTTGTCTGTCGTTATTTCTCTGTCGCCTATCTGAACGGGGATGACAAAGTTTTTATCGTTCACTTCCGTTTCCCATTTCTTTAATTTATCCAAAGCCCATTGTCTGTTTTGCGGCAGATCGAGATCGGTGTCTGGTTCGTTATGAAATGTGTTTATGTCTTTGTCCACTTCGGCTTTTTTGTTTCTGTCCTGCGTGCGGTATTGTGTCGGATGTACTTTATCTTTCAGGGCATAGGCTTCTTCAAACTGATGAGAGAGGAAATTCCACTGCTCGCTGTTCAATTTGAGGTTGAAGGAATAGCTCAGGAAATTGTCTTTTCCTGTGTTTTCGTCAAGACGGCGTACCAGATATGAAACGGCATTCAGGAAATGTTCTTTTTTGACGACGGGCGTGTAAAGTATTATCTGCTTGCCAAGTTTTTTCATCACGCGGGGCAAATGGTTTGCCATTCCTTCCAGCATCTCGAACGTTACGCAGTCCTCTACTTTGTTTTGCTGGCTCAACAGGTAGGCGTATCCTATCGTGAAGAAGTTGTGCGAAGCTACTCCTACATGAACGGCAGCCGCATTTTCGGGTTGGAGGGCAATGTCGAGAATGTGCATATAATTTGCGTCCACTTCTACTTTTGTGTGCAGAATGGGGTTAGCCCATCCTTTGATGGATGAAATGATTGTTTCCATTTGCAGGTTTGCACCTTTTACAAGCCGCATTTTTAAAGGCGATCCGCCTTCGGCAACACGTTTCTTGGCAAATTCCAGAAGTCGTTCCTGATAAATGGGCGCATCGGGCAGATAAGCCTGAATAACAATGCCTGCCATGTAATTCCTGAATTGCGGCATACTTAATACCGTGAAAAAAACGTCGAGCGTGAGTTCCAGATCTTTGTATTCTTCCATGTCGAGGTTGACAAATTTCGGTTTCTTCACGCCGCCTTTGTCGGTATAGGGATGATCTATCGCCTGTTGATATATTGCGGCAACGCGTTCACAGAGTTCTTTTTTATTCTGTTCGTAGCTTAGCGGTTTTATTTGGGCGTATATCCCCGACAGTTTTATCGAGATATAGTTTATATCGGGTTCGGTTAATGCTTCCAGATAATGTTGATAGCGGTTTTCGGCTTCTTTATCCCCCAAAACCACTTCGCCAAGAAGGTTTACATTCTGCCCGATTCCGTCTTTCCAGCGTTTTTCGAGATGCCGTGTCAGGGCAGGGCGTTCTTCGGAAATAATGATTTTATCGGTTTCCTTCCGCAACCTGTCTTTGAATATAGGCATTGCGATAAAGTCGAAATGATAACCGAAATCGGTAAACATTTTAAGTAACATTTTGTCGGACGAACTGAAAAAATCTGGTATTCCGTATTCTTTGAAAAGTTTTTTCATACGTTTCGAAAGCTTCTTGTTGTTACGGATCTGTGACGATTCGTCTAAGAGTTTCGACAACAGGGTTTTGGATGCGGGAGTTTGTATAAGAGACGCAAATTTGGCTTGTTCCTTCACCTCGTCGGCTGTAAGTTCACTTTCTGCTTTTCCGAGAAACTGTTTTGCCCACTCCAAAACATCCGGAATCGTTACTTTTTCCATATTTTTTATGTTTTTCTGGTATGTGAAAAATATGTATAATACTTATTTATTGGAAAAATAAGATAAAAAGCTTAATATCGGAAATATATTCTTGTGTTTTTTATCATTTAATAACTGAAAATCGAAAAGTTATTTAATTTGCTTTGTTTAACTTTGTGTGTTGTAAAATCGAGAGGTTATAAGATCATTTAAGTATATATCTTTAAGTATTTTAGGCGTCATACTCGGTGTTGTCGCCCTGCTTTTCGGACTTTTGAATATGCCGTCGGTTCAGGAGTCGATAAAGGAGCGTGTCGTAAGCGATCTGAGAAAGAAATTGAACACGGAACTCACAATCGAGAAACTTCATATACAACCTTTCAATACCGTGGAACTCAACGGCGTTCATTTGCTCGACAGGGAAAACAACCAGATACTCAAGGCTGAAAAGATTTACGGAAGTATCCAGCTATTGCCGCTTATAAAGAAAAATGTGGTGATAACCGCAATCCGTCTGAATGATTTTGATATTACCCTTTCGAAAGACTCTTCTTCGGCTCCGCTCAACATCCAGTTTGTTATAGATGCCTTTAAGCCGGATAATAAAGAAAATAAAATGAGTTTCGATGTGAGGATCAATTCCGTTATTCTGAATAACGGAAACTTCAGTTTCGACATAAAAGATAAACCCGTCAAGGAAGATCTGGCTTTTGATAAGAACCACATTCGGGTTTCCGATTTCAATGCAAGTCTGGCTCTTAAATCAATAGAGAAAGATTCTCTGAATATACAGATCAAACGCTTGAACCTGAAAGAGAAAAGCGGAGTGCAAATAAAAAACCTCATAGCAAGGGTTATTTCGCATGACAACCGTTTTCAGGTTAAAGGTTTCCGTTTGGAATTGCCTTCATCCCTTCTTGCGTTCACTAAATGTGAAGCTGATTTGTCGGGCTTGTATCTTGGCAAAGACTCTTTGAATCGGATTTCTTTCGATTGCAACATACAATCTTCGTATATAACGCCTAAAGACGTTTCGGCATTTACCAAAACCCTCAGGAATTTTGAGGACAGGATTTATTTTTCTACGCACATTTCGGGATTGTTGGACGATTTTAAGGTGACGAACCTGAAACTCGACTACGGCAACAAGATGAACTTGGTTGCGAACGCATCGGTAAGAAATGTCTTAAACGGCGACAGCCTGTATCTGATCGGTAAACTGGACAGGTTGACTTTTTCTCCCGACGGAGTGGAAAGTTTATTAAATAATTTTTCAGTTGATAAAAAGTCTATACCTAAGCAAGTCCGAAATCTGGGAAATACATCATTTAGCGGCGATGTAAAAGGTTTCTTGAAGAATCTTAAAGCCAACGGTTTGTTGCAAACCGGAAGGGGTGTTGTCAGAACCGATATGTTTATCGGCATAAATCCACGGAAAGATATAGAATCGTCTATAAAAGGCAAGATTTATACGAACGACTTTGAGATAGGGAATTTGGCTGATAATAAAGATCTGGATAAACTGTCTTTCGATCTGCTGATTGATCTTGAGAAACGGATCGGGCGTAAAATGACAGGCGATGTGAAAGGGCATGTCAGCCGTTTGGATTATAAACAATATTCGTATAAAAATATTGATGTAAACGGAAAATACAACGGTATGAGGATCGAGGGCGAGGCTTTGATCGACGACGAAAACGTGTTTTTGGACATAAACGGTATTTTCGATCTGTCGAAAGAGAAACCCGAACTTGATTTCAATGCAAGGCTCAAGAACTTCCAGCCCGGAAAACTTAATCTGTCGGAAAAATATAAGAACTCTTATCTGTCGCTGAATGTAGACGCCAATTTCTCGGGAAAAACAATAGACGATATGCAGGGCTATCTGAGCGTCGATTCTATTTCATTCTATCGCGACGGCACGCATTTATTTTTAGATAAGTTCTATGTCGAAGCAGGAGGCGTTTCTCCCGATCGTATGTTGATCGTAAAATCCGATATTATTAACGGAGAGGTAAGAGGCGAATATTCATTTACGACGATAGCAGCCAGCCTGAAACGCACTTTTAACGGATACCTGCCTTCTGTCGTTAATATAGAGAACCCTGAAAAACTGAAAGTGAAAGACAGCGATCTTACTTTAAATTTCACAGTTAAGAATACTTCTGTTTTAAGCCAAGTACTTTCATTGCCTTTTGTCGTTTACAGCGATGCGAAAATTATCGGATTCTATAATAACCTCTTTGACAGGTTTCGCCTCGAAGTTTTTTATCCTTCGGGCAAAGTCGGCGGAATGAATATGAAATCGGGCTATTTTCTTGCCGAAAGTTCGGACGGAAAGATGATGTCGACGGTGTCGGGGATTGTTGATGGAAAGGGAAATGTCAAGAATGACATCAATGTCGATATTGTTGTCGGAAACGACAGCATAGATGCCAAGTTGAAATTTACGAACGACAGTAAAAAAAAGTTCAGGGGAACATTCCACGCCCTGACTAATTTCTCCAGAAACGAGGAAACGAAAAGTTTAGATACAAGAATTGATCTGGCTTATTCAGACGTTGTTATCAGCGATACGTTGTGGCATATCGACAATTCAAGCATTTTGTTAAGCAAAGATCTGTTGTCCGTAAACGATCTTAATATTTATAATAGCTTCCGTTCCCAGTCGATAACAATTGACGGAAAATATTCCGATAAAAATCCCGAAGATGTTTTGAAAATAAACCTCAAAAATATTGACCTTGAATATGTTTTCAATACGCTGGCGATTGACGCCTTAAATTTCAGCGGATATGCGACAGGAACCGTGTCTTGTTCCAGCGTTGAGAATAAACCCTATTTGAATGTCGACTTGGGCGTTAACAATTTCGGCTTTAATAATACGAAGCTCGGGACGCTCAATTTGCACAGTAAACTTGACGAAGAAACTAATCATATTCTTTTAACGGGAGTTTTGCTGGATGAACAACAGAAAAAAACAGATATTGACGGTTACATAGATCCTGTGACGCAAAGGCTTTCGATAGATTTTGATTCCGAGCAGGTTGACATAGCGTTTTTGAACAAATACGCATCCACTCTTTTCAATGACATAAAAGGTAAAGGGAACGGAAAAGTGAAGTTATACGGAGATTTTTCCAACGTTACGGTAACGGGCAAAGCCTACATTGACAACGGAAGTTTAGGTATCAACTTTCTGAATACGAGATACTCTTTCTCCGATACTATTTACCTGAAGGAAGACCTTATTTACTTCAATAATGTTACTTTCCACGATCAGATGAAGAATGAGGCTAAAATCAGCGGAAAAGTTTCGCACGACTTTTTTACCAACTTCCTTTATTATGTAGAGTTGTCGGGTAAAAAGTTCATGTTGTACAATGCCACCGAAGCGCAAAATTCTTTGTTTTTCGGCAAAGTTTTTGCGTCGGGAATAGGCAGTATCAACGGAGACGAACGTTCCGTAATGATTAATGCGCAACTGAAAACGGAAGCCGATACAAAAGTCCGGATGAACTTTATGGAAGAAACGGTGAATACGTATTCCTTCATTACCTATAAAGAAGACCCTTCGCAGCAGGATTCGGTATCCGAGAACGGCGAAAGAAAACACCTGAGGAAATTTGAAACCGACTCCGATATGGAAATCAATATGAATTTCTATGTCGATGCCACTCCCGATGCCACGGTGGAGTTGGTAATGGATCCTGTTGGCGGTGATATTCTTCGCGGAGCGGGCAGCGGAGCATTGCAGTTCGTGTGGGGTACGAAGACCGATCCGAAACTTTACGGTACTTATGTCATCAATAACGGAAGCTATAATTTTACCTTCCAGAAAATCGTGGAACGAAAATTTCAGATAGATAACGGCGGTTCAATCCTGTTCAGAGGCGATCCTTTTCAGGCGAACCTGAACGTGTCGGCTATCTATAAACTGAATGCAAACCTGTACGATCTTGATGCCACTCTGGTTGAAACCACTGGGCAGACAAGCGTTCCCGTGGAATGTATTCTGAACATGACAGGTGAGCTCCAACATCCTAATATCGGGCTCGATGTGGCGTTGCCTTCCGCCGATCCCGAAGTGCAGAGGCAGGTGAAAAGCCTGATGAACAACGAGGACATGATAAGCCGTCAAATGGTTTATCTGTTGCTGTTGTCTAAGTTCTATACTCCTAACTACGCCAATCCCGATCACAGAAGTTCCGATTGGGCATCGCTGGCTTCGGCTACTCTCTCCACACAGTTGACGAAAGTGTTGAGTAACATTGATGACAGGTGGCAGTTCGGAAGCAATATCCGTACGGGCGATGCTACGAATTCTTATACTGAAGTCGAGTTGTTGCTTTCAAGCCAGTTATTAAACAACAGGGTATTACTTAACGGAAACTTCGGTTATCGGGACGATCCGCAAACGAAAGAAGCCTTTATCAGCGACGTGGACGTGGAAGTATTGCTCAATCCTTCGGGAACTTGGCGATTGAAAGCATACAATCATTACAACGAAAAATATTTTTTCATCGGTGAAAAAGGGATACAAACACAAGGGATTGGTCTGATATACAGGAAAAATTTCGATTATTTCAGAGATTTTCTCGGATTGAAGCCGAAATTAAAATCGACCGTTGTTCAGGATTCTGTGCAGCCTGTACTTCCCGACTCAACGGTTAAAGGCAGTTCGTTGGGCGATTTTATCAAGATAAAATGATTGTTGACGAAAAAACGTTTCAATTTATAAGAGAGCATGAGAATGACGGTGTCAGGCAGCTTATGCTGCAATCGTCGCGTTATCCTGATATAGATGTCCATTTTGCCGTAACGCAAATTGATGCCCGTAAAATAGCTCGAAGCAAAATTCCTTCATGGTATGCCAACCCTCAGGTTCTTTATCCGAAACATTTGTCTTTAGAGCAGGCGTCGTCTGAGAAAACAGCTGAATATAAAGCCTCTTTGTGTAAGAATGGGCGAGAATTTGTTGACTTGACAGGAGGCTTGGGAGTCGATTTTTCGTTTATGTCAAGACAATTTGAACATGCTGTGTATGTAGAGAAACAGAGGGAACTGACGGAACTTGCATCCCATAATTTTAAAGCTTTTGGTTTGGAAAATGTTGAGGTTGTGAATCTCGATGCTGAATCTTATTTGAGGAAAATGAATCCTGTCGATACGATTTATATCGATCCTTCGCGTCGCAACAAGTCAGGCAGCCGAACAGTCCGCATTGAAGATTGTGTGCCTGATCTGAACGATATTAAAAATCTGTTATTGAATAAGTCTGAACAGACGATCATTAAGCTTTCGCCGATGCTCGACATTTCTCTGGCATTGGATTCGCTCGATTATATAAATGCCGTTCATGTCGTCAGCGTTAATAATGAATGTAAGGAACTGCTTTTTGTCAGAGGCGATGATAAAAATACTGACCGTTCTTTTTGTTGCGTAAATTTGTTAAATGACGGAACTATTGAGCGTTATACTTTTGATCGGGAGAGTGAGAAAAGTTCGCAACCTCTTTATGCCGATGATGTGGATAGATATCTGTATGAGCCGAATGCGTCTATAATGAAGGCAGGAGGTTACAAATCGGTTTCGCTTGATTTTTCGCTAAATAAATTACATACTAACAGTCATCTTTACACATCCGATCATTTGTTGGAATCGTTTCCCGGGCGGGTGTTTTCGGTAAAAAACGTATTCGGTTTCTCGAAAAACGATTTGAAGAAGAATCTTCGCGATATACCGAAAGCCAACGTTACGGTTCGCAACTTTCCGATCAGTGTGGATGACATTCGCCGAAAGACAATGATAAAAGAAGGCGGAGAAATTTATATATTTGCTACTACATTGGCTGATGAAAGAAAAGTGCTGATCGTCTGCGACAAAGTTAAATAACGTATTGTGTTTTTATGCAAATCCTTCAGAGAATAGAAAAATATATATCGGAAAACAACCTCTTGGACGATAATGAAAAAATCATTGTCGGAGTAAGCGGAGGAGTGGATTCGATGGTTTTGCTCGATATACTTTCTGTGCTCGGATATGATTGTATGGTGGCGCACTGTAATTTTCATTTGCGGGGAGAAGAGTCGGATCGGGATGAACGTTTTGTCAAAAACTATTGCTCTGAAAACGGATTACAAATCTATGTAGAATCGTTCGATACATATTCGTATATGAAACAAAAGTCCGTTTCGTTGGAAATGGCTGCCCGAGAGCTTCGATACCAATGGTTTGAGCGGTTGGGTTCGGAGCTTTCTGTCAATAAAATTGCCATTGCACATCATCAGGACGATTCGGTGGAAACGTTTCTTATCAACCTGATCCGTGGAAGCGGAATACACGGTTTAACGGGTATTTCTCCCAAGTCGGGAAAAATAGTCCGTCCTTTACTTTGCTTAAACCGTGAAGAAATAATAGAGTACGCTAAACTTCGTAATATACCTTTTGTTGAGGACAGTACCAATAATGAAGATATCTATACCCGAAATAAATTGCGGCTGAATATTATTCCTGAACTTGAAGCGATTAATCCGTCCGTAAAAAAGTCCGTTCTTCGCACTGCGTCTTATCTGCAACAGGTAAGTAATATTTACGATGCCTATGTCGGGCATGCGAAAAAGGAAGTTTTTGACGGCAGACTGATAAATATTCCCAAATTGGAAACATGTACGGAACCCAAAGCTGTGTTGTTTGAGATACTGCATCATTACGGTTTCAATTCCGACACGATAGATAATATTTATGCAGCGAAAGACAACGTTTCGGGCAGAAAGTTTTATTCTGAATCCTATTGTTTGCTGAAGGACAGGGATAGTTATATTCTTAGCGAAAAAGAGGATGTAGGAGATGATCAGTATGAAATAGAACAAGACGTAAAAGAATTAACATATCCTTTTAAAATTAGATTAGAAAAGGTAATTAAAGACGATTCTTTTACGATAGATAAATCAAATAATGTATTGTACGCTGATCTGGCAAAAGTTGAATTTCCGCTTCATTTAAGGAAATGGAAAAAGGTGACAGGTTTGTTCCGTTCGGAATGAAAGGAAGCAAGAAGCTAAGCGATTATTTTTCGGATAATAAGCTGAGTATTATTGATAAAGACAAAGTATGGCTGCTTTGTTCGGCTGACGATCGTATTGTATGGATCGTTGGCATGCGTTCCGACAACAGGTTCCGTGTTACGGATAAAACAAAAGAAGTGCTGCGAATAGAAGTTTTTAGCTAAAAAAAGTCTTTGTCGAACTATTTTTATAAAAAAGTTTTTTATATTTGCATCATTGTTTTAATTAAGAGGAAGATACCACATCCTTTTTGATGATAATTTCAATAAATCTTTTTGATAATTAAGTTTATGTAATTTGCATGAATTGTTCAAGGTGTGATTTTCTTGTTTGTTAATACCGAAAATAATAATTAACTATTTATATAATAATCAATAAAAATATACATGCGTATATATAACATTTTAGAGCTTAATGAAAAGCTTACTACCGAATTGCGTACTTTAGCTAAAGAATTAGGCATAAAAAGACCCGACGCTTTCAAAAAAGAAGAGCTTATTTATAAAATACTCGATCAGCAGGCAATATTGGAATCCAAGAATAAAAATTCGGACAGTTATAAGACTGAAAGTAAAATCTCGGATAAGAAAAAACCTTCTGCTAAAAAGTCCGAGTCTAAAAAAGGAGAATCTAAAACCGTAGCAGAACAAACCGCAACTCCTCCTAAAAAAGAGAGTAATAAGGTTGAAGAAAATAAAACTAAACCGAATATCCAGAACTCTCCTCAGAAGGAAAAAACTGAAAATAAAAAAATTGAAGAGCCAAAAACTCCTAAAAAAGAAGAACCTGTTAATAAAACAGTTGTAGAACAGAAGCCACCTGTTGAAAAACAACAAACGCCCAACAATAATACTCCTCCAAAACAAATACAAGCAGCTGCACAGCAAAAGCCTATTCAATTGGTTTTTCGCTCGAAGAAAGTAAGAGAAGAAGAGGAAAAAGAACCCGTGCCTTCATTGCCTTTATTATCGCCTGTTGAAGTTGAAGAGTCCGTATTGGAGTTGCCCGAAAAAATAAAAGAAACTCCGAAACCTCAGAATAACCAACCTAAAAATAACGGCAATAACGGAAATCAGTTGCCTCAGAAAAATGGTAACGGAAACCAGCCGCAGGAAAAACCCTTTGAGTTTGAAGGTATTTTGTCCGCTACAGGTGTTCTGGAAATAATGTCGGAAGGTTATGGCTTCCTTCGTTCGTCCGATTACAATTATATGTCGTCGCCCGACGATATTTATATATCACAGTCTCAGATAAGGTTGTTCGGACTGAAAACGGGAGATATAGTCGAAGGTCCTATCCGTCCGCCAAAAGAAGGAGAGAAGTTTTTCCCGCTTGTAAAGGTTGATAAAATCAACGGAAGATATCCCGAAGATGTTCGCGATCGCGTACCGTTTGATCACTTGAAACCTCTGTTCCCGAACGAAAAATTCCAGCTTACCAGAGGTAAAAACGATAATTTTTCATGCCGTGTAGTGGATCTTTTTTCTCCGATAGGAAAAGGACAACGCGGCTTGATCGTAGCGCAGCCTAAAACAGGTAAAACCACGCTCTTGAAAGATATAGCCAACGCTATTGCGGACAATCATCCCGAAGTGTATATGATTGTGTTGCTTATAGATGAACGCCCTGAGGAAGTTACCGATATGGAACGGAGCGTGAATGCGGAAGTGATCGCATCTACATTCGATGAGCCTGCCGATCGCCATGTGAAAATAGCGGAAATCGTATTGAACAAAGCAAAACGTTTGGTTGAATGCGGGCATGACGTTGTGATTCTGTTAGACTCCATAACCCGTCTTGCTCGTGCTTACAATACCGTTCAGCCTGCATCGGGCAAGGTGTTGACAGGCGGTGTAGATGCAAATGCCCTTCACAAACCGAAACGCTTCTTCGGTGCTGCCCGTAACATCGAAAACGGTGGTTCTCTTACTATCATTGCTACGGCATTGACTGAAACAGGATCGAAAATGGACGATGTGATCTTTGAAGAATTTAAAGGAACAGGTAACATGGAATTGCAGCTCGACCGTAAATTGTCGAACAAGAGGATTTTCCCTGCCGTCGATATTATCTCTTCAAGTACGCGCCGCGACGATCTTCTGCTCGATCCCGATACGCTTAACAGAATGTGGATATTGCGTAACTTCTTGTCGGATATGAACTCTGTTGAAGCCATGCAGTTCTTGGAAGTAAGGCTCAAGAAAACCGTCAACAACGACGAATTCCTTATTTCGATGAATGATTAGGCGAAATAGTTTAAAATTACTCTAAATAAATATACTAAAACAAGGAAAAGAATTATCTTTATCCTTGTTTTTTGTTTAATATATTTTAGAAATACAGTTGTTATGGCACATCATGAACATAATCATTCGCATTCTCATTCACATGCCCATAATAAAAATAAAAAAGCTCTTGCCATAAGTTTTGTACTTATCGCATCCTTTATGGTAATTGAATTTATCGGAGGATTCCTGACGAACAGCCTTGCCCTTATTTCCGACGCAGGTCATATGCTGAGCGATGCGGTTGCTCTGGGATTAAGCTTATCGGCTTTGATTTTCGGAGCTAAGGCTGCCGATTCGAAAAAAACCTACGGGTACAAGCGTTATGAGATACTTGCCGCCCTCCTGAACGGGATTGTTCTGGTAGTGCTGTCGGCATTTATCCTTAAAGAGGCGATTGTGCGGTTGTCAGAGCCTGTAACCGTTGTCGGCAAAGGAATGATGATTATTTCTGTCATCGGTTTGATAATAAATATCATCGTGGCTTGGATATTGTCGAGAGGTGAAGCAAAAGATAATCTGAACGTCAGAAGCGCTTTTATGCACGTTATCGGCGATCTGCTGGGTTCTGTGGGCGCAATTATTGCTGCGGTTTTGATAATTTTGTTCGGTTGGAACATTGCCGATCCGATAGCAAGCATTATTGTTTCTCTGCTTGTTCTGTACAGTGGTTGGAATATTCTTAAAGATGCGTTCAATATCCTTATGGAAGGGAAACCGTCCAATATCGACAGTGACAAGTTGACCGAGTCTTTAAATGACATTCCTCAAGTGGTTGGCGTACATGATCTGCATATATGGATGATAACATCCGAATTTCCTGCACTGACAGTCCATTTATGTGTGGAATGCGAAGCGGACAGGGACAAAATATTGGAAACTGCAATTAAGGTTATCAAAGAAAAGACGGGAATAAAACACATCACGGTTCAGATTGAAGGGCGTAAGCTGAAACTTGATGAGGAGATTTGTTGATATCTTCTCTGTCCTTATAAAACAGTTGATGTTTCCGAAAGGAGGAGATAAAAGGAAATTTTTGTATTTTTGAGGTTTGGAATGAAATCTAATCATTTTAGGAGAAGTATATGAAAGTACTGAAATTTGGAGGCAAAACGATAGATACGCCCGATAAATTTAGAGGTGTAGCTGATATGATAAAGGGGAAAACGGATTGTATAATTGTTGTCCCTGCGATTCCTGCCATTACAAACGGGCTTGAAGATATTGCCAACTACCTTTTCCGTAGAAATATTGAAGGAGCCAGCGAAGATATAAATAAATTAAAGAGAACGATTTTCTCTTTTGTCGATATGCTGTCCCTTTCCGATGGCTTAAAGGTGCAAGCGGCAGAATATGTCGATGCTGTGATTGAGCAGATAAAAAATTTAACGAAAGATCTATTCACTATTTTTGAAGAAAGATTCCTGTTGGCTCAGGGCGAACTGATAAGTGCATATCTGTTTTCTCTGCTTATGTCGGAGCGGAATGTGAAGATAGAAGAGCTTCCTGCCCTCGAGTTTATGAGAATAGATAAAAACTCTGAACCCGAAACAGGATTTATAAAGGAAAAATTGACGGCTTTATTAAAAGAAAAAACATCATCTTTATATTATACGCAAGGTTATATCTGTACCAATGCCTACGGCGAAATTGACGATTTCAGAAAAGGCGGGAATGATTTTACCGCAACCCTGATAGGTGCGGCTATTGAGGCGGATGAAATCCAGATATGGACGGAAATGAACGGAATGTATAACATTGATCCGTCTATCATAAAAACGGCAAAACTGATTGAAAATATCAGTTTTGATGAAGCTGCGGAATTGGCTTATTTTGGCGATAAAATATTGCATCCGTCAAGTGTATTGCCTGCAAAGATGGCTAATATCCCTGTTCATGTGTTGAGCATTCTCAATCCCGAAGCAAAAGGTACGCTTATTTCCGAAAAAACGGTATCAGGCACGATAAAAGCAGTTGCCGCAAAAGATGATATCACAATGTTGCGCGTCAATTCGGGCAAAATGTTGTTGGCGCATGGTTTTTTGCGTAGAGTGTTTGAGGTATTCGAACATTATCAGACGCCTATTGATATGCTTGCCAGTTCGGAAGTCGGAATATCTTTAACCGTTGACAACAATCAGCATGTAAAAGATATTGCCGACGATCTTAAAAAATACGGTAGAGTATCCGTAGAAACAGATATGACGATCATCTGTATTGTAGGCGATCTGGAGAGCAACAGTGGAGAAGGCAGGAAAAAAGTTATTGAAGCGTTGAAGGAACTTCCTATCAATATGATATCATACGGAGGAAGCGATTACAATTTCTCTTTTCTGATAAAAAGTAAGGATGAAGCTTCTGTTTTAGAAGCATTGAATACTAAATTATTTAAATAATAAATATGCAAAAAGGAAATTTTCCTGTTGAAAAATTTAAAGGAATTCCCACACCATTCTACTATTATGACGTAGATTTATTAAAAAAAACACTTGATATTGTAAAAAAAGAAACTTCCCGATATGGCTATGTGCAGCATTATGCCGTGAAAGCAAATGCGAACAGAGAAATTCTCGAAACTATTGCTTCATACGGGTTTGGTGCTGATTGTGTCAGCGGAAATGAGATTAAAGCTGCCATAAATGCCGGTTTTCCTTCAAGTAAAATTGTTTTTGCGGGAGTAGGAAAGACCGATCAGGAAATCCAACTTGCCCTCGATTATGATATTAATTGTTTCAATGTCGAGTCATTACCCGAATTGGAAGTAATAGACCAACTTGCCAAAAAGAAAGATAAAATAGCTCGCGTTGCTTTGAGGATCAACCCTAACATTGATGCACACACTCATGAATATATAACGACAGGCTTAAACGAAAATAAATTCGGACTTAGCATGTCCTCTCTCGAGATTGTGCTAAAGGCTCTTCAAAGTTTCACTAATATAGAACTGATAGGCATACATTGTCACATAGGCTCTCAAATAACTGATCTTGCCGTATTCAAAAAACTGTGCAAACGGATGAACGAGCTTCAGAAATATTTTGTAGAGAAAGACATTCATTTACAAAACATTAATGTAGGCGGAGGTTTAGGCATTGATTATGATGATCCTAACGGAAATCCTATCCCCGATTTCGAATCGTATTTCAAAATTTTCGATGAAAATATAGAGCTGACTAAGGATCAGAAACTGCATTTTGAACTTGGACGAGCCATTGTTGCGCAATGCGGCTCTCTTATCTCCAAAGTTATTTATGTGAAAGAAGGCGATAATAAGAAATTCGTAATTCTGGATGCGGGAATGACTGATCTGTTGCGTCCTGCTTTGTATCAGGCTTATCATAAGGTTGAGAATATTTCATCAAATCTTTCTCAGGAAAAATACGATGTTGTAGGACCGATTTGTGAGTCTTCCGACTGTTTTGTAAAGGATTATGCATTAAATGAAACGCATAGAGGCGATTTGGTGGCTTTGCGATCGGCGGGAGCATACGGTGAAATTATGGCTTTTCGCTACAATTGCAGGGATTTGCCAAAAGCCTGTTACTCTGATAAATTATAATAAAGATTGACTGAAAACAGGAGGGGTTGAAAATTTTTGGTTTTTCACCCTCTTTATTTTTATATTTTAATAATGGAAAATATTGTGGCGTTTCTTCAACTTAATGTTTTGGAAATTATTTTATTAGCTATCTTTTTTCTGGCTTGTATCGTCCAGATGTTCTTTTATCTTTTCGTTTATAATAAGCCTTTGCGTTATCAAAAACGCAGATATGAAAATGTTGATGCTGCTGATGTTGTTGAGCAAAATAATCAACCCTCGGTTTCTGTCATTATTGTAGCCAAGGAAGATTCAGCCAATCTGAGCGTTAATCTGCCTTTGATTTTAACTCAAAACTATCCCGAATATGAAGTTATTGTCGTAAATGACGGTTTCACTGAGGAAACAAACGTTCTGCTAAACAGCCTGAAACTTCAATATTCACACCTCTATGATACTTTCTTGCCAACGGAGGAAATGGAGAAGGACTTCGAACGCAAAAAACTTGCTATGACTATTGGTATCAAAGCTGCTAAAAACGATGTACTTCTTTTTACGGAGCCTGATACTTTTCCCGATAGTGATTTGTGGATTACTTCTATGATGAAAAATCTGACTGAAGATAAAGATATTGTTTTAGGATATTGCTATTACAGAAAGAGCAAAGGTTTTATAAACAGACTGGCAAGATTTGATAATGTATTCTATATATTGCAATACCTATATATGATGTTGTCCCGAAAACCTTTTACGGCATCTTATCGCAATGTCGCTTATCGTCGCGAACTGTTTTTTCAGAATAAAGGATTCTCTCTTTTTCTCAACAATGAACATAGCGAGAGTGCCTTTCTCAACTATATAATGACACGCGATAACGTTGTTATGTCTATATACCCCGATTCTGCTGTAATCACTTCTGTTCCAGTTTATTCTAAATGGAAAAGGTTAAAGCTGTATCAGTTTATTTCCAGAAAATACTTTAAGAATTTCAGATTGGTAAGTAATGTTTTTCTATTGGATATTATCAGCAGATATTTCTCTTTCATTTTATTTATTATATTATTATCCTATTCTATAATTAATGCCAATCTTATTGTTTTATTATTTGTGCTGATTCTGATTATTGTGAAGGAAATAATCCAATTAAAAATAATAAATAAAGCTTCTCAATTTTTTAAATCGGGTAAGTTCTATACATCTGCAATACTGCTCTCTTTGATTCAGCCTTTGTATAATTTATATTTCCGTATTCTGGCAAATAAGAAGTAGAGAAAATCTTTTTATAAAAGTATCTTATGTACAAACGGGATCAATAATGCTGTCATGACTCCCATTAATCCGATGGCTAATCCGCTTAATGCACCTTCTATAACGCCCATCTCCATTGCCCGGGCAGTTCCGATTCCGTGCGAAGAGGCTCCCATCGCTAATCCTTTGGCTGTATGGCTTTCGATATGCAGTATTTTGAGGATGTAAGGTCCTACTATCCCTCCGAATATTCCGCAGAATAGAACAATAACGCCCGTTAATGCAGGTATTCCTCCTGTTTGTGCGGATATGCTCATCGCTATTGGTGCTGTGACGGATTTGGGTTCTAATGTCATGATCAGGACTTCGTCCGCTCCCATTAGCCTTGCCAAAAGTATTACGCTTACAACCGCCGTTACGCTTCCTATGGCTAATGAAGTAAGTATTGGGATGAGATTTCCTTTCAGATAGTTGATTTGCTCATATAGAATATATCCTAAAGCCACAACTGACGGTCCCAGCATAAAACTTATAATTTGACTTCCTTTTTCGAACTTGGCAACGCTTATGTCGCTTATGTATATATATAGTATTATTATGGCTGTTGCAATAATTAAAGGATGAAATACTGCTATTTTTGTTTTTTTGAATACCCATTGTCCAAGCAAGTAACTTCCGAATATGAGAACAAGGATAAATTCTTGTGATTCTATCAGAGCTTTCATTTTATTTCTTTTTTTCCATTTTTTGCTGGATTATTCCGACTACTGCGATGACTAATATCGTACTCACCGAACAAACAACTATGATTGACAGCCAAAATTTGCTTATTATGCCCAACGAAGACAAGAGTCCTGCACTTGCAGGAATAAAGAATATAGCCATGTTTCTGGTAAATGCTCCTGCTACATCTTTTACATCGTCAGATTTCACGATTTTGAGGTTCAGAGCCAGAAAGAAAAGAACCATTCCGATTATACTCCCGGGAATAAAGTTGTTTATGAGGTAACTTATACATTCTCCTATGAAATAAAACAGGAGAATGAAGAAAATCCCTTTAATCATTTTCATTTTGTGAGTGTTTCTAAATTAACGATGTAAAGGTATTACTAATATTTTATTTTTATCTTTTCTCTTGTTTAATAGTTTTTCGGAAATAATTTTTTAATTCCGTTTTTAAATATACCTATATTTGTTCGGATTGCATTTTTATTATAAATCTCCTCAAATGAAAAAGGCTGTTTTTATTCTGTTGCTTCTTGTTTGTATTGTCCCTATAATCTTTGTTTTCGCTGAACGACTATCGGCACAGGATAGGACGTATACCATTCTCTTGACAGGCGCGTCTTTTGCCTCTCCGGGAAATGGATGGTTTGAACTCGGGTGTAAATATTTAGATGCTGATCCTGTCAACAGGGCGATAGGCGGAGAAGCTATTGCAAATACGGCAAATAGAATGGGGACAGGGACGTTGTATTCAAAAGAAGAGTTGGAGAGAATCGATCTGTTTGTTATTATGCAGGTGCACAACAAGGATGTTTTTGATGAATCTCAATTGAAAGAGAATTATCTTGATTACAAACTTCCTTTTGACAGATACAATTATGCTGCTGCATTCGATTATGTCATTAAACGATACATTTCAGATTGTTATAATCTGAAACTTGATCCGTCCTCAAAATATTATAATACGGAGAAAGGTAAACCTGCACGGATAGTTTTATGTACACATTGGCATGACGGACGTACCGTTTATAATGAATCGGTAAGAAGATTGGCTGATAAATGGAATTTGCCTTTGATTGAATTTGATCGGAATATAGGTTTTACGAAAGATAAAAGGGATCCCGAAACCAATGAACAATACAGCCTTAAATATTCTATCGACAAAGAAGTGATTGACGGAGAGTATTTTGGTTGGCATCCCGAACGGGGAGAAGATAAATATATTCAGCAAAAAATGGCGACTATCTTTAAAGAAAGCGTAAGTTCCTTACTTTTGCAGAGTACAGATAGTGTCCCTTCTTCCGAATTATAAAGAATCTTCAAATACTTCGACTGTCAGATCATTCCCGTCGAAAACAGCGTAGGAGAAATAGTTAATCCAGTCTCCGAGGATAACTACCCTGCATTCGGGAGCTATTTTGAGATCGAGCAGTATATGTCTGTGCCCGAATAGGAAGTAATTGATGTTTGGTGCGGTTTTTAAGTGATTTTTTGCGAACAGCACCAAGTGTTCTTTATCCTCTCCGAGATAATCTGCAAGATCGCCGGTTTCACGGCTGTGGTTCGACCATTTATGGGCGAAAGAAACAGCCCATCTCGGGTGTATGGTGGCAAATAATTTGCGACAGATGTTGCTGTGGAAAAGAGTCCTTATAAATTTAAAAGATTTCGAGTTATCGCCTAATCCGTCTCCGTGCGCAAGGAAGAACTTTTTTCCATATATGTCACATACCAGAGGTCCGCGATGTACGATCATTCCGCATTCTTTTTGGAGATAATCCGTGATCCAGATGTCGTGATTCCCGATGAAGAAATGTACTTCTACGCCCGAATCGGTAATTTCCGCAATTTTGCCCAAAAACCGAACAAACCCCCGCGGAACTACATTCTTGTATTCAAACCAGAAGTCGAATATATCTCCCAGCAAATAGATTGTTTTAGCATCCTCCTTTACCATGTCGAGCCATCTGCACAGCTTCCGCTCGACTTCGTGTTCGGGAAAATACTCGTCTTTCTCTTTCAGGCGGGAAGGTAACGGCAAAGCCGTTGATTCGATGCCCGATACTTTTTTTCTATGAGAAAGCGAACCCAGATGGGCATCCGACAGGAAATATACTTTTGTTCTCGATTCAGCCATATATTATAAAAATCCGAGTTCGAGTTTGGCTTCATCGCTCATCATGTCTTTGTTCCATTGAGGTTCGAAAGTAAGATCCACCACTACGTTTTTCACGTCGGGAATCGCTTCTATCTTAAATCTTACATCGTCCAGTATAAAATCTGCCGCAGGGCAATTAGGGGCGGTAAGAGTCATTGTGATCGTGACATTGTGGTTGTCGCTCACATCAACGGAGTAGATAAGTCCCAGATCATATATGTTTACAGGAATTTCGGGATCGTACACTGTTTTCAGCATCCGTACGATTTCTTCTTCCAGTTTTAAAAGTTCAGCCATATCCGTATATAATTTATGTAAGGCAAAAGTAAGAAAAAAACCATTAGGAATATAACTCCCTAATGGTTCTGTTTGTTTATGACTGTTTTAAAATATTTATCTGGTCACTTCGTCTATCAGATAGAATATAGATTTGAAGTTCACGTTGCTGTATTCGCTCATGCCTATTTCGCACGTGCGGCTCGTCGAATAACCTTCTTTACAATCGGCAGGAATCTGCTCCGCGAGATGCCTTTGTCCGTGCTCATTGAGTTCGGGATAAGTAAAACCTCTGTCTCCTGCAAAACCGCAACAATTGCTCTGCACATAAACAACTTCTTTTGCGCACATCTTCGATAAGGCTACAAGTTTCTGCTCCATATCTATTTTCTTCACCGAACAGACAGGGAATACCGTAACGACGTCTTTCGGATGTTTTACCGTCAGTTTTGGCATCACAAAGTCGTGCATGAATTCGATCGGATCATATACTTTTATATCCATCGTATATGCTTCATGGAAGGTATAGAAACACGGGCTCATATCGAACAATATAGGATATTTTCCGTTTTCGGACGCCTTGTATAAGGCTTCTTCCAGTTCCCTCGATTTTTTTGCTCCCGTTTCTTTCAGTCCTTTGCTGCTGAAAGCCATTCCACAGCACAGGTTATTCAGGTTTTCGGGATAGATGATCGTGAATCCCGCGCGCGTCAGCAATTCTTCCGTTTTGCGAGTCAACTCCACTTCATCTTTCTTATATCCTTTCGATTTTCCCATAGTACGGTTGATACAGGAGGGGAAATAAACGACTTTATCTACCTGTCCCTCGTTGGCAACCGAGTGTTTTATCTTATGAGAGCCCTTAGGCATATCTTTGTTCCATTTCGGGATTCTGTTGCCCGACAGTTTTCGCATACCGCCTGCAATACCTCCCATGAGGCTGCTGCCGAGTATCGTGTGAAAGAAATTCACGAAATTCAATCCCACACGTCCTACTGATGTGATTCTGTCTATGTGATCGCCGATGTAAGCCGCATTTTTTTGCAGGCTTTCCGACGCTTCACCGTGGCGTATTTCTTTAACGAATTTTCCCGTATCTATTTTTACGGGGCAAACCAGTCCGCACAATCCGTCCGTAGCACAGGTTTCATCCGAATAATATTTAGCGTCGTGAAGCATCTCGTTTAATCTTTCTTTCGACTCTCCTGTCGCTTTCAGACGTGAAATTTCGCGCGCGATAACAATCCGCTGGCGGGGAGAAAGCGTCAGCCCTTCCGCAACGCAGTTAGGCTCGCAGAAGCCGCATTCCATGCATTTGTCAACCATTTCGTGAACGGCGGGAAGCGGTTTGAGGTTTTCCAAGTGAATTTTAGGGTTTTTATTGATGATAACGCCCGGGTTTATTACCTTATTCGGATCGAAAATATCCTTTATACGTGTCATTATTTTGTATGCGGCTTCTCCCCATTCCATTTCCACGAAGGGAGCCATATTTCTCCCTGTTCCGTGTTCGGCTTTCAGAGAACCGTCGAATTTGTTTACGACAATGTCGGCAAGTTCATCCATGAGTTGCGCATATTTGGCAACTTCCGATGGAGTTGAGAAAATCCTGCGAGAAATTGAGGTGCAGGTTACCCTCAAGCGCATGCCCGAAAAGCACCGCATCGTGGTACTGTAACCTTTTGAATAGATCTTTTATAGCAATACAGGCTTCCGCAAGTTTTTTCAACAGGAAACGCGACGTCTTCTATCAGGCAAGTCGTGCCTGTCCTGCGTAATCCTCCTACCGATGAGAGCAACCCTTTCCGGGCTTTCCAGTTAAAATTATATTCTTTCGGATCGGAAGTGAATACATAAGGGCGTAGGGTGGGGATCGGTTCTACTGCCTTTCGTATTTCCTGATCCTTTTTCTTCATTGTTTCATAATCGTCAGCACGAATTTCAACCAAAAGAATACAGGCTGTTTCAGGCAAAGTTTTGAAATATTCGGGTGCGTCAGGATCGTTTTCCACCGATCGTATCGAATCTCTGTCGAGTAATTCCACAGCCGATACAGGCGCTTTTTTCAGTAAAGGCGTTGCTTCACAAGCTTGTTCGATCGTTTCGAAGATCATAAGGGTACAGGCTTTGTACTTCTCATCTTCTACGGTGTTGTAGGTGATGTTCGAAATGAAAGCAAGCGTACCTTCCGAACCGATCATCAAGTG
Source organism: Dysgonomonas sp. (assembly GCA_047030855.1). Taxonomy (GTDB): domain Bacteria; phylum Bacteroidota; class Bacteroidia; order Bacteroidales; family Dysgonomonadaceae; genus QVMM01. The sequence goes on from JBKYIJ010000008.1 coordinate 1,941,022, forward strand.
TTTGATTATGTCCACAGGCTCTTCAAAATCAATGAGTGCATTGATGCTGTATCCTGTGGTATTCTTGATTTTGAATTTTCTTCTGATTCTGTCATGCAAAACCGTGTCTGCTTTTATTTCGTCACGCAGATCCTCGATGCCTTTTATAATTTCGGGATGTTTTTCTTTGAAGGCAGCGATACTGTCCTTGTCCGATGTGTCGAGAATTGTCCCGTCATACAAAACGATGCGGATATCGGCAATGGTTTTGTATGAATTCTGAGCCGTTCCGCAGCACATTCCGCTGGCATTGTTAGCGGCTATTCCACCTATCATGGCTGCATTGATCGATGCGGGATCAGGCCCTATTTTTCGGCTGTACGGTTCGAGAAGTATGTTCGCTCTTGCTCCCACAATACCCGGTTGCAGGCGTATTTTCTTTCCTTCATCCAGAATTGTGTAGTCTTTCCACTTATGAGTCGCCACCATGAGTATCGAATCGCTGATAGCCTGCCCCGAAAGGCTTGTCCCCGCGGCACGGTACGTTACCGCAATATTATATTTGTGTGAGAGGCGGATCACGTCTATCGCTTCTTCTTCGGAATGGACTTGTACAACTATTTTCGGGATCAGGCGATAAAAACTCGCGTCCGTTCCGTAGGCAAGCAGTTGTAAAGGATTGGTAATTATACGTTTTCGATCTATTTTTTCAGATAGTTCTTCCTTCAGTTTTTGATAGTTAGGAGGTAGCATAAAAACAGTTTCTTATGTTGATAGGTTTTAGTTTGTAATTAGTTGTAACAAAGTTACTAAATCGGAATGATTTTATTTACAATTCTTTTGTATAAATACTTTGAAATACATCTGATTTGTTTCTTTTAACATTACATTTTTATGCATATGAATAATAACGGAAAATATAAATCGGATAAATATATTTAATATATATTTGTCCGAAAACTAACCCTTTTGGCTATGAATAAGATTATATTATTGATTTTAGTGTTGCCTTTTATTTTTTCATGTTCGGATGATAATAAGGTTACCCCGTCGCAAGATTATACGAGTTTTCAGATAAAGAATGAAAACAAAAAGATAACATACCGTAATGTCGTTTCGGGATACAGGCTTTCAAACGATACTCTGAAACTTATCGCTTATATGGGAGATATGTCCCCCGAGTCCTTGTCGGTAAAAGTGATTTTTGACTACAATAAAGTGAAGGAGGTAGAGTTTTTTTGTGACGTTTACACCGATAAAGATGTTTTAGAAAATACTTACAAATTGGGAACTCTGAAAATAGAAGAAAACAAAAATAATATGCTCACAATCCCCTTTTATGTTTCGAGTTTTCCCATAGATAAGACTGATCCGACACAATACCCTCAATTCAAATAAAAACAGGCTGCCATCGGCAGCCTGTTTTGCTTGTTATAAAGAGTTTGTTCTTCTCTTATTCGATTACCATCAGCAGAACGCCTTCCAAGACAGAATCTCCTTTTGCGACTTTGATTTCTTTTACTTTACCGTCCTGAGTAGCAGCAATGTTGTTTTCCATTTTCATTGCTTCGAGGATAGCAACCGTTTGTCCTTTCTTTACATCGTCTCCGACATTTACTTTGATGTCTACGATGATGCCCGGAAGCGGAGACTTAATGCTGCCTGCACCCCCGCCGCTTGGTTTCGATGTGCCTGAAGAACTGGCAACAGGGCGTTGGATCTTCGGAGCCGATTCTTCTACTTTGGGTTTCTCAAGCTCTATTTTGTATGAAGTACCGTTAACCGTTACTTCAGCCTGAGTTTCTTCCATTTTATCAACGGCAACTTCGTATTCTTTACCGTTTATTTTATATTTAAACTTTTTCATATTGATACGTTTTTACTTTTTGTTCGGAATTTCTCGCATGCCAAATATTTTGTCGCTCCAAGGCAGATAGTCATGTGAAGTTCTTTTGAATGTGAGAACGTTGCTCTCCACATCGTGTACTTCGTCCTGAATATCGTACAATGCCATAGCTATAACAGCTAATACATCATTGGGAATATTTTGATCACTCATAATACTTTATTTTGATGTTCAGTAAGATTATAGTGGCAGGTTGTCGTGCTTCTTAGCAGGATTGGTTTGCCTTTTTGTCCGTAGTTGTTCCAAAGCACGTATTACGCGGAAACGCGTGTTGCGTGGTTCGATAACATCGTCGATGTAACCGTATCTTGCTGCATTGTAAGGGTTGCAGAACAGTTTGTTATACTCGTCCTTCTTAGCGGCGGCAACTTCTGTTTGTTTAGCAGGATCTGTTTCGGCTTTGATTTCTTTCGCATAAAGAACTTCTGCTGCTCCGTCAGCGCCCATTACGGCGATTTCGGCAGTAGGCCAAGCATAGTTGATATCGCCGCGAAGTTGTTTACAACTCATCACAATGTGAGAGCCTCCGTAAGATTTACGCAGAGTAACCGTTACTTTAGGCACGGTTGCTTCGCCGTACGCGTAAAGAAGTTTTGCCCCGTGCGTGATAACGCCTCCGTATTCTTGTCCTGTTCCCGGAAGGAATCCCGGAACGTCAACCAATGTTACAAGCGGAATATTGAATGCGTCGCAGAAACGAACGAAACGTGCCGCTTTGCGTGATGCATTGATGTCAAGTACTCCGGCCATGTATTGAGGTTGGTTGGCAACCACTCCGACAGATTGTCCGTTCATGCGGGCGAAACCTACGATGATGTTTTTTGCGTAGTTTGCATGTACTTCAAGAAACTCGCCGTTGTCGATAACTGCACCGATAACTTGGTACATATCATATGCTTTGTTCGGGTTGTCGGGAATGATTTCGTTCAGCAAGTCGTCCATTCTGGCGATCGGATCGCTGCATTCTTTGCGTGGAGCTTCTTCCATGTTGTTTGAAGGAAGGAAGCTGTATAATTTTTTAATCAGTTCGATTCCGTCATCTTCGTTGGCAACTGAGAATTGTGCCACGCCCGATTTTGTTGTATGTACCGACGCTCCGCCCAGTTCTTCCTGAGTTACGTCCTCGCCTGTAACGGTTTTTACAACTTTAGGTCCTGTAAGGAACATATAAGAAGTTCCTTCCGACATGATGATGAAGTCTGTCAAAGCCGGTGAATATACGGCTCCTCCTGCACAAGGTCCGAAAATAGCCGAGATTTGAGGAATAACACCTGACGCAAGAATATTACGCTGGAATATTTCGGAATATCCTGCCAGCGCATTTACACCTTCCTGAATACGAGCGCCACCCGAGTCGTTGATGCCGATGCAGGGTGCACCCACTTTCATTGCCATATCCATTACTTTGCATATCTTTTGTGCCATTGTTTCTGACAATGATCCTCCGATAACCGTGAAGTCCTGTGCAAAGACATAGACAAGACGCCCGTCCATTGTTCCGCAACCTGTTACGACACCGTCGCCTGCAAATTTTTGTTTTTCCATTCCGAAGTTCGTGCAACGATGTTCTACAAACATGTCGAACTCTTCGAAACTGCCTTCGTCCAGCAACAGAGCGATACGCTCGCGTGCTGTGTATTTTCCTTTTGCGTGCTGAGATTCGATTCTTTTCTCTCCGCCGCCTAATCGGGCTTTTTCACGAAGTTGAATAAGCTCTTTTACTTTTTCAAGCTGGCTCATATTTTTTTCTTTTATATTTTAATAGATATTATTTCTGTTTCTGTGTAAACATCAGAAAGGCTTTATAATAGATGTTTATTATAAAGCCTTCGTATGCCTATGTTTATTGTTTTTTTGGAACTTCACAAAGTTCTGTCAATACTCCGCAAGTTGATTTCGGGTGAAGGAATGCGATATCCAATCCTTCTGCTCCGCGGCGCGGCGCTTTGTCTATCAGTTGTACACCCTTTTCTTCTACTTCTTTAAGGGCATTTGCAACGCCGTCTTCGATGCAATAAGCAATGTGGTGTATGCCTTGTCCTCTTTTTTCCAAGAATTTGGCAATCGTGCTGTCAGGACTTGTCGGTTCAAGAAGTTCGATTTTCGTTTGCCCGATTTTGAAAAAAGCTGTTTTCACTTTTTGATCTTCTACAACTTCAATGTTATAGCATTTTACTCCCAAAATACCTTCATAATAAGGTAAACATTCTTCGATGCTGTTTACGGCAATGCCCAAATGTTCGATGTGTGAAATATTCATAACCTTTTTAATAAGTGAGAATTAATAATTTTAGGTTACAAAAGTAATACTTAATTATAAGATCAAGAAATTAAATAAGATGAAAATAGTCTGTTAATTTTTAATACGTATAAGACGTTTTAAAATATATTCAATTTAAAATTTTTAAACATATTGCGATGCAACTATGTTGATTATTATACGTCTTTTGTTTGTGAATTGCATAGACTCTGAAAAATTGAATATTAAAATATAAAATTAATGAAACGACTAAAAATTTACCTTATGATTGCTTTTGCAGGTGTATTTGTTTTTACATCGTGCGAAAAAGATCCGGATTGGGATGATCTGGATTATAATTATATCGTACAGACAGATTATAAAGAGGGTACGGATTTCGACAAATATTCTCTATACTCGGTTAACGATACGGTTTACGTGATCGGCAGTTCAAACTCCGAAGACGGTATCGAAAAATGGGTTTACAGCGAAAGTGCGAGAGCCAGAGGCATGATCGATCAGGTTATAAAAAACATGAACGACAGAGGCTATATTGTTGCAGATGCGGCAATGGAAAAACCCGAACTTACTTTTCAACTGGTATATATTCAGGATATGAGGTACTACTGGGGCTATTACGGCTCATGGTGGGATTATTGGGGTTATTGGACAGGTTCGAACTGGGGCTATTATCCTTATCCTGTCGTGTATTCCTATGCAGTAGGGTCTGTCATTGTAGATATGCTCGATAATAACGGTGAACCGATACAGAACCCGGGAGAACACAAACCGCGTAAACCTGTCATTTGGAACGCCTACGCAACGGGACAGCTTTCGTCAAGTAACCAGTTTAATCAGGAAGTTGCCGAATGGTCGATCAATCAGGCATTCAACCAATCTCCTTATCTAAGAAAAAAGATTCTTTACTAAATAATTAATCACGAAAGGAAATGAAGAAAAATATATTATACGGTATTATTTCGGCTTTTGTAATGATTACGTTCTTTTCGCAGGGAATAAAATCACAGAATGCCGATGATACGAAGATCACAATATCGGGACAATGGCAGTTTAATGCTCCTGTAAATAATAACTATTCCGATGTCGCAAGCGGATGGGGTGCCAATATCGAAGCCCTTTACAATATTGACAAAAAATGGTCGGCAGGAGCTTTTATGTCTTGGCATACTAATAATGAGTATCTGCCGAGGCAGACATATTTTGGTTCTACTTCAGCTGTTAATATGGATATGCAGAATTCGTTATATCAATTGCCGTTCGGTTTGGCAGGGCGTTATAAGTTCCTTAACGGAAAAATAGAGCCTTATGTAGGATTGAAAGTTGGTGCGAACTATGTAAAACAACGCAGTTATTCCAATCTGTTTGCGTGGGAGGATAAGAGTTGGGGATTCTTTGTTTCGCCCGAAATAGGTGCAACCATTTATCCTTTCAGAACGCGTACCGTAGGGTTCCTTGTGTCAGGCTATTACAGCTATTCTACGAATAAACTCAGCTTTTTCGAACAGGATGGGATCAATAATTTAGGATTCAGAGTTGGTTTAGTTATAAATATGTAGGTTTTCCTTCTTTTTATATAGACAGGCAGCTGTTTCTTCTTAAGGGAAATGGCTGCTCTTTTTTATATAAAGGCGTTTTAATACGATTGTATAAAAAAAAGAAAAGGTTGTCATCACGACAACCAATCTTTGTTGTTAACCTTAATCTAATACCATGAAAAACACACTACAAAAATAATGTATTTTTTTTGAATAAAACAAAAATATTGCTGTTAAATTTTTGTTGTTTAACATTATTTTATTGTTTTAATAAATGTTTTACTTGACAAAATGTATTATGAAATGCTTTTTTCGGGAAGTATTTATTTCTGTATTTTAAAAAAAGCAATTAATTTAGAGCACGGTATTATAACAAAACGTTATAATTATCGTTTTTACACTAAATATGAAGTTTTCGGAATACAATAGTTTATTCAAATACGTATTTGTCGGCGTAGCTATAATCATAGTTATAGGTTCGCTTATTATATCGAACCATTTGGTAAAGGATTTGTCAAAAGAAGAAAGGCTTAAAATCGAATTATGGGCTGAAGCTACACGTCAAGTCGCCTCCGAAGATGAGTTTTCGAATATGAGCCTTATATTGCAGATTCTGTCGGGAAACACTACAATCCCTGTTATTCTGTGCGATTCTGAGGATAATGTTTTGTCTTATGCCAATATCAAATTGCCGGAAAAAATTGACTCATCTGCATTTATTAATACAAAAGTGCAGGAATTTAAAAAAAGACATGATCCGATAATAATAGACTCCGAAGACTTCAAGCAATATGTATATTATGATGATTCCTATATACTGAAACGTTTACAGGTATATCCGTATATTCAGATGGGAATATTGTCGGTTTTTATTCTTGTGTCGTTTCTCGCGCTCCTAAGCACGAAAAAAGCGGAACAGAACAAAGTTTGGGTCGGTTTGTCTAAAGAGACTGCGCATCAGCTCGGTACACCCATTTCTTCGCTTATGGCATGGACTGAATATCTGAAAACAAAAAATACGGAATCTTCGATAGCCGAGGAAATGGAAAAGGATGTGAACCGTCTGGAAATAGTTGCAGAGCGTTTCTCCAAAATAGGTTCTGCACCCGCTCCCGATATATTGGAATTGAAGGAGGTTGTGAAGAATTCTGTAAATTATCTACAAAACAGAATATCCAAAAAAGTAAAATTCATTTTTGCTTTTCCTAAAACGGATGTTTTGGTTCCTGTGAGCAGTTCACTCTTCAGCTGGGTGATCGAAAACATTACAAAAAACGCAGTGGATGCTATGGAAGGCAAAGGAAGTATAACCTACACGATTACCGAAAATAACAATTGTGTTTTTTTTGGATATTACCGATACGGGAAAAGGCATTCCGAAATCGAAATTTAAAACGGTATTCTCGCCCGGTTATACGACTAAAGCCCGTGGGTGGGGGTTAGGGCTTTCCCTTACCAAAAGGATTATCGAGTCTTATCATAAGGGAAGAATATATGTCAAGTCCTCAGAATTAGGCGTTGGAACGACATTCAGAATTGAACTCAAAAAAAGGTTAAGATTTTTCTTCTTCCCAAACAAAACAATCATTAAATTCTCTTTTCAATGAAGTCGGTTCAGTGAATATTCCATAAACGGAAGATCCCGAACCCGACATGGATGCATAAACGGCTCCCAAGCCATATAAGCGTTGTTTAATTCCTTTTATTCGGGGATATTTAGGGAATATGCTTTGCTCAAAATCGTTAACCATTACACTTTTCCATTCTTCGACAGGAAGGGCAACGATTTCTTTTAAGGATATCGGGGGTTGTTGAGGTGTGATTTCGGCAAAAGCGTCTTTTGTCGGAATATGAATATCGGGTTTTATTACAACCAGATAATATTCTTCCAGATTCAGATTGATTTCTTCTAATTGTTCGCCGATGCCTTTTGCAAACATCGGTCGGTTGTAGATAAAAAACGGACAATCGGCTCCGAGTTGTAATGCAAGAGTTACCAATGTAGCGTCATCTACATTTAATGAACAAAACTTATTAAGAAGTTGCAGCATAAAAGCCGCGTCAGCCGATCCTCCTCCAAGCCCTGCTCCGAACGGAATTTTTTTCAACAGATGAATTTCCAGAGGCGGAATGTCATATTCCTCTCGCATTAATCGTAGAGCTTTTATCACCAAATTGTTTTCGGGAAGAGCATCTACTTTAATGCCTTGTTGTATAAAAGAATCTTTTCCGTCTTTTGAAGGAATAATTTCAAGAGCATCTTTTATTGCGACGGGATAAAATATTGTTTCGAGATTGTGATATCCGTCAGGACGTTTCGAAACAATATTCAATCCCAGATTTATTTTAGCATTCGGAAAAGTAATCATTTTTTACACCAGTTTTTTGATTAGCGATTCACGATCCCCGTAGATGAAATCGATTATCGGAATTTCTATCATCGTATAAGCGCCCGCTTTTTGCTTCATCGCTGCGCGAGCCGAGGCTACCAGCACTTGCGCTGTTAAAGCAGGGTTGTTTATCCGCATATTGAAATCGAACAACTGATTCTGTGTTTCGCCCGAAACGCCTTTGCGAACCATATTCACGCCGTGTCCCATATCTTTCAGGTTGTCGACGTTGTCAACCTGCACGACATGCGTTTCGTCATGAGCAAAATAATCGTCTGTTTTGATTGCTTTGGCTACATCTTCAAATTTGTGTCCTTCCTCTATTTCCACATACACCATTCTGCGATGAATGCTTGTCCCGAGCGGAATTGTCATTGAAAGGGCTGCTTTTACTCCCTTGATCGCTTTTACTGCAACCGTATGCCCCATGCTCATTCCGGGTCCGAAATTGGTATATGTAATGCCTTTTGGCGCCATAAATTCCATCATGGATCGTATCATCGAATCGGTTCCCGGATCCCATCCCGCCGAAATGATCGAAACCTTGTTGTTCGCTTTTGCCACAGCATCAAGATTTTTTCTCAGTTCGACTATTCCTCCGTGTATGTCGTAGCTGTCAACCGTGTTAATGCCGTTTTCGAGACATTCCTTTGCATAGCTCTCTACGCTTCGCGTAGGAGTACAGAGTATGGCGACATCGACATCCGAAAGTTTTTTTATGCTGTCGGTTACGGTGTATTGTTTCAGTTCGGTAGGAACGTTGTTTGTGTCGCGTCTTACAATTCCCGCAACTTCTATGTCTGATGATGCGTTTATGGCATCCAGCGTATATTTTCCGATATTGCCATATCCGATAATGGCAGCTCTTATTTTTTTCATTTATTACTTGCTGTTATATTTCTGTTGATACTTCTTTCATAAAATTGTAAAGCCATTCGAGAGCCTGAAAATCTTCGCTCAGTTGTTTTACCAGTTCGTCCGAATACAACTCTTTGCCTATGGGTTTGTCTTTGAAAACATAGACGCCTTTGCGTTGTATCCATTGTTGGTAATACTCGGGCAGTTCGCTCGCTATGGGACGTTTGTATTCCTCGCCGCCAATGGTATATCCTCTGTCGAGAACGGTCTTTTGCGTGACGCGTTTAAATTCTTCCGCGTCGTACGATATTTCTTCTCTGAAAGCGTCCATTACTTTCTTTTTCGGGGCGAATAGTCCCATTCCGTAAGTGTATCCGTCGCCTCTCAGCTCCATAAAATATCCGGGATAGTCTGTCCAAATATCGCGGGAAACAGGAATCTGGAACGTAAACCACATTGCCGTTTTGTACGGCGCTTTATTTTTTGAGAAACGGATGTCCCTGTATATCCGTGATATTGCTCTGTGAGGACGCAGTTCGAAAGCCGCATCTATGTTGTGCATGACAGGAGACAGGGCTGTGACAAGAGCCTTCAGAGGTTCGAGTATTTCTTTTTCGTATATCGGTTTGTGTTCGTCAAACCATTCTTTGTAATTGTTTTCTTTCAGATCGTTGAAAAACTGTATGGCTTCGGGTGTAAAACCTTTGAAGGTTGTAGCTTGTTTTTTCATGTCGGTTTGTATTTATTTTCTTCCGAAGTCGGCAGGTATTTCTCCCCATTCGGAAGTATTCCATTTTATTATTTTTGTTGTGTAAGTATTTTCTTTAAGCCATTTTTCGGCTCTTTCGATCATGTAGAACAGCGACATATTGGCGGCAGTACGTTCAAGTTTTGTCTTGCATTTTTTGTCTTTTATCCATTTTATGGCATTTGCGCTGTCGGAGTAAATCGGGATGCCTGCCTTTTTTTGCTTCAGCAAAGCCAGCCCGTGAACGATTGCCAGAAATTCGCCGATGTTATTCGTCCCTTCCTCAAAAGGTCCCTGATGAAATACTTCCTCTCCTGTCTGAAGATATACTCCGCGATATTCCATCAAGCCCGGATTGCCGCTGCATGCGGCATCTACCGCCAGACTGTTCTGGATTACGTCAGGATTGTTTTTGTAGTTGACCCCGGTTTTCTTCTCCTTTTTCCTTATGTGGATATAAGCCTCTTCGTTGTATGCTTTCAGGGCTTCTTCTTTTGTCGGGAAAGACTTGTATAATGCTCCCTCAAATCCTTCGATCTGCTTTTTACATTCGCTCCAGTCGTCATAGACGCCGGGCGAAACGCCGTTCCATACTACGTAAAACTTTTTCTTTGCCATAAATGTATTTGTACAAAGATAGGTTTTTTCTTTGTTTTACATCGTACAGTTATGCTGTTACGTATTTCTGTCGACTCTGTCCGAATATTTTTCGGGAATATAGATGTTTATGGGTTCTTCGGGTTCGAATACTTCCTCTATATTTATGATGACGGCAGGCGTTTTTGCCCTTTCGTCTGGCGTGTTTCTTTTTTTCTCGATGTATTCTCTTGGAATATATACTTCTATGCTGTTTACGGAAGACGACAGTATTTCGGCATTCTTTATTTCTACCACGGGTGAAACGCTTTTATCTTCCATTTGTATTTTTTCTACGTACTTTTCGGGTACATAAACATACAGAGTCGTTTCCTCTACGCTTTGTTTGGTTGAGGGGATATTAATAAAGTAGATGATAAGCAGAATTGCAGCGGCAGACGACAATCCGTATAACCATATTTTTCGGTTTCGGTGCGTTGTCCGTGCAGACACCTTTCTTTGCATTTTCGCAATACGGGCGTTATGATTGCCTTTTACCGAATTGTAGCCCTCGATCGCTTCATCCAGAAACGGATCGTACATGGCTTCCAGTTCGATGCGGCGTGCATCCTTGCCTTTGCGGTTTCCTTTTATGTAATCTATAAAACTCATTCTTTGTTCATATTGTTTTCGATACAGATTCTGAGGTTACGTTTACCGTTCTGAATATAGCTCTTTACGCTTTTCAAATTGTATCCTGTCGATTCCACAATGTCGGCGTACGACAATTCTTCATAGAAGAACTTTTTGACGGATATTCTTTGCGGTTCGGGCAGTTTCTCCATACACTTATTCAAAACGGCTTCGCGTTCATTGTCCGTATTTTCTTCTAATAGAGTCAGAACAATGTCCGATTCCATAAGGTTAGAGTCAAAACTTACGGGTATTTCACGCCTGTTTTCTTTCAATAAATGAAAACAGTGGTTTTTAACCACACTGTACAGCCATGTTTTGAATACTTTTATTTCGTAGTTTGATACTTTTGTCAGAAGATTTTCGAAAATTTCCATCACCGCATCCTGCGCTTTATCTTCGTCTTGCAGATATTTAAGGCAGAGCCCGTAAACAAGCGGAATATATCGGTTGTAGAGCTGTCCGAAATATTCAGATTTGCCGCTTTCTTTGTAGCGGAGTAATAACTCTTCGTCGGAAGATTCGGTTTTATTTGATTTGAAAAATCTCAATGAATAAGTTATTTTTACACAAATCTACGTTGATTTTGCCGAATTGTATAAAAAAAACTCGCTAATTTTATGGAATTATCGCTTATTTGCTATCTACAAAGCAAAAGGTAACCCGATAATGAACATTTAAAACTTGGAAGATTATGAAAGGGAAAATGATATTGATAATGGGAGTCTTACTTATTGCTTCATATTTTTTGTATGAATGGAAAGGCAACCCAAGAGATAAAAACAGAAAGAAGGAAGTGGTACATACCGAATTTGTAACGGGTACGATAACCGATCATAACGGCAGCATAGTGTCTAAGGCGACTGTCTACCTGTTAGGTTCGGACGAAAAAACATACAGCGACAGTAAAGGAATGTTTGAGATTCCCGCTAAAGACGGCGATGAGCTTATTATTTCGCATCCTCGGTATAAAATCCAATCAGTTAATGTCAAAAAAGAGAAAATAGATGTTATTCTGCGTCCGAAAGACAAAGAGGAAGAATAATTAAATTTTTAAAAACAATCGGAAGAGAAAGGCTTACTTTATGTAAGCCTTTTTATGTATAAACTATTTCCATAATTATATAACATTTTTTTCTCAATTGATGCGAACTTTGTCCTGAATATTAAGTTATAATAAAGAGGTTTGATTATGGCAAAGCCTGATAAAAATATAGTTAAAAAATCTTATCCTGTACTCAATATGTCGTGTGCAGCCTGTGCAAGCAGTTCACAAAACGTACTGAAACGACAGGATGGGGTGGTTTCCGCTTCGGTAAACTATGGAAACGGAATGGCTGTGATAGAATACGATTCTTCTAAAACCGATCCGCAGAAACTGAAATCCGCATTGCAGGATATCGGTTATGACCTTTTGCTCGATGAAGGCAATTCGGCGCAGGACAAGCTGGAAGCGATCCATAAAAAAAGAATGAAAACTTTGTTGACGAAAGTTATCGTTGCGATTGTTTTCTCCCTTCCTGTCGTTGTTATAGCCATGACGCCTTCGCTGATGCACATGAAGTATGCCAATCTGGTAATGTGGATACTTTCGACACCTGTCGTATTTTATTGCGGAAGCCAGTTTTTTGCAGGTGCATACAAACAGGCAAAACATCTTTCCAGTAATATGGACACCCTTGTGGCTTTGAGTTCGGGTGTCGCCTATCTGTTCAGCGTATTCAATACTCTGTATCCTCAATTCTGGACAAACAGAGGGCTTGAAGCTCATGTTTATTTTGAAGCCGTTGCGGTGGTGATAATGTTTGTTCTTATTGGAAAGTTATTGGAAGAACGAGCTAAAGGAAGTACGTCGTCAGCCATAAAAAAACTGATGGGTTTGCAGCCTAAAACCGTGACTGTTATCTCGTCCGACGGACAACAAAAGGAGGTATCCATCAATGAAATCGCAATAAACGATACGGTTCTGGTAAAACCCGGAGAAAAGATAGCAGTTGACGGAACAGTGTTGCAAGGATCGTCTTTTGTGGATGAGAGCATGATTAGCGGCGAACCCGTCCCCGTTGAGAAAAAGGAAAGTGAAAAGGTTTTTGCAGGAACAATCAACCAGAAGGGAAGTTTTCGGTTCCGTGCCGATAAAGTAGGAAAAGACACGTTGCTTTCCCAGATTATTCAAATGGTGCAGGATGCGCAGGGAAGCAAAGCCCCCGTACAAAAACTTGTAGATAAGATAGCAGGTATTTTTGTGCCGATTGTTATAGGAGTGGCTGTCGCCAGTTTCATTATCTGGACTGTATTCGGCGGACAAAACGGCATTACGTACGGATTGCTGGCTCTCATTACCGTTCTGGTAATAGCCTGTCCGTGTGCGCTGGGTTTGGCGACACCGACGGCTATTATGGTGGGAATAGGAAAAGGAGCCGAAAACGGAATTTTGATAAAAGATGCCGAAAGCCTCGAACTTGCCAAGAAAGTAAATGTTGTCGTTTTAGATAAAACAGGGACTATCACCGAAGGCAAACCTGCCGTGACAGATATATTGTGGTTAACAGAGAACATTGAACCCTATCGCAATATATTGTTCAGCATCGAGCGTTCGTCCGAACATCCGTTGGCGGAAGCTGTAAGCAATTATTTGAACAAAGATGCGGCTTTTATCAACGGAATTGAGATAGAAAGCGTCAGCGGACGCGGAGTTCGGGGAAAACTTAATGATGAACAATATTTCGCCGGCAATATGCAGATGGCAAAAGAAGCGGGCGTGAACATAGATAACGATACCGAAAAGTGGATAAACGAAAAACTTGACCTTGCCAATACAGTTATCCTTTTCGGAGACAGCAAAGAAGCTTTTGCTGTTGTCGCTATTGCCGATAAAATCAAAAAAACATCGGCGCAAGCCGTTAAACAGCTTCAAAATGAAGGCATAGATGTTTATATGCTTACCGGCGATAATGAACAAACCGCTAAGGCTGTCGCAATTGAAACGGGTATAAATCATTACAAAGCCAATCTGTTGCCTGCCGACAAAGTCGGGTTTATAAAACAAATGCAGTCGCAGGGAAAAACAGTGGCGATGGTTGGCGACGGTATAAACGACAGCGTTGCTTTAGCGCAAGCCGATGTGAGTATCGCGATGGGGAAGGGCAGCGACATAGCGATGGACGTGGCGAAGATGACGATTATATCCGACGATCTGACTAAGATTCCGCAAGCAATTAACTTGTCCCGAAAAACGGTTCGCACGATAAAACAAAACCTTTTCTGGGCATTTATATATAACGTTATCGGAATACCTGTTGCAGCAGGCATACTTTATCCTTTCAACGGATTCCTGCTCAATCCGATGATAGCAGGTGCTGCTATGGCATTGAGCAGCGTAAGCGTTGTTACAAACAGTTTAAGGTTGAAGTTCATTAATCTAAATAAATAAAAGAGTTATGAAAGAAGTATATAAATTTAAGACAACTATTAATTGTGGCAATTGTCTGAAAAGGGTTACGCCTTTTCTTGATAAGGTTGAAGGCATCGGAAAATGGAACGTAGATACAGATAATCCTGACAAAATTCTGACAGTCGAATCCGCCGGTGCAACCCGGCAGCAAATAATAGATGCGGTGCAGAAGCCCGGATTTGATATAGAAAGCATATAATTTACCAGTTCGGATAGAAGCCGTATCTTATTTTTGGATATGGCTTATTTTTGTTCTTCAATGCGTTTATGAAACCATTTCCTTTTTAAAAAATGATTGGTAGAATCTATACGCGATTCTAAAGGATGGAATAGGCATATCAGATTCTCCGATCTCATATTGCTGGAAATCATTTCCTTCTTCAAACTCGTGCCGCTAGAAATCATCTTAATCTGATTCCCATTTATTATTTTAAAATTATAATAACATACAAGTCTTTTACCTGTTCCAAAATCATCTGCTATAATCTGTGTCTTAATTATACCTTTTGCAAGTATATAAGTACCCCATCTGACAGGATATTCCCCTGTCTGAAAAGATTTCACCGCATCACTTATAGTCATACAGCATAGCCCGTCTCTATAAAACATAAATTTGTAAGTATAAGAAATACCTGTACTCTCGACTTTTATGATGCTATCCGACTGATAATATCCATCGACATTTATGAGCGTATCGATACCAGTATATCTGCCATCGTACTTGTAAGTAAACCCTGATGGGTTTGTATATGATGCTATCAGTATACAACTGCTAAAAAAGAATAAAAGCCCGACAGAAGATATTATAGCTTTGATTTTCATTGTATTACTGTTATTTTACGGATGCAATATAGTAAATTATCTCCTAAAATATAAAAAACAAATATCCTATACTTTCATAAATATATAACTATATCTTTGTCTAAAAAGACAGATATGAAACAACTTGTACTTACCATAGGTGCTTTATACGGAATGTTGTCCGTGATATTGGGTGCTTTCGGGGCACATGCTTTTAAGAAAATATTGTCGCCCGATAAGTTGCTTAGTTTTGACACAGGAGTCCGCTATCAGATGTACCATGCCATTGCTTTGCTGGTTATCGGGTTTGCTTTGCCTTTTGTGACTTCAGCGGAAAAATGGGCTGCAATATGCATGATGATCGGTGTTTTTCTGTTTTCGTTCAGTATCTATTTCTTGGCTTTTTCAGATTATTGGAATGTAAATCTTCGTTTCCTCGGTCCTGTTACACCTATCGGCGGATTGTTTATGATAGTGGGTTGGGCATTGCTGGTTTATATTTTTATCAAAAGCAGGTTTTAATATAAATCAGATATAGAAATATAAAAGGCTGAAATTTAATATTTCAGCCTTTTTGTTTAGAATAAAACGTAATTACTTAAATGAAGTACATCCCGTAACGGGCTTCAGTTGCTGGAAGAAATCGTTTCCTTTATCGTCCACAAGGATAAACGCAGGAAAATCCACGACTTCTATTTTCCAGATGGCTTCCATGCCGAGTTCGGGATATTCAAGACATTCCAGACTCTTAATGCAGTTCTGTGCCAGAATTGCCGCAGGTCCGCCGATGCTTCCGAGGTAGAAACCTCCGTGCTTTTTACAGGCATCCGTTACCTGTTGGCTCCTGTTGCCTTTTGCTATCATCACCATGCTTCCGCCGTGCGACTGAAACAGGTCGACATAAGAGTCCATACGCCCTGCGGTTGTCGGTCCCATCGATCCTGAGGCGTATCCTTTAGGCGTTTTCGCAGGTCCTGCATAGAATATAGGATGATCTTTTATGTATTGCGGCAGGTCTTCCCCTTTGTCGAGCCTTTCCTTTAGTTTTGCATGGGCAATGTCGCGTCCGACAACGATTGTTCCTGTCAGGGAAAGGCGTGTTGAAACGGGATATTTCGTAAGTTCCGCCAATATTTCTTTCATCGGACGGTTCAGGTCTATTTTTATGCCTCCACTTTCTCCTGCGTGTTGCATTTCCTTAGGAATCAGGCGTGCAGGATTGTCTTCGAGTTTTTCGAGCCAGATTCCGTCTTTGTTGATTTTACCTTTTATATTCCTGTCAGCTGAGCAGGATACGCCCATTCCCACAGGACAGGATGCTCCGTGACGCGGCAAACGGACTACGCGAATATCGTGGGCAAAATATTTACCTCCGAATTGCGCGCCTAAGCCAAGTTCCTGTGCCGCTTTGAGCAACTCTGCTTCCATTTCAAGATCGCGGAAAGCGCGTCCGCCTTCATTTCCCGAATCTGGCAGGCTGTCATAATATTTGGTTGAGGCGAGTTTTACGGTTTTAAGATTGGTTTCGGCGGAAGTCCCGCCTATTACGAATGCAATATGGTAAGGCGGGCAGGCAGCTGTTCCCAGCGATTTCATTTTTTCAATCAAAAACGGTTTCAGTTTTTCGGGAGTAAGCAAAGCTTTCGTTTCCTGATATAGGTATGTTTTGTTGGCGGAACCACCTCCTTTTGCGACGAACAAGAATTTATATTCGTTTCCGTTAACCGCATAAAGATCTATTTGTGCAGGAAGATTACAACCCGTATTCACCTCTTTATACATATCCAGCGGCGCATTTTGCGAATAACGCAGGTTGTCCTCCGTAAATGTATTGTAGACGCCATGAGAAAGGGCTTCTTCATCGTTTCCTCCTGTCCACACCTTTTGTCCTTTTTTGCCGACAATAATTGCAGTTCCCGTGTCTTGACAGAAGGGAAGCACTCCTTTCGCCGATATTTCGGCATTGCGGAGGAATGTTAAGGCTACGTATTTATCGTTATCGCTGGCTTCAGGATCGGTCAGAATTTTTGCTACCTGTGCCTGATGTTCGGGACGGAGCAGAAATTCCACATTGTGAAAAGCGTGTTGAGCCAAAAGGGTTAATGCTTCGGGTTCGACTTTCAAAATTTCTTGCCCTTCAAAATCGGATGTAGAGACATAGTCTTTCGACAACAGATAATACTCTGTCGTATCTTTTTCTAAAGGGAACATTTCCTGATACTTAAATGCAGGTGTCGCCATATTTTATTTTTTTAGTTGATTATGTATTTTCTATTATCTGCAAAATTAGTAAAAATATCAGTTTATTCTTTTTATATGATTAAGGAGTTTGTCTGGTTAAGTTAAAATCTTAAAATAACAAAGGATATTCAAAAATGAATATCCTTTTGTTTATATGGCAGGCTTAAGTTTACTCGTTGATTAATTTGAACAGTTCTTCCGCAGCATCGTGAGGCCCGTTCTTCGATTTCCCGTCAATGGCAAGGCAAGTGTGGATTTCGCCGATCTTTACGCCGTTTTTTTTCATGTCATTAAAATATTGACGGACAAGTACTTCGGTTTCTTCGCGTTCCTGCACAGGTCCGAAAGGGTTGGCGAAATAAGATTTTACAAGCCCTTTTTCGGTAGTCGTTCCTTTTGCCTTGCGGGCTCCGTCTTCGAATATTCCGATAGCCTTATTCAGATCGTCGTAGAATGATATTTTAGGCTCTACGTCTTCATAATTGTTTGCGTAAAGCATGATATCCACTTTGTATCCTTTTGATATCACCTCGTATGTCGAGATTGGTATTGTTACGCGTGCGTTCACTTTGTCAGGATTGGTATAGATGCCACGATCCAGCTGTTCGTACGCATACGAAGGATCGAGGTCGTCGATGCGGACAAATGCCCCGATTTCGGTTCCGTATCCTTTAATAGCGCCGTCCTCTTCTTTGTTCAGGTAACCCATGTCGTCGAAAATGACGCGCATGTGCCGGATGTAACTTTCATTCAGCGTGCGGAAGGCTTCCAGACTTTCTGATTTTCCTGCGCCGCTGTCACCCATGATGATAATATTTGATTCTTTTCCGTTTTTCAGCACTATGTTCACCATAGCTCCGTGAATGGGCAGACGCTTTTTCTCTATCTGTTTTACATTGTGGAGCGTAAGCAGCATTTTCTTCATGTATCCGAAATAGTCTATATCGTCGCAATAGTTCGCATAACCGATAAGTATTCCGTTTTTCTTGTCTTTGTAGTAAAATGTGCGTTTTTCTTTTTCTCCGTCGGGATAGCCGAAGACATATATTATGTCCGGTTTTTTCCCGATATATTCGTTTTCTTTAGCCAGTTCGAAAAGATTTGCCAATCCGACGCCATGTACCATAAAGTCTTTGTGGAAATATACGAATGTGAGCATACTTCCAACTTTGGCAGGATATACAAACCAGTCGTCTTCGTTAAGGATTATATTTTCGAGAGGGTTTTGCGAATGTTCGTGAAAAATTCCGTCGCGGGTATTTTTCTTGGTGTAAGAAATGAAAGGCGGCTGAACGACTACCGTACTGATAAAGGGAATGCTTGCAAGCCCTTTGTATTCGAGCGGACAGTTCCATGCCACATCATTGAGGGTTAGGCTTGCGTTTGCACCCGAAGTCGATTGACGGAATACACGTTGTTCGTAACCGTTTACGGTTTCCTGTATGCGTCGTCCTGTCGATAATACAAGCTCGTTGAACATATCGTTTGCCTGAATGAAGCGGACGTTCTGCAATCCTTCACCTAAAGTATTATTCCGTACAATGCTGTATCTTTCAAGTTTTTTTCCAGAACCCGAACAGCAGTTCGATTACTTCGATAAACAAATCTTTGTCTTCAAAAAAATATTGAGTATTTATTATCTACCGCAATAACTTCCTCGATGTTAAAAACGGTTAATAATTTATAGACTTCTATTAATGATTCACAAAGCTCTTCGTCTGATTTGAAAGTCTCGAGATAGTAGTCGTAAATGACAGGTTCGTCTTTTTTCAGTGTTTTGATGAAAGTTTCGATAACCTTTTTAAATCCGTAACTGCTTAACAGCTTTTGTTTTGTATCACAATATTTCATTGTGAAATTTATCATTGCCCGTCCGCGGGTGAGTGTAAATTCCTGTAACATATTATATTATAGCTTTTTTTTATTTATATTTTATAATTTGACAGGCTAGCAAAGTTAATAATATTTTTTTTTTATAAAATTTGCCTGTTTGCGTCTTTATCGGAGGGTTTATTTGTTAAATAATCTTTTACGCTGTTTTGTGTTTTATGCGTTGTCAAACCAAACCTGTTTTTCATGTGTTTATATATTAAATAAATACTTATCATAATAATAAATTAAAAATTATGGCAACTTCTAAAATTACACAACTATTGGATGACCAGGCCGATTATCTTTTAAAACACACTTGTAAAACAATCGACAAATCATTGATTCACATTCCTTCCCCTACAACCATAGACGATCTGTGGATCGAAAGTGACCGCAGCATTCCTGTATTGAACAGTCTTCAACGTTTGCTGGGACACGGGCGTCTTGCCGATACGGGTTACGTATCTATTCTGCCCGTAGATCAGGGTTTGGAACATACGGCAGGCGCTTCGTTCGCACCGAATCCATTGTATTTCGATCCTGAAAATATTGTAAAGCTTGCAATAGAAGGCGGGTGTAACGGAGTCGCTTCTTCGTTCGGAGTACTCGGTGCTACTGCCCGTAAGTATGCGCACAAGATTCCTTATATCGTAAAAATAAACCACAACGAATTGCTTACTTATCCCACTTCGTACAACCAGATTCTTTTCGGAACGGTAAAAGAAGCATGGAATATGGGAGCAGTGGCAGTCGGAGCAACTATTTATTTCGGTTCGGAAGAAAGCAGGCGTCAGATTGTTGAAATTGCCAAGGCTTTCGAATATGCTCACGAATTGGGAATGGCAACTATACTTTGGTGCTATTTGCGTAATTCCGCATTTAAGAAAGACGGTGTCGATTATGATTCGGCTGCTGATCTGACAGGACAAGCCAACCACATCGGAGTAACGATAAAAGCCGATATTGTCAAACAGAAATTGCCAACCAACAATGGCGGATTTACTGCCATCAAGTTCGGAAAGACCGATCCGCGTATGTATAGCGAACTTACTACCGATCATCCGATCGACTTGTGCCGCTATCAGGTTGCCAACGGATATATGGGACGCGTTGGTCTGATTAATTCGGGAGGAGAATCTCACGGATCATCCGATCTTAAAGATGCGGTTTTCACTGCCGTTGTCAATAAACGTGCGGGAGGTATGGGACTGATCAGCGGGCGTAAAGCTTTCCAAAGACCTATGAAGGAAGGCGTAGAGTTGCTGAATACGATTCAGGACGTGTATCTGGATAAATCAATTACGATAGCTTAAAATTAATAGTACAGACATCTTTTCATTTCAATTTAAAAGCGGGCGGTTCTCTATTCTGAGATATGCCTGCTTTTATTATGTTATTCGAAATTGAAAGTAAGCGTTATCATCCGCGACTTGCCCGAAGATATTGCCTGCGTGTATTTCATCATGTCCAGATCTGTTAGGTCGGATCTGTCCTTGTTTATCATATCCTTCAGTCCGAATGAAAAACGTAGTTCGGGCGATAGTTTAAACATCGGGAGATAAATACTGCATCCAATCCCGATTTCCAGACCGTAATCCGTTTTATTGTATCTCAGTTCCTGTCCTTTTTTCGATCCTATCTCCGTACTTACATATGCGCCTGCCAGCATATATGGACGGATATTGTTTAATCGCTTCGCGCTGAATTTTATGTATATGGGAACGGTCAGATAGTTACTCCTCAAGTTGAATCTCTGTTCTTCACCTGTTGATTGTTCTCGGAATACATATTTCTTGTCTCCGAAATACAAAGAAGGAACGGTTCTTATATTGAAATACTGGCTGAGATATCTGTCGGCAATGATCCCGACGCTGAATCCGGGTGAATAGGACGGTATTTCGGCAAACCATACTTCTCCGTTTGCTTGCTGAACGCCTGTGTGCGACAATATCAAATCCTGCGCGTGTATTCCGACCGTGAAACCGAAACTGTACAGCCTCTGATCGGCAAACGGACGGTTTTGCACTTTCTGCTTTTGCCATTGTGCCTGCACATTACTTCCTCCTATAAGGAAGAACAGTAAGCTTATTATTATATATGATTTGCGTTCCAAAGTCAATTTCCTTACCTTTTATTATTTTATAAAACGCGAACTTTGCAAAGTTATTATAAAGAAATCAATATTTAGTAATTACTTAGAATTGTTTAAAATTACTTGTTTTGCAGGCTTGTGCGGTTTATCTCTTAGTTGCTGGTGAACAATCAGTTATGTGTTTTTGTTTATAATCATATTGAAAACATAAATTTTTGTATTTGTATTATCTATCATAACAATTTGTAGAGATATCAAAATCTATCTATATTTGTTAAGTAAAACTATCAAATTAATAGAAACAGAAGTATTAAACGAATTTAAATTTTTAAGTTATGGCTTATGTAATTTCTGAAGATTGTATTGCTTGCGGAACTTGTATAGACGAGTGTCCGGTAAATGCAATTTCTGAAGGTGACATTTATAAAATTGATCCGGACACATGTACGGATTGCGGCACTTGTGCCGATGTATGCCCGACAGAAGCAATTCATCCGGCATAAAGTATTTTGCTGAAAGAAAAAATAAAGAGGCTGTTATTTAACAGCCTCTTTATTTTTTTCCTTTAATTTCTGTTTCGCTTTTTGATATGGCAGATTGAAAGCTTCTTCCCAGATCAGCCAAAGAATAAACATTATTCCGTTATAATACAGCCACCTGAACACATCTTTATGGAAAAATTCGAACCAGTCCATACTGAATTTCCAGTAAGTTTCTTTTGTATTGTCCCACTGTGTGTTGTTGTACCATTCGTTGAAAGGAATAAACCAATCGGGAAAACTGCCTTTTGTTATGAACACTATCCCTATCAGGCGTACTAAATTTATAAGATAAAGGAAAGCCATAGAAAGCGGAATAAACCAGATTTTCTTTTTTACTGGCCCGTAATATAAGGCTATCAGAAGGCCGAACATTATCATTTGCTTAACGCCTGAACATTCCCATATTATGTTGATTATTATTGAATTGTCGAAATATATGTAAGTGCCGTTGATGTGAAAATCGCTATATCCGAATACGTTGACGATGATCCAGTGAGTAACTTCGGCTGTCCATAAACAGACCGGTTCAATACGGCTGGTAATCTCTTTTCCGAAAAGAAAAACCTGTTCACCGCTTTTGCTCTCGTCTATGCACAATTTCCAAATGAAATCAATGGATATAAAGAGTAACAAAAACCAGATGATATTTTTGAAAGGCTTTATTAGTTCGTAAAATTCGTAAAGTTTTGTTTTTATAGAAGTCATCAATAAAAAGTTTCGTTGCGAAATTAAAAAAAAATATAATCTTATGGATAAAAATGTTACGAATTAGCAATAATGTAACAACATATAATTTTTTTTAATTTACTTTGCACACTTTGTACATTCAATCTTATTCTCTAAACATATCGAATATTTATTATAATGTCAACACTTAATAAAATACGTATTATCCTTATATTATCGGTGATATCCATATCTTCGGCATATACACAGAGTAACAGTACGACATCTCCGTACAGCAGATATGGTTACGGCGTATTGTCAGATAAAGGCGTAGGATTATCGAGAGGAATGGGAGGAATTTCTTACGGACTGCGCGGGCTAAACGCAAATCCGGGCAACCCTGCTTCTTATTCAGGGGTGGACTCTCTGACATTTATATTTGATTTGGGAATTTCTTATTCCAATGCCCGATTGAGCGACTCGGGCGGATCGCAGAATGACAATAACGGAGGACTGGATTATCTGACGATCTTGTTTCCTATATCAAAACGTTTAGGCGTGAGTGCAGGGTTTTTACCTTATTCATCGGTAGGTTACAGTTTCGGGAGCGTTCAGGAAATAGACGGGGCGGCTTATCAAAAATATTTTTCGGGTTCCGGCGGATTAAGTCAGGTTTACGGTGGTATCGCTTATGAACCGTTTAACGGAATTTCTATCGGTGCTAATGTCTCATATTTGTATGGTACAATAACGCATAACAGAAACATTCCTGTTATATCCGAAAATGCATATACCCGTTCAGAATATCGAAAGCTCAGGGTAAATGCCGCTAAATTTGATTTTGGTTTGCAGTATCAGTTTCCTGCCTTTAAAGGAAAAACTCTGACGCTGGGAGCCGTGTACAGCCCCAAAATAAGTCCGAATGCGAGAATAAAAGGCATAGATATGATGGCGTCGGGCGATACAATCAGTATATTGCCGTCGACCAAAGCGGATGCGGAACTTCCGCAATCATTCGGTTTTGGTTTTACGTTAAAGACTAATAAATTATTATTCGGTGCTGATGTTACTTTCCAGAACTGGAAAAAGCTTAATTATTCGGACAGGATGGCTGACAGCATGACTGTCGACAACAGGTTTAACGACAGATGGAGATTTAATGCCGGCGTGGAATACGTTATTAATCCCAATAGCCGTAATTTCTTTCATAGGATGAAGTTCAGAGGAGGAGTGAATTACAGCAATTCTTATATAAACGTTCATAATTCGCAGAACAATAATACCGACGGTTATAACGAATACGGAGCTACTGTCGGCTTCGGCTTGCCGTTCAGAGATACTTATACGAATCGTACTTCGTATGTTAACATAAGCTTCGAATATACCAACTTAAGCCCGAAATATAAGAACGGTATGATTAAGGAACAATATTTCGGCGTTTCTATCGGAGTGAATATTAACGATCTTTGGTTTATGAAAAACAAATTCAAGTAAGACCTTTTGTACTTCATAATAAAAACAGAATGAGAGAGTTTTGCCTTACATTTTGGAAGCAAGTAAAATTAATTGTATTTCTTCTCTTTCTGTTCATTGCCTTTTCTGCTTGTAATAAGGAAAAAAAAGAATATGTCGATACTCCTTTCGATAGAGAGAAACTGCCTTCGATGGCAACGGACAGTGTTACGGAACTGATTTCCGATTCGGGGCTTATTAAGTATAAAATGATCGCCGATAAGTGGCTGGTGTTTGATAATGCCGCCGATCCGTACTGGTTTTTTCCCGAAGGTATTTATTTGGAACAATTCGATACGACGTTTCAGATAGAAGCTGTATTGAAAGCCGATACGGCGTGGAATTATACTCAAAAAAAGCTGTGGAAGCTTAAAGGGCATGTCTTTATATATAATACTCTTAACGAAACGTTTAAAAGCGAAGAACTGTTCTGGAACGAAAGAACAGGGCAGGTCTACTCCGATAAATACATAGAGATTGTTCGTCCCGAAAAGCTGACTCTTAAAGGAATAGGTTTTGAATCCAATCAGCAAATGACAAATTACAGAATATTCAGACCTTATGACTCTGATATGTATTTTGAAGAAGAAAACGCTGAAAATTCTGCTGACAGCCTTTCAGGCAGTCCTCCGAATATGGCGCCGCCCAGAGTGAATACGTCGGCATCTGTTATTCCTGCCGACGGAAAAGTTGTGTCGAAATAATTTTATCGGATAAATTAGTCTGATATTTTTATATTTTTTACGAAATTAAGTTATTTTAAAACCAAATTTATTATCTTCGTGCCCTGTATTTTTATTAAAAATAAAATAATAACATAAAATTTAAAATAGTTTAGTAACCAATGGCTACATTACAAAAAATCAGGAATAAAGGCGGACTGCTCGTTGTGGTATTAGGCGTAGCTTTGCTGGCTTTTATTTTAGGAGACTTGTTTACTTCGGGTAATACCTTGTTTAACAAATTTAGGGATAAAGCATTTATTGTTGACGGAGAGGTTGTGTCGACAGGCGATTATCAGAACAGAATAACTGAATTTGAAGAATTTCAAAAATTTATGTCAGGCAGGAAATCGCTTGATCCAGAAATGAGTGAACAGCTTCGGGAAGAAGTATATCGCCAGATGGTTAAAGAAAAGATGCTGGATGAAGAATGCGGCAAATTGGGCATTACCGTTACTTCTGATGAAATGACTGAAATGGTATACGGAGAGAATGTATCTTCTCTTTTGGCTCAAATGTTTACCGATCCTAACACAAGGCAACTGAACCGCGAGGCTTTGATCGGTTTTGTTAATTTTGTTCAGACAGACATTAACTCTGTTCCTGACGAGCAAAAACTTCAGCTTCTTAATATGAAGCAACAGTGGATAGTTATTCAAAATCTGATGAAATACGGACGTTTGGAAGAAAAATACAATGCGCTTATTTTTTCTTCTTTGTCTACAAACGACTTGGAAGCGAAATCGTATTACGATGATTCGAAATATTCTACAAACGTTGCGTACGTTGTAAACAGGTATTCCAATATACCGGATTCTACAGTATCCGTTTCTGATAAGGAAATTGAGAAACTATACAATGAAAGAAAAAACAACTTCAAGCTTCCTACCGATTTAAGAAAAGTTTCTTATATCGTAAAAGATGTCGTACCGAGTGAGAGCGACTATAAAGATGTTGAAGATCAGATGAAGTCTGTTTATGATAAGATGTTGACGACTAATAATCCTGCACTTTTGGTTTCAGACTATTCTGAAGTTCCGTATCAGGACGTCTTTTTTTCGGAAGCATCGCTTGATGCCAATCAGAAGAACTTTGCACAAACCGCATCTGTCGGCGATGTACTTGCCCCTGTACGTGAAAATGAAGCATTTTATTTATATAAGTTAGTAGATAAGACGACTGCACCCGACTCGGTTAAGGTAAGAGCTATTATGTATCCTCAGGGAGAAGATATCGCAGCAGCCAATAACAGGGCAGACAGTATTATTAATGTCGTAAATGCTGGAAAAACTTTCGTTCAGGTAGCTACAGAACTGAACTATCAGCCTAACGGCGGAGAAATTGGCTGGATAATGGAACCTTCCGTTGCAAGCGAAGGAGAAGATTTCGTCAGAAAATGCTTTACTTCACCAAAAGGAAGCATCCTTAGATTTGAGGATAAAGGCATGATCAGGCTCATTTATATTGAAGACGTTACCCGTCCTGTTCAGAAAGTTAAATTAGCTGTTGTCAGAATGTCTGTCGAACCGAGTGATAAGACTATCTACGATATAGATAACGAAATGAATCAGTTTGTAGCCGAATACGGAAACGCTGCTAATTTCGTAAAAGGCGCTACCGAAAAAGGATATAACCTGATGCCCGAAATGATGTTGAGACCTTCAAGTACTGGATTACCTCAGGTTCAGGGATCTCGTCAGATCATACATTGGGCATTCAATGAGAAAGTAGGTTCTGTGAAAAAATTTGATCTTAACAACTATCGTGTCGTTGCTCTGATAGACGAAGATATCAAGGCGGGTTATGCTCCTATATCTGAAGTTTCTGATATGTTGAAGGCTGAAATCATTAACGATAAGAAAGCCGAAAAGATGATATCCGATATGAAATCTAAAAATATCGGCACATTGGACGGTTATGCACAGGCTCTCGGTTCAAAAGTGGATACTGTAAATTATGTAATGTTTACGTCTTCTAACCTGATGGGTGTCGGACGCGAACCTATATTCAATGTCGTAGCTGCTCACAGCGAAGTGAATAAAGTTGAAGGACCGTTGAAAGGCAGTAGCGGCGTTTATGTGCTGAGTGCGGTTAACCGTACGGAAGATGCGGCTGAATATAACGCTCAGATGGTTAAACAAAACCTTAACTTTTCTTATATGTATCGTTTAAATTCAGATGTATTATTCGGTGTCCTTACAGAGAAGCTTAAAGTTGAGGATAACAGGGTGAAATTCTTTTGATAATAAAATAAAACTTCATAAGGAGCCTCACTCGTTTTAAGGGTGA
The DNA here is from genome assembly GCA_047030855.1 of Dysgonomonas sp. Classification (GTDB taxonomy): domain Bacteria; phylum Bacteroidota; class Bacteroidia; order Bacteroidales; family Dysgonomonadaceae; genus QVMM01. The sequence goes on from JBKYIJ010000008.1 coordinate 1,968,158, forward strand.
GGTTTTTTGTTTTAATACAATAAGTATGACGAAGAAAGAAAGGTATCAGGGTGTTATAGGCTGGTTTGAAGCAAATGTTCCGATTGCGGAAACAGAATTGCACTACGACAATCCTTTTCATTTGCTTATAGCCGTAATTTTATCGGCACAATGTACCGATAAAAGGGTTAATATGGTGACTCCCGCTCTTTTTAAGGCTTTTCCTACACCCGAAGTAATGGCGGTTTCGAGTCCTGATGAAGTTTATACTTATATAAAAAGCATATCTTATCCGAATAACAAGGCAAAAAACCTTGTCGGAATGGCAAAGAAACTTGTGTCTGATTTTGACGGTAAAGTCCCTTCGGAATTAGAGCAATTGGAGCAAATTCCCGGAGTAGGGCGTAAAACTGCAAATGTGATGCTGGCTGTCGCTTTTAATAAGCCTGCAATGCCTGTGGATACGCATGTTTTTCGCGTGTCGAACCGAATAGGGCTTACCGATAATTCAAAAACGCCTTTGGAAACAGAGAAAGAACTTGTGAAAAATATTCCTTCGCATCTATTGTCAAAAGCTCATCACTGGCTGATACTTCACGGACGATACGTCTGTCTGGCGAGGAAGCCTAAATGCGATCAGTGCCATTTGCAACAATGGTGCAAGTATTATTCCGTGCATAAGGGGATATAGTTTTTTTACACTCCAAATATTTGGTAAACCGAATTTATCCATTTGTCGTGTTCAAATCTTTTTAAGCATTCATCTGCCAGCGAGTCATATTTGTCTTTCAGTTCGGGTGAGTCCAGAGCTTTCTTAATTCCTTCGTAGACTCCGTCCGTACTATTGGCTGTGATAATGCCGTATTTGCCGTTCTCCACAATTTCGGCAGGACCGCCGCAATCGGTCGTAATAACAGGCGTATGCAAGAAAATCCCTTCCAGTAACGCAAGTGAAAAACTTTCTTTATAAGAGCTGCAAATAAGCCAGTCGCTTTCTTTTATATATGGATATGGATTTTCTACATAGCCGAGTGTTATGATAATGTCGCTCAGGTTATATTTTTTTATCTTATTTTGACATTTTTCCCATAACGGACCGTTGCCTATGATTAAAACCTTGAAATCATAATTTTCGGATGACAGCCTATGTGCGGCTTCTATGATTCTGTCAATGCCTTTTTCTATCGAAAAACGGGTAACGGTTATAAACACGGGGGGATTATACTTAAAATCAACTTTTTCATCCGACAGCCTGTCTATTCTGTCCGTGTTTATTGCATTGTATAGCACTTCTACTTCCTGATTCGGATAGGCGATTCCGCCGTTAAATATATTGGCGTAACGATCCTTGCAAATTTCGGATACGCATACGACTTTGTCAAATCGCCGGAAAGATTTGATCAGTCTGTTTACTCTCACTTTGAGGAGTTTTACGGGAATAAATTCTTTGACGCTTCGTATTTCATAATTATCCTTTGTCGGAAGATTGTGTATCCAGAGTATTTTTTGTTGCTTCAATCTGCTGAATATAATGGAATAAACGCTATCCTTGAAACTTACCGCCAGATCATATTGGTTAAGTTTCAGCCCTGTAATTTTCTGAAATAAACGAGGGTAGAAAGCCATTATATTTTCGTACGCTATTTTTTTTAACCCTTTAGGGCGTTTTTCATGTATATATATTATACGAACTTTATCGCATACATCTTTTATCATCACGTCTTTTTGCGAAGGATACGGTAACAGAAGGGTAACTTCACAATCCTTGGTTGTTAAATGATTGAGCACTTCCACCAAGAGGTTTTCAGTGCCCCCGTATTCCAGACTGTCGTTAAAAATGAGTATATTTTTCATGTAATGAATAAATATATTGTAAGAGTTTCATATAAAATTATAATACAAAGATATAAAACCTATCATTAAAGAAATTATTTTTAATTTTGTGTCTTCTTAATAATTATGTATTAACAACATCATTATGCTTACTGTTGAAAAAATCGGTGGAACTTCCATGTCCCAATTCAAAAACGTTTTGGACAACATTGTTATTGGAAACAGGACACGGGAAGAATATTATAACCGGATTTTTGTCGTATCGGCTTACAACAACGTGACAAACTGGTTGTTGGAACATAAGAAAACAGGCGAGCCGGGCGTTTATATAAAATTTCTGGAAAACGAAGATTATGGAATCGCATTGGACAGCCTTTGCCAGAAATTGTTGTTAATAAACAAAGACTTTGAAACGATCGGATTAAACCAGACTGAAGCCCGTCATTTTATCGAAAACAGGATTAAACAGGCGAAAACGATGCTTAACAGTTTGAGCAGCGTCATGGCGTCGGGTTATGTGAAGACTGAAGATATCTGCTTGGCTGCCCGAGAAATACTCGCTTCGATAGGAGAGGCACATTCGGCGTGGAATACGGTTAATATTCTGAACAATAATGGAGTCGCTGCCCGTTATGTGGACTTATGCGGATTTGATGACGCTTCGCCCTTAACGATAGATGAACGTATTAAAGATGCTTTTTCCAATATTGATTTCAGCAAAGTCCTTTGCGTGGCGACAGGTTACACCAAGGGTACGGAAGGAATTATGAGAGCGTTCGACAGAGGTTATACGGAAGTTACGTTCAGTAAGATTGCCGTTGAGGTAAAAGCCGACGAAGCAGTCATTCATAAAGAATATCATCTGTCAAGTGCCGACCCCAATATTGTAGGTGCGGATAAAGTTGTGCCCGTAGGGCGTACCAATTTTATCATTGCAGATCAGTTGGCGGATATCGGTATGGAAGCGATACATCCTAAAGCTTCAAAGCCTCTGGAACTTGCTAACATCAGTATAAGAATAAAAAATACGTTCGAACCTGACCATCCGGGAACTCTCATTTCTAAAGATTATGTTTCGCCCGAACCTAAAATCGAAATAGTATCGGGAACCAATAAAGTTCTGGCTGTCGAAATTCATGATCCGATGATGGTAGGAGAGGTTGGATTTGACTTACGGATAATGACTTTTTTCGCTAAATACGAAGTAAGCTATATTTTGAAGTCGACAAATGCCAACTCTATAACTATGGTTGTCTGGGATAACTATAAATCGAGGGAGTTGATAAAAGAACTTGACGCCAATTTCTACCAGATTGTTGTCGAAAGAGTTGCAATAGTCTGTGTTATGGGAACGAACATTGCTATACCCGGGTTTCTTTATCGTGCGGCTAAAGCGTTATACAGTAAAAATATTAATATAGAAAGTTTCGGGCAATCATTAAGGCAGGTCAATATGCAGTTTGTTATGAAAAGAGAGCATTATAATGACGCTGTGATCGCTTTGAATGAAGAGTTGTGTTTGCGTAACCGTTAATGTTGCTTTGGAAATATTTATTAATTGTTAATTTTAGGAACTTTTATAATGGTATGTCCCCTATAACATCCATTAATTATATACATTAGCTTTCCGAAATTGAAATTTATTTTTAATACCAAGACAACGAAACTTATATTTTTCGTGATTGAAGTAAACATATGTATGACAAAATGCTACCCGAAGGTAGGTAATCTGATCCAATTAGAGTGTTTTTATCGAAATTAGGGGATTTTTGTGTTTTTTTTTATTTGAAAAAAGAGAACTCCGAAAATCTATTCATATATTTGCTGTGATATATTGTTATGAACACAATAAATAAAAAATCTATAAACTGAATAATTATTAATTTAAAAAACAATTTTATTATTTATTATGGAAACTAAACCAAAAGCAAAAACTCAAAAACCAAGATCTAAAGGCGTTTCGGCCATGTTAGTTGTTATTGGTTGTGCTATTGTTGCTCACTTGTTTTTCTATTTAGTATGTGGTGCTGATAGTAACTTTGATGACAAAGGTCATCCGGTAGATGGAAATATATTCGGAACTCTATACCAAGGAGGATTCGTTATTCCTATCGTTATGACGCTTCTTTTAACAGTATTGACTTTGTCTGTTGAAAGATTATTCGCACTTAACAAAGCCAGCGGAAAAGGTAACGTTGCTAAATTCGTTATGAATGCAAAAGCTAAATTAGACGCAGGTGACATCGCAGGTGCAAAAAAATTGTGTGACGATCAAAAAGGATCGGTTGCTAACATCTTGCGTGCCGGATTGGTCAGATACGAAGATGTTGAAAACACGCCAAATCTGAACAACGACGAAAAAGCTGAAATCATTCAAAAAGAAATAGAAGAAGCTACTACTTTGGAACTTCCGTATCTGGAGCAAAACCTGAACGTAATCGCAACTATTTCTTCACTTGGTACACTATTCGGACTTTTGGGTACGGTACTTGGTATGATCCGTTCATTTGCGGCTCTTGCAACAGAAGGTGCTCCTGACTCAATTGCTCTTTCACTCGGTATCTCTGAAGCTTTGATGAATACGGCGATGGGTATTGGTACCGGTGCTGCAGCTATCATTGCATACGGATATTTTTCGGCAAGAGTTCAAACAATTACAAATGCTGTTGACGAAGTAGGCTTTGCAATAGGACAATCTTTCGTTAAAAAACATTCAGGTAAATAATTTCGAAAAAAAAAATTGATCATTATTTGTGGAATTCGATAAGAATTTCACTCTAATAATAAAAAGGAAAAAAAGATATGTCAAAAGTAAAGACAAAAAAACACGATACGTTCATCGACATGACAGCGATGAGCGATGTTACGGTGCTCTTGCTGACATTCTTTATGTTGACTGCCAATTTTATTCCGAAAGAACCGGTTCAGGTAATTACGCCAGCTTCTGTATCAGAAGTTAAAGTGCCCGATTATGATTTGATTACAATATTAGTCGATCCGCACGGAAAGGTGTTTTTGAACTTGGACAGACCTGAGAATAAAAGGCAAGTATTGGAAAAGATGGGTTCATACTATGGGATAAACTTTTCAAAGAAAGAATTGGACAACTTTGCTGCTCCGACAACTTTTGCCGCAGTGCCAATGGGTTTGATGAAAACTTTCTTGGAAAAAGATCTGGAAGATCAGGATGCTTTTTTAAAACAGTATAATGGCATTCCGACCGATAGTGCGAACAACCAGTTAGCTCAATGGATAAAAACAGCGAAGGACGTAAACGGCAATCTGGCAATTACTATCAAAGCTGATCAATCGACACCTTATCCGTTGATAAAGGGCGTAACATCTACCCTCCAAGACATAAAGGAGAACCGTTTTAGTTTAGTGACAACCCTCCGCGGTATGCCCGAAGGACTTTAATTAGATTTTAAATTTAAAAAAAGGAAAGAAAGTTATGGCAGAAATAAATACCGGTGGCGGCGGCGGTGAAAAAGGAAAACCCCAGAAAAAAAACCTGAGAGTAGACTTTACTCCGATGGTTGACATGAATATGTTGCTGATTACCTTTTTCATGTTTTGTACGTCACTAAGTAAACCTCAGACAATGGATTTGGTATTGCCTACAAAGGACAATCAGGAACTGACTGAGGACGAAAAGAACAAAGTGAAAGACTCTAAGGCTATAACTGTGATATTAGGTGAAAATAATAATGTATATTACTATTTCGGTAAACCTAACTATGAAGATTATACTTCATTGAAAGTTACAGATTATTCGTCGGAAGGTTTGAGAGCTATGCTATTGGAACGTAATGCTCCGGCAGTTGCTAAAATGACTGAGCTGAAGAGAAAAAGATTAAGAAAGGAAATATCTGAGGAAGAATTTAAGAAGCAGTCGTCAGAGATCAGGAATGATCCGAATGGTGAGGTAGTCGTAATAAAACCGACAGATTCCTCTACCTATAAAAATCTTGTTGACGCTTTGGACGAAATGCAGATATGCAGTATTGGTAAATATGCTCTTGTAGATATTGCGGAAGGAGATGAATTCCTGGTAGAAAACTACCAGAAGAAAGGGGCTCTGTCGGCACAAGCTGCAGGCAAATAATTCTGAATCAGTTTAATTAAGAAAATTATGGGAAAAGATATTAAATTGAATTCATCCGAGTGGATCGATTTGGTTTTTGCAGATAAGAATAAAAAATATGGTGCATATTTTTTACGTCAGACTTCTTCAAAAAGACATATCGTTGCATTCTTGGTGATTCTCATTTTTACCGGTATTGTCTCGGCACTACCTTCACTTGCCGAGGCAGTGAAAAAACAAACTGAGAATCTGGGTGGTGTTGATGAAGCATTTGAGTTGACAAACCTTCAGAATGTTGAAGAACAAGTTCCTGAAGAAAATATAATCCAACAGGAAACAGCTCCACCGCCTCCTCCATTGAAAGCGACTATTCAGTTTACGCCTCCTGTCATTACCGATGACGAAGATGTGACTGATGAGAATCAAATGAAGTCTCAGGAAGAATTGAATGAAAACAAAGTTCAAATATCCGTTGCGACAGTTGAAGGAACAAATGATGCGAATGCAGTGGATATTGCCGACTTGAAGGATCATAAAGTGATTGTTCAGGAACCTGCGGAAGAAAAACCTTTTGTAAGCGTTGAGCAAATGCCCCAATTCCCCGGAGGAAATACGGAATTGATGAAATTTATCGGTAGCAATTTGAGATATCCGACAATTGCAGCCGAAAACGGAATCGAAGGGCGTGTAATTATACGATTTGTTGTCGGGCGTGACGGTTCGGTATCAGACATCAAAGTACAACGCGGGCTTGATGCTTCTTGCGATAAAGAAGCCGTACGCGTGGTGCAGTCAATGCCGAAATGGATACCCGGAAAACAAAACGGACGTGCTGTCCCTGTATATTTTACGTTACCAATTTTATTCAAACTGCAAAAGTAATTTGTATAAAAGAGATCGTTGACATAATCAGTGTGTTTTGTATCTCTGTCTAAAAATAAGAAAGAGGAGTTGATCATATAAGTCTCTCCTCTTTTTAAAATTATAATATGAAAGATAATAACAAAAATTCGTTTCAGCTGGTTTGGGGTATACTCATGGTCGTTGCATATATTGGAATAGCATATCTGGTAGTATTTACACCGGTACTTATCCGATATAACGATACTACCAATACTTCCTCAAACGACGAGAATTTTGTTGTTCGTATAGTTTTAGGAGTTGTATTATTTGTTTATGGCGTATTTAGAGGTTATCGGATGTGGAAAATTAACAAATAAAGCTTAATTTTATGCCTTAGATAGTTTCCTATTTAATTATCACAGTTATGAGAAAACTTCTTTTATTTTGTTGTAGTATAGTGTTTGTTTTGTCGTCTTGCAGTAACGGAAAGAGGGCGAAAAGAACCGATACGCCTACCAGTGGAGTTGCAGAATTAGTCGGCGATGATTGTTTTGCAAAAATAATTCAGGAAGAGATTGATGTGTTCGAAGGCATAAATAGGGAGGCTTATTTATTGCCAAGATATGAAAATGAAGTGGAAGCTGTGAATCTGTTGTTGAAAGACAGTGTACGGCTTGCAGTTTTGGCTCGTGATTTGACCGATGCCGAAAAACAAGGGATTAGGGAACGAAATATACAATTAGTTCCGCGTTCCCAGAAAATAGCAATTGACGGAATTGCTCTAATTATTAATAAAGAAAATACAGATTCTTTGATAAGTATTCCTACTTTGAAAAAGATTACGACAGGTGAAATAACGTCTTGGAAGGAAATAAACAAAGATTCCAAATTGGATAAAATGACTGTCGTTTTTGATAATCCGAACTCCAGTACTGTACGGTTTATCATAGATTCGATTTGCGGAGACAAGCCTTTGTATGAAGGTCTGAATGCGCAAAATAATAATCAGGAGGTTTTGGACTATGTCGCTAAAACTCCTAATGCTTTGGGAATAATAGGAGTGAATTGGATCAGTAATCCGAATGATACGTCCAATCTTACTTTCAATAATAAAATACGTGTAATGATGGTTAGCCGAAACGATCCTGCTACCATTGACAACAGTTATCCTCCTTTGGCAGCATTTCTTGCTTTGGGCGATTATCCGCTAAGGCGTGACATATATGTTGTGCTGACTGATTTAAGGGGAACGTTGTTATCCGGGTTTGTAAGATTTTTGGCTGATGACAGAGGGCAGAGAATTATAATGAAATCGGGATTGCTGCCGGCTACGCGTCCTATCAGGTTAATTACAATTAAAGAAGAATTTTGAAATTAATAAAATATTAGATGATGAGAAGAAAGAGTTTATTGACAACATTTTTTAGTTTATTAGTTACCGCTGCGGCTTCATTTTTGTCGGCGCAGAATATTGGGGTTGACTATTTTAAGACTGGTGAATATGAAATCGCTAAGGATATTTTTAACAAAGAATTGTCACAAAATCCTGCCGAAGCCAATTACTACTTGGGTGAGATAGCTTATGCAAAAGGCGATCTGAATGGCGCTAAAGCCTATTATGAAAAAGGGCTTGCCGCATCTCCCGATTATGTATTGAATAATGTCGGTTTGGGAAAGGTTTTGTTGAAATCTAATCCTAAAGCAGCCGATGATGAATTTTCTAAAGCTGTAAAAAAAGACAAAAAGAATGTAGAGGTGCTGATAGCTGTTGCCGAAGCATATTATAAAAACGGAAATACCGAAAAAATGGAGAAATACCTTGAAGATGCACGCAAGGCTGATAAGAAATCTCCGCTTATTTATGTTTTCCAAGGCGACATGAAGAAAGATGCTAACGATATAGGCGGTGCAGCCGGCGAATATGAAATGGCTGTTAACTTCGATCCGAATTATGCTGTGGCTTATTTGAAAATATCACAAGTGTATTCCTCAATTAATCCTACTATAGCTATCGACCGTCTGACGAGAGTCCTTGAATTGCGTCCCGATTATGTGATGGCTAACAAGTATTTGGGAAATATTTATTACCAAAACGGACAATATAAAAAGGCTATCGACGCTTACGGTAAATTTTTCGCTCAAGGAGAATATTCTGTTGAAGATCTGACGCGTTACGCCGCTTCGTTATATTTTGACGAACGTTATGATGATGCCAGCAAACTGATACAAGAAGGAATCCAGAAAGATCCTAACAATTTTGTATTGAACAGATTGTTGATGTATAGCGCTTTGGAAACAAAAGATTATGCTAAAGGTTTGTCCATTGCGGAACGTTTCTTTGTTTTGCCGAAAGGAGAAAAAGATGAATATATCGCAAGAGACTATATGACTTATGCTAAACTTTTGAGCGAAAACGATCAGTTTGACAAAGCTCTATCGCAATACGAGCATGCTATAAAGCTTGATTCGACTCAGATAGGCATTTATAAAGAAGTTGCCGAAACGCTTGCTAATTCAGGACAGACAGCAAATGCCGGGAATTACTATAAAAAATACATAGAAGCAGCAGGAGATAAAGCAGAAGCTTTGGATTATTTTAATATGGGACGGTATTATTATATGGCGGCAGGTACTGCGATGAAAGATTCTACGGATGTTAATGCACCCGTTAAAATGAAAAACTATTTGGCTGAAGCAGATACAGCTTTTGCCATTGTCGGACAAAGAATACCCGACAGCCATTTAGGGTTTTTATTCAGAGCGCGCACTAATTCTTTGCTCGATCCTACTGCTGAGCAAGGTTTAGCTAAACCTCATTATGAAAAAACCATAGAGGTTATTATGGGAAAAGAAGATTCTCAAAGCAATAGCCGTGAATTGTTGGAAGCTTATAAATATTTGAGTTATTACTACTATGTTCAGTATGACAAAACCAAGAGTGCTGAAGATAAAGCCAACACAATTCTGTATAGTGAAAAAATGCTTGAGCTTGATCCCGCAAACGCTGTCGCTAAGCAATTGTTGGATGCATTGAAATAAAAAATATTTTTCTATCGGAAAAAGCCTGCTATATGAAGCAGGCTTTTTTATTTTATATAATAAATAGTTTTTTATAAAAACAATATTTATCTTTGTATAGTTTTTGTGGATAGATTTGTCTGATTGCAACCACATGAAAAAATGCTAAAACGTTTTTCACTTCGTGCAATCTGTTTGTCTATCCCTGTTTTAATAAAAGTAAAAATAATTGTTATGAGTTATTTATTTACATCCGAATCAGTTTCGGAAGGGCATCCGGATAAAGTTGCAGACCAGATTTCGGACGCATTATTAGATGAGTTTCTTGCTTTTGATCCGAATTCAAAAGTTGCTTGTGAAACTCTTGTAACCACAGGGCAGGTAGTCCTTGCGGGGGAAGTTAAATCAAATACGTATATCGACGTTCAGGACATCGCACGCAATGTGATCGAAAAAATAGGATATACGAAAAGCGAATATCAGTTTGAAGCGAAATCGTGCGGAGTATTGTCGGCTATCCATGAGCAGTCTGAGGATATAAACCGCGGCGTGGACGGAAAAACGGATCCTATGGAACAGGGTGCAGGCGATCAGGGTATGATGTTCGGTTATGCGACCAACGAAACCGATAACTATATGCCGTTGGCTTTGGATTTGTCGCATGCTTTGCTTGTCGAACTTTCCGATATTCGTAAAAATCATCTTGAGTTGATGCCGTATCTTCGCCCCGATGCAAAATCGCAGGTGACTATAGAATATGACGATAACGGCGTACCTGTGCGTATAGATACGATTGTGATATCTACACAGCACGACGAGTTTGATACGGATCAGAAAATGCAGGATAAGATAAAAGAAGATGTAATCAGTATCCTGATTCCCCGCGTAAAAGAAAAGTATAAATTCAGAGACGATATTATCAGGTTGTTCAACGATAATATAACTTATCACGTTAATCCTACCGGAAAGTTTGTTATCGGAGGACCTCACGGAGATACAGGTTTGACAGGAAGAAAAATTATAGTTGATACCTATGGCGGAAAAGGTGCTCACGGCGGAGGAGCTTTTTCGGGAAAAGACCCTTCGAAAGTCGACCGTTCGGCGGCCTATGCCGCCCGTCACATTGCTAAAAACCTTGTTGCTGCAGGTGTTGCATCGGAAGTTCTGGTTCAGGTGTCATACGCTATTGGAGTGGCCAAGCCGATGAATATTTACGTTAATACTTACGGAAAAAGCAATGTAAAAGAATCGGACGGAGAGATAGCAAAAAAGATCGAAACATTGTTCGATATGCGTCCTAAGGCTATTGAAGAAAGATTGAAACTAAGAAATCCTATCTATTCCGAAACTGCGGCTTACGGACACATGGGACGTAAGTGTGAAAAGGTGACCAAAGTATTCAAATCCCGCTATCACCATGAGGTGAAAAAAGAAGTCGAATTGTTTACTTGGGAAAAACTTGATTATGTAGAACCTGTGAAAAAACTGTTTAATATTTAAAATAGCTTTGATATACAAGGAATATAAAAACACCGATAGTATCTATATTATCGGTGTTTTTGTTATTTTTGGGTGATAAATTGTGAACGGAACGGCAAAAGGAAATTTCATTGGATACATCAGCAGTAAAATATAATTATCTTCGTAATATCTACGATCCACTTAATATGGGCATTGATTCGTCAGAATGCCGAAATCCTTTTTTTTATCCTTTGTCCGATAATTATGATGCTGACACAGTAGGGCAGTCTGTTTCGGCTGTTACTTCGGCTCGTAATGAGCATTCAGGAATTAGACATCCATTTTCTTTGGAGCAGATTGACGGCATTTTTATTATTCTTGTGTTCTGCTTTATCCTGACTATCCGTTTGTACAAAAAAGGAATTACATTCTTCAAAGAGAATATACAACTTATTTTGTCATCCCGTGAAAATGTCAATATGCTGAGTGAAACAACGATTTCAGAGTATTGGCTTAGTTTCTTGTTGTTGTTTCAGACAGCCTTTCTTTCGTCTATCGTTTTGTTTTCTTATTATTCGGAATCCGATGCAGGCAGTTTGGCGAATGGTAGTTTGTTCACTGTTTTGTTGTTTACTGCTGTTATTCTGATTTTTGAAGGCATTAAAATATTACTATATAAATTCTTGGGATACCTGTTCAATGTCAGCAGCATTCCGTCGGTTTATATCAGGGGTTACGTAGTGTTATTGGAGCTGCTTGGTTTGTTCTTGTTTATACCTTCATTATTATTGATTTATTCTGACTATTGGCATAATATTATATTCATTTTATGTGCCGTATTATTTCTTATTTCCAGATTAATAATATTTCACAAGATATTCCTCTTTTTTTTTCAGAAAAATGTTAATTTTTTGTATTTGATTGTCTACCTTTGCAGTGTCGAAGTTATACCCTATGTTTTATTGTATTATGGGTTGATTTTTATATACAAAACTGATGTAGTAGCATAAACATGACATTGAAGATAAAAAAGATATTAATATCCCAGCCAAAACCAACTTCCGAAAAATCTCCATATTTCGATTTGGCGCAAAAATATAATCTGCAGATTGATTTTAATCCTTTTATTAAGGTAGAAGGTTTGGATGCGAAAGAGTTCCGTCAGGAACGTGTAAATATATTGGATTATACCGCTGTTGTTTTTACGGCGAAGATTGCCATTGATCATTTTTTTCGCTTATGTGATGAAATGAGGATCGTTATGCCCGAAACGATGAAGTATTTTTGTATCTCGGAGGCTGTGGCTCTTTATTTGCAGAAATATATCGTCTATCGTAAAAGAAAGGTGTTTTTCAGCACGACAGGAAAAATGGAAGGTTTGTCAACAGCTCTTACAAAACATAGTAAGGAAAAGTTCCTTGTCCCTGTTTCTGATGTGCATAATGAAGAATTAACCCATATCTTGGACGAGAAAAAAGTTGAATATACGAAAGCTGTTATGTATCGTACTGTAAGCAATACTATTACGGAAGATGAAATTAAACAGTATGATATGCTTGTGTTTTTCACGCCTGCGGGAATCGCATCGTTATTCAAGAATTGTCCTAATTTCGTGCAGGGCGATATAGCCATCGGATGTTTTGGAACTACTACGGCTAAGGCTGTGCAGGAAGCTGATCTGAGGTTGGATTGTCAGGCTCCTACACCCGAACTTCCTTCTATGACTGCTGCACTTGAGGCTTTTGTTAAGGAAAGAAACAAGAAGTAATTGCATTAACAGATAAAATATTAATTACATAGTAAAGATTTAATCTCGGTAAAGGGATTAAATCTTTTTTATTAAAAGATATGGCTGAAAGTTTTACAGATAATGATTTTGGTGAAGTTCTGGTAGTAAGAAACAGGCGATCGAAAAGAATTATTGCCCGTCGGACTGAACAGGGAATAAAACTTACAGTGCCTTTAAGTTACCCTTTAAATAAAGTAATAAAGGTATTTTGTGAATTAAAGCCTCGGATTGAAAAATTGAAGAGTACTCCAAAATTGTTTTTTGATGAAAGTACGACTTTGGAAACAGTTTCATTTTCCCTGCTTATAAGAAAAGAGAATACTCAGAACTTTTATGTAGTGCTAAAAGACAATGTGCTGAACATAACCTGTCCTTCACATTGTGATTTTTCCGATGAATCAGTACAATCCAGAATAAGGAAAATTCTGGAAAATACGCTTAGATCGGAAGCCAAACGCATTATTCCTGCAAGAGTAGAAAGCCATGCAGCCCGAAATAATTTTGAATATGCCTCTGTTAAGATAAATAAAAGCCATACGCGGTGGGGTAGTTGTTCTTCAAAGAAATCAATCAACCTTTCTATCTATTGCATGCTATTGCCCTTATATTTGCTTGATTTCGTCATATTGCACGAGCTATGCCATACCGTCGAGCTTAATCATGGAACACGATTCTGGAAGCTTTTAGATAGCGTTACGGAAGATAAAGCCCGTACTTTAACCGAAGAGTTGAAGAACTTTAAAGCTAATCTGTGATTAAAAGCTCATTTCAAAACTAATCCTGAAACCGTCTTTACTGATATCAGGGTTGCTAAGGTAGTTTAGCCTCCTCACGTAATCAATCCTGAAAAAGCTGAAAATGTTTTCAATACCTACATTGTATTCCATATACGGAGTTTTTCCCATTGTGAACGTACCCGTAGGGAATAACATCTGATCGCGGTTGAAGAGAGGGTTGTTGCGATTGGATAAATCGCCTATGAATCCTCTGAAACCGAATACTTCTCTCCATTTGAAATATTTAATAACGGGAATTCGGTTAAGCAACCAGCCGCCCATACGATAGTTAATTTCCCAAGAAAACTGTATGTCGTTGACAAACTCCATCGGTTCCAGCAGATAGAAAGAGCCTGCCTGCACGGTATAAGAACTGTTTGCGTTTGCCGAAAGCAGAAGCGGATAAGGTACGGTTCCCCATATCTTTTCGCCTTGTATTTCCGTGTAAATCTTGCCGAATGGTGCTATCCAGAATTGTTTATTTACCGACAATGATGTTTTATGATAATCGTATTTCCCGCCCAAGAAGTCCTTAATTCCTGCCGAGTAGGAGAGTGTGAATATAAAACCCTTCGAAGGCAGGCGTTTTCTCTGTCTCCTCTGTTGGAAGAATTTTTCACCGGGAGCATAACGCAGAACCGTACCGATCTCCGTAGTTTTCATTTCCGTTATCGTATCCAACTGATTGGATAGATCCATTTTTTCAAAAGTCAGATTTAATCCCGGTTTTTTAGTATGGGTAATCCCAAAAATATTGAACGAGAAGCCGTTGTAATATTCTTTTAAGTATCTGATTTCCGCCATACGATCATAAGTAAGTTTCGTATTTTTGGAAGAACTTAAGGACATAAATATATCGTCTCTCTCTGCCTGTAAAAATCTTTGTCCAAGAGCATTTACGTCATATTTGTATGAAATACTTAAATTATTTCTCGGGAATTCGTCCTGATGATAATCCCTCTTATTAAAAGCCCACGTTGCTTCTCCTGAATATTTGAATTTATTGTCACGGGTTCCGTATGCCAGATATCCGTATAAAAATAAGTGTTTATTAAAATTGCGGTTAGTTGCGGCGGTCAGCCTAAATCTGTTCCCCTCCAAGCGATTATAACTGTAAAAAGTAAGCGTTGTCCCCAAATCTATTTTATTTTTTTCGGGATCGGACGATGTGGCTATATACCTTGATGAAAAAATATTCGCTGTCTTTAAGAAAATATTGATGAACTTGTTGGACATTAAATCCTTCATCATTTGATCCATTTGATAATCTTCGCTGAAATTCTCCGGTCTGTTCTTTTGCCAGTATTCATCATTATGCTTGTCAAAATCAGATAAGTAAATCACCGGTGACGGATTGTCGAATATAATATCTACCGGCTGATTGAATACAAACTGATCGAATGTTTTTATTTTTTCCACATAAAACTTAAGGGCACTGTATAACGACAGGTCTATGGCTGTCGTGAATTCCATAGGAACCCACAAGTCGGGCGATAACTCCTTAAATTCCTGAGTTATTACCATTTCTTCTACGAAGTTTATATTTATTTTTTTGGGGACTCTCATAGATACGCGCTTTATGGCATACGTGCTGTCTGCCGTCACATACAGGTTGCCAGAGAAACCTACGTCCCTCGTATTGAACGGAACAAATCCAAGATTGACGTACTTTCTTTGCTCTATGGTTACCGTATCTATAATATACCATTTATAGAAATCTACCGAAATATGGGAATTTAACGGTCCCACAAAGTCGTGATACAACAGGTAAATGTTGTTGTCCGTTATATTAATGTTTTTAAAAACCTCTGCTATGATCGGTTCCATCATTTCCTTGTCCAGCCCTTGATCGAGTCCTTCAAGCTTGTTAGCTTTCACGATTGTACGCTTAGCTTCTGGATTTTTTTCTGTAATAAACATCGGCTAAGTTTTCCCTGACCGATACGGGAAGTATCGGTTTGTTATCTATTTTTGAAGTTTTCGCATAATTAGGCAGGAACTTAAATTTCTTAAAAAAAGGTATGAGTCGAATCAAATTCGTTGAAAGCAAAGAATATTCTGTCGTATTCCTGACTTTTGTAATAATCTTGATTAGCGATTGTATAATTATTTTTCCTTGCAATTACTTTCTTTATTAACTCTACGGCAGGATTATTTTTCTTCGAGTATTTTTCTTTTGTCGGGCGGATTACCACTTCGCTTAGGTTGACACCTTCGGGGCTGAGTAATATATCCATCGTCGTAAGTCTCCCTTTTGGGATTGTTATGGATTTGGTATTGTACCCCATAAGAGTACAAATAACTACGTTTTTGTTGCTGTTGTTGCTGATTTTGAAATGCCCTTCCTCGTCGGATAAGCCTCCCGATGTGGATTGATCGAACCTTATCGTAGCATACGATATGGGTTTTCCTGTTATAGAATCCCTTACCGTTCCCTGAATGCTTGTCACTTGAGCAAGTGCATCAAGACAAAATATAGACAGTATAATAACAAATAACCCTGTTTTTATTATTCTGTTGTCTATATTCATTGTCAAAATTATGTGTAGTTTATTATAAAATCTAACGCCTGAGAGCATTTGGCTCTCAGACGTTTTTCATGATTTCTTTATCTTATCACGATGTAAATATAACGGTTTATATCAAAATAAGATTGTATAATTTAATGTTTTTATCCTTTTTATTAATCCATTAACTTTTTGTATCTGACGCGTTTCGGTTCAACGTTTCCAAGCCTCATTTTTTTGTTCTCCTCATATTCGCTGTATGAACCCTCGAAATAGAATACTTCCGAGTTTCCCTCAAATGCGAGAATATGCGTACAAATACGATCCAGAAACCATCTGTCGTGCGAAATAACGACGGCACATCCTGCAAAACCCTCCAGTCCTTCTTCCAATGCACGAAGCGTGTTTACGTCAATATCGTTTGTCGGCTCATCGAGCAACAGAACGTTGGCTTCTGCTTTTAAAGTCAAGGCAAGGTGGAGGCGGTTGCGTTCACCGCCAGATAATACTCCGCACAGCTTTTCCTGATCGGCTCCCGTAAAATTAAATCGGGAAAGGTATGCCCTTGCGTTGATTTCTTTTCCGCCGACCCTGATAAATTCCGATCCTCCCGAAACCACCTGATATACAGTCTTGTTAGGATCAATGCTTTCGTGTGCCTGATCTACATATGCTGTCTTTACGGTTTCACCTACTTCGAAAGTTCCTCTGTCTGATTTTTCCAATCCCTGTATCAGACGGAAGAGCGTCGTTTTTCCTGCTCCGTTGGGTCCGATCACTCCGACTATTCCATTCGGAGGAAGTGTGAAATTAAGATGTTCGAACAGGACTTTGTCGCCATAGGCTTTGGCAACGTCGTGCGCTTCTATCACTTTATTTCCCAGACGTGGACCGTTAGGAATAAATATTTCGAGTTTTTCTTCACGTTCTCTCTGATCCTCGTTCAATAGTTTCTCGTACGAATTCAGACGAGCTTTTCCTTTTGCCTGACGCGCTTTAGGAGCCATGTGTATCCAGTCCAGCTCTCGCTCCAGAGTCTTGCGGCGTTTGCTGGCTTGTTTTTCTTCCTGCTCCATTCGTTTGGTTTTCTGTTCCAGCCAAGAGGTGTAATTACCTTTCCACGGAATACCTTCACCGCGATCCAGTTCCAGTATCCATCCTGCAACATGATCGAGGAAGTAACGGTCGTGCGTAATACAGATCACGGTTCCTGCATATTGTTGAAGGTGTTGTTCGAGCCAGTCGATAGATTCCGCGTCCAAATGGTTTGTCGGCTCATCGAGCAGAAGCACATCGGGTTGCTGTAATAACAGGCGGCAAAGTGCAACGCGGCGTTTTTCTCCCCCTGACAGATGTTCCGTAAGTTCGTCTTCGGGCGGACAACGCAGGGCATCCATTGCACGTTCCAGCTTATTGTCAAGGTTCCATGCATCTGTTGCGTCTATCTTGTCCTGCAATTCTGCCTGACGGGCAAACAGGCTGTCCATTTTATCGGGATTTTCGTAATATTCGGGTAATGCAAACTTTTGATTTATTTCTTCATATTCGTTCAAAATGTCCAGTATCGGTTGTACGCCTTCCTGCACAACCTCTTTTACCGTTTTTGTCGGATCAAGTTTCGGATCCTGTTCGAGATAGCCTACACTGAACGATTTATCTGAAACAACTTCTCCCTGAAATTCCTTGTCGATGCCTGCAATGATTTTCAGAAGCGAAGATTTTCCCGATCCGTTCAATCCTATGATGCCGATTTTTGCGCCATAGAAAAAAGAAAGGTAGATGTTTTTTAAAACTTGTTTTTGAGGCGGATATATTTTATTTACGCCTACCATCGAAAATATTATTTTCTTGTCGTCTGCCATTTTATTTTGTTATATTTTTATTCTTCAGATAATAATTTATTTAATTTTTTTCGTACCCAGACATAATCGGGATTTATTTCGAGCGATCGCCTGAAATCTTTGGCGGCTGCTTCTTTGTTTCCCATACTGAGGTAAGTTTCGCCGCGATCCGTTAGAAAAGGATATGATGCAGGATACAATTCGATGAATTTGTTGAGTTTCTGCAATTTCAGGTTCAAATACTTTTCCGCATTTTTCTTATCATTCAGCAATAAATAAGAATCAGCCAGAATTGAAATGTCGGGATACCCGCTACTGTTTTTATCAGTCAGCTTTATAGCCTGCAAACACAAATCTTTATATTCGCTTTCGGGTTTTCCCAGTAGTTGCATAGCTTGTGCTTTTGATACGTAAGCCAGTGCATACTGAGGGTTGATTTCAGTAGTTTTACCGAAGTAATATACGGCACTGTCCAGAAGATTCAAATCTTGGCTTATTACTCCCATGTTATAGTACGGAACAGGGCTTTTAGCATTTCTTCTCATATCCAGACGCATATATTTTTTTGCTTTGTCGTAGTCTCCGTGCCGTTCGGCTATACCTCCTATACAAAGATATTTATTCGAATGGCTTCCGTCTATGCCTTTGATGCATATCAAAGCTTCGTCATCATATCCCAAAGTTGCGTATGCAATACTCAGATTGTTGTATGCAATATCATCGTCCCATGAATTTATAGCCTGCGTATAGTAATGGATTGCACTGGCATACAACTCTAATCCCGCACATGAATTTCCTGCCATAACCAGCGATGCCAGATTGTCAGGATCATGCAACAAAGCAGATTGAAACCATGCCAAAGCCTCATTATGCCTGTTTGCACGCAAGCACTCTTTACCATTATTGAAATAATTTGTTACCAAATTCTCCGAACGGCTGTCTTGTGCGTTAAGGTTCAGAATTGCAATTAAAAAGAAAAAAAGTACAAGCTTGTGTCTGTTCATGTTTTTTATTCTAAATACGTATAGCCGTAAAGCCCTGATCTATAGTTTGATAAAAACTCTTTTCCTTCTTCCACCGAGATCGTTCCTTCTTTAACACTACGGGTTACCCATGTTTCCACGGTGCGGACGAGCTTTTTCGCATTGTACTGCGCATATTCCAATACCTCTGCAACGCTTTCTCCGTCTATGGTTTGTTCTATCTTATAACCATCGTCTTCCACCGAGATATGAACGGCATTTGTATCTCCGAACAAGTTGTGAAGATCGCCCAATATCTCCTGATAAGCACCAACGAGGAATACTCCGAGATAATAAGGTTCGCTTTTCTTTACGTTGTGAACGGGCAGGAAAGAATGTTGTCCGCCCGAAGAAATGAAATTATCTATTTTTCCGTCCGAGTCACAGGTTATATCTTGCAGTGTGGCGTTTTTCTCAGGCTTTTCGTCCAATCGGTGAATAGGCATGATCGGGAATACCTGATCGATAGCCCAAGTGTCAGGTAATGACTGGAACAGCGAGAAGTTGCAGAAATATTTATCAGGCAATAATTTACCCAACTGTATCAATTCTTCGGGGGCATGTTTCGCTTTTCCAGCTATCTGGAAAATTTCACGCGCAATCGAAAAATAAAGGCGTTCGATCTGTGCCCTTGTCTTTAAATCGAGCAATCCGAGACTGAATAAGTCGAGAGCTTCTTCCCTTATCTGTTGTGCATCATGCCACGGTTCGAGCATTCTGCTCTGGCTGAGATCGTCCCATATCTGGTACATTTCTTTCAACAGTTCATGTGCGTCTTCCGCTATTGTTTCATCATCGTCCCATTCGGGCAAAGACGCGGTTTCAAGAACCTCAAAAACAAGAATGGAATGATGTGCCGTCAATGACCGTCCCGATTCTGTAATGATGTTTGGATGAGGAATCCCGTTTTTGTCGGCGGCGTCCACCATTGTGGAGATAGCATCATTCGCATATTCCTGTATGGTGTAGTTTACGCTGCTTTCGCTGTATGACGAACGCGTTCCGTCGTAATCTATGCCTAAACCTCCTCCGATATCGACAAACTCCACGTTAAAGCCTAAATTGTGCAGTTGCACATAAAACTGTGACGCTTCGCGGAGAGCGGTTTTTATACGTCTGATTTTCGTCACCTGACTGCCTATGTGGAAATGGATCAGGCGAAGAGAATCTTTCATATTGTTCTTTTCGAGATAAGCGAAAGCTTCGAGCAGTTCACTCGAATTTAAGCCGAATTTGCTTCCGTCGCCTCCCGATTCTTCCCATTTTCCACTGCCCGAACTGGCGAGTTTTATCCGTATTCCTATATTCGGATTGATTTTCAGTCTTTTGGCTATCTTGGTGATTAATTGCAGTTCATTTAGTTTTTCAACCACGATGAATACCCTTTTCCCCATTTTTTGAGCCAACAGAGCGAGTTCGATGTAACTCTCGTCTTTATATCCGTTGCAGATAATCAGTGAATTCGGATCCGTATTGATGGCGATCACTGCATGAAGTTCGGGTTTTGAACCGGCTTCCAGCCCGATATTGAATTTCTTGCCGTGACTGACAAGCTCTTCAACGACAGGACGCATCTGATTTACCTTGATCGGATAAATAATGTGGTTCTGCGCTTTGTAGTCATATTCCTTAGCTGCCTTTTGGAAACACGTCGATATTTTTTCGATGCGATTGTCAAGAATATCAGGAAAACGGATAAGCACAGGGGCTTCAATATCCCTGAGCTGCAATTCGTCCATCAACTCTTTTAAATCAACTCCAACGCCGTTCTTACGCGGTGTTACGATTACGTTCCCCTTTTCGTTTATCGAAAAATAATTGATACCCCATCCTGCGATGTTGTACAATTCTTCGGAGTCTTCAACGCGCCATTTTCTCATTATCGCAAATACTGTTTTTTTAAAGGATTATGTTATCTAAAGTGTGCAGCAAAGAGTCGTCTTTTTTCAGCACTTTTGTTATTTCCGCTATGTAGTACACATGAAAATCTTTTTCGGGATACCAGTCCGCAATCGGTTTTTTGTCGATGAAAAATTGTTCTGCCATAGGTTGTGCATACAGTTTCCTTGCAATGATTACCGTTTCGGCTTCATCGAAAAACGGAACTCCGCTTTCATCTTTTAAGACAGTCAGCCCCGATTTTTCAATTTTGTTTTCATCCCGTCCCGAAACCTTCCCCAAGTATGACAATGCCTTTTTCTGATAGCTTTTGTTAAAAAAGGAAAGCGAGAAAGAATCGGCAGAATCGACAAATTCTTTCGTGTAGCGTTGCGGGCGTATAACCACCCAAACCACTTCTTTGTTCCACATGATGCCGAATCCTCCCCAGCTGGCTGTCATTGTGTTTACGCTTCCGTCGGGTTTTGCTGCCGAAACCAACATCCATTTAGATTTGATGTCGAAAGCGGTCAGGTTTATATTTTTTATGCCAATTTCTTTAAAATGTTCCATATTGTTTTTCCTTTCCTGTTAATCAAGTTTCAACACTGCCAAGAATGCTTTTTGAGGAACTTCAACATTCCCGACTTGTTTCATCCGTTTTTTACCTTCTTTTTGTTTCTCCAGAAGTTTGCGTTTACGCGAAATATCTCCTCCGTAACATTTTGCCGTTACGTCTTTCCGCACCGCTTTTATCGTTTCGCGGGCTATGATTTTTGCCCCGATTGCAGCCTGAATGGCTATATCAAACTGCTGGCGGGGTATAAGTTCTTTCAGCTTTTCGCACATGCGTCTGCCGAAAGAAACGGCGTTATCCACATGCGTTAATGTAGAAAGGGCATCCACAGGCTCGCCGTTTAGCAGTATATCCAGTTTCGCAAGCTTCGATTCACGATAGTCGTGCATATGATAGTCGAAAGAAGCGTATCCTTTTGAGATACTTTTCAGTTTGTCATAGAAGTCGATTACGATTTCACCCAACGGCAGATCGTAAATGATCTCGACTCTGTCGCCTGAAATATAATCCTGCTTCACCAAAATGCCTCGTTTGCCTAAACAAAGCGTCATGATCGGTCCTATATAGGCAAGGTTTGTTATGACGGATGCACGTATAAAAGGCTCTTCAATATAGTCGATAAGAGTAGGGTCGGGGAGTCCTGCGGGATTGTGCACTTCCTTCATATTTCCTTTCTTGTCATATACCTTGTACGAAACGTTAGGGACAGTCGTAATAACGTCCATATTAAATTCCCTGTCGAGCCGTTCCTGTATGATCTCCATATGTAACAACCCCAAAAATCCGCAACGGAATCCGAAGCCTAACGCAACCGACGATTCGGGCTGGAAAGTCAGAGAAGCATCATTGAGTTGCAACTTTTCGAGCGATGCGCGCAAATCTTCAAAGTCCTCGCTATCGATCGGATATACGCCCGCAAAAACCATAGGCTTGACTTCTTCAAAACCTTCAATGGCTTTTTTGCAGGGATTTTTCACATGAGTGATGGTATCGCCCACTTTTACTTCTTTCGATGTCTTTATCCCTGATATGATATATCCTACATCCCCACAGCCGACTTCTTCACGTGGAGACATTTCGAGCTTTAAAACTCCGATTTCGTCCGCGTCGTATTCTTTTCCTGTCGCAAAGAATTTTACTCTGTCGCCTTTACGGAGAGTTCCGTTTGTTATTTTAAAATAGGCTATAATTCCTCTGAAGGAGTTAAATACTGAGTCGAATATCAGGGCTTGCAGCGGTGCGTCGGGATCACCTTTCGGCGCAGGTATTCGTTCTATGATCGCTTCCAATATATCGTAAACGCCTTCCCCCGTTTTTCCGCTGGCTCTGATTATTTCTTCCCTTTTGCATCCGAGCAGTTCTATAATCTGATCTTCAACTTCGTCGGGCATTGCACTGGGCAAGTCTATTTTGTTGAGCACGGGAATTATCTCCAGATCGTTGTCGATAGCCATGTATAGGTTTGATATGGTTTGCGCCTGTATGCCCTGTGCGGCGTCCACTATCAGCAAAGCTCCTTCACAGGCGGCTATCGAACGCGAAACTTCGTAGGAGAAATCGACGTGTCCCGGGGTGTCTATCAGGTTGAGTTTATATTTTTCACCGTTGAACACATAGTCCATCTGTATGGCGTGGCTCTTTATCGTGATACCTCTTTCACGTTCCAGATCCATGTCGTCCAGTACTTGTGCCTGTAAATCTTTTCCTTCCACTGTTTTAGTATACTCCAGCAGACGATCGGCAAGCGTACTTTTTCCGTGATCTATGTGGGCAATGATGCAGAAATTGCGTATTTTATCCATTCTTATAATTTGCTGTAACTTAATGTTTTATAAATTAGGAACTTTTACCCTAATTTAATGGTCTGCAAATATACAAAAAGAATCAGAGTGCAGAAAGATTAAAGCTTTCTGTAAAAATAAATTTTTGTTTAAAACCAAAGTCCTATCCCGAAATATATGTTATCGCCGTAGGGAGAGTTGTCGTTCTGCACAAGATCGTAATTCAGCGTGAAACTGAATGGCTTGAACCGAACACCTGCACCAATGGTAACCGCAGGAACGAATTTATTTTCGTTATATTTATGTTCTTCTCTGTTGGTGGTTACTTTAGTTGTTTCCCACATCCTGATAATTTCAGGTCTTACCGTCAGTATTATCCAATCAATCGGGTAATAATTCGCATACAGATTGAGCCCTCCGTAGTTTCGGGTATATTTCCATTCCGTACTGTTTCCTTCATAGTCTATCCATGTATCGCTGTTCTCTTTTGAGTAAGAGTACGAGAGTCCGAGTCCGGCTTCAAATTTTTTGGAAAACCTGTATCCGACTTGAGGCGACAATGAAAATCCGAAATAATTGTTTGATCCGAATCCTACGCCAAATCCGCCTCCGAAAGTAAGTTTGCTCGGATCAAAAGATTTCTTTTGTTTTACGCTGACGGTTTCATTTTCGGACGAGGAAGTTGATGAGGAAGTTTTTGTCGGGGTGGTTTCGTAATGCCATCCTTGTGCCTGACAAACTGATACTGAAATTAGAAACAGGATTGTAAAGAATACGGATTTCATAAAAGTTTATTTTTACTAATTTTTATAATCTGTAAATGTATCTATTTTTATCTAAAAACGATTTAATAATAGAATTTGTTTAAACTTGGTTGTTATCTTTGTATTGCATAGATAAAAATATAAGGGGCATGAACACTTTTGGAAATATTTTCAGGCTGACATCTTTCGGGGAATCGCACGGTGAAGCTATCGGCGGCGTAATCGACGGTTGCCCTTCGGGTATAGAGCTGGACTTTGAGTTTATTCAGAATGAACTGAACCGCCGCCGTCCCGGACAATCGAAGATAACAACCTCCCGAAAAGAAACCGATGAAGTAAAATTCTTATCGGGTATTTATGAAGGAAAAACTACGGGAACCCCGATAGGTTTTGTTGTCCGGAACAACAACCAACATTCTTCCGATTATGATAATATGAAAGATGTATATCGTCCGTCGCATGCCGATTACACCTATCAACAGAAATACGGAATACGCGATCATAGGGGAGGAGGGCGTTCCTCAGCCCGGGAAACCATTGCCCGATGTGTTGCGGGTGCTGTTGCAAAATTAACACTTAAACAATTAAATATCGATATTATTGCCTACACTTCTCAGGTGGGACATATCAAGGTTGACAACGATTACTCCCGATTTGATTTTTCCGATATAGAATCTACGCCTGTTCGCTGCCCCGATTTGGTAAAGGCTTCGGAGATGATAGGGCTGATAGAAGATGTCAAATCTAAAGGCGATACGATCGGCGGTGTGGTGACATGCGTTGTCAGGAATGTGCCTGTCGGATTGGGAGAACCTGTTTTCGGCAAACTGCATGCCGCTTTGGGTGCTGCTATGCTGAGCATTAATGCTGTAAAAGGTTTTGAATACGGAGACGGTTTTGATGTCAACCACAGAGGATCGGAAGTGAATGACGAATTTTATGACGATAAAGGTAAAATATCCGTAAAGTCGAATCATTCGGGAGGTATTCAGGGCGGCATATCGAACGGACAGGATATATATTTCAGGGTTGCGTTTAAGCCCGTTGCCACTATCCTGATGGAACAAAATACGGTTGACATGAAAGGCTCAGAATCTCATCTGAGAGCGAAAGGACGTCACGATCCTTGCGTACTTCCGCGTGCTGTGCCGATTGTAGAAGCAATGGCTGCCATGACTATTCTGGATTATTATCTGTTGTCAAAAGCCAAATTAGCTTAACGAGGATATCTGCGTCATATAATTATCCCAGTTTTCGTATAAATCTTTCATTGCAGGCAGTACGATGTTTGCTCCTGCATCCCATAGAACAGAACTGTCCAAAGGTCCTGTGTTGACTGCTATTGTAAATATATGCGCGGCAATGCCGGATTCGACTCCCATAGGTGCGTTTTCTATGACAATCGCTTCATTAGGCATCAAATTTCCTGCTTTTTTTAGTCCCATCAGATAAGGTTCGGGATTAGGTTTGCCGTTTTTTACGTCGTTTGCTGTAACCATCATATCTTTTCGGAAAGTGTCGGGAAAATCGTTTTCGATGTTTTCGATGAGGCTGCTTTGCCCGGATCCTGTTACCAATACAGGCTGTAAACCATATTGTTTTACTTTGTTCAGGACGTCTTGTATGTAGGGTATGGTTTCTTTCTTATTGTATTGAGAAAATAATTCGGTTTTTCGCCTGTATATCTTTTCTTTTTCTTCATTCGTCGCATCACGTCCGAAGTTTCGCTTGACGATAAGGTTTATAGTGCTTTTTCCTACCTGCCCTTCATGCAGATAAAATTCTTCAGGCGTCGACGGAATATTAAATTCGTTCATTGTCTGATGCCATGCTTTTGCATGATATTTCATCGAGTCGTACAATACGCCGTCCATATCGAATAAGACAGCTTTGAGGTTAAATTTCTCGTAATTATTTTGTTTCAGATATTCTTCAAAAACGTTATCCATTCTGTTTTTTTGCGTAAAGATACAGAATAAAAAAGAACGGCTCTAATTCTCCAGAGCCGTTCTCGATTGGTAAGACTAATTTATCCGATACCTATTTTTTTATCATTTTTTGGATATATGTATCCCCGTCTGCTGTTTTTACGCTTACAATATATATTCCGGGCGATAGTGAGGATACATCTATTTGGTTGGAATCTGCCGATTTATCCAGTACGGTTTTACCTGAAATATCCGTTATCTTCACATCTGTATTTCCGCTTGCGCCTTCCACATATATATAATCGATAAACGGATTAGGATATATTCTTATTTTTTCCGCTTTCTCTTCGGATATTCCTGTTCCTGAAATTGGGTTGACAATCATTCTTAAATAAGGAATGCGATCCCAGTTGCTGTATTCCCCCATAATGGCATTTGGATCTACGGCACTTGTTCCGTCAGTAGCCCATGCGTATTTGATGCCTGTGGTAATTATATTTTTGAATAAAGTGAAGGCACCTTCTACGGAAGATCCTTTCTGGATGGATACGATAAGGTTTTTTCCTTTGTATTCGAATGGAGTATTCAGTTTTATCACCCATTCCGTCATTCCGATATCAATTTTACTTGTTCCTTCATAGACTACCGCCATTCCTGAAACAGGTCTGTTTCCTGCCGATAAGTCCGCATCGTTTGTTTCTGACATCCACACCTTTATGTTCATCGGAACACTGCTGGCCGATGCATTCATGACGAAGCTTATTTGTTTTATTTTACCCTCTGTCAGGTTAATTCTTGAAGCGGGTACCATCATTTGTGCATAAGAATACTTGCTGTAAGTCGATATGGGGAACATTCCTATTAAGCCGTCTTCGGGCCCTTCTCCTACAATAACATATTGGCTGCCTTTTTCTTCTATGTCTAATGAAACGAGTTCACTGGTATTGTTTGTCTGGTCACCGTCTGCTTCATATACAACCTTAGCTTTAAGTTTCAGCGCACCTTTTTGTGTAGGAGTATAGGATATGTTTATAATACTACTTTCCAACTCGTCTAAAGCAACGCCGTTTACGGAGGTAAGCATGTTATCGTTTTCGTCTAAAATCTGCACGGTATAGTCTGATGCCGAAACGGGAGTTCTCCCTATATTTTTTACTTCCACCGAGAAATCGGCGCTTACATCAGCTATTAAAATATTGGGCGTGACAAATTTTGTCAAACTGAGATCTTTTTCCGTTACACTATAAGCGGTAACATCCGCCTCCCAACCTGAAGCAGCAAATGCTACGTCAGACTGGAAATGAAATGTAATGCTTTCTTTTGGCGTAAGATTCTTTAAAACATCCGGGATAATGGTGCTGTTATATTTCCCGATCAGCGGAGCGTTTCTGTCAGGTCCGTTGTAGACATACAGCGTATCGCCGTAATCGTCTATATTAAGGTTTGTAAATGAGATACGTAATCGATTGTTCCACTCAGGGAACAAGGTCATAGTTATTCTTTCATCGTGCCTATAATTGCCTGATGGGCCTCCGGTGTCGTAGAACTTGCCGTTGGATACGTAAAAAGTTCCCTGATCCATTATTATCCAATTTTTTGGCTTGATTAGAACGGTAGGGGATATGACAGGAATACCGTCTCCCACATTGTTTTTTGCGTATATTTTATAATAATATTTTCCGTGAGTTGAAATGTTATCCGTATAAGACAGCGTATTCGGATCGGTAATATTGATCGTATAATCAGAGTTGTTCGAAACAGCTGTCCTTATTATTGTGTAGCCCGTAATGCTTGACACTTCAAACTTTCCGTCGGTGGCACCTCGGTTCGGTACATTCCATGATAATACGGCTTTACTGTCTTCTTGCGCGACAACAAGGTTTCTTATAGTTCCCGGAATGTCATCCCCTACATATACGATAAGTTCGTCATCATCCATTCCTCCGAGTCCGTTTGCATTTTCACAAACTATATTATAGGAATGTTTGCCTGCCGAAACGGATGTATCGGTATAAGTTTGTTTTTGTCCGATTTTCGTGTTGTCTACATTTATGGTTTCGATAATATTATCATCTCTGAATATGTATATTTTGGAAAGGTTAGTCAAAGTTTTGCCTTGTGCGTCTATTGTCGGGTTTGTCCATTCAAGCGTAACCCTGTTAGCACCTGCATAATCAGATTGCGCCGATTTTCCTGTTACCCTGTCGGGAGCGCCTTCGGGTGCATTTGTGAAAGGTATGAATAGACTTCCTACGGTGTCGTCATTTCCGATTTTACCTATGGCTGTCGCATTTCCGTTCGCAATGTTTATTGTGTATAGGTTTCCGTTCCCTGCATTATACCAATATATGACTCCTGTTTTATGATCGAATCCCATAGTTTGCGTGAAAGCTGTTCCTACTCCTAAATCTCCGACAGTTTCGTATGCTCCTGTTTCTTTGTTTACTTTATGCAATTTGTAGTCCAAAGCAACAACGTAGAGCTGTCCTTCCAGCGAACATGCTATTGCCATTGCAGGGTCTGCTCTTCCGTCGGTATTGGCAGGGTTTGTAAAATCGGCGATTTTAGTAACCTTACCCGTTTTGAGATCGATTTTGGCTAAAGCTTCATTGCTGTTAATAATGCCGAACATTGTTCCCGTCGTATGGTCATATGCCATATCAAACATATGTTGCCCGGCTTTGGCAATAATTTTTCTTTTACCTGTATTTAAGTCAATTTCGACCAAGTTGTCGACAGTAGATTGTGTCCCTTGCCTAATTTCAATGGCATACCATTTGTAGTTGCAATATTCTCCTGCATATATTCGACCCATAGTTGTCTGGTCATCAATCAACGTTGTGTTTTGAATGCTGTTTGCATTAAAACGGATAGGTCCTGCCGTGAAATTGTTTCCCATACCGAATTGCCTATTACGATAGGCGTAGATTGTCGGATTATCCTGCGGTATCATCCATCCTATGGAGGAAATAAGGAAAATTGTAAAAAGTAATAGATTTTTCATAATAAAACGTTTAGATTACACAAAAAGAGCTTTTCGCCCTAAAAATATATAAAAATGTTCTTCTTATGAAATATTTTTGTAAAAAAATGTAATTGTTTTGCTTTTATTCTTAACAAAAGGCTTTTTTAGTTTTACTTGTTGTTATGTGTTAATTTTTGAATATGCGGAATGGAGTCAAAAAGAGAGTTGTATGTATCGAGAGTATGATTTTCCTGCTGCCACGAAGTTACTATTTTCAAAAAACAGTTGTTTATGAAATCAGATGTTCTTTTCCCGTTTTATTTAATTGATATAAGTTATATTTGTGAAAAAATACGCTATGAAACCTACTTTATTGATACTTGCAGCCGGCATGGGAAGCCGTTACGGAGGGCTAAAACAACTTGACGGACTGGGTCCTGACGGGGAAACTATTATGGATTATTCCATTTATGATGCTCTTCGTGCCGGTTTTGGAAAGGTAGTCTTTGTAATCAGGAAATCTTTTGAGAAAGATTTTCGGGAAAAGGTTATTTCGAAATATGAGAAACATATTCCTGTCTATACTGTATATCAGGAAACGGATAATCTGCCGTCAGGCTTTGTTTTGAAAGAAGACAGGATAAAGCCTTGGGGGACAAATCATGCCGTGATGATGGGTAAAGAGGTTATAAAAGAACCTTTTGCAGTTATTAATGCAGATGATTTTTATGGCAGAGAAAGCTATCGGATCTTGGCTGATTTTTTGCAAACCATGCAAAATAAGAAAAACCATTACTGCATGGTAGGATACAGGTTGTGCAATACGTTGTCTGAAAGCGGTTCCGTATCGAGAGGTGTTTGCAGCGTTGACGGTAAGCATTATTTAAAAAGCATTATTGAACGCACGTGTATTGAAAGAATAGATGGTGTGATAAAATATAAAGAACAGGAAGATTATTGGTATGATTTACCCGAAAATACACCTGTTTCGATGAATATGTGGGGGCTTACTCCTGATTATTTTGAGTATTCCGACGAGTATTTTAAAAAATTTCTGGACCTAAACCTGGATAATCCTAAAGCAGAATTTTTTATACCTTTGATGATAGATCATTTGATTAATACCAAGACATCTGACGTGAAAGTATTGGACACTCCGTCCAAGTGGTTTGGTGTGACATATCCTGAAGATCGTCAATCGGTTATGGCTAAAATTCAGGATTTGATTTCACAAGGAGAATATCCGCCTTCATTATGGAAGGATTGATTTTTGAAAATCTGAATTTAATATAAAACCTTTAGAGGCAGGAATCGGACTGGATTTCTGCCTCTAATTAATTAAAATGAAAGATTTATGTTAAACATAAAGATCATTATTGACATTAATAGTGTCAAATATTGCAGTGTTAAAAATTTAAAAGAGAAATATCTTTGGGCTATTGATTGTTAAATAATAAAAATTGAACAATAATTTAACATGCCTTAATCAATATCGAATTTAAGTTTATTAATATTTATGTCTTTTATACCATGAAAAAAAAGAAACAGGTAACCCCCCTGCCAAAATTCTATGCAGTCAAATTTTAGCTGCTTATGACAAAGCACAAATGTAAAAACGACAATCAATTCTATAATAACTTTAATATAAATGTATTCATGAGAAACAAACTTAATCCTAGGAAATTATGGTTGTGTCTTATTTTGGGCTTGATAAGCATTACGTCTTGTCAGGACAAATTAGACGACTATTATGAAGTGCCGGGTTGGCTGAAAGGAAATGCCAGAGAAGTTTTAGCTTCGAAAGGCAATTTCAATACTTTTTTAAAAGCCATTGATAAAGCCGGTTTTGCTGATATGATAAGCGGGCGTGGAATCGTTACGGTAGTAGCTCCCACAGATGAAGCATTTTCAAAATGGCTTTCACAGAACAATTATGGTTCAATCGATGATGTTCCGTCAGATGAACTGAAAAAAATGATTTTGTATCATTTAGTTTATTATTCATTTAATAAACAGCAGTTTGCAAACTACCAGCCTTATGGTAACAGTTCGACTGATACGGTTAGTATTGGCGGTATGTATTATAAATTCCGGACTAAAAGCCGGGATGAAATATCATCTCTTAATGATCACACAACTCCCCCGAATGAACCTGTTGTAGAACGTAAAATTTATCATAAAGATAGATTTCTGCCTGTATTGTCCTCTTTCATTTTCAATACTAAAGGTATAGATGCGGCATCTAATTATGAGTATTTCTATCCGCAAAGCAAATGGACGGGAGAAAACGGAGGCTTTAATATTTCCAATGCATCCGTTTCGGAATATGCCATTATTGCAGACAACGGATATATTTATGCGGTAGATGAGGTTATAGATCCGCTGGAAACCGTATATACTGAATTGTCAAAGATGGAAAACTATTCTGTTTTTCTGAAGATGTACGACCGCTTTGCCGATTTTTACCTTGATGCTGCGGCTACTGCCGATTATGGGAACGGAGAAGATTTATATGTATATAAGCATATAGACTTGCCTTCAATAGCTTTGGAGTGGACATATAATGGAGAGAATACGGCAATTCCCGACTATGCGAATATGCCGGTATTGTCTTACAAATCGTTCAATGTATTTGCTCCTTCAAATACTTCATTGCAAAAATTCTTTAATTCATTTTGGAAGTCTCATTATAGTTCTATGGATGAAGTCCCGTTCCTGGCGGTTAAGTATTTGCTGGATAACCATGTCTATGAAGGTAGTATCGTTTTCCCCGAAGAAATAACAAAAGGTTTGATTACCACAAAATACAATACTGCAATCAGTTTCGATCCTCAAAAAACGGATCTGCGTAAAATATGTGAAAACGGAACGCTTTACGGGCTTCAGGATTTAATGGTTCCCCGAATGTTTCAGAGCGTTACGGCTCCGTTGTTTCAGGATTCATTATACATCCCAATGATGCAGATGATGCACGATGTAAATGTTATTCCGACGCTTATGGCAGATAATAATGATTTTGCCCTGTTTATTCCCGTCAGGAAGTTGTTGATTGAGAATTCAACTGTAGGCGGTAATAAACTATTTTATGTGAATTCGAACAGAAATAAATTCGGATATCAGCAAATACTGGTGGAAACTGATGCCGGTACCGGACCCATAAGCCTGAACAGAGAACGAGAATTGGTAAATAATCATATCGGGACAACCCTGATGAGTACAATCGGAAAATATAAGATATACAAAACGATGAATTCGTACCAATATCTTCTTGTTTACGATAATAAGGAAATATATTCGTCGAATATATATAATAACTATAAGAGCAACCCGGGGCAGTTAAAAAAATTGTATGATGCTTATAATGGCGTTACATACGAGGTTCGCGGCACAAGTGATAATGATAATGATACAAAGGCATTATTCCCTGATGAGAATAACTTTACAACATATATTCAAAGTTCATATATCGAAGATGACTTTAAAGGATTTGCTTCTTTAGCTAGCCTTGTCGGATTTTTTACTCAGAAACCTCCTTTCAACTTCTTGATAGATAAATATATAGCTTTCATACCTGCCTATGATGTAGTAGAAGCAGGTAAAGTCAGCGGAGCAATACCTTCTGATAGAAATCTTTTGACGGAGTACCTGAAATATTATTTCGTGAATGTTTCTACAAGTACATTAACTGATTATCCTTTCGCAGGAACAGGTATAAATCAAAGCGCATTTACATTCCATACGAAAAACGGTATTGATTATAGCAAGCTGACTATTATGGATGCAGGCGATAGACTACAGGTAAAGGACGCTAAGGGAAATGTCGTTAATGTAAAAGGTATATTCCCCAATATCTATAAGGATGGCGCGGTCTATATAATTGATGGCTTGTTAGATTTTGAATAATTGCAAAAGGATATAAATATGAAAATTTTCAGATCAATAATTATACTACTAATATGCTTTGTTGCTTCTACGGCAATGAATGCACAAAATATATTGACCGGTGTTATAAAAGATAAGACCGGTGAGACTGTGATCGGGGCTACCGTGCAGATAGAAAATAAAGATCACAGGTCCTTGCTGGGAACCCTTTCTGGATTAGACGGGGACTTCCGCCTTCAGGTTCCGAACGAAAATAATTTGACTGTGGTTTTCTCTATGATCGGTTACAAAACCCAAAGAGTAAAATATACAGGACAAAAGACAATTAATATCGTTTTTGAAGAAGATTCTTATACGCTCGATAATATTGAGGTTGTAGCTAAAAGAGTAGAACGGAACAGTGTGGGACTTACTCAGCGTGAAGTGGTTTCTTCGACACAAAAAGTTGAAATGAGCATGTTGGAAACAGCTCCCGTTTCCTCTATCGAGGATGCTTTGCAAGGACGTATGGCAAACGTGGACATCATTACCAGCGCCGAACCCGGTTCGTCAAGTTCCATTCGTATCAGGGGAACATCTTCGCTGAACGCGTCTAACGATCCTTTGATTGTTGTTGACGGAGTTCCGTATGCTACAAGTATCGGAGACGATTTTGAATTTGCTACTGCGAATACCGAAGATTTCGGAGCGTTATTGAACATACCGCCCAATGATATTGAATCTATCGAGGTACTTAAAGATGCTGCAGCAACAGCCATCTGGGGATCTAAAGGAGCCAGCGGGGTATTGTTGATCAATACCAAGAAAGGACGCAGCGGAAAGACTTCATATTCTTTGGATTTGAAATATGAGTACGGTAAAGAACGTAACAGCATTCCGATGTTGAAGTCGTCGCAATACGTGGCTATGATTCAGGATGCAATCTGGAATTCGGTAGGCGATTACGGAACGACAAGCGGAAAAAGTCTCGAGTTGTTTAAACTGCTTTACGACACTAAAGAAATCGGATTCGATCCTACATGGATTTATTTTAAAGAGTACAATCAGGAAACAGATTGGGTAGACGAAATAAAACAATCCAAATATGCCTTTGAAACAAACTTTTCTATGTCAGGAGGTGGCGAAAAGGCTATATATCGTTTATCGTTAGGCTATCGTAACGAAGAAGGAACTACTGTCGGAACAGGTTTTGAACGTATCAGTGCTTCTTTTAACCTCACTTACAAATTCTCAACCAAACTGGATGTTACGACCGATTTCTCTTTTGTCAATTCAGATAAAGACGATAACTGGATCAATCCGCGCGGACATGCACAGAATAAGATGCCGAACATGAGCCCGTATTACATAGATAAAAACGGACATCGTACAAAAGAATATTTCACGATTCCTAATTTTCAGGGAAATCCATCCGTTTCTGATGGTAAGATTGGTGGATCCTACAACCCTGTGGCTATGGTTCATGAATCGAAAAACAACACTGTGGCAACAGACAGCCGTTTCAACTTCATGTTGCATTATAAAATTATTCAAGGTCTTGACTACCGCGCAACCGTCGGCTTAAATCTGAGAAAGAATAAAAATAAAAAGTTCTTGCCTCAAAGCGTTACGGGCTTGCCTTGGACGGATAAGTGGTTCAACAGAAGTTCGGATCTGATAACTAATAATACGTACCTGTACACGGAAAATAAATTGATTTACGTAGGTTATATAGGTGAAGATCATAAAATTACAGGGACGTTGGCTATGCAGACGAATGATACTAAGTCGTCCAGCTATCAGAGCGAAGTGAGCGGAAACGCATCGTCCTCAACGTCAGACCCGACTGCAGGCGGTAGTATTGCCGAAATGAAATCGGGCGAATCTCAGGCTCGAGATCTGGGTTTTATCGGAAACGTACACTATGCATATAAAGATCGTTATATGGTTAACGGAGGTTACCGTTACGAAGCCAGTTCCGCTATGGGAGCTGATAACAGATGGGGAGGTTTCCCTACTGTAGGGCTTGCGTGGGTTCCGAGTGAAGAAGCATTTCTTAAATCACAAAACTGGATGTCTTTTTTGAAGATAAGGGCAAGTTGGGGAAAAAGCGGTAAAGCTCCTTCGGGATCTTACAATTATATCGGAACTTTTACGGCTATTACTCCCGGGTATATCGACCTGCCTGCCGTACAACCCAATCAAATGCAGTTGGATAAGCTTAAATGGGAAACCGTAACGCTGAAAAACATAGGGCTTGATCTAAGCTTGTTTAACGATAAGGTTATGGTTACAGCCGATATATATAAGAATGAAACCGAAGATTTGTTGCAAAAAGATTATGTAATTCCGTCTACTACGGGATTTGGAAAAATAAAATGGTTCAATTCCGGAAAAATGACCAATGAAGGCTGGGAGTTTCGTTTTGATGTGGAAGCTTTCAAAAATAAAGAATGGCGTGTAGGCGTGAATTTCAATATAGCCCAGAACAAGAACAAAGTAAACGAAATGCCGAGCAACGTAATGGACTACGTTTATGAGCCTAAGAACGGTTATTATGCTTATAACGTGAGGATCGGCGATCCTTTAGGTTCATTCTACGGATACAAATACAAAGGCGTTTATCAGAATGAATCGGAAACGTATGCGCGTGATAACAGTGGAAATTTGATTTTGGACATTAACGGCAATCCTGTTTATGTTACAAATATAGATGAACGCGTGTATCCCGGGGATGCTAAATATGAAGATATAAACGGAGACGGTATTATCAATCAATATGATATAGTTTATTTAGGAAACTCTATGCCAAGAATTACCGGTGGAGGTGGTTTCGATATATCTTACAAAGATTTTATGCTGAGTGCGTTTTTTCACGGGCGATATGGACAAAAGGTTATCAACCAGACACGTATCAGTACCGAAAACATGTACGGGACTTCAAACCAGAGTGAAGCTGTGTTGAAACGCTGGAGATATGAAGGCGACAATACGGATATACCGAGAGCTTTGTATGGCAAGGGATATAACTATCTGGGTTCTGACCGTTTTGTTGAAGACGCTTCTTTCCTTCGTCTTAAAACATTGACTTTGAGATATAATGTCCCGAAAAGCGTTATAGCAAAATGGGGATTGAGCAGATTACAGGTATTCTGTACCGGATACGACTTGCTCACTTGGACTGATTATACCGGACAAGATCCTGAAGTGAAATTAGGAAAAGACGGTAACTACGATTCCAGTATTTATATGGTTTCGAAAGACAATTCGTATACGCCTAAATCCATGAGCTTTTTATTTGGTATAAGTATAAGCTATTAAAATTGATGATATTATGAAAAAAATAAAAATATATTTTGTATCTGTTTTAGTGTCACTGGCTTTCATGTCTTGTGATGACTGGTTGGATCTTGAGCCGAATAATGCTCAGACAGCCAAACAGTATTGGAATACGACTAAGGATGTACAATCCGTTGTAGGCGCCAGCTATGTAAAACTACGCGAGAGTGTCGATTACCTTTATATATGGGGTGAGGCGAGAGGTACGGGACTTGATGTCCTTACTGTTGCCGATTCTGATATGAAAGGCGTGCTGGATATAAAAGAGCTGAAGGCTACCGATAAGAATAAATATGTGAAATGGTCGTCGATATATGAGATTATCAAGATGACGAATTCTGTTTTAAAATATGCTCCTGAAGTCCTTAAGAAAGATCCGTCTTTCACTCAGGCAGAAATGAACGGATATTTTTCAGAAGTTTATTTCGTGCGTGCGTTGGCTTATTTCTATTTGGTAAGGACGTTTAAAGAAGTTCCATTGATCTTGGAACCATACGTGGATGACAAGCAGTCTTTTAACTTCCCGAAATCATCAGAAGATGCTATTCTCAAACAGATAACCGAAGATTTGATATTGGCTTTAAAAAGCGCTAAGGAATATTATCCCGAAGTGGATAATAACAATCCTGCCAATACGAAAGGTCGTGCCACAGTCTGGTCTATAAACGCTTTGTTGGCTGATATATACCTGTGGCAGGGAGATTATGATAAATGTATTGATGCTTGTGATGTGTTGCTAAAATCTAACAGGCTCGGACTTTTATCTACCAGCAAATGGTTTACCAATTATTATCCCGGAAATTCGAATGAATCTATATTCGAGATACAATACAGTTATTCAAAAAGCCAGACGAATAAGTTTCTTGAATGGTTCTATACTAAACAAAGATATGCGGTTTCTTTAAACACTATTTCTCTGTATGAAGAAACTACGCCTTTAGGCGATATCAGAGGAGAAAAAGGCACATTTATAGGATCTTATGCATGGAAATATATGGGTAAAGATTTTAACGACAGTGAGGGTTCTACCCTTATGATAAGGAATACTGGTACCGAAAACGATCAGAACTTTATTCTTTATCGTTTGGCGGATATATATCTGATGAAAGCCGAAGCTCTGATCATGAAAGGCGGTGAAACAAACTGGGACGATGCCGTTGAACTTATTGCTAAAATAAGGGAAAGAGCCGGCATTGTTGAAAATTTAACAAAGCCATCGACAGAAACAGAGATGATAAATCTGCTTATGGGCGAAAGAATGCGTGAATTCTGTGGCGAAGGGAAAGCTTGGTTTGATTTGTTGAGGATAGCTAAACGCGACAATTATAAGTATAAGGACTATATGATAACTCAGGTAATGGCTTCTTTGAACCCGCAAACCGCTGAGATTGTCCGTTCTAAATTGTTGAACGAAGGCTCACATTATTTGCCTATTCATAATGATGAAATCAGCGCAAATAAGTTATTGGAACAGAACTCTTATTATAAGAGCTTAGGATATTAAAACAAGAAAAAACAGAATATTATGAAAAAGTTATCAATATTACTTATGTCGGTACTGCTTTTGTTTGTGTCGTGCGACGACCCGAATGAAAATAATATGTTCCCGACAATTGACGAATATCCGGCTTCGTCATGGCTGAACAAGCATCCGGAAAAATTTTCGCAATGGACAAATCTTTTGAGGTATACAAGTCTGTATAATACGTTGAATCTGAACGAGAATTATACGATCTTCGTTCCTACGGACAGTGCCGTATCTACTTATTTGAAGAAAAATAATTACGGTTCAATAGAGTCCATTCCTTTAGAAGAAGCTATTTTGTTAGTTAAATATCATACTATCAGAAAGAAGGTATATACGCAGGCTGAATTTAGCAGCGGAATGATACCTGATACTACGGCAACGGGAGATTATCTTTCCATTGAATTTAGAGAAGGAGGGCTCGATGATATATATGTAAACGGAGAAGCCAGAATCGAGCAGTTGGATATAATGGTTACGAATGGAGTAATCCATTCTCTTGGCAATGTTTTAACCCCGATCACTGAAACTGTTTGGGACAGAATTAATAATGACGGAGATTATTCGATAATGGCTGAAGCGATCCGATTGTCGGGATATGCCGAACGATTGTCAAAAGTATCCGAAGGATGGTTGAAGACGAATTATACCTTATTTGCTGTTCCTGATAACGTATACAAGCGTGAAGGTATCAATAGTATAGCTGATCTTCAGAATAAATATCCGGGAGACGAGTTGATTAAATACATAGAGTATCATTTGTTCGATCAGAGAATAGACTACGATGCTCTTGCCACGTTTGAAGAAGGACAAAGTTCCAAAAACATTGCTCCGTTGGCTCATGCCGAATTGATTAATATATCTGCATTCGGCGGAAGCGTTTATATAAATTATGATAAGGTATTGAAAAAAGGTATTCGGATAACGGATTCCAATATTAATACTAAAAATGGATTTATCCATGTTATTGATGATATGATGCCGATTTTCACTCCCGATCCCGCAGGAGTTACATGGGAGTTAACAGATTTTGCTTCTGTTGCGGGAATAGCGAAAGATTATCGTAAAAAGAACCTTAAATCGGCAGCGACAACAATATTTGCAGAAGGCACTATTCCTGAATATAAATGGGGAACTGTTCTTCCGGAAAGTATGTATAATGCAGTAATGTACCGTGTTTTTCCATCTACGGACGCAACGTATAATCAGGTGGTTTATAATGATGCTTTAGCTCTCAATCTGAGAAACTATGGTTGGATTGACATAAAAACTCCTACGATTGTTAAAGGGAAGTATGAAGTCAGCGTGTTTGCGCAAAGCAAGAATAAGAATAAGAACGGAAAATTCATGGCTTATTTTGACGGAAAGCAGATAGGGGGGAGAAATTACAACGCACGATAGTAAATCAAATACTTTTGTTGCACGCAAATTAGGAACCGTAACGTTTGATTCTTCCATAGAGCATACTTTCAGAATTATGCAAACCGACGATATAGAAATTGTGCTGGATTATATTCAGTTTAATCCTGTGAAATAATTATAACTATAAAATGCAAAATACGATGAAAAAAAATATATTTATTAATAACTGTTTGTGCGTGCTTGTTTTCGGCATGTTCGGATGACTGGGACGATCATTACAAGACAAGACCCGATAACGAGGAAATGTCTCCGTTGACTCTTAAAGAATATTTTGAAGGTAATTCCTCATATTCTAAGTTCTATGAATTATTGAAGTCCACAGGCGTTGCCGATGAGTTGGGGAAAGACCAGTATCTGACTGTCTGGGCTATAGATAACGATCATTATGATTACACAGGATTGGAGTCATTAAATGACTCGTTAGTCGCAAAATATCATGTCTGTAACCTGTCTTTTGGACTGAATGATCTGAAAGACGGATTGAGAATAAGGGCGTTAAACGGGAAATATGTAACCATATATGAGGATGGAAACGCTTTTGAAGTAAACAGAGTAAAAATTACTTCGAGCCTGCGGTTTAAGAATGGAACCGTACATGTTATATCTTCATTATTAGAACCTAAGAATAATATTTTTGATTATTTACAATCCTTAAGCGATGATTATTCGATCATCAGGGATTCTATAATGTATTATAACATCAAGGTATTTGATAAGGCAAACAGTGTTCCTATCGGAGTCGATGCTTCGGGAAGTACGATATACGATTCTGTATTTTACATGAATAATCCTTTATTTGAAAAAGCGGATCTGACATCCGAGTATAAAAATTTTACGGCTTTTATACCCAGTAACAGGGTTATTGAAGATTGCTTTGAAAAATTGGATGAACAATATAAAAGCATGAATCAGCTATTCCAGCTTAAAGACACGTTGACTGCGATCAACTGGATAAAGGAAGCGATCTTTCATAATGGAGCAGTAGAAGATTACGGGACAGTTACCGATTTGAATTCTGCTTTTGGAAAAGTCTGGAGAACAACAGTTCAGCAGGTAGATTTGAATTCTCGACAAGATATGAGCAACGGTTTGATATATGACGTTCAGAAGATCAAAATTCCGAATGGTATTATAATTACCAGAATAAAATCACTGATTTATTATTATGACTTTTTATCGGCTGAGGATCAGGCTACTCTATATATTGCAAGAGGTTTAAAACCCGGTGAATATTTAAAATCAGCTACTTTCGATAAAGATCCCAAAGGCGAACCTTATATGCTGTTGACAGCGGCGGGTGATCCGAATAGTGATGATGAATTTTCCGTAGAATTTCCGCCGTTAGAATTTGATAAAGAAACCCAAGAGTCTTCGGTGATGCAGGTTCCCGTAGGAGAATATAAATTGTATTTGGGTTTTAGAAGTACGGCACATCCTTATGTAGATGTTTATTTTGAATCGGGGGACGGTTATGTTCCCATGACAAGTAATGCCATAAAAGTTGCGAGTGAATTAAAAATCAGTGATTCAAGTCCGTGGAATTATGATAGGGTTACGGAAACCGAGTCGAGCAAATATAACGGGCTTGGCGGTTTTGTCGGAAATGTGACTGTTACGGGTAATGAAATGGGTTCTTTTAGGTTAAAGGTGAAATTTAACAGAGCCAATACAGCCGGTTCAGCCAAGACTTTAAGTATGTATCACTGGGCATTGAAACCAACGGAGAATAATTATTAAAATTGGACGAGACTTATGAAAAGAAATCAATTTATACAAACCCTGATAATATTAATAGGATTGTTTTTACTGAATATCCAGATTGCATATCCACAGCAGGGACATCAGTTGTCGGGTACAGTAAAATCTCCTTATTCGAACGAACCTATTAAGGGTGCTGTAATTACTGTCCCCGGCGTACAGGAAGTTGCTCAGACAGACAGCTTAGGTTCTTTTTCCTTAGAGATTGTATCTCCTCAGGGAACTCTTGAAATTTGGGCTCCCGGATATTATACTTCAAAGATTCCGATAATGGAGCGGTCATACATTGACGTGGTTCTGATTCCTCAGGATAAATTCAATTATAACGAAACTCTTTTAAAACCGTTGGAAATTGATGAATTGCAGAATAAATCGACGGCGATAACCAATCTGAGTAAAGATAATTTTGTTATGGGTAGTACATCCATTGAGCAGGCTATATACAATGCATTCCCCGGTTTGCGATCGGTAAACAAAAGCGGTACTCCCGGAGAAGGTGCTTATATGAATTCGAGAGGCGTCAGATCTTTTATAAGCAATTCGGCACCGTTGATAGTTATAAACGGCGTACCTCAAATGCCGGATATGAGCGACTCTTATATTGTAAGCGGATACTCTAACAGTGTTTTGAATGCCATTAATCCGAATGATGTCAAAAATATCAGTTATCTGAAAGGAAGCGAAGCTACGACTTATGGTTCGTTGGGTTCTAACGGCGTTATACTGATCGAAACGGAAAATGCGGCAGACCAGCAAACCCGGGTTCAGTTTACAGGACAATACGGGCTTGCTACGAATAATTCTACATTACCCGTTTTCGGAACTGAAGATTTCAAGTCTTATATAGGAAATATCGCTCTGACAAGATATCCCGATCCTGCCGATGTTTTAAATCAGTTCCCTTTCCTTCAGGATGAAAATAATTATTACCAAAGTTTTCTGTATAACAATAATACCGATTGGCAGGATAAGATTTACAACACAGCGTTCGTTACCGATAACCAACTGAGAGTTAAGGGTGGGGATGCTATTGCCGTATATGACTTGTCGCTCGGATATTTTAATCAGAACGGAGTTGTAAAGAATACGGATTTTACCAGATACCACGCTCGCCTTAACGGAAATGTGAACGTAAGCAGGAAGGTCGATGTTTTTGCATCTATGGCTATGGCTTATATGACAAGTACATATCAGGAACAGGGAATGATCCGTGAAACCAATCCTTTATTGGCTGCTTTGGCTAAATCTCCGTTGCGTAATCCGTACAACAAGGATCAATATGGTAATGTTCTGCCCGAATTTGCACCGGTTAAAGATGCTAATGGCATTATATATGAAAACGACGGCGTTAGCAATCCGTTAGCCATAGTGAAAAGTACCGATATGGAAGGTACAAGTTATGATGTGCTGCTAAGCGGAGGTATCAATTATAAAATAAATCAGGATATAAAATTGACCGGTTTAGTCGGATTCTATTATAATTATAACCGTTCCAACGTATTTATTCCCGGAGTAGATGATAAGGCTATCATGCCGTTATCGGAAGGATTTGCCAATAATACGGTGAAAGTCGGCATCAAGGAAACACATAATTTCTATTATAATATAAACGGATCGTGGAATAAAAAGCTGGACAATGTGCATAATATTAAAGCAAAAGCAGGTTGGCAGGCGATGACAACGCGAAGGGAATATGATGCGGGAGAAGGACGCAATACAGCCTCCGATTATTATCAGAACCTCGACAATACGAATTCTTCAGGGAGAAGCTTTAACGGATACATTAATAAATGGAATTGGATGAACTTCTTTGCCAATGCGGATTATAATTATAATAACCTGTTTTACGGAGGAGTAAGCTTCTCGCTTGACGGTTCGTCCTCAATAGGCGGCGATGCATCGAGATTCCATCTTTACCCTTCGGTAAATGCAGGCTGGAATATAAAGAATATGCCTTGGCTGATCGACTCGAATCTGATAAATCGTTTGACTCTCAGAACTGAATATGTTTCAACAGGGAACAGCAGTTTCTCTTCCATGCTCAGTAAATATTATTTCAGAACGCAGCAGTTTCAACAACTGTCGGGAATCGTGAGAGCCGGCATTCCAAATACCAAGATTGAACCTGAAAAAACAGGTACATTTAACATAGGTTTGGATGTCAGCTTATTGAATAATTCGATAGACCTGACATTGGATGTCTACACAAGTACAACCAGTAATGTTATCTTGGATAAATACATATCGTCAGCCTTCGGTTCTAATGTTTTGTACGATAATGTTGTTAAGATCAGAAACCAAGGTATAGAAGTAGGACTGCAAGGATATATTATCCGTACGAAAGATATCAAATGGTTGATTGGAGGAACGATAGCCCATAACAAAAATAAAATTAAGAGTCTGGGCGGAGAATCCGATAAGATCATAGAGCTTGCGGACGGATCGGCATTGATCAGTCGTAAAGGCGAATCGGTTTACAGTTTTTATGGCTATAAGACAGCCGGAGTATATGCTTCAACCAGTGCGGCGAAAGAAGACGGATATACGAATTATGCAGGTACGCCGTTCGGTGCAGGAGATATCAGATTTGTCGATACGGATGGGGATAAAGTGATAGATTCTGAAGACCGTGTGATTTTAGGTAATGCAGATCCTAATATTTTTGGAAGATTCTATACTTCCGTTTC
Source organism: Dysgonomonas sp. (assembly GCA_047030855.1). Taxonomy (GTDB): domain Bacteria; phylum Bacteroidota; class Bacteroidia; order Bacteroidales; family Dysgonomonadaceae; genus QVMM01. Next base: position 2,011,796 of record JBKYIJ010000008.1, read on the forward strand.
TTACAAAGGCTTTACTCTGACAGCTAACTTTGCATATAGCCAAGGAAACAAAGCATATAATGCCGTTAGACGCAATTCTGAATCTATGAAGAATTTTGACAACCAATTGGAGTCTGTCAACAGAAGATGGGTTCGTGAAGGACAGATAACCGATATGCCGAGAGCCGTATATGGGGATCCAATGAACAACAGCCGCTTTTCGGACAGATGGATCGAAGACGCTTCTTTCGTGAAATTGAAAGAACTTACTTTGAGCTATACTTTCGATAAGGACTTTATCAAATTCCTGCAAGGCGGAACATTTTATGTCAGCGGAGAAAATTTAGCTACTTGGACTAAATATCTGGGCTTGGATCCTGAGTTCTCTTACAATTATAACCCAATGTATCAAGGCTTCGATTATGGAAAAATCGCGCAGCCGATCAACGTGAAGTTTGGCGTTAATTTACAATTCTAAAAATCAGAAAATCATGAAAAGATATTTTAATATTTTATTTATTGTTGCACTCGGATTGATTGTTTCATCATGTGACGATTTTTTCGATGTCGATCCGGGAGATTCTCTGGACGGAGATGATTATCCGGGTTCTGTAACCGAACTTTACTCAGGATATATGGGCGTAACGGCTAAGGTGCAGGCAGTGGCTGACAAGGCGATCTTCCTTGAAGGTCTGAGGGGTGATTTCTTAGAACCGACCCGGAATGCTACTGACGATATGATTGATCTTTATAATTACAATCCGATTAAAAAAAGATAATCAATTGGCAAACCCTGTTGGCTATTACGATGCAATTCTCAATGCGAATGACTACATTAAAAATGCGACCGAATTTTTTGAGAAAAACCCCCACATCTTTGGATCAGGCTACATTCGACGCTCTTATATCGGGAGTATTACGCTACAAATGCTGGGCATACCTGATGTTGGCAAAGATATACGGCGAGGCTGTATGGATAGATGATCCTCTGATCGAATATCAGGATATTTCGAAATATCCGACTCTTGGTTTTAAGGAAGTAATAGGTAACTGTATAAATCTTATTGAAAAAGGTATAGTTATTACTGATTTCAGAGGCGAGGAACATGTAATCAGCGGAAAAATGAGAGTACGCTGGACAGAGATTTTAAATAACACGGATTTGGTTTGGAACAGATACTGTCCGCCTGCCGAAGCTTTGTTGACTGAGTTATACTTGTTCGACGAACAATATGATAACGCAATCCAGAGCGGTTTTGCAATGCTTCGTATAGGAGCTGAGGATAGCCAGACTAAACCAAGTTTTCAGATTACAAAGACTGAATGGAAAGGCGAATGGTTAAGCTTGTTCGGTAGTTTTACCAGAACCGAAGCCATTTTTATAATACAATATGATTATGATCAGAAACAGACAAATCATTTGATGGAATATTTTTCGAACGATCCTGCGAATAAATATTACCTGAAACCTACGCAGGTTACAATAGACAGGTATAAAAACGAAACAGGTGATGACGGATCTGCCGGCGATAAATACAGAGGATTCTCGAATGACGGCGTTAACGGAAAAACCGTAAAAATGGAAAACGGGGAATGGGTAGTCTGGAAATATACCGCTGCGCGGAGTTCTGCGGATAAAATTTATCGCAATGATGCGCCTATTACATTGTATCGGGCTCCGGATATTCATTTATGGCTTGCCGAAGCATTAGTTTACAAAGGACGTTTGGAAGAAGCTGTCGTTGCTTTCTATGACGGAGGTATCGAGAGTTATTATGACAAAGAATCGGGAATGTTTACAGGAAAATTCTCGGATTTTCCGGCGACATTGTATAGCTCGAGCAGTGACGGGTCGTGTATGGGTATCAGAGGACGCGCAGGTTTGTTAAAGAAGGGTGGAGATATAATAAAGAATCCTTCTGCCAACATTGAAGATGATCAGAGAAAGATAATTAATCTGTTGATAGAAGAAACCTGTATGGAGTCGGCCGGAGAGGCAAGAGCTCTTTACGCAATGCTGCGCGCTGCGAAACGCTGGAACGATCCGAGTTTTGTTGCTGACAAGGTAAGTGCTAAATATCCTGACGGCAAAAAGCAAGAAATGAAAAACAAATTGCAAAACAGCGAAAATTGGTTTATAAAATATAACCTGAAATAAGAATAAAAAAGGCTCACAAATCTGTGAGCCTTTTTTATTTTATCTTGATTTTTAACGGTTCATTTCGCGTAGTTTTATTTTTGTCAGAACCTGTTTCGTATTAAGCGGAAAATCGCTGTCCATCATCCACGCGTAGAAACTCGGTTCGTTTCTGAGCACTTCCGCAACAGGTTTTCCTTTATGTTTTCCGAAATTAAAGACTTCAATTCCGTTTTCATTTTTTATAATTCGTCCCGCAAAATCGACATTATCGTTGAAGGCAGAATATTCTGCTGCCAGTTTTTCCATATCGTTTTCGAGATCGGGATATCTGTCCAATTGTGCTTTCAGAACTTCATAAGTAGCCAGCGTATCCGCTTCCGCAGAATGGGCATCTTCCAATTCCTTGTCGCAATAGAATTTATATGCGGCCTCCAAAGTCCTCTTTTCTTTTTTATGGAATATAACCTGAACGTCTATCAGTTTCCTTTTTGTGAAATCCATATCAATACCTGCCCGCAGAAATTCTTCCACTAAGAGTGGAATATCGAATCGGCTGGAATTGAACCCTGCGAGATCACAGCCTTCTATCTGATCGGCAAGCGATTTTGCAACCTGCTTAAATGTAGGACAGTCTTTTACATCCTCGTCCGATATGTTGTGTATGGCTGTCGATTCGGGAGGAATCGGCATTTCAGGGTTTATTCTTCTCGTTTTACTTTCTTTCTTTCCGTTCGGAAATACTTTCAGGTATGATATTTCAACAATCCTGTCGTGTACGATATTGGTTCCTGTAGTTTCGAGGTCAAAAAATACGATGGGATTTTTTAAGTTTAATTCCATTTTCTGTCTGATAAAAAAACTTTATCATTCTTCTTAAATGAAGATATGATAAAGTTTAGATTCTTATAATAAGTTGTTTTTTTTAATCGTTCAACATCATCGGCATTAATAGCATCAACAAGTCTTCTTCGCTGTCTTTGTCGACAGGGAGTATCAGTCCTGCGCGTGACGGATCTGACAATTCCAGAGTAACTTCGCTGGCAGGTATATTATTCAGTATTTCGATCAGGAAATTGGACTTGAACCCGATATTCATAGCCGTTCCTGTATATTCACAAGTGATAGTTTCTTCCGCAGCTGTCGAGAAGTCTATGTCCTGAGCAAATATCATGATCTGATTGCTTGACAGTTGCAGCTTTACCAGACTGCTTGCGGGATTGGAAAATACGGATACGCGTTTCAACGCATTTAAAAATTCCAGACGGTCAACCGTAACTTTGTTCGGATTGTCTTGCGGAATTACCGAATTGTAGTTCGGATATCTTCCTTCGATAAACCTGCATGTCATAGTGTAAGCGGACATCTTGATGTATGCGTTATTCGAGTCGAATTTAATAACGACAGGTTCTGTTTCTTTGGTAAGAAGCGTTCTTAACAGGTTCGCAGGCTTTTTGGGTAAAATGAAAGAAGCTCTTTCGTTCCCTTTTGTCGTTAATGTCTTATACCTTACTAATTTGTGCCCGTCAGAAGCGACGATTGTCAGATCGTCTGTCGTGATGTCGAAGAAAATTCCGTTCATCACGGGTCTTAACTCATCATCAGCGCTGGCAAAGATCGTACTGTTTATTCCTGTTATCAGTATTTGCGGATCAATAGTAAGGCTTATGGCTTCTTCGCTCAAATCTTTCGGTTGAGGATAGTCGGCACCGCTTTGTCCGATAAAATTATATTTACCGTTGTGGAAGTAAATGAATACTTCGAGGTTTTCGTCATTGATTTCGAAAGTCAGAGGCTGATCCGGCAGTTCTTTCAACGGATCCAGCAAATTCCTTGCATTTATCGCTAATTTGCCATTTCCTTCCACTTCGCTGATCTCCAGTGAAGTTACCAGTCGGGTTTCGGTATCGGCAGCCGTTAGTGTCAGATTTGTGCCTGAAATGTCCAATAGGAAACAATCTAAAATAGGCAAAGTATTTTTTGAATTTATAACCTTACTGATTGCTTGTAAATGACTTAACAATGCAGAACTTGAAACAACAAATTTCATAAATTATCTCTTATATGATTTTACAATCTGAATATTACATTTTATCAAAGCAAATGTAACGATATTTTCTTTTAACTACAAATAATGATTCGTGATGAAATTCTTATAATGAAAAATCCCCGTTGACATCACGTCTACAGGGATTTAAATGATCAACTAAAAAACTATCTATAGAAATATTAAACTTGTAAGTTTAAACAAAAGTATGTATGGCTTATTTTAAATTTCTTTTTTCAGTTCGGCAACCCAAAGCGATATTCTCTGATCTGTCATATCAGACTCGTTGTCTTCGTCCAGAGGCAATCCTACGAATTGTCCGTCCACTATGGCTTCAGAACTGTCGTAAGTATATCCTTCGGTGCTTACTTTTCCAATAATCTGGCAGCCTGTATCTTTTACGGCTTCGTATATTTTACCGATCGCATCGCAAAACGTGTCGGAATAAGAAACGGAATCCCCGCATCCGAACAGGGCTACTTTTTTACCCGATAAATCCACTGATTTTACTTGGTTGATAAAACTTTCCCAATCATCCTGCAAGTCGCCCATTCCCATTGTCGATGAACCGAACAGGAGGACGTCGTAATTTGAAAAATCCGCTTTCGCTTTATTTACATCGTGAATGTCTGCTTTTTCGACACCTAAAGCTTTTCCTGTTTTTTCGGCTACAGTCTGGGTGTTCCCTGTGTCCGAACCGTAATATATTCCTATTTTTGCCATGTTTGTTTTATGCTTAATTTGATATTACAAAGTAACCGCGTATTCTCTTTTTTTATCAATACCAATAAATTATGATTTTATCTTCTTTTATTCATTAGTAATAATTAAAAGTGTAAGCGTTTATAAAACAAAAGCCGAATTTTAGTTCGGCTTTTGTTCGTAATAAGTTTGGAATTATATTTCTTTTTTTGATTTGCTCCAGCCATTTGCCTATCCTTTCGTCCGTCAGATCATGTTCGTTGTCTTCGTCGAGCATAAGCCCTACAAAGTTTCCGTCGACAACAGCTTCCGATTCGTCAAACGTATATCCGTCTGTGCTTGTTTGTCCGATAATCTTACAGCCCTTGTCCTTAATCGCCGCGTATATATGTCCCATTCCGTTGCCGAATGTATCTGAATATGAGCCTGAGTCTCCGCATCCAAACAGAGCAACAGTCTTATTCGTAAGATCAGCGTTCTCTACTTTTGGAAGAAAACTTTCCCAATCCGACTGTAAATCGCCATATCCTGTTGAAGAAGTTCCGAACAGAAGGACATCGTAATTTGAAAAATCCGCTTTCGCATTGTTCACATCGTGTATGTCAGCTTTGGAAACTCCTAACTGTTCGGCGATTTTTGCTGCAATGTCTTTAGTGTTCCCTGTATCCGAACCGTAATATATTCCTATTTTTGCCATAATAATTTAATTTTTTTAGATGATTTACTACAAAGATAATAGTTGAGAAATCTCTAAACCATACCTATTAATAATGATTTTTTACGAATATAATCATAAATAATAATTAATAGGTTGTTAATTTTATAGATTTTGTCGATAATAAATTAATCATCTAAATCAAATTCCCATTCATATAAAGATGAATCATCGGTAAACTGATCCAATTCTCGTCTGTCTTTTTTCGTGGGGCGTCCTGTCCCTTTTGCTCTGTCTACAAATCCTGACACTTTTGTCAGTTCAAGTATCTGATATTCCGATGCGGGCGTAACGTCTTTGAGGTAATTGAGGACAAGTTTGGCTCCGATCCGTCGTTCTATCAGATCAATAACTCCGAAAGAATACACGATCGGTGCTTTTTTTATCTGTATAATGTCACCGCGTTTTATCATACGTGATGGTTTCACGGGCATATCTTTGATCATTATACGCCCCTTTTTGCAGGCTTCGATAGCTATGGAACGCGTTTTGAACAGGCGGACTGCCCATAACCATTTATCTATCCTTACTTCTTCTTTTTCCTCTTTCATAGCTGACAAAAATAATGAAATAAAAAAGCAACCCTGTCTGGAGTTGCTTTTTAATGATGCTTTTTAAATTTTTTCCGTTAGTATGTCAATGTCTTCGGGAGTTATGTCGGTAGCTAATATAATTCCGTTTTCGTCTACCAGATAACTTTTAAATCCTTCATTCAGCCGATACTTTTTATATATGGAGGAATTTTTTCCTAAAGTATCGACGGCTTGCCATTTTGAAGCGATTCCGTCAACATCGAGTGTCTTTCTGAAAAGTGATTCGCTTTGATCGAATGAAACTGAGATCATTTTAATCGAACTGTCAGCTTCTTTCAGCTTTGACCAAAAAAGTACGTTATTCAAATGAGATTTGGCATCGTAAGCCGCCCATAAATTAATCAATACTTTTTGTCCTTTCAGGTCGGACACCTTTAATTTTTTCCCCGATTCGTCATAAATTGTAAAATCGGGAATAAGGTTCCCGGGATTAATACCCACAGAAAGCCTCGAAGTACTTGTTGTATAAGAAGAAGACGTCAGAAATACTATTCCTATAACAAGTAAGAACTTCAAATACTTCATAAAATTTTCATTAAGTTAAAAATAAAGCCTGCAAGAAACTTCTTTTTCACAAAGAATAAATAGATGCAAACTTTTCCGATTTTCGGAAACGATTACCTACGCTTAGGTAATCAAAATTGCGTACAAAGATAATACGTTTTGAAAGATACAGCAAATAATTTATGCTAAATCTGCATTTTTTAAAACATAATTAACTGACAATTATTTATTTATGTTTATTTGTTAAAAAACTGACTGCTCTTTCCAAATCTTCGGGCGTATCTATGCCGATAGTTTCTGTATCGGTGATTCCTACCTTAATTTTGTATCCGTTTTCTATCCATCGAAGTTGTTCGAGAGATTCCGCTTTTTCAAGCGATGATTGTTGCAGCCGGGTTATTTTTTTTAATACATCGCTTCGGTAGGCATACATGCCTATATGTTTGTAGAACGTATGTTTATCAAGCCACTCGGTATGATGAGCGTCTCTTATATAAGGTATTATGGAACGGCTGAAATAGATTGCTTCACTTTTGTCGTTCATAATGACTTTGGGAGAATTAGGATTAAAAAGAACGTCGAAACCGTCTTCTTTTTTAAAAGCTTTTACGAGTGTCGCTATTTCGGTATCAGCATCTTTGAAGCAATTTTTCAGAGTTTCAATTTGTTCGGGTTTGATAAACGGCTCGTCTCCCTGAATGTTTATTACCACATCAAATTGTTTTCCTATGTTTGCGTAGGCTTCGTTGCACCGATCAGTTCCGCTTCTGTGATCGGAAGATGTCATCACAACATTTCCGCCGAATGATTTTACTGCATTTTCTATACGGACATCGTCCGTTGCTACCCATACTTCTTTGAGGGCAAGGTATGCCTGTTCGTAGACACGCTGGATCATCGGCTTTCCTGCCATATCGGCAAGAGGTTTTCCCGGAAAACGGGTTGAAGCATATCGGGCGGGAATTATACCTACAAATTTCATCGTCGTAATTTTTATTTGTTGACAGGGTTTACATACACCTGCGAATTTTCGTATTTCGTTACTTTCACTTCTTCACCTTTGTCTATAAAGCCGCGATTGGCAACAGCATCGTAATATTCACCGTCAATCAGGACTCTGCCTGACGGGCGGAGCACTGTTGCTGCTTGCCCTGTTTTTCCGACTAAGTGCTTAGGCTCTTCGGGAACGGATATGAATCCTTCCTGATCGGTATTCAGTGCGACTTTGTAAAACATGCCTTTTTTCCCTATGCGGCTCGCAAAGTATATTATCAGTATTGCCGACATCGTCATTCCCGCCAGAACAGTCATCAGGGAATTGAATATTTCGCTTGTCGGAATATGTCCGAATTCGAAATTTACGTTTCCCAACAGGCTTAAGAATAGCCCTGTCAAAGTGAGTATTATACCGCTGATGCCTGCCACTCCGAATCCCGGAATTACGAATATTTCAAAGGCGATGAGTATCAACCCGATTACGAATATCAGTATCTCCCAGTTCTGGGCGTATCCGTCCATATACAAAGGTGTAAAATACAGTATGGCGGCAGTGATGGCGATTGCGGAAGGCAGCCCGAATCCCGGTGTTTTCATTTCAAAATAGATGCCTCCGATAATAAACATTATCAGCAGCGACTGGACGATTCCGTTCGTCAGGAAACCTTTGATATGATCAAACAGGGTAGGGTTGTATGTCTCAATTGTGTACTTTTCATATCCCATATATTTATGAACGATTTCGGGAATATTCTCGGCGATACCGTCACAATACCCGACTTCCAGAGCTTCGTTTGCCGTCAGCGTCAGAACGCGTGTCGAGTCGATGAGTCCCGGAATGACAACCCTTTCGTCTACCATTGCTTCCGCTATTTTCGGATCGCGTTTCCATTTCAGTATTGTATCGCCTTCTTGCGTTATGATTGTATCTCGTCCATGGCTTTCAGCTGTCGATCTTATCAGCGAACGCATATACGACTGGTATTTGTCGGGAGCTTTTTCTCCTGTCATTTCCACAACGGTTGCTGCTCCAATGTTCGCGCTTTGCCGCATAAATATTTTATCGCAGGCTATGGATATGAGCGCTCCTGCAGAAGCGGCGTTATTGTTGATAAAAACATATACGGGTATATTGCAGTGGAGGATGGCTGTCCGCATCGAATCTGCTTCGAGAACCCCGCCGCCGTAAGTATTCATCTCGATCAGTATATAGTCTGCTTTCTTGTCTTTAGCGTGGTGTAATCCGTTTTGGAGGTGAATCAGCGAATTGCTGTTGATTTCCTGTTTGATGTTTATTTTATATATCAGAGGATTCTCGTTTTTGTTCTCCGAATGAACAAATGTCGCAACCAAAGACAGAAAGAATATGAGTAAGAATTTTCTCATTTGTAATTTTTCAAAATAATTAATACCTCAAAAGCAAATATAAATAAAAAAGTCCGTTCTTTTAAAACGGACTCTTCTATTTAGATTGTAATATGCAATTTATTTAGATGTTTCGATCAGCTCCACTTTCTTTAATACATACATATCAGCCAAGTTCCCTTCTATTTTGTTTCCGTCCATATCGAGCTGGCGAAGGGTATTTTCGCCTACAAAGTATTTATTGGGCGCATTTTTTATGCTGTCAAGCGTTATCGTGTTTCCTGCATCATTCCAACTGTAAGTCCCTTTTTCTACGGAAGAAGCAGTTTTCCCGTTCTTGAATAGAGTGGTACTTATAATATAATCTTTCTCATTCAGCACGATTGCTGTTTCGATACTGTCGCAGTCCGCACAGGGAAGCGTTCCTTTATAAGTTCCCATATAGTCGAGGGAATTCATTGCCGAATGTGCATTGTCCGCAACGTTTTCCGATATTTCCAATACATCGGTATTTTCATTTTCTTTCTTGGCATTGGATGTACAACTCCAAACAAAGAAAGATGTGATACATACTGCCGTTAAAATTCTTAAGCCTTTCATAAAGTTATGTTTTAAAGATTCTGATATATAAACACCTGATTTTACGATTTGTTTGCGTCCGATTTCATTTTATTGTACTCTTCTACTGCTAAACACAATTCGTTATACCAAGCTTCTCCGAACTTTCGGATCAGAGGTTCTTTCAGAAACTGATAAATGTACACCCCTTCTCTGTTTCCTAAAGTAGCGGCAGGTTTGCATATCCGCCAACGATGATAATTGACAGCCGTGAAGTCGCGAAACCGTTGTAAGCGAATGGGGTATAGGTGGCAGGATACGGGTTTGTAGAAATCGGTTTTTCCTTCTTTATAGGCTTTCTCGACAGCACATTTGCATATTCCTTTTTCGTCGTAATAAGTAAAGACGCAGTCTTTTCTGTTTACGATTGAAGTTACCATTTCACCGTCAATATCTTTATATGCTACTCCCTGTTCTTTTATTATTTTTTGAGCTTTGGGCGACAGATCGCCCCATATCAGCGGCAATACTTCTTCCAGCTTCTTCACTTCGTCCTTTTCCAGAGGTGCCCCTGCATCTCCTTCCACACAACAATTCCCTTTGCAGACATTCAGATCGCAGATGAATTTTTCTTCAATTATATCGAGCGAAACGATAACATCGTCAATTTGTATCATTATATGTCTTTTAGTGATTTGATGCAAAGATATTCTTTTGAGTCCGGTTTATAAAATTTATGTATTTTATATTGAATGTTTAGTTGCATATATTTGTTGTTTTGGAATAAAAAATATATTTTTGCGTCCTGATTGCTAATAGGCTAACAAGAAGTCTTGAAGAAAAAGGCTCGCCTCAGGCACATAACACGTAATTTTAAAGAAAATGTACGCAATTGTTGATATTCAAGGACAGCAATTTAAAGTAGAAAAAGATCAAAAATTGTTTGTTCACAGAATTGAAGCAGAACAAGGTTCTGAAGTAGAGTTTGAAAAAGTATTGTTAATAGACAATAACGGTGCGATTACTGTGGGTGCTCCTGTTATCAGCGGAGCTAAAGTTATTGTAACGGTCGGATCTCAGGTAAAAGGAGACAAAGTGTTGGTTTTCCATAAAAAGAGAAGAAAAGGGCACCGTAAACTGAACGGGCATCGCCAACGCTTCACAGAAGTAACTGTTAAAGATATTATTGCTTAATCAAGTAAAAGGAGAAAAAGAAAATGGCACATAAAAAAGGAGTCGGTAGTTCAAAGAACGGTCGCGAATCGGAAAGCAAACGATTAGGTGTAAAAGCTTTTGGCGGGGAAATTGTAAAAGCAGGAAATATAATAGTTCGTCAGAGAGGAACAACTCACCATCCCGGAGAAAACGTAGGTATGGGAAAAGATCATACTTTGTTTGCTCTTGTTGACGGTACTGTGGTTTTTTGCCGTAAAAGAAACGATAGATCGTATGTTTCGGTACAACCTAAGGCGGAAGCATAAAGAAAATAAATAGTATTATAAAAAAAGCTGTCCTTTTTAAAGAACAGCTTTTTTTTATTTTCTTTAAACATGAGATTGTATAGCTTTTGTGAAAAATAAACTTTATACTATCTTTGAGTGACAAAGATTATATTTAGAAATTAAAAACTAACGATATAAAAATGATCTTCAGATTCTTGATGCTCTCGGACGAAATAGACGATTTCAGAAGAGAAATACAAATAGACGCGGATGCCACATTTTTTGATTTGCACAATGCCATAATAAAATCGGTCGGATATAAAGAGGGCGAAATGGCTTCTTTCTTCCTGTGTGACGATGATTGGGAAAAGGATAAGGAAATAACTTTAGTCGAAATGGACACAAGTCCGGAAGAAGATTCCTATGTCATGGACGGCTGTGTGCTCAATGATTTTCTTGAAGATGAGAAACAGAAACTGATCTACGTTTTTGACTATCTTACCGAGAGAGCTTTTTTTATAGAATTGGCTGAAATTATTACGGGTAAGTCTCTGAACAAGCCTGTATGTTCAGTTTCGGAAGGCGTCCCTCCTGCTCAGTTTGTTGAATTTGAAAATATTGATACTAAAACCGAAACTGTTGATATAGGTGAAAATTTCTACGGAGATGAAGGTTTCGATATGGACGAGTTGGACAGTGAAGGATTCGACGGATTGGACAACATCGAATCACTTCCCGACGAAGATTTCAAATGAAAACACTGATTGTTTTACTTGGTCCTACGGGAGTAGGTAAAACGGATCTTAGCCTTGAACTTGCCAAAGAGTTGAATACTTCCATTATTTCGGCTGATTCGAGGCAACTGTATAAAGGGCTAAAAATAGGAACTGCTGCCCCTACGGATAGCCAACTGCGACAAGTAAAACATTACATGATAGGTACTTTGGATGTTGAAGACTATTATAGTGCCAGTGAATTTGAACAAGACAGCCTTAAACTGATAGATGAAATCCCAGAAGAATATATTTTGATGACGGGCGGTTCGATGATGTATATCGATGCCATTTGCAAGGGGATTGATGAAATTCCTTCTATTGATGAGCAGCTCCGTAAAGAAGTTTATCAAATATATGAAACGGAAGGGCTTGAATCTGTTCAGGCAAGATTGAAACTTCTCGATCCTGCATTTTATCGACAGGTTGATCTGAAAAACCATAAAAGGGTTATTCATGCTTTGGAAGTGTGTTTAATGACAGGGAAACCTTATTCTTCATTGCGGACAAATACGATTAAGGAACGTCCGTTCATAATTGTTAAAATCGGCTTGATGCGGGACAGAGAGGAGTTATATGGTAGGATAAACCGTCGTGTTGACAATATGATTGCAGAAGGTCTGATAGATGAAGCGAAACAATTTTATTCCCAAAAACATTTGAACTCCCTTAATACTGTCGGTTATAAAGAAATATTTAAGTATCTGGACGGTGAATGGGCTCTTGACTTTGCAATTGAAAAAATAAAACAAAGCACCCGTATATATTCCCGCAAACAAATGACATGGTTTAAAAAAGATAAAGACATTCATTGGATTAATTTATCACATGTTTCGAGGGAAAATGCCCTAAAGGAAGTTTTAGAAATTATCAGGAAATGACAGACGACGGTAAATTGCTTTACAGGATAGCCCTGACTCAAATAAAAGGTGTCGGAGATATTATTGCACGTAATTTATTGAATGTAGTCGGAGATGAAGAAGGAATTTTCAGGTCGTCCCGCAAATCGTTACTTTCTGTAAAAGGAATCTCTCCCAGAATAGTAGATGCAATACTTGATAAACAGGTATTACAAAAAGCGGAAAAAGAACTTGCGTTTATCAGTAAAAATAAAATAAAAACCTATTTTATCACGGATGACGGTTATCCGTATCGCCTCAAGGAATGCATTGATGCTCCCGTATTATTATACTTTAAAGGCAATGCTGACATTAACAGTAAAAGAGTAATAAGCATTGTAGGGACGCGTAAGTCGACAGATTACGGAAACGGTTTTTGTGAACATTTTCTGGAGGAGATTTCACAGTATTATACGGATGCTTTAATAGTTAGCGGTTTAGCATACGGAATTGATATTAAAGCACACAGATCGGCATTAAAAAACAACCTTCCGACAATCGGAATATTAGCCCACGGACTCGATCGGATTTATCCGGGTACGCATCGAAAAACTGCCGTTGAAATGCTGGAGAATGGAGGTTTGCTCACAGAATTTCCAAGCGGTACGGAGCCTGACAAATTTAATTTTGTAAGGAGAAACAGAATTGTTGCAGGCTTGGCAGACGCTGTAATCGTTGTCGAATCCGATGTAAAAGGCGGATCGCTGATAACGGCGGAAATTGCCAATTCTTATGACAGAGAGGTTTTTGCCTTGCCCGGGAAAATAACGGATAATAATTCCCGTGGGTGTAATAGACTTATCTCAAATAATAAAGCTGTTTTGTTTGACTCTGTAGATGCTTTTCTTCAGCAGATGAATTGGGTTAACTCCAATCAGAACAAAAAGATTGAAAAACAATTGTTTGTTGATTTAACAGATAGTCAACGGCTCATTTATGATATTCTGTTTTCAGCAGAGTCCATGCATGTAAACAATATTTCGGTAGAAACAGGGATAAACATTTCTCAACTGTTTTCGACTTGTTGGAAATGGAAATCAGAGGAATAGTCAGGTCATTGCCGGGAGGAGTTTATAAGCTTATAAAATAAAAGAAGCCTGATCATATGATCAGGCTTCTTTTATTTATTGTTTGCCGCCTGTGGCAACATCTTTGTTGATTTTCTTTATGAGTCCTTGCAGCACATTTCCGGGACCCAACTCTATAAACTCGGTGGCTCCGTCGGCTATCATATGCTCTACCGATTGCGTCCATTTTACAGGTGCAGTAAGCTGATCTATTAAGTTCTTTTTGATAATAGCAGGATCGGTTTCGCCTATTGTTGAAACATTCTGATATACCGGGCAAATTGGTGTTTTTATGTTGGTTTCGTTAATCGCTTTCGCAAGCTCTTCTTTCGCAGGCTCCATTAATGGTGAGTGGAAAGCTCCTCCGACTTTCAGTTTAAGTGCTCGTTTTGCTCCGTCGGCTAACAATCTTTCACAAGCTTTATCAATGGCTTTTTCGCTTCCGGATATAACAATTTGTCCCGGGCAGTTGTAATTTGCAGGAACAACCACACCTTCCTCTACTGAAGCACAAATTTCCTCTACTTTTCCATCTGGTAGTCCCAATACGGCAGCCATAGTAGAAGGATTCATTTCACAAGCTTTCTGCATAGCCAATGCGCGTTTGTAGACAAGCATAAGCCCATCTTCAAAATCGAGAGCTTTGGCTGCTACCAGTGCTGAAAATTCACCCAAAGAATGTCCTGCAGTCATATGCGGATTGAATTCGTGTCCCATTGATTTAGCAAGAATAACCGAATGTAAGAATATGGCTGGCTGCGTAACCTTTGTCTGGCGAAGGTCTTCGTCTGTTCCTGAGAACATCAGGTCGGTGATACGAAATCCGAGAATTTCATTTGCCTTTTCAAACATTTCTTTGGCAACAGACGATGAATCATACAGGTCTTTGCCCATTCCAACAAATTGGGCTCCCTGTCCGGGAAATACAAATGCTTTCATATTTAAATTGATTGTTTATTGATTTTGTTAATTATTGGTTTTATTATTAACGATATACCCAAACCGATTATTATAAATCCATATAACAAGAATGGAATATACCAAACGACATAATTTAAAAATGGATGTGTGGCAGCATGTTCCTTAAATATAAGAAACCAAGATAAAGGAGCAAGGACTGAAAATAGAGTTGCCGCTAACAAGGCGATAATTTTATGCCTGTCTTTACTTAAATACAGAATAAGCATGCTGAATATTAATATCACTGTAAGTAACGTGGCAAAAGATAGCTTTATTCCAATTAGCGTATGCAAAGGAAAAGGATATCCTTCGAAGATGTATTGTTTTAATATTTCCCCTGTACTCATTGGAATTTCTTTTGCAGGATCTAAGGTTGTTCTTATTAAGTAAGAGTTTATTATATGGTTTATTCCATTCATGAAAAAACCTTCTTTAACCTTAATTTGGAGTATTAATATAACCATAGCCGTAATAACACCCATAAGGGCTGCTATGGAGTTTTTTACAAATGTTATAACTGTTTTTTTGAATGTTTCTTTTTCTAATATTAAATAATATACTATTGGAGAGAATGCAGCCATTAATGTTGCTGATATAAATTCAAATCCTGTGAAAAAACATTTTAAAAAGACAGCAAAATACATGAACAGGAATATTTTTGCAGGAGAAAATTTCTTTGTATTGGGGTAGTTTTTCTCATAAACCAATAACATGGTGAGAAAAGGTATATAAAAACTCCAGAAAGCCCACCACAAATTATGCCCGAATTTAATTATCCAAGGAGATAGGAAAATGAGCCCGAAAGTGATTATACTTGTTAGAAAGCCATAGTTTCTGAAAACCCATTTTAAGAATAATAAAAAACACAAAGCCAATAATACCGCATTAATTACCCTGAATATTTTCAAATTAATACCGTTATTAAACGGTAATATTTTCTGAATGAGTGAATACATCATTACTTGTCCGGCCGATTGGCTTTTGTAAGTAAAAGAATATTCACCCGATATGGGTTCGTTATTAATATAACTATTATATCGCTTATTTAATAGAGCCAAGTACGAGGAAGTCTCCAGTGAATCCTTCTTTTCGGTATAAAGTTGTGTATGTCCGGCTAATGCTCCATCCGAGAAGAATCCTTCCCGCGCCGATTTATCAAGTCGTGTAATGACATACAATTCTCCCGGTCTGTCGAAATAAGCAAATTCGTATGGATCACATATTTTGAAGGGGTTAGCCGTAAAATTTAGGAGGAATAGAATAAAGACTACACCCCAATAAGCGGATATTAAATATTTTTTTTTCTTATTGGGCATTCTCAAATTGTTTCAAGAAATTAACGTCATTTTCCGAAAACATTCTGAGGTCTTTAACTCTGTATTTCAAGTTTGTAATTCGTTCTATCCCCATGCCTAAAGCATAGCCCGAATATATTTTACTGTCTATTCCGCAATTTTCAAGTACATTCGGGTCTACCATGCCACATCCTAAAATTTCTACCCAACCTGTATATTTACAGAACGGACAACCTTTTCCGCCACAGATGTTGCACGAAATATCCATTTCGGCGCTTGGCTCGGTAAAAGGAAAATAAGAAGGACGAAGCCTGATCTTCGTATCTGTTCCGAACATTTCTTTGGCAAAAAACAAAAGAGCCTGTTTCAAGTCGGCAAAAGATACGTTTTTGTCTATATAGAGGGCTTCTACCTGATGGAAAAAACAATGTGCCCTGTAAGAAATAGCTTCGTTACGGTAAACACGCCCCGGACAGATAATTCTGATCGGAGGCTGTTGTTTTTCCATTACTCTCGTCTGTACGGAGGATGTGTGTGTGCGTAGGACTACTTCAGGACTTCGTGCAATAAAGAATGTGTCCTGCATATCACGAGCCGGATGATCTTCCGCAAAATTTAGTGCAGAAAACACATGCCAGTCGTCTTCGATCTCAGGCCCTTCGGCAATGGAAAATCCCAGACGTTTAAATATATCGCAAATCTCTTTTTTCACTAATGATAACGGATGACGTGTTCCCAATGGAGTGGGGTAGGCTGTACGGGTCAGATCTATGGTGTCATCTAAGGTTGTATTGCTGTCGAAAGATTCCTTCAATGAATTGATCCGTTCCTGAGCTTTTTCTTTCAACTGATTGAGTTTCATCCCGATTTCACGCTTTTCTTCGGAAGCTACGTTTCGGAAGTCATTCATCAGCAGGGAAATTTCTCCTTTTTTACTCAGATATTTTATGCGTAAAGCCTCTATTTCTTCCTGATTGTTTGCTTTAAGTGTTTCAATTTCAGCAAGTAATTTATTTATTTTATCTGTCATAACACCACGTATTAACTGTTTCCGATTATCGACTGCAAAAATACACTATTCTTTTTTAAATAAAGAATTGATCGAGAGAAACAATAAACAAGAAAGAGTAGCTTATTATATTTTAATGTTTGACAGAAATATAAACAGTTTACAAACCTTTGATGAAACTCTGCCAGTGTTCTTTTTCGACCTCTTTTTTCATCACTTTTTCGAAATCGCTGAAAAAATATCTTTGCTTTGCTTGTGCAACAGTATAATACTCTGATAGTAAGGATATAAATTTTTCTTGTCCTATTTTTTGTGCGAAAAGATAAATAATATAGGGTGTTTTTTGATATATGATAAAATTAGTTCCAGAACCACTTCGATTTGCAACATTCGAATCAATATTGAATATTGAGCGTTCTGCATTGGTGTTTAAATCGTTGAATAATTTTATATTTTGATTGAATATAGAATCAATCTTTTCATCATTTTCATAATAGAAACAAATAGCCATATATTCGATTAAACTTTCTTTAAAAAAATATTTCGCGGAATCTGTCTCGTAATTTTCATCCTGACTGAAAACATGGAGTATTTCGTGGGTTATTCCCTGACCGTTCCACAATGAAGTGTCAGCTAAAATAAAATATGAATTAGGGGAGCATTTTGTTGTATTACCCCAAACCAGTTTTTTATTGTCCTCGGCTGTATATTCTAACCATGCGTCCGCTATGTCTATTGTTTTAAATTTATTATTATTAAAAACATGTTCAGCGTTTATTAAACTATTTCTAATTTTAGAAACATCTATATTTATGGTAGTATTAGCAGGCGATAATTTTATTTGTTGCAGGTTGCTGGCATCTGAATATAACGAATCTATTAAAAGACCTTTAGATAAATGTAAACAAAGTTGTGTACTGTCTTGTATTATATTTGCAGTTTTATAATAATCGTTATTCAGGAGGTAGAAGGAAATATTATTGTTTTTTAGTTCTTCCGTTTTAATAATATAATTACCATTCTTCTTTTCGAAATTGTTTGCGAAAAATAATGTGTTTTTATCATTGCATATAAATTTTACTTCTCCCAGTTTCATAGTTGGATATGTGAAAAACCAAGAATGCCAGTCGTATATTTGAGGTTGAAAAAACACAAACAACTGTTCACTATCCATTTTCATAAAATAGTCAGACTGGAATTGGTAACAGATTATTATTTCTTTAGTATGGTCCGATGTATTTATTTTTAAGCACTCTCCATCAAAACTAAAATCTAATGGATATTGCCCTGCTTCTGTAACCTCATTTACTGTCATGTTATGAAAAAATAGCTGCCATAGAATTGAATTAAAAGGAGATGGATATTCTAACTTCAACACAAGAGAATCAATCTTGGTATCTAACAAATGGACTTTTTGTTCTATGTTAATGGTGTAGGGATAAAACTGAATATAAGCAGATTTTGTTTCTTCATCCTCTACATTTATTGTATCCATTACATGCTTGTTGATAATGATCTGTAAATCAGATACTATCTGACCTTGTGGAAAAGAGAAAGATGCTATAAAAAAGAGAATGCTAATTAATGAAAATATTTTATTCATAATTAAACAATTTTGAATTTTAATCAAAACTCTTGTTCTTGATCGGTACAAACATTGAAATTATTGCTTATTCGGCAGAATTTCCCACTTCAATTTTTTTAGCTTGTATTTCAGCCTGATCGACAAGTTTTTGTCCCTGAACCTTTGCTTCGTCGACAAGTTTTTTTGCTGCGGCTTGTGCAGCAGCTTTTCCAAGAGGATTTTTCGCCGCATCGACTAATTTTTGTCCCTGTTCTTCCGCAGTCTTTACCAACTTGTCCGAAGCTTGTTTTGCTTCATCTCTCACCCTTTGTGCCTGTTTGGCACGTTCTTCCGAGATTTTGTTGTCGAGTTCCTGTTTCTTTTCGTCAACGGTTCCTCCAAGCACTTGATTACTTAGTGCATCGACTGCATTTCCTGCAAGAGCTTTCGTGTCAACGCCTATTTTCGGGTTGGAGAATGTTCCGCTGATTGTAAGCCCTACGTTGTTTATATAGTTGTTTGACATTGATTTAGGCAGAGTTACCGTTCCTTTGTAGTTGATAGACTCGTCCAGACTTGTTGTTCCTTCGAGACTTAGTTTTCCTCCGTTTCCTACATTGATATTGAACGGTTTTGTTATTACCTGCCCGTTTTCAATTTTAAACGGAATGTTCAAATCTTTTGTTGTGAAAGACTTTAGAGAAGTTCCTGTTTTATTCAGGTTGAGGGCAGTCGATAATTTGTCGAGGGCTTCTACGCCTTCTATTTTGACTTCATCGGTTTGTATAAGCCCGTCTCCAGTCAATGCTCCTAATATTTGTAGCAGACTTTCACCCAGTGTGGTATTGAATTTGAGATTCATGGAATAATTACCGCTGATTTTGTCGAATATTGGCGCAAATTTTTGTATGGCTTCTACTGACTTGAATGTTTCGGCAAACGAAGCTTTGTTTACATTCAAAGCAAAATCTACCTTCGGTTTTTGCGGATTATCGGCAGTATTATATGAACCTGTTACTTTCGCTGTGCCTCCCAAAGCATTCGCTGTGACATTATTAAGTGAAATGATCCCGTTACGAACGCTGATTGAGCCGTTTACGTTCGTCATCGTCACTTTTTCATACAATACTTTGTTGAGGGCGGCGTTTAAAGTGAAGTCTATATTTTTAGGGACAACGAACACGCCGACGGATGTCGTGTCTACATTCTGAGAATCGTCACCCACAAAGTCGTTTACATTCAGATAATTTGATTTCAGATTGAGCTGCCCTTTCAGCGTCTGATCTTTCAAAGCATACGCGATGAAATTTTCGAGTCGCCCTGTTGCCGACAGATCGTTTTGTCCGATTTTCAAATTTAGTGAAGTAAGGTTTACATATTTAGGTGAAAAGTCAAGCGTGATGTCACTTATATTCACATCCTGCATACCTTCCGACTTATATATCATGTCATTCACTTTCAAGATACCCGATGCAGTTACTTTATCGTATTGTTCTTTTTCCACGTATGACATGCGGGTTGCAATGTTGAGATCGGCAGAAAGTTTTCCGTTCAGTTCAGTGCCTTTCTCAAGAGGATAGACTTCTTTTATCATCCCCAAATCTATTTTTCCGTTCAGATATGCTGTCAGATCAGGATCGCTGATCGGAGTTTTTATATTCAACTTTGCGGAGAAAGGATTTCCGCCCATTGTGAATGTAAATTTGCTGATGTCGATAACCGTGTTGTCGAGCGATCCGCCTTTACTGTCCACAAGTATGTCTACATTGATATTGTTTACCGATTTCGGAAGTGAAGGATATTGAAACATTGCATCGTGTACCAATAACTTGAGATTGAAGGCAGGATAGGTCGTTTCGTTCATCACGCCTTTTACATAAGCATCGAGCGACGCTGTTCCCGATGTTTTTATATTTTTGAAATCATCGGTGTACATACTCGGTAAGATAGACAAAATGTCTTTGAACTGCGTGTCGGGAGTATTCAGTTTAAGATCGAAATCTATGTCCGTTTCGTTTGGCATTGCGATTGATCCGTCGATAGATGCTTTTATTTCATTCAATTGGATATTACTCTTTTCAAAAGTATATTTCATGTTTTTCAGATCGGCGTTCAATGTCGCATCGGCAATTCCTTTCACTTTACTTAGGTAAGGTATGCCTGTCATAATGAACGAAACCTCGTCTATTGTAGACTGGGTTTTGAGGGTTGTTACGTCTGCCGTCAGATCACCCGACAGATTCCCGTTCCATCCTCTTAGAACGGCTTTCATATCGGAAGACTGATCTTCGTAAGTAACATTGCTGTTTTTAACAGTTACTTTCTGAAGTGATAGTTTAAACGGTGTTTCTTCCGTTGTCGCAGTCGTATCTTCTTTTGTGATGTCCCAGTTTGCCCGTCCGTCCGTCAATATTTTCGCATAAACATCCGCATTGTCAATGTCGATTTTGGATATTTCATAATTCCCCTTAAGCAAAGATATCAGGTTTACGGTTGCGCTTGCCGATTTTGCTTTCAGTAAGGTATCTCCTTTGAAATCTCCTGTTCCGCTTATCGACATATCGTTTAATGAAAGCGTGGCATTCGGAAAATTCGAGAAAAGATTCAGCCCGAAGTCTCCGACTGCAAGTTCGGCATTCAGTTGTTTGTTTGCTGTTTTTATGACGGCGTCTTTTATTTTCCCTTTAAACAGGAAAGGCGTAATTATCATGAGTATAAGAATTACTCCGATAATGATTCCCACAATTTTTAAAGCTTTTTTCATGTTGTGTTTTGTGTAGTTCTATTGTTTATACAACAAAGTTTATCCTTGTTTAGTTGTGCTTTTATAGATTTTTTAATCTTATTTCCTTTATCATGTCCTCTGTCATTTTATCCAGATCGTAGTCGGGTTGCCAATCCCATTCCTCACGTGCTTCACGATCGTCGATACTGTCAGGCCATGAGTCTGCAATTTCTTGCCGGAAGTCGGGTTTATACGTGATTTTAAAATCGGGCATAATTTTGCGTATCGACTCCGCAACCTCTTTGGGCGTGACGCTGAAAGCCGCTATATTGTATGATGTGGAGTCTTTCAGCCTCGATTTGTCAGCCTCGAACAATTCTGTCGTAGCCTTTATGCAATCGGGCATATAGATCATCGGAAGCATTGTATCTTCTCTCAAAAAACATTCGTAAGAGCCCTGTTTCACGGCATCGAAATATATAGCTACGGCGTAATCGGTAGTTCCTCCTCCGGGCAGTGTTTTATGACTGATAACACCGGGGTAGCGCAGCCCGCGTATATCCATTCGGTACTTCAGGTTGTAATAATTTCCCAACAGTTCGATACTAACCTTCGTTACTCCGTACATTGTCGAGGGTTGGAGTATTGTTTTCTGAGGTGTCATCACACTGGGCGTATCGTGCCCGAAAACAGCAATGGAACTCGGGACAAGGACTTTGCTAATCCCTTTCTCACGGGCAAGTTCAAAAATGTTGACAGTTCCGTTGATATTGACATTCCATGCGAGTTGCGGATTTTTTTCCCCCACAGCGGAGAGTATCGCAGCCAGATGAACTATTGAACCTACGTCATATTTTTCGACAACATCGTTCAATGCCTGCTTATCCAATACGTCGAGATGCAGGAATAATCCGCTATCTCTTAATTCTTTATTTATATTATCCGACTTGTCGGATGTTATTACATTATCATTTCCATATAAAGAACGGAATGCCAGCGCAAGTTCCGTTCCTATTTGTCCTCCACAACCTGTGAATAGAATTTTCTTCATAAACTGTTTTTGATCAATCTATTTTATAACGTTTAGTTCTTTTCCGACTTTTGTAAAAGCGGCAATGCATTTATCCAAATGCTCGGGTTCGTGTGCTGCCGACAGTTGTACTCTGATGCGCGCTTCCCCTTTCGGAACAACAGGATAGTAAAATCCCGTCACATATATTCCTTCGTCCAGCAATTTGGCGGCTATATCTTGGGACAGTTTGGCATCGTACAGCATAACCGCACAAATGGCGGATTGGGTAGGCTTAATGTCAAACCCTGCGGCTTTCATTTTTGAAATAAAGTATTCGACATTTTTATGCAGCTTATCTTGCCTGTCGTTTGTTTTATCCATTATTTCAAACATCTTTATGCCTGCTCCCGCAACCATCGGCGGTATTGAGTTTGAGAACAGGTAGGGACGCGAACGTTGACGAAGCAGTTCGATTATCTCCTTGCGTCCTGTTGTGAAACCACCTATTGCACCTCCGAATGATTTTCCCAGTGTTCCTGTTATTATATCCGCTTTTCCTCTGCAATTATAAAGTTCGGTTACGCCTCTTCCCGTTTTTCCGACTACTCCTGCCGAATGGCTTTCGTCTACCATGACAAGGGCATTGTATTTATCGGCATGTTCGAGTATTTTGTCAAGAGGGGCGACATTTCCGTCCATAGAGAAAACGCCGTCCGTAACAATTATTCTGAAACGTTGTTCCTGTGCTTTTTTCAGACATTCCTCCAATTCTTTCATATCGGCATTCTGATAGCGGTATCTTTTTGCTTTGCAAAGGCGTACGCCGTCTATTATTGAAGCATGGTTGAGCGAATCGGAAATAATAGCGTCTTCTTCGCCTAAAAGTGGTTCGAATACTCCTCCGTTTGCATCAAAACAGGCTGCATACAGGATTGTATCTTCCGTACCGAAGAAGTCGGCTATCTTTTTTTCGAGTTTCTTATGTATATCTTGCGTACCGCAAATGAAACGTACGGACGACATGCCGTATCCGCGTTCATCCATCGCTTTCTTTGCGGCGTCGATCAGTTCCTTGTTGTCGGATAATCCTAAATAATTATTTGCACAGAAGTTTAGAACCTCTTTCCCCGATTCGACTTTTATAACGGCACTTTGAGACGATACGATGATCCTTTCTTCTTTGTATAGACCTTGTTCTTTTATGGAGGCTAATTCCTTTTGTAAAAATGACTGAAAATTTCCGTACATGGCTATAATTTTTTTATTTCGTTTTCTGACAGAAAGATAGTAATTAAATTAGAATTACAGTGCTTCGAGCATCCTTTTTTATGACAGTTTGTGCAGAAAACTCTCTGTTTGCTGCTTCTTGTATAACAATGGATTGAGGGCTTTCTATTACATCGTCGCTTACGATCATGTTCCTGCGTACAGGCAGGCAGTGCATGAAACAGGCATTGTCGGTCAGTGCCATTTTTTCGGTTGTGATTGTCCATGAACGGTCTTTACTCAAGATTTTTCCGTAATTGGGATCGGTGTATGCCGCCCAGTTTTTAGCATATACAAAGTCTGCGCCTTCCAATGCTTTATCTTGATTATATTCGACTTTCGCATTACGAACAAATTTAGAGTCCAACTCATATCCTTCGGGATGCGTAATTATAAAATCTACATCCGCTTCGTTCATGAAATCTGCAAATGAATTGGGAACAGCTTGCGGTAATGCCTTAGGATGAGGCGCCCAAGTAAGTACGACTTTCGGACGTTCTTTTTTCTTAAACTCTTCTATCGTAATCAGATCGGCAAAAGCCTGAAGCGGATGCCCCGTTGCCGCCTCCATACTGAAAACAGGCTTTCCCGAATATTGAATGAACTGATTGAGGATTTTCTCCTGATAATCGTCTTCTTTGTTTTCAAATTTAGCGAAGGCACGTACTCCGATTATATCGCAATAACAGCCCATCACAGGTATGGCTTCAAGGATATGCTCGGTTTTGTCTCCGTCCATGATTACGCCTCGTTCGGTTTCGAGTTTCCATGCTCCTTGATTAATATCGAGGACGATAGTATCCATTCCGAGATTCATTCCCGCTTTTTGGGTGCTTAATCGGGTTCGCAGGCTGGAGTTGAAAAACACCATGAGCAGCGTTTTGTTTTCACCCAGATGTTTGTATGCAAATCTGTTCTTTTTAATTTCGAGAGCTTCTCTGACTGCATCTTTCAGATTGCCCAAATCTTTTACATTGGTATATGTTCTCATCAGAGGAATATTTTTATTCGTTTGTTTAGCTGGATCAATACTACTGAGAGCAGTGCAGAGAAAAATAAAACAACAGGATATATGAATATTTTCATCTCATTCACTTGAAGAGCATCTGTAATAAGTACTACAACCCAGATGTGTATAAAAAATATACCGGAAGCCAGTTTTCCTATATAGCCGTCATTTTCGGAATATTTTGATTGATTTAAAACAACCGTAAATATAATGGGGCAAAGGAATATTATGGCAATGTATAAATTCGTATTACAGGAATTCTCCGTGTATTTTGAAAATATCTCCCATAAAAAAACTGCTATTAAAACGAGTCCCGCCAGAATTAAGACGACAGGGTTTATTCTTTTTATTTTTTTCCTGATTCTCTTTTATAAACCAACCCAGAAAAATAAATGGAAATCCCATAAAGAATCCATTACGGAAAAGAACCTGTCTTATGTTTTCTGTCTGTATTCCGTAATAATTGTTTTGTATATAGAGTCCTGTAAAATAAAGAATTAATGCTATGGCTAAGATAACATAATTATATTTGATTGTTTTTCTGAACAAGAATAGTAATGCTGTGCCAATAATTAGCGCAGGAAGATACCACAAATGAAAATACCCTGTTAATAGGTTTACTAATTGATGTCTGATAGGCATACCACAAAAGAAAGGGGAGATAGATCAACATCCATACAATGTACAAGACGATAAATCTTTTGATATATTTCCAGACAGTGTTGAAATTCGTCAGTTTGGATTCCATATAGTAGCCGTTAAGCATAAAGAAAATAGGGACGGCAATCCTCGCTATTCCGTTGCTTATGCTCCAACCTATGATTGAATCTGCAGAGAAGAGTGGAGGCATATGGATAGTAATTACCAGCATGCTCAAAATGATTTTCAGATAGTCGAATGTTACATTTCTTTCCATAGTTCTATTCTTCGCTATAATCTGTTTTATTGTTTTTACGGCTATATGCTTTTTTGCTTTTATGGATTCTGGTTACGGAAACCCAACCGGATTGATTTTCCATCTGTGTTTCTCTGTCAGCCTTTTTTATGGCCTTGATATAATCGGAAATTGTTATTTTACTTTTATGTTTTTTCTTTTTTGCCATTTGTCGATCAACCTCTGATTTGTCCTTCTCCTTCGACAATCCATTTATAGCTGCATATTTCTTCCAAGCCCATCGGACCACGGGCATGCATTTTCTGTGTGCTGATACCTATCTCGGCACCTAATCCGTATTGTGCACCGTCGGTAAAAGCTGTGGAAACATTGACATAAACGCATGCTGCGTCTACCATGTTTTCGAATAATTCGATACAATCGGAATTTTCGCTGACAATACACTCGCTGTGTTTCGAGCCGTATTTCTCTATATGATCCAGAGCTTCGTTTATATCCATAACGGTTTTTATTGCCATTTTATAGTCGAGAAATTCCGTACCGTATATTTCCGCTTCGGCAGATTTCAGTAAATGATTGGGATAAGATTGTCTGAGGCTCTCTAATGCAGGTTTGTCCCCGTAAATAATTACCTCTTTTTCGATCAATTGTTCGCATAGATAGCTTAAGTCTTCAATTCTGTCCTTGTCTATGATTACACAGTCAAGGGCATTACATACGCTTACCCTGCGGGTTTTCGCATTTGTTATTATGTCACGCCCTTTCTTTTTATCACCGAATTTATTGAAATACGTATGGCATACTCCTGCTCCTGTTTCTATAACAGGTATCGTCGAGTTTTCACGGACAAAGTCGATAAGGGCTTTTCCTCCGCGTGGGATAATCAGATCGACATAATCTCGTGCTTTCAGGAGTTCGTTAGTTGTTTCCCTGCCATTTGGCAATAGGTTGCAAACGTTCGGATTCACATTATATTCGTCCAGCACTTCGCGGATCAGTCCTATAATGGCTTCATTTGAAAAATGCGCGTCCGATCCGCCTTTAAGTATGCATACGTTTTTTGTTTTGAAACATAACGAAAATACATCGAAACACACATTAGGGCGTGCTTCGAATATTATTCCTATCACTCCGAACGGAACAACTTCTTTTCTGATTCTCATGCCGTTCACATGCATCTTCTCGGATAATATTTTTCCTATCGGTGATTTTAGCTTTATGACATTGCGGATATCTGCAACAATTCCTTTTATCCTATCCTCAGTCAGCATCAAACGGTCGTATTTCGGATTGCTTTTATCCATAAGCTGTAGATCCTTCTCGTTTTCAGAGATGATATGATACATCCTGCGTTCCATTTCCTCGGCTATTGCTTCAAGAATTTCGTCGATCTCGGATTCTTTCAGTGCAGATATAGATTTGCGCGCATCGTATGCTGATTGAAATATATTGTGATCTTCTTCCATTATTACTTATTTTTCAATAAATAGATAATCGTAATGTATAAACGGTTTGTTTTGCTTTTTGCCTATGATTTGTATTCCTTCAGTGCTGGAATAGGCTGATTTGCCTACACCGAGGTATTCTCCGCTTTCGTCCATAATTTTCACAATGTCATCGGGCTCGAATTCCCCTGCTATTTTGGTTATCCCGATGGGTAATATACTGACGGCTTTGTTGCTTAAAAGGGCTTCTTTTGCACCTTTATTGATATAAACTTCACCTTCGCAAAACTGTCGGAATGGGCTATCCATTTTTTTATGCTCGATGTCCTTTTCGGCAGGGCAACGAAACGTGTAAATACTGTTTTTGGGGAAGGATTAAGTATATCGAGCAGGATGTTTTCTTTCTTACCGTTTGCGATTATTACCTCAATGCCTTCTTCCGCAACCTTTCGGGCAATGTTGTATTTCGATTGCATTCCTCCTCTGCCGACTGATGATTTTGAAGTCTGAATGTAATCTTCAATATCATTATTCTTCAAATCTATTTCTTTTATAACGGTTGAATCGGCAGATTGCGGATTTCCGTTATATATGCCGTCGATATTACTGAGTATAATCAGTTTACGGCAATTCATCATTGTCGCAACCATTCCCGAAAGTTCGTCGTTGTCCGTAAACATCAGTTCATTAACCGATATGGCATCGTTTTCATTCATTATCGGAACGACATTATTGTCGAGCATAACCTGTATGCAGTTCCGTTGATTGAGGTAATGTCTTCGTGTCGAAAAGTCGTCTTTGGTTGCTAATACTTGTCCGCAAACAGTGTTGTGCTGCCGGAAAAGAGAATAGTAGAGATTGATTAGTTTGACTTGCCCGATTGATGAAAACAACTGACGTGACGAAACTATATCGAGTTTGTTGTTTGTTTTCAGATCGGCTCTTCCTGCGGCTACCGCTCCTGAAGATACAAGAATAATGTTTATTCCCGATTTTTTCAGTTCCACGACCTGATCCACGATTGCAGACATGCGCGTCACATCAAGCGTTCCGTCGTTTCTTGTCAGGACGCTGCTTCCTATTTTTATCACGTAGCACAGAGGCAAAGCCGACGCTTTCTTTTTCATTTTTTGCAAATGGATGATCGTTACATCAAAAATTGTCTATGGCAAAGTTAATAAAAATATACTCTATCCGATTTGTGCAATAAGTTTTTCCAACTTAGCGGCTGTTAATATTTCATTAGTACAGTATTTGCCGTTGACAAAAACGCTGTATGTAGTTACAGGACAAAAATGACTTTGCGCTTCTTCCTTCGATATTATTTGGTGTGTTCTGACGGCAATATCCGCAGACAAGATGACCGGTTTTAACAGTTCGACATACGGTACGGTAAACGGACACTGTGCCGTGTAAAATATATCGATACCCATAATGTCATCAGGCATACCGGTTTTAGCCGATTCTTTGAAATTAGGATCTTTTGCGTCGCGGCTAAATTTTTTCACAAGCAGTTCGAAGTAAGGATCGGCTTTGTCAATGACCGAATATCCTTGTTTTATGAAAAATGCTTTGTCGGACAAGAACGGCTTTTTCTTATTGCCTGCAACGACTATTACTCCGTTCATTCCTTTTTCGACGGCATCCTGTTCACATTTCCGAAGCAGGGCTTTACCATATCCTTTTCCTTTGAAACTGCCTGATACCCAATAGCAGTCGATCAGCATATACCCGTCTGCATCGACAGGCATCCATGCGTTTATGGCAGGAATATATTCTATAAATACCTTTCCTCTCGCATTCAGTTTTTTGAACTGCAATCCGTCCTTGAACCGATCGCATAACCATGCTTTCTTAGCTGCAACTCCGATATTGCTGGTTTTGCTGTCCAATGCACAGCAAATATGCTCATTGGCTATATTCCCGGGTGATAATGAGATAATTTCTTCGTTCATGTTTTTATTTCTTCCAGCGTTTCAGTAATGGAAAATATTGTTTCATCCGAATGACGGCTTCTTCCTTTGTCAGCTTCTGTTCTGCGTCTTTGTTATATTCATTTACAAACTCTGCACAACGTTCTATCATTTCATCCATTGTGAGGTCTTGCGTGAAATGTCCATCTTTATAGCAATAAACGCAGTATTCATTATTAAGGCTGTTGTCTTTGTTTGTGCCGTACATTTCAGAGGTAGTCATCGGCATTCCGCAGCTCTGGCAAAAATTCTGTTCCATATATTTCTTGTTTTCAGTCTATTGTTAAAAATAAGCAATATGCTTGTTGTAATAAAGTTATTAAAGATATATCTTTATTTCTGAATATTATAAATTAACTCTTTGCAGAAATGAAAATTACAGGTCTTCTAATCTCATTATTATTTGCGTCATTCTTTGCCGTATCGTGTCATAATGCGAACAAAGGAAACGATTCTTCTTCAAATTTAGAGCTTACAGAAGATACTACAGACGTGGAAGTCCCTTATGTTGTGGGACAGAATTATTTTGTAAAAAATACGGTGCAGGATTCTGTATTAACTCTGACTCTGACTTCACAGGAAGATTTTGATAAATATTTCGGTATGGCTGTGACTATGGCGGAAGATGGGAAGCCCACCCCGATTGATTTTGAAAAACAGGTTGTTATTACTTTTATAGACAAAGTATCGGACAAATCCGTAGGTATAACACCCCAATCGCTGAATTTGGAAAATGATAAGATAAACCTTCAATACAAGATTGAAACGGATACTATCGCAAGATCTTTTACATCCAGAGCTTTCTTACTTTTAATAGTAGATAAAGAATACGGAGAAAATGTAGAATTCAGTGAAGTTTCGGAAAAATAAATCGGATTTTTTTGTTAAAAAATAAAAGGCAAACATATCGTTTGCCTTTTTCTATATCTTGGAATTTCAGAAGTTAGTTTAACAGCTGCATCCTGAACCACAACTGCATCCCGCTGCTTCCTCAGATTCTTCTCCACATTCGCAGCCACAACCGCAACCTCCCTGAGGAGCAAATAATGCGGCAATTTCTTCAGGAGAGGCATCTCTCACAGAAAGAACTTTTCCTGAAAAATTAAGCGTTTCGCCGGCTAACGGATGGTTGAAATCCATTGTGATAACATCGTCTTTGATTTCCACTACTGAACCATCCAATCTGTTTCCGTTCGAATCCATCATCGGAACCATATTGCCTTCAAAAATAACATTCGTATCTATTTTGCCGTCGATTTCGAATATATTTTTCGGCAGGTCTACTACCCGCTCGTCGTCATACTCTCCATATCCTTCTTCGGGAGATATTTTAAAGCTGAACGAATCGCCTTCACTCAGATTTTCGACATTTCTTTCGAAAGCTTCGAGCATGGAATTTGTACCGAAGATAAATTCGAGAGGATTTTCTGTTGTCGCGCGCTCCATCAGTTCCAATGCTCCTTCTTCGCCGACATTCAGATCATATGATAGAGAAACAAACTTATTAGTTGAAATTTTCATTTTTTGTTATGTATTTAATTAATAAATATAATTGATAGCTTTCTCGATATGTTAGACAAAAATTATGCCTTTTTCTACGTAAAACGTAATTTGCCTTTATTTGTTTATTTATTTACGGCTTTTTTCAAATTATTAAGAGCCTCTTTTATAACGGAAAGAGGTGTTCCTATATTCATTCTCATAAATCCCGTGCCCTCTGTCCCGAACATTGCTCCATCGTTCAGTGCCAATTTGGCATCGTTGACGAAAAGAGAAACCAATTCGTTTTGCGACAGTTTCAGATCCCTGCAATCGAGCCATATAAGGTAAGAGGCTTGGGGCATCATTGCTTTTATGGATGGAATGTGCTCTTTCAGAAACTTGTCAACGTAGCTGATATTGTTCCACAGGTATTCCTTCAATTCCGTGAGCCATTCTTCACCGTTTTCGTAAGCTGTCTGTGCCGAAATATGAGCAAAAATGTCTCCGCTGCTTAATTCCCTTGCTTCGAGATACTGATGGAATCTTTCTCTGATTTCGTCGTTCGGAATAATTGAATATGAACTTGCCATCCCTGCAATATTAAAAGTTTTGCTGGGTGCCATGAACGTAATGCTGTTTTGAGCCGCTTTTTCGGACACCGATGCGAAAGGAATGTGTTTGTGTCCTTTAAATGCCAGATCGCAATGTATTTCGTCCGAAATAACCAATATGCCGTTGTCGAAACATATATCGGCTATGGCTGTCAGCTCTTCCCGTGTCCATACTCTGCCTCCGGGATTATGCGGATTGCACAGTATAAGTATTTTGCAAGATTTATCTATTTTGTTTTTCAGATCATCCATATCCATTTCATACTGATCGGTTTTCAGCACTAACGGATTGTTTACAATTTCTCTTTTGAGAGCTGTCGGGACGAGTCTGAACGGATGATAGACAGGAGGTTGTATGATGATTTTGTCCGCTTCTTTCGTAAAATTGTCAACCGCAAAAGCTATTCCTTTCACGATTCCCGGAATGAAACTTACCCATTCTT
Organism: Dysgonomonas sp.; assembly: GCA_047030855.1. Lineage (GTDB taxonomy): Bacteria > Bacteroidota > Bacteroidia > Bacteroidales > Dysgonomonadaceae > QVMM01. Next base: position 2,043,262 of record JBKYIJ010000008.1, read on the forward strand.
GCTTTATCTGCCAATTGTGGTGTTTTTGTATCCAGCTGACGATTGCGTCGAAATATCCCTGACTTGGATTAGTATATCCGAAAACTCCATGACGGGCTCTTGTAATAATAGCTTCCGAAACGGCAGGCGGAGAGAGGAAATCCATGTCGGCTACCCATAAAGGTATCAGGTTTTCGTCGCCATATCGTTCTTTTAATGCATCAACTTTGATAGCTCCTGTGCCTTTTCTGTTGATGATCTGATCGAAATTATATTTACTCATTATTTTCTGAAGGATATTTTAAAGGTTGCAAAGGTATGAAATTAATAATATCTTCTCCTAAATTCGGCGCAAATAATGGCTGTCGCTACCGATACGTTCAACGATTCGGACGTTGTTCTATCTTTCGGGTAATTAGGTATATAGAGCCTTTCGGTAATCAAACTTTCGATTTCTGGGCGAATGCCGTTCCCTTCGTTTCCCATTACGATAATACCGTTTTCGGTAAGATTTTCCTCATAAATATTTTTTCCGTTAAGGAAAGTCCCGTAAACAGGCATGCCCTTTACTGAAGTCAGAAATTCTTTCAGATCCGTATAATGAATTTTTATTCGGGCTATTGCGCCCATGGTTGCCTGCACTGTTTTCGGATTATAAATGTCAACGGTATCCTTCGAGCAGATTATATTTTCTATTCCGTACCAATCGGCAAGACGAACAATCGTCCCGAAATTTCCCGGATCTTGTATTCCGTCGAGGGCTATGCATAGTTGAGACGTGATTCCCGTTTCTTCTATCTCATATTCCGGTTGATAAAAAACGGCCAATGCCTGTTGTGGATTATTGAGGAAACTGATTTTGTTTAATTCATTTTGTGAAACTTCGTATAGTTCTTCAATTACAGATGAATTAATCGTTTCAATAAAATCTTTTGTCCCGATCAGGACTTGACATTTCATACAGTTCAAAAGTTCAGAAACCATTTTATTGCCTTCCGCAACGAAAGTATGGTGTTCCAACCTGTGTTTTTTATCTTTCAGAGACTGTATATATTTTATCTTGTTTTTGCTTACTGTCATTTTTCTGTAAACTTTGCTATGACTTCCAGCCTGTTATTTTCGGGGTCGATAGTTTCAAACTCGTAATATCCGTCACCTGTTTTTCGCGGGCCTTTCAGTATTTTATATCCGTCAGCTTGTAATTCTTTCGCTTTTTTATCGACATCCTCCATTGTTTCAACATCAAAAGCGAGGTGTATTATTCCTTTATATTGTTCGATGCAGCTATTCAGATTGTCAGGAATATCAGGTTTGTACATAATTTCCATACGCGCTCCTGAATCAAAACTGAGAAAATAACTTTTAAAACCGTTCGAATTATTTACATATAAGTCGTTGGCTTTGGCATTAAAATATTTAATGTAATATTCTTTTACCTTTTCGAGATTTGTTGTCCAAATAGCTATGTGATCCAGTTTCATAACAGTTTTGCGGAATAGAGTTTCGTTTTAAGTTTCTTTTTGTAACAAAACTACAAAAGAAATAATTAAAATAATAAATTTGTATCCTATTTGTTTTTCCTGCTATATTCAGAGTGTTATACGAAGGGATGAGATTGAAATTTTTATATTCTTTATTAGGAATAGCCTGCGTTTTTGTAATACAGTCCTGTAGTTCGACCAAATTCATTGAGGACGGGCAATACTGGTTACGCAGCGCTACGATTAAAAGCGACACTAAAGGTATTTCATCGTTAGAGATGGAAGCTTATATCCAGCAGAAACCTAATTTTAAGACGTTGGAAATTTTTCGGATGCCTTTGTTTATCTATAATCTTTCGGGAAGCGATACGACAAAATGGGTGAACAGAGTTCTTCGTAATGCGGGTGAAGCCCCTGTAATTTATGACAGTACGACTGTCGATAATACCGTGAATAATCTGACTACAATCTTGAATAACAAAGGATATATTCATGCTCAGGTGATCCCCGAAATAAAAAAGAAAGGAAAAACTGCGGACATAAAATATCAGATTAAAGCGGGACAACCTTACAGAATAACAGACTATTCGATTAATATTTCCGATACGGTTTTTGAGAATGATAAAGTGTTTTCCTCGATACGGCGTCGGCACAACGCAAAAGATACCGTATCTTTTAATTTGGATAAATCGTTGCTTCGTAATTCCCTTGTCCAAAAAAAATTCTCTATTTGATCTGGATATGCTGGATGAGGAAAGAGACAGGGTTTCTTCTTCATTCAGACGGTTCGGTTATTATGAATTTGATAAGGAATATATCGGTTTTGTTGCCGATACTTTAACTCAGGGAAAGGATAAGGTGAGTTTGGAATTGACTGTGTACCCCTATATGCAAAAAAGGGAAAACGGGGAGATCATCGAAAGTAAACACAGGCAGTTTGTAGTGAAAGAAGTAAATTTTTATGTCGATTATAATCCCCTTGAAGATATAAACATAGGCAATTATAAACCAACAGAGGTGGTTGAAAGAGATAACGGTTTGTATAAAATTTTTTACGGAGAAAAAGGACGGTATATAAAACCCCATATAATACTCAACAGTTGTTTCATTACTCCCGGGGCATTATACAGCGAAAATGCTACATCCACTACTTATAACTCATTGTCGCAATTGCATATATTGAGAAATGTCAACATAAGGTATCAGGAAATAATTGATAACGATTCTACGAAATTGCTTTGCATAATAACCTGCGTTCCCGATAAAAAACAAGCAATTTCAGTTGAAGCTGAGGGGACAAACTCGGACGGCAGATTCGGAGTCGGTGCAAGCATAGGCTATACTCATCGCAATCTGTTCAGAGGATCGGAACTTTTCAATGCCAAATTGCGTGGATCGTATGAAGCGATATCCGCCGATTTCTCAAATTTCGACAAGAACTATTTTGAAATAGGCGGCGAAACCTCCATAACATTTCCTCGTTTTATGTTTCCTTTTCTGAAACGCGATTTACGCAGGCGATTGCATGCTTCGACACAGTTGACGGCAAATTATACTTATCAGCGGCGTCCCGATTATTTTACGCGGACAATACTGTCAACACGCCTGTCATATCTGTGGCAGAACAGGCGAAACAATTCGATTAAACATTCCGTCGATCTGGTGAATGTGAGCTATGTGCACATTCCCGAATCCAAGTTGAATATGTCATTCATAAATAAGTTGACATCTGCAGCCCGTGAATTCAGTTTTACCGATCAGTTCATATTAGGTTCGGGATATACTTATACGAATACCAATCTTAACCTGTTCAGCAGCAAACGACGCAGGCAGACATCCATATATTCGCTAAGAGCCAATGTTGAAACTGCCGGGAATCTTTTGTCGCTTGTCGCAGCTATGGCAGGTGCGGAAAAAGATTCTCTTGGAAGTAAGAAAATATTCGGAACACGCTTTGTTCAATACGTTCTGGGAAACGTCGATTATAGCCGGACGATTTATCTGGACGAAAAAAACAGCATTGCATGGAGAGTCGGTGGAGGTGTGGTATACCCTTACGGTAACTATAAAATGGTGCCTATTCAGAAACGTTTCTATTCAGGAGGTGCTAACAGTGTGAGAGGGTGGGGAATACGCGAGCTCGGTCCCGGATCGTTTTACAAACCTGATGCAACATTCTACGATCAGTCGGGCGAAATACGGTTCGATGCCAATATCGAATACCGAAGTAAAGTGTTCTGGAAGTTTGAACTTGCTGCTTTCTTAGACGCCGGAAATATATGGACAATAAAAAAATACGAAGAGCAGGAAAAAGGTAATTTCAGTTTCGGTTCATTTTATAAAGAGATTGCCTTTGCTTGGGGGCTTGGGCTGAGGCTCGATTTCGATTATGTGCTGATCCGCCTCGATTGTGGTTGGAAATTGTACGATCCTGCCGACAGGTATAAACATTATGATTATGATGATAACACCCGTCAATGGATACCTGATGCCGGCAGAGGGATGAAATCGAAGTGGCCTGTTCTGAAACCTTTCGATATCGGGCATAACACAGCTTGGCACATAGCTGTGGGATATCCTTTCTGATTTTTTTTACTCTTATTCTTCTTTTAACAAATCGGGACGCAAACGCTTGGTACGTTCATAAGACTGTTGCAGCTTCCAGTCGTCAATATTTGCCTGATGGCCTGATAATAAAATGTCGGGAACTTTCCACCCTTTGTATTCGGCAGGACGCGTATATACGGGAGGTGCCAGCAGGTTGTCCTGAAAGGAGTCGGAGAGAGCGGATTGTTCATCGCCGATGGCACCCGGGATTACCCTTACGATTGCATCCGAAATCATTGCGGCAGCCAGTTCGCCCCCTGTAAGGACAAAATCGCCTATCGAAATTTCTTTCGTTATCAGATGTTCCCTTATCCTGTAATCAATTCCTTTGTAATGTCCGCAAAGGATTATGATATTATTGAGCAAAGACATTTGGTTTGCCGTTTTCTGATCGAATAATTCTCCGTCGGGTGTTGTGAATATAACTTCGTCATATTCTCTTTGCGCCTTTAGATGAGAGATAGCATTGTCTATCGGTTCAATCTGCATAACCATTCCTGCTTCGCCGCCGAAAGGATAATCGTCTACTCTTTTGTGCTTGTCGGTGGTGTAATCTCTAGATTGTGAATGTGTATTTCTGCAATGCCTTTATTCTGTGCCCGTTGTAATATAGAGCAATTTACGGCTCCTTCTATCATCTGCGGCAAAACGGTAATTATATCTATTCTCATGTTTGTTTTTTTGTCAGGCTTCGATCACCCTCATTTCGCATATTTTGCAATCAAATTCCAATATCAGTTTTGTTCCGTTATAAACCAGATAAAGCGGTTCTTTGTAATTGAAATTTTCCTGTCTTTCTTTCGGACAATAGCCTAAAGAATACTTTATGCAATGCCGGGTAAACATTAACGGTATATTATTCTTGGATTCCTTTTCAAAAGCCATTTCCTTTACAACGGATTTGTGCTGAATGAAGAATTGTTTGCTTTTTTCGTTCATCACGTTTCCCAGATATGTAATGTCTCTTACGGGAAAAGGATGATCGGTTGGTTTATGATGTACAATTTCTCTGAAATATGTATTTTTTCTTTGAATCAACATCTGATCCGTAACTGTCCTTTTCCATTCCGAAAGAACAGATGCGGGAATAAACCAGTTATTGCTGAACATTAGTTCTACTTTTTCAACATTGAATATCGTATTTCCTGTTTTGGAAAAAATAGACTTGATATTATCTGTTTGATCTTTATTGGCAATTTCTTTTACTTGATCGAAATGCAGCGATATATTATTTCCGTCTTCATCTTCAGCATCGACTGTAAACCCTGTATGTGATTCTTTCAGAATTATCTGGATATCTATTTTCCGCTCGGCAGATTTTTTACTTAATGTTTTTTCAAATTCATGATCGAAATTTCGGTATATAAGTGTTCCTTTCTTCACACTGATATTATGCTCGGCGGGAAAAATATTCTCTCCTTCCACTCGGTTGACCCTTATGCCTTTCAGTTCCATATTGGAGTCAAAAAAACACAAGCCGTCGCCGTTATTTATTTTCTTCGTCCCACTAAGAACGAAGAAACGGTCAAATACGTTTTTTACTCTGCCTATGGGTTCGCCTGTAGATTTGGGAGAATCGACAGACCATATATTCTGTACTCTTCCGTTATGAAAATATTGGGTAAATCCTCTGTTGAAACTTTTTGTTATGTCGGGTTTGAAACTATAAGTGCTGTTTCCCGATGATGAACGCTGAAATTCCGTCCGTCTTGAGAATATCTGATCTAATTTTTGCCGATAGTATGCCGTTACGTTTTTTACGTAAGACACGTCTTTCAGTCTGCCTTCTATTTTTAAAGAACTTACGCCTGCCTCGATCAGTCCTTCAAGCTGATCCGACAAATTCAGATCTTTCATTGACAGCAAATGCTTGTTCTCTGTTACAACTTTTTCTTCCGAATCGATCAGTTTATATGGTAAACGGCATAATTGTGCGCAACTGCCCCTGTTCGCACTTCGCCTTGTTATTGCTTCGCTCAGGTAACATTGTCCACTGTACGACACGCATAATGCTCCATGTACGAAAGCTTCTAATGTAACATTGGTATTTTCGGATATGTTTTTTATTTCGTTCAGCGATAATTCTCTTGCCAATACTACTTGAGAAAAACCAGCCTGTTCGAAGAATTTTATTTTTTCTACGTTTCTGTTGTCCGTTTGCGTACTTGCATGAAGCGGGATAGGAGGAAGATCGAGCATCAATATTCCCAAGTCCTGAACGATGAGGGCATCTACTCCGATGTCGTACAGTTTCCATATCAGTTTTTCCGTTTCGGTAAGTTCACTGTCTTTCAGTATCGTGTTCAGAGCAACATATATTCGGGCATTGAACTGATGCGCGTATTCTGTCAGTGTTTTTATATCGTCCAAAGTATTGCCTGCAGCAGATCGGGCACTAAATTTCGGAGCGCCTATATATACGGCATCTGCTCCATGATTTATCGCTTCGATTCCACACTCGAGATTTTTCGCAGGAGCCAGTAACTCTATTTTACGGGCTTTGATCATTTACTGTTTTTAAGTACAAATTATTTAAAATGAATTTGCAAAGTTATAAAAATAAAAAGCACAGAATTATGTTTCCGTGCTTTAGTTGTATTTATAATGGCAGTTCCTTAATTATTTGCCATTTTTACGGTCAGTGAAGAGGACGTAAATATTCCTTTTTCGCTTAAGGTTTTATACACGGCTTCATTAAGTTCGGTGCTTACATCTCCATAATCGCCGTTAAGCACCCAAACCCGTATGGTTATATCGAAGTTTCCGTTATTTACGGTTGTTATTCCGACAAAAGGAGCAGGCTCTTTCAGTATTCTGTTGTTAGATGAAATAATGTCAGTGATGAATTTTTTAAGATCATCGGCATTATTCCCGTAATTGATATTGAAAGATATATCGATACGCCTGTTTTCCTGATCCGAGAAATTAACGATACTACCTGTCGATAGAGGCCCGTTGGGTATGTACACCGTGCGTGCATCGCCTGTTGTCAGAATGGTGTACAATATCCCTATACCTTTTACCGCACCGTCCTGTCCTTGGGCTTGTATCCTGTCGCCTACTTTGAACGGCTTGTTTAATAACAGCATTACTCCGCCTGCAAAATTAGCGAGATTGTCTTTCATAGCCATACCGATGGCTAATCCTGCTGCTGCTAAAATGGCTGCAAGCGAGGTTGCGGGAATGCCGAGAATGCCTATTATTACTATTATCAGAATAATCTTCAACAAATTGCTGATAAGACTGTTGATGAACGAAGCCACCGTAGAGTCGACATCTCGTTTGGCTAATATCTTTTTTACGAGTTTGCGTAGGAGAGATATCAGCCATGAGCCTATGAAATAGACTATTACGGCTATAATTATTTTTTCTCCCAACCCGATGAGTTTGCTTGATAATCCCATTAACAATTCGTTAATGGCTGAAGTATCTGCCGATTGCAGAAGCACAAAGTCCGGTATCATATGTTCCTGTTATTATATGTTAATGGAATGTAAACACACAATATTGGTAAAATGTTTTATTAACGAAATGGTTTTATTCATCTATCTCCATTCCGTAGACGTTTTGAAGAATGGATTTTGATTTTTCGGAGAGTTTTTTTCTTCCGCCTCCACTGAAATCGAACCCGGATGGAACAACCAGAAGCCCTCCTGTCGGAACGAAGTAAAAATGCCCTCCCATAAATACCAGTTGAGTCGATCCTCTCGGTAGTTGATTTAATGGTGTCGAGCCTTTATATGTAAAAATGCCGGGATTTATCGTGTATTTGGGTTTTGTTATCTCTATGAGGTTATCCAAATTGTTTTTATAGTTGTGGTAGGAACGTATATACTTGTTTTCATTTATGATCTCCTTCGACGATTTCAAAGAACTGCCCGGTAATTCGAATTTAGATTCATTGGTAGGCTTTATCGTTTTCCACAACTCTTTTTTGTAATCGTCTCCGATGATCGAGTTTTGCCCGTAACCACATATTCCTATTAACGAAATAACTATGCTTACTATTAACTTTGTATGTATGTCAATGTCATTATTTTTCATTATGCCTTAACTCGATCAATGCAAAACTAAACATTAATCGGTATCGTTTTAACATATAAAAGTTAAAGAAAAAATACCGATGGTTATATTTTTATAAAAACTGCGTGTCTTATATAAACATATATAAACTTACAGCCATAACCAGCATACCGGCGATAAGCCCCATGATGGATATATGGTGTTTCCCGTATTTTTCGGCGCTGGGAAGGAGCTCGTCCAGCGAAATAAAAACCATTATACCGGATACTGCCGCCAGAATAATTCCGTTGAACATGGGTGTCCAGAATTGAAGCAGAAACAGATATGCGATCAATGCTCCGAAAGGTTCTGCCAATCCTGACAGGAACGAATACCAGAAAGCTTTTTTCTTATTTCCTGTGGAATGGTAAATAGGAACGGCTACGGCGATCCCTTCGGGAATATTATGTATGGCTATTGCCACAGTGATCGGAATAGCAACGTCGAGCGAACCAAGGGCGGATGTGAAAGTGGCGATTCCTTCGGGGAAATTATGTATTGCAATAGACAGGGCAACCATAATTCCTGTACGCTTTAATCCTTTTTTCGAGTCCATATCCTCCACGCCCTGTATTTCGTGCGGGTTGACCGATTCGGGTATCAGGAAGTCTATCAGATTTATAAATGCAATGCCTCCGAAGAAAGCGAGGATGAGATAGAATGTTCCCTTTTTTTCACCGAACAACCCGATTAATTCGTGATTGGCGGTCGGAAGCATTTCCATAAAGGAAACATAAATCATAACGCCTGCCGAAAATCCAAGAGAGGCGCACAGGAATTTTGTATTCGTATGTTTGGCTATTAAAGCAATAGCGCTGCCTATCCCTGTCGATAGTCCTGCTATTGCTGTTAATACGAAAGCTAATACAACGTTATGCCCTTCCATATCGGTTACTTCTTTGTCAAGAAATGAGTTTTACGATTTGTTGCAAATATAACGAATCCGTTTTATCGAAATGATTTTCAAATTCACTGTCGACGTCCAGTACTGCAATTATCTGATCGTGATAGAAGATCGGGACAACAATTTCAGAAAGTGAATATTCACTACAAGCGATATGTCCTTCAAAATGATTCACATTGGGTACGATTACGGTTCTCTTTTCTTTCCATGCCGTACCGCATACTCCTTTTCCGTATTTTATACGTGTGCAGGCAATATCTCCCTGAAACGGACCGAGTACAAGCTCGTTGTGCTTTACGATATAAAATCCTACCCAAAGAAATCGGAAAGTCATTTTTAGTGCTGCTGAAATATTTGCCATATTGGCAATAGAATCAGATTCTCCGTCAGTCAGAGATTTTATTTGAGGATATAATAATTTGTATTTTTCCTCTTTAGACAAATTATCCTGTATTTTAAGAGAATCTGACATAATTATTTTTAAGACTTTAAATCTTTATATATCTTATTAAATTTCGGAACTATCAGCAATCTGAGTGAAACGTCGTAAGTTACATAACTCCATGCCCAATCTATGAAAACCGAAAGTTTGTTTTTAACTCCTACGATAGAAAGAATATGAATGAATAGCCATAACCACCACGCTATGAAACCGCTGAACTTAAAATTCTTAATATCGGCGACGGCGGCGTTTCTTCCTATGGTTGCAAGAGAACCTTTGTCCTTATAGGTAAATTCTTTTTTCTTATTTTTTCCTTCAGCCAGATAATTGAGATTTTTGGCTAAGTTTTTCGCCATCTGCATTGCCACCTGTGCAAGCTGAGGATGACCTTTCGGGGTTTCCTCGGATATCATCAGGCAGGTATCTCCTAATGAAAATATGTTGCTATAACCGTTTACTCTGTTATATCTGTCTACCAGTAAACGTCCTCTGTTGTAAGAGTCCTCCTTTAGTCCGTTTATGGATACGGGTTTAACGCCTCCAACCCAAAATACATTGCGTGATCTCAGTTTTGTTCCGTCCGATACTTCTACAATCATATTTTCATACTTGTTCACGGGCAGGTTCTGATGAAGGATAACCCCCCGTTTTTTCAGAGTTTCCGCAGCATTTGCGGACGCTTCTTCCGACATGCCTGACAACAAGCGTACGGATGCGTCAACCAGATGTATTTCCATTTTTGAAAAATCAAGTTCAGGATAATCTTTGGGCAATACAGTTTTTCTCATATCAGCCAATGCTCCCGCCAATTCCACTCCTGTTGCTCCCCCACCGACTACGACGAATGTCATGATTTCCTTCAATTCTTCTTCATCTTTTGAGCTCAATGCCTGTTCAAAACTTAGCAGAACCCTGTTTCTTAACAACAAAGCTTCCGAAACGGATTTCAGAGCGAATGTCGTTTCCTGAAGGCTGTCGTTTCCGAAATAATTTGTGTCGCAACCTGTTGCGACGATCAGATAATCGTATCTGATGTGTCCTATATTCGTTTCCAGAATTTGCTTTTCGGCATCGACCTGTTTCGCTTCACAGGTTCTGAAGTGAAAGTCTTTCTTTTTTTGGAATGTTTTTCTGTGAGGATATGAAATGGAACTGGCTTCCAATCCCGCTGTTGCCACTTGGTACATCAGCGGTTGAAACTGGTAATAGTTTACCTTGTCCAATAAGACAACCTGATAGTATTTTGTATTTATTTTTTCTTGCGAATTGCAAACCGGCAAATCCTCCTCCGATTATGACAACTCTTTTCTTATCCTTTTTGTCAGGAATATTCGCAATTAAATCCACTTTAAATTAAATTAATAAATTAAACAATCTTTACCTTTACCTTAATATACAGTGAAGTGCTATTACGCCGCTTCTTTTTTATTTTTTTCTTTTATTTCGGATTACTTCAAATACTCCGGGGAGTATCGAAATAATTATTATAAGAACAACTACAAATTTGATATTGTTTTGAACAAAGTCGAAAGTACCTACGAAATACCCTAAAAGGGTAAATAAACTGATCCAAGATATTCCTCCGACAACGTTGAAGGAAAAGAAATGCCTATAAGTCATTTTTCCCATTCCCGCAACGAAGGGTGCAAATGTTCTCACGATCGGGACGAAACGGGCAAGTATTATTGTTTTGCCGCCATGTTTTTCATAAAATTTGTTTGTTTTTTCGAGATACACTTGTTTAAATATCTTGGAATTCGGGTTGCTGAACAGTTTTTTTCCGAAGAACCGCCCGATCGTGTAGTTCATCGCATCGCCTAACACGGCGGCTACGGATAATATCAGCAGCAGGCTTATCACATTGAGATCATTGTTTGCCCTGTGTGCAATTGTTCCTGCCAAAAACAGCAGCGAATCGCCGGGAAGAAACGGCGTGACTACCAGTCCCGTTTCACAAAATATTATGATAAATAGTATAAGATATACCCACAATCCGTATTCGTTAACCCATCTGTCGAGCACTACTTCGGTATTTGACAAGAGTTCCATGAAAGATCCAAAGAGAGCATGAAAATCTAACAATCCTAAAATCAACTCCATTTTATCATTGTTTTATAAATTTTGCAGTACAAAGGTAATTAATTTGCACATCATTTTTGCCTAAAATAAAAAAACTACAAGACTCGAAATTCCTGTAGTTTTTGTTCCTTTATTTTATTTGCGATCAATCCATCCTCATTATGTTCGCACCTAACTGATTAAGACGTATGTCGATATTTTGGTAACCTCTGTCTATCTGTTCGATATTGTGTATTGTACTCTTACCCTTTGCACACATTGCCGCAAGGAGCAGAGCAATACCGGCACGTATATCGGGCGAGGTCATAGTCGTTGCACGCATAGTACGTTTGCCCGTCCCTATAACGGTTGCCCTGTGCGGATCGCAAAGAATGATCTGTGCGCCCATATCGATCAGTTTATCTACGAAAAACAGGCGGCTTTCAAACATTTTCTGGTGGATCAGCACGCTGCCTTTTGCCTGCGTTGCAACCACGAGGAGTACGCTGATTAGGTCGGGAGTAAGTCCCGGCCACGGTGCGTCGGCAATAGTCAAAATTGATCCGTCAATGAAAGTTTCTATTTCATATTGTTTCTGGCAGGGTATGAAGATGTCATCGTTAACTCTTTCCATTTTTATTCCTAATCGGCTGAACGTGTCGGGAATGATGCCCAGATTATCGTAAGACACATTTTTAATGGTGATTTCCGAACCTGTCATTGCTGCCATTCCGATAAAACTGCCGATTTCGATCATGTCGGGCAATATGGTATGATTTGTTCCTCCGAGTGATTTTACTCCCTCGATTCTCAAAAGATTGGATGCAACCCCCGAAATTTTTGCTCCCATGCGGTTAAGCATTTTACAAAGCTGTTGCAGATAAGGTTCGCATGCGGCGTTGTATATAGTGGTTTCTCCTTCTGCCAGAACGGCAGCCATCACAATGTTTGCGGTTCCCGTTACCGATGCTTCATCCAGCAACATATATGCACCTTTAAGTTTCTGTGCTGTTATCGTATAGAGTTGCCTGTTTGAATCATATTCAAAGTCAGCGCCCAGTTTTTGTATCCCGACAAAGTGCGTATCCAGACGCCTTCGTCCGATTTTATCACCGCCCGGTTTTGGCAACAGTGCTTTTCCGAAACGTGCCACTAAAGGACCGATGATCATTACCGAACCGCGAAGCGACATGCTTTTTCTTAAAAATTCGGGCGATTCTAAGTATTCAAGATTGATTTCGTCAGCCTGAAAAGACCATGTATTCTCATTTATTCTCTTGGTTTTCACTCCCATTTCGCTTAGCAATGCGATCAGGTTGTTTACATCCAGTATGTCGGGTATGTTTTCTATCACAACCTCTTCGGGGGTTAAAAGGGTTGCGCAAATAATTTGTAATGCTTCATTCTTTGCTCCTTGAGGAGTAATTTCTCCGTTAAGTTTGCAACCTCCTTCTATAATAAATGATGCCATGGATATATAATTTGATTAATGTTATTATTTGTTCTAAAATATTCTGACTTCCGCTTCCAAGCTGATTCCGAACTTTTCCTTTACAACGGACTGTATTTCTTTCGAAAAATTCAGAATGTCCTGTCCTTTTGCCGTTCCGTAATTGACTATGATAAGAGCCTGATTCTGATAAGTACCTACGTTTCCTTCCCGTTTTCCTTTGTATCCCGCCCTGTCTATGAGAAAGGCAGCGGAAGTTTTTATTCTGCCGTCAGTCTGAATATACATAGGGAGGTCGGGATATTCCGCAAGAATCTTATCTGCTTCTTCTTTTGCAATATAAGGATTTTTAAAGAAACTTCCGCAGTTGGGCAACTGTTTGTGATCGGGAAGTTTTCGTTGCCTTATCCGTATGACTGCTTCCCTGACGTCTTTAATAGTTGGATCTTCAATATCTTCCAGCTCCTTGTTTAAATCCGTATATTTGGGTATATAGCTGAAATATCTTTTCAGATGAAAAATAACCGATAATATTATGTATCTGTTGGTTCGTTTGAAAACGCTGTCGCGATAGCCGAACTCACATTCGTAATTGGAGAATGATAACACTTCAAGAGTCTGCATATCAAGGGCAACCACTTCACGCACGCAGTCTTTTACTTCTGCTCCGTAAGCGCCTATGTTCTGCACAGGAGCAGCACCGATTGTGCTGGGAATATACGACAGGTTTTCGACGCCTGCATAACCTTTGTTCACGCAATATTCCACGAAGTTATCCCAGTCTTCCGACGCCATTGCTTCGATGTAAATATCGTTGTCGTCGTCATCGTCGTCAGAAAATTCTCTCAATCCTGTCAGTTCGGGTTTAATCACTAATCCGTCAAAATCTTTAGTGAACAGGATATTGCATCCTTGCCCCATGATCAGCTTTTTTTCGTCAGGATGATCTTCTATGCATTGCCTTAATTCGGCAATGCTTTTGGGTTGACAGAAAATTTTAGCTAAGGCCTCGGTTTGAAACGAGTTGTAAGGTTTTAATTGAACGTTTTTCTGATACGTATTCGAATGATCATCTGTTTCCATACATTTCCTGATAATATTTCATATAATCTCCAGAGGTAACTTCTTCTACCCATTCCTGATTATCTAAATACCAATATATTGTTTTTATAATGCCTTTGTCGAATTTTGTTTCGGGTAGCCAGCCGAGTTCTTCCGATATTTTGGTAGGATCAATCGCATATCTTTTATCATGTCCCTGACGATCGCGTACGAATGATATAAGATCGTTGTTTATCCACGATATGTCAATACTTCCGTCGGGCAGTATTTCCTTCTTTTTCAATGCTTTTCGGTACTGCGGTTCTTTATCCATAATATTACGGATTGCGTCGATAATCAGTTTTACGATATCAATGTTCCGTTTTTCGTTATGTCCGCCTACGTTGTACACTTCACCAGTTTTCCCTTTGTGCAAAACGATGTCTATGGCTTTGCAATGATCTTCCACATACAACCAGTCTCTTACATTGCTTCCGTCTCCGTAAACAGGCAGGCTTTTACCTTCAAGAATGTTTCTTATGATAAGCGGAATCAGTTTCTCGGGAAAGTGGTACGGTCCGTAGTTGTTTGAGCATCGTGTGATGTTGACAGGCATTTTGTACGTTTCGCTATATGCGCGTACAATCATGTCGCTACTTGCTTTCGATGCGCTGTAAGGCGATCGGGGATCCAGCGGAGTTGTTTCCGTAAAATAACCTTCGTCTCCGAGCGATCCGTAAACTTCGTCTGTCGATACTTGGAGAAATTTTACTTCCGGTTTCCAGATCGGATAATTGTTTTCGTCTTTACCCGTTGTCCAGTATTTTTTTGCTACATCCAAAAGGTTCTGTGTGCCTAATATGTTTGTTTGCAGGAAGAGCTGAGGATTTTCGATACTTCTGTCGACATGGCTTTCTGCCGCAAAGTTAACAACAAAGTCAATTTCGTTTTCCTTGAAGATTTTTTCTACGACTTCCCTGTCGCCGATGTCACCTTTTACGAAAACTAAATTATTGTTTTTCAGTTCCTCCGACAATGTTTTCAGATTTCCCGCATATGTTAAAGCATCGAGAATAATCATCTTATCGTCGGGATGAGAAGCTGACATATATTTTACAAAGTTTGAACCGATAAACCCGGCTCCTCCGGTAATGAGATAAGTCATTTTTGTATTAATAGATTTATGCAAAAATAAAAAATTAATTTGTAATCTATCTTTTATTTATGTGCTTATATAGGGTTAAATGTTCGTTACTGAATATTGTGTCGTAGTCTTGACGTAGAATCTTCTGTGCTTCCAGATTGTACGAACCTGTCATTAAACTGTTCTGCGTAATGACGTAATGAGTGTTTTCAGTCCTCAGGTAATTATTCAAATCCCCTAATATTGCGGGATCGTTTACTGCATGCCATTCCTGAAAGAAAGAATATTTATATATGGGTTTTAACGGAGTAACAAGGTAAATCTTTGCTTCGGTATGATAGGCGTACGTGTTTTTCAACTCATTCTCCGGTATTCGGTTTATCAATTCTTTTGCAGATTTGATATATTCAACATCAAAATCTCTGTATTTATCATATCTGTAAGCGAAAGTAAACAGGATAAACAAGCAAATGATTGCGGATAAGGCATTTAGTATAGTCTTGTTTTTTTTGTGAAGAGAATAAAGCATTGTCTTTCCAAAAAAGCAAATCCGACAGGAACAAGGGGCGTTAATGCTGCTATATAATAGAACTGTTTGAAGCCGAAGTTTGAGAAGCAGAAGCCACAGACAAAAAGACATACGAGCAACAATATCGAGTTTTTATCCTTGTTTTTTTTCTGGTATGATAAAATACCTCCCAGCAGAGGAACGAAAACAACGAGATTATAAAATATGATCTGCAAAATTCTCAGTCCGCTTGCCCTTCCGACTTTTGAGTAAATGAAATTAAATATAAATGAAGAATACAGCATATCCCCGAGCGTTCCTTTATAGTAAAAATAGGAACAGATAATAAAAGAAAGGGACAGGAATCCTATAAATATGAAGCAAATATATTTTGCAGCTAATCTGATATTTTTCTCTTTTAAGGTCAGTATGAATAAAAAGAGAATACATCCTACGATAATCCCTGCATTGTTAGGGCGAGTCCAGAATACGACGGAAAGACACAATCCGAGTATAAAGATTCTCAGAGAAGACAGATTGGAAGAAGGCAGCAAAAAATATTTCAACGTGATATAAAGTGATATACACGAACATAACAGGCTGTATTCTTCCGTTTGATTTCCCTCTCCGAAAATCAGTCTTAAGACTAACAGGAAGCTTACGATACAGAATATTTTTACGCTTAAACTTATTTTAAACAGATCAATGGTTTTGTATATCATAACGAGTACGAGGAACATATTTATGATCTGGAATATATAAATGCCCGTTCTTCCCCCAATAATTGATTGGGCAAAAGCCTCGATAAAAAAAGAGTACGGGACCTTTGTGATCGAAACAGTCAACATACAACAGTTTTCCGTCAAGGAGAACGTTTCCCATTGTCAGAAAAATGGAACTGTCGTAAGTATAATAAACATATAGTGGCGATGATCCTCTGGAAAACAGAGTTATAAAAACAAATGCTGTCAGTAACAGTATCAGATAAGTAATATAAACAGGTATGTTTTTATTCGGTGTCATTCGCTATTAAACCAAAAAGGAAAGCCTCATAAGGTTTGATTGAGGCTTTTTTATGTGAGATCTGTCGGAAACTGCTTATTTCCAATAATAGAATTTCGCATCAAAATGGATTGTCACCGTTACCTTATCTGTAATGGAAATGTCTTCTGACGGCTTGAAACTCACCTTGACATTTATCTTTTGAGTTTTAACAATCTTGTTTAACGCGTTATTTAAAAAAATCAAGTCGTTATTGGTAGAAAACTCCGTATCCTGAGTCAATCTGTCGAAATGTTTCTTTTCCCCGTTGATGTCTATTGTTACGTTACTGAGGATGACTCTGTTTTCGTTCAACCCCGATATTTTGATGTATGAGTTTCTGTATTGAAGATCGGCTTTGGTTATAGGCTTCACGTATTCGTTTTCATAAAACCTCATCATTTCGTCGATAGATTTATCGGAATCGCCATTTATTTCTGTTAGGGCAGCATTATCTTTAATTCCTTGCAGAGTGACACTCGATGTATAACTCCCGTCAAAAGAATATTCCGTTTTTTTATCGTCATCATCGCCGCACGAATTGAATGCGAATACCGTAAAAACAAGAATTAATAATATTTTGCCGAAATCCTTCATATGTCAATTTTTTAGTGTAGAAAACAATATTTTTCGTTTTGTTATTATTGCAAATATATAATAAAATCCTGCTAAAAACCTCATTCATTAATATTATCTAACATTTTCAGAAGTTGCAGCATTCCGATATTCGATGCGCGCTGAATATTTGCTTCCCTGTATTTTCCCATCATATATTTTTCGGTAATGATTTCCCCTTTGTATGCAGTTGCTATCCATACTGTTCCCACAGGTTTTTCGGGCGTGCCGCCGTCAGGACCCGCTATGCCCGATACGGCAATGGCACAATCAGTATTCAAAACCCTGCAGGCACCCTGAGCCATTTGTTTTACAACCTTTTCGCTCACTGCACCATATTGCTCGATGTCTGTTTCGGAAACGCCCAATGTTTTGCTTTTCACTTCATTGGCGTATGATACGATACTGCCATTAAAGTAACGGGACGATCCCGCTATTGACGTTATCATACGGGCAATATTTCCGCCTGTACAGCTTTCTGCTGTCCCTATTGTCAACCCTTTCTCGAAAAGCCTTTCTCCCAGTATCTTTTCCAGAGGAATATCTTTGTTTGCCAGAATAGCATTGCCCAATATATTTGACAATTTTTCGCTCTGAAAATCCAATTCAGCCTTTCTCTTTTCCCCTTTCACGAATAATCGGAGTTTCATCAATCCCGGACTTGGAAGATAAGCCAGTCCGAAGCCTTCGGGAAGATTATTCTCAAAGCCGCTTATTTTTATGGCAAGAGCAGATTCTGTATATCCTCCGACGATAAAAGATTGGCTGAGGTATGCTTCGACGTCAAATTTTTTGAGCAATCGGGGAATGATTTCATTCTCCATGTTATACTGCATTTCGTAAGGCACTCCGGGCATCGAAACAAGGACTTTTCCGCCTTTTTCGAACCAAGTAATCGGAGCTGTTCCTACTTTGTTTTGTATGACTGTGCAATCCTTCGGAACATAAGCCTGATTCCTTGTCAGTTCGTTCAACGTCGTAAAACTCGAAATAACATTCTCGATGTTTTTCAGAACCGACTCGTCAAACACTAAATCCGTCCCGAAATACTCGCACAATGTTTTCTTCGTAATGTCATCTTTAGTCGGACCTATGCCGCCTGTCATAAGAATTACGTCGACACGTTGAAAAATGTCCGATATCGTGTCTTTTATCTGTTGTGCATTGTCGCCGATAGAAGCCATTTCTTCTGTCTCAAATCCCGCGTCGGTTACTTTCTTTGCTATCCAAGCGGAATTTGTGTCCACTATTTGCCCTATCAGTATCTCATCGCCTATTGTTATAATTGCAGTTTTCATAAAGTATGTTTGTTATATGCTTTGTATTTCGTCCAGAATATGGCACGCCGTTTCCACATTCTCCACCTGTTTTATTGTGATAGAACGTTTGTTGTTATTTTCTTTTAACTCGCACCTTCTCGGATATTTCTGTACAAAAGTGAGCAATTTGTCAAATGCTTTGGATTCGTAATACGGAGAATTGACGTTGGAGACAAGGATGATATTCATCCTTCCGTTTTTGAGGATTATTTTTTCCATTCCCAACATCTTAGCCAGTCTGCGTAATCGGACAACCCGTATTAACTCTTTGCCTTCTTCGGGTATTTTACCGAAACGGTCTTCCAAATGTTCTACAAAATTTCGGATATCCAATTCGTTTTCCATGTTGTCCAGTTCCCGATACAGAGATATACGTTCCGAATCGTTAGGAATATAGCTTGCAGAGAACAACAGTTCCAGATCGCTGTCTATCAGTACGTCGTCGACGAAATTATCGCCTTCGATTTTTTCTCCGTTATCCGTTTCGTGATAGAGATCCGAAAATTCGTCATTTTTGAGCTCCGTAACAGCCTCGTTCAGTATTTTCTGATAAGTTTCGTAACCCAGATCGGCTATAAATCCGCTCTGCTCTGCACCCAACAGGTTTCCTGCTCCGCGAATATCCAAGTCCTGCATGGCTATGTGTATGCCGCTGCCAAGTTCCGAAAAATTCTCAATGGCTTGTAATCGCCTTCGGGATTCGGTGCTTAGCGTATGTAACGGTGGCGCGAGAAGATAGCAGAATGCTTTTTTATTGCTTCGCCCCACACGCCCGCGTAATTGATGCAGGTCGCTCAATCCGAAATTCTGTGCATTGTTAACGATGATCGTATTCGCATTTGGTATGTCGATGCCCGATTCTACAATGGCTGTTGCAACAAGTACATCATACTCTTGGTTGACAAAGTCGGTTATGATTTCTTCCAGTTTTACAGGATCCATTTGTCCGTGTCCGACAGCTACTCTTGCGTCGGGTACTTCGCGTTTGACAAGGGCGGCTATTTCTTCAATATTGTTGATGCGGTTGTTTATGAAAAATACCTGTCCGTTCCGGCTCATTTCGAAGTTTATGGCTTCTTTGATTATCTGGCTGTCGAAGGTATGGACTTCCGTTTGTATCGGATATCGGTTGGGTGGGGGAGTTGTTATGGTTGACAGATCGCGCGCTCCCATCAACGAAAACTGCAATGTCCGCGGTATGGGGGTTGCAGTCATTGTCAATGTGTCCACATTGGTTTTCATTTGTTTCAGTTTCTCTTTTACCGAAACGCCGAATTTCTGTTCTTCGTCGATAATAAGCAGCCCTAAATCGGCAAACTTAATGTCTTTGCTGACAATGCGATGTGTACCAATGAGGATATCTATTTTCCGATCTTTCAGATCTTGTAATATTGCTTTTATCTCCGATGCTTTCCGAGCGCGGCTTATGTAATCTATACGACATGGAAAATCCCTGAGCCTTTCTTTGAATGTCTGATAATGTTGTGCCGCCAATACGGTTGTAGGCACGAGCACTGCCACTTGTTTATTGTCGCTTACGGCTTTGAATGCCGCGCGGATCGCTACTTCCGTTTTACCAAACCCAACGTCGCCGCAGATGAGCCTGTCCATCGGCATTTCATTTTCCATGTCGTGCTTTACGTCGGCAGTGGCTTTTACCTGATCGGGAGTGTCTTCGTATATGAATGAGGCTTCCAGTTCGTTCTGGAGAAAAGTGTCGGGCGAAAACTTAAATCCTTTTTCTTCTTTTCGTTTCGAATATAAGAGAATCAAATCGCGGGCGATGTCTTTTACCTTCGATTTGGTTTTTTCTTTCATCCGTTCCCATGCGCCGCTTCCCAACTTGTTGATGCGGGGAGGTTCACCGTCTTTCCCTCTGTATTTTGATATTTTATGCAGCGAATGGATCGAAACGAATATGGTGTCGTTGTTCGAATATATGATCTTTATACTTTCCTGCATGGTCCCGTTTACATCGGAACGGACAAGCCCACCGAATTTGCCGATGCCGTGATCGACATGCACAACGTAATCTCCGATCTGAAACTGGCTTAGTTCTTTCAGTGAAAGTGCAATTTTCCCCGATCGCACTTTTTCGGACTTGAGGTTGTATTTGTGGAAACGATCGAATATCTGATGATCCGTAAAGCAACATATTTTCAGCGTTTCGTCCGAGAATCCTTCGTGAAGCGTTTTATTGACAGGCGTAAAAGGAATACTATCGCCTCTGTCCTCAAAAATCGTTTGTATACGTTTGTTTTGTTTTTCGCTGTCGCTAAGGATGTATATCGTGTAACCTTTTTTCAGAAAGTCGTGTAAGGACTCGCTTACGAGATCGAAATTCTTGTGATAAGTTGGTTGCAGGCTTGTCTGGAATTCGATGGTTGCCTGTGGTACGCCGAAAGGTTTTGTTCCGAATTGAATGTTTTTGAATTTGAAAAGCTCTGATCTGAAAACTTCTTCTTCGATTAGTTTTTCCTGTGGATTGCTTTCATATTCAGGATTATCTAATACGGGAACGTCGTTATAAACGGCTATCAACCGGCTTTGTATCCATGAATAGTCTTTGAATGCAACGATCGAAGATTTCGGAAGCATATTCAGGAACGAATCTTTTTGCATTCCTGTTTTTCTCATTTCAGGAATGATCTGAATATACTTCAACTTTTCTTTCGACAGCTGGCTTTCGACATCGAAAGTCCGTATTGTTTCCACTTCGTCGCCAAAAAAGTCGATGCGATAAGGATATTCGCTCGAAAAGGAATAAACGTCGATAATACTGCCCCGAATTGCGTATTGCCCCGGTTCGTAAACATAATCGGTGTATTCGAATCCGTAAGAGTCGAGAACTTCCGAGATAAATTGCGGATCGACTTTTTCTCCGATAGCAATGCGTAATGTGTTTTCTTTGAGAGTCTCTTTCGATACTACTTTTTCGGCAAGAGCCTCAGGATAGCTTACAATAATTATATGATTGTCATTAGTCTGAAGCTTGCTCAGGGCTTCTGTTCGGAGAATTTCATTGGCAGCGTCTATTTGTCCGTATTTTATGGCTCTTTTGTATGCAGACGGGAAAAAAACTGTTTTTTCCGATCCGAGTATCTGTGTCAGATCATGATAAAAATATCCTGCACTTTCGGCATCTTCCAGAATGTACAGAAAGCATTGGTTTATTTTTTCAAACAAACATGCGGCATACATGGCAGACGATGAGCCTTGCAATCCTTTGACAAATATATTGTTGTGCTGATCTAACAGTTTTACGGACGCTGATATGTTTTTGTGCGTTCCGAATTTTGTTTGTAAAGACGCGATATCCAATCTTAACCTCCTTGATTTTGAAGTGCAAAATTAATTAAAAGTATTTTGTTTGGTACAAAAAATAAGCCATAAATGATTTATATTCTGATTTGGGCAGTGGCTTCAACAATAAAATAATTCACTTTCGAATATTTTCATTACATTTTCTTTATAACTACCACTGATAACGACATTGAAAAAAAGTAATTAGATCTGTTTTATAGATTCTAATTTTGGCAATATAACTATTATTGGAGAAAACATTGCAGCCAAAGACACAGGTGATTATTAATCATCTTTTCTAAAGATACAAAAGTGCGTATATTTGCGTACTATGTAAAAACAGAAAGCTGATAATCAACAGACTATCAGCTTTAATCGTCGGGATACCAGGATTCGAACCTGGGACCCCCTGCTCCCAAAGCTTTGGCGGTATGTTTTTAATCAATTGATTACAAATTGTTTAAATAAGTCGAATGTCAGTTTGCAAGGATTTTGCAATACCTATTTATTTATCTGCCGAATTGACAGGCTTTAAATTATTAGTGAAAACAGTACCCTCTCCCGTCAGTAGCCAATGAGCTGAAATATTATAATCACGAACGAGATATGTGAGCCATGCCGGTTGAAAAATATCCCGATCGGGATATTTTTCCAGTGTATTCAAATTCCATCGATTGATGTCATATCGAGTGGTAAAAGTCAACTTTCCTCCAATTACTTTTTCTTGCTTTAATAATTGCAGTGCCTTGAAAAAGCGTTTTACTATTAGTTGGCTGTCTTCTGTTTGCATAGCTGTTACTTTATAGGTTCTTTTTTCCAATTCTTGCCGCCTTGTTCTTTGTAATAAATGTCCTGAAATGGGTACAAAGATACATACCCTGAAAAATCGTAAAAAGCTACAAGATGGTCTGCTACTTTTATATACTCTTTCCCTTTGAGTGGATATTTTTTTACTAATGGATAGATAGATTTATCATCAATGATATTTATATTACATTTCATTTTGGCATGTTTCAGTTTGAATGATACTGAAAAACTTTGCATAGTATCTTTATCTACCGGGATGTCGCTTGTGTACACATAATAATTTTCAACAGCATTATTATGGTCTGTTCCTACAATTTCATATCTCCCTATATAAGGTTTTATAGCCTCATCTATTTTTAGACTATCCTCTTTACTATGCTCTATTGTAGGTTTAGTTTCAAATATTGTTTTCTGTTCCTTGTTGTTGTTTCCGCAAGAATACATTACAATCATCACTAATAATATGCTTATATATTTTATCATATCTTATATTATCCTTTTTTCGGTATCAATGGTATTACTTTATTTGTCCGGCAGGCGCAATTTACACAACCTCCGCAGTATCGGACTCCGTTTTTTTATCCGTCAGAATTAATATCCTTTCGACCAGCCGCTGATTCGTTTCCACGAGAATTGTATTATTCCTGATTAGTTGTTTTAGGTTATCTTCATTTTCATTGTCCGCTACCCTTTCAGTCGAGTAATCATTAATCATTAATTCATCACGAGTAATATTAAAGAATTCTGCTATTTTGTTCTCCCTCTCAGCAGAAGTACCCATTAAAGTCCTGTTTAAATTACCTTGACTGATATTTAGATATTTGGCAAGGTCTTTTTTTTTTGTTTGCCTTGCTTTGTTAGCAATAATTCTACCCGGTCTCTTAAATCCATAATTAATAATTTAACAAAAATTATAATTAATAAGTCATTAATTAATGATGTATTAATTATATTTGCATCATGTTTATAACATACAACGTAACAAATATAATTAAAATAAGCTGAAATGAAAATGTGTTTACATTAAAATCACCAGACAGTAACACCAAAATAGTAACGATATGAATTTAAAAGAGTATTACCAAAGTTTAGAGGACAGTTGACATTGCCGACAATCTTTTTTTTCGTTAGCGTTCCACTGTTCCGGCAGGAGATAAACTCCCAGACTAATATTAAATGGCTTTTTGTGTGTGACAACTAATTTTAAAGGGAAAGTACCGTCTTTCCGGGCTGAACGTGTGTCTAAATAGAATTTTACTGATGCCATGATATCTGTTTTTGCAACGAATTTGCAATATATTTGATGCAAATCGGTTCGTTTTGGTACAAAAAAGTGCAAAATTTTAAGGCGTTTTTTGCGTTTATTGCATAGAAAAAAAGCCCTAAAAATCGTGTAATTAACTGATTCTTAAAGCCTTTTTATTCCGTCGGGATACCAGGATTCGAACCTGGGACCCCCTGCTCCCAAAGCAGGTGCGCTAACCGGACTGCGCTACATCCCGTTTTGCTCATAAGCGGTGCAAAGGTACAATATATTTTATTACATCAAAATATTTTTGAGTTTTTTTCATGAAACGTTATTTCGAAAAATAAAATACGTATTTTTGCATTTTGATTTAAAATACATCTATATGGAACTTCAGATTGTTGCTACGATAGAGGTTAAGGAGCCTTATAAAAATGAATTGCTTACGGTATTTAAAAATGTTGTTGATGAAAGCCGCAAGGAAATCGGGAACATATCTTACGATTTGTTTCAGGATGTGAAGAATCCTCTCAAATTTGTGATTATGGAAGTATGGAAATCTCAAGACGCGATAGATGAACATAATGCCAGCATTCATTTCAATGATTTCGTGAAGAAAATAGACGGTAAGGTTAACAGCCTGATTGTGGATGTTGTAAAAAAAGTTTATTAAAAGATTAACCCTATAAATAGTATGTATAGAAATTATACTTGTGGAGAATTGACTCTTACGGAAGTTGGGAAAGAGGTTACATTGTGCGGATGGATACAAAGAGTCCGAAAATTGGGCGGTGGCATCACATTCATTGATTTGCGCGATCGTTACGGAATAACTCAATTAGCTTTTAGTAAAACAGAAAATTCGGATATTTATGAGGAAGGGAATAAACTGGGGCGTGAATGGGTTGTTCAGATAACAGGTTTGGTACAGGAACGTTCGAGTAAGAATAGAAATATTCCGACAGGTGATATTGAGATAAACGTATCGAAAGTCGTTATTTTGAATACGTCTGAAATACCGCCTTTTACTATTGAAGATGAAACTGACGGCGGGGAAGATATCCGTATGAAGTATAGATATCTCGATCTTCGTCGCAATCCTGTACGTCGAAATTTAGAACTTCGCCATAAAATTACGATAGAAACCCGTCGGTTCTTAGACGAATTACAATTTATTGAGGTCGAAACACCGGTGTTGGTAGCTTCAACACCCGAAGGGGCGAGAGATTTTATTGTACCTTCGAGAATAAATCTCGGAGAATTTTATGCACTGCCTCAATCTCCCCAATTATTGAAACAATTACTTATGGTTGGAGGGTTTGACCGATATTTTCAGATTGCAAAATGTTTTCGGGATGAAGATTTGAGAGCCGATCGCCAGCCGGAGTTTACGCAAATAGACTGCGAAATGTCTTTCGTTCAGCAGGAAGATGTATTGCATATTTTTGAGAATCTGGTGAAATATTTGTTCAAGAAAGTAAAAGGGATAGATGTGCCCGATTTTCTGCGAATGACATATGCCGACGCGATGAAATATTACGGTTGTGATAAGCCTGATATTCGTTTTGATATGAAGCTTGTTGAATTAAAAGATTTGACGAAAGGGAAGGATTTTGTTGTTTTTGATTCGGTAGAATACGTTGGTGCGATTTGTGCGAAAGGCTGTGCTGAATATACCCGTAAGCAACTTGATGAATTAACAAACTTTGTTAAACGCCCTCAGATTGGAGCAAAAGGATTGGTATATGTAAAATGCGAAACCGACGGTTCTTTTAAATCATCGGTAGATAAATTCTATTCGCAAGATGATCTGAAGGAATGGGCTAAACGCTGTACTGCTCAGGCAGGCGATTTAATACTTATCATATGCGGCGAAACCGAGAAATCTCAGAAACAACTTTGCGAACTTCGCCTTGAAATGGGTGAAAGGTTAGGGTTAAGAGATAAAAATACATTCAAGTGTTTGTGGGTCGTAGATTTTCCTTTGCTGGAGAAAGATGAAGAATTGGGCAGGTTTTTTGCTAAACATCATCCTTTTACCAGTCCGAACCCGGATGATATTCATCTGTTGGACACTGATCCGGGAGCTGTCAGGGCAAGCGCTTATGATATGGTAATTAACGGGGTGGAAGTAGGAGGAGGTTCTGTTCGGATTTTCGACAGTTCATTGCAGCAAAAAATGTTCAAAACATTAGGATTTACGGAAGAGAGGGCACAGGCTCAATTCGGATTTCTGATGAACGCTTTCAAATACGGTGCACCGCCGCATGCAGGAATAGCTTTCGGTTTGGATCGTTTGGTTTCTCTTTTTGCAGGTTTGGATTCTATAAGAGATTGCATTGCATTTCCCAAAAATACTTCGGGAAGGGATGTTATGATGGATGCGCCTTCGGTTCTTGATAAAGAACAACTTGAGGAGCTTCACCTAAAGATAGATGTTAAAGATAAGGATAATTAACAGGAGTTTTTATATAACTAAAAGATGAGGATATGATTTATTCTCATCTTTTTTATGCTGTACAACATATTTTAATAATTTATTTCCGCATGCACAAAAAGTGTTAATGATGCTTATTTTTTATTAGTTGTGTGTACTTATTATAAGTACACTTATTATATTTGCACCTTGAAAAATTGAAACAATTAATGAGAAATAGGACACAGGAAAAAGAACTGATATTCGACGATATAAACTTTCTTATCTGGCAAATAATGAAGATATGGATAAGAGGCAAACAGAGATTGCTCGACGAATTCGGGCTTACGGCTTCTCAAATGGAAATCCTTTCCGCCATATTTCATTTAAGTCAGAGGGATCAGGAGATTACCCAGATAATGATTTCAAATATTACCCATATAGATCCGATGACAACATCGACTATACTGAAGAATTTTCAAAAAAAGAGCCTGATTACAAGAAAACTGAGCAAGACGGATACAAGGGCAAGGGTAGTCGAGATCACAAATGAAGGAAGGAAGATATTTCTCGATGCGGCGACAAAAATACATACATCTACTGAAATGGTATTCAGTCAGTTGGATAGAGATGTGTTAAAAGAGCAATTACAGACATTATTAAATATATTAACAGAGTCATCAAATAACTAAATTTTATTATAGGTATGAATTTAAAGAAAGTTTGTTTAGGAGTTACGACCTTAATTTTCTTTGTTTCTTGCGGTAAGAAACAGAGTGATAAGGAGCAGGTTGTTGCGGAGTACCCCACAACGGTTGTGAAAATGCAGAATGCAGAATTAGAGTCAACCTATGCGGCAACGGTTAAAGGACAGGAGGATATCGAGATAAGGCCTCGTATCGATGGCTTTATTGACGCTATTTATGTAGATGAAGGTTCGGTAGTCAGAAAGGGACAATCTTTGTTTAAAATCAACTCCCCTCAGGCCGAACAGGCGTATACGTCGGCTAAAGCCGCTGTAAACAGTGCCGAAGCACAGGTGAATACAGCAAAGCTTAATGTTGACAGGATTAAACCGTTGGTAGATAAAGGCATTGTCAGTGTGGTTCAATATCAGACCTATGTCAATGCTTATGAATCGGCTAAGGCTGCTTTGTCTCAGGCTCAGGCTCAGTTGACCAATGCACAGGCAACTCTGGGTTGGACTAATGTTACCAGCCCTGTCGACGGAATCGTAGGAACTATTCCTTATCGTCAGGGAAGTTTGGTGAACAGCGCCAATGCTTTGACTACTGTAGCCAATACAAGTAACGTATATGTCTATTTTTCTTTGAATGAGAAAGACATGATCGCGGTTCTGAAAGATTTGGAAGGCAGTACCCAGTCCGAAAAAATTAAAAATATGCCTGAAGTTTCTTTAATTCTGGCAAATGGAACGGTATATCCGGAAAAAGGTAAGGTTGCGACAATAACAGGACAGGTGAATGTTACTACCGGATCGGTAAATTTCAGGGCTGATTTTCCAAACAAGCAAGGAATGCTTAAAAGCGGTTTTAGCGGACGCGTGGTTATACCTACTCATGTAGACAGCGTATTCGTCATACCTCAGAAAGCGACTTTCCAGCAACAAAATAAATATCTGACCTACAAGGTACAGGGAGATTCGGCAGTGCAGGTATTAATTTCCGTATTACCGATGCCTGATGGACAAAATTATGCTGTGACAAGCGGACTTTCAGATGGTGATAGAATTGTAACAGACGGAACGGCTACCTTAAGCAATGGTAAAAAGGTAAAAGTAAAATGATATTCTTTACAAAAAAATAAAAACAGATAACAATGTTAAAAACATTTATAGATAGACCCGTTTTATCAACCGTAATATCCATTATTATAGTTGTATTAGGGATTATAGGACTGGCTACATTGCCTGTGGAACAATACCCGGACATTGCCCCTCCTACAGTACAGGTATATGCTCAATACCCCGGAGCTAATGCCGATGTAGTAATGAACAGTGTGGTTATTCCGCTCGAAGAACAAATCAATGGTGTTGAAGGTATGACATATATGACTTCAACAGCATCTAATAGTGGAACGGCAACGATACAGGTATTTTTCAGGCAAGGTACGAATCCCGATATTGCAGCCGTAAACGTTCAGAATCTGGCTGCAAGGGCAAACCCTTTATTGCCTGCCGAAGTTACGCAGACAGGTGTGATTGTGCAAAAAAGGCAAAACAGTACGATATTAGGTATAATGTTTGCAACAAACAATCCTGACTATGACGGAGAATTTTTGCAGAACTACGCTAATATTAATATCTTACCTCAGATCAAGCGTGTTTACGGGGTAGGAGATGCTCAGGTGTACGGTGCAAAGGACTATTCGATGCGTGTCTGGTTGAAGCCTGACGTGATGGCGTCTTATAAATTGTCTGCGCAGGAAGTTATTGCAGCTTTACAAGATCAGAATATTGAGGCGGCACCCGGAGAAATTGGACAAAATTCCGACCAGTCTTTCCAATATACTTTAAAGTATACAGGGAAATTGCGGACGCAAGAGCAATTCGGAAATATTATCATACGTTCTCAAGATGGACAATTACTGAGACTTAACGATATAGCAAAAGTGGAGCTCGGCTCTTTGAACTATAACGTTACTTCTGCATTAAACGGTAAAGACGAGGCTGTGTTTATTGCGATTGCCCAAACGGCAGGTTCTAATGCCCAACAGGTTATTAATGACGTGAAGGCTGTTTTGGCGGATGCGGAAAAGTCATACCCTCCGGGGATTACGACGAATTACATGATGGACTCCAGTGAGTTCCTTGACGCATCAATCAGTAAGGTTGTACATACTCTGATAGAGGCTTTCATATTGGTGTTTATAGTCGTATTCGTTTTCTTACAGGATGTCAGATCAACGATCATCCCAGCTATTGCCGTTCCGGTAGCTATTATCGGTACGTTCTTCTTCTTGCAGATATTCGGGTTCTCCGTAAATATGCTTACGTTGTTCGCATTGGTACTTGCCATCGGTATTGTCGTCGACGATGCGATTGTCGTCGTCGAGGCTGTCCATGCTCAGCTGGATGCGGGAGAACAAGATCCAAGAAAAGCTACGCTTACAGCCATGAAAGAAATCGCACCCGCGATTGTTTCCATAACACTGGTTATGTCGGCGGTGTTTATTCCGGTAAGTTTTATCGGAGGAACATCGGGAATCTTCTTCAAACAGTTTGGTTTGACTTTGGCAATTTCCATTCTTATATCTGCTGTAAACGCTTTGACATTAAGTCCTGCTCTGTGTGCGTTATTTTTGAAACCTCATAAAGAAGACGGACATAAGAGAAAGAATTTTCTTAACCGTTTCTTTTACTCGTTTAATATAGCATTTAATGCTGCAACGATGAAATATAAATCGACTCTTCATTTCTTGGGAAAGAGAGGGCATCGTTGGATTACGGTTGCTATTATATTAGTCGCATCAGTTATATTGTTCGCATTAAATGAGTTTATACCTAAAGGATTTGTTCCACAGGAAGATAGTGGTGGTGTTCTCGGATTCGTCACATTGCCTCCCGGAGCTTCTCTCGAAAGGACAGATTCTATCGTAAATCAGGTTGTTGATATTGCAAGCGAGATAGACGGCGTAAAAGCGACTGCCAATATTACCGGGGTGAACTTTATGAGTGGACTCGGCAGTTCCTATGGTACCGTAATTGTAAAGATGAAACCTTGGGATGAAAGAAAGTTAGCTACAAACGAAGTCGCCAGTATATTAACTGAAAAAACGAAGAGTATCAATAATGCTACGTTTTTCTTTATGGCTACCCCGACTTTGCAAGGGTTTGGACTCGGTGCAGGTGTTGAAATGCAATTACAGGATAAGATGGGTGGAGATGTCAACAAGTTTTATGATATTACCAATAATTTCATAAGTAAATTGAATGACCGTCCTGAAATTATGGCGGCGATGACTACATTCAACCCTAATTTCCCTCAGAAACAAATAGAAGCGGATCTTCCTAAGATTAAGGCTGCAGGACTCACGCTTAATCAGGTAATGAGTACATTGCAGACATATGTGGGGAGTTATTATGTATCGAACTTCAACCTGTATGGTAAACAATTTAGGGTAATGCTTCAGGCTGCGCCTGAATACCGTAAGAATATGGAAGACCTGAGCGGTTTATTTGTACAAACAGCGAGTGGTGAGATGGCTCCTATTACTGAGTTTATTACCATATCGGATGTTTCGGCTGCACAGACTCTGTATCGTTTCAATATGTTTTCTTCCATGAGTGTAACGATCGTTCCTAACTATTATGCAGGTTACAGTACGGGAGACGCTTTGAAGATTATCGAAGAAATGATGCAGGATAAACAGATATTACCTGACGGTTATGGTTTTGAATATTCGGGAATGACGCGGGAAGAATCGAGCAGTAGCAGCCAGACAACTCTTATATTCGGAATCTGCTTGATATTCGTTTATTTGTTGCTTGCCGCATTGTATGAAAGCTACATCCTGCCTTTGGCCGTGCTTATATCTTTACCTGTCGGCTTATCGGGCGTATACTTGTTCTTAATGATTTTTGGTATGCATCAGGGTATAGTTAATAATATTTATGTACAGATTTCTATGATTATGCTTATCGGACTTTTGGCTAAGAATGCTATCCTTATTGTGGAATATGCTATTCAGCGTCGCCAGCAGGGTATGAGTATTGTGGAATCTGCCGTAAATGGAGCTGTTGCACGTCTTCGTCCTATTTTGATGACATCTTTTGCATTTATTTTCGGACTTATGCCTCTGGCTCTTGCCACAGGAGCAGGTGCGATAGGTAACAGATCTATCGGGATCAGTGCTATCGGCGGTATGTTCTTCGGAACTATGATCGGAGTTTTGGTTATACCTTCTCTGTTTATCATTTTCCAAAATATACAAGAGAAATTCAGTAAATCAGGCGCTTTAAATTCGAAAGATGCATAAAACAAGTAAAATGTTGATGAATATGAATAGAAAATATATAAAAGGAACAATTCTGTTGGGAGTGACACTCTCAATAGGATTTACTTCCTGTCAGGTTGTAAATAAATACAAAGCTCCTGAAATAGATTCGGAAAACCTTTACAGAGGAGAAAATCCTACCGACACCACTACCATTGCAAATATTCCGTGGCGTGAATATTTTAAAGATCCTTTGCTTCAGGCAATGATAGATGAAGGGCTGAACAATAATTTCGATATGCGTGTCGCTGCGGAACGTATCAAACAGGCAGAAGCCGCTTTGTTTCAATCCCGCGCAGCATATTTTCCTGATGTGGCTATTGCCGGGCAAGTGTCTCAGAGCAGAGGTAGTGCGACAGGAAGAGGACAAAGCTCTAATGTATTAGGACCCCACAATGAGCAGTATTCATTGGGTATTGCTGCATCATGGGAACTTGATGTTTGGGGAAAATTGAATCGTCAGCAGCGTTCGAAATATGCGGATATGTTGAATAGTTATGCCGGACGTAACCTGATACAAACTTCGTTGATCTCAAATATTGCCAATTCCTACTATTCTTTATTGGCACTCGACGAACAACTGCGAGTTACTTTGGAGTCAATCGAACTGATGCAGGAAAGCGTGACCACTATGGAGGCTTTAAGGGATGCAGGCATGCAAAACAGTGCAGCCGTAGAACAAATGAAGGCTTCTTTGTATCAGGCTCAGGCTACAGTTCCTGATTTAGAAAGCAATGTACGTCAGCTTGAAAATGGAATTTGTGTGATGCTGGGACGAAAACCTTCTCCCGTTTTAAGATCTACGCTTAACGAGCAGTCGGTTCCGACTGAACTTGCTCATGGAGTTCCTTTCCAGATGCTGGCTAAACGTCCCGATGTGCGTCAGGCTGAATTGTCATTCCGCTCAGCTTTTGAATTGACGAATGCGGCTCAGGCGAGCTTTTACCCGAGTATAACTCTTAGTACAGGTTCAATGATCGGATATGGTGCTGCCAGTTTAAGCGGATTTTTCAGGCCTGAAAATATCTTCGCAAATATAATCGGTGGCATAACTCAACCTTTGTTTGCGCGAGGACAGTTGATTACTCAACTGAAAGTAGCTAAGGCTGAACAACAAGCTGCTTTGTTGAATTTCGAAAAATCGGTATTGTCAGCAGGTCAGGAAGTGTCAAATATAATGTACACTTTCGAATCTTCAATCAAAAAGAATGATGTGAGGGCAAAGCAGGTAGAATCGTTGACAAAGGCAGTTTCTTATACAAAGGAATTGTTGAATGCTGGAGAAGCTAATTACCTTGAAGTAATTACTGCCGAACAAAATTTATTGCAGGCTCAGTTGAATCAGGTTAGCGATAAATTGCAGCAACTTCAGGCAACATCCGATCTTTACAGAGCTCTTGGCGGTGGGATAGAATAAAGTTAACAGCAAGTATTCTAACTATATTAAAAACCGTATTTGTTTAATTTCATATTAACAAATACGGTTTTCTCTTTGATGCTGTTGATAAAAAAGGCTTTATGTTTTAAACATAAAGCCTTTTTTATTTTATGAAGAATATTTATTTCTTTTTTTCAGTGGCGGGAGCGTTTGGATTTGTAGCTTTATAAAGCCTGTCGGCAGTTTCTTTATACAACTTAGCTTCTTTCTCAGTCATATCGCCTGCTTTTTTCTGTATAACAGGAACCAATTTGTTGATTTCGTTATTCAATTTCTGGTAATCTTTGATAGCTTTTGTATCGCCTTTCTGCATGCTTATTAAAGCAGGGATCAGTAGTTTTACCTTTTCTTCATATAGTTTAATCGCTGTGCTTACAGACATTGTATCTTCAAGAGCGATTGTTTTCACTGTGTCGGTTTTTACTTCTTGGCTTTTTTCAGCGTCGGGCGCTTTTTGCGATCCGCCTCCGCATGCCACTAATACAAATGATAGTACAATTGCGAATAATAGGGAAATCTTTTTCATATCCGTTAAAATTAAAGGTTTATAATAATAGCTAGTATTAGCAAATTTACTCAAATATATTGAATGACAAATTATTATTCAATATATTATGCTCTTATTCCGTTGTATATGTAAAAACAAAATCCGATGTAACCATATATTGAATGTTAAATGTTTTCTTTGGATTTGACATCAGATATGTTGCTCGGAATGAACCTTCGCTTTTAGGTGTAAATTTTTCTATACAGAAACTTTTTTTCAGATTAACTCCCGTGCCAATGGCTTTGTACAGGGTTTCTTTCGCCGCCCAATGTAAAAGCAGGTGAATGATTTTATCTTCGTTATCGACAATGTACTCGTTTTCGGCAATGAAACGATTTTGTACTTGTAAAACTTTCGGTGTAATATGTTGTATATCTACGCCTATTTCATTGTTTGGACTTAATAAAACGGCTACATAGCCCTTTGTGTGCGAAATGGAGATATTCAGGTTGTTTTTAGCGATGAAAGGTTTTCCTGATTTATGATAATTAATGTTTACTTCTTCGTTAAGCAATGTTTTCAGTAATGCCCTTACAGACAAGCGTTCCAATATTTTGTTGTCGGATTTCAGTCCTTGTATATCTTTATCAAGAAAATATTTATTACCGAATAAGTCAAATAGTTCTTCTTTCGATTCATCTATTTTCCATATTCCTAACGTAAAATCTTTTTCCTGTTCTTTTAAGTAAAGCATGAACCTTATTCTTCTATTCTTTCTCTGTAAACAAAAGTAACATAAATCAGCGTAAAAACAGCCAAAATTATTTCTGCTATAAATAATCCCTGATAATGTAATTTTTGAGCAATGAATCCGCTTAAAGCGGCGATAACCAAGCTTCCCAGTTGATTGATAACCAGTTGTGCGGTAAAATCTGTCCCTTCGAATCCTTGCCTTGCCCAACTCATGGCTAAAGTGTAGAGCGAAACATTTAATAATCCGTATGTTCCCCATAGGGCACAGACAGCGACAGTTATCTCGATTTTGGTAAAACCTTTAGAGTTTATCCAAATAAAATATAATATAGTAATAACCGCCAAAGTTAAAAACGAAGCAAGAGCTTTTGTCATACTCAGTTTTTTCAGAATCAGTCCTCCCGATAAAGCGAAAACAACAGCTGTGGATGTCCCCAATATACCTGATATGAAACCTATTTCGGCAATGTCGAAACCATGATCCACCATATAAGGTTTCAGCATGCTCATTATCCCCGTTAATCCCGAAGTAGATAATAATAAGAAAATGATATGTTTGCCAATGCCTTTCTGAGTAAAAAAGGACAATACGTTCTTTAAAGAAACATTTACGGAAAGAGGTTTTTTTCTGAGCGGATAATTAAAGAAATATAGAGGCAACAGTGCGATAAGAACAAATCCGGCCAATCCTGCCAGAAGGGCTTTCCATCCGAAATAATTGTATATGAGCAACAATAGCCCGCTTCCCACCAATGCCCCAGTAAAACCGCCTATCGACTGAACGGCATTTCCCATGCTCCGTTGCTCCTTTTTTAGCGTCAGAACAGCCAGAGCATCAGTTGCTATATCCTGTGTGGCAGATGCGAAAACAGCCAGTACGACAAATACTATGATAAGATTGAAGTTGGTTTGTAAACTAAAGAAACCGATGGACAATATAAGAACGGCATAAAATATTTCTGAGCTGATGATCCATTTTTTATATTGGCTTAAAGTGTTGGCTTTTTTGTCGATAAGCGGTGCCCAGATAAATTTTAATATCCACGGAATTTTAACCAACTGCAACAATCCGATTGATTCCAACGAATAGTTTTCCTGCCGCATTATTACAGGAACTACTGTCGTAAAAAAGCTCATAGGGATAGCTTGAGCCACATATAAGCCCAAGAAAGTAAAATACTTATTGAGTTGCTTCACCTGCCTGTTTTTTCGAAACGTTTTTCTTCTGTTATATTATTCTTTTGAATATAACCTGTCAAACTCTTCACGATCGAAACGTTCGTATCGGGGAGTCGTAGGTATGTAGTCATCGTCGTCCCACAATGTACTTGTTATCATAAGGTCGGCGCTGTACCTGTTACATGCGATCGGAACGTTATGCACGCGGCACTGGCGTAAAAGCATCATGATATCCGCTTCATGAGGTTGCGGGTTGAGATCGTCGATGAGGAAGACAGCCAGATCGACTTCTTTTCTGACAACCATAGCCGCAATTTCTGCATCTCCTCCTAAAGGTCCTGAATGCATACAGGTTATTTCCGCATCAATCCCTTTATTGTCGAAAGCTTCTTTTATCAGATGTCCCGTTGTTCCCGTACATACCAAATGATGCTTTGATAAAAAATCAGAATTGTAATAACACCATTCTACCATGTCGGCTTTTCGGTGATCGTGTGCAACAAGTGCGATTGTTAATCTTTTCATATAGGTTTTTGCCTTTTCGGAGCATTTTATTTTTGTTGTTTCCTGAAAGGCGGTTTCACAACCTTTGCAGGAATGTCGTTATTTCTGATTCTTATATAAATATTTGTATCCAAAGCCGTATATTCAGGTTTCACATATCCCATTCCGATGCCGATTTTGCGTGTCGGGGACATTGTTCCCGATGTTACGACTCCTATTTTTTCACCGTTCTCGTTCATAATATCATACCCTTGACGAGGGATGCCTTTTTCCTGCAATTCGAACCCGCAAAGTTTGCGTGAAAGTCCTAATTTCTTTTGCTTTTCAAGAATATTTCTGCCGATAAAGTTCTTTCCGTCGGCAAATTTGGTAATCCATCCCAATCCTGCTTCCAGAGGTGTGGTAGTATCGTCCATGTCATTTCCGTACAAAAGAAAACCCATTTCGAGCCTCAAAGTATCGCGTGCGCCCAGTCCGATAGGTTTAATGCCGAATTCTTTTCCGGCTTCCATTATGTTGTTCCATATTTTCACGCCGTCTTTTGGGTAGAAATATAATTCGAAACCCCCTGCGCCCGTATATCCCGTATTCGATATAATAACCTCGTCCGCATCTCCGAAATGTCCGGTTGTAAACGTATAGTAGGGAATTTTAGACAAGTCTATTTTTGTCAGTTTTTGTAGTGTTGCCAATGCTTTAGGACCTTGTATGGCAAGCTGAGCCATGTTGTCAGATGCGTTTTCGAGTTCCGCTCTCACGTCATTGTTTTTAGTACACCATTCCCAATCTTTTTTTATATTGGAAGCGTTCACGACAAGCATATATTTTTCCGCTTCGTATTGATATACGATAAAGTCGTCCACAATGCCTCCGTCTTCGTTTATGAAACAAGAGTATTGAGCTTTTCCCGGTTCGAGTTGAGAGATGTCGTTGCTTGTTACTTTCTGCAAAAACTCAAGGGCATGTGCCCCTTTTACCCAAAATTCGCCCATGTGTGACACATCAAAAACTCCTACGCTGTTACATACGGTAAGGTGTTCGTCTATAATGCCCGAATATTCGATCGGCATATTGTAACCAGCAAATTCGTGCATCTTTGCACCTAATGCAATGTGTATATCTGTAAACGGTGTGGTTTTCATATTTATATTTTATTTGTTTGCTATTAATTCTACGATCTTGACAATCACGTCGGTTGCTTTCTGCATAGATTGTACAGGTACAAATTCATATCGTCCGTGAAAGTTCAACCCTCCCGCAAAGATGTTAGGGCAGGGCAGTCCTTTAAATGAAAGTTGTGCTCCGTCCGTTCCGCCCCTGATAGGTTTCACATTAGGTTCTATGTCCAATGCTTTCATGGCTTCAAACGCAATATCCACAATGTGCTTTACAGGTTCTACCTTCTCCCGCATATTATAATACTGATCGTTCATTTCCAGCTTGGTTGTATTCGGGTATAATTTATTTATATAGTCTATGCTGTCTTTCAATAATTGTTTCTTTTCTTCAAACAGTTTTCTGTCATGATCACGGATAATATATTGTACTGTCGCAGCATCCACGGTTCCGTTTATGCCTACAAGGTGGAAAAATCCTTCGTATCCTTCCGTATGTTCGGGACGTTGGTTTTCGGGTAGTAATGACACTAATTTAGTCGCAATGTGCAGGGCGTTTGTCATTTTGTTCTTTGCATATCCGGGATGTACATTCCTTCCCTGTATGATGATTTTTGCTCCTGCTGCATTAAAGTTCTCATACTCCAGTTCTCCGACTTCGCCTCCGTCCATAGTGTATGCCCATTCTGCTCCGAATTTGCTGACATCGAAGTTATGCGCTCCTTCTCCTATCTCTTCGTCAGGATTAAAAGCTATACGAATCTTTCCGTGCTGAATTTCGGGATGATCAATCAAAAATTGCATCGCTGTCATTATCTCGGCAATACCTGCTTTGTCGTCAGCGCCCAACAATGTTGTTCCATCCGTAACGATAAGATCTTCCCCCTTTGTGGCTTAGCAGTTCGGGAAAATCATCGGGCGACAATACGATGTTTTGCTCTTTATTAAGTACGATATCTTTGCCGTCATATACTTCTACGATCCTTGGATTGACATTCTTTCCTGACATATCGGGACTTGTATCCACGTGTGCAATAAACCCGATTGTCGGGATTTTTTTTGTCGGTGTTCGCAGGAAGCGTTGCCATCAGATAGCCTTTGTCGTCAAGCGAAATTTCGATCAATCCCATTTCCTTTATTTCTTTCTCCAATTCCTTTAAAAGATCCATTTGTTTTGCGGTGCTTGGAGTTACTCCTGTTTCGGGATCGGACTGTGTGTCGTATTTTACGTATTTGAGAAATCTGTCTATAACTGTTTTTTTCATATTGTGTTTTTTATATTATTATCGCTTATATCATGAAACAGATTGACTTACATCGTATTTGACAACGATCAGTCGTCTGCTAAACAAAGATAGGAAAATGAAAGGAAAGCAAAAAATTCGGGTTGGTATTTTGTGTATAAAAAAAAAGATGTACTTTTGTGGCGGGTAAGTCCTATACGGCCAGCTCCTGATGAATCCCCCAGGGTTTGATCGCAGCAAGGGTAGTTGGTTGTAGCGGCGCGATATAGTAAGCTTGCCCACCTGCCTCTTTAGCTCAGCTGGCCAGAGCACGTGATTTGTAATCTCGGGGTCGTTGGTTCGAATCCGACAAGAGGCTCAAAGAAATATTGAAGAAAGAGGGTTGCTATGAAAATGGCAACCTTTTCTTTATTGTAGTATATTTACTTTTTAGTTATATAAATATGGGAAATCATAAGATTTCGGATTTTGAAATAATGTCTCCTGTCGGATCGTACGATTCTTTGGCAGCAGCTATTCAGGGCGGAGCAGATTCTATCTATTTCGGAATAGAAGGCTTGAATATGAGAGCAAAGTCGTCTAACAATTTTACGGTAGACGATTTAAGGAATATCGCTCAAATTTGTCGGGAGAATAATATGAAAAGCTATCTTACCGTAAATACCATTATTTACGATAATGATATTTCTCTTATGCACAAGATCGTTAATGCCGCGAAAGAAGCGAATCTTTCGGCTGTTATAGCGTCCGATGTATCGGTTATGATGTATGCCCGGAGTATTGGTGTGGAAGTGCATCTTTCGACTCAATTGAATATAACGAACACCGAAGCCCTCAAATTTTACGCGCAGTTTGCCGATGTTGTAGTATTGGCACGAGAACTTAATCTGGATCAGGTAGCGTCTATCTATAACGACATTGTCGGACAACAAATCAAAGGTCCTAACGGAGAATTGATAAGAATAGAGATGTTTGCTCACGGAGCGTTGTGCATGGCAGTGTCGGGCAAATGTTATTTGAGCCTGCACGAGAAAGATTTATCGGCAAACCGAGGCGCTTGCAACCAGTTGTGCAGACGCGGATATATCGTCAAAGATAAAGAAAGCGATATTGAACTTGAGATTGACAACGAATACATTATGTCGCCCAAAGATTTGAAAACCATACATTTCATGAATAAAATGATGGATGCGGGCGTAAGGGTGTTTAAAATAGAAGGCAGGGCGCGCGGTCCCGAGTATGTAAGAACCGTGACGGAGTGTTATAAAGAAGCTGTTAAATCTCACTGTGAAGGAACGTACAATGAAGATAAGATAAAAGATTGGGATATACGTTTGAAAACCGTATTTAATCGTGGTTTCTGGAATGGTTATTATCTGGGGCAACGTTTGGGCGAATGGTCGAGCAATTACGGTTCGGAAGCTACTAAACGAAAGGTTTATATCGGAAAAGGCATCAAATATTTTTCTAATCTCGGAGTAGGGGAGTTTCTTATGGAAACGCAATCGCTGAAAGTCGGGGACGAAATCCTCATAACAGGGCCTACGACAGGTGCCGTTACTCAGATTGTGGATGAAATCCGCGTCGATCTCAAACCTGTTGAAAAAACGGTTAAAGGCGAGAAATTCTCTATTAAACTGACGGATAAGATACGCCCTTCCGATAAACTGTTCAAACTTGTTAAAGTAGATATGGAAAGAAAATTCGTACAAAAAGCATAGCCTGTCGCCAGACTGTGCTTTTTGATATTTCTACTTTTGTTTTTGTCACTTGCCTGTTTTTTCTGCTTTTATCATAGCTTTTTATCCCTTTACTTTTTTTATTTTTGAGAAAACCCTTAAGTTTTAACACATAACTTATGTGTGTTAGTATGATATCAATTTGAATTAACTAATAAACTTTTATGCCATGAAAGAATTAAAGATGTTTATTAACGGGAAATTTGTTGAAAATGCTTCAGGTAAATGGATTCATGTATTAAATCCATCTACCGAGGAAGTGATTTCCCGTATGCCCGACGGAACTGTTGAAGACACCCGGAAAGCTATTGATGCCGCTGAAGCTGCCCAACCCGAATGGGAAAAGCTCCCCGCCGTTGTACGTGCCGGCTATTTGACAAAAATAGCGGAAGGAATCAGAAAACGAGGAAAGGAACTGACTGACATTATCGTAAAAGAAGGAGGCAAAACACAGGCTTTAGCCAATACGGAAGTTTATTTTACTGCGGATTACCTCGATTATATGGCGGGTTGGGCACGCCGTTATGAA
This sequence comes from Dysgonomonas sp., assembly GCA_047030855.1. GTDB lineage: Bacteria > Bacteroidota > Bacteroidia > Bacteroidales > Dysgonomonadaceae > QVMM01. The sequence continues at coordinate 2,083,689 of JBKYIJ010000008.1, forward strand.
GGCGAAATCATACAAAGCGATCGCCCTAACGAAACAATATTTGTCTTTAAAAAACCTTTGGGCGTTACAACGGGCGTTCTCCCCTGGAATTTTCCTTTTTTTCTTATTGCCCGTAAGGCTGCGCCTGCACTGGTTACAGGTAACACTATCGTGGTAAAACCCAGCCAGTTGACACCAGAAAATGCTTATGTGTTTGCTCAGATAGTGGAAGAAGTCGGGTTGCCCAAAGGCGTTTTTAATCTTGTAAACGGACGAGGTTCTGTTGTGGGAAACGAATTGGCGGCAAACCCTAAAGTAGCTATGGTCAGCCTCACTGGAAGCGTGAGTGCAGGACAGCAGATAATGACCGCCGCCGCTCCCAATATTACAAAAGTATCCCTTGAATTGGGAGGTAAGGCTCCCGCTATTGTTATGGACGATGCCGATCTTGATTTGGCTGTTAAATCCATTATTGATTCCCGCGTAATTAATACAGGGCAGGTTTGCAACTGTGCGGAGCGTGTCTATGTGCATAAGAATATAAAAGATGCTTTCCTCAAAAAACTGGTTGAGGGCATGAAAAAAGTAAAAGTCGGCAATCCTTCCGAAAAAAATGATTTGGATATGGGACCGCTTATCGAAGAAAAAGCTCTTATACTGATTCAGGAAAAAGTTGAAAAAGCTGTTAAGCAAGGTGCTGAACTCCTTTGCGGAGGAAAACGTATTGGAAGCAGAGGTTATTTCTTTGAACCGACAGTATTGTCAGTCGATAGTAATAAAATGGATATTATGCAGGAAGAAACATTCGGACCCGTTTTGCCTGTGATGGAATTTTCGGATTTGGACGAAGCCATTGCGATGGCGAACGATTCGGAATTCGGATTGACATCGTCCATTTATACGCAAAACCTTGAGACAGCGATGAAAGCTATGAGAAGGCTTAAATTCGGAGAAACTTATATTAACAGAGAGAATTTCGAAGCTATGCAGGGATTTCATGCCGGCTGGCGAAAGTCGGGAATCGGCGGTGCAGACGGTAAACATGGTTTGGAAGAATACCTGCAAACACATGTTGTGTATCTCGAAACAAAAAACTAACACCAAAACTCAGTTTATAGATTATAAAAAAAGCTGCTCTTTTAGGGAGCAGCTTTTTTTGTATGATAAATATTGATTATTATACTTCCAGATTTATATCGAATAATTCGTGCCAAGGCAGCCCTTGTTTGTTAAGTTGTTCCATAAACGGATCGGGATCAAATTCTTCCACATTGAATACTCCCGGCTTACGCCAGATGCCTTTCATAAACATCATTGCTCCGATCATTGCAGGAACTCCTGTCGTGTAACTTACTCCCTGAGTGCCTGTTTCTTTATATGCAGCCTCATGCGAACAGTTGTTATATATATAATAGGTGTGTTCTTTCCCGTCTTTGATCCCTTTTATACGGCAACCGATAGACGTTTGTCCTTTATAGTTTTCTCCGAGTTCGCCCGGATCGGGAAGTACGGCTTTTAAGAATTGGATCGGAACAATCTCGACGCCATTGTACATTACAGGGTCAATTCGTGCCATACCTATATTTTGTATTACGCGCAAGTGTGTAAGGTATTCCTGCCCGAACGTCATCCAGAAACGTGCACGCTTCAATGTCGGGAAATTCTTTACAAGAGATTCGAGCTCTTCGTGATAAATCACATACGATTCTTTAGGTCCGATGTTCGGGTATGTAAGAGGTTTATGTATTTCGTGCGGCTCTGTTTCGATCCATTTCCCGTTTTCCCAGTATTTTCCCTTTTGGGTTACTTCCCTGATGTTAATTTCGGGGTTGAAATTTGTAGCAAATGCTTTCCCGTGATCTCCTGCATTGCAATCTACTATGTCCAGAGTATGTAACTCATCGAAATAGTGTTTCGCCGCATATGCCGTGAATACGCTTGTTACTCCGGGATCGAAACCGCAACCTAAAATGGCAGTTAACCCTGCTTGTCTGAACTTATCCTGATATGCCCATTGCCATTTGTATTCGAATTTTGCTTCTTCTTTAGGTTCGTAATTTGCGGTATCAAGATAGTTCACCCCACAGGCAAGACAGGCATCCATTATCGTCAGATCCTGATACGGGAGCGCTACGTTTATGACTAATTCCGGTTGATAAGATTTGAATAGTTTGATCAGATCCTCTACATTGTCTGCATCTACCTGTGCGGTCTTTATCTTATTCCCTCCGATAGCTTTTGCAATGGCATCGCATTTTGATTTTGTCCTGCTGGCAAGCATTATTTCGGTAAAAACGTCAGAATTTTGTGCTACTTTATGTGCAACAACTGTTCCGACTCCGCCAGCTCCTATTATTAGAACTTTTCCCATTTTTTTATATTTTTTAAATAGTTAAAAAGCGTATTGTTACTAATGATTAAAAATGATAAGTGTACTTACTTTTTTCTGAACAAAAATAAATTAAAAAATTAAATATTCCCTATATTTGCTCTGCCTTTAAAGAAAGGTTATCAGTTTTTGGTATCTTGATAAAAAAGAAATAAATAATAAATATAATAAAAGAAATTAGCTTATGTCACAAATTATTGGGCATATATCGCAAGTCATAGGTCCTGTTGTCGATGTGTTTTTCGACACAAAGGACGCTTCCGCGGACTTGCCGAAAATTCATGATGCTCTTCAAGTAAAAAGGACTGACGGACGTATTTTGATCGTAGAGGTTCAGCAACATATCGGTGAAGATACGGTGAGAACTGTTGCTATGGATAGTACGGATGGACTTAAGAGAGGACTTGAGGTTGTTCCCACGGGATTGCCTATAACCATGCCGACGGGAGAACAAGTGAAAGGGCGTCTTATGAACGTAATCGGGGATGCCATTGACGGAATGAGTGACGTTAATAAAAAAGACGGGTTGCCAATCCATCGCGAGGCGCCTAAATTTGAAGATCTGGTAACAAATACCGAAATTCTGTTTACAGGAATAAAGGTTATCGACTTACTGGCTCCTTATACAAAAGGAGGTAAAGTCGGGCTTTTCGGAGGTGCCGGAGTTGGCAAAACCGTGTTGATTATGGAATTGATCAATAATATTGCAAAAAAGCATAACGGTTATTCTGTATTTGCCGGAGTGGGGGAGCGTACCCGTGAAGGTAACGACTTGCTCCGTGAAATGATCGAGTCTAATGTAATCCGTTATGGTGAAGAATTCAAAAAAGGAATGGAAGAAGGGAAATGGGATTTATCTAAAGTAGATTCTGAGGAATTGAAAAAGTCTCAAATATCCTTGGTATTCGGGCAGATGAACGAACCTCCCGGAGCACGTTCTTCAGTAGCCCTTTCGGGACTGACTGTTGCCGAATCGTTCCGTGATGCGGATCATGGTGACGGAGGTCCAAAAGATATCTTGTTTTTTATTGATAATATTTTTCGTTTTACACAAGCCGGTTCCGAAGTTTCTGCCCTGTTAGGGCGTATGCCTTCTGCCGTTGGTTATCAACCGACATTGGCTACCGAAATGGGTGCGATGCAGGAACGTATTACTTCTACGAAGAACGGATCTATTACATCGGTACAGGCTGTTTATGTGCCTGCCGATGACTTGACAGACCCTGCGCCTGCTACAACTTTCAGCCACTTGGATGCGACAACGGTATTGAGCCGTAAGATTACGGAATTAGGAATTTATCCTGCTGTGGATCCGTTGGATTCTACATCAAGAAGCCTTGATCCGAACATTGTCGGACAGGAACATTATGACGTAGCTCAAAGGGTAAAACAAATCCTTCAAAGAAACAAGGAACTTCAGGATATTATATCCATACTTGGTATGGAAGAACTTTCGGACGAAGACCGTACTATCGTAAACCGTGCAAGGCGTATTCAACGATTTTTGTCGCAACCGTTTAATGTTGCGGTTCAGTTTACGGGCGTTCCCGGAGTTATTGTTCCGATAGAAGATACGATTAAAGGGTTTAAAATGATCTTGGACGGTGAAGTCGATTATCTTCCCGAACAGGCATTTTTAAATGTAGGTACAATTGAAGATGCAATAGCAAAAGGCAAGGCAATCCTTGAAAAGGCTAAGGAAGAACAATAATCCTAAGTAAAAAGGGAATATAATAATGAGTACTGAATTACAATTAAATATTATTTCTGCTGAGAAAAAGATATTTTCGGGTAAAGTAACGTCCGTTACCCTTCCCGGAAAATTGGGCAAATTCAGTATTTTGCCTGATCATGCTCCATTAGTGTCTTCGTTGGATGCCGGTACGATCAAATATGAAAAAAACGGATCGTCCGAAACTGTGGATATAAAAAGTGGATTTGCGGAGGTAAGTCACAATGTCGTAACTGTTTGTGTGGAATAAAAAGAAAATGGATTCATTCAAGGTAAAACTGATTTTTGCTCTTATTGCTTTTGGGCTGATTGCCGGAGGAGTTGTCGGGGCATTGCTATATTATGTTTTTCCTCAGTATTACCCTAACTGGTACTTCGGAATAATCTTTTTCTTTATCATTACAGAGTCGATAATGATGTATTACGTGGCTTCACAGATTAAGAACGTGTCATCTAAGAAAATGGTGAATGTCTATATGATGGCAAAAGTTGTGAAGATCATTCTGGCTCTTATCTTTGTAACGGTTTATGCATTGGCGGTAAAAGAAAACCTGAAAAATTTTGTTCTTATTTTTCTTGTCTTTTACGTTCTTTATTTGTTTGTTGAGACTTTTCTGTTTTCGAGAATAGAAAAGCACTTTAAAGAGAAAAAATAAAGTAAATATGAATTATATAAAACACATAATTATCTGTTTGTCCTTTATCGGAATAATGGGAGTCAATCCTCTTATTGCGGCAGATAATAATGCTTCTGACGGAGAAAAATCCGAACTGAATGTTAAGGATTTGATCCTCGATCACCTTGGCGATTCGTATGAATGGCATATTACAGACTGGAAGGGAAAGCATATCTCCATTCCGTTGTTAGTCATTGTAAAAGGGCAGGAGAGCGGATGGAATGTTTTCTCATCCTCCAAGTTTCATCATGGAGCATCTGAGTACAACGGTTTTTACATCTCCGGCAGCGAAAAATATAAAGGAAAGATAGTAGAAAAAAACGCTTCGGGTGAAGAAGTTCGTCCTCTGGATCTTTCTATTACGAAAAATGTAGCTGCTTTGCTTTTTTCATCAATATTGCTTGTTACTCTGATTTTAACTACCGCAAAGTGGTATAAAAAACGGGCAAAACAAGGAGTGATGGAAGCGCCCAAAGGCTTTATCGGATTTATGGAAATGTTTATAATGAACGTCAATGACGATATAATAAGACCTTGTATAGGAAAAGATTATAAGAAATTTGCGCCTTATCTGTTAACAGCGTTTTTCTTTATTTTTCTGAATAACCTGCTTGGGCTGATCCCGATTTTCCCGGGAGGTGCGAACCTGACGGGCAATATAGCCGTTACATTTGTTTTGGCTTTATTCACTTTTATAATTGTGAATTTCTTCGGAACAAAGGAATATTGGAAAGAAATCTTCTGGCCCGAAGTACCCACATGGCTCAAAGTACCTGTCCCTATCATGCCTGCGATTGAGTTGGTAGGCGTGTTTACCAAACCGTTTGCCTTAATGATTCGTCTTTTTGCGAACATTCTTGCAGGGCACTCTATCGTTTTGGGCTTGACTTGTCTGATATTTGTTACGGTAAGTTTAGGACCTGCCATAAACGGTTCGATGACGGTTGTTTCCGTAGTGTTATCCGTATTTATTAATTTAGTGGAGCTGCTTGTCGCTTACATTCAGGCATACGTGTTCACAATGTTGTCCGCAGTATTTATCGGATTGGCGAGAATAGAACCACATACACAAAAGCATTGAAAATCAACGAAAATAAAATATATTAAATAACCAATAAAATTAGAAAATTATGTTACTAACAATTCTAACAGTATTTTTGCAGGCTGCAGCAAGCTTGACAGGATTTGGAGCTGCTCTAGGAGCAGGATTAGCAGCAATCGGTGCAGGTATCGGTATCGGTAAGATCGGTGGATCTGCAATGGAAGGTATTGCTCGTCAGCCCGAAGCTGCAGGCGATATTCGTATGTCTATGATTATTGCAGCGGCACTTATCGAAGGGGTTGCACTTTTCGCAGTTGTAGTTTGTGGATTTATTCTTTAATTATAAAGATTAGCTATGTTATTATTCCCTGAAACCGGGTTACTGTTTTGGATGATTATTTCTTTCGGTATAGTTTTCGCTATACTGGCGAAATTCGGCTTTCCCATCATCACAAAAATGGTGGATGAACGTAAAACGTACATAGAAAAGTCGTTGGATGCAGCCAAAGAAGCTAACGAACAGTTGGCAAAAGTCAAAACAGAAGGCGAAGCTATTTTAGCTCAAACCCAAAAAGAACAGGCGAAAATCTTAGCTGATGCAGCAAGCACTCGTGACAGAATAGTGGAAGAAGCCCGTGAAAAGGCTCGTGCCGAAGGAGCAAAAGAATTGGAAGCGATAAGAAAGCAAATTCAGACAGAGAAAGAAGAAGCCATCAAAGACATTCGTCGTCAGGTAGCAGTTCTTTCTGTCGATATTGCTGAAAAGGTGCTTCGCAACGAATTGGACAATCAATCGGAACAAATGAAGATGATTGATCGTTTGCTCGATGAGGCAATGGTTTCAAAATCTTAAACTTTTAATTTTATGAATTCAGGAATGATATCGATGCGGTATGCGCGCGCTTTGTTTGAATATGCTTTGGAAAAAAAGGAAGAAGATATATTATTCGCCGAAATGAAAAATGTATCCGAGGCATATACGGAGAACAAAGGATTGCGCGCAGCTTTGGATAATCCTGTATTGGCGTTTGAAGATAAATTGAAGCTGATGAAAGCTGCGGCGGGAACCAAGAATCTGTCAGAGGCATATTCCCGGTTTGCGGAATTATTGTTGCATCAAAGAAGAGAAAATCATTTGCAAGCGATAAGCCTTGTTTATTTGGATCTGTACAGAAAGCATAAAAATATAAATGTCGGTAAATTAGTTACGGCTTCGCCTGTTAACGATGAAGTTGTTGGCAAAATGAAAAGCTTTCTGCAATCCAAACAATCGGGTACACTCGAATTTGAATCTGTTATCGATCCGGGTATTGACGGCGGTTTTATTCTTTATATCGACACTTACAGGCTGGATGCAAGCATCTCGACCCAGTTGAGGAAAATAAAAGAACAACTTATCAGTCAAAATTCAAAAGTCGGATAATTGATGAAATAGTAAAAATCATATCTAAATGATTTACTAACTTAAATTTAAAACATATTTATGTCTGAAAATATAAAAGCCAGCGAAGTTTCCGAAGTGCTGAAAATGCAGTTGGAAGGTATCGACAACCGAATCCAGTTTGATGAAGTTGGTACCGTACTGACTGTCGGAGACGGTGTAGTCCGCATATATGGTTTGAAAAACGCAGAAGCCAACGAGTTGCTGGAGTTCGACAACGGCATCAAGGCTGTTGTGATGAACCTTGAGGAAGACAATGTCGGTGCAGTGCTATTAGGACCAAGTGCCCTTATCAAAGAAGGGTTTACGGTAAAACGTACAGGGCGTATCGCTTCGATTATGGTGGGAGAAGGTTTGCTGGGACGTGTTATAACTCCTTTGGGAGAGCCGATAGACGGTAAAGGCGATATTCAGGGTGAATTATTGGAAATGCCATTGGAGAGAAAAGCTCCCGGGGTAATATACCGCCAACCTGTGACTCAGCCTTTACAAACAGGTTTGAAAGCTATCGACGCCATGATCCCTATCGGACGTGGGCAGCGTGAGCTTATAATCGGCGACCGTCAAACAGGAAAAACAGCGATCGCCATTGACACCATAATTAATCAGAAAACCAATTATGAGGCCGGCGATCCTGTCTATTGTATTTATGTAGCGATAGGACAAAAGGCTTCAACCGTTGCCAATATTGTAGATACTTTGAAGGAAAAAGGTGCTTTGGACTATACTATCATCGTATCAGCCACAGCTGCCGATCCTGCTGCCGTACAATATTTCGGTGCATTTGCAGGAGCTGCCATCGGAGAATATTTCCGCGATACGGGGCGTCATGCGCTTGTCGTTTATGACGATTTGTCGAAACAGGCTGTTGCCTATCGTGAAGTTTCGTTGATATTGCGTCGCCCTCCGGGACGTGAAGCATATCCGGGCGATATATTTTATCTTCACTCACGTCTTTTGGAACGTGCTGTAAAGATTATAGAACAACAGGAGGTTGCCGAGCAAATGAACGATCTGCCCGAAAGCCTTAAGGGTAAAGTTAAAGCAGGAGGTTCGCTGACAGCCCTTCCAATTATCGAAACACAGGCTGGTGACGTTTCGGCGTATATCCCGACAAACGTAATCTCGATTACCGACGGACAGATATTCTTGGATATAAACTTATTCAACTCCGGGGATCGTCCTGCCATTGACGTTGGTATCTCGGTTTCGCGTGTAGGTGGTAGCGCTCAGGTAAAAGCTATGAAAAAAGTAGCGGGTACGTTGAAGATAGATCAGGCTCAATTCCGTGAATTGGAAGCATTCACTCAATTTGGCGGTGATCTGGATCCTGTGACTGCCCTTACTATTGATAAGGGTAGGAAAAATGCTGAACTGTTGAAACAATCTCAATATTCTCCAATGCCCGTTGAAAAGCAGATTGCTATTCTGTATTGCGGAACAAACGGATTGTTAAGGCATGTTCCGTTGAATAAGGTAAAAGATTTTGAAACGGAATTTCTGCAAGTTTTAGAAATGCAGCATCGTGAAGATGTATTGGATCTGTTGAAGAAAGGTACGATTAACGACGAAGTGACTGCGATAATTAAAAAAGTTGCGGACGGTGTTGCTGCACAGTACAAAAAATAATGACGGTATATTATGGCATCTCTTAAGGAAGTAAAAGACAGGATTACATCGGTAAAAAGTACGAGGAAGATAACTTCTGCGATGAAAATGATCGCATCAGCCAAATTGCATAAGGCACAGGCTGCAATAACCAACTTTTTGCCTTATTCGGAGAAACTGAATTCGATATTGTCGAATTTATTGTCTTCTGATATTGGTTTTGATTCTCCTTTTTCTCAACAAAGAGAAGTGAAAAAAGTAGCTGTGGTTGTCTTTTCATCAAATACCAGCTTATGCGGTGCTTTTAATTCAAACGTTTTTAAGGAATTCAGAAGTGTTTATTCTGGTTTGAGAAAAGAAACGGATGCGGATAATATATTGATATATCCCGTCGGGAAAAAGATCGAAGAGCTTCTGAAAAAACAGAAAATTAAATCAGAAGGCAGCTATCAGGAAATGCTGGAAAAACCAATTTATGAGCCTGTGGCTGAATTGGCTCAGGGGTTGATTGATAAATTCCTGCGAAAAGATTTGGATAAGATTGTTTTGGTTTACCATCATTTTAAATCTACGGCAAGTCAGATCATTGTCCAAAAAACTTATTTACCGTTTGATGTTTCAGAGGTACAACCTGAGGGCAATGATTCTGCTTATCAGTCGGACTATATACTCGAACCTTCCCGTGACGAGATTTTATCGGAGTTGATTCCGAAAGTTCTTGTTTCGAGATTATATGCCGCATTGCTTGATACCGTAGCTTCGGAACATGCTGCACGTACAATGGCTATGCAGGTTGCTACGACGAATGCTGACGATCTTATTCAGGATCTGACTGTTCAGTACAACAAAACCCGTCAACAATCGATCACTAACGAATTGCTCGATATTATAGGCGGTGCTGCTGCTTTAGAGTAATTTGTTCGATTTATAATAGGAAAAAATACCTTTGGATAATTTATCCAAAGGTATTTTTTTATCTGATTACGGAACGGGATCATATCCGTGTCCTCCCCATGGATGGCATTTCGAGATTCGCTTCAGGGTTAACCAAAATCCCTTAAACGCTCCGTATTTTTTTATTGCTTGCAAACCGTATTCCGAACATGTCGGAGTGAAACGGCAGGATGAGGGGAACAAAGGCGATATGCAATACTTATAAAAGTAGATAGGCAGCAGAAAAATTTGCGATAATATTTTATTTATGGTTTTCATTCTTCTGCAATTTCTCGTTTAGGACAGTTATCGCTTTTAGCATTGACTCCTCTATTTCCTGATAATTTGTCAGTTCGTCTTTCAGATAAAGAAATGCAATATCCAGTCCTGTATTATGTTGGCTACATATGTTAACGAAGCCTGTTTTATTTAATCTGTATGCTTCTCGTATCAATCTTTTCATTCTGTTGCGTTTGACAGCACGTTTGAATTTCTTTTTCGACACGCTCACTAATACAGAAGCATCGTTATCCTTTTCCCTTTCCCTTTCAAGAAAAACGATCCTCAACGGGTAGCAAATAAAACTTTTTCCTGACAAAAACAGTTTGTCAATGCTGATTTTTCCGCATAGTTTTTCTTCTTTTCCGAATGTGTGTTTTATTGCTCTTTCCATTTAAAGACAAAGATATAAGAAAATATGTGTCCGTATGATATGGAATTATGATTAAACGATCATCTATAAAATAAAGAAACGGATTGTTAAACTTAAAAAACTATAGTCATGGCTCAAATATCAAATACCAATGGCAGAGAAAGAGGCAGGAAAGGAAAACCTGCGAGAATGAACCTTAGAGTTGATTTTACACCGATGGTGGATATGAATATGCTGTTGATAACATTCTTTATGTTTTGTACTACACTGAGTATTCCTCAGGTGATGGATGTTGTTCTTCCGACAAAAGAGAAAATAGTGGATGTTCCCAACGCCATTCCCGAATCGAAAACAATTACGTTACTGTTGGGTGAGAATGACAAGGTATATTATTATTTCGGAAAACCCGATTACGGGAATTCTTCGACTCTTAATACAACAGATTTCAGTGAAAGTGGTCTGCGGAACATATTGTTGGATCGAAACCGGTCGCTGGTCGCTAAATCAATAGATCTGAAAAGAAAGCGGTTGCATAAAGAGATATCGGATATGGATTTTAAACAACAGATGGATGCTTTGAAGAAATCGGACGAGAGCATTATCGTTGTTATTAAACCTACCGAAGCGTCTTCTTTTAAGAATCTGGTCGATGCCTTAGACGAAATGCAAATTTGCAACGTTGCGAAGTATGCAATCGTTGAACCGGCAAAAGGTGACAAATTCTTACTCGAAAATTTTAATAAGAAAATTATATAGAGTCAGTATAGAGTGCAAGTTTATCTGTACAGATACTTGCACTTTACATTAAAGATAAAGATGACCTTCTGAGCAAATATATTTGAGCTTGTGAACGAAAGAAGAATTATAAATGTTTCATATATTTGTAATATTTACAACAGAAATTATTATGGAACAGAAAGTACGGGTAGAAACTTTAGGATATTCCGGCATATTTTTGTCGTGCTTTTCTAATGACAATACATCTTGCATACATGCTAATAAAGATCATTCTTTAATCTATCTGTATTCAGGAGAATATCTCATAGATGAGGACGGAACGCAAACAATCGTTCATCCCGGAGAATGCGCTTTTATACGTCGCGATCATCGTACGACTATGTATAAAAAGCCCTCGGGTACAGAACAATACAAAGGGATAACCCTTGTCTTTAAACGTAATCTGTTACGCGAATTTTACAATACCAAGCTTAATAAGAACGATATACCTAAAAGTGTATCAGATCCGGGAAAAAGTGTTTTCAGGATTGAGAGCAGACCCGATATAACCAGTCTGTTCCAGTCACTTACCCCCTATTTCGACTCGGGGATACAACCTACCGAAGAGGTGATACAATTGAAGTTGCAGGAAGGTATTTATTCGCTTCTGAATACTGATAAGCAATTTTATCCCATTTTGTTCGACTTTACCGAACCTTGGAAGATAGACATTATGGAGTTTTTGAACGAAAATTATATGTACGATCTCACGATGGAAGATATCGCTACCTATACAGGACGTAGCCTTGCAACATTCAAACGGGATTTCTCTAAAATAAGTAGTGTTACGCCGCAAAAATGGCTTATCAATAAACGTCTTCAGGTAGCTCACGATAAGTTGATAAACGAGCACAGGAAGGCGAGCGATGTATATATGGAAGTAGGTTTTAAAAACCTTTCGCACTTCTATTCGGCATATAAAAAACAGTTCGGATATTCACCTGCAAACAAACATTTAACATAAAAAGTCGCCTTTGCACTTCACAATAAATAAATATGAGCCTTATAGCAAAAACACTGTAAGGCTTTCGTTTTATTTTTGTATCGTAAATTATAAGTATAAAAATCATTCATGGATATACAAAATCGCATATCCGGTTCTGCCGGCAATCCCGATATCTATTTTGATTATATATATAGTCAAGGACAAGATACCGCCCAAAATATTAAAATCCCTTATCCGGTAATATTTTTTATGTATTCCGGAAAATTGACGATCAAATGTAAGAATAAAAAGATATCAGTAGAAAAAGGAGAATGCGTATTTCTGCAGGCGAATACTACAGCCACTTTCCAAACAAAGGACTGTGATAATGAATCTTTTTGCGGTATCTATATCGGGTTCAACAAGCCATTCTTGTCTGAATTCTATAATAATTGCTATAACAAAAAATCCCTGCCGGAAAAAGATAAAATCCCTGCCGATATAATGAAAATGCCATGCACGCCATATATGCAGAGCCTGTATATATCAATGATACCTTATTTGGAGAGGAAAATCAAACCGGAGAAAAACGTCATGGAATTAAAACGAATGGAATGCATATACTGCATGTTGACATCCGATCCCCGTTTTTATACATCCCTTTTCGATTTTATAAAACCGATAGAACTGAATCTTTTTTACATTATCAATAAAAACAATTTAAATTAAAAATAAAGGTAACTATATACGACAATACCCTAAATTCCGTGGTAACAAAAACGCCTCATTTTCCGCAGCGTATTAACAATATTTATGAGTTTCATACGGCTTGCAAAGGTTTATATTAAGAACTTTGGGAAGATAAAGAAAGGAGATACTTTCCCAAGTAGCTCCTTTCCTATTTCATGATTCTTTCGTATCTTTGCGACGCAGTTCCCACCACAGAATATGCAATCGTAAATCCAATTGTTTGTATTAACAACTTAAAAAAAAGAGAAATCATGAAAATTCATGAACTTGAAGAGCAATTAGATTACGATGCTCTAAATTCAATTAACTCTATACTTGCTAAACTCTATAATGCAGAACTTTCAGGTGATATACGTTCATTAGATGAATGTGCAGATGATTACAATCAGTTAGTCAAAGAAGCCGAAGAGTGGGATAAATACTTCGGTATTCCTAAATAGCATTATTTCCTATCATCATCGTTATCTTCTAATAAGATTGTTTGACCACTGTTGAAAATGTCAATAACAATTCCTATTAGGATTGAAACGGAATATACTAATAGATAACACACAAAGAAATACACAGGATAATTAACGATATTCGGCTCTTTTATTTCTATATCCATATTAGCAATACTGGATATTATAATCATTGCTATAATAGAGATAGTGGACACGAATAAACAGGCTGCAAAACTTGAATTCAAATCTTGAATAAGTTTCTTTCCTGCATCAGTTTTACTGATTGAAGCAAATTTATCGCCAATTATAAAAGTCAGCATAATCGTATATGCTGTTAATATTAGAGCAACCATTGCAGGAACTATCGAAATTCCTACCGATAAAAGATGCTTCAATTGCAAAAATATGTCTGCATCTTTACAATACATTACAGCGCATAATAATGTTGAAATTACTACTGGTAATATACTGTCCAAAAGAATGCCTTTCCAGCCATAGTTATGACGTACACTCTTCCATCCAAAAATAGAAGTCGGCTTGCTCATCGCTTAATGTTTTAATCACTAAATAACGTTCTTATCGTATTATATATAGTTGATGAAACGTCATTTATAATTTGAGGTATAATTAGTACACGTGGATGGTATTTACTATCTATCTTTTCTAATTTTGAACCTTCTGTCGGTTGAATCGTAGCCTTTATATTACCATCTCGTTCTGACATATTAACTATCGCAGGAAGCATACCATCATCTTCATTAATTAACGGATGGTCTTTAGAACCTTTGGCTACAATCGTGAATTTATCTGGATCCATACTCCTTAATTTATTATCAAATGCAGATATAAAACCATTTGTATGTCCTGGATTAGAAAATGAAATATTAGCTTCTACAAAATAAACGGCATGCGCATTAAGTATTCTATCCAATATGTCACGTTCAACTATGATGTCAACATCAAACATGTCTGGTTCTATACGATTCAATGCTTCCGAAAGATAAAGTACAATATTATCTAAAGTAATAGCACTATTACGTCTTACTACCAGCGTGTGAACCGATGGAATGAAGAATAATTCGGCTTCCTTCTTATTAGCGACAATATCTGAATCCCAATCATCCATATTCACATCTTCTTGACTTCGTTTATTATAAAAGGCATTGGGATCAATTATTGTATATGATAAAAGGATTGCTTTAATCCACTTAGGCTCATGATTCTCATCTAATGATTCACTAAATGTCATTGATTTAAGACTTTCGCATTTTTCACGTGGAAGGCTAATTAATGGGTCTTCATCATATAATCTACGAAATACATCGACATAATGACTCGTGTTTTGTTCCCTTCTTGCTTTAATATTGATGAGATGCCATGTCGTTTGGCGGTTTGATATTCTATCCATGATTTATAAAGGTTAATTTTTGGACAAAGTTACTAATAAAAACATTTATAGAATATGAATAGAACAATAATTTCAACCGAAATGCGAGACAATGTCAATCCATATTATAGAGAAAAGGAACATACGCAATTTACCTTTGATGATTATAGGTCATTTTGTCGCAAATACTTTCCTTTACAGAGTGTTGATGTCATTGAGAATGATTGGAAATCAATACAATCTCTTCCCAAAGGAACAATAATAAGACTACCTGATATTAAAGGATGTCCTATTGGTTCTTTTGAGGTTTGCTAATTTTTATGTACTCTTTATCTGAAGAAGCAAGTTGTACGACTTTATTGCATTTAGGACAAACCGCATTACTTTCTTCTTTTTATGAATGCAAAGATACATATTTATCGCAATTATCATCTTTATTAGCAAGGTTTTATAAAAGGATTTTAAGAGCCACGCCACGAGTGCCACACTATATAGAAGTATCGTGGCAATAGTTGTTGTTGACAACTAAATTTCCACCAGAGTTATATATAGCAAAGAATAAAAGTTGTTGTATATGAAAGCTATTGGTGAATTCAAGTCATTATTTGATTTATTGCAAGCCTTCCCAACGGAAGAAAGCTGCATTGAGCATCTTGAAAAGCATATATGGAAAGACGGTATTCCAGTTTCTCCGTATGACCCTACATCGAAAGTTTACAAACGTGGCGATGGAATGTACCGTTGCAAGAATACTGGTAAGAACTTCAACGTCAGAATAGGAACAATGTTTGAGGGTAGTAAAGCGCCACTCCGCAAATGGTTCGTGGCTATCTATCTTATCACGTCTCACAAGAAGGGAATTTCATCACTACAACTGGCAAAGGACATCTCCGTGACACAAAAGACTGCGTGGTTCATGAGTCAACGTATTCGGGAAAACTTCAAAATCGTCATGGACGAGAAACTTGAAGGAGAAGTTGAGTTGGATGAAACTTTCGTTGGTGGTAAGAATAAAAATCGTCATCGCAACAAGAAAGTAAAGAACTCACAAGGTCGGAGCTTCAAAGATAAAGTTCCCGTCATGGGCATGCTGGAAAGAGGCGGCAACGTGGTTTGCAAAGTCGTCCGTGACACTTCCTATAAATCCCTTACAGTTCCTATTTTAAGAGCTGTTGACCGTTCCGCCACGCTTTTCTCGGATGAATGGGTAGGATATAAAACTATTGATAAATTGTATGAGCACTATATTGTTGACCACGGTCACGGACAATACGTTGATGAGGACGCTTATACTAATAATATCGAAGGCTTTTGGAGCATAGCCAAACGGTCTATAAATGGAATATACAACCATCTTAGCCGTAAACATCTACAAAGATATTTTAATGAATTCAGTTTTCGATATAATACACGCAATCTTGGTGAAGATGAACGATTTAATTTGTTACTTTGTAATTCAAAACATCGTATAACGTATCAAAGTTTAATAAGATGAGACGAAAGAAAGAACCAAATGTCGAAGAACTTATGAAAGCAATGGCTATCGAATTACAACCATCGGAGAAGTTGAAGCAACCAGTGGAACATCCCGAAAACTTTGATTTATTTATGGCACGTGCTATACAAATCAAGCCAAAGTGTAAAAAGAAAAGGAACAAGAAATAGCTTGAATTTCTCGTTCCTTCCTCAAAAGATACAACAACTTAGTTTATTGCAATAGCATGGATATATATACTGAAAATAAAGTGGCTATTTCTATTAGGAATACTATTTGTTTCTTCCGATTGTACATAACCATGTAACCAAGAGCTAATGCGAAATTTATTATCGGTATGAACCATGTTCCCGATAACATAGTCCATAATATAGCTGAAACACAGCATACGACTGCTGCTCCATAGTGTACCTGCCTTTCCAATCCTTCGTAGTAGTTAGGAGTAACGGCTACGAAAAGAGTGGCGGAGCAAGCAAGAAAAACCAGCCATTGAAAATTATCCTTAGAATAATCAAGCCATATGGGTAAAAGCGTGGCAGCACAAATGAACATTGTTATCGGAAATAATCTTCCCAATCCTTTCTTTTTGTAATTCAATCGGTAGTAAGTTTCGGATAAACTTTCTGGCATTACTTTCAACGTTACCAATGAATACACTACGTATGCTATCAATATAGCAAAAGATAACAAAATAATCACAAAGGAAGAGTTCATAAAGCAATTCTAATTAAACGTCCAACTACAACACCCGATACTGTTAGGGCAAAGTCTATCCAATCCCATTTACCGCCCCAAAGTTTATCTTTTAATTCAAGAGCAGAAGCAACGCCTACGCCAGCATAAGCAGCGCAATAATTTGAATCTGCTCCTACGCCAATGATAACGCCTCCAGCAAAATGCTTCCATCGGTTAGAAGCCTTTATCCAATCCCAAATCTTTTTCATATTTTGTATTTGCTAAAATCTATACTGTCTTTCACTTGCCATCCCTTAGCCAAGGCATTCTGTACGTACGTTATTGATTGGCTATAAAAGTTTGTCAATTCATTTAAGGTATTGAATTGTTTATATACAGGCTCATCTTCTGTACCAAACTTAAATACAACTGGCAATGATTTTCCATTTGTTTGAATGGCTAAATCGTAGGCAGCTTTATAGTTGAATTGATTTTCGCTTGATAACCATACTTGAACTCCATTATAAGTCATACCAGATAAAATGTCTTTATCTATTTGCGAATTATACCATCCAATAATCAACGATTTTATCTCGTCAATCGTAGGCTGGTGGTCAAACTCTTCTTCCATATACGTGGCGCTGTTTGAATCTTCTTCCGTCTTTTGAACATCCCAACGTACACGCCATTTATTCTTTTTAGGATTCACGCATTCCAGCAATAAAACCTCAATACTTCCATCTACTCTTTTCATGTGAATATATATTTAGTTCCTCCGTTACCGTATCTTTCCGCTTTTATAACTGTTCGGAAAGGCAATTCTCCTTGCTCTTTAATTTGGTCTAATACTGACCATATATCTTTTGAAGCCGTGAAAAACTTCTTTTCTTCTTTTTCATGTAGAATACGCACGACATATCGACCTTCGGGTTGAGGAATTTCATCAGGATTGATGAAGTCAATATCTTCTGGAATGTTGTCATGGTATTTATTTTTCAAACGTTCATATTCATTCCTTGCTTTTGTGATTTTGCTATCATACTCCTCTTTCTCAAATTTAGGAATGACGCCTGTCTCAAAATCCAATACAACAATAGGAGTATTTACCAAATCACGGATAGATACTTGATTGCCTTTGAAACGTTTCTTTCCGTCAGCATACTTGGGTTTTATGCCTAAATCCTTAAAATCTTTCATTCTTATACCAGTTAATCTATAAAATAAATTTCGACAATCTGCGTGCTTACAAAGCCCATAAAATGATGCTATAAGCTCACGTTTCCTTTTTATACTTTTTACATGGTGAATTTTCCTCGCAAAATTCTTTTTATTTCGTTTACGCAATCTGGTATGCGTAGGGTATATTACATATCCTAAAAAGTCTATACCTTCGGAAATAGGAAATACACGTTCATTGGATTTTACTTTCAAATGCATAAGCTCTACTTGCTGATGAACGTAGTTCCGTATCATCCAACATTCCTTCTTTGTTTTTGCGTGCGAGGTACCATCGTCGCAATAACGATAGAAATGCTTCAATCCTTTTTCATCTTTCAAATAATGGTCAAGAAACATAGAAAGAAGCATATTACCAAATCCCTGAGAAGAACGTAACCCAATACTTAACCCTTCGGGCATCATTCGCACAAAACGCTCAAGAATAGTAAGCAAAATCTTATCTTTGAACATTCTGCGTAAACAATACATCATGAAGTCTTGCCATATGCTTTCATAGAACTTCGTAATATCAAACTTATAGACATACCTCATCTCCTCTGGGTATTGGTGTATGTCTCTACGAATATAATTAAGAAGGTCATGAGTTCCTCTATTCTTAATAGAAGCGGAAGTTGTGCGTATGTATTTACGGAATACCCTTTGCTCAACAACGCTCATTATCGCATTTACGCCAATCCTCTCTATTATCGGTATTGCTTGAACCTTCCTGTCTTTTGGTCCATCTGTCACTATCCGTTCTTTATAACCTGATATTCGGAAAGTACCATCTTGTATTTGTCTTGAAAGAATATCTACAACAAGTTCCCTGTTAGTCATAATCCAACGACCTATACGAGTTCTTTTGCGTTTCTTGCCATGCAAAACAACGGATATAGAGTTGTACAAATTATGAGGTTCAACAATTTCTCTTATTATATCTCTTTCACGTTTCATATTCCTTCAATTTCCTGGGTCTGACTTCTTCGGCTGCATATCTGAATATACCCTACCAAACTCTACCCAACGCTTTATTTTTCACTTTTCCAAACCTTAATAGTTTGCTGTTAGTGAGGTTCATTTCCCTGAGCTCTACGTTGAGGACACGTCCTCGTCGTTGTACGCCCAAATTCTTTTTACTTGCGTTATAATTAAATTGTTTGCGAGCCGACAACCAATATTCGTGTTCGCATTCGATGAATCGTTATTCGCATTCGCATACGAGACACCGCCATTAGCATTCGCATTGTTGTTCGACCGATACACCTACCAGTGCTTTGGGAAAATCCGCCTTTGTGTTATTTATACTTGTAAAAATTGAAAGCCGTGACGTGTTAGTTGTCATAAATGCCAACAACTCACACGCCATCCGCTTTTCGCTATACGTTATATTCGGTTGGTAACGCCTTAAACGCAGATACGCTTGTCGCAATGACGATGGCGCCACGGAAGGCGAGCCGACAACCAATATTCGAGTTCGAAGACGATGAATCGTAATACGCAGACGCAGACGAGACACCGCCATGAGCAATCGCATAGTTGTACGACCGATACACCACTCTATTAGCCGCATTACTGATATTCTGTTGGTCTGCATAGAAAGTTGTACTACTTCCATTACTATTGCTAACATTTATCACGTCCATGAATTTCTGATGATAAACGGACTTGACATAGTTACCTGAAGCCGTGCTACTCAAAACTTTTCTCACCGTACCGTCAGGCATAGTAATGGCGTACTTGAATTGGTCTTCAGACGTATTTGGTAAACCTACTTTAGACATCCACTCAGCAAGGTTTCCCCACCAGTTTTCATACCCTAAACTACGTGTACAAGGTATTCTTACCAACTCTCCATTTTCATTATAATACCAAGCGTATTCCGTGGCGTGATTTTGATTTATGGTATCTGTCATACCCAAGAATGCGCTTGAACCTACTATTCGTTGATTCGTATTCTGTCCATATCCGCATTGGTCTTGTGAATCCCTTCTTCCATACTTTGCAAAGAATAAGTTTGCAACATCTTTGTGCATTTCCCAATCCACTAATTGTAGATTTCTGGCTATGGCGTATGAAGAAAAGTCTGGTTGAGTAAGATTATTAACACCTGCTACACCGTAAGCGGCAGAATATAGTTTACTACCTATATTTATTGCCTCAAACATGCCTACCAAGCATTTCTCGTGCTTAACCCAATCTGGCTCCATATCCTCTACCTTGGATGAATTGGAAAGCACTACGTAATCAAATTCTGCATTGTTGTGAATAGAGAAATAAAGTGTCTTGGCATTTTCTGGGACAGATAAGATTACATACATCCCATTCACGAACTTAGAATCCAATGTTCCTATGAGAATATCCCTTATGACATTATCATTTGCATCGGCAACTACAGAACCAACGAGACTTGTTCCAAGAACGGTAGGGAAACGTACATATTTATACTGACTAACGTCTATTTTGCATATACTGTAATTGCTGTCTTGAGAAGTAGCTTCTATCACTGTCGTTTTACCAGTCAGTATTTTATATCCCTTATTATAAGCATTCAAGTTCTTTATGTCTTCCATCGTCATAATATCCACGGAAGGGGTATCAGGTATATCGTCATTGCTGCTGTAACATGAATACTTCTTGCTAACTCCATCGGAGAATGCTCCTAAAATATCATTCACTCCTTTATACCAATATTCAGGTTCAAACATGAAAGCGTCTCCTTCGGTACTATCCAACTTGGCAGGCGTTGAGCTTCCAACCGTTGCTCCATCAGCATAATAATTGAAATCTTTGTCGTTTAATTTACATATGGTCATAGTGCCTTTTGTTGCTTGTTTACCAAGACACCCATAACGTTTGCTTAGTATTTTGCTTATATGACCACTTGGTGAATATGCGTTGCTATATTCATAACCAGTTTTATTATCGTGATTGGTATAATTAGCATCATCAGATACGGTATCATCGCAACTTATTATCGTATATTGAGGCTGACGAATGTTCAATTCATCAAATCGCTCAACGTAATTATTAAACGTAGCATCATCCAAATAAGAAGTCAATTGATAATACCCTCCGATTTTACACTTGTTATTTACAATGTTTCCTTGTGCATCAATACCTCCAAGTCTTGCATCGTACCAAGATTTCAAATCACTTCCATCTCCTTCTAAATTGACATCCGTTAAACGAATATACTTTATAGCTCTATTATTCAAAGCAAACATTTCTTTGAATAAATCAAAACCATTCAACTGTGAACAGTTTTCTACCCATAATCCTGTAACGGAACGAATATTGTCAAACGTTATTCCTGAACGTGTGATTTGAGGCAGAGAACGTAAGGTCAATGTCTGGTAATTGATAGGCAAGTGTAAAGAACTTAGAGGAGCACCTTGCGCAAATGTCATCGTTGATAATGTTGTACAACCAGTAGCATTTACATTTTCAATTCTTGTACAACCCGATAAATCAATAGATGGAAGGTTGGTGTAATTCACAATCTCCAATTTTTGTAGCATTGGTAATTTTGTTCCAATGACTAATTCAGTCAGAGAATATGATTTATTGCTATTACCCAATATCAATTCTTCCAAAATAGGAAGTACTGGAATGTTCATATCG
The DNA here is from genome assembly GCA_047030855.1 of Dysgonomonas sp. Lineage (GTDB taxonomy): Bacteria > Bacteroidota > Bacteroidia > Bacteroidales > Dysgonomonadaceae > QVMM01. The sequence continues at coordinate 2,105,433 of JBKYIJ010000008.1, forward strand.
GTAAAACCGCCCCAATCAGATAAATCAAGTTTCTTCATCCAAGTACCTCCGAACAAATGGAATATAGTACCAATATTAGCGACTTGATTATACGTGTAGCTCCAAACCTGGTCTTTTATAACTTTATCATGCGTCATGGTTTCTCCTTCTCGTCTGAACTCGAAGTAAAATTCACGGGCAGCTACAGCTCTTACCGTGGCTCCTGCCGCAGAATTTCCCTTAAACGATATATCCGTAGCGGTATATTGTCCAGTGCTTCCCCAAGCATCGAACAGTCCCATACGGTTGATTACAAACCAGTGTCGGTGAGCTGTTCGACTTCCTTGCATTGCTTCCAAGTAAGAATACTTAACGTTCACTATTTGTCCATCCTGATTAACCTCCACGCCAAGAGTTTTCGGGTCAACGTATTTATTCAAAGCGTCCAAATTATAAACACGTTCACAAAACTTATCGCTTTGCTCTTCGTCAAACATTTGGAAGATGTTGTCATTGGTAAGTTTACTACGCAATCTGACATATGCCGCTTTTAATTCATTCGGAAATTGTTCTCGCAAGTTCTTCCAGAGAACTGAATCATGACCAGCAAAGGCATATACCGTTTTATCCACGGTTGAAAGTTCTGTATCTACAGTATTCTCATTTACATCCCAATTGTACTTCAAACGTCCGTCATTACGCAACCCAAGAATAGTATCGTTGTCATAGAATATCATGTAAGCAAGCATCTTATCTACATCTGGACTATACCAAAATGCCATCATCATATTTTTTTACACGTTGGTCAACGCAAGCAAACATATCTGTAAACTCGTAATAGTCGCACAGATATTTTACATCAAAATAGTTTGCTAATTCATTGCGGAACTTTTGGGCTCTTGCTGTCTTCTCGGCTTCTGATAATCCTGCTTCGGTAGTGTCGGTGCTTTTGACCCATTTTACCACGGCTTCAAGATAAGTAGGCTTCTTGGTTCCTGCCTCATATTCTGCATTAATGTCATCATCGTCTGGGAAACGTGCTTCAAATACTTTCATCCAATTTGGTACGCCATCATCGCCCTTAGTATCAAAATCATCATCAAGAAACATCCCCATTGGGTAGTCATTATTTAGAAACTCCCAACACTCGGTAGGATTTTTGCCCTCAAACTTCTCCGTAACCCAGTCTTGGTCATGGTATCCAGGAATATCCAAAAATCCAAATACGGCTTCCGTACTTTTGTCATTGTTCCAATTATACTTTCCTAAAAATTGAGGAGTTTCATCAATCGTTCCCCGATAAAAGAATAAGCAAGGTTCACCATCGACCGTAGTACGAACATCATATTGATATTGCGCTCTATCTACATATTTTTGAGGAGGTACAAGCTCACCAATGCCTGTTAGAGTATCTTGTACAATGCGAGCCATGCCTGTATTATGTGAACTTGAGCTTTCAGCATAGTCTGCTTTGGTACACCAACAGTTTACAGGTGCGGCAGCATATTGATTTGTAGAAGCAAGACGGAATGAAAATAATACAGTTTCTTGTAAAGTTCCTCCTACGCCTTGTTCATTACATCCTAAATACAACTGACCGTTTACCTTTGCCGCATTGTACAAATATATTCGATAGTTTTTTATAGGATAGGCTAATGATGAAGTTCCTTGTAAAGAAATACAACCGCCAATCAATCTGAAATTCTGATTGACATCACCTCCTTTAACGAAGGTTAGAATTTCATCCACGTTGAATTTGGTTTTCTTGTTATTGGTTACCGCTGCTTGCAATACGGTTGGTACTCCATTAGCCTGTTTACCTGTAATGATAACAACTCTCATTCCTTGCGGTACGTTGTCAACGCTGACATTGCCATTATCATCCCAAAATATTATTTGAGTTATATTTATCAAGCAACTCATCAGCCGTATTCTGGTCAAGAATAAAGCATGATAGCATTTGGTCATCGGTAAGGAAAGTATTGTAGCCACGCATCAGATATACATCTAAAGTTGCTCCATCTGCACCCATATTTATATAAGAAGGAACAGTTTGATAAATACTATCAGAGGTACCACGCTGAACCGCCCCAGACATGATGCCATTGATGTACAAGTAAACCATTTCCGTATTTTCTTTCTCGTAATCAGAAGAGCCATCCGTAGCAATAGGGAAAGAAACAAACCCTACTTCATAAATGTTTTCAGCAGCCATTTTCATAGCAAGCTGGCTATTACCTCTTGTTACCATCCTTGCTTCGGTAGGAGTTATAATGAAGCCTGTGCCATTTTCATCCAAACATTTGATAATTGGTGCACTATCATCCGTTACTTCCGAAGCCTTATATTTAATCAAGAATGCAAATGCATTATTAGCGTTTTGTAGCGGTTGTTCTAAAGGTTTATACTTTACGATACTTCGGGCATCACCTGTATGCCTTAAAGCATTGTTAATCCATCCGTCTCCACCCCAATTAAAACCACTAAATTCAGTGGTCACATTTTCATACGTCCATTCTTCCCTATTCGTGTCATCATTACTACGTCCTTGTGCTGTTAATTTGAGTTGCATGCCATCCGTAGGCTCTACAATATTCAAATCCGATTTTGTGACATTCAGATTAAACAAATACTGGGTTGTACCGCAAACGAACTTGCAACTCTCAACTCCATAGTTCATTGCACGCAAAGATAACTTCGTGGTTATAAATGAAACTTTTGCTGATGATATAAGCGTTCCTGCTTCATATATCTCTACTGTTGTTGGAGTTTCTCTGGGATTATAAGCAGCATAAGTCAACGTATAATTATCATATTGCTTGACAGGAATGTATGGTCTGTTACCTCCCGATATAATAGTTCCATCTTGATAAGCAAAACGAGTTGCTATAATAGGAGTAGTGTTACCTGATTCACGAACAGCAATATCAAAATATATACTGTTACTTTTTATGATACTTCCGTCAGCCAGTTCTAATTCGGCAACCATCTGTACAGAATGTGCACCATGCGACATTAAAGCGGTATCTATATTGAATGAGCCATTAGATGTACTGGTTGTGATACTCCTGTCTTCGTAATCAACGCCATCTATATAACAACGCAAGGTTTTGGTTCCACTACCAGTCAGAGCATAAGGTACGTTGACTTTATCTCCCTTATTGATTGTAGTAGCAATATTGAATGAACTCGTAAGTGTTAATTGTACTACGCTAACAGTCCATGATATACTTGAAACTTGTTTTTCTTCTCCTTCACCTACTTCCGCACGAACACGTACATTGTTCGTTCCAACGTCAATGTATTTTGTTACATCAATCTTTTGCGTACTTCCTGCTGGTATTGTTTGTTCGAAGGAAGATGACGTTGCGCCACGGACAATGGTTACCGTAACTTTTGCGGAATTTCCTGTTGACTCTCCAGTGGTGGTATCAATTTGGTCATACGAATAACTTAATTCAACGGTATCACCATTTTTAACGGTAGGATTAGGAGTGAGACGTGTAAGAACTATTTTAGTAGTCACGACTGAACCACCACCCCCGCCAGTAAATGTTTCAGAGGTACTTAATTCATCTCCACTCTCCGTGAGTAAGGAAAGAGAATATGCCTTTTCATCTCCTTCTCCTATGGTGTTGAGACGTAAGGCAGACCCATATTTTCCTGAAATACCCTTAAATTCTGCTGCTACTGCCTTATTTTCAACTGGATTAGTAGAGTTCTCATCTATTGTCTCATCAACCTCTACGACCGGAATATCAAGATTTACGTTCCCACTTTCATCTGGAGTTAGCACATTTGTAGAAGCTCCTCTTGAAACAGTAATTTGTTTTATCGCTCCTTTACCGCCATAAGGCTTCCAAGCAGACACGTCATAAAATGTACTTATATCCGTTCCTTCAAAACGATAATCTTCCCAATTGCCGTCAGAGACTTCAAAGGTGATAATCATTCCCGATTTTTCTTCATCATCAATATCAGCATTTCTCAATGCTTCGATAGCCGTTGATAAAGTGTAAAAACCTTCTGATAACGGCACCTCTCTCGTAACATTAAAGAAGCCTGAACCAGAACCACTTCCCGAACCGCCACCAATTAAGGATAATTCTTTTCCTGAATATCCGTAGTAAAGTTCATTGTATAGGTAAAACTTACCTATTTCGGGTGTTACCGTGCTTGCTACGCCATTTTTTACTAACGTGAGTGTTCTTATCTTACCTTTAGCATCCTCTTGCAAATATAGCCCATCTACATCTGTCGTCTCTCCGCTTTCCAATATACCAGAACATTCCAATATAGCATCCGTCTTAGTCGTAAGAATTGAAATTGCAGTTTCCCAATCATCAACCTTTACAAAAATACCATTGCCGTCAAATACATACAGATATTTGTCTAAAATATAGATTTTATTCTTTAATGGTTCTGTACGTGATGAATTCATAAATGAGTCAGCGGTTGACCAATTACTATAAAACAAGAAATTAAGTTCTGGAACGTTTGGAAGGCTTACCGCATAAGCGAATTTATTCTTTGCCCTCACATATACAATTTGACCATCAGTGCCACTATATAATTGAGATAGAATATCAGCATCTTCTATTATTTCATCAAAACGTTCCGTGGCTCCATGCAAAGACAAATCGGATGTTTCCTTTGCTTCATCTGCTGTTAATTGAGCTGTTTCAATTGCCGTTTCATTTTCGTCAATCTTTCCTTCGGCTGTTTCTACTCTGGTTTGAAGTCCTGATATAGCATTAGATAATTGCTGGTCAGCGGAATTCATATCGCTTCGGATTTCAATTTCCGTGGCAGCAATGGCATCATTTCTATTTGTGACCTCCGTATTGATAGCATTAGATATAGCTTGATTTCTTGAGGCGACTTCCGTATTGATGGCGGATGTTAAATTGTTTTGAAATTCTGTCCTTAAAGCATTCAATTCATCTGTTACAGCTTTTTGGGACATAACATCATTAGCACTCTGCCCTGTCTCTTGTTTTATGGCTACATTTATACCTCCTTGGAATTGCCAACCTTCTTCTGAACCTTCATAGCTATAAATTCCATTCTCATCTCCGTTCGTAGAATTTACCACCGAAACTAAATCACCAATATTGATTCTCGTACCATCTGTTCCAATAGGATTGGTTTTGTCAGCATTCATGTTTGCTATGCTGGTGTAAGTCTTGCGTATGTTATACCGATAATAGAACGTGGCATTTTCCGCTTGGCTTATAATGTTAGTCGGAACAGATGTTGCCGTCCAGTATTGACCATTCCAAACGAATACCGCAAAATAGGCTTCCATCTCTCCCGTGGTGATGGAAATAGGATTTCCCTCATAGTCATAGAAGTTTTGGAATGTAACGGTACGATTTTGAGCCACGCCAGCAATATATGCTGCACGGCTATTATCAGGCTGAACAGGTTGCGTATCAGGTTGAGCTACTCCGATTAGTGGCCCATTAGCAACCAATTCTAAACTCCGAATATAGTTTAACATATTCAGAGCATACGCTTGGTGGTTTTCGGGTTGAATTTCCGTCCCATTTGGACGTCCCATAAGCGTACTGACAATCATCTTATAGGTATCATCATATCCTGCCATAAGTTATACGTATTTGTTTATTGAATATTTTGTATCCTTTATAACTGCGGAAAGTGAAGTACAAAAAGAAAGAGCGACTATTGCATGAATAACCGCCCTTTTGTATTATTTCCTTTTTTAGTTTTAAGATGACAGACCTGCCTTCAATATTCCGTCATCACTGGGAAGCAATGATTCCAAACGATTTATCTCATCACGTTTCGCTTGACGCTCACTATATAAAGTTTCAATATCATAAGGAATTGTTTGATTTAATAAACTTGCCTCATAGCATTTTGCGATTTTGTAATCGCTATCGGATAACTCCTTTTTCAAATCATTTATTTTCTGAATAACTCTCGTTGGTTCATTCTTTCGTATCTCCCATGACATATAAATCTTGCCTTCTTTTTCCTCGTAATAAGGAACTGCTTGGTCAAGCTCTGTAAAATCAGGAACAGCAGAAGTTATCAGTTCTTTATACTCATTTATTTGATTTATAGTATCTGAGTACTCCTTTTCAATAGCAATAACGGCATCAAGAAGTTTGAGGTCATCTTCCGTTTTCTTTTTTTTGCTATTTATTCTCTTCAATTCTTCCAAAGTAGTGCCTAAACTTTCAATTCTGTCTTTCATTGTTGATTCGGCTCTTTTCTTTTCTACTTCATAGTCAATTGCATCTATGGAGTATTTGCCTAATATCTTAACTTTTTGTCCCATAACTTTAATTATTTTGTTTGTTCATCATCCAATATTGACCGTCAAATAAAAGAAAATACAAAGCTCCTCTTTCTGATACCGTTACACTTGAAGAACCGCCAGAAGTATTTTCATTCCTAACGATTTCTTTTCCGTTACCATTCAAAACTATACCATTAGCGTTCACTTGACGTATCCAAAGACATTGACCTTTTTGAGGTTTAGCAGGAAGATTAAGAGTTATATTGCCACTCGTGTTATAACAACTGTAATAACAGCCAAGACTTCCAAGAGTTGTTCCTGAATCAGAATCATTCAACTGAGAAGTTCTCAGAAGAAGTCCTGCAGCACAAAGTCTCTCAATATAAGCTCCATAAACCCATTTAGGATATGAACCAGAATAACTATTATTTGCCCAAGCATATAAACCAGCATACCAGTCGTCCATTATATTCGGAAGAGTAGCGTCACCCCAACTGCCTGTTATGAATAGATTAGCAGTTGAGTGTCCATTATACGGATAACCACTTGTTTGACCGCCACCGTTAGCATACAATCCGTCCACTCCTAAATGAGCACTTTTAGAGTTCACCGAATCATAGATATAAAGATTGCTTGATGCCCCCGATTGTAACGTTACATCAGCACTATTACCTGCACCTTGATATCGGTCTCCAAGTATCTTAATAGCACCCGAGCGCATATCAATTTCCATCTTACTACCTCTTTCCTCTCCACTGGAATTGTATGCTTTTTGCTTTGATTTTATATTTCCATCCGTAATAGTTCCAATGTCATTTAGAACTCCTTGTAACTTAGCAATAGCAGTTTCTATCGGGTCATTCGGAGCGCACTCTGGAATAGGAGTGCCGTATGATGGGTCAGTTTCTGGTTGAAAGTTTTTTGACAAAGACAGCGTGCCATATATATTTTTCAACCAATACTGTACCTTTCTGAAGGCTGAATCAACCGTATCATTATTATTTATGTACTCTGGGTCTGTAGCTTCTTTGAAATTTGAACTTATCTTAATACCTGTTGCATACTTAAACTTATTGATATATCGTTGAAACTTCGATAGAATTGTAATCAACCTATCTCCTTTTGCAGCATCTATGGCTTCACCGCCTGTCTCTAAATCCGAAGGTAAGGTCTTGTTATATACAGCCGTATCAGATGCTGCTGCTTCAATAGCCGTATTTGCGTTCTGAATTATTTGTTGATTTTCCTTACCTACATTCTGAATAGAAGTGTTTATCTGATTCATATCAGTATCGTAAGTATCCTTGGCAACAACTCCTCCCTTTTTATCTAAATAACTACGAAGGGTTGTTCCAAAATTAAAATAGAAACCACCATTCCAAGATATTGAATTGCCTGTGACCTTCGATAAGAAAGAAGACAGTTTGTATTTAGCCAAACTCCATACGTTGTTTCTACTGATTTTACCCATAATATAATCATCGGCAGTAAAATCAGGAACCGTCTCGTTGAATCGGAATACCAATTTCTTGTTATTTTCGTCAAAAACTCCCGAAATATCGTCTATTTGTAGGTTTGAAGAAGTTACATGGTATTGAATATTCGTTCCTAAATCATCTATGAGAATATTACCAAGAGCGTCATCATACTGTACTTTGGTGGTTGTGATAGCAATCGCTAAAGCGTTTGATTTGTCTGTTATTTGATAAAATTTACCTACGGACAATCCTACATTCTTTGCTATATTAACAAGCTCGGAATAGGTTATATATGATATAATCTTTTGGTCAAGAATAACCCATGTTTTTTTGCAGTATCATATACCTTATGGCAATTCTGGCTTGGAGTATTATCGTACCAAATAAGTATTGTATTTTCTGGAGGAATACTGCCAATATGTACTCCTGCCACTTGCCCTAAATTCTTTGTAGTAGCCATGTCATTTATTCTTTTTGATTGATTGTTCAGCTCTTACATCATGCCAGTTCCCATCTTCATCATAATAGGCTTGCGTGCTTATCCAGATAATAGCATCTACGTTGCGTTGTCCAAATAGAGCGTACATACCATATTGTTTAGCAAGTTGAACCGTCCGTTCTTTGATTGCCTGTATATCTTTGTTATAGAAAGAAGAAGGAATATTGATTAACAATGGAACGTCTTCCGAATGTCTATTGTCCCATACAATATTTGCATCTTTGTAAAAAAGAATACCTCCATCACGGTGCACTCCATCTTTCAAATCTGAACGTATATCTCCGAACTCTTCTTTCAACTTCTCGATGATTGATGCTACGGCTTTGTCTCGTGCCTTACTGCCATTGATAATATCTTCGGCTGATAAGAGTATGCTTTTAGCTTTCTTTGCGCTGCGTATGCCCTCTAATGTCGTTTTCTCTCCGCTTATGAGTTCTTCTTTCTTATCAAGTAGAACGTTTCGCATTTGGAGCATAACGGTATCATTAGGCGCATAAATCATTTGTTTCTGTAAGTTTCTTAATTGCAAATCAATCCACGATACAGTAACATTACTTGAATCCAATTGATTCTTATATTCTTCCACCTCTGGGAACAAAATATCCGTACCACCACCGTTTACATCCTCCGATAGAGATTGTGAGTTCACAGCCTTTTCTATATCGGAACTCATAGACGGTAACGGACTTGACATAATTCCTTTATTGATTTGTCTTTCCCTTGCTTGACGTGCGGATTCTATTTTGTTAGCCGTCTGCAAATCGTCTTGAAAAATTTGTTTATCCATGACTTTCTTGTTTTTATTCTTGTTTATACATAATCTGTTCAGGCTCTTCTTCATTATCTAAATCGCCTTTGAACAATAAAGCAATGTCAATAGCTGATGATAAATCAGAGGCTTCTTTTTCTTCTCCTTCTTTATTCTTAATATCAACAGGGAACATGCTAACCAAATAACCGTCCTTGATTTTACAAATAAGTATGTCCCCATTTTCCTGATTAGAGATATATGAGTTTTCTACGTCTTCAACTCCAATATAAACCTTATGGTCTTGTTCGTTGAATTTACGCAATCCTAACATTCTCATCTTAAACATATCAGATTTACCAGCATAAGAACTACTTTTTGAATTGTCCATTCCATCGTTCTCCTCTTCGGTAACATCTTCTGCCTTTTGAAAATATCCAAGTGATTCAGCCATTTTTTGAGTCTGAACCTTTCGATGATTTTGAGTTTGTTCTAACCAGTCCATATCTTTCGTTTATTGTTTCTATTTTCTTATAAAATATAGCTTCTCTACCTTGAAGGCTATTAGAACTTGGCTACGTTTAAGAGGTGTACGGCTCCTCATTGAGTACAAATTATCATCCCATAATGTCAATTTCTTTATAGCTGGGGAACAGCTATATCATATTTCTTTATCTCGGTTTAATTTATATTCACTGTCAACCATAGCAAGTTTCTCATATTCGTTATCCGTCCATTCCTCTTTTCGCTCTACAAGATTGTCTATGACGCTCCCCAATTCTTCACAATAAACTTCATCACGAACACTCATTACTTTCTTTTTATCATTAGAAAGTAAGGTTATGATATAACAATCACGTCCTTCGTCTAAACTGATATACACCCATCCTTTATGTAATACGCCACTGACCTTTAAGGCAAGCGTAACTCTATCGTTATACAACGTGGCTATACGTTTAGATATTCCCCATGACATCTGAACGGACATTGTTACGCCGCATCCGATTTGGCGATTGATTTCATTGGCAATTCTCAATACAAATTCCTTTTCCATTATTTTCATTCTTTATATTGTTCTCAATAAAGAACTTTGGGAAGAAGATTTTGTATCGTTTCAAGTATAAAAAGAGAAAAATACGCTTTATTATGAAGATAGAGAATCAAATAATCAAACCACGGTTTGAGGCTTCTCCCGAAATTGAAGCATATCGTGAGAACCAATTAAAAGTAGTTGATGAAATTTCTGGAGTTAGAGGTAATGAAACATATGTACGCAAAACACGTACATTAGATTGTTTGGATATTAGACAAATATCTTCTCCAGAAGAAGTACGTCATATGTTTACCGAAGAAGAATATAACGTAAAATCTCTGATAAGGTATTGTTTCAAAACAAAAATATCACAATTAGAGAAAGACGTTTTGAAAGGGATGACAGTGGAAAATTTCAAAAGAGAAAAGGCAAGAAATAACTCCGACCCATTCTCTCATTCCCAGTTATAGGGAAAAACGTAACGTATCAAATACGTTGTTTACTGTAAATGGCTATAACTTGGTAGCCGTCCCAGTACGAAAATTGAAATACATCTATTTCCATAATTTTTCGTTTTTAATGGTTTGACATCCAATTTGATTTACGATTGCCCTGGTAAGCGTCGCAAAGATACAATGAGATTATGGAAACTAAAAATGGGAGCTATCCGTGAGGACGTTCCCATTTCTTCTGTTTCCAAATGAAATACTGGATAATCAATGCGTTGTTAATAATCTATAAGGGTCATTAGAAAGATAAGCTATATCTCAACGGTAAATATTCTACTTCCCAAACGCTTCTTTTCAAATACTCCATATCAAAGTAATAGGATAGCTCCGTTTCATCAGAAACATTAGACTTTAATACACGCCTATACACATCCATCTTCAATTGTATTTTCCCTTTAAGGTTATTGAGCTCCGTACAATTATAAATAGCAGCTTCTAAATCATATTGCATTTTTTGAGCATCTTCCTTCGCCCAGCTTTGTAACTTAGTAGCCAAATCTTCTACAAATTCCCATCTACTGGTTTTCTTATTCTTTTTGATTGTTAATTCTAAATATCCTCTATGCTTGTATCGTTGTTCTCGGAACTGTATGGTGACATAACTATTGACAGGAATATCCTTGTCGTTTATTTCAATATAGCCAGATTTATAACCGCCAAAGTCAATATTGCTGTCAGAGATATAATGATAAATGAATTTCTGGATTGGGGAATATTTTAGAGTATCGGAAGCATTTACCAAATACAGATGACCTTCCTTATTGATTATACAATCATAGTCATAATTCATTAGTTCATCTTTATCATTGAAAACGGTAGATGTAGCCATATTGGATATGTCAATCTCAATATCAGGCAAAGTCGTGAGTTGGTCTTTCGTAAATATATCGTCCGCTTCGATACGTTTTAATAATGCTTGCTCCTTCTCTTGCTTTTCCTTTTCGGCAATAGCTTGTTGCTTTGCTTCTTCTTTCTTCCATACCGCTTCTACCTTTTCCGTTTCTTGAAGAGTAAACCCCATGTCTTTTAAGGCAAAATATCCCATCCTCATACCATAGTTGTAGTATAACGCTATCAGATATTTTTCAGCATAATCCAAGTGTTTGTCTAAAGTACGGAGTATCTTATCAGCTTCATGGCTAAAATTGATGTTATTAGCATTTGCAAAGAACCATTGCATACGTTCGTTATATTGGCAAGAATAACTAATTTTCTTTGCCATAGAACTCGTGACAAATGATTGTTGATTTTTTGTCGTCTGGGCAGTAGTTGTTCCTATCGCAAAAGAGAATAGGAAGATGACGATTAGTGATAAAAGATTTCTTCTCATAATGGCGATTTTTAACGAGTAACTCTGTAGGCAACCTCTGAGAGAAATTAACAATGTTAGATAACAGAAGTGGGCTGCCATCCATGCATACTCGTTAGGTATCGCCAAACACCTGTATATACGCACAGAATGAGCAGCCCACCATATATGAGCCGTCCTCTGTGCCTTGTATATACTTCTTTGATAATTTGGCGATTTCAACGAGTATAAGGCACTTCCTTATTATTTTCAAAATTTTGTCCCATAGGACTTTGCAAAGATAGTGAGATTTCATGTATCTTTGTTATTTATTATTAGAAACTATTGAATATAGAGGATTTATGATAATACGTTAAACATGAAAAAGTTGATTTATACATTGGTTATCCTTGCTTCATTATTCATATCATGCGGTAAAGAAGACAACCATATTAACGAAGAGCTTCCAGTTGATGATACTCCCGAAGATAAAACCGAAGTACAGCACATACTGATTACTGCAAATGTTCGTGAAAATTTCAAATTGCCTGTTGGTACACGATGCGAAGCGGAATTTTATGACAAAGACGGAAAGAAAGTTGATTGCAAGAAAACTCTGTCTGCCGCTTCGGAGCGTTCCTTTAATATCGGTGCTGATTTAGACAAAGGCAAACAATATACATGCCTGCTATGGTTTGATAATGGTTCGTATGGTTACGATATAAGCGAAGGACTGAAAAGTGTTAGAATGAGCACTAAACCATCTATGGCTTTTTATGGCAAATTAGAGTTTAATTCCGAAACTACTACGCATAATATCGAAATGAAGCCAGCCGTGGCGCAAGTCGTTTTGAAATTGAACAACGTGATTCAGACTGGCTCTGGTCTCTTCTCTGTTTCAGAAGCCACTCCAATAAATTACGTCTTTGATGTTAATGCAGGAACTGCTATTAGTACGGATGAAACCTATATTCCCAAGACGGTCTTTCTTCTAAACAATTCAGGAAAAGTGGCGGAGTTTTATACTTTCACTCCCGATGGTGGCATAACTGTAAACCTGCAAGTAAACTACAATGACAGGTCTAAAACCACGGAAAATGCCACGCTTCAGAGCGGATATGCGACTACGTTGGAAGGTGATTTGGAAACGATGATTTTTAGCACTGCTATTACTGATATGCTCGAAACGGATGTATATACCGAAATGTAAATTTGAATTATTTAACTATCCTCGAAAATCCAACAAATCATTACGAAATAGAGAAGGCGGAGCCTCATGACGGAAAACTCTACCTTTCATTTATCTTACATTCTCATTATCTTTGTTGCCCAATAATTCATTAGAACTATGGAAAATAATAAAACTTGCGAACATAATTGGATAAACAAAGGAACTTATAAACAGTGTTCCGTTTGCGGAGAAATAATTCAAAGTTCCGTTTTTGCACAAATGAATGGAATTACTCCTGATGTAGAAACGGATAATTACCATTTTTATCAACTCGAAGATGAGGTGGAGCAATCAGACGTTCCTCATCAGAATGATAAACGTGATTAACGATAAGACGTAATACTTCATCCACGATTGGCGGTTTTGTATTCTTTACTAACCAATCATAGTATTGTTGTTCCGTTATTCCATTTGTCTTGAGATTCTGCCTTAAAGCAGTCCATGTTGTTTGAGCTTCCATTATTCTGTAATTTACTGGTTCTTCTATAACTCTATACTTGTCGTCTTTCTCCTATTCCTATTATTGGTACATTTGCGTGTGTTTCAAAATGTACTTGTATGAATAATAGGGATATTGAACGTAATTGTATTGATGATAAAGGTCATAGAATAATCTACCATGATTTTTTCAAGCAATGTGAAAAGTGCGGTTGGACTTGGTTCTATACTAATAGCAATAATCCCACCAAGGTTGATGATGAAAAACCTGCTCAATCATCACATTTAACGCATCGTCCGAAATATCGGGATTGAGTTCTTTCTTAGCCCAATCAATCAACTGCTGCTTATTCCAGTCGTTTTTCAAAACCATGTCCCTTATCTGTTTTGCAGAGATACACGGCTGTGACAAATCAATAATCTCCATTTTCATTGTATATTCTTTTTGCTATTACATATAAATCTGCATATTTCTGAGTATCTGCTAAACGAAGGTTCACTTGATAAAACCCGACATCTTCTGATTCATCATTCTTTGATGATACTTTGTCTGCTTGCTCCTTAGTTAGATTGATTGACCAAAATACTTCTTCGATAGGAGAAAGAAGGTTTTTGTATGAGGAATAAAGCCAACCTACCAACTCTCCATCGAACAATACCGCCTGAACTGATTTGTTAGGTTTGATTGATTCAGCTTCTCCGAAAGTCATACGTTTCATATCATGTAAATTTCTTCTATAAACTTTGTAGAACAATAAATGATAAATATACCTTTGTATCTTATTATTGCATATAAATTAGGAAGATAGTATAAATGACTAAAGCGTATAAATATAGAGCAAATTTAATCGTAGATGGAAAGAAACGAGATACGGAACAATTGTTAGGAAATATTTTTTATGCAGCTAACCTACGTGTTTTGAATGATCCATTTGAAGGTTCAGTTGAGTTGCCAAAATCTAAAAGTCAAGAACATTGGGTAACTCCATTAGTTCAAGCAGTGTATGATGTCGGAATTTATTCTTTGTCGAAGCCTAAAGAACATGAAACATTTCCTAACAATGAATTGCTTTGGGCGCATTATTCAAACTCTCATAAGGGATTTTGTATTGAATATGATTTAGATATGCTTACAGAGAATTTATCTCGTGATTTTGATATTAGTGATAAGATTAATGTTTCTTATGAAGATGAAAGACCAGAAGTATCAGAAACAGATAGTCTCTTTCAAGTACGGAAGAAAGTATTTGGAACAAAATCTTTAGCATGGGAATATGAAAATGAAATACGGTTAGTCTTTTCAAAAAGCGGTCTGAAACCTGTATCAGAAAAGGCTATATCTGCTATTTATTTTGGCTTAAATATAAGTTTAGAAGATAGACGTGCCATAATAACAGGAATGTCTGGGAAAGATGTTGATTTTTATCAAGTTGAACGTATCGAAAACTCATATAGACTAAAGTCCACAAAATTATTATTCGATTATTCACACGAGATAGTGAATGTAGAACATCGTCCTACTGTTGACAACTATATGATTTTGTATAAGTCTCCCAATAAGGATAAAAATACGATGCAAGAATTTATTGAGATATTCAGAGCAAAATTAAGTCGTCCGACTAATATTACAGTCATTGACGACATAAGAGCAAAATCAATATTACTGAATTATAAGCCACGTTCCTTAATGTCGAATGAAGAAATAGATATTCAAGCTAAACATTGGATTGCGTATTCTTCATTCGATGCTCCTGAATGTGTATGGATGTATCCTGAAAAGTGAATGAATCATGAATCATGAATGATAAAGAAAAATTGATACACATTAAATGCCCTAACCCAAAGTGCGATAGCCAATATCTCATAGTCGTAGGGAAAAGGCTTTGTCGTTGTCCGAAATGCGGGAAAGAAGTACTGTTGGGCTAATATCCCCAGTATTCTTGTTCTGCTTTCAAATCCTCTTCCGTTGGACGGAAATAACGCTGAACCATATCTTCATATTCTTCTCTTGTTCCTTCTCCTTCTTTGTAAGGTACAGACGTTCGGAATAGCTGTTCATCGTTATTATATCGTTTTCTTATTTCCGATGGAGCTGGCAGAAGATACTGTTTATTGCCATTCTCATCAATGTAATATCTTGCTCCACCTTCAACTATTTTTTCATCTATGTAAATAGTTTCCGATTGTAGAATTTCCAATACCGTTCTTGTACCCATGTCAATATTTTCTTTTTTCTTCTAAACTTCATAGTTGGCTATCTTATTATAATTGAATATATTTGCAGGGTAATTTAATATAGCCAACTATGAAGTTTAGAAATGATATAGAACAAGATATAAACGAAGGCAAAGTGCCATTCAAATTATCTCATATTATTCCCAATCCTGATGATTTAGAAGAATTACCAATTGAATTAGAGGATGAGAACGACTTTCAGTTTGAAGATAATGATAGCCTTAATCCTTCGTCAACCGATAAGTCTTCAACCGTTGGGTGATAGATTTTCTGAATCAATAAATCTATATAATCTACACAATCTCTCGGAGCAAATTTATTGAGGTATTCCTTGTAATCATTTTCTTTGATACAATGTTTCTCAAAGTTTTCTCTAATGAGATAAATTGGAATACACTTTTCCGTTTCTCCTTCATTCGACACCTCCGATAATAGCGTTATTCGGTGTATCTTTATTGCTAAATTTCTATTCATAATGCACCACGGGATTTAGGGTATTGTCGTATATAGTTACCAAAATAAAAACAGATGAGTACAAAAAATGTAAAAGCTTTTGGAACAGAAGCAGCCGCAGAACCATTGAAGGGCTTAACAATAGAACGCAGGGATGTAGCATCTCACGATGTAGAAATAGAAATACTATATTGTGGCATATGCCATTCCGATTTGCACAGTATCCACAACGATTGGGGCAGTACCATATACCCGATTGTTCCCGGACATGAGATAGTGGGTAAAGTAACAAAAATTGGGAATGAGGTAACTAAATTTAAAGTCGGAGATTTGGCCGGCGTTGGTTGTATTGTAGACAGTTGCCGCGAATGCGAGCATTGCCACGACGGAGAAGAGCAGTTCTGCGAAAAAGGCTGGACAGTAGTATTCAACTCTCCCGATCCGAAACACGGCGGAGTTACTTACGGAGGGTTCTCTGAAAATATTGTTGTAGATGAAAACTATGTGGTACACGTTCCGGAAACGCTTGATCTGGCGAGCGTCGCTCCTATCCTGTGTGCCGGAATTACCGTTTACTCACCGTTGAAACACTGGAACGCAGGACCGGGCAAAAATATCGGTATAATTGGTATAGGCGGTTTGGGACACATGGCTATAAAAATAGCCAAAGCAATGGGTGCGCATGTAACCGTTTTCACGACATCTCCGTCTAAAGCAGATGATGCAAAACGTCTCGGAGCAGATGATGTAGTGTTATCTACGGATGCAAACCAAATGGGTAGATGCGCTAAACAGGATATGATATTGGATACCGTTTCGGCGAAACATGATGTAAATGTTTATCTCAATCTGTTGAAAGTCGATGGTTCACTGGTATTAGTCGGACTGCCGAACGAACCGTTGGAAGTGGAAGCATTTAATGTAGTGAACGGACGGAAGAGCTTCTCCGGTTCTAATATAGGTGGTATAGCCGAAACGCAGGAAGTTTTGAATTTCTGTGCAAAACATAATATCAAAGCCGATATCGAACTTATTAATATACAGGATGTGAACACGGCATTTGAAAGACTGCAAAAAGGACAGGTGAAATACCGTTTTGTAATTGATATGGCTTCGCTGAAGAAATAAAATGAATGTAAGTTTTTTGTATAAAGAAGATGAGGCAAAAATTGCCTCATCTTCTTTTATTAACGATTTTTTTTCAGCTGAAATGATAAGCATCATCGGACGTCTGAGTTCATCTTTCATTTCAGGAATTGTTAACAACATTTCTTCACTTGGCATTGGTTCTTGCAAGTTTGTTATAGTAAATCCGTTATTTAATAATCCGTCTGTATAGGTAGTTAAAGTTTTATGATATTTGATAACTTTCTCTCCTAAAAAGACAGCTTCCCGTTTTCCTTCAATAAAATATCTGTCAACAGGCCAATGTATACGGTTTCCCGATTCGTCATAGTACCAGTCTTGCGTTCCGTAGGCAGTAAAAACAGGATGTTCGACTGAAAAAACAAAAATACCTCCATTTGTTAAACATCGGTGTACATTTTTGCAGATATTATCAAATGATTCTAAATAATGGAAAGTTAATGAGCTGATAACGACATCGAAAGATTCAGGCTGGAAATCAAAGTCCTCAACAGCCATACATTTATATTCAATAATCGGAGAAGAATTTCTTTTCCTTGCTTCCGCAATCATATTTTCAGATAAATCGATCCCGAATACAGACTTAGCTCCATTTTCGGCAGCATATTTGCAATGCCATCCAAAACCGCAACCCAGATCCAAAACTTTTTTATTATCAAAATCAGGAAATATGCCTTGTAATACGTGCCATTCTCCTGCTCCGTCCAACCCATTTACCGAACGGGACATTTTACTGTATTGGCCGAAAAATATATTGTCGTCGTATTTATTTTCTTTCATTTTGATACTGTCGTTTATATCATACGTATATCACAAAGATACAACAATATACCATAGAAATGTACTTTCTGCAATATATACAACAGAGAGTTCGGAAGGCAGGCAAATATTATCATATTAATCTAAAAACACAATGAGCCTGATAACAAATAAAATTGAGCTTTATAGCGAAAAAAATTAAGATATACCATCGTAATTTTGCATTATCAGACAATTAAAAATTGAGAGATATGAAAAAATCGATTAAAAAACTAAACATCGCACTCATTACGTGTTTTTGTACTGTGGGAAGTTTATTCGCCACAAATTCCGACGGTAAAACAAATGAGTCAACAGGTTTAAATGGAATAACAAGTAATAATATTAATAGCATTATGAACGAAAATTTGAATTTAACACAGGAATGGGACAAAGTGTTCCCGAAAAGCGATAAGGTGAATCACAGCAAAGTGACTTTCCGCAACCGTTATGGCATCACCCTTGCTGCTGATATGTACATACCAAAGGATGCTAAAGGAAAGTTGGCAGCAATCGCTGTAAGCGGTCCTTTCGGCGCAGTGAAAGAGCAGTCATCGGGTCTTTACGCCCAGACATTAGCCGAAAGGGGATTCCTTACGATTGCCTTTGACCCTTCATACACAGGTGAAAGCGGCGGCGAACCTCGTTATGTGGCATCGCCCGACATCAACACCGAGGACTTTAGCGCAGCCGTTGATTTTCTTTCTACGCGCGATGATGTAGACCCCGAACGTATCGGAATCCTTGGTATCTGCGGATGGGGTGGTATGGCAATCAACGCAGCAGCTATTGATACCCGTATCAAAGCAACTGTTGCCTCTACCATGTACGATATGAGCCGTGTCAATGCCAATGACTATTTCGATTCGATGAATGCAGATGCCCGCTATGCCCTCCGTGAGAAACTTAATGCCCAGCGTACCATAGATGCGAAGAGCGGCACGTACGCGCTTGCCGGAGGCGTAGTGGACCCGCTGCCCGATGATGCGCCGCAATTTGTGAAGGATTATCACAGCTACTACAAAACAAGCCGTGGTTATCACAAGCGTTCACTCAACTCTAACAATGGTTGGAACGTAACATCGGCTCTTTCATTTATTAATATGCCCCTGATGTCGTATAGCGATGAAATCCGTAGCGCCATGCTTATCGTTCACGGAGAGAAAGCGCATTCACGTTATTTCGGCGAAGATGCTTTCAAGAAACTGAAAGGCGACAACAAGGAACTGATGATTATTCCCGGTGCCAGCCACGTTGATTTGTATGACCGCATGGATATAATCCCATTCGATAAACTGGATACTTTTTTCAAACAATATTTAAGGTAAAATGATTGTATTATAGTCCTGTTTTGTTCATGAGTATGTTCACCGGTTTTCGTCCCCTGATACACATCATATCTTAAAATCACCAGAAAATCGATGACATACTTTTACTTAAATAAAATCATTAATTACGTTTTAAAGTATATGAAAAAAAAATTACTATTCACTATCTGTACACTTGCATTCATTTTAAGTTCTGTTAATGCGCAAAATCAGAAATTGAAAATAACCGTCGGTAACAATAATTTCACGGCTACACTGAACAATAACGAAACTGTCGATGCTTTTGTGGCTATGCTGCCATTAGACGTGGATATGACGGAAATGGGCGGATATGAGAAATTCTACTATCTTCCTCAAAATTTACCCGGTTCGGCATCTAATGTCGGCACAACCTACAAAGGCGATTTAATGATATGGTCTTCTAACTGCCTTGTTTTATTTTACACAACCCGTTCCACTTCTTACTCTTATATCAGATTGGGACGGATAGATAATACAACAGGATTGAGAGAAGCAGTCGGTTCGGGAAACGTCCGTATCAAATTTGAACTGGATAATACCACCAGCATTGAAAATATGCAAGGCGATGTGGAAATGTATAAAATCCGTTCAACAAACGATTTTCTGGAAGTTTCAGATGAAGTAAAACAACTTTCTCTATATTCACTGAACGGAACTTTGGTCGGAAATTCGGAAGGCAATACAATTTCAACGACCAATCTTAATTCCGGCATTTATCTGTTGAGAATTAGCACAAAAGACATGGGGATAATTACAAAGAAAATAATAAAAGGCTAAGGAAGATAAATACAGATTTCATTCACGAAAAATTGAAAGAAGAATAATGGATAAGCTTTTAGAAAATAAACGCAGCAGTCTGCTTGTATTTATATTGACTGTCGGCGTATTCGGCATCATCAATACCGAAATGGGAGTGGTAGGAATATTACCGCTTATAGCCGAAACCTTCCATGTAAGCGTTCCCACAGCCGGATGGACTGTCAGCATTTTTGCATTGGTTGTTGCCATATCGGGGCCGACTATGCCCTTATTATTCTCCGGGATCAACCGTAAACGGATCATGCTGCTTGCACTGGGTGTTTTTGTGTTGAGCAACATTATATCCATGCTGACTACCAACTTTACGGTGATACTCATAGCCCGTATTATTCCTGCATTTTTGCATCCTGTTTATGTGTCTATGGCTTTTACCGTTGCAGCATCCTCTGTGCCGAAGGAACAAGCTCCTAAAGCCGTTTCCAAGATATTTATCGGCGTTTCTGCCGGTATGGTGCTTGGTGTGCCCGTTACCAGCCTTATTGCCAGCGAAACGTCTTTCCCTGTGGCAATGCTTTTCTTTGCCATCGTGAATGCGTTGGCGTTTATTGCTACAATCTTTCTTGTGCCTTCCATTCCCGTTAAAGAAAAACTGTCTTACGGAGAGCAACTGCGCGTATTAAAAAAGCCTATCGTATGGAATTCCATACTGGCTGTAACCTTTATTAATGGAGCTATGTTCGGCTTTTTCAGTTTTATGTCCGATTATCTGAAAAATATAACTAAATTAGATTTTAAGATTATCAGTATCATGCTGTTTATCTATGGCGGAGCAAATATTATCGGGAATATTATCGCCGGAAAATTACTCGCACAAAGCCCATCGAAGACAATTATAGCTATCCCCTTCGTTATGATAGCTGTTTATATTGCATTATCGGCATTCGGTGGATTCACAATGCCGATGGGAGCTGTTATCCTTGTATTGGGTGTATTAGCTGGCATAGCGAGCAACAACTGTCAGTATATGATAAGCCATGCCGCGCCCGAAGCACCCGATTTTGCCAATGGATTATTCCTTACGTCTGCCAATTTAGGTACTGCCGTAGGAACAGCTTTCAGCGGAATGTTTATCTCACAATTCGATACACATTATGCAGTTGCCGGAACTCTTATATTTTTAGTTCTGGGTATTGTATTTGTTTTTCTGAGGCAGCATGATGTAAAAAAACAACCAATAGTTTTCTCCGGTACAATTATCAAATGATATTCATAACTTAAACATAAACGATATGGGAAAAACAAGCGTCACTTTAATTGCAATAGCATTTACTTTATTTGGTTTGGTAACAAATTTAAAAGCACAAAATATGGAAAATTTGAATGAAAAGCAGCAGCAAATAGTTGCGATAGCTGCAAATACAGCAACAGGAAATCTCAGTCAGTTGAGAGGAGAATTGTCAACAGCATTAGATGCAGGATTGACTGTCAATGAAATAAAGGAAGTATTGGTACAGATGTATGCTTATTGTGGTTTTCCACGTAGCTTACAGGGCATTAATGCATTTATGTCCGTACTTGATGAACGTAAGGCTGCCGGCATAAAAGATGAAGCAGGCAAGGAAGCCACCCCTGTTAAAGACAATGGCAATAAATACCAGACGGGTAAAAAGAATCTCCAAACGCTTACAGGAGTCGAGGAGAAAACCCTTTCGGGCGCCAATGCTTTTGCTCCTGCCATAGATACTTTTCTGAAAGAACATCTGTTTGCTGATATTTTTGAACGTGATATTCTGACATTCCAGCAGCGTGAACTCGCAACTATATCGGCTCTTATGGCTATGCCGGGAGTGGAACCCATGCTGCAATCTCATATCAATATGGGAATGAATACCGGATTGACAGAGAATCAGATAAAAGATGTGATTACCATTATTGGAAATTTCATTAGTAAGCAGCAAACTGAGATTGGAACTGGGATTTTAAAGAAGGTTGTAGAATCAAGAAAACAGTAATTATGAAAATAACAAAGATAATTCTGACCTGTGTAGGTTTATTAATTTTTACGGTATCGTGCAATAACAACAGTAATAACAATCAAAATTCTCAAAATATGAATACAGAAAACAGCAGCACATCCATTTTCCCAAGAGGAGAAAGAGGTTCATCGGATTGGTTTACAGGAACAGTATTTGTGCAAGGACTGGTAAGCCCTAACGAGATAGAAGATTTATATAATGTGGGCAGTGTAACATTCGAGCCCGGTGGTAGAACGCTCTGGCATACACATCCGGCAGGGCAGGTGTTACTTGTAACAGAAGGCGAAGGCTGGTATCAGGAAAGAGGTAAAGCGGCACAAAAAATAACTAAAGGCAGCGTGGTAGTCATACCTAAAGACATGGAACACTGGCACGGAGCGGCAAAAGATGCCAAGCTCGTTCATATAGCTATCAGTAATATGAAAGAAGGCAGCAATGTGACCTGGATGGCTCCGGTTAATGACGAAGAATATAACGAGGTAAATCAATAAAACAGTATTAATAAATGAAGTTGCTCAAGTCTGGAATATGGCTTGAGCAGATAAAGTTTTGTTTATACATATAAACAGAATCATGAAAAAACAGTAATAATGGTAATTACATCCGTAATTTATATACCACTTTGTATTTATATGTGAGGTATTTTTGCCTGTATAGTTAGAATAACCAATAAATGACAGAAACAATCAGTCTGATACAACCAAAACAAAGATATATCATCCTCGATGCATTACGTGGATTGGCATTGCTGGGCATATGTCTGGCTAACTTTTCCGAGTTTTCATTGTATTCATTTCTCGACAGCGATACGCAGCAGGCTATGCCGACAGCCGGAGTGGATACTATAGTTAAATACCTGCAATATATATTTGTAGACGGTAAATTCTACACACTGTTTTCTTTACTTTTTGGCATTGGTTTTTCCATTATCCTTTCCAATGCCGCACGGAACAACCGCAACGGCATTAAGATATTTTATCGCCGCATGTCTGTTTTATTCATTATCGGACTGTTGCACCTTGTATTGCTTTGGGCGGGAGATATTCTGGCATTATACGCCTTTGCCGGTTTCTTTCTTCCTTTGTTCATCAAGGTTTCCGACAGAAAGCTTATCACTTGGGCAATCGTATTATTATTGATACCCATAGCCATTGATGCAGGCGTAGAATTCCTCGGCTGGAATCCTGCCGCTCCGGCTATTGCTGGCACAAAATATTTTCACGGGAAATTCGGTATTACAGAACATAATTTCCCCGTATGGCTTGCAGAAAGCCAAACCTATTCGAATGTGTTAAAATTCAATCTGGCAGGTTCTTTTATCCGCTTACAGGAATTTATCGATGGCAATCGCCTGTTCAAAGTCCTCGGCTTATTCCTGCTCGGTTTATATATTGGGAGAAAGAGAATCTATGCCAATCTGGAAAAGAATAAAAATCTGTTGAAAAAGGTAATGAAATACGGCTTTATCATCGGTTTCCCTGCCACCTTATTATATGCATGGAGCGCTATGAACGGGCATCCGTTCGGATTAACCATACACTCAGCCATTTATGCTGTCAGCGTTGTTCCGTTTGCTTTTTTCTATATCTCGGCTATCTGTTTGTGGTATATAAAAAATAAAGAACGAAAGATATTCAGGGTATTTGCCGCACCCGGACGCATGGCATTGACAAATTACCTGATGCAATCGGTTTTCGGTATGATTATTTTTATGGTATCGGTTTTGGATTTGGCGCGCAGATAGGGCTGGTTTATGTAGAACTAATTGCAGTAGGAGTATTTCTTATTCAGATATTATACAGCTACCTGTGGTTATATAAGTTCCGGTTTGGTCCTCTGGAATGGGGTTGGCGAATGCTCACTTACGGCAGGTGGATGCCACTTGTTAAATAATGTGATAAATATGTCGTGAGCCTAAGAACAAACGACAATGAGCCTAACAACAAATACATACTCACATGGGCTGGCTACATTTGTAATATTATCAATAATACCTGAATAGTCAAACTAAAAAAATTATAGAAATAAAATATTACATTATGAATAAAAAGATTTTAATACTGTCCGCTTCACCCCGCCGTCATGGCAATTCCGACACCTTATGCGACCAGTTTGCATTTGGTGCGCAGCAGGCAGGACATGATGTAGAAAAGGTTTTTCTACGCGACAAGAAAATAAAATACTGCACAGGATGCTACACTTGTGAAAAGACAGGAGGCATATGTACTTATAAAGACGACATGCCCGAACTGCTTCAGAAGATGATAGATGCAGATGTACTTGTTTTATCAACTCCTGTGTATTTCTATTGTATGAATGCACAACTTAAAACGATTATCGACCGCACAGTTGCACGCTATACCGAAATCAAGGATAAAGACGCTTACCTGATTGCCACGGCAGGAGAAGAAGAAATGAAAGCAATGGAAGGCACGATTACCTCTTTCCGTGGATTTTTAGATTGTCTGGAAAATGTAAGGGAAGCAGGGCTTATACTCGGTCATGGCGTGCATCAATTAGGCGAAGTGAAACAAAATCCGGCTATGCAGGAAGCATATCAGGCCGGGTTAAATGCTTAACAAGAAACTTATCAACAATATAAATTAAAAACAATCAAGATGAAACAACTAATTAAAGATACATTTTTTGAAGGAGAAAGACCTCTTTTTGCGACAGACAATATCAGACTTGAAAACGTAAAAATCTATCCCGGCGAATCGGCTATTAAGCAGTGCAATAATGTAGAAGCATTCAATTGCGAATTTATGGGCAAATATCCTTTCTGGCATAATGACAATGTGCTGGTCGAAAACTGCCTGTTTACCATGTACAGCCGTGCTGCTATCTGGTATACCAAAAACATCCGCATGATTAATACGAAAGTAGAAGCCCCAAAGATGTTCCGCGAAGTAGATGGTTTATATCTCGAAAATGTGAAGATACCCAATGCCGGAGAAACTATCTGGAACTGCCGCAATATAGAGTTGCGGAATGTAGAGGCAAGAGGCGGCGACTACATCTTTATGAACGGCGTAAATATCGACATCGAAAACTTTTACCTGCAAGGTAACTATTCGTTTCAGGGAGCGAAGAATGTAGTTATCCGCAATGCGCGCCTCGACACAAAAGATGCTTTCTGGGAAACTGAAAATGTGACTGTATACGACTCTGAGCTTAGCGGTGAATTTCTGGGATGGCACTCTAAAAATCTGCGTCTGGTAAACTGTAAAATTGCAGGAACACAACCATTGTGCTATGCAACCGATTTGATTATGGAAAACTGCACGATGGACGAATCCTGCGACTTGGGTTTTGAATATACGACTATGAAAGCCGAAGTAAACAGCCATATTGTAAGTGTGAAGAACCCGAAAGGAGGCAACCTTATAGCTAACAGCATCGGCGAAATTATCATTGACGAAAATTGTATCAATCCCGGAGCATGCAAGATTAAAGTAAACAAAGAAGTTTTAGTCGGATGAAATACGATTTTGATAAAATAATTCCACGCCGGGGCAGTAATTCCTATAAATGGGACACTGCCGAAAGCGACGATATATTACCTATGTGGGTAGCCGATATGGATTTCCGTACGGCTACCCCTATTATCGAGGCTCTACATCGGAGGGTCGAACACGGCATATTCGGCTATACCAAAGTGCCGCAGGCGTATTACGATGCAACAATAGGTTGGTTCCAACGCAGGCACAACTTTGCTATCGACAAAGACTGGATATTATTTACATCGGGAGTTGTTCCTGCCCTGTCTGCCATTATTAAGGCATTGACACAGTCAGGAGACAAAGTGCTTGTGCAGTCGCCTGTCTACAACTGCTTCTTTTCGAGCATCCGCAACGATGAGTGTGAAATGGTATCGAACGATTTGGTATATCAGCATGGGACATATTCCATCGATTTCGACGATCTGGAAAAGAAAACTGCCGACCCGAAAGTAAAGCTGCTATTGCTTTGCAATCCTCACAATCCTGTCGGTCGGTGTTGGACACGATATGAATTGACAAGGATAGGCGAGATGTGCCTGCGAAATAATGTGATGGTCGTTTCTGACGAAATTCATTGTGATTTGGTTTACGAAAGTCATACTCATATCCCGTTTACATCCATTAGTGAAAAATTCCTGCAAAACTCGGTTACCTGTATAGCTCCTACCAAGACATTCAATCTGGCAGGCATTCAGGTTGCCAATATCGTAGCAGCAGATGAAGGAATCAGAAAGAAAATAGATAAAGCACTCAATATAAATGAAGTCTGCGAGATAAACACATTTGCCATAGAAGCTTTGATAGCCGCTTATAACGAAGGCGAAGAATGGCTTGAACAGTTGAAAGTCTATCTCTATGATAATTACAACTATCTCAAAGAGTTTTTTCGGAAATATCTTCTACTTTTGCCTGTTCTGCCTCTCGAAGCCACTTATCTGGTGTGGGTAGATTGCTCGGCATTGGGTATGACTTCGAAGGAAATTGTTGATAAACTCCTTTTGGAAGAAAAACTATGGGTAAATGAAGGTACTATGTACGGCACGGCAGGTGAAGGATTTATCCGCATCAATATTGCCTGTCCCAGACAATTATTAACGGAAGGATTGGAACGGATTAAAAACACATTCGGATGACAGAACAGCCGGGCGGAACGAAGAATATGAAAATGCGGATTATAGTCGCTTATTTTCTTATTTATGTAGTCTGGGGTTCAACCTATTACTTTATAGGTGTAGCCCTAAAAGGACTCCCGCCCTTTCTGCTCGGTGCATTCCGTTTTACAGCCGCCGGACTGATATTGCTTGCCTGGTGTTGGTTCAGAGGTGAGCCTGTATTTAAGAAAAGCCTGATTAAAAAATCGGCTGTCAGCGGCATTGTCCTGCTTTTTATCGACATGGCTGTTATCATGCTGGCACAACGTTATGTCAGCAGCAGTTTTGTTGCCATCGTGGCTTCCTCAACAGCTATCTGGATAATGCTGCTCGATGTTCCCATGTGGAAAAAGAATTTCAGGAATCCGTTTGTCGTTATCGGTCTTATTATCGGATTCGTGGGCGTGGCTATGTTGTACATAGAGCAACTCAATACAACTAACACGAATGAGCATAGCGAATATGGCGTGCTTCTGCTTATCTTCGGTTGTATCTCGTGGGCATTAGGCACGCTCTATGCCAAATATCGTTCATCGGGCGAAGAAGAAGTGAATGCTTTTGCCGGTTCGGCATGGCAGATGCTTTTTGCCAGTGCAGCGTTCTGGATATGTGCCGCTTTCAGTGGCGAAATAACCCATACCGACCTGCATACTGTACCGGTTACATCGTGGCTATCGCTGGTTTACCTGATTTTTTTCGGCTCCATATTGGCATATTCTGCCTATGTGTGGTTACTTAAAGTACGTCCGGCAACCGAAGTGGCAACTCATGCCTATGTCAATCCGTTTGTAGCTGTATTTCTTGGAACAACACTCGGAAAAGAAAATGTGACATGGATTCAGTTGGCAGGACTCATCGTTATTCTACTTAGTGTGATGATGGTTAACAGGAAAAATAGAAAATGAACTTTTAAACAAAATAATTTGAGCTTTATAACAAAATGAAGTCCAATTATTTATCATAATTTTGATTTTGCAATAATTGAACTATATAATTTGAAAATGAACTTAAAACTAACTATGCTGTCTGGCTATATATTTCTGACAGCAATTGTATCGGCTCAAAGCAATCGAACTGATACTACTAACACAATAAAAAATTATAGCTTGGATGAAGTAGTCGTCACCGGCTCCCGTATACCTATTCAACGCAATATAATTCCTGTTCCTATAACTGTAGTAGATCGTAACACAATAGAGCAGAGCGACGAAACCAACCTTCTTCCCGTATTGATGAAATACGTTCCCAGCCTGTTTGTTACGTCCCGTAGTATCGCAGGCTATGGCATGTCGGGCGGTTCGGCGGGCGGCATCAATCTGCGCGGATTTTCGGGTGGGGCAGGGCGTGTTCTGATCCTGATTGACGGGCATCCGCAATATGCCACTATATATGGTCATCCCGTAGCAGATGCTTATATCGCATCAGATGCCGAGCGTGTAGAAGTATCACGGGGTTCAGCATCTATTCTATATGGATCTAACGCTATGGGCGGAGCTATTAACATTATTACCCGCAAAGCTCCGGAAAACGGGAATAACCTGTCGGCACGGTTGATGGGCGGTTCGTACGGTACACAGCGCTATTCCGTAACGGACAGTTACCGCAACGGAAAATTATCAGGTGTGGTAAGCGGCAATTATGAAAGAACGGACGGACACCGTTCCGATATGGAATTTGGATCGTTCAGCGGTTACGGTAAATTGGGTTATGAATTTTCCGATATATGGAAAGCTACGGGAAACGTAAATATAGCCAAGTCAAATTCTCAAAACCCTGGATCTGTCACCTCTCCCCTTATAGATAACACAGCCGATGTGTTGCGCGGTATGTCGGGTCTGTCCATCGAAAACAACTATGGAAAAACAAGCGGAGCCGTAAATCTGTTTTATAACTGGGGTAACCATGAAGTAAATGATGGATATGCACCGGGAGGCAACCCCCGTCCTTATATGTTCAATTCCACTGACTGGATGGGCGGCGTGAATATATACCAGACTTTTGATGTGTATGACAACGTGAAACTGACAGGTGGATTTGATATGAAGCTGTATGGCGGTAATGCTTACCGCAATCCCGAAACAGAGATCTATGCCGACCACATCAAACTGCACGAAATAGCCGGATATGTACTCGCACAGCAACAACTCGGCAGGTCTATGTTCGAAGTAGGGCTACGGGTGGAAGACCATAAATTATACGGCACGGAGTTTATCCCGCAAGCAGGTTTTTCTTTCAAAGTAGCAGACTATACCAACCTGAAACTATCCGCATCCAAAGGATTCCGTACACCCAATTTACGGGAATTATACATGTATGCATCCGCTAACGAAGACCTGCTTCCCGAAACCAGTTGGAGCTACGACTTCACTGTTTCGCAAGGTTTACTGGATAATAAGATGAATGCAGAACTGACATTATATTATATCAAAGGGGATAACATTGTAGAAGTGGTACAAGTCGACGGACGTACGCAGAACCGGAATGCAGGCGAATTTGTCAATAAAGGTATTGAATTTAATTTTAATTATCAGATAATTAATAACTTTGCCATTCATGCTAATTATAGTTATCTGAGTATGGAAACGCCGATAACGGGTGCGCCACGACATAAAGTATATGTGGGACTGACATACAATCCCGGAAGATTTTCGTTCAATCTCGGCGCTCAGGTCATCGGCAAATTATATACCTCTACCGTCCAGAATAATGTACAAACAAGCAGCTACACACTTGTAGATGCCCGTGTATCTTACAAAGCCCTTAAGTGGCTGGATATATTTGCCAAAGGAGATAACCTGACAGCAAGAAAGTATGAAACCATGCTCGGTTATCCTATGCCACGTGCTACCTTTATGGGTGGAGTGAGCCTGAATTTTTAATTTATTAAATTTTAAACAGTTTCTAAATATTATAATCAAGGAGGACACAAAAATGAGAAAGAAATTAGCTTTTATTTTGATGCTTATGATGTCTTTTACCATTACTTCTTATGGTTGCTCGATAGGTACTGACGAAACTCAAGATCAGCCTGACGCGAATGGAGAAAACGAAAATGTGAATAACGGCGATCTACCCAAAGTATATTTCACAAAAGAAATTACGCCTGAGGCTCTGATAAAAATCTATAAGGCTTTGGGACGTGAAGCTAAGGGAAAAAATGTGGCTGTCAAAGTAAGTACAGGAGAGCCGGGCGGAAATAACTATTTGAAACCTGCCCTGATTGGCGATCTAGTAAAATCGGTAAATGGTACTATCATCGAATGTAATACGGCTTATGGCGGAGGAAGAGCCAATACGGCAGACCATCTGAAAGCAGCCAAAGATCACGGATTTATGGATATTGCAAAAGTCGATATTATGGATGCCGATGGGGAAACGGATTTGCCTGTTTCGGGAGGAACATGGCTTACCCGCGATATTGTGGGCAAAAATTTTCTGAATTATGATTTTGTAGTTAATCTGTCACATTTTAAAGGTCACGCGATGGCAGGGTTTGGCGGAGCCATCAAAAATATGTCCATCGGTATAGCGTCTGCTAACGGTAAGCGATTGATACACTCAGGAGGAACAAGCACTACAAGTTGGGGAAATCCTACACAGGAACAATTTTTGGAATCAATGGCTGAAGCAGCCAAAGCCGTGGCTGACCATTGCGGAGATAAGATTATTTATATCAGCGTGATGAATAACCTGTCGGTCGATTGCGATTGTGATTCAAGCCCTGCCGACCCCGAAATGCACGATGTTGGTATCCTTGCCTCGCTCGATCCGGTCGCTCTGGATAAAGCCTGTGTAGATAAAGTTTATGCATCCGACGATCACGGAAAGATACATTTGATTGAGCGTATGGAATCACGCAAAGGCATCGTTGCCCTGCAACATGCCGAAAAAATCGGTATGGGCAGCCAAAAATATGAACTGGTTAATTTAGATAAATAACTTTTTTCATAATTAAGTAGTTTTGTAAAGTTTGTGTTAAAGGTTAAATCCTGTGAGTCGTGATGATTCGCAGGATTTTTTATAGTTACATATTAAAGTTATTCAATACATAAAGATTAAAAGATTTTTCCCGTTTGCTCTAATTTTTGCTTTCTAAGCAGTGCTTCCAAAAAATAATAATCTGCATACGATAGGGGTACATCTATCTCTGAATCGTACATTTTAGCTCCTGTGCTGTGAAGTAAAAGAAAACCATGATCTCCATTGACTTTAGCTAAGTAGTTAGAAGATAAATTTTCTATAATAGTATCGGCCCATTTTTTATATTGCACCGCATTTTCTTTATCATAAAGGCTGAGTTCGTATAATGCCGAAGCTGTGACTGTTGCCGCTGAAACATCTTTCGGCTCATTCGGTATATTAGGGGCGTCAAAATCCCAGTATGGGATTAAATCTTCGGGCATATTAGGATTGCTGAAAATGAAGTTTGCAATGTGTTTTGCCTGTTCCAGAAATTCAGGCAATTTGGTTTCTCTGAAACACATTGTATATCCATAAATTCCCCACGCTTGTCCTCGGGACCATGCTGAATTATCAGAATATCCCTGATGTGTTTGCTTCAGACGTACATTTCCTGTTATTGTATCGTAGTCAACAACATGGTAAGAACTGTAATCTTCTCTGAAATGATTTTTCATAGTAGTTTTAGCGTGATTAACAGCTATATTGTAATATGTAGAATCTTTAGTTTCGCTGAAAGCCCAAAATAACAGTTCAAGGTTCATCATATTGTCTATGATAACAGGACATTGCCAAATATGCTGATCGAAATCCCACGAACGAATTATTTTAGCTTTAGGGTAATAACGGCTTGACAGACTTTTAGCTGTTTGAAGTAATATCTGTTTGTATTTGTTGTCTTTTGTGAGACGATAACCGTTACCGAAACTGCAATACATCATGAAACCGGTGTCGTGAGTACCTCTGTTGTTTTTCTCCGGTTCAAGAGGATCGGTATATTTACGTGCAGCTTGTTCCCATTTTTTGTTTTGAGTATATTCATACATATACCACAATGATCCGGGGAAAAAACCGCTGCACCAATCGGATGAAGTTATAAGCGTAAGATTCCCGTTTTTATCAATTGAACGCGGAACGATCAGCGAATCGTTTTTATCCGTCGCAACGATGCTGTCGGTCTCATGCATAGCCAAGGTAAATTGTTTCTCTGCAAAAGAAAAATCATCTTTTACAATGTCTTTTTCATTTTTTGTTTTACACGAAATTATTAAAAAAGAAATGGATGCAATTGCTAATATATCTCTGAATTTCATACTCTTCTTATATTATCCGATTATTTATTAATATTTTATATGATTGATTTTCTGTGATTTATTCTTTTAATTTAATTGTAAAATTGTATGAATCTTTTTTCTTTGGGGTTTTTATTTCAAAATTTATACGGTGTAACGTATCTCCCCATTTTTCTTTAATTCCTACATCTTCAGGAGTTTCAAATTTTATTTTTTCGACAGATGCTCTCATTTGTTTTGGATTATATTCGATAACAAAGTCTTGGGCTATACTGTCGTTAAAGAAATGAATGATAATTTGTCCTCTATCATTTATAACGTCCGCCGGGTAGCATGTCATTATATGTTGGTTGATGGATTTCACACTGCCCAGTTTAGTATTATCTGTTATCCGAATATTTTTGCCTCTGTTTAATTTTACTTCACGTTCCCATGAAATTATATCAGCTTCTGACCCATAGGCTTTGGCAATGTCGAGCTTGAATATTGCCGATGAGTCTTCTTTGTCGTATTCTACGTTTGTGGCTCTGTAATCTACCCCGGGCAATTGATTATGCCCATTTATTGTCGGCAGGTTATGGTAATCGGAACAGTTGTTCCAAATCTCGTAGCGTTGTTCGTTGAAAGTCCGCGCGGTATATGTACCTCTGCCTACGTCTATAATCAAGGGATGCCCGTTGTAATATATTATAAAATTTCCAATATCGTTATGGTTATGGCTTTCATTATTATGTCCTCCCTTTGCAGCCAGAAAGAAACCGTCCGACGTGCCCTCCGTATCTCTGGCGATCATAACCTGTAGGCTGGGAAACCAAACGTCTCCGGGATAGGGTAACTTCGGAGACGTATTTTGTATCTCCTGCTGTATAAATATATCAAATAAGTTTCTGAAATAATAGAAAGGTCTTATTTCATCATCTTTCTGTGTAGAATAATATGCTCCGAATCTCATCATCTTTTCGTCATAGATGTCTTTTCCGTAGCGATATGCCAGATTTCCTGCTATCCGGGGCTGAGGATCGGCGTCGGCAAAATTCAAAAAATAATTTTCACTTATTTGCACCCGATAAATGTATTTCCCCATATTCTTTATTTTTATATCGTCGAATACATATCTGAATGAGTTATTGCTTGCTAGATTGAGAAGTACTATATTATCATACAATGATGCAGCGGCTGCATCCCAATAGCTGGGACCTTCGTCACATCCTCCGTCTTCGGGGTAGGGATTGACAAAACCATCCAGAACTTTCAGTATTTTAGCAACCATCGCGGCTCTTGTTTGCTGATCTTTCTCAAGTAACAATACAAAATTTATCCAGTTAGAACATATCCATGGATTCCAATTGTTCGGAGCGCGTCCGATATCGTCCACATCCATCCAACTGTAATGGCTGTCCATTAGCGGTTGCATTAATCTGAAGTTTACTTCATTATATATTCGTTTTCTGATTTGAGGCGATACAGAGTCCAGTTTGTCTCCTAAAAAATAATCCACCCAAGCCAAAAATGTCCCTGTTTCGGCAGCAAACAAATCGACGAATGGCTGAGAAACATCCATAAGTCCCGAATATTCTTTTGTTTTAGGTAAGTGTGCAGGTGCACCCCACCATGATTCTTCACAAATAGACCATACTCCGTTAATAATCTGGTCTACAAACCTTCCTTTATTTTCGGCAATCTCTGCCAATAGAAGCGTTCCTAAAACTTTCCTTTTTTTAAAGCTGATATCTTCGTATTCGCTTCTGTTTCCTGTACGTACAATCAGCAATGAACTTGTCGCCGGTAAAGCAGGCCAGTCATAATCAAGAAAAGCTTCACCCTGTTTTATATAGTTTTGCAGTAATCTTCGATCTGCTTTTTCCCATGACAAACGATCCTGTATTTTGGGAAAAGGTACCCAATTATCATAAGTAATAAGTATTTGTTGTAAATCTTCTGCCGAATATTTACCGCTAAGAATATTTTTGCTTTGTCCCACTAAGCAAGTGTGTATACCTACATATATGATAATTATTAAGAATCTTTTCATCACTAACAATATTTTTCAGAAAAAAATACAGAGGACAGCATGTGAATATATAATAAAAATACTGTCCTCCATATTGTGTTTATTTAAAAACGCTTAATCGGAATTTATTATTTTACAATAAATTTAGCAGGCTTTTTCAACCTTCCCTGCACTTCTGCCTGAAGCAGGTATATCCCGGGAGTCAAAGTGCTTGTATCTACGCTGACGCCGGATGTCGATAGTGCAATTCTTCCGTAGAGGTCAACCACCTTGAGCGCAGCATCGCCTTCAATTCCATAAACATTAAGAATGTCTCCTTGGTTCAAAGAACTTGGATATATGCTGATATTTGAATTGTCTGCTGCATTATCTTCGATACTGCTCATAGCTCCAACTGTTATTCTTAACCTTGGATGATGTATTTCGTATTGGTATTGCAATGAATGGAACTGTATATCATAAGTTTCATCGGTGACGTCCGCAGGTATTTCCTGTGACAGGTTAAAACTTATAAGATCTTCTCCGCCGGAAATTGCATTCTGTATTGTTTTCGTTACATCGAACAGTATGTTCGTATTGGCGACGGTTGATCCTTTTTGCTTGTCCAAGATAGGGTCTTCAACAGCAGGGCGAGTTCCCCATGTCACCAACAATTCATCCCAGTCGGAAGCAGCCTTTCGGATATAAAGGTCATACAAGTTAGCCGTTACGTTTCCTGTACGTACAAAAAGTGAAACTTCGGCTTTTATTACTCCATAATCAGAAGGATACTTTGTTAATAAAGTATCTTTTATTTCCTGAACATCCCACATAAAAAGAGCTTCACGAATAAATTGCGATTTTACCACAATTCTGTCTCTGCTTCCGAAGTTACCCGCATCGGTAAACGGATCGTCCTTGCCTTGTACGTAAGTGTCCTGATATGCTTTTACGAAGCATACATTAGGGTCAGTCTCTTTCTGAGCCCACAGTGCCATACTCATACAGAAAATGGCGGAAACAATTAAAGTAAACTTTTTCATAATCATAAAAATTTAATTAAATAAAATGGTTTATTATCAGCGAATTATCTTACGATAAATTTAATTGCGTTATCAGAGGTTTTAGCTGTTCGCAAAAAAATAAATGCCCGGGGCTAAATCGCCTGTGTTTATCGAATGGCTTTCCGATGTCAGTATAATACGTCCGGACACATCAGTTATATTAACGGAAGCATTGTCCGCCACGCCCCATATATTGAGCATATCTCCTTTTCTTACAGGACATGGGCTTACATATACTTTACGGGCATCTTCCGCATTCTCGGTCAAACCGGTAATCACATCTTTATACAATGAAACGTTTAGTTTCGGAAAAAACTTTTCAAAACCTGTACCGCGTTCTTTCGATATAAACATTACGTCTGTACCTTGGGCAGGAGCTGTACTTGCCTGACTTAGAACTATAGATACTTCGTCCTCGTTATTCTCTACAGCTTTTTTTTACGGCTTGCGTTACGTCAAATTTTACTTCCGAATTTGCTGCTTTTTGACTTTCAGACAGAGTAATTTCGCATAAGACTGCATCTTCAGGTAAAGGCCTGTTGTTATATGTAAGAGTAGATTCATCCCAAGTAGAAGCAGATTGTTTAGCCATCAGGCTATGTAAAATGGCCTCGTCCGTAAGGGCGGCATATAGAAAGACGGACAATTCGGCTTTTCCTACATAGATTTTATCAACTACTTCAGCCGCAATATCTGATATGTTGAATTTTATATATCCTTCTCTCTTATTATTATATTTTACATAAATCCGGTTTTTCATGGTAGCATGTTCTCCCATAGCAGTGTTATCCAATCCTCCTGTTCCGTTTACGTACGTATCTCCGGACAGCGTTCCCTGCATATCTTTTATGACTTCCTGAGCAGATATGTTACTCATGCTGCATCCAAGCAGGATTATAAGAATAAAAGTAAATTTTCTCATGATAATGTGTTTTACGGTTATTATTAATGTTTGATGTTAATATCCACTAACTATAAAAGTTAGTGGATATTAGTTCTGTTTATTTTACGATGAATTTAAGAGCAGACCTCTTGTTCCCGTCTATCGTTTGTAAGAGATATATGCCTGATGGCAGTGCGGATGTATTTATTCGTTTTTCAGACGATTTTAATATAGTCTGTCCATATACATTAGTTATTACGAAATGGGCATCCTGATCGGGGTTGTTTGTTACTACATTCAGATCATTCCCGCGTATCACAGGGTTAGGGTATATGCTGAACAGAGCTTCATCCGCGTCATTGGTTTTAATACCCGTAGTTGCCATATAAAGGGTTCCTTTTAATTTAGGATGCATGTCCGTAGCCGGATATTCTTTAGAATGAAATGTTATATCGTAAACGTTATCTCCGGAAGACGGTAATTCCTGACTGAGATTGAACGATATGAATTTATCTCCTGCCGCGATCGCTTGATTCACGGCATCCGTTACATCGAACAATATGTTGGCATTGGCTTCCGTAGTTCCCGGTTGAGCAGCCAAAATATCGTCTTCAGCCGCGGGTTTGTTATTCCATGTGAGCGTATTCTCGTCCCATTCGGAAGACGTCTTACGAACCAACAGATTGTAATTGCCGCAGGTAGTATTTCCGAAACGCACAAATAATGAAATTTCAAATTTGCCGATATATTCTCCTTCGGGAACCTGTGAGGTATAATCCTCAATGTTAAATTTCAGATAAGTTTCGCGCGTAAAATTGGATTTGACAACCAATCTGGCCTGCTGGGCAGGGTCTATACCGAAGATTTTGTCAGGACTTGTACTTTGCACATAACTGTCTGATACCACTTCTTTTTCGATAGAACCCGTAGGTACCTTTATTTCATAATCTTTACTGTTTTCGTCAAAGATGAATGCACTCGTACTGCCTGACGTTGTTTTATCGGAACCATAAGACTGTAAGGCAATTTCCGCTATTTTTGTCCCTATGTTGGGAAGCTTGGCAACAACATTTATTTTTCTTGATTGTTGTGACGGATCAGATATATAAGCCTTCACTTCCGGTGTACCAATATTTTCCAACATCAGAACACAAGGATTGTCAACCTGTACCGATACAGTGTTATCATCGCTGTTGAATATTCCTGCTTCATAGAATATAAGTTGCCATATATTAAGTCCGTTATGTTTTACAACTTGCAATTCGGGCGTATTTTTCAGAATCTGGATATTGTTTTTATTATAAGCCTTCAGTTCTTCCACTGTCTTCTTATTTGGTACAATGATATATGCATAAGTCGCATTATCGGGGTTTACGCCATGTTCGAACCAGAGCCCGAAAATATCGCCGGTAACAGGGCGGCTCGAATTTGTCGTGTTTATATCCCGCCAGTTTCCGGACTTGGTTTCGTTGCTAATCGTTACTTTTGATTCTTCGGGGAAGATGTATCCTATATTAGCATGTAATACCCAGTCTACATTATCATATGTTGTGACGGTCTTTCCCTGTGTCGATTCCTGTCCGTTGTTCGAGAAATATATAGTACCGTCCAGCAAAGCCTGATTAACGCTGGTTGTTATCGCATAGCTGTTGGTTGAGTTAATGCCGGCGCCTAAACAAACTACTTCATCATCGAAATAAAACCATCCCTTGCGAGCCGAGGTATTAATCCCTTTATAGGTATCGGCATATATATAACCGCTTGCTCCATAAACGCCATCGGTTACGCCTCCCGCGAAATAAGTCCGTCCTTTGGAGTTGCTCGGTTCTTGCGGAATTTCGGCAAAAGGATATGCAGGAGCCGTTACGCCCGGTATTTTAGCCCAGTCCCACAACGGAAATATACTTACGTATTCGCTGCCTTTGGTTACGATTGACATTCCGCCGTCAGACAAGAAATAACCTTTGAGATTTTCCCCATTGCCGTTCTCATTTCTATTGATGCGTAACGACACCAGTCGTGTATCTATGGTATAATCGGGTCTTTGGTGTAATGTATAATCTGTCCGCCAATAATGGTTGTGGATGGGTTCTATCATGTAATCGGGCGATTGTACACCGGTAATTCTATAGCGGGCATTGTCGTAATCTTCAGCATTCGCAGGATCAATAGTCCGCAGGATATTCAGATTATCAATCATATCCGATGCGTCCAGCCGACCTGTGTTTGCGCGGGTTACGCTACGCCCCATCACATTATAAAGCATATATTTTCCCCGTATGGACGGGAAGTAGGTTTTTACGAGAAAATTATGCAATATCACTTTTTTGTCGGATGACAATTCAAATCCCGTTCCATTTAATATATCGGCGTATTTTACGGTATTGTCCACATATACTTTTCCATACCCGCCGATATACAATTGATATCCGTGTGAAGCATAGGAATAATCATGCTGTATACCATCGTCATTCGTAGTCAGTTTAGTAGGATCGAATAACTCACTAACGGCTTTATTTAATACGGCATCATCCTTAGCTACCAATCCTCTGTATAGCCAATGTACGGCAAGGTCTGTTTTGTTCGCTCCGCTATACTTCGCAGGATCGCCGCAATTTGCGGCCATATAATCGGTACAGTTTTTAATAAGTACCGGGTTTAGCTTGTTAGAAGCCGTTTCCATCAACACTAAAGCCAACCCCATTTTTTGCCCTGTGTCAATTTGATTATACCACCAATTAGTTGAGGTGGGTTTTCTCGACAACCAAAATTCTAATCCGTTTATTATGGCTGTGTATATTTCGGCATCCTGATAAAACTTGCTGGTTGATGTAACATAAGCCAATGCGTAACTTTTGATTCTTAACAGATGGTTGGCTGCCGGCCAGTTCGTTTGATCCTGACGTGAATAGTCTATATCGGAAAATGATCCGTCCGACTGTAAAAAAACCTTTTTTGCCGTAATATCGTTGTCAAGTGAAGATATGCTGGTACTGATCCTTTCGCTTTCCGTTATTCTGCTTATGATAGTCGCATTATCGTCCTGAACTTCCTCGTTGTTAGCAAGAACAGGAACAACTGACACCATAACGAATGCCCAAAAGAACAGCACATTCTTAATCAGCTTATTTTTAAGTATATTTATATTCATGATTTTAAGATTTAGTTATTTCCAATATTGTCCCATTTTATTAATCGAATATGCTCAGGAGGAATTTCCTTATCCTCCTGAGCAACATTCTACCAATTTCACTCTCTAACGTTTACATAACCTTTATAATCATTTTTCACCCCGTATCTGTCTACTTCAATCTTTAATAGATAATAACCGACATCGACAGCTACCTTATATTCAAGTTTTCTGTTCGTCGATAATTTTACAATTTTATTTTCATCAATAGGATTTTCTTTTAAAGCCAAAGTGTCTATCATAGTCCACAGATAAGTAGCGCCATCGGAAGGAGATACAAGCGGAGCAATAATAATGCTGTCGCCAATATTTACATTCATTGGGCGCGGCCAGTTTTCTACAAATATTTGAGGTATGTCAGTCTTGGAGAAATGGGATTCGTTTTTATCGTAATCCTCACAGGACATCATTAATCCAAAAGTCAACAACGCCAAACATATATATGCTAATTTTTTCATAATTCGTTATTTTACTGTTTTAAAAAAAGATCTTCGGTTTTATTGTTTGTCCCACCATACATGTTTAGTCCAGTCGTCTTCTCCGCCAAGCCTTTGAATAGCGTCTTCGAGATTCTGTTTGTTCCTTATTTGCTCATCCAACGGGTAGGGCATCCTTCCGGGGAACTTTCCATCTGTCTGATTCTTAGACGGATCATAGTTATGATAAATCAGTTCCGGATAACCGGAACGTCTCCAGTTTGACCATGTTTCGATCGGATCGAGGAAATGCAGTATCCACAACTGAGTATTTATTTGTTTGATACCTTCAGCCGGATTATACACAACGCCGGGTTCAGCTAAATAATCCGATATTTGTTGTGATGTTATTGAAGCTGAGGTTCCGAATAACCTCCATTGATCAAGAGCAGCTGTTATTGCGTCGTTATAGTGTTTCTCGGCTGTTCCCGATACGTTCCATCCGCGTTGAGCCGCTTCGGCAATAAGGAACTCAACTTCGGCATAACTCATGTAGATAACGGGTGCATCAAAAGCTGTTATAATCTTGGAAGCTTTAAGACGTGACTGTGCAAGAGTTAACAACTCTCTTCTTCCCTTCACTACAACCCTTACGGCTTTGTTATCATCAGGGTATTCGGAATTATCCTCGTAAGAAAATTTCTGAGCCTGGACTGTCATGGCTGAATAGCAACTACGCAGTGCTCTGACTTGACTGGTTAGATCTGTTCTGTCTACATCGCTAAAATATACACCTCCGTATAACAATAAGCGGGGATCGTTATTTTTTTCCAATTCCGAAACCAGCTCTGTCGCTAACCAGAATTGTCCGCCATTGGATATCAGTAAGTTGGATATAGGATTTCCCGTACCCTTCCCGGTAGCAGGATTTTGTATATTTTCATAACTTACAAAGCAAATATCGCTATTAGAAGTGAAAACACCGGATTTTATAGCATCTTCGGCTTCTGCCTGAGCCAGAGCAGGATCTACTTTTATCAGGCGCATAGCTATACGAAGCCTTAATGAGTTGGCAAATTTTTTCCATTTGTCGATATCACCTCCGTAATAATATTCGCGTTGAGGGCTGGATTTTGTCGCATCAAAACTATTTGCCGCTTCTTTAAGCTCTTTCAGAAAATCTTTATAGATATCCTCTTGTTTGTCGTATTTAGGTTTTATGATACCTTCATAATAAGCCAATCCGGCTTCGCTGTAAGGGATGTCGCCATAATAGTCGGTAAGTCTCAGGAAAGCCTGCACGCGTAGAATACGGGCCATTGCAACCGTATTTACTTTTTTCTCATTTTCTTTATGCAGGGCGATTATGTCTGTTACGTTTCTAATTAGATCCGGATAATAGGTATTCCAGAGCCTTTCGTAATTAGCACTTTTTTGTCCTTTACTTCCGTATTCAACTAAGGAATACTGCCCTGTCCATTGATTCATAAATCCTCCCGGATAGATGAACGGACGGTGTATGTCCTGCCAGTTCGAACCTTGAGTGAACTGGACATTTTGAATCATTAGATCGGGATTCATCGAGGTCGGATTGTCCGGGTCGGTATTTACCTTTTCAAGATCTTCACATGCAATGAAGATAAAAGAAAATAAAGCCAGTAATATAAATATCTTTTTCATGACAGATTAAAATTTAACATTAATACCAAAACCAAAGTTTCTTCTTGAAGGCAAAGACCCGTATTCAAATCCTTTACCGTTGCTTGAACTATAATCGGATTCAGGGTCGATATTGTCCACTTTGTCGTATATTGTCCATAGATTTCGCGCATAGAATGATATAGCTGCCGATCGTATCGGAGTCTTAGCCAATATTTGGCGAGGAATATTGTAAGTTACATTCAATTCACGAAGTTTTATGAATGATGCATCGTAAATAAATGGCTCGGCACACTTCTCGGCAACATTTTGCCAGTATCTTTGAGGATCGACCGGTGTCGTGTTTTTCTCATAGATAGGATTGCCGTCGGCATCAGTTCCGACTTCAGTTACTCCGTTGCCCACGTATCCTCCTGTCGGTTTCCATACAGATGAAGAAACGCCTGCCATCTCACGTTCACGTTCAGACTGATTCCAAGCTTCGCGTCCTTCCAAAGTAGCTTTAGACGTACCGTATTTGCGTGCTTGGCTGGCAGTCATGGAATACAGGTCTGCACCGAATTTCATATCGAAAAGCATTTTAAGCGTGAAATCTTTATAGCGGAACGTTTGCGTAATACCGATTGTGAAATCGTATTGTCCGTTGCCCAGCACTTTCATTTTGTCATCGTATTGAGGCATACCGTCTTTGAATATGATATTCCCGTCAGGGGCGCGTTTAAATCCTGTTCCTACTATATTACCGTATGTACCCCCTTCCGTAGCAACGATGTAAGCATTTCCCCATCGAGCAGATGCTAACGGATACTCTTTCATGTCGGGATGCAATTTTTCCACTTTATTCCAGTTTTTGGCAAAATTTGCTCCCATTTCCCATTCAAAATCTCCGGTTTGAACAGGTATACCCGATAAAGCTACTTCCATTCCTTTGTTCACTATTTCACCTGCATTAATCATGGCAAACGGATAGCCGCTTGCTAAAGATACGGGCAGGTTCATGATCTGATCTTTACTTGACATATGATAATAAGTAAAGTCAAGAGTGATCCTTTCTTTGAAAAAACGCAGATCGGTTCCGAATTCGTAAGAATAGGTGGAAGTCGATTTTAAATTGGGATTGGGAACTGTAGATGAAGCAATTTGTCCGATTGTTTGTCCCAAAAATGTAAGAGGATTCAGACCGTAACGCAGTTTTGTAAGGTAAGGATCCGTATCGCTGCCTACTTTCGACCACGATGCTCTTATCTTACCGAAAGATAAAGCCGATTGTTCCAGATTGAAATAGTTAGAGAATATAAAGCTGCCCGACACTGACGGATAGTAATATATCCAGTTCTTTTTAGGCAGAGTGGACGATTGGTCGCGTCGAAGCGTAAAGTCCATGTAAGCATAGTCGTTATAGCCTAAATTCACAGCTCCAAATACAGAGTTGATTTGTGATCTGGGACGGAATATTTTGTCGCCTTTCTGATTATAGTTGTTGATAGATTGCAAACCGTCGTTCACTTGTCCGATTCCGGTTGTGGTTTTTTCTTTGCGTTTTCTTACCATTATGTTGCCGCCGATAAATGCGGAAACGTCCAGCTTGTCGAAGAAACGTTTGTTGAAACGGAGCATGGCTTCATAATTGTCTTCGCGTATTTGCCTGTCGCTGACCATCATCTGTCCGCTTTCCTTTCCCGGAGTATATTTGGGCGTAAATTCCGTGATGTCATAAGTATAATAATCGGTAGCCCCACGAACCTGAGCGCTCAGGTAAGGCAATATCTGATACTCTAACTTGATATAGCCCATAAATCTGTTACGCTTTGTTTGGTTTCTCATTTCGTTTATTACCCAATACGGATTTAAACGGTAGAGAGATTCATTATTCCATAGATAATACTGTCCTTCGTCGTCTTTATAATTTTCCGCCAGCCATCTCTGATCAAAGTTCGGAGCAATGCCGATAATGGCATTACCTATATTACTTGATTCGTCGGAAAGGGCAGGGCGGTTGTTTACCTTTTCATAGGTGTAATTCACG
This sequence comes from Dysgonomonas sp., assembly GCA_047030855.1. Lineage (GTDB taxonomy): Bacteria > Bacteroidota > Bacteroidia > Bacteroidales > Dysgonomonadaceae > QVMM01. The sequence continues at coordinate 2,148,814 of JBKYIJ010000008.1, forward strand.
CGGGCATCCAAAGTCAGATTTTTACTTAACTTGGTAGTCCCTCTTACCATGAATGTTGTACGATTCAGTTTAGAAGCAGGCACAATGTCGTTATTTCTCATGTCGGAGAGCGATACACGGAAAGTTGTCTCGTCTTTTCCTCCGTCAAGTGATATTGCGTTATTAAAGATCGTACCGGTATCGAAAAATGACAGGACGTTGTTTTTCTTGTTTCCGTAAGGTTTTAGTTTTCCGTTATAAATGTAGGTTTCCATGTTGGGATCAAGTTTAGCTCCCCATGCCGACATGGTTGTGCCTTGTGCTGTGATATCATTCATCGGAGGTTTTCCGTTCAGTCCCTGTCCGTATACCCGCTGATAATCGTCAAAGTGCGATAATAGGTTTACTATAGTTACATCGGATGAGTAAGTAATACCCAGTTTTTTATTTTTGTTGTTACTGCCTGATTTAGTCGTGATAAGGACAACTCCGTTTGCAGCACGTGATCCGTAAAGTGCTCCCGCTGATCCTCCTTTCAGTACGGATACCGATTCAATGTCATCCGGCGAAAGAGAAGACAGTCCGTCACCCCAGTCGAATCCTCCTTTTTCTCCGGCTTGTCCCTGTTGCGTGTTATCCATCGGTACTCCGTCGATGACATACAGAGGTAAATTACTGCCCATTAATTGCGTATTGCCTCTGATGACTACTCTTGTAGATCCTGAAGGTCCTCCGCTGGTACTTGAAATATCTACGCCTGCGACTTTTCCTGACAAAGCGGACATGATATTGTTCTCGCGTCCTGCCGTAAGGTCTTCGCTATTTACTTCGGCAACGGCATATCCTAAGGCTTTTGCTTCGCGTTTAATGCCTAAAGCGGTTACAACGACTTCGTTCAAAGCCGTTGAGTTTTCTTCCATAACTACGTCCAGTTTTTGCTTCCCGCTCACTTTAATTTCCTGATTTTTCATACCTAAATAAGAAAATTCGAGGATAGCATCGGGATTAGCCACATTAATCGTGTACTTTCCGTCAATGTCGGATACCGTACCGTTACTTGCCCCTTTTTCTCTGACCGATGCTCCGATAATCGTTTCATTATTTATATCCGTAATTATCCCGCTAACCGTTAACGACTGCTGGGCATAAGTTACGTTTGTGAAACAAAGGATAGAGATCATAAGGCAGATACACTTGTTCATGTTTTTTAGAATGCCAAATCCTTGTAGAAAAGATTTTGTAATAGTGTTCTCCATGAAATTGAATTTATTTATATTATTAATTATAGTTTAATTGCACAAAAAACTTTTTATTTTATTAAAATATCAGAATAGTGATGGTAATGGGATCTAATAGTAATTATTGTTAATCATTGGTTATATACATGGCTTTTTAAAGGTTAATACTCTGGTTACTCTCCCAAACAAAAATCTAAAAAAAATATAATAGCAACTTTTGCTTTTGTACATAAAAAATTTGATTCTGTACAAAATGCAGAATTAACATAGGAAGAGATAAAATTTAAGCTGATTATTAACTATTCCTAAATTTAGAAGGGGAAATGTTATAATGTTTCTTAAAACAAACGCTGAAATAGCTGGCGTCGTTAAATCCGGTCATAAACGCAATTTCCGAAATTGTGTATTGAGAGTCTTTAAGAAGTTGTGCACTCCGTTTTAACCGCATATCCAAAATAAATTCTTTTATTGTCATGCCTGTTATTTCACTTATTTTTTGATATAACAATGTACGGCTTATGTTCATATCGGATACGAAGGCTTCTACGTCGTATTCCTGATTTTGTATGTTGCTTTCTATACAGGTTACGGCTCTTTTCAGGAATTCTTCATCAATGGAAGAAACCGTCAATTGAGTCGGTTCTACGGTGTATTTTTTACTGTACAATTCTTTCAGTTGCTCTCTTGACTTTATAAAGTTTTCGATTTGTTGCGTGAGATAAGCTATATCGAAAGGTTTCTCAATAAAAACATCTGCTCCTTCTTTCAGCCCTTTAACTTTGTGGTCTGTGTTATTTCCCAGAGCAGACAGTATTATTATAGGAATATGGCTTGTTTCTATATTTGTTTTTAATATGTGGCAAACATCAAATCCGTTCATCTCCGGCATCATCAGGTCGGTGATAACAATCGTAGGCTTTATTCTTTTTACCAGAGATAAGCCTTCAACTCCATTCGTCGCTGTATATACATTATAGGATTCTGATAACTCTTTTTCCATATATACTCTTAGTGATGAATCGTCCTCGATTATTACTATATCGTATTTTTTGGGTTTTCTGTTATTGTTCGTTGTTACATCTTCTGTTTCGGTATTTATAGCATCGAGTTCAGAGTAAGTATATTCGTACGAATATGTTAACTTTGCTGAATTATCTTCTTCTATTTTCGTAAACGGGAGTGTCAAGCGGAACAATACTTTATTCTTGTTTCGGTTGTCAAGTTTTATGACTCCCGACAATGCGGATACAAGCTCTTTTACAATAGACAATCCGAGCCCGTAGCTTTCTTCGAAATCCAGCCTTCTGTCCGAAAGGCGGGAAAAGGAAGTGAATAATTCCTTCTGTTGGGTTTCATCAATTTCAATCCCTGTATTTATGACTTCAAAGGTTATGTATTCAGTGTTTAATTCACCTTGTTTTTTCTCTTTAACAGCCAAACTCTCCTGTTCTGTCGCTTTGCGGATGATCAGGGATATTGTTTCTCCTTCCGGCGTATATTTTATGGCATTTGAGAAAAGATTGGAAAATATTTTTTCCATTATATCGAAATCGAAAGATACATACAAACGGCTGGTGTAGATATCGGTGTTTACTTCAATGCCTTTTTTCTGTGCGAAAGGCATAAACAAAGAAAATATGTTCATTATATGGTTAACCAGATTTCCCGGTTGATAGTTCAACGTGACTTTTTTACTTTCAATTTGCCTGAATTGAAGCAATTGGTTTATCATACGTTGTATTCTTTTTACGTTGTCTTCTATCATCTGTGTATAGATCAAAGAGTCATTTCCTAACGGGATAGTTTCTTTTAGCCGTTTCAGAGGATTTACGATCAGGGTTAAAGGCGTTTTTAAATCGTGGGATATGTTTGTAAAGAAGTTAATTCTTAACTGTATCAGTTCTTTCATCCTTGCTTCTTTCGCTTTCTCCATAGCCAGCTTATGTCGGAATATCTTTTTATCGGTAAAGTATTTCCAAAGGAAATAACCTGCAGACAGTATTATAAAAGCATATAAAATGTATGCCCACACCGACAGCCAAGGGGGTGGTGCTATTTGAAAATACAGTGACGTTATTTTATCGCCCCAAACGCCATCGTTGTTTGCAGCTTTAATTTCAAAAACATACGAGCCTGCTGGCAAATTGAAATATTGAATAGAGTTTTGTCCCGGCGGAAGTATTTGCCATTCTTCTGAACCATTATTTACCAATCGGCAGGCAAACTGGTTTTTTTCTGGTTGCAGATAACTGTTCGAGAAAAACGAAATGCCGATATTCGCTTGTTTATATGATAGTTTTACAACGTTTTTTTTATTCATATTTATGGCTGAAATATCCTTTTGAAGTGGCGATTTTTTAGTTGTGCATAGTATTCGGATGTTATTAATGTAAAAATCAGTAAAAAATACTTCGGGCTTTTGCGTGTTATACTTTATTTTTTCAGGATTGAAATAGATAAAACCGTTAGTACCTCCAAAAAACATTTCTCCTTCGGATGTCTGGTAACAAGCTCTCGGATAGAATGAACCGTACAGGCTGGGAGCTATAAAATCGGTTTTGATAAATTTATCGGAATCAGTGTCATAATATATAAATCCGTTGTTCGTTGCAAACCATATATTATTGGTTTTAGCGTCTTCCACTATGCTGAATACAATAGTTGCAGGGAATCCGTTGCTAACGTTGAAGTTTATATATTCCCCGTCTTTTGTTAAAAGATTGACTCCTCCTCCCATAGTACCGGCCCAAATGTCAGAATTGGATGTTGCGGCATAACATCTTAAGTCGTTCACCGCAAAACTGTTACTGTCGATCATATACTGATGAGTGACAGCGTGCTTATAGGCATTCATTTTAAAAAGACCTTGGCGGGTAAATAGGTATATAAACTCATTAGTATCGCGATAAATACATTCAACTTTCGTATATTTTGATTTTTTAGCGTCTATGTTGGGCAGTTTTACATTTATGATTTTACCTGTATGCAGATTCTTATAATATAATGCTTCTGCCATATCCGCATCCGAAACCCATATACCGGAGTCTGATTCCATTGCGAAATCGTATGTGTTAAAAGGTTTTAACGGATTATTCGGATAATGAATATTCAAATCAGTAAACCTCTGCGTTTTCAGATTGTATTCACAGATTCCACCGTTGTATGCGGCAATTAGCAGTTTGTTTTTTTCTTTATTGAAGGAAATAGATTTAACCAGATTCGAATTTAGCCCGTTATTCTCATTACTCGTATAATATGTGTATTTGCCATTTGATCTGTCCCATCTGTTAAGCCCTCCACCTTCTGTTCCTATCCATATGTTGCCATCTTTATCTTCTCCAAAACAACTGACAATAGGATTATTCAGCCCATTTGAAGATACATGCCTGTAATTGACCTGACTGTCATCAAACGACATATAAGCGAGTTTGCCGCCAAAAGTACTGACCCATACGCCTCCGTCAGGATCGGGGTATATAGACCAAATTGAATTATGAGGCAAAGAATGAATGTCGTCTTGTTCATTCTGAAGCAGAACGTGTTCATAGGTTTTTGTGTCGAGCAGAAAGAGCCCTGACTGAGTCCCTACCCATAAAACGTTATAACGGTCTATATATAATTTTTTGAGGCTTACCGACTTGTCCTTTTCGGATGGAATGTCGATATGCTTTACTATTTTGCCATTTTTATTAATAATAAATAAACCGTTCTTCTCCGACAATACATAGATGAAATCATTATAACCCAGTATCTGTATTATATTGGGAACATTTATTTCACAGAACAGGGCAGGGTTATCCATCGTACGATTTACCCTGTAAATCTTTCCTTTCCAAGGAAAATATATAAACTTATCGAAATACGATATGTTTTGATATATGGATGTTATTGTGGATGAATCTTTTGGCATGAAAAAGGACTTCAATACCTGTCCTTCATTTTGAGAAAGCATTTCTAATTTATTGTTTCGATTAATCCAAACAACGCCGTCTTCCTCCTGTGTTATTGAATTGACAAAACCTTTCAAGACAAATTTAAAATCCATTGTGCCGTAATTAAATTTCAGCAGCCCATTGCTGCTAGCTACGTATAATTGATGGTATTTATCTACGAAAAGCTGATTGTATACCCAATATAAGTCGGGCGATTTTATCGATACGTATTCGTCCATTTGATGGAATGAGTTTCCGTCATACATAAACAATGCGTCACGCCCGCTATACCAGATACGCCCTATACTGTCTTTTGCTATGTTCTGTATGCCGTGGTAATAAGGCGTTGCCTGTATAGAGTGAAATCTGTATTGTGAAACATCTATACCTTTAATATAGTGTGATGAGAAAAAAAACAATATAAGTAATATAACTATCTTTTTACCTTTCATTATTATCAGTTTCTCTATTATGAAGTGTTAATAAGCGAAGAGTTACATGCTGAACAGATTTAAATAAAGGATGTATCTGTGTTAATTCTATAATGAGAATAATATTCTTATGTTTTTTTTCAGGCACATAGTCTTAATACAAATGTAAGAAAATATTTCATTTTTGTAATATAACCGATATAAATCGTTTTAATATCTCGCGATATAATAAAGACCTGCCGTGTTTCACGTTTTCTTCAATACTTTATTTTTCTTTATAGGCGTAATATCCCAATATGATCAATGGAATCGCCATAATTCCTATATACAATCCGTTATAGCGTAGTATAGCAGGTGCAAATGTCACTGCAAGAATCAGTCCGACAAGCGATCCGCCTAAGTGGGCGGCATGTCCGATATTCCCGAGTTTTGCTTTCATGCCGTATACAGAATATGCCAGATATAATATCCCGAACACCCAACCTTTTATCGGTATCGGTATAAACATAATATACAACTCAAGATGCGGATACAGTGCAATAGACGCAAATAATATGCCTGATACTCCGCCTGAAGCTCCGATTGCGCTGTAATACAAATCTCGGCGGTACATCCACAGGCTTAAAAGGTTTCCTCCAAGTATGGCACCAAAGTATATGATAAGGTAGTCAACCGTTCCCAAATACTGAACAATAACATCAGAAAAGAAATACAGGGTAAACATATTGAAAAACAAATGCATTATGTCTCCGTGCAGAAACCCCGAAGTTATAAGCCTGTCCCATTGTTTTCCGTTCAGAATGGCATTAATGTTAAATTTACCCCGATCAAAGAAACTTTGGTTGTTGAACCCGATAAAGCTAGTAACGGCAGTTATAGCAATCAAAATTATTACAACGGTACTCATTCAAATCTATTTTTTGCGGGAAGCCTTAAACTGTCTTTATGTATGTAGACATAATCTCCGTTAATCTTCTGGTTTTCTTTTTCTAAAGATGTTAATTTACCATCCTTTAATTTGTGGGGAATATAACCCATATCTTTAAAAAGCCTGTTTACATTTGTTTCATTGTCTCCCCAGACCTCGGCTTGTACAATCGGTTTGTGTTTGTCGATCAAGTCTTTCATATTATTGAGGACAACGTATTCAAATCCCTCTATGTCACACTTTATATAATCAATACGATCCAATGGTTCGAACAGTTCGGACGGAATCTTCATTTCCGCCTGAAACCTGAATTCCTGATCTTCAAGTCTGCCGTCCCTGTCTGAATCATATACATGAGGAAGCCCTGTGCTCAGGTATCCTGTTTTTGGAGAAGAAACCAATTCAATCTTTTTTTCTTCCAATCCCAACGCATAGGGGTATAAGGTGATGTTCTTATGTTTTTTTGCTTTTTCGTTAAATATTTTATTGTAAACCGCAATCGGTTCAACGGAATATACTTTTCCTTTCTCTCCAACCCAATTCGAGAACAATATCGAATAATAGCCTAAATTTGCGCCTATATCAATGACGGTATCGCCTTTGCGTATCAGGTTTTTTGCATAATAGTGATAGGAATAATTCGGGCTGTTTTTCAGTATCTTTGTCTTGTACAGGACGAAATATGATCTTTGCAATAACCTGAGATAATTTTCTAAACTCAAGGTTTTGAATATGATTTTTTTTATGGATTTAGCCATATATTTGGATATAATAAGCTTTGTCTTTATATAAAAAATTATTCCTCATCGTATTTCTGAAAAAGGAAATCATTGTAGGGATATCTCTCTACATGAATTTCTTTTATTCTTTCGTACATCAGTTGCTTCAGTTCATCTATGTTGGTTTTGTCACGGGCGGAAATAAAAATGCAATTGTTTCTCATTTTTGCCATCCATGTTTTTTTCAACTCATCCAAAGAAATATTTTCTTTCCTGACAGGAGTCAGATCATCCTCGTCTTTCTTGACGTAAGAAAATGCGTCGATCTTGTTAAATACGAGTATAGTAGGTTTTTCCTCTTTGTCCAGTTCCAGCAAAGTTTTTTCAACCACTTCTATCTGTTCCTCAAAATTCGGATGCGAAATATCAACTACGTGCACAAGCAGATCAGCTTCACGCACCTCATCGAGAGTGGATTTGAACGATTCGACAAGATGCGTCGGAAGCTTTCGTATAAAACCGACTGTGTCCGAAAGCAGGAAAGGCAGGTTGTCTATAATCACTTTTCGCACGGTTGTATCGAGTGTGGCGAACAACTTGTTTTCCGCAAAAACCTCCGATTTGCTGAGCAGGTTCATTAATGTGGATTTTCCGACATTGGTATATCCTACCAGCGCCACCCGAACCATTTTCCCTCTGTTTTTGCGTTGCACGGTCATCTGTTTGTCAATGGATTTCAGCTCCTTTTTCAGATCAGCTATTTTATCCATTACAATTCGTCTGTCCGTTTCCAGCTGGGTTTCTCCGGGTCCACGCATCACCGCGCCTCCTCCGCGTTGCCGCTCCAAGTGAGTCCACATACGTGTCAGGCGGGGCAGGAGATATTGATATTGTGCAAGTTCCACCTGTGTTTTTGCATACGCTGTTTGAGCCCGCATTGCGAAAATATCGAGGATCAGGCTTGTTCTGTCGAGTATTTTTATTTGCAGCTCTTTTTCTATGTTCCTGATTTGTTTTGCCGACAATTCATCGTCAAAAACTACAAGCCCTATTTCCTTTTCATCAATGTATTCTTTTATTTCGTTAAGCTTTCCTGTTCCGACATAGGTTACAGGATTCGGATAATCCAATTTTTGCGTAAATCTTTTTACGGGTGTGGCTCCTGCTGTTTCGGCAAGAAAAGCCAGTTCGTCCAAATATTCTTTTACTTGTTCCTCTGTCTGGGTGGAAGTAATTAATCCCACCAAAACAGTATTTTCATTTTTAGATTCAGAAATTATAAAATCTTTCATTCAATAAGTTTAGTATTAATAAACAAATGTAGTAAAAATAATACATTTGCTTTATGTGATGAGTATAATATGAAAAGAGGCTATCCTCAACGGACAGCCTCTTTTAACAACTAATTACTATCTAACACAAAAAACAAGTATTATTTTTTCGCTATTTCTACGGCATATACGTTTCCTTCTCCTTCGAAATTGGCTCTGAATATTATCCATTTCCCGTCGGGCGAATAATGAACATTTGGCTCAAGTTTATATGAGTGGTGTCTCATGCTTACGAGTTTTTCGGATACGAATTTGTTTCCGTCGGGCTTGAACAAGTATATCCATTGTCCGTCGGGAGCTTTAGCCACGTTTCCGGGGCTTCCTCCGTCACCTGCAAAAGTTTTCAGATCCCAAGCCGTTGTGTAATGCACCGACCATTCGTTGCGTTGCAGTTCGTAAACTATTTTTTTATTCGTATCCAACTCGACGCCTGCCACGTAGAATGTTTCGCCGCGAGGGCGTTGCAAGTCGTACCATATAATCTTTCCGTCGGGGCTGAACCATTCGTGTCCTGCGATTTCCATATCCATTGTCCTGTAATGTATCTGACGAGGAACGCCTCTTTTAACGACATCTATTGTCCAGATTCTGTCTACCTTATGCCAGTGTCCTTCGTGACAGAACATCAGCAAATACGTATCTGTCGGTGAAAATTGCAGGTGGTTGAGCCATGCTCTGTCAGCGTGTATCATGTCCAGATCTTTGGTACGGGTGTCTATTGTAAATATTATTCTCGGGGTTCTGGCTTCAAAAATATCGTTGAATGAAGATTTGCCTCCGTCGGTTTTAATGCTTTTTTTGTATTCGTTATCCATCGGAACGGTAAAAGTTCCTGCCAGAAGACTGCCGTCGACGTTTACGCACGAAATTGAACCTCTGAAATTATCAGGAAATACGTAAACTATTTTTTTCTCTTTTGTAAATACGTTTATTGAATATACCGTATCCGCGATCTGATAAAAAACTTCCTGTGTCGCCGCACACGCTATTTCTCCTCTGGGAGAATCTTTTTCATGTGTTAACTGTTCTATTTCCAACGTTTTTAAATCTACCGTGTAGATTTGCCTGTTCCTCGTATTGTATATTTCCTGTTTCGAACTTTTGTTGTCTCTGTCTTCGCTTCCATAGAAAACCATTTTATTCCCGATAAAAGGATTATTATGAAAATAAAAACTCAGATTTACTCCCGGACGCCTTGTCAGTTTCATTATTTTATGCCCTGTGTCCTTGTCTATCCATTCGTCAGGCATTTGTTTTCCTCCTGTTTCCATAACCGGTTGCGCTTTTAGCGATAAGCAGGAAAACGTAAGTAACAAAAGTAGTAGTTTATGCTTCATGGTATTTTAAGATTTAAATATGCAGGCAAAGTTAATGTATATAGAAATAAAAGGTCTTATCAAACTATATCATATAAATATAGTTTTTGACATAAAATCTACTTAAAATGATCTTGGTCTGAGGAAAATTTCTTTTGCAAAAACAGCGAATCATCACCGACTCGCCATTTTCAAATTGAGATTAACTGTGTAGAGTTATATAAAAATAGAATTTATATCTATTTAAATCTGTTCTAAATTCAATATAGAACATCGCAAAAATAATGATTAATTTTTAAATTCCAATAGAAATAAACTTATTAATATATAAAAATAATTAATTAATTTATTCTCTTTATTACCCTGCATGGATTTCCTGCCGCGATTACATTTTCGGGTATATTTTTAGTTACCACGCTGCCTGCTCCTATGACAGAATTTTCCCCTATCGTCACTCCCGGCAACACTGTAACATCCCCGCCCAGCCATACTCTGTCTTCAATAGTTATCGGGAGTGCCGTTGAAACTCCCGATATTCTTTTTACAGGATCAATATCGTGATTGGCAGTATATAATCCTACTCTTGGACCTAACAGGACATCGTTTCCGATCGTGACTTCCGCACAGTCAAGTATTATGCACTCGAAATTTATATATACGTTATTGCCTATGGTTATGTTTTTACCGAATTCGCATCTGAATATCGGTTCGATCTGCAGATTTTCTCCGAATGAGTTAAGGAGATCAGTCAGGATATTTTTTCTGGTTTCCTTATCATCGTCGGTTGTTTCGTTGTAGAGTTTTGTCAGCCTTTTAGCTTCAATACGCACATCTTTAAGAATGTCTGCAAAGTCATTGTACGGTTTTCCTGCAACCATAAGTTGCCATACCTCTGAGTTTTTATAATCCATAGTAAAATCTATTTAGAAAGGCAAGGAACTCGCATGCATGGTAATGTGGAACATCCAGTGATACACTCCCCTGAAAAATCCGCCTACGCCAAGCAGTATAAGGATAACGCCCAATATCCTGTTAAAAAACACCAAGCCTCGAAGATTAAACCTGTCTCTCAATCTGTCGACAATGTAAGATATAAGTATCCACCAGAATATAGCGCCTGCACCGATAGCCGCAATTCCAGCAATGCTATAAGAGAAAGGTTGGTTGGGAACGATGAGATCCAGACGCGCAAATAAAGCTATATATAAAAAGAGTATTCCTATGTTTGACATATTGAGGAAAAACGAGGAAACAAAATCTTTCCATACAGGCTCTGATTTCCTTTCTTGTTTTTTGAGTTTCTTTGCAGGGTTCGACCTGAATATAAAGTATCCGAAAACAAGGAGTATAAGGCTGCCGAATATCAGCAAGGGATTCTGGTTGGTTTCGATAAAATCAATGACATACCCTATGCCAAGCCCTGCTATTATTGCAAACAGGATGTCGGATATTGCTGCTCCTATGCCGGTGAAAAGTCCGTGTTTCCGTCCTTCGTTAAGAGTTCGTTGCACGCACAGGACTCCTATGGGTCCCATCGGGGCAGAAGTAAGAAAACCGATAAAAAAATCCTTTTAAAATGATAATCAGCATAAAACCATTTTGATAAGGGACTTTTACAAGCCCTAACAAACAAAGATACTATCATTTTTCTACAAATGCCAATATGTTGTTTTTAAAATATTATAATATTCAGATGAAATATTCGATGTTATTTGTTGCAAATGTTTGTAAATAAGCACCATTCGCAGGCTTTTCCTGTTGTTGTTTGACTGAATGGCGTTTCTGTATCGAAAATTTCTTCAAGACAGGCATCGAAGTGTACCTTAAATTCAGCTTGATACTCCGAAAAATTCTCGATATTCGGCAAATTTTTGCACGATATTTTAGGCATAAAATTCTTCGAAAACAGGTTCCGCAGATAATAGATTCCCGGTTCAATTATCTTGTCGGGATTGTCGAGCAGATACAGATATGCGTACATAAATACCTGCATTATGGCTTTCGGCCTGTCTTTTGCTTCTTTATCGAAGAGCTGTTCCATATCTTTGAATATGAGCTCGCCCTTCCCTGTTTTGTAGTCTACGATCCGTGTTTTTCCTCTGACTTCGTCTATTCTGTCGATAAATCCTTTTAAAGATACTGAGAGCCCCGAAGGTAGAGGATAGTTTGTTTTGATTCTTCTCTCGGATTCAACGTATATGAACGGGGTTGATTTTGCGTCGGTCTGGAGCACTTTTTTTACATATTTACGGATAACCTCGCCTGTCAGATAATTTTGTCCCGTTAGTTTCCGTGCTTTTTCAGGATCAGTTTTAAAATAATTTTTAGCAAACGATCGTTCGATTTCTTTAGTCAGCAGATTATCATTTTTTCGGATGTTATGCAGCAGATCGGCTGTTACAAGTTTGCCATGCAACGGACGGTAAATCCATTCCATTATGGAGTGGAAAATGCTTCCGAACGTATTTGCTTCTATTGTTTCGGAAATATCGTCAGACTCGTCCAACTCTTCTATTATCGAGAAGTAGAATTGCAACGGACAGTCTATATACATATTAATCGCACTTGCCGAAAGATTCTTTTCTCCAGTCAGAAATTTGTGCAGTAAATTCTGTACATGCTCGTTTTTTCTTATTGTGATCGGAGTATTCTCGGTAACTGATATTTCGTAAGTGGCTATCTTTTCTTGTATGTTAAAATAGTCTGCATACAGATACTTCATCTGACTGAAATAGCGGCTTACTTCTCCGCTTTGCAACCCTTCCGATCGGGAGTCGTGCAACAGGTATATTCGTTTCGCCCTGTTGATGAGGCGATAGAAATGATAGGAAAAAATACTGTCCTGATGTTCGTATGTCGGCAGCCCGAAACCCTTTCTCAGATTGTAAGGAATAAACGAGTTCGCAGCTTTTCTCTGAGGAAAAACGCCTTCGTTCATCGACAGTATAATCAGATTCTCGAAGTCAAGCGCGCGGGTTTCGAGCATGCCCATAATTTGAAGCCCTGATAAAGGCTCTCCCGTAAAAGGCACATTTATTCCGCTAACCAGTTTTTTTCAGCAACTTAAAATAAGTATCGGGGTTCATCTCTGAATGTACGTGATTCAGAGCGTTTTCCATTTTATTTATTGTTTTGTAATATTCGATTACAAATTCACGCTCAATATCCAATGATCTGACGTTGGTGTCGTCTTCATTCTTTTTATATTGAAGGGATTGCTGTATCTCAGCCAGAATTGATTTCAGATATGCTGCAATTTCCGTCCAATGGTTTAACGGTTTAAATATCAGTTCGAGTATTGGGGTTGTTTTCAGTTCGTCATATGATACTATTATCTTATTGTTTTGTAGAATGTTCAGTTTTAAGGTATGAGCCGCTTCACCGATAATATTGGTAATGTATTTGTTGCTTAACACCGACAGCACGAAGCGGTAATAGTAACCTGTTTTTCCGTCAACCCTGCGAATATTACGTTTACGTTGAAAACATGATCCATCAATCCCGATATGGAAGAATTCGACAGATTGTATCCCATCGTAACATTTATCTTTTCTATTCCTTCAGGTATCGAATAAATCGTAGGCAACAGCATATTCTCGTCAGTCAGTACGACGGCTGTTTTTATATAATCCTTTTCGTTATTTATAACTCCGTTTTGCTGTAAGTTTTCCAAAATATTATGGACATACTTGGATTGTCCAACCGAAGAAGGTATTCCGATAGATTCGACAACGGGCAGTTCAAATGACTGTTCTTCCGCTTCCAATGCCAACTGACTTTTAAAAAGCGTTCTGTTCTTATCTATAAATGCAGAAGCTTTATTGTTCGTGTCCCTTACCAATGGAGATGAATAGTCCCAATAAAAATCGGCAATGCCCATCTTCTGTAAGTGTCTTAACAGTATTTCTTCCGATTTGCTGTGGGCATTCAACCCTATAAATATGATTTTCTCGTAAGGCAGGTTCAGTTCGTTGTTTTCCGATTGTATGCTTTCCGCAACGTCTCTGAAAATCATACCTTCATATCCCGTTCCCCTGAGCTGAAAGAGTGTCTCTAAAAGTATTATATAAGGGATATAGCACTTCCCACATTTCAAAAAAAGTCTTTTTTCCTTTTGCTGTCGCCTAACGGGAGAAAATTTGCCCAGAATCGGCGAATGGCAGCTATTTGATCTTCGGTCAGGTACGAAAAGCCCGCATCGAGTTCTTTCAGATCATATATATTTCTAAACAATTGTTGAGCATCAGCCATGTATTTGTCGACATCGTCAAAGTCGTTCAATACCATTTCTCCCCAATACAGAAACTCGTCGAAAGTTTCTGCCGACTTGCTGATGTCTTTATATATTTCGTAAAGCGTGAACAGCATTTCTATTCTTTCGGCTTGTCTGTATTTGCCGAGTTTTGCAAACAAGTCGGTTACAGTCAGAATTTCAGGTGAAAAAATCGGATGTCCTGCGGATTCGGCAAGATATTTCTGGAAAAATTTTCCTGCTCGTCTGCTCGGGAAAACAAAAGTGTAGTTGCTTACGTTTTGACCGTAGGCTTTATAATATGCATTGGCTACATTTTTTAGAAATGGGATCATCAAAATAAATTCTGGCTATATTATTACAAATATAGCCAGAATTTATAAAAGATATCTTAATGTTTATCGTGATATAACTTTAGCTGTCCTGTTTTTTATTGTCATGGATATATTCATGCGAAAGCATGGCTTTATCGTTTTCGTCACTTTCAGGTTTTTTCCTTACGACCAGCATCACGGATATTATAATGAGGGCAATACCGATGAAACTGTACAATGTGAATTTTTCCGAGAAATAGAAAATTCCTATCAGTACGGCAACGAGCGGTTCCATAGAACCCAAAATGGATGTTATTGTAGAGCCTACGTATTTTATGGCAAGTATAAGCGTCAGATCGGAAATGACGGTACACATCAATGCCAGTAATAACAGGCGTGTAAGAGCAGAACTGCCGGGTATGGTTGTTATTTGCCCTGTCGCTGCGCCTGTAAAAAAGGAAAATGACCGTACTTGCCAGCAATATATAAAAGGTTAAGATTTCAGCGTTCATTTTGTTCACCTTCGATTGATTGAGCCCTACTATGTAAGTAGAGTATGTAACAACTGTCATTGAAGCTATGACTAAACCTTTTAATTTAATACTTTCGCCTCCCGACCAGCACATTAGAATAACTCCGGTCAACGACAGGATTGCAGCGAAAAACAGTGTTACTGATTTTTTCTCTTTAAAGAAAACAACCATCAGTACGCTTACCAGTATCGGATACATGAAATGTATTGTAGTTGCCGCTCCACTCGGAATATAGTGATAAGAATAGATCAGAAATAATGCCGTAGCGGCATAAAGCAAACCCAACATGAAAATCGTAAATAAATACTTCCGCGAAATTTTAAAACTTTCTTTCCGTAACAGGCATATCAATCCCATTATAAGGGTAGAGAACAAAAAGCGATAAAATAATATCGACGGTTCATTCATTCCGTCCATCATCAACGGAATGGAAAATAACGGAATCAAACCGAAAGTTCCTGAAGAAACCATTGCTAAAATAATACCTCTGATACTTTTCATTTTCTGTAACCTCCTTTCTTATTTATTACAATATGTTAACGGGCTGCAAAGGTACTAAATACTTGGCAGCGAAAAAAAGTTTACAGATAGAGTTTGTCTATCGCTTAGAACTGAAAGTATATGAAAGGTTGCGGACCGCTTGATGCTGTTGCGTATACCAGCCAGAAAACCATTCCGATTACAACGGCTTTTCCGATCAACGGAGTTTTGTTGAATACGGCTCTTGTTTTATCTGACCAGCTTTGAGGCAGAAAATGCAGAATGAACCCGATAAGGATCAGAATAAATACGTTTTTATAGCTGTGTATTATTGTCATCCAATCGCTCGGATCGAATTTCAATTCCGTGATTTTAGAAATCACTGAGCCTGCGTCCGCGAAAGTTCCCGCCCTGAAGAAAATCCAGCAGAAAGCTACGAAATGGAAACAAATCAGTATGCAGATGATATTAACAAGCCTGTTGTGAGGCAGCTTTAAGAATTGTTTGAAAAACCTTTCCACAGCCAGAGCCAAGCCGTGCAATCCTCCCCAAACGACAAATTTCCAAGCTGCTCCGTGCCACAATCCGCCAATCAGCATTGTCAGAAACAGATTAACGTATGTCCGAACCTTGCCTTTTCGGTTTCCTCCCATCGGGATATAAAGATAATCTCTCAGCCATGTCGACAACGAAATATGCCAACGCCTCCAAAATTCGGAAAGAGAACTCGATTTGTAGGGACTGCCAAAGTTCTTGGGAAGTGAAAAACCCATTAACAACGCGATTCCTATTGCCATATCGGAATAGCCCGAAAAGTCGCAATATATCTGTAATGCGTATCCATAGACAGCCATCAGGTTTTCGAAAGAAGTGTAGCTTAACGGAGAATCGAACACCCTGTCGACAAAATTAAGTGATATGTAGTCCGAAATAATAGCCTTTTTTATCAATCCCGACATTATCATAAAGAGCGCGATGCCCGCACTTTCTTTCGATAAGTGTACATTTTGCCTTATCTGCGGCAGGAAATGTTTCGCTCTGACAATCGGCCCTGCAACAAGCTGCGGGAAAAAGCATAAATAAAATGAAAAGTCAAGAAAACTTTGGGCAGGTTCTATCTCTTTCCTGTATAAATCGACTGTGTAGCTGATTGCCTGAAAAATGAAAAATGAAATACCGATCGGCAATATAATATCTTTCAGAGCAAAATTGCTGTGAAACATCATGTTAATATTGTCGATCAGGAAATTCGTATATTTGAAATAACCCAGAATGAACAGATTCAGAACTATAATGAACACAAGGTAAAATTTCCGTTCTCTTTTTCTTTCCGATTTACTCATTACCATCGAAAGAAGGTAATTTGCTATACAGCAGAATATCAATAGAATAAAATACAGTCCGCCTGCTTTGTAGTAGAAAAACAACGAGAAAAGCAGTACGTACACCATTCTGAAATGTATATGCTTGCGGGTGAGGATATATACAAAATAGAATGCCAGAAAAAGCCCCAGAAACAATCCGCTGTTGAATAACAACGGGTTTTCAGGATCATATTTGAACCATGAAATAATATCTTCTGTGGTGATATGGATGTTCAATCCCAGAAAAATCAGTTTATTTAATAGTGTCTCCATTCAGGATTTTCTCTTTTATATAGTTATTGTATGTTTTGTAAAAGTCCTCGAGGAATAAATTTCCCTGCAATTGATAGCCCTCTTTCGAATAATGCACTTTGTCGCGCGCAATAAGATCAGCCCATTCTCCACCTTGTTTTATGGCACCATTTCCGCCCATAGCCGAGAACATATCCCAGACTGTGTGCTTCTTATTATTCATCAGCGATTCGCTATACTTTTCGGCTAACGTATTCGGTTGTCTTTTTCGAAGAAGTGACGGCGGCGGTGTCGTTATTATAATCTTGACAGAGCTGTTTGTTTGTCTTATTTTATTTATCATAATAGACAATTCCGATAAAAACGTATCTTCCGATATTTTACCGAATGATTCATTCGTCCCGAACGATAGGATAACCAAATCCGCATTTAAAAGAGAAAACTGCGCGAAAAATAAAGGGCAGCCGTTAAAGTCAGACACTTTTGCCCCGTTTACACCTATCGTGTGATATGTAATGCCCAGATTGCCATTTTCAAGGATAAAGCCGTTCAGTGCATATCTATCATGTTTACCGTTTGGCATAATATAAACCTGATTAAGCGAATCCGGCTGATGATATGAAGAACAATATGGTTGATTTTCCAAAGACAATGTGTCTTTAGCAAAAATTTCAGGTTGATATGTTATGGTTTTTCGGGGTATTTTTATTTTTTGTCCCAATCTGATTGTATTGTTTCGTAATCTGTTTTCTTTTTTTATTCTGTCTACAGATACGTTATACTTTGACGAAATTCTATATAAAGTTTCTCCTTTTTTTACGGTGTGATATGTATAACTTTTTTCCTGTTTTATCGTATTGTTGACATCATCCGATTGAATATTAAGCGCCATGTTATACATCGGATCTTTGGACGGGTGCAGAATTTTTATTGTGTTGAACTGATAAGGCTGGTTTGCCGTAAGTTTAATATAGAAATTATCTGATTCCGTTCCTAATCTGATGCCACTCAATCCTATATCTGCCGATGAGTTGGAAACTGCATTGCGGGCAGATTCCCATTCTGCATTTGTGTCGTAGCTTATTATTTTTGTCCCGTTTGTTTTAGCTATGGAGTAGGGGAACGTGAAGCCGTATCCGGCGTTACCGAAATATTTTTGCAGGGATTGGCGTATCGTATTTGTTAAAAAATCAGCCTGAATATGTGAATCTCCGATATGGACAATATTTATTTTCCCTGTTTTGTTCCTTTCCAGATCGTACAATTTGTCAAAGAATGAATCCAATAATTCAGGATTAGTGAAATACGTGTCTGTTGTTTCTTCTTTTATCTGAGCTTTTAAAGTGTCGGGAAAAGAAAAAGATATTACGGCTAATATGACTAATACTCTGTACATAACTTCTATTTGCCTAAATCTTTCAGTTTTTTATATTTAGCATATCCTCTGTCAATTTCGTCATAGATCAGAGAGGCTATTTTCTTTGCTCCGGCAGCATTGAAGTGTGTATAGTCCTTGTTTGCCAATGACGGGGCGTCTTCTACCCATTTCACCATAGAATCTTCGCCACCCATTAAGTTAAACAGATTAATAAATGCCGAATTGGTGTTTTGCGCGTATTTGCGTTGTGCGTTAATCAGGGGAATGACGGCTTTATCCGTTTTCATTTCCATATCTTGTTTGCTGGCTTTGTCGGCAACCGAAACTATAAGGATATCGGCATTAGGGAAGCAGCTGTGTAAATGCTCTACCACCGCTGTCATTTTCTTTTCGTACCATCCGTAATCTGTTGTTCCGTAGCCCAACACATTCGCTCCGTATTGCAATATAATAAGATCGTAATGCAAGGCTTTATCAAAAGACTGCATTAGTTGCGTATTCAGCAAAGACAAAGGAAGCCCTGAATTTCCTCTCATGGAAAAATTATCTATGTGTATGCCTTTCTTGTTGTCGAAATTTATTCCGTAAAACGGGATGGAATCGGAATTGATAAATCTTAGTTTGATATTGCTTATGCCGTTAGTTGCAAGCGTTACTGTATTTAATAACTGTTCTGCATTAAGATTTATCTTTTTCGTGCTGTCTTTGTTTATTGTTATTTCGATGCAGGCAACTTCATTATTCGATTTCCCGTAAAAAAGAGTAGGAATGTTTAGCTGCTGGCAGTTTTTTAAATCGTTTGCCTTGTATTCCAGCGTACAGTCGTTTTGCCTTTTGGCAAACGACACTTGTCCGTCTATCCCGAACATAACTTTGGAATTTATGTTTCTCAGGAAGGAATAGGTTTTCCAGCCAGATGAAAACTTATGTCCGACGGAATAGCGTGAGGTAGCTGACAATGAGGTTATTCCTACAAACCCAACGCCTTCGCCACCGTATTTTTGTTGGAACATCCGTCGAATATCCTGTACAATAAGGTCTCCGTCCGTCATCGAATCGCCAAAGTAGGCGATACGTACTTTTTCTTTTTTAGTATCCGAATTTTCTAATTGATAAAGCTTCTCGTAGAAATCAATTATATTGATATGCCCTTCCATATTCTTAGTGGAAGCTAACTCTTCGAGAGAGTCGGGGACTATATTTCCCTTTTTGCCGATAAGATTGATTGAGTCCTGTTTCTCGCTTTCATTCATAGCATTGAGAGCCAGACTGTCGATAACTATGTTAGGGCTTTGCGTTTGATTTTCGGGAAAAAGTCGTTCGGGCAGGATGTTTTTTAAACCGAAAAAAATGCAAACTGCAAGTAACAGCGTGAAAAAGATGTAGAAAAAATAATTCTTTGTGCCGGGCTCATTCATTTATTTAAGTGTCTTTTTATGAAAAACTCTTACTGATTTAGATTTTGCAATGCAAAACTAATTCTTTCTTTTGTTTTTTGTAAAATAAGAGATAGAAAAAATATTACCGATTATTTTGCAGGCAGTTAATGACGAGCGAAAAATTTATGTAAATAAATCATTATATTTGCTTTTCGTATCAGTTTTGTAAACTTTTCATGTTAAAATCTTTATATATAAATAATTACGCTTTGATTGACAGTCTCGAAATCGACTTTCAGTCAGGGTTTTCCGTGATCACGGGTGAAACAGGAGCAGGAAAATCCATCATTTTAGGAGCACTGTCTCTTATATTGGGACAGAGAGCCGATACGAAGGCTATAAAAAACGGAGAAGCCAAGTGCGTGATAGAAGGAGTTTTTGATGTATCGGCTTATGATCTGAAAGCCTTTTGTCAAGAAAACGATATCGAATACGATCCCGATTCGTATATTCTCCGACGCGAGATTCTCTCAAGCGGAAAATCAAGGGCTTTTATCAACGATTCTCCCGTATCGCTCAACGATCTGAAAATTCTTGGAGAACAATTAATAGATATTCATTCGCAGCATAAAAATCTTTTGCTGTCCGACAGCCGATTTCAAATGCAGGTTCTGGATATTCTTTCCAACTCTGTCGCTCTCTTGAAGGAGTATCAGAAATCGTATAAAGAATATCGGAACGCACAAAGAGATTTGGATGAACTGATTGCTTTGTCGCAGAGAAGCAGGGATGACGAGGATTATCTGCGTTTCCAATATAACGCTCTTGCTGAAGCAAAGATTGTAGATGGAGAACAGGATGAATTGGAACAGGAACTGGAAACGCTTAACCATGCGGAGGAAATAAAGCAATCACTGTACAAAATATACAGTGTGTTGTCAAATGATGAAAATGGCGTTGTCGTTCAATTAAAAGAAGCATTAAATACTTCTCAAGGGCTTGCTCATATTTTCTCTAAATCAGAAGATATAATTCATCGTCTCGATGCCGCTTATATAGATTTGAAAGATCTGACTCCCGAGATAGAACGGATGGCTGAGGATGTTGAATTCAATCCCGAGCGTTTGGAGTTTATCCAAAACAGGCTCGATATGATATACTCCCTGCAACAGAAACACAGAGTTTCGACAATTGCGGACTTAATTTCCATATTCAATGATCTGGAAACTAAGATTGACAATATAGACTCTTATGACCAGAAGATAGATCAACTGCAGAAAGAAGTAGATGAGAAAAGATTGACGATGCTTGCTCTGGCTGAAAAGCTAAGCAAACAACGCCATGCGGCTACATCTGAAATCGAAAATCAATTGATTGAGAAAGTTTCGGTTTTGGGAATGCCAAACATACGGTTCGAATGCCGGATATCGGATAAGGAAGTCCCTGACATGTCAGGAAAGGATGATTTGCAGTTTATGTTTTCAGCAAATAAGAACGTTGCTCTACAACCAATCTCCGAAATAGCTTCGGGAGGGGAAATCTCGCGCGTGATGCTTTGTCTGAAATCTATGATTGCAGGAGCTACCGCTCTGCCGACAATTATTTTTGACGAAATAGATACGGGAGTTTCGGGCGAGATTGCGGATAGGATGGGAAAAGTAATGCGGGAATTTGGCGATCGGATGCAGGTTATTGCCATAACGCATCTGCCACAAATAGCAGCCAAAGGAGATGTCCATTATTTTGTATATAAAATTGACAATGAAGAAACGACGTCTACCAATATCAGGCGTCTGAATGAAGAGGAACGTATTCAGGAGCTGGCTCAAATGTTAAGCGGAGCGGAAGTTACACAAGCTGCCATTGAAAATGCCAAAGTAATGCTGAAGAGATAATAAAACAATTTCACCTTACTTTGCCTGTAGTATTTAAATTGTAAGAACAGATTTGATTATAAATGAAAGAAAAAGAAATGATTTTCGGCATACGTGCCGTAATAGAAGCAGTAGAAGCCGGAAAAGAAATAGACAAAGTA
Source organism: Dysgonomonas sp. (assembly GCA_047030855.1). Lineage (GTDB taxonomy): Bacteria > Bacteroidota > Bacteroidia > Bacteroidales > Dysgonomonadaceae > QVMM01. The sequence continues at coordinate 2,170,675 of JBKYIJ010000008.1, forward strand.
ATCGTCAAAAGAGAACTGCAAGGCGATTTGTTTAAGGAACTTTCAACAGTGCTTAAAACTCATGACATACCGATGCAGAAAGTGCCTGTGGAGCGGATCGACCGATTCACCCGCAAAAATCACCAGGGAGTGATAGCCTTTTTGTCTGCCGTGACATATGAACACATAGAGGATATAGTGCCTTTTTTATACGAACAAGGCATAGATCCGTTTATATTGGTTCTGGACGGAATAACCGATGTCCGCAATTTTGGTGCGATAGCACGTACCTGTGAAGTTGCAGGCGTAAATGCCATTGTTATACCCCAGAGAGGCAGCGTTACAGTGAATGCCGACGCTGTCAAAACATCGGCAGGAGCTTTGCTGAAGATTCCCGTATGCCGCGAACAGAACCTGACAGATGCCATTCAATTCTTAAAAAACAGCGGGGTGAAAATCGTTGCCGCGACGGAGCGCGCAGCCCGGTTTTATACCGAAGCGGATTATTCGGGACCTGTTGCCATTGTTATGGGAGCGGAAGATGTCGGAGTATCCAACGATAACTTACGCATCTGTGACGAACTGGTGAAAATTCCGCAATTCGGCACGATCGGTTCTCTTAACGTATCGGTTGCGGCAGGCGTTATGATATATGAAGTGATAAGACAGAAACATAATAGTATTTGAATTTAAAACTTTACACACAATGAAGCAAACTACGCTTTACATTATTTTATTTACCGTTTTTCAAATAATAAGTTTCAACCTTTCGGCTCAGGAAGAGTCTTTGCCTGCCTATCCGGGAGGTGAAGAAGCTTTTAGCAAATATTTTGCCGATAGTATAAAAGTACCCGACAGAATAAAAAATTCATCTGTAAAACCGAATTACAACTTTTCTTTTTCGATGAATTGCTATGATAAGGCATTCAACTATAAATTGGATGATCTGCATAGAGATATTTTGTCTCAGGTTAAAGAGCTTTTGTCCAAAATGCGTAGATGGAAGTTTCAGAGCGATTCTGACGAAATGTGCGAATATAATTATAAGGTCGATGTCAAAATGACATTTACGGATAAAGCATCTTGCAGCTACTCTGTTTCGAGATATTCACCCCAGATCTATATCATGGATGTAAAAGGAGAAGCTGAACCGGAAGCTGTAGATATTGCCGTACTTTCCGATAATAGTCCTGTTATTGTAGAAGAACGGTATTCTTTCGAAAATCCTTTTGCAACTGTTGAGCAAATGCCACGATATGTAGGAGGAGAATCCGAAATGTTTAAATTTATAGGAGAAAATATGCAATATCCTGCAAAGGCTCAGGAGTATAGGATTCAAGGACGTGTTGTTTTACGCTTTGTCGTGGATAAAGACGGTTCAATATCGGATGTACAGATTCTTCGCAGTTTAGATCCCGAATGTGACAAGGAAGCCGTACGCGTGGTTAAGGCTATGCCTAAATGGAAACCGGGCAAACAAAACGGCAGGGAGGTGCCTGTTTATTTTACTTTGCCCATAATGTTTAAGTTAGAAAATATAGAAAAACAAGATGTTTCCAAGTAGCGCAAAACGTTTTTTAACGTTGTTCTTTTTCGGCATGTTTCTTTTCAGCCTTTCGGCGCAGAAAAGTGCCGATCCTGTTTCTTATCCCGGAGGAGAAAAAGCGTTTGGTAAATTTTTTGCGGACAATTATCATGTGTCTGATTGGATAAAAACTTCGCCTGTAAATAATAATGAATATAACTTCTCCTTTTGGATAGGACCTCGCGGAAATGTGACAAGACTCGATCAGGGAGAATTTGATCTTCCAAAGGAAGTCCGCGATCAGATTGTTTCCGTTTTACTCAAAACGCCTGCATGGACTATTAATTGCAAAAAAAAGGATTGCCCGGCTGAGTACAGAGTTTCGGCAACGCTGACTTTTCCCGATTCAACGGTATCGTGTAAATATACGGTTTTAAAAACGCCTAAGACTTTGCCCGAAGGAACAGTTGAAGAAACTCCATTTGATTATGCAGAAGAACAACCTCAGTTTTCGGGAGGAGATAGTCAATTGACGAAATATCTTAATAACAATATCCGCTATCCTGTCATATCTCTTGAAAACGGAGTACAGGGACGCGTGATTATTCGTTTTCTTGTTAAAAAGGACGGGACGGTTTCAAATGTCAGGGCTTTGCGGGGAATAGATCCGTCTTGTGACAAGGAAGCGATAAGGGTAGTTAAGTCTATGCCCAAATGGATTCCGGGAAAAGAAAGCGGAAGAATTGTTCCCGCTTATTACAATTTGCCGATAGAATTCAAAATCATACGTTGAATGAATTAAAAAAACAGTATATGAAAAAAGTAATCAACTCCAAGAATGCGCCTGCTGCAATAGGTCCTTACAGTCAGGCTGTAGAAGTAAACGGATTTGTATATCTGTCAGGGCAGTTGCCTATCGACCCGAATACAGGAGAATTCCCGAAAGGAGGAATCAAGGAACAAACAACTCAGTCCTTCGAAAACATAAAAGCAATATTGTCAGAAGCAGGCTTGACGACTGATAATATAGTAAAAACACTGGTATTGCTTGCCGATATGAATGACTTTGCGGAAATGAACGAAGTATATGCTTCTCAGTTCAACGGTACATTTCCTGCGCGTTCGGCTTTTGCGGTAAAAACTCTGCCAAAGGGTGCTTTAGTAGAAATTGAGGTGATTGCCGCAAGATAAATGAAAACGATCGGGAATATTATCTGGTTTATATTCGGAGGATTTATGATAGCCATTGAGTATTTCATAGCCAGCGTCGCTCTGATGATAACCATTATCGGTATTCCGTTTGGTATCCAGACTATCAAGCTTGGTGTACTTTCTCTTTGGCCTTTCGGATCAAAAGTCGTTGTCCGTGAAGATACTTCAGGATGTTTGAATTTGATAATGAACATTATCTGGATAATAATCGGCGGCTTTTGGATTGCTCTTACTCACTTAGGGTGGGGAATATTATTTTGTATTACAATAATAGGTATTCCTTTCGGGATGCAGCATTTCAAACTCATAAGGTTGGCTCTGTTCCCATTCGGAAAAGAAGTCGTAACCGAATAATGTTCTGCTATATGTTGTAAAAAAAAGAGATGCTTAACCAAGCATCTCTTTTTTTTACCTATTATGTGTGATTAATAATTAATCAATATAAGCCAGAACCTGATTTTTCTGAACTTTATCTCCCTGTTTTGTTTCAATCTGGATGATCTTACCCGAATTCAATGCTTTAACTTCCTCGATTCCGTAGTAAGTCTGGATGAAGCAGATTACATCGCCTTCTTTAACCTTTGTCCCTATAACGGGGGCAGTTGAAGGATCGGCAAGGTCTATTTGCCAGATTACTTGTCCCGAACAAGTTGCCTGTATAGGCTTCGCATCAGGATATTTGTCTTGTATGGCTTTAGCGTCAAAACGGGGAACTTCTACAACTTCGCGTGTTACGACGATCGGTGCGCCTGCCGCTGCTCTCGCTTTTTCAAGATCGGAATTGAAACGTTCTTTTGCCAATCCTGATTTATAGTCGCGATATTGACGGTCGTGCATTGCCAATTCAAACAGCTCTTCGTCGTCTTGTCCGTAATCCCAGCCGTTTTCGTCCATTTCTTTGCGATATACGTCAAGGTCGTCTGGATATTCGTCCTGCGGATTTCCTGTAAAGAATTCAAGCCCTTTGGATTTTGCCAGTTCTATGATTTCATCATCCAGTTTTCCCGGAAGTTTACCAGTTTTGCCCAAGATCATGTTCCAACTGTCTTTGTCGATATTAGAGAAGCGGGGTTGTCCCTGAGCCATGCTGAATATATTCATAAGTGCTATATTCTTCACATACTGGCTGAACGGCGTAACCAATGGAGGGTAACCAAGTTTTGGCCATATATATCCGACTTCGTCAAACAGTTGTACTACCAAGTCATTCAGCGAAACCTCAGGTTTACCGTTGTTGCGTAGAGCCATGTTTATAGCCGAGTGCATACCTTTAAGGTCTGCCATCATAGATCCCATCATACCTCCGGGTAATCCGCAACCGATCAGCAAAGAGTTCATTATCTTATTTGAAGGATCGATGAAATAACCCAAGAAATCGTCAATGAATTCCTGTGTCAGTGCACGAGCCTCCATATAGGCATTCATATTGATATCGGGTACAGAGAACCCTGCATCTTTAAGCATCGCCTGAAGCGTAATAATATCAGGATGAACCATTCCCCATGCGAGAGGTTCTATCGCCGCATCTAAGTAGTCTGCTCCTGCGCGTGCTACTTCAAGCATTGATGCTACCGAAAATCCCGGTCCTGTGTGTCCGTGATATTGGATAGGAATATTAGGATGCCTGTCTTTCAGGGCTTTTACTAATTTGCCGAGAAATGCGGGGCGTCCTACTCCCGCCATATCTTTCAAACAAAATTCGTCTGCTCCGAATTCAACGAGTTTATCTGCAAAATTTACATAATAATCAACTGTGTGAATGGGAGAGTGGGTTATACATAACGCTGTCTGGGAAATCATTCCTGCTTCTTTGGCATATTTAACGGATAGCTCCAGATTGCGTGGATCGTTCAATCCGTCGAAAGAACGCGAAATATTTGTTCCTTGCGCATGTTTTACTTTAAACATCAGACGACGTACGTCTTTAGGCACAGGATACATACGCAGGGCATTAAGTCCGCGTTCAAGCATGTGCGTTTGAATTCCTACCTTGTTGAAAGGAGCAGTCCATTCACGTACCGATTTGTTCGGATTTTCTCCGTAAAGCAGGTTAACTTGTTCGAAAGCGCCTCCGTTTGTTTCCACACGCGCGAAGCATCCCATGTCGATGATTACGGGAGCAACCCGAACAAGCTGATCTACACGGGGTTGGTATTTACCGGACGATTGCCACATGTCGCGATAGACAAGGCTAAATTTGATTTCTCTTCCCATAGCAGTTTGTATATGTATAATCTTTTAGTTAATTAATTGTCGAGTGTTTTGTTCAATTGTGTAAAATTGTTCAATACACCACAAAATTAACATAATGATTTCATATAAAAAAGAGTAGCTAAATAATAAAATTATCAAATTGTTATAAAAAATATGTAGATTATAAAAACTGAGAATAAATTTTGCACACAATTATCGGTTTTGAGCATTTTGTATTAATCAAATTGCTACTCGAAGTGATTTATGGATGGAATAGAATTTATTTTTATGCCGATTTTTTATTTATCTCCTATGTACATGGAGCATATACCGAAAGTAAAAGTCTTGCAGGCAGCGTTTTTGTAGCCGTTTTTGGTTAAAATATCAACCATTTCTTTGCCTTGGGAAAATGCTTCGATTGATTTGGGCAGATAAACATAAGCCGATTTATCTTTCGAAATCAGACGCCCTACCGTAGGGATGAATATCTTAGAATACAGCCAGTAACCTTGCTTCATCGGAAAGCTTCGGGGAGTGGATAGTTCAAGGATCATAAGCCGTCCTCCGGGCTTCAATACCCGCAGTATCTCTTTCAGTCCTTTGTCAAGATTTTCAAAGTTGCGGATTCCGAAAGCTACCATGGCAGCATCGAAAGAATTATCTTCGATGTCAAGATTCATACAGTCTTGTTTCTCGAAACTTATTATTTTATTGAGGTGAAGATCCGATACTTTTTGCCTTCCGACGTCCATCATCTTTTCGGAAAGGTCGATAGCGAGTATCTTATCAGGATTCAGCAATCCGCAAGCCTGAACAGCCAGATCGCCTGTTCCTGTCGCAATATCCAGAATTGTTTTTGGGTTTAGTTTTTTGAGAGAGAGTATTCCCTTCTTCCTCCATCCTCTGTCGATGCCTAACGATAGCGTATGGTTCAGCTTGTCGTAGTTTTCGGCAATGGAGTCGAACATTTGTTCCACCTGAACACCTTTGTTTCGGGTGTTGTCATATGGAACGATTTTTTCTGCTTTGTAGGGCATTTAAGTTTTTAAATAGAAATCTTTTCCAGCTCGCATTTACCGATGTTCCGAGCTTTTACTTTTATGATTTTCCCGTTCTTTGAAAAAATAAGATTTCCGTTTTCCTTTTGTTTTTTTTCTAATAACTGATTGTAAGACAGGTTTAACCCTATCAATAATTTATTTCTTAACGCTAACTCTTCTTGATTCATGAATCAATAATTTGGTTAAAAATATAAGGATTGTGTACCTCTGTTATCTTTTCTTTTTTACCTTCTGCGACTATTTTGAAAGGATTTTCGGAGTTATCCACAATCATCCAATAATCTGACAAAGGTATATATAATGTAAATAAATTCCTAGCGCCCGCCTTATATCTCCTTCTGATCACATCAACAGGGACATTGTGTCCGCCCGATCTTACACGGTCTTCAACCCTTTTGATAGCTAATTCGGGAGAATTGAGCCAAAAGTACAATAAAGTAATGAAATAGCCTTCTTCCTGTGCCATTTTAATATATCTGACGTATGACTTTGTCGCTAAAGTGGTTTCTACCGCAAAATCCTGTTTTTGTCTCATCAGATCGGCGATCCGTTTCACCATAATCCTGCCCGCGTCGATAGACACGGTTTCGGGCTGGAAGGGCGAAAGCCCTCTTGCTATTTCGTCTGCATTTACAAATTCTTTACAGCCGAGCATCTCGGGCAATATGGCATAAGAAGCAGTTGTTTTTCCTGCTCCGTTGCACCCCGATATGAGATAAAGATTCGGCATATTTATAAATGCATATTGTATTAAAAAACGGTTACAAAAATATATAATTATTTTTTAAATAGTTTGTAACATTTTTTTCTATGCGTTTTTCCATGTCATTTGTGTCTGATTTTGAGAATTTTTCGCCTGTTACTTTTTCGAACAGTTCGATATATCTGTCGGTAACGCCGTTACAATATTCTTCGGACATTTCGGGGATCTGTTGCCCTTCCTTTCCTTGAAAACCGTTCTCCATTAACCATTTGCGTACAAACTCTTTCGAAAGCTGCCTTTGTTCATCTCCTTTGTTGAACAACTCCTGATAGGTGTCGGCATAAAAGTAACGCGATGAATCAGGCGTATGTATCTCGTCTATCAGGTATATTTTACCGTCTTTCTTCCCGAATTCATATTTAGTGTCTACTAATATAAGCCCTTTTTGTGCCGCAATTTCTGTTCCCCTTTTGAACAGTGCCTGCGTATATTTTTCGAGTTGCTCGTATTCGTCTTTCGATACTAAGCCTTGCGAAATGATCTCTTCTTTCGAAATGTTTTCATCGTGCCCTTCATCCGCTTTAGTTGTCGGCGTTATGATCGGCACGGGGAATTTTTCATTTTCTTTCATTCCTTCGGGTAATGTAACGCCACATAATACTCTGGCTCCTGATTTATATTCACGCCACGCGCTTCCCGTCAGGTATCCGCGTATAACCATTTCCACTTTGTAAGGCTCGCAGCGTAGCCCTACGGTTACATTTGGATCGGGTGTTGCAAGTTTCCAGTTCGGAACAATATCCTGTGTCGCATCCAGAAATTTTGCGGCTATCTGATTTAATATCTGTCCTTTATACGGGATTCCTTGCGGAAGAATGACATCGAAAGCCGATATTCTGTCCGTTGCGATCATTACGATCAGATTGTTGCCTATTGAATATACGTCACGCACTTTCCCGTGATAAACGTTTGTCTGGTTCGGGAAGTGAAACTCTGTGGCAGTAAGGGAATTTTTCATTTTGAGAGATTTTTCTGTATATGTTTTTCTTTTTCTGTTTTTTTGTCGTCTTTCTCGTACGCTTCAACAATCTTCTGGACTAAACTGTGTCGGACAATGTCTTTTTTATCGAATTCGACTCGTCCGATTCCTTTCACGCCTTTTAATATGTGCAATGCATGTTTGAGCCCCGATTGTTGGGAAGCGGGCAAATCTATCTGGGTTACATCGCCTGTTATTATCATCTTGGCGTTTGTTCCCAAACGCGTCATAAACATTTTTATCTGGTGTATAGATGTGTTTTGCGCTTCGTCCAGAATGATAACCGCGTCGTTCAGCGTGCGTCCTCTCATGAATGCGAGCGGAGCTATCTGGATGACCTTGTTTTCGATATAATCTTTCAGTTTAGCCGCAGGTATCATATCTTCCAAAGCATCATAGAGGGGTTGCAGGTACGGGTCGATTTTATCCTTCATGTCTCCCGGAAGGAATCCTAATTTTTCTCCCGCTTCCACTGCGGGACGGCTCAAGATAATTTTTTTCACCTGTTTGTTCTTCATTGCTTTGACAGCCAAAGCGATGGCGATGTAGGTTTTTCCTGTCCCCGCATATCCTAACGCGAAAACCAGATCATTGGTTTCTACTTCTTTGACAAATTTTTGCTGGTTTTTGTTGCGGGCCACAATCGGTTTCCCGTTGATTCCGAAAATAATCAGATTATCGTCTTTAGCAACGTTTGGTTTTTTCCCTTTTATGATGTCAATGATATTCTCTTCATTAAGCGTATTGTGTTCGGCTCCGAACTTTTCGAGTTCTTTTATCTTTTCTTCGAACAGAGGTATTTCTTCTGCGTTGCCTATTGCCTTGATTACGTTTCCACGCGCAACGATCTTGAGTTTCGGAAAAAGGCTTTTTATAAGATGCAGGTTACTGTTGTTAATACCGAAGAATACGACAGGATCAATATTGTTTAATACTATAATTTGTTCGATCATTTACTTCTGATGTGATTTTTGTGATACAAAAATAAGTATTCTTTTTCAATAAAAACTCATTCGTAATATTCTAATTAAGGCTATGTTTTGAGCAGTAAAAGCAACTTGTTTTGAAAATCTGTTTGCGTTTACTTGTAAAAAAGAAGAATTTTTTTTATTATCTTTGCAGGATAATTAGTCTATTATAATGAGTGCAAAGAAAATTTTATTCATCACGCAAGAGATTTTTCCCTATTTACCCGAATCTACAATTTCTACCAACTGCAGATATTTACCACAAGCAATACAAGAAAGAGGGCAGGAGATAAGAACTTTTATGCCCAAATTCGGCAATATAAACGAAAGGCGTAACCAGCTGCATGAAGTAATCCGGCTGTCGGGAATGAATCTGATCATTAACGACACAGACCATCCTCTCATCATAAAAGTTGCGTCTATTCAGGCAGCCAGAATGCAGGTTTATTTCATAGATAATGAAGACTTTTTCAGCAGAAAGAATACTGTAACCGACGATGACGGCAACGAATACGATGATAATGACGAGCGCAGCATATTTTATGTAAGGGGCGTGCTTGAAACGATTAAAAAGCTGAGATGGATACCGGATGTTATACATTGTCACGGATGGATGACAGCGTTGACGCCGATCTATATTAAAAAGGCATACGCGGATGATCCGTGTTTTAAAAATTCTAAAATAGTTTATTCGCTTTATCATGATGATTTTGGGAAGCCGCTGCCAAAAGAATTTCCTTCAAAAATGAGATTAGCCGGTATCAAGGATGAAGATATAGCTGATTTGGCAGGAGAGGATATAGACTATGTTAAACTCACAAATTTTGCGGTAAAATATTCGGATAGCGTTATACAAAGCGAAAAGGATGTTAATCCTAATGTGCTGGACTATGTTCTTCAAAGCAAGAAGAGTTTTCTGCCTTATCAGGGAACGGTTGAAGAGTCGGCAGATGCGATCAACGATTTTTATAATCAACTATAAATCATAAAAAAAAAGAAAAATGTAACTGTTTAGTTTTTGCAGTTACTTTTTTTTTTTCAGATATTTGGTGCCAAATATCTATTGGCAATAAATTGAAGCCCGATGAAATTGAAATTATTTTCTTCATTCCTGTTAGTTTTACTCTTGTTGTTTTCTACATCCTGTGATGATGATCTCAAATATGTCGGGAGCGACATTCAGCCCGGAGGAGATGATGTATCTCTGGAAGTAGATACATTTCTTATTAAGGCTAAAACCATATCGTTGAATGATTCGATATATGCGTGGACTCTGACAGGTTTGCTGGGAAAATTTGACGATAGTTATTTAGGTTCAGTCAAAGCCGATTATCTTTCCGAATTTTATTGTCCCGATAGTGCCGCTTTTATTAAAGGGTACGGTGATCTTACGATAGACTCGGTTCGCTTACACGTTAATTTTGTAAGATATACGGGCGACTCTCTGGCTCCGATGGGGCTTTCTGTATATAGAGTTACTTCGCCTCTGAAAAATACATTCTATACAAACATCAATCCGGCGGATTATTGTGATATGTCGGACGTATTAGGGCAGGCTACGTATTCCATAAATCAGGCGAAGAGATATAAAATATCTTCATCGTTGACTGTCCGTTCTTTAATTATAAATTTAGATAACCGGGTCGGAGAAGAATTCTATGACGAGTCTAAAAAAAGAAAATAATGCGTTTCAGAGCCTGAGCGCATTTAAAAAAATTCTTCCCCGGAGTATACGTTACGACAACATTCGGTGCTAACAGCCTGATCGTAACGGAAAGTACGGCGCTCAATATATACTATAAATATACGGATCCGACAGGCAGCCACGACGGGAGAGATACAATCAAAACTTCTTCTTTCGGTTTGTCTTACACGCCTGAAGTTATTCAGCTCAATCATATCAAAAATACGATTCCGTCCTACTTGTTGGACGAAAATCAAAAAACCGCTTATATAAAATCTCCTGCGGGGCTTGCTATGCAAATGGAATTGCCGATAAAAGAGATTGTGAATAAAATCGGCGCCGGGAATTCTAAAGCCGTAAACTCGGCGAAACTCGTTCTGACAGGTTATACTCAGGAGGAAGATAAATATAAGGAGAACTGGGCAAGACCTTCCAGTCTGTTATTAATAGATAAGGATTCTGTAAATAACTTTTTCAGGAAAAAGCAACTTCCCGACAGTAGAACAAGTATCCTGTTAACTCGTAACGCGGACAATAATACATACTACACCTATGGCTCGAAGAGCTATAATATTGCCTATATGGTTTCTGAATACATGAAGAGATGGACTCCCGAAAAAACAGATAATCCTAAATTTCTCATACTGCCTGTAGAAATTAAGGAAGAATACATTAACAACCAGTTGACTTTAGTGGGCGTATTCAATAACATGAAACCTACAAATGCCATTATCCGTAATGACAGCGAGCATATGAAGATGAGTTTTATGTTTTCAAAATATTAATAATGAGGGTAATAAATATAAGTTTATAGTATTATACTGTTTAATTATATTTATTGTCGTTCTTGATTTTATATTTTCGCAATACCTATCTTATCGTAACAGAAAGAGGATGAGTCCGCAGATTCCTTCTCTTTTGCAGGGTATATACGATGAGGCGGACTATGAAAAGCAGCAGGAATATCAGAAGCAAAACAGCCGTTTTGGCATATTTTCCAATGGAATCTCCTTTGTTGTTATACTTTTTGTTTTGATTTTTCATGTTTTCGGGTGGCTCGATATACATTTGAGAGAATATTTCTCTAACCCGATAATTTTATCTTTAGCCTTTTTGGGCATAGTTTTCTTTGTCAATGCTTTAATTGGCATTCCCTTTGAATATTATGCAGTCTTTAATATAGAAGAAAAATTTGGTTTTAATAAGTCAACTAAAAAATTGTTCTGGACAGATCAGGTCAAAGGGCTTCTGATGGCTGTTATTTTAGGCGGTGGTATTTTAACCTTGATTGTGTGGCTGTTTGAAGTTTTTGGACAAAACTTTTGGTTGTATGCTTGGGGCGTGGTAACTGCGTTTTCTTTATTTATGTCTTTCTTTTATTCAGAATTGATTGTTCCTTTATTCAATAAACAAAAACCGTTGGAAGACGGGAAATTAAGAACCGCTATCGAGAACTTCTCAGAACGAGCAGGCTTTCAGATCGGGAATATTTACGTAATGGATGCCTCAAAACGTTCTACAAAAGCAAATGCATATTTCACGGGATTTGGAAGTAAAAAGCGTATAGTCTTATTCGACACGTTGATCAGTGATCTTTCGACGGATGAAATCGTAGCTGTGCTTGCTCACGAAATCGGACACTATAAAAAGAAACATATTATTAAACAAATGATTGTTTCTGTTTTATATACAGGAGCTTTGTTTTTTATTCTTTCCTTATTCCTCAACAGCGAAGCGTTAGCTGTGGCTTTAGGTGGTAAACAGGCTTCTTTTCATCTGGGAATTATCGCATTTTCTATTTTATTTACCCCGATTTCGTTGATGTTAGGCGTATTTATGAATATGTCGAGCCGAAAGAATGAGTATGAAGCCGATAATTATGCAAAAAGTTTCGGTTTGGCTGATTACCTCGTCAGTGGATTGAAAAAACTGTCCGTAAAATCCCTAAGTAATTTGAATCCAGATCCTTTATACGTGTTTTTCCATTACTCTCATCCTACACTTCTTCAAAGGATTGAGAACCTGAATAAATAATTTTTTCACATCATTTATCGAAAAAAATTGAGATAACATGATGTAATTATATTATTTAATGTATAAATTTGCATTATTATTGTATAAATATACATATATGGTAAAGCAAAGGAGACATAAAGCGATAAAAGAAATAATATCCGATCAGCAGATCGGAAGTCAGGAGATTCTTTTGAATATCTTGCAGGAGAAAGGTTTTGAACTGACTCAGGCAACGTTGTCGAGGGATATGAAGGAAATGCAGGTAGTCAAAGTTCCTTTGAATGATGGAACGTATATATATCAAATGACTAAAATTCTTCCCGAATTACGCGTGAATAATTCTCGTCTGACTTCTTACGGTTTTTTGAGTTTGGAGTTTTCGGGCAATCTTGCGGTTATTAAAACACGTCCCGGATATGCTATGGGAATAGCTGCGGAAATAGATCAGCATATTAAAGATGAAATAATAGGAACGGTTGCGGGAGATGATACTATTTTGCTGATTATTCGCGAAAATATCACTAACAGCATGGTTCGGTCGGCATTGTCACAAATAATTAGTGACGTGGAATAATCCTTGTTTCACACACAGTAATGAAAGAGAAAGTTATAGTAAAAATAGCTGGAGAAGAACATATCCCGTATGTTCAGGAAATTCTTGATACGATAGAAGCAGCCGCTAAAGTCAGAGGAACAGGAATTGCCAAGAGGTCTCCCGAATATATCGAACAAAAAATGAGGGAAGGCAAAGCCATTATTGCATTTGTCAATCGGGGATTTGCAGGTTTCTGTTATATAGAATCGTGGGGAAACAAGCAGTTCGTCGCCAATTCGGGATTAATTGTAGTTGATAAATACAGAGGGCACGGAGTCGCTAAAAAGATAAAGCGGACTGCCTTTGCATTATCGAGAGTCAAATTTGCAGATGCTAAGATCTTCGGGTTGACCTCAGGTGCCGCTGTTATGAAAATTAATACAGAACTTGGATACAAACCCGTTACATTTTCACAACTGACCGACGATGAGGCTTTCTGGCGTGGGTGTCAGGGATGTGTAAATTATGACGTATTGACGCGGACAGAACGCAAATACTGCATTTGTACGGCTATGCTTTATGATCCCAAAGAGCATAAGGATAAAGCCATGATAAAAAAATTAATGGAGAAACTAAACGATAAAGAGGAAGGAACGGATAAATGAGTAAAAAGGTTGTTTTAGCATTTAGCGGAGGATTGGATACTTCGTTTTGTGCGATGTATTTGTCTAAAGAATTGGGTTACGATGTTTATACGGCAATAGCCGACACAGGCGGATTTACCGAAAAAGAACTGATGGTTATTGAAGAAAAAGCCTATAAACTCGGTGCGAAAAAACATATTGCATTGGATGTCAGGCAGGAGTATTACGAGAAAAGCATTAAATACATGATTTTCGGAAATGTTCTTCGAAACGGAACTTATCCTATATCAGTCAGTTCCGAAAGAATATTTCAGGCGATAGCCATTATCAACTATGCCAAGCAGATCGGTGCTGATGCGGTTGCTCACGGAAGTACGGGTGCAGGTAACGATCAGGTTCGTTTCGATCTGACATTTGACGTACTTGCTCCCGAAATCGAAATCATTACCCCTACGCGTGATATGGTTCTTACCCGTGAATATGAGATTGATTATCTCAAAAAGCATGGTTATGAAGCAGATTTTGCTAAAATGACTTATTCGATTAATAAAGGGCTTTGGGGAACAAGTATTGGTGGAAAAGAAACGCTTAAATCAGATCAAACTTTGCCTGAAGAGGCTTATCCTTCACAACTGAAAAAGACGGAATCCGAAATTCTGACTATTGATTTTCAAAGAGGTGAAATATCTGCCGTGAACAGTAAGCTATATGCTGATAAAGTGGAAGCAATAAACGAAATTGAAAAAATAGCTTCGGCTTTTGCAATCGGGCGTGATATGCACATAGGCGATACGATCATCGGTATAAAAGGACGCGTAGGTTTTGAAGCGGCTGCCCCGATGGTAATAATAAATGCTCATAAAATGCTGGAAAAACATACGCTTACCAAATGGCAACAGTATTGGAAAGAACAATTGGGCAATTGGTACGGTATGTTTCTGCACGAAGCTCAGTATCTTGAGCCTGTTATGCGTGATATTGAAGCTTTCCTCGACAACTCGCAACAAAACGTGACGGGACGCGTAACCGTTAAACTTATGCCGTACCATTATGTGTTAATAGGAGTGGAAAGCGATTATGATTTGATGAAAGCGGATTTTGGTGAATACGGAGAAATAAATAAGGCATGGACGTCGGACGATGCAAAAGGGTTTACCAAGATATATTCCATTCCGACAAAAGTATATTACAACATTCAGGAGAAAAATAAGAAAAATGATTAAAGTCGGCATAATTGGCGGAGCAGGCTATACGGCTGGTGAACTGATACGTATTCTGATCAATCATCCGTATGCAAAGCTCGTTTTTGTAAACAGCAAAAGCCATGCAGGGAAGAAACTGTCAGACGTTCACACGGACTTACTTGGTGAAACGGATTTGTCGTTTACGGATCGGCTATTGCTGAGCGAGATTAATGTTTTGTTCTTCTGTACGGCTCATGGCGATACAAAGAAGTTTCTGGAAGTTCATAAAATTCCTGATTTTATTAAGATCATTGATTTATCGGCAGATTATCGTCATAAATCGGCGGAGAATCAGTTTATATACGGTTTACCCGAATTAAATAAAGAGAATCTGAAAAACGCACGATGCGTGGCCAATCCCGGTTGCTTTGCCACGGCAATACAATTGGCACTATTGCCTTTGGCAAAAAAACAACTGCTCAATAGTGAAATTCATGTCAGTGCAATAACAGGCTCTACGGGTGCAGGCGTGAAACCGACGGAAACTACCCATTTCAGTTGGAGAAATAATAATATTTCGGTTTATAAACCTTTCGAACACCAGCATCTGAAAGAAATAACGGAATCGCTTGTTCAACTGCAGGATAATTTTGATAAACAAATTAATTTTATTCCTATGCGCGGCGATTTTCCGAGAGGGATATTTGCTTCGTTGTATTTGGAATATGATGGAACGAAAGAACGTGCAATATCTCTCTATAAAGAGTATTACAGAAATGAACCTTTTGTTTTGGTAACGGAAAATAATGTTGATATGAAACAGGCTGTAAATACTAACAAATGCATATTACATCTCGAAAAGCATGGGAGTAAACTACTGATTGTTTCCTGTATAGATAATTTGTTGAAAGGAGCTTCGGGGCAAGCCGTGCAGAATATGAACCTGATGTTTGGCTTGGATGAAACGACAGGATTAAAATTAAAAGCATTGGCTTTTTAAAAGAATTGAAAATGAATCTATTTGAAGTATATCCGTTGTTCGATATAAACATAGTAAGAGGCAAAGGCTGCTATGTGTATGATGATGAAGGAAATGAATATCTTGATCTTTATGGCGGTCATGCCGTTATATCCGTTGGTCATACGCATCCGTATTATGTGGAAAAGATTGTAGAACAATTGAATAAAATAGGGTTTTATTCCAACTCGGTTATAAACGAATTGCAGACTGAATTAGCTGAAAAGCTGGGTAAACAGTCGGGCTACGATGATTATTCCCTGTTTTTGGTTAATTCGGGAGCCGAAGCAAATGAAAATGCACTGAAGCTGGCGTCTTTCTATAACGGAAGGAAAAAAGTTCTTGCCTTTAAGAAATCGTTTCACGGACGGACATCCGCCGCTGTTAAGGTAACCGATACGCCTTCTTACAGTGCGCCTGTTAATGACGGACCGGAAGTCTGTTTTGTTGAAATTGACGACATTCAGTCTGTTGAAAGAGAATTAAATAAAAAAGAATTTTGTGCAGCCATAATAGAAGGTATTCAAGGAGTTGGAGGTATTCAAATCCCTGACGACAACTTTATGAAGCAACTGCGAGAGATTTGTACGGAAACCGATACGATCCTGATTGTCGACGAAATACAATCGGGATACGGACGAAGCGGTAGATTCTTTGCGCATCAGTATGCCGAAATAAAGGCTGATATTGTTACCGTGGCAAAAGGTATAGCCAACGGTTTTCCGATGTCGGGCGTTATTATCAGTCCCAAATTCAGTCCTGTTTTCGGGCAGTTGGGAACAACGTTCGGGGGCAATCATCTCGCTTGTGCCGCGGCTATCGCCGTTCTCGATATTATGAAGAGTGAGAAGCTGATAGAAAATGCTTTTAATGTAGGAGATTATCTGTTATCGGAGTTGAGAAAGCTTCCGCAAATATCCGAAGTCCGTGGGCGAGGGCTGATGATCGGGATAGAATTTGATTATCCGATCAGAGATGTCAGAAAACGTCTGTTGTATGAGGAACGGATATTTACAGGTTCAAGCGGTGCGAATGTTTTTCGTTTGCTGCCCCCTCTTTGTTTAACATTTGATCAGGCAAATACTTTCTTAGACAAATTTAAAAAAATAATATGAAGTGTCATTTTGTAAAATATCTCTCCTTTTATTGACGATTTTTTAACATAAAAATATTATCTTTGAGAATAGCCATTTTAAATGGTTACTGTTAACGACCTTATACCTTGAATATTAACCGTAAGAAATAATATTTATATTGTTTCTTTATAAAAAATGTAACACCATGGCATTCACAAAAAAACCTTGGGCAGAACCATATAAAATTAAAGTGGTGGAGCCCCTCAAGACTACAACGCGCGAATATCGTTTAAAAAAAATGAAGGAAGCAGGGTGGAATACTTTTCTTTTACACTCTGAAGATGTTTACATTGATTTGCTGACGGATAGCGGAACCAATGCGATGAGCGATTTGCAATGGGCGGGAATGATGATCGGCGACGAGGCTTATGCCGGAAGCCGCAGTTTTTATACGCTCGAGGCTGCTTGTCAGAAATATTACGGATATAAATATATTCTGCCGACTCATCAGGGAAGAGGAGCAGAGAATCTGCTAAGTAAATGTACGATAAAACCCGGGCAGTTTGTTGCAGGCAATATGTACTTTACGACTACCCGCCAGCATCAGGAGATTGCGGGAGCAACTTTTGTAGATGTAATTATTGATGAGGCCAATAAGAGCCAATCCGATCATCCTTTCAAAGGGAATATAGATTTAGATAAGTTTGAAAAACTGATAAAAGAAAAAGGTGCTGAGAATATAGCTTATATAACAGTCGGCGCTCCTGTAAACATGGCAGGCGGACAACCTGTGAGCATGGAGAATATGAAGGCTGTTTCAAAACTGGCACGTAAACATGGTATTAAAGTCGTTCTCGATGCTACCCGAAATATCGAAAATGCCTACTTCATTCAACAACGCGAGAAAGGCTATGAGAATAAAAATATAGCCGAAATTCATAAGGAGTTTTGCTCTTACAGCGATGCGGCGACAGTCAGTGCGAAGAAAGACTTGTATGTGAATATAGGCGGGCTTGTAATGTGTAACGATTGGGATTTGTTCGAAGAAATGCGAAACCTGATTGTCGTGTACGAAGGAATGCCTACTTACGGAGGTTTGGCAGGACGCGATATGGAAGCAATGGCTCGCGGGCTTGAAGAAGCTATACAGGACGATACGATTGCTTTCAGGGTGAAACAGGTGGAATATTTCGGTAATCTTCTGAAAGAAGGAGGAATCCCTATTGTTCTGCCTATCGGTGGGCATGGCGTTTTTGTGGATGCAAAACAATTCTATTCTCATATACCTCAGGATCAGTTTCCTGCACAAAAACTGGCTGCCGATATGTATGTTGAATGCGGAGTGCGTGGTATGGAACGCGGTATAGTCTCCGCAGGAAGGAATAAAGACACGGGCGAAAACTACCATCCCGAACTTGAATTGGTACGCCTTACTATTCCCCGCCGTGTTTACACTCAATCTCATTTCGATGTGGCGGCATACAGTATCATCGAAATGTATAAAAACAGATCGAAAGCCAAAGGGCTGAAAATGGTTTATGAACCTAAATATCTTCGCTTCTTTCAGGCACGGTTTGAAGAATTGTAAATAATAACTGCAATACATAAAAATAAAAAGCGGATAATTCGAATTATCCGCTTTTTATATATTTTGCTGCTTAACAGATTACTTTACCATTGTTATAGTTGCTTTCTGACCTGTACGGACAATGTAAGTGCCTGAAGACAATTGGAACTTATCCGATCCGTTTACTTGTTTTTCAAATACCTTTCCTCCGTTCAAAGCGTAAACTTCGGCTACGCCTTCAAAGTTGTTGATATATACGGTTCCGTTTGTACTGTAAACTTGTAAATTGTTTGATGTAAGGTTTTCAATACTACTTCCATTTGTGTCTGGAACATCTATTTTTTCAACTGGCGTAGATCCTTTGTATCCGATAAACATTGTTGCAGGCAGTAATTCTGTAGAAGGATCTGCTTTCACAAATTCTGTCCCATCAAAAATATAGTAAACATCAAAAACTGCCTTTACATCATTCATTGTAATAGTAGTTAATGTATTATTGGGAAAAACACTATAACCGTTAGTCGATACAGAAATACCGGGTTTTTCTATAGTTGAATTTTTCTCAGAAATCAAATCAAGTGATTCTGCATCAGTTTCTGTTTTGAGTTTCATGATAAAACCTGCACATGGAGTATAATATGTAACTTCTTCCGGAGAAGGATTCTCCCCATAATTGTAAGAATACCAATATGCATTAGGCGTAAATTTACTTCCATCCTCCTTTACTGCTTGTACTAAAGACAAGTAATAAGGTAATCCTATTGTATTCCAGTTGTTTCCGTCAATTGGTTTATTATAGATGATGTTTCCTTCAACTTTTCTTGGATTTTCTGGATTATCCGAAACAATCTCTGTTCCGTTACTTAGCTTCAAGTCTCCGCTAATGTCTTGTCCGAGTGTTATTTTAGTGATGGGCATAACATAACCTTGTTCTTCATCCAGAGAAGCTATTGCGTAGCGGTTACTTTTTGTTCCGTCTGTTACGTAAAGGCAAATCCAGTTTCCGTCCAATTCCACATTAACTTTTGATGCAGGATCAGCAGGAACAAAGGTTAAAACATCCGTTTCGGTTACCATCTTGTTACTGTAATTGAAATCATTCGGATCAAATGTCCCGTCCGAAATAGAAGTCCCGTTAAGTAAAATATCGCTAAGGCGTAAACCGTCAAAAATTAAGTTTCCGTCAAAATTTACGGGAACGTTTACCCCTAATGTATTAACATCTATGAAGATTGAGCTTCCTCCGTTTCCGTCCATTGTTCCGCTGGCTTTTGCCGTAGCCTGTATGAATCCTCCCATAAATGAGAGATTGACAGTTTCACTTTCAAAAGTATAAGTATTTTCTGCGGTTTTAATTACAGGAATGTCATTTATGTTGATATCTCCCAAACTCATACCGCCAAACGAGAAGTTTTTCAACATCAGATTTATTTTATCTGCCGAGTTTTTGTCAACCTGAATCTGGTCAGGAGTATTTAGCACGACTGTTCCCGCAGGTTCTTGAGCTATTGCAGATACATCAATTGATAATTTTCCTGTATACGTTCCTGCAACATTATCAGAAATATCATTGGCATAAATGTTTACATAACCAACAAATGCAATAACTAAAAGAATGATTTTTTGTGTAATTTTCTTGTTCATAAGCATGGTTTTTTGTAATAAGCTACAAATATCCGATTTATTCATGAGAAAAGACCGTAAGAAAGATGTAATTATTTCCTTATTAAAATAATTTAACTTGAATAACAACGAGTTATCGTAACTG
Organism: Dysgonomonas sp.; assembly: GCA_047030855.1. Classification (GTDB taxonomy): domain Bacteria; phylum Bacteroidota; class Bacteroidia; order Bacteroidales; family Dysgonomonadaceae; genus QVMM01. The sequence continues at coordinate 2,190,847 of JBKYIJ010000008.1, forward strand.
TCAGTAGATGACTTTAACCGATTGGTTTTTAGTTTTTAATATATATACGCCTTTTTGAGGCAGATTTATATTGTGCCATCCATTATCAGCCTCTTCTGAATTATAGATTAAAGTTCCCGTTGTGTTATAAACAGATATATTATTAGATATCGAAGTATATACGGAAACTCCATTTTCTGTTTTTATCACTTTTATTTTGTCTTCTTTACTACCGGACTCTATAGAAGAAGCATTCTTATAGGAAACGATTTCTACGTCATCAATGCAGGCACGCATCGGAGTTTGATCCGATTTGCCTATTCTGAAACGAATATTACCGTTCAGATTTACTTCGTATGTATATTTGGTTAAGTCGGAAGTAATGGAAATATTATCGGCAATTCTGTTCCACGTTTTACCTTCGTCCAATGTGTAATCTACATACAGCTTAGCGCCTTTTTCCGATCCGTAGTTTGCAGCGTAAAAGCTTATCTCTTTCGCTCCGTTCGGTTTGCTTTGGAGCATCTCCAGATAACCGGGATCACCCTCCTGATTATCGGTTAAGCGTATGACAACCGATTTCCTTCCGATTTTCTTTGCCGAATCATCTTCATCGAGTTTTGCCCCGACTAAATTCCATTTTCCGTTTGCTCCGACGTATTCTCCCGCCTCATATACAGTAAGAAAATCAACATCCAGTTCTTTCAGTCCGTCTTCAAAATCTTCAAAGTATGCGGCGTAAGGATCGGTTGTTGCTGACTCGTCGACTTTTATGTCTACATTATCCAGATAAAATCTGTTTTTAGTCGCTTTTTGCGCAGTGAATGTGAATACGACATCATCTCCGCCATATTTTCCTTTAAACGTGTAATTATTTTGATTTTCGTTGATAATTACCTCTTGCGTTTGTATGTGTTCTTGTCCCTTGTGTACATATACGCTTATGCGTTTAAACTCTTTACTGTTTCCGAAATCCCACGCATCGAAACTGACGATGTAATTACCGCCGTTGCCCGATAGGTTGGCAGGAGGCGTTTGTACCCATCCTTTGCTGGATTCGAATCCCAATCTTATTTTCCCTTTAGCAGTTGTTACATATTGTCCGTACCAGCCTTTCTGTGTTGTGAAACGATCGAGTTCTTTTCCGATGTCGAAATTCGGTTCTTCTTTCATTATCGTGTTGAAATCTTCATAGATATATGGAGGCAGATCGCTGCCCGGTTCGCCCGGATCAGGCTTTTCGGGATCGGGATCTTCGGGATAGCCTATTGTCTCGTCTTCAAGCGGGTAGGGTGATAGAATCCTTATTTCTTCGATGAATTTCATGCCCCATGTTGCATAGTAATCTCTGAATTTTCCGTAAACCATTACTTCTTTTTTCCAGAATTTCGGGTTCCAGTCAAGATTCAGCGTATCGCACAGTTCCCCTGTCTTAATCTGGATAGGAATACATTTTGACAGATCGCTTTCAGCCTTACTGTCAGCAAGAAGCCAGTTACATCGTCCTATAAACGGAGGGGTGAAATTCAGAAAATACTTGTTATTCGAGTAATCCTCAATTTCCCCGACAACGTATCCTTTAACCCAATATAGTTTACTCTGATCTTTCACCTTAATGGCTTCAGTAACGGTAAACGGATTATTTTCCGTACCATCGCCAGCATGGACGAATTGAATGTTTGATAATAAAACTATTACTAAGAAAAAACTGAAAAGATGGTATTTTTTTATCATAATTTCATGGTATTAATAAATGTAAAGTTGTAAAGTTAAGAATTATATTTTCTAATAAAAAACTAATGTCTATTTTAAGTCTACTACTGTAATACCTGCACCCCCGAACTGGACATGTTCGTCCTGAAAATCTTGAATTCCGTTTACGGTACGAAGATAATCGCGGATCAACTGGCGTAATATGCCTGTGCCTGTTCCGTGCAATATTCTGACTCTTGGCATTCCTACCTGTATTGCATCGTCGATGAAGTACATAACGGCTTGCAGGGCTTCTTCTCCCCGCATGCCTCTGACGTCAATATCCTGCTTGAAATGCAAACGTTTTTCGGAGATCATGTCTCTTGTTATTGTGTTGCTTGATTTCTGAGTCTCGCGTTTAATCTGATTTTTACTTACTTTTTCCAATGCATCTGTTTTCGTGCTTGTTTTGAGCATCCCGAAAGCAACCGTTGCGTTCTTTCCCTGAATATCCAATACTTCGCCGACAGATGTTTGTCCTTTTATCCGTACCGAATCTCCTATCGAAATAGCATCCGATAGTTTTTCTTCTTTTGATGCTTTGTTTTTCTTGCTCTTCTTTTCGTCCCGTTCTTTCAGTTTCTGTAATTTGCGAGAAATCTTATCATCAGCATTATCTTGCGATTCTAAGGATATTTTAAATTCCGCCAACTGTTGACGAGCCTGTTTTGTCTTTTCTTTGTCAGCCTGAGCTTCACGGATGGATCGGATTGTATTTTCTATTCTGGCATTTGTTTCCGAAAGTAGTTTTTCAGCTTCTTCTTTCGCTTGCCTGATAATCTCTTTCCGCTGTTTTTCTATCGAAACAAGATCGGTTTCATAATTTTGGGTTATTTCTTCCAACCGTTTCTCTTTAAGTCTGATATTCTGTCGCTTCGTTTCCCAGTAGCGTTTATCTCTGACAATATCCTGCAAATATTTGTCCATGTTTATGTAATCGCTCCCGACTATTTCGGAAGCATCCGCTATAACTTCTTCGGGTAATCCTATTTTTCGGGCGATTTCTATGGCAAACGAACTTCCCGGATTCCCGATAGATAGTTTGAAAAGAGGCTGCATCAGATGCCTGTCATAGAGCATGGCTCCGTTTACTACGCCTTCGTGTTCGTTTGCGAAGTGTTTCAGATTTTGATAATGAGTGGTTATGATGCCGTAAGTTTTGTTCTCATTAAAACGTTTCAAGAGCGATTCAGCTATCGCGCCGCCGATTTGCGGCTCTGTGCCTCCTCCGAATTCATCAATCAGTAACAGACTTTTGGGATTGCAGTTCCGCACGAAGAACTTCATATTTGTAAGGTGCGAACTATATGTACTCAAATCGTTTTCGATCGATTGTTCGTCGCCTATGTCGATGAATATATCTTTGAATATGCCGACTTTCGAAGTTTCATATACAGGTATCAGAAGTCCGCATTGCACCATATATTGAAGTAATCCTACCGTTTTGAGGCATACGGATTTGCCTCCTGCATTCGGTCCCGATATTATCAGTATGCGGTTTTGATCGTCTAAGAATATCTCCAGCGGAACTATTTCTTTATGCTGTTTCTTATGTGACAGGTACAGTAGCGGATGCTTCGCCCTTTCCCAAATAGCCTGTTGCTTGTCTTCTAATGTAGGTTTTATGGCTTCAATGTCTTGGGAAAAACGGGCTTTCGCTCTGATGAAATCAATAAGTCCCAGAAACTCGTATGACTGAAGAATATCCGTAACCAGCGGACGCAGGAAGTCAGTGAATGCGGTGAGTATTTTTACGATTTCCCTTTTCTCTTCGTTCTCCAATTCTCTTATGCGGTTGTTTGCTTCTACCACTTCGGCAGGTTCGATAAAAACTGTTTTACCTGAAGCGGATTCGTCATGAACGATGCCTTTCAGTTTCCGTTTGAATGCAGGCGCAACAGGTATTACCAGACGTCCGTCCCGCATGGTAGGGGCAGTATCTTTGTCTACCAACCCGTCGGTTTGTGCCGATCGGAGGATTGCGTTCAGCGTTTTGGAAATGCTGCTTGTCGTTTGTATCAATTCCCTTCTGATGCGGCTCAATTCTGTAGAGGCATTGTCTTTTACCCGTCCGTATTTGTCGAGTATCGAATCTATTTTTTGTATCAGTTGAGGAAAAGTCAAGACATCACCTGCCAGCTTCTTAAGGTGAGGGTAGGGCGTATTTTCTTCGTCCTCTTTGTTCAGAAAAGAAATGATTTCGGAAATAGTTTGCAAAGAACGGCGTAAATCAAACAGTGCATTTTCATCCAGCCACGTTCCTTCGATATGTATGTTCTTTAGCGAAGGGCGTACATCGAAATAGTGACTTGTGGGAAAGTTGTCTTCCTCCTGCAATATTCTGACAAATTCCTCGGTTTGAGAAAGATTTTCCTGAATGATGCCGTAATCGGAAGAAAATGTGATGTTATCGACATATTCTTTTCCCAACGGGCTCAGGCATTTTTCGGTAAGCAGTTGACGTATTTTGTCAAAACCTATTTTAATTTCAAAATTATCCGGATATATCACTTGTTTATATGTATTTACTTAAAACAATCACAAAAATAACTATTTTTCGTGACTTTTGTATTTTACAAAACTAAAAGCCGAAACTCTGTAATATTAAGTTTCGGCTTTTATCATATTATATTGCTTGTTGTTATTTACTCAACAAAGCCTCTGTTCTTCAGTAAGGATTTAGGATTTGGTTCAGCCCCTCTGAATTTTATATAAAGTGTCATCGGATCTTCACTGCCACCTTTCGAAAGAACATTTTCTCTGAATGATTTTGCCGTTTCCTGATCGAATATGCCATTTTCTTCAAACGCTTCAAAAGCGTCTGCATCCAAAACCTCCGACCATAAGTAACTATAGTAGCCTGCCGAATATCCTCCGTCAAAAATATGCGAAAAATAAGGACTTTTATATCTGACAATGATTTCAGGTATCAACCCGATCTCCTGCATTGCCTTGTTTTCAAATTCGCTTGCTTCAAGAGTTTGCGGCTGTTCGATAGTGTGCCATTTCATATCGAGAATTGCTGCCGCAACAAGTTCAGTTGTGGTAAAACCCTGATTGAACGCAGATGCTTTTTGTATTTTTTCTATCAGGTTGTCGGGTATTACTTCCCCTGTCTTGTAATGTTTAGCGTACATTTTCAATACCGTAGGATGCAATGCCCAATGTTCGTACACCTGAGACGGTAACTCAACAAAGTCGCGCGATACGGATGTCCCCGATAAACCGTTGTAATTACACTTTGATAACAAACCGTGCAGCCCGTGCCCGAATTCATGAAACAGCGTTGTCACCTGGTCGATGGTCAAGAGAGAGGGTTTGTCTTCGGTAGGCAAAGCAAAGTTACCGACATTGTATATTATTGGATTTACAAACTCGCCGCGATAAACCTGTTGTTTACGAAAACTTCCCATCCATGCTCCGTTGCGTTTAGATTCTCGGGGGAAGTAATCGAGATAAATAACTCCGATGTATGTTCCGTCTGCATCCGATACTTCGAACACCTGAACATCTTTCTGATAGACAGGAATGTTTTTTAACTCCTTGAATGTAATACCGTACAATTTGTTGGCAACCATAAATGCTCCGTCTCTGACGTTGTCAACCATAAAGTAAGGACGGAGGGCCTCTTCGTCAAGAGCATATTTCTCTTTTCTCAGTTTTTCGGCGTAATACCACCAATCCCAAGATTGCAGTTTGAAATTTCCTCCTTCACGATCGATCATCGCCTGCAATTCTTCCTTTTCTCGCTTTGCTTGAGGAAGAGCGTAGTCCCATATCTGATTGAGCAATTTGAATACATTATCGGGGGTTTTAGCCATAGTTTCGGTAAGAACAAAATCGGCATGGCTTTTATAACCCAGCAAATTTGCTTTTTCGAGCCTCAGATTGACGATTTTGCTTATAATCTCGTTATTGTCATATTGATTGCCGTTGTTGCATCGGTTGTACATGGCTTTGTAAAGTTTTTCGCGTAGCGATCTGTTGTCGGCATATTGAAGAAAAGGTAACCAGCTCGGTTTGCTGAGAGTGAAAACCCATTTGCCTTCCAATCCTTTGCTTTTCGCAGTCTGGACAGCTACTTCGACAGCATCGTCGGGCAAGCCTGACAAATCGTTTTTGTTATCAATTACGAGTTGATAGTTGTTTGTTTCCGCCAATAGGTTTTTACCGAACTCAAGAGACAGTAACCCTAACTCTTTGTTGATTTCACGCAACCTGTCTTTTTGCTTTGCATCAAGCATGATCCCTGAACGTACGAAAGCTTTATAATATTTTTCGGTCAATCTTTTCTGCTCGGTGGTAAGATCAGCTTTTTCACGATTGTCATATACTTCTTTTACCCTTCTGAATAAAAGATCGTTCATGTATATGTTGTCGTTTAGCTCGGATAGTTGAGGCGACATTTTAGCCGCTATCCGTTGCATTGTGGTGTCGGTGTTGGCGCTCGTCATAGCGTAAAAGACAGATGCTACCCTGTTCAGTAATTGCCCGCTTTCGTCCAATGCCTGAATTGTGTTTCCGAAACTCGGAACGGTTGCACTAAAAGCAATGTAGTTAATGTCGTTTAAGTTATCTTCGATGCCTTTTGTAAATGCAGGTTCGTAGTGCTCGGTTCGGATCAGATCGAAAGGCGGTGTTCCTTTCGGCGTATTGAATTCCTCGAAAAATGGATTTTTAGGTTCCAAAGATTTCAGGTTACTCGCTTTGTCTTGCGCGTTTGTTAAACTGTTCATCATTAATAAACTAAGAATAAATAAGAATTTTCTCATACGGGAAAATGGTTTTTATGGTTAGTGAATATATCTTTTATTCAAGGATGTAGCCGTATTGTTTAAGCAGATTGTCACGGCTTCGCCAGTCTTTTTCCACTTTTACATACATCGTCAGGAACACCTTTTTGTCGAAAAAATGTTCTATATCTTTGCGTGCCATTGTTCCGACTTTTTTCAGCGATAAACCTTTATGTCCGATTACGATGCCTTTTTGTGTATCACGCTCTACTATTATCAATGCGCGGATATTGATAATATTCTTTTCTTCCTTAAATTCTTCGACAATAACTTCGACTGAATACGGAATTTCTTTTTGATAATAGAGAAGTATTTTTTCCCTGATTATTTCGGTAACAAAAAAGCGGGCAGGGCGATCCGTCAGCGCATCTTTTTCGAAATAGGGTGGTGATTCGGGCAATAACTCAAGTATACGCTTTTTTATAACGTCTATATTGAATTTGTTGAGTGCGGAAATAGGATAAATTTCAGCTTTAGGCAGTATTTTCTGCCATTCTTCTACCAATTTTTCCAGATCATTCTGATTTGTCTGATCTATTTTGTTGATCAACAAAAGCACGGGAACGTCTATTTGCTGTACTTTGCGGATGAAATCTTCATTTTTAGTGGTTTTTTCCACTATATCAGTCATGTAAAGCAGAATGTCCGCATCTCCCAATGCCGACTCGGAAAACCGCAACATGGATTCCTGCATCTTATAATTGGGACGTAAAATACCCGGCGTATCCGAATATACTATCTGATGTTCATCCGTATTGACAATTCCGAATATCCGGTGTCTGGTGGTTTGTGCTTTCGATGTTATGATAGAAAGTTTCTGTCCCAGCAATTGATTCATCAATGTCGATTTTCCGACATTGGGATTACCTACTATATTTACAAATCCCGATTTATGCATTTTGTTGATTTTTGATCACTTACAAAAATATAATAAAAAAACGCACTGTCAAAGGTGCGTTTTCTATTTATAATAAGATTAAACTTTTTAATAAGCCCATTTGATATAAACGGCTCCCCACGTAAATCCTGCTCCGAAAGCCGCCAGTATGATATTATCGCCTTTTTTCAGCTTGTCTTCCCATTCCCACAAACACATGGGAATAGTTCCCGCGCTGGAGTTACCGTATTTTTGGATATTAACCATCACTTTATCTTTAGAAAGCCCCATTCTGTTTGCCGCGGCATCAATAATTCTAATGTTTGCCTGATGTGGAACAAACCATGCGATATCGTCTTTTGTGAGGTGGTTTTTCTCCATTATTTCGGCGGAAACGTCAGCCATTCGCGATACGGCATGCTTGAATACGACTTGTCCTTCCTGATAGATGTAGTGCATCTGGTTTTCCAGAGTTTCTTGCGAAGCTGGGTGTGCAGAACCTCCTCCACGCATATTAAGATGAGGTATTCCGATACCATCTGTATGTAGAATAGTATCTTTTATTCCGAAATCTTCAGTTGTCGGTTCCAGCATCACTGCACCTGCAGCATCCCCGAAGAGAGTACAAGTTGTCCTGTCTGAATAATTTGTTACCGAAGTCATTTTATCGCCGCCGATAACGATTACTTTTTTGTATTTACCTGATTTTATGAAATTTGATCCTGTTTCAAGAGCAAAAATGAAGCCCGAACAGGCAGCCTGTAAATCAAAAGCGAAGGAGTTTTTTATCCCGCAAGCCTCTGCTATGAGAGCCGCAGTGGACGGAAAAGGGTAGTCTGGTGTTGTTGTCGCGCAGATAATAACGTCGACTTCTTCCGGTTTGGTGTTTGTCTTTTTCAGCAATTCCTTAACTGCCTGAGTTCCCATCACCGAAGTACCTTTGCCTTCTCCTTTCAATACGTGCCGTTCTTTGATCCCTACGCGAGACATTATCCATTCGTCGCTGGTATCTACCATTTTGGATAAGTCATCGTTTGTGATTACATCTTTCGGAACGTATGCGCCGATTCCTGTAATTGCAGCGTTAATCATTTCTTTTTATTGAAGTTTGTAATTAAAATAAATACCCTATGAGATAAAAATCCATAGGGCTTTTATTTTATTATCTTAAAATATTAAACTGCAGCTTCTTTCTCGATAGCCAGTTTACCTCTGTAATAACCGCATTCCGGGCAAACAGTATGGTATACATGCCAAGAACCGCAATTTGAACATACAGCCAAAGCAGGAACTGCCATTTTATCGTGAGTTCTTCTTTTTGCTGATCTTGCTTTTGATTGTTTTCGTTTAGGATGTGCCATTTCTATTTATTGATTTTAATTATGTTAGTAATTTATAATATTATTCGTCAAAATTTAGGTTTTTCAGAGCGTCCCACCTTGAGTCGGAACCCTCGTCCGTATCTTCAGGGAGATCGTCTTCTTCCAGTTCGATGTCGCCGTTATCATCGTCATCATCATTTTTTAACGTTGTCCGATGCTTATTCAATTTGGACGACATTTGTTTGTTGCATTCTCCGGCAGGGTGTACATGCTTCATCGGGATGTTTAGTGAAATAAATTCAAACAAAAACCACGCGATGTTTATTTCACCGTCATCCTCAGGGATAACCACGATTTCGTCGCTCTCTTCGGCATATTCTTTACCAAACTTTACGATAAGTTTGTTTTTCGTGTCGATAGGAATTGTCAGATCGTCCAGACACCTGTCGCAAGAAACAACGACGTTTCCTGTAAGAACAAAGTTCAGTTCAAACAAACTGTCCTTTTTTCTTTACCTCCAGACTGACGTCTACATTTCCTTTTTTTTAGGCTCTGTTTCTTCATCGTTGTTTATCAACTTAAAGAATTGACTGTCCAGATGATAGTCGAATTTATGACTGCCATTGGAAAGCCCTCTGAGAGGTATTTTATAAAGTCCGAATTTTCCCACTTATCACTAAAAGTATAAAGAATGGACGCAAAGATAAAAATAATATTTGATATATTCCAATGACGTTTTGTTTAATTATTTTTTATTGATTGAGTTAACATATTTAACATACTTTCCGAATATATAATGTTTTATTCTGTTTATTTTGTTGTAAGTTAAGTAAAAGATTGAAAACAACTGCTTGCATATTGGTTCTGATATTCTCTATTATTAACGGGAATAATATTTATGCAATATCTCCTCCTAAAATCTATTTTACGATAGAGAAGGTTGGCGATGAGACAATGTATAATTTCATCCTGCCTGAGGTTGTTGTGTTCCCTCCGTTGAAATTCAAGAATGAGAAAGAACGCTTGGAATATACCAAGCTGGTTCGCGATGTGAAAAAAACATTGCCTTACGCTAAAAAAGTTGCCGAAAGCATTATCGAGACTTATGAAATGATGCAAACTTTTGAAACCGAAAAGGAGCGGCAAAAATTTCTCGAAGATGTGCAAAAGTATATGATGGACACCTATAAGCCTCAGATGAAAAAAATGACGCGTAAGCAAGGACAAATTTTAGTGAAACTGATAGATAGGCAGTGCGACGTGTCCTCCTATGATATTGTAAAATCTTTATTGGGTGGGTTCAAAGCCGGATTCTACAACACTTTTGCCAGTATTTTTGGGAACAATCTGAAAACCCGTTATGATCCTGACGGAAAGGATAAAATGATCGAACGTATTGTTATAGAAATAGAACAAGGCAATATCTGACTATTGCAAAGACAGATAAGTGTAATCGTCGATTATTTTTTTCAGAAACGCCCGATCGCTACCCTCATATTCGTATGATGTCACGCTTTTGATTTTGTCTGATAATTGTTTGATCGTATATTCATCGTTATAATATCGGTAATCGTTCAATAACGAACGTATTGTGTTGACATCCTTGTCGGATAGTTTTTCAAGCACATCAGGGTACGCTACCTGATAGTCTTTGTAAAAGTCAAGATCGGGAATACTTAGCGTTTGGCTTCCTATTTCATCCTTAAGGCTGATAACTGTGGTTCCTGCCAGATAATCACCCAGACGTTGCGATTTGTCGGTAAAAGCCACCATCAGTACCGCCAGTGCTCCACTCGTCAGAGTAAAGTCTATAAGCCTGAAAAGCCAGCGGATAAGATAGCTTCCAACGGATGGAGTAGTACCGTCCAGATTTACGACACGGATTTTCATTATCATTTTACCCGGGCTTTGCCCTTTGTTGAATATTTCGAAAACCAAGTCATAAAACACGACAGGCAATGCTATAACAAGGAAGAACAGGGTAAATGCCGCATCTGACGAATTTATCCGAAAGATTATTATTAATCCGCCCAGTACCCATAATGCGATAAAAACCCCGTCGAGTATTCGGGCTAAAATGCGGGGGCCGAGTCCTGCCTCCCTGAAATTGAGCGTAACGTTTTGTGTAGTATGTATTTTTAGAGACATTTTTATATGAAAATTAAATATAGGCTACAAAATTAAAATATTTTCAATACCTTTTTGAACTTTTTAACAAAGAGTTATCTTTGTACGTTGAACACAATTGCTTTTGATTAATGAGGGAAGCAGCTTTTATAAAACAGAATAAGGATAAATGGACTAAGATAGATATTGAGGGAGAGAACAATCCCACAGCCGACGATCTGGCTGATAATTTTATCGAACTTACGGACGATCTGTCTTACGCAAGAACTTTTTACCCGAATTCTCAGACCGAAAAATACTTGAACAGAATTGCAGGTAAATACTTTATCGGCATTTATAAGCATCGCAAAAAAAATGCGGGGCGTTTCCTCAATTTCTGGAAGGAGGAATTGCCTATGGTGATGTATCGCCAAAGGCGAAACATGCTTTATTCATTGATCTTTTTTATGATCGGTATTTTTATCGGCGTTTTTTCAGCCAGTCAGGACAGTGGTTTTGTGCGTTTGATAATGGGCGATTCCTATGTGAATATGACTATTGATAATATCGAAAGGGGCGATCCGATGGCAGTTTATAAAAGTTCCGAGTCTGCACCGATGTTTTTCGGGATAGCGACGAATAACATCCGCGTGGCTTTCCTTGCGTTTATATTCGGGATATTGTTTTCGATAGGAACCGTTTGGGTACTGTTCGGGAATGGCGTTATGCTCGGGGCTTTTCAGTATTTCTTTTATCAGAAAGGACTTTTGGGAACTTCAATGCTGTCGATTTGGCTGCATGGCACGCTTGAAATATCGGCAATAATCATAGCGGGAGGAGCAGGGTTGGTGTTGGGCAACGCTTTGCTTTTCCCGAAAAGTTATTCGAGAGCCTATGCTTTGAAATTGGCTGCTAAAGATGCCCTGAAAATTGTGGTGGGGCTTATTCCCGTATTCATCGTGGCGGCATTTATTGAAAGTTATATGACGCGGATGACCGAGATGCACCCTTCTTTTAATCTGACAATAATAGTCTTTTCCGCCCTGTTTATAATTCTGTATTTTATATACTATCCTTATAAAGTAAATAAAACCTTAACCCAACCCAATAATAATTATGAATGAAAAAATAGAGCTTTATCAGATCCGTGATCTTGGCGACAGGATCAACATCGTTTTTAAGTTTATAAAGCAGAACGGGAAGCAGATCGCAAAGAACCTGCTGTATCTTGTTCCTGTTTACATTATAGCCGCAATAGTTATGAGCTTCTTTGTGGGCTCCGTTTATTCGGCTTTGCTTGTCGGCGATTACGGCTATTATAGCGGCGGAGGTATACTTTTTATGTATTTCATATTGTTTATTGTAGCTGTTTTAGCATCTGTCGCATCGCTTTTGGCACTTTTGTTTACCATTTCATTCGTGGCGGAATATGAGGAGTCCATTGATGGAACTGTCGACAGCTCATTGGCTTGGCAGAGGGCAAAACAATCGTTCTGGGGAACTTTTGGCGGATCTATCCTGATGGGGATTGCGGTTTTCGTAGGATTTATATTTTGTATTATTCCCGGGATATGGCTGATGGTATCCTTCTCTTTGTTTATTCCTGCTTATGTCGTGGAACGGAATAAAGAAATATCGGGCGGTGTTGTCGATTGCCTTAACGAAAGTTTCAGTTTGGTTAAACAAAATTGGTTCGGAGCTTTTGGTTTTCTTTTCATAATGGGAATTATTTCTTTTGCTTTTACTTTTGCACTTGCAATGCCTATGCAGATAGTTCAAACGTCTATGATGATGGTCCCCGATAAAATATCGTTAATGAGTATTTTGTATGCCGTTGCGACTTCAGTTTATTATATAGGAGCTTTGTTTTTCTCTGCTATTACATATGTTGCGATGACTGTACTTTATTTCGATTTCAAAGAGAGAAGAGAGGGTTTGAGCATGCAACGAAAGATTGATAATATCGGGAATGATTTACCTGTTGAATAAAACATTTTGAAGCGTTATATAATATATCTGGCAGTTGTTTTATTTACATGCGTTGGTTCCGTATCAATGTATGCAGCAGAAAATAGTTCGGATGCTCGTCCTGTGCCCGAATTGCGGATTCCTCCGAAATCGGAAATTGAAAAATATAAGGATGACAAGGCTTTCGACTATACTCCCGCTCCCAAAACGAAATATCCCGAATGGATTGCAAAAACATTTTATTGGATAAGTAGAGCCTTGGATGAAGCCCTATCCAGCCTGCCGATGCGTTGGATTCTTATAAGTTCCTTTGTCCTGTTGTTGACGGCTCTTATCGTTTATTTGGTTCTCCGATCTCAGGGAATTAGCGTAAAAAACCTGTTCGGACGAAAGAAAATAGATACAAACACAGCCGAATTTGTAGCGGAAGATGTCAATAATATGGATTTTGACAGACTGATAGAAAACAGCCTGAAAGCAAAAGACTATCGTTTGGCTGTTCGGTTCTTGTATTTGAAGAACCTGAAGGCTCTGTCTGATTATTCCATAATAAAATGGAACCCGAACAAAACCAACTACAGCTATCAATATGAGATAAATGATAAAAACCTGCGTTCGCAGTTTCTCTATACAACCACTGTTTTTGATTTTGTCTGGTATGGAGAGTTTTTGTTGGATGAACCGATGTTTAATAACCTACATAAGCAGTTTGATGCTTTTAACCGAAAGATAGAAAATGAAGGATAAACGTGTCAAACAGTGTATTGTCTATTACGGTATTGTTTGCAATACTGATATTTTGGGAATTGAACAGCAAGAAGCCGCTCGACTGGACACAGACTTATATTAACACCGACAAGGTTCCTTACGGGACGTATATTGTGTTTGATCAGTTGAAAAACGTATTTGAGGACAAAAATGTATATGTTTCGCGTTTTCCTATATCGAATGAATTGGACTATGTAAATGAGGATGAGTCTGGTGACGGATATGAATACGATGAAGAGTTTTCCAATACGTCCTATATCTTCATAAATCGGAGTTTCGGAGAGGAAATGTGGATGTCGTACGCCAATAACGGACAGAATTTTGAAGTCGATAATCTTGACATCAAAAATTTATTCAGATTTCTTCGTGAAGGCAACAATGTGTTTATTGCTGCCGAATATATTACGCCGCGTTTGCTGGATTCGCTGGATATTAAAATGGAATCTGTCTGGGCGAGAGAAGATACCGTTTATACGTTCAATTACCTTTCTAAAAAAGAATTTTCTTTTCCTGTCGTTAATCACAGCCAGTATGCCTTTAATCTGGATAGTTGTAAGTCAGACTTGAAAGTGCTGGCTGAAAGTAAGAAGCAACGCCGCCCTGTGTTTTTGCGGATAAAGTACGGCACGGGAAATCTTTATCTGAACCTTTTGCCCGTAGCTTTTACGAATGTCGAGGTATTGAAACCTAATAAGTATGACTTCGCTTTTGCCTGCCTCTCTTATCTGCCGAAAACCGATTATATTATTTGGGACGAATATTTAAAACAAGGCAGGGTAGGCGAGGATAGTTCGTTTCGGGTTATTTGGAACCATCCCGCGTTACTTGTCGCTTATTATATAGCATTGGTAGGCAGTTTGTTGTTTGTCCTTTTCAGATCGAAACGTACGCAACGTATTATCCCCGTCATCGAACCTCCCAAGAATACATCGCTCGAGTTTCTGGATACTATCAGTAATCTGTACTATCACAAGCAAGCATACTTATCCATTATGGAGAAAAGACAGGGTTATTTCTTGGAACTTGTCCGCAACCGCTATTATTTGAAGACGGAAAATATTAACAAAGAGTTTATATCTACTCTGAGCCTCAAATCGAATGTCGATGTTCGGGTTGTTGAAAAAATATTCAGCCTTTATGATGAGGCACAGACAGCATATGATGTGAGCAATGGCTTGTTGCTGAGATATAATGCAAGTTTGGAGGAGTTTTATCGGAATATGAAATAAAAATAAATACTATAAATATGTCAGAAGAATTAAGTTTTGAATCAAGAATAGACTTTTCGGATCTGAACCAAAAGGTACAGTTGATGAAAGAAGAAATAGGGAAAGTTGTTGTCGGACAACATCAGTTCATCGAGCAAATGATCGTAGCCGTTTTAGCTAACGGGCACGTGCTTGTAGAAGGTGTTCCCGGTGTTGCAAAAACACTATCCGCCAAATTGTTGGCGAAAACCATAAAAGTAGACTTTAGCCGCATTCAGTTCACGCCCGATCTTATGCCTTCCGATGTTTTGGGTACAAGCGTATTTCTGCCGTCATCGGGAAAATTTGAGTTTAACAAAGGACCTATATTTTCCAATGTCGTGCTTATTGACGAGATAAACCGTGCTCCTGCCAAAACTCAGGCTGCATTGTTTGAGGTTATGGAAGAGAGGCAAGTGACGAATGACGGTAAAACTTATCGTTTCGAATATCCTTTTTTGGTTTTGGCAACTCAAAACCCGATAGAGCAAGAAGGAACGTACCGATTGCCCGAGGCTCAACTTGACAGATTCCTGTTCAAGATCGAAGTTGGTTATCCTGAACTGGAAGAGGAGGTTGCCATATTAGACAGACAGAACAAAGGTGAATTGTCGCCCGATGTGGAAATAACTCCGATACTGAATGCTACTGAACTTAATAAGTTGCGTTTGCAGATACAACAGGTTCATGTTGAAAATCAATTGTTGCAGTATATAGCGCAAATCGTAGGCGGTACGCGGAAGAATCCGTGGATATCTTTGGGGGCATCACCCCGTGCGTCGCTTGCTATACTGAACGCGTCCAAAGCTTTCGCAGCAACCAGAGGACGTGATTTTATCACGCCGGAGGATATTGATGAAATGGCTTTGCCCGTTCTTCGGCATAGAATTTTGCTTACGCCCGAAAAAGAAATGGAAGGAACATCTGCCGATACGGTAATTAAACAACTGATCGAAAAAACGGAAGTCCCCAGATGATAAAGTTTATCAAAAGCCTTTACCTGCCCAATCGGTTTTTTATTGTACTGCTTGCCTGTATAATCGGCTTTTTGTTGTGCTTTATTTTCGATACGTTTTTCGTAACAATGCGGATTCTGTTTGGAGTTGCGGTGCTGCTATTTCTGATAGACATGGCTACAGTATTCATTCCCCGAAATGCTGTCGAATGTAAGCGTATTTGTCCCGATAAACTATCAAACGGTGATGAAAACAAGATTTCCATTTATTTGCGTAATCTGTACTCTATTCCGATTTCTGTCAGTATAGTGGAAGAAGCGCCCTTCCAGTTTCAGATGCGAAATCTAAATTTTCATACTTATATAGGCAGCAATGCGGAGAAGATCATTTCCTATGAATTGAGACCGACAAAGAGGGGAGAATATGCTTTCGGAACGGTCAATGTCTATGTCAGCAGTTTTCTCGGATTAGTCAAAAGACGGTATAAGTTTAATGAAGATAAGACTGTGGCTGTTTATCCGTCATTTCTTGAAATGAACAGGTATGAATTGCTGGCGGCATCCAACCGATTGACTGACATCGGAATAAAAAAGATAAGGCGGATAGGTCACGCTACGGAATTCGATCATATCAAGCACTATGTAATGGGAGATGATCCCCGTACGATAAATTATAAAGCTTCGGCACGTGTCAATCAGCTGATGGTGAATACTTATCAGGAAGAAAAGTCGCAACAGGTATATTGCCTTATAGATAAAGGCAGGACGATGGAAATGCCGTTCGATGGCATGACGTTGCTCGATTACGCAATTAATTCTTCACTGATGGTAAGCAGCGCGGCTTTGAGCAAAAATGACAAGGTCGGGCTTATAACTTTCTCAAAACAAATAGATCAAATACTTCCTGCCGACAGAAACCGGCGACAAAGAAATAAAATACTGGAAACACTGTATTCTCAGAGGACGGACTTTAAAGAGTCGGACTACGAACGTCTGTTTGTTACGGTGAGGCACAAACTGAACCAGAGAAGTTTAATAATCTTGTTTACCAATTTCGAAACCGTAAACGGGATGCGACGCCAGTTAAAATATCTGAGCCGATTGGCAAAAGATCATTTGGTTCTGGTTACTTTCTTTCTTAATTCTGAGTTTGACGACGTTTTGTCCCTGCATCCCGATAATATTCAGGACGTTTTCAGGAAGGCAATGGCTGAAAAACTTTCCAGCGATAAGCAGCTTATTGTTAAAGAACTGAACAGAAACGGAATATATACCGTATTGTCATCACCAAAAAATCTGACGATAGATTCTATAAACAAGTATCTTGAATTTAAAACAAGAGGATTGATTTAATCCTAAACTATAATAAAAAAATGCAGATAATTTTTTACCTGCATTTTTTCATTTATGGAATATCAATTAATCGTGAGAATGTTCGTATTCTTTTTTTTACAACCTTTCTCATAAAATCCTTCTCGGCACGCTGGTACTTGAATATCTTTTCGGGAGAAAGAACTTTTTTTGAATTTCTGATAATATTCTTTTTCCAGAGTCGCTTCTTTAATCCTTGTATCTAAAACTTTTTCGTTGATAGCATTATATTCGGAGTCCGATATGTTCTTTTTCTTTCTTAATGCCCTGATTTCTATTCTTAATTCTTTGTTCAATTCATACTTCTTTTGCATCAGTTCGTCTGTCAGGGGCAGAAAATCTTTAGTTTCTTTGTCAGTCAGACCTATTTCCTTTACTAAATAGTTGTATTTCTTTTGTTTGAAATCTTCATAATCAAACTTCTTTTTGCCTTGTGCATTTACTGATGAGGAACATATAGCGAATAAACAAATCAGTAAATAGAATTTATTTTTCATATAACAATCTTTTATTTTATCGGAAACGTAAACAAGAAATTTTTAGTACAAAAATGTATCATTATACATATCCTGAGTAACTTCATCTTCCAGAAACAACATAAAATACTCTTCATCCGAAGAAGCGTACATATCGGTTGTGTGAGTTTTGTCGTTGGTGTTAGCGAGTTGTAAGTCAGGTTTTTTAGACAGTATATTTAATGAGAAAACGATACCGCATAATATTGCAGCCACCGCACCCCATGCAACGGGCTTTTTCCATAAGGGGAATTTTTTTGCCTGCTTTTCGGTGCTGATCTTTGACATCATTTCCTTATGAAAATTATCGAAATAATTTTCAGGAACATTAAACGGGTTGTCTTTATTTAACTTGTCAAGCATAGCTTTATTTTTAATACATTTTAATAGACTGAACGGATATAAAAAAGTTTAATCGGAAGATGTTAAATATTCTTCTATTTTTTTTGCGGCATGATGATAAGATGCTTTTAATGCCCCGACCGACGTTTCGAGTATTTCAGAAATTTCCTCGTATTTCATTTCGTTGAAGTAACGCATGTTGAAAACAATGCGTTGTTTATCGGGCAAAGTCAGTATTGCCTTTTGCAGTTTCAGCTGTGCTTCGTCGCCGTCGAAATATGCATCGCTTTCTAGCTTTGTCATCAGAAAGTTTTCTTCGTCGTCAAGCTGTATGTTATTATGTGTACGCTGTTTGTTTAGAAAAGTGATGCTTTCGTTTGTCGCTATTTTATACAGCCATGTTATCAGTTTCGATTCTCCCCGAAAACCGTCAATATTTGTCCATACTTTCAGAAAAGTGTTTTGTAAAACATCATTGGCATCGTCGTGCGACATGACAATCTTCCTTATCTGCCAGTACAGTTGTTCGCTGAATGTCTTAACCAAAAGCGAAAAACCTTGTTCTTTGGTGTTTTCCTTTTGCAGTAGCCGGATTATTTTATCTTCTTCGGTAACGGACATTCTTATGATTTATTTATAAAGCATCTTCGGAGTCATCGCCTAATTCCTCATCTTCCGCATTACTGTAGTCAGTGCCTTGCCCGTCTTCGAACCAGTTGATAAATTTATCCACTTCTTTGGTGTTTTTGTTCCACCAATTCATTGACGAAGGAAAGTAACATGCGCTAACATACCGGCAATAAGCCTCAAGGTATCCCGATGCCATAATCTCACTGTAGATAGGCACGAAGAAATCCCATAACAATCCCTTTTGCGTATCGTCCTGCATTTGGTTCAGCATGAGAATGACCTTTCGGGTTATATCTTCGAAAAATACAAACTGTTTTTCCGAATCGGCAGATGTGGGTTTGTGTTGTTGTATATAATCGTAAACGTATTTTTGTTCTATATTCCCGTCGGGCAGCAGTTTGGGCGAATCCTTCGGATATTGGCTGATCAGCATTTCGTACATTTCACCGAATGCGTCTTTTGATCGCTCAGTGTTGGGTTCTAACAACAGGAAAAAGTGGAAAGATAGAAAACTCTGTACCCATTTGTTCGAATCGTTCATTACGTATGCGTAAAGCAAAAAGGCGCTTGCATGCGTTGTGTCCACTTCGATGGCTTTTCTCAGATGGATTGCCGCTTGGTTTAAGTCGTTTATTTTAAAATAGCTGAGTCCGAGATTGTAATGCAACAGGTATTCATCTCCACATTTTCTGACGGCTTCGTTCAGCAGTTTTATTGCGTCGTCAACTTTGTTCAGTTCTGCCAGTGCAGAGCTTTTGACACAATACGCGTCGAGAAGTAACGGCTGGAAATTAGAGTTTATAACTTTTGTACTGTATTTCAGGGCATCCTCATAATCTTTCAGGTATAAATATGATAGCGACATTTCGTATGTCGCCGACATGGAGCCGGGATTGATTTTTAATGCTTCCTTATAATAATCTATAGCTTCTTTATAGCGTCCTTTGTCATGCATGCTTACGCCTCTTCTTATAAGTCTTTCGGAAGAAGCTTGGGGATATATATTTGAAGAAAACAGTAAAAGTATAATTGACAGAAATAGCGTATTTCTCATTCTTGCAATATTCATTTCAGTTTGTAAATGTATAAAAACTATCTTAAAAGGGGAATAAGATAGCATAGGCATTGGCTATTTTTTGATTTTTTTTAGTTTTGGAGCAACTCTTAATTTATATAACTTAAATTATTTCTACCTTTGCATTTCGAATAATTTAACGTATAAATAAAATGCTGACATTAAAAGTTATCAATGAAGACCCTGAACAGGTGATAAAAAAGCTGGCAAAAAAACATTTTGACGGAAAAGCTATTATCGGAGAGATAATAGAACTTGATCAGCAGAGGAAAAAACTACAAACAAATTTAGACAGCCAATTGTCCGAACTAAACAATTTGTCGAAAACGATAGGCGCTTTTATGAAAGAAGGTGCTAAAGACAAAGCTGAAGAAGCGCGCAGGAGAGTAGCTGACATAAAAGACAGTAATAAGGCGATAGAAGAAGATTTGAAATCTACCGAGCAAAAACTGCACGATTTGTTGGTTCTTATTCCTAATCTGCCTTCAGATGAAGTTCCCGAAGGACGAATTGCGGAAGACAATGTCGTGGAAAGATCGGGTGGAGTTGTTCCCGAATTAGCTTCTGATGCATTGCCTCACTGGGATCTGGCTAAAAAATATGATCTTATTGACTTCGAATTGGGCGTGAAACTGACAGGGGCAGGTTTTCCTGTTTACAAAGGAAAAGGGGCACGCCTGCAAAGGGCATTGATAAACTTTTTCTTGGATAAGGCAAGAGAAGCAGGCTACCTTGAAGTACAACCTCCGTATATGGTAAATGCCGATTCAGGCTATGGAACAGGACAACTTCCCGACAAAGAGGGGCAGATGTATCATGTAACCGTTGATGATCTGTACTTGATACCTACGGCGGAAGTTCCCGTAACAAACATATACAGGGATGTTATATTGGATGAGAAAGATCTGCCGATAAAGAATACGGCTTATTCCGCTTGTTTCAGACGGGAAGCCGGTTCGTACGGAAAGGATGTAAGAGGATTGAACCGACTGCATCAGTTTGATAAGGTTGAAATTGTGAGGATAGATAAACCCGAACATTCCTATCAGTCGTTGAAAGAAATGGTTGCCTATGTCCAGACTCTGGTAGAAGATTTGAAACTTCCTTGGCGTATTTTGCGTTTGTGCGGCGGAGATATGAGTTTTACGTCTGCGTTGACTTTTGATTTCGAAGTGTTTTCGGCAGCTCAGAAAAGATGGTTGGAAGTGAGTTCGGTTTCTAATTTCGAAAGCTATCAGGCTAATCGATTGAAATGCAGGTATCGTGACGGTGACAGAAAGATACAATTGGTACACACTCTGAACGGCAGTGCCTTGGCTCTGCCTCGAATTGTTGCGGCGTTGCTCGAAAACAACCAATGTGAAGAAGGAATACGCATTCCTGAAGTATTGGTTCCGTATACAGGATTTGAAATAATAAATTAAGCATATAATGAAAGTATATTTGATCGTTATTTTGTCGTTTCTTCTCGTACCTATATTCTTTTCGTGCAGTGATGACTACATAGAAAACGGGATTGAAGGCAAATGGCAAATGACTAAGATTGTAAAAGAAGACGGGAGAGAGTTGACTGTCGATACTATTTTTTATAACTTTAAGAAAGGTGTTTATATGTATCAACGGTCTACAAATAAAGGTTTTACATATTCTACGGGATTGTATGAAGAAAAATCAGATAGCCTATATTTAGATATACGATATGGGAATAATCCCGTGGAGTGGAACGGAGATTCCTTGCGTGTTTATAAAATTGAAAAAAGAAAATCGACACGTATGGAATTAGTCTATCAAAATGATAAGTATTTATTCCGAAAATATTAATTTTTTTTTATTTTAATAAATTGAGGATATTTTCGTCATAAAATTATAAACTTTATCCTTTGAATAAGGTTATAATAAATAATTCTTATTTTTGTGTAAAATAAAAAATGTGTCAATATGAATAAATTTGTAGGATTGGGATTATCCCTTGGATTATTGGTGGTTTT
This sequence comes from Dysgonomonas sp., assembly GCA_047030855.1. GTDB lineage: Bacteria > Bacteroidota > Bacteroidia > Bacteroidales > Dysgonomonadaceae > QVMM01. The sequence continues at coordinate 2,212,535 of JBKYIJ010000008.1, forward strand.
AGGTTCATGTAAACCAAAGCAAAGTGCTTATCAATCGGTGTATCAGGCAGCAAAAGAAAGGGAAATGACTGAGAATACGCAACCTGTTACTACAGCTCCTGTGACAAAAGAACCGGCATACCCCGTATATGATTCAAAAAACTATGACAGTGAAAAAGTAAGGCAGGAAAAGATTACCGCTGTTTACGAATCGGATGCTTCGGGTTTACGTTCATATAATGTCGTAATGGCTTCGTTGGCAGTAAAACCGAGTGCCGACGCTTTAAAATCCAAAATGGAAAATGAAGGTTATAAAGTGATTTTGGCACAAAATGAACAAGGTATGTACAGAGTTATCATTGCAAGTTACGATGACAAACCTTCGGCTGTAGAAAAAAGAAACGAAATTTCACGCAAGTACCAGTCAATGGGCTCTACGGCATATTTGAAAAAAACATACGGCGTGCCGTTCGATGATCTTTGGATTCTACAGAGACAATATTAATCTCTATTTGTTTTGAATATATAGTTTGTTATATATATGGCTATTTCAGTTTAGAAGTAGCCATTTTATTTTGTTTTACATGAAAATAAGGTTTTTGGGGACAGGCACTTCTACGGGTGTTCCTGAAATTGGGTGTAGGTGCGAAGTCTGTAAATCGACAGACAAAAGAGATAACCGTTTAAGATCATCTGTCCTGATTCAGATTGGTGATAAGAATATATTGATCGACTGTGGTCCTGATTTTCGACAACAAATGCTTCCCTTAGAATTTAAGAAACTGGATGCTGTGTTGTTAACTCATGAACATTACGATCATGTGGGCGGCTTGGACGATTTAAGACCTTTTTGCAAGTTTGGCGATGTTGATGTATATGCTGAGAATCATGTCGCAGATGTTTTGAGAGAACGTATTCCTTATTGTTTTCAAGAATCTAAATATCCCGGTGTTCCCGATATTTTGTTGCATGAAATTAATCTGGATGTTTTTTGGATTGACGATGTAGAGATAACTCCTGTACGAATAATGCACAGCAATTTGCCTATTTTAGGATATCGGATCGGAAATGTGGCATATCTGACTGATGTAAAGTCAATACCTGATGAAGAATTTGTAAAACTACAGGATTTGGATATTCTTATTATCGACGCATTAAGGTTAAAAGAACATATTTCACATGAGAATTTATCCGAGGCTTTGGTAAATATAAAAAGAATAGCGCCGAAAAGGTCATATCTTATACATATGAGCCATCAGATGGGTTTGCATGAAGTCGTACAGAAATCTTTACCCGAGAATATTTATCTTTCTTATGACGGTTTGGAAATAGAATCGGAATAGAGCTATTTTGCAGGACGATATAAATTGGGCTTTTCAATGTATTTCCATGATGCCATGCCAATGATTGTACACAATGTAATGGTAACGATAAACATTAAAGGCAAGCTGTATTTGTCAAAACCTAACTGAATGAATAATTGTATGATCGGGAAGTGGCATAAGTATATACCGTAAGAGGAGTCTCCTAATTTCCGTATAATGCTCAACCAATTGAAACTATATGCAAAACCAACAATGCATGCGGATAGAACGAGAGGTTCTATATATTCTAAGACGGGATAACTTTCGAGGAATACTAAAAAAATCACACTAAAAATAAGAATATAATTTTTATATTTTAAGAAAGTTTTAAAATATACGAGCAATATTACCGGCGAATAGAAATACATCATCTGTCCGGGAAATTGCTTTGAAAGAGTTTTTAACATTCCGTGCCCTGTAAGACCGTACAGATATTCCAACCCATATGAATATACAGAGGATAAGATGTATATTATTATGAGTACTGCCAGCTTATTGTATTTTGTAAGGAGTTTATATACAAGTGGAACTGTTAAGTAAAGCATCAGTTCTACCTTAATCGTCCATAGAGAACCGTTTACCGCATGAATAAAATTAGTTTCGAATACTCCCGGAAGACATGGCTCTATTGAGTTGAGAGTTAACAGGTTTCCGATCAGATAAGTATAGAGCTGATGAGATGTAAAGTATTCTTTTGCAGATAAAGTAGTAATAAAAGCACCTCCCAAAGCGCAGATTATAACAATAATAACATAAGCAGGCATAATGCGGTGAAGCCTTTTCAGGAAGAACACTTTGTTGTCGGGAGTTCTCATATAGCTCAACATTATTAAAAATCCGCTGATGATAAAAAATATTTTTACTCCGGTGGCTGCAGATATTGGGAAGAAGTGATTTGTTGCTGTTAGTATAGAGAAATGACTAATCAATACAACAAAAGCCGAAAATATACGGATAAAGTTGAAATTGTTTTCTTTACTTATTAACTGGTGCTGTACTTCTTCCATAAAGAATGATTGGTATTTCTACAATATTTAAGCTTATGGATATAGATCTCGGTGTACAAAGATATTTATTCTTCATACTCAAGCATAAATTATTTACTGAAAGTTTTACAATTTAAAAATGTGTGGCTTATCTTTGTTCAAAAATTGTCGATATGTATATTATAGGAATTGCCGGAGGCTCCGGCTCGGGAAAAACAACATTGGTTGACCGTATTTTACAAAAGATACCTCGTAACGAAATTGCGATCCTTCCTCAAGATGCTTACTATAAAGACAACAGCAATATTCCTTTAGAAGAGCGTTTTAAACTGAATTACGATCATCCCAATTCCATAGAATGGGATCTGATGCTGAAAGATATCAGAACGCTCAAATCCGGAAAAATGATACAATGCCCTACTTATTCATATCTTACTTGTACCCGTCTGGACGAAACTATTCCTATCGAACCCAAAAAGATATTGCTTATTGAAGGAATCCTCATTTATACCTGTATCGATATATGCAGAGAGCTTGACATGAAAGTTTATCTTGAAGTGCCTGCCGACAGACGCCTGACAAGAATTATACAACGCGATATGGAGTCGCGCGGACGGACGGCTTTGGAAGTTATAGACCGTTATTACAAGACGGTTCGCCCCATGCACGAAGAGTTCATCGAACCGTCGCGGCAACAGGCGGATATGCTTGTAATGGGTGGCGGACTGAATGAATGTGCCGCAGAGTTTATCGCATCCGCCATTCTGCAAAAACTACATTGAATACCTTAATTTTTGAGGTTAGACATCGGGCGAACCAATAATTCTATTCCTGTGTCCTTTAAATTTTTCCCTATTTTATACTTATCAAATTCTGCCATGTGATATGGATAGAGATATTTAGGCATTACTTTCTTGGCAGCATCCGTAAACATCTCGTCAGTCATCGTATAGGGTAGGTTCTTTGGCAGAAATGCTATTTCGATGCTTCCTTTCAGTTTATCCATTTCGGGAATATTTTCGGTATCGCCTGCAACATAAACCTTTTTATCGCCAAACGTTAAGATAAATCCGTTGCCTCTTCCTTTCGGATGATAAAATTCTCCGTCAGGTTTTTTATTTACGATATTGTATGCGGGTACAGCTTCTATTTTTACTATATCGAATGAAGATGTGTCTCCGTTTGCCATTATTTCGCCATAACCGAGAATTTCGTTACATACCTTTGTCGTTATCAGTCGGGTTTCAGCCTTCTTAATCTTGTTTATAGCGCTTGTATCGAGATGGTCGGAATGTTCATGAGTAATCAGGATGAGATCGGCTTTTGGCAGTTTAGAATAATCGGCCACATTCGAATAAGGATCGACGTGTATTGTCCTCCCATTATATTCAAACATAACCGATCCGTGTCCTATTAGGGTTACGTTCAAATTGCCTCTACTTGTGCTGAATGTATCTTTGGGTATCATGGTTTCTTCTGTTTTAGTATCCGCATTGCTTATTGCAACATCTTTTTTGTTTTCGCTTTTACATGAGTATATTGTAGTTACCGTAAATAAAGCAATAAGATATAAAAGTAAATGTTTCATAAGACTGTAATATTATGATTGTCAAAACAAATATATGATTTTATATAGAAGAATGAAGAATTTTTGTGTTAAATCTCCTTTGGTAATAATCTTATAATTATCTGCTTAACTATTTTTCTCCATATATATGCACATAAAATGGTTACAATGGCGGACATTATAATTATCAGATATTTATTGTCAAAATAAAGCCTGAATAAATGGAGTATCGGTTGATGAAATATGTAAATGTTGAGAGTATGGATTCCCATAAAAGTAAGCACGGGAAAAGAGTAGTTTTTTAATAAAGAAAATGTATATGTAATGAGCAAGCATGTCGGCAAACATAAAAAGAAAAACGGCATATAATGAGTATAATAAGCAAGATACTCATATTCGGACCGTCCGAACAGCCAATTTGCTACAATTATGAGTACCCCGACGCATGAAGATATGATTAAATATTTCAGTTTCAGATTCTTTTTGCTGGCAATTAAACAGCCTATCGCTAACCCTAATACATACTGAGTCATTCGGCATGTCAGCATAAAAAAATTGTCATGATATAGGAATAAACCAATTATATAGCATAAGATAAAAGTTATACAAACGGTTTTCCATACATTCTTTTTGATATACGGTATTAATAGTGGGGTTATTAAGTAAAAAAACAGGGCGACGGAAGTATACCATCCCTGTATATCGCCTGTAATCCAATAATCGAGCAGATATATTCTCAGTATAAATTTGGTTGTATCTATTTCTCCGATATAGAGCAATATAAGCGACATTACAATGTAAACAGGATAGTAGTAGGGGATTATGCGCAGGAATCGCCGGTAATAGAACTGTTTTAAATTCTCTTTGTGGAAAGCGAAATAAATACCGATTCCCGAAACCAGAAAAAATATATCGCTGCCGATGTAGGCGTATTTATAAATAGCATTAAAAGGGAAATAATAAATAAACCACCCTTCCGGAATATGGAAAAACATAAGCAGTATTATCGTAAAACCCATAAGCTGGGTTCTGTATTTGCTTAGTATTTCCAAATTGCATTGCATAAAAGAGGAATGGATAATTTTAGTTTTGCAAAGGTAGAAAATAGTATATGCATTAAATTATTTTCAATAAATATTTTTTTTAGCTTGAAGAACACGCTTTTTTGCTATTTTTGCGTTAATTGAAATGAAAAAAGTAATTTGAATGTCGCAAAAGATAATATATTGCAAATTCAGTTAATAATAATCTAAATACTTAATTTATGTTTAAGAAACATCCTAAAGGTTTACTTGCAGCATCTTTGGCTAACATGGGAGAACGCTTCGGTTTCTATACGATGATGGCGATTCTTTCACTGTTCCTTATGTCTAAATTCGGGCTTGATAAAACAATGGCAGGCTGGATTTACTCCGGTTTCTATTTTAGTATTTATGCTTTGGCTCTTGTGGGCGGACTTATTGCCGACAAAACGAAGAATTATAAGAGAACTATTATGTTCGGTATTATACTGATGGCATTAGGATACCTTGTAATAGCTATTCCGACCCCAACGCCGGTTACTGATATTAGTGTGTTTGGGATAAATGTATTCCTCCTTCTTACATGTTTCGGTTTGCTTGTTATTGCTTTCGGTAACGGATTGTTTAAGGGGAATTTACAAGCGTTAGTCGGTCAGATGTATGATAACGAGGAATACGGAAAGATGAGAGATTCGGGTTTTTCTTTGTTCTATATGTTTATCAATATCGGAGCAATCTTTGCCCCCATGTGTGCAGTCGGAATCAGAGGTTGGTGGCTGAAAACGCACGGATTCATTTACAATGCGGATCTTCCTGCACTTTGTCATCAATATTTGAATGGAACAATCTCAGGAGAAGGATCTGTTAATTTGCAGAAATTAGCTGCTGAAGTATCCTTAAATGGTGCTCCAACAGATATGAAACTGTTTGTCGACAGCTATTTGAACGTATTTAATACAGGGTTTCACTATGCCTTTGGGATTGCTATTATAGCAATGTTGATTTCATTGGTTATATATTTGGCAAATAAAAAACGTTTCCCTGATCCTGCGGCTAAGGTTATTAAGAGTGCGGAAGATACTTCAAAAACGGCTACTGTAATAGAAATGGATCCGAAAGAAGTGAAACAACGCCTTTATGCTTTGTTTGCCGTATTTGCCGTAGTTATTTTCTTTTGGTTCTCTTTCCATCAGAATGGACTGACTCTTACGTTCTTTGCTAAGGATTATACTCTGTTGAAGATCGGTTCGTGGGATATTTCGGCAGAATTGTTCCAATCCATGAATCCATTTTTCGTCGTTTTCCTTACGCCTGTCGTATTGGCATTCTTTGGCTGGTTGCGTGCAAAGGGAAAAGAACCTTCTGCTCCTAAAAAGATTGCCATAGGTATGGGGATCGCAGCATTTGCGTATGTTGTGATGACATTAGGATCATTCGGTTTGCCGACATCGAAAGAAGTAGAAGTGATGGGTTCTTTGCCTGATGCTCAACGCGTAACGCCTTTCTTGTTGATGGGGACTTATTTGATTCTGACTATTGCAGAGTTATTTATCAGTCCGTTAGGAATCTCTTTTGTTTCTAAAGTTGCTCCGCCCCAATACCAAGGCATTATGCAAGGTTGTTGGTTAGGTGCGACAGCTATCGGAAATCAACTTCTGGTTATAGGAGCGATACTTTATGAGTCTATTCCGATCTGGGCTACATGGGCTGTGTTTGTTGCGGCATGTGCAATATCGATGTTTGCAATGTTGTTTATGCTCAAATGGCTCGAAAGAATTACGAAGTAGTAAGAATTATCTTTATATTTAAAGCTGCTTTCGGGCAGCTTTTTTTATTTTTGTAACCAAATTATTTATTTAATTCAAAATGCCAGTAACATTACCTGACAATTTACCTGCAATAGAAATTCTGAAAAAGGAAAATATCTTTGTAATGACTCAACTGCGAGCCAATACTCAGGATATACGTCCTTTGAAGGTTCTTATCCTAAATCTGATGCCTGTTAAGATAGCGGCAGAAACCGATCTTATCCGTCTGCTGTCGAACAATCCTCTCCAGATTGAGATTGATTTCCTGAAACTGACTTCCCATCAATCCAAAAATACTCCGATCGAACACATGGAGACTTTTTACAAGACCTTTGATGAGATCAGCAAGTCTAACTATGACGGGATGATCGTAACGGGGGCTCCTGTTGAAACGCTTTCTTATGAGGACGTGGACTATTGGGAAGAAGTTTCTTTAATTTTTGATTGGGCACGGAAGCATGTTACATCTACATTCTATATTTGCTGGGCGGCTCAGGCGGCATTATACCATTTTTATAAAGTTCCTAAATATACGCTTCCCAAAAAATTATTCGGCGTTTTTAAACATCGGACGAATGACAGGAACAATCTTCTTTTCAGGGGTTTTGACGATGAATTTTATGTTCCCCATAGCCGTTATACGGAGGTGAGGGAAGAAGATATTGTAAAACATTCCGAACTTAAAATACTATCGCAATCGGATGAAGCAGGCGTATATATTGTAATGGGGCGGGGTGGACGTGAGTTTTTCGTTACGGGACATTCCGAATACTCCTTATATACCCTTCATAATGAATATCTCAGGGATAAAGAGAAAGGTTTAAGTATAACGCCTCCCAAGCACTATTACAAACAGGATGATCCAAATTTGAAACCTATTTCCCGCTGGACGGGACACGGGAATCTTCTTTTTAATAATTGGATGAATTATTATCTGTATCAGGAAACTCCGTATGATCTTTCTGAAATTGAAGAAATGGACGAGATCAAGTCCGTAACAAATGATTGATCCCTCTCTTTTTCGGGAAACATTCTTTTAATACGGTTGTTCTAATAAATATAGAATAACTAAAATAAAATTTTATGGAAAAGTTTAAATTGAACAATGGCGTAGAAATGCCGTGTGTCGGGCTTGGCGTATTCAGAATGGAAAATAATGAAGATTCCGAACGATCTATTTTGGACGCATTGTCATTAGGATATCGCCACATTGACACGGCTGCTGTTTATGGAAATGAAGAGGCTGTAGGCAGAGCCGTTAAAAAATCAGGAATTGCCAGAAAAGATATTTTCATTACGACAAAAGTCTGGAATGAAGTTCAACGTACAGGAAAAATCGTGGAGGCTTTTGAAGAAAGTCTGAAAAAATTGGATACTGACTATGTTGATCTGTATTTGATTCATTGGCCTGTCCCTGATAAATTTCAGAACACATGGAAAGAGCTGGAAAAAATATATAAGAGTGGGAAAGCCAAAGCTATCGGAGTCAGTAATTTCAAAGAACATCACCTTGATTCACTGAAAGAAGTCAGCGAGATCAAACCTGCCGTTAATCAGGTTGAACTACATCCATACCTTATACAGGAATCCATTTTGGAGTATTGTAAAAAAGCAGATATTCAATTAGAAGCATGGAGTCCGTTTGCAGCAAGTAAAACAGATTTATTTAAAGAAAAAATATTATTGGATCTGTCTGAAAAATATTCTAAATCTGTTGCTCAGATTATTTTGCGTTGGGACTATCAGCGTGGAATAATTACTATACCTAAATCTTCGCATAAAGACAGATTGAAAGAAAATATAAGCATCTTTGATTTTGAATTATCTGATGATCATATAAAGGAAATTAATTCTTTAAATAAGAATCAGAGAGTCGGTTCAGATCCTGATAATTTTAAATTTTAAAAGTTTTATAAAAAAATAAAGGGCTCAAATTTTGAGCCCTTTATTTTTAATATATAATCTATCTTATCTTTTCACGGTAAAAATCACGACACGGTTCCATTCATCCGTTGGGAAAGGCTGTTCCTTATCGCCGCTCGCCACAGTCGTAATACGCGCAGGATCGATACCGAACTTCTTGATCATAATATCAGCCACCGCCTGAGCGCGCTGTTCAGACAATCTCTGGTTGATAGCAGGAGTACCCGTGCTCTTATCAGCATAACCCGTAACCACTACGTTAATATCAGGATTCTGTTGCAAATACTTAGCAGCATTGAAAATGTTGATCTCCTGATTATCCTGAAGCTTGGCGCTACCGATTTTAAATACCACCACCGCGTTCATTTCCACCTCAGTCTCCTCCTTAGTAATCACCTTCGGTTTCTCAGCCAACTGACGTTCAAGATCAGCAATACGAGACTGGTAAGAACTCAACTGACTGTCCTTGGAACCCACCTGAGACCTCAGGTCGTTAATACGCTGATTCATCGCATCCACTTCGCTCTGATCCCTCAAAACAGCCTCAGTAAACGTAGCCTTACCAAAATTGTAAACAAGACTCGCAGAAACAGAAGCCAACAAATCATACTGCTGTTTGCTTGCGCCCCTCTTATCAAAATCATCCCTCAAAGCCTTAGCCGAAAGTTCGATATCCAAAGACACCTTTTCAGAAAAACGGAAACGGTTGATAATACCCGCATCCACAGTCAAGCTGTTAACAGTCTTATCATTAGCCATGTTGTCGCTGTAATCGAAACCGATAGCCCAGCCCGCACCCACATAAGGAATGAAGCTGTAAACACGTTTCGCGTTGTAGTTCAACAAATAATCCGTCACGTTCCACATAAGGTTAGCCTCAGTGCTGATATAACGATTACGCCTCATCACCGTAGCGTCATTCGTAAACGTATGCAGGTTAGTACCCCCCGCAGCCTTAATACGGATACCCATATACGGGTTGAACCAAGTACCCAGCTGAATAGTAGGAGCCACCGTAACCCGGTTCATGAACTTGGCGCTTGCGTCGTTGTCGCCGAAATATATGTTTGCCGAAGCCCCGGCACCAATAAACCAGTTGCTCCAGAAACCGTTCTTAATAAACGTAGTATTGCGTCCGAGGTCCGTACTGGAACCCTCGTTTGCCTGTCCGAAAGTAATTACACTTACCAGAAGCAGTGTTAAAAGTAAACTAATCTTTTTCATAATTTTAATTTGAATTGTGAGCCTTGAGTTTAGCTTTGTGTTATTTAATCACGTTAGTATAACAACTGAACCTATTTTTTGTTTTGTTATATATAGTGAATTTTCATTTATTTTCAAAAATCTGCCATAGCTTGTCGTCAGGGACAGGCGCTGTGATTTCTATAAACTCTTTAGAAACAGGATGTATAAAACTTACTTTTCGGGCGTGAAGGCTTATTCCTCCATCGGGATTCGATCTTTTGTCGCCATATTTTAAATCTCCTTTAATAGGGCAGTTTATTTTACTTAGTTGACAGCGTATCTGATGATGCCTTCCTGTTTGCAAATCTATTTCCAGTAAATTATAATTATCCGAACGGGCAATCAGTTTATAGTGAAGAACAGCCAGTTTGGAGTTTGCTTTTTCGGTATCGTAAGCATATGATTTATTCTGTTTTTCATTTCTTACAATGTAATGTCTGAGTTCAGCTTCGGTATTTTCGGGAGTATTCTTAACGATCGCCCAATATGTTTTTTTTATTTCTTTGTTTTTAAACATTTCATTCAGGCGGGTAAGAGCTTTACTCGTCTTTGCAAATATGACAATACCACTGACAGGACGGTCGAGCCTGTGCGTAACTCCGCAAAAGACATTTCCCGGCTTGTTGTATTTTTCTTTCAGCCATTCTTTCACTGTTTCCGAAAGAGGTTTGTCGCCGGTTTTATCTCCTTGTACTATTTCCGAGCAGGTCTTGTTGACTATGATTATATGGTTGTCTTCGTAAAGGACTGTCATTTTACTATGAATTTTCCTGACGATTGATTCATGGCATAAATATAATTGCCCTGAGGATATTTCGTAACGTTCAGGCTAAAATTATTTTCTGATGCACTTAGTTTTACTCTGTCCATCATTTTTCCGTCTATACTGAATATCGTAAGATATTCATCATTCTCGGTATTATAATTGAATGTAATGTAATCTGTTGCAGGATTTGGATAGACAGAAATAGGCGTATTCTTATATTCCTGAGATATAAGGCTGTTTGTATTATCTTGGTTTTTTACCGTAAAAACAGCATTGGATGCGGGTTTTACAGTATATACCGTATTGTAGGAATATGGTTCTGTTTTGACAGATGATGAACTTCTTGTTGTTACGTTAAACTCCGTATAACTGTCTTTGGGCTCTACTTTCAGAGAGGAGCTGTAGCCTGTTGTTACTTTAAACTCTGTACTGCTGCTGTTAGGCTCAACCTTAAATACCGAGCCGTACGAGGGTTTTACTTCAATGACATCTGCTGATGCGAGTTTTACGTTAATGCTCCCGTCGGAGTTTGTCTTAATGTTATTCGCCGATTGCACAGTCATCAGATTTGCATTGGGGTTGTCGTTCGCTTTGATGTCAGGTATGATATTAATATCCTTTAAAACATTGAATATCATGCAAAAAGCAATCACGGTAAGAAGTACCTGAGTGTATAAATTGACTTTCATAGCAAAATTATTTATAGTTTGTAATCTTCTTTGTGTCTTTATTATAGACAGGCAGAACCTCGAAAAGGTTTAATTCGAGGCAATATTTTGCTACATCCGATAAATCGTTTGCTTCCAGTCTTTTTATATGTTCACTCCTTTGTATATAATTCCATATATCGGGCTTGGCTTCTTTCCACATCGATAAGGCGACTTGGGCGGCATCAAAAGAGGTGTTGTATCCTGTGTTTCCCAATATTTCTGCCAATGCTCCGCCAAAAAGAGAGTCTTCGATGTTAAACTTTTCCTGCCATCCTGCACACAGAACGAGTACATCTTTTTCTTGTCCGATACAAAAATCGGCTACTGATGAGAGGTTGGAAAATGATCCTATAACCAGACAATAACAATCAGAGGCTTCGTCTATGGCACGCGTTCCGTTTGTTGTGGAGATCACGATATCCTTGCCTTTAATTAATTCGGCAGAATATTCAGTAGGCGTGTTTCCAAAATCGCCAAAGTCGAACTTTTTTACATTCCTTTCCCCGCCTACCAGATAACCTTTTTCTTTATATACTTTGGCTTCTTCCAGTGTCCGTACGGGGATTATGCTTTTTGCACCGTTTGCTATTGCGGTACACATCGTTGTAGTAGCCCTGAAAATATCGACTACTACTACGATTCTTTCTTTTTGATCATAGGTGTATTTGGAATAAAGAACAGGCGAGAAACATATGTCTATATTCATTTTTGCCTTTCTTTTATTAATTTCTTATTTCCGTTTTTTAGCATTGGCTTTCGCCTGTTGTTGCTGCATTTTCTGTGCCTCTTCCAAACGTGCCATAAAACCTGATTTTTTCTTGGGTTTTTTCTTGTTTGCTTCTAATTTAGCCAACAATGCTTCTTCATTGACTAAGAATCGGAAACTTATTGTCAAAAGAATGGTAATCAGCGTTGACAGGAAATAATAATATGTCAATCCTGACGGATAGCTGTTCAATACGAACAAGAAAATCAAAGGCATGAAATACATCATCAGTTTCATTCCCGGCATTTGCTGTTGCCCCGTATTCGTTGCATCCATATTAAATTTGGTGTATATAATATTCGTTGCCGTCATTAATACACAGAACAAACTGATATGGTTTCCTAAAGCCCAAGATATCAGAGGTATATTGGCTTTCCATTCGAATATGGCATCGTATGTAGACAGGTCGGTTGCCCAAAGGAAGCTTTCCTGCCGTAGCTCGATTGCAGACGGGAAGAACGCAAACAACGCAATCAGTATAGGCATTTGCAACAGCATCGGAATACATCCGCTCATCGGGTTGACGCCTGCCTTACTGTACAGATCCATAGTTGCCCGCTGACGCTCCATCGCCTGTTCCTGTTTCGGGTATTTAGCATTTACTTCTTCTACCTGAGGTCTTAATACGCGCATTTTGGCGGAAGACATAAACGATTTGAACGTAAGCGGGGATATAATCAGTTTCACTATTACAGTCAGCAAAAGGATGATTATACCCATGCTGAGCCCTGTCTTGTTTAGCAGATTAAACAGAGGAATAACGAAATATTGGTTTACCCAACGGAATAAAGTCCATCCCAGCGGTACAAGTTTATCAAGATCGAGTTGTTCAGCCTTGTTATCTATTCCTGCATCGTAATCTTTCAGCATCGAATAGTTCAGAGGTCCCATAAAATAACGGAATCCGGTATGTAATGCTCCTTTGTCGCTCACTTCAGGTTTAGTAAACAATGTGGCTTGGTATCTTTTCAAATATCCTGTCGCTTCCGCATCCTCGAACTTATCGGAATTTAATATTGCAATATCAAATGTTTCGTCGGCAATTAAGGTCGTCGCAAAATACTGATCTTTAAAAGCTACCCATTTAGTCTTTTCGGATACTTCTCTTTTGTCGCTTTTGCTTTCGCTCAATTCTTCAACGTCAAGCCCTACATTTTTGTAATGTATACGGCTGTATCGTTGCTCGTTGTTAACGCTTTTCTCTTGCCTGCGGAGGTTTTGTCCCCATGTAAAAACGAACTGATCTTTGTTGTCGCGGCTCAATATGTCGTCCATTCCCACGGCTACTACGTCGAATTTAACCATATAACTGTTAGGAAACACGGAATATATAAAGTCCACATATTGAGTGTCGGTATAATTCAGACGCATTGTCAGGACAGAAGAGTCTTTTGTCTGTACGGGAATAAAGTTCGCGTTTATCGTATTTAGTTTTACGCTCGACTTGTTTTCCAGTTCAAGGGAGAAAAAAGAATCGTTGTCAAACAAATAAAGAGGTTTTTCTTCGTATGTTTTATAGCCTTTCAGGTGGGCTTTCACCATTTGCGCTCCCTTTGTCGAAACGTCTATTTTTATAACTTCGTTTTCCAGCGATACGATTTGTTCTTTTACTTCTTGCGGAACAGGTGCAAGAGTATCGTTCTGGAGCGTATCGTTGTTCTGCGTAAGCGGATGGAAAAAGTCATTGACTTTCACTTCCTGTTTATTGGTTTTGGCGATAGAATCTTCAATTCTCGTCTGCTCCAAAGCAACCTTTTCTCTTTCTTGATGTAATGAGTCTATTTGTTCCTGTTTTTGTTCTTTCTGCTGTTCGGTCGGTTTGTTAAGCCATGAAAAACCTATTACTATTACTGCAATCAGTATAAAACCAATTATCGTATTTTTATCCATTTATGTCTTTATTTTATATCTTTTAGTTATTCTTGTTTTCTATCACTGCTTTTATGAAACTCATGAAAAGCGGGTTGGGCGACAATACCGTACTGTTGTATTCGGGATGAAACTGCACTCCCAGAAACCATTTTTTACCCGGTATTTCTACTACTTCCACAAGTCCTGTTTCGGGATTGATACCTGTACACTTCATCCCTGCTTTTTCGAATTCCTCTTTGTAGTCGTTGTTAAATTCGAAACGATGGCGATGACGCTCTTCAACCAAGTCTTTTCCGTAGGCTTTGTGTACAAGCGAGTTCTTTTTCAGCTCACATTTGTAAGCTCCTAATCTCATCGAACCTCCCAGATTAGTAATATTTTTTTGTTCTTCCATAAGGTCTATCACTTTATGGGGCGTATGGGGGTTCATCTCCGTCGAATTGGCGTCTTCAAAATGCAATACATTGCGGGCAAATTCGATAACCATACATTGCATACCCAAGCAGATACCGAATGTAGGAACATCGTGTTCGCGTAGATATTTCAGAGCAATGAATTTTCCTTCTATGCCTCTTTGCCCGAATCCCGGGGCGATAATCACACCGTCCATGTCAGACAGCATTTGTTCTACGTTCGTCTCTTTTATTTTATCGGAATGTATAAAATGCAGATCGAGCTTACGGTCGTTGTAGGTTGCGGCTTGTAGCAGTGATTCATTGATTGATTTATACGCATCGGGAAGTTCTACATACTTTCCGACAAGCCCTATCTTTACTGTTTCTTTTGCGTTTTTCTTTTTATCGAGGAATTTTCTCCATGGTTCGAGCGTAGGTTTTTCACCTACTTTGATTCCCATTTTCCGCAATATAATTTCGTCCATTTTTTGTTCCTGCATCATTAGCGGAACCTCGTATATGGTAGAAACATCCACCGATTGTACCACTGCATCCACTTCAACGTTACAGAACAGGGCCACTTTTTTCAGTATGTCTTTGTTTAATACGTGTTCTGTTCGCAGCACCAGCATATCGGGCTGCACTCCCGATTCTTGCAGTTGTTTTACGGAGTGTTGGGTAGGCTTTGTTTTTACTTCCTGTGCAGCAGCTATGTAAGGAACATATGTTAAATGAACGCAGATACAGTTTTTGCCTAAATCCCATCTGAGTTGTCGTACGCTTTCTATAAAAGGTAAGGATTCTATATCGCCTACCGTGCCGCCTATCTCGGTGATGACGAAATCGTAATCGTATTTTGTGCCGAGTAACTTGATATTCCGACGTATTTCATCTGTTATATGAGGTATAATCTGTACTGTTTTTCCCAGATAATCGCCTTTGCGTTCTTTATTGATAACATTCTGGTATATCCGTCCTGTGGTGATGTTATTGTCTTTGTGAGTGGGCTGGTTCAGAAAACGTTCATAGTGCCCCAGATCCAAATCGGCTTCGTGCCCGTCTACCGTAACGTAACATTCCCCGTGTTCGTAGGGGTTTAACGTTCCCGGATCTATGTTGATATAGGGATCTAACTTTTGGATGGTAACCCTATATCCTCTTGCCTGCAAAAGTTTTCCCAACGATGCGGCAATGATTCCTTTTCCCAGTGAGGAAATAACACCGCCTGTAACAAAAATGTATTTTGTGTCTGCCACAATTGTAATCTTAAGAATTAAAAACTCCTTTACAAGCACGCAAAAGTACAAAAAATTATCAATAGAAGAATTATATATTTTATTAATAACCCATAAATAATTAAGAGATATTTTTCAGTTGATTTATTAAGAAATAATTCATACATTTGTTTTGTATTGGTTTATGTTCTGGCATATCGTCAGAATATATGAAAAGGGAATCAGGTGAGAATCCTGAACAGTCCCGCTGCGGTGAAAGCCATTATGTTTGTATAAAACCTCAGCCACTGTTATTTTTTAACGGGAAGGCATATAAACAAGGAACAGTCCGAAGACCTGCCAATCGATTATTTTTGTTTTCTGAAAAACTGCGAGGACAGTAGAAAACAATGTAATTCAGTATTTATTTGGATATAGAAATGTTGGGATGTATTCCCGATAGGTTTTGTATATATAGGTTAATTGTTGTGTTTTGTGCATCATTGTATTTTATTCGGCAAAATAAATATACGAAAATGCACCGATGTTTTAGAAGAATGGCATTTGAAAAAATGTCATTCTTTATTTGTATCCAGATATTCTTTTTTAAACATATTCAGGCACAACAAGAACATGGATAAGAGTAACGGTCCGAATATAACGCCCCAGAACCCGAAAAGCGTAAGCCCGATAATTACCCCGAAAACGGTGATAAGCGGATGCGTATTTGCCAGCTTTTTTTGCAGGACGAAACGTATCAGGTTATCCACATTTGAGATCACGGCTAACGCATAGACAGCAAGCCCTATTCCCATCAGCCAGTTGCCTGTCAGCACAAGGTAAAGCGCCAGCGGAAACCATACGAGCGAGGTTCCCAGAAGAGGAATTATAGTGGCAAAACACGTTATAAAACCGAAAAGAACGGGATCGGGCGCTCCAAAAATTATATATCCGATTGTTGCGATTATGCCTTGTATGAGAGCTAAAAGAGGAATGCCGATAGCATTGGCGCGTACCATTATTTTTATTTCGTGTACGACTTCTTTTTTGTTGGAATTGCTGAACGGCAATAAGCCATATAGGTAATCTTCCATTTGTCTGTTGCTGATCAGCATAAAATAGAGTACGAACACAAGGACAATGCAGTTTATTATGAATGAGCTGAGTTGTCCGATGAACATCTGGGCAAACTTTGTAATGAATGAAGTCATCGTAGATATGTTATCCGTACTTAAGACATCATACCCTGTTTTTTCGCGTAGTAAAGAAATAAAGTGTTGAATAGTCGAAATTAAAGAATTAGGATTCAAGTCTATGCTCTGTACTTTGCTTACCAGAAGCCATACTACCAAAAATGTGGGAATAAGTAAACATAGTATAACTTCTATTAAAATTATAATGGCGGCTATACTTGTTTTTATCTTTCTTTTCTCAGTCAGGCGAAACATTTGTTTTCTGACTAAAATATATATTGTAAAAGCACCCAGAAAACCACTCAGATATGGCCAGAATTCCCTGAATAATATTATTCCGAGAAATAATATCAATACGATTAGCGAATATTTCCAGTATTGTTCTTTTGCGTTCATAGCTTATTCCGTTTAATATCACAAAACTATAAATTTAATTAATTTAATAAAGGTTTGAGTATAAAATAAAGCAGTATTTTATTTAAAAACGTTTTTTTATCTTTGCAAACGATTAAACAAACAGCACTAAATGTCTCAACAATCACTTTTAGAAAAACTTGACGCCTTAAATGTCCGATTTCAGGAAATAGGTACGCTCATTACCGATCCTTCCGTCATTTCGGATATGAAAAGATATGTCAAACTCAACAAAGAATACAATGATCTTCAGAAAATTGATAATGCCCGTAAAGAATATGTACAGGTTTTGACATCTATTGACGAAGCAAAAAATATACTCGAAAAAGAGAATGATCCCGAATTGCGTGAGATTGCTAAGGACGAGCTGGATTCAGCATCGGAACGCCTGCCTCATTTAGAAGAAGAAATCAAACTTTTGTTGGTTCCTGCCGATCCGCAGGACAACAAAAATGCGATTGTAGAAATAAGAGGAGGCACGGGTGGCGATGAGGCTGCGATATTTGCGGGCGATTTGTACAGGATGTACACGAAATATTGTGAATCGAAAGGCTGGAAAACGGAGATTACCGGTTATACCGAGGGGACAATAGGCGGTTTTAAGGAAATCATATTCACAGTTACGGGAGAAAATGTATACGGTACGTTAAAATATGAATCGGGCGTACACCGTGTACAGCGTGTTCCCGTTACCGAAACGCAAGGACGCGTTCATACGTCGGCTGCGACTGTTGCCGTTCTGCCCGAAGCCGAAGAAGTGGATGTAGAAATCAATCCTGCCGACATCGAAATGCAAACGGCACGTTCAAGCGGAGCAGGAGGTCAGAACGTTAATAAGGTGGAAACCAAAGTACAGCTTACGCACAAGCCTTCGGGTATCGTTGTCGTATGTCAGCAATCGCGCTCGCAATTAGCTAACAGGGAGTTGGCTATGCAGATGTTGAGAACCAAGCTCTATGATATTGAACTCTCAAAATATAATGAAGAGATAGCGTCGAAGCGTAAAACAATGGTTTCGACAGGCGATCGTTCCGCAAAAATCAGAACATATAATTATCCTCAGGGACGTGTTACCGATCATCGGATCAATCTGACTATGTATAATTTGTCTGCCATAATGGATGGCGATATTCAATCTGTTATCGATCAGCTTATCATAGCTGAAAATGCCGAAAGATTAAAGGAAAGTGAGTTGTAACTAAAATAGAAGATGACTAAACAAGAACTGTTTAATAATATTAAGTCTAAAAGATCTTTTCTCTGTGTGGGATTGGATACCGATATAACCAAAATTCCGCCGCATTTGCAGAATGAGGAAGATCCCATTTACGCATTTAACAAAGCGATAATTGATGCTACCGCAAAATATTGCGTCGCATACAAGCCAAACTCTGCTTTTTACGAAAGTGCGGGCATAAAAGGAATCTGGGCTCTTGAGAAAACCGTGGAGTATATACGTACAAAATACCCCGATCAGTTTATTATTCTCGACGCCAAAAGAGGCGATATAGGCAATACGTCCGATATGTATGCAGCTTCAGCTTTTCAGCATCTCAAAGCGTCTGCCATCACAGTGGCTCCGTACATGGGCGATGACAGCGTAAAGCCGTTTCTTGCTTACAAAGGCAAATGGGTTATACTTTTGGCTCTTACATCCAATAGAGGCTCGTCCGATTTTCAGCTTACGGAAGATAACAAGGGAGAGAAACTGTTCGAAAAAGTATTGAAAAAATCGCAGGAATGGGGGAGTGACGAGCAACTGATGTATGTCGTCGGTGCTACGCAGGGTAGAATGTTTGAAGATGTGCGTAAAATAGTTCCCGATCATTTCCTGTTAGTTCCGGGAGTCGGAGCACAAGGCGGTAGTCTTGCGGAAGTCGTACGGTATGGAATGAATAAAGAATGTGGTTTGCTCGTGAATTCTTCCCGATCAATACTGTATGCCGATGATTCAGAGTATTTTGCGGATGCAGCTCAAAATGAAGCCAAAAAGATTCAGGAGGAAATGTCAGGTTATTTAGATAAAATATGTTAAATGTATGTTTTAAAACATGTTTTATTTTGGTGATATTAAAAAGCTTTCTATATTTGTACTGTGAGATTTAGGTAAAACCTTTATTAAACAGGTAAAAAGATTGAGAAAATAGGTTATTAGTTTTTTTAGGTTACAAGGTTTTTAAGGTTATTGTTTTTTAGGTTAATAAGTTTTCTGCAGTTCAAAAGGAATATTCCTTTTGAACAAATAAGCAGGAAATTTTTTGTTTTAATAGGGCAGCGGTCTCTATCTTTCCCCTTTCGATTTTACTATTCTGTTTAGATATTTAGCTGAAATCAATTCTTTTGATGTAATTTTACTTTAAAGAGTTTGAAATGAAAAATAAGATATTATCTATTCAAAGTAAATTAGTGTACGGTTACGTCGGAAGCAATATTGCCGAAATAGCCATACAACTGCACGGGCTGGATGTTATTTCTTTTCCGACAGTTCTTCTGGCTACGCATACAGGACACAAACCCGTTTACGGGAAAGCCATAGCTAAAAATGATTTTGACGAACTTGTAAAAGGAATTGAAGCCATTGGTGTAATAAAAGACGTGTCTTGTCTGATAACAGGCTATATCGGAACGGAAGATGTTCTCCTGTCCGCATCTGAGTTTGTCAAAAGGATAAAGGAATCCTATCCTGATATCCCGTATATCTGTGATCCTGTAATGGGCGATTTTGATCAGGGTTTGTATGTTCCTGCCGTGGTTGCCGAAAATGTTCAGAATTATCTGATTCCTCTTGCCGATATTTTAACTCCTAATTTTTTTGAACTTAAACATATTTTGGGCTGTGAACCGAATACGATTGAGGATTTGCTTTCAGCAGTTAATAAAAAGCCGTTTCTATCCGATAAAATATTGGTTGCGACCAGTTGTAACCTGGAAGATACGCCGTCGGATAAAATTGAAACAATCGTAATCAGAAACGGACAGGCTGAGCGGATATATTCGAAAAGGATTGATCTGGAAACGACGGGAACAGGCGACTTGTTTACAGCATTGTTAGCATCACATATCGCTATGGGAGATGAAATTTGCGCGGCTGTGAAAAAAGCGTCCGATATAATTTCTCATTGCCTCGGTTATATATCTCAAAAAGGGTTGAAGGAAATGAACGCTGCGTGTTTGGTAAAATATATTCCCGATAAATAAGTAAATTATGAAAAGAATCCTTTTGTTTTTTACTGTTTTTCTTTTTGTCGTTTCATGTAATGAACAGAACAATAAACAATTAGCAAAAAATGAGGTACTGGCAGATAGTGTTTCTGTTGCATATCAGCAAAAAGATATACAACAAAAAACGACATTAGAAACATATCTTGACAGTATCGGTTTGGTTTGTGTAACCGAAGAGGATTCTACAATTCTGATAGAACTTAAATATGCGACAACAGACAATTTTACCGGAAATATACTTTATGAGGATCTGAATACGGCTTATCTGCATCCTTTTGCAATGGATAAGCTTAAAAAAGCACAACGTATGTTGCAAGAAAAAAATCCGCAATATAGTTTACTGGTTTATGATGCCGCCCGTCCGTTGTCGGTACAAGCAAAAATGTACGAATCCGTTAAAGACACAAAATACAGGGCTTATGTTGCCAATCCTTCACGCACGGGGTTACATAACTACGGAATGGCTGTCGATCTGACAATCTATGATAAATCTGCAAATCAGCCTTTAGATATGGGGTCCGAATTTGATCACTTCGGGAAACTTGCGGGTATCAATAATGAAGATCTTTTTCTTTCTCAGGGACTTTTGTCAAAAGTACAGGTTGAGAACAGGAGGTTGTTACGTTCGGTTATGAAGCAGGCAGGATTTTATCCTATCCGCGGAGAATGGTGGCATTTTAACGCTTCCACATTGTCCGAAGCCGGAAAAATGGCTGAGTTGATCCGATAAAATAAAAAAGCTACCGTTTTGAGGTAGCTTTTTTATCATATTTCTTTAAAATATTATTTATTCAGCCAATAATATTTTCATAATTTCAACCGCAGCTTTTGTAACTGATGTTCCCGGACCGAATATTGCGGCAACACCGGCTTTATAAAGGAAGTCATAATCCTGTGCAGGTATAACTCCTCCGGCAATTACAACAATATCTTCACGTCCGAGTTTTTTCAATTCGGCTATTACCTGAGGAACAAGTGTTTTGTGTCCCGCAGCCAAAGATGAAACTCCAAGTACATTGACGTCGTTTTCAACTGCCTGACGGGCTGCTTCTTCCGGCGTTTGGAACAATGGTCCCATATCGACGTCGAATCCGCAGTCGGCATAGCCTGTCGCAACAACTTTCGCACCGCGATCGTGTCCGTCCTGTCCCATTTTAGCAATCATGATACGGGGCTGACGTCCTTCTTTCTTCGCGAATTTTTCCACCAATTCGCGTGCTTCTTTGAATTGCGGATCTTTTTTAGCTTCTGATGAATACACTCCTGAAATTGTTCTGATTATTGCTTTATAACGTCCTACTACTTTTTCGCAGGCGTCTGAAATTTCACCTAATGTTGCACGAACTTTCGCCGCTTCAACAGCCAGTTCCAAAAGATTACCCTTTTTGGTTTTTACACATTCTGTAATGGCATCCAGTGCTTTCTGCACGGCTGCGTTGTCGCGCGAAGCTTTCAGTTTGTTCAGGCGTTCGATCTGTTGACGGCGGACTTCCGTATTGTCAACATCAAGAATATCAATCGGATCTTCTTTTTCAAGACGATATTTATTAACGCCGATAATAGTCTGTTGTCCCGAGTCTATTCTTGCCTGCGTACGTGCGGCAGCTTCTTCGATACGCATTTTGGGAAGCCCTGTTTCGATAGCTTTAGCCATTCCGCCAAGTTTGTCGATTTCCTGAATGTGCTCCCAAGCCTTATGAACAAGTTCGTTAGTCAACGATTCTACATAGTAAGAACCTGCCCACGGATCAATCTCTTTACAGATATAAGTTTCTTCCTGAATATATATTTGCGTGTTACGTGCAATACGTGCGGAGAAATCGGTAGGAAGTGCGATCGCTTCGTCAAGAGCATTTGTATGCAGTGATTGAGTGTGTCCCAATGCAGCAGCCATAGCTTCGATACAGGTACGTCCCACGTTGTTGAACGGATCTTGTTCTGTCAGCGACCAGCCCGATGTTTGCGAGTGGGTACGCAATGCAAGTGATTTTGGATTTTTAGCTCCGAAGCTTTTTACAATCTTAGCCCACAACAAACGTCCTGCGCGCATCTTCGCTATTTCCATGAAGTGATTCATTCCGATAGCCCAGAAGAAAGACAGACGAGGAGCGAATGCATCCACATCAATACCTGCGTCAATACCTGCTTTCAGATATTCGATACCGTCGGCAAGCGTGTAAGCCAATTCTATATCGGCAGTTGCACCTGCTTCCTGCATGTGATAGCCTGATATTGAAATAGAGTTGAACTTAGGCATTTTTTGCGATGTATATTCAAATATATCGGCAATGATATGCATTGAAAATTCGGGTGGGTAGATATACGTATTACGCACCATGAATTCTTTTAGAATATCGTTTTGTATCGTTCCTGCCATTTCGTCGAGCTTAGCTCCTTGTTCCAATCCTGCTACTATATAGAATGCAAGCACCGGAAGCACGGCTCCGTTCATTGTCATAGATACCGACATCTTATTCAACGGAATACCATCGAACAATACTTTCATGTCCTCTACCGAACAGATTGACACCCCTGCTTTACCAACATCGCCTACTACACGCGGGTGATCAGCGTCATAACCTCTATGTGTCGCAAGGTCAAAAGCAACCGAAAGTCCTTTTTGTCCCGAGGCAAGGTTACGGCGATAGAATGCATTGGATTCTTCCGCTGTGGAGAATCCTGCATATTGGCGTATAGTCCAAGGACGCATTGCGTACATACCCGAATATGGTCCACGCAAGAACGGAGGAAGCCCGGCAGCATAATTCAAATGCTCCATTCCTTCCAAATCTTCTTTCGTATATACAGGTTTTACGGGAATAAGCTCCGGAGTCATCCAGTCTGCTTTTATCTCGTTCTTGTTTGCCCATTCCGCAGCATTTAATGCTTCAAAACCGGCATTTTTTATATCTATATTTTTAAAATTTGGTTTCATAATTTTAATAATCTCCTTATGTTCCTGAATTAAATACCCAATTTATCATTAAATATTCTCAAAGTATCAAGAACATTGCTTTTCACATTGATGAAATGTTCTATTCCCTGAGCTTTTAACTCGTCCATACAAGCAGGAGCTCCTGCCACCACAAATTGTTTGTTGTTTGCTTCAGCAAGCTTATATGCTTCGGGAGCAAAAGTTGCATATTCGTCGTCACTCGAACACAGCACTATAATATCGGCTTCTTTGTCAAGCGCGGCTCTAATGCCTTCTTCGACTGTTTCGAAACCTAAATTGTCAATTACTTTATACCCTGCACAAGCAAAGAAGTTGCAGGAGAACTGAGAGCGTGCGAGACGCATAGCAAGATTTCCGATAGTCAGCATAAACGCTTTCGGTGCGCCTGATTTTTCGGTAGCGAGACGTAATTTTTCAAACTCAGTGGCAAGACGTGTTGTTTGCAAAGGCATCAATGTACCTTTCTGGGTTGAACATCCGCATCCGCAAGATTCATCTTCTTTGATTTTGTCGGCAGCTTTTTCTGTGAAGTTCGGATATTGATTAGTTCCTAACAGTACTTCTCTGCGAGTCGCCAACGCCTTGAATCTGTTGTCAGCCGATTCTTTAATTGCAGTCTGAACAGTTCCTGCTTTAAGGGCATCATAATATCCTTTTTCGTCTGTTGCCAGAAACAGTTTCCAACCTTCCTGTCCGATTGCGGAGGTCAGGTTTTCGATGTAATATGAACCTGCGGAAGGATCTGTTATTTTATCAAAATGACATTCTTCTTTAAGAAGCAGTTGCTGATTGCGGGCAATTCTTTCCGAAAAGTCATCGGCATCTTTAAACGCTTCGTCAAACGGAAGCACAGTCAGTGAGTTTACTCCTGCAATGGTTGCGGACATGGCTTCTGTCTGTGTACGCAACATATTAACATGTGCATCGTAAACCGTCATGTTAAATGTCGATGTCTGTGCATGTGTATATATTTTGGCTGCACACCTGCAAACGCCTTCCGGCGATTTATTGTCGCAATCGTGGTTGCATTTCGGGTTATAGGCATTTACGATTTCTGCCCACAGCCAACGTGCTGCACGGAATTTAGCTATTTCCATGAAATAGTTGGATCCGATGCCAAAATTGAATTTTATTTTTTTAGCCACTAATGCAGCATCGAGTCCCGATTCGGTGAGTTTTCCCAACAACTCGTTACCGTTAGCTAAAGCATATCCTAATTCCTGATAGTTGTATGCTCCAGCATCGTTCAGCTTGAAAGCGTTTACGCTTAATACTCTGTAACGGGGAAGCGAAGCGGATGCTATCACTATTTCGGCGGATTTTTTTTACCCAATCCGGATTGTCAGCCCCTTTTTTTCAAAATAGGCTTGAACGGATCGAAGTCTATCGAACCGAAGCATTTCATTACATCCAGATTTTTAGACTTGATGTAATCTGCCACTATCTTGGTTAATTCTAACGTTTTGCTCAGACAGGTTGAAAAGTTCAGTTCTACACTTTCAGGTGAAATGCTTTCGAGAAGCGTACTAATGTTCTCTGCATTTACGCTGTCTTTGCTGATTTTGAACCCTAAAGAGTTGATACCTTTAGTCAGCAGATCACGGGCTTTTGCATTGGCTGCTTTAAAGTCATGTACGTGAATATCCTGACGAACATACCAAGCATTGTCCTTTTTGGTTCCGCGAACATACGGAAAAACTCCCGGCAAAGAGTCTGTCGCTTTTAATCCGTCAAGATTTTCGCTTCTGTAAAAAGGATTAACTTTAAATCCCTCATTAGTTTTCCAAACGAGCTTTTTCTCAAAGTCGGCACCTTTAAGGTCGGCTATGATTTTCGCCATCCATTCCTCGGTTGTTACTGGAGGAAATTCAGTGAAAAGCTTTTCTTTTTTGTTAGCCATAATTTCGTTTAAATATGTTTATATATAGGTTTAATTGTTGTATATCAGTTGATTGACTGTGTTCCTTTTTCGTTTTTATGAAAAACGGTTTATAAGCTGTTTTTCAAATAATTGATCGCTCTGAAAAAGCGATACAAAGGTAAAATATTTTGTTTGGTTAATAAAGCTTTTTTATTGATATTTTGACATTTTGAAAGCCCGATTAATATTTATTTGTTTTATTTTTGAAATATTGTTGATTGAAGGTTTCGAAACAATTTTGTTTTTGAAATGTTGCGTAAAAAAATTACCTTTGATGTGGTTTTTCAGCTTTTAAACATTTGTAATATATATGCTTCCAAAAGATATAGAAGAAAATTCTGACGATTTAGAGAATGGTGACGTAAACTCTGATAACGATTCGCATTCGAGTTACAGAGTTCCCGTCAAGGATACCGAAAATCAGTTGCACCTTTCGGGGATGTACCAAAACTGGTTTTTGGATTATGCGTCCTATGTAATATTGGAACGTGCTGTTCCCCATATCAATGACGGACTGAAGCCCGTGCAACGCCGTATTCTTCATTCGATGAAAAGAATGGACGACGGGCGTTACAACAAGGTTGCGAACATTATAGGACATACGATGCAGTTTCACCCTCACGGCGATGCGTCTATAGGCGACGCATTGGTGCAGTTAGGCCAAAAAGAATTGTTAGTAGACTGTCAGGGTAACTGGGGAAATGTTTTAACGGGCGATGGGGCAGCTGCTCCCCGTTATATCGAAGCCCGTTTGTCTAAATTTGCATTAGAGGTTCTATTTAACCCGAAAACAACGGAATGGAAACCTTCGTATGACGGAAGAAATAAAGAACCCGTAACCCTGCCCGTCAAATTTCCTTTGCTATTGGTGCAAGGGGCTGAAGGTATTGCTGTGGGGTTGTCTTCAAAGATACTTCCGCACAATTTTAACGAAGTGTGTGATGCCGCTGTCAATTATCTTCAGAATAAGCCTTTCGAGCTTTATCCTGATTTTCTGACGGGAGGCTATATTGATGTAGGGCGTTACAATGACGGCGAACGTGGCGGTGCAGTAAAAGTGCGCGCCAAAATATCGAAGCTCGATAATAAAACGCTTGTAATTACAGATATTCCTTTCGGGAAAACTTCGTCTACTTTGGTGGAGTCAATTCTGAGAGCTAATGATAAAGGAAAAATCAAGATACGTAAGGTTGACGATATAACTGCACAGAATGTTGAAATACAGGTTCATTTAGCCCCGGGAGTTTCTTCCGACAAAACCATAGATGCCCTTTATGCGCTGACTGATTGTGAAATTAGTATTTCGCCAAACTGTTGTGTGATTGAGGACAACAAGCCTCATTTCTTACGTGTCAGCGATATTCTCAGACGTGGTGCAGATAACGCGTTGAGCCTGTTGAAACTTGAGCTTGAGATTCAGAAATCCGAATTGCTCGAAAGCCTGCACTTTTCTTCACTGGAAAAAATATTTATTGAAGAACGTATATATAAGGATAAAGAGTTTGAGAATGCGAAAACAATGGATATTGCCGTTGAGCATATCGGTAAACGGTTATCCGTTTTCGCCAAACTGTTTATCAGAGAAGTTACGCGGGAGGATATTCTCAAGCTGATGGAAATAAAAATGGGACGTATTCTCAAGTTTAATTCCGATAAGGCTGACGAATTGATTGCTAAATACAAATCTGAAATAGAGGAAATAGATCATAATATAGCCAATATTGTAGACTATACGATTTCGTGGTTTGTGATGCTAAAAGAGAAATATGGCAAAAATTTCCCTCGAAAAACCGAAATCAGGAGTTTCGACACGATTGTTGCCACTAAGGTAGTGGAAGCTAACGAAAAATTGTATATAAACCGTGAAGAAGGTTTTATCGGAACGTCGCTGAAAAAAGATGAGTTTGTTTGCAACTGTTCCGATATAGACGATGTAATTCTCTTTTTTAAAGACGGCAAGTACAAGATCGTCAAAGTTTCTGACAAGATGTTTGTCGGGAAAAATATATTGTACGTTAATGTGTTTAAGCGTAACGACAGCCGTACGATATACAATGCCGTTTATCGTGACGGTAAGAACGGCGCGTATTTTATAAAACGTTTTGCAGTCAAAGGCATTACGCGTGACAAAGATTACGACCTTACTAAAGGAACTGACGGGTCGAAAGTCGTTTATTTCACGGCTAATCCGAACGGGGAAGCGGAAACAATCAGAGTTATTCTGAAACCTAAACCCCGTCAACGGATATTGGTGTTTGAAAAAGATTTCAGCGATATAGCCATTAAAGGGCGGCAGTCTATGGGCAATTTGCTGACAAAAGCAGATATACACAAAATATCATTGAAACAAAAAGGCGGTTCTACGCTTGGCGGACGAAAGGTCTGGTTTGATGAAGACGTGCTTCGCCTCAATTACGATGAAAGAGGAAAGTATTTGGGAGAGTTTCAGAGTGACGATCAGATATTGGTAATCCAGAACGACGGCGAGTATTATACTACCAACTTCGATTTGAGCAACCATTACGAGCAGGGGATCATAAAGATTGAGAAATTCAATCTGAATAAGGTATGGACAGCCGTTTTGTTCGATGCCGATCAGGGATATGATTATATCAAACGCTTTACTCTCGAAGTGTCGTCAAAGAAGCAAAGCATTTTGGGTGAAAATCCCGACTCTAAATTGCTATTGCTGACCGATACGGTGTATCCTCGTATTAAAGTCGAATTCGGAGGGCATGACAGTTATCGCGAAGCATTGGATATAGACGCGGAAGAATTTATCTCCGTAAAAGGTTTCAAAGCCAAAGGGAAACGTTTGTCTACTTTCGATATAAAACAAGTAGAAGAGCTTGAACCTTTGCGTCATCCTGAGCCCGAACCCGAAGAGGTTGACGAGGACATCGAAGACGATGATTTTACGGATGAGAAAACACCCGACGACATAATAGATGAGATTACAGGACAGCAAAAACTTGATTTTGAATAACGAATGAGAAATTTGAGGATAAGGCTCTCTTTTGTTTTTGCTCTTCTGATGTCGGGTAATTTGCTTATTTATTCTCAAAACGCGGATTCGCTTTCTCTTCCTCGTCCGACTAACAACGCCACATTGTTGGGCATAGGTTCGGTCAACTTGTATGACACCTATTTGTCACCATTGGAATATAAAGGTACGTCATTTCGGTTAGTGAATGAACGTATGAAGCAACTCAGTTGGTTTCAAGGAAGATTCACGCGTCAGCAGACGATAGAAATCGAATTTGCCACAGGCGAAAACCCCGCCAAGAACGCACGAGAATATTGGTTCTTTGCAAACTATAACTGGGGCGGACATTATAATATTTATAAAGACGAAAAATTCCGTTTTTCGGCAGGCGCTATATGGGACGTTAACGCAGGCGTTTTGTATAATGAGCGTAATTCGAATAATCCTGCGTCCGCGCGGTTGTATACCAATATAAATTTGTCGGTAATAGGTTTTTACAAATGGAAATTTGCCACTGTCCGATGGCAAATGGATACTCCGATAGCGGGAGTCTTGTTTTCGCCGCGTTTCGGGCAATCCTACTACGAAATATCTTTAGGCAATACGGTTGGCAATGTCAATCTTGCATCGTTGCATAACCAGCGTGCTTTGAGAAATTATATAACGGTCGATTTTCCTGTCAACAAGTTTTCTTTTCGTGTAGGTTATTTGGGTTCTTATTATCAGACAAAAGTTCACGGGCTGATTACCCATACCTATTCCAACAGCTTTATGATAGGGCTTGTGTCTGAGTCCGTTAATTTAAGCGGAAATAATATTAAGAAAAATAAGGCAATTAATAGCAGTTATTACCTTGATTAAGAATATTTCTTAGCTAATTCAACAACTTGTTTCGCCGATTTTTCCCAAGAGTATTTTTGAATCTGATCCAACCCTTTTAAAACAAGTTCTTTTCTGAGTTCTTCATCCTTAACAAGAAGATTCATTTTTTGAGTAATGTCGTTAATGTCATAAGGATCGGTATATAATACCGCATCTCCGCTGATTTCTTTTAGTGCGGGAATATCGGCGGCTATGGCAGGGCAACCGTAGGTCATCGACTCCAGCGGAGGGAGCCCGAACCCTTCGTAAAGGGTAGGGTAGATGGAGAACAGTGCGTTTTTATACATATCCTGTAGTTCTTCGTCCGTTATATAGCCCGGTAAGACAACGTTTTTACTGATCAGTTTTTGAAGATCGGGCGTGTTGAATGCCTTGAATTGCATTCCGATAATGTACAACTTTATGCTTTTATCCTCAATATTGTTAAATGCTTCGACAAGGCGGATAAAATTCTTGCGGGGATCCATTGATGAAACCGTCAGAATGTATTTTTCCGCATTCGTGTCATGCTTGCGGTTTAATATCTCATCCCGGCTTGGCTTGTCGCGAAAAGGCACATTGCTGTGAATAACGTGTATTTTGTTTTTGTCTGTTCCGAAAACATCCGAAATTTCCTGTTTCGAAAATTCGCTGACGGTTATTACGGCATGTGATTTTTTTATTGTGCGGGGAATCATATAGCCGTAATACCTGCAATAATTTTTTGAAAACCATTCGGGATATCTTTCGTGCGATACGTCATGTATTGTTACGATCTGATTGTTGTAGTTGAGTATTCCGCCTCCTGAAAAACTTATAAGCAAAGGTTTTCCGTTTTTTTTGAGATAACGGGGCAGGGATATTTGTTCCCAAAGATGAGTTTTCAGGGAACCGCATTCTACGGTTCGGAACTTAAATTTGTAATCGGGGTTTATATCCTTTGGTACGGCAACATAGAAGTCTATGCCCATTTCATACATTTCATTGCATATTTCAAAAGCATAGCGGTGTACGCCTGTCGCTTTTTGTGTCAGAAAACGTCCGTTAACTACAAACATATTTTATTGGGGTATTTCCATATATTTTTTCCTGTAAAACCAGCTACGCTTTACGAAGAGCTTGCTCAGGTTTATCCAGAAACGCATTTTAAACCGTTGCCATACCCCGAAAGATACTTTTTCATCCGTAAAATAATCGGTTTTACTGACAACATTGAAATAATACTTTTTCTTCGACATTCCTTTTTTTCAGAAACTCGACATGGTGTGTAACCATCGGGGAGTTCGGGAAAACGTAGAATCTTTTTTTCTTTGCTGTTGTTTACGTATGGATATTTGGGAACATAACTCGGAACATGTACGGGCATATTTTCTTTTATCCATATGTATCCTGTGTCAGTATCTCTCAAATAGTTCGATATATGGCATTCGGGGAATAGTTCGAAATCGAAAAGCTTTGGATTATCCAGTATATATTTGGTTTTTATAATTGCAAAGTCCGTTGCAAGTCCGTATTGTTTGTCATACCAGTCGGCACTTGCCCAAACCGCGTTTTTATTTTCGGATAGTTTTGCTGTATATTTTTGTATGAGAGTATCTTTATACAGCCACGTATCTGCTTCTAATATAAGCGTATATTGGCAATCTTCGGGTATGTGTTTTATTCCTTCCAGCAATAACTGTGAATTGCCTTTTTTTGTGTCCGCTGTTTTCTGTCAGCACTATTAGTTCATCAATATATTTTTTGCTGTCATCATCTATTGTATATCCGCTATTATAACCATTCGATACGACAATTATATGATAGTTTTTCCGATCCCAAGTATCATTTATTATCCGAAGATTATATGCCAGATCTTCAGTCCTGTTATATACGCGTATGATTACAGCAGTTTTCAAATATAACGTGTCATATTGTTATATAAATATCTTTCGATCGCCATGTTTCCAAACCTTTTTTTGTAAAATTGTAATGCTGCATGCTTCCTCCCATGTTTCTTAAAGCTTTGGCTACCGCAAATCTTGTGTTTTTAGGACAATAGAAGAACACATATCCTCCTCCTCCTGCGCCTGATATTTTTCCTCCTGTTGCACCTGCTTTTATTGCAGTCTCGTATATATCTTCGAACAGAGGTGTGGATATGCCGGCTGCCATATTTTGTTTATAAACCCATCCTGCATGTAGGATTTCGCCTATGTCGTTCAGATGGTTTTTCAGTATGGCTTCTTTTATTTCATACGCCTGCTCTTTGATCAATTGCATGGCTTCAATTGATTTCTCTTTCTTTTCGAGTACGTTTTGTTGTTGTTTTTCTATAATATGTCCCGAGTTTCTGCTCGAATTGGTGTAGTAAAGCAACAGATTGTTTGAAAGTTCGTTTATGGTTTCACTTTTTACTCTGAGAGGGTTCACTATAACCCTGTCGTCGGCATAGAATTCCATGAAATTGAAACCTCCGAATGCCGCTGCATATTGATCCTGCTTCCCTCCTGCGTGTTGCAAATCGAGACGTTCGATAGAGTATGCCAGATATGCCAGATCATATTCTCCTAACGGAAGATTAAGCATCTCGGAATATGCTCCCAGTATCGCTACAGCCAACGTTGAAGAAGTGCCCAGCCCCGATCCGAAAGGAACGTCCAGACTGCATGTCAATGTCAACGACAGAGGTTTATGAGTAAAATCCTGAACAATTCTGTTATAAATTCCTTTCATTAAATCTGCTTTATCACCTGTTATCGGTAATTTTTCCTCAGATTCAAATTCATATATTTCATTGTTTTCGGGAATGCGAAAAACTATTTTATTGTCATTCCTTACTTCGATGTTTGCATGGGCATACAAGTCGATGGTTGCATTCAATACGCAACCGCCATAAATGTCGGAAAATGGCGAAACATCTGTTCCTCCCCCTGCCAGTCCGAGTCTGAATGGTGCTTTACTTCTGAATATCATACTTTTGTTTTTTTACTGAATATGGATTCCTCCACGATTTCACAAATAATATGTCCGATGGTGATGTGGGCTTCTTGTATTCGGGGGGTGTCGTCAGAAGGAATGCAGATACAAATATCTGCGGATTCTTTCATCTTTCCGCCGCTGTCACCTGTCAGAGTTATTGAAAATATATTTTTTTCTTTTGCCTTTTCAATTGCTTTTAAAATGTTTTTTGAATTTCCGGAAGTCGAGAGTCCGAAAAGAATGTCGCCTTTTCGTCCGATTCCGCCAATGAGGCGGGCATATATCTCGTCGTATGAATAATCATTTGCAACCGCTGTCAGAAAGGAAGTGTTACAATGCAAAGCTTCGGCAGACAACGGATTTCTGTCCATATAGAATTTTCCTGAAAGCTCAGCGGCTAAGTGTTGTGCATCGGCAGCGCTTCCTCCGTTACCGCAAAAATAGACTGATCCGTCATTCTGAAAACACTCTATTATTTTTCTCGAAACGATTTCAATTTGATTGACAATCGTTTTATTTGAGAATGTTTTGTTTGACTTCGATTGATTCCGATAGCCTTTTCTGAATAATATTCATTTTGTAAATTTATGCTTCTTCCTTTTACAAAGATAATGCAAACTCGTATAGATTGGGAAAATAAGCACAGGTTTTATTATATATTTTATCCTCTTTCGGGTATTTATCGCCGACTAATATTGTGTACATCCCGAGTTTATTCCCGAATTCTATATCCGATCGGCTGTTACCAACCATAACGGAATTCGTGAAAACTATATCAGGATAGTCTTCTTTTGCCTGAAATGCCATGCCGATATTCGGCTTTCTGTTTATAGTTGTCGGATTTATATCCGTGCATGTATATATATGTGAGATATTTCCTCCGTGTTCTTTTTATTTTTTTCAGCATATACTTATGAATGTCAATCAGATCATCATAAGTCATTATGTTTCTGCCAATGCCTCTCTGGTTGGTAACGATGAATATGCGACGGAATTTTTCAGTTAAAATACTTATGGCGTCCAGAGAGTTATCTATGAAAATGAATTCGTCACGATTTTTCACGTAATCATTCTTTCTTTCTATGTTGATTACGCCATCCCTGTCTAAAAATAAAGTCGTATATTTTTTTAAATCGAACATATCAGAATTTTAAAAAATCAATGTTTGCTTTTGCATAATCTTCTGGTATTCCGATGTCTATGAAATATGAATCGCTGGGATAACCGAATACATTTAGTTTCATTTCTTTGTTTTCCAATATATCTTTTTCGAAAGAAAATTTATCGGGCAGATTATGCAGTTCAAATATCTTTTTATTGATAACATATATTCCGCCGTTTATCAACCCCGATTCGCAATGTTTTTTCTCATTAAATTTTAATATCCTGTCACTTCCATCCAGTTCAACCGAACCGTAGCGATCAAAATTTTCCATTGGTTTCAGGGCAATGCTTATATCCGCGTTTTTTTTTAGGTGGAAGGCTTCCAATTCGGCTAAATTTACGGGAAAGAACGTATCTCCGTTGACAATCGAAACTGTCTCGTTTTTTGCTTTCTGTGTGGCAAACTTGATAGCTCCTCCCGTGCCTAAAGGTTCCGTTTCTATCACATAAGATATATCTATGCCGAAACGATTGTTTTTCAACCATTTCGTGATTATTTCATGTTTGTAACCTAATGAAAGTATTATATGATCGACTTCTTGGTTAATTAAATACTTGAACAGATAATATAGGAACGGTTTTCCTGCTACCTCCGCCATACATTTTGGAACGTCTTTAACTACAGTTTGTAGCCGTGTTCCGTATCCGCCTGCAAGTATAATACATTCTTTCATCTTGCTCCTTTGCTTTTCCAAAAATCGATATATAAATCAGCTACAGTCTTATAATTATGATGATCTTCTACAAACATACGACTGTCGGACGATAGCTTTTTCAGCTTATCTTTATTTACGATAAGATATTCAAGTTTATTTATTATATCTTCGTCAGACGGAATAACATTTATTATCGGCATATTGTTTTTTTCGCCAAGTAATTCATACATCTCGGGTTCTCCTCCGCCTACAAGTATTTTCCCCATAGCCATAGCTATCAGTCCGTTCATTGCAGGAGTATAGGAATAAAGCTGATCCAATACTACATCAGAATTTTGTAACATGCCGACATATTCTGTATACGGGATTGATTCCGCAATCTTTATTTCTGTTTCATTCGGATACTTTTCATGTATTTTAAGTAAAGCATCTTGCAATCTGTCAGTTCCTTTAAAATTGCTTCTGGCTTTGTTTATCCCTAAGAAGAAGTTTATTTTATCTGATTTTAAAATATCGTCTTTGCATATTTTGTCGGTATTTATCGGAAGAGGAATATACGCCAGTTTATCGCTGTATTGAGGTTTGTACGAAATATAATATTCGTACAGGCAAGCTATTATACCGTCACTGGATTCTGCGATCTTTCTATTCAAATCTTCGTATTTAGTATTCAGCCAAAGATTTAACAGGTGCCCGTTGTCCGAGAGATTGTTGGGTTTTCCGTCAACGTAAAATTCTGAATATCGGAATGTGTCTTTGTTCTGGCAAGCCCTTAACCAGAAAGAATCTACTCCGAAAGCTCCCAGAAATACTTTCTTATTGTTTTTCCGGATAAAATCATACAGATAATTATTGACATTGATATTAAGCTGTGTAAAACAAGGGTTAATCAGTTGTACAACATCATAATTCTTGAAGTTTTTTAAATTTTTCAGAACCGATGTTAATGTTCTGAACGTATCTCTTATACCCGATCCTTCTCTTTTCAGATCAATGTCCCGATTATAGTTTTTGAAGCCGTCGCCGTCGGAAGCTACTGTTACGTCATGCCCTGACATTCTTAACCCTTCTGCCAGCGTCCAGTGTAAATTACTATATTCTCCTAACAACAGTATCTTCATCTCGGATGTATTACTTTGCCAATAATTGTTTTATCAAATTGTCCATTTTATCAATAGCGACTTCCCATGTGAAATGCTGTACGTAATCGTGCCCTTCCTGTGCCAATTCGATTCGTTTTTGCTCGTTTTCGATCAGATAACATATCTTATCTGCCATGTCCTGTGCGTTTTTCACTTTTGTCAGCAATGCCGTTTTATTGTTAAAAAGCATATTCCCGATGTCCTGATATGTCAGTGCAAATCAAGGCACATCCGCAGTGCATGGCTTCAACCGAAACCAAGCCAAATCCTTCCGTCAGGCTGTTGGATATGAATATTGCATTTCGGTTATATATTTCACATAAATTATTGGGGTTTCGATGATATTCTATCCAATTCGGGAGATGCTCGGGTTTAGGATAAATTCCGAAGATATCCGCTTTTACATCAGGTTTTCTTTTTTTTACAATGGATAAAGCTTCAAGTCCGTACTTAGAGCCTTTTATTTCCTGTTCGGAAAAAAACATACAAATGGAATTTGAATATCTGTTTTTTATCGGATTCATTATTTTATACTGTTTTTTATCTATTGCATTTGGTATCAGTATAGTTTCTTTATCCGTATGTTCTCCAACAATATCTTTCAGATAGGACGCAACCACGACATTCGTCATATCGGGAATGTCGTAAGATTTATACAGTAAATCTTCGTGTCCTTCCCAATTTTCAAACCCTTGAATCAGGTTGATTTTTTTTCCTTTTTTTTCTGAAAGTTTCCCGACTTCGGCAACTGTCGCCCACCATGTAGCCATTATGATGTCGGCATCTTTGATGTACTGATCTTTTACACATTTGATATAGGACATTGATATTCCCTCACGAAACTTGAACCATTTATTCGTTCCGAATCCTTCGATGCGGGATAGGATAAGTCTTATCCAGTACGGAAATCGGTACTTCATGTAAGGTGTTTGAAGCGGATAAGAGATGTGTACCGAATATCCTTTATCAAATAACCGATTGGCATATTCGTACATAACCCTGAAGCCTCCTGCCGGGCGTCTAGCCTTGAACGGCAGTACGAAGTGTATTTTGCTTGATTCGTCCAATTCTGTACAAATATGGTGTGTAAATATAATAATTGTAGTATAAGAAATAAAAAGCAAATAAAGCCCATAACCAGTTCAAGTCGGAAAGTCCTTTTACGTTCAGGGCTAAATTATAGGCAAAAGTAACTAAAAGCGTATAGTTTAGAGCCTGATTGGCTGTAAATGATTGCTTTATAAGCAAGTATCCGAAAAGGAAGAACAGTATTGTTCCGGGAAGCCCGAACCAGTATAATAGCCGTGTAAAGCCAACATCACTACCCCAAAAATTTCCTACTCCGATTCCAAATATCCATTGTACAAAGGTTTGAGGAAGCATAAACATTATGACCAGTCCATCTGACGAGTCCGTTCGGAGTTCTCCGCTTGCTTTGTAATTAATGAAAGGTTCGAGAGCCCAGTCTGCCATATCAAAGAAAAACTGATAGATAAGAGTAATACTTATTGTTACCAAAATGACACTATAAAAAATGAACGTAATCAATTGAGACCTTCTTCCGGAATTGCCCCTGAATAAAAGAATAATAAGCAATCCGAGGCTCGCGAATCCTCCTACCAGAGTTGTTCTGGCGGAGAGCATCCCGACAAAAAACACAAAAATATAAAGTATGGAAAAAAATAATACCTGCAATAGATTGAGCTTTTTCGCCATTAAAATGTATATTAGAAAAATCAGGGCTACGCCGTAGATTACTCCTGCTCCAAAAAAAGCAATTCCGAATCCGAGTAATCTTTTTCCTTCTGTCTGAGCTCTTTTAGTAGACAATAAAAGATCATCGCTCCCAATTTGAATAGAATTGAAGAAATCCGCTACATTTGGATTTAAATACATCGCAACCGAAATAATACCTTGCAGGACTATGGCCGCAATAATAAAATAGATTAATGTATCGACGCCTTTTCTGGGATAAATTTAAAGAAAAGATAAATAATAAAATATGCGGAAAAAAACCAGCCCAGTGTACTTTTACTGTATGTAATAATGTAATTGTCGTATGCACCCATAACAAATGTGCATATATATGCCCATACTACCATTGCTCCGTAGCACATGAAGAATTTCACCATTTCCACATAGGGAAATTTGTTGTACATATAAAGCCCTAAGCCGAGCAGACCTCCTGTAAATACGAAGGAATAGCCGAACAGAGGCATTGCGGCAGGGTATATGTGAAAAAAAACAATGCCAATAGAAAAAACAGGGAATATATTACCTTCTTTATTAGATTCATTTTTTATCTGAAAACCAGTTTATATACCAGTGATTTCTTATATTTCAATTTAAATACACATTTTATGTATAATATGATTATATCTTGGGTCGTATAGTATTCTTTTTTATACAAAGGCGAAGAAAAACATTTATTTAAGATTTTTATTCCTAATCTGGAATTTGCACAAAGGCGTATCCAATGAAGAGCCATCATTTGCTCTAAAAATTCGGAAGAGCAAAATTGCTGATTTTTATTCTTCTCTACTAACGAAATAATGAATTTCTCGCATTCATTTATATATTGCAATGATGATTGACTGGGATTTGCCTCCGCAACAGAACAATATATATCTAATGCTTTATCGTCAGCATCTAGGCATAGATGCTCACAGTGTATTTTGAATACTTCTTTTTTTATTACTCAGCTGCAATTCTTCATTCAAACTCGATACTTGGCTGGTATGAACCCTGTATAGCAATAAAGGTTCACCTCCCAAGTTTGCAAGTTTAGTTACATACATCGCTTTCGACCACAGTGCGTAGTCCTCCACGTGAAGATATTGCTCTTCGAAATGCAGTCCTAAATCAGTAAACATACTTTTTCTTATCATACATGCGGGGTGGCAGATTCCCGATTTGAACAAAAGGTATGCCCTTAATTCCTCATATTTTAGCGGGTTAGTATGTAAACTTGTTTTCTTTGATCCTGTTTTGAAGGTTGCAAACTGCGTACTTACAATATCATAATCTTCATTAGCTTCCAAAAATTGCACTTCTTTTTCTATACGCTCAGGCAGACTTATATCGTCCGCATCCATTCGTGCAATATATTTTCCGTTGCATAAAGTTATGCCTTTATTCAACGTTTTTATGAGTTTAAGATTGATGTCGTTTTTAAAGACTTTTACTCGGCTATCTTTCTCCGAAAGTTTATGTAGAATAGCATTTGTCGAATCGGTTGAGCAGTCGTCTATTGCTATGATCTCTATATTTCCGTAGGTTTGATTTAACAGAGAATATACAGCTTCCTCTACATATTTTTCTGTATTGTAGCAGGGTAACAGGACGGATACTAACGGATATTCGGACATTAGCTAAATTATTTTTGAATACAACAGTTTATAACTATCTACCATTTTATCGACGGTAAATTTATTCAAATACGATTCACGGGCAGCCTGCGACATATTCTCGTGATTCTTTTCGTCCAGTGAATATTCTATTTTTTCTTTGAACACCTGTACGTCATTTTCTACATAAAATCCGTTTTTTCCATCCAATATTTCAGGTATTCCTCCCACGGCAGAAGCCACAACGGGAATGCTGTACATCAATGCTTCGATAATTGAAACGGGCAATCCTTCATAATTTGTCGGTAAGATGAAAAGATCGGCATATTTAAGATAAATATGGGCAGCGTTAATTTCACCGAGACAAAACACATTGCTTGGCAATCCCGACATAGGTTCTTTATTTCCGATCCAGACAAAGGCATATTGTGGAAGTTCTTTTGCAATATCGACAAATAACTCGAATTTTTTTTGTTTCGAAATTCTTGATATACACATAATCACCTTTGGATATTGACTTTTAATATTTTCTATTTTATTAAGGAAACCGACGTCAATTTTATCTTTATCCGATTGCAGAGTATAGTCCTCTAATCCGTTATATATCAGTTCGGGTTTTTTATCTATCCCTTCTGCGATTAAGCCATCGACGTCGTGCCGGCTAACTCCGATAATTATTGCATGCCTGTTTTTCAGAAGCTTTTCAACAAATAAGAATTTGCGAAACCCAAGGCGCAGGGAATCGAAGCCGTGCATCGTATATATTATTTTTTTCTTATTGAATGCCAACCGCCCAAGAGCTCCTATCTTGGAACAATGCAGATGAACTATATCAGGCTTATATTTTAAACGATAATAGTAAAGCCGAAACAAGATTGCGATATCTTTTATGGAAATTCCTTTCCGATGATCGCTGATTTTAATTCTGACAGCCTTTTTGTTCATATTTTCCCAAGCCTCTCCGTCTCCACCGGAAAGAACGTATAGTTCGTTGTCGGTACATAATGAGTTCGTTAAATTAAGTACGACCGATTGTGCCCCGCCATGTTCAGAAACAGTTATTACCTGAAAAATCTTCATTTGGTTAAGGAAAAATACAGATGCAAATATAATACAAATTATCTTCAACCGCTTCCGCCGTTTATTATAAATACGTTTAATACGTTCCTAATACTATTTTTGAATATTTTATAATGTTTTTGTAACATAAAAGTTTAATCTTTGTAGCTGAAACATTAGAATTTGGAGTAAATGAGAGGGAGGCTTATATTTTTAGTGTTATTGTTTTTTATTACAAACTCTTTGATATCTCAGGAAAATGAAGAGTTTAAGCCTTCGGGCAGAATCATAGCCCGCGGATTTTTTGATTTCAGCACCGATTTTGACAAAGAAACAGGTTTTGATATAACACGGGCTTTCTTGGGATATGAATATGATATTACCAAGAACCTGAGTGCGCAGGTTGTGGTTGACGGAGCGGCAGGAACGGACAAAGATCACAGACTGGAAATATATGTCCGCAATGCTTTCCTGAATTGGAACGATAAGAATTTTAATATTAATGTCGGATTGATAGGGCTTTTACAGTTCAGTACCCAAGAAGATTATTGGGCACATCGTTATGTACTCCGGTCGTTTCAGGATCTGAATAAAATGGCTCCGAGTGTCGATCTTGGGTTCACTGTCGAACATAAATTCTCCGATTTGATCTCTGCAGATGTCAGTTTCACAAACGGAACAGGTTATAAAGATGTCAGAAAAACCGGAAGTAAACGCTATGCGGGAGGATTGAATGTCCATCCCTTTAAAAACGCATTGTTCAGAGTCTACGGCGATATATATAATGACAGTAAAGAACTAAGGGATGAACTGCCCGAGAATGTCCTTATAGCAGACTTTAAGAATCAGTATACTCTGTCTCTTTTTGCGGGCTATCAGAATGATTTGTTTTCTTTCGGAGGAGAGTATAATAGAGTTTTTAATAAGGGTTTTATAGAAGATAAAGACTTTTACGGCGTATCGTTCTATGCAACCGTAAATTTCCTGCCTAAATGGAATGCTTATGTACGTTACGATTTAGCCGATTCCGCAATGCCTTCCACCTTTATCGAACAATGGAGCGATCTGGACGGACAGCTTGTAATGGGAGGAGTAGAGTTCCGTCCTCTGAAACAATTAAAAATATCTCCTAATTTTCGAAATATAAACCCCGACAGGGGTGAATCCGAACAGTACCTTTTCGTTAATCTGGAATTCAACTTATAATTAATATCCGTGTGGAGAATTTGAGTATAGAAAAGAACGGCAATAAGTTGTCGAAAGGCGTTTTGCTGTTGATGACGGTATCGGCTTGTATGGTTGTCGCCAATAATTATTATAATCAACCGTTGCTGGGCGATATAGCCCGCCAATTCAATGTGCCGGAAGAAACGGCGAACAAAGTTGCTACCACGACTTTGCTCGGTTATGCAGGAGGACTGTTCTTATTGGTGCCTTTGGGCGACATGTTTAAGAAAAAGAAGATCGTTATTGTCGATTTTATTTTAATCATACTTTCATTATTGTCTTTTGCTTTTAGTACAAGTATAGAAATGATGATGGTTTCAGGTTTCTTTATTGGGTTAAGTTCCGTTGTTCCGCAAATGTTTGTGCCTTTGGCAGCACAATTGTCCGATCCCCGGGAGCGAAGTAAAAACGTAGGTATTGTCATGAGCGGGCTACTTGTCGGCATACTTGGTTCTCGTGTGTTCAGCGGGATTGTCGGTGATCACTACGGTTGGAAAACAGTTTATTATATTGCCGCCGCCGCAATGGTTGTTTTATGGATACTGATTATACTTTTCCTTCCCGATGTAAAACCGACTTTTTTCGGGACATACAAAGGCTTGATGAAATCAATGATAACGCTGATAAAAAAGCGTCCCGACTTGCGAATCGCTGCCGTAAGAGGCGCTTTGAGTCTTGCTTCATTTCAGGCTTTTTGGACGACTCTGACTTTTCATCTGGAACGTGAACCTTTCAATGCAGGAAGCGACATTGCAGGGATGTTGGGAATTGTCGGGATAGGAGGAGCTATTGCCGCCTCACTTGTCGGAAGGGTAGCCGACAGGGTAAATAAAAATCATTTGATTACTGCGGCAACCTTGTTAATGGTTTTCGCGTGGTTGTTTTTCGGTTTATGGGGATTTACCTATGCAGGGTTGATTATCGGCATATTTATTCTTGATATAGGGCTTCAATCCATACATATAACCAATCAGAGTATTATTTTTTCGCGTGACGAGAATGCGACAAACAGGCTTAATACTGTTTACATGACTTGCTATTTTGTCGGAGGTTCTCTGGGTGCTTATGTCGGAGGGAAGGCATGGGCAATGTATGGTTGGAACGGAGTGGTGCTGACCGGCGGAACGCTTGTTGTTGTACTTCTGGCATTGCATTTGTTCTTTTCGGAGAGAAAATAATTAAATGCAGCCCATTACAAAGTTAGAAAACGCAACAACAAATAAAATAATCTTAAATTTTTCGAGTTATAATTATTGGAATTGTTAAATTAATTACTTTTGAGGGTAAATAAATGCTATGTCAGATTCTGTTGTCATCATACCTACTTATAACGAGCTGGAAAATATAGAAAAAATCATAAGAGCTGTATTTTCTTTGCCGCAGGAATTTCACGTACTTATTATTGATGACAACTCTCCCGACGGGACAGCCGCTATCGTAAAAACGCTTCAGAAAGAAGAATTTGCCGATAAGCTCTATCTTGTTGAACGTTCAGGTAAATTAGGGCTTGGAACTGCATACATCACAGGTTTTAAATGGGCATTGGAAAGATCCTATGAGTATATTTTTGAAATGGATGCCGATTTTTCACACAATCCGACGGATTTGTCCCGTCTCTATGATGCCTGTAAAAACGGTGGCGCGGATATGGCTATCGGTTCACGTTACAGCGAAGGCGTTAATGTCGTGAACTGGCCTATGGGACGCGTGTTGATGTCCTATTTCGCATCTATGTATGTCCGCTTTATAACAAGAATGAAAATACAGGATGCAACGGCAGGATTTGTATGCTACAAGCGGGAAGTGTTGGCTACAATGGATCTGGACGATGTTCGTTTCAAAGGATATGCCTTTCAGATAGAGATGAAATATACTGCTTATTGTCTGGGTTTCAGACTGAAAGAGGTCTCTATCATTTTCATAAACCGTGTTTACGGAGAATCGAAAATGAGCTCGGGAATTTTCAGTGAAGGATTTTTCGGTGTTATTAAACTTCGCTTCCGCAAAATCTTCGGCGGTTTTAAAAGAAAAGAATAGTTTTAATCATTATCCGATTGGTTGGCAAACTTAGCTAATCCGCCTGTTGATGTTTCCCTGTAAAGGCTTGGCAGGTCGTGTCCTGTTTGTTTCATGGTTTCCACGACTTTATCGAAATTAACCAGATGTTTTCCGTCCGACAGCATTGCAAAAGAACACGAATCGAGTGCTCGCGCTGCCGCGAAAGCGTTCCGTTCAATACATGGAACTTGCACCAATCCGCCGATAGGATCGCAAGTTAATCCCAGATGATGTTCAAGTCCCATTTCAGCCGCATATTCTATCTGTGCAGGCGATCCCCCAAATAATTGGCAGGCAGCTGCCGCAGCCATGGAACAGGCAACGCCTATTTCGCCCTGACATCCGACCTCCGCACCCGAAATAGAAGCATTGGTTTTTACTAAATTCCCTATTAATCCGGCTGTTGCAAGCGCCCTGACTATTTTTATATCGCTGAAATCGTGGTTCATTTTCAGGTGATAGAGAACGGAAGGCAAAACTCCGCAAGAACCGCAGGTTGGCGCAGTTACAACTTTTCCTCCCGAAGCGTTTTCTTCCGATACGGCAAGCGCGTAGGCATAAATGAGCGCACGGCTTTTCATTGAGCCTTGATATCCTTTCGATTTGATGTAATATGCAGACGATTTGCGTTGAAGAGCCAATCCGCCCGGAAGGAGTCCTTCACCGTCTAATCCGCGATGAATGGAGTCTTCCATTGTTTCCCATATCTTTTTCAGGTAGTCGAAGGCTTGTTGTCCTTCTATGTCGTAAACATATTCCCAGAAAGTTTTGCCCGTTTTCTGGCACATCTGTAAGATTTGCTTCATTGTCGAAAACTCGTATATGTTCTCAACCTCGTTGGCTGTATTTTCATCTGCCAGATAGCCGCCTCCTATACTGTATATGATCCATTCATCGAGCGTGTTTCCGTTTTCGTCAATAGCTTCGAATTTCATTCCGTTAGGATGAAAGGGCAGAACAATCTCAGGCTTCCATATAATATCGACACTTTTCGGATCGAGCGCCTTTTTTATGGCAATGTCGGTCATGTGTCCTCTGCCTGTTGCGGCAAGGCTTCCATATAAAGTTACCTTATAAGAGTCCGCATCCGTATTTTTATGTAAAAAAATAAGCGCGGCGTTATAAGGTCCCATAGTGTGGCTGCTTGAAGGACCATAACCTATCTTAAATATTTTGCAAATAGACTCCATGACGA
The DNA here is from genome assembly GCA_047030855.1 of Dysgonomonas sp. Lineage (GTDB taxonomy): Bacteria > Bacteroidota > Bacteroidia > Bacteroidales > Dysgonomonadaceae > QVMM01. Next base: position 2,256,514 of record JBKYIJ010000008.1, read on the forward strand.
TTAATTACTCGGTTTCTTGATACAGATTGCGTTTTCTTATATAATCAAACACTTTGTCGGGAAGGAACGCTTTAATGTTTTCCCTTCGTTTATACATTTTCTGATAAAGGTCGAGGATATTTCTATTATCGGAGAATCGAGAACCGTTACCCGATCTTTTAAATTATCCGCAACGCTGATCGAATAATCTAAACGGGGATATACATATATATGATGATCGGCAATAATTGATTCATGATCTTTCCACTTGTCGAACGCCTCCCAGTTATCTCCTCCTATGATCAGTGAAAAAGTGTGTTTCGGATATTTTTCTTTTAATTTCTGTAAAGTATTGATTGTATACGAAGGCTGGGGTAGGGTGAATTCAAAATCGCTTGCTTTGAACTCAGTATATTCTTCAACAGCCAGTTGTACCATTTGCAGACGAAACAGTTCGTCTGTCATAATATTATCTTTTTTGAAAGGGTTTTGCGGGCTTATCAAGAACCATATTTCATCTATATCCGTAAATTCGGTTATGTAATTGGCAATAATCATATGCCCGATATGAACGGGATCGAACGAACCAGAGAAAATACCTATATTCATTTTTTCAGAAATTTGGAAACTATGTCCAATGCTTGAAGTTTAGCGTTATCTAAATTGTCGTTGCGGATAATAACGTCGAATTTTGACGCATAGTTCATCTCTGAATACGCTTTTTCTACCCGCTGCTTTATTATTTCGGGAGCGTCCGTGCCTCTGATATTTAACCTTCTTTCCAACTCTTCGATGGAGGGAGGTTCGACAAAAATCGCCAAAGCTTTTTCTCGGTAGTGATTCTTTATGTTACATCCGCCGACAACGTCGACATCAAAAATTACATTACATCCTTCTGCGAGCAAGTGATCAACCTCACTTTTCAGTGTTCCGTAGAATTTATTCGGATAAACTTCTTCATATTCAACAAATTCTCCGTTGGTAATCTTTTTCCTGAATTCGTCAGTAGATAAGAAATAATACTCTTTTCCGTTTATTTCCGTTCCTCTGGGTAATCGGTTTGTAGCAGATACGGAAAAACAGAGTCTGAGGTTTTGTTGCAACAAGTAGTTTACAATGGTTGATTTTCCCGATCCCGAAGGCGCCGAGAATATTATTAGTTTGCCTGACATCTTTCCTTTCAATTATAAGACATTCAAAACCTGTTCTTTTATTTGCTCCAGTTCATCTTTCATCTGGACTACTATTTTCTGCATTTCTGCATGATTCGATTTAGATCCCATCGTATTGACTTCGCGTCCTATTTCCTGTGCAATGAAGCCAAGTTTTTTGCCTTGCCCCGATCCTGTTATTTTCAAGGTTTCGAGGAAGTAATTGAGATGGTTTCTCAGCCTGCTTTTCTCTTCGTTAATGTCCAGCTTCTCAATATAGTAAATCATTTCCTGCTCGAAACGGTTTTTGTCGTAATCGAAGCTTTCGATTTTTTGTAGCGATTCGTTGATTCGTTGCTTTATTTTGTCTGTCCTTTCTGTTTCGAAAGGTTCTATTTTGAGAAGAAGATCGGAGATATTCGATATTTTTTCATTAAACAATTTGTATAGCATCTCGCCTTCCTGTTTTCTGAAAACTTCTAATTGGCTTATGGCTTCATCTATCGTTTTTTCAACGTTGAGCCATTCCCTGTCGTCTATTTCCTGTATTTCGTGCTTGAGGGCATCAGGCAGTTTAAGCAGTATCTGAAACCAGTCCGATGGTACGTCTATTCCAAGATTCTGTGCCGATTCTTTGATTTGCTTGTAATATCCTTCGATTATGTTCTGATTGATTTGCGACGAAGATTCTGTACCTATGTTTTCGATATAGATCGAGAAATCAATTTTGCCTCTTTCCAATCTGCGGGCAATAAGGTTACGCAGATCCATTTCTTTTTCTCTGTACAAAGAAGGAATACGTACCGATAGATCGAGTTGTTTACTGTTGAGCGATTTTATTTCTACGGTAATTTTTCGGTTTGCAGTTTCTGCCGTTGCTTTACCAAAACCTGTCATTGACTGTATCATATACAAAATTTTGTTTGTGCAAAAGTAGCTTAAATTATTGTTACCGATAAATTTCTTTGGTGAAAATTTGGATTGTTATTTCAATTGACGTACATTTGCACACGAAATATCGCGGGATGGAGCAGTTGGTAGCTCGCCAGGCTCATAACCTGGAGGTCATCGGTTCGAGTCCGGTTCCCGCAACTAAACTGAAAGAATCACTAAAAAGTGGTTCTTTTTTTATTTTATGATTTTTGTAAACCTCTGATATTCCACCCAATACAGATGATACACTATTAACAACAGGAGTTCAATAAATACCATCTTCTTTGTTTATCTTCCTTTAAAATATCAAATATTTAATTTAAAGCATGTTGGTAGTATATCATCTATAGATACATAAAAGTTCGACAAATTCTCTTTTTCTTTTTTGTTTTATAATGAATTTATATAAAGTGTTTATAAATAGGAATTTTGTTCTACCTATTATGGTATAAATATATTGAAATCATATAAGCAATTATTTTTTTTAAAATATATCTTTTGTGTTAAAAAAATATTACTTTTGCTCTTCGAAAAAAAATGGTAATATGTCTCTTAAATCTATAACTATAGTTCTCTTTTTTACTTTTTCTTATCTAACATCTAATGCTACTGGTTGTCAAAGTGATAATATAAGTATTACTGAATTAAATAATAATACTCCGGTATTATCTTCTCTTTCCATAGTTTACGGATGGATTCGTAATCCTAAAAACGATAAATGGATGACTAAGGAAAATGAAATAAAGGGCATAGATAAATTCGTTAATTATTATATTCTGCCTTTAGAATTTGATACTGAAAAATATATAGCAATCGTAAAAGAACAAAAAGATTTACTTTTTGATATCTATATCATAAATTATAATGCATATTCGAAAGTCGTATATATGAGAGAAGAGGATGCTCTGATAAAATTTCCAATTCTTAAATATTCTCAAATTAAACTTCAAAAAAGGAAAATCGATATCTATTGAATCTCTAGGACTAAATAATCTATCCGATTTGTTGGATAATCCGAATGGCTATTTCATATTTCAATATAAATTCTTCTCTGATTCGACAGTAAAATTTCTTTTTTTATATAGAACATTGTTCTTCTGATAATTGTGAGATTAAAGGACTGGATACAAAGGAGGAAAATAAGGAATGGTATAATTATATTGGTACCAACCAGTTGTATAATAATTTCTTTTACAAAACCACAATAAAATATTTTACAGAATTTATTTATTCACCTTTAAATTAATAATAACTATGTTTAAAAAAAATTCATTTTTACTTTTCATTTCATTAATTGTTTCCGCAAATGTATTTGGCCAATTGCCGTATGAAAAGATGCTTAATTTGACCAATGAAGAGTTGAAAGAGAAAAAATTCAAGTATGATTCTAACAAGAATCGTTATACGATGTCAAAAAAGAATAAGACAAATCAAACATTGAATGTTTTAAATGCAATGGGTGGAACAACTGCTGACATCAAACCTCATAAAGAAGATTATACAATGACTGTACAAAGAGGAGCTGATAATAAGACTGCCTATTTGTCTGTGGAGTTTTTTGATGATGATACCTACCATAAAGTCGCTACATGGATGGCCGAAAACGATATTGAGCCATTAGTGACAAATTCTGGTAAACTTACTATTGAGAAATTCAATTATGATAACTATGATGTTGAGCTTACCACGGAGTTAGTTTCAATAAAGACAACTACGGGAAACACTAGCGCTGCTGCTAAAAGTTTTGATGAATCTTATAATATCTATACATATACTATATATACAGGAGTTGAACCTGAATCGAAATGGCATACAAAAGAGGCAGAAAAAAAAGCTAAGAAAAAATTGAAAGGAGATAAAGAAGACTTGGATGACATGATGTAATTATTAATAGATAATCTCTGATATAAAAATAAATAACCATGCCAAAAAAGAATCACCGAAAAGTGGTTCTTTTTTGTTTCTTATAAAGAGAAAAAGTAAGATAGATTATAATACAAAACAAGAAAGAGGCTTACATTTTCTTGTAAGTCTCTTATTTTCAGGTAGCGGGAGGGGGACTTGAACCCCCGACCTCATGATTATGAATCATGCGCTCTAACCAGCTGAGCTATCCCGCCATTTGCTTGTTAGCGGTTGCAAAAGTAGATTAATATTTTTAACTGTGCAACATTCAGTGTGGAAAATCTTCTGAAAATTAATTACAGGATTGTTTATAAGTTCTTTATATAATCCAGTATCCAATCGCCTACTTCAGATGTTTTATATGATTTATTATTGGTAGAAATATCTTCCGTTACGATTTCAGCCATTAATGAAGCATTAACGGCTTCCCGTATTAATTTGCCTTCGTCTTTTAGATTAAAAGCATATTCGAACATCATTGCCGCTGAAAGGATTGTTGCCAGAGGATTTGCTATGTTTTTTCCTGCCGCTTGCGGATATGATCCGTGTATCGGTTCAAAAACCGAAGTATGTATTCCTATCGAAGCTGACGGGAGCATCCCTAGGGAGCCTGTTATGACGGACGCTTCATCTGTGAGTATATCGCCGAATAAGTTTTCGGTTACAATCACGTCAAAGCGTTTAGGATATTGTATAATCTGCATAGCTGCATTATCTACAAACATATATTCGGTTTCTACTTGAGGGTAGTCTTTTTCTATTTCCTGTGCAATTTGCCGCCACAACCGAGAAGTACAAAGTACATTCGCTTTGTCGACAACCGTTACTTTCTTGTTTCTTTGTAATGCGAGTTTATATGCTAAATGAACGATTCGTTCAATTTCTTCCCGGGTATAGACACACGTATCATATGCGGTATTTCCGTCTTCGCTTCTGCCCTGAGGGCGTCCGAAATATAATCCGCCTGTGAGTTCTCTTACGCACATAAAGTCAGCACCTTCTACCAAATTGGTACGCAACGGTGATTTATGGATAAGTGAAGGAAAGGTGGTGATAGGACGGAGGTTAGCATATAATCCCAATTTTTTTACGCATAGCCAACAATCCCTGTTCAGGACGGACTTTTGCCGAAGGGTTATTGTCGTATTTAGGATCGCCGATTGCCCCGAATAAAACGGCGTCGGATTTCATGCAAAGTTCGTGAGTTTCGTCGGGGTAGGGGTTACCAACCTGATCAATCGCCGACGCTCCTACGATACCATATTTATATTCTAATTCGTGCCCGAATTTTTCACATATGACTTCGGTTATCCTCAAAGCTTGTCCTATTATTTCAGGTCCTATGCCATCTCCCGGAAGTACTGCTATATTTAATTTCATATTTTTTATTTTACATATAATCTATCATATTCAACATTTTCTCGGTTGCTTGTACGGCAGCTTCTATCTGGTCGGCAGACAATCCTCTGGTTTTAAAGTCAATACCGTTGAAGTTCCATGAAATAACTGTTTGAACCAATGCATCAGTCCGTCCGCCCGGCGGAATGATAACCAGATAGTTAATCAGGTTGGGTTTGGGTTTATTCAACTTTGTGTATATCTTCCACAGGGCTTTCGAGAATGCATGATACTGCCCGTCTCCTGCTTTTGTTTCTTCATATTCTTTTCCTTCTATTTCCACGCGTACGGTTGCTGTCGGGCGTAATCCTTTTGTCAGTGAAAAAGCGAAAGACAGTATCTTTATTCGCTTTTCTTTGTCATAGTTTCTCAGAACATCCGTAATAATGAACGGTAAATCTCCTTGCGTTATTATTTCTTTTTTGTCTCCCAGTTCGATTACGCGGGTGGTAACCTTTTCCATTTCTTCTTCATCAAGTTCTATTCCAAGTGCCTCAATGTTCTTTCTTATGTTTGATTTTCCCGAAAGTTTACCGAGGGCATATTCCCTTGTACGTCCGAATCGGTCGGGATGAAGATCGTTGTAATACAGGTTGTTCTTGTTGTCTCCGTCTGCATGGATACCTGCGCATTGCGTAAATACATTTTCGCCTATAATCGGTTGATTTGCGGATATATTTAACCCTGAGTACGTTTCCACTACGCGGCTTACTTTATTTATCTTTTCTTCCTTTATTGAGGTTCGAATATGCAACTGATCATGCAATACGGCAACCACGCTTGAAAGCGACGCATTACCCGCTCTTTCTCCCAGTCCGTTCATTGTGACATGCACGCCTTTTACTCCTACTTCCACTGCTACCATTACGTTTGCAACGGCAAGGTCATAGTCGTTATGAGCATGAAAATCAAAGTGAAGGTCAGGATATCGCGTAAGCATATTCCGGCAATAACGCCAAGTCGTGTGCGGATTGAGAATCCCTAACGTATCGGGGAGCATAAATCGTTTGACAGGCATGTCTTTTAACTCATCCATTATGAAATACACATAATCTTCTGAATCTGTCATTCCGTTAGACCAGTCTTCAAGGTATACATTCATGTCGATGCCTTTTTTTGCAGCCAGATCAATTTCATATTTTATATCGTCAAGATGTTGTCGCGGGGTTTTTCGGAGTTGTTCCGTTACGTGTTTATAGGATCCTTTAGTAAGCAGATTGATGGTTTTACAGCCTACGTTCTGAACCCATTTTAACGATGCTCCTTTATCGACAAATCCGAGTATCTCAAGTTTATCGATATAGCCTGTCGCTTTTGCCCAATCCGCTATTCTTTTCACGGCTTTGTATTCGCCTTCTGATACTTTTGCCGAAGCGATTTCAATTCGGTTTACTCCTAAATCGATTAATAGTAAATGAGCAACACTGAGTTTTTCCTGCATCGAAAACGATACACCCGACGTTTGTTCCCCGTCTCTCAGCGTGGTGTCCATTATTTCTATCATATCAATGATTTATTTTAGAGATTCTGTTTTTTCATATTTTTCGATTAAGTCTTTTTTCGATAAAAGATAATCAATATCATCCAAGCCTTTTTGCAGGCATTCTTTTTTGTAAGGATTGATTTCGAATGTTTCGGTTCTTTTTGTAGAATTATTTGTTATTGTCTGCCTGTCCAAGTCTATCGTCAGGGTTGTTTTCGGATTCTCCTCGATGCTTTTAAATATTTCAGTCAGAAAATCGGGCGTAACAACAACAGGTAATAAACCGTTATTCAGTGCATTGTTTTTGAATATATCTGCAAAAAAACTTGAAACAACTGCCTTAAAACCATATCCGTAAATTGCCCATGCAGCATGTTCGCGACTCGATCCGCTTCCGAAATTTTTGCCTGCGACAAGTATTTCTCCCTTATAAGTATTATTGTTCAGAACAAAATCTGTATTCGGTTTTCCGTTTTTTTGATAACGCCAGTCGGCAAACAGATTATCTCCGAATCCCTCGCGTGAAGTTGCTTTTAAGAAACGCGCAGGAATGATTTGGTCCGTATCCACGTTCTCGATAGGAAGAGGAATACAGGTTGAAGTCAGTATTGTGAATTTTTCCATTTCTTTTTTTGTTTATAGTTTGCGAGGATCCGTTATTTTCCCTGTTATGGCAGCGGCTGCCGCAATGAGAGGGCTTGCGAGTATCGTTCTGGCTCCGGGACCTTGACGCCCTTCAAAATTTCGGTTGGATGTAGAAACCGCATATTTTCCGGCAGGGACTTTGTCTTCATTCATCGCCAGACATGCTGAGCATCCCGGTTGGCGTAATTCAAAACCCGCATCTCTCAGTATGTCATAGATGCCTTCGTCCCGAATTTGTTTTTCAACCATCCAGCTTCCCGGTACTAACCATGCTGTAATATTATCGGCTTTTTTCTTTCCTTTAACTATTTCGGCAAACATTCTGAAATCCTCTATCCTTCCGTTTGTACAGCTTCCCAGAAACACATAATCAACAGGTTTTCCTTCCATTTTTTCTCCTGCGTTGAAACCCATGTATTCCAATGATTTTTGAAAAGAAGCTTTTCCTGTTTCCTCTATCTCTCTTAATGCAGGAATGCTGTCATTTATCGATATGCCCATTCCCGGATTGGTTCCGTAGGTTATCATTGGCTGAATTTCCGTGGCGTCAAACCTGAGTTCTTTGTCGAATTTCGCGCCTTCATCCGTTTTCAGAGTTTTCCAATATGCTAAAGCTTTGTCCCAATCTTTTCCTTGCGGGGCAAATTCTCTATCCTTCAAGTATGAGAATGTGGTTTCATCAGGAGCTATCAGTCCGCCTCTCGCACCCATTTCGATACTCAGATTACACAATGTCATTCTGGCTTCCATTGACATGTTGCGAACAACTTCACCTGCATATTCGACAAAGTATCCTGTTGCGCCGCCTGTCGTCAGTTTCGATATCATGTAAAGTGCAACGTCTTTTGCAGTAACATATTTACCTAATTTTCCTTCAAAAGTTATCCGCATCGTTTTTGGGCGGCTTTGTAAAACACATTGGGTTGCAAGCACCATTTCCACCTCCGATGTGCCAATTCCGAAAGCAATTGCGCCAAATGCACCATGAGTGGACGTATGGCTGTCGCCGCAGACTATTGTCATTCCCGGTTGCGTATATCCGTTTTCAGGTCCTATAATATGTACAACGCCGTTTTTTTGATTTCCGAGTTCATACAGTGTCAACCCAAATTCTTTTGCATTTTGCGAAAGAGTATCGAGCTGATTTTTTGAGACAGGATCTTTTACAGGCTGATCCTGATTGAGGGTAGGAGTGTTGTGATCGGCTGTAAGCGTTGTTTTCTCGGGACGGAATACTTGTAAACCTCTTTCCCTCAATCCGTTGAAGGCCTGAGGGCTGGTGACTTCGTGGCAGAAATGACGATCAATATATAACTGAGTAGGACCGTTTTCCACTACAGATACTGTGTGGGCATCCCATATTTTGTCAAATAATGTTTTCATTACAGATGCTTAATTATAGCGGTTTAGTATTTAATCTTTTAATGAGTTTTCGTCCCAGATTCTGTCCGGGAACTTCAACGTATTTATAGGTGAAATGTGATATAATGAAGGCTCCTCCCAAAACCAGTAGGTAAAGAGAGCCTGCATCTAAGATTGCCGTAAAAGAGTTTGTTGCTTCAAATATCTTGTCAATTTTCTTTTCAGCTAATATTTTTAATATGGCAAAATGAATCAGATATAAACTGAAACTGTATTTTCCTATGATTGCCAATATCTTATTTGAGAACAGTTTATAGGGCTTTTTATTCAGGATAAGAATAAGTAAAAGAAAAACTATTGTATCCACAAAATGAAGCGGAAAGGAAATAAAGCAATAGAAGGCAAAGACTGTTGTAAGAAATAATGCCGTACTTGTTTTTATATTGTATATGCTTTCGTTAATGAGCCAATATGCCAGTATTCCCATTGCGAATATCGGAAGCTGATTGGGAAAATAATAATACAGAAAATCAAATTTATCGAAACTCGATCCTGCAAGTAAAGTATTCAGTAATGTTGAAAACAATAAAGTTGCTAAAACAAATACAATGCTCTTATTCAGATTGTTGATGTAACGGCATATAATCGGCATAGTAAAATAGAACATAAACTCTACCGTTATCGTCCAACCTCCGGGAACGTAAGAGTTGATCCATGCGGGAAATAATCCGTTCATGAAAAGGAAGCTGGATATAAGCCCTTTTACAGGTAAATCTGCCCAATTGATCTGGGATAAATTGAATCCTAAAAAGATAGCGAATGTGAAGTATATAATCGCAAGGTAATACATCGGAGCAATACGGAAAAACCTTCTGATAATGAAGTTACGGGTTGCATGCGGTTCGTTTATCCTGTTGTGATAGGAGATTGTCAGCGTAAAAGCGCTCACGATGAAAAACAATTGTATGCAGTGTATCCAATGTTGCATGGTTAATTGCATAAATTCAGGAAAGAAATCCCATAATGAGGGGTTCATCAAAGTCACATGTACACCGACTACAAAAATTACCGCTATTCCTCTCAGACTGTCGATGTATTCGTATTTTTTAGGCTCCATTCGGTTGTGTTTAATAAAGTTGTTTATTTTACAAATTTATTAATTGCATTTATAAATGCCTCAACCGAAGCGGCAATAATATCCGTATTTGCCGAGAAACCGTAATAATTAGTGCCTTTATGGGCAACTTGCATGTGTACTTTTCCGATATCGTCGCTGCCTTTGTTTATTGCCTGTATAAGGAATTCTTCTATAACCGTTTGCCTGTCAATTATTTTCTTTACCGCTTTGATAGCCGCATCCACAGGTCCGTTTCCTGATGCCGAGGCTTCAAATTTTTCTCCTGCGATATCCAAACCTACATATGCGACGCAGCGTATTCCAATACCAGATGTCACCTGAAGATGTTCCAGCCTGATGCGGTGCATTTTGTCGGTTTCTTTTCCTGCCAATATCAGGATGTCTTCGTCCGTTATATCCTTCTTTTTGTCTGCTAATGTCAGAAAACGTTCATATATATCAGCCAATACATCATCATTGACATCAATTCCCAGTATGTTTAATCTGTTTTTCAGAGCGGCACGCCCGCTTCTGGCTGTAAGGACTATTGCACTGTCGTCTATTCCTACTTCTTTAGGGTCTATTATTTCGTAAGTAGAAATATGTTTCAAAACTCCGTCCTGATGAATACCTGACGAATGGGCAAACGCATTGCGTCCGACAATAGCCTTGTTGGGCTGAACAGGCATATTCATAAGGCTCGATATCATGCGGCTTGTGGGATATATCCGTTGAGTGTTTATATTCGTTTCCAGTTTCAGTTCCTTGTGGCTTTTTATTGCCATAACAACTTCTTCCAATGACGTATTTCCTGCGCGTTCACCTATCCCGTTGATCGTAACTTCTACCTGACGTGCTCCGTTTAACACTCCCATAAGCGAATTGGCTGTAGCCATACCCAAGTCCTGATGACAATGTGTTGCCAGAATGGCATTGCCCATATCCACATGATCGATAAGGTATTTTATCTTTTCGCCATATTCCGTGGGCAGGCAATAGCCTGTCGTGTCAGGGATATTTACGACTGTCGCTCCGGCTTTTACAACTGCTTGGACTACTTTTGCCAGATATTCATTGTCGGTTCGTCCAGCATCTTCCGCGTAAAACTCTATGTCTTCAACGTATTTTTTCGCATATTTTACGGCAGCGACAGCCCGTTCTATTATTTCTTCTTTAGTGGTGTTAAACTTATATTTTATATGATAGTCTGATGTGCCGATTCCTGTATGGATGCGTTTCTTCTTGGCATACTTGAGTGCTTCCGCCGCAACATCGATATCTTTCTCTACCGCACGTGTCAATGCGCATATTGTAGGCCATGTTACGGCTTTGGAAATTTCCACCACTGAATTAAAATCTCCCGGGCTTGAAACGGGGAATCCTGCTTCTATGACATCTACGCCCAATGTCTCGAGTGCTTTTGCCACCTGAATTTTTTCAATAGTGTTCAGTTGACAGCCCGGCACTTGCTCGCCGTCTCTTAGTGTTGTATCAAAAATAAATACCTGCTCCATTTAATTTTTCATTTTACAAAAAAAGCCTTTCTCAATTTGGTGAGAAAGGCTTTTAATTTTTATCGTTAATCATTATTCACAACAGCACTGCTCACTCCAAAATAGATGTACAGAGGAGGAGAGTAATAATGTTGCTAAATATTGAAAATAATGACATAAGTCTTGTTTTTGTCTGAATATTTTGACAAAGGTATTATTATAATTGATAAAATCAAATAAATTGTTTTATTTTTTATATTAATGACACATATCTATATGAGATACAGATAGTAAATCTTACCTTTGTCTAAAAATTATTAAAATGATATTACTATGAATAAGAAGATTACAATTATTGGAGGCGGAAATATGGGTGGAGCCATAGCTAAAGGATTAGCTACGGGCGGTATGTTCAGCCCAAAAGATATTACAGTGATTGATCAGTCGGATAGTAAGGTGCAGGAATTCAAATCATTTAATAAAGATATTAATGCGGTTGTAAACGACTATTCGTCAATTTCGGAAGCCGACGTTGTAATTATCGCTGTAAAACCTTGGATCGTACAGGAAATAATTACCGATAAAATAAACAGCCAGACAAAATCAGGACAAATAATTATATCCATTGCCGCGCTTACGTCATTGTCTCAACTTGATGAATGGACGGGACATAAGAATAAAGCGTTGTTCCGTGTAGTACCCAACACGGCTATTGAAGTAAAGCAGAGCATGACGTTTATCACATCTTTGAATACTACGGCGGAGCAAAATAAATTTGTATCAGATTTGTTTAACGAATTGGGTAGCGTTGAGTTTATCGATGAAAAACTTATACCTGCCGCTACTTCGTTGTGTTCTTGCGGAATAGCTTTTGCGTTCAGATATATTCGTGCTGCGATGGAAGGCGGAGTTGAAATGGGACTGTATCCCGAAAAAGCCAAACACGGAATGATCCAGACGTTACGCGGGGCTATCGAATTGTTGGAGGCACATGATTCTCACCCCGAACAGGAGATAGATAAAGTGACAACCGCAGGCGGCATAACCATAAAAGGACTGAACGAAATGGAACATGCCGGCTTTACTTCCGCAGTAATCAGAGGATTGAAAGCAAGCTTATAGAATTGAACTGAAAAATCACAATAATAAATTTAACTATGAAACAAACTTTACTTTTGTTTATATCCTTTTTGCTCATAGCGGCAGGAGGATATGCCCAACAGCGTTCGGAAAAGAACGCTTTGCTTGAAGCACGTAAGTTTTTGGAGAAGCAAAAAGAATCCGGTAAAAAAACAGCGGCAGGCAGCAAAGAACTGTCTGTTGCTTATACCTGTGTTGACACACGGAAAACACAATCTTCTTCTCAGGATGTATATTACTATGTGTTTAATGTCGGGAAAGACAATGGTTTTATTATCATCTCCGGCGATGAAAGGGCAAAAACTGTATTAGGCTATACCGACACGGGAGATTTCGATATTGAACAATTATCCGATAATTTTCGATATTGGCTGTCTTTTTACCAAAAAGAACTGGATGCCTTATTTAAGCAACCGATCAGTTCTTTGTCTAATAAGGATACAAAAAAAGAAATGCAATCCGACCCGGACGGATTTGCGAAAGAAATTCTGCCTCTTGTAACAGCTGAATGGGGGCAAGATGCTCCTTATAATGATAAATGCCCTCAGATGCTGAATGACGAAGGGGAATATCAGAATACAATCACCGGCTGTGTCGCTACCGCTATGGCTCAGGCTATGTATTATTATAAATGGCCCGAAAAAGGAAATGGTTATCTGTCTTATAAGCTGAGTTCCTTTAAGGATTCTCTCCGTGCTAATTTTTCTGCTACTACGTACGATTGGACAAATATGAAGGACGAATACGGTAATACAAGTTCTGATATAGAAAAAGATGCCGTTTCTACTTTAATGTATCATTGCGGAGTTGGGGTAAAAATGGATTATGGACTTAATGCTAGTGCTGCTTATTTAGAAAATATTCCTAAAGCAATGGCTACATATTTCCGATATGATACATGTATGCATAACTATAATAGACGTTATTTTTATCCGCAGGAGTGGGAAAAAATAATTAAAGAAGAATTAAATTCGAGGCGTATCGTATTATATTATGGTGCTGATGTTTATACGGCACATTTGTTTATTTGTGATGGTTACGATCAGAGCGGGTTTTTCCATATAAACTGGGGATGGGCAGATAGATCCAATGGTTATTTTCAATTATCGGCTCTTGATCCTGCAACGTTAGATCCTAACAATGCTATTATAGCAGGATTTTACTCAAATCAGTCAATAATTGCAGGGATACAGAAAATGGGTGAACCTTATCTTTTATTGAAAGACAAAATGATTTTTAATGATTATTTTCAGTTTCCCTCAGGAAATACAGTTGGTCGTAACGAATCCATAACAATACAATATCGTGTATATAATTATGGCGCAGACGAATTTGTGGGAAACCTTAACTGGGGACTATATGATGAAAATAATAATTTTATCGCTCTTTTAATGGATCCTGTCTTTACTTTTAGGCAGCAAGCCTCGAAAGGTTCAGGTTTCCATACCCTTGTTGTTATTCCTGAATCGGTAGCGAATGGTAAATACCGGCTATATCCTGTGGCTAAACATGAAAAGGATACGGAATGGAGGAGGTTGAGACGTCCTGTTAATAATGCTCAATATATAGATGTCTCCGTTGAAAGTAACTCTATTGAAATGTATGCCGATCCAAAACCTTTTCAACCGAAACTGGTTTTAAATTCCATAACACCCGAATCTCCCCTCAGCGGTGGATATGTAAAGAATAAATTTAATGTGAGCATTACTAATGAAGGAGAAGGCGAATACCACTCTTTCATTCAGGTATATTTGGAAAAAGCAGGTGACGGTGATGTTCAGTCTTCACTTCCACTTAGCCAATATCCGATCTTCTTATCTGCCGGTGAGACTAAAGATTTTGTCTTTAATGCCGACCCAATATTTATAACTAAATCAGCGGACTATTATCTGGTTACTAAATACGATAAAAATAATAGTACTAATTCTATTTCATATATCCCTCTTGATTCGACAAAAGTCTATGTGATAAACCCTGTTTTGAATAAAGCCGATGTAGCCTTAACTGCCCAAATATCATTCCCCGATAATTCATCCGTAAACAAAGATAATCCCGTTCTTACAGCCGTTGTTAAGAATACGGGGACAGATGACATCTTAAATAGGTTTCAAGTTGAGATCGTGCCTGAAAATTATGGTGCGTACATAGCGGTATCTCCTGTTAAGAATACATTAATACTTAGTGGTCAGGAAATTAAATTAGAATTTAATGAGGCTTTGTTATATAATTCAACTAATAAAACAGGTTTAGAACCCGGTAAAAAAATACAGAGCTGTTTTTAAATATTATGACGGAAAGACTAAAAAGTATGTACAGGCACAACCGAATGATTTCAGCGATATAGTTTTTACCGTAGAAAATGAGATACCTCTGGGTTTGGATAATATGTCGGAAAATGAGAAATCTTATGTATATTATAATCCTGTAACGCAGCGGATATTCTTAAAATCAGAAGAAACGGTTGAGAGCGTTTATATATATAATATGTCGGGAAAGTTGCTTTATGGACAAGACTTGCAAGCGAAAGGCGAAATTAACGTAGACGCTCAGTTCGTTAACAACGGGGTTTATCTTGTAAGATGGATCACGGAGAGTGGCGTCAGAACAGCGAAGCTGATAAAATAGATATTTATGTGTTTAAATTGGAAGCCTGTATTTTTACAGGCTTCTTTTGTTTAAATTGAACTTCCTGTATTTAAGCCGAGCCATACCGCTATGATCCCTAAGATTACGCTTAAAAAAAACGTATAGCAGCATTATAAGCGTGTGATTGTATTGCAGAAGGTTCAGGTTTTCTAAAGCAAAAGTCGAGAAAGTTGTATATCCGCCGCAAAACCCTGTGATTAATAGTAATTTAAGATTGTCGTTAAATGAAAAATGCGAACTAAAAAAACCTGCAAGAATTCCTATAATTAAACAGCCTGTGACATTAATAAAGAAAGTTGCGACAGGGAAAGTACCCGCGTAATATTTTGCTGTAAAATAAGAAACCAAATAGCGGAGAATACTCCCCACACCGCCGCCTAACCCGACAAAAAAGATTTGTTTCAGCATCTGTAGTCCTATAAATTTTCAAGTAACAAAAGTAATAAGAATATTATGGTTGTTGAACTGAAAATATGAATAAACAGCTATTTGTGCCAAAATATATTTAAATATTGTTATTATTAAAAAGATAAAAAGATTATATTTGCAGGCTCGTAAATGTGTTTTGATTTCATGTATTTTTTTACTGATACTATTTCAATATACATAGATTGCTAAGGAATTGAATATTAATAAATAAAATAACAATAAATAAAAAGTTAAATCTAAAATGCAAAACAAAGGATTTGTAAAGGTCTTTGCCGTTTTATTGACATTAGTTTGTTGTTTTTATTTGTCTTTTACGTTTGTAACGAGACATTATGAAAATAAAGCAAAAGAATATGCAAACGGCGATCTTAATTTGGAAAGTCAATATCTTGACTCTATTTCGAGTGAAAAAGTTTGGTTGAGTTATACCTTAAAAGAATGTCGCGAGAAAGAAATCGGACTCGGGCTTGACTTGAAAGGCGGGATGAACGTTATCCTCGAAATTGATGCCGCCGCAGTATTAAGAACTTTGGGTAATGAAGATGACCCTCAGTTTATTCAGGCATTGAATCAAGCTTCCGAAGAGAATAGGAAAGGTAGTAATAAGGACTACATAACCTTGTTTGTTGAAAAATATCAGGCAGCTAACGGTACTGGTAAGCTCGCAAGCGTATTCAGCTCAAGGATGAGAGATCAGATAAGCCCGACAGATGATGATAACAAAGTAAAATCGGTATTGTCGACAGAGCTTCAAAGCGTTGCCGACAACTCTTTCAATGTTTTGCGTACGCGTATCGACCGTTTCGGCGTGGCGTCTCCTAACATTCAGAAATTGGATCGTGCCGAACGTATCCTTATCGAAATGCCCGGTGTTACCGAACCCGAACGTGTTAAAAAGCTTTTGCAGGGTAGTGCGAACCTCGAATTTTGGAAAACGTATACTCCTGAGGAAGTTCAGCCGTATTTAGCGGATATGAACCAAAAAGCGGTTGAATTGCTTGCTGCTGCAAATAAGAGCGTAACTGATACTGTATCACAACCAGCTGCGCCTGTTGCGACAACAGATTCTTTAGCTCCTGCCGTTCCGGCGGCGAATAATGTTTCTGATTCGCGTTTGACATTCAGCAAATCATTATATGAGTATTTTGCTCAACCTGAACAGTTTAAAGATCCTAACGAATACTATCGTAATGTTGGCGGAGCATCAATAGCACTTGTGCATTTTAATGATACTGCTGCCGTAAATTCTATACTGAATAAATATAAAGATTATTATCCAAGCGACTTGAAATTCAAATGGGGTTTCAAGGCTGTGGATGTAAGAGAAATATATTTCCAGCTCTATTCTTTGAAAGGTGACGGAACAAAACGAGGTCCTGCCTTGGATGGAGATGTTGTCGTAAATGCAAGGGCAGATCAGATGCAAAACGGCTCGGCGTGGAGCGTGAGCATGCAGATGAACTCTGCCGGGGCAAAAAGATGGGCAACTATTACAGGTTCTGAAATAGGAAAAGCTATTGCCATCGTGCTTGACGGATACGTATATTCCGCGCCTAATGTAAATGACAAGATTGAGGGCGGAAATTCTCAAATTACGGGAAATTTCACGGTTGATGAAGCAAAAGACTTGGAGAACGTATTGAAATCGGGTAAAATGAAAGCCGGAGTCCGTATCGTTCAGGAAGATATTGTTGGACCGTCGCTTGGAGAAGAAGCGATTCATGCCGGTTTGATATCGTTCATAGTCGCTCTTATCGTATTGATGGCATATATGTGCCTTGTCTACGGTTTTATTCCGGGTATGATTGCCAACGGAGCATTGTTATTCAACCTGTTCTTCACGCTCGGAGTACTTGCTTCGATCGGTGCGGTACTTACGCTTCCCGGTATTGCGGGGCTTGTGTTGGCTCTGGCGATGGCTGTTGATGCCAATGTGCTTATATATGAACGAACGAAAGAAGAACTTAAAGCCGGAAAAAATGTTAAAACAGCTATACAAGACGGTTATAAGCATGCGTTCTCCGCTATTTTTGACTCTAACCTGACTTCGATTATTACAGGTTTAATTCTGTATAACTTCGGTACGGGAGCGATCAGAGGTTTTGCCATTACGGAAATTATCGGTATCTCCGCGTCGTTCTTTACCGCGATCTTTATGACTCGTTTGGTGTACGACTATGCTTTGTCGAAAGGGAAATTCAAGAATCTGACTTTTGCAACCAAACCTTTCCAAAACTTTTTGATGGATACTAAGATCAATTTCCTTGGTATGCACCGCAAAGCATATGCCATTTCTTTAGTGGTAATAATACTTGGTTTTATTTCTTTATTCACTTTAGGATTAAATAAAGGTATTGATTTCTCAGGTGGACGTAACTATGTGGTACGTTTCGATAACGCTGTAAATACTCAGGATATTGTAGACGCATTGAAACCTGTTTTTGATGACGGACATTCAACCGTGAGCGTAATTACAATCGGTTCGAGCAATCAGGTTCGTATTTCTACTAACTACAAAATAGAAGATGCGAGCGACAATGTGGAGGTTGAAATAAGAGATAAGATGAATACTGCTCTTAAAAACTACATTAAACCGGATAAGAATATAAACGATTATATACAAAGTTCTCAGAAAGTAGGTCCAAGCGTTGCGGACGATATGCGTACTGCTGCATTTGGAGCCGTTATACTGGCGATTATCTGTATGGGACTTTATATCTTGTTGCGATTCAGAGATGTCGCTTTCTCTATCGGAACAATTATAGCGGTGGCTCATGATGCAGCGATAGTAATATTTGCTTATTCGTTCTTCCACATTATCATGCCGTTCTCTCTCGAGATAGACCAGACGTTTATTGCCGCCATATTGACGGTTGTAGGTTTCTCTATTCACGATAAGGTGGTGATCTTCGACCGTGTACGTGAAAGAAGAAAAGAATTCCCGCAACGTGAGATAGCAATAAACATTAATGAATCTTTGAACTCTACATTGACTCGTACGATAAGTACATCTTTGAGTACAATTCTGGTGTTGATCTGTATCTTTATTCTGGGTGGGGAATCTATCAGAAGCTTTACTTTCGCAATGTTGTTAGGTATTATCTTAGGAACATACTCTTCAGTGTTCATCGCAACTCCTGTTGCTTACGAAATATTGAAGAAAAAAGAAGACAAGAAGAACAAAGATAAATAAGTTTTAATCTTATAATCATATAAACGGGCTATCAAATGATAGCCCGTTTTTTTGTTTGGATTTAATTAATCTTATTCTATTAGGATTTAATATTTATGACCCTTTATATTTTTTTCTATATAAATTATGAATGATGAGTAATGCTGAGATAAAAAAAAGAGTCTGATTTTATCAGACTCTTTTTTATTTACAGATTCTTATTTCTAATATTATCCGCAACGAGATGCTCCGCAATTGCTGCACTTAAGGCATCCTTCCTGATAAACGAGAGTTTCCTGTTCACATACGGGACATTTCTGCCCTTTAGCCTCCGCACCGTTTGGAAGATATTTTTTTAGCGCACGTTCAACCCCGTTTCTCCAAGTATTGATTGTATCGCTGTCCAAAGATAAACCTTGTACCAATTTCACAACCTGATCTATCGGCATTCCGTATCGAAGTACGCCGGAAATAAGTTTCGCATAGTTCCAGAATTCAGGATTAAACTTGCTGTTCAGCCCTTCGATTGTTGTTTTATATCCGCGTTTGTTTTTGAATTGGAAATCGTATGTCCTTTCGCCGTTTTCGTCAACGCCTTTTATTATCATTCCATGATTTACGTGTTTAGGCAATAAAATACCTTCCTCTTCATCGGCAAGCCCTGTAAAGATTTCGTATGGGCGTCCGTCTAACAATCCTATAAAAGCGATCCATTTTTCTTTATTGTTCTGGAATTTTATAACGTCGGCTTCAAGTTCTTTCGGACGGGACGGAACGATTAACGGACGTTCATAACAGTCATTACTGTCTTTATTCTTTTTCTCTTTCTCTTCGTCGCTTGCCGCAACAAGCACCCCAGCGCGGGAACCGTCTCTGTATACCGTACAGCCTTTGCAACCGCATTTCCATGCTTCGATATAAAGTTTATTGACTAAATCTTCGGAAACATCTGCCGGCAGATTGATAGTAACGCTTATGGAGTGGTCTACCCAACGTTGCACGCGTCCTTGCATACGCACTTTTTGCAGCCAGTCCACATCGTTCGATGTTGCTTTATAATAAGGCGAAGCGGCTACTAAAGCGTCAAGCTCCTCGTTTGTATATTTCTTTATAGTTGAGTGTCCTTTTGTTTCCATCCATGTTACAAACTTGTGATGGAAAACAATATATTCTTCCCACGAATCTCCGTTTTCATCTACAAAATCGACTTTTACCTGTGTATCGTTCGGGTTCACTTTGCGACGGCGTTTATATACCGGTAAGAATACGGGTTCGATTCCCGATGTTGATTGAGTCATAAGGCTTGTGGTTCCGGTAGGAGCAATTGTAAGACATGCAATATTGCGACGTCCGTATTTTTCCATATCCTTGTATAGTTTCGGATCTTCCTGAGTCAATCGGTTTATAAAAGGATTGTTTTTTTCTCTTTTTATATCGAATATTTCAAACGCACCTCTTTCTTTAGCCATTTGTACAGATGAGCGATAAGCCTCAAGAGCCAGTGTTCTGTGTACTTCTTCCGCGAAAGCTGTCGCTTCTTCGGTTCCGTATCGCAGGTTCATTGCTGCGAGCATGTCACCTTCTGCCGTAATTCCTACGCCCGTACGTCTTCCTTGCAACGTTTTTTTTCTGATTTTTTCCCAAAGATGCCTTTCTGTGTATTTTACCTCTTCGGTTTCGGGATCTTCATTTATTTTTTCCAGAATTTTTTCAATCTTTTCCATTTCAAGGTCAATGATATCGTCCATGATCCTTTGAGCAAGATTGACGTGCTTTTTAAACAGTTCAATGTCAAAATATGCTTTTGATGTGAATGGATTAACTATATAGGAATAAAGGTTTATTGCCAACAATCGGCAACTGTCGTAAGGACATAAGGGTATTTCTCCGCATGGGTTTGTCGAAACTGTTTTAAATCCCAGATCAGCATAACAATCGGGTACAGATTCTCTTAATATCGTATCCCAAAATAATACGCCGGGTTCAGCCGATTTCCATGCGTTGTGGATTATTTTTCCCCAAAGTTGAGAAGCATTGATTTCTTTTGTATAAATCGGTTTGTCTGAATTTATTGGATATTTCTGAACATAAGTAGTACCGTTGGTTACGGCATTCATAAATTCGTTGTCGATTTTCACCGAAACATTTGCCCCCGTAACTTTTCCTTGCTCCATTTTGGCATCAATGAACGACTCTGCATCGGGATGGTTTATTGATACGCTCAACATAAGTGCGCCTCTTCTTCCGTCCTGAGCCACTTCTCGTGTCGAGTTCGAATATCTTTCCATAAACGGAACTAATCCGGTTGAAGTCAAAGCCGAATTTTTTACGGGTGATCCTTTAGGGCGGACATGTGATAGGTCGTGTCCGACACCTCCGCGTCTTTTCATTAATTGAACCTGTTCTTCATCAATATGCAATATGGCTCCGTACGAATCTGCCGGTCCGTCTACGCCTATTACAAAGCAATTGGACAATGATGCTATCTGGTAATTATTTCCGATTCCGGTCATGGGGCTTCCTTGTGGAACTATGTATTTGAACTGATCGAAAAGATCGAACAATTCTTTTGCAGAAAGAGAATTCTGATATTTTTCTTCAACTCTGGCTATTTCGTTAGCCAATCGCCAGTGCATATCCGTCGGTGTTTTTTCATAGATATTGCCTTTAGCATCTTTTAATGCATATTTGTTCACCCATACTTTAGCTGCAAGCTCATCCCCGTTGAAATAATCCAATGTTGCATTATAAGCTTCATCAAAGGTGAAAACTTTCTGTCCCATTTTATTAATTTATTATATATATGAATAATTATTTAGTATAACCTAAATTGGAAAAAACATTACTTATTGAAATTCTATGCAATGATAGATATTATAGATTGTTTAACCAAATAAACATATAAATGTTTATTAACAAAATGTGAAATTTTCTTAATTTGAAATATTTATTCTTATTATCAGTTGTTTATCATTTTATGAAGAGATTGTAATTTTCAATTATGTAATTTTATGTCAAAATAAAAAAGTGTTAAACAGATGTATGTTAAGGAGGTAAAATGAAAAGCAAGAAAGAAGAAAGTACAAGTAGCCTTTCCTTTTCGCAGAAAATGTGTTTGTTATTAAGGTAATAAGGTAGAATTTTCTAACTTTTCTTCTTTTTCTTTTTAAAAAAGAATGAAGATAATTTTTTCGTTAGAATACCAATCAGCATTGGTTGGGCGATCTTCCAGATCACGGGTAAAAGAAACCCGATCTTTTCAAATGCTCCGGATAACTTATTGTCAGAAGTTGAACTGCTGAATCCTAATAAGGATTTGGTTGAATTTACTGATGATGATATGACTGAAGAAATCAATAGAGAACCGAAATTATTGCTAACATACGATACATTTTCCTTTAGCCTTCTTTCCTGTTCGGAACCTTCTGTTTTCAAACGCTCAGACTCAGCTCTCAATTCTTCAATTGGTGAAAGTTTTTTCTTCATCAGTTTCTACTTTTCTAATAATTGATACTACTAAATTGGTGAAATATCGTCTGATTCGTTTTCCGTTGAACAGGCAGATAACCAGAATAATCAATGAAATTCCTATAAGAATGGCGAATCCTGCAGCGGGACTGTTTAGCCATTCACCTATTAAGAAACCTAAGGAAAGTAGTACCAGAAAGAATATATTGAATAACAAGAAAAAGATTATCAAGCCATAAACAATAAAAGATCCCGATATTGATATCTTTTCGTACGATTTCAACTTAAAACGTTCAAGCCTATTGTTTAAATAACTTGATAAATCTTTTTTGATCTGATCTACTAATGTCCCCAGATCTTTTTGTTCTTCAGCATTATTCTGCATCGTCAGTTATTTCATCGATTTCCTGTCTGCCTTTATTTATGGCATCTTTTACATTACATCTTACTTTTCCGACCAATGTATTAACTTCTTTCAGCCATTCGTCTTTTTTGTCAGAAGCCAAGACATATCCTACGGCTGCACCTATTGCAGCACCTACTGCAAGGAATAGTAAATTAGAACCGGTTTTATTCATAATTTTCAAAATTTAATTATAGTATAATATAAATTAATTTTAAGTTGAATCATCAGATCAACCTATCCCTCTTTTTAATGTTTATAACAAAAAACTTTATACAAAGTTTAAACGCTTTCTGCCATAAATTTATAACTTATTTTTTATCAATGAAATATATCCGCTGAAAATTTTAATCGACAGCCGTGCCAAGTAAAGTCGCAGAAGTACAATCCGTAACCAACACGTTGACCAATTCGCCGATACGGCGTGAGCCTTTGTCAAATATGATTACTTTGTTTTGAGATGACCTGCCGAAAAGCTGTTCTCTGGATCTTTTGGAAAAACCCTCAACAAGTACCTGAAAAGTTTTGCCTATATCTTTTTTATTGCTTTCGTGCGATAACCTGTTCTGCAATTCGATTATTTCCTGCAAGCGTTTTACTTTTGTTTCCTCGGGTATATTGTCTTCAAGTTTTTTAGCGGCATAAGTTCCCGGACGTTCCGAATATTTGAACATAAAAGCAGAATCGAAGCCGACTTCTTCCATCAGGGAAAGCGTATCTTGATGATCCTCTTCCGATTCGGAATGATAACCGCACATAATATCGGTTGACAAGCCGCAATCCGGTATAATTCTTTTTATTGCAGCGATACGGTCAAGATACCATTCACGGTCGTATCTTCGTTTCATTACCTCTAAAATTTTTGTACTGCCCGACTGTACGGGAAGGTGTATGAATTTACATAAATTGTCGTATTTTGCGATAACCTCCAGTGTTTCGTCAGTCATATCGGTAGGGTAGGATGTCGTAAAACGGATACGCATATTAGGTGCAGCCTCTGCTACCAATACCAATAAAGCGGGGAAGTCTACTATCGTACCGTCATTGTTTTCGAACCTGTATGAATTAACGTTCTGTCCCAATAGGGTTACTTCTTTGAATCCTTTGTTTTTCAGATCCGTTAACTCATTCAAAATACTTTCCGGTTCTCGGCTTCGTTCGCGTCCTCTGGTATACGGAACTATGCAATATGAGCAAACCTTATCACATCCGCGCATGATGGAAATAAATCCCGAAATATGGTTTCCTCCGATTTTTAGCGGAATAACGTCTTTGTAGGTTTCGGTTTTAGACAGTTCTACATTGATCGCTTTTTCTCCTTTTTCCGCTGCTCCTACTAAGTTTGGCAAATCGAGATAAGCGTCAGGTCCTACAACTACATCGGCATGGTGTTTATCTATCAAGTCGGTTTTAACTCTTTCAGCCATACAGCCTAAGACTCCGATGATAAGATTTTTGTGTTTTTTCTTCTTTAAGGCATTGATATACTCCAATCTTTGAATAACCCGTTGTTCGGCATTATCCCGGATTGAGCATGTATTGATGAAAACGGCGTCGGCATCATCCATTTTATCTGTAATGGAATAACCGTCCATTTCCATAACAGAAGCGACAACCTCGCTGTCTGCAACGTTCATCTGACAACCATAAGTTTCGATGAACAACTTTTTGTTAGTCGTGGATTTAAAGTCCAGTCCCTGATTGTTGCTCATAATTTTTTTATCTGTTTATATTTATAATTTATATGCTACTCCTAAAGCGAAGTAGATGTTATACATATCGAAATCCATTACCCTTTTTTCTTTCGAAAATATGGGTCTCAATCCCCAACTGAGGTTTCCGTATAAATTGAACTTTTGATTTAATTTCATTTCGCCTCCGACTAAAACCCCGAAATCAAAGTCGCGGATATCGCTGCTGAAATCGAATGTAGCTTTTCCTCCGTCTTTGAACTCAATCTTTGTCCCTGTGGGGTCATCGACTCTCAAATACCCGTCATATACTTCCCCCTTGAAAGATGTACTGAAAGCATACGAAGCATATCCTCCTGCACGCACCCGCCATTTGTCATTGAAACTGTAAGTTGCGAATAAAGGAATAGTTACGTGTGCTGTCTTTACGCGTGTTTCATTTGTGCCGACAAAATAACCTTCCAAAAGACTGCCATCATATTCTACTTTTGTATGTATATATTTTGCCCTGACTTTTGCGCCCATCCCTTTGTAGTCGAGAAGGATTCCTGTTCCTACTCCCCATTTCGTATCGGTTTTGTACAGTATATTATAGCCTAATTGGGGTGTGAATTGCGGCCACCAGCCTTTCAACTCTCTCACTTCAACAGGAATTGAAGTCGGAGTTGTCGCACCCAGATTGAATCCTACTACAATACGGTGTTCAAGTTTGTTAGGATCAATCCCGAACATTGGAATTGTGAACAAAGCCATCAATGACAGGATAATATATTTTTTTATTTTCATCGTTTCTGATTTTTTATAATGTTGTCTTTTAATACTGTTCGCATATGATTGAGACTTCGTCCACTACAAGCGTACTCCCTACAGCCCCACTGTAGAAATCCCCATCTTTACTTGATGCGAAAACAATAGCTAATTTATAATCATATCTGTCATAATCAGGTTCTTCCGTATAACTGAAAGGTACTGAAAATTTGGTATATGATTCCTTTGCCGAACCGTCAGGCCATATGGCTTTGGCTATAACTTTGTCAGAAGTCATAATGTCTGTTCCATCCAGAAACTCTTCTTTTGTTTCTTCACCATCTATGCGTTTCGTAACTTTATATAAAACGGCGTATATTGAACATTCGTCAATCTTTCCGGGTATTATCTCTTCTCTTTTTTTATTGTAGTTCTGATAATAAACATCTCCCGGTTTATATTTATAGTATCCGCTGAAAAGTACAGGCTTGCCGCTTTCTTTGGCATGAGGTTGCCCGAACATGGCAGATTTAACGTAGTTCGCTCCGTTTAATTCAAATTTTCCGGTAAATAGCGAGCCTGAAAAAACTGAAATCAAGTTGTTCGGCATAAATACATTTTTTCCCCTCTGGGTTTGAAGATATGCAGCATAGCTTCCTTTGTAAGCGTCTTCAGTCGGAGTTGTAGGATATCTTTCAACTTCTCCGTTCAAAGCCAATGCTATTCCTGTATTGGCACTGCTCCATAGATTATTTGAAGGTGTTAGAAATTCTCTTGGAGGAGTTCCTGTTATATACCAATCGTTAAAATCGTAAAGTATTGTATCTTTCACAATTAATTTTTCAACAATAACGGCATATTTTTTTGACCAGTTTTTATCTTCGGAAACAACTGTATAATATATTGTATCGCTAAAATTCTGGGTTATTCCCGATGCAGGCGTAACAGTGGCTCCGGGAGTTGTGGTTATTTCGGGAGTTAAATTGGTTATATCTGCATCCGGTCTGATTATAAGCGTAACATTTTCACTCTTAACGTTAGAGCTGACCATTATTTCTGGAGAAAACAGGAAAGATGTTATATCGGCTTCTCTGTTTAGCGGTTCGTCGTCTTTTATGCAAGACACCAGGATTAAAGATAAAAAGATCGGGAGGAGTAAAACCTGTCGTTTCATTTTATGTTAGTTTAGGATTAATTTTATATAAGCAAAAGGATAATATTCAGGATTCACACACTTTAGTCAATCTGTTAATATTCATTTGTTTTTTATTGCTTAAACTTTTCTTTATCGAAACAATAATTTATACCTTTGCACGGCGCAAAGATAAGTAAAATAAATATATCATTATGGATATAGAAAATATTATATGGCTCTTGATTGTCGGCGGTGCTGTTGTTGTGAGTTTTGTACAAAACTACAATAAAGAAAAAAAGAAAGATAACAAAAGAGTTGTCGGGAAGCCGAATGCAAATCAGACTATTCCGAAACCCCAGACTGTGACCTCTTCCTCGGAATCTGCCAATAAACCTGTCGCAAGACCTTTTGAGAAAAAGAATACGCCAAAACAAACCATAACAGTTTCGAATAATAAAGATATAAAACCAAAAGATAAAGATATTAGTGAAGCGTCTGCCCATCTGGACACTTTAGAATATGATTTATATAATAACAGTAATACAAATAACAGCAAATTCTCCGAAGGAATTTTAGATGCAAAAGAATTTGATTATACATCGCTATTGGAAGACGATGTGGCAGAGAATCAAAACAATAACATAAATTCCGTTTTTAAAACAAAGGATGAATTGAAGAAGGCGGTATTATATTCGGTAATATTGGAAAGAAAATATTAAAATAAACAAAAAATATATATAAATAATTTAATTTTTTTAGGAAATGGCATTAAAATTTATGAGTGCTGATGAGGTTGCGTGCCTTATTGAAAATGGCTGTAATGTGGGTTTTAGCGGTTTTACTCATGCAGGTTGTCCAAAAGTTGTGCCCGGAGCCATCGCCCGTCGTGCAGAAGAAGAACATGCAAAGGGAAATCCTTTTAAGATCAATGTATTTACAGGTGCTTCGACCGGCGATAAGTTGGATGGTGAACTGGCCAGAGCACATGCAATCAATTTCAGGGCTCCTTACCAAACGAATAAAGATATTCGTAATGCAATAAACACCGAAGAAATAAAATATTGTGACTTGCACCTTTCAACAATGGCTCAGGACATACGCTACGGCTTTTATGGAAAAATAGATTTCGCCGTAATCGAAGCCTGTGACGTTACCGAAGACGGAGAGATTGTTCCCACTTGCGGAGTCGGTATTTCCCCCACAGTATCGCGTCTGGCAAAAATCGTCATTGTCGAGTTGAACAGATGGAATCCGAAAGAAATGAGAGGAATGCATGATATACCTGAGCCCCTTGATCCTCCGCATCGTAAGGATATTCCTATATATACGGTTAAAGACAGGGTAGGCGGCAATTGTATAAAAATAGATCCTGCGAAAATAATCGTCGTGGAAACAAACGTTCCTAACGAGGGCGGCAAATTTGCACCTGTCGATGAAGTCACTTCCCATATCGGGCATAATGTAGCCCACTTCTTTGTAAAAGAAATGGCAGAAGGACGTATGCCGAAATCGTTCCTTCCTGTGCAGTCGGGAGTCGGTAATATTGCCAATGCGGTGCTTGCGGCAATGGGCGATAGTGAGGACATTCCCGATTTCGATGTTTACACGGAAGTTATTCAGGATGCTGTGATCGGATTGATGGAAACAGGACGTGTGAAATTTGCAAGCGGTTGTTCGTTAACCGTAAGTAATGAATGCGTTGAAAAAATATACAAGAATCTGGATTTCTTTAAAGAAAGAATAGTCCTCCGCCCTTCGGAATATTCAAATAACCCCGAAGTAGTACGCCGTTTAGGAATTATAGCCATTAATACGGCAATAGAAGCCGATATTTTCGGTAATATTAATTCCACCCATATAATGGGAACAAAGATGATGAACGGCATAGGCGGATCGGGCGATTTTACGCGCGCAGCTTATGTTTCTATATTCGTTACTCCTTCAACCGCAAAAGACGGAAAAATCAGTTCTTTTGTTCCGATGGTTTCGCATGAAGATCATAGCGAACACTCGGTTAAAATTATAGTATCGGAATACGGAGTTGCCGATCTGAGAGGGAAAGCTCCGAGAGAACGTGCGGAAACTATCATAGAAAACTGCGCACATCCCGACTATCGTCCTCTTCTGAGAGAATATCTCGCAAACTGTAAAGAAGGACACACGCCGATAGATTTATATAACGTATTTGCCATGCATCAGGCTTTTCTTGAAACAGGCGATATGCGAAATGTAAAATGGAAAAGATAAATACATTAAATACAACTGAAAAGAGCAACATATTTGTTGCTCTTTTTTATTAGTTTCCGTCGGGTTTTGTTGTAGAGGATATCGGGCTGGGGGGAATGTTTATTTTTGAAAATTCATCCGGCGAAGCAGGATCGAAGTAGATGTAATCTTGCTTTATATATTTCGCTATCGGCAGTTTGTTATCAACAATACCTTTGAGTATGCACTTTGCAATTTCATAAGCTCCGTAGGAATTGAAGTGGGTATTGTCTTCCAAAGCCTTATCCTGATTCGGAAATGTTCCGGCAGGATAATGCACAAAGGCTTTTTTAGAGTCTTCCATGCCCCATGTTTCATATAATGTTTTGCTCATATTTGTAAGGTCGATAAGAGCAACCTTCTCTTCTTCTGCTAATTGCCTTACGGCATTTGGATATTCTCCGTGAGTATTAATAATTTTCCCGTCCTCGTCGAACGATCTTCTGTGCATAGGTGTTACCAAAACCGGTATCATTCCTTTTTTGCGCGATTCATCGACCAAATATTTCAAACTCTTCTTATAACTGGTATAAGGTCCTTTGTCCTTTCCTTTCTGTTTCTCGTCGTTATGCCCGAATTCGATAAAAATATAATCTCCTTTTTGGGCTTTCGTCAGCAATTTTGCAAATCTTCGTGCCGATACGAAAGTATTTGCCGCTTCTCCCGATTCTGCATAGTTGGCAATGACGATTTCATCGTTAAAGAATCCGGGTATCATTTGCCCCCAGCCACACCAAGGCTCGTTACCGTCATCGACAACTGTGGAATTTCCCGCCAAGAATATTGTAGGAATATTGTCTTTCCTTTCTATTACGATTTTTGTTACGGACGGATTTTTCCCGTTAAACTCCAGAGTAAGTTTGTTGTCCCAGATCAGTTTATCTACCTCGCGGGGCTTTATTTTTACAGAAGTGCTGTCGTTTATTTTTGTATTGCGGATATTAACTACAAAAGATTCGGTTTTAAATTCTCCTTTTCGGGTTTCGATGTTTTCAAGCATCAATCTTCTCGATTCTGCTTTTACGGTTGTGTTAGTCGGATAGTTTTTACTTCCGATAATTACCGTAACCAGATAGTTGCCTTCTTTGACATCAACTGAAAAGAAAAACGGTTTCCCGTCCGATGGTGATGAGTTGAGGTCGTAACCAAAGACAGAATTTTCACCGTAAATAGTTTGAGGTGTAACCGTTGTGTAATCCGCTTCTGTTTTTGTGTCAGACAATATGAATTTGTAACTGTCTGTTTGTCCAGACAAATGGGCTATGCCCAAAATCATCACAATATTTAATATAAAGATTCTCATGTTTATTTTTTTGAAATTATGTATTTATTTAACGGGAAATCCGTTATTCGTAAAACCCCTTCTATTATTGATTCATCATTCATTATTGCTCCTTCGTAAGTTGTATGGACGCTGTCCGCAAAGTACGATTTTCCTTTTTCTTCACCCATTTTTGTCAGTTTGTCCGATGAAATCGAATTAAGATCGACGAAAGCGACATTTTCCTGTTCAGCTGCTTCTTTAGCCCATTTATTGTATGATTCTGACAGCTTATCGGCTTTTCCGTCTTTCCATCGGTTACGTGGAGTAGGAGACAGGACGATCGGGATTGCCCCGACAGCTTTAGCCTGTTCGATGTATATACGCAAATAATGCCCGAATGTGAAAACTTCTTCTTTCTTACCGTTGCTTTCCAGAACAACGACTTCCGATTCCTCTCCGATTCCTTTGAGAGAGGCTCTTGCCCTTCCCGTGTTTGAAGGACCTCCGTCGTTATGTCCGAATTGTATTAAGAGGAAATCTCCCTTTTTTATTCCCGGAAGTACATTATACCATAGTCCGTTTGTGAAAAACGTGCGGCTGCTTGTTCCGCCCAGAGCATGATTCTCGACGCTGATACGTGTCGTATCCAGATATGTATGGAAAAAACTTCCCCATCCCCATTGGTCGTTATCGCCGTAACCTCTTCCGTTTTTGACTGTCGAATCGCCGATAATGAACACCACGGGAGCTTCTTCATTTATGCGCGTACTTCCTGAAACAATGGCTTCAGAACGTGCTTTCTTTGTCGGTACATCGTTTACTTTTATTCCCCTGCTGTTTTGCGCGTTTAACGCAATTGGACTGTTTATGATCAATATGATGTATATTACTGTTAATTTGATATATTGAGCGTTGTTCATAGTCAGATTATTTTGTTTTTACTAAATTACAAATTGTTAAGTTTCTAAAATCTTTTTATTGATATTTATTTACCTAAAAGGTTTAAAACATATTCAACTATTATATTTTTTTTTCAAAAAGATATTTTTTTTAAACTTTTTAATTACATTTATTGCAGCTATTTTAAAGTAATGTTAAATACGGCATTACAATCATTCACTTTATTGATCTAAAATGAATGATTTTTTTATACTGTATTTTACAGGTTTATAGAAGGATAACTATTTAACTAATACCAATAAAATCTATGAAGAAATTATTAATCTTATCTTTAATGATGCTTCCTTCCGTTCTCATGGCAAGCGAAGCAGACCTAAAAGTCCCGAATCTCGGAAGCGGATATAATATCTTATTGTGGGGACTGCTTATTTTATTACTGGGGATCGCATTCGGGCTGTGGCAATATATAAGCATCAAAAAACTGCCGGCACATAAATCTATGCTCAATGTTGCCAAAACGATTTACGAAACCTGTAAAACCTACCTGTTACAACAGGGAAAATTCCTTATATACTTATTGATAATCATTTCTGTCGTTATGATTATCTATTTCGGTTTTCTTTCCAATCCCGATATTGTAGTGGAAGGACATGTCAGTCGGGTGACTTTCCTTATATATGTTCTGTTCTGGACAGTTCTCGGAATAGGAGGTTCTTACGGAGTTGCATGGTACGGTATTCGTATCAATACGCTTGCAAATGCCCGTACTTCTTTTGCATCATTACGTAAACGTCCCTGGGATGTTGTGAATATTCCTCTTAAAGCAGGGATGAGTGTCGGCGTTATGCTGATTACCGTGGAACTGATAATGATGCTTGTTATTTTATTATTTGTTCCGGGCGATATGGCAGGTGCTTGTCTTATCGGTTTTGCTATCGGTGAATCTTTGGGAGCTTCCGCTTTACGTATCGCCGGAGGTATTTTTACAAAAATAGCCGATATCGGGGCGGACTTAATGAAGATCGTATTCAATATAAAAGAAGACGATCCGCGAAATCCGGGTGTTATTGCCGACTGTACAGGGGATAATGCTGGCGACAGCGTAGGTCCTACTGCCGATGGTTTCGAAACATACGGCGTAACAGGCGTTGCCCTGATTTCTTTTATTATACTGGCAGTTACCAATGTCGATTTTCAGGCACAGTTTATTGTCTGGATATTCGTTATGCGTTTGTTAATGTTGTTCACTTCCATTTTTTCATATTATATTAACAATGCGATTGCTTCGGCGAAATACGGAAAATCTTCCGCATTTAACTTTGAAAATCCTTTGACCGCACTTATCTGGATCACTTCCGTAGTTTCGATTATTGCTACATATGCAGCAAGTTATTTCCTGATAAAAGACATGGCTGACGGATTGTGGTGGAAGTTGGCAAGTATTATCAGTTGCGGAACTTTTGCTGCCGCGTTGATCCCTGAAATAACAAAAGCCTTTACCAGCTCCAAATCACGCCATGTGAACGAGGTAGTTACCGCATCACGTGAAGGTGGCGCTTCATTGAATATCCTTTCGGGATTGGTTGCAGGAAATTTCTCCGCTTTCTGGAAAGGTTTAATCATAGCCGGACTTATGGCAATAGCTTATCTTGTTTCGATGCAGGGACTCGATCAGGTAATGTCTCACCCTTCTATTTTCGCATTCGGGCTTGTCGCATTCGGCTTTTTGGGTATGGGACCTGTTACTATTGCAGTCGACAGTTACGGACCTGTTACCGACAATGCACAATCGGTTTTTGAACTGTCAAGAATCGAATCCATTCCTAATATCTCTGAAGAAATAGAGAAAGATTTCGGATTTACACCCGATTTTGAAAAAGGGAAAGAATTTTTGGAAGAAAACGACTCCGCAGGAAATACATTTAAGGCAACGGCAAAACCTGTACTGATAGGTACGGCTGTAATTGGCGCTACTACTATGATATTCTCTATCATACTTGTATTGGAGAGTCTCGGATTGTTACATATCAGCCTGACCGATGCTCCTATCATTCTCGGTTTTATTTGCGGGGGTGCTGTGATTTATTGGTTCTCGGGTGCATCTATGCAGGCTGTGACGACAGGAGCGTATCGTGCCGTGGATTATATAAAGAAAAATATTAATCTGGAAAAAGAAGAGGCTGATATAAAAGATTCTAAAGCAGTTGTCAGGATATGTACGCAATATGCCCAGACAGGTATGTGGAATATATTCCTTGCACTTTTGTTTATCACTCTTGCTTTTGCTTTTATCGATCCTAACTTTTTTGTGGCTTATCTTATCTCCATTGCTGTTTTTGGCTTATTCCAAGCCATATTTATGGCTAATGCCGGTGGTGCATGGGATAATGCGAAAAAAATTGTGGAAGTTGAGCTCAAAGAAAGAAATACGAGCCTGCATGCGGCAACGGTTGTCGGAGATACGGTAGGCGATCCTTATAAAGATACTTCTTCCGTTTCTTTGAATCCGATAATCAAATTCTCTACTCTGTTTGGTTTATTGGCTGTTGAAATAGCGATCGAACTGCCTGAATACAGTATGTTTATAGGATTTGCATTCCTTCTGGCAGCATTGGTTTTCGTATACAGATCTTTCTACGCAATGCGTATAAAATAGGACTAACTTATCATTTAACTAAAAGAGGGAATAAAATTTTATTCCCCTCTTTTAATTTATACTTTTTTGGTTTGCCAGTTTCCTTTTTTTCAGATAGATGTAAGACATGATAAGCAGAATTCCCCAGTAAATATATTCAACGGTCCAGCAAACGGCAACGGACGATTTTTTATAATATATAATATAGAAAATTCCTATTAGGTAAAACACCATCGTAATTGCTTCCAGAAGAAGGGCTTTAGCCGTATTTCCTGTTCCCGATATGGAGTTGAATAATACGGTGCTGATACTAATCATAGGTAAAGCGCCTACCAACACCAACAGCGGGAGTACAGTATCCTGCACTAATTGAGGATTGTTTGCCGATGCGATCAGTGATATCCATAATTTGGGGGCTATTACGGTTATTATAACGAATACTATAATTATAGCGAGGTTCATTAAAGCTATCCGTTTTATTAGAGGCAAAACTTTTGTGGTTTGTCCCGCACCCATAGTATTTCCTACCAAAGTGTTGGCGGTTGTGGAAAGGGCATTCATCGGTATGAAGAATATCATATACAGACTTCTGACAATAGTCGTTATAGCCAAATCCATTTCGCCGTGATTCTCGATAGCCAGAAAGAATATAAACCACGTGGAGTTGGAAACGGCATATTGTATCATTGTGAAAATAGATATGTGCAGAATGCGTCCGATAATCGAGAAATCGAATTTCGGTTTTTTCAGTCCGTATTTTTCAAGATCGACGGTTTTGTAAGTATATACAATAAAGAAGATTACAGAAGAAATCTCGGATAATACGGCTGCTATTCCTGCTCCAGCAACGCCCATTTCGGGAAAACCGAATTTTCCGAATATCAGCAGGTAGTCGGCGATCGTGTTTATTACAGCCATTACAATTGCGTTGAGCGTAAGCACCGATGTACGCGCTATTCCGACGTAAAAGGCTCTGAACATGACGTTGATAGACGAGAAAAAGAAACCGAAAGTCCGCCAGTTCAGATATTCTTCGGCTGCCTCATATACGGCATGCGATTTCATCATCACCGGAAGAAAATGGGAAGAAATGTAAGACGTAAATATGAACAGGATTACTGCCAGTATTTCGAGAAATAAAATGCCTTGCAGCAGAATATTTCCTATTTCTGTATATTGTTTTTCGCCGTTACGCCGGCTGATCATGATCTGAGCGCCCACGCTGAATCCGAAAATCACCATGAATATGGCAATGTAGTATATTCCCGCCAGTCCGACCGCACCGAATTCTACGGGACCGACGCGTCCCAGAAATATGGCAGAGGTAATTTGTATTACGTTTTGAGCAAGCAACCCCAGAATGATAGGAAGGCTTACCTTGAGTATATCTCTATACGAGTACATAAAATTCTAATAAAAAAATATGCGGTATAGTTGAATAAACTTACCGCATATTTGTATAGACATTATTGTAAATGTTATTTAATAAGCTTATTCGTTTTCGTGTCGGGAAAAACAATCCACGGTTTGAACTTTTTTGCTTCTTCAAAGTCCATGATAGCATAGGATATTATAATGATAACGTCTCCTTTTTGTACTTTTCGGGCGGCAGCTCCGTTCAGGCATATTGTCCCCGATCCTTTCTCTCCTTTGATCACATAGGTTTCAAACCTTTCACCGTTGTTATTGTCAACGATATAGACTTTTTCGCCTTCTATTATATTGGCTGCATCCATCAATTCTTCGTCAATGGTTATACTGCCTATATAATCAAGGTTTGCGTCGGTAACGGTTACCCTGTGTATTTTTGATTTTAATCTTTCAATTTTCATCTTTTCACCTAATTATCTGCAAAAATACGTAATATTATCGATAAGGCGAACATCTCCGCAAAATACTGCAATGCATCCTACCGCATAATCAGTCTCTTTCCAATCATTAATCGGTTGCAAAGTGTTTCCGTCTACTATCTCCATATATTCCACTTTGAGATACCGTTCTTTATTAATGTTAGCAACTATTTGATCTGCCGTTTCCTGAACAGTCCTTTTTTGAAAACTGACAGCGCTTTCTTTTAATGATTCGTATATCTTGGATGCGATATTCCGTTGTTCGGCGGTTAGACGTTCATTTCTGCTGCTCATTGCCAGTCCGCTTGCTTCTCTCAGAATTGGCATACCTATGATCTGAACAGGCAGGTTAAGCTGTTTTGTCATATTTCGGATAATGGCAAGTTGTTGAAAATCCTTCTCCCCGAAATAAGCTTTGTCAGGCTCAACGATGCCGAACAGTCGGCTTACAACTTGGGCAACGCCGTTAAAATGTCCCGGGCGGAACTTTCCCTCCATTACTTTGTCCAACTTCCCGAAATCAAATTGCCTTGTATCTGGTTCGGGATAGATTTCCCGTTCGGTCGGGGCAAATACGATATCGACTCCTGTCCGTTCCAATAACTTTGCGTCTTGTTCGACATTGCGTGGATATTTATCGAAATCATTTTTATCGTTAAACTGAGTCGGGTTGACGAAGATGCTGACGACCGTAAAATCGTTATCTTCAATACTTTTCTTTATAAGAGATAAATGCCCTTCATGCAGTGCGCCCATTGTGGGGACAAAACCGATTTGGAGTCCTTCTTTTTTAGCAGTGGAAAGCTCTTTTTCGATCTCTGAAACAGTATGTACTATTTTCATTATTGTATTAATAATAAGATAATAACCAAAAACCGTGCAAATCAACTAAATATTTGTTGAACGAAGAAATAAATTTATGTAATTTAATATATGCGTAATAAACTTGGTTGTATAACAAATCCTATCCTGATACGATGATGGTATTTATTAAAGAAGAGCAGATTCTCTCCATAACCGTTATAGTATTCAACGAACAGGTGCTGATTCTCTTTCTTGAATATCCGATATGAAAAATTGATCGTAACGTTATGATCGAAGAATTTACCAGCTCTTTTTGTTAACAATAGTCCTAAATTCAATCTTCTGTTATTGTAGTCGACACCGAAGTGTCCCCAGCCTTTATAACTTGCGATGTTCTTATTGTTTTCGCCGTCTACCAATGGAATCCAGAGTTTACCCTGTACGTTCCAGTGCCTGTTTAATGTTAGTATCGTACCTAAACTGATCTTGTTCCAGCTTCTTGAATCTTCTTTGTCTTTTCCGTTCGATTCGTGTTCCAACTGAAAGAAAACAGTTCCTAAAAAACGATTGTTATGAGAAAGCACTTTTCCTATCCCCAGAGTTGGATTAAAGTTTATATCTCCAAAGGGGAAGGATTCTTTATATATATCCCAGTATGCCAGCTGCGTATATGTGATGAATAAATACGTATTGAAAGGCAGTACGCTGTTTGTAACCCTCTGCATAAAACTGATCTGGAATTTTGCGTCGGAATTATCTTCCGTTGGCTTTACACCCACAGCAGTTCCGGTTACAATATAGTTATTCTTATAAATTCCGAATGAAGGAAGATCGTCGAATGCTTGTCGGATACTGTCCGCGTTGTTTAGTTCGGGCGTCGGTTTGAAAACGGACTCGATAATCAGATCCGTTTTATTTTTGAGTACAATATTTACAGAATCGTAAGGAATCGTGTCAACAGCATTTATCTGTGGCTGTTGCCCCAAACACTTAATACTGAATGATATAATGATAAAAAGTATTATTCCTGTTCTATACATATTGCTTCTTTATAAAAGGGATACAAAGGAAACTATTTTTTTGTCAAGTCCACTAATACTTTGTATGCTATCGGGCAAGTTTCAGAATTTTTCACAGTTAATTTATATATCTGACTGAATTTTTTTCTGTCGGTATGCGGATATTCCCTGCAAGCCTTCGGTCTTACTTCGTATATTGAACAATAATTATCCTCCATTAGAAACGGGCAGGGCATTATTCTGAAAACATAATCGCCGTCTTCGTCTATCCGCATATACTCCTCTACAATCGTGGAAGGCTTTGTTTTAAGATGTTTCGAAATGCGTTCTATGTCTTTATCCTGTATGGCGGGTCCAAGTGTTCGGCAGCAGTTGGCACATGACAGGCAGTCTATTTCCGAAACGGCTTCTTCATGGATGGATTGTATTTCATAATCCATTTTTTCCAGTCTTTTCTTGTTCTTTTTGTAAAACAGAAGAAAGTCGGGTTTGGCTTTTTCTGATAAAAGTTTCAGATTGTCAAGTATCTCAGAAGTCTCTTTCATCGGGACGGGTAATCTCTCCGGCTAAAGGAACGCGCATTCTTATAACTATATCTTCTTTCGAATAGTTGTGCCCTATTAAGTACATTAGTTTTGTAATGGCCGCTTCCACGGTTGAATCATAACCGCTGATTACTCCTGCTTTCAGCAGTTCCTGTCCTGTCTGGTAGCGTTGCATCTCCACGCTTCCCGTTGCGCATTGAGTAATATTTACGACAATGACGCCTCTTTTGGTGGCTTCTGTAACGGCATCTATAAACCATCTTAACCTTGGTGCGTTTCCAAGTCCATAAGTTTCTAATACTACGGCTTTTATTCCTTTAATCGAAAGTATGGATTCTACAGCCTGCCTGTTCATGCCGGGAAAAAGTTTCAGGATGATAATATGTTCATCCATTGCATAATGGAATATCGTTTTTTTATCCTGAACAGGCAGTATGTTTTTTCTGTCATAACGGATATGAATGCCCGATTTGGCAAGGTAGGGATGATTGTAAGAATAAAAAGCATTGAAGTTGTCTGCATTCACCTTGGTAGTCCGGTTTCCTCTTAAAAGATAATTCTGGAAAAAGATACATACTTCGGGTACTATCGGATTTCCGATTATGTCTTTTTCCGCTGCGATTTCCATTGCAGTGATCAGATTTTCTTTCGCATCTGTACGCAGCTTACCGATAGGTAGTTGTGAACCTGTGAGAACAATGGGCTTGTTGAGGTTCTCAATCATGAAACTCAGTGCCGATGCCGTATATGCCATCGTATCAGTTCCGTGCAGTATAACAAACCCGTCATGATCGGCATAATTTTTTTCTATTATGCGAACAATTTCTTTCCAATGCTTTGGCGCAATATCGGATGAGTCAATAACGGGATCAAAAACTATAGTATCGACAGAAAAGCGAAGTCTGTTCAGTTCGGGCAGGTGATTGTATATATGACTGAAGTTGAATGCTTCCAGCGTTCCTGTTTGCGGATTTTCGACCATACCGATAGTACCACCCGTATAAATCAGAAGAATTTTAGCATTCGAATCAATCATAGTTTGCTGACAATCTTTTTTGCAAAGATAATTTTATTAATCTTACTAAATGATGTTGTTTGTTGGTTTTGTAGCTGTGTTTTGTGTTAATATTTATTAATATTAAGGGGTTTTGCTGATTATTTTATATCAAAATGATATCATCTTTCTGTATTTTTATATCACAATATAAACATTTTAACTCTATATTATTTCTATCTGTAATTTCGAACTTGGTTTGCATGGGTTCGTTATTAGTTATGCATTTCGGATTATTACATCTGACGATATTCGTGATGATTTGCGGTAATTCAACATGTTTTTTTTCAATGACTTTATAGTCTTTTATAATATTCAGAACTACGTTTGGTGCGATAAGCGCTATTCTGTTCAGTTCGTCCTGAGCAAAAAATTTGTCGGCTATCTTTATAATACCTTTCCGTCCCATTTTTTTGCTTTCAAGGTTATTCCCTATTGTAATAGGATTCTTTAGTTTCTCGAGTTCCAGAAGCGACACTACTTTGAATACCTGATCGGACGGTATATGATCTATTGCCGTTCCGTTTTCCAGAGCAGCTACTTGCAGTTCTTTTCTTTGTTCTTCCATAATCTTTCTTTTGTTTTATTCAATGTCGATTGCGAGACTGTCACATATAATGGCTTGCCGCGTAAACACCCCGTTTTTTGCCTGCTCGAAGTAATACGCTTTCGGATTGTCGTCGATATCACGTTCTATTTCGTTTACGCGAGGGAGAGGGTGTAATATTCTCAAATTTTCTTTCGATTTATTCAGCATTTCTTTTTTCAGAATATATACGTTCTTAACTTTTTCGTACTCCATCAGATCGGTGAAACGTTCTCTCTGTACGCGTGTCATATACAGGATATCCGCTTCATTTATGGCTTCCTCTGAAAAATCAGTTTGTTCCGTGTAGCGGATGTTATGTTCGTTGCAGAATTTTTTATATGTATCAGGCAATTTTAATTCTTCGGGTGCAATAAAATGAAAAATCGGATTGAAGTGAGACATTCCTATAATCAGAGAATGTACCGTACGTCCATATTTCAGATCGCCTACGATGGTTATGGTTATATCGTTGAGTTTGCCCTGCGTTTTATATATGGAATAGATGTCAAGCATTGTCTGCGTAGGGTGTTGGTTTGCTCCGTCTCCTGCGTTTATAATAGGAACTTCGGATATTTCCGAAGCATACCGGGCAGCTCCTTCAAGATGGTGCCTCATAATAATTATATCGGCATAGTTGTTTACCATTGCGATTGTATCTTTAAGGGTTTCCCCTTTTGTCGAACTTGTGGTAGAAGCATCTGAAAACCCGATTATTTTCCCTCCCAGCCGATTGACTGCCGTTTCGAAACTAAGGCGTGTTCTTGTGGAGGGTTCAAAAAAAAGCGTTGCGCATACCTTCCCGTTAAGCAAATCTCTATTCGGATTATTGTCGAATTTTTCAGTTAATCGAAGTATTCTTAAAATGTCGTCCTTTGTATAATCTGTAATAGAGACTAAACTTTTTTTATTCATAGTTTTTTTGATTTCGATTATAAATAAAAAACCTCGACAAAAATCGAGGTTTGATTATATTTTTATAAGGAATATTATTTACTGTGCTCTTCTGAAAAGCATTATACTCAACTGAATGTGATGTTGAATAATAATTCATTTTTGTATTATAAACTACTGCAAATTTATTGAAATTTTTGTAATTATATTGCCTTTTCGGAAATAAGTTGAGGAAAAACTTTCTTTACGTTATTTTCGATTTGCCCGCACAAATCTTCGATCGGCATACCTAATGTTTCGGCAAGTTCTTCATAAACGGATTCTATTGTAATATCGTCATCGTCGGTTTCACAGAAAATATGATCCAAAGGTATTTCAGATATTGACTCCTTGTTGAACTTATCTCCGATTGAAAAATAAAATCCGAAATTCAGTAATTGTCTTGTCAATTCGGGTTTTCCTCGATAACCGTGTATAATCCAAGTTTGTTTGGGAGCATATTTTTTATATGACTGTATCAATTCTTCCCAGCATTTTATACAATGGATAATAAGAGGTTTTTGAAGTTTTTCGGACAACTCTATCTGGCTTTCAAAAATATATTGTTGTGTTTTTAGATCAGGCCCTTTCAGTTTATCGTAGCCGGCTTCTCCGATCGCGATGATACGGCTATCGTTCACGATTTCTTTTAAGAATTTCAATTGGGGTTCAGCATCTTCCGAATACCACGGGTGAATGCCGCACGAAAAAAAACATTCTGACAAACTGTCTTTAGCATCTTCAAACCCTAAAGGGTAGACGTCTAAAATATACGGGCGACGCTGCTCATCCTCTTCCGTCGGCGGAGGAACATCATGAGTGTGTATGTCATAATAATCCATAGAACACAAATGCTTTTACACTGCAAATGTAAAAAATTCTTTTCTATCGGGAAGAAATATAATTTGTGAAAAAATAAAAATACGCCTTAATATGTTCTTTTATGACAAAAAAGTAAGGTAAAGCTTTATTATCTTTGAAAAAAGTATTGTTTATAAATTGTTTCTCTGATGAATATGTATAAATTCTGCAAGGTAATGTTTATGCTGTCCGTTATCGGATTTGTCGCGAATGTTGTCCTTATTTTTATTAATAAAACGAATGTTTATGATTATCTCCGAGCGATGCTGATGACCGTAACTTCATTTTCCTTCCTTGCGTTAATGAAGATTTATAAGAGGAAAAAATAAAGAGGATGACACTACTGCCATCCTCTTTATTTTTTATTGCGAATAATTATTTTTCCGTTTCTTTATACCATTTAACCAGCTGATTGTCTGTAAATTCGAAAAACCAATGGTTCTTATATCTGTCTTTATATTCAATCGTTTCGTCGCCCATGCTTCCGCGTCCTGCTTCCGTATATTTATCGCCCATCAATGTGGTAACCTGTTCTTTTGTCATACCCAATTCAATTTGTTTAAGTTGGGTATTGTATGCACTTCCGCATGCCGAAAGCGTCACAATAACGAATAGTGTAAATAAAATCTTTTTCATATTCTTTGTTTTTTATTATTCTAATAACAACTAACCCGATAATTATGTTTAAAACTATATTATATAAAAAAACAGCTATCGGTTCAGATAACTGTTTATATTTTTTATGTTGGCGGCAAGAACTATCAGTCAATAATTCTACTGACAATAAATAATGAAGGAAGAAGACCCAAGTCTCTTTACAGTCTCCTTATTATTTTGGTTATATCGACGTAACTAAGAGCTTCTTTGAATATGCGAAGAACTTCTGTATAAGTAGACGCATACTCTGTGTTCTCTTCCTGCTTATCCGTTATTGCAAACGGATCACATTCCGAAACGTTGCTCTTTTTGTTAGTCTCAATGTTGTAAAATCTTGCCATAAAAAGTATATTTATATATGTAAGAATATGAGTGTATGTTAATCCAAGAAAACCTTAAAACAAAAATCTTTATATTTTTTTAAACAAAGAAAACCGGTGTAAAGTTCAAGTATTTGTTGCTTTGTGTTCTCGATGCCGCAAATATAATTTATTTAGTTTTATTTTCAAAATTTTAAAAGTTAAGTTTCTGTTTATTTTTATAATAAATTATTTTATTTGTTTTTTTGCTTAAAATATAAATTTATGCATTTAATAAGCTGATATTGCTAATAAAATATTGTTATATTTGCATTTTTATGCTACAAAAGTATTATAATTAATTCAATTTATATCAGCATGCAGGATCAACTATTAGCAGAGCAGAAAGGATTGTATGACCCTCTTTACGAACATGATGCCTGTGGAGTCGGTTTAGTACTCCATTTGAATGGAGCAAAATCGCACTCCATTGTAGAGAACGGGTTGCAGGTTCTCGAAAATATGACACACCGGGGAGCAGAAAGTGCGGATAATAAAACAGGCGATGGTGCAGGAATTATGATTCAGATTCCGCACGAATTTATTTTGCTGCAAGGAATACCCGTTCCCGAAAAAGGACATTACGGCACAGGTTTGGTTTTCCTGCCGAAAGATAAGGTTGATTCGGAACTTTATACAAATATAATTCAGAACTCGATAGAACAGGAAGGTTTAAAACTGCTCGCTATCCGTGATGTCCCTGTCAATAGTGACATTTTAGGCGAAATATCCCGACAGAATGAACCTCAAATAAAGCAACTGTTTATAGTCAGCGACAAAGATCTTACGCAAGATCAATTGGAACTGAAACTCTATCTTTTGCGTAAAAAAGTTGAGAAAGCGTTATTGGCTTCTCCCATCAAAGACAAGCGGAATTCCTATATAGTGAGTCTGTCCACTAAAAGAATTATCTACAAAGGGATGCTTACCTCATTGCAATTGAGGCATTATTTTCCCGATTTGCTGAATCCTAATTTCACCAGCGGTATTGCTCTCGTTCATTCCCGATTCAGTACGAATACTTTCCCTACTTGGGATCTCGCACAACCATTCCGACTGATCGGTCACAACGGGGAAATCAATACCATACGCGGCAACAGGATTTGGATGGAAGCTCGTGAGAGCGTTGTAAAATCAGAGACATTCGGCGACATGAAAAACATCTGGCCGATAATACAATATGGCATGAGCGACAGCGCTTCGTTCGATAATGTTCTTGAATTTCTGGTGATGTCGGGCAAATCTTTGCCGCATGCTTTGGCTATGATGGTGCCCGAATCGTGGAATTCAAAGAATCCTATTTCGTCCGATCTCAAATCATTTTATGAATATCACAGTATACTGATGGAAGCTTGGGACGGACCTGCCACGATATTGTTTTCGGATGGCAGATATGCAGGAGGATTGCTTGACAGGAACGGTTTACGCCCTGCACGTTATTTGATAACGCACAACAACATGATGGTAGTGGCTTCCGAAACGGGCGTGCTCTCTTTCGAACCTTCCGAAATAAAAGAAAAAGGTCGATTGAAACCCGGTAAAATGCTGATGGTTGATACCGAAACAGGTATCATACAATACGATCCCGAATTGAA
This sequence comes from Dysgonomonas sp., assembly GCA_047030855.1. Lineage (GTDB taxonomy): Bacteria > Bacteroidota > Bacteroidia > Bacteroidales > Dysgonomonadaceae > QVMM01. The sequence goes on from JBKYIJ010000008.1 coordinate 2,300,138, forward strand.
AGAAAATCTTGCAAAAGCCTATCCGTACAGAGAATGGCTGAACAAGAACAGAATATCGCTGGACGACATATCTTCAGGGAGAAGCATCAAGTCTACGGTGGAAGATTATAATAAACTGTTGAAAGTGTTCGGTTACTTCAAGGAAGATATTGAACGGACTATTATGCCGATGGCAACCGAAGCAAAAGAACCCGTCGGTTCTATGGGGAACGATGCACCTATTGCCGTCATATCGGACAACCGGTACAGGCTGTTCGCTTACTTCAGGCAATTGTTTGCGCAAGTGACCAATCCGCCGATTGATCCTATCCGTGAGGAGCTGGTGATGAATTTGTCGGGTTATATCGGTTCTATTCATAAGAATATACTTCGTCCGATGCCCGAGCATTGTAAAATGGTTGGACTTACGCACCCTATATTGTCGAATCGTGAACTCGATTTGCTTATGCATCTGGAATATAAAGGTTTTAAAACGACTGTAATTCCAATGCTGTTTGAAGCAGGCGACACAGATGCTTTGGAAAAGGCAATCGAAAAGCTTTGTCAGAGAGCCGAGAAAGCGGTTGACAACGGAGATAATTATATTATTCTGACAGACAGAGGCGTTGATAAAGATCATGCTCCAATCCCGTCTTTGCTGGCTGTGTCGGCAGTACATCATTATTTGGTAGATCGCCGCAAGCGAATGCAGATAGATATTGTAGTGGAATCTGCGGAACCTCGTGAAGTTATGCATTTTGCTTTGTTGTTCGGATATGGAGCTAATGCCGTAAATCCTTATCTTTCGTATGCCATTCTTGACGATCTGATTAAAAACGGCAACATTCATTTGGATTTTCATACAGCACAAAAAAATTATATAAAAGCCATTCATAAAGGGTTGTTGAAAACGCTCTCTAAAATGGGAATATCCACTTTGAAGAGTTATATAGGAGCGCAGGTTTTTGAAGCGATCGGTATCAGTTCTGCCGTTATTGAAAAGTATTTTAAAGGGACGACCTCTAAAATAGAAGGCATAGATTTGGATGATATTGCATCGGACACTTTATCTCCTTTTTATGAAGCTTTCGGGGATGAGTTCGATAATCCTGTTTTAATAAATCAGGGCGTGTATTCATGGAGAAGGAACGGAGAACTACATGCTTGGAATCCTGATACGATAACCAAACTGCAATTAGCGACGCGCTTGGGTTCTTATAAGAAATTTAAAGAATATACAGATTCGATAGATCATAAAAAAGAAAAATTGTTCCTAAGGGATTTCATCGATTATAAAGCGTCTGATGCCCCTGTCGATATTAATGAAGTAGAACCCGCATCCGAAATAACTAAACGTTTTGTTACAGGAGCGATGTCTTTCGGTTCGATCAGCCGTGAAGCACACGAAGCCATGGCAATAGCAATGAATGCCATTGGAGGAAAAAGTAATACCGGAGAAGGCGGCGAACTGGCTGAACGTTTCGCTACAAATGCCCGATCGGCTATTAAACAAGTAGCTTCGGGGAGATTCGGCGTTACAACAGAATATTTGGTAAATGCCGATGAAATTCAGATCAAGATAGCTCAAGGCGCAAAACCCGGAGAAGGAGGACAACTTCCCGGATTTAAAGTAGACAAAATCATTGCGCAGACAAGGCACTCTATTCCCGGGATATCCTTGATATCTCCGCCGCCGCATCACGATATATATTCGATTGAAGATTTAGCCCAGCTTATATTCGATCTTAAGAATGTAAACCCGAAGGCTGTTGTCAGCGTAAAACTCGTATCCGAAAGCGGGGTAGGGACTATTGCCGCAGGAGTGGCTAAGGCAAAAGCCGATCTGATATTGATCAGCGGTTGTGAAGGCGGAACAGGCGCAAGCCCGATGAGTTCCATTAAGCATGCGGGGTTGCCTTTAGAGATAGGTTTGTCGGAGGTGCAACAGACGTTGGTGTTGAATAATCTTCGCGGACAAATAAGGCTTCAGGCTGACGGGCAACTTAAAACGGGACACGATATAGTTGTAGCCGCGATGCTTGGCGCGGAAGAGTTTGGTTTTGCTACAAGCGCGCTTATTGTATTGGGATGCGTTATGATGCGTAAGTGCCACTTAAATACTTGTCCAGTCGGAGTTGCAACCCAAAACGAAGAATTAAGGAAGAAGTTTATCGGAAGGAGTGAATATTTGATCAATTACTTCAATTTTTTAGCAGAAGAAGTACGTGAACACCTTGCTTTGCTTGGAGTAAAAAAACTGGACGATATAATCGGACGTGCCGATTTATTAAAATATATGAAAGATGAATCTAACGATAAGTTGAAAAAGTTGGATTTTTCCAGAATAATGTATTATCCCAAAGAGGCTGAGACGAATGCTATTATGCATGTCAGAGAACAGGATCATAAACTTGAAGGTGTAATTGATTACGAATTGGTCAAAACGGCACGTCCTGCTATCGAAAAAGGTATGCCCGTTGAAATGTCACGAAACATAAGGAATACGGACAGAGCTGTCGGAGCTATGTTATCGGGTGAGATAGCCAAGCATTATGGTAATGACGGATTGCCTGACAATACTATCCAATGTTCGTTTAAAGGCTCTGCGGGACAGAGTTTCGGTGCATTTTTGTCAAAAGGGATAACATTCAGGCTCGAAGGCGATGCCAATGATTATCTCGGGAAAGGTTTGTCGGGAGGAAAGATTGTGGTAGTTGCACCAAAAACCTCTACATTCAAACCCGAAAATAATATTATTTCAGGGAATACGCTTTTGTATGGTGCTACATTTGGCGAAGTGTACATAAACGGACAGGTTGGCGAACGGTTTTGCGTGCGAAACAGCGGGGCTACGGCTGTAGTCGAAGGTGTAGGCGATCACTGTTGCGAATATATGACAGGCGGACGAACAGTCGTATTAGGCAATACGGGACGCAACTTTGCAGCAGGAATGAGTGGCGGAATTGCTTATGTATATAATAAGAGCGGCGATTTTGATTTCTATTGCAATATGGAAATGGTTGAATTGTCGTTGATCGAGGATCTTGCCGACAGTCGCGAACTTAAGCAACTGATTGCCAGTCATTATCAATATACTCAGAGTGAACTGGCTAAATATATACTCGACAATTGGGAAGAAGAAGTCAATAAATTCATTAAGGTGATGCCGATAGAGTATAAAAAAGTATTGCAAGATGAAAAATTGGAAGCTATCAAAGAAAAGATAGCGAAAGTGGAATTTGATTATTGAAAAACCGTTATGGGAAATCCGAAAGCATTTTTAACTATAAAAAGAAAAGAAGCGGGCTATCGTCCCCGTCAAGAAAGAATACTTGATTTCGGCGAAGTTGAGCAAACGCTTAATACCGAAGATCGCCGCCAGCAGGCATCGCGTTGTATGGATTGCGGTGTGCCGTTTTGCCAATGGGGATGTCCGTTAGGAAATAAGATGCCCGAATGGCAGGATTATATATATAAAGGGAATTGGAAACTTGCGGCAGAGGTACTGATGTCTACAAATGATTTTCCCGAATTTACGGGACGTATATGTCCTGCTCCTTGTGAAAAGACTTGCGTACTCTCTTTGCACAGATCGCCCGTAACAATCAGGGAAAATGAAGCGTCGGCATTGGAACACGCTTTTACCGAAGGTTATATTCAACCCCGAATCCCCAAAAACAGATCAGGAAAAAAGGTTGCTGTTATAGGATCGGGTCCTTCGGGACTGGCTGTAGCGAATCAGCTTAACCACAAAGGGCATGATGTCACTGTTTACGAAAAGAATTCCAGTATAGGCGGACTTCTCCGTTTCGGTATTCCCGATTTTAAACTGAATAAAAATATTATTGATCGCCGACTCGATCTGATGCAGGCAGAAGGCGTGAAGTTTATGTCAAACGCCGAGATTGGTAAAGACATAAAAGCCAATGATATTTTGAAAGAATACGATGCCGTATGTGTGGCTATCGGATCACAGGTTCCGCGAGATTTGCCTGTTGAAGGGCGTGATCTGAAAGGAGTATATTTCGCAATGGAATATTTGACTATGGAAAACAGGCTCGTGGCAAAAGAAGATGTGCCCAAAGATGAGATTATAAATGTAAAAGGTAAGAACGTACTGGTTATCGGAGGCGGAGATACAGGCTCGGACTGTATTGGTACTGCCAACAGACAAAAAGCCGCCAATATAATGCAGATCGAAATTATGCCGAAACCGCCGACTCTGGATAGCCTGAAAATCGAAGATACGTGGCCTGTGCCATTCCCGAATATATTGAAAACTTCATCTTCTCATCTTGAAGGCTGTGAACGCAGATGGTCTGTCAACACGAAACGCTTTATAGGCGAAAACGGAGTTTTGAAGGCTGTCGAGTTAGTTGAGATCGAATGGATAAAAGATGAAAAATCGGGTAAAATTACGATGAAAGAAATCGGAAAACCAGAAATTCTGGAGATAGATTATGTATTCTTGGCTTTAGGCTTTTTGCATCCTGTACAAGATGGTCTGATAAAAGACATGGGACTGGAAGTCGATGATTTGCGTCATAATATTTGTACGGATCAGAACCGAGTTACTAACGTCGTAAAGGTGTTTGCTGCGGGAGATTGCGTCAGTGGGCAGTCATTGGTTGTAACCAGTATTGCCTCGGGACGAAAAACGGCACAGCATATTCATGAATTTTTAAGCGAATAATAAAAAACCGTTATCAAAAAGATAACGGTTTTTTGTTTGTATTTATCCGATATATATTAAAAAGAAAAATCAACTCCTGCCCCGAATACTTTATTTGTTCTCGAAAATACGTCTTTACCCGCCATTCCTAGACCTGCATAGCTCGGCACATCCCTTTTCCAATCGGAATATGTTGTCCAGAAATAACCGATGTTGATTCTCACCTTTGAAGTAACGTTTGCAGCACCACCTAATCCGATTGAATAGGAATTACAGGCAAAGCTCAAATCTTTCTGATAGTCGTCCGTTACTCCATATCGAGTGATTTGAAAACCTCCGCTGAATAAGAATATTCTGTTCAGCTGAAACTCAACTCCTCCAAGATATTCGTTTGTACCCCCGTTGATGTATTTTTGTTTTCCACCGTCCATTTTAGCATCCGAATCGAAGAAATGATGATATCCTGCACTGACTGTCAGTTGTGGAATAATTCTGTATGAAGCGCCGATTGTAAGTAAAGCGGGAATGTCGTGAGGAGTGTTTACGCCGTGTTTAAACATGCCCGTATCGTCTACTTTTGTTTTGTTTTCTACATTCAGGTTTGTTTTAAATTCGTATTTTATACCAACGTTCAAATTGTCGTAACTGAAATTCACGCCTAAAATCGGAGCGACTCCCCAACCTGTCTGGTCGCAATCAAGATAAACGCCGTCAGTAGATGCTTTTTTCAGTAAACCTAAACTGGCTTGTTCCTTCGGATCGGTAGTATTTGCCAGAGCCATATCTATAATTTTGTCGGCACTCACCATTGCACCATTGTAGCCCAATGCTGCCGAGGTAGGATTTGATTTTAAATTCCGAAGGTGTCCCTCGTAGCCATTGTTGACAATGTTGAGGCGGAATCCGCCAAAGGCAGAAAACATGTCGTTGATTTTATACGTTCCGCCAAGTTGCAATCCGTATATTATGGATGATCCTTTCATATAGGCATCGACGGAGTATTTGTCGGCAGTCATTCCTCCGGGAACGGCTTGCCCTATTTTGTTTATTATCATCGGAAGCGTTGACAATCCTGCCTCGAATGATGGAAGCCCGTTGTCGAACGTGGCTTTACCGCCGCCACCTGCAATGGCGAAACTTCCCGAAATAGCCCAATCTTTTATTCTGTATACTCCGAATACGCTGGGAATGATAGGAACGGCTGCCGTTCCTTTAAACTTTTTTGTTTCGCTATCTCCAAAACCTTTAAAAGGAGCAAATGTCGTTTTTATTGTACGTGTTTGAAATGCACTTTGGTTGTTGATCGAAAAATGAAACCCCTGATCTAATTTGATTAAGGCTGCGGGGTTGGTATAAATCGCGTCTATTTCGGTAGATGCGTCCCGTGCAGGATTACGGAGAAAATGTATACTTTGGTTCGTATTAGTAAGGAGTCCTCCTGCAGTTGCCAATGTGATATTGGTAAAAAGAGCAATTGCTGTTAAAAGTTTTTTATTCATTTTGTGAAAAAAATTAAAAATAGAACAGCAAAGCTATTAATATTTTTTTAGTTTCAAAAGAAACTTTCTAATTAATTGCTTGAAAAACAATATATTATTGTCTATGCAACTATTTTATTTCGTCTAATTGTTTCATCCATAATGAATAGGACGCATCGCTCGGCATACGCCAGTCGCCCCGTGGTGAAAGGTTAATTGATCCTACTTTTGGTCCGTCGGGCATACATGTGCGTTTGAATTGCTGTGTGAAGAATCTTTTGTAAAATACTTTCAACCATTTTAGGATAATCTCTTTTGTATATTCTCCTTTAAAAGCAACCTGAGCAAGATAATATATTTTGAGAGGCTCGAAACCGAAACGCATCATATTGTATAAGAAGAAGTCGTGCAGGATGTACGGTCCTACCGTATCTTCTGTTTTTTGTAAAATATTTCCGTTTTTATCTGTCGGGAGCAATTCGGGGCTTATCGGAGTTTCCACAATATCTTTCAACACTTTTTGGGACTGTTTGTCCAGTTGCGTATCGGCAACCCACGAAACCAGTGTTTTAACTAAAGTTTTAGGTATTCCCGAATTGACGGCGTACATCGACATATGATCGCCGTTGTAAGTGCACCATCCCAAAGCCAATTCCGATAAATCTCCTGTCCCGATAACCAACCCGTTGACTTTATTGGCATAATCCATAAGTATTTGGGTGCGTTCTCTCGCCTGTGAATTTTCGTAAGTTACATCATGTACGTTCTTATCATGTTCGATGTCTTTGAAATGCTGAATTACGGCGTCTTTTATTGATATTTCCTTTATAGATATCTTTAGTTTTTTCATTAATTCGATGGCGTTATTATATGTCCTGTCGGTTGTGCCGAATCCGGGCATAGTGATGCCAATAATATTTTTGGAGGAAATATTCAATTTCTCAAATGTTTTTACAAGTACAAGCAATGCAAGTGTAGAATCCAACCCTCCCGAAACTCCTATTACGCATTTGTCAATGCCTGTATGCAGAAGCCTTTTGGCTAAACCTCCTGTTTGGATGGAAAAAATTTCGGAACATCTTTCATCTAATGTATCAGAAGACGGAACGAATGGGGTAGGATTGATATATCGGTGCAGTGTGAAATTCTGGTTTTTATTGTCTTCAGTATTAATGTTTATGAATTGATAATTTATTTTTCCGAAATTATCATATTCGACTGTTGAAAACGATTTGTTTCTCAGTCGGTCATTTTTAATTTTTTCAACGTCTATTTCATTTATTATAAGTTTGCTTTCAAATGAAAAACGTTCTGTTTCGGACAATATTTCTCCGTTTTCGGCTATCATGCTGCTGCCCGAAAATACAACATCCCGCGTAGATTCTCCGTTTCCTGCGGCTGCATAAACATATCCTGCAATGCATCGTGCCGATTGCTGGCTTACCAAGAGTTTACGATAGCCATGTTTACCAGTAGTTTCGTTGCTGGCTGACAGGTTGAAAATTATTTCCGCTCCGTTCAGGCTATGTATGGATGAAGGCGGTATCGGAGTCCAAAGATCTTCGCATATTTCTATTGCGAATCTGGTTTTTTGAGTTTCAAATATCAGATTGATCCCGACAGATACTTGCTGCCCTAATATATATGTACTATTCTGATTAAGCTCCCGTGATGAAGAGAACCATCTTTTGTCATAAAATTCGTTATAATTCGGCAGGAAGGTTTTGGGTACGACTCCCTGTATTTCCCCCTTACTGATTACTACTGCGGTATTGTATAAACGATTGCTTATCTCAAGCGGCGCGCCTATGATTATCGTTATATCTGATTTTGAGAATTTCTTGCAGATTCTGTCAAGTGATTCCAGTGTTTTGTCTAATAGCAGGCTCTGAAAAAAAAGATCTTCGGCAGTATACGATGTGATCGACAATTCGGGGAAAGCAACAATAGATACCCTTTCTTTTATTGCCGTTTCAACCATATTGATTATCTGATCCGTATTATAATCGCAGTCAGCGACTTTCAGACTTGGTGTAGCAGCCGCCACTCTGACAAAACCGTAATTATTCATATCTGTCTTTTATTACTTATAATACAAATGTACTAAAGTTATTTAAAATCAATAAATTCATTCCAAAAATAGATGCGAAGGCAGCCTTGTGTTATTATTTTAAAATAAAATGTAACTTTGCAGGCATAAATAAGAATTGCGTCAAAATGAGAACATTTTTACTTGTTTGTATTTTTATATCTCTTCCTTTTTTGTGCGAAGCACAATTTATGGGAGTAGGGGGGCAATATTCCCAAAAATCTGACGGACAGTTTTTTGTTGACGTTTCGTATCCTGTATTTAAAAACAAAAATCCGCTTAATATTTTCATTTCGAGTGGAGTGGATTATACTACATACGGCGGGGCAAAGCTTAGCGGGTTGAACATAAAACCGATCCGAATAAATACGTTTTTCAGCGAGGATTTTTTTTAATCGTACGCGTTATACTGTTCTTTTCGGTGTAGATGCGGGTTATTTGTTTAATTTTCCTCACGGACGACAGAACAGTATAGTAGTTTCTCCTAACCTGTATTTCGATTATAAAGTGTTTTTTTATTAAAACAGGTTATGACATTGATACGTTTCACGGTGAAAATCAGTTTTTCGTTCGGGCAGGAGTATGCTTTGGCTTAGGGTCTATAAAGATGTTTGCCAAGACTAAGATTTGGTAAGGTTTGTAATTAGTGTGGAGTTAAGAATATAATGAAAATAGCTGCTTTAGTATCGGGTGGGGTAGACAGTTCGGTTGTAGTGCATCAACTGAAAGAACAAGGTTACGATCCGACGATTTTTTATATAAGAATAGGTATGGAGGACAAGGACGGTTATATAGATTGTCCGTCCGAAGAAGATATAGAAATCACTACCTATATAGCCAAGAAATACGGATGTAAGTTCGAGATCGTTTCCCTGCATGAAGAATATTGGGAAAACGTTGTCAGCTATACGATAGAAGCTGTCAAACGCGGACTGACTCCTAATCCTGATATGATGTGCAACAAACTGATCAAGTTCGGCTGTTTCGAACAGAAATGGGGACATGAATTTGATAAGATAGCAACGGGACATTACGCTACTACAACGGATATTGACGGAAAAACTTGGTTGTCTACGGCAAAGGATCATGTTAAGGATCAGACTTATTTTCTGGGACAAATAAGCTATATGCAGGTTTCTAAACTGATGTTTCCTATCGGTAATTTGCTGAAAAGCGAAGTAAGAGCCATCGCTGTCCGGCAAGGATTGCCCTCCGCTCAACGGAAGGATAGTCAGGGCATCTGCTTTTTAGGAAAGGTTAATTACAATGATTTTATCGGACGTTATTTGGGCAACAAAGAAGGTAAGATAGTTGAACTGGAAACAGGTAAGGTATTAGGTAAACATCATGGTTACTGGTATCATACCATAGGGCAAAGAAAAGGCTTGGGGCTTAGCGGCGGACCTTGGTTTGTTATCAAAAAAGATGTGAAAAGAAATATTGTATACGTTTCGAACGGTTATGATCCCGAAACTCAGTACGGAAGGGTTGTTGATCTGGCTGGTTTTTCGTTCATTACGGAAGACATCTGGGGCGAATTTTCCGATCAGAAGGATATAACTTTTAAGATCAGGCATACTCCTGAATTTACCAGAGGAAAACTGGAAAGGATAGGAGATCTGTATCGTATATACTCCGAAGATAAAATTCAGGGGATAGCGGCAGGTCAATTCGGCGTTGTTTATGATTCTGAAAGCCGCTTATGTATAGGAAGCGGTATGATAGCTAATGAATAGTTAAAGTTTAAATTCCAAAAACCTTTTTAGAAATGGATATTTTTAATAATATTCAATTTGTCGATGTGATAGAGTTTGCAGGAACGTTTGCATTCGCTATCAGTGGAATTCGTTTGGCTTCGGCTAAAAAATTCGACTGGTTGGGAGCCTTGATAGTCGGTTTTGTTACGGCAATCGGCGGTGGAACCCTGCGCGATTTATTTCTGAATGTAACACCTTTCTGGATGTTGTCGAGCATTTATCTTTGGTGCACTGCTCTGGCATTGCTGTTTGTGATTATTTTCAGAAAATATCTGGTACATTTGAATAACACCTTTTTTTGGTTCGACAGCATAGGGCTTGGTTTGTTTGTTGTAGTCGGCGTTGAAAAGACTATGGAAATGGGATTTCCTATATGGGTGATTGTGCTTATGGGAATGGTTACGGGGATATTTGGCGGTATTATCCGTGATATATTAATCAATGAAATTCCGATAGTATTCACGCAAGAGCTTTATGCTGTGGCTTGTATAATAGGAGGACTTGTTTTCTGCGCACTTATTCACATCGGAGTTTCCCTTACCGTAGTAGAGATAATAACAGCCTCGACAGTATTTCTTATACGAATATTAGCCACAAAATTTCAGATAAAACTACCTACTCTGAAAGGCGAAGATTAGCTATCTTTTTTATAGATATAATATATATTATATAAGCGTTTATTTATTTGGTTTATACTGATGTCTTCTTTACATTTGTGAAGAACAAGTAAAATCAAATCTTTAAAAATATATATTATGTCAGTATTAGTAGGAAAAAAAGCTCCGGTATTTAAAGCTCCGGCAGTTATTAACGGTGGTGAAATAGTTGATAATTATTCACTTGAACAGTTTATCGGTAAGAAATATGTAGTATTTTTCTTCTATCCGGCGGACTTTACGTTTGTATGTCCTACGGAGTTAATTGCATTTCAGGATGCGGCTTCTGAATTTGAATCCCGTGATGTTGTCGTTGTTGCAGCTTCTACCGATTCCGCAAATTCGCATTGGAAATGGCTCCAGACTCCTCAAAACGATGGCGGCATCAAGGGTGTTAAATATCCGATTGTCGCAGATCAGACATTGATGATTTCATCACAATATGATGTTTTGGCAGGCACTTTGGATTATAACGACGAAGGAGAGGAAGTTTTTGTCGGAAGCCCGCTAGCCTATCGCGGTTTGTTTTTGATTGACAAACAGGGTGTTGTTCGTCATCAGGTAGTAAACGATATGCCTCTTGGACGTAGCGTGGAAGAAACTCTGCGTATGATTGATGCACTTCAATTTACTGAACAATACGGTGAAGTTTGCCCTGCAAACTGGAAAAAAGGAAAAGACGGTTTGAAAGCAACTCATGAAGGTATAGCCGATTATCTTTCTCACAAACATTGATTCTATCGAATAAAATAGGTATAAAAGAAGATGCTCTGGAATGGGCATCTTTTTTATTTATAAATATACTTCAAATTCTCTTCAGAATTGATATTTACTTTTGTCGCATTAACATATACTTTATTTAGCTATGAGATTTAGATTATTTTTATTGATTGTATTTTCATCCGTATTAATCTTTAATATTAATGCACAGGAAAGAGATGAAGATAATTATTATGCTGGAATAGAAGCAGAAAAAGACTTGAATCTTTCACCTGAACAGGTAAAAGAGATTAAGAAACTTAACAGGGAGATCGGTCCTAAATTTGCGGAAATAGGACGTGACAGATCGTTATCGGGTTACGAAAAAGGACAAAAAAAGAGAGCATTGGCTTTGGAACATAAAGCGCAGATACAGCGTGTGCTCAGAAAAGACCAGATGGATAAATGGGAAAGAAGGCATGGTAGACTTCATGACGGAAAAGGAATAAAGGATAACATGACAGATAATATAGATTATAAACTTGATGTTCTGGAAGCAAAATATAAAAGAGATAAAAAAGCTATTGAGAATGATGATCGTCTTTCTAAAGAACAGAAAAAAATAGAAAAAGAAAGATTAAAAGATTCTTATAAAGCTGAAAAGGAAAGGTTTAAAAACAAAAAAAAGGCTGTAAAGAACAGATATTGATTTTTTTAGTTTAAAAAGGAAGGGGCGGTTAACTAACTGCCCCCTTTTCTTATTTGTAAAATACGCAACCTGCTGTTTAACTTGCCAAAAACATTTCTATGTCTTTTTCCACAGTTGTTATGCCGCCTATGCCAAAGTTTTCTATCAGAACTTTAGCTACATTCGGGGACAGGAATCCCGGTAATGTAGGTCCGAGGTGAATGTTTTTCACTCCCAGATACAGTAAGGCAAGGAGGACAATCACGGCTTTTTGTTCGTACCACGCAATGTTAAACGCAATCGGCAGCTTGTTTATATCGTCCAGTCCGAATACTTCTTTCAGTTTTAGTGCGATGACGGCTAAGGAATAACTGTCATTACATTGTCCGGCATCCAAAACACGGGGAATTCCGTTAATATCTCCCAGAGGCAGTTTGTTGTAACGATATTTTGCACATCCTGCCGTTAATATAACTGTGTCTTTAGGAAGTGCTTCTGCAAAATCAGTATAGTAACTCCTGCTTTTCATCCTTCCGTCACATCCTGCCATGACGAAGAATTTTTTTATTGTACCTGTTTTAACGGCATCAACGACTTTGTCGGCTAAGGACAAAACCTGATTGTGCGCAAATCCGCCTACTATAGTTCCGCTTTCGATCTGTTTAGGCGACTGGCAGGTTTTTGCCATTTCGATGATGGGAGAAAAATCTTTTGATTGTCCGTTTTTCCTCTCTGCAATATGTTTTGCGCCTTCCAGACCCGCAGAACCCGTCGTGAATATTTTATTTTTGTATGACGCATTCTGAGAAGGAGGTACAATACAGTTGGTTGTAAACAGAATAGGTCCGTTGAATGCTTCAAAATCTTCTTTTTGTTGCCACCATGCACCTCCGTAATTTCCAACGAGGTGTTTATATTTCTTCAATTGTGGATAATAGTGTGCAGGAAGCATTTCGCTATGCGTATATACGTCAATTCCTGTGCCTTCGGTTTGTTGCAGAAGTTCTTCAATGTCACGGAGATCGTGTCCGCTTATCAATATTCCCGGGTTGTTATGTACGCCTATGTTTACTTCCGAAATTTCAGGATTTCCGAATCGTCCCGTATTGGCTGAATCAAGTAAAGACATAGCTTCTACGCCATATTTTCCTGTTTCGAGAGTAAGAGCAATAAGTTCATTTGCTGTAACATCTTCTCTTGTTATTTCTGCTAAAGCATGTTGCATGAAGGCAAAAATATTTTCATCTTCTTTGTCGAGATTATGCGCATGTTCAACATATGCTGCCATGCCTTTTACTCCATAATGTACGAGTTCCTTTAATGAACGGATATCTTCATTTTTTGTTGCTAATACTCCTACTTCTTTAGCCTTCGACATATACTCTTCTTCCTTGCCGTTCCATGTACAGGCGTCAGGCAGATTCGGCATATTTCCGACTACTTGGGATAGTCGTGACTTTAAGGCTAATCCCTTAGTTACTTTTGTTTTTATTACTTCGAAATCGAAATTAGCATTTGTTATACTTGTAAACAAGGCGTCAACGATGAACATATCGGCTTCTTTCGAAGGTCGGTTTTGCTCCCTTAATTTACTGTTATATACAGCAACTCCCTTTGCTACGAAAAGCAACAGATCCTGTATGTCCGAAACTTCGGGTGTTTTTCCGCAAACACCTTTTACTGTACATCCCGTGCCTTTGGATGTTTCTTGGCATTGATAACAAAACATATTCATAAACTTGTGTTTTTTAGTTTATGACAAAACTATGGGTTATGATGCGTAATATTTGTATCAAATGTTACAAGCGGAGTATTAGTTTGAAATTGCTTGAATTTATACTTGTAAAAAATATTTATCCGTATATCATTCTTTTTAGGTAAAATATGTTTTTCAAATACCTATTTGTTGTGATTGTGCTCTTGTATGAGTACCATTACTTTTGCACTTCAAATCTTATGTATAGATGAATAGTAAAGTATTTTTGCCTCTTTTTTGTGTTCTCTTTTCATTCTTAAATTGTATGCCGGTATATTCTGCCCCTGCTCAGAATGCAACGGGAAAGATTATCGGAAGAGTGATAAATTCGCGTAACCAGCCGATCTATCCCGCTAATGTATATATAGATAAAACAACATTGGGGACGAATAATGATGAAAACGGATATTTTATTCTGAATAATGTTCCCGCAGGAAATCATGTTTTGGTTATATCCGGAGTAGGACTCAAAACCGTTAAGAAGAATATTGTTGTTCAATCCGACAGAAACAACAACATTTCTGATATTGTGGTTGATGAAGTAAACGAGTTGTCTGAAGTTACCATAACAGGTAAGTCGGAAATACGGAAACAGCAGGAGCAGGCTTTTGCCGTTAGTGTTCTGGATATATCGAAATCGTACAATTCCATGTCGGACTTGGCTTTATTGATAAATCGGGTTGCGGGAGTACGGATACGCGAAGACGGAGGCGTAGGTTCAGGATATAATTTTACTCTTAACGGATTTTCAGGGAAACAGGTGAAGTTTTTCTTAGACGGAATTTCTATGGATAATTTCGGCGCTTCTTTCGGCTTGAACAATTTACCGTCTAATATGGTAGAAAGAGTTGAAGTCTATAAAGGAGTTCTGCCTGTCAGTTTAGGGGCGGATGCTCTGGGTGGTGCCGTAAATATCGTAACAAGGAAAAACCCGAATTATCTCGATCTTTCTTATTCATTCGGTTCTTTCAACACGCATAAAGCTTCCGTTAATGGAGCTTTTACCGATAGTAAGACAGGAATAACGGCAAGACTTACGACTTTTCTCAATTATTCCGATAATGATTATAAGGTGTATGTTCCTATAATAGATTGGACAACTAATGAAAAAAAAGGCAACCAATGGGTAAAACGTTTTCATGACGGATATAAATCAATAGGGGCACGTTTTGAAACAGGGCTGGTTGACAAGCCTTATGCTGATTATTTGCTGGCGGGATTGATAGTTTCGGGAAACGATAAAGACATACAGAACGGAGCTGTTATGGACGAAGTGTACGGAGCGAGGACAAGCGACAGCAAATCTGTCATCCCTTCTTTACGCTATAAAAAGACCGATTTATTTACCGACGGATTGGGTATTTCTTTTTATGGAGCTTATAATTATGTGGATTATAACAGTATTGATACGGTTGCGAGAAGATATAACTGGCTTGGCGAATGGGTGAATACATCTCCGGGATCGGGAGAACGGAAACGTTCCCAATTGAATCGGATAACCAAAGAGTGGTTAACCAATACGACGATTGATTATACAATGAATAGTTACCATACTATAACTCTAAATCATGCGTTTTCCAGTATAAAAAGAAAAGTTTCGGATGTTGAAGATCCTGTTAATGAGTATAATAAAATACCGCAAAGTATTGATAAACACGTATTGGGATTGGGATGGATGACAAAATATGACAGATGGAGTGCGACCGCATTCGGTAAAATGTATTATATGAAAGGAAAGACGTATGAGGTAAATCAGTATTCCGAACCCAATCTGCAAAAAATAACGAAAGATTATACCAAGTATGGTTTTGGAACGGCATTGACTTATTTCATCTTGCCAAAACTTCAGGCTAAATTCTCATACGAACATACCTATCGGTTACCCGAAGCTTTCGAAATGTTTGGGGACGATCAGGAAAATTCCCGAAACCCTTCGTTAAAACCCGAAAGCAGCCATAATTTCAATTTGGGCATAATGTATGAAGTGGAATTTCTTAAACACAATACTTTACAAGTCGAAACCAACTTATTGCTTAGAAATTCCAAAGACTTTATTCATAGAGAATTAAGGCAGCAGCAATATATGATGTATGTAAATTTAGGAAAAGTTAAAACGACAGGTGTTGAAGCAAACGTTAAGTATTTATGGAAAAATATGTTACGTGTAGGTGCAAATTTTACATATCAGAATATTGTCGATAATAGAAAAAAAGCTCCTTCGCCGACAATTGGAAAACCCGAAGAAGAAAATTATAACTACAAAGATAAATTACCCAATATTCCATATATTTTTGGGAATTTTAATCTTGGATTCAGTAAACGTAATCTGTTTATAAAAGACACGGAATTAACAGTAGATTACTTCCTTAACTATGTCAAGGAATACTATCTGTCTTGGTCGAGTTACGGAGAAAAAGACAGTAAAGCAGAGATTCCCAAACAGCTTTCGCATGACATATCTGTTGGTTATTCATTGCAAAACGGACGCTATAATGTTTCGCTCGAATGTAATAACCTGACAAATGAAGAACTTTACGATAATTATAAACTTCAAAAGCCCGGAAGGTCTTTTGGAATAAAACTCAGATATTATATCAGTAAATAATTAATTTTATAACTAAACATGAACAAATTTAGAAACTTTGCGAATTTATTGCTTGCCGGAGCACTGATGCTTGGAATGGCGGCATGTAGCGATGATGACAATGAAAATGGCGGCGGAGGTGGATCAACCGATACCGAACCATATCTCATTTGCTTGGGAATGACCTCAACCAGTGGAACAAGCTATTATGTAGTTCCAACCGGAGATCTTGCAACCGGAACAATTTCAGCAAGAGGAAAAGGATTGGAACAAAACGGATACAGATCTTTCCAGATAGGGAATAATTCTTTGTTCAGTATCGGCGGGCTTGGACTGACAAACGCAAATATCATCACTAAAGATGCTAACGGAAAACTGCAACAAAAGAGTTCATTTGTATTCGATCAATCTTTGGCAGCATTTGAACAAGCCGACGCAAACAATATGCTGGCAATAGATATACCGACTACTCCAACAGGAGGCAGTGAGTTTAAATTTTATATATTGAATATAAACAGCGGTGCTATAACCAAAACTGTAACAAAACCTGTAACCGAACTGAAAGGCGATCTTGACTGGCCACGCATTACAGGTATGACTATAAACGATAATAAGGTCTATATGACTTTCTATCTTTCTAATGAAACGGTGAAACCTTCTGTTACCCGCTATATTGATAAGATATATGTGGCAGTATATTCATATCCTGAACTTGAACTTATCAAAATGATGGAAGATGATCGTGCTCCTATTGCAGGTTCATGGAATGCTTACAACGGTATTTTCAAGACAGAAACAGGCGATTTGTACACTTTCTCCAATACGTCCATTGCCAACGGATTCTCTCAAAATAGTGATAAAAAAGCTACATTCCTGCGTATCCCGAAAGGAACTACAGATTTTGACAGTTATTCATTCGATGTTGAAACAGCCGCGGGAGGTTTTAAACCTATCCACATGCAATATGTCGGTAACGGTAAGTTCTTTTCTCAGGTTACTACAATGAAATCGGGCGAGATGACCAGATGGAGAGATATTAATCTTAAATGTGCTATTATTGACGTGAATAAGAAAACAGTAACTTATATTCCTCAAATACCTGTACATGACGGTGATGGCGGACAACGAATGAGCGGAATACAGGAAGGCAATTACTTCTATTATCCGATGGCAACAGATGGAGCGATCTATTTCTATAAAGTAGATGTCAATAATGCGACAGCGGAAAGAGGAGCGAAAGTAGAATCAAACTTTGTTTCAGGTTCGTTTAAACTTAACTGATAGCATTTTTATTAAATAATAAATAGCCGGGCGAAATTCCGGCTATTTGTATATTGAAGTTTATGAGTCAAAATCTTAGAAAAGTAAGTTTCAAGCTGCACCTCTGGTTAGGGTTGTTGTCTGGAATTGTGGTATTTATTGTTTGTATTACCGGTTGTTTGTACGTGTTCAAAGATGAAATAAACGATTATACGCAGCCTTGGAGATTTGTTGAACCTGAGAACAGAAATGTGCTGTTGCCGTCTGAAATAATTGAAATCGCGAATAAAAAGGTTCAAAAAGATTCTCCGTCAGCTGTTACTTACGGGGAGGGGTTTGATGCTGTTTCGGTAGATTATTTTACTCCTAAAGCAGGCATGAGCACCGTATATGTAAATCCGTATGACGGGCAGGTGTTGAAACTGATATCGAAAGGAAAAGACGATTTTGACTTCTTTAAATTCGTACTTCAGGGACATAGAACCCTTTGGTTGCCGAGGGATATCGGGAAACCTGTGGTAGGATTTGGTGTGCTGATATTTCTGATTACTCTTATAACCGGAATGATTCTTTGGTGGCCTAAAAAATGGAATAAAAAAACTTTCCGTCGTAATTTTGTGATTCATTCCAGAAAATCATTCTCTCGGTTCAATTGGAGCCTGCATAACGTTCTGGGCGGATATGCGTTTCTTTTTTTGATTATTCTTTGTCTGACAGGCTTGATCTGGAGTTTTAAATGGTTCAGCGAATCGGTGTATTATATTACTTCCGGCGGTGAAAAATTGAAACCTTACACTTTGCCTAAATCGGATACATTGCAGGTTGCAGAAAAAGAATTGAATATTCTGGACAAATTATATGTTCAATTGTTAAAGCAAGAACCTCAGGCTAAAACCTTTTATTTTGCTTTGCCTTTGTCTAAAGACGGCGTGATTCGTGTAAGTGTCGTACATGAAAGAGGCTCTTATTATAAAACGGATAATTTATTTTTCGATCAATATACATTAAAACCGTTAGACGGTTCAGGTCCGTATGCAGGAAAGTATAGCGACGCTGCGTTTTCAGATAAACTCCGCCGGATGAACTTAGAGATTCACGACGGACGAATATTGGGATTTCCCGGCAAAATTCTGATGTTTCTGGCCAGTCTGATCGGAGCGTCATTGCCTGTAACAGGCGTTATTATCTGGTATAAGAGGATAAGGAAAAAGAAAGAAATTGCGAGAAAATAGAAATCTCCTTATGCGATTTTGTCCGGCGATTGTTAATACTATGAATTATTATTTACATATCTTTGTAACAGTTTTGTTTCTTTGTATTACAAAGAATTAAGAGGGAATCGGGTGAAAATCCCGAACAGACACGCTGCTGTGAACTCCGTAAATATTTTTACAAATTGTGCCACTGTTTTTAGATGGGAAGGCTGTAAAAATGGAGTAGTCAGAAAACCTGCAAAGCTTTATTCTAATGGCTTTCGTGTAATAAAGCTGAAGAAAATCAACTGAGTAAGGTTTATTCTTCTTTTATTTTCTGAAAGCTCAAGTTTATAAAATTTATAATCTGTTTTTCTTGAGCATTATGTACAACAACCTTTCTGTTTTGAAAAGTAATTCTTTTTATTTCTTTCTGATCATGTCATTATCTTTTTTTTCGTGCCAACAAAAGAAGGCTGAAAAAAATAATGAAGAAACGACATCTGTTTATCAGGTAAAGTATGCAAAAGGCTTCAGCGTAAAAAATTACACCGATTATCGTATCGTAACGGTTAATGATCCGTGGGATTCTCTTAAAGTGCTGCAAACTTATGTCTTGGTAGACAAGAATAAATCAATGCCGCAAAATCTGCCTGAAGGTACTCTTGTCAGAACGCCTCTTGGTTCAGTTGCCGTATATTCAACCATTCATTGTACTGTACTCGATAAATTCGGATTGCTTTCCATTGTTAAAGCGGTTTGTGAACCTGAATATATCAATCTTTCTTATATTAAGGATGGATTAAAAAAAGGTAACATTGTTGATCTTGGGCTGGCTTCTAATCCTAATGTTGAGAAACTCATAATGGTAGATCCCGAAGCTATTTTGGCTTCCCCGATACAAGGAACGCCTTACGGAAGTATTGAAAAAACAGGTATTCCAATGATAGAAATTCCCGATTATATGGAGAATACGCCGTTAGGGAGAGCAGAATGGATACGCTTTTATTCTTTATTTACAGGAAAAGAACAGTTGGCAGATTCTTTATTTACTGAAATAGAAACAGAATATAATCGTGTGAAAAATATCATAGCTTCGGTAAGCCATCGCCCTTCTGTTTTTACGGAAATGAAATACGGGAACACATGGTATGTGGCAGGTGGCAACAGTTTTATAGGAAATCTGTTAAATGACGCAGGAGCAAATTATGTATGGAAAGACGATAAATCCACTGGAGCAAAGCCTTTATCATTCGAGTCCGTATTGGATAGGGCAGGGGATGCTGAATTTTGGCTGATAAAATACAACCAGACGGAAAATATGACATACAAAAGCCTTGAAAAAGAATCCAAAGCATATTCTTATTTTGATGCTTTCAAGAATAAAAATATATATGCCTGTAACACAGGAAAGAGTACGTATTATGAAGATTTATCCATTCATCCTGAATTGATTTTGCAGAATATGGCATATATATTTCATCCTTCATTATTTCCTGAATATAAACCGAAGTATTATAACAAAATTGCAGACTGACTTTGCTATCGAACAAACAACATATCGGATTGTTTCTGTTTTTGGGTATTGGTGCATTACTGATGCTTTTTGCCAATATATATGTAGGTTCTGTCAGCATACCTGCATCAGACGTCTGGAACATATTGTTGGGCGGCGAACCCGAAAAGAAAATATGGAGACGTATTGTTTTGGAATCGCGTTTACCTCAGGCATTGACTGCCTTGTTCGCCGGTGGAGGATTAGCTGTGTCAGGTTTGCTGTTGCAGACAGTGTTCCGTAATCCTTTGGCAGACTCGGGCATTTTAGGCATAAGTGCAGGATCGAGCCTCGGAGTTGCCGTAATCGTTTTGTTGTTCGGTAATTTGTTGGGGAGCAGTGCTTTTTTCAGTTTGTCCGCATCCATGACCGTTGTGATAGGTGCTTTTATCGGAGCAGTCGTTATTCT
This sequence comes from Dysgonomonas sp., assembly GCA_047030855.1. GTDB lineage: Bacteria > Bacteroidota > Bacteroidia > Bacteroidales > Dysgonomonadaceae > QVMM01. The sequence continues at coordinate 2,320,913 of JBKYIJ010000008.1, forward strand.
GGCGATAATTATGTTTTTCTCGTCTATCGTAAAAAGTAATGTAATGCTCCTGATAATAGGAATAATGGTCGGTTATCTTACATCTTCCGTTATTTCCCTGCTTAAATATTGGAGTACGACAGAGAGCAATTTTATCTATATGATCTGGGGAATGGGCGATTTTTCGGGCGTTTCAATAACTCAGTTACCGTTCTTTTGTATTGTTGTAATGATCGGGCTGATAATATCTTTCCTGCTTATGAAACCTCTTAATGCCTTATTGTTGGGCGATCGTTACGCGACAAATCTGGGCGTTAATGTCAAAAAAGTAAGATTCCTTTTGCTGTTTTGCGCAGGGCTGCTGACAGCTGTTATAACCGCTTATAGCGGTCCGATAGCTTTTATCGGATTGGCTGTTCCTCATATATCGCGGTTGATATTAGGCAGCTCCGATCATAAATTGCTGTTGCCCTGTACGGTATTAATCGGTTCACTGATGGCGTTGCTATGCAATTTTATTTGCGTACTACCCATATTCTCGTCAGTATTGCCGCTGAATGCAATAACGCCTATTTTCGGTGCTCCCGTTATTATATATATTATCGTGAATCAGAAAAAGATACAATATTTTAACTGACGAATGAGTAAAGAGATATTGATATCAGCCCGGAACATCAGCATCGGATATTCCAAATCCGTTTCTAACACCAAAGTTTTGCATAAAAAGTTGTCTTTGGAGCTTTATGCGGGAGAACTGACTTGTTTGTTAGGAGTAAACGGTGCGGGGAAATCAACTTTATTGCGTACCTTAAGCAATATGCAACAGCCTTTGGATGGCTCTGTATGTTATAGAGGAAAAGATATCCGAGGTTTCTCCACTTCTGAATTATCTCAGATGATCGGGCTTGTTCTGACGGATAAGACGATGATAGGCGGATTCACTGTCTCCCAATTGGTAGAACTCGGAAGATATCCGTATACAGGTTTTTTCGGTAGTTTGTCCGCAAAAGATAAGGCAGTCGTTAAGGAAGCTATGCAATCTACGGGGATATTGGAAAAAGCCGACTCGTATGTTGCTGAATTATCTGACGGGGAAAGGCAAAAAGCAATGATCGCAAAATCTTTGGCTCAGGAATGTCCTGTCGTAATGTTGGATGAACCGACGGCTTTTTTGGATATTGTAAGCCGTATTGAAATCGTGAATCTTCTGCGGACAATAGCGGTAACCCAAAATAAAGCAATTCTTTTGACGACACACGACATAGAACTTGCCTTATCGTTGTCCGATCGGTTATGGTTATTGTCTAAAGAAAAAGGTTTTGTTAGCGGAACGACTGAAGATGTTTTATTAAGTGGTGCAATAGAAAGTTTCCTGTCCCGTGATAACTTGGAGTTTGATGAAACGTCGGGAACTTTTGTGCCTCACAGAAAATATACTACGCTTGTTTTCGTAGAAGCGAAAAATGATACGCTTTACCATTGGACGAAAAACTTTCTGAATCGTAACGGTTTCGAGATAACAGCCCAACTTTCTGATGCAACTTTCGTTTTGAAAATATCGGAAAGGAATGAAATGGAAGTGCTTAAGAATAATAAAAGCCAATTTCTGAATTCTTTTGACGAATTGAAAAATTGGCTTACCGAAAATTATTCGTAGAGGATATTTATTTCACTTTCTTGAAAATAGCGTCTCCTTGCAGCGGCTCTCCGTTTATTGTCGAATTCATCTGATCCATATTTCCCATATAACGGAATCCTTCTTTTTTCAGAATTTCATACAATGAGTCGAACAATTCCTGTCCTTCGTATAATTCCTTATAAGATACTTCTGTTATAATCATAGCGGCATTGCGTACGGTTTCCATTCCGCCTGCAATAACCTGTTTTTCAAAACCCTGTACATCGAGTTTCAGTAAATAAGGTTTTTCTATTTTATTGGCGTCAATACATTCATCCAGCCTTTTGACTTCAACCTCGATTTCCTGTTCATGCTTCGTAAAAGGATAGTTCTTTTTATGCAGATCACCGACTTTCAACATACTTGACGAATCGGAAAAATCGTTCAGATAGAAATGCGTTTTTCCGCTCTCATCGCCTAATCCGACATTGAATCCCCTGAATCTGGAATCTCCTTCGAAATTGTGTTTCAGTTCGTCATAAACAAATGGAATAGGCTCGAAAGAATATAACTGAGCTTCGGGATAAAATATTCTGATCTTCTTCCCGAATTGCCCAACATTTGCCCCAACATCAACAATAGACTTGAATTGCTCGTCCTGAAGCCATTTGTTGGTTTCCGCAAATATTTTGCATTGATTGGCAAACCATACACTGTTTTCAATTTTGTAAGCAACAGGTCCTTCTTTTTTCGCAGTTGCTTTTTTGATTATTCTTTTGCTCCGCGAGAATATCCTTTCTATCAGGGAACGTTTTCTTGGCTCGGGCTCGGATTCGTAAAATCTTTCCTCCAAAGTTTCGATCCAGTATGCCGAAACGAAGTTTTTAAGATTTTGCGGAACGCAAACCAAGTTTCCGTCTATGATCGTAATATATAAGTTCGGAAAAAGACTTTTACAAAGATTGAATATTTCTTCAAAAGCAGGCCATTTGATTTTACTGTCAGGCGACGGTCCCATGAAACGGTAAACGTCATTGATAAAGACAATAGGATCACCGTATGTTGCAACGGCACTCAATTCTTCTGTTAACGGGCAGTCGATATTTCGGTATTTATTATCTATCACTTCCGTAATAGAATGGGAATCGAGAAAAAATATCGTTTTGCCTTGCAATTTTGAGATTAACTTCGGAAGTTCTGCACGGCTGTCTCCTTCAATTATTTCGACATTTTTGAACTGTTGGCATTTTTGTTTTGCTTCTTTGGCATATTCCTGCTTAACTTCGATAGAATATACGTTTTTGAATCTCGTGGCAGCCCATTCGGTTGTTTCGCCCTTATATGAACCTGTTTCTACGAAATTATCAACTTTGTCGTTATTTATTATTGTCTGGATAAGTTTGTAAGGCAGTGTGTAAGTTCTTGTTCCCATTTATTCTTGATTTTTTCCGATACAAATGTATTAATTAAAATCTATTAATCTATGTTTACCATCCAAAAGCTTTATCGTCCTCCATCCATTTGCCTTGTGCTTTCATCACCTGTTCGATAATGTCGCGGGCTATACCGTCACCTCCGTTTTTGTGGGAAATATATGTTGCGATTTTCAGAATTTCGGGTACGGCATTCGCCGGAGCTACCGATAAACCTACTTGCTGCATTACCTGATAGTCCGGTATGTCATCGCCTGCATAGATAATTTCTTCGGGTTTATAACCTGTTTTGGCTATATAGTCGTTAAAATCAACGATTTTAACGGAAGAAGCCATATAAATATCTTTGATTCCCAAAGCAAAAAAGCGGTTGTATACCGATTGCGTATTTCCTCCTGTTATTATTGCCAGTCCGTATCCGCTTTTGGCTGCCGCTCTTATCGCATATCCGTCTTTTATGTTTACTATTCTCAGCGGTTCACCTTCTGTTGAGAGAGGCACGGAATCGGGCGATAAAACTCCGTCGACGTCAAATATAAATGCTTTTATTTTGGTTAAATCATAATCTATTGTACTCATTGTTCACTTGTCTTTTTTGTTAAATTCAAATATATCTTCACTGATCAGCTTATAAATCTCTTTTTGCCGTTCACTCTTTAAAAGAGAGAGATGTTTGTCGATAACATTCGTATCATATCTTACGGCAGGACCTGTTTGCGCTTCCTTAGGCTTTAATGAATGGACTTTTCTCGCAGTCTCGTCTATTAAAGGCAGAATTAAGTCGAACGGGATGTTTTCCTTTTCTAATATTTCCTGTGAAATAGCGTACATGTGATTTACAAAATTACAGGCATATACTCCTGTCAGATGTACGAATTTTCTTTTTTCCGACGATAGTTCTGTAATATTATCGGAAATTTCCGCAAACGTTTTTTTTCAGACAGTTCAATGTTTCGTTATTGTTTGCTTCGACAAAAACAGGAATATTTTTAAATGCGATAATACGATTTTTGCTGAATGTCTGAAACGGATATACTACTCCGTAGTTTGAGGCGTATGTTTTAAAAATATCCATAGGAATACTTCCCGCAGTATGCACCCAAACCCCGCTTGTTTGTGGCATCTTCAGAAGTATTTCAGGGAGTGCCGAATCACTTATCGAAAAGATGTACAAATCGGCATCCGTGATTATATTCCTCATATCGTCAGTATAATCACAGTCTGTTTTATTCGCTAAAATCCGGGCGGAGGATATGGTTCTGCTAAATACCTGAACAATCTGAAAACTATGATTCTTAAGTTCCGTAGCCAGATTTGTCGCTAAGTTACCCGCTCCTATAAAAACTGTCTTTGTCACTATTTTTTAGATGTCAGAATCATTACTAATCCAAGAACCAGCAAGGCTATCGGTATTATCAGGTTGGAATAGCTTTTCATCCATCCGAAGAAAAAATCGGCATTGATGACGACGCCTATTACGGTAAATATAATTCCGAGCATTTTTTCGGCTCTTGTCAGCAAGAATATAATCCCCGCTATAAGGAAAAAAAGTTCCTATGCTCAACAGAGTTTCTCCGTATGGAATACGTGCCAATACGCCTGTTTTGCTTAATAAGAAAATTAGTCCGTATATCATGAAAATCAATCCATAAGATAAACGGTTGTTTGATTTTGACGCCATATTAGTATTTGTTTATATGAATTTTTTTCCACTCTATGTCCTCGTTTCTGATCGAATTTTGAACATCGGTTCTATTTCCGAAAATTATAACAGATAAAACCTCTAAAGGTGCAGGAATGTTCAGAAGATTTTTCACAAACTCTTCCGAAGAAGTCCCTGCCGTAGTCAATCTGTTCCTTATCTGAATCCAGCAACTGCCCAGTCCTAAATCTTCCGCTTGAAGTTGCATCATGATTGAAGCGATCGAACAATCTTCTATCCACACATCGCTTTTCATCGGATCGCCTAAGACAACGACAGCCAGAGAAGCGTTTTTTATGGGTTTGCTCCCTCTGTCCTTACATTCGGATAGTTTGCCGAGAATATCTTTATCTTCTATTGCGATAAATTGCCAAGGCTTTGAATTTTTTGATGAGGGTGATCGTAGTGCCGTATTCAGAATAATTCTTACTTGTTCGTCTGTCAAAGGTGCATCGGAAAATTTACGTACGCTTCTCCTTCTTTCAATCAAGTCTGAAAAATTATTCATCTTCTTTTAGTATCTTTTTTATCTCCTCTTCGTAATTAACCCCTTTTCTTACCCCTTCGGTACTGCTTTTTCTAAACAGGATATTCAGTGTCTGCATGATAAGTTTTATATCCAGCGCCATTGAATAACTGTTGATATAAAGCAAATCGTATTTGAGTTTATCACGTACCGTAGTATTATATTTCCCCTGAATTTGCGCTATTCCTGTAAGTCCTGCTTTTACTCTGTGGCGCAGATCGTATTCGGGGATTTCTTCTTTAAATTGTTCTACAAAAAAAGGTCTTTCAGGACGAGGACCTACGATGCTCATTTCCCCTTTTATGATATTGATCAGTTGGGGCAGTTCGTCCATACGTGTCGATCTCAATACTTGTCCCACTTTAGTGATACGCTTATCCGTTTCCCCTGCCAAAACAGGACCTGACATAGACTCGGCATTCTTTACCATAGTCCTGAATTTATATATTTTGAATATTTTTCTGCCTCTTGTTATTCTGTCTTGTTTGTAAAGCACAGAACCTCCGCCTATTTTTATGGCAATCGAGATAATTAGTATAGGTATAAAGAAAACGGCAAATGCGATTATACTCAGCAGAATATCCGAAATGCGCTTCATAAACCTGTTGCCGGAACCGATAATGAGGGGTTTAACTTTCAGAATCGGAACATCGTCAATCCGTGTAAAATTAGCGTTGAATAAGAGAATTTCAGGGTTCTTTGGCTCATAGAAAGCCATACGGTTGTTCTTCACGCAAACCTCTATGATGTCTTGTTTTTTTATCTCGTCTACATCTTCCGAAAGGAAAATCACTTCACATTCTTCAATATATTTGCACAAATCTTTACTGTCGGGCTCGCATATGTGTTTGATGTTAGACCACATCCTGCTTGTTCTTAACAGTTTATATGCTAACTCTTTCGATTTCTCATACCCTATGATCAGCACGCTTTTCTTAATGTTTTCTTTCAGAAATTTTCTGTTTACAAGCAAATGCCAAAGTGATAAGAAAATGATCTGAAATACAGAACTAAATATCATTATACTTCTGGGATATGCAAACTTTCGGGTTAAGAAGCTTATCGCCATTGTGAAAAGCAGGAGGCAGATTATAGCCAGTGTTACCGAATACGCAATTCCGAAAAAACTGAAATCTTTGGGTTTGTCTAACTCAAATATGTGGTTGGCAATCAGATAGCAAATACCTATGTATGGCGATATTGAGATAAATGCGTGGAAGTTTTCTTCATAAGCTTCCAAATCGGATTTGAATATAAAGTATGCAAGAAAAATGGAGGAATATATGATCAGTAAATCTACGAATATAACTACCAGATTAAAACTTTTTCTTGTATACAGCTTCTCCATATATAGTTTGTAAGCAGTGAGTGTTTTGCTGCAAAGTTAATATTTTTTATAAAAAATAAATTTTAAATACTGATAAGCTTGTTAAGATATCATAAAGTGTAACCTGTTTTGCAGGTTGACGTCTGCAACGCCACCGTCGATATCAAGATACAACAAGTTCATTTCAGGATATATTTTTTTCAGTCTTTTCTCAATTCCTTTCGCAACAACATGATTTGCGATACAACCGAAAGGCTGTATACAAACAACCCTGTTAATTCCTCTGCGGGCATAATGGGCTACTTCACCTGCAATCAACCAGCCCTCTCCAAATTGGTTCGAAAGATTAAGTACTTCTGAGGCGGCCTTAGCTTTTGCGTATATAGATTCTGACGGTTCAAAATAGCGAAAGTCTTTCGTTATTTTTTCAACCTTTTTTATCTTACGGTTTATGTATTTCCAAGCTAAAGGCATCAATGATTTTTCAAACAGGCTTGTTTGTTTAAGTCCGTTTTCTTCATTCGTTTTATTGTTTACAAAAAACTGTATAAGAAAATCAAGAATGGGAGGCGTTACGACTTCTACTTCTTTGGAGCGCAGCCATTCCGAGATGTGAGCCTGCCCGTAGTTGTTGTACTTAATGTATATTTCGCCCACCAAACCTATTTTTGTAAATTGTTTGTCGTGAACGGGAACATCATTGAAGTCTGCAACAGCTTCTTTAAGCAATCTTAGCAAAGTCTTGGTATTATTTGCCCTTACTGCGTCAATACCGCGTTCTATGTAAAAGTCGAATACTGCTTGCGACGATCCTTTTTTCTTTTCCCTGACCGATATTGTATTGTTCATTTGTTGCAAAGCATCGCCATAAAGCACCAGATATATCGCCAGTTTGATCAGTTTTTTCCACTCTATTTTGAATGCGCTCTGATCGTTTTGGTAAGTCTCTCCCGATGATAATGCAATTACGGGTATATCCTTAAATCCGGCAGCTTGCAAGCCGTTCTTTATCTGTGCCAGATAGTTCGTTGCACGGCATTGCCCGCCTGTCTGGGTTATCGCGAGGACAATATCCTGTAAGTCGTATTCTCCTGATTGCAACGTTTGTATAATGTCGCCCAATACCAACGTAGAAGGATAACAAACTTCATTGTTTCCGTACATTAATCCTAAATCTGCCGAAATCTTATTCGTCTTAGGCAGATTGCGTACCTTATATCCGATAAGATCGCCCAAAGCAGGAGCAAACGGGGAAATGAAATCCGTGAACCATGGTACAAGGATCGTTTTCTTTCTGTCCGCTTCTGTATATGGAACGTTGTAGCCTTTATAAGACTTATTGTCTTTTATCTCGAGGGGATTGGCAGTTTTAAGCGATTCGACAAGCGAACGCAAGCGAAGCCTTACCGATCCCGGGCTGGCAATTTCGTCGATACGTATAATAGTCAGGTTTTTACCTGCCTGTTTCATGATGCTTGTTGCTTCATCCATATAGAATGAGTCAGGTCCGCATCCGAAAGAGTTTAACTGTATCAACTGAACGTTTTGCGGAAGCTTGGAAACTTCTATTGCAGCCTGTATAACGCGGTTGGGATATGACCATTGCGATACGATATTAAGCTTTCCGAATCCGTCGCTTTCAGGTTTGCGAAAAACATCGTCAGTCAAAACGATAGTTCCTAAATCGGAAAGTATTTGCCCTACCTTCTGATGGATAAGCGGATCGGTATGATATGGCCTTCCTGCGATAACGAAAGCCATTTCTTTGTTTTCGATAGCTTGTTGCAGTAACTTCTGTTGCCCTTCGTACAATTCTTTTTTTGCTTTATTCTTAGCCGCCTGCGCTTTTTCAAAAGCTGTATCGAATTGCGATTTAGAAACACCCAGTGCAGACAGATACTTGAAGCACCCTTTTTTCAAGGCTTCGTCGCTGCTGAATGTTATAACGGGTTCGTCGTAAGGTATGCCGTATTGAACCTCGGGATCGACAGAACTTTTGATAACATCGGGGTATCCGCTGACTACGGGACAGTTAAAAGAATTGGTTGTCCGTGTAAACTCTTTTTCCTCTTTGGGTATGATCGGATAGAATATTCTGTCTACTTTTTGCTCTATCAAAGAAATAATATGTCCGTGTACCAGTTTTGCAGGGAAGCAAATATTGTCAGACATGATTCCTCCAACTCCTTTTTGGTATAAATTATAAGTAGATTCGGGTGATAATCTTACATTAAAGCCGCATTCAGTCAACAATGTATGCCAGAAAGGATAATTTTCGAACATATTCAGAACGCGTGGAATACCGATTGTTTTCCCTTTTACGATATTATCGGCGTTTACATTCCTGTCGAAAAGTATTTCATTCTTTCTGTCAAAAGCATTATAACCTTGTTTACGGGCAGTATTGTTCGAGTTGTAGAATATTTTTTCACACTTATTTCCTGCATAGGATATATTGCCGTTGCCGAACTTAAATCTTAGTACGGAACAATTATTGGTACATCCTTTACATTGCAGTTCTTTGCTGTCGATAGACTGGAGTCCTTCCAAAGCTTTTGCTCCGATAAAAGCAGAAGTATTTTGCTGTTTCTCCCAAAGATTCTTTGCATATAAAGCAGCACCCAAAGCTCCCATTAATTCAGGATGATCGGTTGAACTGACAGATTTGCCCGAAAGCATTTCAAGAGCACGATATACGGCATCGTTTTTGAAAGTACCTCCCTGTACGACAATATGTTCGCCCAGATTGTTGAGGTTTGAAATTTTTAGAACCTTAAACAGACAGTTCTTCACAACGGAATATGCCAACCCTGCCGCAATGTCGTCAAGTCCTGCGTTTTCGCGTAACGATTGTTTTACTTTCGAGTTCATAAACACGGTGCATCTCGAACCCAGATCGCTCGGATATTTTGACAGACATGCCTGCTGCGAAAATTCAGTCAGGTTCATGTTCATTGTCGAAGCAAAATTTTGCAGAAACGATCCGCAACCGGATGAACATGCTTCGTTCAGTTCTATGTTGGAAATAACTTCGTTATCAATAAAAATAGATTTGATGTCTTGTCCGCCAATGTCCAATATGAACGATACTTTAGGGTCGACATATTGTGCACCTGACAGGTGAGCCATTGTTTCAACTATTCCATAATCGAGGTTCAGTGCGGATTTAATCAGATCTTCTCCATATCCTGTGGCTGCGGATGCAAGAAAGTTGACCGAAACGGCTTTTTCTTCCGCTTCTTTGAAAAATTTGTCGAGCCCCTCGGTTACTTTGTTCAGGGGATTGCCTTCATTGCTGCCGTAGAAATAGAAAAGGATATTACTTTCCTTGTCCATAATGACTACTTTAGTTGTGGTAGATCCCGAATCTATTCCCAGAAAGCAATCTTCTTGCTTCTTTTCCTCAAGCTGTCTGAATTTTAATTTCTTTATTTTTCGGTTCAGCTTCCATTCTTCATATTGCCCTTCACTTTCGAACAGGACTGGAAGCGAATCTTTTGTTATTTTTTCAGCCTTAGAGAAGTTTTTTATTATATCGTCAAGCCTTTGATAGACTTCGTCTTTTTCTTTATGGAGCGCAGCTCCCCACGCCGGAAAATACTGCCCGTTATCCGGTAATATAATATCGGTGTCAGTTACTTTAAGAACTTCTTTAAAAGCATTTCTTAATGCCGGAATAAAAGTGAGCGGACCGCCGATGAACAGTATTTTAGGCAGTATGTCACAACCGCGTGCCAGTGAAGTTATTGTCTGCAAAGCGACAGCATGTAATATAGATGCGGCAATGTCGGGTTTCGGAATGTTGCGGCTGATAAGATTTTGCACGTCCGTTTTAGCGAAAACTCCGCATCGTGAAGCTATCGGATATGTTTTTTCAAACTGCAAAGCCTGTTCACCCAGCTCTTCGACTGATATATTCATCAGGCTTGCCATCTGGTCGATAAAAGCTCCTGTACCTCCCGCACAGCTTCCGTTCATTCGGATATCAGGATGCCCTCCTTGTCTGAAGAAAACCATTTTCCCGTCCTCACCGCCTAAGTCAATAAGCGTATGAGTGTCGGGATATATATTGTTTACAACCTCAACGGCAGCAACGACTTCTTGTACGAAATTAACCTTAATCCTTTCGGCAATACCCATACCTGCCGACCCTGTAATATTTATACTGAATTCGGCATCGGGAAATAACTTGATTACGTTATCGAGTTCATCTAAGAAAGTTTCCTGAATATTTGCCTGATGCCGTTTATAGGCTTTATGAAGAATATTCAAATCTTTGTCTAATACAACGATTTTTAAAGTAGTTGAACCCGCATCAACGCCTATTTTATATTGTATTTTGTTGTTTTGCATAAATAGAATACAATTCCCTTAATGAATTAACCTACAAATATACATATTTAATAAAAAATATAGATTTCAGTATTATATCTATTTATCTTGCATAGATAATTGTTATGTATTTTTCACATTCTGTATTTGGTCGATTATTTGATTGAAAATAAAAAGCATCTCAGTAATTGAGATGCTTTTTAGCCATTGGTTTTTTATAAATATTATTTTATAATTATTTTTTCTTTATACGATGTTTTGTCAGATATGGCTTCTAAAATGTAAATCCCTTTTTTCAGATCGGAAATGTTAATGGGGTTTGCATTGCCTTTTACGTTTTTTATTTTAGCGCCTGATATCGTAAATATGTTTAAATCGGATATTGTTTCAGGTGAGTCAACATAAAGAACTTCTTTTGCGGGATTCGGATAAATTTTAATATTAAAATTCTTTTCGGCATTTTCATTATCGATGCCAGTCGGATTTTGGGGCACATCCAAAGCATTGTCATCAACATTTTGCGCATATAAAACTACATCCTGGACAGTTGCGTTCTTCTTTTTGTTTTCAATAAAATATTGGACATAAAAACCGCGAATATATCCGTTAGGTAATTCTGCGTAACCATCAGGTGCAATGGCTTTCGGATCATCTATTTTTATTATGTCAATGTCACTGCTTTCATATTTTCCCAGTTTTATCTGTTGCAGTAATGGCATTTCATTTCCGTCCTCTTTAGATAATTCAATCCATTCCTGACAGGTTTCATCTATATTTTTTACAGAAATAAATAATTTATATCCGAGTTCCTCATCAGTCAGTTTTTTCCTGTATCGCATATTCATCCATACGTATTGAGTTTGGGTTTCGGTATCTATACGGTCATGTATAATAGCTTGTCCGTCGCATGTGTGATAAAACACAGTGTAGAACATAAGGGCAAAACCTCCCCGTGGTCCAACCCATCTTTCGACGTTTCCATTGTTATCTACCAAACCGTTTGACCAACTGGCATCTTCCGCATGCAACCTCATCCCTCCGGGCATCATGTTAAATCCGTATAGGTTTGTATTGTTGACATCGAACCAATATGTCCTAAAAGATGTTCCATTGCTTATATCGTAAGCCAAACTTGTTTCACCTTTTTGACGACTAAGGGCATGCCTTACGTCTAACTCGTCAAGCCTATTATTGTTTCTTGAGTAAAAAGGACACATTGCGAATAATTGCCTGTAATCTTTGTTTGACGGTTCCCGCCATTTCGATTCTCCTTGCTTTTCTGCAATATCTTCTTTTGTTAGAATCTTATCCATGTCGATGTTTGTTGTATCTTCGTACATTATTCCCCAAGTTCGCATATAAGCGGTAGTGAAACGATCGTAATATATTCCGTATTGTTCGTTAAATTCATCAACATCTGGATTGAATTTTTCATAATCAATATGGATTTGCTTCATATACAGGTCAAATAATTCCTTGCTGGGAGGATATTTGGATTGTGGTCCTTCTTCAGTAGCCCACCATTTAAAAAATGGAATATCTAATGAAAATACATCACTCCAATAATATTCTCCGATTCGGACGCCTTGGTTTTCTTCATATACATTATAAGCTTTGTCAATATTGTGATCATTGATACGAAGATTAAATGTTAATGGAATCTTGTCAGGAATCTCATTATCTTTTGTTATTCCTTCTCGTTTTTGCGGCATCTCAGTTATACCACTTGCTTGAATTGATATACAAAACAAACTAAAAATAATGCCAATCATTGATTGACAAACAACACATTTCATGCTTTTTGATATTTATTAAATATTCCCCTTACACTATAACACTATAATGCTTATTATTAAAATCTAAAACATATATTATACAATTTAGTTCTTAAACTATATTATATTAACAAAAGAGTGCTATTGCTCGGAAATTAACTAACTTAACCGTATTTTTTGCATCTTTTAAATAAAATCGTCCAAATATACTCATTATTATTTAATATTAATAAAATATATGTTTACGGATTACCGTTATTAATAGTGAAATATAACAAAAATTAACAATATTGTATAAAAAAAAGGACTTATTCAAATAAGCCCTTTTTGTGAATTGTATCGCTATTTATCTTTGAATCTGGAACGAAACGGGCAATGTAAAATACACTGCAACAGGGTTACCGTTTTGGCTTCCGGGTACCCATTTCGGCATTGATTTCACTACTCTTACTGCTTCATTATCACAAGAAGGATCAATACCTTTTAATACCTCGATGTCTGAAATTTTTCCGTCTTTCCCTACTACGAACCTTAATACCACCCGTCCTTCTATTCCGTTATCAACGGCTATCGCCGGATAACGTAAGCTGTTTGATATGTATTTCATTAATTCGATTTTTCCGCCGGGAAATTGCGGCATTACCTCTGCGCTCTTAAAGGGAACATCCGATTGTGTGCCACCGCCTGTTATTTGCCTGTTTTCTCTTAATACGTCGGCAGGATCGACGCCAACGGTCACATCCGTAACGTTTGTTATGACCGAAATAACACCTGTTGACTCCCTTAATTCCTCTTGTGTAGACATTTCGTTTTCGCTGTTGACTTCTTCATCGTCCACAATTGAGGGAGGCGTGAATCGTTCCGTATTGATCAAAGGGGGAAGTTCAGGTTGTGTTAAATGAACAATAACTTCTTCTTCCTCTTTAGGTTGATCAAAGTCCGATAAAACAGTTGGACCGTCTACTCCTCCGAGTATTTCTTTAGAATTTTTGTCTACCGCACTCATGATGCTTGGCAGTAATGATATGAAAGCTGTGAACAGGATAATGAACCCAAATGCGATCAAATGCCTTTTAGAGGAATCCTGACGCATTTTATACGCTCCATACGCCTTGTTTTTTCCGTCAAAAATCATGTTACACCATTCAGATGAATTTAAATTAATGTCGCGTGTCATAACTGTAAGAATTTATATAGTTAATACTCTGTGTTTACTTCATAGAGTGTCTGACTATACAAATTCCATAAGAAATGTAAATTTTTCCGCAAAAATGTATCGAAACGCGTGCAGTTTGATCTGTTTGAAAAGTGCGGATTACTTTTCTCCGATGAATTTCTTTAACTCCTGATATAGTTTCTGAACAGGAAGCCCCATGATATTGAAGTAAGATCCTGAAATATTTTCAACCGCAACATATCCTATCCATTCCTGAATACCATATGCTCCCGCTTTGTCAAGAGGATTGTATTTAGATACGTAATATTCTATTTCGCTATCTTCAAGATCGGAAAAACGCACTTCCGATATAACCTTGAATGTTTTTTGCCTTTCAAGTGTGGTTATGCTTACTCCTGTTATGACTTTGTGCGTATTTCCCGATAACGCACGTAACATTCTCTTGGCGTCTTCTTTATCTTTTGGTTTTCCGAATACGTCATTTCCCATAATTACGAGCGTATCGGCAGTTATCAGAAGAGTGTCGTTTTTCAGATAGGGCAGGTACGCTTCGGCTTTCTTTTTTGAAATATATTCCGATATGTCTTCCTTATTTATATTGTTCGGATACGATTCATCCACATCGGGAAGGACTTTTACGGTATAATCCAAATCAAGCCCCGAAAGAAGTTCTTTTCTTCGGGGTGAGTTGGAAGCCAGTATTATTTTATAGTCAGAAAGTTTCATCTGACAGCATCTTTAATTCTTAATAACTTTTTCAGCAGTTCTTCCATTTGATCGAGAGGCAACATATTTGCTCCGTCCGATTTGGCTTCTGACGGTTTCGGATGAGTTTCCATAAACAGACCGTCTGCTCCTACTGCGATAGCTGCTTTGCACATTGTTTCGATCAATTGCGGCTGTCCTCCCGTAACACCGGATGATTGATTCGGTTTTTGGAGACAATGGGTAGCGTCTAAAATGATAGGGAATCCAAACTCCCTCATTTCGGGAAATCCTCTGAAATCCACAACCAGATCCCCGTAACCGAACGAAACGCCTCTTTCGGTCAGAATGACATTATGATTACCCGAGTCCACAACTTTCTGTGCTGCAAACTTCATCCCGCTTGGAGCAAGGAACTGCCCTTTCTTGATGTTAACTATTTTACCTGTTTTGGCGGCGGCTATTAACAAATCAGTTTGCCTGCATAAAAACGCAGGAATTTGAAGTACGTCTACATATTCAGCAGCCATTGCCGCTTCATGCGTTTCGTGTATATCCGTTACCGTGGGTATATTGAACGTTTCGCCAACCTTTCTTAATATTCTGAGAGCCTTTTCATCTCCTATGCCTGTAAAAGAGTCGATGCGGGAGCGGTTTGCTTTGCGATACGATCCTTTGAATATGAAAGGAATATTTAGTTTAGAAGTAATATTTGTCAGTTTTTCGGCAATGTTCAGCGCCATTTCTTCTCCTTCAATGACACAAGGTCCTGCCATGAGAAAAAAGTTATCGTTTTTTAATTTATCTATAGTCATTCTGTCGAGTTTTAATTTATCTGAATAAGTCTGCAAGATACGTAAAATCACTGTGACTTAGTGTATGTCTGCCGATAATTCTGTATTTTTGCATTTCATTTGATCGGTACGTTTTATGATTACAATATTGGGTATAGAATCGTCCTGTGACGATACGGCGGCGGCGGTTATTCGCGACGGTGTATTACTGTCGAACGTAATATCAAGCCAGAAAATTCACGAAAATTACGGCGGAGTAGTTCCCGAACTGGCATCAAGGGCACATCAGCAAAATATCATTCCTGTTGTCAGTGAAGCATTGAAGCAGGCGAATGTCGAACGGGAAGCGCTTAATGCAATCGCTTTTACCCGCGGACCGGGACTTATGGGTTCGTTGCTTGTCGGAACGTCTTTTGCTAAAGGCTTTGCTTCAGCTTTAGATATACCTTTAATTGACGTAAACCATTTACATGCCCATGTGCTTGCTCATTTTATTAAAGAAGATGTAAGCGATAAGAATCAGCCTGAACTTCCATTTCTGTGCCTGCTTGTTTCGGGCGGAAACTCACAGATTATATTGGTAGAGGCTTATAATAAAATGACAATTATCGGGCAGACTATTGACGATGCGGCAGGAGAAGCTTTCGACAAATGCGCTAAAGTTATGGGGCTCGGTTACCCGGGCGGTCCTGTTGTCGATAAATTGGCAAAAGAAGGAGATCCTCATAAATTCAAATTTAATAAACCGCATATTCAAGGCTACGATTATAGTTTTAGCGGCTTGAAGACTTCTTTCTTATATAAATTGAGAGACGAACTGAAACTCGATCCTGACTTTATTGAAAAGAACAAAGCTGATCTTTGTGCATCGCTTCAGACAACCATAATAGATATTCTGATGGAAAAATTATTGCTTGCCGCAAAACAGCTTAATGTGAAACAAATAGCCGTTGCAGGCGGTGTGTCTGCAAATTCGGGACTAAGGAAAGCTTTTGAAGAATACGGAGCGAAATACGGCTGGAAAATATTTATACCTAAATTCAGCTATACTACCGATAATGCGGCTATGGTGGCAATGACCGGATATTATAAATATCTTGACAATGAATTTGCCGCTATGGACGCTGATCCTTATGCAAGAATTAACGGGTAACCCCTAAAATCAATAAAAGGAGACCTTTGTGAAAAAATCTCCTTTTATGAGTTAATTTAGGTACTAGTCTTTAAGGTAAAAAGATTGTTTTAGGTTATCTGTTACAAATGTAACGGTTTTGTAACTTACAATCCAAACAAAAAAACATATTCTAAAACATATATTTTGGTGAAAAGTAATTAATTTTTTTGTTGGATTATTCATTGCAATTTGTTATTGTTCCTGCATTTATTAATTGTAAACTAAAATATAATCTGCTATTTTTACAAAAATATCGAAAATAATTAAAGTATGAGAAAGTTTATATTATTATCCTCTTTTATTTTATTTGCTGTTGTTAACTCATTTGCCTGTACCAATTTATTAGTCGGAAAATCAGCTTCGACTGACGGATCTACTATGATTACGTATTCCGCCGATTCGTATGCTTTGTATGGAGAATTGTATCATTGGCCTGCAAAAAAGTATCAGAAAGGCGAAATGCTTAAAGTATATGAATGGGATACGGGCAAATATATGGGAGAGATTAAACAAGTATCGGAGACATACAACGTGATAGGCAATATGAACGAGCATCAACTTGCTATTGCCGAAACAACGTTTGGGGGTAGGGAAGAGCTTTCCGATCCCGATGGAGTCATGGATTACGGCAGCCTGATATATATAACTTTGCAAAGAGCAAAAACTGCCCGTGAAGCACTGAAAATAATGACTGATCTCGTTGCCGAATATGGATATTATAGCAGTGGTGAATCTTTTTCTATTGCCGATCCGAATGAAATTTGGGTATTGGAGATGATAGGAAAGGGTAAAGGACGCAAAGGTGCCGTGTGGGTTGCAGCACGTATCCCGGATGATTGTATATCTGCTCATGCCAATCAATCCCGCATTCATCAGTTTCCGTTGAATGATCCTAATAATTATATTTATTCAAAAGATGTTATCTCTTTTGCTAAAGAAAAAGGATACTATACAGGAAGAGATGAAGGTTTCAGTTTTTCTAAAGCTTATAATCCGTTGGATTTCGGCGGACAACGTTTTTGTGAAGCTCGTGTGTGGAGTTTCTTTAATCGTTTCAATAAAGATATGGCTCATTTTGTTTCTTATGCAAAAGGTGAGACAAAAGACCCCATGCCTCTTTATATAAAGCCTGACAAAAAACTTTCTTTCACTGACGTAAAAGAAATGATGCGTGATCATTATGAAGGTACTGAACTTGACTGGCGTTTTGATATCGGGGCAGGACCGTTTGAATCTCCGTATCGTTGGGCTCCTCTTGAATGGGAAGTTGATTCTGTAAAGTATTGCAATGAACGCCCTATAGCCACACAACAAACAGGTTTTACTTTTGTTGCGCAAATGCGTTCTTGGTTGCCTGACGTAATAGGCGGAATACTATGGTTTGGGATGGACGATGCAGCGAATACGGTTTATACGCCAATGTACACTTCAATGACAAATGTGCCCGAGTGTTATCGTGTAGGAAATGGAGATTTGTATACTTTTTCATGGACATCTGCTTTCTGGATACACAATTGGGTTGCAAATATGGTTTACACAAAATACAATTATATGCACGAAGATGTGAAAAAAGTGCAGCAAGAACTGGAAAACAGTTTTTTACAAATTCAGCCGGATATTGAAAGAGAAGCTTTGATAAAATATAATAACTCAAAAGACGAGTGTATCGCTTATCTTACGAATTATAGCATAGAACAAGCTCAACTCTCATTTGACAGATGGAAGAAATTAGGGGAATTTCTTCTGATTAAATATATGGATGGAGTTGTAAGAAAAGAAGAAAACGGCAAATTCTTACGTAACGAACATGGAGGCACAGAATCTCCTAATCGTGTAGGTTATCCTAAATCATTCTATAAGAAAATAATAGACGAAACCGGAGATAAATACAAAGTAATAGAGTAATATTGTTGAAAAGCAGCTGGGATTTTCCCGGCTGTTTTTCTTGTATAGTAAAGAAATTGGTTTATCTTTGCAATCTCAAAAAGAAAAAGGTTCCTTGGCCGAGTGGCTAGGCGTCGGTCTGCAAAACCGTTTACGGCGGTTCGAATCCGCCAGGAACCTCAACGATAAAACGCTAATCTGTTATTAATAAACAAGTTAGCGTTTTTATTTTGCCCTAAATTTTGCAATTTGCACAACTGGAAAATCCGATTAAAGGGGACAGCTTTAATCGGATTTTCCAGCTGGCCTCGCTCTCGTTTATCAATGAGCATAAGGATGTATTTATAACAGGCAGTACAGGAACAGGCAAAACATATCTGGCCATAGCTCTCGGATACGAAGCCTGCTTAAAGGGTTATAGAGCATTTTACACCAATACGGCTCGATTGATGGGATTGCTAAAAGCAGCTAAAGCCAAAGCGACAATATTAACCGAACTAAAGAAACTGGAGCGGATGGATCTGTTAATACTCGATGACTTCGGTATGCAACCTTTCGATGCTACTGCCAGAATGAACCTGTTAGACGTCATCGAAGACCGTTATGGGAAAAAATCGACAATCATCACGTCTCAGATACCGGTTAATGAATGGCATGAACAAATAGGTGATAAAACAGTTGCCGACGCCGTATTAGACAGGCTGGTACACAAAGCTCTGAGGGTGGAACTTTATGGAGAATCACTTAGAAAACTAAAAGTGTGAACAACTATTTAATTATGCAAATTAATGTAAAATAAATTACGGCGTAAAATGATATATTATCTTTACAATAAATCAGTACTTATAAACACTACTTTCAAGAAGAATTATAGGGGGCCAGTTTGAACAGGAATCAAGGGGCCTATTTCATCGGAATATCCATTTCTGTTGTACCCTAAAATTCACTATTTCTACATCCATCATATCTTTTATAAACTACTCATAATCAAAGTTTACTAAAAATAGTTCTAAAAATCTGCTTAAAGCTATTGCAGGATTGAAAACCTTGTCCTATCTTTGCAACGCATTTGGGAGAAAATGCTGTTAAAAACAAATGGTGTGGTAGTTCAGCTGGTTAGAATACCTGCCTGTCACGCAGGGGGTCGCGGGTTCGAGTCCCGTCCATACCGCCAGAGTTAAAGCCAAAAGGCGAAAAAAGTTAGTTAAATCCTACAATATCAATATATTGTAGGATTTTTCTTTTTATCCATATAGCCAGAAAAAGACATTAAACAGGCATCGAACGCCTTAATTCGTTCCCCAAAGTGTTCACCCTAAGCGGAAAAAGTGTTCACCCTAAATTGTCTTTAATTGGCAGTGTATCAGACATTTTTGGAAGTACAAGATTTACTCATTCGAGAAACAATAATGTTTTATTTGTAATTTAAAATGAGTAGTTATGAAAAGTACATTCAATGTTATTTATTACATCCGTCGAGACAAACTTAAAAAGGACGGAACAGCACCTATCTTTTGCCGGATTACCATCTCTCAGGAGAAGGTCAGTTTTAATATAAAAGCTGCAATAAATACAGGTATTTGGGAATCAAGTACAGGCAGAGCAATCGGAAAGAGTCGAGAAGCTTTAGGTATCAATAAGATTATAGATTCTTATACCAGCCTTATCAATGAAAAATACAATGAGATATTTGATCGTGATGGGATTGTTTCTGCAGAAGGCTTGAAAAACAGTATTCTTGGTATCTCCTCCTCTCCTAACGACATACCAATCTATCTTTTGGAAGTCTATCGTCAGCACAATGAAGATATGGAAAAACTGGTCGGTAAAAAATTCTCTCCGGCTATCCTGCAAAAATACAAATGTGTTTATAAAAAGCTTCAGACATTCTTAAAATTCAAATATAATCTGTCTGATATTAAACTGAAAGATATTAAACACAGTTTCTTAACGGATTTTGAAACTTATCTTAGAATTGAAGGGAATTGCCAGACCAATACAATCGGGCGCAACATGAGGCTTCTGAAGAAGATTATCAATATAGCAAAGAACAATGGTTGGATCATCGCAGACCCTTATGCGAATTATAAAATCCATTTTGAGAAGGTTGATAGAGGATATCTGACTGAAGAAGAGATAAAGGCGATTATTGAAAAAGACTTCTCTATTGCCCGGATCGAAAAGGTAAGGGATATATTTATATTTTCCTGTTTCACCGGACTTTCATATGCAGACATATACGAATTAAAGTATGACGATATAAAGCCTCATTTTGATGATAATCTATGGATTATGAAGAAGCGTGTTAAAACGAATACCGATATAACCGTTCCTTTAATGGATATACCACTTTCTATAATAGAGAAATACAGAGGAAAACAAAAAAATAATAAAGTTCTTCCGACAATGTGCAATCAGAAGATGAACTCTTATTTAAGGGAAATTGCCGATTTGTGCGGTATTGAGAAGCACCTCACCTATCACATGAGCCGTCATACATTCGCAACTACATTTTTATCCTTGGGTATTCCGATCGAGTCTGTATCGAAAATGCTGGGGCATACAAAAATCCAGACAACGCAAATATATGCCCGGATAACTAATAACAAGATAGCCAATGAAATGAATGCTATTGCTGGAAAACTAAAAACTTACGAATCAAAAAGTGCTATTGTTTAATCTAGTTGAGTTTATGGAAGCAGGATATATAAAGTTTACAGATATAGATACTGACAGACCAATCATTGAAGTAAAAATAGTAGATGGTACGGTCTGGATGACAGTAAATGATATGGCTGATCTGTTTGGCATATATACACCTACAATCAATAAGCATCTCAAAGTTATATTCAAAGAAGGCTTATTGAGAGAACCGGATGTGACAAAAAAATACCGGTATACCCGAAATGAGAAAGAAGAATATATTTGTACCTATTATAATCTAGAGGTTATTATTTTCTTAAGTTTCCGTATTCAATCGCTATATACCAAAACTTTTCGGGAATGGGTGTTGAATGCTTTTTGTGAATACGGAAGGGTAAAGACTAAATCTGAAATGATCATAATATTCAATGCTAACATAGGAAAATCATCATTTAAAACTTTGAATTGATATGGAATTACAGATTATTCAAAATAAAATATTTGAGGTTCGTGGCTTACGGGTGATGATCGATTTTCATTTGGCAGAACTCTATCAGGTTGAAACCCGCGTTTTAAAACAGGCTGTTCGAAGAAATATCGAGCGGTTTCCCGAAGACTTCATGTTTGAACTGACGGGGGAAGAAGCTATGCAATTGATAAACATGGGGGTGTCACAATCTGTGATACCCTCCGGTTATAATGTCGGAGCAACTAAGATATTTGCATTCACAGAACAGGGAGTATCTATGCTCTCATCTGTATTACGAAGTAAAATTGCTATTGAAATCAATATTTCAATTATGCGGGCATTTGTAGTTTTACGCCAATATGCTTTAGGATATGCAGAACTTAATCGGAAACTGGAAACATTTATGCTCGAAACCAATATGCAGTTCAATGAGATATATCAGGCTCTGACAGAATTAGCTGGTACCAGAGAACAGGAAGATAAACCAAGAAAACGTGTCGGATATATACAAAATGAATAAGAGGAGCAATAGCTCCTCTCTCTTATTTCTTAGACTCTTCTATAGATACTTTACGGAATTCTTTCAAAGCTTTTTCTATTTCCAAAGACACTTTTCTGGCACGCTGTCCGGCTGCTTTGTTTCCATTATCTACCTGAGTATTTGCATCTTTTGAAAAGTCAGCAAACAATTGACTTAAATTTTCTACTAAATTTTTCATCACTATCATATTTTAAATTCGAACTGCAAAGATAGATCTCTTATTGAACTTCCCTGTAAAATTCAGCAATATATTCTTCCATAAATGAATGCCGTTTTACGGCTATCAGCTTAGCCGATTCAGTATTCATCATATCTTTTAGTTTAAACAGTTTATCATAAAAGTGTTGAATACTTGAATTTTCTTTCACCTTTTCATCAGGACTATATAGGATTCGGTTCTTACTACCTCCATAAGCAAAACAGCGGGCAATACCGATTGCTCCGATAGCATCCAAACGGTCTGCATCTTGTATTATCTCGGCTTCAATTGAAGATGGCCTATTCCCTTTACTGAAAGAAACCTGAGAAACAATCTCGACAACTCTGTCTATAATTGATTGTTCAATAGCCAATGATCTAAGAAATGCACCGATAAACTCCTCTGACTTATCTACACCGTCGTGGAGTTTATGATCGCCCAGATCATGCAACCAAGCTGCTAATTCGACAATGAAACTATCAGCTTGCTCTGTTTGCAAAATCTTTCGGGCATTAATAACCACTCGTTCTATATGATAGTAATCATGTCCCGTTCCTTCTTTGAGAAAAGTTTCTTTTATATATTCCTGCGCTTTTATCAGGATATCTTCTTTATTCATTTTGTTACCTATTGAAAAATATCCATAATGGTGAATTCACACTCTTTGGATTGATGTTTATTAATCAGGGGAACAAGCCTTCTGAAATGCTCTGTCTGACAATGTCTGTCCAATGCATCATGATCCGGCCATTCTTCAATGAAGATAAAGTGAGTCTTATCGTCCTTATCTATATAAAGGTTGTAATCAATACAATCTTTTTCCAGTTTTGTCTTAGCAACCAATTCAGCATAAAGCGGTTTTACTATTTCCAGATACTCTTCTTTAATAAAATCCTCGGCTATAACTTTTATCATTGTCTGAACTATTATTTACAAATTTTTATTTCTCCCTACAAATATACAGAATGAGGTAGATAAAAGAGTAAATATATTTTCCGCTTTTATGTATAATCAAGCTGTTAGAAAAATTATATTGATTATTTTTTAGCATTTATTCACTATAATAAAAGAGTATTCTATATCTTTATGCTTGGAATCAGCTAATTAAGTAATTATCTATGAAATCACGCTTTAATAAAATTCTGAAAGGCATCTTTCTGACTTCCCTAACATCTATTGTTGCTACTACAAATACCGAAGCCTCAAACTATGATATCAGCAAACTGAATCTGGATAACAGGAAAAAAGAACCAGAAATAAGTCCTAAAAAAGATAATTCTCAGAAATTTGTATTGAAATTTCAAAATGATAATTCTTATCTGATTGCGGGGCATAGAAGCCATAGATCACATTCTTCACATAGGTCGCATTCTTCACACCGATCAAGTAGTTCGACTTATTCGGGAAGCTCCAGTCGGTCTTCTTCGTCGTCATCCTATTATTATACTCCATCTACAGGTTCGTCTACGGGAACATCCAATGCAAAACCTTCCAGTAGTAAATCTACAGGCAGCGGTAATTTGTCTACCACAAATGGAACATCATCAACTTCAACTAAGAAGACAACATCGACAACTGCTGTGGGGGAAAAACTTAATTTGGGCGATAGAATCTTAAAAAAAGGAATGACCGGAACAGATGTTACACAACTGAAGAATATCTTAATTGATAAAAAATACCTGTCAGGATCTTTTGCAAAAGGAACTACTTTATTTGATAATGAAATAGAAAAAGCAGTTATTGCTTTTCAAAATAAGATAGGAATCGATGCAGACGGTATTGTAGATACACAAACTGTTTATTTTCTGAAAAAATAAGATGACTGATTTTAGACAAATAACAGAGAATACAGTACATTTTTCAGTTGATACTCTGATTTACAATGATACAGTTATATCAAAAGTATTGTATTGGCTATCGGATCTATACCTCATAAACCGTAATATTTCAACCGATACCACTCAATCTATTGAACTCAGGAAGAAAGACGTAATTTTTTCTCAAGAGGAAGTTGATCAGCTAGAAAGAAAAATCAATCAGGACTTTATCGATTACAAAGTTCGGGATATTGTCGGACAAGAGACAAGGAATATTCGAGATATTCTTTATGTCAAGGCTTTTGCTAATAATGATGAGTTTGAAGATTATATGTTAACCGGAGAATAATGTATTACTTATTACCTTTTCGATTTGACCGCATCGACAATAATGAGATTCTTGTTAATGAAGTTGGAGATTTTCTGATTACTCCTCTTGGTACAGCTAAAAGAATTGCACACAGAGAAATTGGAACGAACGAAGAGCTGTATAAAGATCTTATTTCTTCATATTTTATCAGTGAAACACCAATTCCTTACCTGATAGATAATCTTGCGGCTCGACTGCGAACAAAGAAATCATTCCTAGATCATTTTACATCCTTACATATATTTGTATTGACGTTGCGATGCAATCAAAATTGTATTTATTGTCAGGCATCCAGTAAAGAATGTTACGGCTCATTATACGATATGAGCAAAGACACAATGCTTAAATCCATTGATCTGATGTTTAAATCTCCTTCTCTTTCTATTACAGTGGAGTTTCAGGGAGGAGAACCATCTCTAATGGTTGATTTATTACTCTTTGCAATATCAACCACACAAGAAAAGAATGTCATTTGCCAGAAAGAGATTACTTATGTTTTGTGTACTAACAGCGTAAATTTGACTGACGAGGTATTATCGATTTGTGAAACATACAAAGTCCTGATATCGACATCTCTTGATGGTCCCGAGGAACTGCATAATCACAATAGAGGAAAGATTGACAGTTATTCCCGTGTCGTAAAAGGAATTGAGAAAGCCCGAAATATTTTAGGTATAGATAGAGTATCAGCTCTAATGACAGCTTCAGAAGAATCAGTTAATCATCCCGTAGAAATTATTGATGCATATATCGAGAATGGTTTCCATAGTATATTCTTAAGAGCTTTAAATCCTTATGGTATGGCTTCTCAATATGCAGATTGGAATGAATATTATGATAGATTTAGCTCTTTTATATTCGTATTACCATTATTGAAACATCCTGCATTATCCCAAGCGTAAATTTGTTCGACAAGTTCGGCTTTCTTTGCTGTCCAAGTAAGCCTAGCTTTAGGGAAATTAAAACTGTCCTGAATATTGCGTTCTAAATTATCTATGTTTAAAAGTTTGTTGTTTATGTAAACGGTTAATCTTTCATTTGCTATCATTTTTGCAACCTTAAAATCGAAGCTTGTGGAGAACTTAGAGTCTCTTTCGAAATAGAAACAATCGAGAATTAACTGAATATCTGGCTTACCTCTTAGAAAATAATACTTATCAAGATGGGTACTTCCCGAACGATAATATTGATAAAAATCAGCGTTATTATCGAAGAAATATTTTATTCGTCCTAATATACCTTCTAAATAATTCTTTCGATCGATGCAACTTCCCGTTGGCATTCTCATTTCAAGATTATATATCTTTCGATGATAAATAAGAATACTAAATAGTTGAGGTTTCGTTTCTTTAAAGAAAGCTATCTCATCTAATTGACTGTTAAAGGTATAATTTGAAATAAATTCTTTTAATTCGTCAAAGGCTTTTTCTAATAAAGAAATAATACTTATTGATTTTTGAAAAATATTATTTTCCTCAGATTCAATAGCCTGAATTTTTTTATTAATATTTTCTTTAATGTTACGAATAAATTGTTCCATAGTATTAGCTTTTATTAATAACGATAATATTCTATGAGGTCGATTAAAGTTGTATTTTATCAATTGATTATATGCAATTAATACGTATAGCGTATAGCATATCCAATACATAACGTATACATAAAACTTTTTTTTATGGTATTTCTTTAGTTAGACTAACTATAAAGCCACCAAATAAAAGTCCAAAAACACAATGAACCCAACATTCTGAAGACATTGGATATGTGCCCTAATAGCATCCAAAAAAATACCAATGTAAGTAGCCTAGTATTAATCCGATAAACATGGCAAAAAGTACTAATTTATTTTGAGTCATAAATACCTGTAGCCTTTTCATTATTTTCATGGCTGATTCCAATAAAAGCCTGACATATTCAATGTATTTGATCTTTTCTCTAAATTTATATTCTTTCGGATTTCTTTTGCAAAAAGATTATTGATTGCATGCCCCGGACGATTAGCCTCTATTTTCCCTTTTATGAAATATCCGACTAGAGCGATATCTCCGATTATATCGAGCAGTTTGTGTCGAGCAGGTTCATTTGAGGTATTTAATGGCTTATTCATTATATATCCAAGATGATTAGCATTTCGTTTCTTTACATGTAGCATATCTGATAGGTTATCCAATTTATCTTGTTGTATAACCTGATCGTAGATTATAATTGCATTGTTTAGATCTCCACCTTTTATGAGATTTTTATCTATTAAGGACTCAACCTCTCGAACGAAAACAAAAGTTCTCGAAGAAGCAAAATCCTTTACAAAAAAAGACAAGTCTGACAAATATGCTCCTTGTTGTTTCAATAGTACCGAATCAAATGAAATACTACTCTTAATACTGAATGATTCGTTAGGTGTTAAGGTAAGAGATGCACCTGATATTTCATCTCTCACTTTAATTTTTTTCCGGGGGAAACTTAGATATATCCTTTTTGCATTTTGGGTAACAGTTCCTGTTTCTAATATCTTTTGAACAAATGAAATAGAACTTCCATCCATTATCGGAAACTCAGGAGCATCTACATCAATTAAACAATTATCTATTTCGCATCCATATAAAGCGGCTAATGCATGCTCGACAGTTCCGACTTGCATTATTGAGGAGCCTAACACAGTTCTTCTTTCCGTGGATACGACATTCTCTGCCACTGCATCTATGATTGGTTTATTGGGTAAATCTATACGTCTAATTTTATAACCATGATTTTCTGGTGCAGGATTGAATTTTATCTTTACATTCAATCCTGAATGCAATCCCTTTCCTGTAAGCAGAAAGCTGGTTTTCAATGTTCGTTGGTTTATTATCATATTGGATTTATATTAATTATCTTCTTTTTAATTAAGATGGGTGATTAGAATATTCAAACTAATATGTCCAAACTCATTATTGATGCAAATATTTGTTCTCATCTGAGATCACGTTCATATATCATTTCTAAGTTCGAAAAGGGGACAACACCCATAATTCGCTTGTATTCTTGTCCGTTCTTAAATAGCAAATATTGGGTGTACCCGATATATTATATTTATCAGCAAAATCATTTTCATCCTTTATGTTAACAGTATAGAAACGAACGATCTTGCCTTTTTCCAGAGCCAATCGATTCAGTTTATATTCCATGTTTTTGCAAACGTCGGAGTTCGGTTGATAAAACAGGACGAAGGATATTCCCATCGAAATACTGTCCTGAAGTTTATCTGGAGTTATATTTATCAAAGAAAAATTGGTTCCCGACTGATCTTGATTATTAATTTCACGATTACCAAGAATGTAACAAAGTGAAATAACAACAATCAGAGCGAGTATAAAATACTCTGGTTTGATTCGCATACTCTCTCTCTTTGTTTTGTCGGTACAGGGAACTGCGCTATTAGGCGACAGGTATGGGATCACCACGCAGCTCCCCTTTCCGACTGGTATGAAATAAAAAAAATTAACGTCCAGTTACTTGTAAGTATTCAATCCGTTTCTTTTGGTAATCGGTATACGATTCCACATACTTGTCCCGATTTTGCTGCAATAAGGTTTGGGCATCAAGTACATCGGTTAATGTAACCGTACCTGCTTTATAGTAGTTCGTATTCAGTCTTAGGTTTTCAGTAGATTGCTCCACACCGTCTTTTGCCAGTAAAATCTGCTTATAGGCATTATCCAGTTCATTTTTTACATTCTGCATCTGTAAAAGCAACTGTTCTTGTGTGTAAGCTTTGTTGTTCAACGCAATCTGTTCCTGTATTTTTTGCCGTTTGATAGCATGTGAGCCTCCCCACCAAGCTGAAAGAGGAACACTTACCGATGCGAATAAAATACCGTTTCCTCTCCATTTATCTACGATATTCTCACCGTAATAGGATGCTCCCACCGCTACTGTAGGCAAATAATCACCTCGCTTCATCTTTGTTTGTAATTTGGTTGCTTCCACATTTTTGTCGAGTAATTTGCTTTCCATCCTTTCGGATAAAGCTGTGCTATGATCGACATAATATGCTATGGGCGATTCTGCATTTTCAATATCCGGTACAGCAATATCAAAATTATCAGACAACGACAGTTCTAATCCCATTAGCTGACACATAGACATTTTCACAAGTTTAATCCCATTTTCCAAATTGATACGGTTACTTTGTACTTCATTTTTTTTCAGCTTCACCTTCAGCACATCATTATTTGTTATCAGTCCTGTTTTATAGGACAGTTCCACATCTTTTAATAAAGTATTGAGTTGAGCATCTATGACATCCAGCGTTTTCTCTTTTTCGTATAATGAAACCAATTGCCAATAAAGACTTTCAGTATTTAAGAGTACTTCATTTTCTGAGAGTTTTGACTGATATTGGCTTACTTCAGTTCCCAAATCAGCGAGTTTGTTTCCTGTTACTATTTTTCCTCCGGCAAATATTGGTTGAGTAACTGTTATCCCTGCTTCAAATCCTTTGTCTAACAAACCCAACGACATTCCTGCCAGATTCAAAGACATCAGGGGATCTTTCGGCAATAGTCCCACACCCGAAGCACTTACCGATGGAAAATAGTTTGTAAATGCCTCCTTCTTAGTTTGTTTTGAGGCATCGATCTCTAAACGGCTGTTTTTTATTTTCCGGTTATTCTCAATCGCCATCTCTTTACAACTTTCAATATTGTATTTGGTCTGTGCTACCAGATTAAGACTTGTTATGCACAGTATTATAATTGTAGTGGTAATATATTTATTCTTCATTTTCATTTTCAATTTTAGGTTTATTGTCTTCTTTGCGGTATGCAAACCAATACATCAGAGGAAGCATCGTCAGAATAAACATCATTGATATCATTGTGCCGAAACATATAACGGTTCCCATAGGTGCCCAAAGTGGACTTTGACTGACAATCATCGGGATAACTCCCATCGATGCAGCGGCCGATGTCAGAAATATAGGGCGCATCCTTCGCTTACCGGCCTCTATACATGCCTCAAGCACCGAGTGTCCGTGTTTATACCTTAGTTCTTCTGTATAATCATACATAATAATGCCATTACGCACAATGATACCAATCAAACTAACGACACCGAGTACACTGGTTATACTGAAATCGAGCCCCATTATCTTTAATCCGATTACAGCTCCGAGTATACTAAGCAAAGTGGATGATAAAACTAAGGTGGCTAAGCTTACTTTCTTAAAATGGAATACCAGAATGAAGAAAATGATAAAGATAGATATAGATAATCCTTTGATTATTTTAGGGAAATTTTCCTCATGAAAATCTTTTACACCCCCATAGGATATGCTGACATCGTGCGACAGAGAGTCTGATAAGGATTGATTCTCAACGATTTCCTCAATTTTCGATTGGACTTGACTCACTTTTTCGCCTCTTTTCAAATCTACATATACCGATAATGTACGTACACCGTTACGTCGTACTATCTGCCCTTCGTTCCAGTCGGCAGATACAGTCGCCACTTGGCGCAGGGGAACTGCCGGCGAAACCAGACCTGAAACATACTCATTTGAAATATCTTCGGCCGTAGGGTCTTTCTTTTCCCATTGCGACTTTAATACGACAGGCACGGAATAATCTCCTTCCCATAAAGTCGTTATCGGGGCTCCTCCAAAACGTGAAGCCAGTCCTAACCCTACTATTGCCTCGCTGATATCTAAACGATTTGATTCGACAGGATCGAGTGCTATATTAATCCCCGGTAATATCTCTTCGTAGTTTGTATAAACCCTGAGAGGTTCATTCATCTGTTTTAATCTGACCATGAGGCTGTCACTGAATTCCTTTAAGTCGCTGATACTATCTCCTGACAAACGGATCTCAATGTCAGCATCAACACCCATTTGATAATCCAACTGTTTAAATTTGACAAACGCATTGGGATAACGGTAAGCATATTTAGACGCATACTCGTCCAATAAATCTTCGGTATCGCTGCTGGATGTTGTATTGACTATGAATTGTGCAAAATTTGTTCCTCCCAACTTTGGCGCATAAACCGTATGGAAACGAGGAGAACCACTTCCCATAAAGGCTGTGACAGATAACACCCGCTCATCTTTATGAAGTATTGCCTCCATATCTTTAGCTATCGTTTCGGTTTGTTCCAATGAGCTGCCCTGTGGTAGATAAATCTCAACAGCAAACTGATTTCGTTCAGCTATTGGCATCAGCTTTATTGGTAAGGTAAGAGCTAGTGCAACACCAACGACAATAGATAAGATACCAATAGATAGGGATAGTCTCGGATAGCGGAAAACAGCTTCGATCAATCGGTTATAGGAAGATTGTATTTTGCCGAGCATCGATTTTTTTCTTAGGCTTACTCTTATCTGTGACCTCTTCTTTTACTAACCCTTTTTTTATAAATACATATTGAAAATAAGGGATAACCAATATGGCTACCAGTAGTGAGATACTCAGTGTGATAAGTATTGTCCATGGGAATGCGATAACAAAGTCATACATTTGTCCGGTGAAGGTTATTAAAAAAAGGGAAGAAGGTTATCCCAATAGCTAATGTTGCGGAGAAAATAGCTTTGAAATATTCCTTAGCACTGGCTATGGATGCTTCCCGTCTGGGAATGCCATGATCCAGCTTTTCGAGATAACTGTCGACTATCACAATCGAATTATCTACAATCATACCCAAGACAACGATAAGGGCTGCAAGCGTTACCGTATTAAGTTCCATTCCGAATGCAAACATCAGACCGATAGAAATAAAAATAGTAATGGGAATAGAAGAGGCGGCTACTCCGGCAACACGTAATGGAAGCAGAGTCATAGTCACAATTATTACAGCTATGATAGCCATTAATAATTCTTTCAGAAAGGTATTGGTTGAATCGTTTACCACCTGAGGCTGATCGGCTATCCGCTGTATTTTTATATCGTCAGGAATTGTTTGCTGAAACCCGGAAATAACGGCATCTACATCTTTTCCGTACTGAACAATATTATATCCTTCCCTCATTTCTGCCGATAGAATAAGGCAGGCTTTACCATTGTTGGTAGTATAACTTGTCGGATCAGGGTATTCACGTACCACTCGTGCTATATCTTTCAGGCGGATATGATTACCTTGCACATCCGAATAGACTATTTGTTCTTCCAAATCTCTCTCTGACTGATAAGGCCGTGAAATGTGGATGGGGACAACCATATCGGCATTGTCTATTTTCCCACTGGCTGTAATAAATCCCTTGGTTAGTAATGTTTTGTACAGGCTGGCAATGTTGATTCCGTAACTTGCTATTTTTTCCTTTTCAATATAGATACTTATCTGCTCGTTTTGAATACCGTAACGGCGTAAATTGGATACAGATTCTACTGTTCGCAGTTTATCCTCCAGATTTTCCATGTAGGTTTGCAACTGGCGAGGTGTTTTCGTATCTGATTCTATCGAAATAAGTAGGGCTGAGGTGTCTCCAAAATCATCATTGGCGATAAGCGCCATTACTCCGCCTGGTAATTGCATCTTAAACAGAGATAAACCATGTTTTATTTTTGACCAGACTTCGTCCTTATTATTTACATTATCATTCAGCTCCACAAAAACATAAACCATCCCGTCTTTGGAATAAGAATAGGTCTTTGATTTTTTGACTTCTTTGTAGGTAAACAGAAAACGTTCCAGAGGCTTGGTCAGCTGTTCTTCCACTTCTGCTGAAGTAGCACCCGGATATACTCCAACCACGACCCCTTGGCGGATAGTGAAAACAGGAAATTCCTGTTTGGGCATAACCTTTAATGCGAAAATACCGAATACGATGAGTATTCCCACAATAAGCAAAATAATTTTATTGTATCTCATTGCCCAGGCTATAAGGCCTTTTTCTTCTTTCATTATGCTTATTTTTTATTTATTAGAGACTTCAACCACTGATCCCGGGCTTACATTCTGATAACCTTCAGTAATAAGCTCATCTCCATCTTTAAGCCCTTCCACAATGGTTACACTGTTGCCAATCAGTTTACCTAAAACGACTTCTTTATATACAGCTTTATCCTGTGAGTCTTTCAGCCACACAAAATGTTTACCCGAAGCATCCAGTTGCACAGATTTAAGCGGTACAACGATATCCGAGGATATATTTTCTGTTGAAGTTCTGTCATTAGACAGGTAAGCTTTGCAAACCATCCCCGGCATGATGCGGGAATCTTTATTTACAATCTGTACCTTGATGTCATAAGTATGGGATACCGGATGTGCGGATATCCCCTTTTCTACAATTTTTCCATTGAATGAACTATCGTCTAATGCGGATATTTTAATTGTACAGGCTTGCCCCACTCGTAAAGCTGATATTTCGCGTTCGGGTATTGCAATCTTAACTTTCACTGTATTTATTGTCACCAGATTATAAACAGGAGACCCAGGCATCACATTGGCTCCTGCATCGAGGTAGCGTTTACTTACAATTCCGGAGAAGGGAGCATACAAATTACAATCGGATAACCCTTTACGGGCAATTCGTTCAGCAGATTGAGCCTGTTCCAATGCCGTTTTTACCTCTACATATTGTATCTCCGGTAAGCTATTGTTGTCATGTAGTACGGTTAATCTGTTGTAGG
The DNA here is from genome assembly GCA_047030855.1 of Dysgonomonas sp. GTDB lineage: Bacteria > Bacteroidota > Bacteroidia > Bacteroidales > Dysgonomonadaceae > QVMM01. The sequence continues at coordinate 2,353,981 of JBKYIJ010000008.1, forward strand.
CATCCTGCGCACGATTTAAAGTTGCTTTAGATGCATCATACATGCTTTGCAGGGATATTGTGTTTAATCGAGCCAGTAGTTGTCCCTTTTGCACCGTTTGTCCTTCCTGAAAGTATATCTGTTCAATATTTCCTCCTGTTTGGAAACTTATATCCACGGCGTTTTCGCCTTCGACAGATCCAATGTATTCCTGTTTATAGCTGTTATTCATTGAACTTATCTCCTGTATCTTTACAGGCACTTTGCGTTCCTCATTTTTATCTTCTTTATTCGCAGAACAGGCTACTGCCCCGATCAGAAGCACTCCATAAATACATTGTCTTAAACCTAATTTATTCATACCTTAATAATTTGAGACTAACTATTTTAATTCTAGTCGCAAATTTCAGCCTATTTAGTAAAATTGCTTTTATCAAAATTTTGGAAAATATGTTCAAAATCTTGCTTTTTAGATTATCTTCGTATCACTCTTTAAGGAATGTGTTTTAATCTTTTTAGGCTGTGAATGAGAAGAAATACGCGAAAATATCTCTAGAAGATATTGTAAATCAGAATTCAATACCTGGTATTCAGAATTTTATTATATCCGAAGAAAAAACGTATGTAAAGAATTCTTCAGTCAATTTTCAGAATTCTTTTTTTGATTTGAAATATCCACATGTCTGCGAAGGGATAAGCTTCAATCACAGCCAGGCTTTCTACGGATGGATAACTTTCCAACTCCTTATTGTCCAAGCCCGAAAGTGCTGCGTCCACACAATTCTCAACAGTCATAATGGAATTTTGATCAAGCTGAGATAAAGGTACACCTCCAACTTCCCATATTTCTGTTGCTGTCGCTGAAGGATTGACTAATTGCCCTGTATGCCTGTATCTTTTAACTCTTGCTGTAATCCTTTTGTATATAATGCCACAAAAGCTTTGGAAGCACTGTAAAGGGCACTTTTTGAGATTTTCTCATATCTTTTTTACTATAACTATTAAATAATAATTTATTCTTTGATTATTAGACTTAATAGCCGACATCATTTTCATTGAAATTGGAATAAAGCCCGTTTTTATATACTTTTATTAGTTATTGGTCACTTCTAGCTTTACCTCTATATTCCCTCTGGTAGCGTTAGAATAAGGACATACTTGATGTGCTTTTTCAACCAGTTCTTTTGCCTGTTCCATGCTCACACCGGGAATATTTACATGAAGTGCTACTTCAAGTCCGAAACCTCCATTTACGATCTGTCCTATTCCCACCTTTGCCGTAACAGATGTTTCACCGGTCAGTGCCTTTGATTGTTCGATGATCAAATTGAGAGCACTGTCAAAACAAGCAGAATAACCCGCTGCAAATAACTGTTCAGGATTAGTGTATTCATCGCTGGTTCCACCCATGGCCTTTCGAGTAATTTATCTTCATACTCCTTTTCTCGTTGGTACATCTCTTCTACTTCTGGGAAATCCGAACGCATTGCTCCGTATGCTTTTACTCCTTTGTGTGCGTCACGTTCCAATAATCTTATACCGAAAGTAAGTCCAAAGGAACGGATGAAAAAGACATATAGAGGAACTTTCCATTTATATGGCTGCACCTCCTGTTTGGTATAGGATTTCCATATTTCAGCTTGCCGTTCCTCTTCTTTTGCTATTTGAAGAAGGATTTCTCTGTTTTTTTTATCAACTTCGAAATCAGCTATCCTGTAATAAACTTGTGCTTCGGTCAATTCTGCACGTTGAGCATTAAGCATTTTATTATGAAACTCTGTGATGATCATATTTTTCAGATAATTCTCTGTATAAATTTTCTTAATTCTTCTAAGTCCTGCTGATTGGGTCTTCCTCTGTGCAGTAGCGTAAATTGTCCCCTGCAATGAAATTCTTTCTCGTCTACTGTAATATTTTGTTTTTCTAATAGTGCTTTTATCTGAGCGTAGGATGATGGCAGTATGGCAGCAGAACTAAAGCATATTACTTTCTTGACTTTAGAATCCAATGTATTGACGAAATCTTTTACTTTATCGTCAATACCCGCCATATAGACCGCACTACCGAGAAAAAGAATATCAACTTCTTCTGTTATTGGAACATTTATCGTTTCGGCTTTTACTCCGGTAACATCGGATACTACCGAGGCCATCTTTTCTATATGTCCTGTCTTTGAAAAGTATCGTATAGCTATTTTCATGTTTTATAATTAGTTATTGATGTCTAATAATTCTTTGACTTGCTCTTCATATTCAAAAAGAGTACATCCTCCGGTATGTTCTCCTCCGACTAAACCTGAATCCCTTAATCTTTTGAAGAATGGCGATTTTAACGCTTCCTTTAATCCTGATTCGGCAATGTTGCGATCCGAATAAGGCGAAAACGGACAAGCTTCTGCTTTCCCTTCCGGGCTGATGTGCATAAATCCCCGTCCTGCGGCTAAACATCCTCCCATTGCTTTTTCATCTCCCGGAAAAGAGAGGAATATGATATTATCGAATGTTTGCCTTAGATTTTCCAGATTCAATTCCATCTTCTCAATACCCTTTTCATCCAAAGCCAAATGTATAGTTTGCTTGTCGGATGGTACATATTCTACATAGAATATAATCTTACAACCGAGGTTTTTAAGCAGGTTTACATAAAATGGAGACGTTACGGAATTTATATTCTCACTTGTAACTGTAATTGAGGTTCCATAGAATAAACTTCTTTCTTTGAGTAATTCCATCGAATTGATGACTCTACTGAATACTCCTTTACCACGTCTTTCGTCCGTACTTTCCTGACAACCCTCTAGACTGAGTATTGGTATTAGATTCAGGTGTTTTGAAAAAAGATCAAGATACAACTCATTTATTACCGTTCCATTTGTAAATATAGGAAACAGCATATCTTTTACTTCTCCGGCAGCTTTTATTATATCCTTTCTGAGTAGCGGTTCACCTCCGGCTAACAGATTAAAACTGATGCCCAATTGGGTGGCATCCGTAAATATCTGTTTCCATTGTTCGACAGTCAGTTCTTCTTTAATAGCAGTATTTGCTTCTTTAGTTCCGCAAATATCATTTGCTCTGGCATAACAGCCTTTACAGGTTAGATTGCAATCTGTTGCGATGCTGGATATAAGAAAAGGGGGGTATATGCAAAGCTTCTTTTTTCTAAAACTCTTTTTCTCTTCTTTTCGGCTTTTAATAGAGTTCGTTGCATTTTAAGCACAAACAAAGCTTCTTTCGGATTGCTCAATACGGCCTTATAAGCATTCGACATAATATTCCGTATGGAATTGTTCAAATACGAATAACTTTACGTTTGAGTAATTCCAAACCAGCTCTTCCATACATTTGCCGTTTTATATTTTTAAGTCGATTAATGTTTCCTTCAACAACACCACTACTGGAGGGATATAGAACGGCATTTAAAACTGCTTTATAATCTTTGTATATACCCGATGCAAATCGTTTCAAACTAGTCAGATTTAAGGTATAAGCTTTCTTAAGCCACTCATCCAATTGTTCTTTAGTCCCACTCCTGAGTATTTTGGAGAAGGAAGAACATAATTTATTTAAAGGAAGAAACCAATCGATCCTTTTGGATAATATCTGCATTTGCAGTTTCTCCACTTTGTTATGCATCCTTGTTATGTTTTCTAAAAACATATACTTCGATATTATACTCATTGACATTGTTTTACAAAAAGGATTAGGGCTGAGCAAGTTTTTGTCGCCAAAGTTTAAGTAAAAATTAGACCTTGCTCCTTTATATCCTTCTTCTACAATAAGTCGATAGATTCTATTCAAACATGTCCCTTTTGATAATTCTCTTTGAATAGTGGACAAATAGCTATCAAACAGATTTGTTCGCCTGATGTCAATAGGATATGTATTCATTTGTGCGTATTTCCAAATGGTATATCGACTTAAGCCAAGGTATTTTCCTACTTGTCCCTGATTATATCCTTATGATAATTATAACTTGGCTTGCTCAAAGCGATCATTATTTCTCCGGTACTTTCCATTCGTTTTATAAACAGTATTATTTTCCGCTATAATATTATGTTATTAATCGACTGTGATTATGTATTATTGCATCAACATGTTCCGATAAGTTTTTAACCAGATGAAATCTATCCGCTATTTGGTTTATTTGATAATTTATCCTGTCTATAACGGATGAATACGAAGTGGCTCTATCTCTTTTTACAGTAAAGATATTATTTTGCCCTTTTAACCAATGATGTAAACTAACGCCATCGCGTCCATATAGTAAATCGATAATTTTACCTGTGGTCATATCCACTAGAGCAGTACCATAAGTACATCCCTTTCGTAGCACCCAATCATCAATGCCAAGGTGTATCACCTGATTTATAGAGGGCAAACTGAGCGAGTGCACAAGACGTAAGCAAGAAGATAAACTCAAGTCAAGACCTATATTACGGCTGATAATGGATCCTTTATGTGCAGATACCTCAATTAATATTTTTGAGAATACATTCAAAGCTCGTTTACTTAAACGCTTGTATGGTATCAAATCTGAAGATTGCTCGCAGAATATCATTCTTTTACAATGTTGATTCCGACAAAAGAAACGCCTGGTTTTTAAATGAATGTGAGTTTCTTTACCACAGATAGATAAATCTCTCACTTTTCTAATGTAAAAGCTATGCACTTTCTTGCTACGGTGATTACAGATCGACAAACGGCTGTCTTTTTAGGTATCTGTGCTTGGATGATTACTTTATCATCAAGAATAATAAGTTGATTATAGTGTAATGTCGGTAATTCTATAAAATCTCGAAGTTGCATCAGTCAAATAATTGCATTTAAATACCTGTATATTAGACAATTAAATATAACAAAAGAAAATGATTTTACACGAAAAAAAACATGGGTTATTTTACTGTAAATCAAATATTTATATATATATATATATATATATATATATATATAATTTTATGAATTTAAAATTAAGAATCTTTCATCAAATATGACGAAGAACCACCCATTTTAGGACGAGACAAACTATTAATGTACGGGAATACTTAATCTTACAATGGTTTGTTTACTCAATTCGCTTGTTATATCTATTTTGATATTCAATAAAGAGCAAAATCGCTTAACGATCGGAAGCCCGAGTCCGAATCCTTTTATTTCCGTCTTTTCTGAAGCATAAGACCTGTAAAACTTATCAAAGATAGATTCAAGTTCTTCCTTCGGAATACCATGTCCGGTATTCTTTATTTCTATTACCAGAACATTTGTCTCTTCGTACACCTGTATATTTATCGAACCTTGATCGTTACAATACTTTACGGCATTTGAAATCAGATTATTCAGTATGGTAGATAAAGAATATTCATCAGTATACACTGTTATATTTTGAGGAGATACAGTAGTTGAGATATCCAGGTTTCGTGATAAAACAGCATCCGAGAATAAACAGATACTGTTATTGATCATATCCTCAATCGAATAATAATCATTGTTTAAAGAGCTCTTACCTTCTTCATATCTTGTCAGAATAAGCAGCTGCTCTACCATATCATTCATCTTGTCCACTTCATTGATACATGCTTTTATTTTTTCTTTGTACTCTTCATTACTTCTGGGTCTACGGATAAGGACTTCCATCGTACCTTTAAGTACAGAGAGTGGTGTTCGAAATTCGTGAGACGCATAAGAAGTAAAGGATTTCTCTCTTTCTATGGCGTATTCAATCCTATCAAGCAGATTATTTATTGTTTCGGAAAGTTCGTATAGCTCATCCTTACGGCTGGGTAACGGTATCCTCGCACTAAGATTGTTATGAGTTATCGAGTTGGCTGTATTGATGATATCACGTATTGGCTTCGTACTTCGTTGTGCTATTTTTCTCGACATGGTAAATAAGAGCGTTAGTACAAAGAAACAGCCGATAACACAGACTCTCAGCAAAATTGTAAACAGATATTCAACATCCTGTATCGTTATATCGGTGTTAGCCTTTAATTTTTCGGCATGTATTTTAAATACACACAAGATGACTGCACATAATACCATTGTCAGAAAGGCTGTGCTTATAATAACACTAAAAGCAATACGGTTTTGTAGCGATAGTTTCTTCATTCGTTAATCGTGAGCGATGTATCCGACACCCCGAACGGTTTTAATGTTACCATTGTCTTTATCCATCTTCATTTTTTTCCTTAAAGAATTCATAAATACATCGATTACTCCTGTGTCATACTCAAAGTTGATATTCCAAACCTTGTCTATAATTTCATCACGGGTACAAATACGCCCTTTATTAGCTATCAGAAATTGCAGTAAATCAAATTCTCGTTGGGTAAGAGCAATTTCTTTTTTGTTGTTGAATACCTGATGTGAGGATTTGTTTAGAGAGATTACCCCCAAAGTAAGGATTTCGTCTTCATGTTTATTTCTGAAATGTATCTTGATTCGTTCAAGAAGTTCTTCGAAAGAGAAAGGTTTTTTGATGTAATCGTTTGCCCCGGCTCTCAGACCTTCAATCGTTTCCCTGATTGTATCTTTTGCCGTGAGAAATAATATAGGGGTTATAATATCTGATTTACGTATTTCTTTACAAACATCAATACCATGCATACCGGGGAGTAACCAATCTAATAATATCAAATCGGGCTTTGATTGATGATACTTCTCAATTCCTTTGATACCGTCTGGTGCAATTGTTATGACATATCCCTCTTCTTCCAATCCCTCTTTTAAGAAATTGTAGATACCCGGTTCATCCTCAACAATAAGAATATCCATATTCTATCAATTAATGTATTGTATTGCAAAAGACAAAAGTAGAGGATATAAAATAAAGAAGTCTTAAGTTTGTCTTAATTCTACCAACTTCTTTTCGAAGAATAAAATGAGCGTGGAATTCCTCTCTTGTTTTTATCGTAATGCGAAAAGTGGTTTTCGTCGTTAAACTCAAATTCATTCATTATCTACTTTGATTCAAGTCTTTGCTCTATCAGTCTTGGTTGATAGAATCTCAATTATGTCTATCTATGTTGTAATATTCATAAAAATAATTAAAGATGAGTTTAATATCTATTTTGATAATATACAGAAATATCTGTAGATCTAATGCGAAACTCAAATTCATTAGGACTTTCTTGGTAATTGAAAAGGATGGATGTTAATGTGTTAGTTTGTGATTTATTATATGATAATTATGACTATTGAGTTTCATTTTTTATATTGTTATGATCAAAACAAAAGTAAATTATTTATTTTTATACTTAAATTAACGAATGTAAATAGAACAAGATATGCTCTATTACCTAATTTAGAATAAGAGTGATTGATGAAGTACCCGTTCATAGTATACTTAAAAAATAAAACATCCCAAAATCTTGAATACAGAAGAGATGTTTCAACCGCTGTTCGTACCGGCAATGGATATCGTATCACATTTAATAATGGGAAAAGCTATAATTATGGAGCTGATAAGGTTAAGTATTATCCGTTTATATCTATACAAAGTTTTTGTACGGATCTCTTCCTGTACCAATATCAAAACCGTCATTGATGAGATGTTGTGTAGTCTGCTCAATCTCTCTCATATTCACTCTGCCGGATAAATAAAGATATTTGTTTAATAAATCGCCGTGACGGTTTTCCTCACCCGTCCAGTGCCTGATCCATTTTGACCAACCGTTACGCTTTTCGCTGTCTACATTATCTATACCTTCTACGTTCATTAACCACGATTCATAAGTGGGCAAAGCCTCTTCGGTGATGGTATCTCCGACCAATACGACCCAGAAGTCGTAAGGGAGCTCTTTGGCCAGTTCACGTAATTCTTTTACATCTTCAAAGAAAGTTTCTTTCTCTGAGTCAGGAAGATAATCCGTAGGTTGCCATATTTTTTTCAACAGGAACCAGAAACTGAGTAATAAAGTTATCGACATTCTTTTCTAAGAAGTGCATGACTTCTAAACGGATATTTGTAATTGACATTGTACTATATTAATTAATGCCTTCTACTACTGATCTTTTCTTTTTTTCTCAAAAACTTTCGAGAAGGGTAATCTTTTACAGTAAAAGGCTGGTGTATTGTAAAGGTAAAATTATATTCAAGCCCTAATAGTAAATTACTTTATTTTGTCATTTTCTACAAGTTATTAATAGTTAAACAGCTAACATGTAAGTGGATGAAATAGCTTTCCATAAATTTCATCACATTCGATTCTTTATAAAAAACTTATAGTAGATCTTTCTGTTGAGTAGAGATATTAAATCGCTTAATCTATTATTGTTTGATTGATGTTCATTGTTATGTCAACGATTTTAGCTCCATCGCTTCCGCTAATAATTCAAATGATTTAAAACGGGCTGCTTTATCATATATGTAATTGGTAATGAATAGTTCATTTGCACCAGTTTTTTTCATAAAATCTCTTATCTGAGCCCTTACTTTTTCTTTATCGCCACAAAATGTGCAAGCCGTCATATTATACAAAGACTGTCTCACATCGGAACGGAAAAAAGCTAAAGGTAGTTTTTTAACAGGTGGTGGTAGCTTAGTCGGGTTTCCTGTAACAAGCCCAAACATAAGCTGTTGTAGACTTGTTTCTAAGAAGGTTGCTTCTTCGTTTGTGTCGGCCACAATTACATTCGCACCAACCATCAGGTAAGGTCTGTCATGATATATCGAGGGTTTGAAGTTATTTTTATAAATGTCTATTGCCGTTAATAAGAGTGCCGGAGCAAAGTGTGAAGCAAATACATACGGTAGTCCTAATTCAGCAGCAAGGTAAGCACTATCTGTACTGGATCCCAATATCCAAATGGGAACATTTCGTCCTTCACCCGGAAAAGCCCGAACTTTGGAACTGCTGTTCTCTTTACTGAAATATTGTTGTAAAGCTTTAACATCTTCCGGAAAATGATATGTCGTAGATAAGTTATTACGCCTCAAAGCAGCGGCTGTCAATTGGTCTGTTCCCGGTGCCCGACCTAACCCCAAATCAATCCTGTCCGGATATAAAATATCCAGTGTACCAAACTGTTCGGCAACGGCTAAAGGTGTATGGTTAGGAAGCATAATACCTCCGGAACCGACTCTCAGTGTAGCTGTTCTTTCAGCAATATGACCGATTAATACTGCTGTGGCAGCTGTAGAAACACTTGCCGTATTATGATGTTCAGCTACCCATATTCTTTTATATCCGAGCGATTCGATATGTTGTGCATTGTGTACAATTTCTTTAAGTGCATCCGGAATACCCTGCCCTTCTACTACTATACCCAAATCCAATAAAGAAATACTAATACTATTGTTCATTTTTTCAGCTATTAAATCTTTATAAAGCCTGTTATCTTATTATATCAGGGATTTTTCATTAAAGAGATACTTTACTTCACGTGGTTGGCTGCATATATACTGTTTATCCCAACAACTTTAGCTCCTAATTTGGTCGTAGGAAACTATACTGAAGCCTTTGTGTTTGTATATAACAGTTCATAGTGTAAAACGGTTTTAAACAAAGGCAAGAGAAAATAGCATTTAAGATAAGAATACCAATTTATATTGTAGGCTATACGAGTACATAGATTGAAAAGATAATACTTATTAATTCTTTAAGCTTTAGTATGCAATTAAAATATATTATATTTGTAATGAGTAATTAATGTACGGACAAGTGTGTTCAATACTAAGACAAAATGTGATATTTTGAAATATCCTATAGTGTTCACCTCAGAAAAAACGAGTGAAACAAATATTTGATATGTAGCTATTTAACTAAAAAATAATGGATTCCGTCCATACCGCCAAAGCTAAAGCCTTGATTATCAACAATAAAACGTGATAATTGAGGCTTTTTCGTTATATTTGTGCAACATTATTAACATAAAACTTTGCACTTTTTTATACCAATTTGACTATTTTTGAACAAATCTATTGCAAAATCCTTGCAAAAAAAAATAGAGAAAATGGCTTCCATTAAACTATATTTAGATACAAGAGCTCCACGAAAAGACGGAACATATCCGCTGAAACTTCTGGTTACACATAAACAGCCGTTTATGATTAGTCTGAAAATATACCTGCAGGAAGACCAATGGCTGGGCAATGAAGTCATAAACCATAAAGAAAAAAAAGCATTTAATATTTTTATTCAACAGCGGTTTATCACAATAAAAAAACTGTTGCTTACACTTGAGGGCGAGGGAAAATTAAAATCGCTGTCACCAAAGCAACTCAAAGAAAAAATAGAGAATATCAATTCGTTCGAAAATACGGAAAGCGAAAATATATCCTATCTATTCAAAAATCACATGGAAAAGTGTATCGGAGAAAAGACCAATCCCCGGACACGTGAATTATATCAATACACATTAAATAAAATAAAAGAGTTTGCAGATATCGACAAGTTGACTTTTGAGGATATGGACTTAGCATGGATGAAAAGTTTCGACCGCTTTATGTCCGATACTTGCGGCGTAAATGCGCGGTCTATCCATTTTAGGAATATCAGATCTGTTTTCAACGATGCTATTGATGAAGAAGCCATATCTCAAAACGTATATCCGTTTCGCAAATTTAAAATCAAAAAAAGAAGCAACGCCAAAACGCTCTTTGGCTGTAGATGAACTTGTCCTATTGCGCGATTACCCGTGTGAAGAATACCTCGAAAAATACCGGGATATATTCATGCTTATTTTCTACCTGATAGGAATAAATATAATAGATTTACTGCACTTAAAAGAAATAAGAAAAGGAAATATCGAGTATCGCAGGGCGAAGACCGGGCGTTTATACACAATTAAAGTACTGCCCGAAGCTCAAGTAATATTCGATAAATATAAAGGAAAAGATTATCTGCTCGATGTTTTAGATGTATACTCGAACTATAAAGACTTTACCCATAGGCTGAATAGAAACCTGAAAAGAATAGGGAGGGTAGAGATTGGAAAAAAAGGCAAAAAAAGAAATCGTGCCGTTATTTCCCGAGCTGACTACCTACTACGCCCGGCATACATGGGCGACAATAGCCGCATCGCTTGAAATACCCAAAGAAACCATTGCTGCCGCCCTCGGACATGGAGGAAACACGGTTACGGATATCTATATAAATTTCGACCAGAAAAAGATTGAAACTCGATTTTGACAGCATCCATATCGCCCATGCGCGTTGCACGTCGGTAAAATATCCGGCGTGGCTGTAAATATATCCGGCGTGGCTGTGCTGCCCGCGGCTGTGAAGCGTCTGCAACACTTCTTTTTTGAAGTCGTCGGGGCGGGTAACAATTACGCGGTAGAAGTTTATCAACTCCGAGTTTAAATCGTTTATAACATTCACTTTTGCCGGTTCTTTGTCGAAAAAGACAGGCGCACCGCCGGCGAACGGCTCACAATAAATAGTGTGTGCCGGTATCAGCGGACGTATGTATTTCAGCATCGTCTGCTTGCCTCCGTAATAGGTAATTGGCGTTTTCATGTTTAAATCGTTTTTAAATGGTTTATAAATCCTATTTTAATTATTACTTTTGCAGTCCTACCTCATACTAACTTATTTGTTGAAAATAAATGCGACGCAACGCATAACTGAGGGCTTAATGCCTTTTTAGTTACGCTGCGTCGTTTTTTTGTATGAGGTAGGATTCTACTAACGGCTGGGGGCTTTCTTTTACCCTCCTATTTGTTTGTATATTAAAATATTATTCGTATATTTGTATCAACGTTTACCCGTTAGGGTAACTGATAGGTTCACCCGTCCGCCGGGCGACTAATACAAGGACCCACTCTCCGGGGGAATCGCAGTAATGTGTCGGGTTCTTAAAAGGAGGCTCAAATAAAGAGTCTTTTTTTATTTATAATGTGTTGCTACATTTACCTCGACAGTCGCCCGAGCCGCTTCAAGTAAATTTTTCGCGTTGGTGGCTTCGCTTTCCCTTGCAAACCTTAAAACATAAGCCGGGGGATTATCTGCAATTTCCGTACAATCTGCAATACTCAGCCCCGTTATGGTTTTAATTGCCCTTATTGCGGCGCTCGAAAAATATACCACGTCGAGCCGCCGGCAAACCGACGGCGAAAGCACGTGGCGCACCGGAAGGATGAGGCATAAATACGAATTATAAAAAAGATTATGAGGTATTTAGTAAAAGAAGATTTGACAGAAGTCATACAAGAGCGGTTGCTCGACGACAGCCTCCAGCTCACCGACACGATACTGGACGGGCTCGAAGAAAAAGCCATCGCCTTTTCCATATCCTACAATGGGCAGTTACAACCAAGACCGTGCGCTCGGCTTCCTGCAAACCCTGACAAAGCTGCACGCCATGTTCCACGGGCGCAACGGCGAAAATTACAGCGAAAAGTTTTAGATTTGTAACACAGTATATTAACTGTTGCATTCATGTAAATTTTGGTTTACACATCGGTTTACACAACCTTTTGTAAACCCACTAAAACCAATATCAAAAAGGGTAGTATTAAAAACAAAAAACAGCCACATATTAAATGTAACTGTCTGATATTTAAAGTGATCCGAGCGGGATTCGAACCCACGACCCACAGCTTAGAAGGCTGTTGCTCTATCCAGCTGAGCTACCGGACCATTTTATAAAAAAACCGCTATAATAAGCGGATTTTAGGCGGAGAGAGAGGGATTCGAACCCCCGGAAGCTCTCACTTCAACGGTTTTCAAGACCGCCGCAATCGACCACTCTGCCATCTCTCCAATACTTCTGAGTGACAAGTATCACCAAAAGCGATGCAAATATATTGCATCTTTTCAAGAAACACAAACAATTTATTATCTTTTTCAAAAAGATTTCACGGGTTAATGAATAATCCTGCATACTGTCTTATTTGCAATAAAAAAATATTAGTTTTGCAAAACTTACTATTAATGACTATTGTATGAGAAATTTGTATCTTATCCTTTTACTTATAATCCCTTTTTTCATAACGAATTGCGATGACGATAATGAAGATCCTGACACTTCTGAATGGTTGGGCGATTGGAATAATCCTACCGATCCGAATTATAAACCAAACGGATATAATCCGATTGTCGGAGAATGGCTGGTAACTAATATTAATGGCAATCCGGCTACAAGTTTTCTTGCACATCGTTTCTCTTCCGATTTCTTATGGGGACAGTCAACGACAAGACCTGAAGCCGGAAAAGATCCTGTCTATACTGACAATGGAAAGTATATAGTTAACAATAAACAGTTCCGAAGAGAAGATAATGAACAAATTTTCTGGTATGTAGTTGACGCGGCAGGACAAGCTATGACTATCAGATATGGTTCTAATAAATACGTATTGAGAAAATATACCCGTAGTGACGAATGGAACGGAGACTGGAACAATCCTACCGATCCGAATTACAAACCAAACGGATATAATCCGATTAGCGGAGATTGGTTGGTTAATTCCATTAATGATATAGAATATGATGGTTTTCAGGTATATAGATTCAGCAATGACAGGAATTGGGGTACTGCCACTGAAAAACCTGAATTGGGTAAAGACTTTGTATTCAGAAATAAGAGAGATTATATCATTAACGACAAAGCTTTTCGGACAACATCGGAAAATCTGATATATAAATATGAATTTGTAAAAGGGCTAAGTGGTGTTGAAAGATTAAGGATAACGGAAGCGTGGGGAACTGTTATCGTTTTAACTCCTTACAATACGAATGCTTGGAAAAACTGGAACGGCGATTGGAATAATCCTGCTGATCCGAATTATAAACCTAACGGTTATAATCCTATTGAGGGGAATTGGTTTGTTACAAACAGAAACAATTTCGTTAACATAGGTGAAATTCCTGACTTGGAAACGTTATTTTATGCACATGACAGAAAATTAACCCAAAAACTGGAAGCTAATCTTGGACAATCTTTTTTATCTTCCGAAACGTTCGATTACATCATCAATGATAAAGCTTATATGATAAATAATAAAGTTTACGCTTATAAGCTTGAAAGCAATAAATTATCAATTACAGACGAAAATAATACAACAACAGTATTAGAATCCTATGACGGTTGGAAATGGAACGGTGATTGGAACGATCCTACTGATCCTAATTATAAACCTGACGGATATAGCCCTGTAACAGGTATTTGGAAGTTTGAGTCCGGATCTGCGTGGAAAGATGAATATCCTACTTGGTATTTTAATCCTGATCTTACCTTTGTGAGATCAAAACCTAATTCAAATGCTAAACCGGGAGAACCGAATGAGATTCAGACAACACCGATACCATATCTGATAAATGACAAAAGCATAAGATTATTAATTAATGGGAAATATGCCTTTTATGATTATCAGATTGTTTCGGAAGGAATAGATAAGATGATATTAACGCCCAGATATCCTTCTTCATCTTCCGAAAAAATAATAAAGATGTATTCTATAGACAGATAAAGAGAATGGCAGTTAATTTATAACTGCCATTCTTTTTTTAATTGTAAGGGACCGAAAAAAATCTTACTACTATAAAGTAGTGCTGAAAAAAATTAACTTTGTACCTTTAATTCTAAGGTAAAATGCAGAAATTTTTAAGAACAAGAATTGGGTTACTGATTACATCATATGCTATACTGATAGTATTATTTATAATACAAAAGCCTCTGTTTATGCTTTTCACCGGGGGAGTAGTATCTGCCACCGGATGTAAAGATTGGTTAAATGTCATTTTATTCGGACTTCCTATGGACTTTTCGATAGCAGGATACCTAATGGTTGTGCCTGCTATAATTTTCTTGATTTCTGTTTTTTCGGTAAAATACTTGAAAAAGATACTTAATATCTATTATTTGGTTATAAGTATACTTATATCTGTAGTTTTCATACCTAACATCGTTCTCTACCCATATTGGGGTTTTCCGATAGATTCCACTGTTTTTACTTATCTGTCATCTCCTGCCGGCGTAGTTGCCAGCATACCCGTGTATATGACCGTGTTGGTTATCCTTATAATTGCAATATATTCATTCTTGCAATATCTTTTACTGAAAAAAAGTTGTTGTCGATAATTTCCCTGATAAAGTTTCTTCATCGAAAGTAAAAACCTTCATACTCTTATTTGTTTCCTTAAGCCTATTATTCATTCCGATAAGGGGAGGTATCACCACTTCGACAATGAACGTAAGCCGTGTATATTTCAGTGAAAATATGTATCTCAATCATTCGGCTATAAATCCGTTGTTTAATATACTTTATTCTCTGAAATTGAATACTGATCTGAGTTCTGAATATCATTTCATGGATGACGGTCAGGCACAACTGACTTTTAATCGTCTTATGGAACATGATAAAGGTGCGGAAGTACCCGAATTGCTTAAGACAGATCGTCCTAATATCATATTTGTTATTCTGGAAAGTTTTGGAGCAAACATTATTGAGCCTTTGGGAGGAGTCAAAGATGTTGCTCCCAATATGAATAAATTAACCGAAGAAGGAATATTTTTCCGAAACCTGTATGTAAGCAGCTTCCGTACCGACAGAGGAATAGTTGCTACTTTGGGCGGATATCCCGCTCAACCGACAATGTCGATTCTGAAATATCCCAAGAAAGTGCAAGCATTAAATTCTATTCCAAAAAGCCTTGTCGACAACGGATATAGTGCTTCTTTTCTGTATGGAGGAGATGTCAATTTTGCCCAGATGAAAACATTTTTTGTTACTCAAAAAGTAACGGATATTACTACGGATACCGATTTTCCAATCAAAGACAGGCTGACTAAATGGGGAGTACCCGATGCCATTACTTTTGAGAAGTTTTATGAAGATATCAAAAATGAACAAAGCAAACCTTATCTGAAAATGTTTCTGACACTGAGTAGTCACGAACCTTTTGATGTGCCGACCAAGCGTTTTGAGGAACCTTTTCTTAATTCTGTGGCATATACCGATAGTTGTATTGGGGTTTTTGTCGATAAATTAAAATCGAGTCCCGATTGGAATAACACATTAATAATTTTCATACCCGATCATTGTATGCGTTATCCCAAAACCGTAGAATATAATGAACCCGAACGTCACCAATCGTTTTCCCTTTGGATAGGGGGAGCTCTGAAAGATACTTTAAAAATAGATAAGTGTTGCTCCCAGATTGATATGGTGGCAACTCTTTTACATCAATTGCATATCGATCATAAAGATTTTATTTTCAGCAAGAATGTATTGAATCCGACAACAAAGGACTTTGCATTTTATAGTTTTTCGGATGGCTTTGGTATGCTGTCAGACAGTTCACAGGTAGTATATGACAATAATAGCAAACAGGTTATAATGAGTAAAGGAATTCATGCAGATTCTCTTTTGCTCGAAGGAAAAGCTTTTTTACAGTATCTTTATAGAGATATTGACAGTAAATAAGAATTTCAAAATATATTTTGTTTATAATAAAATGTCTTTATTATGGTTTATATAATTAATATAATAATTTTTTGAACTTAGAATGAAAAATAAAATTATAATAGTTTTTCTATTAATATTATTTACCGCTTGCGGAGAAGAAGAGATCAACAATCCTTCTGTGGCAAGGGTATATTTTAAAGTCGATTTGTCTGCTATCGATAATGAACTAAATAATATTTATTCTTATAAAACCTTTACTAAACCGCGTAATGCTGCTGAATTTGTCGGATTGGGCGGACTATTGGTATATAACAGCGAATTTGACGATAACGGGAGACCTGTACTGAAAGCCTATGACTTGTGTTGCCCTTATGAAAAAAATCCATTGAGTACAATAGTGCCAAACAATGAACGAAAAGCTATTTGTAAAGATTGTAAATCTGTTTATGATTTGCAAAATGGTGGGTTCAAACTTTCAGGACCCGGATCTACCAATAGGCTCTGGAGTTATAATCTGGCAGCTGAATATCCTTATAATGGAATATTTATAGTGAGAAACTAATTTTTTCGGCGAATTTGCTTTGTTAAAATGGAAAACATTTTTACATTTGCACTCGCTTATCGGTAAAGCTTATTCAAAGGAATAAGTAATAATAAGTAAAGAAATATTCGCGAAAATAGCTCAGTTGGTAGAGCACGACCTTGCCAAGGTCGGGGTCGCGGGTTCGAGTCCCGTTTTTCGCTCAAGGTCTGCTCGGATGGTGGAATGGTAGACACGCAAGACTTAAAATCTTGTGACCATTACGGTTGTGCGGGTTCAAGTCCCGCTCCGAGTACGAATATTTTTCAGATACCGCTATAACTTAACAGGTTATGGCGGTTCTTTTTTGTAAGAGGGAAGAATAAGGGTAAGAATTAATTTGAGAGTATAGCTATTTAATAAATGGCGTTCGAATATTCTTCTTTTTTTTATCTTTGTAAATAACGAAACGAAAAAACGGATGAAAACATCAATCTCCTTTCTGCCTGAGAAGAAACGTGAAGAGCTAAAAGTTATCACCGAAAAAGTATGTGAACTTTTAGGCTACGATTGCGAAATGATAATTCTTTTCGGCAGTTATGCCAAAGATAAATACATCGACTACGACCAACGTACCGAATACGGAGTGCGTACCTATTTCATGAGCGATTACGATATTCTGGTGGTAACGGCAGGAAAGGAAAACAGTTTTTCGGTAAGCAGGAAACTGAATAAAGTAGAAGATCACTTTTACAAGGGTAAACACCATTCGATGGTAACGCCTATACAGTTCATCCATGAAACCATTAACGAGCTGAACAAAGCAATCGAAAAAGGATATTATTTCTATACCGATATTACTAAAGACGGGATACTACTTTACAATAGCAAACGCCAGAAACTGATAAAACCTCATAAGCTCAACTATGAGGAGATAAAAGATTTAGCTACTCAATATTTCAATGAAAGATTTGATAGAGCAAACAGCTTCTATATAGATGCTAATAACGCATTTAATAGAAATGATTTTAAACAATCCTCTTTTTATTTACATCAGGCAATCGAAAACTTGTACTTTGCTATCACATTAACTTATACACTCTATTCACCCAAAGAACACAATCTGTATAAAATATCAGGCTATGCCAAGCGTCATTGTCTGGATGTGAATAAACCCTTTCCTCGCGACAACGATGAGGAAAAGCGCCTGTTTCAACTTTTGGACGATGCTTATGTTCAGGCACGCTACAATCCTCATTTTGTTGTAACCAAAGAAGATATTGAAACCCTTATTCCGCGTGTCGAAATGCTTCGGGATATTACCCGAAATACCTGCGAAAAAAAGATTGCCGAATATGAGCAATTGATTAAAAAGGAAAATAGAGGAATTTAGTTAATCTGCATTGTACTCATTAATATTAAGTATTATCTTTTCACCATGAGGCGTTGTGTGTAAGTGCCGTTTTGTGTTACCGCCTTAACCAGATATAAGCCATCGTGAAGGATATTCAACTCCTGCAATGACAAGGTTTTGTTCCCTTTTAGCTGCCTGGCGGCTATGAGCTTGCCTGAAATATCGTATATCTCCACATATTCGAGGGTAATATTGAACTGTATGGTTGTGCTTGCCGGATTGGGGTAGATAGAGAAAATATTTTTGCTATCGGACAGGTTTTGCTCTATGCCTGTGGGTATGAAATTCATTTTGGCTGTGGAAATACCGCTACCCATTGTGTGGCTAAACCAAACCAAATCCCGGTGATAATCCAACGTAATTTTAGATACTTCGTCAAAGGCGATTCCCGAATTAAAAATATTATACTGCGTCCATGTATCGCCATTGAAGTAAGTCACACCGACACGTCCGCTAGTAGCCAGCCAGAGGTTATCATTTCTGTCTATCTCAATATCTAATATAGAATTGGCAGGTATCCCTGAATTATCCATGTTATAAGTAGTCCAGCTTACACCATCGAAACGTGTCAGTCCACCACCATATTCGCCTCCTATTACATTATCTTTATCCCTGCAGTGTACCCAAAGCGTGTTCTTAGAGTCGAAAGCTACGTTGGCAACAAAACGGGTAGGCAATTCTGAATTTGCGGTCGTATATATCGTCCAGTCCGTACCATCGTATTTAAACAGGCATCCGGCTTCAGTACCGACCGCTCCCCAGAGATTGTCGTCATTGTCCGTCGCCAATTCACATATCAGATAATCCGTCAACGGAGAGTTCAGCGGCGTGAAACGCTGCCAGTTTGCACCATCGTATTTATACAAGCCAGCCCTCGATGTAAGCCAGGTATTGCCTTTTTTGTCGAAGCAAAACTTTCCGGCATACATTCCCCTGAACAGAAGCGAGTTTTGCGAGGTAAAGGCTTTTGTTCCGGACTTGCTTATCTTCATTACAATAGTATCGCTTTCACCTAAAGTAATCCAAACATTGCCTTCTCGGTCGGTAGCGCTGGACGAAACCCTTTTCGCATTGGGAGGTATATCGTCCATCCGGTACAGACTATGCCAATTATCATTGGCATCAATCTTTGTCAGGTTATAGCGGGTTCCAAACCAGACATTGTTTTCTCCATCAATGGTCATATCCAAAGCAATTTCGTTTGTAATTAATGGAGAATTGCTTAATTCGATATGTGTAAATTCCCCGTCTTTAAATTTGAAAAGCTGATTTCGTTTGGTTCCTACCCATATCACATCACCATCGGGCAATAATTTCATTGCATTTTCCCTGATTTGTGGAATTTCGTATTTGGTAAAATCGCTACCATCGTATTTTACCAAATATTTATTACAGGTAAGCCAAAGATTGCCCGAAACGTCTTTTTTCACATCATGGATAGTATTAGCAGGAAGCGTAGAATTGCTGATATCGTAAGTTGTAAAGGTTGCCCTGTCGTATTTTACTAATCCGGCATTGGTTGCCAGCCAGATGTTGTTGTCATTATCAATTTCTAAGCCATAGGCATAAGTATTAACACCGGGGATTGTCTGGATGGCATTATTTTCGAATTTTCCGAATTTCCAGGAGGGTGACATACCCGCCAGCCAAAGAACACCGTCTTTATCCTGTTTCATATCCATTATAACCCATATTACATCAATCGCACTTCTGGGTGTTGTCCATTTTTCCCAATTCTTACCCGTACCTGTAAAGATAAGTTGAGCTTCCAACCCAAAGATTGCCCGATTCGTCTACAGACATTGCATAATTAAATTGATCGTCTTGCAATCCTGAATTTGCCCGGTTATATACTTCCGTACCGACACCATTGAATTTTCCAATTCCGTTATATTGAGTACCTACCCATATATTACCATCTTTATCATTAGTAATACTGCGCAGATGATTTTCAGGTAAGCCTGCATTTGCGCGGTTATAAAAAAGTTTTTTCCAGCGTGGTTTTGTTCATCTTCACCAATCCGCCATCGGTGGTTATCCACAGGTAATCGCCATCACTGAGCATCTGTGCTACCATTTCGCCACTGGTATAGTTCTTCCAGTCGCTTAACTGTTGCGCCAAGACAAATAACGGGAAAAAAGCAAAAAGAAACAGTGCTGTTATCCGAAGTTGTGTAGTGTAAAGAGTTTTCATAAAAGTTATTTTATAAAGTAGTGAAACAATGAAAGATAACCCCCACAATATAGGGATTATCTTTCATATTTTATCTCATATTAAGATTTTATTTAACCATGATTAAGTGTGACCTATTTAATATATAAAATACTGCTTACAAGCACTTAATAGGAATATGGTATGAATGTTAATTTTTAAGGCTTCTGCAATATTTTCTATGAAAAAAAAATATATATCTGATAAAAATTGTATTTTTCATTTTTTATAAATACTTGTATATTTTATTATTTAGCCTTACTTCATCAATAAAGAAAAAACATTAAAAGGTTTGTATATGAATACTTTAAAAACTATATTTCCCCTCATACTATTTATATATCTGAATAAACCAAGCTTCGCACAGATTCAGCCGATGGGGTTCACACATAAGGTATTGACGATGGATGGTTCATTTTATGTATATTATCCTAAATTACAGGTTATAGACGATACCCTTTTTGTATCGACGAATATCGGTATTTATCATAAAGACTTGAAACAGGATACCCAGTGGTCATTGTATGCCTTTGAAGATGCTCCGGTAATTGAGTTTGTCAGGAATGAGAACAAACTGATAGCAAACTCAATGGGGGCGTGGAATGAACAGGACAGTTTGCTTTTGTTATCAGAAGATAACGGGAAGTCGTATATAGATTATACCTCTCCATATTTTTTAGAAAATGGGAAAAATCAAATCTATCGGCTTCATCAGAACCCTCAAAATTCCAACTCTATATTGGCGATGACAAGGCGTACAGGACTTTCCAAATCAGAAGATTTTGGGGAAAACTGGAATTGTCTGAATTCGTATGGTTTAGGTATACATATTGCTTTTGCCAGCTTTCATCCTTTGGATACAACCACTATTTTTTATTCGGGAGAAGGTTATATGAATGAGGGACGGATTTATAAATCTTCAGATAGCGGAGAAACATGGTCTGATTATGTAATACCCGGAGGTGATAACTGTGTTCATCAAATCGATTTTCATCCTACGAATCCCGATGTCCTTGTTTTCGGAGGAGAGGGAGTAATTGGAAGATCTGTAGATAAAGGTGAAACTTGGGCGATTACCGATTTATTCACTTCAGGCATGTATTTCTACAAAGTTCTTTTTGATAAAGACAATCCCAATACCATCTATGCATCAGGAACTCACGGAGATAGAGAAGAAAATAACACTATTTTCGTTTACCGTTCCATCGATATGGGCGAAACCTGGCACTTAGCTTATCAGGAAGCTCTTGATTCCGATTGCGGGGAAATGATCGATATGGTTATGCACAATAAAAGCCTTATTTTTTATACCGATAGTTGCGGATTGTTCGAATTAAACGTAGAAACGACACCGCCTCTCTCGGTGATTCCGTCTGAGGTTATATCCGGTTTATCAGTTTATCCGAACCCTGTTCATAGTACATTATATTTCGAAACAAGCGAAGATATCAGCAATGTCGATATTGTCGATTGTACAGGGTGTTTGTTACAGAAAACCATAATTTCTGAGAATGAAAGGACGGTAGATGTTTCAGGATTATGTACAGGAATCTACTTTGCTATTTTCCAAACCGATAATCAGAAGATTACAAGAAAAATATATATTGACAATTAATATATTCAGTATTTTGTCATTGTAATAATAAAACACTAGAAATTAATCATATTACTATGAAGCCAATCAGTATTATTCTTTCACTATTTTCATTGATATGCTTCTGCGTGTCAGGTTATGGGCAGATACAACCGATGGGGTTTACCCAGAAAGTTATTACACCCAATATATCTTTGCACGAGTATACACCCAAAATGCAATTGATAAACGACACATTATTTATAGCTACAAATACAGGGGTATATATGAAAAACATGAAGTATAATTCTGATTGGCAATTATATGCCTTTAAAGATGCTCCGGTTATTGATTTCATAAGAAATGGAAACCAAATACTTGCAAGTTCGATGGGAACATGGAATGGAATTGACAGCCTGCTTTTGTTATCAGAAGATAACGGAAGAACTTTTATAGATTTTACCTCTTCTCATTTCACAGAATATGGTAAAAATCATCTGTTAGGGTTAGCTCAGAATCCGTTAAATCCTAACTCAGTGTTAATTAATGCCTTCCGAACAGGGCTTTCTTATTCGGGAAACTTCGGGAAAGATTGGAAGAACCTGAGCCCTTACTCATTAGGATTCAATCTGGCTTTTGTCGGTTATCATCCTTTAGATACGACAGTTATTTTCTATTCGGGAGAAAAACCATCGCTTAGTGGACATATTTTATCTTCATACGATAGTGGTAAAACATGGAACGATTACACGGTTCCTAACAGGGATAATTGTGTCCATCATATAGCTTTTCATCCAACCAATCCGGATATTCTCATTTTCGGAGGGGAAGGAGTGGTTGGTCGATCAACTGACAAAGGCAATAACTGGGAGATTGTATACAAAACAGAACAGGAAACCTATATAAAAAAGATAGTGTTTGACGAAAACGATCCGGAAATCTTATACATGACAGGATCTGCTCATTATGGCTCGGAATTGAACGAAAAAATACGAGTATATCGTTCCACTGATATGGGTGAAATCTGGCATCTGGCATATAATGAAGATGTAGGAGCTGATTATAGGGATATGGTTGATATGATAAAATATAAGAATAAACTTATATTTTACACCCGTGATTGCGGATTATTCGAATTGGATTTAGAGACCACACCGCCTCTTTCCGTTCAAACAATAACAGTACCCGTATTAACCGTTTTCCCGAATCCTGTTCATAAAACATTGTATTTTGATACCGATACAGGCATCCTTAATATTGAAATTGTAGATATGGCAGGCCGTTCACTCCAAAATACGGCGATTGTCTCAGGGGAAAAAGCAATAGATGTTTCAGGATTATGTTCAGGAATTTATTTTGCGGTTTTTCAAACGGACAATCAGAAAATAACGAAAAAAATATGTATTGATAACTGATATCTTTTATATTTCTGCACATCATTATATATCAATAAAAATATACTTACTATGAAGCCAATCAGAATTACTCTTATATTTCTCTCGTTGATATATTTCTGTTCGTTAAGCTACGGACAAATACAACCAATGGGGTTTACTCAGAAAGTCGTAACACCCGATATATCATGGCGAAAATATGTGCCAAAATTGCAACTGATAAACGATACTCTATTTGTATCCTCAAATACAGGGGTGTATATGAAAAATATGAAAAATAATTCTGATTGGTTGCTGTATGCCTTTAAAGACTCTCCTGTTATCGAGTTTGTAAGGAATGGAAATCAAATACTTGCCAATTCTATGGGAGCATGGAATGAACAGGATAGTTTGCTTTTATTCTCCTCTGATAAGGGTAAAACATTTGAGGATTATACTTCTTCTTATTTCTTGAAATACAATAAGAATCACTTATATAGGCTTCATCAGAATCCTAAAAATCCCAATTCGAATTTAATTCTATCATATATTGGACTTACTAAATCTGTAGACTTCGGTAAAAACTGGATATGCCTGAATGAGCAATCGATTGGTGTAAATATTAATTTTGTCAGTTACCATCCGTTAGATACAACTACTATATTTTATTCCGGCGAAACTGATAATTTAGGAGGAAAAATATTAAAATCATCAGACAATGGGGAGACATGGTCTTACTATATGGTTCCCGGAGGAGATAATTGTGTGCATCATATAGCTTTCCATCCTACAAATCCGGATATTCTTATTTTTGGTGGTGAAGAGATAATTGGAAAATCGACAGATAAAGGAGTGAGTTGGAAAAATATTGATCTGATTTATTCGGGAATGTATTTTTACAAAGTTCTTTTCGATGAATACAATCCTAACATAATATATACATCTGGGAGTCGAGGAGGGGAAGGAGATACCATTTTTGTTTACAGATCTACAGATATCGGTGAAACTTGGCATTTAGCCTATAAGGAAACTCTCAATTCTGATTGTGGAAAAGTGCTCGACATGGTGAAATATAAGAACAAACTTATATTTTATACCAACGATTGCGGATTATTCGAGTTGGATTTAGAAACCACTCCGATTCTTTCCGTTCAAACAACAACGATGTATGATTTAACCGTTTATCCGAATCCTGTCCGTAATACATTGCGTTTCGAAACTGCCGGAGCTATCCGACGTATCGATATTATCGACTGCTTAGGACGGATAATACAGAAAACTGTTATTTCAGACAGCGAAAAGTCTATAGACGTATCCGGGTTAAATTCAGGAATCTATTTTGCCGTATTCCAGACCGATAATCAGAAAATCGCAAAAAAAATATGTATTAAGAATTAATGTAACTTCCGGCTAATCATTCATTGCCTGAAAGTATAAAATTATGACTTCTGATTTTTATATATGAAATCTATTCTGTTTTTCTCTTTTCACTTTCAATTAGCAAGTCATAAATCCGTTCAGTTATTTTAAGCATCTTAATGTAATTTGTCAGGCAGGTTACATTTAACTTAAACAATTCTTCATCAAATCGTTTTTGCCATGCTTTCAATCTCATGGCTTCTTCTTTTTGTTGCTTTTTAAGATTGAAAATGAAGTAAATAACTTCAACAAATAGGTGATAAAACAGTTGCCGACGCCGTATTAGACAGGCTGGTACACAAAGCTCTGAGGGTGGAACTTTATGGAGAATCACTTAGAAAACTAAAAGTGTGAACAACTATTTAATTATGCAAATTAATGTAAAATAAATTACGGCGTAAAATGATATATTATCTTTACAATAAATCAGTACTTATAAACACTACTTTCAAGAAGAATTATAGGGGGGCCAGTTTGAACAGGAATCAAGGGGCCTATTTCATCGGAATATCCAGTAAGAAATAAATACTTGATTTTTCGCATTTCTTGTCTTTTAGATAAAATTTCAGGCTAGCCATAGATTTTTATTTTTATACTACACAAAGATAGAAATAAAAATAATAGGGTAAGAATTAGGGTAAGAATAATATTTATTATTCTTTATTTTTTTCTTATCATATTTTACAAATATATTTGATAAACAATAATATATAATTGTATTTCAGATATATTAGATGTAGATGAGCAAAATTTAATATAGTCCCGCTCCGAGTACGAATATTTTTCAGATGCCGCTATAACTTAACAGGTTATGGCGGCATTTATTTTATGACTATGACTTGATGCTCATGGCTTGAATAAAAAAACAAGGGGCGGAAATTATCCGCCCCTTGTTTTTTATAATGCATAAAGAATATTAATATCTTTTACCCACAGCATCCCAATCTATGATTTTCCAGATTTCGTTCAGGTGATCGGCACGACGGTTTTGATAGTCTAAGTAATAGGCATGTTCCCAAACGTCGAATCCAAGAATTGGTGTAAGCCCTTTAGTAAGGGGGATTTCCTGCATTTGCTTCTTTTTCTATGGATAGTTTTCCATCTTTATCTTTAGCCAGCCAAACCCATCCTGAGCCGAATACGGCTGTACCTGCGGCATTAAATTCTTTCTTAAAGTTTTCGAACGAACCCCACTGTTTGTTTATTGCTTCCGCCAATTTTCCCGTTGGTTCACCTCCTCCTTTAGGGCTGAAAGACAGGAAGTATATATTATGGTTTAAAGTTTGTCCTGCATTGTTGAATATGGCTCCGTCACTTTCTTTTACGATAGTTTCAAGGTCTGCATTTTCAAATTTGGTTCCCTGAATCAAGTTGTTCAGATTAGTGATGTAAGTTTGCAAATGTTTACCGTAATGGAGTTCTACTGTTTGTTTGCTGATAACAGGTTCTAATGCGTTAGTTGCGTATGGCAACTTTGGTAATTCAAATTTCATAACATTTATGTTTTTATTATTACTACTGGATAATGTATTAAAATTTACGCAAATAATTGTAAACAATACTATCGGAAATAATTTCTTCATATAATTACTTATTATTTGTTTTGTATATGTTAAAACATATCTGCAGGTAATATTGTTTTTGATAATTCGATGTTTTTAAATAAATAGTTTTAATGTCTCATTGATCGAATATATTTATAAAAAAACCGTATGCAGAAAATTTTCCGCATACAGTTGATACATAATAAAGTATAAGAAATTGCGAAATTTCTTTAAATTACATTTAAGTCTCTAAGCACTGCGTTCGTTTTATGAACGGCTGCCGCAGATGCTTCAAATTTTGCTTTTTCTTCGTCTGTAAGTTTTAGGTCTATAATTTTTTCCCAACCTTTTTTGCCAAGAACGACAGGAACTCCTATACATATATCGCTTTGTCCGTATTCGCCTTCCAGAGCCACGCAACAAGGAATAATTCTTTTCTGATCGTGGATAATGGATTCAACGACAAACGCGCCAGCTGCTCCCGGAGCATACCATGCAGATGTTCCTAACAATCCTGTAAGAGTCGCACCGCCCACCATAGTGTCGGCTACAACTTTGTCTAAAGCTTCCTTTGTCAGTAAATCTTTCACGGGTATCCCTTTGTAAGTTGCAAGACGTGTAACGGGAATCATGGTTGTGTCACCGTGTCCTCCGATTACCATACCTTCTACTTCGCTCGGATTGGCATCCAATGCCTGACTGAGGTAATATTTGAAACGTGAACTGTCCAAAGCTCCGCCCATACCCAGTATTCTGTGCTTTGGCAGCCCTGTTATTTTAGATGCCAGATAAGTCATTGTATCCATCGGGTTGGAGATGATTACAAGGACTGCGTTCGGTGAATATTTTAAAATACTTTCAGAAACGGATTTTACAATTCCTGCATTTACGCCAATCAGTTCTTCCCTTGTCATTCCCGGTTTGCGAGGAATACCCGAAGTGATAACGACAACGTCCGAATTAGCTGTTGCCGCATAATCGTTAGTCACGCCTTTGATGCGGGATTCAAAACCCAACAGCTGCGCTGTCTGATTCATATCCATCGCTTTTCCTTCTGAAACACCTTCTTTAACATCGAGCATTACGATTTCGTCTGCTACTTTTCTGAAAGCTAATACATTTGCGCATGTTGCACCAACGTTTCCGGCACCTACAACTGTTACTTTAGACATAATGATTTTTTTTAATATTTAAATTTTTAGATATTTCTTATAACAGCAAAAGTAAAGCCTTATTTGTAAATAAAAAAAGCTTTATGAGTCAATTTTCGGCGGAATTATTAAAAATCTTGAAAGGCTGATCTTATTTTATATAAATGAAAATAAAAAGACATATATTTGTTACTGTGAAATAGAAAAACGTGTTTGTAATATGGATAATCAGTCTAATAAACATACAAAAATATTAGTAATCGTTATCGTTCTGCTGATCCTTGGTTTAGGAGTTGCAGGATATTTTTTATTCAGAACGAATACTCAATTGTCTGAATCTCAGCAAACGAATGAGATCACCAAACAACAACTCGAGGACGAATATGAAAGTATTGCCATGCAATACGAGGGTTTTAAGTTTAGTGTCAAGAACGATTCTTTACTGAAACAGTTAAGCAATGAACAGGCTAAAGTCCAACGGCTACTGGAAGAACTTCGAACCGTTAAATCTACAAATACCGCTGAAATAAACCGATTGAATAATGAGCTGTCGAGTTTACGCAAAATTTTGAAATCATATATACAGCAAATTGATTCGCTAAACAGGCTTAATGAGCAGCTGACAAAAGAAAATAAAGAAATCACTCAAAAATATCAGCAAACTACGCAAACCCTTAGCCAAGTATCGCAGGAAAAAGCCAATCTGACGGAAAAAGTTTCTCTGGCTGCTAAGCTGGATGCTACGAATGTCAGCGTTCAGGCAACCAATTCTAAAGGCAAGGAACAAAAGAAAATAAAAAAGGTAGAACAGTTGATCGTTTCGTTTCTGATAACTAAAAATATAACTGCCGAACCCGGCGAGCGGACTATATACGTACGTATAATGAAGCCTGACGGAGATGTTTTGGTAAAAAGCAGGGCTAATGTTTTCCAATATGAGAATAGAGAAATCAATTATTCTATGAGAAGAATCATTGAATACGGCGGAGAGGAAATGCCTGTAACTCTTTATTGGAAGGTGGAAGAATACTTGATGCCCGGGACATACAGGGCAGATATATTTGCTGACGGAAACCTGATCGGCTCGAGAAGTTTTGAACTTAAAGATTAAACCAATGATCTTAAAGTCGATAAAATATATTCGTTTCGCAGGTAAAAAGAAAGAATGGGCTATTATCGGCTCTGACGATCGTGCTGTACAGTTGGGCAATATAAACCTATTGGTTGGAAAAAACGCAGCAGGCAAAAGCAGGACTCTGAATGTGTTAAAAGAAATAGGCGGATTATTGTCTTGTTCATACAATTTATTAAACACTCCGTTTCCGGAAGCCCGATATGAGTTGGTTTTCGTTGATAACCGTCAGGAATACAGCTACATTTTAACATACGAGGATAAATCTGTTTCAGAAGAATTAGTGTTTGTAAACGGAGAAAAACTATTCGATCGCAAGAATAATTATATCTCTCAAAAACTATCGTCGGAAAATATCTCACTGTCGGACATAGATAAGCATACTTTGGCAGTATCGCTACATAGTAAAGAATGTCCTTCTCTTGAGAAACTTTATGAATGGGGAAAATCTCTGCAAAACGCGGCATTTACCAATCAAATAGAGAAGAAATATCTTATTCCCGATCTGGATAGTTTAAAAACGCAATTGAAAAATCAGATCGGCAGTATCAACTCGGTTCCTCTTTTATATGTTTTTGCAAAAGGGAAAGAACTTTATGGAGATAAATTCATAAATAATATAATAAAAGATATGGATAAACTCGGTTATCCTATTGATATTATTGATATTATGAAATGTAATGGAGGATATGGGCTGTGTGTAAAAGAAAGTGAATTGGATGACTTTACCGATCAATTGGAAATGTCGCAGGGAATGTATCGTTCACTTTCACTTGTCGTACAATTAAGGTATGCGTTGATGAGCAAGATGTCTGCCTGTATTTTGGTTGATGATTTAGGGGAAGGTCTGGATTTTGACAGGTCTAAACTATTGGTAGATATTTTGATAAATAATATAGATAAATCGAATATTCAGATATTTTTTACCACCAATGACAGGTTCGTGATGAATAAACTCCCTTTGGAGTTCTGGTCTGTAATCGAGAGATATCCGCATAAATCGGTTTTTTATAATTACTACAATTCTAAAACAACCTTTGAAGATTTTAAATATACAGGGCTGAGTAACTCTGATTTTTTAGCTACTGATTTTTATTTAAAAGGATTTGACGGGGATGTTGAATGAGAATATAAAGCCCTCCGTATGAAAAAGATCGCTTTTTTTGTAGAAGGACAAACCGAACAGATATTCCTGAAAAGGCTGATCAAAGAATTATTGGGTTATAATAACGTCTCTATTATTTTAAAGCGTACAGTAGGTGGTACAAACGTCCCTAAACAGGAAATTGTACGAGACAGGGAATACGCACGAAAACCTCTGTTTCAGATTCTGATCTACGATTGCGGTGCAGATAACAGAGTTAAGTCTGAAATATTGGACAATTTGGATAATCTGAAAGATAGCGGATATCAATATATATTAGGAGTCAGGGATTTATACCCACTTCCCGAAGATGAGCTATCCCGTTTGGAAAAAGGACTTAATTTTTTACCGCAGAAATATAATAATTACAAGTCTTTATTCGACATAATTGTAGTTGTACAGGAGGTTGAAACATGGTTTCTTGCCGAAACGCATCATCTGAAAAAGGTAGATAAAAGACTTACGGGACATTTTATTAAAAAACGTTTAGGATTCAATCCTTTTGTGATAAATACTTTGGAAAGAAAGCATCCGTCAAAGGACTTGAATGACATATATCATTTGGTCGGAAAATCTTATAACAAGCGTTATTGGCAGGTAGAAAAATTAGTGAAAAGATTAGATTTTTACCATCTGTTACATGAGGTGAAACATAATATCGAATCGCTTGACAAATTAGTTAACGAAATAGAAAAAATAAAGAATAACTGATGTTTAGGCATTCTTAAAATCTGCAAATTTTGGAAAATCGTACTATCTTTGTCCTCATTACATTAAAAATATAATATGTTATTGACTGGTTTTTTAGAAAAAATAGGACAATACACACTCTTAATGCAGAAAGTCTTTACAAAACCCCAGAAATGGAACGTATTTTTCAGGCAATATGTAGGAGAAATAAGTAAGCTGGGTGTCGATTCAATCTGGATTGTAATAATTATTTCCTTTTTCATAGGTGCTGTTATTGTCGTTCAGATAGCATTAAATATAGATTCGCCCTTCATGCCCCGATTTACGGTCGGATATGTTTCCCGTGAGATAATGGTACTTGAGTTTTCCTCTTCCATCATGGCTTTGATATTGGCAGGGAAAGTAGGATCGAATATATCTTCGGAAATAGGAACAATGCGTGTGACTGAACAAATTGATGCTTTGGAGATAATGGGCGTAAATTCCGCAAATTATCTTATTCTCCCTAAAATTACCGCACTGATGAGCTTTATACCTGTTCTGGTTATATTGAGCATCTTTTTTGGAATTATCGGAGGATATGCCGTTTGTATGTTTGCGAACATAATTCCTGTGTCGGATTATCAATACGGAATACAGTCTTTCTTTAAAGAATTTTATATATGGTATGCAATCATAAAAACTGTTGTATTTGCATTTATAATATCTTCGGTGGCAGCATACTATGGTTATTTTGCACGTGGAGGATCTCTCGATGTCGGGCGTGCAAGCACGAATGCCGTAGTGATGAGTAGCGTACTCATTCTGGTAACAGACTTGTTAATCACACAACTGATGATGGGATGATAGAAGTAAAACACTTGGATAAGTCTTTCGACGGGCGAATGGTTCTCAAGGATATTAATATTGTCTTTGAGGAAGGAAAAACGAATCTTATCATAGGCAGAAGCGGATCGGGAAAAACCGTTCTGCTGAAGAATTTGGTAGGTTTACTTCGTCCGACAAACGGACAGATATTATACGATGGCAGGGATTTAACCAAAATGGGCACTACCGAGATGAAAACCTTGCGTCAGGAAATGGGGATGATATTCCAAGGATCGGCATTGTTCGATGCGATGACTGTTTTCCAGAATGTGTACTTTCCGCTCGAAATGTTTTCACCGCTTTCTAAAGAAGATAAGGCTAAACGGGCACAATTTTGTCTTGAGCGTGTAAATTTAGGCGATGCGGGAAAATTATACCCGTCCGAGATAAGTGGGGGGATGATGAAGCGTGCCGCAATAGCACGTGCCATAGCCCTTAATCCGAAATATTTGTTTTGTGATGAACCCAATTCAGGACTCGATCCGCAAACCTCTCTGGTTATAGACGACCTTATTCACGGCATTACAAAGGAGTATGATATCACTACCGTTATTAATACGCATGATATGAACTCGGTAATGAATATCGGGGAACAGATATTTTTCATAAAAGAAGGGAATCTGGAATGGTCGGGAACAAACAAAGAAATTATGTCCTCAACAAATGAGGCTTTAAATGATTTTGTTTTTGCTTCCGATCTGTTCAAGAAAGTAAAGAAAATGGAAAACGAGATTATACAATCAGAAAAAGGAAAGCAATGAAAATAATATCATACAATGTCAACGGAATAAGATCGGCTGCCAATAAAGGTTTGTTTACTTGGATAGAAAACGAATCGCCCGATGTGTTATGCTTTCAGGAGTTGAAAGCGAGTGAAGAGCAAATAGATGTTCTGACTCTGCAATCGTTAGGATATCAGTATTGTTTTTTCCATCCTGCCGAAAAGAAGGGTTACAGCGGCGTCGGTATCATCGCAAAAGAAAAACCTGACTTTGTCAAGATCGGTATGGACATGGATATATATGACAAGGAGGGTAGGGTGCTTCGTGTCGATTACGGAGATATGACTATTATTGACGTGTATATTCCGTCGGGGACTATGGGAGATGTGAGACAAGCATTTAAAATGAAATTTCTTGACGATTTCACTAAATTTATATTGGATTTAAGAAAAGAACGAAAAGAGATTCTTATATGCGGAGATTATAATATCTGTCATAAACCAATAGATATAAATCACCCCGAAAGACATACCAAATCATCGGGTTTCCTGCCCGAAGAACGCGAATGGTTCGATCAGTTTATTGCCACAGGCATGATAGATACGTTCCGTGAATTTGACAAAAGCCCTGAAAAATACAGTTGGTGGAGTTTTCGTGCTAATGCGAGGGCTAAAAACTTGGGCTGGCGTATCGACTATCACTTGATCTCTCAGGAAGCACAACATAGATTGAAAAACGCTTCTATCCTGAGTGATATAACGTTTTCCGATCACTGTCCCGTTACGGTTGAGATGAATATCTGAATTTATCTGTAACCTTATTTTGTTTTTGCTTGTCATATAGGAAAAACAAATTTACAATTATGAAAAAACGTATTATCAGTATTTTCTTTGTTATTTTCTTTGTCTCTGTCACCTTTTCGGTTCAAAGTCAGGTTTCGGATTCAATAAAGAACAGATTCGAAACAGTCCTAAATTCACTTAACAGCGAATTAAATGAATGTTACCAGAGTAAGAACTATCCTCAGGGATTAGACGTTCTGAATAGTATGGAAAAGGAATATTTTAATCTTCCTGCTTCAGATCAGAAAACGTTGATTTACCTTCTTCAGAATATTTATTATAACAGAACTTGTATATATGCTCTGACAGATAAAAAAGAAGAGGCGTTGGACTCTTTTGACAAAGCTGTTAAATACGGTTATGCTGACTATAGGCATGTCTTGTCTGATACGGATCTGGAAAGCATAAGGAATAGCGAACGATTTGAAAAGGCAATAAGGATTATAAGACGAAAAGGCGATTATATATATATTCTCCAAAATGCAGGTCAGTACTATAACGAAAACCCTCAATTTACTTATCAGGACAAATCTGCCCCTGAACTTGTAGAATTACGTAATTACTTCAATCTTGATTCCATAGCAGGGAATGGCGATGAAGTAAATCAAATACTGAGTTTGATGACATGGGCTCACAACAAGATAAAACATGACGGGCACTATTGGACACAGATTGATCTGAATGCTATGAACATCTATAATCATTCGGTAGAAGAAAATACGGGAGTAAATTGTCGGTGGTTGTCTATTTTTCTTAATGAATGCTACTTGTCGATGGGGTTCAAATCCCGTTACATAACTTGTATGCCTAAGGATAGTAAAGATGTTGATTGTCACGTAATTAATTCTGTTTATTCCCAGTCGTTAGGCAAATGGATATGGGTAGATCCTACAAACAATGCTTATGTAATGGATGAAAACGGAAATTTGTTAGGCATTTCGGAAGTTAGACAAAGGTTAATCAAAGGAGAACCGTTGGTTTTGAATAAGGATGCAAACTGGAATAATCAGATGAAGCAAACCAAAGAGGAATATCTCGATCGTTATATGGCAAAAAACCTGTATTGGATGAGTGCCGTGCTGCATAACAGGGTAGGGGCTGACATTAATGCCGATGATAAGATTATCGTAGCCTTACTGCCTCAGGGATATAATGACAAAGTATTGGACTCTGTGGAGTATATTACTTATAATGAAGATTATTTCTGGGAAAATAAATAATAGCAATAAGTAATAAGTATAAAGAATGAAGGAATAGCACACAATATGTGTGCTATTTTCTTTTATTTGCATAAATTTGTACATTATTCGGAAAATAAACTTTTTGTTTATTTTAGTTGTTTCAATTTTGATTTATTCTAAATAAATCATTTATATAAAATTACATATAATGGCTAATTTGCTTACTATAAAAAATTTACACGCCAACGTAGATGGCAAAGAAATATTAAAGGGATTGAATCTGGAGGTTAACGAAGGAGAAATTCATGCTATAATGGGACCTAACGGTGCGGGAAAAAGTACTTTGGCTTCCGTATTGGTCGGGAATCCCAATTTTGAAGTAACCGAAGGCGAGATTCTTTTTCGCGGAAAGGATCTGCTTGACTTAGATCCTGAGGAGAGGGCTTGCGAAGGGCTTTTTCTTAGTTTTCAGTATCCTGTTGAAATACCCGGAGTCAGTATGACAAACTTCATTCGTACGGCAGTAAATCAAACTCGTCAGTACAGAGGGCTTGATCCCATTCCTGCTTCCGATTTTCTGAAAATGATGAAAGAAAAACGCGAATTGGTAGAATTGGACAGTTCCTTAGCCAGCCGTTCGGTGAACGAGGGTTTTTCAGGTGGAGAAAAAAAACGTAACGAAATATTCCAAATGGCGATGCTCGATCCGAAACTATCCATATTGGACGAAACGGATTCTGGTCTCGACATTGATGCTTTGAGGATTGTAGCTGCGGGTGTGAATAAACTTCACAGAAAAGATAATGCGACTATATTGATTACTCACTATCAGCGTTTGTTGGATTATATCAAACCCGATTTTGTTCATGTCCTTTATAAAGGAAGAATTGTTAAAAGTGCAGGATCTGAGCTTGCTCTTGAACTTGAAGAAAAAGGGTATGACTGGATAACTAAAGATATTAAAGACTGACGATAATGGTAGAAACCCAATATATAGATTTATTTAACCGACATCGGAAAACTATTGATGAAAAATCTGCCGATGTGCTGAACAGGCAAAGAGACAGAGCTCTTGAAGTCTTTAAGGAAAAAGGATTACCCACGAATAAACTCGAAGATTATTTGAATTCCGACATTGCAGGCAAATTTTCAACGGAATATGGTTTGAATATTAATCAATTCATTCCCAAGATTAATCCTTATATCGCTTATAAATGCAGTGTACCTAATCTGTCTACCAACTTATATTTTTTGCTGAACGATTCTTTTTCTTCAAATTTTCAACCTCAGGTTAATTATTCCAAAGATGTGTATATAGGGAGTTTGAAAGATTTTGCGGTAAAATATCCTGAAGTATGCAGCAAATATTACGGAAAAATAGCTGATGTTGACAAAAACGGAGTAGTTGCGTTCAATACGATGTTTGCACAGGACGGTTTTGTCGTGTATGTTCCCGATAATACGGTGATCGAACACCCATTGCAGTTAACCAACATATTGTCTGCAAATGCTGATTTTCTTGTAAACAGAAGGCTTTTACTTATTGCAGGAAAGAATGCCCGGTTCAAACTGTTGACATGTGATCATACTGTGGATGATGTAAACTTTCTGGCGACTCAGGTGACGGAAATTTTTGCAGATGAAGATTCACATATAGATTTTTACGAAATAGAAGAAACTTCCGATAAAACGACAAGATTGTCCTCTACGTTTATATATCAGGAAAGGAATTCCAATGTATTGGTAAATAACATCACATTGCACTGTGGTTTTACCCGTAATAATTATTATCTGAAATTAAACGGGGAATATGCCGAAGGGCATGTTTGCGGAGCCATAATTGCAGGTAAAAAACAACATGTGGATAATTTTGTTTTCGTGGATCATGCCAAACCTAATTGTCATAGTAATCAGCTTTTCAAATATGTTCTCGAAGATGAATCTTTAGGCGTATTTTGCGGACGAATTTTGGTAGAACAGGATGCACAGAAAACATTGGCATATCAATCGAATAACAATCTGTGTTCGTCGCCTTCTGCTCAAATGTTTTCAAAACCGCAACTGGAAATATATGCCGATGATGTAAAATGTTCCCATGGTTTGACAACAGGACAGTTGGACGAAGAAGCTTTGTTTTACCTGCGTGCCCGTGGCATATCGAAAGAAGAAGCTAAACTGATGCTTATGCAGGCATTTGTAAGCGGAGTCCTTGAACTTGTCCGTTTAGATGTGCTGAAAGAACGGTTGTATAATCTGGTGGAAAAACGTTTTAAAGGGGAGTCCGTCAGATGCGGAGATTGTCTGATTTGTAAATAATTTGAATATGCAATCTTTAGATATAAAAAGAATAAGAGAGGATTTTCCGATCCTCTCCCGACAAATATATAATAAACCTCTTGTTTATCTGGATAATGGTGCTACTACGCAAAAACCCAAATGTGTTATAGACAGGATAACGGAAATTTATTCTACGGTTAACGCCAATATCCACAGAGGAGTGCATCATCTGAGTCAGGAAGCTACGGAGCTTACCGAACAGTCTCGGGTGACAGTGCAGAAATTTATCAATGCGAAGTATAACCATGAGATTATATTCACTCGCGGTACAACGGAAGCTATTAATCTGGTGGCTTCCAGTTTTTGCAGGCAATTCTGTAAAGAAGGCGACGAAATTTTGATTTCGGCTATGGAACATCATTCAAACATTGTTCCGTGGCAGATTCAAGGTGATATATGCGGTGTTAAATTGGGTGTCATACCAATTAATGAAAAAGGTGAAATAATTTTTGAAGAATTTGAGAAACTTATTT
The DNA here is from genome assembly GCA_047030855.1 of Dysgonomonas sp. GTDB lineage: Bacteria > Bacteroidota > Bacteroidia > Bacteroidales > Dysgonomonadaceae > QVMM01. Next base: position 2,390,904 of record JBKYIJ010000008.1, read on the forward strand.
CGTCAAAAACAAAACTCATCTCTATTGCTCATGTTTCGAATGTTTTGGGAACAATTAATCCTATCCAAAGGGTAATTGATGTTGCCCACAAACATAATATTCCTGTATTAATAGATGCCGCACAGTCTGTACAGCATCTGAATCTGGATGTCCAGAATCTGGATTGCGATTTTCTTGTTTTTTCGGGACATAAAATATATGCTCCGACAGGAACAGGAGTTTTGTACGGAAAGGAAGAATGGCTTGAGAAAATGCCTCCGTACCAAGGCGGCGGTGAAATGATAGGAACTGTTTCTTTTGAAAAAACTACGTTCAATGAACTTCCGTACAAATTTGAGGCAGGTACGCCCAACTATGTAGATATTATTGCATTAGGTACAGCTTTGGACTATGTTTCTTCAATAGGGTTAAACAGAATTAAAGAATATGAAGACAGTCTATTGCATTACTGCACACAGGAACTTCTGAAAATAAACAAATTAAAAATATACGGTACTTCCGATAATAAGAGCAGTGTAGTGTCATTCCTTGTAGAAGGTATTCACCATTATGATATGGGGATGCTTCTGGATAAAATGGGGATAGCCGTCCGTACAGGGCATCATTGTGCTGAGCCATTAATGCATGTTCTGGGCATAGAGGGAACTGTCAGGGCGTCATTCGCTTTTTATAATACTAAAGAAGAAATTGATGTATTAGTTGCCGGAGTGAAAAAAGTTGCTGACATGTTTCACAAATAATCGGTTGTCACTTTGTTGCTATAAACATCTTTTTTGCAACTTTTCCTATGATTTTCGTGGAGGAAGCGTCTATTCCTCCTCCAATTATACCTCCTGCGAGAGGGATTGCCTTTCCGAAGTTTGATATGCCTTTTTCTCCGAATTTAGTCAGCAGCTTATAACCGACTTTTTGATTGACATAAATAAATGTCTTGGTGGAAATATCTTTGATGATGTTTGCCATTAATTTTTGTCCTGCCTTTATTCCCAAGTCCTTCAATAATTCTTTTGCCCCATTCCCCAGCATACAGACATATATCAGCGATTTCACCTGATCGCTTCTGATGTCATATCCGCCCATATAGGCGATAGCGGCAATCATCCGTATTTGCAGGTATATTACGCTTGCGATGTTTGCAGGCAGGGTAAAAGGCATAGTTGCCAATCCTCCGAAACCTGTAATAAACCCGCTTGTTCCAGCTTTAGCCACTTGCCAGTTTATGAGAGAATCGACCTGTTTCTCAAGAGATGTATCTTGTGAAAGATAACTATTCGCCAGTTCAATTGCGGAATCAACTCCTCCGATACCTGTTAGTGCCTTATTGTATGCCCAATCCAGCATTTTCAGCACCAGACTGTGATTCATTATTGAATTCTTTCCCATATTTGTCAATACAAATCATTTACCGAAAGATACCTTTCTCCCGTATCGTAATTGAAAGTAAGTATTCTTTGTTTGGTGTCTGATTTCTGCAATATTTTAGAAACGGCAGCAAGAGAAGCGCCGGTGGATATTCCGGAAAATATGCCTTCGGTATGAGCTAATTTACGGCAATATTCAAAAGCTTCCTCTTTATCAATCGGAATAACCTTATCAATTATATTAATATCCAGATTTTTGGGAATAAAACCTGCCCCAATGCCTTGCAGCGGATGTGCAGCGGGTTTTCCTCCGTTTAACACGGGTGACAATACAGGTTCGACAGCTATGATTTTTATATCGGAGAACTTTTCTTTTAAAGCTGTTCCGACTCCTGTCAGATGTCCTCCTGTTCCGACTCCAGTCACGAAATAATCGAACCCATCAGGGAAATCTTTTATAATTTCCTGTGCAGTAGATTTGTAGTGTATTGCGGGGTTGGCAGGATTCTCAAACTGTTGCGGTATCCATGCATCTTTAATCTCTTGAGATAGTTCGATAGCCTTATCTATGGCACCTTTCATTCCTAATTCTCGTGGAGTCAGCACAAATTCTGCTCCGAAAGCTTCCATGTTTTTGCGCCTTTCAACAGACATGGATTCGGGCATTGTTATAATAACCTTATATCTTTTTACGGCAGCGACTAACGATAAACTTATGCCCGTATTTCCCGATGTAGGTTCAATGATTGTACTGCCTTCCTTCAATATTCCTCTTTTTTCAGCGTCTTCGATCATTGCCAAAGCAATTCTGTCCTTGATGCTGCCTCCCGGATTTTGTTTTTCCAGTTTGATCCATATATCGTGATCGGGAAATAGTTTGCTTAACCTGATATGTGGCGTATTGCCGATAGTTTCTAATATATTATTGAATTTCATATCGAAAAATTTATGGGTTCGTTAAAACCATGTGCATTTTTTATTTTGAACTCTGATGTGTTAAATACAAGAGAGTAGGGGATTACGCTTCTTGTCAGCCAAACGTTTCCTCCGATTGTCGAATCGTGCCCGATCACCGTATCACCGCCCAATATGGTAGCTCCTGCATAAATAACGACGTTGTCCTCAATCGTAGGATGTCGTTTTGTGTTCTTCAGGCCTTCGGTGACGAATAAAGCTCCCAAAGTAACCCCTTGATAGATGCTCACATTGTCGCCAATGATAGTGGTTTCTCCTATTACGATTCCTGTCCCGTGGTCTATGAAAAAATTAGTGCCTATCTGTGCACCGGGATTGATGTCAATTCCAACTTTTGCATGTGCATATTCGGAAAATAAACGTGGAATGATCGGAACATTCAGCATATATAATTCGTGTGAAAGACGGTAAACTGTCAATGCGAAAAATCCGGGATAAGCCAAAATAACTTCTTCAACGGACTGTGCTGCGGGATCATTCCTGAGAAAATTTTCCGCTTCCTTGTATAAATCGGATTTAAGTTTCGGAAGTTTATTCAGAAAAGCATCCACAATTTTTTCGGACTCGTCTTTATTCAACAGATTGGAAATATTTTCGATCAGTACCGAATATATATGATATAAACTTTTTTCGGATTTGCACTCCAGATCGCATATCGGAAACAGTATCCTGTGAAAAAGTATTTCAATGGTTTCTTCGAGTTCTATTTTGTTGATGGGAAGCTGTTTTGTTTTGGCATCCAGTAAATTCGCTATTTCGCTGATATCTTTCATTTTATATTTGCCTAATTATCAATATTAAAAACAAATTTAGATATTAAAATGCAATTTGCGAAACAGAGATAATGCATATTATGTTCTTTTAAAACTTATGTTATAAAATATGTTTTAATAATAAGTGTAAAATTGATAGTTTAGAATCTTTATTTATACATTTGCATATATAATATATTGTTAAAATAACATACATGATATGAATATTAACAGCATTTTGTCATCATTAGAAGCAAAGCATCCAGGGGAGTCTGAATACTTGCAAGCCGTAAAGGAAGTATTAACATCCATTGAAGATGTTTATAATGAGCATCCCGAGTTTGAAAAAGCTAAAATATTGGAAAGGCTTGTCGAGCCTGACAGAATATTTATGTTCAAAGTTCCATGGGTGAACGATAAAGGAGAAGTACAGGTAAACATAGGTTATCGCGTACAATTCAACAATGTAATAGGCCCATACAAAGGCGGGCTTCGTTTTCACCCGTCGGTGAATTTGTCAATAATGAAATTCTTGGGATTTGAACAAACTTTTAAGAATGCTTTGACAACGCTTCCTATGGGAGGGGCAAAAGGTGGTTCTGACTTTGATCCGAAAGGAAAATCATCTGCCGAAGTTATGCGTTTTTGCCAGTCATTTATGTTGGAGTTATGGCGATATATCGGACCTGATACAGATGTGCCGGCAGGAGATATAGGCGTCGGTACGCGTGAGATCGGTTATTTGTATGGAATGTACCGGAAATTGGCTCGTGAAAACACTGGAACTTTTACAGGAAAAGGACTTGATTACGGAGGCTCGCTGGTTCGTCCCGAAGCGACAGGTTTCGGCGGACTTTATTTTGTAAACAATATGCTAAAGCAGCACGGACACGACATAAAAGGTAAAACAGTCGCTATTTCGGGTTTTGGAAATGTAGCATGGGGTGCAGCGCTGAAAGCTACCGAATTGGGCGCGAAAGTTGTGACAATATCAGGACCTGACGGTTATATATATGATTCGGAAGGAATTTCAGCGATAAAATTGAGTATATGCTTGAACTTAGAGCTTCGGGTAATGATATTGTCGAACCGTACGTTAAGAAATACCCGAAAGCTGAATTCTTTGCTAAAAAAACGCCCTTGGGAACAAAAAGTAGATATTGCTTTGCCTTGCGCTACCCAAAACGAATTGGATGAGAGAGACGCCAAAACTTTGGTTGCAAACGGAGCATTGTGTATAGCAGAGATTTCCAATATGGGATGTACGGCGGAAGCTGTCGATTATTTTATCGAAAAGAAAGTATTGTTCGCACCCGGAAAGGCTGTTAATGCCGGTGGCGTTGCGACATCAGGACTTGAGATGACACAAAATGCAATGCACCTGCAATGGCCTGCGAAAGAAGTGGATCAAAAACTGCATCAAATAATGAACGATATACACGAACAGTGTGTTAAACACGGAAAAGAAAAGAACGGGTATATCAATTATGTAAAAGGAGCGAATGTCGCCGGATTTATGAAAGTGGCAAGCGCTATGATGGCTCAGGGAATTGTGTAGGCTTGACTTATATTTAATTAAAAAAAGAACTCCGATCTTATAAAATCGGAGTTCTTTTTTATTATTTCAAAGTATAACTGATTCCTCCACTGAACCAAAATCCTGCTTGCGGAATATCTCCCAGATCATAATAATACGTGTCATATATATTATTAAGATCGGCATAAAAATTAAAATTACGGTATGAGTAATTAATTTTCAGGTCGAGTGTCGAGAATGCCGGAAAAGTCTTTGTTTTTTCCGTTTTATATTCTACATAAGTTCCGGTTCGTTTCTGAAAACGAAAATGCCAGTTTGCAGATAATCCTTTATATATTTGATGATTAAACTTTGTCGTAAACTTATCTTTCAGATAATTGAGGGCATATTTTGACTGAAGCCCTGTTTCATTTCGGTCTTGATGAATGTACGAATAGTCTAATGATAAGCTGGAATTGTTTCCCAAAACAGGAAGAATATCTTTTAGCCGAAAATTCACGCCTAAGTCAAATCCTTGCTTATTCAGTTCGGTATGATTCCATGAAGACCATTTATCTTTACTTGTTTCCCTTACCCAGTCTATCATATTACGTCCCCGCATGAGGTAACCTGTCAAATATGCAGACACGAAACCGTTTGAGTATTTGAATCCTAAATCCAATGATTCCGATCTTTCAGGTTTTAAACCTTCATTTCCGTTGTGTGTTTCAGTTGTATAGTATAAATCGGTGAATGAGGGCATGCGTGTGCCTTTTCCCCATGAAGTATATATCTTAAGATTGTCGAGAGGATTATAACTGGCACTTACCGAAGGATAATAACGCCATTCATCCAATAATGTGTTATGATTCAGCAAAACGCCTGCCGATAAGATGAATTTCCGTATTACGGCATTTTGTTCCAATACAAAACTGGTACTTGTGCGGCTATCGTATTGTGTGTAATGTTTTCCGTGATATTTATTTACGTCTTTGCCTAATTTGCTGCTCAGAATTTCCTCTTTTCGCAGTTCTCCGCTAAATGTTGTAGTACCTAAAAGAGATTTGTAATGCAGATTGAGCGCGCCGCCGTACATATCATTCCGATGATAATGGCGTCCTTTGTCAGATCCCTTTATTAAGTCAAACTGATCGTTATGCTTTGTCCAGTATATGTTGGGAATGATCTTCAGCGTCGAGCCGAATTCTCCTTTTGCAGATCCTAAATAAGTATCTGTTTTTTCATATTGGTTAGGGTATGCTGCCGAGTAGAAGGTATTAGCTCCATAGTGTTTATTGTTATATCCGAGCTGAATGTCAATTTTAGATAATTTATTAATGTTTAAACGCGTTTGCCACAGAGCGTTGTATAGATCATAATCGCTGTTGGCTATATATCCGCCTGATGTATTATATCCAAAAGACAGTTGATTGGTTGCGATCCCTGTTTCGAGAGCTCCTTTCATCTCTCCGTTAAACAGTTTGTGCATACCTCCCTCGAGCCTTGCATATAGCCTGTTATCTGCTTTTTTCTTTGTTATGATGTTTATGCCTCCTGAAAAAGCTGCTGCCCCGTAAATTAAAGAAGAAGGGCCTTGTATGATTTCAATACGTTCTATGTCGGAGAGATTGATGGGGATATCGAAACTGTAGTGTCCTGTTTGAGAGTTGGAAAGATTTATCCCATTGAGAAGAATTGCTGTTTGGTCGGATGATCCGCCTCGGATCGAAATATCTGCTTGTACGCCGTTGCCACCCCGTTGAATTACATCGACATTTGCGGCATAAACAAGTAAATCCTGAATGCTCTTGACGGGTGCTTGCTCGATTTCCTGTTTAGTGATAATAGTAACGAGCTTCGCGGTCTGATTCAAAGGCATTTCAATTCGTGATGCCGTGACCGTGACTTCGTCGAGTTCCTGCTCTTCAATTTTGAACTGATCTGATTTTGACAATAAATCTTGAGCCGTTGTAGGCGTGCTGTGAGCAAACGTAAGCATACATCCTGTAACTACACCGATGTTGACTACCTTGTGCATGCTGTTAAATGCACTGTAGGCTTTTCTGGCAAACCGTTTGAATCGATATGCCTTTGGGTTTCTGATAAATTTTTTGTTCATTTTATATAAAATTAAAATTACTTTGCAAAAGTAAGTAAATTATATAAAATGCGGAGTAATTATTGATCCGGGGTGTTGTAATAAAAAATAGGACTTAAATGATTTTTAAGCCCTATTTTTCTTGTCGGGATGAGACGACTCGAACGTCCGACCTCCACGTCCCGAACGTGGCGCGCTACCAACTGTGCTACATCCCGTAAAAACGTTGCAAATATAAATATTTTAAACGAAAAATGTGAATATAAATCGTTCAATTTTATTATTAAAAAACATCTTCTGTTAATTGAAAATATAATCCTTAAATTTGTGTCAGACAAAATACTCTTGATTTCTTTATTTAACAGTGGAAGAAGATAAACGAAATATTTTTGATGAATTGATCTCTGAGATCGAACGGAACAATAGTTCGTCCAGTCCATTAATTGACAAATATATTTTCTTGAAATATGTTCTGGAAAGAGTTTGTAAAGATGTAACAAAAGAAGATCAAATACAGTTTTCATCCTTATTTTCAAGGATTGTTTTTGTTTGTAAAAAATATAATGTTCCAAGAGTTCTTGAAAGGGAACTTCAGAATATAAGAATAAAATATAATTTTCTTATAAGAGATAAAAAGAATGTAGTTCCACAAAAGCAATATGCATCGTCGCTTAAGGCTTTAACTTTCTTTTTGTCAGTGATTTATTTGGGTAGGAGAAGTGAGAATTTTTCTATTGATCGTGAAAATGTTTCTGAATCAGTCGAATTACATGAAAAAATTAGAGCAGAAGTTATTGAAATAGACAGAGACAAGAGGCTTATAATATGTGTTTCCGATTCATTGATAGGGGATGAGCTTAAAGTAAAATATGACGTAAAAAATATAAACGATATATTCAACGAAACGATAGACAATTTATGGATCGGTGCTCAGATTAACCTCATAGATTGTATTATAGATAAACATTCGCAGTACCTTATTCCTCACTATATTGTGTTAGAACCCGACTATTTGACAGACGCTTCTGCTTTGGCTGAATGTTTCCAGAATTACGGGAATTCACATCTTCATTATTTCAGAAAAAGTTTGAGCAAAGTGCAAATTCTCAATATATTCTTTTAGGAAATTTAGCTAATTTCTTTTTAGATGAACTTGTATATGCCGAGAATGCCAATGATCTTGAATTTGAAGAAGTTTTTCAAAAATCTTTCAGATTATTTCCTTTTGAGTATACAAGTTGCAATGACATTGCCAAGAAAACTGATTTTAAAGATTTCATGAAAAAAAGCCCGAAATCAGTTTAACAATATTAAAAGGGTTATCATTAACGATTTTCCAACGAACCAGATTAATGTTAAGTTATGTACGCTCGAACCTGCTTTTTATTGTGAAAAAATTCGGATTTCAGGGAAGACTCGATTTGTTGCAATTACCAAAAAAAAGGAAGCGGCACAGCTAATATAATTGAATTAAAATCAGGCGGTTTGCCTTTTCCTAAAGATAATCCCGGGAAAATAGCCCCGAATCATGAAGCTCAAACCAATATTTATCGCATGATCATACAATCCGTATTCGGATTGGAAAGCAGGCAAATCTCATCTTCTATATTATATTCGTCGTCAGATGTAAGCGGCGAAAATTTACGATTTTCAGCTCCCTACAAAAAATTAGAAAAAGAAATTGTTAATGTAAGAAATCTGATTGTCGGAACAGAGCATTCTTTGTCGGTAGGAAATGATGAAACAGTTTGGTATATTTTTGATCAACTGTTTGATTTGGAGAACTATAACAGAGTTCCAAAATTCTTTACAGACAAATTATTGTCAATAAAAAAGATTCTGGAGGAATTATCTTCTATAGAGAAGAAATACTTTTTTCAGTTTATTCGCTTTATATCCACAGAGCTATACCTCCAGAAAATAGGAGATGAAGGTTTTGAAACGCAATCGGGCGTATCTGCTTTGTGGACAAGTGAGTTTGCCGAAAGAAAAGAATCCTTCAATTTGTTAGCGGGACTCGAAATCATGGAGATAAAAGAATCTGAAACTGATATGAAAATATGTTTTTCATTTTCAGATGATGATATGCCTTTTTCTAATTTCAGAGAAGGTGAAATTTGTATTTTGTATCCGAAAGACAACGATGTTGAAACAATATTGACAAACCAGATATTAAAAGGAACAGTTGCTGAAATTAATTCAGATAATATTATAGTAAGATTTAGGTATAAACAGAAAAATAAAGAATATCTGACCTCGCATAAAAACTGGGTGATAGAACATGATAAATTGGATCATACATACAATAATATGTATAAAAGCTTGTATTCATTCATATCTGAGCCGAAAATAAAAAGAGATTTATTATTAGGCTTATCTTGCCCTAAATATAGTGATATTCAATGTTATATTAAGAAAACCGATCAATTGGTTTTGTATAAACAGCGGCATATTATAGATAAAGTATTGGCTGCAAAAGACTATTTTCTGCTTGTCGGTCCTCCGGGAACAGGAAAGACTTCGATTTATGTTAAACTTATACTTGAAGAACTATATAAAAATCGGACAACAACATCCTGCTCATTGCATATACCAATAGGGCAGTAGATGAGTTATGCGATGTTGTGAGCGGTTTGATAGGTTCTGAAAATTTCATCCGCGTAGGCAGTGAATTATCTTGCAATCCGTCATACAGAAATCGTTTACTTCAGAATATTGCGAAAAATATATATACTCGTGAACAGCTAAAAAAGATTATCTCAGAGCAACGTATTTTTATTGGAACTTTAGCTTCTATAGTTGGAAAGCCCGAATTGTTCGATATAAAAAAAGTTTGATCTTGCGATCATAGATGAAGCATCTCAAATTCTCGAACCCCAGATCATCGGTTTATTGCCGAAGTTTGATAAGTTTATTATGATAGGGGATCACAATCAGTTATCTACAATAACGTTACAAAATGAACTAAAATCAAAAGTTTCGGATGCCGATTTAAACAATATTGAATTAATGGATTGCCGAGAGTCTTATTTTGAAAGAATGTTTCGGATATGTAAAAAAAATAATTGGACTCATGCTTATGATATACTTACTTATCAGGGACGTATGCATAGTGATATCGCAGATTTTCCAAACCGTTATTTCTATAACAATAAGCTGTTACCGGCAAATGAGTGGCAAACTCAACCATTAGCACCTTTATTACATGATGCCAATAATATTTATCAGCATATTACAGTTAATGAAAGAATAGCTTTTATATCGTACGAACCAGATTTATTAATATCTCTAAATGATAAGATAAATGAAACGGAAGCGAATATAACGGTCAACATAATAAAAAGTATTCATAAGCTTACAAACTCAATAATCTTCCATTTGACGAAAAAAACAATAGGAGTGATAACTCCATATAGAAATCAGATAGCTTTGATCAAACATAAACTGAGAATTTCAGAAGTTAAAGAATTAGAAAATATAATGGTTGACAGCGTCGAACGTTTTCAAGGAAGCCAGCGTGACATTATTATATTATCATTTTGTATGAATAAGAAATACCAATTAGATTTTTTCTGCAATCTGAACAGAGAACGAAATGTTGACCGAAAATTGAATGTTGCCTTAACCCGTGCAAGAAAGCATTTATTTATTGTAGGAAATAAAAATGTTGTTCAAGAAAATGCAATATATAACGAATTTATAAAATCAATTCCTGTTTTTTATGTATAATATACTTAATATAAGTATATTACATTCCTTTAATAGGCAATTAAACCCTTCTACCTTTCGATATTTAGATTATTCCTTGAAGTTATCTTGAAAAAATCAAATATCGTAATATTTATATACAATATCTTGTGAGTATACTTTTGTATATAAAAAGTATTTTGTTTTTACAGACATTGATGGTATACAAATATACATCAATTCTCACTCTTTTTAATGAATATAAAAATGTATATTCATTAAATTAATTGACCAATATAACACTTATTCTATGATAGAATTACTTATCGAATAAAAGTATAATTATATTATAATCAATGATATAATTATAAATAAATAAAGTAATTATTTAATATGGGAAGTGTGATAAAAGTAATTGGTTGACATTCTCCTGTTTCAAGTATAATTGTATATTATTATAATATTATTTATCAGTTAATTATATTATATTTATAAAGTATTAATTCAATATATGATTTACTCTTTTTTTAATCATCATACTATAATATACAATTGTACGCTTTCTGTTATTTACATTTGTATTTTGCAAACTGAATAATATAAAATACATTTGTATCTTATATTGGTTTACATTTATATATTAAGATGAATACGATTAGAGATAGGATTCGGGAGATTATTGAAGCAGAAAATATAACGCCAGCCAAATTTGCCGATAATTTGGATATAGGGCGTGCCGTCATTTCCCACATATTAAATGGAAGAAATAATGCGAGCCTCGATGTCATAATGAAGATCTTGGCAGTTATGCCTCAGATCAATTCCGATTGGCTTCTTACGGGAAAAGGTTTAATGTATTTAGATGGTGCAAAAAAGAATAATTCTGTGAGAGACATTCAACAAGATTTATTTTCTGATAATTCGATAAATCAAAACAATCAACCAGAAAAAAGATGAATACCGCAATCTGGATGACTTAAAGAGCAATGGAATTCACAGTAAATATTCCGATAATGAGGTTAATAACTGTGATAAAAGATATGAAAAAAAAAATATCGAAGATAATAATTTATTATACAGACAATACTTATCAGTCATTTGATCCCGAAAAATAAATTACTATACAAATTTTACTTTCATATTTCTATGTTTTCATTTAACTTTGAACCATAAAATATGATAATATACAGTAAATGAAAAAAATGCTTGATCTGGTGGTTGTAAGCAATATTCGACTTAACCGGAATCATTGTCTGATAAAACTGACTACTTTAGATAAAAGCCCTATTCCTGATATACTTCCCGGACAATTTGTCGAAGTCAGAGTAAATAACACTGATAAAGCCTTTCTTCGTCGTCCTATTTCGGCTAATTATTTTGATAAATCGAGAAATGAATTGTGGTTATTGATTCAAGTCGTAGGCAAAGGAACTTTACAATTATCACAATTAGAAAAAAACGGAAAAGTTAATTTGTTAATTCCTCTTGGTAACATATTCTCTATTCCTCAGGTATTCAATGCTAATGACAAACTATTGTTGGTCGGCGGAGGCGTAGGTATTGCGCCTATGTTGTATCTGGGAAGTATGTTAAAAGAAAAAGGTTACAATCCTGTTTTCTTATTAGGGGCACGCTCTAAAGACGATTTACTCCAGATAGAGGAATTCAGTAAATATGGTGAAGTATTTTGTACAACGGAGGATGGTTCTTATGGTGAGAAAGGATACGTAACAGATCACTCGATCTTACAGAATAAAATTTTTTCTCGGATATACTCTTGTGGACCTAAACCAATGATGGTTGCTGTTGCAAAATATGCTCATAAAGCAGATATTGATTGCGAGGTTTCTCTTGAAAATACAATGGCTTGCGGTTTTGGTGCATGCTTGTGCTGTGTAGAGAACACTCAAAAAGGAAATACTTGTGTTTGTACGGAAGGCCCTGTTTTTAATACAAAAGTTTTGAAATGGATAGATTAAAAATAGATATTGCAGGATTGCAATTAAAAAATCCTGTGATGACAGCGTCAGGGACATTCGGGTACGGCAAAGAATATACGGACTTCATAGATATTAATAAACTGGGTGGAATATTCGTAAAAGGTACAACTTTACATCCACGGGAAGGAAATAATTATCCGCGTATGGCTGAAACTCCCGCAGGTATGTTGAATGCTGTGGGACTTCAAAATAAAGGAGTTGATTGTTTTATATCAGATATATATCCCGAAATAAAGGGTTTTGATACAAACGTTATAGTTAATGTATCGGGTTCAACGATTGAGGATTATGTAGAATGTGCCGCAAAATTGATTGACTTGGATAAAATACCTGCCATTGAACTGAATATATCCTGTCCGAATGTCAAAGAAGGCGGTATGGCTTTCGGGACTTCCGCCTGTTCGGCAGCCGAAGTGGTGAAAGCCGTTCGTAAGGTTTATCCTAAAACTCTTATTGTAAAACTGTCACCAAATGTGACAGACATAACCGAAATTGCCAGAGCCGTTGAAGCTGAGGGTGCTGACAGTATATCTCTGATCAATACCCTGTTAGGAATGGCTATTGATGTGGAAAAAAGAAAACCTGTATTGTCGACTGTCACAGGCGGCTTATCAGGACCTTGCGTAAAACCGGTGGCTGTCAGGATGGTATGGCAGACGTATAATGCGGTAAAAATACCTATTATCGGAATGGGTGGAATTTCCTGCTGGCAGGATGCCGTAGAGTTTATATTGGCAGGGGCATCTGCCGTTCAGATAGGTACATATAATTTTATTGATCCTGCTATTTCAATCAAAGTTATAGACGGGATATCAGACTATATGGAAAGACATCGTATAGACAATGTCAAAAATCTGGTCGGAAACTTAAATATTATGTAATGAAAAATTGTATCTTAATACTTTTTGCTTTAGCATGTGTGTTTTCTTCTTGTCAGGAGAAGAAAAAGGTTGATACAGGAACAATTAAAGAAAAAGAATATACAAGTGATGAAATCGGATGGACTATTGAAATTCCTGATGGCTGGAGAGTAACGAACATCGATCAACGCAATGCGTTAAATGAAAAGGGTAAAGGTGCTATACAGGATGCAATAGGCGTAGAGATAGATGCCAGCGAACTGAAAAACTTAATAGGGTTTCAGAAAAACCGTTTCAACATTTTTATATCGACGATAGAACCTTTTGTTGAAGAATATTTGGGGGAATGGCTTGAAAATAATAAAACCGTGAACGAAATAGTGATTGAAACGTTCAGGCAGAACGGTATCAATCCGACTGTTTTAGACAGTAAGGTGGAAAATGTAGGCGGAATTGATTTCCAAGTAAATCAAACTATTATTGAATTACCTGATAATAATAAGTTAACTCAAATTATGTATTCCGCACTTATAAATAATTATGATTTCGGTGCAACAATTAGTTATACAAACCCCAAATATGGCGAAGAGATGTTGAATGCTTTTAGGAGATCAAAATTTAAAAAATAACCGATGATTCTTAAGCGTTTATATTTTGTTTTATTACTATTACTTGTATCAATAGCAGGTAAATCGCAAATCGTTTTAAGCGATTCCGCAAAAGTTAGTCTGCTTACAAGTTCATCTTGGGATCAGGAAATATATGCTTTGTTCGGACATACAGCCGTTCGGGTAAATGATCCGTTGAACAATATTGATTATGTCTTTAATTACGGAGTATTTGATTTTAATACACCTAATTTTATATTTAGGTTTGTAAAAGGCGAAACGGACTATATGCTGGCTGCTACCGACTTTCGGTATTATTTGGCGGAATACCGGATGAGAGAAGTAGAAGTGACAGAACAAATCTTTAATTTGTCTCAAAAAGAGAAACAACATATATGGGATGCGCTCTGCATAAATGCAATGCCTCAAAACAGAGTATATCGTTACAATTTCTTTTTCGATAACTGCGCAACTCGTCCCAGAGATTTGATAGAGAATAATATCGAGGGAACCGTTCAATATACGTTAACTAATAAAAATCAGACTTTCAGGGACTTGGTTCATGAATGCGTAAATAAAAAGCCTTGGGTGGAATTTGGGATAGATTTGGTAATAGGGAGCGGAGCCGACAGGCTGGCTACTGATAGAGAAAAGATGTTCTTACCTGAATACTTAAAAAAATGCCTATACAGGATCAACTGTGAAATATACGGATGGTTTCGGAAAGAACTTGATATACAATGAGCAAATTATAATACAGGGGGAAAGGGAATGAAAATAAGAATGCTGTCAATTATCCGCTTGTTACAGGTGTTATACTATTATTAGTGACAATAGTAATTTCTCTTTTTACTTACCGAAATAAGATGATATTTGCAGGGAAGTTATTTGATACCTTTTTGTTTATAGTAGCCGGTTTCGCCGGATGTATAATTTTCTTTCTGATGTTCTTTTCCGAACATCCCTGTACCAGTCCGAATTGGAACATTATATGGCTGAATCCTCTTCAGTTTATTGTTGCATTTTTATTTTTCGCAAATTGTTTGTCAAAGTATATTTATTACTATCATTTTATTAACTTTGCGGTTCTAAGTTTGTTCCTTATAGGTTGGGTGTTTATTCCACAACAGATGGAACTGGCTTTTCTTCCTTATGTATTATCAATTTGGATCCGTTCTGGTACAAATTTTGTACATTATAAGAGGAAGTTGATTAGAATTAAGTAAATGATAAGAATATTAACATCATTAGTTGCCGTATTAACTGTCGTTTCAGTCAATTCACAAACAACATTGAAAGAAACTCCGAAGCTGGTTGTCGGCATTACGATAGATCAGTTACGGGGAGATTATCTTGAGTTGTTTCAGCCGAATTTCACTGAAGGAGGTTTTAAACGACTTTTGAACGGTGGACTGGTATATAAAAATATAAAATTTGATTTCCCTGACATAAATGCAGCTGCGGCTATCGCAACTATTTATACGGGAGCAAATCCTTTTTATCATGGTATTACGGATTATTCGGCATATAGCATTGACAAGGGAAAGATATTACCCATATTTGGTGATGACAGTTATTTAGGTAATTACACACAGGAGAAGATGTCTCCGAAGGCTTTAAAAGTTTCGACTATAACAGACGAACTAAGAATAGCCTCTTTGGGTTTTTCGGAAATATACTCTTTTGCTCCCAATGCTGCGGAAGCGTTAATAACATCGAGTAATGCAGGAAACACGGCATATTGGCTTGATGACTATACAGGAAAATGGGCAACTTCGACTTATTATAAAAATTTTCACTGGACTGTTGATCAGGAAAACAGAAACAGTGTTTATTCAACTTCATTAGGCTCTTTGTCATGGAAGCCTTTATTGTCAGCCCAGCGATACAATGCTTTTCCTTATACGGCGACAAATACGGCTTTTCAACATTTGTTCGATTCTTATTCACTGGTTAAGAAAACACCTCTGACAAACGATTATGTTTGCAGTACAGGACTACAATTTGTCTCTAAAGCAGATTTAGGGAAACGAAGTTATCCCGATTTTCTTTCGTTTGCGTTCTATTTAGGAAATTACCCGAAAGCAGTCAATAAGAATTATTCCATCGAGATACAAGATGCTTATGTCAGATTAGACAGAAACATCGAGCAATTATTGAATGATCTGGATAAATCCGTAGGGCTTAACAATGTTCTGATATTCGTATCTTCTACGGGATATTATGATGCGGATGATTTATATCCTGCTGATATAAATATGCCCGATGGCGTGTTTTATACAAACCGATGCGAGGCATTGCTCAATATGTACCTCATGGCGATTTACGGAAAAGAGCAATGGGTAGATAAAATTTATAATAATCAGGTATTCCTCAACAGGAAACTTATTCAGAATAAAAATCTCGATATTGTCGATTTCCAAAATAAAGTAGCTGATTTTATTGTTCAGTTTACAGGAGTTCAGGATGTTGCGACATCTATGCAATTGTTGACTGCAAAAGCCAATGACAATATGATTCGCTACAAAAACATCTACAACAAGGATGTTTCGGGCGATGTGTTTTTTGAGATTCAACCCGGGTACAGGATTGTAAATGAACAGGATGCCGCAAAACAAGAAAAAAGAGTAAGGGAAACGGCTGTTGCTGCTCCTGTTGTCTTTTTCGGATATTCGATAAAACCCCAGAAAATTTACAGAACAATAGACGCTACCGAAATAGCGCCGACTGTAAGCCATATTTTGAGGATAAGGGCTCCAAATGCTTCTAAATCGCAGGTTTTGCCTGAATTTTTATAAAAATCGTTTATTAAGTAACAAAGAAAGAAAAATATAATATGGGATTAAATGATATTTTAGCCAAGTTTTTTGGTAATAAATCACAACGCGACTTAAGGGAAATTAATCCTTATGTCGAAAAAATAAAGGAGGTTTACCCTTCAATAGAACAGCTGTCCAATGATGGTTTACGGGCTAAAAGTACCGAATTAAGGCAAAAAGTACAGGATTACGTATCGGAAGAGCGTAATAAAGTCAACGAACTTAAAAGTCAGATAGAAGAGCTCGAAATAGATCAACGTGAAGATGTCTGGAACGAAATAGATAAACTTGAAAAAGAGATTACCGAAAAATACGAAGTGATACTTGATGAAGTATTACCCGAAGCTTTTTCGGTGGTAAAAGATACTGCGCGTCGTCTTGCTCAAAACGAAGAAATTGAAGTCACAGCCAATGAGTTTGATAAAGAGTTGGCATTGGAACACGATTTCGTTTATATAGACGGGGATAAAGCCATTTATAAAAATCATTGGGTTGCAGGTGGTAATGAAATCACTTGGGACATGATTCATTATGACGTTCAGCTTTTTGGTGGAGTAGTTCTTCATAAAGGAAAAATTGCCGAAATGGCTACCGGGGAAGGTAAAACATTAGTTGCTACACTCCCTGTGTTCCTTAATGCCTTGACAGGAAACGGAGTCCATGTCGTTACAGTCAATGATTATCTGTCAAAACGTGACTCCGAATGGATGGGACCATTGTATATGTTTCATGGATTATCGGTAGATTGTATAGACAAGCATCAGCCAAACTCCGAGGCTCGCCGTAAAGCTTATGCCGCAGACATCACATTCGGAACAAATAACGAATTTGGATTCGATTATCTGCGTGATAATATGGCAATAAGCCCTTCCGACTTGGTACAAAGAAAACATAACTATGCTATTGTCGACGAGGTGGACTCCGTATTAATAGATGATGCGCGTACGCCGTTGATAATTTCAGGACCTATTCCAAAAGGCGAGGAACAGATGTTCGACGAATATCGTCCGAGAGTGGAGGTTATAGTTAAAGCACAAAGAGATTTGTGTACCAGATTATTGGCGGAAGCTAAAACAAAAATGGCATCTGACGATAAGAAAGTACAGGAAGAAGGAGCTCTTTTGTTGTTCCGTTCCTATAAAGGATTGCCTAAAAGCAAACCTTTAATTAAGTTTTTAAGCGAACCGGGCATTAAAGCTGCCATGCTTAAAACGGAAGAGTTTTACATGTCTGAACAAATGCGTAATATGCATATTGTTACGGATGAACTCTATTTTACGATTGATGAGAAAAACAATAGTATTGAACTGACTGATAAGGGTATAGATTTGCTTACTGGTAATTCAGACGATCCGCAATTTTTCGTGTTGCCCGATATAGGCAGTCAGGTTGCGGAACTGGAAAATTCAAATCTTTCCGATGAAGAGAAAGCTGAGAAAAAAGATGAATTAACGCAGAATTACTCTATAAAATCGGAACGACTTCATACTGTTAACCAACTTCTTAAAGCATATACTTTATTCGAAAGAGATGATGAATATGTTGTCATGGACAATAAGGTAATGATTGTTGATGAGCAAACAGGTCGTATTATGGACGGACGCCGTTATTCTGACGGACTCCACCAAGCCATTGAAGCAAAAGAACGTGTGAAAGTTGAAGCTGCCACACAAACCTTTGCGACAATTACGCTGCAAAACTATTTCCGTATGTATCACAAGCTTGCGGGTATGACAGGTACGGCCGAAACAGAAGCAGGAGAATTTTGGGACATCTATAAACTCGATGTTGTCGTAATTCCTACAAACAGACCTATTGCCCGAAATGATATGAACGACCGTATATATAAAACAAAGCGTGAAAAATATACGGCTGTAATAGAAGAAATAGAAGAACTGATAAATAATGGTCGTCCCGTTTTGGTGGGTACAACTTCGGTAGAAATATCCGAGTTACTAAGCAGAATGCTTACCCTTCGTAAGATTAAGCATAATGTACTGAATGCAAAGCTGCATCAGAAAGAAGCTGAAATCGTGGCGCATGCAGGACAGCCAAGTACTGTTACGATTGCAACAAACATGGCAGGACGTGGTACTGATATCAAACTGACACCTGAAGTAAAAGAAGCAGGAGGTTTGGCTATCATTGGTACGGAAAGACACGAATCTCGTCGTGTCGACCGTCAGTTGAGAGGACGTGCCGGACGTCAGGGAGATCCGGGATCTTCTGTGTTCTTCGTTTCTCTTGAAGATGATTTGATGCGTCTGTTTGCAAGTGACCGTATTGCCCGATGGATGGACAGAATGGGCTTCAAGGAAGGAGAAGTGCTGGAACACAATATGTTGAGTAAGTCTGTTGAACGTGCTCAGAAGAAAGTTGAAGAAAATAACTTCGGTATCCGTAAACGACTTTTGGAATATGACGATGTTATGAACTCTCAACGTGAGGTGATTTATAAACGTCGTCGTCACGCATTAATGGGTGAACGTATTGGAATAGATATTCTGAATATGTACTATGACGCGTCCGTAGCGCTGATAGAGCAATATTACGACAGTCAGGATTATGAAGGCTTAAAGATTGACCTTCTGAGGATTATGGCACTTGATTGTCCGTTTGACGAATCTACGTTCAAATCGGAAAAAGCGGAAAAGCTTGTCGATATGCTTTATGATGCAGCAGTTCAGGGATTCAAAAAGAAAATGGATCGTTTAACCGAAATTGCCAATCCTGTCATTAAAGATGTTTATGAGCATCAAGGAGATAAATATGAAAATATTTTGATACCTATTACAGACGGTAAACGTATCTACAATATTTCCTGCAATCTTAAAGAGGCTTATGATACCGGTTCGAAAGGAGTGATCAAGGCTTTTGAAAAATCAATTCTGTTGCATACGATTGATGAACAGTGGAAGGATCACCTTCGTGAAATGGACGATTTACGCCATTCGGTTCAGAATGCAAGTTACGAACAAAAAGATCCGCTGTTGATATATAAACTCGAGTCGTTTAATTTGTTTAAAACAATGGTTAACGTAATCAACCGTAAAGCCGTTGCTATATTGATGCGTGCCCAGATACCCGTACGGGAACCGGAAGAGGTTCGTCAGGCTGCTCCTGAAGCAAAAACGGATTACAGCCGTTATCGTACCGAAAAATCGGAGATTCCAGACGGAAACACTCAAGGGCAACAACAGCAAGGAGGACAGGAAAATGCAACTCCGAAGCAAATGCCTATAAAGGTGGATAAAAAGCCGGGACGGAATGATCCTTGTTTTTGCGGAAGTGGTAAGAAATATAAAAATTGTCACGGAAGAAACGATATATAATATAAGTTATTAAGTATAGATAAAAGAGGATAAATTAACTAATTTATCCTCTTTGTTATTAATTGGTAAAAATGTAGTAATAATCATTGTTTTTTCGGTTTTAATAGTTTCATAAAAACAAACAAATATGTATCTTAGCATTAATTTTGCATATTGAAATACTATTTATATTTAACACATTAAATCGCAGTAGATTTTTGTATAGAAAGAAATAATAATGGAGGATAGAGAGGACAGAATTATTAAAATTAACATTGAGGATGAAATGAAATCTGCTTACATCGATTATTCGATGTCTGTCATAGTTTCGCGAGCATTACCCGATGTTAGGGATGGTTTTAAGCCGGTACATAGGCGTATACTATTCGGTATGAATGAATTAGGCAATACGTCTAATAAACCGTATAAAAAGTCTGCCAGAATAGTCGGAGATGTATTGGGTAAATACCATCCACACGGTGATTCATCCGTATACTTTGCAATGGTGCGTATGGCTCAGGAATGGAGTATGCGCTATATGTTGATAGACGGGCAAGGTAACATGGGTAGCGTGGACGGCGATAGTCCTGCTGCAATGCGTTATACGGAGGCACGACTGAGTCAATTAGCAGAAGAAATGCTACGGGATATTGATAAAGATACGGTAGATTTCCAGCTTAACTTTGACGATACATTAAAAGAACCGACCGTACTTCCTTCTCGTATTCCTAATTTGTTAATAAACGGAGCTTCAGGTATAGCTGTCGGAATGGCTACCAATATGCCTCCTCATAATCTTACCGAATCTATAAATGCGACTATCGCATATATCGAAAATCCTGATATTGATACGTCAGGGCTTATGGAGTATATTAAAGCTCCTGATTTTCCATCGGGAGGTTTTATATATGGTTATCAGGGGGTTATAGATGCCTTTGAGACAGGCAGGGGGCGTATAATTATGCGTGGGCGTGCAGAAATAGAAATGGAAGGACACCACGAAAAAATTGTAATTACCGAAATACCATATCAGGTTAACAAAGCCGAACTTATCAAACATATTGCCGAATTAGTGGGTGATAAGAAAATAGAAGGCATCAGCAATGTTAATGATGAATCCGATCGTCAAGGAATGCGTATCGTTGTTGATATAAAAAGAGATGCTAATGCAAATGTTGTTTTGAATAAACTTTATAAGCTTACAGCTTTGCAAAGCTCATTCAGTGTGAATAACATCGCATTGGTCAACGGACGTCCCAGAATGTTGGCATTGAGAGATATGATCTCTCTTTTTGTAGAGCATCGCCATGATGTCGTTATCAGACGAACCAAATATGATCTGCAAAAGGCTGAAGAACGTGCTCATATTCTTGAAGGCTTGATAATAGCATCGGATAATATTGATGAAGTTATCGCTATCATTCGGGCATCTAAATCTCCTCAGGAAGCTATTCAGGGACTCATCGACAGATTCAGTCTGACTGAAATTCAGGCAAGGGCAATAGTCGAAATGCGGTTAAGGCAACTTACTGCTCTCGAACAGGATAAGTTACATAATGAATATAATGAAATTCAGAAACTGATTTCTTATTTGAAAGAAATTCTTTCGGATGAAAAGTTATGTATGAAGGTTATTAAAGACGAGCTTATTGATGTCAGGGATAAATATGGTGATGCCCGTCGTACGGAAATTGTATATGCATCCGAAGAGTTGAATCCGGAAGACTTTTATGCAAATGACGAGATGATCATAACAGTATCCCACATGGGATATATCAAACGTACTCCTTTATCCGAATTCAGAACCCAAAACAGAGGTGGAGTGGGGGCAAAAGGCTCCGAAACAAGGGACGAAGACTTTGTAGAGTATATATATTCTGCATCAATGCATAATTATATCCTTCTGTTTACTCAAAAAGGAAAATGTTATTGGTTAAGAGTTTATGATATTCCTGAGGGTGCAAAGAGCTCCAAAGGACGTGCCATACAAAATATAGTAAACATTGATGCTGACGATAAGGTTACGGCATTTATCAGAGTTAAGAAATTCAGCGATGTCGATTATATCAATAGTCATTATCTGATATTTTGTACTAAACAAGGCGTTGTAAAGAAAACTTGTTTGGAAGCTTATTCACGTCCTCGTCAGAATGGTGTAAATGCCATTACCATAAGGGAAGATGACAGCGTGATAGAAGTTCTTATGACGGACGGCGACAGCGAAATATTGATGGCAAACCGAAACGGGCGTGCTATCCGTTTCCATGAGTCTAACGTAAGAGAAATGGGACGTACTGCGACAGGTGTTCGAGGTATGCGTATAGACGAAGACGGACAAGACGAAATTATCGGTATGCTGGCGATTACTAAGGATAACCAAAATGAAGCGACTATAATGGTAGTTTCGGAAATGGGTTACGGAAAACGTACAATGCTGAATGGTGAAGACGGTGAACCTGTTTATAGAGTAACCAGCAGAGGCGGCAAGGGTGTTAAAACCTTGAATATAACCGACAAAACCGGGAAATTAGTATCTATTGACAGCGTTACGGACGATAATGACTTGATGATCATAAATAAGTCGGGTATTGCCATCCGTATCAAAGTTGCAGATATACGTGTTATGGGTAGAGCAACACAAGGCGTCAGGATCATAAATCTTGAAAAAAGAAATGATCAGATTGCATCTGTTTGCAAAGTGATGTCCGAAAAAGATGAAGACATCGCAATAGACGAAGCTACTCAGGAATATGAGAATGATTCAGAACAAGATAATAAAAATGAATAATTAACCCAAAACAATATTTTTTTATGAGAAGAATATTTTCAACAGCAATCTTATGTATGCTAGTCAGCATATCATTTGCTCAGAAAAAAGCCGTTAAAGAGGCTAACAAGGCTTTAGATTCGGACAAATTCAGCGAGGCTCGTCAGTTAATAAAGCCTGCTTTAACTGATCCTGAAACAGCAACTGATCAGGAAACTTGGAAAGTTGCAGGTGATATTGAATATAAGATATTTGATAAGGAACGAGATAAAGAACTCGTAAAACAAGTGGATAATAGTAAAGAATCTCCTAATTGGGAGGTTGGCTATCCGGGCTTGTATGCTGCTTTTGCTCCATATCTTACAGCGGATTCACTCGGACAATTGCCTGACGAAAAAGGGAAAATTAAAAATAAAGTGAGAAAAGATATCGTAAGTAAATTTATTATTTCACATCCTTATTATTACAATGGAGCAGGATATTATTTTGACAAAAAAGATTACGATAAAGCAACTGATTTTTTTGTCAGGTATTGGGAAATACCTTCATTGCCTATTTTTAGCGATGAAGATAGAGTTAAACTGGCTCCTTATGACTCTACATTCCAGATTGTAAAATATTACGCTGCAATCAGTGCGATTCAGGCCAATCAAAATGAAAGAGCCATTAATTTATTGAACAAAATTAAAAGTGAACCGTTTTTTGAAAACAGCACTTATAAGGAAAGTGATGTATATGAGCTGATTACCAGTGTATATCTGCAAATGGGAGATACAGCGAAATATATAAAGGCTTTAGAAGACGGGGCAAACAAATATCCTAAAAGTGCATACTTTGTTCCAAATCTGATAAACGAATTTATCAAGAAAAGAGAAATTGATAAAGCTTTGGCATATTTGGATCAGGCGATAGCAAACGATCCGTCTAATTCTTGTGAATTATATAGTGTAAAGGCTTCAATATACGCTGAAAAAAGTGAATTTGATAATTCATATGCAAGCTATGACAAAGCTATAGCAGCAGATCCCAATTGTGAACGTGCACTGGAAGGGAAAGCCATATCATATATCGTTAATGCGCAAAATCTTAAAGAAGAAGCAACTAAAGCCGCATCAAGAAAAGATCAGACAGATATTGACAATAAAGCTTTAGAGTATTATAAGAATGCTTATCCTTTGTTAGAAAAATATAAATCGTTATTAGTTGCCAGAAAAGCTGACAGTAAAGACATCAAAGCAGCATTATACAAACTAAGAAATGTTTATTACAATCTGAATATGAACGATGAGTTTGATGCTGTTTCAAAAGAATACGAACAATTATAAATAAGTAAATTGTCAGATTAATAGAAAAAGGGATACATTTTGTATCTCTTTTTTATTTTGTTTGATAGATATTTGATATCTTATTTTTAAACAAACATAAAATGTTACATAATTACCATTAGAAATATTATGTTAAATAAACTAAATACGCTGTATTTCAAATAGATACAGCGTATTTTTATAATGGAATTATGTTAAAATATTTTTATCAAAACATCAAAATACTGAAAATCAATAAGTAAACTCGTCATTTTCTTGAAAAACGCAAATAAGTAACAACAAATTCAGTTTCTAATCCTAAACCCTCAAACCCAAAACCATTACAAAACAAATTAATATTATTTTGCTCATGATAATCAGTACTAAAATAAATCAAAGGAGGACCTAACCTAAAATCGGGATGATAAATATAAAGACCCAAATCATAACCCTCGGGTTCTGCTGAATCCGCACCAAAACAGGATATACCTAACAAATAAGCAACAGAATTACTTTCCTTAAAATCAACAGAATATTTATCATATCTAAAAACTTGCTGTTTATACTCAACAAATATCTGATCTGTATTTACACCCAATAATCGAGCTGCTTCAACCTTTAACAGATCAAGTAAAGGCTGCGTTATAGACAATATATTTTTCATAAAATCTTTTTATTTTTTAATTTAATCAAAAACTTTTTATATTTACGTTCTATAAAAACAGATAGAAAACGAGATATAACAACCATGACAAACATTATCAGCAAATCAAGAATATTATTTAAACGCATCTTTTTACGGCATCGGGTAAGAAAAGTATTATAACATTGCATTATATAACTATCTTCCAAACCCATAGGGAAAGAAATAGAATAAAACGCTAAAAATTTGCGGGATTGTCTTAAACCAAAAAAAGCCGAACACTTTTCTCTTACTTTTTTCTTATTAAGAACATAAACCGTTTTTTTAGGACGCTTAGACATTATCATATTTAGATATGATTCTCGCGATTGTGCTTGTCTTACTCTCAATATCTCATTGGTGCATTCCTGTTCAAACTCCGTTAAATCTTTAAATTCAATATTCGGAAATGATTTTTTTTTTCAATATCACGATGCTTTTTAAGCAGAGTATTTGTTTCCGTGTCAAAACGCCATTGAGAAGAACCTAAAAATTTCTCATGATTCATTTTTGTATAAACCAAATTATTCTCTTTTAAAATAACACCCATGTTTTTAAGGTTTTAGGGAAAGTTTGAAATATTACACCTATAATAAATCCAAGCGTCAAACCTTACGGTTTAACGCTAATCAACTAATTTATTTAACTCAGAAAAAATGATAAAACAAAGAATACCTTCAAAAAAGAAATACATCACCAGTATTATAATAGTGTTCTACATCTATATTTTTAGGTAGAATTTCACTCATTTTATCAAGAGAAGAAAACACACCGATACAACGATGTGAAGCAAAACGACAGATCAAATACATAACTAATCTATTTTACGGTGAACACGTCTATTAGGTTCAATATCAGAATAACCGCCTTGAATAAGACGAACACGACAGAATAAACCCTTTTCAACCAATTGAACTATTTGCTCTGTTTTAGACAAACGCAAATATTCACCAACATTACAGCGAGAAATAGGAACTACTAAATTTGTAAATTTCATAATATCAAATTTTAAATTTCATTCGAAAATTGGAAACCAATCTGCCAAAACAACCACATAAACCCGAAACAAATACCTTGACGGCAAACAAAAACAATAGGCAAGGGAACAACAACAAAACCAGTATCCCGAGCATAAACCCAAGAAAAACGCAAAGACTTAAAATAATTAAGAACTTTTGTAAAGACATTTTTTACTAACATTTTGATTATTATTTAATTGAACAACTTTATTTAATCTATAATCAGAAGAATTATAAACAGGGTAGGGCGTAAAGAAAGAATTATATATACTCAAAATAGTATTATATAAAACTCTCAATTTTAATATATTAGCTATCTTAAAGAATATATTATATATATACTTTAACTTTTGTAAAATGTATTGTGGAAAGAACTGTTTAGATAAAAATTTGTAACAATCCAAACAATCACGCAGGCAGTCATTTACAATATTGTTATCCGAATCATTTAATCTAAACTTTATCAGCTTATCAAAATAACATTCAGACAATTTCTTATAAATTGTTTTTGAAGTACTATAAACGTACTTAAAATTTTCAGATTTAATAGTTATATACGATCGTGCTTCTGTAAGAGTATCAAAATATAAAATTCCAAGACCGTCATAAACAAAATAACGTTTATGAAATTCGGTTCTTTTTCCTTTCCAACGATCGATTTTAAAAACTCCTTTAAACATTGTTATTAGATTATTAGGTTATTTAGAATAACGAAATAATCACAAACATATTAAAAAGAATCGTTTGTTACATAATTACCATTATGTTTAATTAAAGTCTTGAAATAGCTTTTATTATTATTTCCTTTAGGAAAACAAAGCTTTAAAAGCCTCTTCTACTTTCTTTATAGGAATTACTTCAATTTGCGAACTTTTCAATGTAAGTCCCTTTATATTATTTTGAGGGATTAAAATCTTCTGGAATCCTAATTTCTCAGCTTCAAGAATTCTTTGTTCGATACGATTCACAGGACGGATTTCCCCTGATAGTCCAACTTCGCCTGTCATGCAAACATTATGTTCTAATGCGATATCAATATTTGATGATAATATTGCAGAAATCACAGCCAGATCAATTGCGGGATCATTTACTCTCAATCCTCCCGCTATATTAAGGAATACATCTTTTTGCATCAATTTGAATCCTGCACGCTTCTCGAGTACCGCCAGCAACATATTCATGCGACGGATATCAAAACCTGTCGCCGATCTTTGCGGTGTCCCATAAGCAGCTGTGCTCACAAGAGCCTGAGTTTCGATAAGAAAAGGCCTTATGCCTTCAATAGCCGCAGCAATAGCAATTCCGCTTAAATCTTCATGATTTTGGGTTAAAAGTAATTCAGAAGGATTGTTTACTTGCCGCAATCCGTTTTGCCTCATTTCGTAGATTCCTAACTCTGCTGTGCTTCCAAACCGATTTTTGATGCTTCTCAGTATTCTGTATAAATAGTGCTGATCACCTTCAAATTGCAGCACGGTATCAACAATATGTTCCAATATTTTAGGACCGGCAATACTACCCTCTTTGTTGATATGCCCGATTAAAATTATGGGTATTCCTGTTTCTTTAGCCAATCTCAGGAATGCGGCAGAGCATTCTCTTACTTGTGATATGCTTCCGGGTGAAGAATCTAAAGTGTCTGTAAAGATTGTCTGGATTGAGTCTACGACAATGAATTGCGGATTGACATTCTTTATATGTGAAAAAATCTGTTCCAGATTCGTTTCACAGAGAACAATACAGTTTTCATTTGCAGGGTTTATCCTAGCAGCTCTTAATTTAAGCTGCTTTGCACTCTCTTCCCCTGATATGTAGAGTGATCTGACATTATCGAGGTTTAATATAGTTTGCAATATCAGTGTCGATTTACCTATTCCCGGCTCTCCTCCTAATAATACAAGGGAACCGGGAACCAGACCTCCACCTAAAACTCTGTTAAACTCAATATCATTAAGATTTAAGCGAGATTCTTCATTTGTTTCAATCTCGCTTAATTTAACAGGCTTTGATTTAGAATTATCTAATGACTGAATAGAATTTTTAGTTTTTTTTACGGCAATTTCTTCTACGTACGTGTTCCATTCTCCGCAAACAGGGCATTTACCTAACCATTTAGGAGACTCATTTCCACAATTACTGCAAAAAAATACGATTCTATCTTTAGCCATTTAATCTTTTAAAACTTTTTCCGAGAATTTACCGCTTTCTGTATTTATGGAAATCAGATAAAGACCTTTAGGCCAATCTGTGACAGGAAGAGTGATTGTCGATGAGTTCAATTTTTCTTTAGAGTAAATTAATGCTCCTGTCATATCGTAAATTCTAACAGATAAAATCAAATTATTCGCATTTATGTTTAACTCTTCCGCTACAGGATTGGGAAATACTGCAAAATTAACATTATCACGATATTTTATAGTTTCGATACCTGTCATAGTATCATATCCATCTAATTTTAAAGGAGATGTAGAACCTTCCAATAAATTATCCGGATCCAGATATCTTTTCATCTGGGCAGCTGAATATTTGTCCCAATGATAAGACAATTTTCCATATAAATCTGAAGCTGTAGGAGATGAACATTCTGAAGATCCACCCGTTAAAGTTCCTATAATAAGCCCGTTCTGATTAAAAATCGGAGAACCCGAAGATCCGCCTTCAGTAACGCTCCATCCGTTTTTAGTCATAGCATAACGTACTCTCCAGTGGGCATTAGTCGCGCCGGTTTCATCACTAATCCATGTCGTATTCCCGGGTCTACTTGTATAGGTAGATATTTTTTTAACATCACCTGATGGATGATGTATAATGACTCCGCTGCTTGGTGCTTCACCCGAAGCATCCCATCCATTATAATAAACATTATATTCGGGAGGAATCTCGTTTGTCAATTTTAATAGGGCTCCGTCTGAAGCTCCGCTTAACGGAATGTCAACAAGCATCTGCGTACCGACAAGAGTATTTTTGGTATATGAAGTGGAATTACTACACCCGCTACGCTCATAATTAAAATGTATTTGCATTGTAGCATATTCGGGGTTATCTTCAAAACAGTGATGAGCAGATAAAATATAAGGTGTTTTATCTTGTCGCGTATTGTTCACTAATGCTCCTGAACATACAGAATAAAATGTATCAAAAAACATTGTTAATCCAATAGCTCCGCGTTGCTGTTTTCTCCAATTATCACCTTCTTCACAATTGATATTGATCATACAGCTTTGGGAAGAGCCTACTCCAATTCCATTATCTTTCAAATTATATGCATAACCTACGTTAGATAAAACTAAGCGTGGCTTCTCGTCCGAAATAGCAGATTCTACATATTCGAAAGTAATTTTATCTCCATAAATGAGTTCATTAGAGAATACGCCGCCGCCGGGATGGGTTTTATTGGTATATGCTCCTAAAATGTCCGATTTATCTTCATTGAAAATGAAAAGCTTACCTCCATCCGGAATATAAAAATCATCATATCTTATGATTAATCCGTCCGCACCTTCAGCAGAAACGGTTTGTTGCCAAATATTTACGCCATCGGGCAATGTTATCCATTCCCCGCTGTTATTTATGTCGACAGAAACAGGCAAAGCAACGGCTATACGCATAGGAGCAGCTATTTCTTTACTTATCTCATCTTCTTTTATCAATTGTGGTATATCTAAATTTACAGGAACTCTGTATACATTGTGATCAAAGGTTTTCTTAGCATATAATTGTGGATAAGAAAAACTTGGAGGAGTTCCCCCTTCGCTGATTTGTGCTGACAAAGTAAGAGTACATGCTACAAAAGCAGCGGCAGCTAATATAATTTTTTTCATAATTGAAAGTTTATTTATAAAAATATAAATTTTTTAATTGTGGTTAATAATATTCATAAGATCATTACTGATATTCTCTAAATCTTCCGTAGAATTAAGATCATCAGTATTATATATAATTTGTGCCTGCAGATAATAAGGCTCTCGTTTTTCCATGTTTAAAGAGATAAACTCAAGCAATTCGTCTTTTTGCTTGTTTTTTATCAAAGGACGCTTATCTTTTAATTTATGCAATCTCGATGCTAAAATGTTTATCGGAGATTTTAAATATACTGTTAATCCTTTTTGATTCATACCTCCGATGTTATCAAAAAAACAAGGAGTTCCTCCTCCTGTTGATATGACAACATCCTCGAAACCAGAAACCTCTTCTAATATAGATTTTTCTATTTCCCTGAATCTATTTTCTCCAAATTCGCTGAAAATTTGATTTATACTTTTTCTGTACCTTGATTCTATATAAATATCCAGATCAATAAAATCCAGATTCATCTTCTTTGCAAGCATTTTACCTATAGTAGTCTTGCCTGCGCCCATATATCCTATCAAAAATACACGTTTCACAAATTTATAGTTGCCGAAAATACAAATTTTTCGAGAGAATTTGTATTAAATGTCAATTTATTTTGTCAATTTATTTTGTCAATTTATAAAATATTCTGAATATTAATCCGAACCATTTTTTATTTAAAACAAAGTCCGTGATAAATCCGTACCTGTCCAGATAGTAAAGCCTATCCAGCTTGTTATACAGATAAGGTGAAAGTTCCTCTTTTGCTATTGCGGTTTTTTCGTCGTAGATTACAGTCCCCCCTATCCTACTGCTGATTCCTTGTGTGTCATACACGCAAATATTCACATCTTTATAGAAAACTTTCTCATTATCTACTCCAATAGCCAAGAAAAACAGTTTCCAGTCGGACATTATTTTAAACCTTTCATCGTAATAACCATATTTTTCAAACATGGTTCTTTTAATGAAAAAAGCCTGATGAGCCAGAAAACCTGAAAAAATATCATACAACGAAAACTTCCAATCCCGTATCTTGTATTCGTTATGAGTTACTAACTTATGGTTTTCTTCGGTTAAGTAATTGCCGCAAATAAAACTGTCGGAAGTATTTCCTTGAAAAACACGTTCCAATACGGAATTATCAATCAAGAAATCGCCCGAATTTAAAAAATAGCAATACTCTCCCGTAGCTTTTGCAATGCCTTTGTTCATTGCGTTATATATACCTTTATCGGGCTCGCTTATCCAATAAGATATTTTGTCTTCGTATTTTTTTATATGCTCGACGCTGTTATCTTTTGATCCACCGTCTATAACAATAAACTCAAAGTCTCTGAACGTTTGATTTTCAACGCTTTCTATCGTTTTTAGCAACCCACTGGAGTTATTTAAGTTTATAGTTATGATACTCAGTTTCATATAATTATTATTATTTACTAAAATAAGAAAATCTTGAAACCAACGGAAATGCGTTTATTCCCACTTTTGAAGAATAATATAATATTGACAATCCTATATACTGTCGACGCAAATTATTTTTTTTAGCTGTTAATCTATAAGTGCGAAAATCATCCTTTATTTTTTCCTTTATACAACGATGAAAACGTCCGTTTGTTTCTTTGTCAAAACATTCGAACAACTTATACATCGCTTTTGCAGAGTAGAAAGGCGTGAAGTGAGCTGTTACGCCTCCTGCATGCCTTCTGTAAACTGACATATATTCGGGAATGTAGTTAACCGAACCTTTTGTGGATAAAAGCATTTGTAAAACATAGTCGTTGTTTTCTATCGAATCAAACCATTCGGGATAAGAAAAGGCATCACGCTTAAACACAATTGAAGCCGTCATTACTATCCACCCATTTCGGATAATATCTTCAGTAGTCAGAATCGTTTGATTAAGAGGTGGATTATAGAATAATTTTTTATTATGTCCTAAAATGGCGGAGTTATGCGTACTCATTACAAAATCCGGGTTCTGTTCTAAAAAGCTGACTTGCTTTTGCAACTTGTCGGGATCCGTCCAATAATCGTCTCCTTCACACATGGCAATATACTTACCTGTACACATAAAGTAAGTTGTGTGAAAATTTTGTTCTGCACCAACATTTTGCTTTTGAAGATTCAATCGTATTATATCGGGATATTTTTTTTGATACTCAACACATATCTCCCGTGTTCGGTCTGTACTGCAATCCTCTCCGATAACAAGTTCAATGCGGAATGATGTTTTTTGCATCACAATTCCTTCTATTGCCTGAGCAATAAAAGATTCGTGATTGTAAGTAATCATAGGTATTGAAACTGTCACACTATTGTTGTTATCCATAAAAAAATCTGTACAAAATAATATTTAAACCAATTCAAAACGACACAACAAATCTTTTATGCCATCATACGAATTAAACATCATTACGTCAATGATAGATAGATTAGAGATAAACTGATTATCGAACTGTTGGTATTCTATCGGTTGTGTTTTAAGAAAATATAAGTCAATTCCTTTGTCTTTAAAATCTTCAACGGAATATAGTTCTCGCCCGCCTATGGCATTATAGTATTCAGATGCCTTTAGTATATTAC
The DNA here is from genome assembly GCA_047030855.1 of Dysgonomonas sp. Lineage (GTDB taxonomy): Bacteria > Bacteroidota > Bacteroidia > Bacteroidales > Dysgonomonadaceae > QVMM01. The sequence goes on from JBKYIJ010000008.1 coordinate 2,423,080, forward strand.
AGATAGATAAAACCTTATTTTGCCCTTTAAGTTCATTATTCTTTTCAATCTCAGAAGACAATATAATTTCAGTATTAAAATTCAGATATGAAGCCAGTGATTTTAAACTATTCGCTAAGAAGTCGGACAGATTATCTGTTTTGTAATTGATTATTTCTTCCAATAAAGGATAAGTGTTATCATAATAAGGTGCTTTACGATAAGCCTGCGTAATGGTTTTAAGAATACTTGTCCGATTATCGTTTATTGATATTTCATTTATTTTTTTATGCGGGCTTGCCCCTTTTAACTGAATATTCAACAAAAAATCATTCCCATTCAATAAAATACGGTTTCGGTTAATCCAGCCACCTTTTATATAATTCACATCATTGTATATGACATATTTATCAACGGCATTCATCAGTTGGAAATAGCCGATGTAAGGAAAAAAATAAGGCTGCATTATACCCAGTTTCATGAGCCTATTTATTATGCAGTTTTTGAATTACCGAGCAGATTTTTTTCACGTCGTTTAATTCCAGATCGGCATAAATGGGCAAACAGATAACCTCTTTCGCCGTTTTATTCGCAATCGGCAGATTCTCTGTGCTCGCGGACGGTAAACCTTTGTATGTCGGAAATTCGCTTATTAATGGATAAAAATACCTGCGTCCCCATATATCGTCCTCACGTAATCTGAAATACAGTTCGTCGCGTGTCATTCCGAATTCTTGTGCGTTTACAAGAATCGGATAATACGGATAAGTATGTTCTACATTCTCCATTTGTAGTACAGTCCTTATTCCTTTTATGTCTTTAAGGAGTTCGTTATATTTAGAAACAATTTCTCTGCGTTTGGCAATGTAATTGTCAACATATTTCAATTGCAAAGAGCCGTATGCAGCCTGAAGTTCGTTCATCTTTGCATTTATGCCCGGTTCGACAACAGTTACTTCATCCGCAAAACCGAAATTTTTTAGTAAGTCGATTCTTTTCTTCGTTTTTTCGTCCTGACAAACAATAGCCCCGCCTTCGATTGTATTGTAAACCTTTGTTGCATGAAAACTCAAAATCGCCAGATCTCCCCAATTTAGAACCGAACTCCCTTTATATTTTACACCAAAGGCATGCGCAGCATCGTATATGACTTTCAACCCATAAATATCAGCTATGCGTTGTATTTCTTCCACATTACAAGGATTCCCGTAAACATGTACAGGCATAATCGCTGTTGTTTTAGGCGTAATGGCAGCTTCAATTTTCGCCGGATCAATATTGAAATATTTATCTTCTATGTCTACAAAAACAGGTTTTATATTATTCCACCACAAAGAGTGTGTTGTTGCAACAAAGCTAAATGGCGTAGTGATGACTTCTCCTGTTATTCGTAAGGCTTGCAGTGCAGTTATGAGAGCCAAAGTCCCGTTTGAAAATACGGATATGTATTTTACACCCAAATAATCAGCCAGTTCTTTTTCAAATTGTTGATGAAAAGGCCCATTGTTAGTCAACCATTTATTATTCCATATTTTTTCCAGATAAGGAATAAATTCCTCTAATGGAGGTAGCGCGGGTTGTGTAACCGTTATTATTTTTTTATCGTTCATGTCTCTATTCCTTTAATAATCATGAAGGTATCAGAAATTTTATAAAATGGGTGATTCTTTTTTTATTTTTTCCTTTTAATGATCTTTCTAAATAATTCTTATATTGAATAAAATCTTCATTAAACGCATAATCAAGATATTTATTATACTCTGATATACTGTCAATTATGCACTGAATCTGCTCTCTTTCGTCTTGTCTCGACCATAATCCTTTCCCGTGTATTCTATATACCGACATTGGATCTTTCAACTCAGCGATAGATCCATACTGCCCGAGAACAATTCCTAACATCCAGTCTGCAACCTGCATATCAAACAGTCCCGGTTTTATTTTATCCATTTCTGATTTTCGAAATACGCAGGCGGAAAGATTGCCTATCTTATTTCCCCTGATCTGTTCGTGAACAGAATAAGAAATAAAATCCTGATCGCTTTTCCAATCATTAACTTTATATCTTTCCTGATCTTGAAAAAAGAAAACGATGCGATTAAAACTCATAGAACAATTTCTATGCTTATCAAGAAAGTCTATATGCTTCTCTATGCGTAAGGGATCAATCCAATAATCATCTCCTTCCAGAACAGCAATATAGTCCCCGTTACAAGCCTTAATGGCCCGTTCATAGTTTTTATTATACCCTATATTTTCTTCTTGCGAGAGGAATGTAAATGGAAATACAAGCTTTTCGGCATATTCTCTTATGATGTCCAATGTATTATCGGTAGAAGCATCGTCTGCGACTATAACTTCAACATCATGATTTGTCATTTGTATAATAAGCCCGTTCAAAGCCTGTCTTATATAAGCCGAATGATTGTATGTTATGAGTATAATATTTACTTTCATTGATCCATTGATTTTTTATGAAAGAATTTATGGAAAGCCTTTTTTAAATATTTGACAGGAATATACAAGGTTTTTCCTATTTTAAATTCAACGGAATTGGTAATATCCGAAAATCTCTTTTTATAATAATCTGCTTCGATATGATCCCTTATAGGATTAAAATACTCTAAAAATAAAGGCACATGATTTTTAAAAATCTGAAGAAGCAGTTTCTCGTTTTTTTCAAATGAAATAGAATTCAGCATCGAAACATCTTTAATTCTGTAATAAAAAAAGTAACCATCCAGTTTAACGACTAAATCTTGAGGGGCTATTAATGAAAACCAAAAATCCCAATCTTCAAGCCCGCCAGACATATTTGTATTATATCCGGCGGTTTTGTCATAATCAGACTTTTTATAGATAGCTGAACAGAAAATTTGATTTTCAAAAAATAAATTTTCAAATTTAAAAATTGGCATTTCAACTTTCTTATTAATCTTGCCAAATAATACTTGATTGCAATAGACAATTTTTATATTTTTATTCCTATTAAAAACATTTAATGCTTCTGTAATATAGCGTTTATCTATCATATCGTCTGCATCTAATGGTAAAATATACTTACCTGATGAGTGACTGATTCCATAATTACGGGCATCTGACAATCCTCCGTTTTCCTTTGATAAATACTTAAAACGGCTATCTTTTTTACACCACTCAATAGCGATATCCTCAGTATTATCAGGAGAACCGTCATTAACGATAATACATTCCCAATCTTGAAAAGTCTGATTCAAAACAGATTGTAAAGCATCAGACAAATATTGAGCCTGATTATAGCATGGAACTATTATTGAGAAAAGTGGTATTTCCATATAATCTATAATTTTATAGCCTTAACCATTTCAGAAATCCCATTTGCTTTAAAATATGGATACTTTTTGACGTTTTTAGTTTATATAATTCCTGTTTATTTTGCATCCATTCATTATATAGACTTGAATATAAAGGATATTCAGATAAAATATGTGCGTGCCGTTCCTCCCAAAGAAGCGTTCGGTTACTGATTTTGGAACTTATTCCATCATCATAAAAAGCAGAAAAAGTTTTGTTTACATATTTATAGGAACAACCATATTTAATTATTGCATCCATGAAGAAAGCCCAATCAGATACAATTTTCAGATTCTCTGAATAATATCCATACTCTATTAAGCTTTTTCTCTTTATAAAAGAAGCGGTATGTGGCAAACTGTCTTCCAAGAAATATTTAAAATCAAGTTTGCTCGGATATGTTTTAATATAACTATTCTCTGTTTGAGTATTTCTAATCTCAAGATTAAAATACACGATATCATCATTACTTACATAAGACAATATACCGGACATATTTGCTTTATCATTGATAATATCTCCGCTGTTAATGAATAAAACATTATCTCCTTTAGCCCATTTAATACCCTTATTCATAGCATTATAGATGCCAAAATCGGGCTCACTGATCCAATAATCGATATAATCAGCATATTTTTTTATTACTTCGACACTTTCGTCGGATGATCCACCATCAATAACAAGGTATTCTATGTCATTGTTTTTATGTTTAACAATACTCTGAATAGTTTTTGCTAAACCTGTTGCGTTATTACAGTTTATAGTAATGATGGATAAAATCATCTAAGTGCTCAATTTGAGGAGTTATTTTAATAAAGCAGAATATATAGGATATAACATCCTTTTTATTTTTCGAATAGCTTTAGTTTTTACTTTTTCATTTTTAGAAACTATTTTCGAATTTTCTTCAATTCTCTTATTCCTTAAAACAACATAATAGCATGGTATGGTTTTGTAGAAAGCATAGTTATTGTTTTCCAATACTTGAGTATATTGTTTATATAAATCATAAAGATCATTATTCTCTTCCAATATGTATCTGTTTTGATAGATAGACATGGTTAATGGATAACTTGGCTTGAAAGAACTAAAATGATAAAAAACAAGAGGTATTATATTGTTAATAAAATATTTGCGTTGTGTTGCGTTGTGAGACAATTTTCTTTCATGTAAGTTCCAATATGAAACGTTATTGCCAAGATTTTTACTTACACCAACTCTTTCAAAAAAATATTGGAACATAGTTCATTGGTAATTGATCAACAAAATAGCCTCCCGAAACATCATCTAATGCATCATATGCCATTTTATCGGCCCACCATTCCAGCATTTTTTTCTGATTCAGTGGATTTTCTCAAACCAAGAAAACCAAGATTAAAAATACCATAATTTAAAAATAGATTTTCATTCGGTACTTTTTTATCGTTAGGTAATGGAGTTGTTATATGTGGCGTTAGCAATATATCTTTGTTTTCTAATTCTTTTTCTAAGATACTAAAACTGTTAAATACCTGAATATCTGGATCAAGGTAAAATATATAATCTATATCTTGATATGTTTTTAAGAAATATTGAAAATAATAAGGTTTAGTAGCAGTATTAAGTTCAATTATATTATAATTATAAACCATCCATTCAAAATTCTCGATACAAAGCTCTTCTACCTCAACTATCTCACATGGCGAAAAAATAGAATAATCTATTAGTTCGTTTTTTTTATCACACAAACCAATGATAAATTTATATTCATCATTGTACTTAAAAAAGGAATCTGCCAAAGTTTTAGCCTGTGAAAGATAATTATTTGAACATATTGTAAAAGCAATTTTCATGGTCTATATGCAAATATATTAAGTTGAAGATCATAGTGTGAAAGATGCTTATCAACATAAGGCATCGGTTGATTATTCCAAGCCTCTTTAATATAATATTTGAATCCAGCCTGTTTAAGAATGAACAATATTTCATCTAATTTTTGTTCTTCTTTATAATAACTATGATATTCAACAAATAAATTATTTACATTTACTAACTTATCTTTACAGTCTTCAATAACTTCATATTCAGCACCTTCTATATCTATTTTTAAAAAATCTACAGTCGTATTCAAATAATCTTTTAATCTGACGGCATCTATTTTATTTTCAGGATTGGATACTTCTATAACCCGCCCTCCGACTCCACCATCCGGATCAAATCCTAAAACAGTGTTGGATGTCCATACAGCTTTTGGAATAACTTCGACATCGTCGTATGAAAAAGTATGTAAATTAGAAATTAATGTTTTGGTAATATCTTTGTCTGCTTCAAAAGCTATTATTCTGGAATTAGGATATAATTGTTTAAAGAAAATCACACTTAAGCCAATGTTGGCCCCACAATCCAATATTAAAGGTTTTTCATTCGAAGCTTTGAATAAATATGTTTTTTCAAGGAATATTTCATTTAAACCATGTATGTACCAATAAAAATCCGTTATTTCTATTTTTTTATCAAATAAAGAAGTCGTCTTACCTCCAACTCCTTTTTTTAATCTTTTTATCTCAGATCTGTTTACTTTTAATTCCGAATAAAGACGATTAGCTTTGTATTCTTGGAGATTATTATATAATTTCTTTATTATTTTTTTCATATACATCATCTTTTATTTATTCCCATTTGTCCAACTATAATTTGCAAAAACAAATCCATAGTTATAAGTTGTGTGTTTACTCATTATAGACCCTTTATCCATTATTGTGAACGGGCAACAAAGATCGACTACATCAACCTGCATGATTTGTGGGACGTTAACAAACACTTCAAACATATATTCACCTCTTACCAACAGAGGTTCTATTTTTAATCTCATTTTAGTATCAATGAAATCAGACTCACAGGCAAATATTTTATTCTCACTATTGTCAATAACTTGAACAAACAGGTTGCATTTAAATTGAGGATCGTTTATTCCAAGTTCAAAGTTTACGTAAATAGGTTCATCGTGCATAAAGTCAACCCTGTTTTTGCCATCTCCATCCGTTAAATATATCTTTTTTAAATATACGGGTTTATTACAGTCTGGCTCCTCTCTTATGAACATAGTAGAAATTTCTCTCTGTTGTAAATATGCATTAATAATGGTTGGCACATCTCCTTCTTTTGCGACAGTTCCGTTTTGTAACAATATTGCCTTTGTACATAATTGAGCTACCGAACCCATATTATGGCTTACGAAAAGTACGGTTCTACCCTCTCCTTTCGAAACGTCCTGCATTTTACCGATCGCTTTTTTCTGAAATTCGGCATCACCCACGGCAAGCACTTCATCAACAACAAGTATTTCCGGTTCTAAATGTGCGGCAATAGCAAATCCAAGCCTGACAGTCATCCCCGACGAATAGCGTTTAACAGGCGTATCTATGTATTTTTCGACACCTGCGAAAGCAACAATCTCATCAAGCTTACGGGTTATTTCAGCCTTAGTCATGCCCATAATGGCACCGTTCATATATATGTTTTCACGTCCTGTCATTTCGGGATGAAATCCCGTACCGACTTCCAACAAAGAAGCAATCCGCCCTTTTGCCCTAATTGTACCTGTTGTAGGGCTTGTTACTCGTGACAATATTTTTAATAAAGTTGATTTTCCGGCTCCGTTTTTACCGATAATACCAAGAACCTCTCCTTTTTTTACGTCAAACGAAATGTCACGGAGAGCCCATACATAGTCATTATTTGCCTTTTGGCTGCGATCGTTTACTTCTCCTATTTTGAGATACGGATCTTCCAACCCTCTGACTCTGTGCCACCAACGATTCAGGTCATGGCTTATTGTGCCCGTTCCTATTACTCCTAATCTGTATTGTTTTGATATATTATCAAACGTTATAGCCGTATCTGACATTTATCTAAGTTAAACTATATCGACAAAATTTCTTTCAACTTTATTAAAAATTGACGAACCTATAAAAAAGACTACGATAGCAAATAACGTACTATATCCTAACGATAGCCAAGAGAATGTTCCTGTTCCGAGAAATCCGTATTTAAACGCTTCAATGATAGATGTCAGAGGATTTAGCTGAATCACCCACATCCATTTTTCGTATTTGCCTTCCATAACCGACAACGGATAAATAATCGGCGTGACATACATCCACAGTTGTGTGGCAAAAGTGAACAATATTGTCAGGTCGCGGTATTTTGTTGTCAAGGAGGATATAATAATGCCCACTCCAAAAGAAATGCCTGCAAGCATCAAAATGAGAATAGGCGAAAGTAAAGCAAAATAATTTACTGAAATCTGTGCTCCTTTTAAAACAAAATAAATGTACATTAAAACGAATAACCCGAATTGTATAAGGAACTTTATAAAAGTAGAAGCTATGCTTGAAAACGGAACCACCAGCCGTGGAAAATATACTTTGCTGAATACGTTTACATTCGCGATAAATGTCCCGGACGATTTGGTAAGGCATTCGGTAAAAAAATTCCAGCAAATAATCCCTGCCATATAAAACAAAGGCTGCGGAAGCCCGTCGGTAGAAATCCCGGCTATACCACCGAATACAAACATATACATAACCATCGTAAACAGAGGCTGAATGACGAACCACAGAGGTCCGAGGATCGTTTGCTTGTACATTACGACGATATCTCGCCGTACATACATATAGAACAAATCTCGATATTTCCAGACTTCCGATAAATTCAGGTGAAACCCTTTTTTTCTCGGCTCGATGACGATATCCCAATTTTCATTGTCGGATTCTTTCATATTGTGTAGAATCTCATTTTAAAGTTTTGTAGTTGTGCAAAGTTATAATTTTTTTGTTTCCATTTTAGCTAAAAATAAAAAAGCCTGTATAGAACAGGCTTTAAATTTTTTCTTTTTCTGGCTATCATTTCGCTGGTGTAGCAGGAGCTTCTGTAGCAACCGCTTCCTCAACAACTTCAACAGTGCTGTCATTAACAGGAGCAGCAACAACTTCTTCTTCAACAACTACTGCAGTTGTATCAGCAGCAGGAGTAGAATCTGCATTAGATTTGTTAGAACAAGAAGCAAAAGAAATTGCAACAGCAGCAACAGCAAATAAAACTAACTTTTTCATTTTCTTAAAAATTTTAACGGTAAATGTTCTGTTTTCACTAAAACAGGGACAAAGATATATATTTTTTTGAACATGTTAAATAACATAGACTTTTTTTTCTATTTATATCTAAAAAAAATTAAAATTACGAGTAAAGATATCTTTTGATACTTTTCTTGGGCGTTTTCTCAAATTCGTTAGGATACATAATTATTGAAGAAACATTTTCGTAACTTGAAACCATTTTGTTTAAATCAGCCAGATTTTCTTTCATTATATCGGGCAGATCATCCTGAGTAACGTTTCCATTATCCATCGCTTCGTAATCAGGGTACACCAAAGCTACTAATTTGCCTTCTCGATTGACAACAATACTTTCCATTATATAAGGCATATTATTAAGCCTTGCTTCTATTTCTTCGGGGAATATATTTTGTCCGTTAGGCCCTAAAATCATTGATTTACTGCGTCCGCGTATAAAAATACGGTTATTTCTGTCAATCGTACCCAGATCTCCTGTTTTGAGCCATCCGTCCTGAGTAAAGGCAGTTTTGGTTGCATCTTCGTTTTTATAATATCCTGCCATTACATTTTCTCCTTGTACTTGTATTTCGCCGATAACGTTATACGGATCAACGGAGTCAACTCTTACGCGCATTATGTTTTTCAGTATTTGTCCGCAAGATGTAGGGACAAAATCTGAAAATCGGTCGTATGAAATAAGAGGTGCGCATTCAGTCATTCCATAACCGACGGTAAACGGAAATTTAATTTTATAAAGGAAATCTTCCACATCGGGATTCAATGCGGCACCACCTATGATGATCTGGCAAAAATTACCGCCAAAAGCATCTACCAATTTTTTTCTGATTTTTGCATATATTTTTTCTCTTAATACAGGAACTTTAAGGGCAACCTTCATTGCAGGTCTTTCTATTTTTGGTAAAATCATCTTTTTGTATATCTTTTCGATGATTAAAGGCACTGATATTATCAGACTTGGTTTGTAATCGGCAAAAGCCTGCATAAGAATTTTAGGTGAAGGCGTTTTTCCTAAAAGAATAGTATGGGCTCCGATAGACAAAGAGTATAAAAATTCAAAAGCGGCGCCATACGCGTGAGCCAATGGTAAAAATGAAACGATGTTTTCTCCTCTGTGCAGGATATCCAATGTTCCGGCATAAGTTACGTTGCCTGCCAGATTATTGGCTGTGAGCATAACTCCTTTGCTGAAACCTGTGGTTCCCGATGTATAATTGAGCAAAACTATTTCAGAGTTATCAACCTTATTGTATTTTACATTTTCTTTGGAATATCCCGACGGATATCTCTTCTCCATTTCCGAATCCAGATTGTTTAGTATTTTATCAAAAGGTTTACCTTGTTTTTGGTATAAACAGGACAAATCGGTTAATGAAAATATTCCTTCAACATCAGGAATCTTGGTTTCCTCTATATTTTCCCAGATATTGTCGCTTACATACAGCAGCTTTGCCTCAGAATGGTTTACAATATGGTGAATATTATCAGGATGAAAATCCTGAAGTATAGGTACGATAACAGCTCCATAACTCATTGTCGATAAATGGACTACACACCAATTTATATTATTTCTGCCTACCAAAGCGATTTTGTCGCCTCTCTTTATTCCTGCTTTTTCAAAGAAGATATGAGTTTTTGCTATTTTGGTTGCCAGATCTTTATATAAAAATGTTTTTTTCTCGGCATAATTAGTCAGGGCGGGGAGATCCCAGCTTTCACGAAAATTCTTTTCGTAAAGCTCTATAAAGTTTTCTTTAATCATAGATATAGTTTATTGCATCATTCATATTGCCCACTTTAGCGGCAAATGTGCAAAATTATAGACTCTTATCAGATTCGCAAATAATTTAACCGTAAATATGACTCATTTTATATAATTTTGCAGTTTTCCATACAGGATTCTGTTTTAGTTTTTAATAATGATTGACAACAATATATTTGAGAATAAGAAAGCTGCATACCTGACTTTAGGATGCAAACTAAATTTTGCGGAAACTTCAGCCATAGGCAAGCAATTGTCCGATATCGGAGTAAGAAAAGCCAGAGAAGGTGAAATTGCCGATATATGTGTAGTAAATACCTGCTCTGTAACGGAACTTGCGGATAAAAAATGCAGACAGGCAGTCAGAAAGATAATTAAAGAGAATCCCGATGCTTTTGTTATTGTAACGGGTTGTTATGCCCAATTGAAACCCGAAGAAATAACCACTATTGAAGGAGTTGATGTCGTGTTGGGTGCGGAACAAAAGTTAGATGTCATAAATTATCTTGATGAACTTAAGAAAAAAAGACAAAGGTGCTGTCTATACAACCAAAACCAATAATATAAAGGTATTCGTACCTTCTTGTTCGCAGGATGACCGTACCCGTTATTTCCTGAAAGTACAGGACGGATGTGATTATTTCTGCACGTTTTGTACAATACCTCACGCAAGAGGAAGAAGCCGCAACGGAAGTATCTCCGATTTGGTTTCTCAAGCTCAGGATGTAGTTAAAAAAAGGAGGAAAGGAAATAGTCCTGACAGGCGTTAACATAGGGGACTTCGGAAAAACAACGGATGAGACTTTCCTCGATCTGATAAAAGCATTGGATGAAGTGGAAGGAATCGACCGCTACAGAATATCGTCTATCGAACCCAATTTGTTAACGGATGAGATAATAGATTTTGTGGCAAATTCGAAAAGATTTGCACCCCATTTTCATATTCCCTTACAGGCAGGATCTGATGCGGTATTAAAATTGATGCATCGTCGTTATGATACTGCCCTGTTTAGACATAAAGTAGAAAAAATTAAAGAAATCATACCCGATGCCTTTATAGGGGTGGATGTAATTGTTGGTACGAGAGGAGAAACAGACGAATACTTTGAAGAATCACGCAGATTCATTGAAAGTCTGGATATTTCACAACTTCACGTTTTCACGTATTCCGAACGTCCCAATACATCAGCTTTAAGGATAGAGCATGAAGTGGATTCCAAGGCGAAACATTTGAGGAGTAAGATTTTGCTGGATATTTCAGATAAAAAACTGCAAAAATTCTATGAATCCCAGCAAGGAACAGACAGAAAAGTTTTGTTCGAACACACCCAGCACGGCAATAAAATGTATGGGTTTACGGAAAATTATATTAAAGTTGAATCTGATTATGATGAATCAAAATCTAATCAGATAGAAAATGTAATACTCGGTAAATACAACAGGCAAAAAACGGCTTTGACATATTAAAAATAATGGGAGATAAAATAACATATTGTCTTATGTATGCGTGGATGTATTTGCATGCCCTACTTCCGTTAAAAGTTCTGTATGTATTGTCGGACATACTGTATTTCTTAACTTATAAAGTAATAGGTTACAGAAAAAAAGTAACCAGAAAAAACCTCAAAAATTCTTTTCCCGACAAATCTCAAAAAGAACTCTTGCAGCTTGAAAAAGAATTTTATCACCATTTTTGTGACTATATAGTCGAAACAATAAAACTTCTGCACATTTCTGACAAAGAAATGCAACAACGTATTGTTTTCAATAACATAGAAGTCATAAAAGACCGAATGAAAGACGGAAATTCCTGCCTGTTGTTTTTAGGACACTACGGAAACTGGGAATGGGTTCCTGCTATTACCTTACAATTCGATCCGAATGTTGTAACAGGGCAAATATATCGTCCTCTAAAGAATAAGGCTTTTGATGAAATTTTTCTTAAGATAAGAAAACGATTCGGATCTGTCGGCATCGCGAAAAACGATACGCTAAGAAAGATAGTTCAATTTAAAAGAGATCGTATCCAAACGGTTATCGGGTTTATGTCCGATCAGACACCTTCGAAAAACAACATTCATTACTGGACAACTTTTTTAAATCAGGATACTGCTGTTTATACCGGTGTTGAGCGGATTGCCAAACAAACGGGTTTTTTTGTCGTATATCTTGATATGGCTAAAGTATCGAGAGGCAAATATGTCTGTGATTGCAAACTCATATCGGAAAAACCGAAAGAGGAACCTGAATTTGCCATAACAGAAAGATATATCAGAGAATTTGAAAAAACAATATTGCGTAATCCCGCATATTGGCTCTGGACTCATAACAGATGGAAATATAAAAAATCGGACTTCGCAAAATGAAAAAAGTATCGATCGTTATACTTAACTGGAACGGAGAAAAACTGTTAGCCGAATTTCTTCCTTCCGTAATCCGATATTCATCTGCCCCTGATGTCGAAATTGTTGTTGCAGATAATAATTCTACTGATGATTCAAGAAACTTGATTTCCACAAACTTCCCTCAGATAAAAATAATAAGTCTGCCCGAAAATTACGGATATGCAAAAGGGTATAATGAAGCATTGAAGCAAATTGATGCCGAATATGCAGTTCTGTTAAACTCTGATGTTGAAGTAACCGAGAACTGGCTGGATATTCTCTTATCGTTTATGGAAGAAAACAAAAATGTGGCGGCAGTTCAACCCAAAATACTTTCATACCGCAATAGGGAATATTTTGAGTACGCAGGAGCTTCGGGCGGATATATTGATAAATACGGTTATCCGTTTTGCAGGGGACGTATTTTTGATACAATAGAAAAAGACTACGGACAATACGATGACATCAGAGATGTATTCTGGACATCGGGAGCCTGTATGATGATTCGTTTAAGTAAGTTTGTTGAAGCCGGGATGTTCGACTCCTGTTTTTTTGCACATATGGAGGAGATTGATTTGTGTTGGAGGCTCAATCTTCTCAAAAACCGACTGGTTTGTCTTCCTCAATCTGTTGTTTATCACGTAGGTGCGGCAACCCTAAACTCGGATAGTCCGCAAAAAACATTTCTTAATTTCAGAAATAATCTGTTGATGCTTTATAAAAATTTGCCGGAAAAAGAACTTAATCGTGTTCTGAAAGTTCGGTTGCTGCTCGATTATGTGGCAGCGTTAAAAATGCTTTTATCTGGAAAGGCGAAAAATGCAACAGCAATATTGAAAGCTCATAAAGAATTTAATAAAATGAAGAAAGAGTATTCATCTCACGGAAATAAATCAGATTTTAATGAAGATAATAATACTTTAACTACAATATATGATCATAGTATATTGTATGCATATTATTTCCAGAAAAAGAAAGTATTTAGTAAACTCAGATTAAATAAATAAAAAGGGTTTCAATATACATGAAACCCTTTGTGCGCACGACGAGATTTGAACTCACACACCGTTACCGGCACTACCCCCTCAAAGTAGCGTGTCTACCAATTCCACCACGTGCGCGTTATTATTGAAAAAAAATGTGACACGTTTGTCACACTCGAGCGAAAAACGGGACTCGAACCCGCGACCCCGACCTTGGCAAGGTCGTGCTCTACCAACTGAGCTATTTTCGCATTACGTCTGCAAATATACAAGTTATTTTTTATTTTCTCAAAATTTTTATAAAAAGACTAAGTCACAAAAAAGAAAATAAAACAGGATGCTTCTCTGTATATATTACTATTTAGACGATTTGAAACGAAGATAAGTTGTGATCATTAAATTAGACGCACTGACACGATCTCCAAGATAATATTTTGAACCGGAAACTGATCCTGCTCCAACAGATAGTTTTAACCCCATTCCCATTGTACGATTAATATTGTAATCAATAGCCAAAGATGTATAAATACCAAAAGCAGGCTCAACAATGTCAACTGACTTAGAGCTTGTCACATTATCGATAAAAATTATCGGGCCGACTCCTATATTTCCATATAAGGTAAATTCTGAATTTAGAGAGTGTCGGAAATTGAATGTAGGTCCAAAATATATAAAATGCGTATATTCATCAATAGTCTCGTAATAATCATCTAAACTTGCATGTTGCATATTGTAATAAACATTCATTCCGAATCCCCAGTTTTCTTTATAATAACGCTGCCATTCGAAATCAATATTAAATCCATTTTTAAGATCATTCGTTGCTTTATCAATGTCATCATTTCCCGTTTTCATAGTTTTGCCCAATCTTCTTGCATATCCAATACCAATTGTAAAACGGTCATCTTTGTGTTTTTTTACATTATCTTCTAAGCCATTTTCTTTTGTATTCTTTTTTACATTGACATTATTTCTCACACTTCTTTTTGGAATCGAAATATCTTTTTCTTGAGCCAACAAAGAAGAGGTATATACAAAAAATAATAGAAGAAACCAGGTTTTCTTTTTCATAGTATATTTATAAATGTTAGGTTATCCTTTACTATTTAACCTCCCAAGTATCCTTACTCATCAATAAATCATGCAGGTTTTTAATCTTTGATTTATTCTGAAGTTCTTCGGTTGACTTTTTTATTTCAGCATCATAAACAGGAGCTTCAACATTCCTTATCACCCCTAAAGCTAAAGGTAAACCGTTGACAGTCGGTGACATCATCCCAAGCTTTAGATGTAAAGTATTATCCACACATTTTTCGTCATGTGTCAATACGTCATCAATGGTATATCCTTCTTCTCCCAATGTAACAGCCTTTAAGTTCCATCCGTCGGCAACGATACCCTTGTTGTTATCTGTTCCGAACAACATTTTTTTCGCCGTGTTTCAGGAATATTGTTTGCTCTTCTCTAAAACCTTTTTTTGTAATATCTTCATAAATATTATTGTTGAAGATTACACAGTTTTTGCAGAATCTCAACAGTGGATGTTCCTTTATGTTTCTGAGCTTCTACGAATATATCCGTAGCATTTTTCAGATCCACATCTATGCAGCGCGCGAAGAAAGTACCTCTCGCTCCCATAACAAGTTCTGCCGGAATAAACGGATCTTCAACAGTTCCGTAAGGCGAAGTTTTTGTAACAAAACCCCTGTCCGTAGTCGGAGAATATTGTCCTTTCGTTAAACCGTATATCTTATTATTAAACAGCAGTATGTTAATATCTACATTTCGTCTTACGCAATGAATAAAATGATTTCCGCCAATGGCAAGACAATCTCCGTCTCCTGTCCCTAACCAAACGGAAAGATCGGGATTTGCGACTTTCACGCCTGTCGCGACAGCAGCCCCACGTCCGTGTATGGTATGGAAACCATACGTATTCATATAGTATGGCAAGCGTGACGAACATCCGATTCCTGATATAACGGCGATTTTATGTGTCGGTATGTTCAGTTCAGCCATCGCTTTATACAGGCAGTTTACAATGGCATGATCCCCACAACCGGGACACCAACGTATATACTGATCGCTTTTGTAATCTTTTGCTTCGCGTGCAGATTGTTTTATATCAACATTTTCCATAATGGTTATTCCTCCATTTTTTTAGAAAGTTCATTAACCAGCATTTCAACCTCGAAAGGCTGTCCGGTTGTTTCGTTGTATTTTTGAATGTTCAGATTAGGAATTTTGCTTAACAAATAATCGGCGAATTGTCCGTTGTTTTGTTCTGCAACCACAATATTATTAAACTTGCACAAAACTTCTTTTGTGTTTTTAGGCAAAGGACAAATGAAATTGAAATGCACATACGCAATCTTTTTACCATTGTCATTTAGACGCTTTACAGCTTCTCTGAGTTGTCCGTAAGTTCCACCCCATCCTATCAGTAAAAGATTAGCGTCAGAGTTGCCTATAACTTCCAATTCAGGGATATATTCAGCTATCCGATCTATCTTTTCTTGTCTTGTTTCAACCATTTTCTGATGGTTTTCGGAGTTTGTGGAAATTGCTCCTGTCTCAAAATCTTTTTCAAGTCCGCCTATTCGGTGAGTATATCCTTCAAAACCTACAGGCGCCCAATATCTTGCTTGGGTAGCTTCATCTCTTAAGTATGGCTTCCAGTTATTTCCTTTATATTGGGTTACGTCGTGCGGTACGATAGACGGATATCTGTCCATATCGGGAATTCGCCATGCAGATGATCCGTTTGCAATGTATCCGTCCGTTAACAGTATGACAGGCGTAATATGTTCAAGGGCTATTTTAGAAGCCCAATAAGCAGAATCGAAACAATTAGTCGGACTGCTCGCTGCAATCACTACCAAAGGGCTTTCTCCGTTTCGTCCGTAAAGAGCCATTCGTAGATCTGTCTGTTCCGTTTTTGTCGGCATGCCTGTCGATGGGCCTGCCCGTTGTACATCTATTATCACTAATGGCAATTCGGCCATTACGGCTAACCCTATTGCTTCGCTTTTCAAAGCTAAACCGGGACCGGATGTCGATGTCGCCGCCAAGCAACCCGCGAAACTCGCCCCGATTGACATGGTGATTCCTGCAATTTCGTCTTCGGCTTGTACGGCAGTTACGCCTAAATATCTCAATTTAGTGAGTTCCTGTAATACATCTGTAGCGGGAGTGATGGGATATGATCCTAAAAATAGTTTTTTACCCGATCTTTCCGATGCTGCAACAAGTCCGTAAGCTGTAGCGGTATTGCCATTTATGTCTATATAATATCCTTTTTCGGCATTTATCGTCTCTACCCTGTAAATAGGAACTGTCAGATGCTGATTGTGTCCGTAATTATAACCGTCGGTTAAAACTTTCAGATTTGCTTCAACCAGTATCGGGTTTTTAGCAAACTTGGCTGAAAGCATATGACTGGCTACATCCAGAGGTCTGTCCAATAACCAGCAAACTAATCCCAGTGCAAACATATTTTTACATCTGACTTTAGATTTCTGATCCAGATCTATATTTTCAAGACTTGTCTTTGTCAGAGTAGTAATCGGAATTTCCAATACAGTGGCATTGTTCAAAGATAATTCGTCAAACGGATTGTCTGTTGCGAATTGTGCTTTCTCCAAATCTTTCTTTTGAAAAGAATCAGAATCTACGATAATGACAACATTTTTTTTCAGATTCTTTTGGTTGACCTTTAATGCTGCAGGATTCATTGCAATAAGAATATCTGTCTTATCGCCTGAATTGTAAACTTCTGTTCCTAAATGCACCTGAAAGCCCGAAACTCCGCCTAAAGTTCCCTGTGGTGCGCGTATTTCGGCAGGAAAGTCGGGAAAAGTCGCTATCTGATTACCAAAAATCGCGGAGAGAGCAGAAAAAATGGTGCCTGATAGTTGCATCCCGTCACCCGAGTCGCCTGAGAAGCGAATAACAATGTCTTTGACGTCCTTAATATTAATTTTCTCTGGCATAAACTAGAATTTAAGTTTATGCAAAGAAATGAAAGTAAATATAAATAACCAAGTATTTTATTCGGAATTAAAACGAAAAATAACAATGCGTATTTTTAGATTATCAGAAAGGTACAATGTTATTGTCAGATAAAGGATTTACATTGTTGTCAGGAGTAGAGGAACTTATTTTGGA
Source organism: Dysgonomonas sp. (assembly GCA_047030855.1). GTDB lineage: Bacteria > Bacteroidota > Bacteroidia > Bacteroidales > Dysgonomonadaceae > QVMM01. Next base: position 2,440,802 of record JBKYIJ010000008.1, read on the forward strand.
AACAAACTGTACTCCGTTTAAATCGAGGTCTTCGTTCAAATTTTGAAAACGTGCGTATTCGCTCTTGAAGCGTAATTTAATATCTCCCGTAGCTCCGTTTCTATGCTTTGCGATAATTATTTCCGCCAGTCCCAACATTGAGTTACCTTTATCGTCCTCATATATTTTATAATATTCGGGACGATGTATAAAGCAAACCATATCGGCATCTTGTTCGATAGCTCCCGATTCCCGCAAGTCTGACAATTGAGGACGTTTTCCTTCGGGTCCCGTTCTTCCTTCTACGCCACGGTTAAGCTGAGAAAGAGCGATTATCGGAATATTCAGTTCTTTTGCCAATCCTTTCAATGATCTTGATATCATACTGACTTCCTGTTCGCGGCTTCCGTAATTCATTCCGCTTGCATTCATCAGCTGTAAATAATCTATTATGATTATTTTCACTCCATGTTCCCGAACCAGTCGCCGCGCCTTGGTCCTTAGTTCAAACACCGAAAGACTGGGCGTATCGTCTATGAAAAGTGGCGCATCATAGAGTTCTCTTATTTTATAATCCAACTGTTCCCACTCGTAAGGTTCGAGCCGTCCGCTTTTTATTTTATCTCCTGCAATTTCACAAGTATTTACAATTAAACGGTTTACCAACTGCACGTTTGACATTTCGAGAGAAAACAATGCTACGGGAAACTTGAAGTTTACAGTCATATTTTTTGCCATTGACAAAACAAACGCTGTTTTCCCCATGGCAGGACGTGCCGCAATAATAACAAGATCGGAGTTTTGCCAGCCAGAAGTTATTTTGTCAAGATCGTTAAATCCTGTCTGCAATCCGCTAAGCCCTTCGGGACGGTTAGCCGCAATATTCAATAAGTTAAGGGCTTCTTTTATGACAGGGTTGATTTGCGTAGCATCTTTTTTTACGTTTCGTTGAGATATTTCGAAAAGCTTGCTCTCAGCCTCCTGCATCAGGTCATCCACATCCGTTGTTTCGTCAAAAGCTTTGTTCGTAACCTGTGAAGAAAAAGAGATCAGTTCTCTGGCGAGAAATTTCTGTGCAATTATTCGGGCATGGAACTCAATATGAGCAGCGGAAGCAATTTTTTCAGTAAGTTGGGCTATATAAACAGGTCCTCCGACAGCTTCCAGTTCGCCTTCTTTACGCAAATTTTCAACAACAGTCAGTATATCAATAGGTTCCTGCCTGACAGCAAGATTTACGATAGATCTGTAAATGGTTTGGTGTACACCGTCGTAAAAACTTTCTGGTTTCAGTATATCGCTGACAAGCGAATACGCATCTTTTTCCAACATTAAAGCTCCAAGCACAGCCTCTTCCAATTCGCGTGCCTGAGGTTGAACCTTACCTATGTCCGAAAGGATTATTTCCTGATTTTTACTATTGTTTTTTTCTTGTATTTTTCTTACTGCCACTTTCCATTTTTGATTCCTTTTTTCAGTATTCCAAAGATACGAGACTTTGACTTTGAAACCGAAATTATTTATGAATAGATATGAACACTTAAAACATATCTGATTAGTAGGCTACTATATATTTTATCAACATTTCAGGGATTATATCCCGAGTTTTTAAGGATAGTCTGTGCGTCTATATTGAATAAATCCGCTAAAAGAATTTTATTATTTGCCATATAGGAATTTACTATTTGCCAACCTACCCACGCTCCTGCTCTGCCCGGAGAATCTGTTGTCAAAGTAGCCGTATATGGAGCGTCATTCATGTATTTTGATTTTATCAGTTCATTTTGTTCATACAGATGATTTTGCTGTACGACAGCTTTCCATATTTTACTTTCATTTTCTTTTACCCATATAAGCTGATTTGCATTATAGTCGATAAGATCTTCTTCGTTCCAGTTTTGTAAAATCTGAGAGAGGACATACAATGTTTTGCCTTCGTTAATCATATCTACCAACAATGTCTTATCATTTTCTTTTTGTATTAAATCAGATAATATCCAAGCTTTTATGTAATCCCTTGTAATAAGTTTAGGTTTCATTCTTATCAACTGATAGTTTTCAAAGAACTGTTTGTAAAGAGGAAAATCTTCTCCTAAATATTTATCGGCAGAAATCGAGATTATATTATTCAGTACCATTACATTTTCTTTGAAGCCTGATACATGCATGTATAATGCAGGAAGATGTTTTCCGTTGAAGTTTTGTGCGATGAAGTTGTCCGCTTCCGAAAGTTCTTTTTCATATTGGTTTAAGTCATTGAATACCTCCAATGAATGATTATATATGGACGATAGCATTTCGTTTCCGAAATATCGTTGCAACCTCAGATAGAACTCATTTTTATACGAATCCGAATTGTTGATTGTTATCCTCCCGAAAGCAGGCAGGAAATCTTTGTATTTCGACTCTAATATATCCTTATTGTTTTTTGTGGGATTTTTTAAATAATTGGAGAAATCTATGTCGAAACGGACAATTGATACATTTACTAATACTTTCTGAAGAGGGACAGTGTCATTCTGATCCGCACTGACCGTATTTTTCCCCGAACAGCTTTGCAACAGGAAAAACAATGACAACAAAACAATTAAATTCTTCATTAGGCTTATTTTTAGTATGTAAAGCTAAATTAGTAATTTTAATCGGAATATATCTGCTGATATAAAAAAACTGTATTTCGGTTTACGCGAAATACAGTTTTTATTAAAATATATCGGAGAATTATTCTACAATAACCATAATACTTTCTGTTCCTGTGCGAACAATATATATTCCTTTAGTCATATCGAAAGAATCTGATCCGATTATTTTTTTCTCTAAGACTTTACCTCCATTCATTGCATACACTTCTGCCAAGCCTGTATAATTTGCAATATAAATTTTGCCATTGGTACTATAAACCTTTACATTATTGTCAGAAATATAATTATCACCTATCTCTAAGGCTAAGTCGGGACTTTTTACAGAAACAGCAGGATTAGAACCTTTGTAAGCAATAAACATCGTAGACGGTTTCAAATCATCTGTCGATTGTGCTTTTTGGAATTCATTGTATCCATCAAACAAATAATAAGTAATATCCGTATTGGCAGGCACCATATCTCCAAGTTTAACAGTTTCAAAAGTAGTATTGGCATAAACGCTGTAACCTTCTGCCATTTCACTTACAGCCTTTTTACCGATTTTTGAAATGCTGACTCCTGCAGGTGAAATCAAGTTTATAGAAGTTATATCTTCCGGTTCTGTAAATCTCATAATAAACGCTGTTGTCGGACTGGATATTTGTTTAGCCTCATAGGTAGAACCACTTGTTCCATAAGTATATAACTCCATACTTGCTGATGCGATAGAATTATTTGATCGGATAGCTTGTAAAGTCGGAACATAAGGTAATCCGATTGTATTCCACCGATTAGCATCTATATTTCTGCTGTAGTTTATAGTTCCGTCAACAGTCACAAGTCCTATAATTTCCGAATTATTTTTCAAAGATAAATTTCCGTCGATTGTTTGCCCCAATGATATTTTATTTATCGGAATAGAGATATCCATATTGGCTAATTTGTAGCTGTTTGTAGCTGTTCCGTTTGTTACATTCAGATATAACCAGTTTCCGTCCATTTCAATATTTACTTTAGATGCAGGATCTGCTTTATCATAAGTCAACACTTTAACATCCTGTATATCCAGAGATTTATAGTTGAAAATATCAGAGTCAAATATGCCATCTGATACGGAAACTCCGTCAAACTTTATGTCGTTAAGACGTAATCCGTCGGCAACGGCACTTCCTTTGAAGTTAACGGGGATAGGCATGGATAGGTTATTTTCCCTGTCCATCCACCAAATAACATCTATAACGGTATTTGCATAACCGTTAACGATTGTTCCTGTTACTTTCACATCCGCATCAATTGCACCTTCCATCAAAGCCATTTGTACAGTTTCGCTTTCAAAAGAATACGTTTCATTTTCGACAACAACAGGTATATTATCAATGGAAATATTACCCAAGTCCATACCTATAAACGAGAAATTGGCTAAAGTTAACTTTATGCTGTTAAAGTCGGTTGTAGCATTTTCTATCGAAATTTGATCGGGCAAGGTAATTACCGGAGGTTCAACCTCTCCCATTCCCGAAAGGTCGATATCTATCGTTCCGTTATACAGATTAGTTATTTCATTGGTTATGGCAGGCAAATTGTAAGTCAACTTATATTCTGTATAGTTAGTCGGATTTACGGATATATCATCGCCGTTTACGCGAATTGTATAGGTAATGACACCATTCTCGGTATTTGAGGTGATCGGCTGAACTTTTCCTGCAACACCTTTAGGCGTAGCCGCTATATCTGAAATTTCAAGCGCTTCGGTTAACTGATAACTAAATTTATTTTCCTCAAAACCTTCTATGCTTACTCCTTTTATTTTTATATCGGCAAGGGTTGAAATATAAACCATATGTATGCTATCAAGATTAAGCTCATCTTTATCAGCACCTTTTCCTCCGGGTTTTTTGTTTGTTGTTGCTGTCAACAAAATATAGGCTGGATCTCCTCCCTGATATTTTTCAGAATCGTAATCAAAAGCTACTGTCATTCTTTTAAAGTCGTCCTTGGCTTCTGTTGCACTTGGATTTATTAAAGCTCTAGCTATTGCTTTTGTTATCATCTCATTTGAATCTGCCACAGGATCTTGAAATTCATTATTATTGTGTATCCAAGCCGAAACCTGAGCAACATCATCCGCATTCGGAGTTTTCTTTTTAGGGATATATTGCAGGAATACTATTAATGAATCAGGACGCCCGACAAATCTTTGTCTGAAATTATCAACACCTGCTGAATCCAATGATAATACTGTTTTATTATAGTTTTTTTCTGGATTGTCGGCTATTGGAGAATCAGCACAAATCTGTCCAGTAGTTAAAGTCCCATTAGCTATAATCCCAAGAATTGGAACTTTGTATGACTTTATGCTAACATAGTTCCTGTTTTTTCCGTCTACAATACGAATCCCTTTTGTTGGATAGTTTTTAGCCATGCTAATCACGCTTCCAATTCCTGTTGCAAAAGAATTCCAACCTTTAGGTTCTTCTATACTATTTTTATTATCTTTTCCGCCCAGTGTTTTCCCTACTTCCCATTCCTGAAAGTTAGAATACGGAAGCTGGTATCCTTCCATTTCCATTTGGGCTTTCATGGAACCAATGCCACATAAGCATGCCAATGCCAGCAATGTAAATCGTTGTGTAATTTTTCTAACCATAAAGTATTGTTTTTTGTAAATTATAAAGAGAGTGCAAATATCTTAACTTATTCGTAAACTCGAACATCTATTAAGTAAAAAAATGTATAGAAGGCTTAATTTATAAAATTTCCCAAGTAACCTTTTACATATAAAAACATCTTGAAATTTTTCTGTTAATACTATAATAATCGTGCGCAAATCTTATCTATCTTTGCATGAATTTATCTTTTTATTATAGATGGAAATATTAGAAACTTTCTTGTTGCCCAGTGCATGGCTTGCGCTTATTACATTAGCTTTTCTGGAAATAGTTTTAGGGATAGACAATATTGTTTTCCTTTCGATTATGTCGTCAAAGCTTCCGCAGCATCAACAGCACAAAGCACGACGATTAGGATTGTTTATCGCAATGCTGTTCAGAATTTTACTGTTGTTTTGCATTTCGTGGCTGATGAAACTCACAAAACCGATCTTGTCATTCGATACTTCATGGCTCGACGGATCCGTTTCGGGACAAAGTATTATTATTTTTCTTGGAGGAATGTTTTTATTATACAAAAGCGTCTCCGAAATCCATCATAAATTGGAAGGTAAAGAAGAAACTTCTGAAAATGGAAAGGCTGTGAAAAATGGATTCACCGCTGTAATTGTCCAGATTGTCGCATTGGATATTGTTTTCTCGTTTGACAGCGTTCTGACGGCTGTCGGGTTAGTCAGCTTTTCGGAATTCGGGTATGCGGGAGCGATGACTATTATGGTAACTGCCGTTGTCCTTTCCATTGCCGTTATGATGCTGTTTGCCGATCCTGTAAGTAAATTCGTGAATAATCATCCTACGATTCAGATGCTCGGGCTTTCATTCCTTATACTTATTGGCGTTATGCTGATTATAGAATCTGCTCATCTGTCACAGATTTCGGTATTCGGAACGGTTGTCGGCGAAATACCAAAGGGATATATTTACTTTGCTATTGCGTTTTCACTGCTTGTCGAATTTCTCAATATGAAATTGAGGAAAAAATCTAAACCTGTCGAATTGAAAGATTCAACGCTAATTGACGATAAAAGCGACAAAAAATCATAAATTATCAGACAAAGTCCTGATAACCTTTGTTTTTTATCTATTTTTGCAACTTAATATAACTTATCTGTTCTCAGATAATCAAAAAAGTTGTTTCTTTGTTTCTTAAAAAAATTATAGTACATAATCCACAAACATAGATTAATGAGACGCTATCTTTCGGTTTTTGCAATAATCTTATTTTTTACTATAACAATTAATGCTCAAGAAGATAATAAGCATTATTTTGATATTAACAAAAATGTTGAAGTATTCAACTCGGTAGTAAAAGAGTTGGATCTTTTTTATGTCGATTCTCTGGATGTCGAGAAAACCATTAATACAGGCATTGTTAATATGCTCGCAGGGCTCGACCCCTACACCAACTACATCACCGAAGAGGACATGAATGATTTCAAATTCATGACTACAGGCGAATATGCCGGAATAGGCTCGTATGTTGCCGCCCGTAAAATAGACGGTGAATACAGGGTAATGGTTACAGGACCGTATAAAGACAAACCTGCCGCAAAAGCAGGGCTTAAAGACGGCGATATAATATTGGCTGTTGACGATGTTGACATGACGACTTTGACGAAAGAAGAAAACACGGATAACAGTAATTACGGAAATACTCTGACCGGTAAAGTCAGTGCTAAACTTAAAGGGCAACCGGGGACAATCGTCAAAATTAAAATACAACGCCCCGGAGAAAAGAAAACAAGAGAGTTTAAAATTGAACGGGAACAAATACAGGTAAGTGCAGTTCAGTATTACGGCATATTGAACAATAATGTAGGATATATTTCCTTTTCGGGATTTACAGACAGAAGTGCACAAGATGTAAAAACTGCATTCACCGATCTGAAAAAACAAGGCATTACATCTCTGATAATAGACATCAGAGGCAATGGTGGCGGAATTTTGGAAGAAGCCGTACAGCTTGTAAATCTGTTTGTCCCTAAAGGGCAAGTAGTTTTATCAACCAAAGGCAAACTGAAACAAATGGATCGGGTTTATCGTACAACGCTCGCGCCGATTGATACGGAAATACCATTGGCTATATTGGTAGACAGAGGTTCTGCTTCTGCTTCGGAGATAGTATCGGGAGCATTGCAGGATATGGACAGGGCTGTTATCATCGGAGAGCGGACATTCGGGAAAGGGCTTGTACAGCTGACAAGAGAATTGCCGTATGGCGGAAGCCTGAAAGTCACAACTTCCAAATACTACATTCCAAGCGGACGGTGCATACAAGCTATTGACTATACGCATCGGAACGAAGACGGCAGCGTCGGACGCATTCCAGACAGTCTGACAACTGTATTTAAAACGGCAATAGGACGTGAAGTCCGAGACGGCGGAGGCATTATTCCCGATATAGCGCTTAAAGATGAAAAAATGCCCAGCCTTGCTTATTATTTGGTTACGCAGTATATTATATTTGACTTTGCAACCGAATGGACGCAAAAGCACAATACAATACTTCCTGTCGAATCTTTCTCGCTGACAGATGAAGACTATAATAATTTCAAAGAATTTGTAAAAGCGAAAAAAGATTTTAAATACGATATGTTGAGCGAAAAAACGCTGAACTCTTTGAAAGAAATTATGGAATATGAAGGCTATATGGATGCAGCGGGCGATGAATATAAAGCTTTGGAAGCTAAACTTACGCCCGATCTGGACAGAGATTTGAATACATTCAAAGAGGATATTATGCAAATGTTAAGTGCCGAAATAGCCAAACGCTACTATTACAAAGAAGGAGAAATAAGAGAAGCTTTGAAAACAGATAAAGGAGTGGAAGAAGCTATCAAAGTATTAACCGATACAGAAAAATATAAAGAGATTTTATCCCCGACAAAAGAGAAAAAACAAGACGAAAAAATATGAATATAATGAAAGATATGGAATACAATACGCAGTTAAAACCTTTGGCATTGCCCGAATATGGAAGAAACATCCAGAATATGGTGGACTATTGTGTTCAGATACCAGACAGGGACGAGCGTAAACGCTGTGCCAATACGATAATAAATATCATGGGGAATCTTTTTCCTCACTTGCGTGATGTCAATGATTTCAAACATATATTGTGGGATCACTTGGCTATTATGTCTGATTTTAAGCTCGACATTGATTATCCATACGAAATTATAAAAAAAGAAGACCTGTTTTCTAAACCGAATAAGGTAGAATACAGCGAGCCGAGTATGCATTATAAACACTATGGCAAGACGCTTGAAAAAATGATAAAATTGGCTGCCGACTATCCGGAGGGAAAAGAAAAGGAACAACTTATATGGCTTCTTCTGAATCACATGAAAAAGTCTTACGTACAGTGGAATAAGGAGGTAGACGATCACAAGATCATTCACGATATGTACGAACTGTCCGATAAAAAAATAGATTTACGCGAATCTGATTTGAAATTGCTTGAAGTAAAAGACGTACAGCCTCGTAAGCAACAGCGAAATAATAATCAGAAGAAAAAATAATCTTCTTTTCAACGATGATTTCTGAAAAAGAGGTAGTTCGGATAGGAAAATTAATTAAGCCGCATGGCGTAAAAGGCGAAATAGCTTTTGCTTTCGAAAACGATATTTTCGACAAAACCGATTGTCCTTATCTTATATGCTGTATCGACGGTATATTAGTGCCTTTCTTCATCGAAGAATACCGTTTCAAGAATAATGAAACGGCTTTAGTGAAATTTGAGGATATAAACTCCGAAGAAAAAGCACGTCAATTAAATGATACAGAGGTTTTCTATCCCATTTCCTACTTCGATTCCAGTCATAATGACACTATTGATTATAGCTGGAAATATTTTATAGGATTTTCAGTCAAAAACAATGCTTCTGATCAAATAATCGGAACAATATCCGCAGTTGACGATTCGACGATTAATGCACTATTCTTAGTCACAGACGATAATGAGAACGAGTTTCTTATTCCTGCCAACGAAGACCTGATTACGAATATCGACAATAAAAGCAAAGTGCTGGAAATGAATATTCCCGATGGTTTGTTAGAAGTCTTTTAACTATTCAATCCGCAACCAAGATGAAAGTAACCCCACCACCCAGTCCTTATATGCTTTTCGATAGAGAACAATGGGCTTCTTTGCGAAATTCGGAACCTATGACATTGACTGAGGAAGAGTTTGAAAAACTCCAAGGCATCGAAGAAAAGCTGTCCATCAATGAAGTTACCGATATTTATCTGCCGCTTTCCCGATTACTTAAATTCTATGTCGATGCAAGTTTTACGCGACAAAGAGCATTAAGCAGTTTTTTAGGAAGAAAACAGGAGAAAATTCCATACATAATCAGTATTGCGGGAAGCGTTGCCGCAGGCAAAAGCACGACTGCCCGTATCCTGCAAACATTGCTTAGCCGATGGACTGAACATAAAAAAGTATCTCTCATTACTACCGACGGATTTCTATATCCGAATGCCGAACTCGAAAAGAGATGCATTATGAACCGCAAGGGTTTTCCCGAATCGTACGACATAGGTAAGCTGTTGAATTTCGTATCGGATATAAAGTCAGGAGAACCGAATGTCGAAGCTCCTGTTTATTCACACCTTATTTATGACATTGTACCTGATAAGGTAGAAATCATTGAATCTCCCGATATATTAATTCTCGAAGGTTTGAACGTTTTACAAACCAGTCTTGATTATCCTGAAAATCCGAATCGTGTTTTCGTTTCTGATTTTGTAGATTTCTCCATTTACGTAGATGTGAATGAGCCGCTTTTGGAGTATTGGTATATCAAACGTTTCTTTAAATTGCGTGAGAGTGCGTTCAGCGATCCGAATTCATATTTTAAAGAATACGCCAAGCTGAGCAATCGCGAAGCTATTCGGACGGCTCACTCTATATGGGTTACGATAAACAAGAAAAATCTGATGGAAAATATACTTCCTACACGTGAACGTGCCAGCCTGATACTCTCGAAAGGAGCGAATCATGCGGTAGATTATGTAAGATTACGCAAATAATAATTATTTCAAGGTTTTCAAGGTTTCCAGCAGATTGCTCTTTGTCGGATATATCTTTCTTAGAAAATCATAGGCTTCTTTCTTCTCATCAGGCGAAACATCCGAATATATGTCTATAACTTCATTTAATTTAGTGTCTCCGAAAAACAGTATAATCGGAGAAGTAGGACGGGCTGATCGGATGGTGTTCAAATCCTGCAAAGAAGAAATTACGGCATCCCTGCCCCTTACGATATTGTTGGCCATCTGGTCGAGTCCGAGTCTGTGATAATTGTACCACATATCGTGAAATTTACTCGAGCTTTCTTCTGTCAGAGCCAAAGATAAAGCATATCTGTTGTAATCCCCGTCAAATGCTGCCCAGCCTTTTTTATTGAGTCCCTGCGATGCATTCACGATATTCATCGCTTGCTCGTAATATGGCTTTCCTCCATTGAGGCTGAATGTATCGAAGTCTATCCCTAAAACGATATAAGCATAATAAGCGGTTATTGCTACCAGATTATTCGTAATGTTGGTTTCGCTGTAATCCAAGGGGTCGCCTTGAGCATATTCAAATGAAACGTCGACATCTTTATACGTAAACGTCGGCGTGATGTAAGAGGAATTATAGACAGGACGGCGCGAGTTTATCTGCAATTCACCATTATAAGTATTTCCGTCTGTTATAGTATTAAGGGTAAAGACAAAAGTACATTCTATTCGTTCATTCTGGTTAAATACCGTTTCAGACCATTTCCTTTCGTTCAGCAATTGAGTAAGTGAAGTTTTCAATGTATTAAAAACTTCTTTGTCAACACCCTGCAACTTATCAGAATTAATAGTGACTGTGGCATTCAATTCCTGTGAATACATATTGTGCCCGCTTATAAAAAACAAGCATACAAAAAAAGATTGATATTATATGTTTTTTCATTTTACTGTAAGCCATAAGTTATACTTAAAACCTTAAACTCTGTCCGACGATTTATTTGATCTGCTATTTCCTGTTGTTCTGGAGTCAGCCCAAGTATAAATTCTTCGGTTAAAACGTCGTTTTCTTTCAGAAAATCGTATTTTTTTTGCAATGCTTTTTGTTACGGTTTTCGGTTGTTGTTTGCCATAACCTGCCGCCTCCAATCTGTCTTTGGCGATTCCTTTGCTTATCAGGTAACTAACAACCGATTCCGCCCGTCGCAAAGATAAACGCTGATTGTAATTATCGGAACCCTTTCTGTCAGCATGTGCGGATAATTCGATAGTTACATTCGGATTTATCTCTAACAGCTCCACTAATTCATCCAAAGCCTCTTTTGATTCTTCTCTCAACGTTGCCCTGTCAAAATCATAGAAAATGTTTTCGACAATGTTGGGTTTAGTTATTGAATAGAGAACGAAATCTACATAATAGAGGGTATCTTTTTCAAGATCAAATGTTGACAGATCCATTTTAGAATTAAGATATCCCGGAGCGTTAGCCAACATTACATAATCGGTACCCCTGTCGATCTGGAGCCTGTAAGTTCCGTTCTGCCTACCCTGAAATTTCTCGTTTGTTCCGTCATTTCCCACAACACGGATTGTTGCATCCGGGACAAATTCGTCATCTTTGTTTACAATGTAGCCTTCGAGCGTAATGCGAGGAATCGGATATTCAAAAGAAAATATATGGTCATAGCCTTTTCCGTCGTTTCGATTTGAACTGAAAAAACCTGCTTCTTCAAATCCTGCGAATGTGATGCCGAAATCATCTCCCTGCGAATTTATCGGAACTCCCATATTCTCAATATCCCAATTTCCGTTCCTGTCAACCGTTGCTTTGAATATATCCAAACCTCCTAATCCGGGATGTCCGTCGGACGAGAAATACAATGTAGTATCAGTTCTCATATAAGGAAACATTTCATCTCCTGCGGTATTTATTTGAGGTCCGAGATTTTCGATATAATTGACATCTTCTCCGATCATAGCCGCCCGCCAGATGTCTTTTCCTCCATATCCACCCGGCAGATCGGATACGAAATATAAGTATTCTCCCGAAGGCGATAACGAGGGATGGGCATACAGAGCGGAAGTATCTTTTGAGAGTACTAACATTTGCCCTTTTCCCCATGAGCCTCCCGAACGTTGGGAAACGTAAATATTGGTTGCTGTCGGTTTATTAGGATCTTCTGGGCAGAATGTATAATACATTGTCGTTCCGATCGCATCGAAAGCCGGAGTACCTTCGTCAAACTCAGTATTTAACCCTGCAACTGCCTCTGGCTTAAGCCATACGCCATTCTCGTCCTTTCGGGAAAAGAATATATCATTATTCTTAAGTCCTGTTATGGTACTCTTCTCGTCGCCTGTGGCATCTTCTCTGCTTGTGGAGAAATATATCTGTTCATATTCGGGAGGCAAAAGCATGGGCGAAAATTCGCTTCTCCTAGAATTAAACAAATCCATTTTTCTAATTATATATCGTGTGGGATTTTCCTTCAATCTCGAAGCAATCTCTGCCCCTTTGATTCCATTCTGAGCAAACTGGTTATCCGGAAAGTATTTCAGAAAGTTCTGGTATTCTTTGATTGCCTGCTTGTATTCACCACTCTTATGTAGAATTCTGGCATACTGGAGATATATTAAACTATCATTAGGTCTATATCTTACTGCATTAACATAAGAGGCTCTCGATCTCGGAACATTATTTATCAGCCTGTAGCACTCGGCCATTTTGAAAGCGACTTCTCCTCTTAGGTCCCGATTTTTAGGTGAAGTTTTTCTGTATATTTTGCGATACATGCCTGCCGCTTCAAAATATTCTCCTTGAGCAAAACGAAGATCGGCATCGCTTAATTTAACCTGTTTACATGATGCAATGATAAAAATCATCGTTAAACAGGTTACAAAGATATATTTTTTATTAGACTTTTCCCAATTCATCGAAAAAAATTATTATACAAAGTTATATATATTAACTAATTTTTTATCAAAATATTGTTAGCTTTATGCTTTGAAATGAAATTTTACAAAACTATTTTATGTCTAAAGATAATAATTTTGCTGTTTTGTTGTTTTTAAACTTACAAATCAAAGCTATATCTTTGTCTAAAATTCTAAATTTTGGTAAAAAATGAAGTATATCTGTGCAATATTTATCTTCACCGTACTATTATTTTTTTCTTGTAAAAACAATAATAGGGATTTTGAGATGATCATAGCTAACGAAATGGATGAGATCGAGAAAATTGTATCCGAAAACGATTCATTGATACAAAATGCGATGGACAGCAATAGGATTGACAGTATCCAATCTATATCGAACAGAACGGTGACTTCCTTAAGTAAGAAATATTTTGACGTACAAAATATTCAAGTACCTGACAACGGGAAAAATTTCAAAATGACAGCCGAATCATATATTACGTCTTTGATTGATTTCGTGAAAACACAAAATCTTTATGCGGCTTTTTCGGACACAATAACAGAACAGGAAGCTAAAATAATCGACGATAAGAACGCTGAAGCCATAAAGGTTGTAGAATTGCAGCATAAGAGATACAAGGAGTATAGGACAGCGTTTGACAAAATAAAATAATCACGAATTAAGGTGCTGAGAAAAAATTGTTGTGTTTTGATTGTCTTATTATTTACTTTTTCATGTAATAATGAGAAAAAAGCTGTTGTATTCAATGATTCACTGACTGAACAGAAACAATTGGCAGACAATGACTTCACTATATTAAACCGAAATATCAGTATTTCATTAAAAGACTCAAATTATGCGTACATAGCTGAAATTGTGACGCAATATACCGATTCTTTAAATAACAGGCTACAGCAATCAAAACAGTTGAATTTTGCAGGATCGGATAATGAATTTCAAAAGTATGTGATTTTGTATATCGAAACTTTAATAAGAACGGCACAATCATACAGAGGTTATAATATATTATCCGATGAAAAGGCAACACCTTCTCAATTGGATTCTGTTTATAAAATTGTTAGGAACAATGAATTTGCCTCCGATTCTGTTTTACAGATACTTGTTTTAAAGCAAAGAGAGTTTGCTAAAAACAATAATTTCAAATTATCGACTGAAAAATAAAAATGAGTTCATACAAACCTAAAATAATAAATGATCCTGTTTTTGGTTTTATAACTATTCCAAACGAATTTTTATATAATCTGATCAGCCATCCGTATTTGCAAAGGTTAACGAGGATAAAACAAATGGGATTGTCATTCTTCGTTTATCCCGGGGCTCATCATACCCGCTTTTTACATTCATTGGGTACGATGTACCTCATGCAGGAAGCGATATATACACTTCGTAAAAAAGGTGTTGAAATAACGGAAGAAGAGGCAAACGGCGTACTGGCTTGTATTCTACTACACGATGTCGGGCACGGACCTTTTTCTCATGCGTTGGAAAATACGCTGGTAAGAGGAATATCACATGAGGAAATATCTCTCATGGTGATGAAAAAACTAAATAACGAAAACAACGGAGAATTCGACATTTGTATATCCATTTTCAAAAACGAATATCATAAAAAATTTCTCCATCAATTGGTTAGCGGACAGTTGGATGTGGACAGGCTCGATTATTTACGGCGGGACAGTTTCTTTACAGGTGTGGTTGAAGGAAACATCGGGTCGGCTCGCATCATTAAAATGTTAAACGTGAAAAATGATAAGCTGGTTGTCGAATCGAAAGGAATTTACTCCATTGAGAATTTTCTCACATCCAGAAGATTGATGTATTGGCAGGTATATTTGCACAAAACATCAGTGGCGGGAGAGAAAATGCTGATAAATACGTTGAAAAGGGCAAAAGAACTTTCCGCAAACAGAGATAATATATTTGCATCCGAAGCACTAAGTTATTTTTTAAGCAACAACCCCAAAAAAATGCATTTTGAAGAAGAAGCATTGTCTTATTTTCTTCAACTGGATGATAATGACATCTGGTGCGCATTGAAAATGTGGATAGATGACGAGGATATTGTATTATCAACCTTGAGCAGATGTATAATTGACAGACAATTATTTAAAATTGAAATTTCTTCTCGTAAAAAATCTACCGAGGAGATCAGTAAATACATTCACGAGTATTGCTCACATTACAATATAACAGAAAACGAGGCTGCCTATTTCATTTCGTCGGACAAGGTTGCAACAAATATGTATTCAGAATCTGACGACAGTATAGACATTATGTATAATGACGGCAGAATTGCCGACATATCCGAAGCCTCAGATATGTTAAACATAGAACTGCTGTCTAAAAAAGTAGAAAAATATTATTTCTCGTATCTCAAAATTTAGAACCAGTTAGGCAGAAAAGCTTTTAATATGAATAAACTCCCTTCAATTTTACTTGAAAACGCAGTTAACGAATTTGCCAAACTACCGGGAATCGGAAGAAAGACTGCATTGCGGCTTGTTCTGTATTTACTTAAACAAGATAAGGAAACGATAGACGCATTTTCATCTTCTCTTTTATTGCTTAAAGACAATGTGAAATATTGTAAATCATGTTATAATATTTCGGACGATGAAATATGCCCCATATGTGCCAATCCGATGCGTGATAAGAATACGGTATGCGTAGTGGAAAATATAAAAGAAGTAATGGCTATCGAGAATACATCGCAATACAATGGAGTATATCACGTTTTGGGAGGTATTATTTCGCCTATTGACGGCATAGGTCCTTCCGATTTGCAGATTGACAGCTTAATAAACAGGGTTAGAGAAGGCGGAATAAACGAAGTGATATTAGCACTCAGCACGACAATGGAAGGAGATACGACCAATTTTTATATTTATAAGAAATTGTCTGAATTCGATGTAAAGGTGTCCATAATAGCAAGAGGCGTCTCTTTTGGCGATGAAATCGAATATACTGACGAAGTGACTCTGGGACGCTCAATCGCAAACAGGACATTATTTAGCGATTCTTTCAAATTTTAATTGCACATGGACAACAGATCGGAGAATAAAACGCACTTTCGGCTAAAAGCTATTTACATATCAATAATAGCCATAGCTTTTATTGCCGCGTTTCTTTCTTATGTATATATTACGAAATATGATATAAATATTCCTTGTATAACATTGGAAAGATACGCAATAATGTTAACCCTGATAGGGATTCCGTGTACCCTTAAGTTTTTACATGACAAAATAAAGGCATTAGACGGAAAGAATCAAAAGAAATACCAGCAACTATATATTTTGCGTTTAAGCATCTTGGCTGTCATTTGTTTTTTTAATCTCATATCATTTTACTTTACGGGGACAAAAAACTTTTTCTTTATGGCTATGATTAGTATATTTGCGATGCTGCTATGCCCTCTCCAAAAAGAGGATAAAGAGCAAACCGATTCAGATAACAATTTAAATGAATAGTATATGATTATCGCAGTAGATTTTGACGGAACAATTGTAGAACATGAATATCCTAAAATAGGACGTCCTATCCCGTTTGCTATCGAAACACTCTTAAAATTGCAACAAGATAAACATGTACTCATTTTATGGAGTGTGAGGGAAGGAAAATTATTACAAGAGGCAATAGATTATTGTTCGAACAAAGGATTGAATTTCTACACGGCGAACAAAAACTTTCCTGAAGAAAATATGGATAATCCTGCTTCAAGAAAATTGAACGCTGATTTATTTATTGATGACCGTAACCTTGGCGGCTTGCCCGATTGGGGCGTGGTATACCATGCGATACAGGCAATGGAAAAAGGAGAAACGTCTTTCGAAAGAATAATGATGCTGTCAGGCGAAAATAAAAATACCCGCCGTAAAAAAAAATTTCTTTATCCGCTTAGGCGAAATGATCGAAAAAAACAAAGGATATTAATACCCTTTTTATGAAACTATCAGTTATAATAGTTAATTATAACGTAAAGTATTTTTTTAGAGCAATGTTTGTTGTCTGTAACAGAGTCAAATATTGATTTTGATATTGAGATTATTGTAGTAGATAATAATTCAACGGATGGTTCTGTGGATTATTTAATTCCTAAATTTCCGACTGTCAAATTTATTGCGAATAAAAACAATCCCGGATTTGCCAAAGCAAATAATCAGGCAATAAAAATATCTACGGGAGATCAGATTTTACTCCTCAATCCGGATACTTTAGTGGGTGAAAACACCTTGAAAAATGTATTTCACTTTCTCTCTCAAACATCTGACGCAGGCGCTGCGGGCGTAAAAATGATAAATGGAAGCGGCTTGTTTTTACCCGAATCAAAAAAGAGGATTCCCTACTCCATGGGTTTCTTTTTGCAAAGCATTCAGCCTAAATAAAGTTTTTCCCAAATCCCCATTTTTCGGAAAATACCACTTAAGATATTTGGATGAAAACAAAATGCATAAAGTTGAAATATTGTCCGGTGCATTTATAATGATAAAAAGGGATGTTCTGGATAAAACAGGATTATTGGACGAGAGTTTTTTTTATGTATGGCGAAGACATTGACTTGTCGTACAGGATTATTAAAGCCGGGTATAACAATTATTACCTGCCTGATAAAATAATACATTACAAGGGTGAAAGCACAAAGAAACATGAAATGAGATATGTGAAAATATTTTATAAGGCGATGTACATATTTTTTAAAAAATATTATCCAAATTCAAGCAGAATATATTCTTTTTTCATCGTTTCCGGCATATATACGCGAGCTTCATTAGAAGCTGTAAGTCGTTTTATGAGAAAAATATTCAGAATAAAGAAAAAGCCGAAAAGATATGAAACCATACTATTCGACCATTCGGTAAAATCTTACGAAGAAATGATAGAGACAATGGATGAAAAAGGGAATAAAAACGTTGAGTATGTCATATATTCCCCTAAATCGGGAATGACAATCGGTGCACATTTTGCTGAAAAAAGAGGCTGAGATGTATCTCGAAAGTGAAAATATAAAACTTAGGGCAATTGAACCCGAAGATTTGGATATGCTCTATAAGTGGGAAAATGATACCAGTTTGTGGATACACGGCAATAATCTGAGCCCGTATTCAAAACTTACACTCAGGCAATATATCGCAGACAGCCAAAAAAATGACATATATCAGTCGAAACAATTACGTTTAATGATTGATATAAAAGATTCGGAGAAAAGAAATCTGTCGATAGGTACAATTGACTTATATGATTTTGACATACGCAATTCCCGAATGGGAGTCGGTATTTTAGTCGACGAAAAATATCGCGGGAAAAACTATGCAACCGAAACGATACAGCTTATTAAAGAATATTGCTTTAAATTCTTACATATACATCAATTATATGCATACATAAGGGTTGAAAATAAAATCAGCATCCAGCTTTTTGAAAAGGCTGGCTTTATAAAGAATGGAATGCTTAAAGACTGGATACTTATAGAAAATAAATATCAAGACGTATTAATATATCAATGCCTTAATAACAGCAATGAATGAAGATATAAGAAAGGCTTGCGACATTTTATGGGCAGGAGGAATTATATTATATCCTACCGATACGATCTGGGGGATCGGTTGTGATGCAACCAACAAGGAAGCCGTAAAAAAAGTGTATGAGTTGAAGCAAAGGGATGACAGCAAAGCTATGATTGTTCTTTTAGATTCCTCTGCCAAGCTGGATTATTATGTCGAAGATGTTCCCGATATAGCATTGGACTTGATTGAAGTCAGTGAAAAACCGCTGACAATAATATACGATAAAGCTCGAAACGTTGCAGACAACCTGATTGCAGCAGACGGCAGCCTTGCCATAAGAATAACGGGCGAAAAATTTTCGAATGAGTTGTGCAAACGGTTCCGTAAAGCAATCGTTTCGACTTCGGCTAACATAAGCGGACAGCCTTCACCGCATAATTTCAGCGAAATAAGCGAAGAAATAAAAAACAAAGTGGATTATATCGTAAATTATAATCAAACCGAGACTAAAATATCCAATCCTTCCGGTATTATTAAACTGGGAAATAACGGCGTAATTAAAATTATAAGGGAATAGACTGTTTTTGATATTACTTTTCTTAAATTTGCCTACTTATTCAATTTAGGTTAGAAATGTATTTAAAAAGATGGTTTAACAGGTTTCTTCTTTGGAGAAATAAAAACATAAAAGAGCAGCACTTCTTATTATTCGTAAGTTTCCTTATCGGTATATTTACAGCATTGGCTGCATTAATACTAAAATTTCTCATTCATTCCATACAACATTTTCTGACTTCCAGTTTCAATCAAGACGGGGCAAACTATTTATATCTTCTCTATCCGGTTATCGGAATTTTATTAGCGGGATTATATGTTAAATACATTGTAAGAGACGATATCAGTCATGGAGTTACGAAGATATTATATGCTTTTTCACAGCGAAAAAGTTATATAAAACCACACAATATGTATTCTTCCGTAGTTGCCAGTTCGATAACGATCGGTTTCGGGGGATCTGTGGGAGCAGAAGCCCCGATTGTTTTGACGGGAGCAGCAATCGGATCGAATTTAGGACGTGCCTTCAAACTCGAACCACGACATCTGATGTTATTGATCGGCTGTGGTGCGGCAGGAGCGGTAGCGGGAATTTTTAAGGCTCCGATTGCAGGGTTGCTGTTTGTTATAGAAGTGTTGATGATAGACCTGACGTTGACGACAGTATTGCCGTTATTAGTCTCTTCCGTGACTGCTGCTACATTTTCTTATGTAACAATGGGAACAAATGCCATGTTTAATTTTGCACATGCGCAGCCTTTCGAAATGGAACGTATTCCTTTTGTAATAGTTCTGGGTGTTTTTTGCGGTATAGTTTCTCTGTATTTTACAAGGGCGATGGACGGGGCAGAAAACATCCTGAGAAAATGGAATTACTGGCGCAAATTTGCGGTTTGCTCTATTATATTGAGTGTTCTTATTTTTCTTATGCCGCCTCTGTACGGTGAAGGATATGACACTATAAATACGTTATTGGGAGGAGGAAACAGTGCCGATTCGATACTTAACGGGAGTTTTTTCTATCAGTATAAAGACTTCAAATGGACTATCATATGGTTTCTTGTTCCTGTTCTGCTTCTTAAAGTATTTGCCTCAAGTTCAACCAACGGTGGAGGTGGAACGGGCGGAATATTTGCACCTTCTCTGTTTTTGGGTTGTATTGCAGGATTCATATTTGCATATTCGACTAATAATCTGAATATTGCTCCTGATCTTCCATTGGAAAACTTTGCTCTTATGGGTATGGCAGGAGTAATGGCAGGGGTAATGCACGCGCCGTTAACAGGAACGTTTCTTATAGCTGAATTGACGGGAGGTTACGAATTATTCCTTCCCTTGATGATTGTATCAACCGTGTCATATGCTACGATAAAACTATTCGAACCTCATAGTATTTACGCAATGCGGCTTGCTAAAAAAGGAGAATTGATCACTCATCAAAAAGACAAAGCCGTGTTGACGTTGATGACATTAAACTCTCTGATCGAAAAGGAATTCCAACCTGTACGCCCAGAAATGACATTAGGCGATATGGTTAAAGTCATATCAAGCTCTTCGAGAAACGTATTCCCTGTTGTCAGCAGCCAGAACAAGCTCATAGGAGTGGTTCTGATCGATAATATCCGGAATATTATGTTCCGCCCTGAGCTTTACGACAGATTTAAAGTAAAAAGGTTTATGGTGGCTCCTCCCGCCATTATCAGAACGGATATGACAATGGAAAAGATAATGTCCGTATTTGATGAAACGAAAGCATGGAACTTGCCTGTTGTCGACAAAAACGGCGTATATCAGGGATTCGTGTCAAAATCGAATATCTTAAACAGTTACAGGGAGGTACTTGTCGAAAACTTTACTCAAGGAGATTAAAATAATAAGGAAGATATCGTTTAATTATCCGATAATCAATATATTTGAATTACAGTTTAAAAATAAAATCATTTAATTATGAGAGTAATAATCGGAGTAATCATATTATTGTTTGTCCTGACAGGAGCCGTATTGACAGTGCTGGCATTATGGGGCATTCAGCCAATTTCGTGGGCTATAGTCTGGAAATCAGGAGCTACAATTGTAATTTTGGGAGTTGCGGCAATTATAACAAGTATTGTATATTACTTTTTCTTAAAAAAAGATCCGTTCAATCGGAAGAAAAATAATAATTCGCTATAAAATCAGACTTATCAGATGAGGAAAGAAGATTTGAGGATTGTTTTCATGGGTACGCCTGATTTTGCGGTAGAGAGCCTGCGTATTTTAACAGAAAACAATTACAATATTGTCGGAGTGATCACTGTGCCAGACAAACCCGGCGGCAGAGGGCACAAAATCCAATTTTCATCAGTGAAGAAATATGCTCTCGAACATAATTTGCCTTTACTTCAGCCAGAAAAACTAAAAGACGAATCATTCATCAATTCATTAAAGGCATGGAATGCCGATCTACAGATTGTAGTTGCTTTCCGTATGCTTCCTGAAATCGTATGGAACATGCCTCGTTTAGGCACGTTTAATCTTCACGGTTCGTTATTGCCGCAATACAGAGGTGCTGCTCCTATAAACCGGGCAATAATCAACGGAGAAAAAGAAACGGGAGTTACGACATTTTTCCTGTCACATGAAATTGACACGGGAAGAATAATATTTCAGGAGAAAATCCCGATATCCGAAACCGATAATGCCGGTATCGTCCACGATGAGCTGATGAAAACAGGTTCTTTGTTAGTTAAAAAAACCGTTGACGCAATACTTGAGAATAAAATAAACAGTATTCCGCAGGAAGAATTTATCAATGAAGAAGTTGAATTAAAACCTGCACCCAAAATATTTAAAGAAACTTGCCATATAGATTGGAGCAAATATATAGAAGATGTTTATAATCTTATACGGGGATTATCACCTTACCCTACTGCCTGGTGCGAACTGGTTGGAGATGACGAAACTGTTATCCAATCGCCAGTGAAGATATATTCTTCCGAAAAAATATTAAAAGACCATAGTTTGCCTTACGGCACTATCGGAACTGACAATTCCACGTATATTCACATTGCGGTCAAAGGCGGTTTTATTGATGTCAGAGACATTCAATTTCCCGGAAAAAAGTCGATGAAAACGGAAGATTTACTACGTGGATATAAAATACCCGAAAGATCTCATTTCAGATAACTACTTATGGGACAGAGAATAATTAAAACCACGGATATATCGGAAGATCTGCGGAAAGAAATTCAACGGATGCCTTATGATAAACTTTTCGTACTGACAGATACGAATACGGAGAAAGTTTGCCTGCCGTTGCTGAAAGATGTTAAAGAAATTAAGGTTGCCGATAAGATCGTTATAAAACAAGGGGATGATAATAAGAACATTGATGCGTTAATGCCTGTATGGAAATATCTGTCAGATAATTACGCTACCCGAAACTCATTAGTCGTCAATTTGGGAGGAGGAATGTTAACCGATTTGGGAGGTTTTGCCTGTTCTACTTTTAAGCGTGGAGTAAGATTCATTAATATACCGACTACTCTGTTAGGAGCGGTAGATGCCGCTGTAGGCGGAAAAACGGGAATCAACTTCAATGGCTTGAAGAATGAAATCGGGGCTTTCGCTGCGGCAGAAAGCGTAATTGTCGATTCCAATTTTTTCAGAACGCTGGATCATTCCAATTTTTTGTCGGGTTATGCCGAAATGCTGAAACACAGCTTGATCGACACGGAAAAAGAATGGATAAAGATAATGAACTTTGACGTCGATAACATTAATTATGTCAATCTGCTGGAATTAGTTATTGACTCAATATCTATTAAAGAGAGAATAGTAAAACAAGATCCTTTTGAGAAAAACATACGGAAAGCCTTAAATCTGGGACACACTGTCGGACATGCGTTTGAGAGCCTGTCATATGAAATAAAACATCCTTTGGCACACGGTTATGCCGTTGCTTGGGGAATTGTCTGCGAATTATATCTTTCTCATAAATTATGCGGTTTTCCAAAAGATAAATTAATACAAACAGTACATTTCATTAAGGAGAATTACGGATATTTTCCTTTTTCCTGCGATGAATACGAAGAATTATACGCTTTAATGAAACATGACAAGAAAAATGAATCATCGGACAAAATAAACTTTACGTTACTGCACAACATTGGTGAAATAGCATCAAACCAAACAACAACAAAAGACAATATATTCGAATCCATCGACTTTTTACGCGAAAGCGCAGGACTTTAATCTTTTCTGTTTAAAACTCTTTTTATGTCTAATTTGTTAAAAAGAGAAGGTATATAAGCATTTGTATATAAATGTCATGCAAAGCTAAAGAATCTTAACATTTATGGATTTCAAGTTTTCGTTTGATCTATTAGCAAAACAAAATACAACAAGATATGAAACAACCGTTTTTCGTTATTCTATTCTTATTGTCAAGCATCGCGATGTTTGGGCAATCATCTAATAATAAAACTATGAGCAAATATGAATTGCAATGGAAGGAAGTAGAAAATTTTGAAAATAAGGACTTACCGAAATCAGCACTAAATGTCGTAGAAACCATATTACAACAATCCGTTGCCGAAAATAATGCGCAACAGGCAATTAAAGCGTTAATTCACAGGAATAAATTTAAAGCGGAAATAGATTCTGAAGAAAACAAAGGGATATTCACTGATCTCGAAAATTTACTGACTAAAACTAATGATACGGCTGAGAAATCGCTTCTGCATTCGATGCTTGCAGAACTGTATATCAATTATTATCAAACCAACAGATGGGTAATAGATCAGCGGACAGAGCTTGACAGCTATATTCCTGAGGATATGGACGAATGGACCGCTAATATATTTCTTCATAAAGCCGTCAGCCATTTCAATCAATCCGTAGAAAACAAAACGGAACTGTTAAAAGCAAAAACCGAAACATACGGTGATATAATACTGATTGGCGAGGATTCAGACGAATTCTACCCCACTCTGTACGATTTTTTGATGAAACGGATACTGGATATTTATAACTATCCTAATTCCGATAAATTCAATAAAGCATTGTCGAAAAATCAGATCAGCCTTAACGACTTAGCGCAAGGAACTCAAGAGTTTATAAAGCTGAATTTAGGTACGGCAACATACGACAATGCCTTGCTTAAGCTCTTCTATATTCAACAATATATCGTATCATTATCGGACAGGAAACTTCTGGAAACTTTGGTATTAACCGAAATATCCCGTCTGAACTATCTTAATAAGATGTCAAGTCGATTTTCAGAGAATTATTACTTAAAATCTCTGGTTAACCTGTATGAAAACTATAAATCAAACCCTATAAGCATCGAAATCATAGCGGAGATCGTAGATTATTACCAGAATGGAAGCAGAAATTATCCTTCCTTTTTTATACCACAAAATAAAGAAACAACGGAGAATACTAAACAAGCATACGAATGGTGTAAAAAAGGCATAGAATCTTATCCCGAGTACAAAAGAACCTATATTCTAAAA
This sequence comes from Dysgonomonas sp., assembly GCA_047030855.1. Taxonomy (GTDB): domain Bacteria; phylum Bacteroidota; class Bacteroidia; order Bacteroidales; family Dysgonomonadaceae; genus QVMM01. The sequence goes on from JBKYIJ010000008.1 coordinate 2,465,567, forward strand.
GCAAAACTTGAAGACATAGAACGTCCTTTTGCGGGAATTACCAGAAGTGAAATATTTTCTCCCGACGAACAGGATAAAATCTTAATATTGGAGTATAAAAACATCAATAGGATTACAATTGATATTTTAAAAGAAACCTCTGACGATAAGTTCGTTCCAACAGATAAAATGGAAATAGATTTATCGCCTAAAACAACTTATTTGTCCGAAAAAAAAGAAATTAAACTAAATCTTAAGGAATTAGGGAAATATAAACTCAGGTATTCTTTTGATAAAGAAACAGATTCAAAAAATGAGGTTCTTACTTATATAACAAAATTGGCAGTGCTTGCAGGGCTTTGAATGAAAAAAAATATGAGTTTTATGCCGTCGACAGAATGTCCGGAAAACCCTTGAAAGGTGTTTCTATCAATATTTATAAAGATAAAAGCATAGAGAAAGAGATCAAAACCGACGAAAAAAGGTTTTGCGACCTATATTTCGGATCAAAACCTGAACGAAGATTATTCACTTCGCAACAGTTACTATTATACAGCATCGTTAGGAAACGATAATCCTAACATCACAAATCAACTCCCTTACAATTACAATTTTAATGAAAGAGGAGTCAACTCAGATGCTACGGAACTAATAAGCATTTTCACGGATCGCAGCATATACCGTCCGGGACAAACAGTTTATTTCAAAGTAATCGGCGTAAACGCAGAAACAGGAAAAGACAGTTATCTTTTGACGAATCTGAATTACACCATAAAACTGTTTGATGCGAATAGCCAGATCGTTTCCGAAAAATCTTTTAAAACAAACGAATTCGGTTCTATCACGGGAGAATTTATTTTACCGCAAAACGGATTGACAGGAACATACCGTATTGAAGTAAAAGGAAATAACAGATCCAATGCTTATTTAAAAGTTGAAGAATATAAACGTCCGACATTTCAGATAACTTTTGATAAAATAACGGACACATATACTTTTGGAGATAAAGTCATTCTATCGGGGCAGGCAGAAAGTTTTTCGGGTATTAAACTCCAAGATGCCAATGTAGATTATGATATATCCAAAAGTAGTTTTTGGAGATTCTTAGGAGGAAAAGAGGATGTTGAAAACGGATCGGTAAAAACCGATAAAAACGGTAAGTTTCAGATAACGTTTAAAATTCCTGAAAATGACAACCATAACCTCCCTTTCTGGAGAAACATATATTCGTTCAATGTCTCGGCATCCATAACAGACATAAACGGGGAAACCCAAAAGGGTGAATATAATTTTGCTGTCGGAGATGTTTCCATGACATTAGATGTGGATTTATCTGAAAAGCTGTCAAAAGAATCGTCCGACACTATCAACATAATCGTTAAAAACCTGAACGGACAGGAAATAAAAGCGGTAGGAAACTATTTTGTATACAATGTATCAGATGATAATGATTCCATTACTACTGAAGTTCTGTTAGGCGTATTTACTTCGGGAAAACAGGCGGAATTAACTGAACGAATAAAGAAGCTTCCTTCAGGGAACTACAATCTAAAACTAAAGATTTTATGCAGTAACGATAAGGAAGTGGAGAATGAAACCGAATTTGTTTTGTATTCGGAAAAAGATAAAAAACCGCCTGTCGAAACAGATGAATGGATAATCGAGAAAAAAATATATTTTGACGAATCAGATCCTGCCGAAATCATTTTAGGTGTCAGTTCTAAAAACGTAACGGTATTATATGAAATACAAAAAGACAATAAAATACTAAGTCGGGAACAGATAAAACTGTCTAACGAAAATAAGACATTCAAAATCCCATACAAAGCCGAATATGGAGAAAACGTTTCTGTATTGTTCGCATACGTAATAAACAGTGAGTTTTTTCAAAACAGCATTGACATTAATAAAAAGAGAACAGAGAAAAAACTCAATCTGAAATTCAGCGTATTTCGGAATAAACTGCTTCCGGGGCAAAAAGAGGAATGGCGTATTTCGGTTAAAGACAATAAAGGAAACCCCGTATTTGCAGAACTTCTGGCTTCTATGTATGATTCTTCATTGGATAAAATATATCCGCCTAATAGTTGGAATTTAAAAACGATCTTGAACGGATATGCATATAATGAAATACAATTTGACGATATGCGATATTTCCGAGGGATGAACGACCTGATATATTTTAAATCTAAGCAATTGGAATATACCCCATTTACTTTTGACAGAATAAACTGGTTCGGTTTTTATTTAGGCGATATGGCGTTTGGTATAGATCACATGCCTCTTTTTGGAAGAGTCGCTGGCGTTTCTATTGCAGCAAATGCACCTAACCCTAAAGCCAGATTAAGAAGTACTTCCGATCTTCAAGAAGTTGCAGAAGAAGCTGTACCCGATATGAATGGAGATACAGATAACACACAGCCACAAATCAGACAAAATTTCAATGAAACCGCCTTTTTCTATCCTCAGCTGAGAACAAACGAAAAAGGAGAAACTATTATCAGTTTCACTGCTCCCGAAAGTAATACGACTTGGCGATTCAGGGCATTGGCATACGATAAATCACTGAACGTAGGTGAACTTGAGCAAATGGTAATGACACGCAAAGAACTGATGGTAACGCCCAATCTGCCACGTTTCTTACGCGAAGGAGATAAAACAAGTATTTCCGCTAAAATATCGAATCTTTCCGAAAATGGAATATCAGGCAATGTTCGGATTGAATTTTTCAATCCTGTTGACGAAAAAATTATTGATCTGAACATTTCCAATCAAAATCAGCAATTCACTGTTGACAGAGATGCTTCAACTTCCGCTGAATGGATCTTTGCAGTTCCTGCCGATATGGATATGATCGGATGCCGGATTATTGCCGATAGTGAAACTTTCAGTGACGGAGAGCAACATATTATAAGCATTCTGCCCAATAAAATGCTTGTTACAGAAAGCTTGCCAATCCACGTAAACGCAAATCAGGATAGAACATTCACATTCGATAAATTGATCAATAACAAGTCAAATTCTTTGGTTAACTACCGCCTGACGTTGGAATATGCTTCCAATCCCGCTTGGTATGCCGTACAGGCGTTGCCTGTTTTGAGTAACCCTGCAAACGAGAATGTAATCAATTGGTTCGCATCCTATTATGTCAATACTTTGGGTTCTTCGATCGCAAGACAATATCCTAAAGTTTCATCAATGATAAAAGCATGGAAACAACAAAACGAATCTAAAGAATCTATTGTTTCCAAATTGCAGAAAAACGAAGAACTAAAAACGGTGTTATTGGAAGAAACTCCTTGGGTGCTTGAAGCGAAAGACGAAAAAGAGCAAGCAGATCGCCTGTCATTGCTGTTCGACATTAACAATACCCGACAGCAGACTGATGTTGCCGTCCGTAAATTAAAAGAACTGCAAAACTCTGACGGAGGCTGGAGTTGGTACAAAGGTTTTAATTCGAGCAGGAGCATGACGCAATACTTGCTATACGGATTTACAGAGCTGATAAATCTTGGGGCGGTAGAATATCCTGCTGACGTGAAAATTATGCAAATGAATGCCCTAAAGTTCATTGATAACCAGATAAAGGAAGATTTCAAAAACCTTAAGGAAAATAATAAAAACTGGGAAAAAGAGAGTACGTTATCAACCAATCAGTTAGAATATCTGTATGTCCGTTCAGCATACAGAGACATTCCTATCGATCAGGAAGCACGGACAGCAGAAAGGTTCTACACTTCTGTCGCTGAGAAAAACTGGAAGGAGCTGAACCTATATGAGAGATCTTTGTTAGCTGTTTTGTCCATCCGTAACGGAAACAAAGAACTTGTAAACAACATAAAGGCTTCTTTGCGGGAGCATGCTACACTGAATGATGAACTCGGGATGTATTGGGCAAACAACAAGAGTAATGTGTTTATGTCTTTGTCCGCAGTTTCGACACATGTATTTCTGATGGATGCGTTTAAGGAAACAGGAGCATCAGCAGAAGAAATGGATAAACTCAAACAATGGCTTTTGAAACAAAAGCAAACCCAACTTTGGGAATCTACGCATGCAACAATTGATGCAATCTATGCGTTACTGAGTACAGGAACTGATTGGTTATCGACAGACAGCAGCTTCAATATTAAGTTGGGAAACAAAACAATACAACCCCAGAAACAAGATATCGGTACAGGATACTTCAAACAAACTTGGGAAAAGAACGAAATCACACCTGAGATGGGAAAAGTAGAAGTGGAAAATCATAATAACACACCCTCTTACGGAGTCCTGTATTGGCAATATTATGAAGATATAAACAAGATTAAAGGTCAAAATACTGTTTTAAGTATAGACAAGAAACTGTTTATTGAGAAAAATACCGAAAAGGGTAAGACATTAGCCGAGATTGATGAGAACAATTCACTGAAAACAGGCGATAAAGTCACTGTAAGGCTAACTATCAGAACCGACAGGGATATGGATTTCGTTCATTTAAAGGATATGAGAGCCTCTTGTTTTGAACCGATCGAAACGCTTTCGGGCATAAAGTATCAGGATAAGGTTTTATTCTATCAATCCGTGAAAGATGCTTCTACCAATTACTACTTCGATTACTTACCGAAAGGAACATGTGTTCTTGAATACTCTGTTTATGTAAATCGTACGGGAGAATATTCAAACGGGATAACAACTATTCAATGTATGTATGCTCCCGAATTTGTATCTCATACGGAAGGATCAAAAATTATTGTAAAATAATTTCTAATTCATTCTGAAACAAGAAAGGACGATTATTATAATCGTCCTTTCTTTTATACACAAATTCAATTATCTGATAAATAACAATTCTCTATACTTCGGCAAAGGCCACATTTCATTATCTACAATCAACTCAAGTTTGTCGACGTGATAGCGTATCTCATCCAGATAAGGAGCGACAACATCATGATATTCTATTGCTTTTTCACGTTCACTTTCGATATTGTTAGCCTTCTTTCGGGCATCGATCATGGCATGTACTCTTGCATTAATAGCGTTTACATGTGTTGATATTTTTTCAATAAGGCGAAGTTGTTCATCCGCCATTTCATTGAATTTTGCTTTATCGCTGAATATTTTCTGCAATTTTGCCACATTGGAGAGTAATACTGATTGATATGTTATTGAAACAGGAATAATATGATTTAAGGACAAATCGCCTAATACGCGCGACTCAATCTGTATCTTTTTAGTATAAGTTTCCCACTTCACTTCGTTACGCGCATGTAATTCCACTTCGGACAAAATACCCGAAAAAGTTAATATACTTTGCTTGGATGTGTAACAATCGTATATGACAGGGACGTTTGTTTCACAGTCCAAACCGCGTTTTTTTAGCTTCTTCCTTCCATTCGTTGCTGTATCCGTTTCCGTTAAAGCGGATGGGGCGTGATTCTTTTATGTATTTTTTTAATATTTCATACAAAGCTTCTTCTTTCGATTTACCTTTTGCAATAAGGGCATCCACATCTTTTTTTAAAGACTCTCAGCTGTTCTGCAACCGATGCATTCAGTGCAGTCATGGCAGAGGCACAATTAGCGGAAGATCCTACGGCTCTGAACTCGAAACGGTTTCCTGTAAAGGCAAACGGTGAAGTTCTGTTACGATCGGTATTATCCAGTAAAATTTCGGGAATCTCCCCTACTCCAAGGCTGATCTGCTTTTTCTCATTTACGGTTATGGCATCCTTAACGGAGCTTTTTTCAAATTTATCCAGAATCGAACTCACTTCCGTACCGAGAAAAACGGAAGTAATTGCGGGCGGAGCTTCATTGGCTCCTAAACGATGTACGTTGGTCGCCGATGAAATGGACGCTTTTAACAAACCGTTATTTTTATATACCGCCATCAATATATTTACGATGAAAGTAATAAAACGTAAGTTTTCTGTTTGATCTTTGCCCGGCGACAGTAGATTAATCCCCGTATTCGTTCCTAAAGACCAGTTGTTATGTTTACCCGATCCGTTAACGCCTTTAAAAGGTTTTTCGTGCATCAGCACTCTGAAATTATGTTTGCGTGCAACTTTATCCATTAAAGACATCAACAATAGATTATGATCGACTGCCAAATTGCATTCTTCGTATATCGGAGCAATTTCGTACTGATTGGGAGCAACTTCGTTATGTCTTGTTTTCAAAGGAAGCCCCAATTCATAAGCCTCATATTCCAATTCAGTCATAAACCGTTGAACACGTTGCGGTATAGCCCCGAAATAATGATCTTCCAACTGTTGATTCTTGGCGCTCTCGTGGCTCATTAAAGTTCTGCCAGTCAATGACAAATCAGGTCGGGCATCATACAAAGCCGAATCTACAAGAAAATATTCCTGTTCCCATCCCAAATAAGAATATACTTTTGTGACATCATCGTTGAAATAATGCACTACGTCCATCGCTGCCTTATTAACAGCATTTATAGACTTCAACAACGGAGTTTTATAATCCAGAGCCTCGCCCGTATAGGATATAAAAATAGTAGGAATACACAAAGTATCGCCTATAATAAATGCTGGCGAAGTTGGATCCCATGCCGAATATCCACGGGCTTCAAACGTATTTCGCAGTCCTCCTGAAGGAAAACTGGATGCATCGGGCTCTTGTTGAGCCAATAATTTTCCGCTGAATTCTTCAATCAGTCCGCCATGTCCGTCATGTTCGACGAATGCGTCGTGTTTTTCCGCAGTTCCGTCAGTCAAAGGGTGAAACCAATGCGTATAATGCGTCGCTCCGTTTTCCAGAGCCCACATACGCATCCCAGCCGCAACATGTTCCGCAATACCTCTGTCTATCGTTTCTCCTTTTTCGATAACGTTCATTATTATCTTATAAGTTTCTTTCGACAGATATTTAGCCATCGCCTTGCTGTTGAAAACATTTTTTCCATAGTATTCAGAAGTTTTGCAGCCGGGTTTTTCAATTTCGACCGGTTTTCTGCTTGTTGCTTCTGTTACAGCATTGAATCTCAATAGTGCCATAAATTTATATTTTTGTGCTTATATCTATAATTTAATATTTATCTTTTTAAGGCGGGCTACCGCTTCTTTTGTCTTTTCCAAAGTATTGAACGCCGTTAAACGTAAATATCCCTCTCCGCTTGGACCGAACCCTGATCCGGGAGTTCCGACAATATTTAATTCATTCAGTAAATAATCGAAAAACTCCCATGAAGACATTTGCTGCGGAGTTTTCACCCATATATAGGGCGAATTAACGCCGCCGTATACTTTTAGTCCTTGATCGGACAAACCTTCACGAATAATTTTTGCGTTGTTCAAATAATAATCAATGGCTTCTTTTACCTGTTTTTTTCCGTCAATGGAATAACATGCTTCCGCTGCGCGCTGTATTATATAAGGCACTCCGTTAAATTTGGTAGTGTGCCTGCGATTCCAAAGTTTGTTTATGGAAACTTTTTCGCCCTTGCTTGTATATCCTTCTAATTGTTTGGGAATAACAGTATAGGCACATCTTGTTCCTGTAAAGCCTGCTGTTTTAGAAAAACTGCGAAATTCTATTGCAACATGCTTAGCACCCTCTATTTCGTAAATGCTGTGCGGAACATCTTTTTCTGTGATAAATGCTTCATACGCTGCATCAAACAGAATCAATGCCTTATTTTTTATGGCGTAATCCACCCAGACTTTCAATTGCTCTTTTGTTAATGTAGTACCTGTAGGATTATTAGGATAGCACAGATAGATTATATCAACTTTATCTTTAGGCAATTCAGGTACAAAATCATTCTTTTCTGTACAGGGAATATATACTAATTTGTTCCACTTGCTGTTTTGTCCGAGATCACCGGCTCTTCCTGCCATTACGTTCGTATCAATGTATACAGGATAAACAGGATCTGTGATAGCGACAATATTATCAAAACCAAGAATATCTCCGATATTCCCCGTATCGCTTTTTGCTCCGTCGCTGACGAAAATCTCATCGGGTTGAATATCCAGTCCTCTTGATTTATAGTCATTCTCGGATATTGCATTTAACAGAAAATCATATCCCTGCTCAGGTCCGTAACCTCTGAAAGTATCAGCATTTGCCATTTCATCCACAGCTTTATGCAAAGCTTCTATAACAGCAGGAGCAAGTGGTTTAGTAACGTCGCCTATTCCCAGCCTGATGATATCCGCTTCGGGATGAGAAGCCTTAAAGTCGTTTACTTTTCTGGCTATATCGGAAAATAAATAGCTTCCGGGCAATTTTATATAGTTCTCATTTATTGTAATCATTGTCGTTTCGTTTTAATCTTCGTAATAAACCTCGCCTTCAAATGAAGTAACAGCTTCTCCTGACATATAAACATGATTATCCGATTCTTTCCATTCTATATACAGGCTTCCTCCTGTTAAATGTACCGTTACGGTACGATCGCAATATCCGTTTAATACAGCCGCTACGACCGATGCACAAGCACCCGTGCCACATGCCAATGTTTCACCTGCACCTCTCTCCCATACACGCATTTTTATAGTATTGCGATTTACGACTTCTATAAACTCGGTATTTGTCTTTTTGGGAAAGATTTTATTTGTTTCAAATTTAGGTCCTATACCCTCTAAATCAAGGTGTGGAAGGACATCAGGTTTCAGGAAAGTAACGGCATGAGGATTTCCCATAGATACACATGAAATATTCCATATTTTTCCATCAATGTCAAGCGGATAGTTTAAAACAGGTTGTTCATTAATGTTGACAGGAATTTGTAACGGATCAAGTATGGGTTCACCCATATCTACGCGGACATTCCGTCTAATTTCGTCGCCTTCAAGAAGCGATATATATTTTATTCCCGCTTTAGTCTCAAGCGAAAGTTCTTTTTTTGTTGTCAATTTATTGTCAAATACAAACTTTCCTACACATCGGGAAGCATTTCCGCACATTTCGGCTTCCGATCCGTCGGAATTAAACATCTGCATTCTGAAATCGGCTACTTGTGAAGGAAGTATGAACACAAGCCCGTCCGATCCTATTCCAAAATGCCTGTTACTTAATTCGAGCGCTGCTTTTTCTTTGTCTTCGATTTCACAATCAAATCCATTTATGTAAATATAGTCATTACCAGCGCCTTGCATTTTGGTAAATTTCAGTTTCCTCATTACTTCAAAAAGAAATATTATATTTTAATATTATATGACACAAATTTCATACAAAATATTGTGATTTACAAAAAAAACTATACAATTTTATCTTAAAAATAAAAAATACAGATACAGTTGTTATATTTATTCATAAAAAAAATAAACCTGAAAATAATCTTCAGGTTTATCTATAATTTCTATTTCTGCTTTTTTATCCATTCTCTTGCATTCACAAAAGCTTCCATCCATGGCGTAACGTCGTTTTTTTGACGATCGAAAGGATAATATGCGCACTGCCAAGGGAAGATTGTGCGTTCGAGATGCGGCATAATAGCCAGATGACGTCCGTCTTCCGAACATAGGGCTGCCGTATTGTAATCCGATCCGTTAGGGTTTCCCGGGTATGAGTCATATACATATTTTGCGACAATATGATACATAGATTCATTTTCGGGCATAACAAAACGTCCCTCTCCATGTGCAACCCATATTCCTATTTTTTGTCCTGACAAAGAATTGAACATCACAGAGCGGTTCTCGGGTATCTCAACGCTAAGAAATGTAGATTCGAATTTATGGGAGATATTATGATCCATTTTCGGTTTTTGTTCACGACCGGGATAAATCAGCCCAAGTTCCATCATTAACTGGCAACCGTTGCATACGCCAAGACTTAATGTGTCTTTTCGCTCATAATATTTTTGTAACGTATCTTTCGCTCTGTCATTGAAAAGAAAACTTCCTGCCCATCCTTTTGCCGATCCTAAAACGTCGGAATTTGAAAATCCTCCGCAAAAAACTATCAAATTGATATCTTCCAATGTTTCGCGTCCGGTAATCAAATCTGTCATATGAACATCTTTGACATCAAATCCTGCCAAATAAAGCGAGTATGCCATTTCACGTTCTCCGTTCGTGCCTTTTTCACGGATTATGGCTGCTTTTATGCCTGATTTTCCTTTTCTGTCGGGCGTAATATTGTATTGAGAAAAATGTCCTGTAAACGATGGTTTAAACTCAAATTGTAAAGGCTGCTCTTTGTAGTTTTCAAAACGCGATTTGGCACAGTCTTCCCCGCTTTGTCTTCTATCCAACAAATAAGATGATTCGTACCAGACATCTCTCAATTCGTTTATGTCAAATTCACTTTTAAATTCATCTTTGGATATCAACATTTTTCTCTCCTCGATCGGGCGGGCAACAATGGCAAAACCAATTCCGTAATCGTCCAATATTTTTTCTACCAGATGATGATGCTTTACTTGTATCAGCACCCCGGGGTTTTCGGAAAATAATATTTTAACAAGATCGCTGTGCTGAATTTTATCCAGACGGACGTCAAGCCCACCCTCTTGGTTTGCAAAACACATTTCGAGCATAGCGGTTATCATACCTCCTGCCGATATATCATGCCCTGCAATTATCAACCTGCGATCAATCAATTCCTGAACCGCGTCAAATGCGTTCTTAAAATATTCGGTATCAGTGATTGTCGGAGCTTCTTCTCCTAATTTACCCAAAGTCTGGGCAAAGGCAGAACCTCCGAGTTTAAAAGAGTCGAAGGAGAAATCTATGTAATAAAGATAAGTTCCTTTTATATACGCAAGAACAGGCGAAACCATTTTGCGAAGATCGTTGACTTCCCCCGCAGCCGAAATTATAACCGTTCCCGGAGAATAAACCTTTTCGTTTCCGTATTTTTGAGTCATAGAAAGAGAATCTTTCCCTGTCGGGATATTCAACCCCAATTCGCAAGCGAAATCGGAACAAGCTTTTACGGCTTTATATAAACGGGCATCCTCTCCTTCGTTTTTGCATGGCCACATCCAGTTGGCGCTAAGCGATACGCTTTTCAGTCCTTTGGCTAACGGAGCAAATACCATATTAGTCAGAGCTTCGGCTACCGCTATTACCGATCCTGCTTCGGAATCTATCATGGCAACTTGCGGAGCATGTCCTATCGAAGTAACTATTCCGCTTCTCCCTCTGTAATCGAGAGCCATAGCACCATAATCGCTCAAGGGTAACTGTATTTCTCCCTGGCACTGTTGACGAGCTACCTTGCCCGTAATCGAACGATCGACCTTATTAGTCAGCCAGTCTTTGCAAGCAACGGCTTCCAACTGTAAAACGTTTTTCAGATAGCCTTCCAAGTCAGACAAGTCATATTCAGGGTTGCTGTACGATTCTTTTACGGTTTTGTCTTCTATAATTGGTTTAGGCGTTTTTCCAAAAAAAATCGGCAAGTTCGAGATCTATCGGATTTTTTTCCGTCAGCCTCTTTAAATATCAATTTTTTATCGTTGGTCGTTTCTCCGACGCAATAGAACGGTGAACGTTCACGCTGAGCAATCTGTTCTATCCTGTTTTTTGCAGCATGAGGGATAACCATTCCCATTCGTTCTTGACTTTCGTTACCGATTATCTCTTTCGACGAAAGCGTAGGATCGCCGACAGGCAATTTTGATATGTCAATCACGCCTCCCGTATCTTCCACCAATTCGGACAAACAGTTAAGGTGTCCGCCTGCCCCGTGATCGTGGATCGACACAATCGGATTATCTTCCGATTCAGCTAATGTACGGATAACGTTTGCCACCCTTTTTTGCATTTCAGGATTGGATCGTTGTACGGCGTTCAGTTCTATACCGCTTGAATATTGTCCTGTATCGACAGACGACACAGCACCGCCTCCCATACCTATACGGTAATTATCTCCTCCAAGGACAACGATATCTTCGCCTGCAACAGGTTTTTCCTTTATCGCATCTCTTCGGTTAGCGAAGCCTATACCGCCTGCAAGCATTATGACTTTATCGTATGCAAATTTTTTATGATTTTCAAAATGTTCAAAAGTCAGAACCGAGCCGCAAATCAAAGGTTGTCCGAATTTATTGCCGAAATCTGACGCACCGTTGGATGCTTTGATAAGAATTTCTTCGGGAGTTTGATACAGCCATTCTCTTTCGGGTAAAACATTTTCCCATTCCCTACCCGATTTCGTACGCGGATAAGCCGTCATATAAACCGCTGTACCAGCCAATGGCAAAGAGGCTTTACCGCCTGCAAGCCTGTCGCGTATCTCTCCGCCCGAACCTGTTGCAGCACCATTAAAGGGCTCGACTGTTGTAGGGAAATTATGTGTTTCCGCTTTCAATGAAATAACCGATTTTATTTGTTTTGCAGAATAATAATCGGGTTTATCTCCACTGACAGGGGCAAATTGTTCTATCTTAGGTCCGTCATTGAATGCGACGTTATCTTTGTAAGCCGACACAAGCTTATTCGGATTAACCTGCGAAGTCTTTTTTATTAATTTAAACAGGCTGCTTTCCTGCTCTTTCCCGTCAATAACAAAAGTTCCGTTAAATATTTTATGACGGCAATGTTCGGGAGTTTACCTGTGAAAAACCGAAAACTTCGCTGTCGGTCAGTTTTCGGTTAAGCTTTTTTACTCAGATCATTCAGGTATTCTATTTCATCGGCATTCAAAGCCAATCCTTCCTGTTCGTTATATTGTGCAATATCATCTATCAGAATTATGGGATCAGGCTTAATGTCTATTGTAAATATTGACTGATCCAGATTTTCATAGATACTATACAGCATCTTGTCATATTCGGCATCTTTATTGTCGGCAGGAATGAACTCCTCTATCCGAAGAATACCCTCTATACCCATATTCTGGGTTATTTCGACTGCATTGGTGCTCCACGGGGTTATCATTTCGCGGCGTGGACCGATAAAATAACCCGTCAGTTCGGATGAATCAATATATTCCGCGTCCGAAAAGAGCCAGATCAACCGTTTTTTTATTTCAGAATCAAGAGGGGATGATGTTTCTACGACAATAATATTGTTAGATTTGGTTTGGAAGAAAAAAATCATAATTTCAATATATGTTAGGTATAACTTGACAGGCAGGCAAAGTTAACTAAAATATAAAATAAATAAAGTCAGTTTATCTGTCATTTTTTGAACAAAAATAACATTTGAATATTTTATGATTTTTCTTTCTTTATAATAAAAATAACTATTAATTTTGCTACTCTTTTTCTGCGAAAGTAGCTCAGCTGGTAGAGCACGACCTTCCCAAGGTCGGGGTCGCGGGTTCGAGCCCCGTTTTTCGCTCAAAAAGGATGAAAAAAGCGCACGTGGTGAAATTGGCAGACACGCTACTCTCAGAAGGTAGTGACCGAAAGGTTGTGCAAGTTCGACTCTTGTCGTGCGCACAAAAGGGTTTCAAGTATATTGAAACCCTTTTTATTTCCTCTATTTGCGAAGATTAAGTATAGTAAATACTATTCAATATTTTAATTATTATATTTATTCATGGTCGTGATCCTCTGTATCATGACCTATAATAATATTTCGTGCAACATAAAATTCGTTTCCTGAAATGTCTAAGCAAAACACTAAGAAATGATATTTTCCGGGAGTAGCATCCTTTGGGATAAAAATCTCATCATGATTTACCTCTGCCTGTTTCTTTCCCGCAATATCTTTCCATGATTTATTGAAAGAAAAAGGTTTTGTCTCGTCTCCCTCTTTTAGTGATTTATGACCATGTCCATCAAAATTGTTATGAATATCAATTTTATAAGAAGCAAGTTCTTCGTTGTCTTCAAACAATGCTTCGAAATGGATATTGCTTCCTGTTTCTAAAACCTGTCCTTCTGCAGGCGATGTTAATACAATTGACGGTTTAGTCGTATCATTGTCGTCATCGGAACATGATAATAAACTAAAGGACAATATTAACAGGCTAATCGTGAAAAAATAAATTTTTGTTCTCATTTTAATAATCTTTTTAATGGTAATTTAATTAATATCTGAAAGTTACGTCCCGGTTCGGGTATCTCTACTTTCCTGTAAAAACTCAAATGATTGAAGTATCGTTTGTCGAATATATTCTGAGCCGACAGCGTCAATTCCAGTTTTTCTCCGCCCAATAGCAACTCAGTGGATAAGTTTATATGAAAAAGTCCTGCACCGGCTGTCTTTTCTTCATTTTGAGCAATTCTATTTTGCCTTGCGATGAGTTGCCATTCCGCATTTATCTGAAGCCTATTATTTTTCCAAGTCAATATATTTCTCAGCGAAGCCGGAGGAGAGAAACTGAGTGCAGTACGCTCGTCTCTGTTGTAAGTATATACATACTCGCCGTTTATCTCATATTTCAGATGATTCAGAAACGATATGCTTGCCGACATTTCTCCGCCCGCAAATATGGCTTCAGTTCCGGTATAGCGATATATTTGCCCCGCGTGTGGCAATATCGACCATTCGCCTGTCGGTTTCAGATAGATATAGTTGCTGAACCAACTGAAAAAAGGTGTTACCCTAAACGCTAAATTACTCTTGTTGAAAGTATATGACATATCCAGTTGCCAGCCCTTTTCAGACGATAAAGAGGCATCGCCTTGTTCGTGACGAAAAGTACCGTGATGCACTCCGTTGGATGCAAGTTCATTAGCCGAAGGCAATCGGTAACTGTGTCCGACATTCATCTGAATAGTCTGACTCAGGTCAGGTGTCCAGACTAAGCCAAGTGATCCTGAAAAGTTACCCATATTACGATTTACATCATAACTTCTCCATTTATATTCATCTATTTCTTCAGGGCTATAACCTTGTTCTTGTAAATATGTAACCAAATATGGATCGGAGAAAGCTGCTATGTCTGTTTTACCGTAGTCATATCTTACACCGCCATTCAGCATAATTTTTGAAGACGGGCGATATATCCCTATCCAGTAAACACCTGTTGTAAAACGATTATATTGAGGTAAAAGGAAAGAATAGCCCGATATTGTATTTTCCTGATACTGAATATCCCATCCCATTGTATGTTCCCAATTCTCCGCCCTTATCAGGCGTCCTTTCATTGATGAACTGAATGTATTTAAAGTGAAAGACAATTCTTTATTCGGGTCTTTTTTCAGGAGGAGACTGGGTTCCGTAATGCGTGTGAAATAAACTCATTTCTTCTCTGTGATTGTTTTGGTATCCTAAATCCCAATAGAATATAAAATCATTCCAATTGTATTTCTGATTTGAGGTAACCTTTAAATGGTTCACTCTGCTAAATGGCAATTCAATGTTGGGGGAACTGCCGTCATCTGCCAGACGAGAAACATCGGGAACTCCATGTGCACCAGGGAAAAAACCGGACTTTTGATATGTATTGCTTACAAAAAGACTTGCTTCATAATTTCCTTTTTTGAATAGATTGTATAAATTAAAATCACGTTCATATCCTGCAGTATTTTTCATCTTATTTTTATATATAGGCAAACACTGAGTCAGGTATATGACAGAATCAGCAGGTATCCGATAATCGCCGAAATGTTGTTCGGTGTAACGAAATTTCGTAAACCAATCTCCTTTTTTTGACACCGACTGAAACTGATCCGCCAATAGTATTATTTACGGATTTGTATAAGACCATTCCCGAGCCGAATATTTGATCTTCAACAGGAGGAAACTGAGGTAATATTTCAACCACACCGCCCATTGCATCACTGCCATACTGCAGGGATGACGATCCTTTTATTATATTGACTCTTTCGACATTGAAAGCGTCTATTTCGAGCCCGTGATCAGCTCCCCATTGCTGCCCTTCTTGTTTTACTCCGTTTTCCACAACGCTGATTCTGTTGAATCCCATTCCCCTAATCATAGGTTTAGAAAAACCGGAACCTATATCCATCGAATGAAAACCGGGGATATTGTTAAGCGTTTGTACCAAATTCCCTGTAAAATGCTCTTTTAAGAATGTTTGATTTACAACATCAGTATTTAATGTCGAATTGCGATTCTTTGACCTTTGCGAAGTTTCTTCAATAACAACTTCTTGCAAAGACGCACTTTTCAGGGAATCGTTTTTTTCTTCTTGAGCGTACGACAAGTTAAACATTAGACAACCCGCCATACCCAGAATATATCCGATACGCATGAAATATATACTTATTAAAAATTAAAAAAAGATAAAGGATATCGTTGCTTTAAAAAAAGCAAAATTTGCATTATACAAAAACAGGAGGAGCTCTTAGATAGAGAGTTTGATTATTTTCTTTAATGATTCTATCTATATATATTTGTCTTTCAACATTATGCAAGATAACGGTGTTCTCTAAAGTTACAGATTCCGTTTGAATATAAGGATCAAAATAAAAGTCACAAATAGGACAAGAATGATGATTTTCTACAGGTATCGAATCTGTATGATGGTGTAAAATTAAAGTCCGGTTGTTACGAGTGTGAAAATCCAGGTGCTGAAGCGTTGAAACCTTTGTCCTCTCTTAACCTTAGCAATACGTAACC
>JBKYIJ010000009.1:0-146020 GCA_047030855.1 Dysgonomonas sp.
AAGGGTTAAGAGGGACAAAGGTTTCAACGCTTCAGCACCTGACTACATGGTAAAAAGAAAGTCTCAGCACTTGAAATTAACAATGAGATTCAACGGCTTGAAAATTTGGCAGATACGACTTTCAAAACATTTGAAGTAAATGATCACTTGCCTACACTTCAAGAATATAGAGAAAGATTCAACAAAACAAATAAAGGAGATGTAGACATGGATTTTTCTAATGAACCAAAAGAGGCTCAAAAGTCGTTCATAGATATTTTTGACGAGTTTGTAAAAGAATCTGGCACACAAAATGATTGGACAGACTCAACTTATAAAAAGTTTGGAAGTGTTAGAAATCATCTGAAAGACTTTGATGGACATATTGTATTTGAAGACTTTTCCGAAAATAAGCTAATTGATTACGTAAACTTTCTTCGTACTCAAAAGAATATGAGGAACAGCACAATTGAAAAACAAGTGAAGTTTTTGAAATGGTTTTTACGCTGGGCATTAAGAAAAAGCTATCATAATAACAATGTATTTGAAACCTTCAAGCCTAAACTTAAAACCACTCAAAAGAAAGTCATTTTTCTAACATGGACAGAGCGTACCCAATTGAGAGAATATAATATTCCCGAAACAAAAAAATATCTTGATCGTGTAAGGGATGTATTTCTTTTTCAATGTTTCAGTGGATTAAGATATTCAGATGTTTTCAATCTTAGGCGAAGTGATGTAAAAGAAAATCACATTGAAGTAACCACAGTCAAAACAGCAGATAGTCTGATTATTGAACTGAATGACCATAGTAAAGCCATTCTGAATAAGTACAAAAATGTTCATTTTGAACATGATAAAGTATTGCCTGTTATTACCAATCAAAAGATGAATGATTATTTGAAAGAACTTGCAGAATTGGCAGGAATAGACGAGCCAATACGAGAAACATATTACAAAGGAAATGAACGAATTGACGAAGTAATGCCCAAATATGCTTTATTAGGAACTCATGCCGGACGTAGAACTTTTATTTGTAATGCATTATCTTTGGGTATTCCTGCACAGGTAGTAATGAAGTGGACAGGGCATAGCGACTACAAAGCAATGAAGCCATATATTGATATTGCTGATGATATAAAAGCTAATGCAATGAATAAGTTTAACCAACTGTGATTATATTTGCAATATTATTGTAAAACTGAACATTATCTAAATGAACAATAAAAATATTGAACTCCATAATGATTTTATATCTGATATAAAAGGCATTATAACATCTGCTAGAGATTCGGCAATAAGAAGCGTTGATTCCGAACGTGTAAAAATGTATTGGAGATTGGGCGAACGTATTTTTGTTGAAGAACAACAAGAAAAAGAGAGAGCTGAATATGGCAGTTACTTGTTACGGAATCTGTCAGTTAAAATACAGCCTGAATTTGGGAGCGGTTTCTCTGTTAGAGTATTGGAGCAATGTCGTCAATTTTACAGAACATATCCAATTACGAACGCACTGCGTTCGCAATTGAACTGGTATCAATACCGTCTTTTAATTCAGATAGATAATGAAGATAAAAGAGAATACTATGAGTTGGAAACTGTCAATAATGGATGGACTGGTAGGGAACTTGAAAGACAGATTAATTCAGGATTATACGAAAGGCTATTATTGAGTAATGACAAGAAGTCTATTCTCGAAATAGCACGAAAAGAAAGAATACCGGAACGACCAACAGATATAATAAAAGATCCGATGGTGTTGGAGTTCTTAGGCTTAAAACGTGATGCTACTTATTATGAAAAAGATTTAGAAAGTGCATTGATAACCAATTTACAATCTTTTTTACTTGAATTAGGCAATGGTTTTTCGTTTGTTGCCAGACAAAAACGGATATTGCTAGAAGATGATGAATTCTTTATAGATTTGGTATTTTACAATAGGCTATTACGTTGTTTTGTGATTATTGAAATTAAAACACATAAAATTACCCATGCAGATGTCGGACAGCTACAAATGTATGTAAACTACTATGACAGAAATGAGAAAATGCCTGAGGAAAATTCTACCATTGGCATACTACTTTGTGCTGATAAGAACAACACAGTCGTTAAGTATTCGTTACCTGAAGAGAATAGAACGATAATGGCTAACAAATATCAGCTTTATCTGCCATCAGAAAAAGAGTTGCTGACCGAATTGAAACGAGAGTTAGATGATTTGTAGCCTATGGATACTCATAACATAAATACCACCATTACAGAACTGACTAGCTTATACGACAACCTCAATAAGCGTTGGCTTAACGATACTTGTGCTCCTGATATGCACCAATCTTATCGCCAGTCGGAATATCACGAAGTTCACGAAAAACTGAAAGAGTTTAATATTGAGAATCTTATCTTAGGAATGATAGTAAATTCTTTGGATGAAAAAATACTCGTTCGTCTACGTTCACTATTAAATGACAATATTCAAATATACAAAACAAGACAGTCTGATTTTTCAAACATAGATTTTTCAAAAGTTTATTCCTTATATGAGGAACATTTGTTTGCGAGTAAATTTGAGTTGCTAGCTAAAGATAAAGAAGATATACAAAGTTACCCTTATCCCACAGAGCAAGAACGAAATATACTTCTGAAAGAAAATCAAATAGAGAAGAATCTACTTGAAAATGAAAGGTCTGAATACATCCGCTCCAACAGTTGGATGCTTAGAAACTTCTATTCACTTATCTATGAGCTTACTCAATCTTTTATTTCAATCATAGAAAGTTACTTTCCTATTGAAAAAGAAGAAGAAGAGCCTATCTTAGATATAGCTGAAACAATATTTGAAACACCGTTGGAAATTGATCCTGATACTATTTTCAGAACGGGAATGTTTGACAAATTTCTTTCTTTGGAACAACAACTCATCAAAGACAAGTATCTAGATCAGACTTTGAATTGGATAGCCAAGCATGATAAAACTCATAGGGTTGACATTAAAAGTCTAATTATTTTCCTAGTAGGCTTACTTGAGAATAAGTATTTCCTGCCTGGGAAAAACCCAGATATTAGATTGTTTTTTGAAACTCGTTATAAAATAAAGATTGGGCAAAATTTTGAAAGTAAAAGACGTGAACCACTTCAGGATAGTTATAAAGTTATTTTCTACGATTATGGCTTTTAAAATGATTTACAATGAAAGAATATAAAGGTCGAGTACCTGCTTGCGGAGTATTTTGTGGTGGTTGCCCAATCTATGTTAGGGAAAGAAAGCCATGTTTAGGAGCAGAAATAAATTCTTCGCGTTGTGAAAAATGTAAAACTTTTCATCTCTGTTGCCAAGAAAAGGGCATAACTCATTGTTTCAATTGCGAAATATTTCCATGTCCAAAATTCAAAAGCTTTGCTAAAAGATGGTTGAAATATGGACAGGATTTCATTGAAAATCAAAAATTATTACAAAGTATAGGAGAAATTAAATTTATAGAATACTTTAATTTAAAAGTTGAAAAACAAAATACAAACGAAAATCAATCAGAAAACCTTTCCTGACACTCCACTTTCTCCAAACTCACTACGACCCAACTACGAAATCGTAACACAAACTATCATCGTAAATCTCTCACTATCAAAAGCCAGTAATCCGCTCAACTACGATTTCTGACCACCCTTTCCTATTCCCTGTACCTTTGTAATATCGCATGACGGTAAACCGGCCGGCTATCAGATTGCTATCATTTTAATTTTGATTATTATGAATTTAGATGAACTTAGGGTAAAGCCTTTATGGCAAATGACAGGCGAAGAATTTTTGTTTCTACAACAACACGCTGAACCGAAAGTGCAACAGCAATCAAAGACAGTTGTACCTGACACCACTAAAAAGTATGTATATGGTATAGCGGGCATTGCTCGTCTGTTTGGTTGTAGTATTCCTACTGCTAGCCGAATCAAGAAAAGCGGTAAGATAGCCAAAGCCATTACACAAATTGGCAGAAAGATTATTGTCGATGCCGAACAGGCTTTGGAACTAGCTGGACAAAAATCGGGAGGGCGTAGGTAATGAAAACACAAGCTAAAGCCGATGAAGGAATAAGCATAGCTGACATTTGGAAGAAATCCCGATTGTTGGTTACTGATAACTTCCTGCAACCTCCTGTTGTTCTTCGTGTGGATGATTCAATTATTGGCACACTGGGTAATTTTAGTGCTTCAACTGGAAAAGCCAAGAGCAAGAAAACATTCAATATTTGTGCTATCGTAGCTTCGGCTCTAATAAATGGAACCATATTGAGCTATCAAGGCAGTTTTTCAGACACTAAGCGTAAGATTCTGTATGTCGATACCGAACAAAGTCCTTTCCATTGTCACAAGGTATTAAGACGTATTCTTGCTCTGGCAGGATTACCACTTAACAAACAGCCTAAAACATTAGAGTTTCTATGCCTGAGAGGAAGCGATCCGAAAGCTAGAATAACAGTTATTGAACATGTTATCAATAATACAGAGCATTTAGGATTAGTAATTATTGACGGCATTCGTGACTTGGTATATGATATCAATAGTCCGAGCGAATCAACGACCTTGATTACAAAGCTGATGCAATGGACAGATGAAAAGCAAATACATATTCATGTTGTCTTGCATCTGAATAAAGGAGATGATAACACACGAGGTCACTTAGGAACGGAATTGAACAACAAAGCCGAAACAGTTTTGCAAGTTACAAAAGATGAATTCGATAAAGACACCAGCTCTGTAGCATCTATGTTTATCCGAGATCGCGACTTTGAACCCTTTGCTTTCCGTATCAACAACGACAGCCTTCCTGAACTGATAGAAAACTATCAACCACAACAACCCATGAAAAAGAAAGCATTCGATTACAAAGAAGTTTCGGAAGAAAAACACCGGGAAGCTTTGGATGCTGTATTCTCTATTGGTGATGGGCTATCGTATGCCAGTTTGATTGAAAGATTGCGTATTTGCTATGCCTCTGTCGGTTGTGAGTGTGGCATCAATAAAGCAAAGAAACTCAAACAATTTCTATTCAACAAGCGGATGATTATCCAAGGCGAAGACAAACTGTATCGCTACAACTCCAATTTCTATTACTAATCTGTTCCATCGGTTTAGTTTAGTTCGGGCATATATATGATAGACCATACTAAACTACTCCCATAAAAGAAAAAAAATTAACGTATGAAAACAAGAGAAATTAATTTATATCCGATACACAGATATTTGGCAAATTTAAATATCCATCCAGCCAAAGACCGGGGTTATTACGGCATGTATCATTCTCCATTTCGGGAAGACCACAATGCGAGTATGAAAGTAGATTATAATAAAAACCTGTGGATAGACTACGGGGCAAACGAAGGTGGAACATTGATAGACCTGGCAATGAAGATAAACAACTGTACAAATGGCGAAGCCATGCGGTTATTAGAAAAGCACATTGGCGGAACTATTCCCGATTCTTTTTCTTTTCAAAGGAATATCTCCAATGAAACAACAAAGGAAGATCCAAGAATAACGATTCTAAAAGCAATACCTCTGTCTCATCCGTCCTTAGGACAGTATCTGAACAAACGTTCTATCAATACCGATGCAGCAAAGCTCCATTGTAAGGAAGTCCACTACTCAGTAAATAACAGGAATTACTTTGCTGTAGGATTTCCGAACAATTCCGAGGGTTATGAGTTGCGTAGTGAGTATTTTCAGGGATGTACCAATAAGGACATAACAACCTATTCCGGTATGGATACAAACAAAGAGAGTTGTTTAATATTCGAGGGTTTTATGGACTATCTCTCCTATCTGACATTGAAAAATATGAAAGTATCTAAACAGGATGCTGTTATACTCAATTCCGTACATAATCTGCCTAAGGCGATGGACTTTATCAAATTATATCCTAAGGTCTATTGTTATTTGGACAATGACGAAGCCGGCAGAAATGCGACTCAACAGATAAACAAATGGAGCCGTACACAAGGTTGGACACATATAGATAAGTCTACAGAGTATAGTGAGTACAAAGACCTGAACGAGTATCTTGTTTCAACCAAGCAGATACAGCTAAAAGAGAAGCCAGTTATTCAAGAAAAACGGAAACCATCGAGAGGTTTCAGACCCTGAGTTTTCGTGCGTTCCCAAGGGACTTTAGATAAAGCCATAGCCTATTAGGGGTTTTTCTTTACGCTCTCGTTACACTTCCACTAAAAAACCCCAATAGGCAAAGGCGTTCCCCCTTTTGAATCCCCCTAGCGGTCTAACGACCGCAGTCGCTTGGAAGCGACAATTTACAATGATGAATCATTGTCTGCCGACTCAGTTTTTGTCGGCAGGCTTGGTTATCAATTCTCAAATTTACGAACTTTTAATTGAAAATAATCATGGGATATGTTGTTCTCCATTTAGATAAATCGCCCGGAAATGAATCCGCGATGACAGACCATATAGAACGAAAAGTGATTGCTCCGAATGTTGATCCAACCCGAACACATTTAAACAAAGACCTGATTGAATTTCCCGACGGAGTAACCAACAGAACGGAAGCGATACAGCACCGAATAGAAAATGCAGGGCTAAGCCGAAAAGTTGGAAAGAATCAGGTACAGGTAATTCGGTTTATCTTATCGGGCAGTACGGAAGATATGCTAAAAATACAAGAGGGAGGAAAACTTGATGACTGGTGCCGGGACAGTATGGACTGGGCGAAGAAAGAATACGGAGAGAAGAATGTTGTGGCAGCAACTTTACATCTGGATGAAGATGCTCCCCATATTCATGTTGCGGTAGTTCCTATTGTTCAAGGAAAGCGGAGACAAAAGAAATCGAATAAAGAACAGGAAGTCCCTAAAAAACAGTACAAGAAGAAAAGCACAAACAGACCTCGACTCTGTGCCGATGATGTGATGACTAAAGAGAAATTAACTCATTATCAGGATAGCTATGCAGAAGCTATGGCTAAATATGGCTTAAAACGTGGAGTAAAAGGTTCGGAAGCTCGACATATTTCAACGTCGGAGCACTTTCGTAATCAGAAAGTAGAATCTAATAATCTGCAAATAGATATTGCGTTGCTTTTACAACAGAAAGAAGCGGAACAAACAGCTTTAGAAGAGATCAAAAACCAAAAGAAAGCCGAAAAGTTTAAAAATACAGCTGCCGATGTAGGTTCTACTATTATCGAGGGGATTGGCTCAATGATAGGTACTTCAAAAGTAAAAAAGCAACAGCAAGAGATTGAAAATTTGAAAGAAGAAAACGCGGACTTGGTTCTGGAAGTAAAAGATTTGAAGCAAAGTATGCAAACCCAGCGAAAAGAGCACGAAACAGCATATGATAAACTAAAACAGGAACTAAAGAAGATTCATGATCTATTTCCCAAACTCAAAGATTTACTTTGGATTGAAAGAGTGTTGCAGGTTATGCGATTCTCTGAAAGCCTGATTAAGGATATACTGGATATGAAGCCTGTCGGATTTAAAGGAAAAATATATTCTCCCGAATACCAAAGACATTTCGAAACAGAATATTCTGTAGCTGAAATTAAGACACACCCCAAAGATACGAACAAATACGAGCTGACTATTGATGGGGTGGATGATCGAAGTTGGTTTAGGCAGAAGTATAGGGAATTTCAGCAGAGTATTGGGATAAAAATTAATGAACCTAGAAAACAGCAGGGACAAAGTAGATAAACTAAAGAAGGATAAAGGAATTAAAATGTAAAATGTTTAGAAGATGACAGTATTTGGCAGTTATCAATTTTATTTTTGTCGGAGCAAATAATAGCAACAGCCCTTTTACTCGCTTCCGAAAATATTTGCATATATTTGCCGTCAGCAACGATAGATTGCTAATGTATATTTGAAGAAGCGTAAAGTTTCGTCCTTTGTTTAGGGAAATCGCCAATTGACTAATGTAGCAAGGATAAACATAACGTTCCTGTTTGATGATTGTACCTTTTGTACAGCATATCAGGCGTGGGCTGTTGTTTATTTGCTACAAGGTGTTTGGCGATACCTCTAAACAAAATAGGCGTACAGTGCCACGCTTTTTCTATTACAGAAACTCGTTTTTAACTAAAATAATTGTATGATAAACACAAAACTAAATGCTCTCTTTCGATCCTGGAGAGATGAAATGACACAGAATGACGATCTGGGATTTTGTGAAGATGGACTGATCTACCGCAGTGGACAAGAAAGTACGTTGTGGCAAAATTCGAAAAGGAAAATACTATTTCTGCTGAAAGAAAACAACGACAACGATGGGCAAGATGTTCGCGAGTGGACAGGCTCTATCAATGGACATTCTCCCAATGGATTATTCTACAATCGACTATCGGCTTGGCTATATGGGTTAACCAATTACACTCACACTGCCTATCCTGCTATTGAAGAGGTATTTGATGCCAAGAACCAGATGAAAGCATTATCTGAATATCCTTATGCTTATGTGAATGTGAAAAAGAAATCAGGCGGAGCTACTGCCGACGATAGCGTTGTATACGATTTCGGCAAACGCTATGCTAATTATCTGCGTCAAGAACTCGATATTTTATCTCCCAACATTATTGTTTGCGGAGGTCAAGTAGTATTTAATGTTGCTACAGACATAATTTACAAAGAACTTACATTTACCCAAAAGAACAGTTGGGTATATTATAACCAAGAAAATAACCTAATATTAATAAACAGTTTTCATCCTACTGCACGTAAATCTAATGTTGAAATGTATGAGTGGATGATGGAAAATGTGGTAAAAGGATAAAATTATGCTAGTATTTATTTTAGTTATTCTTTTTCTACTTATAGCTTTCATTAATTTTGTATTTGGAGTTCAGTCTAATTCAGATAGGGCAAAACCATTAGCATTATGGAAAGTTTATCTTGTTTTTATCGGAGGTGGAATATGGGGTATGCATTCGTTTTATTTGAGAAGGTATTTCTGGGGTTGCTTAACATTCATTTTATCAATCACTTTGATTATAGTGAATTTCTCTATATTGAAGGTATATTGGAATTCACCATTTCTTTTATTTTCTATACCAGAGTACAGTTATTTGTCACAGTCTTTATTTTACATGTTAATAGTTTTATTAATTTGTGATTTAATAGGGATGCCATATTATGTTTATAGGTATAATAATATTTACTATAGAAGACATTTTGAAACAGATGCTATTTTAGGTGGGGAAGAATTAGAGGTTGAGAAATTTTATAATGAATTATCCAAATATATAAAGGAATTAGATCCTTTTATGAAAGATGTAAAGGAAATTCTTTCAGACGAATGTATTATTGAGGATGAATCGAAAGATACTAGTTTCTTGGGAGGTGTAAAAAGATTTGGTAAGAATGTTATTACCGGAGGGAAGTCTTCTAAATTGGAGAAGAAGATGGATCGGTTACGATGCCTTTCTGCTTCTTGTTCTGATCTAAAGGAAAATCTGAAAATTTTAGCAGATTTTAACAAGAGATTAAGTGACTATCTGGAAACTGCCAGAATAACATCTTATAGAAACTTATTCCTTGCTAAAGAATTGATTTTTATAGGGAAGAAAAAAGTAGAGGGCAAAAAGCAAGTGGTTCTAGTAGACAAAAGTCACGAAATAGCTGAAGTGATGGATCTTAAAGTAGATAAGGTTAAAGATGTTAATTATCAGTCAGATTTGTTCTTTTCAAATATGGGATTAAGTTTAAGCAATTCTTTGGATAAACTGAATAAATCTATTGAAATTAAGGGAGGAGTCTCTAAAGGGGACTTAACCGATGTAGCGATAGATTTTGCCGTAGATGCTCTTTTTCATTCGATAGAACAGATTATTGATGTAAATAAAGAAATGAAAGAGGCATTAATCAAAGCAGAATATGGTATTAATAGTGCTATAAAATATATAGATCAGAGTATTCATGCTATTCTGATATATAAAGCAAGTTTATTAAGGCAGTCAGAGATATTAGTAGCTCTAGTTGTTTGTAACAAAGCCTTTATTGCAGCTTATGAACCACTAAGAGATAAAATATTTGGGGAACCTAGTCTAAGTAGATATATATTCAAAAATAAAGCAGAGGAAGATTTCATACAATCAATACAATTTAAGGAAGATATTAAACATTTAATGATATTGTGTTCGGAATATAATAAAATAAATCAATCAAAAGTAATAGAATAATATGAGTGACGATTCAAAAAAAAACACTTTAAAAAAGGCGAGCCTTGTAGTTGCTACAAGGTTAGAGAATCATTTAAAAGACAACCCTGATGCTCTAAATAAAATACAAGAAGCTTGGAGAGAACATAATCGAATGTCATTTCAGCTAAAAGCATTAGAAAAGCAGAATGATAAAGAGATTCGATTAATGACAATGAAATATGAACAAACAAGGGAAATACTACAAATGGTATTTGGGGAGCGTCAAACTGCTCTGAATGCACATTATGCTGCTCTTGACGATGCACTAAAGAGTGATGATAGGGAAATAATTTTAGCATCTCTTCGAGGAATAAGTTCCATTGTCTCACAAAATCCATTAGAAAGTTTCTCCGAGTTTTGCAAAGTTTGGGATAATAAAGATGAAACTTTATATCTCGATTTTTAAAAAAACAACACATTCTTCCTTCACTGACAGCTCTTGGCAACAAGAGCTGTTATTTTTGTCATATCATTCATTATAAATAGAACTATTAAAAACAGAATGCTATGGAAAAAGTAAAAACCGCAGAAATCGGAAAAGAGCAAATTTGGAAATTCGGGAAGTATCGAATCTCTGTAAGCACAAACAAAGACCAACTTTTCATTACAGTGTCGCGAAGTACACTTTTTGTAAATATCCCCATTTGTACCATCGTCGAAAAACTAAAAGAGAATTCAGAACTATCGTTTTCTGATGAAGGCTTTGCGTCTATCCTAATACAACAACGAGCAAAAAAAGTCTGAGTATAAAAGATGACAAAGTCTACTTGCTTAACATAGCCGATGATTCTGCAATTTCAATAGATATTGTATAATTGGAGAAGAAGAAAAATATAGCAAGTTGGATATCCCTGGTGATATGCCTTGTCTCATACTCAATCCCAGCCATATTTGCTTTGGCTAGTTTTGCTGTGTTAAAAGAATCTATGGGAATCATTGGAGCTTTACTAGCTGTGACTATTGGCGGATTTACCTTGTTCTATATCACATACATTATATTAAAATATATCATTTATTTTATCATCAAATAGTATCTTATGAAAGGAATAATTACATTTATCATATTTTGTTTGGTATTGACAGGTGGTTCGGCAATTCTCTTTTTTATTCCAATGCTTGTATTAATTCTATTAGAAGAAAGTGGTGCGACAACAGCCACAAACCCTTTTGAACTTGAATGGTACTGGATTGTGGGCATTATAATTTATTTTATATTAAGTTTAAAACTGATTTACAAAGCGAGCAAATTGATAGCTAATAAGATTTTTGAATTTCTCAAAATAGATTGACTATATGAACTTTAAATATAAATTCTGTATTTGGTTAGTAGATACCTTATTGCTAAACGAACAGGGACTAACTATTGACGAAATTCAACATAAATGGAGAATCTCTTCTTACAATCCCGATGGAGGTTTGTTAACCGAGCGAAGCTTCCACCGTTACAGAAACGAAACAGAATCGCTCTTTAACATTGATATTGTATGCGAAAAAAATAATGGAGGTGTCTACAAAATTGCCTCAACCGAAGAATTGGATAAGAACACAGCTATTCAATGGTTGCTAAATGGTTTACGCATTTCTAACTTGGGAGAACTGTGCCAAAAACATCAGAACCTAATTTTAGAAGATGCACCTTTGGGCGTACAAAGAATCCAAATCATAATGGATAGTATAGAGCAAAATAAATCTTTAAGATTAACCTATAAGTCTCACTATAAACTACCCAAAGAATATTTTTTTGTACCCGTTTTTATCCGTCTGTTTAAGCAACGTTGGTACGTGATTGGAACAGATGTAGAGCAAAATAGACGTACAACATTCGCTCTCGAAAGAATTCTTGACGCGTCTATTATAGAAAAGCAACATAAATTGTCGAAAGAATTAAAACAAACCCTTAATCCGGATACCTACTTTGCTCATTGCTACGGTATAATCCGTCAGTATGATCCTATCACAATTCGATTCAGGGCTTTCTTTCCTCAGAATCTATATCTGAAAGATGTACCAATACATGAGTCTCAGGAATCTATCAACGAAACAGAAGATTATACTGACTTCGAGATATTTGTCAGACCCACGTACGACCTTAAACAAGAATTCTTATGGAACAGAGATAAACTAGCCGTATTAGCACCTGAATCATTTCGTCTGGATATGATTCAGGTGCTAGAAGCAATGCTAAATGGATATAAAACAGGAGAGAGCTTTGCAATAGACGAGTAAGTAAAGGTTAGTCTTTACACAGAAATATATAGAGTTCCATAAAAGTATAAGAATAATGGCTAAACAGAAGCCATAAATAGTTAAAAACAAATATTTTAGAGTATAATGTTTTAAATTCACAAGAAAACTAATACATTTATAGTTGGAAATAATGAAAAAAAATGCTATGAGATAACACGGTAATCGTTCCCTACTTTTGTATATGCATAAAAATGTAATTAGCAGATAAGGCTTAAAAACAATATGGCATATGAGCAATAATACGACCGCAAGAAAAACATCATTCGGGATTCCCGAACAAAAGGGTAATGTGACGATTTATCCTGCTGTTCCTATTGAGATATTGAAAACACGTGGACACAAGATGCGTGCAGCTGCCTATGTGCGAGTTTCTACCGATTCAGTCGGACAAGAAGGATCGCTTATGCTGCAAAGAGAGTATTATGAAAATTACATCAAAGGTAATCCGGAATATGTGTTTATTGCCATATATGAGGATGATGGGATTACAGCGACCAGCGTTGAGAAAAGAAAGGGATTTCTAAGAATGATAGAGGATTGCCGGCTCGGAAAAATTGATATCATCTTGACTAAAAGCATTTCACGATTTGCAAGAAACTTAGGAGACTTACTGTACTATATAAATATGTTGAACTCTCTTGAGTCACCGGTGGAGGTTTATTTTGAAGCAGACAGAATATCAACTTTCGGGAACATCAGGAGAAATGCTCATTACATTTCTCCGGTTTGTTCGCTCAAGAAGAATCGCGACTGAAAAGCGAAGCCATTACCTGGGCAGTAGATAACCTTTTCGCACAAGGAAAATACTATGCGTTTCCTGTTCTCGGCTACAATAAAGAAAAAGGACGTGATAGCCCACTTACTATAAATAAAGAAGAAGCTAAAACCGTAAGACTTTGTTATGCTTTAGCTATCATGGGATATTCGTTTTCGGATATAGCAAAAACTATGAATATCCTCGGTCTTAAAAGTAGGCTAGGCAATGTGCATTGGACAGTAAGCGGAGTAAGAGCTTTACTTTCTAATGAAAAGTATGCAGGTGCCATAAGAGCCAGAAAAACAATAACAAGAAGTTATAAGACTCATAAATCTAAAAAGAACGAGGGAGAAAAGCCGCAATATTATCACAAAGAGCATCACGAGGCAATTGTACCGCCAGAAGCCTATGACGTTGCACTCAGAATAATAAAAAATAGAAGAGGCAAAAACGGTATCCCATACCTAAAAGCTGTTTCTGAAGGTATACTCAAAGGCTTTGTTGTTGTGAGTAAAAACGTGAGAGGATACACACTGAATGATTATGTTAAAGCATCACATTCTATTTATGAGGAGGATGACGATCCAAAAATTAATATTTTAGCCGATAAAGCAAGTATATTCGATTTAAGGACTTATGACATTGTTTCGACCTTTTCTTTTGATGATCGTACGAAGCCTGCTTGTTCAATAAAAGATGGCAAGATTATTTTTAACGTAGCTTGTAAGAAAGCACTTCGGGCGGAGAAAGCCGAAATGCTATTTCATCCCTTGAAAGCAATTTTGGCTCTTCGCCTATCTGTGAGCGAAGTTTTCTCAGAACGTATAAATGATATATGTATTATAAAGCCAGTACATCATTCCCACTTTACTTCTATCGCATTAGAATCCGCAGGACTTAAATCTGGATATCGATATCGCATATATGGGGCGAAGAGGACAAGAGAAAACGAGAGTATTATGCTCTTTGATTTACGAAATGCTGAAATAATCCCCCCTAAAAAAGACATTTATATATTACCAGATAAATACACAAGCCGCTATGGAGATGATTACTATGAGAATATTGCTGCTTGCGGATTATATAAGATTGACATTGAAGGTCTTTGGCAAGCATTACACGAAAGCAAGCCGATTGATTCACTTGCCGGACAAATAGTTGAACTTACAGAATTCTGTCAAAAGAGCCTTGCAGAATTCGAATTATCAGAAGAAATTAACCATGAATAATATGCAGAAAAACATTGAATTTGAACCAGACGATGGT
The DNA here is from genome assembly GCA_047030855.1 of Dysgonomonas sp. GTDB lineage: Bacteria > Bacteroidota > Bacteroidia > Bacteroidales > Dysgonomonadaceae > QVMM01. The sequence continues at coordinate 14,454 of JBKYIJ010000009.1, forward strand.
AATGCCAGAGATGAAAATAGAGAAGCGGAAATTAAGCCGCAAGAGGTGTATACTAAACCTACTCGGGACGGTAAGATTTCTTATATTGAACGTGAAGTAGACAGTTTTGATTTTGAGGGCTACGAAGTAGTGCGTCGAGAGTTTTTTTCGAAAACAAACTGTCCATCTATGACTTTGAAATATGGCTCAGTTAATTTTAATGTTCGTGCCATACGAAAACTTGACGAATGCAGATTTATTCAAATCCTGATAAACTCAGAGAAAAAGCGAATAATAGCTAAACCATCTATTGAGGATGAAAAAGACTCAATACAATGGAGTAAAGTAAATAAGCATGAAAAGGTAGAACCTAGAAAAATCACAGGTAAAGTATTTACTGCACAACTTTATAATGATATGAAGTGGGATATTAATGCCACGATCAAAGTATTGGGAACATTACTAACAAGCAAGGGCGAAAAATTATTTGTTTTTGAACTCGTTAATGCGGAAGCATACCTAAGCATCTCCGCACCAAGTCCGAATAATCCGAAACACCGAGAACGCATACCGTTGACCCCATCACATTGGCAGGGGCATTATGGGCAATCTTATGAGGAAAATAAGGTTGAAATAGTAAAGACCTTTGAGGGAGTACCGGAAGGCTTTGTAAAAATAACGCTACCAGAATTACCATCTAAGAAGATGGTGGAAGATAAAGTTGAATCAAATGACAACATTAAAGAGACGACATAAGATGGAACAAACGAAAAAAAATAAAGATATCCCTGATACCGAATTAATCTATGCGAACGATTGTCCTTATATCGATATCAAATGGCAGAAAGGTACAATTTTCATATCGAACGCTGTATTAAGACTGATAGGCAGTCCCGAAGGAATACGCTTTCAATGGAATGCTGTCAGACATTCGTTAATCATTGAAGCCACAAGCATCAATGATCCGGATAGTTATCCCGTAATAGGACAAACATACACACGGCACGGATCACTGTTTGTAGGCTGCTCTACGCTTGTACGTGAAATATGGTCAGTGGCTGACTGGGATGAAGCACTGCGTTACCGAATAGTAGCCAAATACAATGAATTATCAAATCTAGCAATATTCGAATTAAAAGATGCCGTCGCTTCCGAAATACCTAGAAATATTCACGGAGGCAGACCAAAGAGACCTAAAAAGCCCATATAAAAGATGACAAGTAAAAAATTAATCCAATCAATCTATTATTGTGAGTTGATAATAAAAACAAGGACTAAGAAGTAAATCTTAGTCCTTTTTTTAGTCCTTATTGATTATAAATCATTGATAATCAATGTTATTAGTGGAGCTGGAGGGAGTTGAACCCTCGTCCAAACAAGGAACTAACTTGCTTTCTACATGCTTATCTTCGCTTTAATTGTAGGGAATGGGCAAGACCGAAGCCACCAACCCAAACCTTAGCTTCTTTAATTTCGGAAAAGAGCCGAAGCCTCCCTAAACCTATCTCCGATTTACCTGCACCACCGTATCGGAACGCTTCGAAGCCACAGCTTCCGGGTGATGTCTTGTCCCAACACCTTGTATCGGGATTAAGCTATATCTACTATACTTCGATTAAGCAGCAAGAGCGTAATTGTTATTGCCAGTTAAAATTTTGACGTCTGAGATTATAGTGCCAGCCGACTACGCACTGCATGCTTACAAACCACTTCATCTCGCTGTCAAAACCGATCAGCCCCTGTTTAGTTTTTATATCCGTAGGTCCTTCCATAGCCATATTTATAATTGCCATCTAAGGAAGAGCCATTGAATACTATATATAAATTATTTAATTTATTTTCTTCTTCTTGTAAATTAATGAATGCAATAGCATTCTTAGGAGTTACATTTTCGCGAACAACATACAAGGATATGTCTACAAACTCACTTACCATATATGTATCAGAGACCGATCCAACCGGAGCTGTATCCAAGATTACAATATCATAATTTTTTTTAGCCTCAGATAGTAAAGTTTTTAATTTCGGAGACATTAATAGCTCATTTGGATTAGGCGGAATTGTTCCCGATATAATTACGTCTAAATTATATTCTTTCTCAGTAACAGTATTAATATATTTTTTCCAGTCTGAATCAGAATCAATAAGATAGTCCGTTAATCCTAACTTTCCATCTAAATCTAAATAAACTTTCAGTTTAGGTATACGAATATCCGCACCGATCAACAAAACAGATTTACCTGCCATTATATAGCTAAATGCAAGGTTTATGCTTATAAAAGTTTTTCCTTCACCGGGCATTGTCGATGTAACTAATATCGCCTTATTATATTCATGCTTAAAAATAAAATTCAAATTATTACGTAACGATCTGAACATTTCAACAATAGCTCCATTCGAATTATTCAGAACAACAATATTTGTATCATCTTTACTGCTGTTTTTACATATTTCACCTACAATATCAACATTAGATAATTGTTCAAGTTCGACTCTATTGCTTACTTTAGTCTTAAATAATTTTATCAGATATATTAGAATTATCGGAAGAGCTATTCCTAAAATAAACACTGCTAATAATATAATCTTAGATTTCGGAGAAACAGCATCAAGAGTTTCTCGTGGTGATGTAATTACACGAGCTTTTTCAGCGGAAGAAGCTATCGAAATATTTGTCTCTTCCCGTTTTTGCATAAGAAACAAAAACAAACTTTCTTTTATTTGTTGTTGCCTCACCTTTTCCAGTAGACCTCTCTCTTGTTGCGGAACGGATTGTATACGAGATTGGGTTACCCTTATTTGTTTTTCAATATCTTGTTTTGTAAGAATATAAGCTTGTTTTGTATTTTTCAGTGAAGTTGATATTGCCATTTTAGTATTGTCAACTTCTGCTAAAATTTTTTTACGGGATGGGTTATCTTCTCCCGTATTTTTCATTAATAAATCATTCCTTAAGAGCTTATCATTATATTCTATAATAATTTTTGATAAGGCAGGATCCGTTATTTCCAGATTTGGAATAAGAGCATATTTGTTTACAGGATTATTGATGAAATTCTCTATTAAAGATAGTATATTAATTTGTGTTTCTAATTCAATCAGACGATGTTCATTATCCCCGGATTGTTCAACAAAAAGCTTCGCTTCCGAACTTAAATCCGTAATTTTATTTTTTTGCTTATAATCAACAACATCTTCTTCCGCATCACCTAATTCTCTGGATATTTCTTTTAGACGATCGTTAATAAAAAGGGATGTTTTATATGCAACCTGATTATTAACTCTGTTATTCAACTCATTATATTGCTTAACTAATTCTTTTAAAATTACAGCTCCTTTATTCACATTTTCTGTTTCCAATGATATGTTTAGAACAGAGGAGTATTTTGTTGTAGAATTAATTAACAATTTGGATACAAGAGCATTTACAGTAGTTGTCCGAGTATTAATAAGAATATAATATTTTTCAGATTCTTTTATTTTTTCATCTGTAAGCTTGATGCTTAATACACCAGCCGAATCTGGCAAGTTTATCAATGCCGGCATACCGGATATTTCTTCCTTTATCTCAATATTATCGCCTTCAACCGATCTCAAAGTTCCGTTCAATAAATACTTTGAATTTGTTTTAGATATATGAAATTTTAATGAGATTTTCTTATTAACAGAACCATCGCTTGTCAATACATTTACAGAAAATGGAGATTTATCATAGATTTCAATATCGCGTAATTTGTTTCTCTTATAATAAGATACATTTAAGCCTAACGAATCGACAACTTGTCCAATTAAATCGGGAGAAGTAAGAATAGCAATTTCATTGTCTATATTGTTAGTAGTTTGCATAAGCCCTAAAGCCTCTAAATTAAAGTCAGCTGTTCCTGAGCTTTTATTCTCGCCTTCATTTAGTAATATAGATAAGGACTGCTTATATTCTAATTTTGAAGTAGCTATTATTATTATTCCTATCAACAAAAACAGGGCTATTGATATAACAAACCACTTCCAATAACGGACATATTCGAAAATCACATCAGTTATCGTTAATTGATCTTCATTTGACCAATCATTTTCTTTGCTTATTTTTTTCTGCATAATTTTATCTCGTGATAATGGCTATAACTGAAATGACTATTGATAAAGCAGACAAACTAATAGATTCAAATGTACCGAAGCGCGAATTATTACCTTTTGCCTTATTTGTCTCAACATACAGTTTATCGTTCTGTTGAAGATAGAATATATCTTTATTTAAAACCAAGTCACTATTTTGTAGATTAATCCTATGCAATTCTATTTCTCCGGTATCTTTCAAACGCATTAAAAGAACATTGTCGCGTTTTCCGTATATAGTCATATCTCCGGCTGAAGCCAATGCATCAAAAATAGTCATTTGTCCATTTTCAGATTTATAAACGCCCGGACGCGCCACTTCTCCTAACACCGAAATCTTAAAATCTAAAAACCTTATATTTACAATTGGCTTTTCAGATATATATTTTGGATATATTAGAGATGCAACGTAATCCTCCGCTTCCTGCAAAGACATGCCGGCAAGTTTAAGTTCACCTAATATAGGAAAATCAATATATCCTTTATTATTAACTAAATAATTCTGTAAACTCCCCGATTGAGCTTCTGCCCGAGATATATTCGTTTGGACAGAATTGCTGTTTTCTCTTGAAACCACAGGTAAATTAAAATCTGTTGCGGCTCCTGTTATTGTTGAATTTACGGTGATGCTCAATATATCATTTGGCATTATTTTGGCTTCATGCCCTCCGACAGTAGACAATAATTGCTGTTGTGTAAGTTTGTCCGAATCCTTCATGTATGGCAAATCCTTATACCCATTACAAGAAGAAAAATAGCATAACATCAATACGAAAAATGCCGCTAAATTAATCTTTCTGTTCATTGTAAATTTGTATTTTGACCTCTTAAATATATAAAATCAATATATTTTTGACCAAATTAATCTAATCTTGTTACTAATATAAAACAATCTTATTAATAAAAAAGCACTTAACAATCCTTCTATTGCAAGTGCCCTCCTAATAATGCGTGACCCCGACAGGATTCAAACCTGTAACCTTCTGATCCGTAGTCAGATGCTCTATTCAGTTGAGCCACGGGGCCTTGTTTATTTGCGTGTGCAAATGTACATCACATTTTTTTATTACACAAATACTGTAACATGTTTTTTTAATTATTCTAATACTCTAAATCTTTTTTATATATTATAAATATCTCATTTATAGATTATTGAAAGTGATTTATCAGAAAAACCGATAAACACGGTATTTTCTTATGCAACGCAATGTATTTGACAATTTATTTTTTTAACTACATTTACGCGATTAATTTTAATTAAACCTAAGAAGAAAATATGAAAAAGAAAATTATTTTTTCAATATTTTTAATTCTATTCTTAATCGGGTATAGTACAACTTCATCTTACGCCCAAAAAAAGAAGGATACAAAACCAACCGTTCCGACAAAAGAAATATCCATAGATACTGTCAAAATAGACTACTCGAAAAGAAAAGCCCCCATAGTCCCATTTCAGGATACCCTTTTTTTTATATATGGTAACATTGGATCAATTACTCCTCAGCAGCGTGCAAAATCAATAGAGGAAAATATTAAAATATTGGAAGAAGACATATTATTCGATGCAGATTCTTTAAAAATAGAGATCGACGGAGGAATATATCTTATCACTTATTACGGAAAAACCATTATCGGCATAACCGATCCACAGGCGGAAGTATTAAAGAAAACAAAGGCGGAAATAGCAAAAGAATACCTCGAAATTATCGTTCACTCGATAGAAAAAGAACGGGCTCAGGGAAGTTGGCAAAACATACTGAAACAGGTAGGACTTTCTCTGCTGATTCTTATCATAACCTTCTTCTGTTTGAAATATATGAATATCGGATATAAAAAACTAAGGATATTCATAAAAAAGCAGAAAAACAGGGCAATAGATAAATTAACATATATATTGGATGCCGATAAGCAAATTGCAATAGCCTTATTTTTGCTGAAAATTATCAGAATCATTGTCATAATCATTATTCTGTACCTTTGCCTATACGCTTTTTTCAGCCTCTTTCCCGAAACGAAATGGCTTGCAGATACACTTATCGGATACATTATATCACCTCTGAAAAGCGCGCTTGTTGCCGTCCGAAATTTTATTCCCGACCTCTTTTCAATCATCGTTATATTCGTCCTATTCAAGTTTCTCATAAAAGGAATAAAGGTAATCGCCGATAAAATAAGCGAAGGATCCATGGTGGTAAACGGATTTTATCCCGATTGGGCTATGCCGACATTCAGCATCATAAAAGTTATACTCTACATTTTTATGGTTATCCTGATATTTCCCCATTTACCGGGTTCTAACTCACCGGCTTTTCAGGGAATATCCGTTTTTCTGGGAGTTTTGTTTTCACTGGGATCCACATCTGTGATAGCTAATATCGTTTCAGGAATTGTAATTACCTATATGCGTCCATTCAAATTGGGAGACAGAATAAAAATGGGAGAATTTTTAGGAAACGTTATCGAAAAAACGCCATTGGTTACACGTTTAAAAACGCCAAAAAATGAAATTATAACAATACCGAACGGCACTATTATGAGTGCCCAGACAGTAAAACTATACCCATTCGGCTGAAGAATACGGACTGATTTTGTACACAACCGTTACTATGGGATATGATATCCCGTGGCGAAGAGTCCATGAACTTCTGATAGAAGCAGGATTAAATACGCCCAATGTGCTTAGTGATCCGAAACCGTTTGTTCTGCAACTTGCTCTCGATGATTTTTATGTTGAATACCAAATAAACATATATACAAAAGAAGCCAACGATATGGCAAACATATATTCGAACCTTAATAAAAATGTGCAGGATGTGTTCAACAGAGAAGGTATAGAACTGTTATCTCCGCATTACAGAGCCCAACGCGACGGAAGCGACATTAATATGCCAAAAGAATATATTAATGAAAACAAACCAAGAACATCACCTTTTAATATGAGGGTGCATATAACAAAAGATGATAACGAAAAATAATTTGTCTATTATTCTATTCCAGTTTATGAATTACTAATCCTGATCGGAGTTTGGGTTCGAACCAAGTTGTTTTGGGAGGCATAATGTTGCCCGAATCGGCTATATCCATTAACTGCTTCATTGTGACAGGATATAAGGCTATTGCCAATTTCATTTCCCCGTTGTCAACTCGTTTTTTCAATTCCCCAAGCCCGCGTATTCCACCGACAAAATCAATTCTCTTATCGGTCCGCAAATCTTTTATACCCAATATTTCATCCAAAATATATTTAGACGAAATCGTTACGTCCAGCACTCCTATCGGATCGTTATCGTCATAAGTATCCTCTTTTGCAACAAGGATGTAACATTTACCGTTCAGGTAGATCGAAAATTCGTGAAGTTTGCGTGGCGAAACTATTTCGCCTCCTTTTTCTTCAATGGTAAAATGTTTTTCCAGTTTCTTCAAAAATTCTTCCTCCGACAATCCGTTCAAATCTTTCACAACCCTGTTATAGTCAATGATAGTCAGTTGTTTATCAGGGAAACAGACAGCCATAAAATAATTATACTCTTCGTCACCTCTGTGGTCAGTATTTTGTTTTGCCTTTTCAGCCCCAACCAATGCGGCTGCCGCCGAACGATGATGCCCGTCTGCTATGTATAAATGAGGAATGTCAGAAAATATGTCAGTTATTTGACTGATTATTTTCTTATCGTTTACTATCCAGAAGCAGTGTTCTACACCGTCTTTTGCCGTAAAATCATATTCAGGGGCTTGGGCAGTAATTTGAGTTACTATTTCATCCAGATCTTTTCTTTCGGGATAAGCGAAAAAGACAGGTTCTATGTTCGCATTGTTTATTCTGACGTGCTTCATCCGATCCTCTTCCTTGTCTTTCCGTGTCAGTTCATGTTTCTTTATCCTGTCTTTCATATAATCATCCACATGGGCACACACAACCAAGCCGTATTGGGTTCTGCCGTTCATTGTTTGCGCATAGATGTAATAATGCTCTTCATCATCCTGCCGTAACCAGCCTTTATTCTGGAACATTTTGAAATTTTCCGCCGCTTTTTCATACACTTTAGGATCATGCTCATCTGTTCCTGCGGGAAAATCTATTTCGGGTTTTATTATTCTGTACAGAGACTTTTCGTTTCCTTCGGCTTCCTTTCGGGCTTCTTCCGAATTGAGCACGTCATAAGGGCGGGATACGATTTCTTCAACCATTTCTTTAGGTGGTCTGACGCCTTTAAAAGGTTTAATTCTTGTCATGGCATTATCTGTTTAGTAAGGTTTATACAAATATATTTTTATTTGACATTAAAACAATGCTTATCTGCTTAAATTTTTACATTATTTATGAGCAAAATATTATATTAATCTCCGTAATCTTGTATATAAACATAATTTCCGTTACTTTTTGATATAATTGACTGTTGTTTTTATGAGATAAACATAAAACTATATATTTGTATCTTCATTTTTTTATTAAACTATTCTGTTAACGAATGAAAAAGAGCATACCTGTTCTATTGTTGTTATTGCTTTTTCAGATACAAGCATATTCCCAGTTCAATATGCGGCATTTGTCCGTCAAACCTCAAAACCCCGATACCGCAGACATTTCTTATTATGCCGATAAAAAAAACGGATGGAGAGCCGCAGGTATTATTACAGGAATCAATCTGGGCGTATGGGCTTTTGATAGGTACATACAGAAGGCTGACTTTGCGTATATCAGCATAAATACGATAAAAGATAATTTGAATAACGGATTTGTCTGGGACAACGATCAAATGGGAACAAACATGTTTCTTCATCCCTATCATGGGAATCTCTATTTTAACAGTGCCCGATCGAACGGATACAACTATTGGGAATCTGGGGCTTTTGCATTCGGAGGAAGCCTCATGTGGGAATTGTTCTTAGAAAACGAGAATCCGTCGACAAACGATATTATAGCCACGCCTATCGGCGGGACGATTATCGGGGAAGTTTTCTATCGAGCATCCGATATGATTCTTGATGACAGAAAAACAGGCAGTAACCGTTTTGGGCGCGAACTTGCTGCTTTTTTAATAACGCCGACCAAAGGTTTGTCCCGTATCATTACGGGAGATGCTTGGAAAAGGAGATCAACGACAGGGCGTCAGTTTGGAATCCCCGACATCAGCATTGAAGTTTCGGCAGGCATTCGTACCATTGAACTTCGTGACGAAGTTTTCGATAAAGGCGTAGGCGCAGTAACGGAACTGACTGTCGAATACGGCGATCGGTTTGAAACGAGCGACGGTAGTAAACCTTTCGATTATTTTAATTTCCGTTTAAACCTGAATATGCAGGCTTCACAACCCGTTCTGGGGCAAATGAATATTATAGGGCGGCTTTGGGCTACGGATGTGGTAGATTCGAAAAAAGATTACCTGAATTTCGGGGTATATCAGCATTTCGACTACTATGATTCGGACACTATATCGTCCGTTACGAATAAAATACCATATAAGTTCGGGACTCCCGCTTCAATAGGCGTCGGATTGATGCACAAAAGCAAACGTTACGCGAATTGGAATTTTGATTCGTTCGCTCACTTAAATGCAGTAATATTAGGAGCAACACTCAGCGATCATTATCTTGTCGACAAAAGAAATTATAATCTTGGGAGTGGCTTAAGCTGGCAACTCGGGGCAAACCTGTCTTATAAGGATATTGTCGGATTATCTTTCTGGTATGAAGGCTATCGGATGTTTACATGGAAAGGTTATCCTGACGGGTATAATCTGGAAATGGCTCTGGAGGATGAGTTGGATGCTCAAGGAGATAAATCGAGAACGTCATTTAATACAAGCAGTTTGAAACTTGATGCCAAACTTTATAAGAATCTGTACCTGTCTGCTATAGGCAGTTTCTTTCGCCGTTCGACAAGATATGACTATGCAGGCTATGGAAATGTCCGGTCAACTACAGGCGAAGGGCGGTTGATGTTAACATATAAATTCTAAAAAATAATGAAATCTATAATTTTTACTGTATAGCATTTCTTCATCAGTAAGAATTAAGTTATATTTGTTTTAAATAAAAATTATAATAATGGAAAATAACGAATTACTATCTCAGGTGACGGCTAAGGCAAATACTTGGCTCGAAGGAAATTACGATGCGGAAACTAAAGCTGAAGTAAAAAGAATGCTTGACAATCCTGACAAAACAGAATTGATAGATGCTTTTTACAAAGATCTTGAATTCGGAACAGGAGGGCTTCGCGGCATTATGGGAGCTGGTTCTAATCGCATGAATATATATACTGTCGGAGCTGCGACTCAGGGATTATCCAACTATCTGTTAAAAGAATTTGCTTCGTTAGATCAAATAAAGGTTGTAATCGGACATGATTGCAGACACAACAGCAGAAAATTTGCTGAAATAACAGCAGACATATTTACAGCAAACGGAATAAAAGTTTATCTCTTTGAAGATTTAAGACCTACGCCAGAAGTATCGTACGCTATAAGAAAATTAGGATGCCAAAGCGGCGTGATGATGACGGCATCTCACAATCCTAAAGAATACAACGGATATAAAGCTTATTGGGATGACGGCGCACAGGTAACTCCACCCCATGACAAAAATATTATCGGAGAAGTAAACAAAATAACCGATATTAATACCATTAAATTTAAAGGGAACAAATCTCTTATTGAAACAATTGGTAAGGAAATAGACGATATGTTTATACATGACGTAAAAAACATACTGTTGTCGCCCGAATGTGTGAAGAAATATCATGATATAAAAATCGTATATACGCCTCTTCATGGCACGGGTGCCGTGATTATGCCGAAAGCTATGGAATACTTTGGGTTCACTAACTTCATGATGGTAAAAGAACAGGCTGTAATTGACGGAGATTTCCCTACCGTAAAATCTCCCAACCCGGAAGAGCCTGCAACTATGTCGATGGCTGTAAAGAAAGGACAGGAAGTAGATGCCGATCTGGTTTTTGCGAGCGATCCCGATGCCGACAGGTTCGGTGCAGCAATCAAAAATGACAAAGGCGAATTTATCCTTTTAAACGGAAATCAGACCATGTTGCTTTTAGTTTATTACATCGTAACACGCTGGAAAGAACTGGGCAAACTTACAGGAAAAGAATATACAGTCCGTACAATCGTAACAAGTGCTCTTATCCAAACAGTTTCCGAAAAGAACGGTGTAGAAATGTTCGAATGTTACACAGGTTTTAAATGGATTGCATCTATTATTCGCGAACTGGAAGGAAAAAGGAAATACATCGGTGGTGGTGAAGAAAGTTTTGGTTTCATGGCCGAAGATTTCGTTCGCGACAAAGACTCTGTTTCCGCAGCAGGTTTGTTCGGTGAAATAATCACTTGGGCAAAATCGAAAGGAAAAACACCTTATGAATTATTACAAGACATTTATGTAGAATATGGCTTTTCTAAAGAAAAAGGAATATCGGTTGTTCGTCCGGGACAAACGGGAGCACAGGAGATAGAAACTATGATGAAGGAGTTCAGAAGCAATCCTTTAAAAGAAATAGCAGGTTCTAAAGTAGTTCTTATCAGAGATTATGCGACTTTGAAAGCTCAGGATTTCACAACAAACGAGACTTATACTCTCGATATGCCGACAACGTCTAATGTTCTGCAATATTTTACCGAAGATAAAACAAGAGTATCGATCAGACCTTCCGGAACTGAACCCAAAATTAAATTCTACATAGAAGTTCACAGTAAATTAAATTCAAGAGCTGAATTTGATAAAGTTGACGCTGAAGCGGAAAGTAGAATAGAAGAAATCTGCAAACAACTGAAAATAAAATAACATACATTTAACCTTAAAAAGAAAAGGATTGTAGAAGTTTCTACAATCCTTTTTTCAATTCAATAGAAAAATTGATTAATATCTTTCTCTATTACTTCTGAATCTTCCGCCTCCGCCGTTGTTATTGTTACGACGTTGTTGTCCACCTTCAGTTCTGGGACGGGCTACAGATACAGAAATAACTCTTCCGTCATATTCAGCACCGTTTAGTTCTTCAATAGCTTTTTGTCCGGCTGTTTCGTCTTCCATTTCAACAAAACCATAACCTTTTGAACGACCAGATTCGCGGTCCATAACTACTTTAGCTGAAGCAATTTCTCCATACTCTCCGAATAAATCCGCCAAGTCACTGTCATTGATGTTGTAACTTAAGCCTGCAATAAAAATGTTCATTGTAAAAAAAATAAAATAAAAAAATGATTTAATAAGCAAAGAATCTAATTCAGAGAAAATTATGCTTATCCGATGAAGGTAAGAACTATTGTCTGACTGTAAGAAATTCGTATGCTCTACAAAAATAGACATAAAAAGAGAACAGCAATGATTTTTCATTAAAGAAATTCAACATAATACATTTTTTAACTATTAACATATAATTTAATCATGATCATAGCATTAGGTTTGTATCCGATTTAGAAAATGTATATGAAAATAAAGAAGACAAATGCTGCCAGAATATTAGATTCTTTAAAAATCGAATATGATCTTATCTCATATGATGTAGACGAATCGGACTTAAGTGCAGTCCATGTAGCCGATCAACTGGACGAACCTATTGAACGAGTCTTTAAAACACTGGTATTGAAAGGCGACAAAACCGGGTATTTTGTTTGTGTTATTCCGGGAGCAGAAGAGGTCGATCTGAAGAAAGCCGCAAAAATATCCGATAATAAAAACTGCCAGATGATTCCGATGAAAGAACTTTTGCCAATAACAGGATATATCAGGGGCGCATGTTCTCCTATCGGAATGAAAAAACTTTTCCCGACATATATGCATGTAACCTGTTTAGATTTTGATTTCATTTACGTCAGTGCCGGACAAAGAGGATTACAAATCAAAATGTCCCCGACCGATTTAATAAATACGGTAAATGCAACGATAGGTGAGCTTACGTTATAATATAAACTCACTTATCTATTTTCTTTCTTAATGCAGTAATGATCCGAATATCCAGCCGGCTATCGTCAGATAAATAATCAGTCCCGTTACATCGACTATTGTAGCTACGAAAGGCGCGGAAGAAGTAGCCGGATCTGCTCCTAATCGTTTTAATATAAATGGAAGCATCGAACCTATCAACGATCCCCACATAACTATCCCGATAAGAGCCAAAGCGACCGTACTTCCGACCATCATCCATTGATCGCCATATAAATTCGGGAAAATAAAATGCCATACATAAATTCTGAAAAATCCGATACCGCCCAGTATCAGCCCTAAACTCAAACCTGACAGAACTTCACGACGAAAAACTTTCCACCAGTTATAGAGCTTAACCTCTCCTGTCGCCATTGCCTGTATAATAAGAGTAGAAGCCTGAGAGCCGCTATTACCGCCACTTGAGATCATAAGAGGCAGGAACATAGCCAATACAATAACTTTTGCCAATTGATCTTCGTAATATTGCATAACGGAAGCCGTGAGCAATTCACCAATGAAAAGTACGATAAGCCACCCTGCCCTCTTTTTTTACGAGACGATGGATCGGCATATCCAGATAAGGTTCGTCCAAGACGCCTGTACCTCCGACACGCTGCATATCTTCGGAATATTCTTCATCCACAACCCAAAGCACATCGTCGATCGTAACGATTCCTAATAGAATACCCTGACTGTTGATCACAGGCAATGCTACTCTGTTATTCATTTTAAAAACCTTGATCGCATCTTCCTGAGGATCGTCTGCATTAAGATAGATCAGGCGGTCGTCCATTAATTTTTTTACAGGCGTGTCGGGGCTTGCCAGCAGGAGTTCTCTTATCCTCAAGTCATCCAGCAATATTCCGTTATTGTCAAGAATATATATAACGTCTATCGTTTCCGAATTCTTCCCGTTTTTGCGTATGTATTCCAGAGTTTCTTTTACGGTGAAACTTTCGTTTATAGCTAAATAATCGGGAGTCATCAAACGGCCTACGCTGTCCTCAGGATAGGCTAAAAGAGAGGCTAACTCTTTTTTTATCATCGCTCGACAGGTACGAAATAAGATTGACAACGAGTTTTTCGTCTTTCAGCTCTCCTAAAAAAGAAGTCAAATCATCGGGCGGAAGCCCGTTTATTATTTTCGAAACTTTATCCTCAGGAAGTTTTTTTATAATTCTCTCCTGCGTCGGGACATCCAAAATTCTAAAAGCATTGACTGCTCTCTTTAGACTTAACGAGTCGATAATTACTGCCGCATACTCGGGAATTTCATCAATCAGATCTTCGATTGTAGAAATATTCAGGTCATCCAAAAATTTATTCAGATTCTCAATATTTCCTGCTTCAATCAGATTTTTAGTTCTTTCAACTAATTGGTTCAGATTTTTTTTCATACTGATACCTTTTTAAAATCAATACTTTTTTCACAAAAAATATTGATTTGGTTTATAACTCAATTAACCGGCTTATGTTTCTTATTTCTTATGGTCAGCCATATGTTTTTGGTAACATATCCTGCAAAGTGGCTGATACTCCTGCAACTCTCCCAACATAACCTGCTTGTCATTCTCCACCAAACGATATGAATAATTAGCCAATCTTCCGCATTCTACACAAATGGCGTGTACTTTGGTTACATCATCGGCTATAGAACATAACTCGGGCATCGGGCCAAAGGGATTTCTTTTGAAATCCATATCTAATCCTGCAACGATAACACGGATTCCCTGATCCGCCAGCTGCTGACATACTTCAACCAAACCTGTATCAAAAAATTGGGCTTCATCAATGCCTACCACTTCTATATTGGAAGACAGCAGAAGGATATTGCTCGAATGTTCTACCGGCGTCGATAACAATGAATTTTTGTCGTGCGACACGACATCGAGATCAGAGTATCTTGTATCTATGGCAGGTTTGAAAATTTCTATTTCCTGTTTAGCAATCTGGGCACGTTTCATCCGTCTGAGCAATTCTTCCGTTTTACCTGAAAACATTGAACCGCAAATTACCTCTATACTACCTCTTTTTTGAGTTTCATTAAATTTGTTTTCAGTATAAATCATCGAATTCTGCTTTTTATAAATGACACTTTTAGAACTGAACAATAAAAAACCAAACATCTTGGTATGTCTGGAAAGCTTAGCAAAGATAATGTTATAAATAAAAAAAATTGTAATAAAACATGATTTTTATTGTTAACAAAAAGTTGTTTCAGGTAAATATTTATTTCATCCTTAGTATATTTGTTACAACAAAAACAAATTAGTTATGGACAATTTCAGTTACGCCAATCCCGTTAAAATAATATTCGGGAAAGATACTATTAAAGAGATCGAAAATGAAATACCGAAAGGGAAGAAAATACTGATTATCTACGGTGGAGGCAGTATTAAAAGAAACGGCGTTTACGATCAGGCAACAAGGGCTTTAAACAGTTTTGAGTATTATGAGTTCAGCGGTGTTGAGCCAAATCCTCATTACGAAACGTGTATGGAAGCCGTTACTTTTATAAAGGAAAAAAACATAGATTTTCTGCTTGCCGTAGGCGGAGGTTCCGTTATAGATGCCACAAAATTTATCGCGGCAGCATCCTGTTTCAATGGCGGCGATGCATGGACAATTCTGTCCGAACAAAAAGAAATAAAATCTGCCTTACCCTTTGGCGTAATATTAACCTTGCCTGCTACGGGATCAGAAATGAATGATGGTGCTGTTATAACAAAGGCTGCAACGAAAGACAAACTGTCTTTTGGCACACCTTTAGTGTTTCCGAAATTTTCGGTATTAGATCCGCAGGTAACCTATTCCCTTCCTCCCAGACAGATCGGGAACGGCGTTGTGGATTCATTTGTTCACGTGGTGGAACAATATGCAACCTATCCCAATGGATCGTTATTGCAGAATATGATGGCGGAAGCTATTATGAAAACTCTGACGATAGAAGGTCCCCGTGCATTGGAAGAACCTGAAAACTATGACGTCCGTGCAAATCTGATGTGGGCATCTACTTGGGCACTGAATAAATGGATAGCCTGCGGAGTTGTCGAAGACTGGTCTACTCACAGGATCGGGCATGAACTGACGGCTCTTTACGGTCTGGATCACGGACAGACTCTTGCCATCGTATTGCCCGGAGTTTTAACGGTTATGAAGAAACAAAAAGAGGAAATGATCCTTCGTCTGGGCGAACAGGTTTTCGGTATTTACAACAACTTATCGAAAGAAGAACGCATTGATGCTACAATAGAAGGCATTGAAGGCTTTTTTGAAGAAATGGGAGTGAAAACACACCTTAAAGATTACGGATTAGGAAAAGAAGCTGTAGATGCCGTGGCTAACCGTATTTCGGAAAGGGACTGGAAATTAGGAGAACATCACAATATAACAGGAAAAGAAGTCAAAGAAATATTGACATTAAGGCTCTGATTATAAATAATGAAAAATACCTGAATCTGTACGGATTCAGGTATTTTTATTTTAATATCAAATAAGTTTATATCAAAAATAATATTAAATAGGTCAAAATACAAACTATTTAGGATAAAATGTCCCCCGTTTATTCCAGATTTTGTATCTAAATTTGTCATAAAATAAAGATTTTGATAACTGAAAATATCAAAACAGCAGATATCGACTAATACTTAAAAGCCATGAAATTTCATAATTTATGCCCCCGCAATGTAAAACATACACTTTGTTTTTTGATAATATTCTTCATGTTCTACGGGACAAATTATGCTCAGGAAAAACAAGTAACCATTCAGAATAATACAGGAAATAATATTTTAGATTACACTGCTGAAATCCCTTTAGGTAAAATAAGCCTCCCGATAGGGAATTATATTGCTGCCGATGAAAACGGGAACATTGTCCCTGTGGAAATTTCTGAAAACATTAAAGGAGAATCATCATTAATATTCCCCGTAGCGAATATTAAAGCCAATACATCTGTCAAATATACAATCAAAAAAGGTACTGCTGACAAGTATCCTAAAAGGACATACGCGGAGTTGGCTCATAAAATCGGCGGAAAATTCGAACCGAAAGTTAATGACAAACACAACAGGATTGAGTACACAGGCGGTTTCTCTTGGGTAAAACCTAACTACCTGAGAGTTCCCGATAACTTTACCGATCATGCTTATTACATAAAATACGAAGGTCCGGGATGGGAAAGCGATAAGGTTGCTTTTCGTTTCTATCTCGATTGGAGAAACGGAATAGACGTTTTTGCGAAAAGGACGCCCGAAATTGTCCTTCCGTCCGTCGGTGTCGACGGATACGACAATTATCATAATATAGCTGATTGGGGAATGGATAATATGAAAGTCGGCAAATCGTTGGGTTTAGGGTCAATAGCTACTTGGGACGGGCAAAAAGCTATACGCGTCGAAAAACGCGACAGTGTTGTTTGCTACATTCCT
Source organism: Dysgonomonas sp. (assembly GCA_047030855.1). GTDB lineage: Bacteria > Bacteroidota > Bacteroidia > Bacteroidales > Dysgonomonadaceae > QVMM01. Next base: position 31,919 of record JBKYIJ010000009.1, read on the forward strand.
GCCGACGGAAAAGTACGGTCACAGGTTATGACTACGTATTACGGGTGGGACGCTAACGGTACAAAGTGCAATTTAAAGTCATTGATATCTATCGACGCAGGAAGCCGTGCCTCTTACATGCAATTGTATGCAGACAAAAAAACGGAGAATCTGGCTACCGGTATTTTCAAAGATAAAAACGGAGAATTTTTCACTTCCAATGATAACAAATCCGAATGGTCGTATATAGCCACATTCGGTAAACAGAGCCTGAATAAAGACATACAGGGACTGGCTGTTTTTTACAGGACAAAACAACTGAAAGAGCTGACGGAAGACGATTTGAACCATGTTGTCGTATTAAAACCCGTGAACGGATATGTTGAATATTATTTTATGCCTACATGGGAATTGGACTGGGAGCCTGTGAAAACAAAAGAAGATTTCCAAAGATGTATAGACGAAGTAATGAACAGACTGAATAGCAAAATAAATATAACAATAAAATAAAAATAGAACACCATGAGAAAATTTCTGGATGACAATTTTGTTTTGGAAAACGAAACAGCGATTTATCTTTATCACGAACATGCAAAGCATTTGCCTATCATAGACTATCATTGTCACTTGATTCCCGAATATATTGCTAACGATCACAAATTCGACAATCTCGGACAAATATGGCTCGAGGGAGATCATTATAAATGGCGCGCTATGCGTACAAACGGTGTGGACGAACGTTTTTGCACAGGAAAAGACACATCCGACTGGGAAAAATTCGAGAAATGGGCAGAAACTGTTCCTTATACAATGCGTAACCCTCTGTATCATTGGACTCACTTGGAACTTAAAACCGCTTTTGGAGTTGAGAAACTGTTAAACCCTAAAACAGCCCGTGAAATTTACGAGGAATGTACTGCGAAATTGCGTACACCCGAATATTCGGCTCGCGGACTGATGAAAAGATATAATGTCGAAGTAGTTTGTACGACAGACGATCCTGCTGATTCTTTGGAACACCATATTTCATTGAAAAACGAAGGCTTTTCGATAAAAGTGCTTCCGACTTGGCGTCCCGACAAAGCAATGGCAGTGGAAGTTCCTGCGGATTATCGCGCTTATGTTGACAAACTTGCGGCGGCGGCAGGCATCACAATCAGTAAATTTAGCGACTTAATCGAAGCTCTTCGCAAACGTCATGATTTCTTCGCCAGCCTTGGCTGTAAGTTATCCGATCATGGAATTGAGGAATTTTACGCCGAAGATTATACCCAAAGCGAAATTGACGCGATCTTTAATAAGATATACGGATCGGGAAAAGAATTGAGTAAAGAGGAAATTATCAAATTCAAATCAGCCGTGTTGTACGAAGGTGCAATAATGGACTGGGAAAAAGGATGGACACAACAATTCCACTATGGCGCTATCCGCAACAATAATACTCGCTTATACAAACAATTAGGACCTGATACGGGATTCGATTCCATAGGCGATTTCACAGTGGCAAAAACAATGTCTAAATTCTTTGACAGATTGGACACCGACAATAAACTCACAAAAACAATCATCTATAACCTTAACCCTCGAGACAATGATCTCATAGCAACTATGATCGGGAACTTCCAAGACGGATCCGTAGCCGGTAAAATACAGTTTGGTTCCGGTTGGTGGTTCCTCGATCAAAAAACAGGAATGGAAGCCCAGATGAATTCACTGTCAAATCTGGGGCTTTTGAGTCGATTTGTAGGAATGTTGACAGACTCACGCAGTTTCTTGTCATATCCTCGTCACGAATATTTCCGCCGTATTCTGTGTAATCTGCTCGGGACGGATGTCGAAAAAGGATTGATTCCTGCTAGCGAACTTGATTTTGTAAGTCAGATCGTGGAAGGCGTATCGTATTACAATGCAAAAAAATTCTTTGAATTCTAATCAACAATTAATATAAAACACATAAAAACAACCATGAAAAAAGTAGTAACTTTTGGAGAAATAATGTTGCGTCTGGCAACACCCGGGTATTTACGTTTCATTCAGTCGACTAATCTGAATGCAACCTTTGGTGGCGGTGAAGCAAATGTTGCGGTTTCGTTGTCAAATTACGGCATACCGACAGATTTTGTAACTCGCCTGCCTAAAAACGATATTGCGGAATGGTGCATTTCCGACCTGAGAAAATATAATGTCGGAGTAAACAATATTGTACGTGGCGGAGATCGCGTAGGAATATATTTTCTGGAAACAGGAGCTGTTGCCCGTGCATCCAAGGTGGTGTACGATCGCGCTAATTCAGCTATTGCTGACATTAAACCGGGTATGATCAACTGGAAAGAAGTGTTGAAAGATGCTCAGTGGTTTCACTGGACAGGTATCACTCCTGCCCTGTCGCAGGGAGCAGCGGATGCTTGTCTCGAAGCGATAAAAGTCGCTAATGAAATGGGAGTAACCGTTTCATGCGATTTGAACTATCGCAAAAACCTATGGAAGTATGGCAAAACCGCATCGGATATAATGCCGGCTTTGGTAGAAGGCTGCGATATTATACTCGGAAATGAGGAAGATGCCGAAAAAGTATTCGGGATCAAGCCCGAAGGTTTTGACGTAGCTCATACGGGAGGGGAAGTAAATGCCGCCGAATTTGAATCGGTATGTACTCAACTGATGAAAAAATTCCCAAGGGCAAAGAAAGTAATAATCACCCTTAGAGGTTCTATCAACGCAAACCATAATACTTGGGGCGGTTGTCTCTATTCCGACAAACTGTATCAATCGAAAAGATATGATATTACGCACATCGTAGACCGTGTAGGCGGAGGCGACTCGTTTATGGGAGGTTTGATATACGGATTAATCACATATCCCACCGACGATCAGAAGGCGTTGGAGTTTGCGGTTGCAGCTTCTTGCCTGAAACACACTATATACGGAGACTTTAACTTAATGAGCGTTGCCGAGGTTGAAAACCTGATGAAAGGCGACGGTTCGGGAAGAGTATCCAGATAATTTTGAAAAACCAAATAAAATGAAAGAATTAAATAAAGAAACTGTAAATAAACCCGAATTGCCAGTAAAAATACTTCAGTTCGGAGAAGGGAATTTCCTTCGTGCATTTGTAGACTGGATGATCGACAAAGCTAACGAAGCGGGAGTTATGAATCATGGTGTAGTTGCCGTTCAGCCCATACCGGGAGAATCTCCAACATATAAAATCTTCAAGGATCAGGATTGCATGTATCATGTATATCTGGAAGGTATCAAGGATAAAAAACCTCTAAAAGAAGTAAGATTGGTAAAAAGCCTTGTTGATCTGATCAATCCTTATACAGACTATGAAGTTTATAAAAATCTGTTTCTTAGCCCCGAATTGGAAATGATCATTTCCAACACGACAGAAGCAGGTATCAGATATGAAGAAGGCGATGATTTGAAGGCGCTTCCTCCGAAATCTTTCCCTGCAAAAATGACGGCGTTACTATATGAACGCTACAAAAAATTCAACGGCGATCCAAACAAAGGATTATTGATCATCTGCTGCGAACTGATCGAAGATAACGGATCGACTCTTCGCGAGTATGTGTTGAAACATGCGAAATATAACAAACTGGAACAAGGTTTTATCGACTGGGTGGAAAAATCCTGTCATTTCTATGACACATTAGTTGACCGAATTGTTCCGGGATTCCCGAGAGAAAACATTAAAGAAATACAGGAAGAAATAGGATTCAACGATAACTTGGTTGTTAAAGGAGAATATTTCCACGTTTGGGCTATCGGCGGCGATCCTATTATCAAAGAAAAATTCCCGTTGGACAAAGCAGGTCTGAACGTTCTTTTCATGGACGACATCAAAGATTTCCGTGCGAAGAAAGTACGTATCCTTAACGGATCGCATACGGCAATGGTGCCTGTCGGGCTTCAAATGGGTTGCGAAACAGTGATGGATGCATTCAATACTCCTGAGATTGAAAAATACATCAACGAAATGGTTGCCCGTGAGGTATTGCCTGTTATCAATGACGATCCTGCCGAATTGAAAATCTTTGCGGCTAAAATATTGGAACGCTTCTATAATCCATATTTGAAACATTACCTGAAAGACATTGCTCTTAATTCTATCTCGAAATGGGAAACCCGCGACTACCCTACTGTATATGACAATTACAAGAAACTCGGGAAAGACGCAAAACTGACAACGTTCTCATTCGCCGCACTTCTTGTATTATACAGCGGAAAATCGGAAGTAAAATTTACGCCGAATGATACAGCTGAATTTGTAGAATTCATACAATCTACATTCAATGCGAATGACATCAAGGGTTGGGTATCGGGAATTGTGAACAACAAGAAAATGTGGAACGAAAACTTTGCAGAAATTCCCCAATTTATTGATGAAGTATCTGCCGACGTGAAGAAGATTCTCGATAAAGGAATGAAAGCTGCACTAAAAGAGATTATTTAATATAAATAATTTACTCAAGGCAGTATTGCGCGAAGTAAGTGGGTGATCTAACCGTTGCCCACTTTAATAATTAAAAACTTAAATGAATTGACTAATGGCTATCGGTTGTATTTATTGTGACAGAGATCAGGCTCAAAAAGACATTATGATAGAAATATGCGATCTCGGTGTTTCCACTGTATTTCTGTTCAGAGAACAAAGTTATAAAGGACGTTGTATTGTAGCTTATAAAGATCACAACATTGAGCTATATCAACTAAACGATGAACAATTGCTTGCTTTTATGAAAGACGTTAACCTTGTAGCAAAAACACTTAAGGAATTATTCGGTGCCGATAAAATCAATTACGGTGCATATTCAGACAAATTAGCACACTTGCATATCCACTTGGTTCCTAAGTATAAAGATGGTACGGATTTTGGCGGGGTTTTCGCAATGAATCCTCAAAAGGTATATTTATCGGATGATGGATATATGGAATTGGTCAACAAAATCAAAAACAACTTAAAACAATGAGCAAATACTTAATCATAAATCCTAACGATAATGTCGCTGTCGCTATCGACAAACTTAATGCCGGTGATGTATTGTCTGTTCAGGGAAAAGAAATAACAATCAACGAACCTGTCGAAACAGGGCATAAGTTCGCTATCAAGCCTATCAAAGAAAACGAAAACGTAATAAAATACGGTTATCCGATAGGGCATGCGACAAAAGATATTCAGATCGGGGATCATGTGCATACGCATAACACAAAAACCAATTTGCATGATAATCTTCAATATTCGTATGTGCCTGTTCATCCCAAACTTAATATACCCAAAAGCGATCTTAAGGTAAAAGGCTACCTCCGTTATGACGGACAAATGGGAATCCGTAACGAGCTTTGGATTGTACCTACCGTCGGATGTGTGAACGGACAAGCACAGGCGATAATAGACCGTGTGAAAAGAGAACTGGATGTAAAGCACATCGACGACATTCGGGTTTATACACATAATTTCGGATGTTCCCAACTGGGTGACGATCACTTGAATACCCAAAAAGCATTGGCAGCCTTAGCAAAGCATCCGAATGCAGGAGGCGTTCTTGTCTTGAGCCTTGGTTGTGAAAACAACCAGCAATCGGACTTCAAAAAAGCAATGGGCAAATGGGACGAGAACCGTGTCAGATTCCTCATTTCGCAGGAAGTACCCGATGAAATAGAAGCAGGCTTTCAGATGATGAAGGAGCTTGTGGAATACATGAAGAAAGACAAACGCGAAGATCTGCCTTTATCATTACTAAAAGTAGGGTTAAAATGCGGAGGAAGCGACGGTTTTTCAGGAATCACTGCAAATCCGTTGGTAGGGCAATTTTCAGATTGGCTGATTGCTCAGGGAGGGACTACTATCTTGACAGAAGTTCCCGAAATGTTCGGCGCTGAAACGATATTAATGAATCGTGCTAAGAATGAAACTGTTTTCAACGAAACCGTGTCATTGATCAATAACTTCAAAAATTATTTCCGTAAGTTCGATCAGCCGATCTATGAAAATCCCTCACCGGGTAACAAAGCGGGTGGAATCACAACTCTGGAAGATAAATCATTAGGATGTACCCAAAAAGGCGGACATGCCGAAGTAGTTGACGTCTTGGATTATGCACAACCTGTTACGCAGCACGGACTAAACCTGTTGAATGCACCCGGCAATGATTTAGTGGCAGCTTCTGCCTTAGCCTTGTCCGGTTGTCAAATAGTGTTGTTTACAACGGGACGCGGAACTCCTTTCGGAAGTTTTGTGCCGACAATGAAGATTTCTACAAATTCTCGTCTTTATAATTTCAAAAACAACTGGATTGATTTTAATGCAGGCGTACTCTTGGAAGGACAAAGCATGGAAAAAGTACTGAAAGATTTTATAGATTTTATTATCCTGACATGCGACGGAAAGCATCTTAAACATGAAGAAACAGGGTTTAAAGAAATTGCGATCTTCAAAACGGGAGTAACGCTTTAATTCATTATAAAACTCCTTCTGAACGAAAAGAAGGAGTTTCTTTTTTAATTCTAATACCAAACAATTATGAAAAATATTGTTTTTTGCATCATATTATCTGCTGTTTTCATAACAGCTAAAGCACAGAATACAAATTATACCCTTTCCCCTGCAAACAATTCGAAAGAAATAAATATCGACACACGGCTTGACATTACTTTCAACAGCAAGCCCACAATAGGAGAAAAAGGGTTTATTCGCGTATATGAGAAAGGAACAAATCGGCTGGTGGATGTTTTAGATTTGAGTATTCCCGCAGGACCTTCAGAACCTGATATGTTAAGAAAAAAGCAGGCTGATTATACATCTGTTTCGTACAAATACGAAACGACAGGTTTTACAAATGCCAACATGAAAGCTGGTACTCCTTCCGGCACGGCATTGCGGGATACATCTGACTATCAACTCACAATAATCGGCGGATTTACTGACGGATTTCGCTTCTATCCTGTAATTATTGACGGAAACAAAGCCAAAATCTATTTGCATAACAATCTGCTTGAATATGACAAGGAATATTATGTGACAATCGACAAAGGCGTCATAACTACCGAAACAAATGACTTTAACGGGATAACAGAGAAAGATCAATGGACTTTTTCTACTAAAACATCCCCTCCTCCTTCCAATCATCGGAAACTTATCGTAAGCGCTGATGGAAGCGGCAACTTTAACACTTTACAGGGATGCATGGATGCCATTCCCGATTTCAGCAAAGAAAAATGGGTTGTATATGTAAAAAACGGAGATTATGAAGAATTGGTTTATTTCAGAAATAAATCGAACGTAGTGATAAAAGGGGAAAGCCGTGAAGGCGTAATAATACATTATGCCAATAATGAAACATTCAATCCCCACCCGATCAACGTAAAAACGAATGAATACCCGGGAACATTCCCGTCACGCAGAGCAGCTTTTGCGGCGGATAATTGCACCGATATGAGATTTGAAAACCTTACGATAATGAATACGCTAAAAGGGCAAGCCGAAGGCTTGTTGCTTATGGGAGAGCGTAATTATCTGAAAAATGTACGCATTATAGGTTCGGGCGATGCTCTGCAAACCAATGGCTCGGCTTATTTCGAATCTTGCCATATCGAAGGAGACGGCGACACGGTTCTTGGTCGCGGTCCTGCATTTTTCAAAGACTGCGTACTCAGCAGTTACGGACCGTTTATGTGGATACGTAATACGGCAACTAATCATGGTAATGTATTCCTGAACTGTATATTTTTAGGACAAGGAGTGAACGCCGTATTTGCCCGTTCCCCTATCAACAGAGGTGCAGGATATCCTTATGCCGAAGCTGTTCTTATTAATTGTAAAACCGAAAATATAAAATCTGTCGGCTGGGGAGAAATCGGCGGAAAAACGGATAATATACATTTTTGGGAATTCAATACAAGAACAATATTCGATACGCCTGTAGATGTAAGTAAACGCCATCCTCTTTCCAGACAGTTGTATATGGATAAAGATGCTGAAATAATAAAAAATTACAGCAATCCTGAATATATTCTCGGTTGGAATCCTTACGATTGAAAAACAAAATATATCAATAAGAAAGGTTGAAGATGTATATCCTCAACCTTTCTGTTTTATAGAAAACATATAGTATCATTGAATTGTTATAAATATGTCATTTTGTCATAAATATTCTTTGGCAAAAGTTTTGATTATTATAATCGAAACAAATGTAAAATCAAAAATAAACAATATATGAACTTTAATAATTTTACTATTAAATCACAAGAAGCCATTCAAAAGGCTATCGAGATTACAAAAGAAAAGAACCAGCAATCTATTGAACCTGCGCATATTCTTTTAGCTGTAATATTGACAGGCGAAAATGTGGTGAATTTCCTTTTTCAGAAGCTGGGAGCAAATCCCGCAAATGTTACCGCTCTGTTGAATAAAGAAATAGACTCTTATCCTAAAGTTTCGGGTGGAGAACCTTATCTGAGCAGAGAAAGCAATGCAGCTCTCGAAAAAGCGTCTGATTATGCAAAAAAGATGGGCGATCAGTATGTCTCTATCGAGCATCTTCTGCTTGGCGTACTTTCAGGAAAGAGTTCCGCTGCTCAGATGCTGAAAGATACAGGTATTTCAGAAAAAGACTTACAGGCTGCTATCTCCGAACTTCGAAAAGGGAGTAATGTAACCAGCCAGTCGGCAGAAGACACTTATCAGTCATTAGAGAAATATGCAATAAATCTGACGCAACGTGCCCGTGACGGGAAACTTGATCCTGTTATCGGACGAGATGAAGAAATCCGACGCGTATTACAGATATTGAGCCGTAGAACCAAAAACAATCCTATACTGGTCGGTGAACCGGGAACAGGAAAAACGGCAATAGCCGAAGGACTTGCACATAGGATTGTGAGAGGAGATGTTCCCGAGAACCTTAAAAGCAAGCAGATATATTCCCTCGATATGGGTGCACTGATCGCAGGTGCTAAATATAAAGGAGAATTTGAAGAAAGATTGAAATCCGTCGTCAATGAAGTCACTAAATCGGAGGGTGAAATAATCCTCTTCATCGACGAAATACATACTTTGGTCGGAGCAGGTAAAAGCGAAGGGGCAATGGATGCCGCCAATATACTGAAACCTGCATTGGCGAGAGGAGAACTGCGTTCGATAGGTGCTACCACCCTTGACGAATATCAGAAATATTTTGAAAAAGACAAAGCTTTGGAACGCCGTTTTCAAGTGGTAATGGTAGACGAACCGAGTGAAACGGATGCAATTTCAATTCTAAGAGGATTGAAGGAAAAATATGAAACGCACCATAAAGTACGTATCAAAGACGAAGCCATTATTGCAGCCGTTCAGTTATCGAGCCGATATATTACAGACAGATTCCTGCCCGATAAGGCTATTGACCTGATGGATGAAGCTGCTGCTAAACTGCGTATGGAAGTGGATTCCGTCCCTGAAGAACTGGACGAAAAAAGCCGCCGTATAAAACAGTTGGAAATTGAACGGGAAGCTATTAAACGTGAAAACGATAAAGATAAAGAAGCTCAACTTTCGAAGCAAATCAGCGAACTGAAAGAGGAAGAAAAAGATCTGCGCGCGAAATGGCAGGCTGAAAAAGAAATCATCAATAAGATACAACACGATAAAGTGGAAATCGAAGATTCAAAATTTCAGGCAGATAAGGCAGAACGTGAAGGAGATTATGGAAAAGTAGCCGAACTTCGTTACGGCAAAATAAAAGAACTCGAAAGCGATATAGAGAAACTTCAGTCTCAATTGCACGAAATGCAAGGAGGCAGGGCAATGATTAAAGAAGAAGTGGATTCTTTTGATATTGCTGACGTAGTTTCAAGATGGACAGGAATACCCGTAAATAAAATGATGCAGAGCGAACGCGAAAAACTTTTAAACTTGGAAGATGAATTACACAGACGCGTAGTCGGACAAGATGAAGCCATTGAAGCAGTCGCGAATGCAATACGACGCAGCCGTGCGGGACTGCAGGATCCGAAACGCCCGATAGGTTCATTTATCTTTCTGGGAACGACAGGCGTGGGAAAAACGGAACTGGCAAAGGCTCTTGCCGAATTTCTGTTCGACGACGAAAATATGATGACTCGTATTGATATGAGCGAATATCAGGAAAAATTCAGCGCAACACGTCTGATCGGAGCGCCTCCGGGATATGTAGGATACGATGAAGGCGGACAATTGACAGAGGCAATCAGAAGAAAACCTTATTCGGTAGTTTTATTCGATGAAATCGAAAAAGCACATCCCGATGTATTCAATATTTTACTTCAGGTATTGGATGACGGACGCTTAACCGACAACAAAGGACGCGTTGTAAATTTCAAGAACACGATCATCATTATGACATCCAACATGGGATCGGGGCTTATTCGTGAAAATTTCTCTCACATAACTAAGGAAAACCATGATGAAGTGGTGGAAAAGACAAAAATAGAAGTCCTTAATATGCTGAAAACATCAATTCGTCCCGAATTTTTGAACCGTATCGATGAAATTATTATGTTCGAACCTTTAACAGAAAAGGACATAGAAAAAGTGGTTAAGATACAGCTGGAAGGCGTCGTGAATATGCTGAAAGCGAACGGAATAAAACTTGAATTTACGGATGCGGCCGTTTCACTGATAGCCCAGCTGGGTTATGATCCTGAGTTTGGTGCCCGTCCTGTAAAACGTGTTATTCAGCGTCAGGTGCTGGATACTTTGTCTAAACGTATTTTAGCACAGAGCGTTGACAGATCGCACCCTATCATAATCGACGTGAAAAACGGAGAACTTGATTTTAAGAATTAAGAAAAATATATTTTATACAAAAAAAGCATCAGATTTAATGTCTGATGCTTTTTTTAATTATTGCAGGCAAGTATTTTATCTAATTAAAATCTTGAAAATTCTATTATCAATCTTAACCAAATATACTCCCGATTCGTTTATCATTACATTATCGACTCCATTACTGTTAAAGGACATTACTTCTTTGCCCGTAATAGAATAAATACCGATCAATGTATCTGAAGTTATATTTCTGAAATAAACATAGTTCCCCGCACTATATACCGATGGTGTCTCAACAAACGAATCATCTATACCCAGAGAAGACACTCCTCTTCCCGTAATTGATATAGCAAGATTTCCGTCAATTCCACCGCCTGTTATAACAAGATAAACATTGTCAATGCCTGTTGTTTTAGGCGTGTACGAAATATCTAAATCATATCCCGAAGCCGAATTAATCAGAGATGACGAAATCGTAGACACAGGCAGAGAATAAGCTCCCGACGTATTTTGGAATAATGAGACCGACACACTGCCGGTTAGACTGATTCCTCTAAACTTCACGGATTTAACCGAAGTTTTATTCAACACGACATCTCCGAAATCAATAGTTGTGCCGATAGTCGGCTCATAAAGAGTCGGAGGGTCTAATTTATTCTCAACAGTGAATAATTCGTCTGTCTTATCTCCCCAAATATATTCGGCAAGCTCAGGGTAATCAATAAATGGGTTCCTGTTATTCTGAATCGTATAAACAGCATTGTTTCTGTCAATCTCCTTTTGGCTGACGGGATCCATACGGCTCCATTCGAGCAGCATTTTTATAGCCCAAGACCTGAATACAGGATAAGTTTCTCTGTTTATCATCGAAGTCGCCAAACTTCTCCAGTTCTGAGAATAATCTTCATAGCATGTCACCATGTAAAAATATGTGCGGGCAAAATCGCCTTTATATTCATCGGCAGGTTCAAAAACAGTACCGGTATAACCGGAATAAGTATTCGTTCCAACCTTGGCTACGCCATTATCAAATTCACTTATTCCGACTTCTCCCAAAGGATAATTCAGTTTAGCCTGATTGGCTTCCTGATTGGCAGGATATAAGTTAAATAAATCTCCATTAGCATCATATGAAGGATACTGGCTGGATATGCCCCACCAGCTTCGGGGCATCATATGTTCCCTATTCTGATAAGATCCGCCCAAGTAAGTATAATACTTATCCGTAGAATACATATCCCAGAAATACCCTGACGGATTCCAGTCCGTATTACGAAAGTAATTGCTCCACCAATAAGAAGCATTTATTTCAAAATCCAGATAAGTATGATTCCGTATAATGTTATGCATAGCTGTTTTCAGCTGTGCACCTTTAGTCTGATCCGCCTGATCGTAATATCCTTTCGGAGTTTGTCCGAAAGAATATAACGGGACTAATAAAAATAAAAGTATTCTTAATATGTTTGGAACTTTATTTTTCATCAATTACTTATCTGGTTAGTAATTTAGTGATGCTATTTCCGATTTTAACCAAGATAAGCTGTCCGGAAGTCATTGCTATTTGATTATTTCCTCCATTAACTTCTTTCTTGATTAACAATCTGCCCATAACATCATAAATCTCTACAAATCTGGCGTCTGTATCTGATACATCTATATTTACATAACCCTGCGTTGTGTATACATTTATACCAGAATCTATCTTTCCGTCTTCAATTGAAGAATGAGTCATATTCGCCAAAGTGAAATTGTCAAAAATAACGACCGATCCTCTGTATGACCTTACCCGGAAGTCAAACGTTGCCGCATCGGCAGGCACTGTCGTTTCACATTTGTAATTAGACCATGTCCCTGTATTGGACGGGAGATAGTCATCCGGATTGGTTTTTCCTATCCGCAACACGTCATGATCATGGTCAATATCTGTATATGTAGTCCCGGTCTTGGATTTCCAGCCTGACCAGATTCGGACATCACTACCATCACCTGATACTACGTAATAATCGAATGACAACGCATACTTGTCACCTTCTGTCAAATTATCGGAGAAAGACTGTGAAACATTTGCTGTTGTCCCGGTCGAAGGATTGTTAATTCTCAAAGCAGATGCTCCGTCATTTACAATAGATGTTTCCTGAGAATAAACTACGTTTGCATTATTACCTGCATAGAAATCCCATGGCTCAGCTTTACCTCCAGACCATGTTTCGAAACTCGGGTTTATCAGAACATTACCGGCAACTATACTGCCTTGTTCTTTCGCTACTCCAGTCAGTGCGACATTTACGTCATCTGCAAGTCCACCCCCGTTAAGAGTCAGTGTAGCAGTATTTGTTTCATAAGCTGTTGGAGTATAATTTACGGTAATTGTATAGCCATTCTCCGCATCTGCTTTTGAAATCGAACCGGTTATAGATGTAAAATGAGGATCTCCCGTAATGTTTACGGCTATATTTCCTGTCAAGTCATAGCCTTTCACCAATATCGTATTAGACTTTGCAACACCTAAGTCGAATGTTTGAAAACTTAATGCGGCTGGGTCTACAGTAATCCGCGGATCGGTTTCTCCCGGATTTTGCGGATCAAAAGATGCGTCTTGTTTATTTCCCCAGATATATTCTTCCAAACCCGGAAAGTCAATGAAAGGATTCCTGTTATGCTGATATCCGTAAACTGCATTATTTCTGTCAATTTCTTTTTGGCTGACAGGATCCATACGACTCCATTCCAAAAGGAATGTTATCGACCAGTTGTTAAATGCGGGGTATTTACTTCCGTTCAAATGAGGTGAACCCCATCCTGATATCCTGTCTTCATAGCATGTCACCATATAAAAATAAGTACGGGCAAAATCTCCCTTATATTCGTCGATAGGTTCGAAAACCTGACCTGAATAGCCTGCCATAGCGGACGTCCCTCTTAAAGTGCCGTTCTTAGATTTAAAATCCTGAACACCGACATTTCCGTAAGGGAGATTTCCTCTCATACCATTTACCTTACCATCGGTAGGGTATAAATGAAATAAATCCGTGTACATCGGACTTGCATCACCAAACCAACTTTTAGGGAAAGAGTGTTCACGATTGTAACAGTCTCCTTCATTTTTATAACTACCGCATTGTCCTCCGCCAAAATTAAATTCATAAGGAGGTGTTCCATTTGGGACATCGGAATACATATCCCATACTTTTCCGTTAGATTTTTTGTCCGTAGTTTTGAATGCATTCCATAATCCATTGTATGACAATGCTGTATGGTTGCTTATAACTGAGTAAAAAGCTGTTTTCAGATCAGCTTTATTTTTTCCTTTCACTCCTGTATAATATCCATCAGGAGCCTGAGCAAATAGCGATTCTGCAAGCAACAAGGTACATGCAAAAAACAGAATCATTTTAATTCTAGTTTTCATATGAAAATTTTTATTACAAAAGCAGGTGGTAATTGCAAGAATTCGCCTTACTCTTTGAGGTTAATCTTTAAAAATAATACCGACAAATATATAACATTTACAATACATCTCAAACAATAGGATAGAAAGTGAAAGTTAAATTTGATGTATTTGCACAAACAGATAAAAAAAGGAGGTTGTAACAACCTCCTTTTTCTTTTATCCTGTTGCGAATTTATTTAGTAAGTACTTTTTTAGCAACATTACCAACTTTCACGATAACCAATTGTCCTGCAGGAACAGAAACTTGGTTTAATTCAGGATTCAGTTGTTGTTTAGCTATCTGTTTTCCAAGTATGTCATACACTTCAACAAATTTAGCATCAACATCCGAAACGTTTACGTTTACATAACCCTGTGTTGCATAAACATTAAAACCTGCATCTGCTTTTTCATCTTCTATTGAAGAAATAGTCATGTTTTCAAGTTTGAAATTATCGAAAATCACTACTGATCCTCTGTACGATCTTACCCTGAAATCAAATATTGCTGCACCTGCAGGAACTGTTGTTTCACATTTATAGTTAGACCATGTTCCTGTATTGGACGGAAGATAATCATTTGAATTTACGCTGCCTATTCGAAGTACATCAAGATCATGAGCTATATCTACATAAGTATCGCCATTCCTTGATTTCCATCCCGACCAGATCCGAACATCCGTTCCGTCACCTGATACTACATAATAATCGAAAGATAACGCATATTTGTTACCTTCAATCAAATTGTCGGAGTAAGACTGAGAAATATTAGCTGTTGTACCGGTTGAAGGATTATCTATCCTTACTGCAGATGCACCGTCATTTACAATTGTTGTTTCCTGAGAATAAACTACGTTTGCATTATTTCCTGCATAGAAATCCCATGGTTCAGCTTTTCCGCCAGACCATGTTTCAATACTTGGATTCACCAATACGTTTCCGGTTGTAATTGTTCCGGGATCAGTTGCAGATCCAGATAATCCAACAGTTACAGCCTGAGCCAAACCTCCGCCGTTAATAGTTATTGTTGCAGCGTTAGTACCATATGCAGTAGGCATATACTGAACATTAACATCATAACCGGCTTCAGCATCAGCTTTAGTGATTGAACTTACAGTTGTGAAGACATTATCTCCGGATAAAGCCACAGACAAGTCACCTGTAAGATTATAGCCTTTTACGTTAAACGTTTTACTTGCAGGAGCATTTAACTGTGTAGTCGCAAAATCTAAAGATGCAGGATATACAGTCACCGAAGGATTAGTAGAGCTACCTTTTTTAGTGAAAGTGAAGTTGTCAAAAATCACGACTGATCCTCTGTACGATCTTACTCTGAAGTCAAACATTTTTGCATTGGCAGGAACTGTTGTTTCACCTGAGTAGGAAGACCATGTACCTGTATTAGACGGATGATAATCCTGTGAAGAACTGCCACCTAATCTTAACACATCCCAGTCATGTTCAATATCAACATATTTGCTGGTAGTATTATCATAAGATTTCCATCCTGCCCAGATTCTGACATCCGTTCCGTCTCCCGATACTACATAATAGTTATATGAAAACTCATAGGTATCACCGGGAACAAGTTCTCCTGTATACGATTGAGAAACATTTGCAGTTGTTCCATTTGTAGCATTTTCTATCCTGACGGCAGAAGTACCGTCATTTACTATACCGGTTTCCTGGCTGTAAACTACATTTGCATTTCCAGCTGCATAAAAATCCCATGGTGCTGCTTTACCGTCCGCCCACGTTTCCAAACTCGGATTTACAAGTAAGTTTTGTGCGCTTAAAGAACTAAGAGCAATAAAACTCAATAATAGTGTAGATAATTTTTTCATAAGCTTAAATATTTAATGGTTTATTAATGTAAAATTAGACAATAAAGAAATATTTACCAAAAATAAAAGATAAAAGGTTCTTAAATATTTGTTACATAATAAAAAATTAAAAGGGCTATTGCTTATTACAATAGCCCTTTTTATCTGTAAATAACAGATTATTTAACAATTACATTCTTTATTTCCCAGTTGCCCGAATATGTACTTGTGCTCACAAATTTAAATGCAATACGAGCGTTACTCTTACCAACTAATGATGATAAGCTGATATTACCTGATGAAACAAATGCCCAATCATTCCCTGACATATAGGTAGGAATCGTAACCTGTGTCCATGTTGCGGTTGAAGGTTGCCCTGACGTATAGTTTGAAGACACCCATAAAGTAAGGTCATCTTTCATGGTAGGTAATCCGTCAAACATTCTTCCTGTATGGTCAAAAGTAAGGGTAGCCGAAGTTTTACCAGTCAGATTTATCGCAGGAGATATCAACCAATCTTCATTTTCATTATTTGTACCGCCAACAAAACCTGTCATTTTTACGTATCCGTTAGTTGCATCATGCAACCAAGTCTGATCTCCTTTAACGCTCACAGGAGTAAATCCGTCAAAACCTGTTTTAAAGGAAGCATCAAGAACAGCATCACCCGGCTCAGGGGTTGGGGGTGTTACTCCGTCCAATACATAATCTCTTGTATTTTTTAATCCTTCCATCTGGAAGTATTTTTCTAAAGTACCTTCAAGTTTAACAAGCGATCCGAGTATTTCGGGATGATCTTTCAGATTTAAGTCACCTCTGATAGAAACAGGTAATTGAATTACAATACAATTAGCAACATTTCTTTCATCGGCACTATTAGCCACCAAGAAATTCGTATTAACAGAGAATGGTGCTTCAAATCTCGGAGTATAACTCTGATCCGGATCATTGTATGTACCTACAATATAGCCCTGTATCCAATAATAATTTGTATTACCAGCTGCACCTTGATTGGCTTTCGCTTGTGTTACATTATACGGGCTATCTTTGCTGCCATCACCATCTGTAACCGGAGGAACTCCCGTTTCAAATACATAATCATCTTTGCTTCCTGTAGTGACAATACCGTTTGCATTGAATACCTTTTGAAGCAATCCGTTAATAGAAACTTCTTTTCCTTTGTTTTCAGGATGATCTTTAAGGTTTAAAGCAGATTTAATGTCCGAACCCGAAGGAAGTTCTATAACCATATATTTAGTCCAGTCACTTTCATTTTCACTGCTTGCAATAACAATTGTATTATCCAAAAATTCTCCGCTAAGGATGAAGTCATCTTTTCCTTTTATCGGATTACTTGAGCTTATGTTCAAACCTGTTGTTCCTATTATATAACCCTTAGTCCACCATTTATTTTGAGTATCGACACCTTTTGCTATTGCTTCAGCAACTGTAAAAGGATTGTCTTTTGTACCTTTATCGCCGAATCCAATTAAATCATTAAGGTCACGAATTGTAAATTGCCAATAAGTATTGTACTTACTGATAATTCCGACAATAGTACCGACTCCCGCAGGGATAGTATCTCTTGAAAATTTAGCATAAACACTTGTCCTTACATTTAAAGGAGTCGATGATGCCAATATATTATTACCATCTTTATCTGTGATAAGCTGATCTTTTGCATTATTAGCCGAACCTGCAGGTGCAAACACATCCTTACCTCCACTTGCAAATTTTACATTTTCAAGTTTTATTAATTTATTATAATAAAACTCAGGGTTAGATAAAATATCCGAAGGATTAGTAACTAATACAGGTTGGGCATCAACATCTGTCGGATCAGGCAATCCTTTACGGAAAACGTGTTCATCAAAATCTACAGGAGTCATTTGTCCGACTCTGTTATTATATATTCCGCCACCGATAGCTAAATCGCCATCAGTACCACCTTCTCCGATATATAAACCCTTGAGTTCGATAAATACAGTTTGTCCGACTCTGTATAAAGCATACAGTCCAGTTTCATTTATACTGATCGAAATTCCTCCTGTAGCATCTGCCACATACAGTTTTTTATAAATATTTCCGGATTGATCGTTGGCAACAACAACAGCCTTAAGAGTATCATTATCTGTCACTGCTATCGGCATACTCAGATTGGCATATTTTTCATATAATTGTTTGATAGTAACATTGCCTTTTTCAGCAGGATAGTCCGGTATTGTCACAGGAGGCGCGTCATAGTCCCTTTCGTCGCAAGAAGAAATAAGCAACGAAATCATGCATAAATAAAGAAAATACTTAAACGTTTTCATATTTTAAAAGTTTTGTTTTTTACTAATTTATAATTTAAAATCTGTATCCGACATTGAAGAAACAACTTATTCCTTGCATATAAGTAATTTTGGCAGGGAATTTTCCTACTTCAAAATTCTGTTTATCAATACGTCCCTGTTCGTATCCCCATTGTTGAATATTCTCATTATTCAACACATTTTTGACATTCAGGTTAAAGTTTAAGGATTGTCCATTTCTTAAAAACAGCATTTTACCTACGGATAAATCTAATGTAAGTCCACCTTTCAGTTTCGTTTGTTTTATCAAATCGTCATAGTTTGCCCAATAGTCTTTGTTACTGTCAGCCCAGAATGTGTCAAACGTAGATTTGGTTCTGCGGATCGGTGTAGGATCCAAGTATGAATGTGCAAAACCGTTAAGATTGGCATCGAAGAACCAGTAATCGTAGAAATAATGTATACCGAATGTTCCTGCGTACTGAGGCGAACCGCCTACGTAAAAGTCTTTAATATAAACTTTTTCATGAATGTCCGGCGCCAAGTTATTTTCATAACTCATCGTTCCGTCAGGACGGTTTGTATAATGATTATCGGACAGTGTTCCTCCAAAACTGAATGACAGATTCTGCACGGGTTCCCAAGTCACACCCAATTCAAATCCTCTGTGAATGGTATTGACATTTGACATAATGTGGTGCAAATATGTACCATAAACATCGTGAAAATAACTGGTTGATTTTGTCTGATCGTAGAAATTCGTTTGGAATGCAGAGATACGGCCTCTTACTCTGGGATATGAAAATATATAGCTTACATCCACAGAGAATATTCTTTCGCTTTGCAAATAAGGAACTTCCGCATCTTTCACACGCGGTGATATGTAAGCGTCATAAGAACGCGGAGCCTGAGTACCATAACTTACGTTCCCGACAAAGAAATTTCGTCCGTCAAGTTTATAGGTCAGTCCTGCCTTGATCATCGGATCGGTAAAATTATGGATTTTGCCTTTTCCGTACGAATCCATTGGGTTACGTCCGTTTCTCATATTACCTTCACGTTGAAATTCTGTATAAGTCAACTTAAAGCCGTAATACAAATCAAAATGGTTATACTCATGTTGGTTTTGCAACCATATATTGCTTGATATTACATGAAGATCATAATCATATCCGAATTTATCATCCTTATAAATTCTCCTGTTCGGATTGTTTAAGTCGTTTTGCAATACGTTATTGGGTTGGAAATCTCTTTCCCCGTATTTATCTATATCTAAAACATAATTTCCGTCCATCAGATCGGAAGCTGTCTTATAATACATACCCTTCGAATAACGGAATCCTGCTCCCGCATTCATTTGAATGTGATCGCTAAGCCGGGTATCCAATGTAGAGTTAAAAGAAAAATCCAAAACATCGCTTCTTCTTTCTTCAACCATATAGAGTGACGGAGCATCGGGTTTTTCATGCTTTGCCAGCCTATTTGCCTCATACATTTCATCCCAATTCAATTGAGTATATTTTTTATTTTCAGATGTCCAGATTCCAGTATATTTATCTATATCTTTCTGTTCTGTCCAGTAAGAAGGAAGTTTTCGATAATAGTCAGGACGCGGATCTGATGCATTTTCATACCAGTTTATAGCCGTTTTTCCATAACGACTGTAAGAGAAAGATGCTCCCGTTGTCAGTTTAGTCAAATTATTTATTTTCCAGATGTGAGAAAGAATTGCGGTAGGCTGATAAGACGTAACCACGCGTGCATTTCTTTTGTCTCCGTCCTGATAACCCCAGTCAGGATTATAATAATGATCGCCGGTAAGCAGGTAAGCTTCATTCACAACAGCCGTTCCACCTGCTCTTTGCACAGGCGATCCGAAAGTAGTAAACGACAGGCTTTGCCTTCCCTGATCCCATTGCTTTTCAACCGAAAGGAAGTATGATACGTTATGGTAAAAAGATCCTTCGATATATCCTTCATCTGCATATCTCGTTCCGACCAATCCTGTCACAGCCCAACCGTTATCCATCAAGCCGGTAGAATATGAAGCCATGCCTCTTAAATAATACGTACCGTTCAAAGCCGATGCCGTAATCTTTCCTCCTTTGCGTTGAGCACTTGCTCTAAGGTTTATATCTTGCGAGCCTCCAATAGCACCGAATGTAAAACTACCCGGTTGCATAAAATTCAAAGCGTCTCCTTCTTTAGTAACATCATTCATAGCTCCCAGCATACTATAATTGAACGATCCTCTTATTTGTTCATTAAATTCAATACCGTTAAGATATGTTTTTGCATATCTTTGATCATAGCCGCGATAGCGAACTCTCGGACCTTGAAATGGATAATTGGTAACAGATAAATAAGGATCATCCGATACAATGATTAATGAATTAATCCCCTGAGAGGAAGATCCGTCGTCATCATCAAAATCCAAAACGGATTCATCTAATGTTGCCACAAAAGCATCGTTTATAGACGAAACATCAATTTGGTTAGACTCTACTTCAAACGTTCCCAAATATTGAGCCCTCGCTTGTATACTAACCGGGAATTGCACTTCAGTAACTGAAGCCGAAGTAACTACTAATTGATCGTCTCCAAGCCTTACGTTTTTCAGAATAAACTCTCCTTTTTCGTCAGTTATGCTATATAACTTTTGGGAAGACAACGATACAGAAACACCCTGTAACGGATTTTTAGTTCCTGCATCAATAATGGTTCCTCTTACTTCATCAACGTACTGGGAATACGCCGATAAACTGAAAAGAAACATTAAAAACAATACAATTTTTTGTTTCATACGATATTAAATTAGTTTCTATAAGCAAATTTATATATTTTTTATTGTAAAAAGCAATATGTTATTAATACTAAATATTATTTTTGTTTTTGAGATGTCGTCACTTACTTTTTGTAATGAAAGCAAAGAAAATCACAATCAAATGTAAGTTCCTTATTGTTTGTTTATTAAGTAGAATTAATCTCAATTATATGTTTCTGGTATATTAAGAAAGCAATAATATTGTAACAAATATATAATCTTATTGTGAATAAACAAAGATGTATAAAAAAATGTTTAATGATAAAATTATTCTATATTCGCAAATAGTTTAAAAGTATATATTCCATGAAAAAAAATTATGTAATCAGTTTAATACTTGTATTTATTACTGTTGCTTCTGTTTTTGCACAGGAAACAAAGAAGCAAATAAAAATTTATCCAGTTGGTTTTTATAATCTGGAAAACCTTTATTATCCTTTGAGTACGGAAGAAAAAAGAGATAAAGAATTTTCTCCTGAAGGGAATAAACACTGGACTATGGATAAATACAACAAGAAATTAGCCAATATGGCTCATGCCATCAGCCAGATTGCAAAAGAGTATAACGGCGTAGTCATGCTTGGAGTGTCGGAAATCGGGAGCAAAAAAGTATTGGAAGATCTGGTTAAAACCGGAGAGTTGGCTTCAAAAGGGTACAGCATTGTTCATCACCAATCGCCTGACCGAAGAGGCGTATCTGTCGCACTTTTGTATAACCCTAAAGTATATAAGGTTACTTCCAGCACACCATATCCATATATATTACCCGAAAATCCCGATTTTAAAACACGTGATGTGTTATTAGTCAGCGGAATATTAAGCGGAGAGCCAGTTCATGTTATGGTAAATCACTGGCCTTCAAGATACGGATCAAAATCAAGTGAATTAAGGGAACATGCTGCTTCAATAGTGAAACATGTTACCGACTCCATACGTCAAGCCGATCCGAGAGCCAAAATAATTATTATGGGCGACATGAATGACGATCCGACGGATAAAAGTACGCGTATTGTACTGGACGCAAAGAAAAGCATCAAGGACGTAAAAGAAGGAGGATTATATAACACAATGTGGCCTTTATATGCCAAAGGTGTAGGTTCATTGAATTATCAGGGAAAATGGAACTTGTTCGATCAGATTATCATTTCTGATAATTTATTAGGAAGCGACAGGTCTACGCTGAAATTCTGGAAAGCGGAAGTATTCAATAAAGATTTTCTGATACAGAAAGAAGGAAATTATAAAGGATATCCGTTACGTACATTCAGAGGAAATACTTTCCTAAACGGATACAGCGACCACTTCCCTACTCTGATCTATCTTGTAAAAGAAGCTAATCAGTAAAAATATATTATAAACATTCGGAAGTCCTTTTTAAAGAATCTTTAAAAAGGACTTTTTTATTATGGTTCATAATAGGCTGCTTCGGACGAATATTTTTATGAACTAAACCATCATTAATAAAATATATAAGTATTTTTGCCGTTATTTAAAACGTACAATCGTAATAAATTATAAAAGCCTCTAAATACGCATAGATGCTCAAGAAAATATCATATCTCTTATTTATTATTTTCCTTTCGGTAGGATATGTTTCTGCCCAAAAAGCAAAAATTTCGGGAACGGTTTATGATTTTGACAGTAAACCGATGGATTTTGTCAGTGTCGCAAAAAAGAATTCGATAATAGGAACCTTTACCAATTCCAAAGGGAAGTATCAGATCACTGCAAATGTAGGAGATTCCATCACCTTAGTATTTTCATCGCTCGGCTATCAGACTGCAGAACGCACACTTTTCATCGCCGGTGATATGAACCTGAATATAATAATGCATGAGGACTCCAAAGTGTTGGATGAAGTGCAGGTTATCGGAGAACAAGCCCAGACAACGACTATGGGGAAAATTGATCCCGGAAATGCAAAACTTTTACCTACGCCCGGAGGAAGCATTGAGGCGTTAGTAGCAGCGGAAATGGGCGTTACGACAAAGAGCGAGTTAAGCTCACAATACTCCGTAAGGGGCGGAAACTATGACGAAAATATTGTGTATGTAAACGGAATAGAAGTCTATCGCCCGCTTCTTGTAAGAGCAGATCAACAGGAAGGCTTGAGTTTTATCAATCCCGACATGACAGGATCGGTCGGTTTTTCATCGGGGGGATATGATGCTCAATACGGCGATAAAATGGCATCTGTGCTGGACATAACATACAAAACCCCTAAATCTTTCGAAGCATCGGCATCCGCCAGTATATTAGGAGCAAGTGCTTACGTAGGCAGCAGGACTAAAAAATTTACGCAAATAACAGGTATCCGATACAAAACAACCAAGGCTCTTTTAGGGACTACCGATACGGATGCAGAGTACGATCCTGAATTTGTAGACATACAAACATATCTTACGTATGAGTTTGTGCCGAAATGGGAAATAAGTTTTCTCGGGAACTATGCGAGCAACGTTTACAAATTCACGCCTAAGACACGTAAAACAAAATTCGGGACGCTGAATGACGCTAAAAATTTCACGGTATTCTTTGACGGATGGGAACATGATAAATTCCTAACTGCTTTCGGTGCTTTAACCTTGAAAGGTAAGATAAAAGATAATCTCGAGTTAGGACTTCAGGCTTCTGCATTTTCTTCCGACGAACGCGAACGTTACGATGTAAATGGTGAATATAAGCTTACCGACGCTAATTTGGAAACGGAAAACGGTGAAGGAGGCGAAGGCGAAACAGGTAATTTCTTGGGAGTCGGAACTTATCACGAACATGCCCGCAATCAACTCAGATCGGATGTGATAAACATAGGGCACTTCGGGGCAATAAAAGTAAGTAAGCATAATGTAAAATGGGGATTATCGCTTCAAACAGAAAAGATTGACGATAAAATAAAGGAATGGGAAATGCGTGACTCGGCAGGTTATTCACTCCCAAGCACAGGAAACAAAATAAACATTTATTCAAATCTCATATCTAAAAATAAAACTAATTCGACGCGTTTCTCGGGTTATCTGCAAGACACGTATCGTTTTGGAAATAATGAAAACCTTTTCACGCTCAACGTTGGCGTAAGAGGAAGTTACTGGACTTTCAACAAGGAATTTTTGTTCAGTCCCAGAGCATCGTTTTCGTGGATACCTGTCGATAAAGGGTTAACCTTCCGGTTTGCGACGGGCGTGTATTATCAGGCTCCTTTCTACAAAGAATATCAACGCCCTGTCGTAAGGGACGGAAACACGTATATGGAACTTAATAAGGA
This sequence comes from Dysgonomonas sp., assembly GCA_047030855.1. Taxonomy (GTDB): domain Bacteria; phylum Bacteroidota; class Bacteroidia; order Bacteroidales; family Dysgonomonadaceae; genus QVMM01. The sequence goes on from JBKYIJ010000009.1 coordinate 56,319, forward strand.
TATTAAATCTCAAAAATCCATTCATTTTGTATTAGGCGGCGATTATCAATTTAAAGCTATCGAAAGAAAATTCAAGTTCACAGGAGAGTTGTATTATAAAAAACTATCGAACCTGAACCCTTACACGGTCGACAATGTAAAAATCCGTTATCTCGGAGAAAACATCGGATCGGGATACATTATGGGGATCGACACAAAGCTTTTCGGAGAATTCGTGGAAGGCACTGACAGTTGGGTGAGTTTTTCTCTGATGAAAGCCCAGCAGGATATTAACGGCACAAAAGTACCGTTACCGACAGATCAGCGTTTTAATATATCGCTGTTTTTCCAAGACTACTTACCGGGTAAAGAACGATTGAAGATGAGCCTCATCGGACATTTTTCGCAAGGATTGCCAACTACCGCCCCACATACTGGATACGAAAAAGGATATTTCCGCTCATCGAGTTACAAACGATTGGATATAGGGTTCTCATGGGAATTGTTAGGAGAGGACTATGCCATTCGGAAACGGAATAATTTCGTGGGCACATTCAAAAACATATGGATCGGAGTAGACATATTTAACCTGTTCGACATCAGCAATATAAACTCTTACTATTGGGTAACGGACATATTCAACCAGCAATATGCCGTACCGAATTATTTGACAGGCAGACAATTAAATATTAAATTCATTGCCGAATTTTAAATAATTGTAGTAAATTGCCGTCTGTCTTTTTGATCAGATTGAAACAAAATAAAAATTATTTTATGAGGAAAATTTATTTTTTACCGATTGCACTGTTTGCTGTGGGTAGCATAATGAGTTGCAAAGACAAATCAAATGATAAAAACGTTATGGAAAAAGGTCTGGATATAGCCAATCTGGATACTACGGTAGCTCCCGGTACGGATTTCTTTTTGTACTCGACAGGAGGATGGGCAAAAGCAAATCCCATTCCTGACGAGTATGGTAGATACGGATCATTCGACCAATTAAGAGAAAATAATCAGGAACAGATCAAAAACCTGATTATCGAACTCGGTAAGACGGAGCATGAACAAGGAAGTTCGGCACAAAAGATCGGCGATCTTTATAAACTTGGTATGGACAGTACCAAATTAAATAATGACGGGGCAGCTCCTATCATGGATCAGCTCGCGACTATTGCCGCTGCAAAAACAACAGAAGATATTATTAAACTAAGCGCCGAATTACGCAAATATACTTCTACTCCATTCTTTGGATTTTATGTAGGAGCGGATGACAAAAACAGTACGATGAACATTGTTCACCTTTACCAAGACGGATTGGGACTGGGTGAACGCGACTATTATCTGGAATCGGACGATAATACGAAAAAACTTCGCGAAGGTTACGTAAACCTTATCGTTACTCAATTTAAAAACTCGGGATATACAGAAGCTGAAGCGAAAAAAGCAGCTCAGTCTATTATGAAGATAGAAACGGCTTTGGCTAAATCTCATTTCGAGAAAGAAAAAACCCGCGTACCCGAACTGAATTATCATAAACTGAAAACGGAGCAACTAAACGATTCTGTCGCAAAATTCGAATGGAATTTGTTTTTCAAGACTTTAGGAGTAAAAGACTTGAAAGAGCTTGACGTTGCCCAGATCGAACCGATAGCGGCTGCCGTTAAATTAATACAGACAACGCCTGTCGAAGAATCTAAAGCTTATTTGTCGTGGTGTCTGATCAATACGGCTGCAAACTATCTGAACGACGATTTCGTAAATGCTAATTTTGATTTCTACGGAAAACAATTGAGCGGTCGGAAAGTATTACAGCCAAGATGGAAACGTACCGTAAGCACAATCAACAGCGCTTTGGGCGAAGAAGTAGGGCAAATGTACGTGAAGGAATATTTCCCGCCTCAGGCGAAAGAACGTATGCTGAAACTTGTAAAAAACCTTGAAGTATCGTTAGGTGAACGCATCAACGGCTTGGACTGGATGAGCAAACCCACAAAAGATAAAGCTCAGGAAAAACTGAAATCATTTATCGTAAAAATAGGATATCCCGACAAATGGAGAGATTTTTCAGGGTTAGACATCAAGAGCGATAACTATTGGACAAACATAGTTCGTGCATCTGTCTTTGAATTCGATTATATGCTAAGCAAGCTGGGAAAGACGGTAGACCGATCTGAATGGCTGATGTCTCCGCAGACTGTGAATGCGTATTACAATCCGACAACGAACGAAATATGTTTTCCTGCGGGAATACTTCAACCGCCGTTCTTCTATATGAATGCTGATGATGCTGTGAATTACGGAGCAATAGGTGTAGTTATCGGACATGAAATGACTCACGGGTTTGACGATCAGGGCAGAAAATATGACAAAAACGGAAATATGTCGGACTGGTGGACGCCTGAGGATGCCAAGAAGTTTGAAGAGAGAGCACAAGTATTGATAGATCATTTCAATAACATAATCGTAATTGATTCTTTACATGCAAACGGATCTTTCACGTTGGGAGAAAACATCGCTGACTTCGGCGGATTGCAGGTATCATATAACGCATTCTTGAAAACAGATGAAGCTAAAGAGGGCAAGACTATTGATAACTTCACTCCGAAACAACGCTTTTTCCTTGCATACGGAAACTTGTGGGCAGGAAATATTCGTGATGAGGAAATCAGACGTCTTACAAAAATAGATCCGCACTCACTCGGTGAATGGAGGGTTAACGGTACGTTGCCTCATGTAGACGCATGGTACGAAGCCTTCAGCATAACGGATAAAGATTCGTTATATATACCGAAAGAAAAACGTGCTTCAATTTGGTAAGTAAATGTTCTGAACAATAAAAAAGGTTGTATTTTTAATACAACCTTTTTTTATTACACTGAAATTCGAACTGCGACAAAAAAAAGAAAGGATACTAATTTTAGTATCCTTTCAATCAATCTATAATGATATAAATTATTTCTTGTTTCTGTTACCGTAACGGTTCATAAATTTATCAACACGTCCTGCAGTATCCACCAATTTTTGTTTACCGGTATAAAACGGATGTGAAGAACTTGTTATTTCCAATTTCACCAACGGATATGTAACGCCGTCGATATCTATCGTTTCTCTTGCATTGATAGTTGAACGCGAGATGAACACTTCATCGTTCGACATATCCTTAAAAGCTACTGGACGATAATTTTCAGGATGAATACCTTTTTTCATTTCTATAATTATTTAATTTTTTTACATTCTAAATTCGGATTGCAAATATATAATTTATTTGTAAATAATAAAAATCCAGATAAATAAAAAATGGAATCGGATAAATATAATTCTCTTTAAAAGCCTTTTATATTATATTTGCAAAAAAATGCGTTTCTAAAAAACAGAAACATGAATAGAGTAAGAATATCAATTCTCTGTGTTTATATATTCCTTTTAATTTTTCCAAATGTCATGTATCCGCGATCGGCAGCAGATACTGATTTTTCTGTGTTGAAAAATAATGCAACTGTATCCGATTCAATACCTGCACTGCAAAGAAATAAAATCGGATTATTGGAAATAAACAATATATGGACGCCTATTGATGATAATATTACTTTCAACGATACGATGTTCTACAGTCCGTCTTTCCTTCCCATTGTGTTTGACGGCAGAATATTGCCGTACAATATGGACTTCATAAAGAAAGACAGCTCTTTCTCTCCGCCTGTGTTTCATTTGATTTCGCCAGACAGTACGCTTCAACCTTACATAAACGAAAGCAAAAAAGTGCATGAGATGAGAAAAATGTACTTCCTCAATCCCGAAAACAGAGAAAGGATACATTACAGTACACTTATGCTCAAAAAAGTAAAACCTGTATCGAACGAAGGAATAGATGCCAACAAAAATATTTTTCAAAACCTGATTACGGCAGAAGATCCTATACAGATAGCCACTCCACCCGAACTGCAAAAGTATGTACCGAAAAAGAAGAGATGGTTTATTAACGGTGAGCACTCTTTACAGATTGCCCAAAATCATATATCCGATAATTGGTACAAAGGGGGAAACAGCAGCTTTTACATAAAGAATTACCACAAGTTTACACTCAATTACAAGAGAGAAAAAATAACTTTTGACAATACTCTGGAGTGGAGACTCGGACTTCAGAACTCATCGGGAGATACGATACGTGATATCAGCATAAACGACGACTTGTTAAGAACTTACAGCGTTTTTGGTTATAAAGCCTTCAACAAGTGGTCTTACTCAACAACGCTTGAGTTGAAAACCCAGATTTTCAATATATACCCTGAAAATAAAAATAACAGGAAAGCATCATTCCTCTCTCCGTTGGATGTCAACTTAGGGATCGGTATGAGTTATAACTTAAACAAAAAGTTTGAAAACAACCTGACCCGAAAACTCAAGCTGGCATTGAACCTGTCCCCTCTGTCTATGAATTTCAGATACATAAGGGACGATAAAGTGGACGAAACATCTTTCAAGCTGGAAAAGGGCAAAAAGACCAAAACCGATTTAGGATCGTTAGTCAACTCCGAACTTACGTTTAATTTCAATAGTTTTATCACATGGAATTCGCGTTTCAAGTACTTCACAAATTATGAAAGCATTACGGCGGAATTCGAAAATAAGCTGGATTTTATACTTAACAGATATTTCTCGACAAGCTTGTTTGTATATCTCAGATACGACGAAACCTCGAAGAAGGACGATAAATTAAAATATCTGCAAGTCAATGAAATATTGAGTTTCGGGTTGAATTACAAATGGTAAATATCTGATTATATAGTCTTTTCGTATTTTCTTTTTCTGATATAATAGCACAATCCGATTACCAACAAAGAAAAAAATACGGGTACGCATACCGCAATTATTGAATATTGATTCCCGTTTTCGTAGATTTTCTGCCTGTCAAGAAGCCTTATTTTCTGGTGTTTATTCCGTAAAGAAAACCAATCGTCATCATTAGCAAGCCAATTAACGGCATTCACAATAAAGTCGGGATTCCCGAACTGCCTTTCCGTAACCCTGTCGAAACCCATAGGCAAAGCCTGTGTTTGTCCGTCATAATTAATCAGATCATTTTTAATAATGCTTGATGACGATACTACTATCATCTTTGTATGTTCGCTTGCCGTTTTAATCTGTTTACCGTTCATCTGAATATCAGCAGGGGTTAATCTGTTTTCAAACAAAGAGTTGAATTTTCCTTCCAATGTAACTCCAACCGGTAAAAAAGACTGATTAAAATAATTTGAAGTTGTAAGAGCACGTTCCGTATCAAAATGAATCATCTCAGGAACTTCTACTATGTGCGAATTGGAAGAAGTAGTCAGAAGTACATCTTTTTTTATATCAGAGTTTTTCCCGACAAAATCAATCGAGCTTGCAAATACAGATTTTACCAAAGAAATGTCCTTTGTAAGAGGATTATCTATTGATGGCAGAAGCAACGGAGAATAATACCATGGAACCTGTACATACTGATTATTAGCGTCACTTTCGCCACTTGTAAGATAAATGGGCAGGCATTGTTTATCCTGTAATAAAACAGGATTAATACGAACCCCGTACGTAAACAACATATCGTCAAGCCCTACATCATTCTTCATACTTGGCGATTGTCCGAGTTTCTCTAAATCCGAATGAGACAAATATACGCCGTCGATCAGCCACAACACCCTGCCTCCGTTCATAACGTACTGATCAAGGACAAATTTTTCCGTTTCGGAAAAACGCTTCTGAGGACCTGCTATTATAATAACCTTAAATGGTTTAAGTACCGACACGTCATTACCGATTTCACCTCTGTTAACAAAATAGTATTTCGAAAGCAGCCTCTCCGCATCATATACATAAGGTCTTTCTATTTCTTCATGCCCTTCGATAAAGGCAATGTCAACAGGATCGCCGTTTTTTAATAACCTCAATGCGTCTATAAATTCAAATTCCAGATTTTCGACAGAAGCGTTCAGGTTTTCTTCCGATGAATATCCTGCAACATTTTTCAGAAGCTTTACCGACAAAGTGTCTTCTCCTCTGATAATTTGCGCATAAGGATATATAGTGCTTTGACTGGTTTTACCGTCTCTGCCGACTTCATTCAAAGTTATGCCGTTCATTTGCATAGATGCCATATAATTAGACAAATCGGCAGAATTATCAGCCAAATGTCGAGGATCGACAAATTTATGGTTTATCGTATTTTTACTGTATCTCTCAAAGTCTGACAAAAGATCGTCAACCGCATTATGCAGTTTCTGAAACCCTGAGTTCAAATCTCCTTCCAGATAAACTAATATTCGGATTTGTTCTTCATGTTTGCTTAAATCCGAAAGAAGTTTTTTTCGAATAGTCGCTCATGGTATATTTCCTGTCTTCTGTAAAATCGGCTCTGACGTTCGGAATAAAAATCATTATACAGTTTAAAATGATTACAGCAATTGCCGAATACAACAAAAATTTTCTGTCTTTTGCTCCTTTTAAACTCAATATATAAATACCCAGAACAGTGAATATTATAATATAATTGACAAAGACAATAATATCTTTCAATTGAAAGACTCCTTTTTGCATTAACCTATAATGCTCCGAAATACCTATTGAAGATATGAAAGACTGAACCTTAATACTGTCAAATACCGATGCCAGCAAGTCAAAACCATAAAAAACAAGGAAATTAAGGATAACAGCCAAAACGTATGCAACAGCCTGATTTTTACTTAATGAAGATGAAAAAACGCCAATTATAATAAATACCAGAGAGAGTAGCATGACACCTGCGTAAGAGGAAACGATCTCGTTAATATCCAGATTTCCTTTCGGAATGCTCAAAACATATATTATGTATATATAAACGGCAGTCGTAGCAAGTATAAATATGAAGAACAGCCAGACGGATAAGGTTTTACTGAAAAACAAAGAAGAAAGGCTTACAGGTCTGGATCGGTAAACATCTAAATTTCCTGTCCGCTTTTCCTCTGAAAAAGAACGCATTGTAAGAGCAGGAATCAAAACGATCAGCAAAACAGATACCAGCGTGAAAAAGGGGTTTAAAGATGCATAACCCGCTGACAAAATATTGAAATTACCGGGAAAGATCCATAACATTAACCCCAAAGCAAGCAAAAAAGCAATACTGAAGAATATGCTCACAGGCGAACAAACAAGCGCAATAAATTCTCTTTTTATTAATGCCTTCATATTAATTCTATACAAACAAAAGATAAAGATAGCATTTTTAGAAACAGTAATGCACTAAGAACGTATAACGAGAGGATTTGATATGAAATTAACAAAAATTCAAACAATTTTCGTATTCTATTGTTATCTATAAATGTAAAGAAAGTGTCAAATAATTAAATATAAAAATATGTCTGTTTTAAAAGAATTGAAAGAATTCATGACCCGCGGCAACGTGGTCGATATGGCTGTCGGTGTAATCATCGGAGGAGCTTTCGGTAAAATAGTATCATCGCTTGTCAGTGACGTTATAATGCCTCCCATTGGAGCTTTATTAAGCGGTGTTAATTTTCAGGATTTGAAATTAGTGATCAAACAAGCAAGCATACAGGGAGGAGAAGTTGTACCTGCCGTAACAATAAATTACGGAGCATTCATCCAAACAGTAATCGACTTTGTTATAATTGCAACCGTGATATTTTTCGCGATAAAAGGAATCAATACGCTTCGCAAAAAACAGGAAGAAGCACCTGCCGAAGCACCCAAGCCGACTAAAGAAGAAGAATTACTGACAGAAATTCGGGATTTGCTCAAGAAAGACAAATAATAATGAGAAAATAAAAAAGGGACTTTATAAAGTCCCTTTTTATATGAAAGCCGTACCGATGGATGTAGCCGAAACTCCTTTAAACAGGATTTGAGTGCTCTGATCCCTTTGTAATTCACTGTGCTAAAGCAACCTGTTAAGGTGTGACCCGCCATTAGAACCAGTAAGCTTGTCTCGGTATTTTGTATTAATTGATGAGTTTCCCAATCGATCAGCACGACTTATATCTTTCATCAACTATTTCTTATTCCAAATATAAGGCTATTTTTTCTAAAAAACAAATTAAATATTCTTATTCTGCCTTTGACTCACATTACAATGGCAGCTTGAACAGCCGCAACTCCCTCTTTTTCCATCTTTTACAGTAAAGAAAGAATACACCTTATAGACAATGTAAACTAAAACAATAATTCCTATCAGAGCTACTATAAATTCCTGTAACATAGCATAACTGTTTTATATATAATAACATTTACATCCAAAATAGGTTCTATCCGTTTTTATTAATTTATGAAAAAACTTCCGATCTGATACACCAAGAAGGATAACAGCCAAGCCAGCACCGTAGTATATACTATACTGAACAAGCCCCATTTCCATGAGCCCGATTCTTCCTTGATTGCCGCTATGGTTGCCACACACGGGAAATATACCAGCACGAAGATCAACAGAGAGATAACAACCAAAGGCGTGAATGTCGGTGACCCATCGAGTTGCGTATCATTCCGCAAGCGTTCCTGAAGCGATTCCTGATTCTCGGAGTCTCCTGTATAAAGTACGCCGAGAGTGCTTACAACGACTTCTTTTGCAGCCATTCCCGTTACAAGGGCAACACTTATTTTCCAGTCAAAGCCCAATGGACGCATAACAGGTTCTATAAATTTACCGATCCGCCCTATATAAGAATTTTCCTGATGTTCGGTATTCCTCAATTTTTCTATCGAACCGATAACATCGTCTTTCTCTGCTTCGGTTACTAAATTGTTGTTATATTGAGTTTCAATATTAGCTACCTGATCGTCGAACTTGCTTTCTCTCTCATCATTTATGGGGAAATATCCCAAGAACCAGATAGCTATTGATGCCACCAAGATTACGCCGCCCATTTTTTTCAGATACTGATTGGCTTTATCCCACATATGAATCAATACGGAACGGAGCGTCGGCATTCGGTAAGGAGGCAACTCCATTACAAACGGCGTATCATTTCCTTTAAACAAAAACCGCTTAAAAACACGTGCGGAAACTACTGCTAAAAGAATACCCGTAAAATATAATCCGAATAACACCAAACTTGCATGTAAAGGAAAAAACACTCCCGCAAACAATAAATAAACGGGCAGACGGGCGCTACACGACATAAAAGAATTAACCAGCATCGTAATCATGCGGCTGTTGCGGCTTTCTATGGTACGAGTAGCCAATATAGCAGGCACATTACAGCCAAAACCCATAATTAAGGGTATAAAAGACTTACCGTGCAATCCCATCGTATGCATAACCTTATCCATTATGAATGCAGCCCTTGCCATATAGCCCGAATCTTCCATAAAGGATATGAAAGCGTACAGAATAACGATGTTAGGCAAGAACACGATAACTCCTCCTACCCCGCCGATTATACCGTCTACAAGCAGGTCTTTCAGCATTCCGTCGGACATATTAGTGCTTATAAGACCCGAAAGCCAGCCTACCCCGCTTTCAATCCACTCCATAGGATAACCACCCAAACGGAAAGTACATTCAAACATTATCCACATGAACAGGAAGAACAAGGGAAAACCTAAATACTTATTGGTTACGACCGCATCTACTATGCGTGTAATATCAGAATCCTTAGTTTTTTCTTTAAATGTCTCTTTCAGTGCGCCTGCGATATATCCGTAACGGGCATTGGTTACGGCAGATTCTCCGTCTTCATTTAATGTGTTTTCGACTGATTTAAGTGCCTCTTCTCTTACGGTTAAAATTTCTTTCCCGTTTTTAAGACGGGACACATAGTTTTCAATATCGACATCTTTTTCGATTAGCTTTATGGCAATATAACGTTCGGGAAATTCGTAATTCTCGGAACCCGATTCATCCAATTTAATGATGATTTTGCTTATCGCATTTTCGATCGTATTACCGTAATATATCTTCACATGCCGAACAACAGGATCAGTATTTTCATATACGCGTATCACGGCATCAAACAAATCGGAGATGCCGATGCCTGACTTACATACAGTCGGAACTATGGGTACTCCTATCATTTCCGACAGTTTCTTATAGTCGAATTCGCTACCGCTGGCCTGCAACTCGTCATACATGTTAAGGTCTATAATCATGGGAACCATCATATCGATGAGTTCGGTCGTCAGATACAGGTTACGTTCCAAATTGGAAGCCGCAACGACATTGATGATTACATCGGGTTTTTCTTCGACAATATATCGTCTTACGTAGAGTTCTTCAGGCGTATATGCAGAAATAGAATAAGTACCCGGAAGGTCTACTATCTTAAAAGTATATCCATTGTGTTTAAAGCGTCCTTCTTTAGAGTCGACGGTAACCCCGCCATAATTTCCGACATGCTCATGAGAGCCTGAAGCCATATTAAACAGTGAGGTTTTACCTGCATTGGGATTCCCGACGAGGGCTACGCTGATTTCTTTTTTCTCCAACGATTCTTTTTTTCCGTTAGAATGGTTTTCGTAAACGGAAAATTCATCTCCGAAAGGAATTTTCTCCTTGACGCTGATATCTTTATGGACTTTCTCAGGATAAACGACTTCTATCAATTGGGCTTCGCTTCGGCGCAGCGAAACCTCATAGTCCATTATTTTATATTTAATCGGGTCTTTTAAAGGGGCATTCAGTATTACGGTTACGGTTTTTCCTTTTACAAAACCCATTTCCAGAATGCGTTTCCGAAAAGCTCCACTACCATTTACCTTGACAATAATACCTTTTTCTCCTGTCTTCAGGTCTGAAAGAAACATATATCTTCTGCTTTTATTTTAGGGATTACAAAGATGAGCATTTATTATGAAATATTTCTATATGAAAATAATTTTATTTATAATACATTTAAATAAGGCATTATTTTTGATAGTATATAACTCGTAAATAAATATATTCTTAAGTAAAGATTATTATCTTTGTTATATATGGACAATTTTGACAACATACTTAATCAATTAAAAGATTCGTCGGGAGAACTAAAAGACAATCTTCATATAATGGAAGATATAGTACCCATCGAAGAACAAATGAAATATTTCGAATATTCGAACCGAACGAGAGCCGAACATCCTCATGAAAATCGCAATCGTTTGATCGGATTGTTGTTTTCCCCCGATGTGGATATCGAAACTAAAAGGTATTGTTTGTCAATATTGGCAGGCATGGTCGACATTGCCGCATACAGGGCTTTGGAAACATACCACAGCAGTCCGTTAGAACCGGAGTTGGCACATTGGGCTGCTTTAGCTCATGTGGAAAGCAGAATACTGCTGGACAGCGAGTTGTCGGGTGAACAACAGTTTTTTGTCTCAACGGGTTTGGGCGGTGTAGACGGAAAGCTTCGTTTTTTTGCGATAGTAGCTTCCAAGGATAAATCTGCAGAATTTACCGATCTTCAAAAGGAAATTATCGACAGGGAATTCAAATTCAGATTCGAACACGACAATATCATTGCGGAGGAATTCGAAATCAAAGAGAATTACGTAAAGATATTGTTCTTGGCAGATTTAAAGCATAACACAAAAAGCATTTTTCAGGAAATAATTACCGAATGTAACGCTTTGGGCGACTTTCTGGATGAAAAATTTATGCTTACCAACGTAAAACGATTCACTGATTCAGAGATAGAAAAAATATTGACCGATAAAGACAATCCCCAGTAAGATTCATTTATGGTTCGCCATAACGTCTCCGTCTGTTTTCTTAAGACGGAGAAATACCAAAGAAGCCAATGCCGTAATTATTCCCAGTATTACGAAAGTATATTTAAAAGCCAGCTGAATATTCCCATGCGACAGCCATTCCGTATTTTCCATACTGCGGAGAAGCATTGCCCCTACCGATACGCCTAAACTCATTGACAGTTGTTGCGTAATAGTCAGCAACCCGTTGCCGCTGCTCGCGTTATCGCTGTCAAGATCGGCAAGAGAAATAGTATTCATTGATGCCATCTGGATAGAGTTTACCGAGCCGTACACCAATAACAACGGCACAAGCCAAAGCAAAGGCGTCGTACTGTCAGGAAGAGCAAACATACTTATTACGACAGCAAGGATAACGGTATTAGTAAATAACACCTTCCTGTAACCGAAACGTTTGACAATGGGAACAACCCACGATTTAGCGGTAATTGTCGCCAATGCCGAAGGCATAAGCATCATACCCGAAATAGTGGAAGAATGAAGAAAAGCCACTTGCAACATAAGAGGCAATAAAAACGGCATGCTTCCTACACCTAAACGTGTAAACAGATTTCCGACAAGCCCTATCCGAAGCGTTCTGATTTTAAACAAATCCAGATTAATCAGCGGATTCGGCACTTTCTTGGCATGAAAATAATAAAACAATAAAAACAGGACAGACAAGGTTACGATACATACGAAAAATATCGGCGTGATCACATTGTCACTGCTCAAATCAAGACTTAATGAAAGCAAGACAAGTCCCCCGCTGAATAAAATCAAACCGATGAAATCAAATTTTTTCGTCTTTCCTGTAAAATTCGGCATTATTTTTTGCGTGAATATGATACCGGCAATTCCTATCGGAATATTTACCAAAAAAATCCAATGCCACGACGCAACCTGAACCAGCCATCCTCCGAGCAAAGGACCAACAACAGGTCCGATAAGCCCCGGCATAGTCACAAAATTTATTACCCTTAGCAACTGATTTTTGGGATAGGCATATATCAGAGCCAAGCGGGACACGGGAACCATCATTGAACCTCCGACTGCCTGCAAAACACGTGAGCAAACCAACATTGGCAAACTGTATGATAACGCACAGGCTAAAGAACCTAACGTAAATAATCCGACTGCGAGAGAAAATATTTTACGTGTTCCGTATTTGTCGGATAACCAACCGCTGACAGGAATAAGCAGAGCCAGAGTCAAAGCATATGAAACCACTACTGACTGCATAGACAAAGGAGAGTGATGCAAATCTGCGGCTATCGTAGGTAAAGCAGTGTTCAATATGGTGGAATCGAGCGACTGCATAAACATAGCCATTGCCGCAATCCACGGTAATTTTCTCAATGCTTTCGTATCTTTGCCTACATCATTCATCCCTTGATCTTACAAAAAACAGAACATTTAATCATTTTGATTGTTCACCCAAATATTAACTAAAAAAGGTTTTGTTAAAATATTTATTATAATCACCAATAAATTGCCATCTTTGTAGGTTTATTGAAAGTAAAGGTATCAAATTCTATGATTAGAATAATAAAATACGTATCTATTCCTGTCTTTATTGCAGCCGTAATATTTTATTTATGTTGCCTTATACCCGCGAATGACATTCCGGCGGTTGAAATAGATTTTTTCATTCCTACAGATAAAATCGTACACTTTCTTATGTATTTCGGACTATCTGGCGCTACTGCACTGTTTTATATCCATGACAATGACGGGCACGTGGATATGAAAAAAATATGGATAGGCGCTATAATTATTCCGATCATGTATGGAGGTGCGATCGAAATTATCCAAGACAAATTTTATCCTCCGCGGCAAGGCGACTGGTTTGACTTCCTTGCTGACACGTTGGGTTCTTTAGCTGCCCTTCCTTTTATATACTACTATAAGAATAAATTGCTGAAAACCGAAAAGGTTAGATCATAAACTATATATTTTAATTTACTATTATGGCTTGGTTTTATCTTATTCTGGCTGGACTATCAGAAATTATTTGGGCATACGGATTAAAAGCCTCACACGGATTTACCGTATTATCATGGAGTGCAATAACAATATGCTTTATGATTGTCAGCTTTTTTCTCTTTGCCAAAGCAATGAGAGTAATACCCATCGGTACGGCTTACGCGGTTTTCACCGGAATCGGCGCGGCAGGGACGGCTATTGTCGGTATTTTGTTTCTGAATGAAGGAACAAGCTTCCTTAAGATGGCGTCCCTGACAATCCTTATTCTGGGAATAATCGGATTGAAATTAGTAAAAGACAACAGCACTAAAACAACAGAGGAGGTTAAAAAATGATGGCTTGGGGACTTCTTTTATTCGGAGGGCTATGCGAAGTAGGCTTTGTGACGATGATGAAACTTTCGGATGGATTCAGAAAGTTAAAATATTCCCTTCTGACAATCCTGTTTATGATTCTGAGTTTTTATACTTTATCTTTAGCTCTGAAAACTATTCCGATAGGTACAGGCTACGCCGTCTGGTCGGGAATAGGTGCTGTTGGGAGCGTACTTATCGGCATATTGTTTTTCAAAGAAACAAAGAGCGCTCTAAAATTCCTGTTTATTTTAATGATTATTGCGGGAATAACAGGGTTAAAACTTGCTTCGTAAGAATAAAATTATTATTATTACTATAATTATTGCAAATTTCGAATCATTATGGAAGACAAGACTATAGTCGAATACGAAAACGTAACATTAAGCCGTGACGGAAACGTAACATTAAGCCGTGACGGAAACGTAATTCTGCAAGACATAAACATAAAGGTAAATAAAGGCGATTTTATCTATCTGATAGGAAAAGTCGGATCGGGAAAAAGTACATTCCTTAAAAGTCTATATTCCGAGATACCGATTGATAAAGGAACGGGCAGAATAATGGAATATGAACTGCACAATCTGAAAAAGAAGGATATTCCTTATTTACGGCGTAAAATAGGGATCGTTTTTCAGGATTTCCAATTGTTGATAGACAGATCTGCCGAAAAAAACCTTGAGTTTGTATTGCGCGCGACAGGATGGGACAATAAAGACCTTATGAAGGAGCGTATTCACGAAGTGCTGACACAGGTAGGTATGCAAAATAAAGGGTATAAGATGCCACACGAACTTTCGGGCGGAGAGCAACAAAGAATAGTAATTGCACGGGCTTTGCTGAATTCACCTGAAATTATTTTGGCTGACGAGCCTACGGGTAACCTTGATCCCGAAACAGGAAATACAATCGTTCAATTACTTTATGATATTGCACATTCGGGCACTTCTGTGATTATGTCGACACATAATTACGCGATAGTGCAAAAATATCCGGGACGGATCATCAAATGCGACGACGGCGTTATGAAAGAAGCAATAATATCTACGCACTCAAAAGACTGAAAATGAACCTAAAAAGAGTCAGAGATACTAAAAATCAGGATTTCGGATTTATAAAACAAGTATACGCTGAAAGTTTCCCAATTGAAGAACAGAGACCTATCGAACGGTTCATTAATCTGATCGAGACGGAAGACAATTTTTATACGTTTCTTTTAGAAGAAAATTCAGTGAAAATAGGTTTTTTGACTTTTTGGCAATTTGACGATTTTATATTCGCCGAACACTTTGCCATTGATTCTGGTGCAAGAAACGGAGGATACGGTAAAAAAACAATCGAAAGTTTTTTCGGGAAAACTTCCCTGCCGATAGTTCTGGAAGTAGAATTGCCAACCACGGATATAGCGAAAAGGCGGATACAATTCTATGAACGGCAAGGATTTAAGGGATGGCACAATATGCCTTATCAGCAGCCTCCTTATACTTCTCAATACAAACCTATACCGATGATGCTAATGACATACAGGGATATAGACTTGGAAAGAAATTTCAAAACGATTGAAAAAGCTATACACGAGACATATAAAAAATAGAATATTAAAAAAAATTAGTGCAACAAATGTTAAAAACACGCTCGTATAATATTCTTTATTTATATCTTTGTAAGATTAATTTTTATTGAACATCTATTTAATAACAGAATAATGAAAAAACTAAGTTTTCTTTTAATGTTTACTATTTTGAGCTTTGGATATATAATGGCTCAGGATAAAAAAGATGCCCCTAAAGCAGAATTTGAAACAACAGTTCATGACTTTGGCAAAATCGCGGAAGAAATAGGGCAAGTAACTTGTACGTTCACTTTTACAAACACAGGAAAAACTCCGTTGATCATCAATTCGGTGAATGCGTCATGCGGTTGTACAACACCGTCTTACACTTCCGATCCTGTACTACCCGGCAAAAAAGGTGAGATAAAAGTAGCATACAGTGCAACAGGACGGGTTGGGACATTTGAAAAAGGAATCAGGGTGATGACTAACGTTCCTGACGAAGTTTATCGCCTGACTATAAAGGGAGAAGTGTTACCCAGAAAATAATAAAATTTATCAATAAGATAGAAAAAACGAATAAGAGAAAATTCTTATTCGTTTTTTTATTTTTATAGTTTTCGTAATTTTGTAGAAAATCAAGTCATACTCAACATTCTTCTGTCAAATGGAACATCCTGAAAATGATTGCCAATTTCAAAACCTGAAAGTAAACGAAGGAACGTCGGACAAACCAATCGTAAATCCATATCTGACGGACTTTAAAAAATATAAAAGAAGAACGTACTCGGTATCCGAATATGTTGACGGAATACTGAAAGGCAATATATCCATATTAAGCCAAGCCGTTACTTTGGTTGAAAGTTCTAAAATTGAGCATCAACAAGTAGCGCAGGAAGTGATAGAAAAATGTATCCCTCATTCGGGAAATTCGATAAGAATAGGAATAACGGGGGTTCCCGGAGCAGGAAAGAGTACATCTATCGACTCCTTCGGAATGTATTTGCTGAAACAAAACTACAAATTGGCAGTATTGGCAATTGATCCTTCCAGCGAAATATCAAAGGGCAGCATATTGGGCGATAAAACCAGAATGGAGAGATTGAGCGTTGCCGACAATGCGTTTATACGCCCTTCCCCGTCGGCAGGATCATTGGGCGGAGTAGCCAGAAAAACACGGGAAACAATTATTTTATGCGAAGCCGCAGGTTTTGACCGCATCTTCATCGAAACGGTAGGCGTCGGACAATCGGAAACAGCCGTACACTCCATGGTAGATTTCTTTCTTCTTATTCAGTTGGCAGGGACAGGCGACGAACTGCAGGGTATAAAACGAGGCATAATGGAAATGGCTGACGGGATAATAATAAATAAAGCCGACGGAAATAATATCCCGAAAGCCCAACTGGCTCAAAACCATTTCCAAAATGCATTACAACTCTTTCCTATGCCCGAGTCGGGGTGGAGACCAAAGGTTTTAACCTATTCGGGATATTACGAAACAGGGATAAAAGAGGTATGGGACATGATAGACGAATATATTGACTTCGTAAAGAAAAACGGATATTTTCAGCATCGTCGCAACGAACAGGCGAAATATTGGATGTACGAAACAATAAACGACAAATTAAAGCAAGATTTTTACAGCAATAAAAATGTAGAAAAAGAATTAACTATATGCGAAAAAGAAGTTCTTAATTCTAAAATAAGCCCGTTTGCTGCTGCCGCAAAAGTTTTTGATATTTACAGCAAGGAAAAGAAAAATAAAAAATAAATCAGTATATTCGGGTGCGAATTTAAAAATATAAAATATACAACTCTCATAACATGGAAAAACCGTATGCAATAGGTATAGATGTCGGAGGAACCAACACAGTCTTTGGCGTTGTTGACAAAAGAGGACACATTATCAGTCAAAATTCTATAAAAACAGCCGTACACAAAGAAGTAAACGAATATGTAAATCATCTTTCGACTGCCGTACTCGAAATAATCAATCAGGTAGGCGGAAAAGATTTAATAAAAGGGATAGGAGTAGGTGCTCCGAACGCCAACTATTTTTCAGGATGTATCGAATTTGCAGCCAATCTGCCATGGAAAGGGGTTATTCCCTTAGCGCAGATGATGATGGACAGGACTCAGATCCCAACGGCAATAACAAATGACGCGAATGCAGCTGCTATCGGCGAAATGACATACGGTGCGGCAAGAGGAATGAAAGATTTTATTGTCATCACGCTCGGGACAGGTGTCGGAAGCGGTATTGTCGTAAACGGACAGCTTGTTTACGGGCACGATGGTTTTGCAGGGGAATTGGGACATACTACGGCAATAAAGGAAAACGGAAGGCTTTGCGGCTGCGGAAAAAAAGGATGCTTGGAAACCTATACTTCTGCAACAGGCGTTGCACGTACAGCCAAAGAATTCCTGACTACACGAAAAGATCCGTCTTTGTTGAGGAATCTCGAAATAGAAGAAATCACGTCTAAAGACGTATATGAAGCAGCCAAACAAGGGGATGTTATGGCAAAAGAGATATTTGACATGACAGGCAGGATTCTCGGAGAATCATTCGCCGATTTCATCGCATTTTCAAGCCCTGAGGCGATAATACTTTTTGGTGGTTTAACGAAGGCTGGTGAACTGATATTCGATCCTATAAGAAGAAATATGGAAGCCAACCTGTTATCCATATACCGAAATAAAGTGAAACTACTGGTTTCCGAACTTAAAGAAAGCGATGCTGCCGTTTTAGGGGCAAGTGCTTTAGGTTGGGAAGTTAAGGATATTTAATCTTATCAATATAAAATAAAAAAGCTCTTAAATCGTAAGAGCTTTTTTTATAGATTTATGCCTCAATATCCAACGGTAAGATGATGTGGAAAAAAACAACGAGTATTATCGTATTCTTCATGCTGTTTTCTAACATAACTTTTTCTCAGAAGCAAAACAGTGAATATCTGATTGATATTTTAAGGAAAAATAAAAATGAGTTATTTCAAAAAATACTCAACAATCCGAAAAAATATAAACTTCAGATAATATATACCGAAATCGACAGGGACAATAATAATATTCCAAGTTTTAAGAACCATTATCTTTATGTGGATAAGAACCAATATTATTATCCTGCTTCAATCGTAAAACTGCCTTTATCGCTACTTTCTTTAGAAAAATTAAAGCAGCTGAATATAAACGGATTAAACAAATTCACTTCACTTGAGATAGACAGCGCTTATTCGGCTCAGACTCGCGAATGGAAAGATACGACATCAGCCACGGGCAAACCATCTCTCGCCCATTATATAAAGAAAGCTCTTTTAATCAGCGAAAACAATCCTTACAACAGAATGTATGAGTTTTTAGGACAAGAATACCTGAACAAAAGGCTATGGGAAAAAGGTTATAATGATGTAAGAATATTGCGGAGATTTGCCCGATTCACAGAAGAGGAAAACCGTTATACGAATCCTATAAAATTTATCTCGAAGGGCGGTAAAGTTATATATAAACAGCCATTAGTCTACAGTAACATCAAATTCGAATTTCCCAATCCTATATTAATAGGTGAAGCTCATTATGACAGGGATGACAAGCTCATAAATTCTCCGATGGATTTCTCGCATCAAAATAACATCTCTTTGGAAGATATACATAATATATTGAAGTCTGTAATGTTTCCTTTTTCAGTGCCCGAATCACAAAAATTCGATATAACAAAAGAAGATTATTTATTCATGCGCCAATATCTGTCACAATTTCCGGGCGAAACAAATTACCCGAAATACGACAGAAATATATTTTACGACAATTATGTAAAACTGTTCTTTTACGACGGGCAAAATCATAACCTGCCCGACGGAGTCAGGGTATTCAACAAAGTCGGCTGGTCGTACGGTTTCATGACAGACGTATCATACGTGGTTGATTTCTACAACAAAATTGAATATATGCTTTCCGCTACCGTATATGTCAATGAGGACGGGATATTGAACGATGATAATTATGAGTATGACAGTATAGCGAAACCGTTTTTATATCAGTTGGGACAAACAGTCTATAACCATGAGTTGGAAAGGAAGAGGGTGAATATTCCCGACCTTTCGGAATTTATAATAGAATACGAAAAACAAGAAAAAGACAACCGTCCGACAATAGTAGAAGCGGATAATTAAAAATTAAATTTTATTGAAAAAACTTTTGGTAATAACACTATTCGGTATAGATAGATTTTATACCTTTGCATTCTTGGAAGTGTTGCAATAATCAATATTTATGTCACTGGAAAAAAAGATAAAAACAGCATTAATCTCGGTTTATCATAAAGACGGTTTAGAGGAGATTATAAAACGATTAAATGAATTAAATGTCCGATTTATTTCAACAGGCGGAACCCGCGATTTTATTGAATCATTCGGAATCGAATGTACTCCTGTTGAAACATTAACGAATTACCCGTCTATTTTAGGCGGAAGAGTTAAAACCCTTCATCCTCAGATATTCGGAGGGATATTAGCCAGAAGAGATTTAGTAGAAGATCAAAAACAAATCAAAGCTTACGGTATAAACGAAATTGATCTGGTTATCGTAGATCTATATCCTTTTACCGATACCGTAGCTTCGGGGGGTGATGAGAAAGAAATCATTGAAAAAATAGATATAGGGGGCATATCCCTGATCAGGGCAGCTGCAAAAAACTATAAAGATGTTTTGGTTGTCGCTTCAAAAAAACAATATATGCAGCTTTTCACACTGCTTACATCCAATAATGGAACATCTACAATCGATGATCGTAAATGGTTTGCAAAAGAAGCTTTTGGCGTTTCATCGGCTTATGACACTGCCATATTTAATTATATGGACGACAATCAAGGAACAGCTTTCAGATACGCCGAAGATGACATGATGCCTTTGCGGTATGGGGAAAATCCGCATCAAAAGGGATTTTTCTATGGAGATTTTAATTCGGTTTTCGATCAGCTTCATGGAAAAGAAATATCATACAACAACCTTCTGGATATTGACGCTGCCGTGAGTCTAATCTCTGAATTCGACGAAACGACAGTCGCTATCCTAAAACATAACAATGCCTGCGGAATAGCATCACGCAATAATGTTAAGGACGCATGGCAAGATGCTTTGGCAGGTGATCCTGTTTCCGCTTTCGGAGGAATAATCATTACAAACGAAAAAATAGATAAAGAAACGGCAGAAGCAATTAACACAATATTTTTCGAAGTTATAATAGCTCCTTCCTATGACGATGAAGCATTGGAAATCTTGAAACAAAAAAAGAACAGGATAATACTTCTTCAAAAAGAAAATATAAAAGGTGAAAAACAATTCCGGTCTCTACTAAATGGCGTTTTAGTACAAGATAAGGATTTAAGCATACAATCGGAAAAAGATTTGAAGCTGGTAACCAAACGCGAATTGCAGGGTTCGGAACTCGAAGATTTACTGTTTGCCAACAAACTGGTTAAGCATACCAAATCAAACGCTATTATTTTAGTAAAAAACAAACAACTTTGCGCAGGAGGTACAGGGCAAACATCAAGAGTCGATGCGTTGAAACAGGCTATCGAGAAAGCAAAAACTTTCAATTTTGATCTGGAAGGTGCTGTAATGGCATCAGATGCGTTTTTTCCGTTTCCCGACTGCGTAGAAATAGCAGGACAAGCGGGTATAACGGCTGTCGTTCAGCCGGGCGGTTCGATAAAAGACGATTTATCAATAGAATACTGTAATAACAATAATATTTCAATGGTAATGACAGGAATCCGTCATTTCAAACATTAAAATAAACAAAAAGAATAACAAAATATGGGATTATTCTCTTTTACTCAGGAAATAGCAATGGATCTTGGCACAGCCAATACCATTATAATATGCAACGGTAAGATAGTCGTGGACGAACCGTCTATCGTTGCTCTGGAAAGAAGATCGGACAAGGTGATAGCAGTCGGGGAAAAAGCTCGCCAAATGCACGGAAAAACGCACGAGGACATAAGAACCATACGTCCGTTAAGAGACGGCGTAATCGCAGACTTTACTGCCGCCGAACAAATGATTCGCGGACTGATAAAGATGATAAATAATAAGAACAGGTTGTTTTCACCGTCTTTAAGGATCGTTGTCTGTATTCCGTCAGGCAGCACCGAAGTGGAACGCCGTGCTATACGCGACTCTGCCGAACATGCGGGCGGACGCGATGTATATCTGATCTACGAACCTATGGCTGCGGCATTGGGTATAGGGCTGGATGTCGAATTGCCCGAAGGAAATATGATTGTAGACATAGGCGGCGGCACGACTGAGATTGCCGTAATTTCCCTGGGAGGTATCGTTTCGAATAAATCTATCAAGATTGCAGGTGATGATCTGACTGAAGATATTCAGGAATATATGGGACGCCAACATAACATTAAAGTCGGGGAACGTACTGCCGAAATGATTAAAATTGCGGTAGGATCGGCACTTACGGAGTTACCCGATGACGAAGTTCCCGAAGATTTCATAGTGCATGGTCCTAACAGGATGACTTCTCTGCCGATGGATATACCGATTTCATATCCCGAGATCGCCCATTGTCTTGACAAATCTATTTCAAAAATGGATTCTGCAATATTAAGCGCTTTGGAACAAACGCCGCCGGAACTTTATGCCGACATTGTAAAGAACGGAATTTACCTTACAGGCGGAGGAGCTCTTTTAAGAGGATTAAGCAAACGTTTTTCAGATAAAATCGGAATACCTTTTCATGTGGCAGAAGATCCGCTTCATGCCGTAGCAAAAGGAACTGGTATTGCTCTGAATAATATTGAAAAATTCAACTTCTTGATGAGGCAATAATATCTTGTATATAATAACTTATTGAAAAAGCAGGGCTTATTTCATGCGGAATTTAATTACTTTTTTGATAAAAAACAGCTATTGGTTTCTTTTCATCGCACTTGAAATAGTCTGTTTTTTTTTCATTTTCAATTATAATTTATATCAGAAAAGCATATTTTTCAATGCTTCAAACGAAGCGATTGGGAGAGTATATTCTGTGTCAGGCAGCATAACAAGTTTTTTTAATTTGAGGAAAAACAACGAAACCTTGTTATTGGAAAACGAAAAACTGCAACAAAGAGTATTATCTCTCGAGAACTATATTTATACATCAAAAACAGATACGTTGCAAACAGGTGCTTTCGTACACGATTCTTTGCTGATCAACACGTATAACTATACTGTTGCCCGTGTCATTAACAACAGCATCGCTCAGGTAGATAATTATATAATTATAAACAAAGGACGAAAGGACAGCATAGAAACTGAAATGGGAGTAGTCTCGACAAATGGAATTGTCGGGTTTGTCAGAGCCGTTTCTTCTAATTATTCTCTGGTACAATCCATACTTAACCCAAAAACACAGTTAAGCTGTAAAGTAAAAGGTTCGAATATCCCTACCACTTTAATCTGGGATGCGGGCGATTACAGATATGCCGATCTGAAAGATTTTCCGAGATTTGAAAAATTTGAAAAAGGCGATACAATCATTACAAGCGGTGTATCTAACTTTTTCCCCGAAGGGTTTATTGTTGGTACAATCGAAGATTTTAAATCGCAAAAAGACGACAATTTTCTTACTTTAAAAGTAAAGCTCGCTACTGATTTTGCGACATTAAATGATGTTTTGATAATCAATAACTATGCCCAGAAAGAAATAACGCAACTAAGGAAGGAGGTTGGCTATGAATAGCAACAACCTTAAGTTAGCGGCATTGTTCATCGTATTGGTGCTTTTGCAAGCACTGATCTTCAATCATATACTTTTCTTGGGTTATGCGACGCCATTTTTATACATCTACTTCCTCATAAAACTGCCCATAACTCTTAATCGGAATTTAGTAATCATATTGGGTTTTTTATTAGGGTTTGTCATAGATTTGTTTTGCAATACGCCGGGACTAAATGCCGCTGCCACGACATTTGCAGCATTTTTGAGATATCCCATAGAAAGATTATTTTTCGACAAAGAAATGTTTGAACATCTGGAACCTAAACTGTCAACCTTAGGAACCAGTTTTATAAAATATACTATTGCAATCATAATTATTCACCACGCAACGCTTATATCTCTGGAATATTTTTCCTATTTTAATATCCAAACTGTTTTACTAAGAATTATCCTGTCCTCGTTACTAACGTTCATATTAATACTTGCAATTGAAGGATATCCTTATAAAAAGAAAAAAGTGTGAGTAAGAACAGTAAATTATTTTTTGAAAAAAGAAAGAATATTATAATCGGAATAGTATGTGTTATTTTTCTGATTTTAGTAGTACAGTTATTTAATTTGCAAATATTAAATAATGATTATAAGGATTTTGCAGACAGCAATGCTTTTTTCAAAAAAATACTTTATCCTTCACGCGGAACTATCTCCGACAGAAAAGGCAAACTATTGGTATATAACCAGCCTACTTACGATATCGTTTACATTCCGCGTGAGGTGGAACCCTTCGATACGCTCGAATTTTGCCACATATTTAATATAACTAAAGGACAGTTTGACAAACGGATAAGCGACATAAAAAACCGAAGACTCAATCCGGGATATTCGTCATATACGCAACAAACGTTTATGACTCAGCTAACCGTGCAGGAATACGGATTGTTTCAAGAGAATCTGTACAAATTCGCAGGATTCTATATTCAGAACAGGGCACTCAGACAGTATAGCTATCCAAACGCTGCTCACGTACTGGGATATGTAGCGGAAGTTAACAAGGCTCAAATAGATAAAGACAACTATTATTCCCGCGGCGATTATGCAGGCAAATCAGGCGTTGAAAGTTCGTACGAAAACGTATTGAGAGGAGATAAAGGCGTAGAGATACTCCTTCGGGACGCTCATGGCAGAATACAAGGAAAATATGAAGAAGGAAAATTCGACAAAGCACCTCAGGCAGGCAAAAATGTAATATTGGGTTTAGACATAGAACTCCAAGCCTATGGGGAATACCTGATGCAAAACAAAATCGGGAGCATAGTCATGATAGAACCCGAAACAGGTGAAATACTCTGTATGGTTACGTCTCCGACTTACGATCCGTCCATATTATTGGGACGCAATTTCGGAAACAACTTCATGACATTGCAAAACGATCCTCTGACGCCTTTAATAAACAGGGCAATACAAGGACACTATCCGCCCGGATCTACGTTTAAGACTACTCAAGGGCTTATTTTTCTTCAAGAAGGTATAATCACTCCTCAAACAATGTATTCGTGTCATCTTGGATATCCTCCCGGGGGAGGACGTCCGAAATGCCACCCGCACGGATCGCCCCTGCCTCTGGTTCCTGCAATAGCAACTTCATGCAATTCATATTTCTGTTACGGACTGAATGCGATGTTGAGTAACCGTAAAAAATACAAAGACGTGCTTACTGCATTCGATGTATGGAAAGATCATTTAGTAGATATGGGATTCGGATATAAACTAGGGGTAGACTTACCATCCGAACAAAGAGGGTTCATTCCCAATAGTAAATACTATACAAAAGCATTCAAAACTACGTCGTGGAGTGCTCCTAACGTTATTTCAATCGCCATAGGACAAGGAGAAGTAACCACAACACCCATACAAATAGCAAACCTATCGGCGACGATATCCAACAGGGGCTTCTTCTATACCCCTCACATCGTGAAAGAAATAGAGGGCGCACCTCTCGATTCTTTATATACGCAAAAAAGAGCGGTAAATATAGATAGGAGATATTACGAGCCCATTGTAGAAGGAATGGCTAATGCCGTAACGGGAGGAACCTGCCGCGGAGCAAATATAGGAACCGACATACCTGTATGCGGCAAAACGGGGACAGCTCAAAACCCACATGGACGGGATCACTCTATCTTTATGGGATTTGCGCCTAAAGATAATCCGAAAGTGGCTATTGCCGTTATCATAGAGAACGGAGGTTTTGGAGCCACATTTGCCGTACCAATCGGCAGATTGATGCTGCAAAAATACCTGAGAGGCGAAGTTCCTGCCGGTGACCAATATATTGAAGACCGGATTGTCAACTCGGTTATATTACCAGCTCAATTCAGTCCATGGCAAAGAAAAGTCGTAACGATTAGTTCAGAAAATAAAGAGTAAATTCCATTCAAACAAATGCTGAAAACAGAAGAAAACATAAAAGCAAGTGTAGATTGGCTGGTAGTAGCAGTCTATTTTATACTTGTTTTCTGCGGTTGGTTCAGCATATATGGGGCAAGCTACGAATACGATCATGCCACAAGCATATTTGATTTGTCTACACGCGCAGGTTCACAGCTAATCTGGATTGGAACATCTGCTGTTCTTGCTTTCATTCTTTTAAAATTAGACAGTAATTTATACGATGTTTTTGCTTATTTTATATATGCGTTCTTTATACTGTTGCTGCTTCTGACCGTTTTTATTGCGCCAGATATCAAAGGATCCAGATCATGGCTGGTGATAACGAATTCGATCCGTATTCAGCCCGCTGAATTTGCGAAATTTGCCGTTGCTTTGGCTTTAGCCCGATTTATGAACGGTTACAACTTCAAATTGATGAAACCTAAGAGCCTGTTAATAATTGCTGCCTTAATAGGACTCCCGATGGTACTCATTTTACTTCAGAAAGAAACCGGATCGGCATTAGTATATACGTCTTTTATCCTCGTGTTATACAGAGAAGGGTTGCCCGGAATATCTCTTATATTGATTGTCTGTTCTGTATTTTTGTTCGTTGTCGGGCTTAAATTCTCAGATGTGGATTTGGGGCTTATCACACAAGGAGAACTGATATGTTTTATTTTCCTCATACTCGTTAGTGCATGCTTATTAATAGGATATCGGAAAGATTATAAAAATGCAGGAATTCTGGTATTAGGGCTTATTCTGATATACGGAATAACTTTTTTATTAACTGCTTTTACCATAAATATTGATTGGGGTTACATCGCAATAGCTACCATTGTATTGGCTATTGGTTTTTTGATTTTTCTGGCGAAAAAGTATTGGTCTAAAACATACCTTTTTATTGCATTATTTATCTTATGCGGAATAGGGTTTGTAAGTTCTGTCGATTATGTTTTTTCCGACGTTCTGCAACCTCATCAGCAAATGAGGATTAAAGTCTCCTTGGGAATGGAAGACGATCCAATGGGAGCAGGTTACAACGTAAATCAATCAAAGATTGCGATAGGTTCGGGAGGTTTTGCTGGAAAAGGTTTCTTAAACGGAACGCAAACCAAATTAAAATACGTCCCCGAACAGGATACAGATTTTATTTTTTGTACTGTGGGCGAAGAACACGGGTTCGTTGGATCTGTCTTAATCCTGTCCTTGTTTTTAACGCTTATATTGAGATTAATATACTTAGCGGAAAGACAGAAAAATACATTCGGGCGAGTCTATGGTTATAGCGTTGCCTCTATATTTCTTTTTTCACTTAACCATTAATATCGGTATGGTTATCGGAATATTACCTGTCATCGGGATACCACTTCCTTTTTTTTAGTTATGGTGGTTCGTCAATGTGGGGATTCACTATTCTGCTCTTCATTTTTCTCCGATTGGATATGTCAAGAAAAAGAAGATAATGTTTTTTATATTTATCATTTTAAATCTAAAAGTCTTTCTGAATAGGGAGACTTTTGTTTTTTTTACCATTTTTATAGAAACTATTACATGCGGAATGATGTTTAAACTATCTGAAGAACAATAAAAATAAAATATATGTCACTACTATTTAGTCCTGTTACAATTAATAAATTAAAACTCAAAAACAGAATAATAATGTCTCCTATGTGCCAATATTCAGCCGAAGACGGTTTTGCAAACGATTGGCATTATGTACATTATGGGACGCGTGCAATCGGTGGTTGTGCAGCAATCATACAAGAAGCTACGGCAGTATCGCCCGAAGGAAGAATCAGTTATGCCGATTTAGGCATTTGGAAAGACGAACACATCAAACCTTTGTCGGAGATCGTAAAGTTTCTGGAAAAGCATGGAGCAGTCGCAGGAATACAGTTAGCGCATGCAGGAAGAAAAGCAAGCTGGGAAGTGCCTTGGAAAGGCGATAAACAGATTATAGGCAATGGCGGGTGGAATACGATAGCACCGTCCGCTTTGTCTTTCACGCAAGGCAACAGTACGCCATTTGCTTTGGACAAAGAAGGAATAGAGAAAATCAAGCAGGAATTCAAAGATGCAGCCAGGAGAGCTGTTAAGGCAGGATATAAGATATTAGAAATTCATGCCGCACACGGATATTTAATACATCAGTTCTTATCGCCTTTGTCAAATAAAAGAACGGATGAATACGGAGGTTCTTTCGAGAATCGTATAAGGTTATTACTCGACATTATCAATGAAATTAAGCCTTTGATAGATGACGAACATTCATTGTGGGTGCGTATTTCCGCAACCGATTGGGCGGAAGGCGGATGGACATTGAACGATTCGATTGCGTTATCCGAAATATTAAAGCAAAAGGGAGTGGATGTCGTTGACGTTTCCACAGGCGGTTCGGTTCCTCATGCAAAAATCACTACAGGACCGGGTTATCAGGTTCCGTTCGCCAGTGCAATAAAAAAAGACGTAGGAATAACAACAGGAACAGTCGGCTTGATAACAACTGCTCTGCAGGCAGAAAATATATTGCAGAAAGGCGACGCCGATCTTATATTCATTGGCAGGCAATTGTTGAGAGATCCTTATTTTGCTTTGAACGCTTCAAAAGAACTCGATAACGATAACGCTATCGTTCCGATTCAGTATAAAAGAAGTTGATATTTTCTTATACTACGCCAATTTTAATTAGAATTACATAAAGATATGAGCACAAATTCAATCATATCTTTATGTATCTTTGTCTGTAAAAATAACAGATATGACAATCTTCAGCATAATAGCCAATTTTACAAACATTGCGGAAAATCAGATAAAAAAAACGATCGGCCTTCTTGACGAAGGAGCAACGATACCTTTCATCAGCCGTTATCGCAAAGAAGTCACAGGAGGGCTCAACGAAGTACAAATCGCAAACATAAAAGAACATTACGATAAAATCTGTGAATTGAAAAAGCGGAAAGAAACTATCCTAAAATCAATCGAGGAACAGGAGAAACTAACCGATGAATTACGCGAAAGAATAGATAATTGCTGGAACTCGACAGAACTTGAAGACATCTACCTGCCATATAAACCCAAACGACAAACAAGAGCTGAAATAGCGCGCAAGAAAGGACTGGAGCCTTTCGCAAAAATCATTATGTCGCAAAACAACATTGATGTGGAATCCAAAGCCTTAGCTTTCGTAAAAGGCGAAGTAGAAAGTGCAAAGGATGCAATATCGGGAGCATGTGATATTATAGCCGAATGGGTGAATGAAGACGAATATGCACGAAATTCTATCCGAAATCTGTTTAACCGGGAGGCGGAAATCACTTCAAAAGTAGCTAAAGGAAAAGAAGAGGAAGGAGATAAATACAGGGATTATTTCGATTTTTCGGAAAAGCTGAGCAGGTGTAGCTCTCATCGCATATTAGCGATGCGTCGGGGTGAAAATGAAGGTTTTCTGAAAGTAAGCATTTCTCCCGATGACGAAAATGCGATAGAACGGTTAAATAAAAGATTCGTAAAAGGACGGAACGAAACATCGGAATATGTAGAGAGTGCTGTAAAAGACGCTTACAAACGCTTGCTTAAACCCTCAATCGAAACTGAATTTGCAGCCCTGTCAAAAGAAAAAGCAGATGAAGAAGCAATCCACGTATTCGCCGAAAATCTGCGTCAATTACTGCTGGCTCCTCCGTTGGGACAAAAACGTATTTTAGGAATTGATCCCGGATACAGGACAGGTTGTAAACTTGTTTGCCTTGACGCCGAAGGGAATCTTCTTCATAACGAAACGATATATCCTCATCCGCCACAGAACGAGCGGACTAAAGCAGGAAGCAAAGTAATTAAGCTCGTTTCGACTTACAACATAGACGCTATTGCAATCGGCAACGGTACGGCAAGCCGCGAAACTGAAAATTTCATAACAAACCTTCGATACGAAAAAGAAGTAAAAGTTTTCGTCGTAAGCGAAAATGGTGCGTCGGTTTATTCCGCATCACAAACTGCCCGTGAGGAATTTCCCGATTATGATGTTACCGTACGAGGAGCTGTATCAATCGGAAGAAGATTGATGGATCCTCTTGCCGAATTGGTTAAGATCGATCCGAAGGCGATTGGTGTCGGGCAATATCAGCATGATGTAGATCAGAATAAATTAAAAAAGTCCCTCGATCTTACGGTCGAAAGTTGCGTCAACCTCGTCGGCGTGAATGTAAATACAGCAAGCAAGCATCTCCTGACCTACATTTCGGGCTTAGGTCCTACCCTCGCCCAGAATATTGTGGATTACAGGGCGAAGAACGGAGCTTTTCAATCACGTAAGGAATTGATGAAAGTGGCGAGAATGGGCGAAAAAGTGTTTGAACAGAGTGCAGGCTTTTTACGGATAGCCGATGCAAAGAATCCTCTCGACAACTCGGCTGTACACCCTGAAAGTTATCATATTGTGGAGCAGATGGCAAAAGACCTTAACTGTTCGGTCAGTGATCTTATCGAAAATAAGGAACTTAAAAAATCTCTCGATCTTGAAAAATACATAACCGACAAAGTCGGGCTTCCTACACTTAACGACATTCTGTCCGAGCTCGATAAACCGGGACGCGATCCGCGTAAAACGATAAAAACGTTTGAGTTCGATCCCAGTGTAAAATCTATTGCCGATTTAAAGGAAAATATGATATTGCCCGGAATCATTACAAACATAACCAATTTCGGATGCTTTGTCGATGTAGGCATCAAGGAAAACGGACTGGTTCATATTTCGGAGCTTGCCGACAGGTTTGTTTCAGATCCTACGGAAGTGGTTTCGCTTCATCAATATGTTAAAGTCAAGGTTTTATCAGTCGATACAGAGCGAAAACGCGTTGCCCTGACAATGAAAGGAATCGTTCAGGATTAATCCAGTTTGTACCTGAGTTCGTCGAACAATACAGGGAAAAACTTTTCGTCAATTCCTACTTTTACCAACTCGTCCTTATCTGCCATAAAAAGACGGATAAATTCGTCTATTGATTCACCCTTTAAAGCTGAAACGGTATTCATATAATAATCCAGAGCAATCTTTTTATTATTCAATGCCAGCTCAGTATGCCCTGCATTCAGATAGTCGTGAACGGTAGGTTTATCGGCTATAATCTTTTGATAATACTTTTGCGCAACATCAAATTTCTTCATCAGAAATGATGTCCATGCTATCGGACGCCAAGCCTTCGAATTGTCTCCCCCTTCAAGAAGTTCGACTTTAAAATAGGCATTTACCGCTTTATCATAATCTCCCGTGTCAAGATAGCAATGCCCGATGTTAAGCTCTACGGATATATTATCAATGGTAAGGGTTTGCAATTTTTTGTAATATTCGATTGCTTTTTCGGGCTGTTTTAAAGAACGATACAATTGTGTTATTCGTTTCAATGTCCAAGTATTGTCAGCCGACAACAGATCAGCCTGCAAATATGCCTGCAAAGCTCCTTCCTGATTATTCAACATTTGCCTGCAATATCCTATCTTCTGCCAGATATTTGCATCTATTTCGCCTTTCTCTGTTATAAGTTCATAGATATGCAACGCTTCCGCAAAAAAAATTCTTATCGAAGCAATAAATTGCTACCTGCTTCATATCCTGCAATTCAGAGATAAAGGGCGCTATCGACTTTTTTATCATAAAAGTTGATCCGCAGATTGAAAATATCAAGAAAATTATTTTTTAAAGAATACAGTTTTATGAATCTGTATAAGTTCTGAATATACTGATTCGATATAATTTCATCATTAACGGAAGAATTCAGTTCCATAGCCTCTTTCTGCAATTGTTTCATTTCTTCGGATTCTGCTCCGAAACGTTGAAGCATAAGGTTTCGCTGGCTTTCGGGAAGTTGAAGCAGGCTGAAACAAAAGGAATATTTATCGGAATCGCACATATGTCCCGATGCCAATATCGCCTTATACAACAGGCTACCCGACTCTGCATCGGGAAAAAGGCTTTGCAGTTCGGAATACGTAGTATCGAAAGGCAAAAACCAATTGCTCATTTCCGAGAAAAAAGGAAAAGATTTCAGATTGGAGAATGTCGAATGGAATACGTCTGCTCCTTCCATCTGCAGATTCGAATACTCTTGCAGTTTATCAGCCAAACCCGAATTTTCCAACTCTTTTTTCCATTCGGGATTTTTTTCGGAAAAGTCGTCCGTCATTCCCATCAGATCATCCATATTCAGTTTTTTACCTGCTAAAGTATTGAAACGTAACATTTCGGGAATGATTTCATCGGTGATCCGTTTGCTTATCTTTTCTGTTTCGCGGGAACGGATCAATTGCTTTATAACGGTAATTACGGATTTACGAAAATACGGGCTCTCCGACAAAGATTCCAATTGTTGTTTACAATCAGTATAAAAAGCCAAACGTACATCGTACATCTGCAATAAGATGATAAGCCCGACAACGGCACGTTGGCTCAACACAGGTTTATCTTCATATGTACAGATATCCATCAATAATTTTATTTTCCTGTTGTCGAAACGATGGAAAAGATTAAGTGTAAGCGCCGATATAAACAGGCATTTCTCGCGTTCTCTTATATCTATACTGTCTATAAAATCTCTGTATTGCAGGATACTGTCATCATCGGCTCTTGGAGAAACAAATACCATATTGAACATTTCTGCAGCTATGCGTTCTCTTTTCACTGATAGTTTTCTCAATTCACTCTGCTTCTGATCTCCATTGTCCAGCAAATCGGTTAAGGCAATCGAATCGCAGACATCTTTCAATTGATTTTTAAAATCCGAAAGATTTACCTGAGGTTTGATCGAATTTATGCGCGCTTTCTCGTAAAAAACATTCGATGATGTTGACATCAATAGCTCATCCGTGATGTTATCAGTCAATTCAAACAGCTTACGTACAATATCATTATACATATTATCAAATTGAGGATCGTTGATCCTTTCAAACTGATAATGCAGCATATATTTATAGTTTGTATCGAGTTCGTTCAGATTTTCCGAAATATGCCAATCTTGCAGATTGATTGCCAATTTTGTCAATTCCTCAATGACGTCTTTTATCTGTCTTTTTGACAGTTTGAGAAGTATATCTTTCTTTTTGTTTACAATGTCAGTAGAATTATTCATATTCAGAGATTCCTCCAATTAACTTAGTTATTGTTGTCAATAATTAAAGCAGAAGGAATGCTTTTTTTCCATGCAAAATCAGACTCGTGCAGCTTTCTCCAGCTATTCAGACTGATCAGAATCAGATCTTGTTTTTGCAATATATCACTACCTATCAATATGTTATTATTCCAAAGCAAGAATAAGTAGGGGTTAATTTCTTTAATAGCTCTTACGCTTTTTATAAAATCAATAGACTTGTCGGACAATCCTATTGCATCCCAAAGGGTTATTCTGACGTAGGAATTACGGGCAAGCTTTTCCATATACTCGCCGATAAACATATCATTTTCATCAAAGATCGGAATAAAGACATTCTTTATGCTTTCCAATCCTTTATCAATAAATATGCCAACAGGCAGATCGCTTTTTGCAATAATCATCTGAATATTGTCGTCCAAACCCGATCTTATCAGCGACGAACGTTTATTATGAAGAATTTTTGCAATTATAATATTCGGAATACTAACCAGTTTGTTCGACAATCCGATCAGATTTCCTAAAATATTACCTTCATAAATAGAATCCGATTCTCCTATTAATAATAAGTCGTACTCACCCTTATTAGCGATCTTCGCCACTTTTACGTTTGTTTCGGAAGAAACTTCAAAAACAGGGATGACAGGCTGATGAAGTTTTTCGGCTTCTTCTATAACAGGATCGAACGTATCATGCTCCTCCTGATCTATATTGTACTGATATAAGTTGTTTCCCTGCGATAAGTGCAGTAAAGTCAGTTCTGTGTTGGATTGTTCCCGTTTAACAAAGCTGTTAGCCAACAAAAGTAATTTTTTACCCATTTCGGAATTTTCGAAAGAGATGATCATTCTATACTTTTTCTTTGCCGAAACGGCATCTTTGACATCGGGTTTTCCTTTAAACAAACGATCTATCAAATCGAGCGTAGGACTGGTCATAAAGGTAGTCGTAAGCGCCATTACAACCATCATGGCGAATATCTGCGGAGGAAAAACGCCCAGATCGTAACCGATATTCAGAACGACAAGTTCCATCAATCCTCGGGTATTCATCAAGGTCCCTATTGTCAGACTATTACGCCATGTTTGTCCCGTAAAACGGGCAGCCAGCATCGTCCCTCCGAACTTGCCTACGACAGCTACCAAAACTATACCTCCGCAAACACCCCAAAGATAGCTGTCGTTCAACAATCCTATCTGCGTCCTTAAACCTGTATATACAAAAAATAAAGGCAGCAACAGAACCAAAGAAACATCTTCGATCTTCTCAATAAACAGCTTTCTGAAATTAAGATTAGGAGGCATAATCACTCCTGTTAAAAAAGCGCCGAACAAGGCGTGTATGCCTATAACTTCGGTTGTGTAAGCAGATAAAAACAATATAATAAAAAAGATTCCGATTATTGATTTTGAGATAATGTTCCTCGACGTTTGTAAGTCGGCTATCCTTTTAAGGAAAGGACGAACCAGTCCGAACATTACCATAATATACAGTATCGTCGTAATAATCGTAAATATTGCACTCGCAAAACTGCCCGCTTTTACTACGGCAATGATAGCCGCCAGCAAACACCAAGCCGTTATGTCGTCAAAAGCGGCGCATGTTATAACAAAAGCTCCCAAAGGAGTTTTGTTTATTCCACGCTCATGGATAATGCGCGCCATTACGGGAAAAGCGGCAATACTCATCGCAACGCCCATAAACAAAGAAAAAGAAAGAAAACTGGTATGCTGATAAGCAAAATGATTATATACGATATATGAAAGAATTACGCCTAACGTAAAAGGTATAATTATCCCCGCATGGCTTATGACAATGGCGTCATTGGCTTTATTCTTCAAAACTTTAAAATCCAGTTCCAGACCGACAATAAACATGAACAAAATCAAGCCTATCTGGCTCAGTAAAGAAATGTTGGATAATGACGATTCGGGAAAAATAAACGCTGAAACTTCGGGGAAATATAAGCCTAACAACGAGGGACCTAAAACAACTCCCGCGATAATTTCACCTACAACTGTCGGTTGCCCTATTTTTTTACATATCCAGCCGAAAATACGAACAACGATCAGTATGGCTACAATCTGAAACAGAAGAATCGAAAGCGGATGCATAATACTGTCCCACAGGCTGTAAAGAAAGTTTCTCCAAGCCGAACCCTCACCCATAACAGGATGCAGTATCTCATTCGGATCTTCCAGATATTCTTTCCCCAGAGATTGGAATATATATATAACAACCGATAATACTCCAATTATAGAGACATAAAAAATAAGATTCTTATGTTTCTTCATATTTCAATGTAAAACTAATGCAAATATAAAGTTTTCATTTATAAAAATCGGCAGAGAACAAGAAACAATAATTAATTCTGACAGAATAATATAACTTCGGCAGGACAATTTGGCACATTAAATGTTAAAATAGCAATAACATGCCTTTTTGACGTTAAACCCTGTTAAGCTGTTTTTTAACAGGTTAAAAGTGTTAAAAAAATAGTTTTAACATATCCGATTGAATGATTTTTGTCTGTACATTTGAGTAAAAATATTCAGAAAAATAATAATACTATAAAATTCGGATAAATATGAAAAGATTTTGGAAAAATGTAACTACCTATGTTGTAGTAATACTTGTGAGCGTTGGCGCTACATATGCCACGTACAGCTATTTGGAGAGTAGAAGCAATGGCGGAGGTTCTTTGGATCTGTACAAAACTTTCAGCGGACAAACCGACAACAAAAATGTGCATCTGGCAAGTTTCACGGCAGAAGGATATCCCGACTTTACGCAAGTAGCGGAAAATTCTATCCATGCGGTGGTAAATATTAAATCTGTGGTAAAACAGGACAACAGCAGAGCAGGAAGGCAAAGGATGATAGATCCGTTTGAATTTTTCTTCGGATTCGGGGACAGGGGAGATATTCAACCTCAACCAAGCATAGGGTTCGGTTCGGGCGTAATAATTTCCAAAGACGGATACATAATCACCAATAATCACGTGGTGGACAAAGCAAACGAAATAGAAGTTACGCTTAACGACAATCGCAAATTCACGGCAAAACTCATCGGTGCAGACCCGACAACAGATATAGCTTTACTAAAAATAGAAGGAAATGATTTTCCGATAATACCATTCGGAAATTCAGACGATCTGAGAGTCGGAGAATGGGTGTTGGCTATCGGAAACCCCTTTAATCTGACATCAACCGTGACAGCGGGAATCGTAAGTGCGAAAGCACGTGGAGGCATAGGCGGCAGCGGTGCGGAAAGCATTCAGTCCTTTATTCAGACAGACGCTGCCATTAATCCGGGAAACAGTGGAGGCGCGCTCGTAAATACAAAAGGAGAACTGGTAGGTATCAATACCGCGATATATTCACAAACAGGGAATTTTGCAGGATACGGTTTTGCGGTTCCTATTTCGATCGCAGGAAAAGTAATAGCCGATCTTAAAGAATACGGAACGGTTCAAAGAGCAGTCTTAGGCATTGTCATTACAGACGTTGCCAATGCGAAAGAGCAATATCCCGACAAGACAAAAGACATCAAAGTTACCGAGGGCGTTTATGTCGACAGTTTTGCTGACCGCAGTCCCGCAAAAGAAGCAGGCGTGGCAACAGGTGATGTTATTGTCGCCGTCGACGGTATTAAAGTTCGTAACGTCGGAGAATTGCAGGAACAAATAAGCAAGCACCGTCCGGGTAATAAGGTTAATATTACCGTAAAAAGAGGCGATGCGGACAAATCCTTCACCGTTACGCTGAAAAACAGAGACGGAAATACGTCGGTCGTTAAAAAAACAGACGGATTAGCAGCCGTAGGAGCAGCGTTTAAAGAATTAACGCCGGAAGATAAGAGAAAATATGGTATAAGTTTCGGGGTTGAAGTTGCTGGAGTCGATAACGACGGAAAATTTTACAGCGCAGGCATAAGCAAAGGATTCGTTATTTTAAAAATAAATAATCAAAGCGTATCATCCGTAAGCGATGTTGAAAGTATAATTCAGTCGGTAGGAAAATCTCAGGACAAAGGTTTATTCGTTACGGGTTTTTATCCGAATGCAACTGACAACCGTACAAGATATTACGCTATAGATTTGGGAGAATAACAATTTTAAGATAATTATATATACAAAATAGGTAATAAAATATTTCGAATTATGTTTGGCAAATATATTACATTAATGGAGAATTTTTTATTATATTTGCAGTCATTTTTCGGAAAGTAAGAATCAATCATAACACAAGGGAGAGTAAATGAGGCAGTTAAAGATAACAAAGTCAATTACTAACAGAGAAAGTGCTTCTCTTGACAAGTATTTGCAGGAAATCGGAAGAGAAGACCTGATTACGGTGGAAGAAGAAGTAGAATTGGCACAGGCGATAAAAAGGGGAGACAGGGCAGCATTAGAAAAATTAACGAGAGCAAATTTACGCTTT
This sequence comes from Dysgonomonas sp., assembly GCA_047030855.1. GTDB lineage: Bacteria > Bacteroidota > Bacteroidia > Bacteroidales > Dysgonomonadaceae > QVMM01. The sequence continues at coordinate 93,626 of JBKYIJ010000009.1, forward strand.
GTTGTATCCGTTGCAAAACAGTATCAGAATCAAGGATTAAGCCTTCCCGATTTGATTAATGAGGGGAATTTGGGGTTGATTAAAGCGGCTGAGAAATTTGACGAAACCAGAGGTTTCAAATTTATCAGTTATGCCGTTTGGTGGATACGCCAATCGATCCTTCAGGCATTGGCGGAACAGTCGCGTATAGTGCGTCTGCCGTTAAACCAAGTAGGTTCTCTTAACAAGATAAGTAAAGCATTTTCCAAATTCGAACAGGAACACGAGCGTAAACCTTCTGCCGAAGAACTTGCGGATGAACTCGATATTCCCGTAGACAAAATAGCCGATTCGCTTAAAGTATCGGGACGCCATATTTCTATGGATGCACCTTTTGTCGAAGGGGAAGATAACAGTTTGCTCGACGTTTTGGTTAATGATGACGCTCCTATTGCCGACAGAACGCTTATTAACGAGTCGTTACAGCAAGAAATAGAAAGAGCTTTATCAACACTGACTGAAAGAGAGAGCGAAATTATAAAAATGTTTTTCGGAATCGGATGTCAGGAAATGACTCTTGAAGAAATCGGAGATAAATTCCAGTTGACAAGAGAGCGTGTCCGTCAGATTAAAGAAAAAGCAATTAAAAGGCTTCGCCAGAACTCAAGAAGCAAATTACTGAAAAGCTATTTAGGTTAATATAAACCGATAATAAAATCAGAAAGCCGATAAAATAATGTTTATCGGCTTTTTTAGTTATATATTTCCTGAAGATCAATAAAATTCTTAATTTTGGAATCGTTTTTTGCGAATATATAAACAGATAGATATAACACGCTTTTACTCAGCGAAAAAAGTAACAACAAATTATGAATATCTCGTATAACTGGTTAAAAGATTATTTGGATTTTGATCTGTCGCCCGACGAAACGGCTGCTGCACTTACATCCATCGGATTGGAAACGGGCAGTGTGGAAGAAATACAAAGCGTCAAAGGCGGGCTTGAAGGGCTGGTAATCGGAGAAGTATTAACTTGTGTAGATCATCCGAATTCCGACCATTTGCATATCACAACCGTAAATGTCGGGCAGGATGAGCCTTTGCAAATAGTTTGCGGAGCGGCTAATGTCGTGGCAGGGCAAAAGGTAGTGGTTGCACTTGTCGGTACTACCCTGTATTCGGGAGAAGACCCTTTTACAATAAAAAAATCCAAGATCAGGGGAGAAGAATCATTCGGAATGATCTGTGCCGAAGATGAAATAGGCATAGGTACAAGCCATGAAGGAATAATAGTATTACCCGAAAATGCAAAAGTCGGAACTCTCGCAAAGGACTATTACAATATCAAGAGCGACTACATTCTTGAAGTCGATCTTACGCCAAACCGAATAGATGCTGCTTCGCATTACGGGGTTGCACGCGACTTGGCTGCTTACTTGAAACGAAACGGATATAGATATTCATTAAACAAGCCGTCTGTAGAACCATTCGATATTGATGTGAAAAACGGTGGTATCGATGTAGTGATAGAAAACACCGAAGCTTGCCCGCGTTATACGGGACTGACAATAAAAGGCGTGAAAGTCGGCGAGAGCCCCGAATGGTTGAAAAACAGGCTGACAATGATCGGACTACGCCCGATAAACAATGTGGTGGATATTACTAACTACGTTTTACATGAATTCGGGCATCCTCTTCACGCTTTCGATGCGAAATACATTACAGGGGGTTCGGTTATCGTCAAAACAGTTGCCGAAGGGACAAAATTCACAACATTGGACGAAACTGAACGAACGCTAAGCGATAAAGACTTAATGATATGTAACGATAAAGAAGGAATGTGTATCGGCGGCGTATTCGGAGGGCTTAAATCAGGCGTAACGGAATCGACTACTGACGTTTTTCTTGAATGTGCATACTTCAATCCGACATGGATACGCAAAACGGCACGCAGGCACGGTATAAATACGGATTCTTCTTTCCGTTTCGAACGCGGCTGCGATCCGAATGACAATCTGTATATACTCAAACGCGCTGCCCTCTTGATAAAAGAGATTGCAGGAGGAGAATTTGTCGGAGAAATACGCGATGTCTATCCTAAAAAAATCGAAAAACCTATCGTAGAACTTTCGTACGAAAAAATCAATTCTTTGATAGGGAAAGAAATCGAGCCCGATGTGGTTATGTCCATTCTCGAAAGTCTGGAAATAAATCAGGCAGGCGATGCCGAAGATACATTGATTCTCGCAATCCCGACTTACCGCGTGGACGTTACTCGCGATGTGGATGTTATAGAGGACATACTTCGCATTTACGGATATAATAATGTGGAGATCGTGGACGAGGTGAAATCGAGCCTTTCTTATCAGACTCCGACTGACAGGAGTTACGATCAGCAGAATATAATATCGGAACAGCTTACAGGAGAAGGTTTTTATGAAATAATGAACAATTCCTTGACAAAGGAGGCATATTATACTCATTTGAATACTTATCCTGAAAAAAACTGTGTAAGATTGCTGAATCCGTTAAGCACCGATCTGAACGTTATGCGTCAGACTCTTTTGTTCGGAGGACTGGAAAGCATTTCTTACAACCGAAACAGAAAACATTCCGATCTTCGTTTCTATGAATTCGGGAATTGTTATTTCTACGACGAAAGCAAAAAAACGGAAAACGAAAACCTTAAAGAGTATTCCGAAGAATTTCATCTCGGTCTATGGCTTACAGGTAACAACGCGAGCAACAGCTGGAGTGTAAAAGACGAGAAAATGTCGGTATACCAACTGAAAGGATATGTTGAAAATATACTGTTGCGTTTAGGCATTTCAGGCGGACAATACAGCTATGAGCAAATATCAAACGATATATACAGCGCTGCCCTCGTTATTAAAACCCGAAACAGGGAACTCGGCACACTGGGCATTGTGAATAATAAATTGTTCAAAGAAACAAATATTCAGCATTCGGCGGAAGTATATTTTGCAGAACTTAACTGGAATGCGCTTATGAAGGAAGTCAAAAAGCATACGGTTACATTCAGGGAAATATCAAAATTTCCTGCTGTCAGCCGCGACTTGGCTCTCTTGATTGACAAAAACATCAAGTTCGAACAAATACAGGATATTGCCTATAAAACCGAAAGAAAACTGCTTAAAGAGGTCAGCCTTTTCGATGTCTATGAAGGAAAAAACCTGCCTGAAGGTAAAAAATCGTATGCTGTGAATTTCGTTTTGCAGGACGATGAAAAAACCCTTACCGATAAACAGATAGACGCCATAATGAATAAGATTCGGGCTAATATCGAAAAGGAAACGGGAGCGCAATTAAGGTAATATTTTTTTCTTAAAATATAATAAAAGGTTGAATAATTTCAGCCTTTTATTTTTATATAACATACTGATTATAAATTTTATTCGTACATTCGTAGCATACCGAAACAGAAACAATCATGTTATGAAAGTTTTGGGTGTGAAGATATGTACAATCGCTTTGTTGCTGTCATTTACCTCTTGCCAAAGGGAAAATGACGACGCTTCCAATATAAATGTCACTCAGATGAAAGAAGCATATTGCGACAGAATATCTTCACCCGATGTACGGATGTGTACCGAGATACCTTTCTCAAAAGATATTGCTGATTCAAAAGGGTTAAAAGCCGCTTTGCTCAAAAACAAAAGATGGAAAACAGGGCAGACAATCCGGGTTAAGTTCCTCAACGGACATTCTTATTTGCAGGATAATGTAAAAAAATATGCGGATATGTGGCTGGATTACGCCAACCTCAAATTCGAATACGTAGGACCAAACGAAAAGGCTGACATAAAAATAGCTTTCAAATGGGATTGCGATTATTCCACTTGGTCGTATTTAGGTACTGATTGCAGAAGTATAAAACAAAATCAGCCGACAATGAATTTTGGATGGTTCGATCAATACACTCACGATATTGAGTTCCAACGTGTCGTCCTGCATGAGTTCGGGCATGCTTTGGGACTTGTTCATGAACATCAGAATCCACTGGCAGATATACAATGGGACAAAGAAGCCGTCTATTCTTACTACAATAATTTTGAAGGTTGGGACAAAGAAAAAGTGGATAGAAATATATTCGATAAATACAGTACCAACCAAACCAACTACACGCGATTCGATGATAAATCCATAATGCTGTACGCTATTGACGAAAATTTTACTCTGGACAAATTCAGCATAGATTGGAATCGGGAATTGTCTGAAACAGACAGGAACTTTATCTCGAAAATATATCCGTATTAATCATAACCTTACTCAAAATCACATCTTTTTGTATATTTCAGAAATCTCTGTGAGATATTTTTTATACTTTTGCCATGCGAAAAATAAAACAATAAAGACAATATATCATGGGTAGAGCGTTTGAATACCGAAAAGCGACGAAACTTAAACGTTGGGGCAATATGGCCCGCGTTTTTACAAAATTGGGCAAACAAATAACAATGGCTGTAAAAGCCGGCGGATCTGAGCCTGACACAAATCCGAGACTGAGAGTCCTGATGCAACAGGCAAAAAAGGAAAACATGCCCAAGGATAATGTCGAAAGAGCCATAAAAAAGGCCACATCGAAAGATGAATCAGACTATAAAGAAGTAGTATATGAAGGATATGGACCTTTCGGAATCGCCATTGTTGTCGAAACTGCTACGGACAACCCCACACGTACGGTTGCAAATGTAAGAAGCTATTTTAACAAACACGGAGGTTCGCTCGGAACGACAGGAAGCCTCGAATTTCTTTTCGATCACAAATGCGTATTTAACATTGCAGCTAAAAACGGCGTGTCGCTCGATGATCTGGAACTGGAACTGATTGATTTCGGAGTGGACGAAGTAGAGCAGGATGACGAAGACAACATCATTCTTTACGGAGAATTCAAATCATATGCCGATATCCAAAAATATCTGGAAGAAAACGGATTTGAAATTCACAGTGCAGAATTTGAACGCATACCTCACGAATTGAAAGAACTGGATGAAGAACAACGCGCGACGATAAACAAACTTCTTGACAAGTTCGAAGAAGATGATGACGTGCAGAACGTTTTTCACAATATGAAAGAAGAATAAGATCAGTAATATAGCGTGATCACAACAGAGATTCTCAACCGAAAAGGTGCAATCAAATCCGATCTGATACCGAATGATGTAATAGATTTATTAAATCAGGGTAAAATCGAGTCCGTAAATTTAACGGAATGGCTGAATGTAGATCAGAATATATTACTAAAAAAAGTACTGGCTGAATCAGGAAAAGAAAATTATCTGCAAGATTGTAAAAAAGAGTTGTCCACACTCAAAACCCGGAGCATGGTACAATGTATTGCTTGTATAGGGACGAATCTTCTTAAACAATCGAAACAGATCGGGGATAAAGATTTGTTCAAGCATTTGGCAGATCATAAATCGGACAGCGTGCGATGTTGGGCTTTGTATTTTATTGGTGCTGATACGACGCTATCTCTCAAAGACAAACTAAACGGAATCAAACAGTTTGCAGCCGATAGCCATTTCGGAGTAAGAGAAATAGCTTGGATGGCTATACGGCAGGATATAATTGATAATCTGGAAGAGTCAATCAGCATTTTATCGGAATGGACTTCCGACAGAGATCCCAATATACGCCGTTTCGCAAGTGAATCGACACGTCCAAGAGGCGTTTGGTGCAAACATATCGAGGCGTTAAAAATGAAACCCGAAATGGCTGTATCAATCCTCCGACCTTTAAGAAGCGACAGCAACAAATATGTTCAGGATAGCGTTGCCAATTGGATAAACGACGCAAGCAAAACAAATCCGCAATGGGTGGAGATGCTTTGTAAAAATTGGTTGAAAGAGTCTCCAACCAAAGAAACTCAGTATATAGTAAAAAGGGCTTTAAGAAGCATCAATAAAAAATAACCGATAAAAATTTGTATTTTATAATTTTTTCATATATTTGCAAATATCAAAATGACATAGAAATGAATTTTCAGCTTACAAATACATATTGGTGGTGGCACTTACAAGAAACAAAAATTGTGAGTCACATTAGGTATGCATTAAAATGAAAATTCAATAAAAATATAAATAGCTGATCGCCTATCGTTCTCACGGTAGGCGATTTTTTTTATTAAAACACATTAAGAACAATCATAATATAAATTTAAAGAAAATGAAAAAGAAAATTATCCTGAACGAAAACGACATCCCGAGACAATGGTATAACATAGTGGCTGATATGAAGAATAAACCCCTTCCTCCACTTAATCCGCAAACAAAACAGCCGCTTAATCCTGAGGATTTAGAACCTATTTTCGCAAAAGAACTGATTGCCCAAGAGGTTTCGCAGGAAAGGTGGATCGAAATACCCGACGAAGTGCGGGAGCTGTATAAAATATGGAGACCGACGCCTTTGGTGAGAGCCTTTGGCTTGGAGAAGGCTCTGGATACGCCTGCACATATCTATTTCAAGAACGAAGGCGTGAGCCCTGTGGGATCTCACAAATTAAATTCCGCTATTCCTCAGGCTTATTACAATAAGAAACAGGGCGTGAAAAAACTGACAACCGAAACAGGAGCAGGACAATGGGGAGCAGCACTGAGTTTCGCGGCAAGCGTTTTCGGATTGGATCTGGAGGTTTATATGGTTAAAGTCAGCTACAATCAGAAACCTTATCGCAGAATGATGATGCAGACGTGGGGAGCTGACGTTTTTGCATCTCCCAGCAACAGAACGGAGGCGGGAAGAAAAATTTTGGCTCAGAACCCCAACGATTCGGGCAGTTTAGGAATAGCTATATCGGAAGCCGTAGAAGTGGCTGCGAAAGATCCTAATGCGAAATACACACTGGGAAGCGTACTTAACCACGTAGTACTCCATCAGACAATAATCGGACTGGAAAGCGAAAAGCAAATGGAAATAGCAGGAGAATATCCTGATATTATAATCGGATGTTTCGGTGGCGGATCAAATTTCTCGGGGATTTCCTTCCCGTTCCTTCGCCACAAACTGACTGAAAATAAAAACATACGCGTCATAGCTGCCGAACCTGCCAGTTGTCCTAAATTGTCAAGAGGAAAATTTGAATATGACTTCGGAGACAGCGTTGGGTTAACACCTCTACTGCCGATGTACACTTTAGGACATGACTTCCATCCTGCCGATATTCATGCAGGAGGATTGAGATATCACGGTGCAGGGACAATAGTAAGCCAGCTAAGAAAAGACGGATTAGTAGAAGTTCAGGACATCACGCAACTCGAAACATTTGAAGCGGGGAGATTGTTTGCAAATACGGAAGGTATAATTCCTGCCCCTGAGTCCACGCATGCTATTGCGTCAGCCATAAGAGAAGCTTTGAAGGCTAAAGAGGAAGGCAAAGAAAAGGTAATCCTTTTTAATCTGTCCGGACACGGGCTTATAGACATGACTGCCTACGATCAATTTCTGAACGGCGAAATGACTAACTACAATCTTTCGGATGAAGAGATTGCCAAAACGACAGACACTTTGGAAAAATTAGTGTAATTATATATTATTTGAAAAAACCATCAGCCGATATTCAGAATTATTCACCTGAATGGCTGGTGGTTTTTATTTTCAAAAATCTATCTTTGCAGGGATAACAGATATATATTGTCAGTATGAAAATTTTTATTCTAAGCATAATCAGTATCTTAATAATTCTGCCGTTGTTCTTTTCCTGTGACAGTACCGACGACGACTCGGAAAAACCAAAAATAGAAATTATCAGTTTACCCGACACTCTATACATAGATTCGATAGACAGCGCACATGTAATTGCGATCAGGTTGACAGACAACAAACTGTTATCATCATACAAAATACAGTTTATGCCAAGCCCGAATATGCCTTATCCCGATTCTATTTTTGGCAATTACAGGGACACATTGGCTTATCAAAGATATGTTTATCCATCCCGCATAAATATAGGAGGAAGAGATTCGATCACTATCAGGCAGATTATAACGCTTCCTTCTTCAACTTCGAAATTTGACAAAAACAGTAATGCAAATAAAACTTATAATGTCAGAACAGGCTATTATAATATACTTGTAGGATGCATAGACGCGGCAGGGAATTCTGATTCAATTATTTCGCCAAAAGATATAATGATATTGTATTCTTCCAAATTTTACAAGAACCCAAAAAAATAGATTTTTATTTATCCTGCACAATTAAGTATGCCCGATACTTAGAATTTTGATTTACGGGACATAAGGATAAATATCCCGAATAAACTCTGTTGTTTTCACAAATCAGAGGATATTCATTTCGCATATTCTTATCAACATCGAAAGTTCCCTGTGGACTATACTCTATATGAAAACTGCCTGTGGAATACTCCGATATGTATTTGTCACTTATACTCAATGCGATTCGTCCCATATTGCTTCTCAGATTTATTTCTACGCATGGATGGAGCAAAATCTTTTTTTCTTCATTCTGATAGATCATCATATCCACTCCCAAATATCCGCAATAATCAGGCAGGATATGTTCTTTTATAAATTCCGACAAAACCATTCTTACATTTTCGAGTAAAGACAAATCAATATAAGCTGATATTTTAGACTTTATAATTTCTTGAGAGCCAATAAAATTACTTAAATAAGCACCTTTATCATTCGTATTGAAGAGAGAAAGTCCTTCGTAAACGAGAACTTTCTCTTTGACAGAAAATTCCATAGCAAAATCGGAAACCTTATCCAATGCTTTCTCCAACAAAACATAACCTTGTTTTCGAAAAAATCCGTGAAGTATTTGTATTTCGGCACGTGACAATTCTCCTTTCGGCAACCACAACAATCCCCTACCCGATGACGAATACGGCGCTTTGACAAGATAACTGACATTCGGATTGTTTTTCAATATATTTTCAATCTCCGAAATTGAAGTACAGAAACAAGGTAAAATATCTTCCGTGATTTCCGAAACCTCATTTATAAGAAAATCTAAACACTTGACAGAAGTTTTGCGGCTACAGAGATCTTTATAATTATCATTCCAAACAGGGAGGTTCAAATTAAGCCCGAGATCATTATTCAGCATTTCAAACTGATGGATCGCCTGCGGAGATATACCCCATAAGTCCACCGACTCATTGCTTAAATTGTAATTTGAGATATTTCCCTTATCAAGGATGACAGGCATTTTACCGAACTTTTCTTCTATGTTTATTATAAAACTATTGTCAATAGAATCATTGATCCACACAAAGTCATCCGGCAAAGCATACCATGCAGGCAGATAGGCAAGATCGCGCTGCATCATAACTACATTTGTAGGAGCCATATAGTATTTCGATCCGTTCAATACGGCAGATTCGTGTCCCGGATTAAAAAAGTGAATCATATATCAAACATTGCTTTAAGAGAAAAGCAAAGTTAATATAGAAGACTGTATAGTAAAAGATTTAGAAGAAATAAAAGGCTATCCATCACGGGTAGCCTTTTATTAAACCATTAAATAATATTTAAGCTTAATATGCTTTTTCATGTACAGTTTTGACAGCACGTCCCGAAGGATCTATCCTGTTTTTGAAAGCCGCATCCCATTCCAAAGCAACAGGTGTACTGCACGCAACGGAAGGAACCGAAGGTACGCATTGGGCAGCCGACGCCGAAGGAAAATGTTCTTCATACATCGTCCTGTACCAATATTCTTCTTTTGACATCGGAGGATTGATCGGAAATCTTTCTGCGGCATGCTTCATTTGCTTGTCAGAGACTTTCTGTTCAGCAATTTCCTTTAACGTATCAATCCAGCTATACCCCACTCCGTCCGAGAATTGTTCTTTTTGCCTCCAAACCACGCTCTCAGGCAAATAATCCTGAAAAGCTTCGCGTAAAATATATTTTTCAATCTTGCCGTTACCGCACATCTTATCCTTTGGATTTATACTCATGGCTGCATCCAGAAATTCTTTATCCAAAAACGGGACTCTGCCTTCAACACCCCATGCCGCAAGCGATTTGTTCGCCCTGAGACAATCATACAAATGCAGTTTATCAAGTTTGCGGACGGTCTCTTCATGCAAAGCCTTATCATCAGGCGCTTTATGAAAATACAAGTATCCTCCGAATATTTCATCAGAGCCTTCTCCCGACAATACCATCTTCACTCCCATCGACTTGATATACCTCGCAAGCAAATACATAGGAGTCGAAGCCCTGACGGTAGTTACATCATAAGTCTCGATGTGATAAATAACATCGCTCAAAGAGTCAAGAGCTTCCTCTACGGTAAAGTGAATTTCGTGATGCACCGTGCCGATATAATCGGCTACTTTTTTTGCAGCAATCAAATCCGGTGCACCTTTCAACCCTATGGCGAACGAGTGTAATTGTGGCCACCAAGCTTCCGTTTCATTATTGTTTTCGATCCTGCGCGCAGCAAATTTCTTTGCAATAGCGGATATTACAGACGAATCGAGTCCGCCGGAAAGCAAGACTCCATACGGAACGTCTGACATCAGTTGTCTGTGAACTGCGTTTTCCAGCTCTTTTTTCAGCAGGTTCTTATCTGTTACATTATTCTTTACATTTTCATAATCCATCCAGTCCTTCTTATACCATTGTTTTAACTCGCCATCTCTACTGTATAAGTAATGCCCGGGAGGAAATTCTTTGATATTCACACAAACGCCTTCCAACGCTTTTAATTCACTTGCCACGTAGAAATGTCCGTTTTCGTCGTGCCCCATATAGAGTGGAATTATACCGATATGATCCCTGCCTATCAGATATGAATTGTTCTTCTCATCATAAAGAGCAAAGGCAAAAATACCGTTGAGATCGTCAAATAATTTCACGCCTTTTTCCTGATACAATGCCAGAATTACCTCGCAATCCGAATTGGATTGAAAACCATAATCCGCATATTTTTTACGAATTTCCTGATGATTATAAATTTCACCGTTTACAGCCAGCACCAGATTTTTATCTTTACTATACTGAGGTTGTCCGCCTGACTGTATGTCGACAATCGACAGCCTTTCGTGTACAAGAATAACATGTTGTCCGCAATGTATTCCCGACCAGTCAGGACCACGGTGACGTATTTTTTTTGCCATTCTCAATGCCTGAGGGCGTAAACTTTCTATATCTTGTTCTAAATCAAATATTCCAACAAATCCACACATAAGATTATCTTAATTTACATCTATCTTTTATTATAACAATAAGACAAATATATATCAATAATTTTAAATAAAAACTATTTTAACATTAAAATAATGCGATATTAAAATTATTTGTTTCATTTTGAAATAATATGAAAACAAAAAACAGCAAGAATATCTTGCTGTTTTCAATATATATTTAATAGTCTGAATTACGCGTTCATCCCTCCACAAACAGGAATAGCCTGTCCCGAAACATAAGAAGAAAGATCGGAAGCCAAGAATACCGCAACATTTGCAACATCCTCAGGTGTTCCTCCGCGACGCAACGGAATTTGTTCCGCCCATTTTTTCTTAACGTCCTCAGGTAATACGCCAGTCATTTCAGTAATAATAAATCCGGGACAAATGCAGTTTGCACGAATATTTCTCGAACCAAGTTCCTTCGCAATAGATTTAGCCAAACCTATCATACCTGCTTTAGAAGCTGAGTAGTTAGTCTGCCCTGCATTACCCGACAAGCCCACAACAGAACTCATATTTATAATGCTCCCCGATTTTTGCTTCATCATCACAGGAGTTACGGCATGAATAAAATTAAATGCCGATTTCAGGTTTACATTGATAACCATATCCCACTGTTGTTCAGTCATACGCATCATCAGTCCGTCGCGTGTAATACCCGCATTATTTACAAGAATGTCTATGCGTCCGAAATCTTTTACAATTTCGTCAACAACCTTATGTGTATCTTCAAAGTTAGCGGCGTTAGAAGCATAACCTTTTACTTTGACTCCAAACGCAGCAATTTCTTTCTCAGTTTGCTTGGCATTGTCGTCTATTGATAAATCGGTAAATGCTATATTTGCTCCTTCCTGTGCAAATTTTAAAGCTATTGCTTTTCCAATACCACGTGCAGCCCCTGTTACAACAGCTGTCTTTCCTTCAAGTAATTTCATGATTTTTATTCGTTATAATTAATCTTATTTATTTTTTAGCTTTGATTCCGTGAAAAATCAAATGGGAAATATTTTCATATCTCATAGAGTCCGAGCTTATCGGGCTTATAAGCCCTCTGATATATGGAAGTTCCAAACCCCGCAAAGCATGGTGCAGCAATTCGGCAGTCATATCCACATCGGGCATTTCCAATGTCCCTTCATCTACTCCGTCCTGTAAAATCTGTTTTAAAACCTCTATCTCTTTTTTGTCGTAAGCTTTTCTTACGCTTTGCACACGCCAAATATCGCGAAAAAAATCTGCCCTTAAAGTCCCGTTTCGGAATACGACTTTCTTTATCGCATCCAATCTTGTATAAAAAAACAACAGAAGTTTCTCATCGGCAGGAAGTTTTTTTGAAGCCACATTCTGCAAATCTTCGTACATATGTTCCAATTCAGACTCTACAACTGCCTGAAAAACCTCATTTTTATTATTGAAATATGTATAAAGCGTCCGACGTCCCCGATGAGAAGCAATGGCGATATCGTTCATGGTTGTATTCTCCACTCCAAGTTTGGCAAACAGTTGCCTCGCCACTTCTATAAGCATATTTCTTGTTTTGGAGATAGCCATAAATTCTTAAATTGCACAGTGAAATAATTTCTGTGCAAAAATAATACAAAATAAGTTGAGAACAGCGTTTAATTGCTTTTTTTCACAAATAAAACACCAAATTGTCAGCATTAATGCAGATCTCGTCCGACTTTGATAAGTTTTACAGGTTTAAACTTGAAGAAGTATAATAAGATAACGACAAGCAAAATAATGCTCAAAATCAGCATCCATCCCAAAATTGCCTTTATGCTTACAGTCATAGATTGCACCTGTACTTTAGCGTAAAGTGCGTTTGTCGCTATTTTTTCGGCATCCTGCATGCCAAATCCTTGAGAAAGAGCAGTTTTCAAAGACTGATTATATTGTGAAACAGCTAAGGGATTCTGAGTAGTTATACTTTCAGATAAAACCATATTGTTTTTCTGTTGTAACCGATACAGCCAGTTTGTCAGGATAGAAGAACCGAGTGCCGGACCTAATACAGACCGTGCGGTTATTATATAAAACGCGTTAGGTATAAGTTTTTCGGGAGGCAGCCCTTCCACCGCATAAACCCCAAAAGCAACGAACAACGTAAGCATCCCGACACCTTTAAAAAACATCGGCAAATACATGTCGCTATATAAGCCCATCGGTTCTATTCTGAAATACAATATGCCGATAGCAACAGTGAAACATGCAAAACCGAGAAATATGAGCCATGCCATCCGAATAGCTTTCAGATACCAATAATAACTGATAAATCCGCCAACGACCAGTCCCGGTAAAGTGTACAGATAAAGTTCATTTGCTTTCACGCTGTCGAGTTTCAGAATATTATTAACATATGAAGACGTCAGAATACTGAAAGACGCAAAAAACATAAACACAAGGGAAAACAAATAAACAACGCGGGAGTTACGGTTTTTCAGGACACTGAGATCGGCAAAGGGCTTAGCAAGTATTAACTGCCGGCGAATGAACATCCAACCCACAACCAGTATCAGAACTGTCGCAAATATTATATTATTAGAGGCAAACCAATCGTTTGTTTTTCCATAAGTAAGCACATAAATGATAGCCATAATAACAACCGACACCTGAAAGAAACTTAGCCAGTCGATATCGCTGAAAGATATTTTAATCAAACGTTTACTCGTCTGCATACAAATAACTACGAGCAACAAAGCCAGAAACAGTAAGACAATCATAAAATAATACATATGTTGCCATTGATAACGATATGCGAATTCGGCAGTCAGGACAAGCGAAAGCTGCCCGACACCTATCGTAATAGGATAGAATTTAGCATAAAATTCGTTACGGGTTTTGCTCGGACTGAATGCAGGCATCAGAATATTAATTACTTCCGACATCGAAAAAGCTTTAAAAAATCCGATGAAAAAACTGCAAAAAATAAGTATCTCGATATAAGAGGTTAAAGCACAGACTAAGCTCAAAACTATCTGCACGAAGATAACCACAATGATTATCGTTTTGGTAGTGGCAAGCGTACGCGTTTTCAGTATAAAAAGCTGTGCGATAGCCATTCCTGCAGCAGAAGCATAATATGCCATATTTATATCTTCGGATATAACGCCGAGAAATCCTGCTATATCAATGTTGCTTCCTGTATATGCCCCGTTCAGCAACAATATAGGCATCAATATAACCAAAGCAATAACAATGGACAGCCATCGCGGCACCCAGCTTCTGAAATGAAGTTTCAGCGTATCCGAAAGATTGAAGTATGATAACATCGTTATTTGCCTTTGACAGCCTCTGTTTCAACCATCATTCCGGCTCTTAATTTACCCATATCTTCAGGAGAAATATCGACAAAGTCAATCCTAACGGGTATTCTTTGTTGTATTTTGACGAAGTTACCCGCCGAATTATCGGTAGGAATCATAGAATATTTTGAGCCTGTTGCTTCAGATATAGCCGTAACTTTACCTTTAAAAGTCCTACCCTCTATCGCATCGACTCTTATCTTTATTTCCTGTCCGATGTATATATTTTCAATTTGCTTTTCTCTATAATTAGCTATTACCCACTTATTTCCGCTTTTTATCAGGTTAGTAACCGTTTGTCCTGCCTGAATAAACTGACCCGCCTCAAATGTACGGCGTCCGACATATCCGTCGTAAGGAGCCGTAATGACGGTATAAGACAAATTGAGTTTTGCCATATCCAGTTCCGCCTGTTTCCGAAGTATGTTGGCTTCTATATTTTTCTGTTTATTTACGGCTTCAGTCGATACAGATTTCAAGGATTCCTTTTGTTTTAATAACGCATCATAATGCGCTTTGGCAGCATCATATTCAGTTTTTACTTGATCGAATTGCTGTTGCGAAACTGATTGTGCATCCAGCAGATTTTTATATCTTTTATAATCCTGTTCCAATTTCCAAAGTCTGGCCTTTGATTCCGCTAAGTTTGCATCGGATACCGCTACATTCGCATGGGAAGTATTAATACTGGAAGATTGCACGGAGGAAGACGCCTGTGCATCCATCAATGCAGCTTCTGCATCCATCAGTTTTATCCGATATTCACGATCGTCTATTACCAACAAAGTATCTCCTTCTTTAACCCATTGATGATCGGTAAAGTTAATCTTACTTATATAACCCGACACCCTTACGTTAACAGGCGCTATATATTGTTCGATAGTAGCATCGTTCGTAATTTCATATTTATAGTAACGATAAAAGAAATTTATAGCCCAGATAATGCCGCCTATGGCTAACAGAATACTGATAATATTAAGAATCAGGGTTCTTCTCTCCTTGTTCTTGAGCTTCTTGTAAATTCGTTTTCGCTCTTCTTTATCGTTTATTTGATCTATATTAAAATCAGATTCCTTCATCTTTCAATATTTATAAATTACCGCTGGCATTCTGGAGTTGATAATATGTATATATAGCGTTTGTTCGGGCTTTTGTCAACTGTAGTTCCGCATCGAGCAAAACAGTATTTGCATCGAGCAGGTCCGTCAATATTGCCAACTGGTTATAGTATTTGTTTTTTACGATCCTGTAATTTTCTTTTGCCTGAATAACGGATTTTTCCAAAGAGGATATTCGGTCAAGGGCTTCCTTGTGTTTTACATAAGCCGATTTTACGTTTGTCCTTACGTTTTGTTTTTCCTGTTCAACAGCCAGATCCTGTATATAAATCTGATGCTTTGCGGCACTGATGCTATGTTTCCTGTCGAATAAAGACGACAGCTTGTAGGACAAACTCAATGACACGCCCCAAGTATTGATGTACAGATCCTGCACGGGCGAACTATTGGGAATAGGGCGTTGAAAAGTATTGCCTGCCTGTAAGGATAAGTTAGGCAGAAAATCGGCTTTTATAATATTCAGATTATTGTCCGACAATTGCTTGTTTGCGCGCGATATTTTTATAGACGGATATTTCTCATAACCTTGATATACGTAATCATTCTCACTCAGAATATCCATCCTATCGGACAGCATTGTCGTATCGGGCTCTAAGAGCAACGATTCGTCCATCCCCAGCATAATGGTCAATTGTTGAGAAACTAGTTGTATGTCATTATTGGTTTCCCTGTAAGACAATTCGTAGTTAGTCAATGTCAATTCGCTACGCAGAACATCGTTGGAAGTTATCATTCCCTGCTCCATCATCTTACGAATATCGTGCAAACGTACTTTGGCTTCTTCTATATTTTGCCTGTAAACATCTTCCTCTTTATACAAATTGAATAAATCAAGGTATTTACTAACCAGCCACAGTTTTAAATCGGATTTGTTTTCCTCCAGACTCAATTTGGCAATCAAGGCTTCTATTTCCGATTTTTTTATATTGTTTCTTATACGTCCGCCCTGATACAGAGGCTGAACGACATTTGCCTGATAGTTTTGTTTCCAATCAGGTGTTTCGGAACGTTTTACAAAAGAAAGATCGGTATTGAATATAACAGGAGTGCCTGTATATCCGAAAAGTCCGCTTAATGCAATATCAGGCAGTTGTTTTTTTTGGCTAAAGTGTGTTTGTCTTCCGCGATATGTATTTTTTCCTGCGACATGCGGATAGCTAAACTATTTTCCAGCCCTTTTTCAAAAACTTCGTCCAAACCCAACTTATAGGTAGTTTGAGCCTCAATTGTCGCTGTAGCGGCAAACGCTACAACCAATATGCATATTAACTTTTTCACCTTAATATTTATCCGATCACAAGTTAATCTTAAAATGCGTTTATTTATTATTATACTGGTTCATCGTATTCTGAATCCCAGCCAGACAAAAACTCTTTATAATCTCTGAACAGATTCCCATTCTTTCGGGCAGTTTTTCCTCCTCTTCTTTCCAGAAATTACTCAGTACGTATTCAACCTGCATTCCTTTCGGAAAATCGTTCCCTATTCCGAAACGCAAACGCGCATAATTCTGAGTCCCTAAAACGTCCTGAATATTTCTTAATCCGTTATGTCCCGCATCGCTTCCTTTTGCTTTCAGACGCAATACTCCGAAAGGCAAAGCAAGATCATCCACCACAACTAAAAGATTTTCCAAAGGTATTTTTTCTTTTTGCAGCCAATAACGGATCGCATTACCGCTCAGATTCATATAAGTAGAAGGTTTCAGCAAAATAAGCGTCCGCCCCTTTACTTTTATTTCTGCAACAGCACCGTAACGATCGTTTACAAAAAAGACATTGGACGCCTCTGCTAAAGCGTCCAATACTCTAAAACCTATATTGTGGCGGGAATATTCGTACTCAGTACCGATGTTGCCCAAACCAGCAATTAAATATTTCATTTCAATTATTATTCTCCACCTTTAGCGGCAAGGCCTCTTGCTGCACGTGTTAATTGAACGCGACAAACAACAGCATTTTTTGCATTTAACAGTTCAAGCCCTTCGAAATTCAGCTCTCCGACTTGGATAGATTTTCCAAGAGTAAGGTTTTCGATATTGATATGAAGTTTTTCAGGAATATCTTTATACAGAGCTTTTACTTTCAGTTTACGTGTATCCAAAGACAATTTACCCCCGGCTTTCACACCTTCAGCCAAACCGTCCAATACTACAGGGACATCGACAATAATAGGTTTATTATCGAATACCTGTAAAAAGTCCAAATGAAGAACTTCATCAGATACAGGATGAAATTGAATATCTTTCAAAATTGCTTTTACATTTTTTCCGTCGATAGACAAATCCACTAAAAAGATTTCAGGTGTATAAATCAATTTTCTGACATCACCCATTTTTACAACAAATGCGTCTGCCTTATCCGATTTTTCTCCGCCATATATGACAGCAGGAATAAGTTGTTCTTTACGAAAAGCTTTTGCAGCTTTTTTGCCGGTTTCATTTCTTGAAGAACCTTGTAGTTCAAATGTTTTCATTGTTTAATTTTAAAAATGTGTTACTCAAAATTCGGATTATGCTTCCTATTTCCCATCACACGCGGGCTTTACAAAAGCGGTGCAAAGATAGCCATTATTTTAATACGGACAACAAAATAATAATATATTTTCAGGCATTAATCCGCCAGTTCTTCATTGTCTGACAACTTGGTAACAAGCACTTTATCAATTCGGGCACCATCCATATCCACAATCTCGAAAATAAACGGTTTCCATTCAAATTTCTCACCCGTATGAGGAATATGTTCCAATTTTTCCAGAATAAGTCCGCTAACCGTATTAAAATCATAGTCGGTAAAAATATCCTCCATTCCGAAATAATCAAGGAAATCGTAAAACGGACACTGTCCGTCAACCAGCCAGCCTCCGTCTTGACGCTGTATAATTTCGAGATCTTCATATGCGTCAGGCAAAGCGCCAACTAAACCCTCCAATATATCGCGCATGGTAATTATGCCTTCGATACTCCCGAATTCGTCACAGACAAGAGCATATTGCACTTGCCTTTTCTTCATTTCATCCAACGCTTTATACACCTCCATACTTTCATGAAAATATTGCGTAGGACGAATGATATTCTCTATCTTAAAATCAGGTTTATGTATCTCACCAAACAAATCTTTCAGATACGCAACCCCCAAAATATTATCGAGGCTCTTACTGCCGACGGGATATATTTCATACAAATCATTTTTCACGGTATCAAATATTTGCTCATTCGTCATATCCGTATCTATCCACACAATTTCAGTCCGATGCGTCATAATGGTTTCGATATCCCTGTCACCCAAACTGAATACTCGCTCTACAATATCCTGTTCGACTTCCTTAACCTCGCCTTCATCAGTACCTTCCTGAATCATTGATTTGATTTCATCTTCCGTTACTTTATTTTCGGAAGTGTTAATTTTCAACAGATTAAACATTAAAGACATACTTTTCGATAATAGCCAAACGAAAGGCGAAGCTATTACAGAAAGTGCATACATAGGACGGGCAATTATTTTTGCCACCTTTTCAGCAATGCTCAAACCGATTCTTTTAGGAACAAGCTCTCCAAAAATAAGCGTCAGGTAAGTAACCACAATAACTATTATTATTTGAGAAAGAGAGTATGAAATCGTCGCAGGCACACCGATATATCTCAACACAGGATCAAAATCAGCCGCTAAAACATCCCCTGAGTACATACCCGTCAAAATACCGATTAATGTTATTCCAATCTGAACAGTTGATAAAAAGCGATCCGGTTGATTTGCAAGATTTAAAGCAGTTTTAGCAGATTTACTCCCCTGCTTGGCATCAACCGTCAAACTTGATTTTCTGGCAGAAATAACAGCTATTTCAGACATAGAAAATATTCCGTTTAATAAAATCAGAGCAATTACAATTAAGATTTCCATAAAATATCAGATGTAATATTATGTTATACAAATAATACATAATATTTTCACTTATCAAATAAGGTAAATATAATTGTTAAAAACAATCATTCTTATTTTCAATATTATTAACTAAATCACCTCAATCTTTCCTGAACGAAAAAACCCGTCAGGCGATATTGTATCTCTGACGGGATTCTTTCTTGTTGTTTAAAAAACGGCGGCTTCCTACTCTCCCACTGTTTATCGCAGTACCATCGGCGCAATAGGGCTTAACTTCTCTGTTCGGAATGGATAGAGGTGGATCCCCTACGCTATAGCCACCTTAATGTCTTTTTTTCTCTTCTTTTGTTTCATTTTTTATGACTGATGTCAAAGAGCAATACAATGGGGTACGTTATTTTCTTATATTTTAAATTTGCCTGTCTTTGCGGATAAAAATTTATCGGGCTATTAGTACTGCTCGGCTGCTGACATTACTGCCTTTCCACCTGCAGCCTATCGAGGTCATAGTCTTTGACCGCCCTTGTTTGTCGGATATCTTATCTTGAGGTCGGCTTCGTACTTAGATGCTTTCAGCACTTATCCTTTCCCGCACTTAGCTACTCGGCCATGCTCCTGGCGGAACAACCGATGGACCAGCGGTGCGTCCAACACGGTCCTCTCGTACTAGTGTCAGATCCTCGCAAATATCCCGCGCCCACGATAGATAGAGACCGAACTGTCTCACGACGTTCTGAACCCAGCTCGCGTGCCACTTTAATGGGCGAACAGCCCAACCCTTGGGACCTTCTCCAGCCCCAGGATGTGACGAGCCGACATCGAGGTGCCAAACCATTCCGTCGATATGAGCTCTTGGGAATGATCAGCCTGTTATCCCCGGAGTACCTTTTATCCTTTGAGCGATGGCCATTCCATACTGAAACCACCGGATCACTATGCTCTAGTTTCCTACCTGCTCGACTTGTGGGTCTTACAGTCAAGCGCGCTTATACCATTACACTCTGCGAACGGTTACCAATCGTCCTGAGCGCACCTTTAGAAGCCTCCGTTACTCTTTTGGAGGCGACCACCCCAGTCAAACTACCCACCATACAGTGTCCTTGTATCCACAAGTTAGAATCCAAACAATCGAAGGGCCGTATTTCAACGGCGGCTCCACGATGACTGGCGTCACCGCTTCGTAGCCTCCGGCCTATCCTACACATCGAGTGCCCAGATGCAGTGTAAAGCTATAGTAAAGGTTCACGGGGTCTTTTCGTCCCATCGCGGGTAATCGGCATCTTCACCGATACTACAATTTCACCGAGATCACAGTTGAGACAGTGAGAAGATCATTACACCATTCGTGCAGGTCGGAACTTACCCGACAAGGAATTTCGCTACCTTAGGACCGTTATAGTTACGGCCGCCGTTTACTGGGGCTTCAATTCAATGCTTCTCCTTGCGGATGACATCTCCTCTTAACCTTCCAGCACCGGGCAGGTGTCAGGCTGTATACGTCTTCTTTCGAATTTGCACAGCCATGTGTTTTTGTTAAACAGTTGCCTTCTCCTATTCTCTGCGACCGCCATTGCTGACGGCACCCTTTATCCCGAAGTTACAGGGTCATTTTGCCTAATTCCTTAACTGTGAATCGCTCGAGCGCCTTAGTATTCTCAACCCGACTACGTGTGTCCGTTTGTGGTACGGGTGATAGCAAGATTAACGTTTAGCGGGTTTTCTTGGCAGTGTGGTTACCTGCTTATTGGTTCATCCGTAGATTCGCCATACTTTCAGGTTCGACTCTCGGAGCGGATTTGCCTACTCCAATCTGCGTCTACACCCTTTAACCGTCTATTCCGTCAGACGGCTGCAGTGTCACTCCTGCGTCTCCGCATCACTCTTGTTATCAGTAACGGAATCTTTACCGTTTCGTCCATCGGCATTGCCGCTCGGCTTAGCCTTAGGTCCCGACTTACCCTGATCCGATTAGCGTTGATCAGGAAACCTTAGTCTTTCGGCGAGGGAGTTTCTCGCTCCCTTTATCGTTACTCATACCTACATTTGCTTTTCCAGAGGCTCCAGTGGGGATCGATCCTCACCTTCTGCGCCGCTGGAATGCTCCCCTACCGATCTTTCAATCCCATAGCTTCGGTAACAAATTTATGCCCGATTATTATCCATGCCCGGCCACTCGACTAGTGAGCTGTTACGCACTCTTTAAATGAATGGCTGCTTCCAAGCCAACATCCTAGCTGTCTGTGTAGCTGAACTTCGTTAATGCAACTTAACTTGTATTTGGGGACCTTAGCTGATGGTCTGGGTTGTTGCCCTCTCGGACGCGGACCTTAGCACCCGCGCCCTCACTCCCGGTATCGAACTTGTGCCCATTCGGAGTTTATCTGGACTTGATAGGCGGCGAAGCCCTCGCATCCAATCAGTCGCTCTACCTGACACAAGTAAATTCACCGAGGCTGCACCTAAATGCATTTCGGGGAGTACGAGCTATCTCCAAGTTTGATTAGCCTTTCACCCCTACCCTCAAGTCATCCGAAAGCTTTTCAACGCTTACCGGTTCGGTCCTCCAGTTGGTGTTACCCAACCTTCAACCTGCTCAAGGGTAGATCACTTGGTTTCGCGTCTACCCCCTTTGACTATGGCGCCTTGTTAGGACTCGCTTTCGCTTCGGCTCCTTACATACTTGTAATTAACCTTGCCAAAGAGGGTAACTCGTAGGTTCATTATGCAAAGGCACGCCGTCACACTTGCGTGCTCCGACCGCTTGTAGGCACATGGTTTCAGGGTCTTTTCACTCCTCTGTTCGAGGTTCTTTTCACCTTTCCCTCACGGTACTGGTTCGCTATCGGTCTCTGACGAGTATTTAGCCTTGCGGGATGGTCCCCGCGGATTCATACAGGATTTCTCGTGTCCCGCATTACTCAGGTGTCTGCTAGGTTTACAAAGGGATTCGTGTACGGGATTGTCACCTTCTTTGATGCCTCTTTCCATAGGCTTCCACTTCTCTTTGGTCGTACCTTGATGCAGTCCTACAACCCCGGTGCTGCCGAAACAGCACCGGTTTGGGCTTTTCCCAGTTCGCTCGCCACTACTTTGGGAATCATTGTTATTTTATTTTCCTCGGGGTACTTAGATGTTTCAGTTCTCCCGGTTTGCTCACTGTCTTGCGACTGTGTAATAGCTTCTTCAGCTATTGGGTTGCCCCATTCGGAGATCCACGGCTATAGCGGATATTTGCTCCTTACCGTGGCTTTTCGCAGCTTATCGCGTCCTTCTTCGCCTGTCAGAGCCTAGGCATCCTCCATGTGCCCTTGTCGTATTTTTATCTTTTGGTTATTCGATCCTTTTGATTTAAAACCGGTTTTAAGCCTGTCTTTAAAAGGTTCGCGCAACTTTAAAATATAATTCTTTTTTATACCTTACTTTATTGCTCTTTTTTTAACATCATGTCAAAGATCGTGGTTGTTCCTGATTTTTCTTATCAGGCGGGATCGGGCTTTTCAGGCTCTTTCCTTCAACTTGTGTGGAGAATAACGGATTCGAACCGTTGACCCCCTGCGTGCAAGGCAGGTGCTCTAGCCAGCTGAGCTAATCCCCCGCGTTTTTGGTAGTCCCAGGCAGATTTGAACTGCCGACCTCTACATTATCAGTGTAGCGCTCTAACCAACTGAGCTATAGGACTGGCGTTTGTCTTCTGGGCCTTGGAACTTTTTTTCGGCGGGTTGTTTGTTTCCCAGCTCCTTGGTTCTCTTTTTTATTTTTTTAGTTTGGAGATTTTTTGTTTGTTTTTTAATAGACATCGAAAGAGCAGTACACTCGAGAAAAAAAGTCGTCTCGCTCCAGAAAGGAGGTGTTCCAGCCGCACCTTCCGGTACGGCTACCTTGTTACGACTTAGCCCCAGTCACCAGTTTTGCCCTAGGACGCTCCTTGTCGGTTACGTACTTCAGGCACCCCCGGCTTCCATGGCTTGACGGGCGGTGTGTACAAGGCCCGGGAACGTATTCACCGCGCCATGGCTGATGCGCGATTACTAGCGAATCCAGCTTCACGGAGTCGGGTTGCAGACTCCGATCCGAACTGGGAGAGGTTTTAGAGATTGGCATCCGGTCGCCCGGTAGCGGCCCTTTGTACCTCCCATTGTAACACGTGTGTCGCCCCGGACGTAAGGGCCGTGCTGATTTGACGTCATCCCCACCTTCCTCGCAGCTTACGCTGGCAGTCTTGTCAGAGTCCTCAGCTTGACCTGTTAGTAACTAACAATAGGGGTTGCGCTCGTTATGGCACTTAAGCCGACACCTCACGGCACGAGCTGACGACAACCATGCAGCACCTACATACTCGCCATTGCTGGCTAACCTGTTTCCAGATTATTCGAGTACATTTCAAGCCCGGGTAAGGTTCCTCGCGTATCATCGAATTAAACCACATGTTCCTCCGCTTGTGCGGGCCCCCGTCAATTCCTTTGAGTTTCACCGTTGCCGGCGTACTCCCCAGGTGGATTACTTATCGCTTTGGCTTGGTTACTCAGGGCCGAAACCCCGAACAACGAGTAATCATCGTTTACGGCGTGGACTACCAGGGTATCTAATCCTGTTTGATACCCACGCTTTCGTGCATCAGCGTCAGTTATACATTAGTAAGCTGCCTGCGCAATCGGAGTTCTTCGTGATATCTATGCATTTCACCGCTACACCACGAGTTCCGCCTACTTCATCTATACTCAAGTAAACCAGTTTCAACGGCAATTTTAAGGTTGAGCCTCAAACTTTCACCGCTGACTTAATCTACCGCCTACGCACCCTTTAAACCCAATAAATCCGGATAACGCTCGCATCCTCCGTATTACCGCGGCTGCTGGCACGGAGTTAGCCGATGCTTATTCTAAGGGTACTTGCAAGGGGGATACATCCCCGTTTTACTCCCCTTAAAAAGAAGTTTACAATCCATAGAACTGTCTTCCTTCACGCGACTTGGCTGGTTCAGGCTCTCGCCCATTGACCAATATTCCTCACTGCTGCCTCCCGTAGGAGTCTGGACCGTGTCTCAGTTCCAGTGTGGGGATCAACCTCTCAGTTCCCCTATCCATCGTAGGTTTGGTGGGCCGTTACCTCACCAACTGCCTAATGGAACGCATGCCCATCTTCTACCGGATTGCTCCTTTAACAAATATTGCCATGTGGCATCCCTGTGTTATGGGGTATTAATCCGAATTTCTTCGGGCTATCTCCCTGTAGAGGGTAGGTTGCATACGTGTTACTCACCCGTGCGCCGGTCGCCATCAATTGTATTGCTACAATCATGCTGCCCCTCGACTTGCATGTGTTAGGCCTGTCGCTAGCGTTCATCCTGAGCCAGGATCAAACTCTTCTTTGTATGTTCTTTGTTTTCTTATACTTTCGCAAGGGTTGGTCCTTCTTTTCTCTTGGCTCCTTCGTTTTTCCTCTTTAAGGTTTATTGACGTTGCTTTGTACTACTCTTTTGTCTTGTCTATCTATTTTTTTATCTCCAGACTGTCAAAGATCGCTTTTTTTTTCTTTTGCTAACTCTTCTGAACACACCCCTTGAAAGGGTACCATTCTCTCGTAGCGGCTGCAAAAGTATGAACTT
Source organism: Dysgonomonas sp. (assembly GCA_047030855.1). Classification (GTDB taxonomy): domain Bacteria; phylum Bacteroidota; class Bacteroidia; order Bacteroidales; family Dysgonomonadaceae; genus QVMM01. Next base: position 118,699 of record JBKYIJ010000009.1, read on the forward strand.
TTATCTTATGTTCCAAATATTATAGAAACCTTTTTTTGAAAAAATATTTAGGAATCAAAAGGGACATCAAAGATACAAATAAAATTTAAACCACAAAATAATTACTTATTTTCTCATCCAAAATAGAAATTAATCTTGCTTTTTACTGACTTTGTTTCTTACAATTTCAAATATTCCGGGTAAAATAGAAACAATAACAATAATTACAATCAGAATTTTAAGATTGCTGCGTACCCATGGTATTTCACCGACAAAATATCCTGCTAAAGTGAAAACCATTATCCAAGCTATTCCGCCTATGACATTAAACGCCGCAAAATGTTTATATCCCATTTTACCCATTCCTGCCACAAACGGGGCAAAGGTTCTTACAATCGGAACAAATCGCGCTATTATTATGGTTTTCCCTCCGTGTTTTTCATAAAATTTATGGGTTTTCTCCAAATAACTTTGCTTAAATATCTTGGAATTGGGATTACTGAATAGTTTTTCGCCGAAAAATCTTCCTATTGTATAGTTCGTAGCATCGCCTAATACTGCCGCAATAATTAGAATCAAATTTAAAATAACAATATTAAAATTTCCCGATTGGTCTGAATGTATCAGAACTCCTGCCACAAACAACATTGAATCTCCCGGAAGGAAAGGGGTGACGACTAATCCTGTTTCACAAAATATGATTAAGAAAAGTATCGCATAAAACCACATTCCGTATGTAGTTATTAAATATGCTAGGGTAGCTTCGGTTTCTGTCAGCAGTTGTATTATAAAATCAAGAAATTCCATTTGTGTTTGTATTTAACGGGGTTTTATATATTATCAAGTGTTTTATTCTTACTAAAGAAAAAATCAACGGCGAAAATAAGAAAGTCTGTATGCTTAATCTATACGTTATTACAAATTATAACATTTATTAACTTGTCAATGTTAGAATAGTATCTCATAAACAAAAAGCCTCGTATATATGCGAGGCTTTTTGTTTATGATGAATAAAGAGTCTATTTTATGAATTTCAGACTTTTTGTTTGGGTCGGGGTAGTGATTAGGATTAAATATGTACCGTTTGCAATATCGCCGGGCAAAACATATTCTTGAAGTCCGGTTGTTTTCTGCGAAACAATATCTGCTATTTTACTTCCGGACATATTATAGAGGGATACGGATACATGGTCCTGCACATTAACATTAGTATTCACTCTTAACAAATAATTATCTCCCTGTCTGTAAACAAAGGCTTTCGGTTCGGAAAGAGTATAGTCTTCTATAGAGTTATACTGATCATAAAACTTTATTTCGAACTCGTTGCCATATCTGTCGAAAACAGCAACGCCATATTTATAATCAGCCAATTTATCGCTTGGTATATTATATTGGTTCACATAGGAAATATCTTCAAGATAAATTATTCTATTTGTTTCGAAATCTGTCGCACTTGTCGGAACAAGATATATAGAATATCTTAATCCCGGATCAGGAGCATCCCATGTCAATTGATTGCCGTTTAGCTTCAGATTTGTCACTTTAGAATATTCTACATGAGTTTTCCAATCAATAGCAGGGGGTAAAGATTTGTATTTGAATTGATTATTACGAAGCTGCTTCATAAATGCCGGATTGTAGTAATCTTTCATGCTTGTTCCTGCTCTTGAATAAAAGTGTTTAGCTGAAAAGAAAACACTTCCCGGTGCTCCCATTTTATCAGAACTTCTGTTTTTGTCTATCTGCTTCGCATATTCATTTGGAGACAACTTCAAAACCATATCTTTTAATTGGGAATCTGATGTCATCTCATTCAGAGCCATTAATTCTCTCATTGATAGAGAACTTTTAGAAACATATTCATCGCCTACCTTGATAAGCCCGGTATTATAAGATGATGCTGATTTTGAAGCGTCTAATGCCGATATCGAATGGCTTGAATAGAAATGAACATTAAAACGTGCTGCCAAATCCGACCACCAAGGGCACAGTGTATTATAACTTTGTCCGGAAGAAGTAGTCGGCCAATATAGCTGTGGGGAAATATAATCAACAGTTCCTGCTTTCATCCAAGACACGGGATCGCAATAAATTTGTTCATACATATTTGCTCCTGTAATTCCGCTTGGCAAGGTAATACCTTCTTTCGCCGCTACGGTTTTATCCGTAGTCCAGATTCCGAAAGGCGATATTCCAAACGTTACATACGGTTTCACTTTCTGAATAGTATCATAAACCGAAGCCACCATTTTTGCGATATTATTTCTCCGCCAATCGCTGATGCTCATATTTATCGGTCTGTACTTATCCTGAGCTTTTTTATCCAAAGTGGATGGTGTTCCGTCATACGAATAAAAATAATCGTCAAAAGCTATTCCGTCAACGTCATAGTTGTTAACAATTTCACCGACAATATCCGTTATACGTTGAATAACCCCCGGTTCCCCCGGATTCAAAATAGAAGGTTGTTGTCCGTCACTATTTACAGGATATTGCAATACCCAATCAGGATTTACCTCTCTGTAATCACCTACTTTACCTTTCCATTGATCGGTTGCCGATTCGAAACGATAAGGATTCATCCACGCATGCACTTCTATACCCCTCTTATGTCCTTCCTCTATAACAAATTGAAGAGGATCGTAACCGGGATCTTTCCCGCGAAGATTTACAAGATCCGTCGACCAAGGTTCGTAAGAAGATTTATACATGGCATCACATCTCGATCTTACCTGAAAAAAGACTGTATTCATATTAACAGAAGCCAATGAATCCAACAAATTAATCATTTCCTGCTTCTGTTTGTTAATTTGCGATGCATTTCCCGTAGTGGAAATAAGGGACGAAGGCCAGTCTATCCTCCATACCGTAGAAAGCCATACCGAACGCAATTCTCTTTCAGGTGTGTTTTGAGAAAAAGAGAATGAAGAAAAAAGTAAAAGTAAAAATGTTAATGTAAAATACTGTTTCATGATTATTAAAATAAGGGATATACCATTTGAGATATAAAGATATCTATAATTAAGGAACAAAAAATCAGCGTTAATATAATTTACACAATAAATACATTAATTAACAACAGCAAAAAAAATAGTATTATGAATAAGACTTCTGCTTTCTGTTTAATTTCCGGTAAATAAATGAAAACCAGATTGGAAGTATAATACCTTTGCAGACTGTCGTAACAGCCATTGCCCACCAAACGCCGACAATACCCATTTGATCGCCCAACACAAAGGCTAAAGGAATACGCAGGGCATTGAAAGTAATGTTTATCACGGCAGGAGGCACTGTCCGCCCCACTCCGTTAAACATTCCCTGAGTAGTGAGTTCCAACATCATAAAAATCTGGATCAAACCCATTATGCCCAAATATTCGGCACCCGAACGCACAGCCTCTTCCTCAGGCACGATAATACCGAATATTTGTCCGCCAAACAAAACGAATGTTATACTTACAAATATCCCTAAAATAAGCATCATGCTTATAGCATAAATATAAGCCTTTCGTCCACGTTCTATTTTTTGGGCAGCATAATTCTGTGCGATAAATGCGCTCAAAGCCGTCGAGAACCCTTGCGAGGTAGTCCATGTAACGCCCTCTATCTGTCCGCCGGTAGTCTGAGTCATCAGTCCTATATGCCCGCCATATATCGAAGCAATCCGAGCCAACGTCATATTAATAAAGGAGTGCAAAGAGTTCATTATTGAAACGGGAGCACCAAGCGAAAGAATCCTTTTCGCATATCTCCATTTAGGCATGACTAAAAAAGTAAAATTCCCGATAATACTCTTCCTGATTTTGATATTATAGACGAAAAACAAGCAAACATATATCTGAGCTATAACAGTGCCTAAAGCCGCACCGTGCAATCCCATAGCGGGGAAAGGTCCTATCCCGAATATAAAGAACGGATCAAGAATCATATTCAGCAAAAGTCCCGAAGAATTGATTACGAATGGCGTGAAGCTACGTCCCGCACCGTTATATATTCCCGAAAAACAATAAGACATAAACTGGAAAGGAATACACACTGTCAGCATCCGCAGATACAAAACGGCCTCATCATTTATTTCAGCAGGCAATTTAAAATATGAAAGAATAACGGGGGCAGCAATAAAATAGAATTGCGCCCAGAAAACTCCGAGCGAAATGGCAGCGGTTGTCGTCTGAGAAGCAAAATTGAGAGCCCGACGTATTTTCTTGGCGCCGATCGACTGCCCTACCGAAACTTCAGCAGCAATCATACCCAGTATAGCTATGGTGGACGTTAGCCAACCGAGCATACCGATTGAACCGATGGCAGCCTCTGCTTTACTACCCAAACGCCCGACCCAGAACATTGCCATAAGATTATACGACATCTGGACAAAACTTGTCCCCATAAGAGGAAGAGCCAGTTTTATCAGGCTGGAGAATATAGGACCGTCAGTAAGATTCTGAATTTTGGATGCCATAAACAGAACAAAAAAGCTTCAAGTTCTTAGATAAAAAAAAGTGACATTACTGTCACTTTATGTCTGAGAGCGGAAGACGGGGCTCAAACCCGCGACCCTCAGCTTGGAAGGCTAATGCTCTATCAACTGAGCTACTTCCGCAATCTAGAAGTGGGCAGTGAAGGATTCGAACCTCCGAAGACGTAAGTCAGCTGAGTTACAGTCAGCCCCAGTTGGCCACTTTGGTAACTGCCCTTTTGTTAATTGCGATGCAAAGATAATAAGATTATTTATTCCTCCAAACAAAATCTATCATTTTTATGGCAGTTATTGCACATTCATCGCCTTTATTACCGTGCTTTCCTCCTGCCCTGTCAACAGCCTGCTGTATAGTTTCGGTAGTTAATAATCCGAATATGAAAGGAATATCATACATTCTGTTAAGAGCAGTTATTCCCTGAGTAACGCCACTGCATACATAGTCGAAATGCGGTGTTTCTCCTCTTACAACACAGCCAAGAACTATTACAGCGTCGATATCGGCCTGCTCGACCATATATCTTGAAGCAAAAACCAGTTCGAAACTGCCCGGTACAAAATCAATTATAATGTTTTCCTCTTTTACGCCATGCTTGACAAGCGTCTTATACGCTCCGTCAAGTAAAGGAGAAGTAATATTGTCGTTCCACTCGGAAACAACTATTCCGATTTTCATATCTTTTCCGTCAGGTACTTTTGTTGCGTCGTAAGACGATAAGTTGTGGTATGCGGTTGCCATAATAATATTTTTGCCGTAAAGGTAATTATAAAAAAATAATGTTCTACTCTTGTATGTAGAACATTATCCTGTATTTTTCTTATTACTGATTCTTATTTCGATTTCAATAATTTAGCTTCTTCAATATATTTGTCAGCGTCAGCAGCTTCAGCAGAAGACATATAATTATCCTTGATAGTAGTGAAAATTTCTATTACCTTATCATAATTTTTCTGATCGCGGTAAATCACTCCTGCTTTCTTATAATAAATAGGGCTTAACAGATTGTCGTCCGCTCCCTTGGCGGCATCAAGAAAATATTTCAAGGCTTCGTCCGATTTTCCAGTATTTACAAGACAATCCGCCAACACGCCTTTAGCTGTGTACTGAACCATTTTATCATTGCTGCTAAATCCTTTCAGGTATGAAATTGCCTGATCGTATTTACCTAAACGGTAATAACTGATTCCTGCATAATATTTTGCAATATTTCCTGTCTTTGTAGACCCGTATTGATTAATGATTGTCTCGAAACCTACATATCCGTTTCCATCACCGTAAACGGCTAAGGAGTCTTGCCTTTGTTCGAAATATTGTTGTCCTCTGATTATTGCTTTTTGAGCTTCTTCGTTCTTAGGCTTAACAATAAATGTCTTGTATGCCAAAAATCCACAAACGACAACAATAACAACGCCTACCGCTATTAATATCTGTTTCTGATATTTGCCTAAAAAAAAGCCCGGAACTAACGACTGCTTCATCTAAACGTTCCCAATCTTTTTGTTCCTTTAATGTCTTTTCTTTCTTATGTGATGCCATATTATTAGAATATGTATTATATATTTATTGATATTTATTCGCAGCGGCAAAAATAGTTGTTTTATGTTTATAAATAAAATTTAGATGCACTTTTTTTTAATAAACTAAAATTCAAAAGAACTAACTTATCCTTAAATTGTTAGAGAACGTATGAAAATATATATAAAAAAACATGGTTTGTCCCAGATGTATAACGGCAGTAGGTAATATTCTGGATGAAATAAACGTTAAGCCATTAAATATAAGTCTGGGAGAAGTCGAAACAACAGGAGATTTAGATAAAGAAACTATCGGATTATTAAGCCGTAAACTGGAAGCTGTCGGCTTTGAACTGCTGAACAACGAACAACAGGAGCTTGTCGAAAAAATCAAGGGCACTGTTATAGAACTTATATACAATGACAAAGAAATAACGCAAAATTTTTCATCTATTTTATCTGAAAAAACTGCATAAAGACTATTCGTTTCTAAGCAAATTATTTTCTGCTGTGGAATGTATGACTATCGAACACTATATCATTCTGCAAAAAAACAGAACGTGCCAAAGAATTGCTGGCTTACGGACAATACACGCTCAGCCAAATAGCATTTATGCTGGGTTACAGCAGCGTAGCCCACTTATCCACGCAATTTAAGAAGATAACGGGTATGACTCCGTCACAGTTCAAAAAGAACGGAATGCGTTTCAGAAAAAGTATAGACAATCTGTAACAAAGAATTTATTTAAATCTGTTACGGTATAGACTCGGCGTCGTTTCAAATATTTTCTTGAAGCATTGAGTAAAATATTTCGTGTCCGAAAACCCTACCATAAACGATATTTCTTTCACCGTATAGTTAGTCGTCGCCAAAAGTTCGGCAGCGTGTTTGATCTTGATTTCCCGGATAAATTCAACGGGAGCCAGCCCTGTAAGGCTTTTCAGTTTATTAAAGAACACCTTTCGGCTCATCGCCATTTCAGAAACCAAATTGTCAATAAGAAAATCGCTGTTGTCTATATTGTTTTCGATTATGCCTTGAGCCTTTTTCAAAAACTGTTCGTCCTGAGGCGATATTTTAGGTTTATCGGAGTCGTCTCCGATGTTTTTCTGATCATTTTTTTTGCCTGTAAGGAAAGAGCGGTATAACCGCTGTCTTTGTTCGATTATATTGTTTATCCTTTTTCTTAGAAACCTGACATTAAAAGGCTTCGGCACATAGTCATCCGCCCCGTATTCAATGCCTTCTATCCTGCTGTCCATATCTGTTTTTGCCGTGAGCAGAATAAACGGTATGTGGCTCAGATCGGGGTTGCTCCTGACTTTTTTCAGAAACTCCATCCCGTCGGTTTCGGGCATCATAATATCGCTCAAAATAAAATCGGGAAAAGATGAAAGGGTTATCTCATACGCAATTTTCCCATTCACAGCTTCTAATGTATGGTAATATGGCTGCAGAGTCGATACAATAAATTGCCTTAAATCTTCATCGTCTTCAACGACCAAAATGCTCAATTTCTTATTGTCTTCCGCATCAGGGTTATTTATATCATAGACAATTTCATTTTTAGTTGCAATACCCTTTATATCGGGCATTGCATTGCTTAACGTAATATTGGAATCGTTCTTAAAATGTTCCGTTCCTGTCTGAAAATACACGGTAAAAGAACTTCCTTTATTGGGTTCGCTTTCTACCTGTATTTTTGCATGGTGCTTGTCCGCCACTTCTTTTACGATAGACAATCCGATACCCGTACTGGGTTTGCTTTTATCGGTACTGTACGATCCGAAGCGGGTAAAAAGTTTATTCTGGATATCTTTAGGCATTCCTTTCCCTTCGTCCTTAATCTGTAAAGCGATGCTGTTGTCTTTTTGATTAATATTTACAAATATTTTTTTCCCTTCAGGCGTATATTTTAAAGCATTTGACAAGAGGTTATATACAAGTTTCTCTATACTGTCTCTGTCTGCCCATATTTTTCCGTTTTCAGTATAATTATTTACGACAATATCTATATGATTTACTTCGGCTATCTTTATAAAATTATTACAAATTTCAGGCACATATTTTCCCAAATCTATTTCCTGCAAATCAATATCCCGTTTCTGTATTTTCCTGAAATCGAGAATCTGATTTACCATCCGCAGCATCCTGTTGGTATTTTTCAGCACCACTTTCAGCTGATCCTTTATCTTCTCGGGAGTTTTGTCCTCTTCTATGATATTCTCGATCGGCGAAACGATCATTGTCAGCGGCGTTCTTATCTCATGCGATATATCCGTAAAAAAGCGCGTTTTCATTTCGGTTTGTTCCTGCTCTAAAACAACCTTGTTCTTCAATTGATAAAAAATCAGAACAATTCTTATTATAACAAACAAAAGAAGGATAAAAACAATCATATAAATCAGTAACGCCCACCCTGTCTGCCAAAAAGACGGGGTTATGTCTATTGTCAGCGTATGTTCGTTATCCGTCCAGATTCCGTCGCTGTTAGTCGCTTTTACCCGAAACACATATCTTCCCGGATGCAGGTTCGTATAATTTGCACTTCTTTGCTTTTTACTGATGATCCAATCCTCGTCAAAACCTTCCAATTTATACGCATATGTTATATTTTGAGGCGTTATGTAGTCTAATGCGGCAAATTCCAGACTGATAAAATTTTGTTTATTGGAAAGTTTTATCACTTCCATATTGTCAATATTCTTTTTCAAAGGCGAATCGGGTACGCCGACAAGGATGTTTCTATTGGATATTTTCAGGTTAGTTAAAGCCACATAAGGGCTGAACCGATTTTCTTTTATCTTATCGGGATTAACGGAAATAAATCCCTTTGTGAAGCCAAAGGAAATAGTACCGTTCGATGATTGGCATTTTGCACCTTCCGAAAAATATTGTCCGTGAATAATCCGGCTTATTTCATTATATGTTTCGAATGTTTCTTTATCAGGATTAAATTTAGAGATGCTGCTTTCCGATGTTATCCATAGCTTACCGTTTTTATCTTCGGTTATCAGTAAGACAATGTTCGAAGGCAATCCATTTTTAGTAGTATAAGACGTAAAAGAAACAGGAAAACCTTTATCGTTCACCGAATTTACTTTATTAACGCCACCTCCGAAAACCGCAAAAAACGTTTCTCCTTTTTTCGTCGTATATACGTCATAAACGTCATACCCGTTCAGGCTGTGAGGATCATTATACTTTTTATTGTAATGATGATAGTCGATATTACTTTCCGAATCAAAATCAGGAGAAAACATTATCAACCCGAATGTCGTACCGACACATATATTCCCGTATTTATCATCGGCAATCGCCCTAACCTGTGAGGCGATGTCGATCGGATATTGTTTCAGCGTATTCTTATAATTAAAGAAGCGTCCTTCATTTCTATCATCAACCAAATTAAGCCCGCCACCATATGTCCCGACCCATATCCGTCCGTTTTTATCCTGAAATATACTGTATATGGCATTGTGGCTCAGACTATACAAATTGTTCGGGTCGTTTTTGTAATTTTTTATTATATACCTCTTCCCATCTGCAACGGGCGTCAGTTTATACAGTCCTTCACTTCGGGTTCCCACCCATATATTCCGATCCCGATCCTGAAACAGGCTGTAGGCGATACCCTTTATTGGAGTCCCGTATCCGACAGAACCATCGCTGCAGAGATATCCCGTTTTTTTTCGTGATGCGTCATATAAGTATATTCTTTCTCCTCTTGTGGATACCCACAGATTCAATTTATCATCTTCAAAGATACTTCTCACATCGTTGTTTATCGTCGAATGGATATTGGAATCGACAACCGTTAACTGAAAAACCCCATCATTAAATATTACTTTCTCTACTCCGTGCGAACGTGTACTTAGCCAAAGATTGCCTTGCTTGTCGCAAAATGCCAGATGCAACATATTGGAAAATCGCCATTCAGAAGACCCGGGTTCGTTATAAAAAGGCAATAATTCCTCTCTCTCCGAGTCGTATAAAGAAAACCCGCCGCCCTTCGGATGCACCCAGACTCTTCCGTTGTTATCTTCCAGAACAAAGAATTTAGGCATGAGGAAACCCGTGCCCTGATTTTCTACTTCAGGTAAAAAATATTTCAGCGATCTTTTTTTTATATTAAACTTCATAACGCCCTGCGATTCGGATGACATCCAAATATTTCCGTATCTATCTGCGTAGTAAGACGAAATATGATTGTCAGGCATATTCTTCAAGTTTCCGGTATTATACGCCTCAAAAGAATTTGCCGACCTGCTGTATAAGAAAAAGCCTTCTTTATTTGTAGTAATAAGAATCAGATCTTCATTCAAATCCTTTATTATGCTTATATTTGAACGTATCGGGGTTTCGAACAAAGAAAAATTCTTCACTTTTTTATTATATATCCATATTCTTCCGTTGTTAGACCCGAACCAGATTTCATCCTTAAATTCCGTTATTGAATAAAAGGCTTGTTTCGATTTGTTTTTCCTGTTTGTTCCGTTCTCGGTAAAGAACCTGCCTGTTGTTTTATTATCAGTCGACAGCAGGAAAAGCCCGTTATCCGTCAATATCCAAGTCTGCAAAAAAGCATCTTCATATATTTTATAAATTCTGTTCCCGGCTATTTTATTATTTGCCACGTTAAAAAGTTCCGGATTAAAAGTAGAGTCGGGAATACATATACATCCGTTTTCGTCCGAGAGTAACCATACTTTTCCCGATGGATTCACCATTACCTTCGATGTCCTGAAGTTAATATCCTTAAATTCAGGGATAGACCTGAGCCCGATAAACTCTTCCGTTTTAGGATTAAAGCGATATATCATTTTATCATACGGCAATATCCACATAAATCCGTATTTATCTTCATACATACCGTCTATACGGTTGCTCTTAGTCTGAGTATCTTCACCCTGTATCCTGTAAGTATAAAAATTATAACCGTCGAACTTGCTCATTCCGTCCCAAGTAGAAAACCATAAGAAACCTTTTTTATCCTGAATTATGTCCATTATCGTGTGCTGAGGCAAGCCATCCTCGGTTCCGTAATGCACAATATCGCAATCAGGTTGAGAGTAAGCGTCCGATGCAATAACGAAAAGAAAAAGTATAAATAATCCTATATGTTTGATATTCATGTTAAATGAGGCAAATTAAGGGCAACTTTATTTCTGCAAATATAATTTAATTTAAAAAGTAAGCCAAGTAAATATATAATCTTCATAGAATTAAATGATAAGCAAATAAAAATAAGAAGAATAATTATATTTTTGTAAAACATAATCTGTAATTTCGAAATGATAGAAATCAATAATATAACTAAAAGCTTCGGGAAACTTCAAGTATTGAAAGGTATTACCTTAACCGTAAAAGACAAAGAAATAGTTTCGATCGTAGGTGCCAGCGGAGCAGGAAAAACTACTCTGCTCCAGATAGTCGGAACGCTGGATAAACCTGACGGCGGTAATATTTTAATAGACGGAAAAGATGTTTTGAAACTAAGTGACGGTAAACTATCCGAATTTCGCAATAAAAATATAGGATTTGTGTTCCAGTTTCATCAACTGCTTCCTGAATTCACGGCTTTGGAGAATGTTATGATCCCTGCACTGATAGGCAAAGAAAAAGAAAACGCAGCTAAGAAAAAAGCGTCTGATCTGCTCGAACTGCTGGGCTTGTCCGACAGGCGGAACCATAAGCCCAACCAACTTTCGGGAGGAGAAAAGCAGCGCGTTGCGGTTGCCCGTGCGTTGATAAACAATCCGTCGGTTATTTTAGCGGACGAACCTTCGGGCAGCCTCGATTCGGAAAACAAAGACGAACTGCATCAATTGTTTTTTGACTTGCGGGACAAGCTGGGGCAAACCTTTATTATAGTCACACACGATGAAAATCTTGCGAACTTAACCGATAGAACGATACACATGCAAGACGGAATAATAATTTAAAACGAAAAAACCATTATCATATGAAATTGAGAACCATTATGGCTATAGCTTTGAGCACAGGATTAATAGCTTGCGAATCATCATCAGAGAAAAAAGGGATAAAAGAAGAAAAAGACGCGCCTCTTATAGGCAAATCGGAGATAAAAATCACCGACGGTATAATGACGCCCGAAGCATTATACAGTTTCGGCAGAATAAGCGATATACAAATATCTGCCGATAAAACAAAAATACTGTATGGCGTAACTTACGTAAGCGTTGAACAAAACAAAACCAATCGGGAGCTGTTCATTATGACGCTTGACGGTTCGAATAAATCTCAGGTCACTAAAACGCCGGCAAGCGAAGGAAATGCGGTATGGATCAAGAACGATTCTAAAATCGCCTTTCTCAGCACTGAAGACGGATCGTCCCAGATATGGGAAATGAACCCCGACGGAACTGGAAAAATAAAAATCAGCGATCTGGATGCAGACATACAAGGCTTTAGTTTTTCTCCTGACGAATCGAAAATATTATTTGTCAAAAATGTAAAATACGGCGAAAGGACTGTTGACAAATATCCCGATCTGCCAAAAGCATCGGGAAGAATCATTGATGACCTGATGTACAAACACTGGTCGGAATGGGTGGAAGAAATACCGCATCCTTTCATTGCCGATTATGACGGAAAATCCCTTGCAAACATTACGGATATTCTGGAAGGAGAACCTTACGAGTCGCCAATGCTTCCCTTTGGCGGAATGGAGCAACTGGCTTGGAGCCCTGACGGTAAATCAATAGCATACACAAGCCGTAAAAAAACAGGTTTGGAATACTCTTTATCTACGAACTCCGACATCTACCTGTATAATATTGATACGAAAGAGACAAAAAACCTGACTGAAGGAATGATGGGCTACGACATCAATCCCTTATTCTCTCCAGACGGAAACTACATTGCATGGCAAAGTATGGAACGTGACGGATACGAATCTGACAAAAACAGGTTGTTTGTCATGGATATGTCAACAGGCGAAAGAACATACGTTACGCAAAACTTTGACTACAACACCGATTTCATGATATGGAATTCGGATAACAAAAACCTGTTTATCATTGCCTGCGTAGAAGCCAGAACCAATGTCTACAAAGCCAATATAGATACAAAAGAAATTACTGAAGTGACATCGGGAATGCACGATTTTGAATCCGTTGCCCTTGCCAATGACAAACTGATAGCCATCCGGCACTCTTTGTCGAAACCGAATGAAATATATTCAGTGGATCCGACAAACGGCGAAACAACTGAACTGTCTTTCGAGAATAAAGAAATACTCGATCAGCTGACAATGGGCAAAGTTGAAGAAAGATGGATGAAGACTACCGACGGTAAAAAAATGCTGACGCAAATTGTTTATCCTCCGAAATTCGATCCAGCTAAAAAATATCCGGCTATACTTTATTGCCAAGGAGGTCCGCAAAGCACAGTAAGCCAGTTCTGGTCATATCGCTGGAATCTTCAAATCATGGCTGCAAACGGTTACATAGTCGTAGCTCCTAACCGACACGGTGTCCCGGGATTCGGACAGGCATGGAACGAACAGATCAGCGGCGATTACGGCGGACAAAACATGAAAGACTATCTTTCGGCAATAGATGAAATGGCTAAGGAGCCTTATGTAGATAAAGACAGGCTGGGATGCACGGGCGCAAGCTACGGAGGGTTCTCGGTGTATTGGCTGGCAGGAAACCACAACAAAAGGTTTAAAGCATTTTTTGCACATGCAGGCATATTCAACCTTGAAGCCCAATATCTCGAAACCGAAGAAATGTGGTTTGCGAACTGGGATCTTGGCGGATCGTACTGGGACAGAAGCAACTCAATAGCACAACGCAGCTACGCAAACTCTCCCCATCGCTTTGTCGAAAAATGGGACACGCCTATCATGGTCAGTCATGGCGAACTCGATTACCGAATACTTGCTTCTCAGGGAATGATGGCTTTCAATGCGGCAAAACTCAGGGGAATTCCAGCCCGAATGCTTATCTATCCTAACGAGAACCACTGGATATCGCAACCTCAAAACGGGATATTGTTTCAAAGAGAGTTTTTCCGTTGGTTCGACCAATACTTAAAATAAGAACAACCCGATAATATTTCAAAAATATCCTCAACCAGAAATGATTGAGGATATTTTTTATTTAGGCTCGTTTCAGAGATTTTCTGAGAGCAGGCGAGTAAATATAAATGCACATAAGTATAAGCGTCAGCACAGACAGCAGCAAACTGATTCTTTGAAGTAATGTCCCGGCATAATAAACTCTTACCTCACCCGACTGGGAAACGGATACCTGAACCAAGCCGTCATCACTTTGACGAACAGCTAAATCTTTACCGTTCTCTTTTGCGACATAACCTTTATAGTACAAAAGCGGAAGAACCAGCTGATCATCCCCTTTGGTCTCAACATTGAAGCTTAACACAGGATAGTTTCTTTCCAGATCAGTTATTAGCGTACTGCCATTATGAGAGACAATTTTATCTCCTCTGTTTTCAACATAATCCAGCGAAGGCACTGCCGCAGGAATGTATTCGAGCCCCACACCAAGATAGAAAGACGTTTTGAGGCTGCCGTCTTTATAATAACCACCCGACTTTGTTATAGGGTTATATCCCCTGCTTTTCTTAAATTCAGTTGATATATATATTGTAAACAAGGGTATCAATATTATTATAAGAGAGACTGATAAAACGTAAGTTCTTTTCCGAAACTTCGGACTGATTGTATTTATCAACGAAAACAAATATACGGCACAGGAAAAGGAAAACAGAAAAGTAATAACCTGCAAAAATCTCCACGGGAATTGAATTATTTTCAATTTATTGAAAGGAATTATATCCCACAAAAACCATTTTGTTATCATAAACATCATCACCAAACCTACGATAGTAAAAATATCCGCCGTTTTCAACAGATTCGATCTGTTTTTATTTTTAATAAAAATGCGGGACAATAATAAAACGGTTAGTATAAGCCCAATCCCTACATATGTGTACCTTTCGGTGCTATGCACTGCAAACTCCTTGACAAAAGCGAGCAAAACCACCTTTAGGGACAACGCGCTGTATTTTATGTTCTGAACATAGGGGTAAACTTCGAAGTAAAAATCGTTACTCCACATTTGTTCAAACATAGGGAATAAGAACACAGCGGACAGTAATACCGAAACAACGCCCGACAAAAGGAAATACCAAATCTTCTTGGGACAGTCAAATAAAGGTTTGTAATATATGATTAGCATACACACAAGTACCAAGAACACAATAAGCGTAGATACCAGATGGCACAGCAACAGGCAGGCGAAGGCAATGCTCAGTATATACCATTTCTTTACCGATCCGTATAATATTTCATAAGTTCCCCAGAAAACCAGAGGTATAAACGTGAATGCAAGATATTCGCCCAAAGCTGTCCTGAAAGACATATCAGCAAGCCTGTAATAAGAAAATGTATAGAGTAAAGCAAATATTAAAGCGATCCAATTATTCCCGGAGACCTTCTTTACGGAATAATAAGACAAGACTCCGCATAAAAATGAATAAAAAACCAACATGATCTTAAAAGACATGACCAACCCCAAAAAATCGATCAATAATGCAAACGGAACGAGCATAAAATCAGGATAGAACAAGTTAGTTGCATAACCGTATCCGTTCAGAGAATCCGAATCTATGTAGAAAGGGAAACTGCCGTTTCGTACAGCATCGTTTATTGCCTGAAAACGTTTGAGATGAAAGTATGCGTCATCACCGGTAACAAAGATATCTCTGGGAAAATATTTAAAAATGACAAATATGCATAGAAGCAGGAAAGCAATGAAAAATATCACCAACTGGTATTTATTTTTAGAATCTTTTGCCATGAATTATCTGTTTTTTTACAAAAACAAAGAAACGCAATTTTATATTTCAAATCAAATATAAAACAAAACCCCGTCTTTTGGAGACAGGGTTTTTATTTTAATATAGCATATTCTCAAATTATTTGCTTTTCTTGCAGCATGGTTTTGTCGTTTCTTTGCTGTCGGACGATTTAACGTCTTTTTTGCTGCAACAAGATTTGTCTGCTTTTTTATCGCAAGCCTTCTTGTCCTTCGGGCACTCAGTTTTTGTTTTACAACCTTCTGTTGTTTTATTGTTGTCCTGAGCCATTACCGAAAAAGATGTAGCAAGAGCAAATGACATTACCATTGATAAAATAAATTTTTTCATATTTGTCTTTGTTAATTATAAAATGTTATCTAAAAGCTTATCTTCTGCAAAAATATTGTTTTAAGTTAAACTAAAAAGCAAATCAAACATTAATTTTATTTATGCAGCGTAAACAAAAATTCCAGTCCTGCCCCCGCGCGGTTTTTCACCTGAATTTCCCCATGGTGGAATTTCACGGCATTTCGCACTATGGACAGTCCTAAACCCGAGCCTCCCGTTTCCCTTGTCCTTCCTTCGTCAGCCCTGTAAAAACGTTCAAACAGACGATTGAGATATTTCTCATCGACGCCTTTGCCCGTATCATAATAGGAGAAATACAAATATTCGGCATCCTCCATATAATTATTAATATAGATCTGAGTTCCGCTGTCCGTATGCTCAATAGTATTATCAATCAGATTACGGAAAATGGAATACAGCAATGTATAATTTCCTCTTAACTGGGCTTTATCATTCAAAGTAAGATTAAGCTCTATATTGTTTTTTATCAGTTTATCTATCAAATCAATACGCACATCGTTAATCACCTGTGATATATTTATATTCTCAAGTTTGAAAAGAGATGACGATTCTTCCATTTTATTAATCAGGCTGACATCTTCCACAATATTCGACAATCTCATAGACTGTATGTATGCCCGATGGATAAACTGCTTCCGTTTTTCCTCCGCCAGATCCTGAGTATCCAGTGTTTCCAGATAACCTCGGAGGCTTGTCACAGGCGTACGCAGTTCGTGGGCAATATTATCGGTCATTTCTCTTTTCAGTTGTTGGGTATGTTCTATTTCCGTTATGTCCTTAATACCAATTTCGAAACTATTATCCTCAAAAACAACAGCCTGCACTTCAAATACTTTCCCTGCCTTATTGATACAAACAGTAAAATTATTTTGTTTTTCTCCTTCTTTATGGCTATTCAGAAAATTGTTGACATCCCTGAACGTTTCATTTGATGAAAGAAATTCCGAATCCAGATTTACCGTATCGGAAATAACATTCAGATATTGAGTAAAACGGGTGTTGGAATATACTTTTGTGCGATCGGCATTAAAAATGGCAAGTCCGTTTTTAGAGAACTGAAAATGCTGGATAAGCTTGTCCCTCTCTACGTGAAGTTTTTGTTCCTGCTTTTCTTTTTGTTCGAAAATCTGGGTTAATTGTTCTCCTATTTCTCCGAGTTCGTCATCAGGAAAATTTATTTTTCGCTTCAAAGGCTTACCGTCTTTAATATCCGTTGTCAGAGTCTTTAAACGGGAGATAGATTTTCCGAACCTGCCTGCTACGTAGTTGAGAAGAATCAGTCCGATAACAAATATGGTCAACGCTACATAAATAAACATTCTGTCGGGACTCAGTATGTTTTTGATTTCGACATTGTAAGGCAAAGCTACACGTACAAAATACGAATCGTAATATTTTGCATAATACAGATATTCCCGATCGGTAGATGCAGACAAACGGATATTGGAACCGAAATCCTTCGCAAAAGCATTCATTATCTCAGGGCGATCGAGATGATTGCCCATAATTCCGATGTTATTTATCTCCCTGTCATTATCGTATAATACCGTACCGTCTTTTTTTATAACGGTAACTCTCATATCGGCAGGAAAAACAGAAAGGAAATCATCCAAGTCCTTTTTTCCGAAAGAGGACGCCGTATCCTTTTCTATATGCTTATGAATTAATTCCGTATAATTATTCAGATCAGACTCCAGAGCCTGAGTACGGTACGATTTTTCTTCCTTTTGTTCCAGAACGATCATTATCAACAGGAACGCAAAAAATATGAGGAAGAACCAAAAAAACAACCGTTTTTTATATGTCAGTTTCATAGAATGTTAATTATCGGAAGGAATAAAGCTATAACCGTATCCCGTCCTGTTAATAATAAAAGAGCCGTATTTACCTATTTTTTTTCTCAAGCGGGCAATATGTACGTCGACAGTACGATTTACAACAATTCCGCCATCTGTCCAAACCTTATTCAGAATATCTTCGCGCGAAAACAGTTTGTGTTCGTTTTGCATGAGAAGAGTCAGTATCTTAAATTCCGTTTTAGTCAGCTCAATATTGACACCGTCCACACTCACCCGTTTCGCGTCTAAATCTACCAGCAGGGTATCTGTTTTTAGCAAATTACCGTTGTCCGGTTCTTTCGAACCATCGGCTGTCCTTTTTATGATGCTTTTTACACGGGCAATAACTTCTTTTACTGAAAACGGTTTTGTAATATAATCGTCCCCTCCCGTAGAAAAACCTGTCAGCAGATCGTTTTCGGTATCTTTCGCCGTAAGAAATATTACGGGAATATTATTCCCAGACTTTCTGAGCTTCTCAGCCATTCGATAACCCGACATTCCTCCCATCATCACATCAAGAATAATGAGCTGATGATCGGGCAACAATTTCGTTAACGCCTGCTCTGCCGAATCTGCCGTATCAATAGAAAAACCCTCATTCTCAAGATTGAACTCAAGAATATCGCGAATATCGGGTTCATCATCCACAACAAGTATTCGGGGCTTATTATTTTTCGTTTCCATGCCTGATATCTTTTCCTTCGGTTAAATAAACGGCTGCTTCCGCTATGTTCGTTGAACTGTCGCCTATTCTTTCGAGATTGTGTGCAATACGGCTGATAACGATTATATTATGCAATACTTCCTGAGTCAGGGGTTTATTTGAGAATGACGTTTCCAGCTCTTTATTTATTTTATGATACATATCGTCCACCTTATCATCGTCTTTGATCGTCTTATACGCAAGTTTTACATCGCCATTCATAAACGAATAGATCGAGTTGTGCAGCATTTCGCTTACTTCATTCACCATCTTAACGACTTTCTTTTTTTCTTCTGCGAATTGAGGAGTACACAGATCAGTCTCTCGCAGATAGTGAATAATATTGAGCAGCATATCTCCCACCCTTTCCAGATTGGTGGTGATATCCTGATACGTAATAATTTTTCGCAAGTCGGCAGCTATCGGGTTAAATTGTAGGATAGTAAACACAACCTCCTCACGGACTTTTATTTCCAGCCTGTCCATCATCACTTCATTGGCTTCGGCTTCTTCATACAGTGCGTTGATCGTATTATCTTCAAGAAGTTTTCCTGTTATCTGAATCTGAGTCAGAGCCGTTTTGGATAACAATTCGAAATCGTTAAGCAACAATTGCAGCTGTTTTTGTTTTATGTTGGTTGTCATATGCTATGCTTTTTTTGTTTCTAAATTTAGCTGAATACGCCTGTCAGATAATCTTCGGTTCTCTTATCCTTCGGTTTGGTAAACATCTGACGGGTAGAATCGTATTCTACCAGATGCCCTAAATACATAAACATCGAATTATCCGATATTCTGGCTGCCTGTGACATATTATGAGTTACGATTATGATCGTATATTTTTCTTTCAACTCCAATATAAGATCCTCGACGCGATTGGTAGATATAGGATCCAAGGCGGATGTAGGCTCGTCCATAAGCAACAATTCGGGTTTAAGAGCCAAAGCGCGGGCTATGCACAAACGCTGTTGCTGCCCTCCCGACAGGAATGTTCCTTTCTTTGTCATCGAATCTTTAACCTCATCCCACAAAGCCACATCCTGCAAACTTTTCTGCACGATTTCATCCTTCTCCGATTTCTTCAAACTAATGCCGTTCAGTTTATATCCCGCAATGACATTATCATAAATGCTCATGGTAGGGAAAGGATTGGGACGCTGAAAAACCATGCCTGCCAGACGACGAACTTTCATCGGGTTCATGTGAAAAATATTTTCGCCTTTAAGCAGTATTTCACCCGTAGTCCTTATTTCAGGATACAATTCATGCATACGGTTAATTGCCCGTAAGAGGGTACTCTTGCCGCAACCCGAAGGTCCCATTATAGCCGTAATCGTATGCGGTTCGATACTTGCCGTCACATTTTCAACCGCATTCTTCCCGGGAGTGTAAGATACGCATACATCTTTCAACTCCAATATATATTTTGATTCCGATTTTACTGAATTTTCCATTTCTGAGCAATTCTTTTCGCTAAAATATTAATTCCTAACACTATCAACAATAAAAACAAAGACGAAGTCCAAACAAGATCCGATAAATTAGGATCGTTGTAAAATTCCCATATCAAAAGAGGGATCGCACTTGTAGGCTGGGTAACATCCCAGTTGACGACAGCCGAACCAAGAACCGTAACCAGTAACGGAGCAGTTTCTCCCATTACGCGCGATATGGCTAATAAAGAGCCTGTAAACAAGCCCCCGAATGCCGAAGGAAGCAGGACTCGTAATATAACGTTCGTGTACGATCCACCAAGTGCAAGTCCCGCCTCTTTCAACGACTGGGGAAGCATTTTAAGGCTCTCTTCCGTAGAACGTATTATCATCGGCAACATCATCACGGCTAACGCTATACTTCCTGCAAGCGCAGAATAGGTATGCATAGGTCGAATCACCCAAATATACACGACGATACCCACAACAATGGAAGGTACGCCTTGCAGGAGTTCCGCCAGATTGCGGATAAGTCCGGCAAATTTTTTCTTCTGATTCTCAGCCAGATATATTCCCGTAAGTATTCCTATCGGTATAGCGATAATGACGGCTATTCCCAGAATCAGAATCGTACCTGTCAATCCGTTTAATATCCCTCCGGGTATAGGATCTCCGCTTATCCGGGCGAGCATAGCGTCCATAGACGTCGGAGCGACTTCCGTAAACAAACTCAGATTAAGTTGTTTATATCCTTTCCGCAACAACTCCCAGAGAATAAGGAATAACGGGATCATGACAATTCCCGAAAATCCGCAAACTGCAAAATAAAACAGTTTGTTTTTAAACAAGCGGTATTTCGTTTTAGAATGTATCTCCATTTTTTAACTCCTGTTAATTATCTTCATAATCGACTTAGCTATAAAATTTATACTGGCAGTTATAAGAAACAGCAGCAAACCGATAGCCATCAGGGAGCTGAGTTTCAGTCCGTCAGCTTCGCCAAACTGATTGGCAATAATACTTGCCATTGTATTGGCGGTATCGGTTATGCCCGTCGGTACATTATTCGTGTTGCCGATAAGCATCGTAACAGCCATCGTTTCGCCCAGAGCACGCCCCAGAGCAAGAATATACGCCGCAAAAATACCCGAACTGGCAACTGGCAAACTAACCGAGGTTATCACCTCCAAACGCGTAGCGCCCAAACTATATGCGCCTTCTTTAAGTTCATTGGGTACCATAGAAATAAATTCGGTGCTCAGAGAAGAAGCATAAGGAATGATCATTATAGCCAGAACGACAGAGGCAAGAAGCACTCCGAAGCCTTGTTCGCTGATGCCCATATTTATGATAATCGGACGAAGCGTATAAAATCCCCACAAACCATATACGATGGACGGTATGCCGGCCAATAAATCGACAACGGAACTGACGAAAGAAGATATTTTTTTACCTTTAAAATATTCACCGTTAAACAATGCGACGGGTAACGAAAACGGGATACAAAACAGCAAGGCTAAAAGCGAAGTCATCAATGTGCCTACAATGAACGACAGTGCTCCGTAATTATCTGCCCTCGAATCCCATTCGGAAGAACTGATAAACCCTCCGATACCAAATTTAGAAAATGCGGCCAGACTCTGCGAAATAAGGGCATAGACAATGCCTGCCGTCAACAGAAGAATTATTATCGAAACTGCAAAAAGTAAACCTTTAAATATCTTATCTTTCATTAATAAATCAAATCGAAAAATGCGTAAGGATATGGTATCCTTATGTATTCGGATCTTGCTAAGTAATTATTCGGTTTTATTGCTGTTGTCCGTTTTTTCATCCAGAACGACAGGGTTGCCGCCATACGTCATAGATTCTATTATCGCCTTAGTTTTCTCAACCGCAAGCGGCGACAAAGGCGCATAATGAGTTTTGACGGCTATTTGTTGCCCGTCTTCACTTATGACATAGCATAACAATTCTTTCAACGCTTTAGCCGTATTAACGGATCTGTTGTTATAAGACTGTTCTTTATATAAAATAAGCCAAGTGAACGTACTGATCGGATATGCTTCGGGTTCGGGAGAATTGGTAATCATAATCCGCGTATCGGCAGGCATATCTACGTTTGCGGCGGCGGAAATAGTTGTCGAATTAGCTTCTATAAAATTACCTGCACTATTTTGCATCAAGGCAGATGTCAAATTCAAAGCCAAAGCATATTCCGACCCGATATAACCTATTGCCCCCGAAGTTTCGGAAACAACCCCTGCAACGCCCGGATTTCCTTTAGCGGCAACCCCCACGGAAAAGTTCAACACTTTTCCGCTTCCCAAAATCTTTCTGCCAATTCTCGTCTGTTTTAGACATATAATCCGAAAAAACATAGGTCGTTCCGCTACCGTCCGAACGATATACAGGCGTAATGGTTTTGTCGGGTAAATTCAAATCGGGATTTATCGCTTTTATCTTGGCGTCGTTCCATTTGGTTATCGTTCCGCGAAATATATCGGAAACCAATTCGGACGACAGTTTTAGTTTCGCATCTTTTATCTCGGGCAGATTATAAGATAATACAACCGCACCTAAGGCGGTAGGGATATGTATAACTTCCGCTCCCATTTCTTTCAGCTCGTCATCGGACAAAAACACATCGGTAGCCCCAAAATCTATTGTTTTATCTTTCAGGCTTCGGATTCCACCTCCGCTTCCGATAGCACCGTAGGTAACCTGATGAACGCTGTTTTCGGAAAAACTCTTGAACAGATTATTGTAAAAAGGGGCAGGAAACGTAGCTCCTGCACCCGAAAGTTTAACTTTGCCATCTTTCTGTGACGACCCGCAGCCGCTTAATACAGCTATTGAAAGTAAGATTGCAGAATAGATTTTTTTCATATTACATTAAAATCTTATTAATTACGTTGCAATATTATTATGGTATTATAACAATCCTGCTGCAATATTGTTACGAAACGGTTAAGAAAATTCAGAGGAGATTTAATAAAATGTCGTGCATAAAAAGAATGAGAGCAAAACCATCCCGGCTCCACTCTCACAAAAACAATCTATCTATAACTTTTTTATGGAAACTTAATCCTTATTTATTATATAACATCATTTCCTTCATTTAGTTCTCAAAATAACTATTTTTTAGTCTTTAATTTTTAGAACCTAAAAAAACAAAAAGGTTTAATCTCAGATGTTATTTTTTTTCATTTTAACATGAGGAATAGTATCTTCCAGATATTCATCGCCTGTGCTTTCAAAACCATGCGCTTTATAGAAAAGTTCCAAATGCTTCTGGGCTGATATGGTTATAACATCTTCTTTGAGAAGCGTGTGCATCAATTCTATCGCTTTATGCATCAGATGATGCCCGTATCCTATGTTGCGATACTTCGGTGAAACTACGACACGTCCGATAGCTGCTTCGTCAAAATAGTCACCTTTTTTGAAAAGGCGGCAGTAAGCGACTAAATCATCGCCTATGTAACCTTGAAGATGAATTGCCGACTGATCTTTATTGTCCGTATCCAGATACACAATACTCTGCTCCACTACAAAAACTTCGGCACGAAGCCTCAATATCGCATACAAACTGTCTGTATCAAGCCCGTCAAAAGAACTGACTTCCCATTTTATAGTTTCCGACATAACAATTTTTATTTTACTATAACTTTCTGGGCATACCATCTACCCTTATAATATGCCTTCACAAAATAAACGCCCGTTGAATAGCCCGACATATCTACACTAACGTTTCTCCTTCCGCAGGATTATATTTTGCCAGAGATTTTCCGCTTATATCCAGAATATAAACATCTTCAACCGCCTTTTTTTATATCTACCTTCAATATATCGTCACACGGATTCGGATATACTTTTATCACATTTTTGTCTTTCAACCTGTCGCTCTCGTCAGGATCCTCATCATAAGGGCTTGGAACGAATTTGTCGGCAGGTTGTTCCTTTTTGTAATCTTTTACCCATTTATCATTATTGCAGTCAGGCATTTGAGTGTATTGATTCACTAAGCGTATAATAAGATCGTTAAGCAATTCCACGTCATATTTATCAGTCGTCGGTTTCAGGTGCGAATTGCCTATTCCGCTGTCGTCAGTCAGGAACACATAAGTCCCGTTTGTCGCCAAAGCCATACTACGCATCAGATATTCCCCGTCCTTTTGTATGTCGCTGCAAGCTAACGGAATAATCCTGACGCCTTTTTCGGCGGCAAGTTTCACCTGCTCCTGTATTTTTTTCACGCTTGCCGCATCGTTATGAGCAGGAGCGTCCAACACTACAAAAGCCAGTCTGGTTAAAGCATTTTCACCCCACTCCTCAAGTTCTATACTCTGATAAAGGGCTTCGTCCAAAGCTTCGGGGTAGTCGCCGCCACCACTGGCGCGTTGTCCCTTGATGAAGTTTATCGTTTTCTTGATATCTTTATCCAATGATGTTTTACGGGTTACGTATTCATCACCTCGGTCGCGGTAAAAAACACTGCCTACCCTGACATTTAAACCCGACTGTGTTTTCTTGATCTTATTCAGAATATCGTGCAATTCGTTTTGCAGATAAGTTATTTCATCTCCCATCGAACCTGTCGCATCCACGATCATCATAATGTCGACATCTTTAGTCGTGTTGCACGAAACAGGAAGTTGCACATTATTGATTCCTTTAGAGAAAGGCTTTGCCACAACGGTTGTATCCATACCGCCATATTCGACATAGATTGTTGCGGCTTTATCTCCGGAAGCAGGAAGCATCATATTCGCCCAAAGTTCCGCTTTACCCGTATTATCGGTTTTCGCCTGCCAAAGCGCATTGTTTTTCTCATCGGCAAGAATGACAGTAGCGTTTACAATCGGCAATCCGCCGGGATTTGTCAGCTGAGCTACATAACGTTCGAGAGGGGCAATTTTAAATTCTTCCAAATAGCGTGAAAATGTTTTTGTAGCTATGCTGTCCCACATCGCCCATTTGCTGAAATCGTTGATTTCCCCTGCTGTCATCAAACCAACTTGCGATTCGTCCAATACGGCGTCGGGGTAAGAAGCAGAAATACCCGAAACAGAATAGGATGCACCTACAAGATCAGCTTTTCTTACAGTTGCATATCCTGAAACAACCACTTCGTCAAGGGTTCTTGCATCGGCATCCAATGCGATTTTAATATCTGTCTTAGTCGAGTCCGTTTTATATTCTTGGGTAATAAAGCCGATGTAATTAAAAACCAGCGTACTTCCGTTCTTCACAGGAATCGAGAATTTGCCGTCAGCATCTGTCATTGTACCGTCTTTTGTCCCTTTAATATTGACAGAAACTCCTACCAGAGGTTCATTTGTATCGTCCACGACTATACCCTTTTGGACAAAAGTCTGAGCCGAAAGCGATACGGAAAGTATCACCGACAAAAGGAATAAGATCTGCGTTTTCATAATGTTTGTGTTATTGTGTTTATTGTAATAATTTCAAAGTAAGGATTAATCCCACCAAAGATAGAATTCCGTTCATGTTCTTATGAATTACACCTTAACAGGGTCTGAACATCTCCCGTACTCCTGTCCAACGAAGCATCGGGGCAAAATTCATAAACCCTCATCGGCAAATGCTTTTACGTCAAATTCTATTACAGGCTTTTCAAACTGTATCCAAACCAAGTCGCGCCCTATTTCAAGCACTTCAAACGGGCTTTTTTCTTCCCAAGTTTTCAGTTTATCGACAATATCCTTGTTCGTCAAACCATGGTTTATTCCGTCTGTTTTCCGCCAACGGACAATGTCAAGTTCATCGTCGCTCTTTATCGCACCAATATAAACTTTTCCTTCGTCATTTTCAAATACAAAAAGCAGATAACCCGACTTCTTGTATTCAGCTCTTTTTTCTTTTACGAAGGTATGCCTTGCTCCAATTTGGGCTGTAGAATCAATATCTTTCACTTCTGCACAAAAGCCTTCGAATTGTTTATTGTCAAGCGAATCGGAATAGTTTTCCATTACGGGTAACGGTTCGATTTCCGTTCCCGTAAACTTCGAAATTTCCTGTTTAATAGTATCTACTGATACGGTTTTCACAGCCTTTTCGCTTTTTCCGCATGAAAAAAGGAAAATACAGACAAACAGAGCTAATAATACATTTTTCATACAAGATAATTTTATAAGTCCATTTTCCCGACAAAGTCACTCATGCCCATAATCAACAGCTGATATAAGGCATCGTTGAACACTGTCATTTCTTTTTTATTGATCGGATATCCGCCAAGCATCAGAGCCTGCACGTACATGATATGTACTACCGCACCGAACATAACCTGATCTTCGATCTGAATAAGGTTTTTGACAATTTCATTGTCTTTATTGAAGCAAAGAGCAGGCATTTCCTCTTCTTTTTTGATGAAGGAGTGTAATGTTCCCGCAAACGGATTGGATGAGTTTGACAGATTTTGGAGGTTTTTGTTGCTCATAGCCTCATCGTTTGCCACATAAATGGCTGGAGTATCTATCGGATCAAACTGTTTCAACTGAACCTTGCAGTAAAACGGTTTCAGCAAGGCGTTCGCTTTTTCTTCAAAACGTTTATACAATTCATTCTCCGACACCTCAACATACCCCAATGTGTCTATGATATCCTTAGGCGTAATTTTCTCGATCCGATATTCGGGAAATATTATCTTTATTTTCTGAATCAAATCAGCCTCAAACGAATAGGCGGCATTAATAACCGTTTTTCCCTGCGATCCTGCGATCCGCCGTATCTGGCGGAAATCGTCGAGCGACGGAGTATAGTAGATCACATCGTTATAAGTGTGCAGCGACAGGAATGGGACATATCCTTTATTGGTTTCGAAAGGGATATAGTCAATAAACAGCTTCAGAAGCTCATTGTCCTCTATTGCCAACGCTTTTATAAACACATGATGTATGCGGATGATTTCGCTCAACTTCTCCACATCCGTCATAACCAGCAGACGCAGGTAGTTTTTAAAACAAACGCTGAGTTCCTTCTTCGCTTGTTTCATTATGTCGTCGTCCATCAAAGATTCACGCGAAGCAGTGGGACGCAGCGAATTAGTATTGATAATACATTTTACGAACGAGGTGCTGAAGCGTTGAAACCCACTGACTACGTCTCGCAAGGTAGCAATACGTAACTG
>JBKYIJ010000010.1:0-7188 GCA_047030855.1 Dysgonomonas sp.
CAAGTCAATACAGGTGATTTCAAAAAACATATCCGCGTCAAATTCAGGCAGGGAAGCGACATATTCGACTGCTTCTCTTGGCATATCCCTCCACGCCTCTTGTCGTGCAATTTCTTCTGCGTTTTTGATAGGCGTAAGCTTCCAATCTGAACCGTTTTTAAGATATAGGGTCTTTATATTATTGAAATTCGGTTCCCATATTCCCAGCTTTTCATATAAATTATTTTTCACTTCAAGGTATCTGCCCTCTGAAACCTCTTTTCCAAATATCAGATATACTCTTTTTTTGTTTGCCAAAAATAAAGCGCAGTCTACCCCATATGAATTTAATATTCCGAAAGACCTGTTCACGCCGAAAGACCCATTCACGCCGTTAGACCTGTTCACGCCGTTAGACCTGTTCACGCCATTAGACCTGTTCACGCCGAAAGACCCATTCACGCCGTCAGACATGTTCACGCCGAAAGACCTGTTCACGCCGTTAGACGTGTTCACGCCGTTAGACCCATTCACGCCGTCAGACATGTTCACGCCGCTAGACCTGTTCACGCCGCTAGATATGTTCACGCCGTCAGACCTGTTCACGCCGCAAAGCTTATATAATCTTTTATCCTGTTGGATATTGTTATAAAAACCACCACACAAAACTGGTATCGCATTTTTTCACCCTTGCGACGGTTTCTTCGTTAAGTTCACAGCCTTCCGGGAAATTTTGTTTAAACCAATTCAAGCCATTAGAACACGCGCCTTTTTCTTTCAGTAATTCGTAAGTAATATACATTTTTAAAATTCCTTTCTCACGCCTGTTTGCGGCGGGGTTAAATTTTACCGTCCAAAATCTCAATAAGCCTCCTGCACACAGGGCAGCCGCTCTGCTCCACCTTCTTAAACCAGCCTGCCAGCGCTGTACGGATTTGATCGACGTATTGGTGAAGCTTCAGGTCGTCCTTCTCTTTTTTCCGCGCGTCCTCGTACTCTCTCCTGAGGGCTTCTTTTTCCTCAGCGGCTTCGTCCTTGGAAAAAGCGCCGCGCCGGTAAGCATGATACAGCCAGGCAAGCCCACGGTATGTAACGCGCTCTAAAGGAAGCGCGGAACGGGGAAGAGGCTTCCCGTTTCCGGCGAGAGAACAAAGCTCATCAAAGGTCATGGCTGATCTCCTCGATGGTTACCTTTACGCAGGGATCCTCCGTGTACCGCTTGATAACCGTTAAATCGGCGATCTGCGCGTCGTCGTCATAAGCGATCCCGTTTAAAGCGTCCGCAACCACTTTCGCGATATTATCGGAATCAGGCTTTTTTGTAGGGAGAAGGTCTCCGCTTAACGCCGCGATCCTGTCTTTGTTGGAAAATGATTTGGGAACCTGAAATCCTGCGTAAATCTCCATCTTCAACGCTGGCTTTTGTTTTCCCTGAGTTCTGATTTTACCCAGGGCCCCATACCGTTGCAGAAATGAAGTTTTAATCAGATTTTCGTACAGCACTGTGTTTTCCGGCGTGTAGCTGTGCCCGGTTTTGCATGTCCTGGCTCTGGCTTTTCCCTGCGGCTTGCCAGGGATATAGAGCGTAACCAAGCTGTTCCCTCCTTTGTTATTTCAGCCTGTAATTTTTATGTGGGTCTTTGGCAATATCCCAGTGATATTCTTTCGTTCTCTGGTAAATCCTGCTTCCCACCGCCTCGTCAAAAAATAGAATTTGATCGACAGTCAATTCACTGGACAGAATCGTCACCAGGTTGTTATTATACCGGTAATTAATGAGTTCAAAAGCTACGTTGATATCGCCTTGTGTGGGGGCTTTTTTCCTGCCTGTCTCATCGTTCCCTGTGCGAAAAAAATCGTCTATGTAAAGCACAGGAACGGTTTTCAAGGGTTTAATCAGGTTTGAATATGCCGCGTCATCATTGACGACGGCTTTCAGTTTCAACGCCTCGTCCCGCCACAGCATATATTTTGCGCTGATTCCACGCTTTAAGAATTCACCTACCATAGCCGTACACAAATGCGTCTTCCCAGCCCCAACCTGGCCGCCGATAAAAAACCATTTCCGGTCGTGATCCTCCAGGAATTTCAAAGCGCTGTTTTTGACAGCCTCCTGCCAGGGGGATTCCGTCTGAAACTTATCGAAGGTATATTCGTTCAATAGGTCACCCAGGCCGCTTTGCCGGATTCTCCTTAAACTATCCCGAAGCTTCATACACTCACAGGGTTTCGCAAATTCGTATCCGTCCTTAAGATAATGTATCACGCCTTTGTTTTTACAGATGGGGCAGTCATACCCAGTTAGGGTTCCTTTAACTTCGTTCATGATCTGAATACGCCGTTCCTGGATATCCTCAAATGTAATTTCCGTATTTCTGTTTTGAAGCTTCCGCCGTACCTCCGGAAGGGCTTTCCTGAGCAGGCTTTCCAGCATGATTTTCTCCCCTTTCATCTCTGGACTCCCATGCTATAAGCTTTTGTTTCCAGTTTTTAACCGAATTCCCCTTATTATCCTTCCAGCCGCCTGCTTCGTAATAATCAAAAAAGCGTCTGGGGTCTACACTGCTGTTCCGCTCCTTGCAGTATGACTCCACCTCTTCAAAAGAAGGGGGAGAAAAAGATTTTTTCTTTTTACTTTCTTTTTTTACTTCTCCTTTGTCTTTTCCTTTGTCTTTTTCTTGGGGGGCGTTCGGTACCGTTCGGCGGCGTCCGGTACCGTTCGCCATTGCACCATTTTCACGGTTTTTCCTGCATTTGGCTTCATACTTTGCGTTATCACGGTCAATTTGATCTGCAAACACGTCAAATAAGATTTCTTCCCTGCCCTGAAGATTGATAAGCTGTTCTCCTGCGCTGTATGATAACAGCGCCCTAAAAAGCCTCCCGCACTCTGCGTCAGAGAGTTTTCTCATTGCGTTCAAATAGCTGTGATAAGCGCAAAAAAAAACTCACGCGCCATTTATTCACCGCCTTGAATATCGGTTTGGTCTGATGCTCGTTTATGTATCCTGCGGTAATGCGCTCTTACCGGAATTAAATCTTCACCTTTTGACTTGGCTACGAAAAAACGAAGAGGTTCAACATTTAAAGCCTCTGTTGTGCGGCGGTTATCGCTCTCTTTAAGGAATCTCTCGATTTCGTCTGGATCATCGCTTCTCCAATAGCCCTTGGCACTGCTGGAAGATAAAATCCGTTCGCCGTTTCTCATTAGCCGCTTGATTTCCTCCCTTACCTTTCTATCGTCCCAGCCGGTAAGCTTGGACAAATCTTCCCGGCTTATGGCGTTTTCTTTTCCATAATGGATTAGATTTAACAGCTCCACATTATCACCGCCTTTCTGTTGGTTGGTTAAAAGGTAAGTCGTCATCCGAAATTATTTCTTCGAAAGCATCATTTCCTGGTATAGTTACAATCGGCTCATTGCTCTTATCCTTTTTGGACTCCGCGAAATGCACGCTTTCCGCAACTATCTCAAAAGCTTTCCGCTTATTGCCGTCTTTGTCCGTGTAGCTGCGTGTTTGAATGGAACCTTGCACCGCTGCCAATTGTCCCTTATGAAAATACTTGCAGACAAATTCAGCGGTTTGCCGCCATACCACTACGTCGATGAAATCCACTTGGCGGTCTGTGCCCGATTTTACATAAGACCGTTCTACCGCAAGGGTGAAGCTGGTAACTGCTGTGTCGTTAGGTGTGTACCTCAGTTCTGGATCTGAGGTTAACCGTCCCATTAAAATTGCTGTATTTAACATGTTAATCCTCCAAATAATTTCTTCCGAACTCCCGGATAAAATCCTCTGTGTCCCATTGATAGGCTTCCATCGCCTTCATTTGGGCGATCCGCTTTATGTGCAGGTCGGATTCCCGATTTTTATGTACGCTGCCGTTTCCCTCCTGGTGGCACCGGTAATGACAGAGGGAAACCCATAAGCCTAAACGCTTTGACTTGTCCCGGAATGGGCCGCCAAATGCCTCGTGGCGGTTGAGAGGGTCATAATATCCATTCGCATAGCAGATAAAGCAGCTTTCATCGGCTTCGTCCTGTATGATGCTTGGCGCATAGCCGTTCCGGTCAAGCTTTGCTCCGTATTCGTTAACCACTATGCCACTCTCTTTCTATCTGCGCGTCCATTATCCTGATTTGCAGTTTATAACTGTTGATTGCCTCCATTGCAGACTTATATACCACCTCGGCGCAATCACGTTGAAATCTCAGTTTTGCAATATCAGATTTTCCTTTGCAGATGTCGGAAATGATAGTTACTGGAGTGCCGTTTGCACGCTCTTCCAGAATTGCCTTTGACAGCGCCATTCTATAATTGCTTTCGGCCTCGGCATAAGCCTGTCCGCGTTTTCCAAGCTGACGGATTGCGGCATCAAGTAAAGCGGTCTTTTCGCCTACCGCGTTAATTAAGTCATTCATTAGTGCCTCCCTGCCAGACAAATACACGTTTGCGGTCTTTATCCTTATTGGCAAGCCTCCAAATAGCAAGCCCCGAAATTTTTCTGTCATCTGTATAGGCTATTTTTGTTACTTCGAATTTATCGTAAGTTGTAGCCTTACCATTTTTAGATACAATGGAAATTTCAGAGGACGGAATCCAAATAAATGGAGCCGTGTAAAGTTCCCGGCCAATGCCCCAATTTACGCAAGCTCGCTTAAAGCTGTCAGAGGCTTCGCCTTTTTCTTTTTCAGCTTGACTTTCCGCGCCCGCGTCGTCCTTCCACACCCATTCACCATCAATCTTGATACCAACGGAACAGAATAAGTTTCCTTTGCATTCGTAGTGCTTGCGCTGCCAGTTTTCCGGGCCGATTCCAGGAGTAGTGTCTAAGATATTCATATCGACACGGGCGTCTTTATATAGAAGCAGGGAACAGCCGGATTCCTTAACTTGAGCTACTCGCACGTCGATTTCATCAGCTTTCAGCAGTCTGAATTCCATTTGCTACCTCCAATTTTCTGACCGGGCACTTCCACCCGATAGAATCTCTAGGACTGACCATTTCCTCATGGGTAAGACCACATTCAAAATGCCGTTTCATATTCATAAAGCTGCGATTGCACCATTCACAGCACTCTATACCGTCCTTGAATGTAATTTCTATAGGTACGGTATATCTGGTAAACTCAACGATATTCTTGGTAGGCATAATATACCTCCTTCAGCCACTCCAGGGCCTCGTATTCCGGGCTTTTATCCGTTTCCGGTTCTTCGTTATCCGGTGGGTTTAGATACTCCCATTCTGCCCGGAACAGGCAGCTGTCATTGTTTCTGCTCATTTTCCAACTCCTTATATTTGTTAAAGAAGTACAAGCTTTCTTTTTCCGCAAGGTCAAGATTCTTTTCGAGTTCAGCAACCTTTTTTGAAAGATATACGATTAACTCTTTATCGTCCATTTGACAAACCTCCTGTTTTGGTTTAATATATAGATAGGATATTTTTGCTTGCCGCTCTTCGTGATGCCAGTCGCGAGGGCGGCTTTTCTTTTTATTAACTGGCATTATATCTTACTCCATTCTTTAAGTAGCTCCTTATGATAAATAGCTAAAAACAATTTGAATAAAGCGACAAATTCTTTTGCGGATTCTTCCGAAGTAATGTATCTGGAAGGAGTTTTTCTATCTTTTCCAAATAAATTTGTGCCGTTCACAATAAGCGTCCTTTGCGGCGTTTTTGCAAAGTAACCGGCCCGAACAATTTTGATTTTCCTGTTTAACCCGCTCGAAAAATTCATCGCATTCCTGATCCGCTATTTTATAGAAAGTAGTGTTAATGATTTTTGGCTTTCGGCTTTTCAATTCCCTCAATTTCCTGCCGCAATATTGCAATTTCCTTTTCGTAATCCACGTTTTTGCTCCTTTCTGCTTGTCCTTTTTTGCCTTTGTGTGCATCCTTTCCTTAGAAAAGCTTTTCCACCGTTGCTTTTCAATACTTTGGCTATCAGTTTAGCGGTTTGAACGTTTGGCTTGACGTTTCCCGCTTCATAACTCTGATAGGCGCGTTCTGAAACGCCGGCCTTTTGCAACTTCTACTTGCGTAAGGCCTATTTTGCTGCGTCTTTCTATCAATTTTATATTTTTTCATCACCTGCTCGCTTTCTAGATTGAACACGCATATTTGTACGTGTTATGCTTTTATAATAACAACATTGTTTGTGTGTCAATCCCCAGTTTTTTAAGGAGGATATGACATGAACGATTTTGCAGACTTAGGATTATTCGTAAGAAAAAAGGGTTAACGACAAAAGCACCTTGCTGAAGTGGAGCAAGCGAAAGAGGAATACAAAGCTATGAAATCGGCGAGAGAAACCCAGCATTTGATCAACTCATTGCCCTTGCTGACTACTTCGACGTATCCATCGACTATTTAGTAGGCCGGACGGATAAGCCGGCCGTAAATAAGTAGGTGATTGCAATGAAAAAGAAAATATCAATTTTCAAGCGCCCTATAATTGGCACTATACTAATTGGACTGATAGGTGCATTTTTATGGGATTTTATTTTTTCACCTATATTTAATTGGTTAATGAATAAGATTTTTATAATGGAAAATGCGCTTAGTGATATGTTTTATAAAGGTATTGCTCAAGGGACACATGAAAATACTAGTACTATATTA
The DNA here is from genome assembly GCA_047030855.1 of Dysgonomonas sp. GTDB lineage: Bacteria > Bacteroidota > Bacteroidia > Bacteroidales > Dysgonomonadaceae > QVMM01. Next base: position 6,604 of record JBKYIJ010000010.1, read on the forward strand.
TTCTCTTTGATCTTCTTCTCCATAGTCTCTTTTGTTATTATTAAAGCAGTCGACTTAAAATTCGAGGAGTACGATTTAATTCAAGAAATGTATGAATATCTCCCAGAAGAAAATCCAGAACGGAAAAATATAAAATTTAAAATTTTTTCTAAAGGTATAGTTCTAATGTTATGCGGTTTAATATTACTAAGCGGCATCTATTATTATGAAATGTTAGCACAAGTACAACTAAGAAAACTTTAAACAATATAGAAATTGTTTCTGCCTACATACCACATAAAAGTTATACAATGTTGAAATCTAAATTCTATACCATACAGTCAAAAAAGGATTACGACTTATTAGTAGAAGATATGGAATTTATTGCTGAAAATAACAACGTAGAATTGCAATGATAAATTTACCAAGTTCCCAACCTATAATAGTTGCTATAAGCGGCAACAGATTTTTTATAAAAGTTATAATTTTAACTCTAATATTCATTCTGATTTCCTCAAATTATTTTTTAGGCCGTTTTGTGAATATTACAGGGCAGAGCGGCTTTCTTTATACCTTGCGTATCTTCCCTTGTTTTTCAGGGCTTGT
>JBKYIJ010000011.1:0-5796 GCA_047030855.1 Dysgonomonas sp.
GTTAGATAATCAAGAGGAGATAAAGGAATGGAGCACCTGAATTGGAGTACTTCAATTCAGGTGAAAGAACATCAAAAACTTTGATTACAAATACTGTACATAAATTGATATGTAAAGACAAAGGATATTGCGTTGAAGAATAAGGGTAATCAGAACGCAGGCAGTCCACAGAACCCTACACCGCAGGGACAGCCGAAAAAAATAGGATTGTTGGATAGATTTTCATTGTAGCGGATATATGGTAATGGTATAATTTGAATACAAAGCACAAAATCTTCAAAAAGTGCTTTCGCAACCATTAGTTGACAAATTACCATGTGCAATATGTAGAATTGCAACTATATTGTTTGATAGAATATGACTAAATAAAGAAAGGAGCAGTTCACATGAATATATCACAGAAAATTCTATTACAAAGAAAAAAGAAAGGAATTTCTCAAGAAGATTTAGCTAATGCTTTAAATGTATCTCGGCAGGCTGTTTCTAAATGGGAAAGTTCTCAGAGTGTTCCAGATATGGATAAGATAGTTGCATTGAGTAGTTACTTTAATATTACAACAGATTATTTATTGAAAGATGAAATTGAAACGATAGATGGTGCAGATAATTATTCCAGCAAGAATGTTGATATGCAAATGTTAAATAAAGAATTATCAGAGAATGACTTTCAAAATATACGATATGAAGCTGAAAAGAAAAAACACACTTCATATTGGTTGCTGATAATTGCTCCATTTATTATGATACTTATTATATTCATATTTTATTATGGTTTCTATCGTTAGTATTTCTTATTCATATTTATTCAAAGCAGTTAGTCTTAGGATTGACTGCTTTTTTCGTACCAAGAAAGAGTGATTGATTTATGCGTATGTTTTGGAACAAAGGACACCGTATTAAAGCTAGCGACAAGGAACATATACCGTATGAACAGTCAATTTTCTAATACGATAATTTTTTATTGTAGCGAATACATGGAATTGCTATAATATGAGTATGTAGAATAAATAAAATTTTAAGAAAAATTTTCGATTTTTCGTTGGATAATTTTTAATTTTTGCTGTTATCTTTATGGAAGAAACGGACTGACAAATATATGTAATGAGTTCATGTAAAGGAGTGAAAAATATGTTACCAATTTCCGATATTCTTATTCGTTCAATAAGTGGGTATGTGTTTATAATTCCAGTTCTTATATTGTATTTTTTGTGTTAGAAAAAAATCGGGACGAAAACAAAGTGTTTTTCATATTATCGCTGTGTTTGTGTTTTGTTATTATTTATTTGGAATTTTAACTGTAACAGGTATTGGTTATACAAGCACAATATCATTTCGTCCAAAAATTTCTATAATTCCATTTTGTGGTATGATAAGCGGACCAATAGATACCATACTAAATCTTGTTTTATTTGTTCCTTTGGGCTTTTTCTTACCATTACTGTATAAAAAGTATCAGCATATAAAGAATGTTACCTTAACTGGCTTTCTGTTTTCCTTATCTATTGAAATTGTTCAGATGTTTGGCTGGGGGGCAACAGATATAAATGACCTTATCATAAATACTGTAGGAGCATGTTTAGGATATTTGATATATTATCTGCTATCAAAAATTTTACCCATCAATTTTAGAAAAAGGCTTCAGTCCGAAAATGTTAATGACATGGTCGAAATAATGTTATATACAATTTATATATTTATAGTTATGATTACAGCTCAACCATGGGTAATTCATAGTTTACTCAATATCGGATAAAAGTGAGTATTGATTATGCTTCAATCAATAAAATTGTAATTTTGACAACTTAATATTACTACAAATAGAGCAGTTAATATAAAGATTGACTGCTTTTTTCGTACCAAGAAAGGAATGATGAAATGATGTGCTGTTAGAGCTGTTCAATAAGATTATCGGTGCATAAAATTTTATTGTGGTGCTGATACGAGAATGGTATAATATGGATATGAAGAAAGCGACATATTAGAAGTTGTGGAGGTGGTCAATTATGGAAAAAAACCAAAAAGAAAATTGGATAATAGCAATCGCCGTTGCTATCATTTATTTAACAGTAAGTATTCTCTTTGATTTATGGGCTTTTTCTTGGATTATATGGGTTGCCTATGCAATTTATAGATTTATCGTAAGATAGTTGACTTCCAGCTTGACAATTTTATATCCATATATACAAGGTAGTTAGTCTTAGGATTGAGGTGTTCTATTATGAATGAGAGAGAAAAAATCATTCACTTATGGTTCGATATGTGGCTTAAACAGCAAGATTTAGGAATGGATAGAATTTTCACAGAAGATGTTGTTTATACGGAAAGCTGGTGTCCTAAATATGAAAACCTTAAAACAGTAAAACATTGGTTTAGCGAATGGAATACTCGTGGTAAAGTTATTATTTGGGATATTAAGCAGTTCTTTCATAAGGGAAATCAAACTGTTGTAGAGTGGTATTTTAAAAATGAAATGAATACAGGAAGTATTGAAGAATTTGACGGTATTTCCTTAATTGAATGGACAGAAGATAACAAAATCAAATCATTAAAAGAATATGGTTGCAATTTGAATAACTACAATCCATATCAGCACAGCGAGAACCCTCAATTTAGAGATGAAAAAATAAGCTGGTTTTAAAACTTAATCAAATTATATCTATACACACAAAGCAGTTAGTCTTAGGATTGATTGCTTTTTAACAAAAGACACCGTTTAAGTGTTAAAGGTGTCTTTTTAGTGCTATTTTATTGTCATATCAAGGCTCATTCAATCGTGGTAAATTCGTGGTAAATTGAATAATTTTCTATACTTCAAAGTGCTTGAAAGTATGGTGTTTATGCGGATAATAGTGTATAGAAAAATAACCGTCAGCCTTTTATACTAAAAGGTCAACGGTTATCGACAGAATTCTTTTACAAGAGGATTCCAAGGCAGATAATCATCCAGATATTCAGGATGTTCAAGAAAAGCACTCCCCGGCATGTCGGACAGGATATATTTTATATATTTCATCGGGGCAAGCCCATTCGCTTTCGCTGTCTCTACCAGTGTATAGATTCCTGCACTGGCTTCCGCCCCTTTCGGACTGCCGGAGAACAGCCAGTTCTTTCTGCCGATCACAAAGGGACGGATACAGTTTTCCGCAAGCGAATTACTGATGGAACAATTCCCGTCTTCCAGATAATTCCAAAAACCTTCACGGTTATTTAAGGCGTAATGAAAAGCTTTTGAAAGTTTGGATTTCGGCAGCTCTCCGATGGCACTTTTTCTGCCCATGACCAAAAAGCCTCGAGAAGCGGTTTCTCGCGGATAAGACGTTCTTTTTCTTCTGATCAGGAGGGAGCGCCTCCAACTCTGACTCTAGGTTAAAGAGTTGATTCAGACGGAGGATTGCTTCCGCAGGTTTTGATGCTTCCGAATTATGGATGTCTTTTGGGAGCGCATCCACGAAAGCCCGGCGCAGATGCGTATAGCAAAGACATCTTTTTACTCCTGAAACTGCATTGTATCCGGAGTAAGCGTCTGTATGGATATAACCTTCATATTCCCTCAGAAACGCTTCCGGATATTTCCCGCTTCGTCCCGGCTGGTACTCGAAGTAGCGGATGGGATTTACAGCATCTCTGATGCTGCAGTAAACCCACATATAGGAATCGGACGTATTTTTCCGTCCCGGTTCTTTCAGCACCTGTACATGTGTTTCATCGATATGAAGGTATCTCTGTTTCAGAAGTTCCAGCTTCAGACGGTGGACGATGTGTACAAGCCAGTCCCGATAGACAATCAGAAGCCAGTTTGACATAGTCGCTCTGCTTAAACGTAATCCCAAAGCCTCCCATTCTTTTTCCTGTCTGTACAGCGGGATGCTTAATTCAAACTTCTGGTGGATGAGCCAGGTGATGGTAGATGCAGATGCCAGAGAATGCAGGACGGGAGGATATGGCACCGGAGCCTTCTCCATATAAGGAGTTCCGTTTTTCCGGCACGACCTGCATTCATACGTTTCCCGGTAATGGTCAATCACCTTAAGTTTTGCAGGGATAAACTGTACTTCCGTGCGGACGAATTCTTCCCCTACTTTCACCATCGTACTCCCGCAGTTATCGCATATCTGTTCCCTTTCATCTATGGTATGGAGTACTTTGCTGTGAGGGAGATTTTTTACCAGTTCTTCCCGCTGACCGGTGTACTTCCTTTTACGTAGGTGCTTCTCTATCTCAACAAGCTCCGGTTCGTGTGCATCAGGATCCGCACAGGTTTCGATTTCATTAAAAAGAGACACCTGCCCCTCGATTTCGAGAGTAGATGTCTTCTCGGATTTTGTTCCATAAAGTTTACGGGTCAGGAAATCAACCTGCTCTTTCAGGAGCCGGACCTGCTGTTCCAGTTCTTTGATATGATTTTTATACTCCTGTTCCGTAGCTGACATAACCTGAAAACCCTTTCGTTTCGATAGGATTATTATACCATAGAATCGTCAGATTTCCCAGCATTTCTAAGGATTTTCAGTACTTTCAGACTTATGCGGGAGCCATTTCTGAACCGCCTTTGGCTGCTCCGGGTTCAAACCTTCCAGAAGCCAGCGCAGCTGCTGATAAGAAATCTGTTTTGCTTCTTCGCCGGTCCGCGGCCATTGGAGACGTCCGTTTTCGTACCGTTTGTATAAAAGGCAGAAACCGTCTCCCTCGTAATGGACTGCTTTGATCCGGTCAGCCCTCTTTCCACAGAACAGGAATAAGGAATTGCTGTAAGGATCCAGTTTGAAGTTGTACTGGATGATATCCAGCAAGCCATTGAGCTGCTTCCTCATATCGGTGTAGCCGCATCGGATATAGATTTTCTCCACATGGGAAAGATCTCCTAACATGACTGCACGGCTTTCAGAATGTTTTCCAGCATCTGGGCAGATGTGCCTTCATAAAGTTCCACTGTTATGGATCCGATATGAAGTATGGCTGCAGGAGTGGAACGGGAAATGTTTCTGTCCGGAAGTGAAAGCTCCGCAAACTCAGCCGGGGATTCCGTTAAAGCAGTTGACTGTTGGTCTGTACACATGTGGATGCCGTTTTTCTTGCGGGGCAGTTCTTCCAGGGCAAGCTTTCGAATTTTGGAAAGCCAGTAATAATAACTTTTCAAAGAGATATCGTGTTGTTCACACCAGATCTGATTTGTCAATCCGGAGGCACTCTGCATTGCCGTATTACATCCAGCCAGTATTGAAGTTTCACCTGTTTGTCTGGAGTCAAAGAAGAAAGATCCATAAGCCTGCTCCTTAGATTAGATTTAGAGTTTTTAGAGTCAACTCCCAAAACTCTAATCAATAGTTTACATGCAACAGCCAGAAATTTCGATACACCCTCTTATTGGACGCTTACGAACTTCAGTATATGGAAGAGGGAAGTAAAGCAGGTAAAGTTGCTAGAAATTACTTTTCTGATATTATTGATGAGGTTTCAACAAAATTTGAATTATGCAGGGGAGAAGTTTCACAATGGCAAAATAGTGGCACGTTTGTAAGCTATTTTTGGTGCCAATTGAAAAGAAAACAGTATGAGAATAGTAATATTAGTATTTCTATTTTCGCAGAGAAGGCAGATATTCGAAGGTTTGAAAGGAGAAAAACCAAAGGGTTAAAGGCAGCTCTTAAATTTGCGAAAGAACATGATATGTGTATGACGGAAGCACAGATTCAAGGTGCCAATAACATGTAAATTTCCAGCCTGAGATGCTTTTAGGGCTATTTCGGGCTGGAAATTAAGGATTTGGCTAAAAAAATATAACAGAAATTTTCAATA
>JBKYIJ010000012.1:0-1817 GCA_047030855.1 Dysgonomonas sp.
TAAAATAATTGCTTTGGGTGAAAAGGGCGGTAACGCAGGTGGATATTTAGTTGACGTCAATGCATTTTTAAAAAAACAACGAGATATAAAAAAATACGTTCCAGTTGTTGCAAAAAAACAAATTAGAATATTGTTAAATAGTTCTATATATAAATATAAAGGGGTTGATTTGGCAGTAGCAGAAAATTGTATGAATTTGATTACTGGATATTCAGGTGTTGGTAAATCTACTTTGTTAAGGGAATATTTCCCGCAGTATTTCAATAGTTATTTATATATAAATCAGAAACCGCTTCTCGGAAATAAGAATTCTTGTGTGGCTACTGTGTTAGATTTATCAAATAAAATCTCAGAATTGTACGCAAAGAAGCACAAAAAGGACAAGAAGTTCTTTTCAAACTTGACTGGAAATGATGGTATGTGTCCTGTGTGTTTAGGGGCGGGATATATTGAATATGGTGGTGATTATCATCAGAGTATGCGAGTTGAATGTAGAGAGTGTGAAGGTACAGGATTTAACAAAAATCTTAAAAAATATAAAATTAAGGGCAAATCAATTTTTGATGTTTGGAAGATGACATTAGATGAGGCAATAGATTTTTTTGAGGATATCGACAAGTCGATTACAAAAGTGTGTATAACTGCGTCTGAAATTATGTTAGGTCATTTACAGATTGGACAAGCAACTGCTACATTGTCTGGAGGAGAAAATATTCGAATAAAAATTATGAAAGCATCAAAATCAACCGCAAAAGTTATTGGTGTTGACGAGCCCTTCAAAGGCTTAAGCAATATAGAAATTGATGCAGTCGCAAACTATTTAAATAGAATAAGAGAAAAAGGCAAGACGCTTATTGTGATTGATCATTCAACAGGTGTAGAAGATTATTTTTCTCAATGGATTCAAATAGAAAATATCGATAATAGATTAATTGGAAAACAGTTTAAGTAATGCAAGTAGATACATTTTAAGTGAATTGGTTAATCTGCGATATATTACCATAATAAAAATATTCGGAATGAGAACACTTTTAAGCTGTAAAAATTTACGTTGAATTTTACAGCTTTTTGTGTATAATAGAAGTAGCAGAAACAATTTAAATCAAAGGAAGGAGCTGAAAGAATATGGCAAATATTTTACCAGTATCTGATTTGAGAAATTATAATGAAGTCCTGAAAAACTGTCATAAAGGAGAACCGGTATATCTGACTAAGAATGGCAGAGGACGTTTCGTTGTCATGGATATTGAAGATTATGAGCGTGACCGTGCAGAGAAAAAGCTTCTCTTGAAGCTGCAGGAAGCTGAAGAAGCAGTGAAAGATGGCGAAGGTTGGTTAGATCTGGATGAACTGAAAGCACTTGTGGGGGAATAAGATGTTAAAACTGCGGATCAATCCGATTGTTGCAAAGGATTTGAAAAACATCCGGGATTATATTGCTGAAGATAACGAAGAATATGCAGCAAAGACCATAAAGGAAATTTACGGTAAATTTGAAAACCTTCAGATGTTTCCTGGAATGGGGTCAGATCTCTCCAAACGGGTCAGCTTTCGGACAGATTATAAATATGCGATATGGGAAGATTATGTGATTATCTACAAGGTCGGTAACGAATATGTAGAGATTTATCGTGTAGTTAACCGATATCAGGATATCACGAGAATCTTTGATTGATAACAGAGATGTGATAACAAATTGATAACACCGTTCAGTACAGTCTGGGAACTTTGGACAGTGGAACACATATAAAACCAGATAGAACCATAATTCCTATACAAAAGTGTATAGTGACAAGATTTTATTTGCGAGTTTGAAT